>OZ219805.1:0-3616471 GCA_964291515.2 Dehalococcoidia bacterium
GTCGGCCGACGCCGAGGTCACCTCCGCTGGCTCCGGCCAGTCGGCGGTCTCCGTCACCGCCATGGCGATGGAAGAACCAGCCATGGAAGACGGCGAAGAGGGCGACCTCACTGACGGCGATGGCGACCTCGTCGACCTCGACAGCGACGAAGAAGGCCACATGGAAGATGGCGACACGAGCATGGGCGACACCGAATACCCGGGCACGGGTAGCGGTGGTCTCGCCGACGGCAGCGGTGTCTCGGCCGGCCTGATCGGCCTGCTAATCGCGCTGAGCGTCGCCGCGGTCGCCGGTCTCGGTGTGCGCCGAGTGCGCAATCGGGCGTAGTCGCAGACGCGCCTCAGACGCATCGCTCTGACAAGAGGGGCGGGGCCTTCCAGCCCCGCCCCTGTTCAATTTCCGACTTTGAGACAGTCTCATGTGAGTGCTGCACGCGGCTGGTCGCTGTTCGCGGTCGTACTCCACCTAAGCCTCGCCTCGTAGGAGAGGGGATCACAGGGAGAACCGAGTACGGATTACGCGGAGGCCTGCTTGGGAAGAGAGGATCGGAAGAGGTTGAGGGCGAGGAGGTGTTCGAGGATTTGTTCTTCGGTGACGTCTGAGGGCCAGTGGTAGGCAGCGAAGACGGCTTGGTCGAGCTGACTGTGGAGATTAGCTAGCCAGGTGGGTCGTTCATTGTAGAGGTTAGTGAGGGTTCGCTTTTTCAGTTGCTTTGCGGCCTCATCGTCGACGGGCAGAAGACGGGGCGGGAGCGAGGGGATCACGTCGGGTTCCTCGCGGACCCACTCGGGCGGGTTGAGCCAGAGCCGGCGCTTCTTGTCGAGTTCGCGAGCGGCCTCGCCAATGGCGTCGCGGTGCTGGCACTGCTCCGGCGTCAGGTCCTCGTCGAGGGTGTTGAGCGGCCAGGGGAAGGGGAAGGTCTCGAAGGAGTTGCTCGGTGTGTATTGAGGATCGTTACCTACACCGTGAAAATTCCCGGTCCGCAGGGACCAAAGGCAGTGGGCATCTGAGTGCAATACTCCAAATGCGTAGTCATCCTCTCTCGCGATGACTGCTAAACGAGTGTCGGGCAATGTCGGCTTGGACGACCAAACAAATGTCCGGTGCTTCGAGACTCGCGGTGTCAAAATGAATCGGGCAAATGGCGAACAGCCGCCCGCATTTCGGGCCTTGGCCGGTGGTGAAGCCACCAGCGTTCCTTGGCTTTCTTGTCTCTGCTCTTTTCTCGATATGGTTTCACGTGTTGTTCAACGTGGCCGAACGGCATTTCATATTGGGCAGCATGCTCTACGGCAAGTTCGGTTCCAAAGTCGATAATGAACATGTCGCGTGGCCGTCGAGTAACATCAAATCCGTTCAACCACGGGACAATGACATCAGAATTGCTTCGGAGATTCACGTTGACGGCTCGGCTAGCATTGTCCGTGCCAACACCCCAGACACTTCAAATGACCCACTCTTTTGGTCGCCAATGAAAGACGCTTCCTTATTCTCAGGAAGCCTTACCGCCTTTGTTAGATCCACTCCTCTTGTGAGGTCTGCATTGATCGCAGGGACGAACTCGCCATCGAGAGAATGATTCGGCTCACTTCCGTTGTCCTGGGCCACTATGGATACGCGAACGTCCGCACCGTCGACAATCCATGGCTCGTTCGACCACGCCATGAAAATATCTCCGCTCTGTTTCACCAGATCGAGCGTCGAGCGGTTTACTCCTGCGCGGACCGAGTTCGTGGCTAGCAGCCCTGCTCGATAAGTTTGGCCTACAGCTATCTGGCGCCTAGCCCTTTCGTGCCAGTAGCAAACAAGATCGACTCCTCCAGATACGGTGTTGGCCCACGCTCGCCGCACTGAGCGAGATATGCGTCGCCGAGCACTCTGCGCTGGAGCTTATCCCGAGAAATGGCGGGTTGCCGACAATGAATTCTGCTTCGGGCCAGGTGGCGGGGATGGGAATACCTTCTTCGTCATAGGCGAGGATGGCGTCTCGGAGTTCGATGTTGTCGAGCGGTTGGAGACGGGGTCGCGAGGAAAGCCGTAGCCGTGGTCGAGCATCCACTGGATGTGACCGATCCAGATGGCGACGCCGGCGAGCTCCTTGGCGTAAGGGTTGATCTCGATACCGAGCACGTTGTGCGGGTCGACGCGGGGGAACTCGCCGGTGATGCGCAGGCGCTCGGCGCCCCAGCGGATGGCTTGCTGTTCGAGGTCCTTGAGCAGTCGCAGGGTGACGTAGAGGAAGTTGCCGGAGCCACAGGCGGGGTCGAGCACGCGCACGTTACGCAGGCGCTCGAGGAATCCGCGCCACTCGGCTTCGGCGTTCTGTTCCCATTTGGGCAGGTTGGCGCGGCGCAATCCCTCGCGCGTGAGCGGGCTGGGCTCACGGTCCTTCATCAGTGAAGCGACGCGCTCTTGCATGGCGGCGAACTCGCGGCTCAGCGGGGTCATCACGACGGGTTCGACGACCATGAGAATCTTCTCGCGGTCGGTGTAGTGCGCGCCGAGTTGTCCGCGCTTGTCGGGGTCGAGTCCGCGCTCGAAGAGTGTACCGAGGATGGCGGGCTCGACCTGCGACCAGTCCAGCTTCGAGGCCTCTGCGACGGTGCGCAGCTCGTCGCGTGTGAAGCTGAGGGCCGCGTCGTCGTCGAAGAGTCCGCCGTTGAACCACTCGATGCGGTCGTTGCCGAAGAAGCGGCTGGCGTGGCGGTCGGACATGCGGCGGAAGACCTCGGTGATGCCCTCGGTGAAGGCGTCGGGGTCGTCGGCGCGTGAGGTGATCATGTTGGTCACGAGCTGCTTTGGCAGCAGGCCGACGTCCTCGGCGAACAGGCAGAAGAGGACGCGGTTGAGGAAGTGGGCCACCGCCTCGGGTTCGTGTCCGCGATCCTGCATTGAGCGGGCGAGGTCGGCGAATCGCGAGGCGGCGACCTGGGTGACTTCGTCGGGGGTCTGGCGCGGCCGCAGGTCTTCGGGTTCGACCATGACGGCGCGGAGGATGCGCAGCGCCTCGGCGGTCTGGTCGCCCGCCGGCGGCGAGGTGGTCGAGGGTGATCTCGTGGACCACCGGACGGGTGTTGGTGAAGTTGGTGTGGACCTGGACGCGGTCCATGTCGCTGACAACCAAAGCGGGTGGATTCCCGAGGTCTTCGCGGTAGTCGAGCAGTTGCCGGTAAGCGGCGGCGAGGTCGGCGCGATCGCCCTTGTACTCCCAGCCGAAGTATCCGCGCTTCCAGACATCGGCCCAGCCCTGACCGCCGGTGCTGAGTCGCCTCAGCGCCGGCCTCGAAGGTGTAAGACTCACCGGATGGGGTCGGCCTCAGCCGGCGTGGGTACGCCGAGCAGTCGGCAGAGGTCGATGAAGTGCTCCTGCGAAGAGGCGCGCTCGCGTCGGGCATTGTCCTGCCACTTGGCAGCGAAGTCGGCGGCGGAGAGGGTGGTCACGACGATCAGGGTACTCGCGAGATATCCTGCCGTGCCGAGTCAGTGTGGTTAGACTTTGAGGAAGGAGAGCGCCGATGCAACGAGTACTTCACCAGAAGGCGATGGTACGGCCAGGCGGCAAACTTGAAATTGTCAGCGATGAGCTGGAGCCAGGTCAGACGGTCGATGTGGTCGTGTTGCACGAGTCGACCAACACGGGCAACCGCTCGATTATGGACATTCTGAACAGTGGCCCAGAGCATCGGTTGTTTCCAAACCGCCGACGAGGTCAAAGCATATCTCGACGACGAGAAGGCGTCATGGGATCGTTGACCTTCGAGAACGGGAATCCTCGTCTATATCGATGCAAACGCACTGATATACGTCGTTGAACGGATCGAACCGTACCGGACACTCTTTTCCGACCGGGAGGGAGCGTGGGTGGACGTGCCCATGAAATGGTAAGCTGCGGGATAAGGGCCGCCAGGGATGCAGCGGGCCCACCCGGAGCGCCGAACCTGGCTCAAGGCATTGCAGTCCGGAATCCTGACCATGACCGACCTTCTCCAACAGGCGTTCGACAGGGCATCGGAACTGCCGCAAGACGAGCAGAATGCGTTTGCGCGGTTTCTGCTGGCCGAACTGGATGCAGAGCGGCGATGGGATGAGCTGCTCGACCGCCCCGAGTCGCAGGACGTGCTGGAGCGGATGGCGGACGAGGCGATCAGCGCCCACCGGACGGGGCGGACGGAGCCCCTGAATCTGAGCCACCGGTAGGCGTGCGTTCCTACACGCTGCCGAGCTTCTGGGGCACGTATCGCCAGCTCCCAGACGCTGTGAAGCAGCAGGCACGCGATACGTACCGATTCTTCCTGCTGGATCCGCAGCATCCGGGCCTCAACTTCAAGCGCGTGGGGAGGCGCCGCCCGGTGTATTCGGTGCGGTGTGAGTCGAAACTATCGAGCCCTGGGCGTCCTTGAGAACGGCGATATCGTCTGGTTCTGGATTGGTCCACATGACGAATACGACCGGCTGCTCAGGCACGCCTGAAGTCCGCCGCCGCGACACGTCGCTCGTAGCGTTCAGAGAGCAAGTTGATGAGCAGCTCGCAGACAAGGTCTGCGTTCCGGTCGAAGGCGACGCGCTGTCGACGCTGACTCTGCACATGGCTCGAAGTGCCCCGAGGGTCGGGGCGTGCGTCGGTCGGACGCACATCGTCGGGCGCGAGGCTGCCTGATCACGTTGGCTGAGCGATGGTCTGTTGTGTATCCGCCGATTCGCTCCTTGACTGGGGATGCGCGGCTATGCTGAGCGCATGCTGATGTGAAGGGCTGGCTGAGATGCATCTGACTCACGGACGACTTGGCTGGCTGCGAAGTGTCGCTGGGCGCGTGGCTGCGCCCGCCAACTCTGCCCCCCCCCCCCCCCCCCCCACTCACACAGTTCGCTGAGTCCCCGAAGCAGCTAGACGGCGGCCGTGCCTGGCTCTGGAGAGCCGCGCTGGCTCTGCTCGTCCTCATCCCACTTCTGGCAGAGCTTCCCCAAGCCTCCGCGCAGACCGTGCCGACGCTGAAGGTCGAGATACCGACCGTCACCGAAGGTGAGACCGGCACCATCACGCTCACCCTGAGCCAGGCATCGAGCCAGTCGTTCGATATCAGGGTTGGTGCTAGTGCTGTAGGAAACTGCACTGGCGTCTGTCCGCAAGGCACGGCCGCGGCGACCGTTGGTGAATATTCCATGCCCACAGCAGTGATAACCTTCGCTCTCGGCGAGACGACCAAGACCGTCTCCTTCACCACGACCGACGACAGTGCGTCCGAGCCGACCGAGGTCTTCGACTTCGGCATTAGCGACCTCGATCTCTCAAGTGAAGCCACCATCGACTCCACCACGGCGGCCGACACTACAACTCGCGGTGGACACTTTTGGTTCGTCCACATTCAGGACAACGACAACCCCGCGAACCCGAATATCACGATTACCCCTGGCACATCGCCGGTAACGGAGGGAACGGCTGCGACGTTCACGGTGACCGCGACACCGGCACCCACTGCGGCGACGACGGTCTCGGTGGTGGTGACGGAGGAGACGAGCGGCGGCCAGGATTTCGTCGCTTTGAGCAACCAGACCACGCACACGGTGTCCATTCCGGCCTCGGGCAGTCCGGGCGCGGGCATGGGCACGCACACCATCGCGACGGTAGGCGACACCACCCAAGAGCCGCATGGCGCGGTGACGGCGACGGTGAGCACGGGCACCGGCTACACGGTGGGCAACCCGTCATCGGCGACCGTGACGGTGTACGACGACGACGGCACGCCTCTGCCGACGGGCCCTGAGGTGTCTGTGCGGTTGATGGTCGGTGAGGGCGAGAACCGCAACCCCGACGGCGAGGTCGAGAAGCCCGAGTCGGACGCCATGGTCTCCTTCCCCTTGTCGCTGGACGCGCAGCCGGCGGCGGATATGACGGTCTGCGTCAACGTGTCTGAGTCGGGCGATGTCGACCGGGTCGCCTCGGCCGACGAAGGCATCAAAACGGTGAGCTTCCTCGCGGGTGTGCAGTCGGGGTCGATTGATGTGGCCTGGACCGATAACTCTGCGGACGATCTCGACAGCGTCATCACCGTGACGGCCGTCGTCTCCAGCACGGTGGGCTGCAGCAGCACGGACACCTATACCGTGTCGAGCGCCAACGGCTCAGATAAGGTACGGATCACCGATGACGAGGCGACCTTGGTGTCTCTCACATCAACTGACATGGAGATGGGCGAAGGCGACCCCACCAACACTGCGGTGATGACAGTGTCGCTGAGTCGCCAGCTGATCGCCGGCGAGTCGCTGGTAGCGCGAATCACGCTCGCCACCAGCACCGGCGCGCGGCTGCCTGGCCATGCGACGCCGGACTTCGCGGTCACCGCGTCAGGCACTGGCGTGGCGTTGAGTAATCAGACATCCGCGACGCCTTTGCTGACTTTCACCGGCTCCGACTCCAACACGGTGCAGACCGCGACGGTGACGCTGACCCCCATAGCAAACCGCGACGACGGGGATGCCGACGACGAGACGATCACCGCAACGCTCGACCTGGTCACCGGCACGGGTTCGGGCACGGTAGTGACGGGCGGCGGCGCGGAGGTCGTGTCTGCATCCTCGATGGTGACGCTGTCCATCGACGACGACGAGGCGGCGCCGGCAGCGTGCCCTGCCCAAAACACCATCTTCAGTGCCACCAACCTTGGTCGCATTCTCGAGAGCGGCGAAACGACCTATTGCGTGCGGCTGACTACTGCACCATCGGGCGGGAACACCACCGTCACCATCGGCACGACCGGCAGTCACACCGGGGCCGCGACCGCAAGCCCGACAGCACTCACCTTCACGGCATCGGACTACATGAACCCGCAGCCGGTAACGGTGTCCGGCATGGACGAGCAGAGCCGCCATCGCAACCGCACGCTGTCGTTGACCCACACGGCCAACGGCGGCGGCTATTCGAGCCAGAGTCTAGGCAATATCCAGGTCAACGTGGACGACGCGCCCGAGCTCGAGGCGTGGTGGGATTACGATCGGCGGCACGCGTCCGTGCCCTTCCTGCGGCGGCCGAACACGGTGATGTCCTCGATCGGGCTCACGCCTGCTCGGAACATGTACCCCGGCTACGAGTTGAGCTACGTTCTGCGCCTGTCGAACCGCCCGGAGCCGGGCGGCACAGTGACCGTGACAGCAACAGTGGCTTCGGACAAGCGGAACCTGATCGGCCTGTCGCTGACCGGGCCGTCCGTTCCCCTGGATGGACCGGCTTACCAGACCTGGGCGACCAACTTGCCGGGCACGCTGACGGTAACGTTCAACGATGGGAGCCCCGGTACGGGGACGGGATGCAGCAACTGGCACGCCGGGAGTGAGTTCGAATACCACGACGACAACGGTCGCTTCTATACGGTGACGGGCGGGAGGAGAAGCGAGACCTGGGACAATACGGCGGACACGCCCTGGAAGTGCTGGCGCAAGGTCTGGGTGGTCCGCAAGCCCGCCTCGCGAAACATTGCCAACACCTGCGCCGACATCACGCACACCGCCAGCGGTGGCGGCGTGCGGCAGGTCACGGTGGACACAGTTCGCGTCCATCTTTTCAACGCGGATTTCACAAGGGCCAGAGACTGCCCCAAGCTGACCGAAAACACGCTTTCCCCCCAAGCGTCGCCGGCCCAAGCTAAGCCCGCGCCTACTGAGTCGGTGGCGAATGTGCAGTTGACCGCGGTGGACGATGCCAGCGTCTCGGTCACTTGGGACGCGGTGGAGCATGCCACGTCGTACGAGGTGTCTTGGTCGGCTGAGAGCAGCGACTCCCTGAGTGCGAGCGCAGGTACCTTACCCAGCCTGACGGGAACTTCGGCGACCATCCAGCATGACGCATCGGAGCCGATGACGTTAACAGTCACGGTGACGCCTGAGTATGTCGATAAGAATGGTGACACACAACAGTTAAGTAATCTCGACGGCACAGCGACGCTCGACGTCGGGCCCATAGGACAGGATGCGCAGGCTGAGTCGGCTCAGGCTGAGTCGGCTCAGGCAGTTGTCACACCGCCGCCTGATTGCGTCTCGCAGTCCCTGCTCAACAAGGTGCGACATTACTACGACATCAACAAACACCGCGCCCCGGGCCACGGTCAGAACTGGCGGAGAGTCCTGATCGCCTTCGGCGACCTGTCGGACGCCAACCTCACACCATTCACCGCCGCCGAGGCCAAAGTCCGAGAGTCCAGATGGTTCGGCTGGAAGCCAGTCCGTGTCGCACTCGAGTGCATCGAGGCCGGCTGAGGCCGGCAGGTTGTCGGAGCCACCGCCGCCGCGAAGTTGTCCTTGCTGCTCGGATACGACATGCCAGATATGCGGCCGCACGTCACCAAGCACCCCGCCCAAGGCAACGTTGATCGTATGCTCATGCGTCGTCGACATAGGAGTCCTAGGTCGAGGTCCGATAGGAAAGAGGCTTGATGTAGGGCTCAGGGCCGTCGCTCGATGGTCACGTGACCACCGCTGCGGATTTCGATGTGGAGGTCGTGTCCATCCAGCATCGACATGCCAACGAGGGGTGTGGTGTCGGCTTCATCCAACTCGAGGAGCAACGCCTGCCCATCCCAAATCACGGTCGCGCTGTAGACGCTGTGCACGATGACACTGCCGTCCGCCAGCAGGGCGCGGCTGGTGGTGACAAAAGGAAGTGCCAAATCGGCAACCAGTTGGGGAGATACAGTGAGGTTACGGCTGTAGCCCGTGTCGACGATCGCTTCAATCGACTGTGAAGCGCCGTTTGGGCCGTGAAGCTCCAAGGAGACCACAGCCTCAAGCCACTCGTTGACAACACCGCTAATCATTGTCGGCTGCGCAACGGTCGGCCGCCAAAGTGAGCCAACACGTCGAACCCGACTCGAAGCCCGAAGACGTTCCTCGAGTCAGGATCATCGCGCTGCAGGTCCAACTGTTGCCGGGCCTCGATCAGGTTGATGCCAAGACCCCAGCAGCCGCTGTCGACGTCGATGGCGATGTACTCGCCGTGGTGGTCGGCCTCGACCTGGGAGCGGATGTCGCGCTCGTAGATTTCGTCACCGAGTCGGGCGATTTCGTCGGCGGGTCGTTGGAGGGTCATAGCCGCATCCTCGTTGGTGTGTATCAATGGTGACAGGATATCGCGCTGTGCCGCTCGAACCCGACGTGCGCGCCATTGTGGAGGTTGGGAATCTGGGTACACACTCGAATCAACATCCAACGATGAGAGATTCGAGCATGCGTGAAGCAACCGCACGACCCTGAGTTACTGAACGCCATCCGAGACTACCTGCGGAGTCGCACCGAGCGGTGCGGCCAGCAGCAGACGGCGGAGCGGTTCGGCGTGTCGCGCTACACGCTGTGGCGCTTTCTGTGGACGGAGCACGTCAGCCCACGGCTCGTTGCCGCTGTCACAGCCGATGTCGGCGACTCGATTGGACTGCTGCGCTGGGCCACAACGCGATTGGACGATACCGGAGCGCAGCGGCGGTCGGGCACGGCACATCGTCGGCTCACACCGGCCGATGCCGAGACGCTGGAAATCCTCTGCCACACGCCGCTGGCGACGGTCGACGAACTGTCAGCCTTCATTCGCCTGCCGGCGAACACAATGCGAGATCGGCTTGGGCGGTTGTCGAAGCGTGGACTGGCCGAGTCGCGTGCGCATCGATCGCAGGTACTCGGAGCGCGGCCACAGCAGCGGTTCGTTCCGACCTCCGACGGCATCGTCGCTGCGGCGGGCAGCGAGTCAGGGTGTGAGCGACTGCTGGGTCTGTACCCCGTGTCGCGGCAGTGGTTCCGGGTCTTGGCTGAACGCTTGGACTCGGTGGCGCTGCTGTACCGAGTGGCGGCGATGATTGCGGAGTTGCGGGCTGGTGAATCGCCCATGCCGGTCGAGCATTGCCGTTCGGGTCCCTACGACCTGCTGCTGCGCATGTCCGGCGGCTCCATCGGTCTCGTGAGGCAGGGCCCGATGTTGAGTCATGCCAGCCTGCGTTACCGCATCCGGACGATTGAGCGGCTGGAGGTCAGCAAGCGTCCCTTGGTCACGCTGATCCTCGTCGACTCGGAGCAGGACATGCGGCGCGTCCTCCGTACGATCGCCGACCCATCGGTGCATCGACACACGTTCGTCGCAGTGATGGGCGAGGTCATGGTCGGCAAGGGGCAGTACGAAGTCTGGCAGCAAGGCGGGTATGGCTTCGCCTCAACGCCGACGCTGGAACCCGACGTATCGCTGCCCAGCATCGTCAAACATGTCCAGCGGCTGAGGGAGACGTATCCCGAGATCAGTGGCTGGCAGAAACGGCAGTTTGCCCCTGCCGTGAGCGCATCCCTGCCCGATACAACCAAGCAGTTGGGTCTGGCCCTCTCACTCACGTTGGGTCGCGCCGAGAAGCGTGTGCTCGGTCTGCTCGCCGGTTGGCCGTTCTGTTCAACGGAGCAGCTGGCCGGACTGATGGAGGGCGTCAGCAGGCGTCAGGCCAATCACGTCTTGCGTTCATTACGCGACCAAGGTCTCGTCCAGCGCGAGGAACTGGGCTACGTGCTGTCAGACAAAGGCATCACCTACCTCGCTCGTCGCGACCGAACTGCTGTGGGTCCGACCCTGGACCGCTGGACGCCGCTGCGAGATGAGCAGGGTTACATCGGCTCCGCGCTCCAGACCATGGCCAATCAGCATCGGCATCAGGCCGGCATCACCGAGTTCTGCGCCAATCTGAGTGCTGAAGCAGCCCGTTCCCCCGAGCACGAAATCCTCGACCTCCTACCGACTCATCGCTCGCAGATCAGTTACGAGCACCAAGGCACGCGCTACCTGATCTACCCCGACGCCTCATTCCAGCTCCGCACTGACGATGACTGGCACTGGTGCCTGCTGGAGTTCGAGCGTCGCGCCACCACGCCGAAGCGAGTCCCCGAGCGTCTGTGCGCCTACCGACGCTACTTCGAGAGCGACTACATCCGGCCCGACCACAGCGGTCAGATCCCGCTCGTGCTGTTCGTCTTCGAGTCCGAGCAAGCCGAAACGACCTTCCTCGACACCGCCGAACAGGTCAGTCCCGCGCCGTTTCTAAGCACCCACCTCGGTGCTCTGTCTGAGCATGGCATCCTGGGTCGCAGCTGGCGCGCATGGGGCGCAACCAGCCCCGAACAGCACCGATTGCACCAGTTTGGCCTGTTCCTCAATGCCCCAACCACCCGTGCTGAACACTTCCTGTAGGGAGAGCGCCCCGCCCCACCCTTCGCCGACCTGTCCCCAGCTGTCCACAATCACGAAACCCTGTTCTACACCGCACCACAACCCCCGAGTGCAATCTGACTGGACAGCAGATTGCACTCGATTGCACTTTGCAATCTTCTGTCAGGGCTACATTGCCGATCGTTGGACAAATGTTTCAGGACAGGGAGCCGGCCACCGTCCGGCGAGGCCCAGCGTCCAGGCTCCAATAGGACGAGAGAACGAGCCTGTGTGGTCGCCTCGTGCCTGATGAGATTGAGACATTCGGACGCCGGCGCCGGTGTCGGAACAGCCTCGATTACCTACAATGTTTCGAACAAGGATCGCGGCACGACCCAGCCGCCGCGAGAGAGGATCGCCTGATGCAGGACCCCCAACCAATGACGCCGGTGGCACTCTACGCTCGGGTCTCTTCCGACCGCCAAGACGTCGACCTCTCCGTGGCTGCCCAGCTCCGGGCCCTGCGTGACTTCGCTGAGCGCAACGGCTACATCGTCGCTCGCGAATACATCGACGAGGCGGAGTCTGGCCGAACCTCCGATCGTCCCCAGTTCACCAAGATGCTTGATGAGGCGGCGCAACCGGACGCGCCGTTCCAAGAGATTCTGGTCTGGAAGTTCTCCCGCTTCACTCGCAAGCGTGAGCACGCCGTGGCCTTCAAGTCGATGCTGCGTCGTCGCGGGATTCGTGTGACCTCGATCACCGAGCACGCCGATGACACTCCGACCGGCAAGCTCATGGAGGCAATCATCGAGTCGGTCGACGAGTTCTATTCCGAGAACCTCGCCCAGGAGGTCACGCGAGGAATGCGCGAAGCCGCCTCGCGCGGGTTCTGGGTCGCCAGTCGGCCGCCCTACGGATACAAGCGGGTGAAAGTCGCAGACGGCGGCAAAGAGCGACCACGGCTCGAACTCAATCCTCCCGTTGACGACATCGTGCGCCGCATCTTCGACATGGCCATCAACGGCAGCAGCGTGCTCGACATCACCCGCGTGCTCAACGACGAGGGCATTCCTACCACCAACGGCAAGCCTTGGCTGAAGACGACCGTGCACCGCCTCCTCAACAACGAGGCGTACACCGGCACGGTGGTCTGGGGTCAGAACGCCAAGGACGGCGGTGAACCGGTTCGCGTCGCAGGTGCGCACCCGGCCATCGTCTCCCGCGACGAGTATCAGTACGTTCAACGCCTATTGAAGTCGCGTGCTCCAAACCATGTCAATCCTCGTCGTGTGTCGAGTCCGTACTTACTGTCCAGCTTGCTCAGTTGCGAGCTGTGCGATGTGAGTATGTCGGGCGCCGAGGCGAAGGGCGGGAAGTACAGCTACTACGTGTGTCAATCGAAGATCAAGAAGGGAACGGAGACTTGCGAGACCCCGCGACTGAATGCTCGTGATTTCGAGCGCACCATCATCGAGCAACTACGTGAGCACATCCTGACCGAGAGCAATATCCGAGAGCTCGTCAAGATGGTTGACGAGGAGATGGATGGTCTCGCCAAGGAACAGCGTCAGAAGCTGGAATCGGCCGAGCATGAGTTGGCGCAAGTCACGCAGGCGCTCGACCGCATCTGGCGTATGGTCGAGACGACCCACCTCGAGATGTCGGACGCAGCAGACCGCATCCGTGATCACAAGCGACGCAAGGAACAGCTGGAGGTTGCAGCGGAAACGGCCCGAAGGACATTTGCAGACCGGAGGCAGTTGCTCAACTCCGAGGACATGATCGCGGCATTCGCCGAGGACATGTCCGACTATCTGCTCACCAGTGAGCTAACCGAGACGAGAGCCTTCCTGCGCACGTTCATCCAGCGCATCGAGGTTAGCCCTGGTCGCGCCGTGATCCGCTACACGATCCCCATGCCCGAAGACAGCCCGATCGGGCGCTCAGATCGCGCTGAGGTAGGTCTGGGAGATGGAGTTCGCAAATCGGTACGTGTTGGTGGAGCTGGGGGGACTCGAACCCCCGGCCTTTTGACTGCCAGTCAAACGCTCTCCCAACTGAGCTACAGCCCCACGCAGTGCGCCTCGGATCTTGTCCGGCGCGAAGTACTAGCCTACGCCCGACGATGCCGACGCGCTACTGCGCGCGTGCCAGTTTTCGGATTCGCGTCCTTGTTGGCTGCTCATCAGGTCGCAGCCGATTTACGCTGGGCTAACTGAGATTGCCGATTCCGTTTGCCGGTGCCGGCAGTAGCTGCATACATTGAGCGAACAGGCGTCGCGGGTGGCGCAAGGGATGGCGGCCATGCTGGACCGACTCCGAGACCTGTGGACGGAACGACCGGCGATCGTTGCCGCCGCTGTGATCGCGCCCATCGCGTTCGTGATCACGTTGCTGGTGCTGTTCCTGGCCGTTGGCAGTGATGGCAGTGGCGACCTAGGGTCGGACGCGGCGGCTGCTCAGCTCGAACAGGCCGAGCAGGAACAGGATTCCTCCTCCAATCCACCACCTGTCGTTGTCGTGGATACCCAGAGCGACGATCAGCGGGGCAGTAGCCAGACTGAACAGGCAGACTCCGCCGATCAGCAATCGAGCGCATCAGACGAAGAGTCTGCTCAGCAAGAGTCGACCTCTCAGGCCCAACAAGACCAGGGAACCGAGCAACAGCAATCCCAACCTGACCAGCAGCAGGTCGAGGAGGATGCCGGGCCGCTGGTTGTGGCGGGGTTCGTCGTCGTCCCGCTCGACTCGGTGCTGGAAGAAGAGATTGACGAAGAAGCCCTTCAGCACGGTAGCGACGGCTCCGAAGGCGGAATCCTGCCAATCTCAAATGGCGTCGTCGTCTCAAGTCGCGAAGAGCATCAGACGACCTGGGAGTTGCTCGTACCTTCAGCCGGGCTGAAGAGCACGATCGTCCGCGTGGGCAGGACGCAGTCGGGCGCGATGGGCTCGCCGGACAATCCCTACGTGATCGGCTGGTTGGACTCCAGCGCTGCGCCGGGCGAGACGGGAAACACGCTGCTGGCCGGGCATCGTGACTTCGAAGACAAGTCGGGCAACATCGGCACGGGCGTCTGCTGGGAGTTGGTCAATACCGAAGCGGGCGACGTGATGCTCGTGCGCGACCACGACAGCGATATCTACTACGTCTACACGGTCACCGAAGCCTTGACGATCAATCCATACGATCCGGACGCGGCGCGATACCTCAGAAACACTGAGGAACCAGTCATCACTCTGATCACCTGTACCGGGGCATTCAACGCAGAAACACACCAGTACTCACATCGGTTCGTCGTCGTGGGTGTGCTCGCAGCGGTCGCGTCGCCCGACGCATAGGATGTCGAGGCCAAGCGGATGCTGCGAACCCTGCAGGAAGCCTCCGGGTGGTGCTACGACCTGCTCTGGTACATCGCAGATCTTCGCTATCAACGTCCGCGGTTGTTCGCGGGCATCGTTGCTTCTTTTCTCTTTCTTGTCGCTCTGATCCTGATTCCGATCCTTGGGTTTGGCAGCGCTTCAGGGCCATCGACATCACAGGCATCGGCCTGGACAGACTCCAACGGTGAGTCGGCAGGCGACGGGTCTCGTGCGGTTCGCTATGTGAGGTACAACGGACTGGCCAACTCAGGGGAAGAGAGCACTGCGAATCCTCGAGGTCTGCCGGCTGAGCCGGGCGGGCCGCGGGTCGTGCTGCCGAAACTGTCGGAGGTGTTGGAGGAAGATTTCGACGACTCGGATCTCACCTTCGGGTCCGATGGCGCCGAGGGCAGCATCTTGCCGTTGGACAACGGTGTCGTGCCTTCCAGCGGGCCGAGATTTTCGACGTCCTGGGAGCTGATTCTTCCCTCGGCGGGGATCCGGGCAGCGGTGGTGCAGGTTGGATTGACACCGGACGGCGCCATGGGATCGCCCGACAATCCGTTCGTAGTGGGCTGGTTCAATCGTTCCGCGATTCCTGGGGAACCGGGGAACGCGCTGCTGGGCGGGCACCGGGACTACCAGGATCGGGACGGTCACGTCGATGTCGGTGTCTGTTGGAAGCTGGACGAGACGCGGGTTGGCGACCAGATGATCATGTTCGACCAGGCAACTAACCGCTACTACGTCTACGAGGTGGTGGATATCGCCCACATCGAGCCTGACTCAAGGGATGCCGTCAAGTATCTGAGCCAGACTCGTGAGTCGGTTGTGACCTTGATTACCTGCTCGGGGGACTTCGACGAGGACACGCACAGCTACGACGAGCGGATCGTCGTGGTCGGGCTGCTCAACGCGGTTGCGGTGCCGGACGCGTGAGGTCCAGTTCCTGTCTCTGCACGGGGGCTGGACTAGGGTCAGTTCACATCGGGTTGCGAAGCTACGGACAGTCGTTGCTCGGGCCTGCCGATGGGGATCGGGACCCCCTCAGCCTTCGGCAGCTCCCCCTTCAAGAGAATGATGCATAACTCAGTTTCCCGTCCCCGCCCCCGAGCGGGGACCCGCCTTGGCATAGCCCAGGCTGCTCCGATAAGTCCCGGTTGACCAGATAGCAGCAACAAACATGACCGCAGGTAAGAGGCCAGGGAAGGAGCAGGCCCCCGCTCGGAGGCGGGGGCGGTTGAGGGGTTATGCATCAGTCTCTGCAAGGGGGTGCGAAGAATCCGCACAGCCATGCAGGAGTGATCGTCTGTTGCGTTCCCGACGGCCTACCAGTATTGGCGGCGTTTGCCTCGCTTGCGGCCTGCTCCGCTGTGTTTCCACTCCGATGGGTCGGCGGCTCTCTCGACTGCGACGGCGCAGACCTTGTATTCGGGGATGCGCGCTACCTCGTCGTAGACGTTGTTGGTCAACCAGTTGACGGCGCTCTCGGCGAGACGCACGAAGGGGACGAAGATTGAACCTTCGGCCACGTCATCGGTGACGAAACTGACGCCTTCCAGGCGGCCACGTCGCGAGGCAACCCAGACGGAATCGCCGTTTGTGATCTCGAGCCTGGCGGCGTCATTGGGGTGAATGGCGACCCGCAGTTCCGGCCAAGAATCGACAAGACCTTCGACCCGTCGGGTGATCGTGCCGCCGTGCCAGTGATAGAGGACGCGACCGGTGTTAAGGATCAACGGGTAGCGTTCGTCGGGGGGTTCTTCTGAGGGTGGCTTCTGCCTCACGGGAATGAACTTGCCCAGTCCGCGCGGGAACGATTCGTCATAGAGTCTCGGCGTGCCTGGATGATCCTCGCTCGGACAGGGCCACTGGATGCCGCCCTCGTTGTCGAGTCTCGCGTGGGACAGGCCGGCCATGATTGGCGTCAGTGAGGCCAGTTCGTCGAAGACCGAGGCGGCCGAGCCGTGTTCGAAGCCGATCGATGTCATCCCCAGCTGGCGGGCGGTGCGCTGCGCCACATCCTGCACAATCTCCCAATCGGCACGAGCCTGTCCGACGGGCGGAATCACCTGGCGGACGCGCTGCACGCGACGCTCGGAGTTGGTGAACGTTCCTTCCTTCTCGGCGAAGGAGGCTGCCGGCAGGACGACATCGGCGAGCTCCGCCGTTTCGTGCATGAAAATGTCTTGCACGACGAGGAAGTCGAGCTTGGCGATCGCTTCGCGGGCGTGGGCGAGGTTTGGTTCGGTCAGGAGTGGGTTCTCGCCGACGATGTACATGCAGCGGACGCCGTCGCTAGAGAGCATGCTCTCGACCATGTCGGTCGCGCGCAGACCTTCAGCCTGCGGCAGGTCGGACTGCCAGATGTCGTTGAACTTCTGCAACACCTCGGGGGTGTATCGCTGGTAGCCGGGCAATGCGTCGGGGACACAGCCGGCGTCGCCGGCACCCTGCACATTGTTTTGGCCGCGCAGCGGCGATACGCCGTTGCCGACGCGTCCGACCTGTCCGGTCAGCAGGGCGAGATTGAGCAACGCTGTGGCGTTGGCGGTGCCATTGGTGTGTTGCGTGACGCCCATGCCCCAGATCAGACAAGAGCCGCCCGGACCTGAGTCGGTTGGATTGGGTTGCGCATAGGTGCGAGCTGCGCGGATCAGGAGCTCTGCGGGCACGCCGGACATCTGCTCGACGTGTTCGGGTGTGTACTCGTCGAGTTCTGCTCGCCATTCGTCGTAGCCTTCGGTGCGATCGGCGATGAACGGTTCGTCGGCGAGGCCCTCGTCGAGGATGACCTTCGCCATGCCATTGAGCACGGCGACATCGGTGCCGGGATATTGACGCAGCCAGAGGTCGGTATGGTCGCACATCTCGATGCGCTTGGGATTGAGCACGATCAGCGCGGCTCCACGGTCGACGGCAGTGCGCATCCGCGAGGCTGCGACCGGATGGTTCGAGGAAGGGTCGGCGCCGACCACGAAGAGGCAGTCTGAAGCCTCGTAGTCGCTGTAGCTGTTTGATGTGGCGCCGGAACCGAGTTGGGCCAGCATCGCTTCGACCGAGGGTGAGTGGCAGAGTCGGGTGCAATGGTCGATGTTGTTCGTGTCCATGACGGCGCGGACGAACTTCTGCAACATGTAGTTGTCTTCGTTCGTCGCCTTGGCCGACGAGAACGAGCCAAATGCGCCGCGATGCTCGGCAAACTTTTCGGCGACGAGGTCGAGCGCGTCGTCCCAGGAGGCGGGCTGCAAGCCATTCGGTCCACGGATGAGCGGTGTGGTCAGCCGGTCAGAGTGGTTGACGAATGCTGTGCCAAAGCGTCCCTTGACGCAGAGCAGACCCTTCGAGGAGAGGTTGTTTGGGTCGTCGTCGACGTGGGTGAGGATGCCATCCTCGGCGGTGATGTTGATGCCGCAGCCAACGCCGCAATAGGGGCAGACCGTTGAAACCGTCTTGACTCCGGAAGCGGCGCGTTTGGGCATGAGCGCCTCGGTTGGGCAGGCGGCGACACAGGAGCCGCAGGACGTACAGGTTGATTCGCCCAGCGGCTCGTCGCCGAATGACGCGATGCGCGCAGCCTTGCCCGCGCCGGCGATGCCAATCGCGCCGATGTGTTGTCGATCGCTGCAGGCCGAGACGCAGCGTCCGCAGAGGATGCAGTCGGTGGCGTCGAACTTGTAGAAGTGGTTGCTCTCGTCGATGTGTTCGTTGGATCGTGCGGTCCAACGATCGCCGCTGGCGTCGTGTGTTGCCGCGTGATGTCGCAGCTCGGTCTGACCTGAGCCGTTGGCGTCGATGCCGCGTTCGGTCATCGCCAGGGTGAGCTCGATGATGCCCTTGCGAGCGGCTGTGGCTGCCTCGGAGTTGGTATGAACGACCTGTCCGTCGGCGAGCGGGGTGTGGCAAGCTGCCGGTAGTCCTCGGACGCCGTCAATCTCGACGAGACAGGTGCGGCAGGCGCCAAGCGCCGGGCCGTCGTTGTCCTTGCACAAATGGGGCAGGTCGATGCCTGCGGAGAGCACGGCATCGAGGACGGTCGCGCCCGGCGATGCAGAAACAGCCTGACCGTCAATGTTCGCGCGGATCGCTTGTGCGGATGTGCTGGTCGTCATGTGACGCTCCCGCCAAATTGGTGTCTCGCTGAGGTGATGGGATTGGGCGCCATCTGGCCGAGGCCGCAGAGGGAACCGGCTGCGATCAGGGGGATGAGCACTTCGATATCGGCCCAGTTGCCCTCCGCGAGGGCTGTGGCCATTCGAGCCGAACCTTCGCGGCAGGGCGTGCACTTTCCGCATGATTCGTTGGCGTTGTAGTCGGCCCAGACGGCCAGCGCTCGCTCGATGCCGAACGATTTGGGAATCGCGATGATCCCGCCAGCGCCGAGCAGGGCTCCGTGCCCGTCCATTGCTCCCGGCGCGATCGGCGTGTCGAAGTTCTCCGGTGCGAGGAAGCCGCCCGATGGTCCGCCCATCGTGACGCCGGCGAGCGCTTCCGACGGTTCGCCCAGGTTGACGATCTCCGACACGGGTGTGCCCAGCGGTAACTCGACGACTCCGCGGTTTCGGAATGCACCGCTGAGCTGGATCAGCTTGGTGCCGGGCGTACGTTCAGTCCCTACTTCTCGGAACCACTCAGGTCCGAATTCGAAGATGTCAGGAATGTTCGATAGCGTCTCGACGCTGTTGATTGCGGTGGGGCGGCCCCATAATCCGTGTTCGGTGGGAAAAGGCGGCTTCAGCCTAGGAACGGCGCGATGTCCTTCGATCGATTCCAGGATCACCGACTCCTCGCCGCAGACGTAGCCTCCGGCGCCTCGTCGGATCTCGACGGTCAGTCCGTCCATCAAACCGGCTGATTGCGCTGAGGCGATCGCCTGGGCCGCTGCGGCTGCTGAGCGGTCGGCCATGCCGTTGATGTACCAGTAAGCCTGTGATGCGCCGAGCACGTAGCAAGCGATCCTGATGCCTTCGAGAATGCGCTGGGGGTCGGACTCCATCAGCCAGCGGTCCTTGAACGTGCCAGGTTCGCCTTCTTCACCATTGGCGACGAGCAGAGGTTGTCCATTGCGTTCAGCCGCGTCGATGGCGCCGCTCCACTTGATCTGCACCGGGAAGTACGCGCCGCCGCGTCCCAACAGACTGGCTTCGCCGACAACAGCGAGCGCTTGAGCAGGGCTGAGTCGAGCAGCCGCTTCCCACCCGCGCCATTGGACTGGGTCCGAAGTTCGGGTGGCGGTGACTCGTTTCAGACCTCCCGGGACCGTCGCTCGAGCGCTGCGAACGGTGGCCTGTGGGATCGATGCTTCCAGCCGGCCTGCTCCTGAGACGGTGACTGGCCCCTGTTCGGCGGCCGCGCAGAGGAACATGCACTCGTGTGCTTCACCTTCTGCTTCGTTACTTCCTGCTTCATTGCTTCCGGCGGCGATTTGGCAAGGCAGACCGCGACATACGCGAACGCTGTCCGAGGTGAGAGGGCTCCAGCGGAACTCGGTGTAGCTGGTTGCGACGGCAAATAGCTCGGCGCGGGGTATGTGCAGCCAGCTGGCCACTGCTTCCAGCGCTGCATGATCGAGGTAGCCGAATGCTTCGTCCACCAGGTGCAGTGCCGGTAGCGCCTGGGTCCGTTGACGTGGCAATGCCGTCAACGCTGTTTGCAACTCTGTGAGTTGTGCCTCGGTTGCTGTCTCAGTTGCCACCCGGTCCAAGCCCTTCCGGCCATGAGGTCGGCCTTCGTTCCCACCCGTCGAGACGTGCTGGATACCATTCTAGATACCACTCTGATTGCTCCCGACGGTGATCGGATGGGAGGGCTCGTGATGACTGACCGGACAGATCTGCCCCGTTCCTATGCTGAAGCTCACCGGCGCAATCCTCCCCCCAATCGCTACGGCGGAGCGAACACGTTCCTCGGCGTTCCGCATGCCAGTTTGAGCGATCCAGCGACGCTGGAGGGGTCTCAGGCAGTCATTCTCGGCGCGCCGTTTGACGCCGGTACGAGCTTTCGGCCCGGCGCGCGATTCGGTCCTCAGGCCATTCGATCCACCGATTACATCCCCCATTCCGGTTACCGCCCGCACCTGGCCTTGCGGGTAGATCCGCTGGGCGAACTGGGTGTCGTCGATGCTGGCGATGTCAACATGCCGCAGCTAGACAGCGAAGGGGGCCTGAAGAACCTGATGGAGGCGTGCCGGCAGGTGTCCGCTGCCGGGGCGATGCCAGTCGTGCTGGGTGGTGATCACACGATCACGTACGCCACTGCACAGGGTGTAGCCCAACACCACGGTTTCGGTCGGGTCTCGCTGATTCACTTCGATGCTCATGCCGATACTGGCGATTCGGAAGGCGGTCTCTGGGGACACGGCACGCCGATGCGCCGCTTGATCTTGAGTGGTGCGATTCGCGGTGATCGATTCCTGCAGATCGGGCTGCGAGGCTACTGGCCCGACCCTCCGATTCTCGAGTGGATGGCAGACCAGCGAATGCGCTGGTACGAGATGACCGAAGTGGTGGAACGCGGCCTCGACGAATGTCTCAGCGAAGCGTTGGAACGGGCAGCCGATGATTGCGATGGCGTGTTTCTCTCTGTCGATGTCGACGTGGTCGATCCTGGTATGGCGCCGGGGACGGGTACGCCGGAATCGGGCGGGCTGACATCGCGACAGCTTCTGGATGCGGTACGGAGGATTGGGATGGAGTCGAACCTGCTGGGCATGGACGTCGTGGAAGTTGCGCCTCCCTATGACCACTCGGATGTGACGGCGCTGTTGGCGAATCGTGTCGTGCTGGAGACTCTTTCGGGTGTCACTGTCAGACGGAAGAACTCCTCAATCGAGTGAGTCCATACGTTGGTATCGGATCGAGGACGGCACCCGTCTTTCATATGAAACACATGTACGGACTGAGTGGTATGTTGAGCGAGCGACATTGCGGAGCAAGTCATGGTCACCACTGCCGATAAGCCAGAAGTCGAAACGACGATGCGGCCGGAACCCGATGCTGATGTGTCGTTCCGCGAAGTCGATGATCCAATCGAACTGCAGTTGCCGCCAGAGTGGAGGCTGACCGATGACGCGCTCTTCGAACTGTATGAGCTCAATGCTTCACTCAACTTTGAGCGAACGGCGAAAGGAGACCTCGTCATCGTCCCCCCACCCCATGGTCCAAGTCCTGCGATGGGACCAGAAATCTCCTACCAACTCCTGGACTGGGTGAAATCCGGTGGTGGCGGAGAAGTGCGAGATGCCAGCGGCGGATACAAGCTCGGTGAGACGCCTCCGCCTGAGCAGGAAGAGAAGCAGCCGGTGCGGGAACCGGACGTCTCTTGGCTCTCGCAGGAGCAGCTTGATGGGATTGCAGAAGAGGACTACGAAGAGGGGTTGGAGGTTCCCTGTCCTCGCTTCGTCGTCGAGATCATCTCGGCCAAGCAATCGGTCGCTCCACAGAAACGCAAGATGCGCGAGTGGATGAGCTATGGCGTTCAGCTCGGCTGGCTGATTGATCGCAGGCGCGACAAGGCCTGGATCTATCGCGTTGGACAGCCGGAGCCCGAGGAACTGGACCGCCCGGCGACGCTATCGGGCGAAGATGTGCTGGACGGGTTTGAGTTGGACTGCTCGCAGATCTGGAAGTAGTGCCGACGTTTCGGGCTTGGCGGTTACCCTAGTGCCATGTCCAACGACTCAACAGTTGACAATGGCCATAATGGCGGCAATGGCCAGATGAAGTTCGGCGTGCTGCAGTTCTTTAGCTGGCCGGGACGCCGTGTTCCGCTGCCGACCGTCTACGAGCGCGCGCTCAATCGCATCGACATCATGGATGAGAGCGGCTACGACTGCGTCTGGTTGGCTGAGCACCACTTCTCGACCTACTCAGTCTGTCCATCGGTCCACTTGATGGGCATGCATGTCGCCGGGCGAACCAAGAACATCCGCATCGGTACCGCGGTCACGCTGGCCTCGTTCTATCACCCGTTGCGAATTGCCGAAGAAGTCGCATTGCTGGACATTCTCTCGGGCGGCCGAGTCAACTGGGGCGCCGGACGTGGGTTCGACCGGACCGAATTTGAGGTGTTTGGTGTCGAGTTGGAAGAGTCGTATCCCCGATTCCGCGAATCTGTACAGGTCGTGCTCGAGGCCTGGCGTAATGAGCGAGTCACCTGGCATGGTGACTACTTCGACTTCGACGAGATCGAAGTGCTGCCCAAACCGCATCAGCAGCCGACTCCGCCGTTCTGGGTCGCCGCTGGCGGCCCCGACGCCATTGACTGGGCAGCAAAGCAGGGTTACTCGATTCTGATGGACCCGCACGCCACGCACGCCGAGATTGGCGACAAGCGTCGAAACTACTTCAATGCCCTCGACAAGTACGATCACGAGACTGAAGACCGCGTGATCCCGATGGCCCGACTGATCGCAGTTGCGGAGACCGACGAAGAGGCCGAACAGATCGCGATCAACGGCGCCCAATGGACGATCGGCTCGTACGCCAACGACAAGACCAGCGGCAGCTCGAATCCGTCGCGCTCGCTTCCAGACGAGCAGCGGATCGAGCGCTACGCGAATCAGGTCGTGATTCATGGCAGCGCGTCCAAGGTGATTGATCAGCTCGAAGAGCTGCGCGACACGATCGAGCTCGACTACCTGATCGCTTCACCCTTCTCACACGATTCATTCGTGCGCTTCACCAGGGACGTGATGCCGCACTTCCAATAGGTTCAGGACCCAAACGAGGAGACCCTTTCGATGGCATACGAATTCATCACCGTGGATCGCACAGGCGATCAGGATGGCACCATCTGGATGGAGCTGAATCGTCCGGAGAAGCTGAACGCGCTCACCTTCCCTCTGCTGGCGGAGATGCTCGATGCGCTCTACAAGATTCGCATGGATCGCTCAGCTCGCGTCTTGGTCATCACCGGCAAGGGCCGTGGATTCTGTGCCGGGATGGACCACGCGGGCGGCGGTCGCGGAATCGATTTCTGGGACGACAACCCCGACCCGCTGGTCGGCAATCCGGCACCGGATGGCTACCCCGACAATGAGGGTCAGCGGCTCAACTTCCGTTACGAGACCAAGACGTTCGCCGAACTGCGCCGGATTGACATTCCTGTGATAGCCGGCGTCAATGGCGCCTGTGTCGGGGCGGGCTTCGACATGGCCTGCCTGGCCGACCTCTGCGTCGCCTCCACGAATGCGCGTTACCAGGTTGCCTACGTGAAGCGAGGGCTCTACGCCGACCTGGGCGGATTCTGGGCGATCCCCAAAATTATCGGCTGGCGCAAGTCGATGGAGATGATGTTCACGGGCCGCTTCATGACCGCCGAAGAAGGTCACGAGGCTGGTGTCAGCAACTATCTCGTTGAGGCGGACGACTTCCAAGAGAAGCTGCGCGAGTTCGCGCAGGAAGTCGAGAATGGCCCGCCGATCGGCCAGAAAGTCGGCAAGTTGATGGCCTATCGCACCGCCAATCTCGACTACGAATCGGCGCTGGAGCTGTCCGGAGCGGTGTTGCCTCTGGTGCAGAACTCGTTCGACCGGATCGAGGGCGTGCAATCGTTCGTCGAACGGCGCGACCCCAAGTTCACCGGATTCTAGGGCCTCTCCCTCGGGGAGAGGCGCCCCGAAGGGGCGGAGAGGGCTTTCCAATGTGCCGCTCAATCAAACGTCTTCGCCAGCCTGCCGGAGTTGAGCCAGGCGAAGATGAGATTCAGCAGGCGGCCAAGCAGTTCGTGCGTAAGATTTCGGGGATACAGCATCCGTCGTCGCGCACCGAGGACGCCTTTCAGCGCGCTGTCGACGAGATCAGTGTCGTAGCGGCAAAACTGCTTCAGGATCTGCCGCCGCTGCAGCAACCACGACGTCAAACTCAGACCGAGGAGATCACCACATGACCAACTTCCAGCTTTCCGAGGCCGACCGGATGGTGCAGCAGACGGCTCATGCCTTTGCTCAGAACGAGGTCCGGCCTGTCGCGATGGAGTATGACGAGCGCAACGAGTTTGCCTGGGATGTCGCCTCGAAGGCGGCGGAGATTGGGCTCACCGGTGTGCCGTTGGGTGGACACTCGGCCGAACCCGGGATTACGGCAATGATCACGGCCGAGGAGCTGAGTTGGGGTTGCGCCGGGATTGCTCTGGGGACGCAGGTATCCGGACTCGCCGCGACGGCGATCTCCGTGATTGGCACGCCCGAGCAGAACGAGCGCTGGATTCCTGAATGCACGTCCGATGATGGCAGGCTGCGGCTCGGCGCGCTTGCCTTGACCGAGCCCGACGCTGGCTCAGACGCGGGCATGATCAAGACTCGCGCCGTCCGCGACGGCGACGAGTACGTGCTCAATGGCACGAAGCGCTTCATCACCGGCGGTGGCATCGCCGACATCACCGTCGTCTTCGCTCGCGAGTCGGACTCCGAGGGCTGGCGTGATGTTTCCGCGTTTGTGGTGCCCAAGGATGCCGAGGGCTTTTCGCAGATCAAGATGTGGGACAAGATGGGCATTCGCGCGTCGCATACTGCCGATCTCGCCTTCGACGATGTGCGCATTCCGCTGGAGAATCGGCTGGGTGATGCGGACCCTGACTACCGCTCAGGCGGGAAGGGTGCGTTGGGCACACTGGCCGCGACGCGACCGTGGATCGGCGCCTTTGCCGTCGGTCTGGCTCGCGCGGCGTTCGAGTACTCGGCCGACTACGCGCGCGAGCGCAAGACGATGAAGCGCCCGCTGATCGAGCACCAGGGCGTCGGCTTCATGCTGGCCGATATGGATATCGCGATCGATGCTGCCCGCCTGCTCACCTGGCGGGCTGGCGAAATGGCCTCAAGCAACCAGCCCTTCGACCTCGAAGAGGCGAGCAAGGCGAAGACGTTCGCTTCGGACATGGCGATGAAGATCACCACCGACGCGGTACAGGTCTGTGGAGGCGTTGGCTTCATGCGAGAGCTGCCGCTGGAGAAGTGGATGCGAGACGCCAAGATCTTCCAGATCTTCGAGGGCGCCAACCAGATCCAGCGAATGGTGATCGCGAGGAATATCCAGAATCGATACTTCGCGTAGACGCAGTGCGCCGGCTGACAGCGCAGTAACACCCGTGCTTGCCGCGGATATCTCGCTCATTCTGGCGTACTGTTAGTGCGTAACGCGACAGCGACCGAGTGGGCGGTAGTGCAACCACTTCCGTAAGAGGAAGGTTGGTGTAATGTGCGATCTCGTCGCTGCTCTCACGCTAATGATCTCGATGGTCGCCGCAAATTGCGCAACGACCGCGTCCGAGATCGGACGGCAACCGCTCCATTCCAACGGGCAGACCTATCAGAACCCACTCCTGCTGCGTGTCTACGACCGACAGGGTGAACTGCAGGCAGCATGGCTTGGCCAGCGATTTGGGTTTCTTCAGTGGTCGACCGGGCCGGAGCTTGTCTATCTCGGCACGACGGAGTGGTCTAGGAGACTTGCTGGCAGCGGGCGATCCGACGGATGGTCGGCTCTATCGAGTCCAGGCCGATGTTGGGGTGTTTCGCGGGTTCGCCAACCCCTACGAACCGATCTTCGGACACTACGACGGCAGCGTTCAGGAAAGACAAATCCGATTAACGGTGCCCGTACATCAACCGCTGTGGCAGTTATCGACCGCAGAGTCTGAGCACGGTCTGCAGGTGAGGGGAAACGAAGTCTGGTTCGACGATCGGATGCTATTGCCCGACCGCGGGCTGCCGCACAGTCTGTATGAGTCTCCATCGGGACGCTGGGACCTCGCGGTCGAGGATCAAGTGGCTTGGGCACCAATCATTTGCGCCATCGAGCCCGACGGCAGCGGCCTCGTCCAGGCTGTGCGCGCCGTCGAGCCGTCCGAACTGCCGTTGATTGGACAGCAGCCGTCGCGGACCTCTCCTGACGGTCAATGGACCGTCACTTTTCGATCGTGGCCCTGGGGCAGGCTGGTGACGCACCGCGACGGTGAGCAACGGCTCTATCACGGCGATCCGCTCGACGGTCCGTGGTGGACGCCCGACGGTCAGCGTTTTGCCGTTGCAAGCGATCAAAGTGTGTGGGTGGTAGATCTGACAGATCTGTCGTTGGAGACCATGCAACCCGGAGTGTTTGAGCGCGGGCGGGTGCTGCTGTCGCCTATCCCCGGGATCATCCTTGGCTGGACGCCAGAAGGAATCGCGTGGTTGACGATGGGGTCTGCGGATCACAACGACCATGGGCTCCCGCCCAACGATTGGCGGGAGACCTTTGAGTGACTCGTCCCGAGCTAGAACACGCCGATCCAGGCAAGGATCGTCCAGACGACCATGCTCAGGAAACCGGCTCCGAGCAGTAACTGGAATAGAATCAAACTCTCGGCGGGGCCTCGCTTGGGCATGGCGGTTGCTCCAGACTTGTCTCCGGGGGACAGGATAATCGATGCTCGAACTGGCTGTCTTTGAGGATGTGGCCGAACTTCGCGATGCCGTGTTGATCCTGGCGGGTGGCGCGGCGGCGCTGGTCGCGTTCATCTTCCTGTTGCTTGTGGCCAGGTTGTCGCTGACTGCCTATCGCGTCGTGCGACGGCTGGAGCGATTCCATGAGCGGCGCATCGCCGGCAGTGTGGCAACGGCTGACGCCAAACTGGCGGCCTGGCTTGAGGAAGAGCGCTGGTCGGCGCGCGGCATCCTCGAGTTGCTGCAGCTCGCCGCCCAGCGCGCCCAGGAGCGACGCAATCCTCCGCCGAAGAAACGGCGACTGTTTGGATTGCTGCCTCCGGCGTAGCCGCCCAGCCGCCCAGCCGCCCAGCCGCCCAGCCGCATGGTTGCCAATGTCTGATTGTTGTGTCGGTCAGTGCGCTCGCCTAGCATGAACGCCAACCGCGCAGCGCTGTGCGGACTCTTTGTGTGAGCAAACTGGGAAGGACCAGACGTGAAAGCTGCCATCTTCGACCCCGGCAATCAGGCCAAGGACGGCGACCGTTCCGTGCTTGAGGTTCACGACATCAATGTGCGTGATCCGCAGCCGACTGAGGTGCTCGTGCGCACCACGACCTCGGGTGTGTGCCACTCCGACCTTCACTTTGTCGACGGCAAGTGGGCCGCCGCCTTCGGTGGACTGCCCGCCGTGCTCGGCCACGAGGCCGCCGGCGTCGTCGAGAGCGTCGGTGACGATGTCACCTACGTGCAGCCCGGCGACAACGTCATCATGTCGTTCCGCCCCTTCTGTGGCGAGTGCTACTGGTGTCTGCGCGGTGAGCCCAACCTGTGCCCCGACCCGGCCGGCGCCGCCCTGGCGCGCGACCGCCTGAACTGGGACGGACGCCCGGTCGTACAGATGGCTAGCGTCGGCTCGTTCGGCGAGTACATGCTGACCTCGCAGACTGGCGTGCTCAAGATTCCTGAGGACATCCCGCCGGCCGAGGCGGCGCTCGTTGGTTGTGGTGTGATGACTGGTGTCGGCGCCGCGCTCTACACCGCCAAGGTGCCGGGCGGTTCGGTTGTGGCCGTGATCGGCTGTGGCGGAGTGGGTCTCAACGTGATTCAGGGCTGCAGGATCGCCGGCGCGAGCCGGATCATTGCGGTCGACATCCTCGACAACAAGCTCGACTTTGCCGAACAGTTCGGCGCCACCGACCGCATCAACGCGGCCGAGGTGGACGCGGTCGAGGCAATCAAGGAACTGACCGATGGCGTCGGCGTCGAGATTGCCTTTGAGGCGATTGGCAACGTCGGCGCAGCGCGCCAGGCGTGGGACATGGTCCGCGCCGGCGGCACCGCCTGCATCGTCGGCATGATGCCGCTCGGCTCCGAGGTCAGCTTCCCCGGTCCCGAATTCCTGCAGGAGAAGAAGGCGATTGGCTGCATGTACGGCTCGACGCGTTTCCGCGAGCACATGCCGAAGCTGCTCGACCTCTACCGCCAGGACAAGCTCGACCTGACCGGGTTGGTCTCGAAGCGCTTCGCGCTGAGCGAGATCAACGAAGCCTTCGCGGCCATGCAGGCCGGCGAAGTCGCCCGCGGCGTGCTGGACATCTCCCAGCCATAGTCCGCATTGAGCGAACATCAGACGCGCCGTCCGAGCAATCGGGCGGCGCGTTTGCATTGTGTCGGCTGATTCGCACTGAGGCATAGCCAATGACGACGATGAACTTCGATGACTATCTGCCGCCGCGATCGGCGCCGCGTGGTACTCGTGAGGGGAGTGCGGCACAGGCGCTGCGCGAGATTCCCGATGGCGCGCGAGTTGTTGTTCCTCCGATGTCGGCGACTCCGGTCGGGCTGTTGCATGCGCTTGATGAGATTCGCGCCGGCTGGACGGACATCGAACTGGCGACAGGCAATCTGTTTACTCATCTGCCGCCGTTGGACCATCCTCATGAGCCGTTTCGATTTTCGACCTATCAGACCAGCGGTCCGTTGCGCGATGTCGAGGCGGCTGGCGCGCTTGAGCACATCCCGGCGACGTATGCGCAGGTGCCGATGCTGTTCAGGCCCGACGGTCCGTTGCCGGCTGATGCGATTCTGATCCAGGTCTCGGAGCCGGGTCCGGAGGGGCTCTACTCGATGGGGACATCGGTTGGCGGGATTGTCGACGTGGTGCGGACGGCGCCGTTGGTGATTGCCCAGGTCAATCCCAATCTGCCCTACACCTTTGGCGCGGCAGAGCTTCGGCGTGAAGAGATCGACTGGTTGGTTCCCCTGGAAAGCGACGTGATCGAGCTGAGGCGCGGTGAGCCAGGAGCATTGGAGCGTGAGATTGCCGCCTCGGTGGCAAAGCTCGTGACCGACGGCGCGACATTGCAATTTGGCATCGGCGGCGTGCCCGAGGCGATCATGGGGATGCTCGGCGAGAGACGAGATCTGGGCGTCCATTCCGGTCTCATCTCGGACGGCGTCAAGGGGTTGGTCGAGAGCGGCGCGTTGACGGGTGCTCGCAAAGCAACAGCGCCAGAGCTGATTGTCACGACTGAGGCCGCAGGCAGCGCAGAGTTCTTCCACTGGATCGACCGCAATCCTGCCGTCTGCATGGCGCCGGCCGGTTACACGCATTCGCTTGAGATTCTGGCTCAGCAGCACAACTTTGTTGGGATCAACTCGGCAGTGCAGGTGGCGCTTGACGGGACGATCAACGCGGAGTCGTTGGGTAGCCGACAGATTTCCGGTCCGGGTGGTCAGCCGGACTTTGCTGCGGGCGCCATACTCAATGGCGGTAGTTCTGTCGTCGCGATGCCTTCTACCGCAGCACGAGGCAAGGTCTCGAGGATTGTCAGGCGGCTTGACGCCGACTCGGTGGTGACAACTCCTCGCACGCTTGCCGACCGGATTGTCACCGAATTTGGACAGGCCGAACTGGCCGGGCGAACGTTGTCTGCGCGGGCGGGAGCGCTGCGCGACATCGCACATCCGGACTTCCGCGACGACCTGGCGTAAACGGCACACCGCTTCGTTCGCAACATTCGTCACAACCCATAGCGCGATCGACGGTTTCTGCCTGCATTTCTCGACGCATGGCGATATCTTGCATCTGAAGACCAGATAGATCAGCGCATAGATCAGCACTTGGTGCGCTGTGGAACAGCTTCGGAGGCTCAGAATGCCGGTTTCTATTGAAGACATGCTCGCCAACACGTCGCTGTTCTCGCACGTCGACCGCGACGAGCTGCACAACATCGCCGGATGGGTCCAGATCCAGGACTTCAAGGCCGGACACGTGATCGACCGCGAAGGAGAGCTCGGCACCACGTTGCACATCATTCGGACCGGTTCGGTGGATGTGTTGCAGCACTACGGCACCGATGAGCAGCAGCATCTGGCTACGTTCGGCGAAGGCGACTTCTTCGGTGAAATGGCACTGCTGCTCGGCCGCCCCAGATCGGCGACGGTCGTGGCCAAGGAAGACACCGAGTGCCTGACGCTCCTGCGCAACACGTTCGAGGAAGACGCCACCGTGCCGGTCCTCTGGGCGATGCTCCAGCACGTCGCAGAGCGCCTGGCCCACGCCGACGAGACGATCGGCGAGATGCACGCTCATTAGGGGTTGCCCAGCCCTACCCCGTCATACCCGCGCTTGTCGCGGGTATCTCGTAGTGAGGTAGACAAGGCCGACCTAGTGAACACGGCTGGCAACCTGACTGGGTTCCGAGACACTCTGCGTGCCTGCCTGTAGCAGCGAGATTCCCGCGACAAGCGCGGGAATGACGGACCCTGTTGAGTAGTGGCTCTAGGACGCTCCGATGGGTATCGCTATTGAACGCTCTTCCCAAGCCCTGACACCACTCTTGCTAGCGCCTGTGTACCCTCGTCGCCGAGCCCTGAGCTCTGTAGCTGGTAGTAGAGCTGTTGGACCAGGGATGTGTTTGGCAGCGGTTGAAGGACATCTCCGCCAGCTTCGAGGGCCAGGCGCAAGTCTTTCTGCATCAGCTTGACCATGAAGCCCGGCGCGTAGTCGCCGACGGCGATCTTTGGCCCCAGGTTCGACAGCTGCCAGCTTCCTGCTGCGCCGGCCGAGATGGCGGCCAGCATGCGCTCCTGGTCGACGCCCGACTTGTCGGCCAGCGACAGCGCCTCGCAGACGCCGAGTAGTGCGCCGGCGATTGCGACCTGGTTGCAGAGCTTGACGGTCTGACCGGCGCCGGTCGGTCCGCAGTGAGTAATCGTAGATCCCATCGCCTCAAGCACGGGCTGGCATCGTCGGAGGACGTCCTCATCGCCGCCGACCATGATTGAGAGCGTGCCCGCCTTTGCGCCGCTGTCGCCGCCTGAGACCGGGGCGTCGAGCATTGACACGCCTCGCTCGGCGAGTTGCGATGCCACGTCGCGTGTGACGGCCGGCGAGATCGTTGACATATCGATCACGACGGAACCAGAGGCCAGTCCGTGAATCGCTGCGTCTTCGCGACCGACCAGCACGGACTCGACATCCGGTGAATCGGTGACGATGGTGATCAGAATGTCCGAGGCGTCAGCCACTGCCTGCGGCGAAGCGCCTGCAGACGCGCCCAGTGCGGTGCAGGCGTCGATGCCGGGCTGTGAACGGTTCCACACGGTTGGCACGAAGCCGCTCTTGATCAGATTGGCCACCATTGGCACGCCCATGATTCCCAGTCCGATAAATCCGATGCGCTCCATCGACGACTCCCTCGCTTACAGGTGCTCAACTGACGATTGCGACTACGATACGACCCATGCCGCTCTATCTGTCTGAAGCTCGATGGGAGGCTGCACAGCCGCTCGCTGAAACACTTGCGACATTTGAGGATCTCGTGCAGCGGACCGGCGGGCAGGTGATCCAGGTGCTGCAGGTCGACGGCGGTTTGTCCATGACGATCGAGACGCCGGACGACCTGTCGCTGTTTCGTATCGCGCGGGAGGCGTCAGATCTGGGACTGGAGCTGGCCTCGCGCGTAGCATTGTCCCGAGTTGAGGCGGAAGCGCTGGACCAAGCGCACCGAGCACGAATCGAGTAGGAGAGCCACCGATGGCCGACGAAGCACGTTGTGAAGAAATGCGCGCCGAGCGCGCGAGGCTCAACAAGCTCACCGACGACATGCCGGGCAAGCTACCCCCGCAGCCGGGCGAGGGCCCGCTGGGTCGTCCAAATCCGGAGTTGCGCCGGATCTACGACCAGATCAACGATCTGCGCAAAGAAATGCTGGCAATGGGCTGCAAGCCCTGAGGTCTCGAGCTCCCCAGGAGGCTTCGGTGATTGCGTTCCACCTTCACGGGGAGCACTGTCTTGGGGAGAACTGTACATAACTCAGCTCCCCGTCCCCGCCCCCGAGCGGGGATCCGCTTTGGCATAGGCCAGGCTGCTCGGATAGGTTCCGGTTGATCAGATACCGGTGACAAACATGGCCGCCGCTAAGAAGACAGGGAAGGAACAGGCCCCCGCTCGGAGGCGGGGGCGGTTGAGGGGTTATGCATCGGTCTCCGTAAAGCGGGGACTGGGAATGTTGACAGTTGGGATATTCCTCGCCTTCCGGAACTGCGGCGACTGGCGTCAGCTCATTCGTGTCAACGCAGTGTTATCTCTGTTATGGGAATTGGCAAAGGCGCTCCTGAGTGAGTAGGCTGGGAATCACAACTGAATATTCGGGCCGAATCCCTGCTACATCGCAAGACGGCGCAGGGAACGGGGGACCCAACACTTGGGGTGAATGTAGAATTCGAGATTCGAGTTTTGCACGGCGCACTCCTTCGCGCCGAACCCGTCAGCTAACCCCGTAGGCGACCGAGGGAGATCTGCGCAGGAGCGCTTGCCGCTCCAATGCGCGAATCAAGAACCCGTGTTTTGAGCACGGCTCCAACGGTTCGCCCCGCTACAGGCGTTGCCAGGTAGCGATCGGCCGCGAAACGTAAGAGTCCCGCCGGGAGCGACCGCCCGGTGTACTCAGGGGCACGGGTTTCTCGCTCGCCCGGCCCCGCTTCCTGGCCGACCCCCGGACACGCGTCCGGGGGTTCGGTTTTTCTGGTCGATCAGTCCTTCGCAGGGATGAACGCGTCGTTTAGCGGCCGATGAAGTTCGGCGGGCGCTTCTCGAGGAACGCACGAGCGGCTTCTTTGTTGTCCTCGCCGGTGAAGGACAGCATGACATGCGATCCCTCCTGGTAGAGCGAATCACTCAAGCTCGATGTGGCCGCGTAGTTGAGCGTCCACTTCATCATCGACAGCACTGCAGTCGGACCCTGCGCGATTTCGCGGCAGAATGCCAGTCCCTCGGACAACAGATCGTCGTGCGGCACAACCTTGGTCACGATGCCAAGTGCTTCTGCTTCATCCGCGTTGATGCGGCGGTCGAGGATGAGGAGCTCACGAGCGCGAGTGATGCCAACCATCTGGTTCAAGAACCAGGCGACGCCGTAGTCGCCGGACACGCCAATGTTGCGGAACGCGGTGACAAAGCGGGCGCGGTCGGAAGCGACGCGGAAGTCAGTCGCCAGGCAGAGTCCGAGACCACCGCCGGCGGCCGGGCCGTTGACCAGGGACACGGTCGGTGTCCCCATCTGGTGCAGCATGCCCGAAGTCTGCTGTTGGCTGCGATGGCTGCGGCGGTTGACCACGCCAGGACCGGGAGGGGGAGCGTCGGAGCGTCGTGCCATGTTGTTGATGTCGGCGCCGGCTGAAAATCCGCGTCCTGCGCCGGTGACCGCAACGCAGCGGACCTCGGGATCGTCTTCACAGTCGATCAGCGCCTCGGACAGTCTGTCGAGCAGGTCGTCGCCGAAGGCGTTCAAGCGCTCCGGTCGATTCAGCGTGATCAGGGCGACGCCGTCGTCGCGCTTATCCAGAATTACCGTTGGCTCACCATTGTTGTCTGACATCGAGGGTGCCTTTCTTCAAGCTGTTGGACGTGGGGTGTCGCATTGTTCGCGAGACGCATGAAACTGATGGATGCACGCAATGCTCCACTCAATGCTAAGGGCACACCTGCCTACACTGACCTCATGTGCGGACGTTTCACCCTTACCGTCGACTCCCTGGAGTTCATTGAAGCAGTCAAGCGGCTGAACGTGAAGCTGTTCGGCCATCCGCCGTTCATGCCGCCGTTCAAGCCGCGATTCAATGTCGCCCCGACGCAGCTTCATCCGATCATCCTCGCCGACGGCGAGGAGTTCGCCGCGCAACCGGCGCGCTGGGGACTGGTCAACTTCTGGGCCAAGGACGCCAAGCGGGCGGCGCGTCAGATCAACGCGCGCTCAGAGACGGTTGCGACGTCGCGCGCGTATGCCCGACCGTTCAAGCGTCAGCGTTGTCTGGTGCCGGCAGACGGCTGGTACGAGTGGAGCGGGCCGAAGGGCAATCGTCAGCCGCATTGGATTCATCGCGAGGATCGTGAACCGTTCGTGTTTGCCGGCCTGTACGACATCTGGCAGCCTGAGCCGGATCGACCGGCCACCACCTTCACAATCTTGACCACCGATGCGACAGAGGCGCTGGCCAACATCCATGCGCGCATGCCGGTCGTCATGCCCATTGATCGCGCCGAATCGTGGCTGGATCGAGGCAATCTTGAGTCCGATGCCGTCCTGTCCTTGTTGGACTTGCCGCCCGACGATTCGTTCATCACGGTTCCCGTTTCATCTCGGGTCAACGCGGTCCGCAATGATGACCCGACTCTCTTGCAGATTGAGCAACAGCCGACGCTCGACATGGTCGAGTAGTCGCAACGATTGGCGTTCGCATGTTTACCGATATCGACGGCTTCCTCCGCTACTTCCGCTCGGTCAACGGACGCGCGGTTCGAGACATGAACGCGCTTCCTCCCGAGGCGGACGGTTGGGCACCGGTCGGAGGCGAAGGCGCCACGTTAGAGGGGGAAGGGGCTTGGTCGATCAACCAGTTAATAGGGCACATGTGCGGATCGCGGTTGTACTTTGCCAGCGCATACCGGCGCGAGGGTTGGATATCGCCTGAACCACCCGATGTCTCTCGTCCCGAACTTTGGGGCCCGGCGCTCGATGCCAGCTTTGAGGAATTCAGCCGGCTGGTGACTGAAGTCGGCCCGGAAGGGTTGACCCGGCAGATCGAGATGATCGACACCCCCGGCGCAACGCTCAGCGGCTGGCGACTACTGCTGATGATGATGGAGCACGACATCCACCATCGCTCGCAGATTGACACGTATGCCGGGCTGAATGGCTGGGATCCGCCCGACATCTACTTCCGCTCGGCTGAGACGATTGCTGAGCGCCAGCCCGAGCAGATCGCGAAGTACCGCTCGTGAGCGGCACACTAGCGCCTCCGACGCTGGAGGAAGTTCGCCGCGCGCATGTGATCATCGAGCGTGAAATCGCTCTACCGACCCCGTTGATTCACAGTCCAGGTCTCTCGGAACATCTCGACGCGCACGTCTCGATCAAGCTGGAGGCGGCAACGCCGACCTCGGCCTTCAAGGTTCGGGGCGGCATCTATCTCGCCTCTCAGCTCGACGCTGATGTTCGCAAGCGGGGACTCGTGACCGCCTCGACTGGCAATCACGGTCAATCGATCGCCTACGGCGCAGCCAGTGCCGGAACGTCGGCCATCGTCTTCATGCCGACCGACGCCAATCCCGACAAGATTGCGGCGATCGAGCGCTTCGGTGGCCGGGTGGAACTCGTCGGTGAACGGGTGGATGAGTGTTTCAGCGCTGCGGCAGAGTATGCACATGAGCGAGGCGCGCTCTACGTGGAACCGGTCAACCAACCCACCTTGATCGCCGGTGTCGCCACGGCCGCCCTGGAGGTGCTGGAGACGCAACAACCGGACACCGACCTGGTGATTGTCCCACTCGGCGGCGGCACAGGCGCCTCTGGCTGGGTCACCGTCCGAGACGGACTCGGGCATCCAGCCGCTATCTGGGCGGCACAGTCGTCATTGTCGCCAGCGGTGCACGACGCCTGGCGTTCGGGAACGATGGAGCCACGACCGAATCGCACGCTCGCTGAGGGCATCGCCACCGGCGTCGTCTTTGACCTGCCGTTTGGCATTCTCCGCGCTGGACTCAACGATTTCATCCTGGTCGACGATGAGCAGATTCTTGCAGGCCTGCGTCAACTCTGGGATCTGCAGCACATCATGTCCGAGCCGGCAGGCGCAGTCAGCGTCGCGGCCGCTGATCAGGAGCGTGATCGTGTTGCCGGTAAACGGGTCGTGATCGTGGTGAGCGGCGCCAATGCGACGCGGGATCAGTTACTGCAATGGTTGACCGACTAACCGGCAACCTCGTTGATCTGACCGGCGAGGACGAAGTCGAAGTCGGTGACGCCGCCGGCGTCGTGCGTGTTGAGCGCGACTGAGACGCTGTTGTAGACGTTCGACCAGTTCGGATGGTGGTCAATCTTCTCGGCGAGCAGCGCGACGGACGACATAAATCCAAAGGCCGACACGAAGTTGTCGAACTGGAAGTCGCGCGTTAGTGAGCCGTCCTCGTAGGACCAACCCGCAATCTCGGACAGCCGACCGCTAATCTCGGAATCATCCAACTTGCGTCGTTCCGGCATGACAACCTCCCTGTCGAATCCCAATGACGTGTCGCGAGTATAGGAATCCCATGCCCAGCCTTGACGATGTCCGCAGCACGCTCGAAACCGCCAGGCATGGATACCTCTCTACGGCGTCGTCGGATGGCGACCCGCACCTGCAGCCGGTTGTCTTTCAGGTGGTGGAAGAATCGATCTACATCGCCATCGACGAGAAGCCGAAAACAACGCTGAGACTGCGGCGATTGACCAATATCGAGTCCAATCCGAGGTTCGCGCTGCTCGTTGATCGGTACGACGACGACTGGAATCAACTCTGGTGGATCCTGCTGCGCGGTCCGGCCGACGTCCTCTGGCCAAGCGAGTGGGATCAGGCCGAGGCATCGAGAGTGATCGCCGCGCTCAGAGCGAAGTATCCGCAGTACGAGACAATGGGATTGGAAGAGCGGCCGCTACTGAAGCTTATGCCCGACCGGGTCACGCGCTGGTCAGCGTCCGGCAACTTCTGACGAGGCGGTCGCTCGAGCCCGATGTAGGCGGTGTTACGTCGTCTGATGCGAGTGATCGTGATCTCCCGATTCGGCTCATCAAGTCGGAAAACGATTCGCCAGTCACCGAATTCAATCCGCCGCATATCGGTGCGGTCGCTGAGTTCAAGCTGTATGGACTCCAGCATGTACGGCCCGCTACTGAGGCGCTTCCGACATCGCTTCGCATTGCTCTTTGGGTTCGGAGCCAACCGATCCCACTCGATCTGGGCCTCCCGAGATAATCGGACGTGGTACCGCCTCAATCAACGGTCCTCCATTGGCATGGCCTTCATGTACAGGTGAAGCGCCTCCGGGAACTGATCCTTCAACCTCCTGATGAACGCCTTGCCTTCCGGAGTGGGCAGCTTGCGGTCCACCCACATCTCCTCGTTCTCAGGGAACTCACGGTCCAGGCGTTGGAAAAACTCATAGAGCTCAGGATCGTGAATGCGGTCGAACTCGTCGTCCCACAGGATTGACGGACCTACTTCTCCGCCTTTCTCCCTCGCTTCATACTCCAGCATGAACGCGATGTCCTCGGCGTCCTCTTCTGGCGTGAAGTCTGGTCCGGAGTCGTTCGCGGCGCGGATAAACGTGGCCCATTGCTCATCGCTTCCCGACAGGGCCTGTTCCATCGCGTCCATCCACTCAGCCTGAACTTCTTCGAGAGTGGGTTGCTGTTCTTGCAGCACCATCGTGAGCGTCTCTCGCAGTGGCTTTTGACCTCATCTTACCTAGCTGAGCACTACACCTGGCTCCAATCACGACCAGTGAGATCGTCGTAGCGACCGTCGGGGCCGGTCCAGCCGCCGTCAACGACGAGCTTCTGTCCGGTGATCAGCGCCGAGGCGTCAGAGGCCAGGAACAGGGCTGCGTTGGCGATGTCGATGCCCTCGCCTGAGCGGCCCATCGGGTGCATCTTGGCCCAATCCTGCCTTGTTTGCTCAACCCGCTCCTCGCTGAGCCAACCCTGACCGGTAGCGATGCCGCCGGGACAGATGCAATTGATGCGGATGCCCTTGGATGCCCATTCACCCGCGGCCGCACGAACCATCGCAATCACCGCGCCCTTGGATGCGCAGTACGCCGCCATGCCGGCCAGGCCGACCAGTCCTGCCACTGACGCAGTCGCGATGATCGAGCCGCCGCCGGCGCGTTCAAGGTGCGGGATGCCATACTTCATGCCCAACCAGACGCCGCGGATGTTGACGTCCGAGACGAGGTCGTACGTATGCTCCGGGCAGTCACGGATGTTGTTCTCTGGCGGGCCGACGCCCGCGTTGTTGTAGATGATGTCGATGCGGCCCCAGGCCTCATCGGCGGCCGAGAACATGGCTTGCACATCCTCGCCATTGCGGACGTCCGTCTCGACGAAGTGCGCAGCATCGCCGAGTTCAGATGCCATCAATGGTCCACGCTCTGCGTTGCGGTCGGCGATCAGCACTCTGGCGCCCTCGGACGCAAAGAGTCTCACCGTCGCTTCGCCAATGCCCGACGCGCCGCCGGTGATCACCGCCACTTTGCCTGCCAACCGTCCGGATATGTGGTCTGCCATGATTCGTTCCTCTCTCCGCCTATGAGAAGTCCCTGCCGGTGAACTCGGACCATCGGCCGTCGACGGCCGTCCAACCGCCATCGACGACAATCGCCTGGCCGGTGACGAAGGACGACTCGTCGGAGGCGAGATACAGCGCCGTTTGCGCGATGTCATCGCCTTCGCCCGATCGACCGAGTGGGTGAGCGACTGCATTGCGCTCGCGGCGGCGCTCCATTGCTGCGGGGTCTTCGGGACCGCGCGAGTTGTCGCCGATTCTTGTCGCGATCGCGCCGGGGCAGATGCAGTTGATGCGGATACCCTTGGCTGCCCACTCACCCGCGGCTGCTCGGGTGAGAGCGATCACGCCGCCCTTTGATGCGCAATAGGCAGCGATGCCTGCCAGGCCGGAAATCCCGGCAACTGAGGCAGTGGAGATGATCGAGCCACCGCCGGCTTGTTCCAGGTGCGGAATCCCATACTTCATTCCCAGCCAGACGCCGCGCAGGTTGACTGACATAATCTCGTCGAAGACATCCTCGGGACAGTCGCGCACGTTGTCTTCGCGAGTTCCGATGCCGGCATTGTTGTAGATGATGTTGACCCCACCGAAGGCGTCGACTGCTGCTGAGTACATCGCCTGTACGTCTTCGCCTTGTGCGACATCGCCGGTAAACGCGACGGCGACCTCGCCGATGCTTGAGGCCGCGTCTTCAGCCCGCTCGGCCCAGCGGTCGACGATCAGCACGCGAGCGCCTTCTTCGGCAAACAGCTCTGCGGTCGATCGGCCCATGCCTGATCCCGCGCCGGTAATCACCGCAACCTTGCCGTCCAGTCGTCCAGCCATAGGAGATCTCCTCACAAACACGTCAACACAGCGACGGCTGCGTTCGGTAGGGAGGGTAGAGCTTGGAGGGCTGAGCTGTCAGGCAGGCGAGCGTTTGACTCCGCAGTTACGTCAGCGCATCGGCGATTGCTAACTGCGCGATCTGTTCGTCGTCGTAGCCGAGAATCTCGCGCAGGACGAGGTCGTTGTCGCGGCCAATCGAGGGCGCAGCCGACCGATAGTCGGGCGGCGTCTCCGACATCTGGCCTTTGGCGGCTTCGATCGTGGCGACGCCGTGCACCGGATGCTCCATCTGGATGAAGTGTCCGCGGTGTAGCAACTGTGGGTCTTCGGCAGCCGCCGCGCTGTTAGACACGGCGTGCGCCGGGACACCGAAGGCCTGCAGCATATATTCGATCTCGATCGCGCCATGCTCCGCGGTCCAGCCCGCGACGATGCCATTGAGTTCGTCCTCATTGGCCTTGCGAGCGGCGAGATCGGCGAACCGATCGTCGCAGGTCAGCTCGCCCAAGCCCATGGCTGCGCACAGGTTGGCCCAATCGCCATCGTCTCGGGCTGCAATGGCGACCCAGTCGTCATCGCCGGAAGCGGCGTAGCAACCGTGCGGCGCCATGGCCAGGTCGGCGTTGCCAACCTGCTCGGGAACACGCCCATTGACGGTGTAGTCCAGTAGTGCGGTGCTCATGAAGTGCAGCGACGACTCAGCCTGAGCCTGGTCGATGTAGACGCCCTCGCCGGTGCGATCGCGATGATCGAGCGCTGCCAGGATGGTTGGTAGGGCGAAGCGCGGTGAGAGGTAGTCGGTATAGGCCGAATACGGACCGATCGGCGGGCCGCCTGGATTCCCGGCCAGAGCGATGTATCCACCAATAGCCGCCCCCATCGTCCCGAACCCAGCCACGCGTGAGAGTGGACCTTCCTGCCCGAAGAGGCAGGTAGAGAGCATGATCAAGTCAGGACGGATTTGCTTGAGCGATTCGAAGTCCATGCCCCAGGCGCGCATCGCCCTTGGCGAAAATGACTCAGTCAGGACGTCGCACCACTTGATCAGGTCGAGCAGGACATTGCGAGCTTCCTGCGTGCCAAGGTTGAGCGAGAGTCCGAGCTTGTTCACGTTCATGTTGCTGAACAGTCCCGAGTGATCGGGGCCCTGCGCGTTGTCGTGGAAGGGGCCAATGCCACGAGCCGTCTCGATCCGATTCGCTGACTCGATACGTACGACGGTGGCACCGAAGTCGGCCATGGCCCGGGTCGCGGTCGGGCCGGCGACGACCCACATCAGGTCGACCACCTTGAGTCCGGCCAGAGCTCCTTCGGTCGGGACGGCTGGGACGTTGGGAATCACTGTGGTCATTTAGATCACCCCTCGTTCACGCAGGTCGGTCAGCGCTTCCGCGTCGAGTCCGAGTTCGGCATAGATCTCTGCGTTGTGCTGACCAAGAGTCGGAGCCGGACGGCGGTACTCGATCTGATTGTCTGAAAGTTTGACGAACGGTCCCGGGAATCGGACCGGCTCCGGCCAGCCGGGCATGTCGTGTTCCCGCCAGAACTCGCGTGCTTCGAACTGCTCCGAATCTGCAACCTCATCGACGCTGGTCACGGGCACGATGAGCAGCGAACGCGACTGCGCCTCAGCAAACAGCTCTGCGCGAGTTCGCTTGATCAGGAACTCACCAACGACGCCCATCAGCCGATCCCATTCCGACAGAGGTCTCTGACCGGAGATGAATTCTGCACCGAGACCAATCCAGTCGAGGTCGCGGTCTTCCAGCGAGCACTCGCCTTCGTCATACATCCAGTTGAACAGCCGCTGCGAGAACGGTCCGATGCCGGAGCCGAACAGGAAGGTAAGCGAGATGTACCCGTCCGCGGCTTCCCAGATCAGGCGTCCCGTGAAGGGTCCGACGACCATCCCGCCAGAGACGCGGGCCGTCTCGGCAGCGCCGATCGACGAGGCGAGAATCGTCGACATCGTGGCGGCAGCGACCGACTGCTGGGCTGAAATGTCGACATGTTGTCCGCGACCGATCTTGCGTCGCGCGCGCAGGGCGATCATCGTCGCCATCGCAGCCTCGCCCGAAGCATGGTTCCAGGCCTGAGGCACCGATACGCGGACTGGCGCCTCACCGGCGCCGCCGGCCAGGATCAGCGGTCCGCCAGCCGCCATCAGAATCAGGTCAGTCGAGGCATAGCTCGCTTTTGGACCGGTCTGGCCGAAGGCGGAGATTGAGGCGTAGATCAAGTCGCTGTGCTCGGCCGAGAGGTCGTCATAGCCGAGTCCCCGAGCCGACATCACGCCCGGGTCATCGGACTCGAGAATGAAGTCGGCGCTGGCGGCCAGTTGGCTCAGCAGCGCCTGGCCGTCGGAGTGATCGAGGTTGCAGGTGATGCCGCGCTTGTTTCGCGCGTAGGCCCACCAGAACAGCGATCGATCCGGCCCTGGATCGTCGCCGGCGAAGGGTCCGACTGCCCGCGCAGCAGACCCGTCCGGCGGTTCAACGCAGATCACGTCTGCGCCCAGATCAGCGAGTATCTGCCCCGCGAGCATGCCTCGTTGATCGGTCAAATCCAACACGCGATACGGAGTCAACAACATCGTCCTGCGCTCCTCCCGCTCAGCAATCGAAGGGTATCGTAAGCGGAGAGCGCTTGGTCAGAGATCGGTAGACTGAGATCGGGAGCAGCGCATGACGACGACCAACGAAACGACTACTTCGTCGCCGAAGGCGACATTCTCTCCGACATACACCGTCGAAAGAGATGGCAAGGTCCTCGAATGCCAGACAGTTGAGCTGTTTGGTGAGACATACGAAGTATGCACCGATGGGCGCACCGTACGTGAAATCATGCTTGAGCTTACTGGCGAAGAGGGCTGGAGCTTCAGCCCAGAAACCGAAGCCAGGCTGTGTGAGTTCCTGGATCAGTACCGGATTGAGCGAGACTAATCACCACCCGGATGAATCCTCGCGATCCGCTGTTCGTTGACAGCGTTTATCTCATCGGGCTGACTCTGCAACGCGATCAATGGCGGGCTGCGTCGCTCGCGGCTGCGCCATTGACCGCGAATCGACAGCTGTACACCAGTGATGGGGTGTTTCAGGAGGTTCTGGCACATGTAGCTAGGGAGCACAGCCACATTCGCGCGAGAGCGGCTGCAATGTGCCGGCGCATGCAGGACAACCGATCCGTCGTGGTTGTTCATCATTCCCAGGCGCTGCTTGCAGCCGCATTGACTCTGTACGACGGAGAGTTTCGATTCACGAGCCTCAGTCTGCAGGATTGCATTGCAATCCATATCATGAGAACTGTTGGAATCTCTGAGATCCTGACAGCAGACCAGGAGTTCGCGCTGGCCGGGATGACGCCGCTGCTTCGACGCTACATCTGACCGCTATTGCAGCGCGCCTGACCCGGTGATTTCCCACTCCTCCTCGACCACGCCCGATCGATGGGCGTAGAGCGTTCGATGCAGCAGGACTGTGCTGTCGGAGTAGTTTGGCATCATCTCGACGCGATCGCCCAGATCCAGCGACTCACCGCCGTTTCTTGAGAGATGCGTGTGCTCGGCGCTGAGGCCGACGCACTCCCAGCCTGGCGGATTGACGACTGAAGGCAAGCCGGTGTGTCGGCCCGTCGCCTTCCAGCCGGCGTCTCCTGCTGCGCGCTCGGAGGTCGCCGCCGAGATGACCTGGCAGAGCAGACTGAGTGCTCGCCGATGTCCATCGACGCCCATCTGCTCATAGGTCATGTCCATCAGGGCTGCTCCTCCGGCTTGCAGCTCGTTGAGCACTGCCTGCTGCAGGACGTATCGATAGTTTCCGCTGCCGCCTCCGGACATCACCCCAATGCTGTGTCCTTCGGCGTCACACAACTGCCGCGCATGCTCGATGATCTCTGCCGAGGCCGCAGTCTCTCGTTGCTTCTCGTCGTCGGGCAGCCCCATGACGTGACCCTCGTAGCCCATCAACCCGCGTAGACGCACGCCAGGCAGGTCTTCGACCAGTGCACAAAGAGCAGGAGCCTCTTCAGGAGTGATACCGCATCGGTGGAGGTTGACATCAATGTCTACCAGCAAATCGACCTCGACGCCCGCAGCGTCGGCAGTGGCAGCGATCTGTCGGATGTTGGTCACATCATCCACTGCGACGCATATTCTCGCGAGCCGTGCCACATCGATCAGTCGGGCAACCTTCAGCTCGCCCACGACCTCGTTGGCTATCAGGATGTCCGTGACGCCGCCCTGGGCCATCGCCAAGGCCTCTGATGCCTTCGCGCAGGTCACGCCAACAGCGCCGGCCTCGATCAGCCGTAGCGCCATCGCCGGCGCTTTGCAGGCCTTGACATGTGGACGCCAGGCGATGCCGGCCTCGGCGCAGCGCTGAGCCATCAGCGAAGCATTGTGCTCCAGCGCGTCGAGGTCGACGAGCAGTGCAGGCGTATCCAATTCCCAGACGTAGGTCATACCATCCTCCCAACGCGACCACACCGCCGATAGTAACGAAACGCCGAACAATGCCATTCGCAGACATCAACGGACTCAACCTGTTCTACCACGAGCAAGGTCCCAAAGACACGCCCAGCAGCGATGAGCCGACCATCGTCTTCGTCCACGGCACCCAGAGCAGCGCCGCCGTCTGGGCCGACATGATCGACGTGCTCTCAGATCGGTTTCACTGCGCCGCGTTGAACCATCGCGGTCGTGCGCCTTCGGAATGTCCGCAGGATCCTGCCTCGTACAGCATTGAGCAGTTCGCCGACGATCAGGCCGCCTTCATCGAGCAGCGCGACTTCCGCAACATCACCATGATTGGTTGGTCGCTGGGCGTGCGAACGACATTGGCCTATCTGGATCGACACGGCAGCGACCGGGTGGCGCAAGCCATCCTCGTCGGCGGTCCGCCCTCGCCCAGATTTGGAGGTCAGCCATTGAATGCACCCAATCGCGACGCACCGCCGCGCGAAGCGTGGGGACAGTCGTTTGCAGCCTCGACCGAGGCGTGCTGGGAGGGTTCAAACGCATCGCGCTCGACATGTGATCTCGAGGCAACACTGCCCAACGTTGATGTTCCCGTTGCCATCTTCCATGGTCGCAACGATCCAATCGCTCCGTATCCCGCAGCCGAGTTCATGGCTCGGGAGATTCCCGACGCAACACTCGTCACCTTCGAGGAGTCGGGCCACGCGCCGCCGATCACCGAGCCAGGACGATTCGCATATGAAACCGCGTCTTTCATCCAGCGCCAGGGAGTGTCAACCTGACTGAGGCCTTCTGGCCTGCTCTGAGATAAGCTCACGTTGTGTCAGGACAACTACCGTCGAGCGTGCCGCGGAAGTAAATCACTGGAGCGGAGTTTGGCGCTCGGCGAGACGCATCAACGCGCCGCTGAAGGGACCAACGACGTGACGACGAATCAGAATTGGTGGCCGGAGCAACTCAGTCTCCGACCCCTGCGCCGCAACACCCTTGCCTCGGACCCGATGAGTGCCGACTTCGACTACGCCGAGGCGCTCAAGGACCTCGATGTCGATGTGCTCAAGCAGGACATCGAAACTGTGATGACGACGTCGCAGGACTGGTGGCCAGCCGACTATGGACACTACGGACCACTATTCATCCGCATGACCTGGCACGCCGCCGGCACCTACCGGATCAGTGACGGCCGTGGCGGCGGCGGCGCAGGTCAACAACGCTACGCTCCGCTCAACAGTTGGCCCGACAACGCCAACCTGGACAAGGCGCGACGCCTGCTTTGGCCGATTAAGCAGAAGTATGGCAACCGGCTCTCGTGGGCCGATCTGCTGATCTTCACCGGAAACTGTGCGCTCGAGTCGATGGGCTTCAAGACGTTCGGTTTCGCCTTCGGCCGGCCTGACTCGTGGGAGGCGGACGACACGGACTGGGGTGCGGAAGAGGAATGGCTGGGTGACGAGCGACATGACGCCGATGGCGAGCTGAACGAACAGTTCGGCGCAGACCACATGGGCCTGATCTACGTCAATCCTGAGGGTCCCGGGGGAGAGCCGGATCCGAAGGCGGCCGCCGAGTACATCCGCCGGACGTTCAAGCGCATGGCCATGAACGACGAGGAAACTGTGGCGCTGATTGTCGGCGGTCACACCTTTGGCAAGGCGCACGGCGCGGCAGCCGGGGTACATGTCGGTCCCGAGCCCGAAGGTGCGCGCATTGAGCGCCAGGGCATCGGCTGGGACAGCGCCCACGGCTCGGGCATGGCCGCAGACACGATTACCAGCGGCATTGAGGGCGCGTGGACTGATCAGCCCACCAAGTGGGACAACGGATTCCTCGAGAACCTGTACAAGCACGAGTGGGAACTGACCAAGAGCCCAGCTGGCAAGTACCAGTTCGAGCCCAAGGATGCCGCAGCCGTTGCGACCGTGCCCGACGCGCACGACCCGCATCTGAAGCATGCCCCGATGATGCTCACGACCGACCTCGCCATGCGTGAGGATCCGGATTACGCGGCGATCACGCGGCGATTCCACGATAATCCGGCTGAATTGGAAGACGCTTTCGCCCGGGCCTGGTTCAAGCTGATTCATCGCGACATGGGACCGCGTAGTCGCTATCTGGGAGCGTTGGTTCCGGCCGAGCCGCTGCTCTGGCAGGATCCGGTTCCCGAGGTCGACCACGAGCTAATCGGAGACGCCGAGATCGCCTCGCTCAAGGCCGATGTGCTCGCTTCGGGTCTCTCGCGTTCACAGCTGGTCGCCGCTGCCTGGGCTTCGGCTGCTTCGTTCCGCGGCACCGACAAGCGCGGCGGCGCGAACGGCGCACGCATACGCCTCGCGCCTCAGCGAGAATGGCAAGTCAACGACCCAGCCGCATTGAGCGATGTTCTGCAAACGCTGGAAGGCATTCAGACGGCCTTCGACGCATCGCGCACGGACGGCAGGCGAGTCTCGCTGGCCGACCTGATCGTCCTGGCCGGATGCGCCGCCGTCGAACAGGCCGCAGCCGACGCCGGACACAACGTGTCCGTGCCATTTGCTCCGGGCCGAACAGATGCGTCCGAAGAGTGGACCGACGCAGAGTCGTTCGCGGTGCTCGAACTGACCGCCGACGGCTTCCGCAACTACATGCGACAGGATCTACAGACCTGGCGTCGTGGGCGTGCTGAAGACTTGCTGATCGAGCGAGCCGAAATGCTGACGCTCACGGCGCCGCAAATGACAGCGCTCGTGGGCGGCATGCGCGTGCTGGACGCCAACACCGGCGGATCGGCGTACGGGGTGCTCACCGACCGGCCGGGTGCCCTGAGCAACGACTTCTTCGTCAACCTGCTCGATCCAAACACGGAGTGGCGATCAACATCGGACGCTGAAGAAGAGTTCGCCGGCCACGACTGTCAGAGTGACGAACAGAAGTGGACAGCAACCCGAGTCGACCTGATCTTCGGTTCACACTCCGAGTTGCGAGCCCTGGCAGAGGTCTACGGCTCCAGCGACGGTGAGGAGAAGTTCGTCAACGACTTCATCGAGGCCTGGGACAAGGTGATGAACCTCGATCGGTTCGACCTGGCCTAGCAACCAAAGGACTGCAACAAACGGCTCCAGTCCCCGCGTTACGCGGGGACCTGCTCCCTCGTAGATGTGCAGACCTGAACAGTTGGTTGGCGCCGCCTGAGCGGGTCCCCGCGTAAAGGAGACCTTTGCAAAACCCCTCAACCGCCCCCGCCTCCGAGCGGGGGCCTGCTCCTTCCCTGGCTTCTTACCGGCGGCCATGTTTGTCGCCGGTATCTGGTCAACCGCGTCCTATCCGCGCAGCCTGGGCTATGCCAAAGCGGGTCCCCGCTCGGGGGCGGGGACGGGAAACTGAGTTATTCAAAGGTCTCCGTAAAGCGGGGACTGGGACCCTGGACTGCCGAGACACCGACTTGATGGCGAGGCTGACGAGTTCGGAGGACTTTCAGTCCACGACCAGTGGCAGCGACTCGTCAGCCGCGTACTCCGACATCGAAGCGTCGTACACGGCGACATCCTCGTAGCCAAGCAGACTCAGCACCAGTGCGTCGTTTGATGCTGCGATCCCGCCGCCGCAATAGGTCACGACTCGTTGGGACTTATCAGGGGCCACGCTGGCGAACATTTCGGCGAGATCTCCAGACGGTCGATACAGGCCGGTGTCCGGATCAATCAGTTCCATCGCGGGGACGTTTGTTGATCCAGGAATGTGACCGGCGCGCCCGTAGGTCCGACCGCCGTCGGCGCCGGAGTGCTGGTCGCGGCCGAGCGCATTGATCAGGCAACTTCCGCCTGATTCAACAAACGCGTTCACTTCAGCGAGATTTGCGAAGCGTGCGGCGTCCTCGGTTGGAGTGAACGATGCTGGTGCGTATGTCGCTTCGTCGGTTGACGTTGCCCGCCCTTCACTGGACCAGCGGTTCCAGCCGCCATCGAGCACTGCAGCGTTCTTGCAACCCATCGATTGGAACATCCACCAGAGTCGCGCCGCCCACATCGAGCCGAGGCGGTCGTAGAGGACCAGCTTGGAAGTCTCGGAGATCCCGTGTCGGCCGGCAGCCTCAGCAAACTCCTGGGCAGAGGGCATCATGAAGCGCAGGCGCTGGCTGTTGTCGGAGAAGTCGGCCTGCAGATCGAGATATCCCGCGCCGGGGATGTGTCCCGACTCATACTCGGCCCGTCCCGACTCCACGCGATAACCGCCGCCGTCGCGAGGTCGCAGGAAGACCGTCGATTCAAAGACGCGGACATCGGGGTCGTTGAGATGCTCCGCCAGCCAGTCCGTCGTTACCAGGTACTCGGGATGTTCGAAGGTCATGAGTGGCTCCTGTCGCTTGTATTCGTCATACCCGCGCTCGCCGCGGGTAGCTCGCTGAGTTCAGAACGTACTGTGTCATGGCTTCGAGATTGCCGCGGCGGAGCGCGGCAATGACGAGAGTGACGACCCTAGGCTAGCCACCTTCCGCGATAGACTGCCTCAGTACGTCCAGATCAGCCCACGAAATCGCGACCGTGCCCTACCTGAACACTTTTGCTCCGACTGCCGACGCCGTTGACCTGACTCAGACGGAAGAGTTCGCGTCGCTCTGCGAATCCGCCGCGGACCTTGGAATCTCGCATAGCGACCAGGTGCGCTATGTGTCCCGCAACGCGGTGATCAATCATCTCCGGCTGCACCTGCTCGAGTGGGGCGATCCGGCCAATCCGACCATCGTGCTGCTGCACGGCGGCAATCAGTCGGCGCATAGCTGGGACCTGGTGGCGTTGCACCTGGCCGACCGATTTCACATCATCGCGCCCGATCAGCGAGGACACGGAGACTCCGAGTGGGCCCGCGACGCCGCGTATGGCCCCGACCAGATGGCCTCGGATGCGCTGCAACTGATCCATGAAGAGGCGCATGACCGTCCAATCGTGATGGGCCACTCGATGGGTGGCATGGTCACGATGAGCCTGACTGCACGTGAACCCTCATTGCCGCGTGCTGTCGTGCTGGTTGATGTCGGCCCCGAGGTCTCGCAGCGCGGCGCAGAACAGATTCGCAACTTCGTCGTGCGCAACGTCGAGTTCGAACACCTCGATGAGTTCATCGACCGCGTCGCAGCCTACGATCCGTTCCGGTCGCGCGAGCACATGGAGCGGACGGCGAAGTACAACCTCGTGCATCGATCCGATGGCAAGTATGTGGCCAAGTCGGACAGGATCCTGCACGATCCCGACTTCCGCCGGCCTCAGGGTGATCGACGCGATGTCGCCGAGGGATTTCACCAGTTTGCCGGACCCACCCTGCTCGTCCGCGGCGAATCCAGCAACATCCTCGAAGCGGACGCCGCTGAGCGATTCGTGTCCGACTTACCCAATGCTCGCCTGGTCGAAGTGCCGCACTGTGGACACAACGTTCACTCGCAGAACACACCGGGATTCATCGACGCCGTGTCGGAATTCCTGACCGACGCCGCCGCGATCTGACTGGCGTACCATCCAGTTATGGCCGAGCAATACGTCGCCAGGGACAAGACCACGGGCTTTGAAGTCTCCGTCACCGGAGACTTCCCCGAGCATCCCGACGACCGTATGCGCATCGCACGGACGACCACGCTGTTCACCCGGCTGATGTCGACGCTGCTCCAGCGCGACGACGCCCAGCGTCGCGTGGGCTTCCGAGCGATTGAGACGCAGCTCGAGTTGGCTGACGCACTGATCCGGCAAGATCACGAGGAAGTGCAGCGGCTCGTGCGCGAAACGTTGACATCGATGGGCGTCAGCGAGGACCAGCTACGCGAGCTCGCGCAGCGCTTGGCTGAAGCAGGTGGACTCGATCCGCGAGTCGCCGAGGAACTGTCCAAGGCCTTTGGATTCGATGCCGATGCGCTCGACGTGGAAGCAGAACCGGCAAGCGCCGGAGAGCTTGATTCCGAGGCCGGCCAATCGAATGACCCTGATTCGCCGGGCCCGCTCGATCCGCAAATCATGGAGCAACTCGAACAGTTGCTGGCCGACGCCGATCGAGAGAATCCAGAGCATGGTGAGTCGGAGCTGGGTGAATCGGCATCTGATGCCGAGGACGAATCGAAAGGACCCTCAACATGAGCGCATCTGCCGTTGGCTACATCAAGGACATGCTCAGTTTCATTCACGGTGGCTTCCGCGACGCCCGCACCGGGCAGTCGTCCGAGCAGCTTCATTTCGTCCCGGATGGCGAGTCTCACTCGGTCGCCTGGGTGCTCTGGCACGCGGCGCGGGTCGAGGATCTGCTCGTGCAGGGCGCTTGGCAAGGTAAGCAGGAGATCTGGCGTGAGGGCGGTTGGGCGGATAAAACTGGACTGCCCGAGCGCGGCTTTGGCACCGGACAGTCGACCGAGGAAGCGTCGGCCGTGGCCATTGGCGACATGGACGCCTTCTGGGCGTACCAGGACGCCGTCAATGAAAGGACGCACGCATTCCTCGATTCCCTCTCCGACGACGATCTGGATCGTGAGGTCCAGCTTGGCGAGAACACCGAAACACTCGGTCAGTCGATCACCTTGCACCTCTGTACGCACTTGAACGGGCATCGTGGCGAGATCAACCTGATCCGCGGAATGCACGGCCTCGATCCAGTCCGACCGAACATGGGCGGCTAACCGCTGTCCCGAAAGGAGCGACCACATGCACGTAGTCATTACCGGAGCCAGCGGTCTGATTGGTGGTGCGCTCGTCGGTCAGCTTCGGCAGCGGGGCATCAGCGTCACGGCCGTTTCACGTAACCCCCGCGAGCACTCGGCCCTGTCGGGTGTCAACTGGACCAACTGGGACGGCCTCACCGATGCCGTCTCGGGCGCCGCCGGTGTTGTTCATCTGGCCGGCGAGGGCATCGTCGATCAGCGTTGGAACAAGGCCCGCAAAGAAGCCCTGCGCAACAGCCGGATCGATACAACGCGACGGGTCGTGACAGCAATCCAGGAAGCGGGAGAGAAGCCGAGCGTGCTGATCAGCGCCTCGGCGATCGGTTACTACGGCAGTCAGGTCGAACGCGAGTCAACTGAATCGGCGCCAGCAGGTGACGACTTCCTGGCACAACTCTGTGTGGATTGGGAGGCGGAAGCGCAAGGTGCCGAGGTACGCACCGTCAACGCTCGACTGGGCATTGTGATGTCCACCGAGGGCGGCGCGCTGCCGCAACTGCTCTTCCCGTTCAAGCTGGGTCTGGGCGGACCAATCGGGCTGGGTCGCGCCTGGTGGAGCTGGATTCACATCGACGACGCGGTCGGGACCATCCTTCACGCGTTGGAGAACAGTCACGTCGAAGGTGCCATCAATCTCACCGCGCCGAATCCGGTCCGCAACCGAGAGTTCTCAAGCGCATTAGGACGAGCGCTAGGCCGTCCGTCTCTGATGCCAGTGCCGCCGCTCGCGCTCAAGCTGATGCTGGGCGAAGGCGCGAGCGTCCTGCTCGCATCACAACGCATCCTGCCGACGCGCACACTGGATCTGGGCTATCGATTCAAGTTCACCGAGATTGACGCCGCGTTACAGGACCTGGTTGGATGAGCTGGGTCGCCTGAACACGATGACCGAATCAATCGCGCTGCGCTACGGCGTCAATCCGCACCAGACCCCGGCTTCGGCGTCGGTAATCTCCGAGTGGCCGTTCGAGGTGCTCAACGGTCAACCCGGATACATCAACCTGCTCGACGCGATGAGCGCCTGGAACCTCGTGCAAGAACTCAGGCAGACGCTAGAACAGCCATCAGCCGCGTCCTACAAGCACGTCTCGCCTGCCGGCGCCGCGATTGGCCTGCCGCTGTCAAACCGGCTGGCCCGCTCCTATGAAGTGGAGACGCTGGAGCTCTCGCCGGTCGCAGCGGCCTACGTCCGCGCGCGCGGCGGCGATCTGGTCAGCGCCTATGGCGACTTCGCCGCAGTCTCGGACGTGGTTGACGAATCACTCGCCCGGTTCCTCCGGCGCGAAGTCTCGGACGGGATCATCGCACCCGGATACGAGCCGAATGCACTCGACATCCTGTCGAAGAAGAAGGGCGGTCGATACCTCATCCTGCAAGGCGACCCTGAGGTTGCTGCGCCCGAGGTTGAGTCCCGCGACCACTTCGGCATTCGCATGGATCAGCCGCTCGATCGCAAGCCGATTGACCAATCGGTGTTCGACAATCCTGTCACCGACTTGAACGAGTTTCCCGAGGACGTGCAACGCGATTTGCTTCTGGCGACGGTCGCGCTGCGCTACACGCAGTCGAATTCGGTCTGCGTCGCCGCCGATGGGCAGGTGATTGGACTCGGCGCGGGACAACAGTCCCGGATTCACTGCTCGCGACTGGCCTGTGGCAAGGCCGACCGATGGATGTTGCAGCAGCATGATCAGGTGCTGGGTCTCGATTTCGATTCGGCGCTAAAACGCCCCGACCGATTTGCCGCTCGCGAACAGTTCATCGCCTGGAACGAGCTCTCGCAACCTGAGCGCGCTCGGTTGCAGTCGCAGGTCACCAACTGGACCGGTCCGCTGTCCGACGATGATCGTCAAGCGTGGATCGGTCAGTTCCGGACCGTGCTCAGCCACGACGCGTTCATGCCCTTCCGCGACAATGTCGACCGCGCGCAGGCCTCGGCTGTCACTCACATTCTTCAGCCCGGAGGATCGATTGCCGATGCCGACACGACTGACGCCTGTAATCAATACGGCATCGTCATGGCGCTTACCGGACAACGCCTGTTCCGCCATTAACATGACGGTCTAACGTGGCGGTTGCTGATCAGTTGTAACCTCAATCCATGTCCGCCTTCAACGACTCCCCCATCGCCCTGTACGACACCCTGCTCCGCGACGGATCGCAGATGGAAGGCATTGCCTTCTCATTGCAGGACAAGATCACGGTCGCCCGACGACTCGATTCTCTGGGCATGCACTACGTCGAGGGCGGGTTTCCCGGCTCGAACGAGAAAGACAAAGCGTTCTTCGAGCAGATGAAAGCGCAGCCGTTGGAGCGAGCCAAACTGGTCGCCTTCGGTGGTACAAGAAAACCCGGCTCGGATGTCGAGTCCGACTTCAACGTCGTTGCGCTGCGCGAAGCCGAGACGCCGGTCGTCACGTTCGTCGGCAAAGCGATCGCCTCGCAGGTCAAGACGGTGCTCAACACCTCGCGGGAAGAAAATCTCTCGATGGTGCGCGAATCGGTCGATTACATGTCCTCGATTGGACGCGAGGTCCACTTCGACGCCGAGCACTTCTTCGACGGCTACAAACAGGATCCCGACTACACGCTGAATGTGGTCAGTACCGCGTATCGGTCCGGTGCGCAGTATCTGATTCTCTGCGACACCAACGGCGGCGCGATGACCAATGAGGTCATTGAAGCGGTTCGCGCTGTCCGGGAACTACTCCCAGATGCCAGGCTGGGCATTCACACGCACAACGATTGCGATCTCGCCGTGGCTAACTCGCTCGCCGCGGTCAGCGAGGGTGTGGAGCAGGTCCAGGGTTGTCTCAACGGCTACGGAGAGCGCTGCGGCAATGCCAACCTGTCCTCGATCATCCCCAATCTGCAACTGAAGATGGGTATGCGTGTCGTCGAAGACCATCAGCTACAAGAGATCACGACCGCATCCCGGTTCGTCGCCGAACTGGCCAACCTGCCGATGAACGGGCTGTCGCCCTACGTCGGCGCTTCCGCCTTTGCGCACAAAGCCGGATACCACGTCGCTGCCGTGGTCAAGGACCCCAATCACTACCAGCACATCGAACCCGCCGCCGTCGGTAACGACCGCCGAGTCCTCGTCTCCGAGCTCTCGGGCAAGCGCAATATCCAGTTCAAGCTCGAAGAACGCGGTCACGACCTGCCACTGACCCAGGAGGAGACCACGGCCCTGTTGGGCCAGGTCAAGCAGATGGAGTCGCGTGGATTTCAGTATGAATCCGCCGATGCGTCGTTCGAGTTGCTCGCGCTGCGCTCAAGGCCCGACTACCAGGCGCCGTTCGAGCTGGACGACTTCCTCGTGATCGAACGTCGCCGGCCGGGATCAATCCAGACAACCAACGGCGGCGACGAGTCGCTGATGATGGCCGAAGCGACGACCAAGATCCGCGTGGGAGACGATCTGTTCCACACCACAGCCGGCGGTAACGGTCCGGTGAACGCGCTTGACGGCGCAGCCCGCAAGGGTCTGGAGCAAGCGTTCCCGGAACTCGCGGCGGTTTCATTGCTCGACTACAAAGTCCGCATCATCGACACCGACGCCGGAACCGAGGCCCAGGTCCGCGCGCTCATCGAATCTACCGATGGTCACCGAATCTGGACCACGGTCGGCGCATCGGCCGACGTCATCGAGGCGTCCTGGATCGCCCTGGCCGACGCCTACGAGTACTACCTGCTGCATCGAGAGCAATGGCGGCTGGACGACGAATCGGCCGAGTAACGGCTGTTCGGCGTCAGCCACCTGAGCAGACCCGACCTCGCAGGCGCTAGGCAGGCGCTAGCATACGCACTGGACATCGTGGGCCGCTGCTGAGCGGGACTGTGCTGTAGATGCCGGTGAGCGGGCGCGGCCCAAGGGAGTTGTGGGGCGATGGCGAATGATGCGCTCGACGTGATTCAAGGTGGCTTTCCCAGGTGCGCACAGTGCGAGAAGGGTGTGTTAGTCCCCCTGTCCGACTTCGGCGGACAGGGAGCCGCCGTGCATTTCAAGGCATGGGTCTGCACCGATCCCAAGTGCCTGTTCAATCTCAAGATCCGCAACGGCGACGTCTATTTGAACGAACCGATCTACGACGGCCGCGACGACCGTCGATAGAGTTGCATTGGTCGCCCCGCGTGAGATCAATCCGCAATGGTTCGCTCTCCCCCTGCGGGAAGATGGTGCGTAGCTCAGTTCCCCGTCCCCGCCCCTGAGCGGGGACCTGCTTTGGGTTGGCCCAGGCGGCACGGATCGGTTCCTGCTGCCCACCTACCAGAGACAAGCTTGGCCGCCGTGCAGAACCAGGGGGAGGAGCAGGCCCCCGCTCGGAGGCGGGGGCGGTTGTGAGGTTATGCGTCTGTTGCTGGGAGGCGCAGCCCTGATGACTCTGGATTAACCTCTTTCTCATGAACATCGCCAGCATTGACATCTACCCGATCATGACCTGGCGACCGCACCTGTTTGTGACCGTCACCGCTGACGACGACACCTACGGCGTCGGCGAGTCTGGACTGAGCTGGCAGGAACAGCCGATTGCCGCCTGCATTGAGCGATTCTCGGAGCTGGTCATTGGTGAGGATCCGATGCGCACGGAGCATCTCTGGCAGATCATGGCGCGGGCCTCGTTCTTCCCCGCCGACCGGATCAACGCAGCCGCGATTTCGGCCATCGACCTCGCGCTGTGGGATCTCAAGGGCAAGTTGCTGGGTCAACCGGTGTACAACCTGATCGGCGGACTCGTCCGCGATCGCATCCACTGCTACCCGCACAATGAGGGTGAGGACGATCCTGCAGCCCTGATCGACGACATCGAACGGACCGTCGCCGACGGCTGGCGCTTTGCTCGCTGGGGACTCAGTGGTACGACAGCCGAGTCGTTTGAGCCGTCTGACGCTGTGCGACGCTCGATCCGGGCGATTGAGGCAGTTCGCGCCCACTTTGGCCCCGAGCTTGAGCTGTGCGTCGATGTGCACACCCGTCTCGATCCGCCAGATGCGCTTCGCTATTGCCAGGCGGTCGAGGAGGTCAATCCCTTCTTCATCGAGGACGCGCTGCGCTCCGAGCGGCCCGAATCATACCGGCGCCTGCGCCAACGCACTAACGTTCCACTGGCTGCCGGCGAGCAGTGGTTCACCAAGTGGGGCTTCGCGACCGCCATCGAGGAAGAGTTGATCGACTACGCCCGCATCGACCTCTGCCTCGTCGGCGGTTTCACCGAGGCGCTCAAGATCGCCCGTTGGGCCGAGACGCACCACATCCAGATCGCGCCGCATAACCCGCTCGGACCGGTGTCCTCGGCTGCCGGAGCGCACCTCACGCTCGCTGCGGCCAATGCCGGCGTGCTCGAAATGGCCAGGCCACCGGGCAGCGTGCTCGAGGATGTCTTCCCGCAGCAGACGCCATTCGAGCACGGACACGCGCTGCCCACCGACCAACCCGGCTGGGGTATCACATTCGACCCCGAGGCTGCATCGAAATATCCAGAACCGGCCACCGGCTTCGCCCCGATGCTCAAGCGCCGAGACGGCAGCTTCACCAATTGGTAGCGGCTGGTAGTAAGCTAAATCGGTCGGGGAGTGGCGCAGCTTGGCAGCGCGCTTCGTTCGGGACGAAGAGGTCGGAGGTTCAAATCCTCTCTCCCCGACCACCATGCTCATACTCGTTGACGCTCCCGTAACAGTCGTAACATCGCCGCCGAACACCGAGTCGTGCCCCTGCGTACCCTCAACATCCAACGAGGGAACGTAACGACGCGACAGAACACGGTGGACGACATGCACTCCCGACGAGCCAACCTCCTCCCCGACGCCATCTTCCTGACCATCGCCGTCATCGCCATGGCGATCCTGATCGTCACCTAGACGCGAATCGCGTTTCGGGGTGCGAAGGTTCCGTGATACTTGGTCGGCAATCCCGCGCTCAAAGGCGTAGGGCGAGTGGACACACCAACAGCAAGGAGGATGCAAACAGTCGAACGAGCGCCCCGCTCATCGAGGCACGGCCAACACACGAAAAGAGGGACGTGATGACGTTCCAACCAACGGCCACCAGAATCCGCCTCAACCTCCACCCGCAACGAGTGAGCATCCTCCTGCCCATTGTCGCCGTGGAAGCGTTGTTTGCTGCCCTCAGCTTCAGTTCAGGCCAAGCCCAAGGCGATGGCAGCCCTTGCGGCAGGTTGCCGATGTTGGCAATAAGCATCGCGCCAGATGCCGTACCACCCAGCACTTCCGTTTCGAACGATCTTTGCTAGGCGACATTGACCCCATCACCGACCTTTCTGCAAGATCGAGAAAATGCACATCAAGGGGCAGCACACTCCGGAGTTGGATCTAGTTGCTCTGTTTCCATAGGATCGGCTGCTGTAAGAGCCGGTGACGGAGTAGGAGCCCAGTTCACGGGAGAGTGTAGCGGCCTTGAACTCGCCATGACGGTGCGACCGAATGCAGGCTTGGCGATGTCTCCGCTGTTGTCTGCGACGTCGGGTTCGGCATCGGCATACTGCAAGATAATCGGCAAGGACGTTCCTGGCATAGACATGTTCTGGAACAAGTCATCACTGACATGGGATTACAGCAATCTCGCCGTCTCCAATCCTCGTCACCGTGTAACCCGCTACGATAACATTTTCTGGTACTTGGTCTCAAGCAATTCAGGTGTTTTGAGTGATGGCGGTACCCAGTATGATGCCTACGATTACGCACATTGGTATTCGAACGGCTTTCCGTTTGGGTTCATGCCGGATGTAGAAGCGTGGGCACAGCCAACAGTTATCGCTCGTGGGCGAGGTTACTGGCACTGCGATTTCTGGGTACGCACCGGCAAAGGCCGGGGTACATACGGTCTTGTATTCAACTACGGTCAGGGTGGATCATGACACGTGATATGACCTAGGCGATCGAAGCAAAGGCAACTTGCGTGATTTATCGTCCGTTGTTCCTCCTTCCAGTTATAGTCTTGTTTCTTCTGATTGGATCATTGTCGTTTTCGTTGCTTGGTCTGCTCTTGTTGTTTCTTGGTCTGCTTGCTCTAGTTGCTGTTAGTGCTGTGAGCCGATCACGCCGAATATTCCTTATGTGCCTGCTAGGACTGCTAATCGGCACAGGACCGCTGTGGCGTTTAGGGCCTGTTCACATTGAGTTGAGCATGTCATAGATCAGGACGAGGTGGATGGCGGTGAGGAAGATGATGTCGAGTTTGTCGCAGCGAGAGTCGATCCGGTGGAAGCGCTTGAGGCGGCAGAAGAAGCGTTCGACCTCGTTGCGACGGCGGTAGACCGCACGGTCGTAGTCGTGCGGTTCGCGGCGGTTGGAGCGGGGTGGGACGACTGGTTGGTAGCCGAGTTCGAGCGCGACGCGTCGAGTCGCGTCGTCCTCGTAGGCGCGGTCCATGACGAGATAGGGTTGATTGCTGGCCGGACCGAGACGGCGTAGCAGTTCGCGGCCACAGGGCGCGTCGTGGCGCTGACCAGGTGAGAGACCGATGATCAGCGGGATGCGGTCGTTGGCGACCAGCGCGTGCAGCTTCGTCGTCAGGCCGCCCCGAGAGCGGCCGATCGCCTGGCGCCCCCTTTTCGTCGCGCGCCGGTGCCATGCATGTGCAGGTGGATGATCGTACTGTCCAGCGACAGCGTGTCGGCGTCCGACTCAACCAGCAACTCCTGCTGCAACGCTTGCACCACACGCTCCAGTACACCGGCCTTCGCCCAGCGGTTGAGCCGCACATAGATGGTGTGCCAGTTGCCGAACTCGCGCGGCAGCCCGCGCCAGGTGCAGCCCTGATAGTAGACATACAGCCAGGCGTCGAGCACCTGGCGGTGGGGAATCTTGAGATGATTGCCCGGCGGAGGCAGCAACGGCTCCAGCCGCGCATACTGTGCATCGCTCAGTTTCGTCTGATACGTCATCTGGTCACCCGGGCCGCGCCGCCATCCATCCCCACTCTGACACATCTACGCGCCAATGTGAACAGGCCCTAGCCTTCTAGCATTGTCCCGGATTTGTATCGATAGTCGCTCAATGGTAATGGGTCAATGTGGGTAAGGCGACTTGTATCGCAGTTCGCCACTCGGCTTGGGGAGTAGCGAGGTCTGAAATGATCCTACTTCGCCTAGAGAACAGTGGACTTGGCTATCTTCTAGTGCTTCTGGGCGCTGCCATGTTTGCCTTTGGCTTGCACTGTTCGATTAACCGATCGGGCGGCACGCAAACGGCTGAGGCAACCGACTCGCCACCAGGAACACGAGGCAGCTGGCCGCGACGCAGATGGCGTAGATGATCAACGCCAGGTCATAGTTACCGTTTCGGTCGTAGATGCTACCGGCGATGATCGGTGAGAACACGATCGCAATCGTCTGAAAGAGGAACGCCGTACCCATAATCGTTGCGAAGTTCTTCAGTCCGAAGGCGCGCGACAGCATCAGCGCCTCCAACGGCGGTGCGGCGGCGAATCCGATCACGTACAGCACCACCGCGATGCTGACGCCGGGGACACTGCCGCCCGTCAGGTACAGCGTGATCAGCGAGCCGCAGACAAACAGCGCGCAGACCGACGCCACCCGCTCGGGCCGCCGAAACCGCTCAATCTGCGTCCCTGCCGTCAGCAACCAGATCACCGCGCCGCCTGCGGTGAGCGATACGATCTGCGCCGACCAGGTGTCGGAGAAGCCCACCGATTGGTAATACGGCACACCCTGCGACAGCCAGCCGAAGACGACGAAGTAGAGCAGCATCAGCCCCAGCACCAGCGTCCAGAACAGCGGTGTGCGCAGCGCCTGAGCCAGGGTCAGTCCGGCCAACACCGTGGGTGCCGGCGGTGTGGACTGGCTTGTAACCAGCGCCGGCGCGTTGTCTGTGTCGCCAGGCGGCGGCTGGTCGCGGACGAAGATGAACGCGACAATGTAGGCGGCCACGACCAGGATGCCCGAATAGAGAAATGCGTCGCCCCAACCGAGTCTCGAGATGATCAGCTGCACCAGCGGCAGCATGAACAGCTGACCCATCCAGACTGAGGCGCCGATGATGCTCGTGGCCAGCGCCCGCCGCCGGTCGAACCAGCGCACCGCCAACGCTTGCGCAGGCATATAGGCAACCAGTCCCAGCGCCACCGACGACAACGCCAGGTAGGCGTACCACTGCCAGAGCTGCGTCATGAACGCCAGCAGGACGAACGCGGCGCAGCAGACTGGCGCGCCAATCAGCATCAGCCGGCGCGGCCCCACCACATCGATCAGCCGTCCAATGATCGGCGCGAAGAGTCCGATCGTCCCCACCGTGACCGAGAATCCCATCGAGACCTGCGCGCGCGACCAGCCGAAGTGTTCCTCGAGCGGCACGACATAGGCGCTCAACGACCCAATCGTCACCCCCTCGGCGACCAACAGGGCGATGACCATCCCGAACAGCACGTACCAGCCGTAGTAGATCCGCCCCAGCCGCCACCGACTCGCCTTGCGCGGCTTGTACGTCGTCGCTTCGACAGCCATACCCTTCAGGCTACCCCTACAACCCTGTGTCTTTCCTACGCCAACCTCAGGGCCCGACAGATTCCTGTAGGGCCGGCCCCTTGTGGGCGCCTGCTCTCCCCCTTGCAGAGACCGATGCAACACCCATCAACCGCCCCCGCCTCCGAGGGGGGGGGCTGCGCCTTCCCTGGCTTCTTACCGGCGGCCGCTTTTGTCGCTGGTATCTGCTCAACCGGGTCCTATCCGAGCAGTCTGGGCATTGCCGAAACGGGTCCCCGCTCGGGGGCGGGGACGGGTAACTGAGTTGTTCAAGGGTCCCTTGCAGCGGGAGACGCCCTGCGCTCCGCTCTCACTCTCCGCTTAGCGATAGACGTGGGTGTCCCCCGCCCCGTCCAGCGTCTATCTTGAGATCAATTCAGCATCCGCGACGGGAACCGCAGCATGACCACCCAACTCAACAGCATCAGCACCAGTCCTCTGCCCTGGCCGAATCAGCGTGAGCTGCCCGAGGTTTCGCGTCCGTTGCCCGCGGGCACGACAGTGATCTCAGCCGATAGCCACTGGCTGGAGACCGGCGAGTTCGTCGACCGGATGCCAGCCAAGTACCGAGACCGCGCGCCGCGCGGCATGTTCAACGAGCGCGGGTTCCACATGGAGATCGATGGCAAGTCGACCGACAACCCGGGCATGCCCAGCGAGCTGATCGAGGGTCGCGCCGGGATGTGGGACGCAGCGGTGCGCGTCGAAGAGATCACGCGCGAAGGTGTGGACCAGGAAATCATGTTCCCGCAGCGCATGCTGGGCGTGATTCGCAACGAGGACTTCGACTACATCCAGGCCTGCATGGACGCCTACAACGAGATGTTGGCCGACTTCTGCGCCGAACAACCGGGCAAGCTGCACGGCTTGGCGCTGCTCAACTACTGGAATCCCGAGGCGACCGAGGACGAGCTACAGAAGATCAAGGCGCTCGGGTTCAAGGGCGTGTTGATGCCCTCGCTGCCGCCGCCGCACGCCAAGGTGTACTACAACGCCCGAGCCCTCGAACCGATGTGGCAGGCGATCGGCGAGTCCGGACTGCCGCTCAGCTTCCACGTCGGCGAGACGTTTGATGCTCGCGGCCAGGGCGGTCTGGCCACGACGATCGTCGTCGCCTTCCAACCATTCCGTCGACTCTTCGCGCTGCTCACCTTCGCCGGCATCTTCGAGCGCAACCCTGGGCTGAAAGTCGTCTTCACCGAGGGCGGTATCTCCTGGGTGCCCAGCGCGTTGTTCGACTGCGACAAGGTCTACGCCTCGTTCGAGAGCGAGATGACGCCCAAGCTGGCCAAGCGACCGAGCGAGTATTGGTTCGAGAACTGCTACGCCACGTTCATCGAGGACCCGTCCGGGCTGCGCCAGCTCGATCTGATCGGTGTCGACAACGTCCTCTGGGGTAGTGACTACCCACACCCCGAAAGCGCCGTCGGCTACACCCAGCAAAGCCTCTGGGACGTCTTCAACGCCACCGACTCCGTCGAAGACGCCCAGAAATCGTCGGAGGCAACGCCCAGAAGCTATGGGGCCTGAGCTGAGCAAACCCCGGGCCGGGAGGGCGTTTAGCATAGCGAGCACGCAGACTTTTCATAGCGAACGGCTTTCGCCATGCCTCCGAGTCCAATTGATAGTGAGCCACTGACTCTTCACAAACTGTTCAATGACCATCCGAGGCTGAGGGTTCCTGAGTTTCAAAGGAGATATGTCTGGCGAACTGCGCCGAACACTGAGCTGCCCAGATTCTGGTCGGACCTAACTGGCCTGTGGGACGGAGACGGTGGTGCGCCGCTCTTCCTAGGCGCGATTGTTCTACATCAGACTGCCGCTGGTGGATTCGCCTCGCCTGACGAATACGACATTGTCGATGGGCAACAGAGACTGCTCACACTTTATCTGTGCCTCGTTGCAGTGGCCGAAGCCTTTCAGGAGGTAGGTGATCTAAACAGCGCAAGAAACATTGAGCAGCAATACCTCTTACTCCAACTAGCTGGGTATAGTGATCAACCGCAAATATTACCTGCGATTCATGACTCGAATCAGTTCAATGACATTATCTTAGCGCTCAACCAACCGAAACCTCAGATACAGGGCGGATTCGGAGAGAAAGATGAGCGATTGGCTGAAGCATGGCGTTGGATTCGCAGGAAGGTACGGGACTATGCCAGCGACCCGAATGCTCAATCGGGACTTTCCGAAGGTAAGCTGAGTGCGCTCCAAGCCAAGTTGGTTGGTCAGACTCATCTGGTGGTCATTCGCGTATTCGATAAGGCGACCGCGCACCAAGTCTTTGAGCGTCTCAACAAGGGAGGGAAGCCGCTTGATGACATTGATCTCGTCCGCAATATGGTGTTCAGCACACTGTCAGCATCCACGCCACAGCAAGGTGCAGCGTTCTACAGGACTGACTGGGATCCACTTGAGAAGGCACTGGATGATCGCGCCAAAGACTACTGGTACCCTATTGCCCTGATACGAGATGACAAGGCTACGAAAGCCGGCGCATACACCGCACTTCAGCGTAGATGGCTAGACCCAAGGTTCACCAACGGGCACTCCGGAAGTATCCTGGCGGGCATGATCATTGATGATCTCACAGAGTACCTCGTACCGTTTCAGGCCATCACTGGTATCGAGGCTCCTGGTAAGTTGGATCCAGATGAGCTGAGGGCGTTGCGGCGACTCCATCGCGCCGAGGTGCCTGTAATGACTTATGGATTCTTCATGGAGCTAGTCAAGGCCAGGATTGAACAGGGCATCAGCAAACAGGATTTCGTGCTGATTTGCGAAATCGTAGAAACTGCGATTGCTCGGAGAGTGCTAAGAGGATTCGAAATGACTGCATTTCAGCAGGCATTCAAAGGCGTTTGGGAAGTAGGATTGACTGGAGGCAAATTACTTAGCCACCTGTCGGAGAAGCTCAAGATTGGCACTGACGATGACCTTCGTCGAGGCATCGCGAGTGCTGAGCTGTATAAGATGAAGCGGTGCCGGTGGATTCTCACGGAGTTCGAGCGCTGGCATGTTGGTGGTAACCAGCTGTTACCGACACAGTCAGACAAATTCCACATTGACCACGTGATGCCTCAAGATGCGAACTTGAGCAGTTGGCCAGGTGTCACTCAAGACGAGCACCAACTCTTGCGGCACACTTGGGGAAACCTCGCTCTGTTGACCCCAAAGCAGAACATTGCCAAGTCCGCTAAGCAGTACAAAGTTGCACGCAAGAAGCTGGTAAAGCCGGGTGCGTTGCCCTTTCGTTCGACCGGTGAGTTGTTGCAACACAACCAAGAGTGGGACGCAGACCGCATTCGGAAACGGGCAGACCACCTGGCAGATTGGGCAATTGTGCGATGGCCTTCCACCTTGGCTGGCTTTAGGGAGTCAGGCCGCGCTAAGCGCTTGACTGCTGCTGACTGATTACAAAACCGGAGTTGACCATGTCAGTCGAACGAATCGAAATCACTGAGCAGGGACCCTATGCCGATGGCCAGGCCTTCGGCGACGCTGGACCGTTCGAGCTGATCCGCGCTCGGCTGCGCTATGCGGTCAACCCGATGTTGGAAGACCACCAACGCATCACCGACAGTGAGTGCGCGAATCGTGGGACTGATGGCTGCGTCCGCTTTAGCGGCGACCTGGTGCTGATCCGGCCTAAGGATCCATCTGCCGGCAACGGCGCATTGGTGATTGATGTGCCCAACCGAGGACGCAGCCTGCTTCCAGGCGCATTGAACCGCACTCCTGCCGAACTCTCGGTGAGCGATCCTCAACACCCGGGCGACGGATTCCTCTTCAGTCATGGGTTCAGTGTCGCTTCGGTGGCTTGGCAGTGGAACGCACCCGACATTGAGACGCTGCTCCAGTTCCAGGCCCCAGAAGCTCTCGGACTTGACGGCAATTCCATCCCCGGTGAGGCGATCACCGACCTGCGACCCAGCAAGCCATACGCATCGATGCCGATTGAGCACCTGGGTCAACCCGGATACCCCGTATCGAGGGATGCCGCCGAGAGTGCCCGCCTCTACGTGCGTGAGTATGAAGACGACGAACCCAGCGAGATTCCACATGACCGCTGGCGCTTCGCTCGTCAGACCGACGACGGGGTCGTCCCGAGCACCCGCGACCTCTGGATCGAAGGTGGGTTCACGCCGGGCCGAATCTACGAGATCGTCTACCCGACCGATCGCTCGCCGGTTGTCGGCAGTGGCCTGCTCGCCTTCCGCGACGCTGCCCTGTTCCTCCGAAATTGGCAACGCTCGTATAACCGCGTACACGGATTCGGCATCTCGCAGAGCGGGCGATTCCTGCGCCACTTGCTCTATCTGGGGCTGAACCGCGATCCGGACGCTCTCACGCAGCGCGCCTTCGACGGAGTACACATCCACGTGGCCGGAGGGATTCGCGGCGAGTTCAATCGTCGCTACGGACAGCCATCGCAACTGTTCCTCGCTGGACCAATTCATGAGTTCCCGTTTGCCGACGTTGAACGCGACGATCCGCTGACTGGTGATCGCGATGGACTGCTCAAACGCTCCGACGAGCAGGGCGTGACGCCAAAGGTTGTGAAGACCAATACGAGCTGGGAGTTCTGGCGCGGCGACGCCTCGCTGATCGATATCGACCCGGCCACTGACGAAGACATCCCGCAGCATCCGCAGTCACGGCACTACCTGCTCGCCTGCACGCAGCACGGCCCTGGACAAGCCGAGCCAGTGGACAGCTTCTACCTGACCGACGAGCGCAGCATGTATCGGCACAATGCCGTCGATCAGACGCCGCTGATGCGCGCGGCGCTGGTCAATCTGGATCGCTGGGCCGCCGGAGAGTCGGAGCCGCCGCCGTCAAGCGTCCCGAGTTGCGCAAACGGCACAGCCGCCAGGCGGAGCGATGTACTGGCAAAGCTCAAGGATCGCGTGACAACTCCCGACGCCGACCGGCTGTCGCGAGTGCGAACGGTCGACTGGACATCGCTGCCGGCCACAGAGGGCGACGAGTACCAGGGCTATGTCTCGGCTGTCGATGACGACGGCAACGAAGTCGCCGGCCTGCGCCTGCCTGATCTGACGCAGCCCATCGGTCTGCATACCGGCTGGAATCCGCGCCACCCAGAGACCGGAGGTGAAGACCTGACCAGCCACTTCGTCGGATTGACCCAGTGGATGAGCCGCGAAGAAATCCTCGCCCGCTACGGCGACAAAGAGTCATATCTGAGCCGAGTCAGGTCAGACGCAGTCCAACTCGCCGAGGAACGCGCAATCCTGCCAGAGGACATCGACCTGGTCGTCAAGAATTGCGCCGAACGCTGGGATGTCGCGGTGGGCTGAGGCTGACATCGATTCATCTCGCCCGTTCCCAGTCCCCGCTTTACGGAGACCTTTGCATAATCCCTTTCCTCCCCCTGCAGGGGGAGGTGCCGAAGGCGGAGGGGGTCCTGCTCCACCAAGTTCCATCTGGTACCCGGGCCGGCAGGACCCCCTCAGTCGCTCCGCGACAGCTCCCCCCGCGAGGGGGAGCAAATTAATCAAAGGTCTCCTTTACGCGGGGACCCGCTTGGGAATACTGTCCGACCGTAGCGTGTGTGCCGTCCGCGGAGGGAGCGGGTCCCCGCGCGGAGGCGGGGACTGGGAGTAGCGGGGGGTTTTGGGTTCAGGCCGTCGAAACAATTCCCGACACAGCCAGCGCCTCAACCTCGGACACTTTCAGGCCCAGCTCTTCCGCCAGTACCTCGGCCGTGTGCTCTCCGAGCAGGGGCGCTCGGCGATGGACGGCGGGACTTTCGCTGAGCCGGATTGGGCAGCCGAGTAGGGTCATTGGACCTCGCGTTGGATGCTCGATGTCGACCAGCATGCCTCGCTCGCGCAGGTGCTCGTTGGTGAAGATCTCTCCCGAGTCGAGCACTGGACCTGACGGAACGCGGACCTCTCGCATCTTGTCCATTACCTCGTACTTGGTGCGCTGGCTGGTCCAGGACTCGATCGCCTGGCGGACGTCGTCGCCCTCGTTGCGCGTGATGCCTCGACCGCCGCTGGACTCCGCCAGCTCGGGCCTGCCGATCGTCTCCATGAGCGCTTTGCGCATTCGTCCGCTCGCGACCACGATCCAGACCCAGTCCGAGCGTCCGCCCGGCTTACAAGGGAAGAGGCCGGTCGGTGCAGTCTGACCGTCGCCGTAGGGCGGCGCGGGGTCGCCTGAGACCTCGCGTCGCGTCATCGGCACGCGGGTGTAGTTGGTCACCGCTTCCTGCATCGATAGCTCGACCTTTTGCCCGACACCGTCGCGCTGGCGCTGCCAGAGCGCCGCGAGCATGCCGATCGCCGCCTGTACGCCGGTGCCAGTGTCGCCGATGGTCGGGCCGGGTTTGAGGGGCAGTGTGTCCTCGGTGCCGGTGATCGCCATCGCGCCGCCGGCCGCCTGCGCAACCATGTCGAACGACTTCGTGGGCGCCCAGGGGCCGGTCGTGCCAAAACCCTTCACGGTGCAGTAGATCAGTTGAGGGTGGATCTCTTTGAGCGTGTCGTAGCCGATGCCCAGCCGCTCCATCGTGCCCAGGGTGAAGTTCTCGACCACGATGTCGAACTTGGGCACGAGCTGTTTGAAGATCTCGCGCCCGTCATCGGACTTGAGGTCAAGCGTCAACGAGCGCTTGTTGTTGTTCAGCGTGATGAAGTAAGTCGAGTCGACCGCATCAGACCCAGCCCCCAATCGTCGTCCCGGCTCTCCCCGTCCAGGAGGCTCGACCTTGACAATCTGAGCTCCCAGCCAGCCCAGGGCCTGGGTCGAAGAGGTCCCAGCCTCATACTGGGTCAAGTCCAAAATCCGAACATCCGAAAGCGCCAAGGACATATCCAGCCCCTCTCAAGTCTGGAGTGAGGATAACCACTTGGTCTCGTAAGTCGCGGATCTGCTCAGCCTCGAATGCTCTTGAGCCTGACCGCAGGCAAGCGCTTTAACCGCTGGTTCACGGGGTCGACTTCAATGCCGACGGATTCGAGAGCGGTGACGCCCAGAAGCGGCTCCGCGTCGTCGTCACCGAACATGACGGTTCCGCCGACCGCCTCGCCCATGAACTCAATCTCGGCGACGCCAATCTCCAGAACAAGAGGGCTGCCGTCGGCGAGTTCGTACTGTCGTCCCCCGATAGGCTCCATGCCGATCGCTTCAAGGTGCTTTCGAGGAACGAGGGAATCAGTCGCTCCAGTATCGACCAGGAACAGCCCGCTCCACTCGCGGGTGCGGTCGGCGGGATTGCGAATTGTGACTGTGACTTGCACGGCACCCATGGGCGGTCTCCTGTCCGGCGGTTTCTCCTTCGATGCTACGCGCTTGAGAGTCACCTTAACTCCTCTGTTCAGTCCGCCGCGACGACGACGCCTGCCTCCGACAACTCCGAGGTTCGATCGCCCAACACCTCGGACGCCGCAGATCCGGGGACCATTGCCGGTCGACCAACATCGACTGGTGTACGACTCATCTTCACGGACGGGCCATTCGTCCGGACTCGACCGCGTCCCTCGTGATCACGAGTGATCGAGAAGCCCTCTGACACAGCCCGTTCCTCGGTCATCGCATCCTCAACCGAGCCAACGGCCGATGCGCCGATGCCCTTGTCGGTCAAGTCCGAGACCCACTCGGCCACCGTCCTGGTCTTGAGGTCCTCTGGCGTAGGCATGTCGCCCGACTGCTCAGGCTTGGCGCCGATGAACAGCCAGCCGTCGGACGCCTCGTAAAGCCGGTGCAGCGGTCCCTCGCCGACCGCATCCTGGCCAGCCGGTTCGTCCCAGCGCTTACCTTCGTACTCGTGCAGCATGGAAGACTGCATGGTGCTCGCGGTGCGGGCCAGCGCCGTGAAGACCTGCTGACCTTCGCCCGTTCGCAGTCGGTGATAGAGCGCCATCCCGACCCCAAACGCGCCGTTGATGCCGGTGCCGTAGTCATTGATCGCGAACGGTTGAAGCGTCGGCTCAGTGTCGCCGTAGCGGGTCATCATCCCACTGGCCGACTGCGCCAACTGCTCCCAGCCGGCGCGACCGGCCCAGGGACCGATCTCGCCGAACGCGTTCAGAGATGCATAGACCACGTCGGGATTGATCTGCCGCACGGAGTCGTAGTCGACTCCCAGGCCGCCGACTTTGCCCATCCGATAGTTCTGGACGACCACATCCACGTCGGCGGCCAGCTCCATGAAGACCTCACGGCCTTCATCGCGCTTCAGATCGAGCAGCATCGAGCGCTTACCGCGGTTGATGTCCTCATGCAGCATGATCCCGTTCTCGCGCGACGGGTTGTCAATCTTGACCACGTCGGCGCCAAACTCAGCCAGGGTCCGGCCGCAGGTCGGGCCGGCGAGGATGATGCAGAGGTCGAGCGCGGTCATGCCTTCGAGCGCCTTCGACAGTCGGCCGCCAGGGGCGCTCATCGCGGACGGCGCCGTCCTTGACAGTTCCGACATGATGTCGGCGCGGTCGGAATCCAGCGCCTTGCGGGGCCCGCGAATCTCACCCGGCGTGCCGCCCATGCGCACCTGGATTCCAGGCTGGAGCATCGGGCCGAGCTGCGGATCGTCGAGTTCGACGATGATCTCCGCCTCGCGTGCATGCGGCTCGTGCAGCCATTCGGAGGAGTCGAGAGATCGCACAGTCGGTGGACCGGCTTCGTTAATCAGGTCTTCCCACTCCTGCGCGGTCCTTGTCAGGAAGGTGTTGGTCAACTGCGCCCTGGCCACATCGGCGAGCGCGTAGTCTTGCTGGATTTCCGATGCGTTCGACCACGGCTCATCTAGCCACTGCGGTACGCCTGCGGCGACGCAGAACTGGCGGATGAAGTGCGAATATGCGGCGTGGAAGAATACCCACCGACCATCGGAGCATTCGTACGGTCCGACCCAGGGAGCAGGACCTCGAGGCGCATCACGGTCGAGATACTTGAGCCCGCGAATGCCGATCGCCTGATATAGGCTGTCGTGCAACGAGGCTTCGATCTGTTGTCCAAAACCGTCCCGCTCACGCGCAACCAAAGCCATCGAGATGCCCGCACAGCCGGTGAAAGCTGCATATGAGGAAGCAATCGGGACTGCGGTGTAGACCGGCTGCGGCGCGTCGGCCATCAACGATCCGCTGTAGGTTCCGACTGGCGCAGAGACCACGCCTTCCCATCCCGGAATCCCGGCGCGCTCGTCGTCGGATGAGAAACCTGGCATCGACAGGTAGATCAGGCGGTCGTTGATGTTGGTCGATTCTTCGGCGCCCAATCCCAACCGATCCATCACGCCAGGGCGGAAGTTCTCGACGACCACGTCGGCGGAGGCGATCAGCTCCTGCGCCGTGCGCCGGCCATCGGCGGTCTTGAGGTCAAGCGAGATGCGACGCTTGCCGCGGTTCCAGACCGCGTTGCCGGGCGTGTCCCACAACGGACCCGAAGGTGGGTCGATGCGAATCACATCCGCACCGTGGTCGGCGAGCATCATCGCCGCTAGTGGGCCGGCCATGTACTGGCCGAAGTCGATTACGCGAAGTCCGTCGAGTGCGCCCATATCCGCCTCCATCACAAACTCGTGGCATGGGTTGTAGTTGCGCCTAGAGGCTAGCGGCAAGCGGCTATTGATGATCCTTCAGTGCGCTCGCGATGGCGTCATCGACTGAGGCGAGAAACTCCTTGATCGAGGCGTCATTGTGTAGCACCAGATCAGCCTTGGGCGCCCGCTCGGTCCAGTGAATCGCGGACGCCATCCGTTGCTCTGCTTCCTCGCGCGAGAAGTCGTTGCGGGACATCAGTCGCGTCAGCGCGGTTTGGTCCTCCGAGGCCACCAGCCAGCCGGCATCGCAAACTTCCATGTACGGGCCCTCGAACAGCCGGACAGCCTCAAACACCGCGATCGGCGCTGGATCGTCCTTCAGCTCTCGCAAGAGGCGCATGAACTCGCCCTCGATATCGCCGATCGCGGTGCGCAGCGCCGCTAGCAGATCGGGCTGGCCAAAGACGATGTCGCCCAGCGCCTTGCGGTCGATCAAGCCGTCAGAACCGACTACGGAGTCGCCGAACTGAGCCACGATCCGGTCAAACGCCGGTTTGCCCGGCTCGTACATGGTGTGAACATGTCGGTCGGCGTCAATGTGATGGGCGGCGTGAGCATCGGCAAGGTGCTGGCAGAGCAACGACTTGCCACATGCGATGGATCCGGTCACGCCGAGAACGAAGGCCATGGCACTAGGCTACTCGGGGTCAACCGATGAAGGGTGAAGCGGCTATGGCGCAACTCGAGCGGCACGACGGAGGGCAGGTCGCGCTAACGGTCGCCGTTGCTCATCTGGACGAGCTACTCAGAGCGGTGGAGTCCAGCAATAGTCGTGCGATGTTCCTGGTCGGTCTCAACGTTGCCAGCAACAGCCTGTTCGTCGCAGTCTTGGCGTCGCTCGAACAGCCATGGGCAGCTGCTGTGTTTCCGGTCACGATTGCATTGATCAGTGTCGCTCTCGGTCTTTGGGTGCTCGGGCAACGGCGTCATCCGCGTTCCCTTCACCAGTGGCTCTACTCGATGCTGGCGACCAAGGACTCTCCGACAGTCGACTGTCCTGGCTTGTGGTGGAGGCTGTCGCATTGGCCAGTCTGACGCTCAACCGCGAACTCGGACGGTTAGCGCGTTGGGTTACCACTCCACGAATCTTGACGCCGACGCACCTGCTCGGACTAACAGCGACAGGTTTGGCTCTGATCCTCTAGGTTCGTTCACCCTTTGATTGTCCACCCGGGTTTGAGTTTGAACTCGCCGCCGTCCTCGGCATCGTCATCTTCGAAGGCCTCGATTGGCTGGCCCCTGATCAGGAATCGATCAAGCCGGTCCCAAAGCGACTTTCTTTTGCCTTTGTGTTCTGTTCGAGGTTCATCCGTCATACGTCCTGACCTCTCTGCAACGTAGGCTATCAACATCATCGTACCGAGTGATGGAACTGGCCATGCCCCAACGATGTTCCTGGCCTGGCGACGACCCTGACGAGATTGCCTACCACGACCTTGAGTGGGGCGTCCCGACGCGGGATGAGGCGAAACTCTTTGAGGCGCTGACACTCGAGGGTGCACAGGCGGGACTCTCCTGGCACACGATCCTGATGCGGCGCGATGGATACCGTCGCGCATTCCTCGACTGGAATATCGAAGCGATCGCCGAGATCGACGAAGCAGGTGTGGATCTGCTAGTTCAGGACACAGGGATCATCCGACATCGGGGCAAGATTGAGTCGACCATCGCCAATGCGCGGGCGACGTTGCTGCTTCGCGAACAGGGCTTGTCAATCGCGGATATCGTCTGGGCCTACGCAGACCCGTCAGGTGAGCCGCGCACCGAAGTACCATCGCAGACCGATGAGTCGAAAGCCATGTCTCGCGAGCTCAAGCGTCGCGGATTTCGCTTCGTCGGACCGACAACCTGCTATGCCTTCATGCAGGCAGTCGGGATCGTCAACGATCACGATGCTTCGTGCTTCCGATTCTCAGAGATTGCCGACATGCGCAGTACGCTGCTTAGCGAATGGAGCGACACATGACCTTCCAACACCTGCGACTAGATATCGCCGACCAGATCGGGACGATCATGCTTGATCGCCCGGAGAAACTGAATGCGCTTTCACGCGATCTGCACCATGAGATGGTCGCCGCCGCCAACCAGCTCCAGGCCGACGACGACGTTCGCGTCGTGATCGTGACTGGCGCAGGACGTGGCTTCTGCTCGGGTGCCGACCTCACTGCCCGTCCCAAGGATTCGGCTCCTGACACCCAGAACGACCGGATGGACGAGTTCGGCTGGGTCGGACACCAGGCGCTTGCATTTGGCCAGCTCGACAAGCCGACCATCGCCGCCGTCAACGGTGTCGCCGCTGGCGCCGGCATGAGCCTGGCGCTCTCCTGCGACCTGCGCGTCGCCTCCGAGAAGGCGCGATTCAAGGTTGTCTTTCTCGAGCGTTCGCTTAGCCCCGACGCTGGCATGACCTGGTTCCTGCCCCGCGTCGTTGGCTATCCGAAAGCCGTCGAATTGGTCCAGACCAGCCGCTTTGTCGAATCCGACGAGGCGCTACAGATTGGACTCGTCAATCAGCGGGTGCCGCACGAAGAGTTGATGAACCGCGCTCGCGCGTTGGCCTCCGAGATCGCATTCTGGCCACCGCTCGCCTCTCGCGCCGCCAAGCGCGTGATGCAGCGAAATCTCAACGCCACGCTCGACGAGGCGCTACGCAACGAGATCACGGCCATTTCGCACGCGACTCGTTCCGAGCATGATGTCCGCGAGGCCCAGGCGTCCTTCATCGAGAAGCGCCCGCCTGTCTTCACGGGCGAATAGTCGAATCCGCTGTGTCCATTGTGTCCGATGTCACCACCCGCGAGGCGACGCCCGACGACGCACAGACCATCCTTGATTTCATCGTTGGTCTGGCCGAGTTCGAGCATGAACCACGTTCGACGGTCAAGGCGACCGTCGAGAGCATCCGGCGCGACGGCTTCGGCGATCATCGACTGTTCGAGACGCTGATCGCCGAGCGTGACGGACTGCCGGTCGGCATGGCGCTCTTCTTTCCGCATTATTCAACCTGGACTGGCACACCGGCGCTGTACCTCGAGGACCTGTTCGTCACCGCGGAAGCGCGTGGGACTGGAGCAGGGTTCGCGTTGATGCGCGCATTGGCGCAACTCGCCGAAGCGCGAGGCTGGGCTCGGCTCGACCTCTCGGTGCTTGACTGGAATCCGGCGCGGAAGTTCTATCACCAGATCGGAATGACTCACGAGTCGGAGTGGCTGCTCTATCGGCTAGACGAAGATGGCATCGCAAGGCTGGCTCGTACAGGACGAGATGGCTGAGTTGCGCGGTGCAAGATTCCACCCGCATCAAGTGCGGGGCAGTCTGCGACGGAGCGCGGCTAGGACGCAGAAGTGGCTCTTGGAACAGTTCAGACGCTACCGACCACCAGTCAGCGGCGGTTGATCAACCAGCGTCCCATCCGCGACGAACTGGCCGATCTCCTCTGACGTGAACCCCAACTCCTCGCAGATCTGGCGATTGTCCCCGCCTAACTGCGGCGCTGGACGCATCTCGGCTGGACCCCAATCGCTGAAGTGGATGGGGAAGCCGCCGTACTCGTAGACGCCGACTCCGGGCTGATCCCACTCGACGATGAAGCCACGGTCCCTGAGCTGCTTCGACTGCATCAGGTCGCCATTGGTCATCGCTGGCAGGGCGCTGATGTCGGCGGCTTGCAGACGCTCGGTCAGCTCGAAGCGATCTTGTGAGCGTGTCCACTCGTTGATCAGCGCGTCGATTTCATCGTGATACTCGAAGCGTCCAGACAGGTCTCGGAATCGTTGATCCTCAAGACGTGTGTCACCGACCAGTGTTGTGAATCGCACCCAAGAGTCATCATCTTCAATGGTGATCGCAATCCACATGTCCATCGACTCTCGTGCATCGGGACTCTCGTCTCGACATCGATACACGCCCTGCGGGGCGCAACTGCGCGAGCGGTTGCCTCGCGCTGGCGCCTGGCCCTGGGCCGATGTCTCGAGGACGAGATCTCCGGCGACCGCTGTGTAGGTCTGAAGCTGGGACAGATCAACGAAGCATCCCTGACCCGTTTCGTCGCGCTCCCACAGCGCAGCGAGCACCGCAAAGGCGCCGTGCAGTCCGCCGATTGGGTCGGGAAATGCGTGGCCCATCTTCATCGGACCGCCATCGACGTAGCCGGTCGCCGATGCTGCGCCCGAGTGCGCTTCTAGCACCGGCCCGTACGAGACTCGCTGGCGGAACGGCCCTGTGTGTCCGTAGCCCGTGCATGAGACCGAGATAATGCCCGGATTCCACTCGCGAACTGTCTCGTAGTCGATGCCCAGATTCTTGACCCCGCGCGGACTGAAGTTGTCGACGATCACGTCCGAGTGTTCAACCAGCCGTCGCCAGATCTTCTTGCCCGACGCCGACTTCAAATCGGCGCACAATCCGCGCTTGTTGCGATTGTGCTTGTTGAAAATCCCCGCCCGATTCCACGGCTCCGGTTCAGGCTCACCCTCGGGGAAGACCGACGCGCGCAACATGGGCTCGACAGCCTCACCGCGCCGCCAGTCGTCGAGCGCGGCGCGCAACGCGGGATCGTCGGGCAGATGACCTCCGCGTGATACGTCCTGCTCCAGTTTGATCACGTCTGCACCCAGATCGCCGAGCGTCCGGCCGACCAGCGGTCCAGCCCAGGCATAGCCAAACTCAACGACGCGCACCCCCGACAACATCCCTTCAGCCACGGTCCGCTCCCCTCAGCCCAATCACGTCGGATGCTGCCAACGACTCGATCTCGTCACGTCGTAGCCCCACCTCGTCGAGCACCGACGCAGTATCCGCTCCGAGCGTTGGCGCCGCCTTGAACTGCGTCGGCGACGACGGAAGGACAAATGGCACGCCGGGCATCTTCACTCCTTCGCCCAGATCCTCGGGATAGGCCCAGTAGGCTCGCGCCTCAAGCTGTTCGTCGACCAACACCTCGTCCATCGACAGCACGGCGCTGGCCGGGACGTGTTGCGCCTGCAAGTGCTCGACGATTTCTGTCCTGGTGCGCGACATCAGGAACGGGGCGAAGCGACCATCGATCTCTTCGGCGACGTCGTAGCGAAGACCAGCGGTCGCGTAACTCGGGTCGTCGGCCATTTCCGGTAGATCCAACGCCACACACAGATTGATCCACTGCGCCTGCGACGGTGCGGCGATACAGACCCAGCCGTCTCCGACCTGCATCAGCGAGACGGGGTGATGCGCCTCGGCATGGCGATTATTGGCGCGATGCTTGATTCGTCCCTGGTGCGACCACATGGTCAGGCTCCACTGATGGGCCGAGGCCATCGTCTCCATCGTCCCGACATCGACCAACTGACCTCGCCCTGTCGATCGTCGAGCATGCAGCGCCGCTAGCGCCCCGACTGCTGAAGCGATGCCACCGACATACGACGCCCACGGCCCAGCGCCCTGCAGCGGCTCGCGCAGCGGATCGCCCGTGATGTACAGATAGCCGCCTGCGGCCCAATCGGTCAGGTCGGATGATTTCCAGCCGGCCCACGGTCCGGTCAGTCCGTAGGAGGTGGCCGAGACATGGATGAGCGATGATCGCTCTGCCCGTATCCGCTGATCGAAGGCCAGCGCGTCGGCTGCTGCCATGGTGGTCACGACCACATCTGCTCGATCCAGCAATCGGCCGAGCGCATTGAACCCAGCCTCCGACGACCAGTCCAGCGCCACTCCGTGTTTCCAGGCCGAGAGATACTCGAACGCTGCGCTGCGATTCGGCTCTGTCGCTGTCAGCAGCGGAGGACGCGACCGCAGCAAAGATCCGTCTACCGGCTCAATCAGCGTCACGTCAGCGCCGGCGGTGGCCAGCAATCGCGAAGCGTATGCGCCCGAGACCTGGTCACTGAGGTCCAACACCCGCAGATCGGACATGCCGGCCATGCGCTACACCTTCGCCACTGAGACGACGCCCTCGTAGACGCCTGGCAGCCACTCTCCGTCGGGACCGATGGCCTGGTCAATCATCACTGGGGCAAGGTCCTTTGCAGCCGCATAGAGCTCATCCACGTCCTCAAACGATCCAAACGATGCCGCCCGCAGGCCCGGACGCCAGATCACCGTCGGCACGAGCGAACCAAACTGGTCAATCTCCGACTTGGTTCGTTCCTGCGAGGCGATCTCCATCGAGCGTGCCAACAGGTCAACCAGTCCGCGTGGCTGATACGGCGACGGATGCACGCCGAGATCAACAGCCAGCGTATGACTCGCGCCGTTGAGGATCGCCGTCTCCAGGTCAAGACCCGAGGACAATCCACCATCGACACACCAGTCGGCCTCCAACCGTACGGGCGGAAACAGTCCCGGCAATGCAACCGACGCCATGACCGTTGCCAACAACTGTCCTTTGGTCATCACGTGTTTGCGTCCGCTGGACAGACTGGTCGTGACCAGAAACAGCGGAATCTCGGCAGCCGCGATCTCATCGATGGTGACATGTTGCTTGAACAGGTCGCGCAGGAAGCGGTTCGAATAGAGCGAGTTGCCGCGGGAGAGTAGTCGCCGTCCGATGCGCAACAGGTTGCGATGCCAGAGCCGGTTATCGCGCAGCGCAATCCAGAGTTCGGCCAGTCCCTCGATGTTGTTCGGATGAAAGGCCAGGAACGTCCCGTTGACTGCGCCGACTGACGATCCCACGATCAGGTCGGGCCGAATCCCGCGCCGAATTAGTTCTTCCAGAAACGGCACCTGGACAATCCCCGACGCCCCGCCGCCACTGAGCACAAGAGCCAGTCGTCGGTCGTGGAGTGCCGGTCGGCTTGACGTCATCAGTATCGCCCTCCGCCCTGATCACTGTTGACGCATGGACCCTGGCTCGTCAAGCGTTCGCGTAGGGGCGACCCTTGTGGTCGCCCGGTCCGCAGAGCAGGCAGCCACAAGGGCTGCCCCTGCAGCGAGCCGACAGGCTTCAACTCCCTACGAACCCGAGGCCTGCGGCCTACGATCCGGGACGATCTCGGTCAGGATGCCGCCTGCTGTCTTGGGGTGGAAGAACGATGCGGTGATCTCGTCGATTGGACCGCCGAAGTCGATGTACGACAGGCCGCGCTCCATGAAGAGCTTGGTGTCGCCGACGACATCGGTTGAGCCGTAGCCCAGGTGATGCAGGCCGGGGCCGCGACGTTCCAGGTACTTTCCGATCCCGCTGACGTTGTCCTCGGGCAGCAGGATCTCGATCCGCGTCTCGCCCAGGTTGACCTTGACGAAGAAGATCTTGGTGCGCTCGGGCGCGAAGAAGCCACCCTTGGGGAACGGGGTGCGCTCCTCGTCGTAGAGCAGGCCAAGCTGGTCGACCAGCACTTCGCCCGCTTCCTCAAGCGAGTTGGCCACGATCCCGACGTGATCCAGGTACGTAATCATGCTCAACCTTGCCTTCGTTTGCGTTCGTTGCAGCGCTTGCTCGCTCGCTGGTCTCCGTTGGCGTCAAGATAGCCCAGCGCCGATCGCCTGCTTGCACCGTTACAGCCTGCTGGCACTATTGCAGACGGCGCAGGGTCGGTGAGAATGCGCCGAACAACGCCAGCGCACCCAACAGCATGACTCCCACCACGAAGATCGCCAGGCGAATGCCGACGAGCTCGGCGACGATGCCCAGGACGAACACTCCGCCCTGCATCACCGCGAACTGCATCATCAGGACCGACATCACGCGACCGCGATACGCCGGATCCGCCTGCTCCTGGATCAGCGCCGAGGCCATTGCCATCCGTCCCGACTGGCCGATGCCCATCAGGATCATGATTGGCAGGCTCAGCCAGATCCAGGGCGAGATCGCCATGCCCAGGGTCGCGGCTCCGAGGAAGACACCCATCAGGATCAACAGCTTGCCCCGACCGCTGCGTCGCAGCGACGCAATGATCAAGGCGGCCAGGAATGCGCCGACCGCTGAGAAGGTTAAGAACAGCGCGGCCAGTGCCGGTCCGGCGTCGAAGGTGTCCTGCACGAATCCCGGCAGCAAACCCTGGAACGGCGTGCCGAGCAGCGAGATGAAGAACGAGAGCAGCAGGATCATCCGCAGCACGCGGTGACGCCCGACGTAGCGGAATCCGTCGCCGATGTCGCGGAATGCTTCGCGCACGCCGCCCTGGCCGCGACCCGCCTGTGCAACCACCGATGGAATCGGGAGCATCGTCAGCATCGCCAGCACGTAGCAGCCGGCCATCGAGTAGAACGTCACACCGGCGCCGGCAGTTGCCAGCAGCGCCCCACCGATCAGCGGCGCGCCAAACTGCATCATGTTCATCGCCGCCGTGTTCAGGGCAACGCCGTTCATGATCCGGTGTTTCGGCACGATCTCGGAGACCATCGCTTGTCGCGCCGGCACCATCAAGGCGACCAGGACACCTTGCGAGACTGCCGAAATCAACAGGTGCCAGAACTCGAGGATCCCCATCACCGCCAACGTGCCGATCACGAATGCGTTGAGAAAGCCGACAAACTGGAAGATCTGTGTCACGGCCTTCTTGGGGAAGCGATCGGCGAGCACGCCGCCATATGGCCCCAGGGCAAACTGCACCGTGCCGCTGATCAGCGCCACCAGTCCGACCGCCGCATACGACTCGGTCAGCTCATAAACCAGAAACGTGCGGACAAACATCTGGCCGATCGCTGAGTACATCTGCGCCAGGGTCGAGACGAAGAACCAGCGAAAGGCGGAGTCGCTGAACGACTCGAACGTGCGCAGCCGACGCCCAACGACACGTGCGGGCGGCGTTGGCGCTCCTTCATTCCAGGCTTGACCTGGAATCTCATTCCCTGCTCTCGGTGGACGAACATCAGACGAGATTCCCGCTGGCGCGGCAATGACGGAGTGTTTCCCATAGTCGTGCTGGCCCGCCCGTCGGACGACGACAGACGAACGCGGCGGCCTAACCGCCATAGTGCCAGCCGGTATAGAGCGAGGTCAGCGGGCCTTCGTCGATGAGCGACGTGTCGCCGTCGAACACACGACAGAGCGCCAGGATGTGTTCACCGACGGGAACGAACTGTTGAGCCTCAGCAGCAATCCAGGCCAGCGATTCCTCAAGCACCGGCGCGCCGCCATCGAGTGAAGCATGCTCGAGCTGCTGATAGGCCACGCCTCGCATCTTGTCTGGCGCGGCGAACTCGGACGAGCGACCTTCAATCTTGGACGGATCTGTTGGCTGGAGAAACTTAGCCGCCAGGTCCATGCCCGACTCCGGCAGCAGACTCACCGTGAGCTGTCGCGTCTCGCGCAGATTGCGCAGCGAGGCGGCGTCGCGCTCGAACGAGACGCAGATGATCCGAGGCCGAAACGAGACCTGCATGACCCAGTCAGCGACCATCGCGTTGGGCCGGCCGTCGGCTGTGACGGTGCCGACGACATAGATGCCATAGGGCAGATGTTGCAGCGCATCGCGGATGCGAGCCTCGTGGCGACGTTCCCTCGTGGTCAGCGCGCGATCACTGCGTTGAGGCTCATACTCAATCTCAACCGTGGGCGTGTCCGAGCCCAGTAACAGATCGACTGCCGCGTTCAGCTCTAGCATGCGCACGCCGGCCGCCTCGTCATCGGGATTGGCGTCGGGATGGTATATCCGGGCCAGCCGCCGGTAGCGATCACGGATCGTGTCGCGGTCCGCCGAGGGAGCCACGCCCAGAAGCGTCGCGGCATCGGTTGCAGTGCTGGGAATCGGCATCATTCCTCCAGGATGATCACTTCAGGTGGCGCTCGAAGTAACGGGCGACTCGGCGTTCCTGGTATTCCAGTCCGGCCTGATCGCGGGGCATGTGACGCTCCTCGGGGAACATCAGCAGGTCGTAGTCGCGGTCGGCCGCCGTCAGCGCCGTGATCAATCTTGCCGTATGACGGAAGTGAACGTTCTCGTCGACGCCGCCGTGAATGAGCAGCAGTTGACCCGCAAGCTTGTCGGCGTGGGTCAGGAGTGAGCCTTCGCGGTATCCCTCGGCGTTGTTCTGCGGCGTACCCATGTAGCGCTCCGTGTAACCGGTGTCGTAGCCGTCCCAGTCTGAGACCGGCGCGCCCGACACGCCCACCTTGAACAGGTCGGGTCGGCGCAACATCGACATCACGGTCATGTAGCCGCCATACGACCAGCCATAGACGCCGACGCGTTCCGCATCGGCCAGCCCCTCGATGGCGAGCTGTTCCACGGCCGCCGCCTGATCATCCACCTCGATCGTGCCCATTTGCCGATGCAGGTGCGCCTCAAAGTCCAGTCCGCGTCCGGCCATGCCGCGATTGTCCAGCTTGAGCACGAGATATCCCTGCTGGGCCAGGTACTGCGCCCGCAGGTCGACGGTCAGGCCCCAGGCGTCAAGCACGGTCTGAGCATGCGGCCCGCCGTAGACCGCGACCAACAGCGGATGCGGACCGTTATTTTCGGGTCGATAGAGTGCTCCGTAGAGCGTGGTTCCGTCTGCTGCCGAGAAGGTGCGCAGCTCCGGTGCGTCGAGCCCTAGTTGTTGAATTGAAGCCTCTGATTCGTACAGCGAGCGTTGAACCGAGCCATCCGTAGCGACGAGCGAGATGTTCGGTGCAGCGCCCAGGGACGAATTGATCATCGCCAGCCACTTGCCGTCACGAGACAGAGTCGCTCCATGCACGCCGCCCGGCTCCGACAGCGTTTCGATCTCACCGCCATCCAGCGAAACACGCTCGACCCGTCGTTCCATCGGAGATCCTCGAGTACTGCTGAAGTACACCCAGCGGGAGTCCTCGTCCACGCCGATCACGCCATCAACGATCCATTCGCCCGACGTCAGCGTCCGATTCTCCGAGCCGTCCTCTGCCCGCAGCGACAGGTGTCGAAACCCACTCGATTCCGACGACCAGAGGAAGGAGCCATCGGCCAATCCACGGGCGTCGTCGGCCACATTGACCCACGGATCCTGCGTCTCGTCGATCAGTTCAGTTGCTTCGCCTGATCCGGTAAACGCCAACAGTCGCAGACGGTTCTGATCGCGATTGATCCGCTGAGCCACCAGGCGTTGTCCGTCGTTCGAGTCGGCCCACCATGCAATGCGGACGAGATATCCATCTTCCTCAGGAAGTGGCAGTTCGCGGTGCTCACCACTGGTGAGGTCCGCAATCCAGAGGGACACGTGCGCGTTCTCATCCCCTGAGAACGGATATCGATGCGTCTCCACATCAACATCGGTCGAGCCCTGGTGGACGATTGGATACGGCGCGACGTGCCGCTCGTCGACATGCAGGTAGGCGATCCGTCCATCCTTCGACCACCAGTGGCCGCGTAGTTGTCCAAACTCTTCCTGCGCGATGTAGTCGGCGAGGCCATGAGTCAGGCCATCCTCAGCGCCCGATGTGAGTTGAGTCGCCTCCGATTGCCCATCGACATCGAGCACGAACAGCTCGCCCCCTCGAACAAACGACATCTGTGTACCGTCCGGGCTCAATGTTGGAGTCAGCGCGCCCTCGGATCCGGGAAGCTCTCGCAGCGGCTCACCGTCGACTGAGACCCGGACCGTCGGACCCGGAATCATGAGCACGGGAAGGTCGGACTCTCGTGCCCACGAGTAGGACGACACGCCAAGTTCCCGTGTTCGCGTGCGCTCGCGTAGCAACTCTTCCTCGCGAGACATCGGGGAATCAGCGCCAGGTCCGGCGATCACGGAGCGTTCACCGCTCTGCAGATCGATCCGCCATAACGAGCGGACGAGTCCTCCATCGGCGGCATGCAACCATGTCACTGCAGAACTGTCGGGCGTGAACCCCACCATCCCGGGCGCGTCCATGCCTGGACGTGGATACGTCGCCACATCCGAGATCGTCAGCCGCTCAGCCACTCGTCACTCCCAACGCATCCCGGCGAATCGCCTCAATCTCCACCGCAGCCGACGGCAATGCGCCGCTCATCACGTTGCAACCATCGGTCGTAATCAGGACATCGTCCTCAATCCGGATGCCGCCGAAATCGAGCATCCCATCCACCACATCCCAATTCACCATCTCCGCGTATCGTTCGCGGCGCGCTGGATCGTTGAGCAGCGCCGGAACAAAGTAAACGCCTGGTTCGATCGTCACGACGTATCCCGGCTGTAACGGCAGGTCGGCTCGCAGATAGGCGAGCCCAAACCGATCTTCGGGCAGGCGACCTTCGAGATAACCGCCACAGTCATGCGTCGACAGCCCCAGCATGTGTCCCAGACCATGGGAGAAGAACAGCGCGTGTGCATCGGCCGCGACGAGTTCATCGACCGATCCTCGCAAGATGCCCACTTCGACCAAGCCCTGCGCGATTGTCGCCGAGGCTTGTAGATGCAACGACTTGTACTCGACACCCGGTCCTGCCGCTGCAATCGCCTCCTGCTGAGCGGCCAGCACGACGTTGTACAACTCTCGTTGCATTGTCGTGAACGCCGCAGACACGGGGAATGTGCGGGTCACGTCGGAGGCGTAACCCTCAACCTCGGCGCCGGCGTCGATCAACACCAGCTCGCCATCGGACATAACCCGTTCACCCGGCGTCCCATGCAGGATCGCGGAGTTCGGACCCGAGCCGACGATTGACCCATAGGCCGTCCGCGCGCCACCCTGGCGGAAAAACTCCGCCTCCATCTCGATCTGCAATGCGCGCTCAGTCAGTCCGTGTCGGGCCAATCGTTGCGCCGCAAGATGACCCTCCACGGCGGCGTCCACGGCACGAGTCATCCGATCCATCTCGACGGCATCCTTCGCCCGCCGCAACTCTGCGAGCGCTTTGCCCAGCCGATCAGTTGCATCTTCGTCAACGACTGCTTCCAGAGTTGACCAGGCATCGACGCCATATTCCGTGGCCCGCGTCTCGATGTCGCGCGATCCCAGCAGGACCAGCCCGCCACCGCGCTGCGATTCCAGCCAGCCGGCCAGCTCCGACCTGTCGACCGATCGACCGACGCCAGTTTCTTCGGCCAGCGCTTCAGCGGAAGGTGGCGCAGACATCCAGACCAGATCCTCGACCGACAGCGACGGCGCAAACAACGTCCAACCGCGCTCACGCTCCCAGGCCAGGGCAGCGCCGGGTTCGGCGATGCCGGTCAGGTATTGAAACTCGGGATGCGCATGAAACTCGTGGAACTGGTCGGTGCCATCAATCGGAATCGGCAGACTGGCCGGGATCAGCACCGGACCATCGACGTCAATACCTGACCAGGCAGCCTCGACTCGCTGCCGTCGTTGTCTCAGGACTTTGGCCTGTTCGCCAGCGTTCATGTGGCTGCTCCCAGCTCAATCAACACTGTGTCCTCGTCAACCGAGGCACCCGCCGACGTATGCACCGCGCTCACGACCCCACCGTTCGGAGCGGTCAGCAGGTGCTCGATCTTCATCGCTTCCATCACCGCGAGTGTTTGTCCCGCTTCCACTTCGTCGCCGACCGCGACCAGCACCTCAATCATCGTGCCCGGCATCGGTGCGCGAACCATGTTGGATCCGCCAGCACGCCGACTCCTGCCGGCGGTCCGCTGTCGTCGCGCTCTCAAGAACACCCATCGTTGTCCGCCGTTCGACACCACGACGCCTCGTGAGCCGACGTCGGCCGACCAGTCGCGACCACTCGGAACCTGAACCGATTCACCATCGACGGTCGCCTGCCAGCCTGTAGTCGTCCGCGCGATCCTGATCTCATCCGATCGCCCATGCAGCAGATACTTGCGCACCAGCTCGCCTGTCGATCTCCATGCGCCCTGCTCGGCTTCAGCCCGCGCTGCAACCGACAAGGCTTCAAACGGGACAGACCGTTCGGCGAGCTCGACTCGTTCCAGCCACGCAATATCGACGCTGCCGTCGCAAAAGTCATCAGATCTCAGGATCGCCGATAGCTGAGCCAGGTTGGTCGTCACCCCGTCAATCGCCCATCCGTCCAGTGCCTGCAACGCGCGTTCGACCGCTTCGTCGCGACTTGGGGCATGCACGATCGTCTTGGCCAGCATCGGGTCGTAGTAAGCCGTGACGACATCGCCGGTCACTGGGCCCACATCATGCCGCGCTCGTTCATCCAGTGGGGCAAACCAACGCAGCCGGCCAGTCGAGGGCACATATCCCCGCGACGGATCCTCGGCATAGATTCGAGCCTCGATCGCGTGTCCATCGAACCGCACATCATCCTGCGACATCGGCAGCGGTTCGCCACCTGCGACACGGAGTTGTAGCTCGACAAGGTCAAGTCCGGTAACCGCTTCCGTCACCGGATGCTCGACCTGGATGCGGGCGTTCACTTCGAGGAAGACGAACGAGCCGTCTGGCATCAGCAGGAACTCGACGGTCCCTGCCCCGACATAACCAGCCGCTCGGCAGACGCCAAGCGCCGCTTCGCCCAGCCTGGATCGCAACGATGAATCTACCGCCGGAGACGGCGATTCCTCGATCACCTTCTGTCGACGACGCTGGACCGAGCAATCGCGTTCGCCCAGATGGATGCCGTGGCCGTGCGCGTCGAACATCACCTGTACCTCGACGTGACGTCCGTCCGATAGTGCTCGTTCGACGAGTAATCGCCCATCGCCAAACGCTGCCTGAGCCTCGCGTCGAGCCCCTGCGACGGCCGCTTCCAATCCATCCGGCGCATCTTCGACACTCCTCAGTAAGCGCATCCCGCGTCCGCCGCCGCCCGCCGCGGCCTTGACCATGACCGGAAAGCCCAGTTCGGCAATGCCCGAGGCCAGGGCAGCGTCGCCGAGATCGTCCTCGATGCCGTCGGCCACGGGAACACCGGCCTGCGAGGCGAGACGCCGGGCCGACACCTTGTCGCCCAGCGCATCGATTACATCAGGCGGCGGACCTATCCAGATCAGTCCCGCGTCCTCCACTGCACGCGCGAAATCGGCCCGCTCCGACAGGAGTCCGTAGCCGGGATGAACCGCGTCGGCGCCCGTCAATTGCGCCGCATCAATCAACGCGGGAATGTTGAGATAGCTCTCGGACGCCGGTGCAGCGCCGACGTGCGCAGCCTGATCGGCCGCCGCTACGTGCGGCGCTGACCGGTCGGCATCCGAGTAGACGGCAACAGTTTGCAAGTCCAGGAGGTGACAGGTGCGGATGATCCGCGTCGCAATCTCGCCACGATTGGCAATCAAGACACGAGACGGGAGCCGTGCGCTGTCGGACATGCCCTGAGTCTATCTCTGACCTCCGGCTGATACGGATACGATGAGGTCATGACTTCACAGATCGAAGAGCTTCGCGTGTTCGCCGAACAGAACTTTGGCCGACACCTCGCTGCCAACAGCTACCCGGGTCGCGGGATCGTCGTGGGGCGGCTGGAAACGGCGGACGATTCCGACGTGTGGGTCCAGATCTATTGGATCATGGGGAGAAGCGAGAACAGCCGGAACCGCCGCTTTGTCGTCGATGGCGTCAACAACGAGGAGTTACGCACAGAGGCTCGCGATCCTGCACTGGTTAGCGATCCGACCAACATCATCTACGACGCGATGCTTGAACTGCCCGATATCTATCTGGTCTCAAATGGCGACCACACGCGAACGATCCAGGACACGATCGAGCGGTCTGCCCGCTTCGAGGACGCGCTTGCGGCGCGGGAACGCGAGGACGATGCGCCCAACTACACGCCGCGCATCGCAGCCATGCTCGACCTGCGCGGGCATGGCCAACTATGCATAGCCATCCTCCGCGCCAACGCCGCTGACCACGCAGAGACCGACCGAGTCGTCTGGCGAGTCCCCTTCCCACCGACGGGTCTCGGTTACGGAATCACGACCTACCGCCACGATGGCAATCCACTGCCGCCATACGCCGGAGACCCACTCTGGTTGCCACTCAGGGGAAGCGCCGAACAAATCGCGGACACCTATTGGGACATCCTCGACGAGAACAACAAGATTGCACTGGCAGTCAAAGTGATCAGCAACGGAAGTTCCCGAATCATCCTGCGCCAGCCATAGCACCAGACTTAGCGCCGGGCACTCGGCGCCTGCATCAGCACATTGATTCCGGCCAACGTGAACTCCCGATCAGCGGTCAAGGCCTCGGATATCCCCCGCTGACGCATGACCAAAATCGAGATGCAGTCCTGCAGACTCAGACGTGTATAGAGGAATTCGCCTGAGTACGCTGCGATGCCCTCATTCACCAGTTCAGTGGTCAGTTCCACGACTTCCACCCTCGGTGATGATTTCAGATGTCGAACGTGAGCAACGGCCCGGGCGCGGTGATTGGGACCTGTGCGAGAACAGCTAGCGAGAAACTCGCTGATGACTCCTTCAGTTGTAACGAGTCGCGCCCGAGCGAACAGATCACTGACCTCCCGCGCAGCATTTGACCAATCGTCCGCCTCGTCGAATGTCGCAAGCAAGTAGACAGTGTCAACAAACAGCCTGGGTGCAGGATTCATTCAGATTGATGATCGGGCAATCGGCTTGGTTCTCGCGCAGCCACTTCATCCAGATACGCGACTATGTGTCGTCTGGCCTCTGCTCTCTCATCAGGTGGAATTTTGGACGCAAACCACCTCGCCGACTCAATCAGGTCCGAAAGCGTCTCAATCGGAGGCAAGTCTGAGTCAAGCTCGCAGGGCTGCGCGTCGTTAACTGACGGTTCGGTGCGTTTTGCGTGCGTGGTCACTTGACGGCCTTCAGAAACTCTCTGTGCTGCTCAACCTGATCATACCGGCTTCAGTCATCCGAGGCGCTGAGGCCTCCGCGCGATATCAGCAGTGGCGCGGTCGGCACATCCGACGTGATCTCTAGTGCGTACAGCTCGGCGATCTGTTCCTCGTCGTAGCCCAACTCCGACAGCACTTCGTGGTTGTGCTCGGCGAACCTCGGCGCAGGCCGTCGGATCAACGGTTGCGTCCGGCTGAATCGCCAAGGCCAGGACGGGTAGGGATACACGCCAACCACCGAATGCTCGACCCACTGATAGAACCCACGCGCGTGGATATGCGGGTCGTGCAGCACTTGCCAGTTAGCCAGGATTGGCGCAGCCGAGACGCCCGCGCGCTGCAACTCCCACGCTGCCTCATACTGTTCGCGTTCGCTGGTCCATGCTTCGATCGCCTCGTCCAATTCGTCATGACGCGCGGTGCGTCCTTGAAGTGTCGACAGCCCGTCGTCGGCCAACAGATCTTCACGACCGATCGTCCGGCATAGCAAGATCCAGTCCTTGTCGCTCTGCACCGATAGCGCGATCCAGGTGTCTTCGCCCATCGACCGATAGGCGCCCTGTGGGGCGAAGCGAGCGTCGCGATTGCCATTGGGCCGGCGAATCTGCCGAGTGGTCTGATACTCCATCAACGCCTCAAAGAAGTACGCAGCTCCCGCCTCGTTCAGCGCCACATCGATGTACTGTCCCTCGCCGGTTTCCTCACGGTGTTCCAGTGCCGCGAGGATTGCGACCGTCGCGTGGTTGCCCGACACAGGATCGGCATAGAACAGCGGAGTCCGCCGCACCTGATCTGGCTGGTATCCAGTCACGGAGGCCAATCCCGACGACGCCTCGATGTTCGATCCGTATGCCGACCAGTCGCGCCATGGTCCGGTCGCGCCGAAGCCAGACATCGATACGTAAATCAGGCTCGGATTCTCTTTACTCACCGTCTCGTAATCGAGGCCTAGGTTCGGCATCACCCGGGCCGAGTTGTTCTCGACGAACACGTCGGCTTCGCGCATTAACTCCATGAAGATCTGCTTGCCTTCGTCGGCTGAGAGATCGACGACAAGGTCGCGCTTGTTCCGATTGAGGAGGTTGAAGTACATCGCCCGGTCGTAGGGATACTTCTGTGGATCCTGTGTCGGACCCGGCATGAACAGCGCCCGAGTCGCTGGACGGGCGGCCCATTCAAGTTTGACCACGTCGGCGCCAAGGTCGCCAAGATGCCGACCCACAATCGGTCCCGCCCAATTGCCCGTCAGTTCGACGACCTTGAGGCCAGCCAGCGGCAGATCGGCCGTCGCCATCGCCGGCGGTGGCTTGGGAACTTCAGCCGCTGCGAACTCGGCATCCAGGGCAGCGGTGTGTGCTCCCAGTGACGGCGCAGGTCCCTGACGACCTGCTGCCGTCTTCGACAGCTGATACGCGACACCAGGGAATCGCAGATCATCCCAGGCTGCGTCTTCGCCGTTCGCCCACCAGTCACGCGTGGCCAGTTGGACGTTTCTGTCGAGCCCCCGGGCGTCGAGCACTGGTGTGCATGCGACTCGTAGCTCCTGCGCCCTGGTGGCGACCTCGACCGAGTCGTGGTCCTGCGCCCAGGCCTCAACATCCTCGTACAACTGACCCAACTGCTTGCGCCAGTCGTCGATGTCGTTGATCTCTACCGTCTCCATCCGTTCAGGCTGGTCGATCAGCAGGAAGATGTTGGGATTCGGTACTGCGCGCATGAACAGCGCCCAACCGTCCTTCGTCTTGGTGAAGTCGTTGGGCACCCTGTTCATCGGCGAACCGCTTGCGATCCAGGAGGAAACCAGCCAGGCGTGCGCCGAGAGGTTCGATTCCAACGCCGAGATCTCAACCGTCTGCCCATGTCCCGACCGCCGCCGTTCGCGGATGGCTGTCAATGTGGCGATGGCGGCCTGGACACCGGCATGTAGCTCCGATTGTCCGCCGGGAATCATCAAGGGCGCCCCGTCCGGATCTCCAGTGAAGAACATGTACCCGCCCATTGCCCAGGTCGCGATATCCGACCCGCGCCATCCGGCGTACGGCCCGTCCGATCCCCAGGGCGACAACTCAACCACGACTACGCGCTCGGGTAACACGCTAGGCACGGCCGAACGCCAGCGTGATCCTTCGTCCAGAATCAACACATCCGCAGATCTGCAGAGTCCGGCAAGCAACGCCGAAGCCGCATCAGTATCGGCTGGCGCCGCCGACTCCTTTCCGCCGCTCAGGTGAGCCCACGGGCCGCCCCAGTCCCGATCACCAGCCCCCCAGCGCCGAAGCTGTGATCCATCAGGCGGCTCCACGACGATCACCCGAGCACCGAGATCGGCCAGCAACTTGGAGCAGTACGCCCCACCCAGACCAGCGCTCAAGTCAACGACCAGCAATCCGTCAAGGGCTCGAGTGCTCACTGCTGTTCCTCACTCGCTGTCAATGGCGTCAAGGCGCCGTTCCGTTCAATCGTCATACCCGCACTCCGTTGGAGACCCTTGAATAACTCAGTTTCCCGTCCCCGCCCCCGAGCGGGGACCCGCTTTGGTAATGCCCAGGCTGCTTGGATCGGTCCCGGTTGACCAGAAACCGGCGACAGACATGGCCGCCGGTAAGAAGCCAGGGAGGGAGCAGGCCCCCGCTCGGAGGCGGGGGCGGTTGAGGGGTTATGCATCGGTCTCCACTCCGTTGCAGGTACCTCGTTGTGCCTGGCACGAAAGCCATGACCTGTCAGTGCGAACGATTCTGGCGCGCTGCCGTGAATTCTACCCATCCAACGACGACCTCAAACCAGCGGCCAGGGATACGACCGCCGATCCTGCGGTGGATCGGGCAACGTCCGCTCGACGAGCACCCGCTCCGCCCTGCGCTGCAGCACGTCGATCTCGCCTTCGCTGAGCAGGTCTGATAGCGCCGCCGCCGTCTCGCCTGACTCAGACAGGGTCGGAATCAGCTCCTCCACATCTGCAATCAAATCAGGCGCAATCGCTTCTCCGGCGTAGTCCCAGATGACGGTTCGTAACTTCTCTTCCTGATGAAACGAGAGACCATTGTCGATTCCCCACAAGTGATCGCCGACACCCTTGAGGATGTGCCCTCCCTTGCGATCCGCATTGTTCGACAACCAGTCAAACAGGGCGAACCTTCGCATGTCATCGCCATACTGTTCGCGTAACTCGAAGAACGTACTGCTGTAGTCCGTGGGAATGTATGACTGCAACGATCCGATGCCATACTCCATGCCCGTTTCACGCTCGATCGTCGGCGGAATCAGATTCCAACCGAGTGCTGCCGACAGGCGAAAGGCCGCAACCTCTCGCCGGTACAGGTTGGGCGGGAAGTCCCAGAGCGGATTCTCGCCTTTGCCCGGCTTGTAGACGGCATACCCGGGGATCGGCGCCTCGTCATGCTGCAACTCGAGCAGAAACACAAAGTTGGATGCATACGGAATTCGCGCCCCGTCAGTGACCGTCGCGGTCGCCAGCCACGACGGCACACGCTCGTCCAGGGGGTCCCACGACTGCTCGGGAAATCGCTCCATGGCGGAAGATTACGCGATCAGCTCGTCACACGACGACCGAGATCTCGTCGCCGACCCGCACGTCGCCGCCGACAATCACGTTGGCTTCGACGCCAAAGTTCAGGTGACCGTACTCGTCCTTCAGCAGCTTCATCAGGTCCAGATCGCGCCCCTCGCCCGTCGGCGAGGCGTTGACGGCGTTGCAGCGCTGAATCGGTGCGGTCACGTCGATTTCGACCGTCTCGCCGATCCGCACTCGCTGGCCTACCCAGTCAAACTCGCCCCACTCGTCCACGCCGTCTACCGAGAAGTTTAGCCGGAAGCGGCGCATATCGACATCGACGCCGGCTTTGGCAGACAGATCGGCGAGCGATCCCAGACCGCCAAAGGAGATCTGCGTCGGTCCGCGGTCGGTGAACCGCGCGGCGCCATCGCCAAGCAGACGCAATGGTTCACGTTCAGGCCGGCCGCGCAGCGGGTTTTCAGGCAGTCCGAGCACCACATCGGTCATCCAGTCGGACAGTTCGAGTCGCGAGGTCGGACTGTCGACCTCGGCGGTCTTGGTTTGCCCCTTGATCGTCACCGACAGCACACGGGCGTCCGGGTCCCACCCCGACTCAATCCAGGGCAGAAACGGAGTGTTCAGCATCGTCACCGATTGCCGTTTCGACACCCAACCATGAGCGCCCATGCTCTCGGCATTGCCAAAGGCAAAGATGAACGCCCGATCGCCAACAACCGACTCACCAGGCCGAAGCGCCAACAAGGAAACAGAGTGAGCGGTCATCCCCTTGACGGGGTACGTGTAGCAGTCGGTGATCTGCATGGCTATCTCCACTAACTCACAGTCTGAGCAACCGCAAACGCCCGGCACGCCCGCGCTCGCTTTGCCTCGTCCAGCGACTCTCGCAATGGACGTGAGAGGATGACCAGCTCGTCGCCCAACTTCTCCAGCAGCGCTTCCGATCGCTCGATCAGTTGATCCGACGGCGACATCTGGCCGGGATACATCGCGCCGAAGAAGCGCGAGGCGTATTCCTTGTCGCGCTTGTCGAAGATCGAGCGCACCTCATCGAAGAAGCGGTCGGTGTAACCCGCGAGCAGCTCCTCCTGAGGCCGCCACCAGAAGCCGTGCATCGACGCCGTCAGCATTTGCAATGAGGCCTCAGTGTCCTCCTGATAGCGGGTCCAGGCGTCCGCCTTGACCTCGGCGTCGGGACGTGAGGTTCGAATCTGTTCCGCAGCGCGACGGCCACGGTCGGATCCGTCGCGTTCAAGTTCGGCGTCGAGACGCTCAAAGCCACCGTCCAAGCCATACGCCGTCGCTTTCGTGATCAGCGACCAGCGCATGTCCTGGTCGAGCTCGAATCCATCGATTCCCGTGCCTTCATCGACCAACTGCAGCGCCTCGCCGATGTGCTCGACATTCTGCGCCGCGCCGATCATCACCCGCGACCACATGATGCGGAAATCCTGCTCGGTCGCCGAGAACAGACGCTCTCTCGCGAATGCGTAGAGCCCGGCTGCGCTCTCCAGACGCATGTCATCGGGCAGATACGACCCGACCGCGTGCAACGCGTTGTAGGCCACCGTCTGTGCGATCTCCAGCGTGCCCTCCGAGGCCAGCTTGTCGGTCGCCAGCGCCGCGTATTCGGCTGCTGAGAACTGCTGATCGCGAACCATGTCCCACAACGTGTGCCAGAGCAGTAGCCGTTGGAATCCGTCCGGGAAGCGGTCGAGCTCCTCCTGAACAAAGGCCAGCGTGCGCTCGTCCAAAGCAATCTTCGCGAACGCGTGGTCGTCGTGGTTGGGGAAGACCGCCGCCGGAGCCGCAGCGCCCGACAACTCCTCAATCACCGTCGAAGCGCCGTCAATGTCGACCGGCTGCGCATCTCGAAGCTGTGGGCCGCTCTCCGAGCGGTCGTAGACCGCAATCTGCGTCCGGTGCGGGCGCAGCGTTGGATGGTCCTCAGGCGCGGTCTGTTGAATTGTGAACGAGTTGACCGCTCCCTCAGCGACATCCCATTGCGGAGCGATCGTGTTGACGCCTGCTGACTCCAGCCAGGCTTCCGACCAGCGCCCCAGTTCACGGCCCGAGCCACGCTCCAGCGCCGCGAGGAAGTCCGCAAGCGTCGTGTTGCCCCAGGCGTGCGTCTGGAAGTAGTCGCGCATCCCGTCGCGGAAGCCGTCGGCGCCGAGGAACGCGACGAGCTGCTTCAGCACCGCCGCGCCCTTGCCGTAGGTGATGCCGTCGAAGTTCAGGAACGTCGCGTCGGTGTCGGGCACATCACCCGCGATCGGGTGGGTCGTCGGCAGTTGATCCTGCTCATACGCCCAGGCCTTCATCCGCGCATGGAACGCCGACCAGGCGCTCTCCGACCAGCGCGTGGCGTGCTCCATCGCCAGATAGGCCATGTAGGTCGCGAACGACTCGTTCAACCAGAGGTCGTTCCACCAGCGCATCGTGACCAGGTCGCCGAACCACATGTGCGCCATCTCGTGCAGCACGACTTCAGCTCTGTTCAGGCGCTGAATCTCGGTCGGCGGGTCGCGGAAGATCATCCGCTCCGAGAAGGTGATGCAGCCGACGTTCTCCATCGCGCCCATGTTGAACTCGGGCACAAAGACTTGGTCGTACTTGTCGAACGGATAGCGGAAGTCAAAGAACTCCGAAAAAAACGTCAGACCGTCTCGCGTGACCTGGAAGAACTCGTCCGGATCGAAGTAAGGAGCAATCGATTCTCGGCAGAGCACACCCAGCGACGTCTCCCCCGCCGCGTCCGACCACGTGTCTTCGTAACGCTTGTACGGTCCGGCGATGAAGGCAAACAGATACGTCGAGATCCGCGGTGTCTCGGTGAAGACATGCGTCGTTCGACCCTCGCCAGCGGCTGATGACGACACCACCGGATAGTTGGCCGCGACTTCCCACTCGGATGGAGCCGTCACTGTCAGATCGAGCGACGCCTTGATGTCAGGCTGGTCAAAGCAGGGCAACAGGCGGTGCGCGTCATACGGCTCGAAGTGCGTGTACAGGTACTCCTCGCCGTCCTCGGGGTCGACAAACTGGTGCAACCCGGCGCCAATATGGTCGTATTCGTTGGTGTAGGAAATCTCGACCACATTCGTCGCTGCCAGGTCGGCGCCGTCCAGATACAGCCGATTGCGCTCATGCTTGACATCGACCGTCGAACCATTGACGGTCAGCGAGTCGATCGATCTCGATGTGCAGTCGAGGAATGTTCCCGACGAAGGCTCGGCGAGCGAGAATCGAACCGTGAGCGAGCCTTCATACGTCGGCGAGCCTTTCGTCAGACTCAGTGAAAGGGTGTAGCCCACACCGGACACGCGCCCGGCACGCTCCTGCGCTTCCGCCTCGCTGAGCACATTCAGCGTCTCTGCGGTCGATCCGTTCGCCATCGAAGTCCTCATTCCCTTTCTCCCCCCGTGCAGCGGGGGGAGATGTCACGGAGTGACAGAGGGGGGTCCCCGCTCCGCTCCATAGCAGCGAGCCTACCAGCGGAAGCTCACCGGTCATCCTGCCTTACCATGCCGCACGACAGCGCATTTCCGACGAACCAGCGAGAGGCCGCCATCATGTCCGACGGGTACACCGAGTCCACCATCGAGGTCGCCGGCCTACCGATCCAGGTTCGCCGCGGCGGTGACGGCCCCAGCATCCTCGTCATTCACCACGAGACAGGGAATCCAGGCTGGCTCGAGTTCCACAACGCGCTCTCGGCCAACCACGATGTCATCCTGCCCACGCTGCCCGGTTGGGACGGCACCGAACGCGGCGACTGGATGCGCAGCGTCCGCGATCTCGCCGCCGTCTGCTCGCTTGTCCTGGACGAACTCGGCGTCGGCGACGCAACGGTCGTCGGTCTCGGCTTCGGCGGCTATGTCGCCGCAGAAATGGCGACGACCAACCAGTCGCGAATCACGAGCCTCGTCCTCGTCAACGCGATGGGTCTGCAGCCCAGCGAAGGCGAAATCCGCGACCAGTTCCTCGAAGCCCACGCCGACTACGTCAAGTCATGCTTCGCCGACCCAGCGACGTTCGACGCCCTCTACGGAGAAGAAGTCTCCACCGAGCAGCTGATCGACTGGGACGCGAACCGCGAAATGACGGCCAGAGTCGCCTGGAAGCCATTCCTCTACAGCCAGACGTTGCCGCACTTGCTCAAGAACGTGACCGTCAAGAGCAAGGTGATTCGAGGGACCGGAGACACCGTCGTCCCGGCTGCCGCCGCCCAGCAATACGTCGAACTGCTCGGAGACGCCGAACTCATCGAGATCGCCGGTGGCCACAACCTGGAGTCGGACGCCGCCGAAGCGCTCGCCGAGGCGATCGTTGGCTGAACTCACGATGCGGCGGGTCATTGCCTTCGGCCTGCTGTTGGCAGTCGTAGCGGCCGCTGTCGAATCTACGCTGCCGGGATCGCGACTGACCGCTCAGGAACCAACTGGCGCAACAGTGCGCTTGGGGGCGAGAGCAATCGGCACAGGCTCGATCGCCGTTGGCTTGCAATACCGAGCCAACGACGGTTGGCGATTCTTGACGCCGACTCGCAACATCTTGCCGCGATCAGCGAGCACCGATCGGTGGCACACTACTTCAGCCGTCGAAGTCGATGTCGTTCAGGCGAGGATCGAAATCGGCCTGATCAATCGTCGATGGTCGGCAGACGCGGAACCGGAGCAATTTACGGTGGCGTTCGGCGACGCCCGCTACCGCGCTCGCTGCGGACGCCTGATCCTGTCGCTGAAGGAATCCGGACTTGAGATGCAGACCGGGACGAGAGACTGCGAAGACATCGTCACAGTGGAACCGCCCGAATTGGCAGATCCGACCGGTGTCGGCGCCCAGGTGCTGCGCATCGCGGCGCGGCGTCTCTCAACGGGAGGGATTGAGCTCGGCGCGCAGCGCTTGGTTGACGGTCGATGGGATGCCTTGCGTCAACCGGATCGTCCGGTGCTGACCGAACTCTCTCGCAGCGCGTGGCGATACACATCGGCTCTCCAGTTGCCGGCGTTGCCTGGGCACGTCTTTGGTGAATTGCGGCATGGAGCCTCGATCACAACACGTGACGGCGAGTTTGAGTTAGAGGTTGACGGTCGCCTCTACCGCTCACGTTGTGGAGTGTTGGACCTTGACATTCTGGCTGAACACATACTCGTGGATACAGCGACCAAGGGGTGTCAAGGGAGCGATCCACTGCTGACCATTTGCCCAACCTCTGATTGTGATGTGCAACAAAATGCTGCCTATGCCTGGGAGTCGCGACAGGTCGGTTTGTCGCTGGATCAGGTTGATGTTTCTCGTTCAGAGGCGCAAGCCGTGACTAATGCCTTGTTCGCAGACTACCTTCCTCGCGCCCGTCCTCCGACAGTTTCTTTCAGCAACGAACAATCACATGGTCACGCCGGCAGAAGTGAGATCGTACTCGGGACGGACGTCCGTACTCTGGGCGCTGTCGTTCACGAGGTTGCGCACGCTATCGTCAATCACGCGTGGGTAAGGGATCCCGGGCACGGCGGAGCGTTCACCGCTATGTTGCTGAGTCTCTGGGAACGTTACTTCCCAATCGTCGATGTTGACGCGGCCCGAGATGACGCCGACCGCCACGGCATAGAGATTGCCTCGTCTCCGCCGGTTCGAGCGAGCACGAGCGATGCTCGAGAGCTGATTGGCCGCCTGTTCTGCGACTGGACGCAGGGGAATCGGTGGTCAAGCCTGTGTAGCGCCGGTTCTGGCGAGATGTCGGAACAAGCGGATGCTGAACTTACTGGAATGTACATAGGATGGGGCGCCAATGGGCGCATCAGCTGGTACGCGGTCGCCGAGTCAGAAAGAGGTGGCGTACAGTCCTTCCTGACCGTCGCATCTGACGAGGAACATGACGGCCAGCCGATGGGCCGCTTGATAATCTATTGTTCGCCCGATCAAGACCTGAGCATCGCAATCCAATGGCTACATGCCGCCAGAGTATCAGCAAACGTTACATATCGATTCGATAGCGGGAAATGGGTTGGCGAACGTTGGGTAGTCCAACTACGCAGCGATGGTCCAGCGCATCTAGTGCCAGATGCTGACTCGTTCTCTCAACTGTTGCACTGGCGTGCCTCTGATCACGCGGTATTGCAGATTCGAGATTCCCTCGGCGGATTGTTCCGATCTGCGAGCTTTAACTTGAGAGGTGCGTTTCAATCGCCGGTGCAAGCGAACCTCGTTCAGTGCGGAATGAACAATGTAGCGGGAGAGCCCGGAGCGCCAATCATCGACCGTGGCAGCTTCGGCGATGACCTGTTCTGGGGCGTTGACGAAGATAACGATTCGCTGCAGACGTACGTCGTCAAAGACACCACCATCTCAGGCTCTACGCGCAAAGCGCGGATGAGCGTGCAATGCGAGGACGGCGGATTGGAAGTTGACGTCTATTGGGAAGTGGATCGCGACCTCGATTGGACAATCCTCTATCGCATCGCAAACGGCCAAACGCAGAGCGAAGATTGGAGATCCGGTTGGGGCTCTTGGGGTGATACCGAGTACAAATGGACAGGCCGCGACGACGCTCGCAACTTGATCTCGCAGATGGCGTGGGCTGCACAATCCGGCGCCACGTTCACTGTGCAAGCGCACGAACGCGGGAATCCTGCTCGGACTTACACTGCCACCTTCGACATCGATGGCCTCTTCGATACTCCCGTCCAGCCCAACCTCGCCCGTTGCGGACGTGATGCCGATTAGTCGGCCAGCGTCGTCTCCCAGTCGAGTCGCTTGATCGGCTCACACGTCCGACGGGCCTTCGCTAGATCATGGCTTGCCTGTCGACGTAACCAGAATTCTGCCGTGCTGCCAAACGCTTGCTCGAATCGGACTGCCATGTCAGCGGTAATTGGCGCGCGCTCCTCGCAGATTGCGGCTAATGCGGCTTTCTCCACTTTCAAGTGTGCAGCCGCTTCGGCGATGGTCATCCCGAGCGCTTCGATACAGTCCTCGCGGATGCCCGCCCCTGGATGTGAGGGATTTGCACGCGTCATGGCAAGCTGCTCCTAGTGGTAGTCAACCAATCGTACATTGCGAACGCTTCCTTCGTCGAAACGAAACACGACCCTCCAATTCCCACTGACCCGAACCGACCAGTAACCGGCGAATTCACCTCGAAGTTGGTGGAGCCGATAACCGGGTCTGGACATCTGCATAGGCGTGGTTGCGTCGTCCAGATCGTCCAGGATCCGCGCAAGCTTTCTGATTAAGGCCGGCGGGAGTCGCCGTGCGTCTCCCCGTAGATGAAGGTCTTGGAGCCGTCGGTCGGCGAAATGCGTAATCACCGAGCCAGCGTACCCAGGCCGCGAACAAGCCGACGACCTGGTCTTATGGATAGCGTGGGCCGCTCAAGCAAGCGGTTTTTCACTGTCGAGGCCCACGAGCACAACAAGTCGAACTGCCAATACACAGAGACATGGAACCTCGACGGTCTCTTCGATACCCCGGTCCAACCGAACCTCGCACGTTGTGGCCGCTAGCCGAAGGCGGCCCAGGCGTGTGAAGCGGCGATTGTCAGTACCGAGATGACGGCGGCCAATCGCCAAAAGCGATACCACATCCTGAGTTCACGTTCGACTCGTTCGCGGTCTCGGTCATCCCGTGGCCTCGTTGTTTCCGGCGGATTCGTCATCTGCCTAGTTCTCAAATGCCAGCCCTCCGCCGACACCTGTGGCTAGGCCGCCACCTCCAGCCTCTTGATCCTGTCGCAGGTGCGACGGACTTGGGCAAGGTCGTGCGCTGCCTGCGCTCTGAGCCAGAACTCCGCGCTGCTGCCGAAGGCTTGCTCGAATCTGAATGCCAGGTCCGCTGTGATCGACGCTCGTTCTTCGCAGATTGCCGCGAGCGCTTGTTCGTCAACCTTGAGATGCTCCGCCGCAGCCGCGACGGTCAAACCAAGTGCAGCGATGCAGTCCTCGCGGATCGTGGCCCCTGGGTGAGATGGGCTCTCGCGGCTCATGTCCCGCTCCTTAGTGATAGTCCACAAACCGTGCGCCAACGATATCTCGCCCATCGAATGGAAAGACTACTCTCCAGTTGCCGCTGATCCGAATCGACCGGAATCCGGCCAACTCTCCCGTCAACTGATGCAAGCGGTAGCCCGGTAGGTCGAGATCATGCGGTGCCCCGGCATCGTCCATGCGGTCCAGCACCACGCCCAGTCGCGGCAACAGATGAGGCGGGAGTCGGCGTCCGACCCCCCGCAGGTGAAAGTCTCGAAGCCGTCGGTCGGCAAAGTGTGTGATCACCGACGTAGCCTAGCCTGAGCGTTAGACTGCCCGACGACACCGCATCGAACGGAGCCTCCCATGCACCTGATGTACTTCACCGAGCAGCCGATGTCGGCCTATGACGAGCACGCCGCCGAGGAGGGTGTGACCGCTCTGCTGTTCTCCAACTCCAACTTTGACCCCGTCGCTGGCTCGCAGCTCTACAACGACCGCCTGACCGAGTACAAGCTGGCCGAAGAAGTTGGCGTTGACGGGATCATGCTCAACGAGCACCACAACGCGCCCTTCTGCATGCAGGCCAAGTGCAACATCTGGGCCTCAGTGCTGGCCGGCGCGACCGAGCGCGTCAAGATTGTCCTGCTCGGCAATCCACTGCCGTTGGCCGAGAATCCGGTCCGCCTGGCCGAAGAGCTGGCCATGATCGACATGATCTCGGGCGGCCGGCTCGTCTCTGGATTTGTCCGCGGCGGCGGCACGGAGCAGCTCGCGACCGGTGTCAATCCGGCCTTCAACCGCGAACGATTCGAAGAGGCGCACGACCTGATCGTCGAAGCCTGGACGCGTCCCGGCCCATTCCGCTGGGAGGGTCGGCACTACCAGCACCGCGTGGTCAACCCCTGGGCTCTGCCGATGCAGCAGCCACACCCGCGCATCTGGATTCCTGGCGTGCTATCGCGCGAGACCGTGGTCTGGGCCGCCAAGCACCGTTACCCGTACATCGCGCTGAACACCACCATTGAAGCGACTAAGCGCATCTGGAGCACCTACGACGAAGCGGCCCACGAGGTCGGCTACGATCCGGGCCCGGAGAATCGCGGCTACCTGCTCCGCGTCCACGTCGCCGACACGACCGAGAAGGCGCTGGAAAACGCATCGCAGTTCATGTGGATGCAGGGCGAGTTCACCGGACTCGCGCATCCGGTCTGGTCGAACCCTGCCGGTTACGCCTCGCCGCGCAACCGCGAGGCGCTGGTCGAGGTCATGAACGGCCGCCGGCCTCCACCGCGCGCGCAGTCCTTCGACAACCAAATCGAAAACATGCAGATCATCGCCGGCACGCCGGACGAGTGCATCCGCAAGCTGCGCGTCATCCTCGAGGAGACTCGTCCGGGCATCCTCGCCCTCTGGGGCAACGACGGCCGAGTCACACACGAGGACTCGATGCGCTGCATCGAGTTGCTGGGCACCGAGGTCATGCCCGCATTGCGCGACATGGGCGCCGAGCTCGACCTCAATGGCCCGTTCGACTCCGAACCGCCGGTCAGCATCAACTACGACGAAGCCGCCCAGGCCCGTGTCGCCGCAGGCGCTGCGGCCGGATCCGGCGACTAGTACCTCTCCTTTTCTCCCCCCGCAAACGGGGGGAGATGCCGAAGGCAGAGGGGGCACCGCCGAAGGGACCCCCTCAGTCGCTCCGCGACAGCTCCCCCTGCGAGGGGGAGCAACGATCCAGCACTACTCCCAGACGGCACGATCCCAGACGGCACGAGACGAAGGACTCCTAGAAATGGCAACCGTAGATATCCTGCTCCCCGGCTACTCGTTCGGCACCGACTCCGGCACGCCCGCGTTCTGCGCCGTGATACTCGTCGAATCCGACGGACGCCGCATCCTCGTCGATACGGCCCACGTCGGAAGACGCGTCCAGCTACAGGAACAGCTCGCCGCGCGAGGGCTCGGCGTTTCCGACATCGACCTCGTCTTCATGACCCACGCCCACTGGGATCATGTGCAAAATTTCGACGCCTTTCCCGACGTACCCATGGCGATCCATCCGCACGAGCGCAAGTACGCGTCTGAGCCTCACGTCAACGACTGGGCCACCCCGCAATGGACGGGTGCCGCGATCGAGACGCACCCAATGACCGAGGTCAACGATGGCGACGAGCTGGCCAAGGGTGTCCGCGTGATTCATCTGCCGGGACACTCACCGGGCAGCATCGGCCTGCTGGTCGAAACCGAGGCGGGTGTCGCAGGACTGACCGGCGATGCCATGCACACGGCTGCCGTGGGCAAAGCCGGACGCAGCCCACTCGTCTTCTACAGCGAGTCCCAGGCCAACGAGTCCATCGCCCGAGTGATGAGCGCCTCCGACCTCCTCTACCCAGGCCACGACCGACCATTTCGCATGGTTGATGGCGATCCTGAGTACATCGAGGAGTACAAGCTCACCCTCAGCGGAGTGCAGCCCAACATGGAGGGGCTGACCTTCGCCGAGCCACCAACGGAACTCGTCACCTGGGTCATGCCTGGTATCGAAGATCAGCCTCAGTACGTCTAACCGCGCACTTCGTGCGAGTCGCGATCATCGGCGGCCGCCGCGTCGCCTACGAGGTGGGTGGCGACCCGTCGGGGCGGCCGACGCTGATGATCCACGGTGCTTGGGGAGGCCCGACTTCCACGTTTTGGAATGGAACACGGCTACGTTGGCCCGACAGCGATGGTCTCCGATTGATTTACTACGACCGGCGCTGCGCGAGGCTCTCGGGGTACGATTCCGGCCTGTTCACGCTTGATGATTTGGCGGCTGATGCGGTCGAAGTGCTCGACTACCTGAAGATCGAACGGGCAGCAGTTGTGGCCACGTCGGCCGGGGGTCCAATCGGACTGCGAATGGCGTTGGACTATCCGCAACGCGTTGCGTCGTTGGCCTTAGTTAAGGGAACTAAGTATTTGACTCCACGTGGAAGATTCGCTAAGCTGGTCTCATAAGGAGATCGGCGATGAGCAAGTCCACGATCAGCACCTATCAGCTCTTCCAGATGTACCCCGACGCTGAGTCGGCACGGAAGTACCTAGAGGGTAGGCGATGGCCGAACGGTCCGATCTGCCCACACTGCGATCATGGCGACGAGATCACAAAGCGCGGCGGCAAGAGAACCGGCTACTACCGTTGCCGTGATTGCGGCAACGAATTCACCGTGCGAACAGGAACCATCTTCGAGCGCTCTCACGTGCCGCTGAACAAGTGGCTCTACGCCATGTACATCGTCGTCACCGCCCGCAAGGGTGTCTCGTCACTCCAACTCGCCAAGGAAATCGGCGTGACTCAGAAGACTGCATGGTTCATGCTTCACCGCCTCCGCGAGGCATGCGGCGATGACTTCGAGCAGCTCAATGGAATCATCGAGGTCGATGAGACATACGTAGGTGGGAAAGAGAAAAACAAGCACTCCAACAAACGGCTCCGCGCTGGTCGCGGAACCGTGGGCAAGCAGCCGGTGATTGGCTTGCGAGAACGTGGCGGGCGATCAATCGCTCACCCGATCTCAGGTACGGATAAGGCGACCTTGCACGGAGAGATTGAGCGCCACGTAAAGGTTGGATCGACGGTCTACACCGACGAGCATCGTGGCTACGATGGGTTGTCCAAGTACCAGCGCGGCTCTGTCTCACATTCCGCCGGTGAGTACGTCGGTCCTGGCAATATCCACATCAACGGTGCGGAGTCGATGTGGGCAGTGCTCAAGCGCAGCATTCATGGGACCTGGCACTCGGTCTCGGTCAAGCATCTTGAGCGATACGTCCACGAGGCGACGTTCCGCCTCAACGAGGCGAATGTCGCCATCCACACACTGGACCGACTAGCGGCGTTCGCTGACCGTGCATTCCAGGTGCGGATCACTTACAAGGAGCTGACCGCATGATCGAACAGGACGCACTGGATCGCATTACGGACAAAGTGTTCGACCCAGATCTCAAGGTGATTGCGGGTGAACCCGGAACCATCCTGGAGATCGGAGATTTCAAGATTGAGTGCTATGTGCTCGAAGATGAGACGAGAGTCTTGTCACAGCGCGGCACATTCGACGCCCTTGGCGTCAGCAGGGGAGGTGCCCGAGGTGCTGGCGCCCAAATTCCCCGATTTGCCACCTCAAATGCCCTAAATCCCTATATTTCACGCGATCTCATGCTGGCGCTGAGTTCGCCAATTCGGTTCTCGAATCCACGTGGAGGTCGCTCCGCCCACGGATATCCTGCAGAGATTCTGGTTGACATCTGCGAGGCGATCTTGGCAGCGAGAGATGCCGGCGCTTTGACTAGTCGCCAGGGACCAATGGCACGACGTGCGGACCTAATCATCCGTGGGCTCGCGAATGTCGCAATCGTATCGCTGGTTGATGAGGCAACCGGATACCAGTACATCAGGGCAAGGAATGCACTCGCAGAAATCCTGAACAAGTTCATCGCTGAAGAATTCAGGCCTTGGACAAAGACCTTCCCATATGAGTTCTACAAGCAGATTTATCGATTGAGAGAGTGGGGTGAACCGAATAGCAATCATCGCCCCGCCGTTATTGGCAGGTACACAAATGATCTGGTTTACGCACGAATCGCGCCGGGCGTCCTCGATGAACTCCGACGGGTAAACCCTGTTCGGCCAGGTGGGCGCCGTAGGCAGATGCACCATCAATGGTTCACAGAAGATATTGGTCACCCAAAGCTCAAGGATCATCTAGCCGGGGTAATTGCTCTGATGAGGGCATCAGCAACGTGGGATCAGTTTCAGCATCTGGTCAATCGCGCTTACCCGAAGATCAACACAAATTTCGAGATGCGGATTGAGGACCACTAAGCCGTCGCCATGAATCCGCGCTTCTGGTTTTCTCGTCGAAGATCTGAAAGCGTGAAGATGTTGCTCTTCAGCCGGTTGCACGGCCCGCATAGCAGGACGCGATTCGAGATGTGGTTGATCCCACCGTCGGCACGGGGTGTGTTGTGATCTAGCTCCAGGTAGCGCTGGTCGTCAAACACCCGATCGCAACCCTGGCAGACGGTTCCGCCATTGCGGATCAGCATCTCGAACATCTGAGCACGGCTCATCTTCTGGTCGGCGGGCTCTGGAATCTGAACCTTGAGAACGAGTGGAGGAGCGGCGACCTGGCCGCCATCTGTGCGCTCAGGCGGTTCCTTGGAGTAGATGATCTGCCCGAACGTCAGCAATCGATCGGTGTCGCCGACTGGTCCAGCAAGGCCTTCCTTCTGTAATCGATCAAGCACGGTCTGATGCGCACTGTCCCAGATATCGATACCTACCCACTGGCGCCCCAGCCTTTCAGCGGCAACGGGCGTTGTGGCGCAACCGCAGAACGGGTCGAGCACCATGTCACCGGGATTCGAGGACACCTTGATGATTCGCTCGTAAACGGCCAACGGCTTCTGGGTCGGGTAACCAGTTCGCTCTTTGGTGTTTGGACCAAAGGTCATATGCCACCAGTCCTCTGGCACTTTGCCCTTGTTTGTTCTCGCCACGTCAGGTGCGCTGAACCCACCAAGCTCGTTCCACTTTGACGGAACACGGATAGCATCACGATTGAATGTCGCGTCCGCATACGAGTAGAAGAGGATCGTGTCGTGTTTGCGCGGAAAGTGTTTCAGCGCTCGCTGTGGTCCGGTGTAGCACCAGGCAATCTCATTGCGGAAGTTCTGTCTGCCAAAGATGGAATCCATCAGGGCTTTCACCCATGCTTGGGCGGTATGGTCGATGTGCAGATAGATTGATCCATCCTGGCGCAGAATCCGACGCATCTCGATCAGTCGGACGCCGAGCCAACAGAGATAGGCAGCCATGTCGTCGCCGGCAGCGATCTTCGCAGCCTCGATAACCCATGACGTGGCTTCCCAGTCGTCTTCGATTGCGTCCACCCACTCCTCGTGCACGTCACGATCCCATGACCAGCGGTCCTCGAACTTCGCACCGGCCGCAAGAGAATCCGGAGTCGCATGGAAGTCCTTGTTCTTGTTGAACGGAGGGTCGGTGGCGATCAGGTGGACGGTCTCTGAGTCCATCCCTCGCAGGAAATCGAGGTTGTCGCCGTGGAATAGAGTACGGTTGTCGAAGTTGGGATTTGCCATAGTCGCCCCACTGTGCCAGAATGCCCACGTGGAGTCAAATACTTAGTTCCCTTAGTTAACACGGGTGCGGCGCTCATGTCGCTCAAACCGTCAGGCGTGGATCACACCGATCCATTCGTCGCCGATCGTTTGGCAACGGTCGCCAAGCGCCTGGCCATGCTCGACCTGCTCGAGTCAGCAGGGATCGACGCGGTGCTAGCGGCATCAGAGGATGAGTGGCGGTCGCCCCCGGAACCACTCGAGCCTGACGAGTCGCTGACACATTTCAGGGACAATCGGAGAGCCGCGCTGCTGTCGCTGGCAAACGCTGAGCTGGCGCGGCTCGCGAGTGGAGCGCTACTGAACATGCAAGCGCAGCGGGACGTGGACCTGCTCGCTGAGGCGAGTCAGTCTATGTGTCCGACGTTAATCGTCCACGGAGACGCGGATACGACGGTTCCGATTGCATACGGTCGGGCGTTGGCAGACTCGATTTCACACGCAACGTTCGTAGTACTAAACGGCGAGGGTCACGGATTGATAACGCTTCCTCGGGCACAACGGGTACTTGCAGAATGGCTGCTTGATCGATAGGATCAACGCATGATGGTCACCGAACAACAACCAACCCCCGAAGCCACCAACGACGAGGCTGAACAGCAACCTCAGCAGCGACTGCGAGGACAGGAGTTTGCAGAAGCTCTCTGGGCCTTGTTTGATACAGAGGAAGAGAAACAGCAGTTTCTCGATCGCTTCGATCGATTCTGGCCATACCAGGACGATGAGTGAACTGTTACCGCAGATTTCGGTCGACACGAACGTTGTCAGTGCGATCGTGCGAGAAAACGAGTATGCGAGCGAATACTTGACGACGTTGAGGATCTACGATCCGATGTTGACGTTCTTCGTTCGTGGCGAGCTAGCTGCTGCACGTTGGAATCGTGCAAGACACCGCCGACTTGATTCCCTTCTCGCTCGATTCGGTCCACTACCACTGCCCACTGAGGAAACCATCGAAGCATTTCGGGATGCAATGGATGCCGCGGTCGAACTTCACTTCGGTGGGTCGATCGGTGCAGACCTCTGGATAGTGGCTCAGACGAAAGAGTACGGATTACCCTTGTTGTCTCATGATGCAAGTGCAATTCGGACTGCAGATCGAGCCGGCATACCGTTCATCACATTCAACGAGCGAGCGTTGGAACTTGTCCGCGCTGATCGAGCTGCGGCGATGCGCGGCTAAGCCCGCAGCTCTATGCTCTCGCTCGTTTGAAGGACTGACATGACCTCTGCAGTCTTGGGTTGGGGTCCAATCAATCGCTCATGCCAGCTCCGACAACACTTCGTCGGTGTGTTCCCCGAGTAGCGGCGGACGACGTGTGATCCCCCAGCTTCCCTTGGTCAACTGATACGGCGCTCCTGGGTAAATCACTTCCCGGCCCAGCTCAGGATGCTCCACCTTGACTTGCATGCCCCGATCAACGAAGTGTGGATCTTCCAGCGCTTCTTCGGGGCTGTGAATCACGCCGACCTGGAAGCCCAGATTCTGCGCCTTGGTGAAGAACTCATAGGCGGTCAGCTTTGAAGCGAGCAGATCGAACGCCTCACGACCCGCTCCGAATATCGCCAGCAACTCTTCGTTGTCGCCGCTGAATACGTCGGCCAACGAGAAGCTCTCTAGCTGCCCACCAACTTGCAACAAGGGCGCCTCCGGTAACGCGTCGAGCAGACCCTCTTCCTCCAACCACTGATAGACCAGACCGAACTCGGCTGGCCGGCGGGGAGGAATGCCGGTGTTCACGTAGCGACCGTCGGCGCATTTGATCTGTGAGGGCATTGACGGCGCGACCCCTGCGTGGCGTCCGGTTTGGCGTTGCACTGTCGCATGGGCGACCAACCATGAGTACGACCCAGCCTCGGTTGTCACGTTGACCGACGCGTTGATGTTCACGTTGATGTGTTGGCCAACGCCGGTGGCGTCGCGGTGTAGCAGTGCTGTCAGGATTGACATGAAGGCATAGTTCGATCCCGTGTGATACGCCTGCTGTCCGCCGCCGCGTACGGGCGGCAAGGAATGATCGTCGTAGCCGTTCATCCAGGCAAAGCCGCCGTTAGCAGCGAGAGTCAGGTCGGTTTGAGGTTCATCATCGCGCACCGATCCGAAGCCGAAGTTCGTGATCGTGCACCAGATCAGGCCGGGATTATCGGCCATGATCTGTTCGTAATCGAGACCTAGCCGCCCGACCGGATCGTACGTATTGGTGTCGAAGATGATATCGACGGACTCCACCAGTTTGAGGAATGGTTCTGCGTTGGACTGGTCGTTGAAGTCCATGACGATGCTGCGCTTGGACGTGTTGTAGTACCAGAAAAACAGCGAGCGTTCGTGATGCGGTTGGTCGTCGACAAACGGCTCATACTGACGAGAAGGATCGCCATCAGGCGGCTCGATCTTGATCACGTCGGCGCCCATGTCGGCCATAAGTTTGCCACACCAGGCGCCTCGCTCATCACCGATCTCAAGGACTCGCAGATCGTCAAGCGCCATCATTGCCAGGGGATTCGAACTCGTCGTCATTAGATCACGCCCTCTTCCTGCAGCCCGGCCATCTCGTCCTGGCTCAATCCCAACAGCTCGCCGTAGACATAGTCGTTGTCCTCGCCGAGCGTCGCGGCGCCGCGTGTCATCGACCAGTCAGTCTCTGAGAAGTGCGCCGGAATCCCGTCGACTCGAACACGACCCATCTCGGCCTGGCGAATCGTCGGCCAGACACGCGCTTCGGCCGAGTTGACGTCCTGGTCAATGCGCTGCTCCGGAGTCTGCACGGCATTCGCAGGCACACCAGCTTGTTTCAGCATCTCGGCCGACTGGAACGGGTCGCGACGCAAGCACCATTCGGCAATGTGCTCGTCCAACGCATCCTGCGCCGCCATCCGACCGGAAAGCTGTCCATATCTGTCGTCGGCCGCCCAATCGCAGCCGTCGGCGACCAGCACGTCACGCATCGCATGCCAGTCCTCGTCGTTGCGACAGGCGATCGCGATCCAGGCTTCGTCGAACGAGCCGGGAATCGGCTTGGCTGCGTAGATGTTGTGCGGCGCCATCGCTGGGCTGACAGAGTGGTTCGCGTCGGGATAGCCGTCGCGGCGCAGCGGACGGCCATTGACCGTGTAGTCGAGCAGCACCGGACCATTCAGCGTCAGCGCTGCCTCAGTCGCGGCTACGTCGACATACTGTCCTTCGCCGGTACGGTTGCGATGGTGAATCGCCAGCATGATCGCCATCGCCATGAAGTAGGCGCCAGTGTGGTCCATGTACGAGTACCCCCAACCGGCCGGCGGCTGGTCGGGAATGGCCGAGGACATCGTCAGTCCGCTCGTGGCCTGGACAATCGGTCCCCAGGTCTTGAATTTCTCGTACGGGCCCGAGTGCCCGAAGCCGCAGTTGGAGACATAAATGATGTCTTCTTTGAGCTGCTTCAGCGCGTCGTAGTCGTAGCCCCAGGACCGCATCACGCCGGAGGAGAAGTTCTCGGTGACGCAGTCAGAAATCGCGACCAGGCGCTCGAACAGATCGCGTCCCTTTTCGGTCTTGATGTTCAGCGAAATGCCGAGCTTGCCCACGTTGTGATTGTTGAACGGACCACCCAGCTCAGGACCACGCCGGTCGTCAACGTATGGCGGCATTCCGCGCAGGATGTCCCAGCGGCCGTGGTTTGACGGATCTTCGATCCGGATCACCTCGGCGCCAAACGCGGCCATGAATTTGGTCGCACCTGCGCCGGCGAGTTGACCGGTGAAATCGCAGATCCGCAGATGTGAGAGCGCTTTGCTCTTGACGTGATGGGGCATCGTCGTACTCCTCCTGCGGAAGTCTATATGGCAGGTATTCTGCGAAGGTCGCGGACCGCAGGTCGCCTGTTGATCCGCAATGAAGTCAATCCGCAATGAAGGAACAGATCGTGACTTCGGGCGGAGCGGGGAACGGGCAGGCACCAGGCCTGCCCCTACGAGAAATGTCCGGGCGACCACGGGGGTCGCCCGCGTCGCGCAGCAGCAAGGGAGCATCAACATGGCCAAAGTCGCATTCATCACCGGAGCCAGCCGAGGCATTGGCAAACAGCTTGCCCAGGATTTCGCCATTGCCGGCTACGACATCGCCGCCGTCGCGCGTTCCACCGCCGATACGCCGACCAAACTGCCCGGGACGGTCAATGAGACCGCCCAACTGGTCGAGGAAGCCGGTCAGCAGTGTCTGCCGATCGGCGCCAACCTGGCCAAGGTCGAGGACCTGGACCGCGCGATCGCCGAAACCTACGACCGCTTCGGACAGATCGATGTCTTGATCAACAACGCGGCCATCGCCCCTCCGGGCAAGGCTCTGGAGTCGGGACGCAACCTGTGGAGCCTGGCCTTTGACATCAACGTCAACGCGCCTTTCTACCTGACCCACGCCGTTACGCCAAAGATGGCCGAAGGCGACGGCGGCGCGATCATCAACATCGGTTCGGGAGCGTCCGTCAGTCCGGACTTCGGTCGGGCCAGCTACACCACAACCAAGCGCGCCCTGGAAGCCATGTCCGAGTCTCTGGCCAGCGACCTCAAGGGCACCGGCATCTCCGTCAACTGCCTGCGTCTGGAGCTGTCGGTGTGGAGCGAGGGATACGCATTCACGCTCGGCGAGCAGGCCAAGCAGATGGACTTCGAAGATCCCATCATCATGTCCGATGCCTGTCTCTGGATGGTCGCCCAGGGTCCCGAGTGGACCGGCAGAATCGTCACCATCGCCGACCTCAGAAAGTATGGAGCCGTCCGCCCCGTCACCCGAAAGTCGTTCGACGACTAGTCGGCGGCTTCGGGTGGATTGAGGTCGCGGAGTTCGCTGTGGGTGAGCATCCTCGTCGACACTGAAAGCGCCTCCGGCTCAGGCGCATCCTGTCCTTCGGTGCCTCCTCCGAGTTCGCGCATCCGACGAGCGCCAACGAGGAGGTCGCCTTGCAGTGATCCCACTCCCTGGTCGTAGGCTTTGCCGGCGCTGGTGATGGCGCGGCCAAGACGGGCGTAGTGCTCGGCGTGTCGCCGAACTCCGTCGTACAAGGTCTGGGCGTGTTGCTGGATCTCGTTCGCCTTGTCGTGGAAGCGTTCCTGGCGGAGCGCTTCTGCGACGCCGCTGACGAGTGCGATCATCGTGACGGGAGTCGCCAACAGTACCTGGTGCTTTTCGTACGTTTCAGCGATGAGGTCTGGTCGCACGCGAGTCGCGGCCTCGAGAATGCTGTCCGAAGGGATCCACATCACGACAAAGTCAAGTGACTGGTCGATGTTGTCTGAGTACTCGGCGCTTGAGAGTTCCCGCGCGGTCTTGAGGACGTTGGCTGCGTGGCTCTCAAGGAAGGCCTGGCGGGGGTCGTCCTCTGTGGCTTCCATCGCGGCCCGATAGTCCTCGAATGGGACTTTGGAGTCGATGACGATCTTGCGACCGCCCGGCATCCGGACCACCACGTCTGCCCGTCCAGATCCTTTGTCTGTGCTGACCTGTGTCTGGTAATCGACGTCTTTCCGCATCCCGGCGAGCTGGAGAATGTTCTCCAGGGACCGTTCACCCCAGTTGCCGCGCAACTGGCTGGAGCGGAGAATCTCTCGGAGATCGCCGGTCTCCGAGCTCAGGCTGTCCACGCGCTGCTGCGTCGCTTTGATGAGCTCGCTCACGCCTTCGTAGGCGCCTTCGCGACGCTTTTCTAGCTCGTCGATCTGCTTCTTCAGGTCGGCGAGGCCTTGCCCCACCGGCTCGACGCGCTGCTTTAGTTCCTGCTCGGCGAGCTCTCGCTGGCGTTTGAAGTCTTCGGCGGCCTGTTTGCGGAACTCCTCGTTCGAGGCCTTGGCGACATCGGCAGCGATGCTCTTGAAGAGGGAATCGATCTCTTCCTGTTTCTTGGCGAGTTCCTCCATCCGAGCCTGGTGTTCCTTTCGGAGACCCTCCAGATCCTGTCTCGTATCCGACAGTTCTTCCGCGTTGCGATCTCGCTGGCGGACCGCCTGATCGCGCTCGCCGACCAGTTCGTCGACCCGCTCGCGTCGCTGATCGGCGGTTGCCTTGGCGTCGGCCAACTCGGAGCCCAAGCGGTTGACATCCGTAGCTGATTGCTCGAGCCGCGAGCGCGTCGTTGCCAAATCCACCTCGAGTTGTTGCATCTGTTCGTCTCGCGCCGCGAGCTGCGTCTCGACGGTGGTCTTTGCCACTTCCCCAGCTTGCAACTGAAGTCGCAGATCGTCGAGTTCCGCTCTCAGGCTTGAGGTCTCAGCGCGCAAGGGCGCGATCTCCCGTCGGCCGACCAGGTAGAGGACCAGGCCCGCTGCGACTCCGATGATGATTCCGATCGCGATTTCCATGCGTGCTCCTCCTGGAACGCGGCACTGAGCGATGACACTGGCACATCGTGCCGACACATTTCACCAAACCGTGGCGGCCTTGACCTCAAGGTAGCCTCATGCTGCGATAATGACTGAGCTGTCGTGATTGCCATTGAGATGAGGGATTGAGATGGAAGTTCCGCTGCTGGTCAATGATTTTCTGCGCCGTTCAGCCAAGCTGTACGGACCGTCCGAGGCCGTCGTTGACGGCGACAAGCGATTCACCTGGTCCGAGTTCAACGCACGCGTTAATCAGCAAGCCCACGCGCTGCTCGACGCCGGCGTGGGCAAAGGCGACCGAGTTGGCATCATCGCGCCCAACTCGCATCAGTTCCTCGAGACCTTCTACGCAACCGCGGCCATTGGCGCGATCATCGTGCCGATGAACTACCGCCTGATCCCGGCCGACTTCGAGTACATGCTCGAGCACTCCGGCTCGAAGGTTGTGCTGGTCGATGCCGAGTTCGCGCACATGGTCGATGAGGTGCGCAACAACCTGAATTCCGTCGAGCACTTCATCGCCATTCCCTTTGAGGACATTCAGATCACGCCTGGCTGGACCAACTACGAGGACTGGATCGCCAGCCAGCCAACCGTTCAACCGCCTGATCCCGGACTGGAAGAGACGGATCTCCTCTCGATCAACTACACATCCGGCACCACGGCGCGTCCCAAGGGCGTAATGATCACGCATCGCAACGCGTACATCAACGCCTACAACTTCATCGCCCACTTGCGCATCTCGCAGGACGACGCCGAGATGTGGACGCTACCGATGTTCCACGCCAACGGCTGGGGCGGTCCGTACGCGATCACTGCCATGGGTGGCAAGCACGTCGTGTTGCGCGCCCCCGACGCGGCAGACATGTACCAGGTGATCCAGGACGAGAACTGCACCTTCGCCTGCATGGCGCCCGCCGTGCTGGCCCGGATTCTCGAGTTTGAGCACAAGGACGACTTCAACATCACCGTCCGACCACGCTTCACCGTCGCCGGCGCGCCGCCGCCGCAGGCCTTCATCGAGCGCCTGGAGAAGGAACTCGGCTGGGAATTCATCCAAATCTACGGCCTGACCGAAACCTCACCGATTCTGACCGTCTCCGAGGTCAAGCCATACCTGGGCGTCGACGAAGACGGCTACTTCGGTACCAAGGTCCGGGCCGGCCACGACGTGATCGGCGTCGAGGTCAAGGTCATCCGAGACTCGGGCCGCGAGGTCGCCAGGGATGACGAAGAAGTCGGCGAAGTGGTCGCACGCTCGAACGTCGTCCTGCGCGGCTACTGGCAGCAGCAGGAAGAGACAGACAAAGTCATCGTCGACGGCTGGTTCCACACTGGAGACATGGCGACCGTCAACCAGGACGGCTACATCAACATCGTCGACCGAGCCAAGGACGTGATCATCTCGGGCGGAGAGAACATCAGCAGCATCGAGGTCGAGGACGTCCTCTACGACCACCCCGCAGTCCTCGAAGCCGCCGTCATCGGAGTCCCCTCGGAGCAGTGGGGAGAAACCCCGCTCGCCCTGATCGTCCCCCGAGAAGGCCACGACGTCACCAGAGACGACATCGTCGCCCACTGCCGAGCGACGATGGCCGGCTTCAAGATTCCCCGCAGAGTGGAGTTCGTGGAGACGTTGCCAAGGACGGCGACAGGCAAACTGAAGAAGTTCGAGCTGCGGGAAGCCTACTGGGAGGGCGTCGACAAGCGGGTGAACTAGCCGATCACCAGTTGTGCCTCCAAAGAAGTTTCGCAACCGTCGGTTGCGTCGGTTCTATGACACCGGCAGTCCGCTCGGTATTCCTCCGGGGAGCGCGAAGCGCATCAGTCGCATTCTCGACCGTCTACGGACCGCGACCGGCCCGGCGGATATGAACTTGCCCGGATACTTCCTCGAGCCGCTCAAAGGAAATCGAGCCGGGACTTGGTCGGTGCGGGTCACTGCCAATTGGAGAATCACGTTCCGCTTCGAGGAAGATGAACCAACTGACATTGACCTCGAGGACTACCATTAGCCGAGGAGCTAACCGATGACCCTCAACGAGCCAACCCACCCAGGCGAACACATCCTCTACGACTGCCTGGAACCGCTCGGCCTATCGATTACCGCCGGCGCCGAGGCGCTGGGCATTAGCAGGTGGAAACTCTCTGAGATCGTCAAGGGCCGTTCCCGCGTGACACCTGAAATCGCTGTGCGCCTAGAGAAGGCATTCGGAAGTACCGCACGGTCCTGGTACCTGCTGCAGGCGTACTACGACCTTGCCGAGGCGGAGCACAAAGCGGACGAGATTGACGTGAAGCGCTGCGTGCAGGCCGCCTGACGCGCAGCGCTTCAGACGACTGTTAACTACCCCAAACACCCGCTGAGGAAATTATTCACACGATTCGTCGCGTCCATCCCCGCTGGGGTTGGGAAGCCGTCGAAGCCGTGTGGGGCTTCGGGGAAGACGTGCAATTCGGTCTCGTGACCGGCGGCTTGCCAGCGGGCGGACATGAAGAGGGTGTCGTCGAGCAGCGGGTCTAGCGTGCCGACCGTGAAGATCGCTGGCGGCATGTCGGACAGGTCGGCCAGCAATGGGGTCACGTCTGGCAGATCTCGAAGCTCCGGCTCTTCGGGCGTGACGTAGTGGTCGATGAACCACTCCATGATTGGCGATGAGAGGATCAGGTTGCGCTCTCCCCAGAGCCTGGCCGAGGGTGAGTGGCGCAGGTCGAAGACGCCGTAGGTCAGCGCGGCTCCCTTGAAGCCGGTGTAGCCGTGGTTGTCGCGCATGCGCAGCAGCGTGGTTGCCGAGAGATGACCTCCGGCGGACTCTCCGCCGATCGTGAAGGCGTCCGTACCGAACTCCGACTGGCCGTTCTCGATCAGCCAGACGGCGGCCGCTTCGCAGTCCTCGTTGGGCGCTGGATAGGGATGCTCGGGCGAGAGCCGGTAGCCGACCGAGACGACCGCCTGTTGCGTCGCTTGCGCGCGTTCCCAGAGGCGCTCGTCGGCGCCATCGTGCGAGCCGATCACCCAGCCGCCGCCGTGGATGTGCAGGTAGACGCCGCGCACGACCGGCGGAATGAAGACACGCAAAGGAATCTCGCCGGCCGGTCCGGGCACGCTGCGCTCCTGTGCGATGTCGTCGAGTCTCGGCGGTGGCGGACCGAACGGGCCACCCTCGGCCAGGACGTCGCGCAGCTCTTGCGGCTCCATCTCGTGCCAGGGCTTGCCCTGCGACGACGCCTCTTCAATCATCGCGTTGAGTGCCTGCGTCTGCGGATCGGCTTTCATGGCGGGTTCCTTATCTAGGATGTATGTGCTAGTATCAACGTCGGTCGCGATACAATGCGTCCGCGTCCGACAAGTCAACCAGTCGGAGTATAGGTAGCAGATTGGATGATGCCGATGTCGCTTGAGGGACCAGCCCTGCCCGCGTTCGAGACCGCCTGCGATCTGGTCGAACGCATTCTCGCCGCGGCCTATGGACTCACTGCGGAGCAGCTCGACGCTGCGCCGTGGGATGACGCATCGTCGATGTTCGTCCTCGCTACGCACTCGATCTCGGCGACCGAGTGGAACATCGTTGAAGTGCTGGCCGGCCAGAAGCTCGACCGCAGCCGCCAGGCTGAGTTCGATTCGACCGCGAAGTCGTTCGACGATCCGCAGGGAGTGCTCACCGAGCGCTGGGCCGGCGCCAAGGCGGCAATGGAATCGGCGCTCGCCGGACTCTCCGACGACGCCTGGGCCGGGCCGCACTATCACATGTTCATGGACAAGAACCTGACCGGCCATGAGCTGATCGACCGGGCGCTCGCCCACACCGCCGAGCACGTCGGCCATGCCGAGATGACTCGTCAGTGGCTCGACGCTCAGGGCTGACTGGATCCCAGTCCCCGCTCCACGCGGTGACCCGCTTCCTCATCCCGCAGTCCAACGACAAATCTCCACCGCCTATCCTGTCCGAGTTGCGCCGCTCGGCGCTTGACATTTGAACAAGACCCGCCACCCAAGGAGTGAACCATGCCCCCGACCCCAGAGACCCAGGGATTGCTCGCCATGCTGGAACAGGCCGGCGGACCCGATATCTCCGAACAGACCCCCGAAGAGGCGCGCGCGGCGATTGCCAACTTCGCCGCCATGCAGGCTGGCGCACCCGAGCCGGCGCGCGTTGAAGACCGCACCGTACCCGGACCCGGTGGCGACATTCCCGTCCGCATCTACGCCTCCGCGGGCGACAATCTGCCCGTCGTGATGTTCTTCCACGGCGGCGGCTGGGTGCTCGGCGACATTGACTCTCACGACGGCACCTGCAAGCAACTCCTGGCCGAGCTGGGCGAAGCGGTCGTTGTCTCGGTCCACTACCGGCTCGCCCCTGAAGCCAAGTACCCGGCCGCAGCCGACGACTGTTACGCCGCTGCAGCCTGGGTCGCCGAGAACGGCGCCGAGATTGGCGCCGACGGCTCGCGCATGGCGGTCGCCGGCGACTCCGCCGGCGGCAACCTCTCCGCCGTGGTTTCGCAGATGTCCCGCGACAAAGGCGGCCCCGCGATCGCGGCGCAGGTCCTCCACGTTCCGGTCACCGACCACAACTACAGCTATCCGTCCTACACCGAAAACGCCGAGGGCAAGCTGCTCACTCGCACCTCGATGGTCTGGTTCTGGGACCACTACCTGCCAAGCGCTGAAGCGGGACAGGAAGCCTACGCGTCGCCGATCAAGGCCGCAGATCTCTCCGGTCTCGCGCCGGCGCTGATCCAGACCGCCGAGCTCGATCCGCTGCGAGACGAAGGCGAAGCCTACGCCGCGGCTATCGAGGCAGCCGGCGGCGACGTCACCGTGCATCGCTACGACGGCGTCGTTCACGACCCGTTCATGATGTTCGCCGTCATCCCGACGGGCATTGAATGCCTCAAGGAGGCGGCTGCCTTCATCAACGAGCGAATTTAGGTTCGGGAGGCTGAGATGCCAGTCACTGCGGAAACTCAAGCCATCCTCAGCATGCGCGCCGACGCTCCGGCGCTGAATGAGCTACCCGTCGCCGAGGCGCGCGCTGCTATGGCGGCCATGCGACCCCAAGGGGTTGAGCCCGAGCAGGTCGCTCAGGTTCACGAGATGACGATCCCGGGTCCCGGCGGCGATATCCCCGCTCGCGGGTACCTGCCCAACGACGATCCGCGTGACCTGCCGACCCTGGTCTACTTTCACGGCGGCGGCTGGGTGCTGGGTGACCTCGACTCGCACGATGCCGTCTGTCGAGCGCTCTGCAACCGGGCCGGCATCAGCGTGTGCTCGGTCGATTACCGGCTCGCCCCAGAGGCGACCTTCCCCGCGGCCGCGGAAGATGCCTATGCGGCCGTCGCTTGGATGAACAGCATGTACGACCAGCAGGGCGGACGGGACGACAGGATCGCCGTGGCCGGCGACTCGGCGGGCGGAAACCTGGCGGCGGTGGTAGCGCAGATGGCGCGCGATCGCGGCGGGCCGCGCATCGACTCGCAGATCTTGATCTATCCGGTGACCGATTGGAACTTCGACACCGAGTCGTATCAGGTCAACGGGGGCGGCGAGTACGGCCTCTCTGAGGCTGGAATGCGCTGGTTCTGGGACCTCTACTTGAACGACGACAGCAACGGCTCAAATCCATACGCGTCGCCGCTTCAGGCCGATGATCTCTCAAACTTGCCGCGCGCGCTCACGATTACGGCGGAGTACGACGCGCTGCGCGACGAAGGCGAGGCCTACGCGGCGGCGCTCGCGGCAGCGGGCGTAGCGTCGAGCAGCACTCGCTACGACGGCGTCATACACGGGTTCGTCAGCGCCTTCGCCGCTGTCCCCCAGGGCAGCCAAGCTCTAGACCAGATTGCGGCCGAGCTTCGCTCGGCCTTCGGAATGGAGTAGTCAATAGCTCCCCCAAAGGGGGAGCTGTCCCGAAGGGACTGAGGGGGCTCACTAGCTTGGCCATCGGTCCATTGGCTGTGAGGCCCCCTCCGCCGCTTCGCGGCACCTCCCCCATTGAGGGAGGTCTTTTCGCTACCTATCCGCCCGGCATCTGCTTCTGGAACGAGGCCATGTCGAAGTAGTCGCGCCAACGCGCGATCTTTCCGTCTCGGATCTCGAACACGCCGCAGACCTGCACGGACACCTCCGTGCCGCCCATGTCGAAGCGGTCGACTCGCTCGTTCAGCACGACATCGCCGTTGGCTGCTGAATGCAGCACTTCCCAGCCGCGTGACGTCATTTGCGCGACGCCGGCCAAGGCCGCCTTGACGGCCTCGAGTCCTTCTGCCGGAGCCATTGGCATGTTGTGGTAGACCGCGTCGTCAGTGAAGTAGGACGCCAGTGTGTCTGGGTCGGGATGCTCGGCATCAAACTCGGCCATGAAGGCGTTGACAATCGCTTCCGCGTCGGACATCGTTCGTTCCCTTCAAGTGCTATTGCAGTGCAACCTGTCGAGGCAACCTACGCCCCCGACGACTCCTTCGCCAGTTCGCCCATCAGCTCGACGGCTTCTTCCTGGTTGGTGCGGACGGTCAGGCCGGTGATGTAGCTGTCGGCCCAGGCTTGGTAGCGCTCGCGGATCCTGGCCGGTGGACCGAGCAGCGCCTGCTCGTCGAGAAACTCCTCGGGCACTTCCTCGATGGCTTCGCCTTTGCGCCCTGCCAGGTAGAGCTCCTGGATCCGTTCCGCCGCGTCGCCGTAGCCTCGACGAATCATGCTCATTTTGTGGAAGTTGACGCTGCGCGCGCCCATTCCACCGACGTACAACGCGACGTTCGGCTTCATCTTGCGGAAGGCGTCGCGCAGGTCATCGGTGATCTCGACCTCGGCCGATGTCTGGACCTCGAAGTCGGGCCACCATTTTGGCTCGCCCGTTTTCGCCTCTGAGCGCTTGAACCCCTCTTCGAGCCAGGGAACGAACATGTCGGCGTTGTACGGCGTCAGGCCCAGCGGCAGCCAGCCTTCGGAGATCTCGGCGGTCATCCGCACATTCATTTCTGTGCCGGTGCCCAACCAGATGGGGATGTTGGGATTCATGTGCAGAATCGACTTGAGCGGCTTGGCCAGCCCGGCGCTGCCCGGTCCCTCGTAGGGCAAGGCAATCTCCTTGCCGTCGTGCGTGACCGGCTCCTCGCGGGCGAGAATCTTGCGGATGATCGCCACGTAATCGCGGATTCGCGTGTTCGGCTTGCCCCAGGGCTGTCCGTACCAGCCCTCGACAATCTGCGGGCCGGACACGCCGAGGCCCAGGATCATGCGGTCCCCGCCGGCCAGGGCATCGATCGTCGCGGCTGTCATCGCTGCGTTGGCCGGAGTGCGTCCGGCCAGTTGAATAACGCCGGTACCGAGCCGAATCTTCTCGGTCACCGCCGCCAGATATGCCAGCGGAGAGAACGCGTCGGAGCCATACGCCTCCGCCGTCCAGACCGAGTCATAACCCAGCGCCTCCGCCTTGCGAACCATGTCAACCGGCAGCGTCATATTCGCGCCGGAGTAACCCAGCGCTAGTCCGAGTTTCATGTCTCAATCCTTTCTCGCGCTCGCTCTGTCAAATGGAAAGCTAGCGCTCCCATCCCGTTGATCGCCTTTGCAAGGGTAAGTGTTGGCCCTGCGCTTTCCTCCCCCTGGCAGGGGGAGGTGCCGAAGGCGGAGGGGGTCCCTCGGCTACTGCGTGTGCTCGGTCTCCTCCGCTACTTCGTGGCGCTTCCCTCAAGGAGGGAGGTCGTAGTCCTGTTATCGCAGCGTGATCTGGCCCTTCGGACCCTCAATCACTGCAACGAGCGCAGGTGCCGCTCCTTCACGCAACTCGATCTCGACGCCCAGCGCCTCGTGCGCGCTGCGCACCTCGGCGACGTCAGGATGCTCCCCGTGCCACGACACCAGGCGCGTGCCCTTGACCGCCGTCGATGACGGATGCCGGGCGTCGCCCCAGTCGATCAGGAAGGGCATCAGGCCTCCCAGCAGTGGCGGCCAGATGGTACGAGTCAGACGCCAGTCAAGCCTCGTTCCATCGGCGAGCACGCGGCCCAGCGGCTGGACTTCGCCGATGTCGTAGCCGGCCGCTTTCGCGGCTGCCACCCGCCGATCAATCTCGGCGCCGGCCTTGCAGCACCAGTGCGGCACATGCGCGCCCTTGTCGCCGAAATCGTCCATGCCGAAGGGCAGCGTTCCTTCATGATTAGCCTGGTCCGGGTCCGGGCCAATGATCTCCAGGTAGGCGTCGTCCTGCAGTGCAAGTAAGTGGTTGTACACGCCGCGACCGGGAAAGTGCCCACCGAGCTCCGGGCGCAGGCCGATCGCAGCCTCGATTTCGGCAACCGAGGCCTGGACGTCGGGTGTGGCGAGAACGATGTGATCCAGCATGGCGGCGCTCCTAGCGATAGGTGATCGAGCCATTGGGTCCCTGGAACGTGGCGACCAGGGCTGGCGCGTCGGCTTCGCGCAACTCAATCTCGATGTCCATCAGGCCATGCGCGGCCCGCACGGCGTCGAGGTCGGGGTGCTCGCCGTGCCAGGATGCGAGGCTAGCGCCCTGGACAGCGGTCGTGGAAGGATGCGGAGCATCCCCCCAGTCGATCAGGAAGGGGATCAATCCGCCCAGATGAGGTGGCCAGGTGCCGATCGTGAGCCGCCAGTCCAGGCGACCACCGTCCGGCAAATCGCGTCCCAGCGGGACGACCGCGCCGAGGTCGTAACCCGCTGACTTGGCTGTTGTCGCAAGTTCGTCGATTCGCTCGTTGCCCTTCCAGCACCAGTGCGCGATATGGGCGGCTGGGTTGGAGTGCCTGTCCATGCCGAACGGCATCGATCCCCCACCCTGGTGGTCAGGATCGGGGCCGATGATTTCCAGGTACGCGCCGTCCTGTAGCGCGAGCAGATGGTTGTAGGCGCCCATCTCCGTGAATCGTCCGCCGACTCCGGCTCGTATCCCGATCGCCTCTGCGATCTCGTCTACGGTCGCTTGTACGTCGGGGGTCGCTAGCACGATGTGATCAAGCATCGTTGGTCTCCTCAGTTTCCGTGGGTTGATTCAAAGTCTTCGAGCGCCCGATCGCGCAGATCAGGATCAGTGAGCCAGTCGAGCGCCGTGTGCGCCATCGCCTTTGTTGCGGTCAACGTCAGTTCATGACCCTCGGCCGATCCCGCCGCGGCTGTGAATTGTGGCGTGTGGTTGCCGCTCTCATGGGGAATGTGGAACATCGGGTGGATCGACGGGACGACGTGCGACACGTTGCCCATGTCGGTCGAGCCGAAGCTGCCCTGGATGCTGCCGTCCAGGTCGGCCGCGCGGATGCCGAGGTCGAGCCAGCGCCGTCCGTAGGCCTCGGCCAGCGGCCTGTTGCTGGCCATGTTGCTGTAGCGTTCGCCGGCCTGCCATTCGACCGACCACTCGCAGCCGGTCGCCTGAGCCGCGCCGGCAAAGCAGTCCTCGACACGCCCGATCATCTCGTCCAACCGCTCTTCATGTGGTGCACGGACGTAGAACTCGGCCTGTGCGTAGTCGGGGATGATGTTGGGCTTGTCGCCGCCGTGGTGAATCTTGCCGTGGATCCGTACGGTCGGATGCGACTGCTGTCGCAGCAGCGCGATCGCCTGGTAGGCCAGCACCAGCGCATCGAGTGCATTGTGACCCTCCCACGGAGCGCCCGCCGCGTGAGCGTTCTTGCCCCGGAACTCGACAAAACACGTGTCGATCGCCAGCACAAACGGATAGACAATGTCGCCGGTGCCGGGATGAATCATCATCGCCGCCCCGACATCCTCGAACGCGCCCTCGTCGATCAGGCGAATCTTGCCGCCGCCTCCCTCTTCAGCCGGCGAACCCAACACGCGCACCGTTCCCTCAACGCCCTCACGCTCCAGCGCGTTGGCCACGGCCAATCCAGCCGCCGCGCCCGAGATCGCGATCAGGTTGTGCCCGCAGGCATGACCGATGCCAGGCAGCGCGTCGTACTCGCAGAGCACGGCAATCGTCGGCCCGCCCGATCCACGCGTCGCCTCAAACGCCGTATCCATCCCATAGGCCGAGGGCGTCACGTCGAATCCGACGTCGGTCAGAAAGCTGGTCAGCGCCGCGTGCGCATGTACTTCCTCGTAGTTCTCTTCAGGATGCGAGTGAATGTCCATGCTCAGAGCCCGCAACGACTCCGACGCCGCATCAATCGTTTCTGAAGCGATGTCCCAGAGCGACATTTGGTCTTCCTTCCGCTCAGACCTCCCCCTCTGGGGGAGGTGGTACGAAGTGACGGAGGAGGCTCGCGGCAGCTCTTCAACGTGCGCTCGGCGGCCCCCTCAGTCGCTCCGCAGCCTGCCCCCGGCTTGAACGGGGGACAGCTCCCCCACAGGGGGAGTGCTTGCTGTTACTCCGTGAACCATCCGCCATCCGGGTGGATGATCTCACCCGTCACGTACGACGCTTCGTCCGAGGCCAGGAAGCAAGCCACCTTGGCGATCTCCTCGGGCTGACCAAACCGGCGCATCGGCGTCATGCTCAGCACCCACTGGTTTAGCTCCTCGTGACCTGAGATCGCTGCCGTCATCGGCGTCTCGATGAAACCTGGACCGATCGCGTTGACGCGAATGCCGTCCTGGACCAGTTCCTGCGCCAGCACCTTGGTCAGCATCCAGACGCCCGCCTTCGAGACGCAGTAGTTGGCTGCGCCCGGTTGCGGGAACTTGGCCATGATCGAGGCGATGTTGATGATCGATCCGCCGTTGCCCAACTCAATCATCTTCCTGGCGCACGAGCGGTCGGTCATCATCACGCCGGTCAGATTGACCGCCAGCACTTTTTCCCAGTGCTCCACGTTCTGGTTGGCGATGTACGAAGCCGTTGGATCCTCGCCCAATTCCGTCGTTTCTCCCGACACGTACTCTGCATTGGAAATCCCGGCCGCGGCGACCACGATGTCCAGTCGACCGAACTCATCAACACATGCCTGTGCCGCAGCGTCGTTTGCGGCTTCGGTTGAGGTGTCGCAGGCGACGACGACCGCGCGCTGTCCTTCCGCTTCGACTGCGGCGACGGTGTCTGCTGAACGGTCTGGTAGCAGGTCCGCCAGGAGGACATCCGCGCCTTCCTGGGCGAACCGAATCGCGCAGGCTGCGCCAATGCCGCTGACTCCACCCGTGATCAACGCCGCCTGTCCCTCAAGTGCTCCAGCCATGTTCTCAGCCTCTCAGATATCCCCATGCGGAAGTGTGCAAGTGCCAATAGACGACGGCAGGATAGGCGTTGTCTCGGATCAAGTGAGGAAACACCGAAGGTTCCCGATAAAATATGGGCCAACACTGTTTCGACTCAGATAGAACGGGCTTGCCAAATGCGGACATTGATATTGCTCTTGATGGGCATGGTTGCCGGTGTGGCTGCTTTGGGAGCGGTCTGGGCGACATCCAGTGAAACTGATGGACACGTTGAGGTTCGAATCGTCGTCGAGCGACTAGACGACGGTCGTGTCGAAGTTGGGCTTCGGCATCTCGAGGCGAGCGGCACGTGGGGTGAGCCGCAGTATCCGGAGTTGCGCTTCCTGCCGGCCGATACCGAGCCCGGTGCGCAGTTCCAGAGCTCTGTGATCGTTGTTGACACCGACAGCCGACACGAGACCGTCGCCGCCAACTACGGCGCATACCTGCACGAGTCCGGCGTGGACATTGGCGCTCGATTCGCCGAGCGCTTTGCTATGCCGACTGAGGATCTGCCCAAGATGCTCTGCATCGACGACCTCAATGACCCCGGCATTGGCCAACTCTGCGACGGATTTGAGTCCGGTTACGGCGTCCCGGTTGAGCGCCTCGAAGCCAGCGACTACGACGACTTCCGTGCGCAGATCGATACCCTGATTCGCGAGGACGGCGATCTGGGCGGCTACTTTGCCACGAGCATTCCCACTGCCGACATCATCGATCAGACGTTGGAAGCCAATCGCACCAGGTTGCGGGGTAGCTACTGGATCGAACTGATCGACCCGCAGCTGCCCGATCCTGACGAACTGCACTGCATCATCAGCCACGGCGCAGAGGATGACCTGTTCTGGGGCCTGGCTTCCGAGTCCTCTGTGGCCGCTGCCGGCGCGCTGGGCATCGACGTTCGAACCGAGGTCTACGCCGTGGCCGCCGACCAGGCCAATGCCATTCGCCAATGCGTCGCCGACGGCGCAGTCTCCATCGCCACCACGCTGGCTGATCCCGAGGTCCTGAAGCCGGCGGTCCGCGAAGCGATCGACGCAGGAGTCCACGTGATCTCGTTTAACTCCGGCGCCGAAGTCGCGGCGGACGTTGGCACTGCCCTGCACATCGGACTCGACGATCGCGAAGGCGGCCGACTTGCCGGCGCCGAGTTCAATGCGCGCGGCATTGAGGGCAACGCGCTCTGCATCATCCACGAGCCGAACAACGTCGGACTGCACGACCGCTGCGATGGGCTCGAGGAGCAGTTCAACGGAACTGTCGAGCGTTGGAGCCCGACCAGTAGCGACACCGTGGTCGAGGAACTTGAAGCTCGCATTGCGGAAGGCGATGTCGACGCAGTCCTGGCGCTTTCTTCCGACAGCGGAGTGGCCGTGCGCATCGTGATTTGGCTTTCCGACGCCGACGTGCCTGCAGCGACGTTCGGTTGGACCCGTCTGATCAGTGAGTTGGTATCCGAGGGCCGAATGATGTTCTCGATCTTCGATCATCCGGAACTGCAGCCGTACCTGGCCGCGGTGGGATCGCTGCTCGTCGAACGTTTGCGTGTCGATCCGGCCGGCTACTTCAACAGCACCCAGTTGTTGATTAAGCCTATGGTGACCGACGCCGAGACAATGCAAGCCCTGCGTGAATCGCTGACTTCACAGCAGTAGCGGTTGTCGGCTCAAGGCCCGGATAGCGGTTGGTCAACGGGTCGCTGATATCCTTGTTCGGCACGTTTGGACACCACGTTTGGACACTTTGCCGAAAGCAAACGGCCACAGCACAGAACGTTAGATTCAAGCAGGAGGAAGCAGCATGAAGCGAATGCTCTGGCTGGGACTTGGAATGGTCCTCGGCGCATTGGCGTTGGGCGCGGTATGGGCATCAACCGATGGCGACCTCACCTTGCGCATGTTTGGCGTCCAGCATGAAGACGGTCGCGTCGAAGTCGGATTGCAACAGCTAGGCGAGGACGGTGAGTGGCACGATCTCGAGGCGCCGCAATACCGCTACATCCCCGTTGAGCCCGAGGTTGGCCAGCGCTTATACAGCTCCGAAGTCGTGGTGCCGGTGGAGACTCGCACTGAGGCGGTCGCGCGTGAGTACGGCGACTACCTGCACACCAGCGGCGTCGACTCTGCGATTGGCTTTACTGACTACTTCGACCGAACGATCGAGGAGGGCAACAAGACCCCACCGATCCTTTGCATTGTTGATCCAGAGGATGGCGGCATCGGAGCGCTCTGTGAGGGCATGGCCGAGCAATACGGCGGTCACTTCGAGATCCTCGCTCCGGCGACGCTCGTTGGTCTGCAGGCGGAAATCGAAGCAATGATCGGCCCTGAGGGCGGCGTCGAGACCGACGACGGCCGTGAGGCATTCGGCGGCTGGTTCGCCACGAGTCTGGAGACGGCGCTCGCCTCGATCGAGGCCGAGCAAGCCACTGACGTCAACCTGCCTGGCTCATACTGGATCGAGTTGGTCGACCAGCACATCGCCGACTCCGACTCGCTCTTCTGTGTCATCAGTCACGGCGGACCGGAACCGCAGGGCTATGCCGATCTCTTCTGGGGTCTCGCTGGCGAGGCGGCCTACGCGCTCGCTGGTGGTCTCGATCTCGAACTGCGCACCGGCGCCTACTTGGACATCGACCAGCAGGTCGAGGCGGCGCGTGAGTGCATCGCCGAGGGCGCGGCCGCGGTCGCGATTACCCTCTCCGACCCCGAGCAGATGCAGCCGGTCGTCGATGAGGCGAACGCGGCAGGTATCCCGATCCTGTCCTTCAACTCAGGCTCGGAAGTTGCGAGTGACGTCGGCTCGACCCTGCACTTCGGCCTTGACGACCGTCGCGCGGGCGAACTCGCCGGTGAGGCGTTCAACGACAACGAAATCAGCGGCAACGTGCTCTGCATCATCCACGAGCCCAAGAACATCGGGCTGGAAGCTCGCTGTGAAGGACTCGAATCGACCTACGAGGGCGAGGTCGAAGTGTGGCAGCCGACCAGCCAGTGGGATCTGCCATTTGACCTCATGGATCGTGTGGAAGAGGGCGGTGTTGACGCTGTCCTGTCACTCTCGATCAACTCCGCCGTCGATGTCACGTGGATCTTCGGTCGCAACGACATCGACATCCCGACTGCCGGCTTCGGCTTCGGAGTCGGCACCGCGAGTCGCATCGTCGACGGCGAGTTGCTGTTCACGATCATCGACCACCCTGAGATTCAGGCCTACACGGCGACCGCGCTGGCTCACATGCTCGACCGATTCCGGATCGATCCGGCTCTGTACTTCCAGGGCGCGGCGATCGAGATCGAACCGATCGTGATGGGTCCAGAAGAGGCGCAAGCGATGCTTGACAGCCTCAAGGAGTAGCACGTCCATGCCGCGAACCCGTTGCCGCCCGGCCGGTGTCAGTCGAATCCAGAAAATCCCATTCTGGGTTAACAGGACACTTGCATAACGGGCGGCAATGGGCGTAGCGTCCTGAATATCGGGGATGTACCGAGGGTTACTGAATGATCAGCCCGCGTGGCGCGATTTCCCCTGGTTCCTACAGTGTTCACCTTGGCATTGCATATCTTGCCCAGCACAGGTCTATTGTGCGTACGGGAGCCGCTCTTGGTGGACGACACCGGGGAGTTGTTCCCGAGTAATCAGGCTGGCGCACCGCATTCCTGCGCCGTCCGCGGAGGCCGTTGAGAGATGACCACCACATCAGCGCAGGCGAACGGATCAGGCGGCACGAGCGCGCCGATCCAGGAACGTGACCGCGTCACCGTCCGCTTCGCGGGCGACTCCGGCGATGGTATGCAGTTGGCTGGCAATCGATTCGCCGACGCCACCGCCATCTTCGGCAACGACTTCTCGACGCTGCCCGATTTCCCCGCCGAGATCCGCGCTCCGGCCGGATCGCTGGCCGGTGTGTCGAGCTTCCAGATCTCATTCTCGAAGTTCCAGATCTTCACCCCCGGCGACGAGCCCGACACACTCGTGGCGATGAACCCCGCCGCGCTCAAGTCGCATCTCGCAGCCCTGGCCAAGGGCGGTCTGCTGGTCGTCAACGAAGACGCCTTCACCGCCGGTAACTTGAAGAAGGCCAACTACCCCAGCAATCCGCTGGCCGATGGCTCGCTTGAGGGCTATCGCATCATCAAAGCGCCGATTACGACCGCTGCCGTCTCCGCGGTCGACGACCTCGGCCTCTCCAACCAGAACGCCGAGCGCACCAAGAACTTCTTCGCCCTCGGCCTGGTCTATTGGCTGTACGACCGCGACCTGCAGCCGACACTTGACTGGATCGAGGATCGATTTGGCCGCTTGCCCAATATCGCCGAGGCCAACCGCCGCGCGCTCTTCGCCGGTCACGCCTATGGCGAGACGACTGAAATCGCCGACGCCCACGTTCGCGTTCCACCGGCCGTGCTCAAGCCCGGCGAATACCGCACGATCACCGGCAACCAGGCGCTGGTGCTGGGCCTGATCACGGCTTCTCACCTGAGCGACCTCGAGCTGTTCTACGGCTCCTATCCAATCACACCGGCCTCCGACGTGCTGGTCGAACTCGCCGCCTTGCGCGAGTACGGCGTCCGCACCTTCCAGGCCGAGGATGAAATCTCCGCCGTCGGTACCGCCATTGGCGCTTCCTATGGCGGGGCGCTCGGCGTGACTGGCACTTCCGGACCTGGTATTGCACTCAAGAGCGAGGCAATCAACCTCGCCATCATGACCGAGTTGCCGCTGATCGTCCTCGATGTTCAGCGCTCCGGCCCCTCGACCGGTATGCCGACCAAGACTGAGCAAACCGACCTGTTGCAGGTCATGTTCGGACGCAACGGCGAGTCGCCGATTTGCGTCCTGGCTGCCAAATCGCCGGGCGACTGTTTCTACATGGTGCTCGAGGCGGTTCGGCTGGCCTACAAGTTCGTCACGCCGGTCGTGCTGCTCTCAGATACCTACCTGGCCAACACCGCCGAGCCTTGGCCGGTCCCCGACCTCACCCAGCTCGACCAGATCGAAGTCCCCTTCCGCAAGCTCAAGTACATCGATCCCGAAGAGTTCGCGCCCTACAAGCGCGACCCTGACACCCTGGCGCGCATGTTCATCCCGCCGGGCGAAGCCGACCTACAGCACCGCATCGGTGGCCTGGAGAAGTCCGACATCAGCGGTGATGTCGCCTACTCGCCCGAGAACCACCAGCGCATGACCGATCTGCGTGCGGCCAAGATTGCTGGAATCGCCAACTTCATCCCCGAGCTCGAGGTCGACGGACCAGACTCCGGTGACCTGCTCGTACTGAGTTGGGGCTCCACCTACGGTGCAGTCTTCACTGCGGTCAACGACGCCCGTGAAGCCGGCTGCGATGTCGCACATGCGCATTTGCAGTACCTCAACCCCTTCCCGCGCAACCTTGGCGATGTCATCTCGCGCTACAACAAGGTGCTCGTGCCCGAGGCCAACACCGGTCAGTTGCGCATGCTGGTTCGCGCCAAGTTCCTCGTTGACGCCCAGGGCTACAACGAGGTCACCGGTCAACCGCTCTCGGCACGACTGCTGGCAGAAGCAATTCAGCGAATCGCCGCTGAGTAGCCCCGACCAAGACCGCATATCCCGTAGGATCGAATACAGAGAGCCACAGGAGACACGACATGGTACTCCAGACGCCGCACTCACCAGAACACGTCCAGTCGATCATCCCGATCGCGGATGAGAACCTGTCGCGTAAGGACTATGCCTCCGACGTCGACACCCGGTGGTGTCCTGGCTGCGGCGATTATTCAATCCTGGCTCAGATGCAGCGCGGGCTCTCCAACCTCAACATTGCGCCCGAGAAGATGGTCTTCGTCTCAGGCATCGGCTGTTCGTCGCGCTTCCCCTACTACATGAACACGTATGGGATGCACTCGATCCACGGTCGCGCCCCGACGATTGCCTCCGGTCTCAAGCTCTCGCGGCCCGACCTCATGGTCTTCGTCATCACCGGCGACGGCGACGCGCTGTCAATCGGCGGGAACCACCTGCTGCACGTCCTGCGCCGCAATGTCGATGTGAAGATCTTCCTCTTCAACAACCGCATCTACGGCCTGACTAAGGGCCAGTACTCACCGACCTCCGAGCTCGGCAAGGTAACCAAGTCCTCACCAATCGGCACAACCGAAAAGCCGCTCAACCCGCTCTCGGTTGCACTCGCCTCGGAAGCCTCATTCGTCGCCCGAACCTTCGATACCGACCCGCAGCACCTCACGGCGACAATCGAAACGGCTGCTCGCCATCATGGCGCCGCATTCGTCGAGATCCTGCAGAACTGCAACATCTTCAACGACCGCGCCTTCGCCGACTACACCGACCGCGAAGTGCGCGACGAGCGCCTGCTCTACCTCGAGCACGGCAAGCCGATGCTCTTCGGTGAGGATCACAACAAGGGTCTCGCCGTCTCCGCGACCGGCCTGCGAGTCGTCGACGCCCACGGTCCCGACGCCGGGCTAATCCTCAGCCACGACGCGACCCGCCCCGCGCCCGACGTGCACCAGCTTCTGGCCCGCTGCGCCTACCCCGAGATGCCCGTGCCGATGGGGGTCATCCGCCAGGTCACGACGCCAACCTACGGCGACTACCTCGACAGCCAGATCGAAGTGGCCAAGTTCAAGAACCACCAGGACGTCGCCCAACTCCTCCGAGGCCGCTCGACCTGGCAGGTCGAGTAGGTTCCCTTCCTACGCGGACCACGAGGATCGTCACAAGGCCGTCCATCCGAATGTCCTCTGTGCGCTGACGCCTCCATCGCAGGTCGGGCGTTGCCCAATCCTTTGCTCCCCCTTGCAGAGACCTTTGAATGACTCAGTCTCCCGTCCCCGCCCCGAGGAGGCCTTTGATCAATTTGCTCCCCCTCGCAGAGAATGATGCATAACTCAGTTTCCCGTCCCCGCCCCCGAGCGGGGACCCGCCTTGGCATAGCCCAGGCTGCTCGGATAAGTCCCGGTTGACCAGATAGCAGCAACAAACACGACCCCAGGTAAGAGGCCAGGGAAGGAGCAGGCCCCCGCTCGGAGGCGGGGGCGGTTGAGGGGTTATGCATCAGTCTCTCGCAGGGGGAGCTGTCGCGGAGCGACTGAGGGGGTCCTGCCTGCGCGGGTAACAGATGGAACTTGGTGGAGCAGGACCCCCTCCGCCTTCGGCACCTCCCTCCCCGCCTTCGCGGGGACAGGCTCTGCAGGGGGAGGAAAGGGATTATGCAAAGGTCTCCCCCGAGCGGGGACCCGCTTTGGCATAGCCCAGGCTGCTCGGATAACTCCCGGTTGACCAGATACCAGCGAAAAACATGGCGTGGCTAAGAAGCCAGGGAAGGAGCAGGCCCTCGCTCGGGGGCGGGGACGGGAAACTGAGTTATTCAAAGGTCTCTTGCAGGTCGAAGTGCCGAAAGCCTGCCCCGCACTTGATGCGGGGGCTGAGGGGGGGGTCCTGCCCCTCTCGACTAGCGACCCCGATTGCCGCCGCCGTCGATGGTGTGCATTGCTCCGTTGATGTACCGACTGTCGTCCGAGCACAGCCATGTCACCAGTGATGCCACCTCTTCCGGCTCTCCGTAGCGACCCAGCGGGTTTGCTGCGGCGAACATGTCGTGCACGCCCTCAGGGTTGTCGGGGTCGAACTGCCGCTCGAGGCTGCGCATCATCCGAGTCTCGATCGGACCGGGGCAGACTGCGTTGACTCGCACCGAGGGCGCTAGCTCCTGTGCGGCCGATTTCGTCATCCCGACCACCGCGTGCTTCGAAGCGCCGTAGGCGATGATGCCAGGCGTCGGCGAGAGTCCCGCGATTGACGCCGTATTCACGATCGCGCCGCCGCCCGACTCGGCGATCGCTGGCGCGACGTGCTTCATACCCAGCCAGACGCCCTTGAGGTTGACCGCGATGACGCGGTCGAAGTCCGATTCGTCGAGTTCGGTCAGCGCCGAGCGCACACCCTCGATGCCAGCGTTGTTGAAGAATGCGTCCACGCGACCGTAGGCCGACAGCGCCTGCGAGACGTAGTTCGCCACGTCGGCTTCCTGCGTCACATCCGCCTCGACCGTGATGCACTCGCCGCCGGCGTTGGAGATCGCCGCGACGGTCTCGTCGAGGTCCGACCCTGCGAGATCGACGGCCACCACCTTGGCCCCATCCTCGGCAAACCGCACACAGGCCGCGCGTCCGATGCCGCCTGCCGCGCCAGTCACAATCGCCACCATGCCATCGAATCGGTCACTCATCGTCAGCCGTCCTCTCGATCTTCATTTGCTCAAGGCACAGAATAGAGCGTCAGAAGATCGGAGTCCGCCAGTTCGGCGCCGCCCACGACAGCGCCAGGAACACGCAGAGCACGCCCAGCCCCAGCACCAAGAGATCGGGCAGTGGGCGCAGCAACTTGACCTGCGATGCGAGGCGGATGAACCCGGTCCACTTGGGGAAGGTCCAGAGGATGATCGCCGCGATCGCGCCCACGATCATCCCGCCCAGGTGTCCGCCGATGCTGACGCCCGGCCAGAGGAATGAAATCGCGACGTTGATCACCAGGAACGCGAGAATGCCCGAGTCGCGGAAGCGGATGCCCGACGCCCGCTCAGCGATCACGACTGCGCCAGCCATGCCAAACACTGCGCCCGAGGCGCCAGCAGTGAATGCGTTCGGCTCGACCACCAGCGCCCCCAACGCACCGCCGGTCAGCGAGACGCTGTAGAGCAGCAGCATCCGCCAGCCGCCGATCGCCGGTTCCAGCATCCGCCCGAGCAGGACCAGGATGAACACGTTCATCGCCATGTGGAACAGTCCGTAGTGCAGGAAGGCCGAAGTCACCAGCCGCCACCACTCGCCGCGCTCGTGGACGTATGCGCCATGCAGGGCGAAATCGGCGTGAATTTCGGTGACGCCGCCGCCCCAGAGCGACAACGATCCGGTGTACAGCGAGACGGCGATCCAGATCAGCGCATTCGCGACCATCAGCGCCTGCGTCACGCGAATCGGAGACGTCGTCTTCCACTCGCGAGTCCGCTTGCGCCCCTCGGCCACACACTCGGGACACTGAAACCCCACCGGAGCCTGAATCATGCACTGAGTGCAAATCGGCCGAGCACAGCGCTGACAAAGCACCCCAGCCCAGGTATCAGAGTGCCGATAACAGGAAGCTTCACGAGAGCTCATAGGGTCAGTGTATGAGCGACGTCTGGTCGCTCAGTAATCGGACGTTCACGCTTATTCAGCACTTTCGGGTCTCTCGCGTTCGGTCTTGTTCGGATTTGCTCGGTTCCATCGGGAAGGGAGTGTGGTCATTCTTAGGCCTCCGAACAGGGATCGCGGTGTTTGGCCTATCACGACAGAACGCATGTACGCCGAAAGCGGGTAGCAGTGGAACAGCACACATGGAGTTTGCCCCGGCGGCCTCGTAGGATGCTGGCATACCGACTCCCGAGTTTTGCGCTGAGTACGCCCAGTAGGTTATTGGTCTGCAGAGTCAAGGCCTTTGGGTGTTGCAGATTGACGTCTGGACGTCTATCCTTTTTCTGGCCAGTTGGAGGTTCGCTCGTGGCGGGAACCAAACACTCTCCCGGAATCGTGAGAGACGCGATTGTCTCCTATCTGCGTTCTCTTTATGGAGATGCGACAGTGACCGAGATCAGGAACGCGGTAGAGTCGGAACTTGGCGAAGTGCCTGCTTCTTCCGTGCGCTCGTACCTGCGCTTACGGCCGGATACGTTCGAACGAACAGGACATGGCCGTTATCGGATCAGGCGCGAATACGAGGGCGATTCATTGGCAGAATCGCAAGAGCCTGCCTACTACACCGCGCCAGCAGTGGCGCACGCAAATGCTGAGCTCTATGAGGCCGATTGCTTTGACTGGCTCGGAACGTGCACGGAAAACACATTCCACGCCATCGTCACTGATCCTCCCTACGGCTTGGTCGAGTACACAGAGAACGAGCAGCGCAAGCTCCGCAACGGTAAAGGGGGAGTCTGGCGAATTCCGCCTTCGTTTGACGGCCATCAGCGGTCCCCGGTTCCGCGTTTCACTACGCTGAGCGCCTCAGACTTGCACTACATGAGTGAGTTCTTCCAGCGCTTTGGGAACGAAGCGATCCGGGTTCTTGTTCCAGGCGCCCACGTGTTTGTCGCATCAAATCCTTTGGTGTCTCATATTGTGGCGACGGCTCTCGCAACGTCCGGCCTCGAGAATCGAGGGATGGTTAACCGGCTTGTCATGACCATGCGGGGTGGCGACCGCCCAAAGAACGCCCACGAGGAATTTTCGGATGTCACGGTCATGCCGAGATCGATGGCGGAGCCGTGGCTTCTGTTCAGAAAACCACTTGAGGGCCGAGTGCAAGACAATCTGAGAAAGTGGGGCACGGGGGGATTGCGACGTGTATCCGATCGTCGCCCCTTCGGTGATGTGATCAGGTCGTCTCCGACGCGACCGAACGAGAAGAACCTGGCCCCCCATCCGTCACTGAAACCGCAGGCGTTTCTTCGACAGTTGGTTCGCGCCGCATTACCAATGCAACAGGGTGTGATTCTCGATCCATTCGCAGGTTCCGGATCGACTCTCGCGGCGGCCAATCACCTCGGCTTTCGCAGTGTTGGCGTGGAACGTGATCCTGCGTATGTCAGGTTAGCGACAACAGCTATCTCCGCTCTTGAGGCGGTTCCCTGTCCAAGTACACCCAGTTCTGCCGGAGCTTTTGAATGCCATATCTGTCAAGGGTTGCAGTCCGCGTTCCCAATTCACCCCTCGGATTCCGACGAAAGTCGCCAACCGTTACATGGCCCAGATACACTTCAGTGAAACGCATTGGCGCCCGGTCAATTGCAGGTTCCGACTCATTGTCGACCTGATAGACGAATACGCACATCCATTGCTCGCGAGCACCATGGGTGTCTACGGCCCCTCCGCGCTTTCGAGTCGTCTTAATCTCAACGCCGTCGGTACCAGACTTAACGGCGTCGTTAGGGTTCAGACCATTCACAATGAGATCGGGATGGCCGTTGTGAAACTGGTTTTCCACCAAGACCCGTGAGTGCTGCGCCATGCTCGCCGTGATCATGTCGGAGATCAGTCCCGACATGGCGGCCGGCCGAAGCATCTCATCCAGCCTCTTGATCCCCTTGTCGAACAGATGGGTGTTTACGTCGAAAAAGAAGTCATAGACGTCCTGCATGACCAGCGAGAAATCCTGTGCACGCAACTGATACGGAAGAGTGACGCTCGGGTTGAACTTTGAAGGATTCGGTTGCTGGCGCACGACGGGCATGGCTTCTTTAGTTCATTCATTGTTGAATGCTCTGCGGTTCATCGACCGGAAAGCATCAGGGTCCTATCTCCGATCCTAACCGGAGGCCTGAGTCAAAGGTTCCCCAATCGTCGGCTCAACGCGGAGGGATGCACCATCGCCCGACGTGAGATTCGCAAGTGGCTGTCAGAGTCGGTGGAGGGTCAGAGGGTGGAGGATCTGGTGGGTCGGTTGTTGGGCTAATGGGATTCAGAAACGATTCACCGGCGTAAACCATTGTGCAGATGCTTGCAGATTCGAGCTTGGCGTCGTAATGTCAAGCTAGGCCCTGTTCACTCTAATCGGGTCTCCTGTCAGAGTTGAGGGAACGGTCTGGCGGCCGGGCCAATGGGAATATGCAACTCACCGATGCACAGTGGGCGCGGATCGCGCCGCTTATGCCTACTCCGCGCGGGAACTGCAAGCTGCCCACACGACAGGTGCTGGATGGTTGGCTGTTTGTGACCAAGGAAGGTTGTAGCTGGCGTGCCTTGCCCGAGCGGTTCGGTCCTTGGCACACGGTTTACATGCGCGGTCGTCGCTGGATTGACAAGGGCGTGCTGGAGCGCGTCTTCGCCGAGCTCCAGCGGGGCGAACTGGAGGCGCAACTCGATCAACGTGAGCCAGACCGACCGCTGCGCATGTCGATCGACAGCACGATCGTAAAGGTCCATCAGGACGGGACCGGGGCGCCCACCAAAAGGGGCGGCAGGCGATCGGACGCTCGCGCGGAGGCTTGACGACCAAGCTGCACGCCATCGTGCTGGAAGACCGCCTCCCGCTGATTCTGACCCTGACGCCGGGCCACTGGGGTGATGCGCCCTGGGGACGCTGGCTGCTGGAGCGGCTCGGCACCGTATCTGGTCAGCCGCAACTGCTCGCCGACCGCGCCTACGAGGGCGATGCGATGCGCGCACTGGCCGCCGAACTCGGCTGGGAACTGGTCACGCCGCCAAAGTCGAATCGGCTCCATCCTTGGCCACTGAAGCGTGCGGCCTACCGCGCCCGCAATGGGATCGAACGCTACTTCGGCCGCATCAAGCGATTCCGCGGCATCGCCGATCGCTACCACAAACTCGCCCATGTCTACTTCAACCAAATCCTCCTCGCCTGTATCCACTTCATGACGAAATAGAGTGAACAGGCCCTAGCGATGCTGCGGCATGGCGACATTAGGTGAGGGCATTTGGCCTGTCGAACCGAGGAGCGGAATGAGAAGCAGCAGTGTCTACGACTTGCCTACCTCACGGACTATGAGTCTCGCTTTGGACAGTGTTACCAAGGTGGCGGGGCAACTCGCGTCAGTACCGGATCTGACGAAGGCGATGCGCGGGTTGGACACAATGAACCGGGCGTATGGGCCGAGGATTACGGAGATGCAGCGGGCGGTCGAGAGGTACAACGAGGCCTCCGGACTACGGATTGCGGAGATGCAGCGGGCGGTCGAGAAGTACAACCAGGCCTCCGGACTACGGATTACGGAGATGCAGCGGGCGGTCGAGAGGTACAACCAGACCTCCGGACTACGGATTGCGGAGATGCAGCGGGCGGTCGCGAGGTACAACCAGACCTCCGGACTACGGATTGCGGAGATGCAGTGGGCAGTCGAGAGGTACAACCAGACCTCCGGACTACGGATAGTGGAGATGCAGCGGGCGTCGTCAGCGAGGCAGTTTGTGTCGACAGCAAGGGTGGGGGAATCGTTTCTGGAGACGCAGTTTGTGTCGTTAGCGAGGCTGAGAGAGTCGTTGGCAGCGATGCAGGGGATAGGAATATCGAGGCCTGCTTTAGAGGAACTCCAAGCTCTTTTCGAGCAACCGTCCCAAGTGGATGATGCGTCTGAGTCACCAGATAGTCGTCTTGATTCGCCAGTTGATACCGAAGGCGCATTAGCAGCGCTCGATCAGGCTAAGCTAAACCTGCTTTTCTTCATGTTTGTGCTATGGGTGCGAGCGACTCCCTACCTTTCAACGAATGACATAGCCGAGTTTGCTAGGTGGTGGGTCGAATTCGTGGCCGTCTTGCTTTCAGGTCAGTGATTGGAACCTGCTGGGTAACGTCTTGAGACGCTAAAGGTCGCGGTAGGTGCGTTCGTTTCGTCGGAGGACATCGGTGACAGTCACCACACGTGCGTCGTCGTCGATGTCGTAGAAGATTCGCCAGTTGCCCTTTCGAATTCGGTAACCGCCTCCGCGCAGTTTGATCATCCCATCGGGCCTGCCGTTCTGTCGCAGGCTGGCCATCGCTTCACCGATTCGGGTACGGTCAGCGCCTCGGATCCGACGTAACTGTCGTGAAGCGTGTAGGTCGATGATGACTCGGTACGGGTGCGCATCGGTGTCAGGCGTCTGCCTCATCGGACCAGTGCTCCCCGACGAACTCCTCCCAGGGGATGGCTTCCTCCACTTCGCCCCGACGCTTGCGTTCCAGGTACTCGTCGACAACCCTCTGGTCTTCCGCCAATTCTTCCGGCGACAGCTCGCCCAGGTATTCGAAGAATCCCTGCTCGACCAGGCTGACCACTGCTTCGGCGATGGTGATCGCCATGTTCGCGTTCTCAAGCGAGACGGGGATGAGGTCGCCTTCGTATGGACGAGCGTTCCAGAGGTCGCCGAGCAAGCTCATGATCGAATCAAGCGCCGACTCGTTCCGGAACGGGGTATCCCACGGTTCACGCCGGGATCGGAAGGTGGCGACCAAGTCGGCCAGGTTGTAGTGAATGTCGTCGCCTTCCATGACCGGTACGAAGGCGCACTCGATCGCCTTGATGGCGCAATCGTAGGCGTCGGCGGCGGCGGATTCGTCGTCGGACCAGGCGGCTTCCCTTGCTGTGCGCAGCAACTCGGCGGGCGGAGTGTCGACGGGATGTTGGAGTGCCATGAGTCGGCGCCTTTCGCTTGAAGCAGCCGCTCAGAGTATCAGGCAGGCGCCGCTTCCGTCAGCGTCACCGAGGGTGGGTTGTAGGACAGGGACAGGTCGAAGTGGCGTAGCGCGTCTTGACCCAGCAGGCTGGGCGCTTCCCAGTTGCTATCGGGGGTCGGTTCTGGTGTGGAGGGTCGGGCGATCAGAATCGGCAGGTCGATAGCGAGCCGAGCGCCTTGCTCGTCACGGAACGTCAGGGTCGCGTGGCGGATCACAAACGGGCTGGCGCTTCCGCTGATTCCATACAGATCAATGAGATTCGTCTCGGACTCGAAGCGGATGGCGGAGTATTGGGGTCCCAGAACGGCCTGGGCGGCGCGAGGCTGCAAGATGGTGTAGTCGGCCCCGGTGTCAATTGAGAACCAGATACGCTCGCTTTGTCCAGCAATTGCGACGGTTGCTTCTACCGCTGGCCGCAGTACGTCGACCAGCAGCGGATGAAATGAGGGTTCGCGGTCGAATCGGCCCCTGATGAATCCGGCCACTAACCGACCCGGGCTTTAGATCGCACAAAGTGCTCGAGAGCGGTCTCACGCTGCCAACGCGTCAGCAACTCTTGCGCGTCCCACATTTCCTGCAGGCCGTCGAACGCACGCACCGTGCAGCCGTCATAGATCAACAGCCACTTGTCCCGGTGTTGCTTGCTCAGTTCGAGGTAATGTTGATTCCAGAAATCAAGATTGCGCCGAGACTCGCGATCGCGCTTGAGCCAGGCGGCCGCGGATTCTCGCTCGGCTTGCGTCCGTCCCATTGCCCTTCTCCCGTCTTCCCTCCAATAGTAGTCGAGTCCGCCCACCCTCTACACTGACGCCACGACCTCTGACCACCCTCCGACAAGGAGCTGTATCCCATGAAATTCCATTGGTTCAACCTGATGCCCTGGCCGCATCTGCCCGACGACTTTCGCGAGACCAATCGCTCCGTCTGGGTCGATGTCGACTCCAAGCTTTATGACCCGGTCGAGGGTCACCGCGTCTACAACGAGTACCTTGACCAGCTTGAGTACGCCGCCTCGCTCGGTTTCGACGGCATCGGCGTCAACGAGCATCACCAGAACGCCTATGGGATGATGCCTTCGCCGCAGATCATGGCCGCGACGCTGGCTCGCCGGACCCAGGACGTGACCCTGCTGCTGCTCGGTCAGTCGATTGCGCTCTACAACCCGCCGACGCGCGTCGCCGAGGAAATGGCGATGCTCGACGTGATGTCGGGCGGTCGCCTGGTCGCCGGATTCCCGGTCGGTACGTCGATGGACGACAACTTCTGCCTCGGATCCAACCCGGCCACGCTGCGCGACAAGTATCGCGAGAACCACGATCTGATCCGCCGCGCCTGGGAGGATCCTGAGGTCTTCTCGTGGAACGGCGAGTACAACAAGATTCGCTACGTCAACATCTGGCCGCGCCCGATTCAGAAGCCGCCGCCCGTCTGGATCCCCGGCGGCGGTTCGGTTGAGACCTGGGACTTCTGCGCCGAGATGGGCTACAACTACTCATACCTGTCCTTCAACGGCTACGTCCGCGGCGAGGCCCTGATGCAGGGCTTCTGGAACCGACTGGGCGAGCTCGGCGTCGAGTTCAACCCGTTCCAGGGAGCATTCGCGCAGCAGATCGTGGTCGCCGAGACCGACGATCAGGCCGAACAGATGTACACCGAGCATATGCAGTACTTCTTCGACAAGTGCCTGCACGTCTACCCCGGCTTCGCCGACGCCCCCGGCTACCGCACCGAGAACACGATCCGCGCCGGACTCCGCGCCGGCGGCGCACAGGGTCTCGGTATCGCCCACACGCTGACCTGGGACGACTGGGTGCGAGAGGGCTACATCGTCGCCGGTTCACCGGACTCGGTCACCGAACAGATCGAAGCGCTGGCGACCAAGCTGCAGGTCGGCCACCTCGTCTCCCTGCTACACGTCGGCAACATGCCCGACGACAAGGCCAGGGCCTCAACCAAGCTCTTCGCCGAGCAGGTCATGCCCCGAGTCAAGCACATCTGGGAAGACTACGAAGACCACTGGTCGCCAAAGCCCATCGGTTCGCAACACGTCGCCACCCCCGCCCCGGTGCTCAGCGCGAACTAACGATTCACTTTGGGAGACGGCGCCGCCTACGCCTAAGCCGAGCGTTCGATGAACGCATCGCGAGCGGTACGCTGATTGCCGGTTCACCGGAGTCGGTGACCGAACAGGTCGAGGATCTGGTCAAGCGATTGCGGGTCGGGCATCTGATCGGCGTGTTCCGATTCGGAGACATGCCAACCGAACTGACCAATCGCAACACCAGGCTCTTCGCTGAGCACGTGATCCCCAGGCTGCGACATCTGGGGGGCGAGCATGTCGACCATTGGTCGCCCACGCCGCTCAACCGACGAGAAGCAATCGGACGCGACCGAACCGAATTGAACACCCACGAACAAGCTGAAACGCTGGAACTCGCAGGAATCAACTCATGCCTGAACTGAAGACACTGGACCTTCGCCCCGGCGGCCAGACCGCCCACGTCTGGGAAGGCGGCGACCCCGCCTCGCCGGCGCTGCTCTTCCTCCATCCCGTCACCGGCATCCCTCGCTGGGGAGACGCCCTCGAGACGCTGGCCAAGGAATTCCACGTGATCGCGCCATATCAGCCGGGCTGGGGTCCAGCCAAAGACGATCTGCCCGGCGTCCGCGACGGACTCGACCTCGTCCTGTTCAACGTCGACCTGCTGGGCACGCTCGGTGTTGGCTCCGCGCATGTCGTCGGTGTCAGCATCGGCGCCTGGATCGGTGCAGAGATCGCGGCCATTCGGCCCGACGCGGTGCAGTCGCTGACGCTGGTCAACCCGCTGGGCCTGTGGTCCGAGAATCATCCCGGCGAGGACCTGTTCGCACAGCATCCCGGTCACCCAACCGCCGTGCTCTTCAGCGACCCCGACAAGCGCGCCGAGCTGCTGATGGAAGGCCGTGATGCGCTCGATGCCTACGTCGAAGAGTTACTCGACCTGCGCGCCTCAGCCAAGTTCCTCTGGCCGATCCCTGACACCGGGGTTGGACGCCGCTTAATGCGGATCGACACGCGAACGCTGGTCGCCACCTCCGCCAACGACAACATCGTCGCGAAGGAAATGGGTGACATCTGGCGGGCCGCGATTCCTGGAGCTCAGTCAGTCGAGCTCGCAGACTCCGGCCACCTGGCCGACCTCGAAGCCCCCGAAGCCCTCTCCAACCTCGTCCGAGACTTCACGCTCTCGGGAGCCTGACATGACCAACTTCGGACTGACTCTGACCAACCGCGGCGTGGTCACTGGCGACTCCTCGCTTGAAGAGATGTATGAGTTGACACGCCTTGTCGACGCGGATGAGCGCTGGGACTCGGTCTGGGTTGGCGATTCGATTACAGCTAAGCCTCGGCTGGATGCTTTGTCATTGATGAGTGCGTTGGCGGCTCGGACCGAGCGCGTTCGGATTGGGCCCGGCTGTTTTGCGACGACTCCGGTGCGACCGGCGACGCTGCTGGCCTATCAGCTCGCGGCGATCGATGTGATTTCCAACGGACGGCTGACGTTCGCCGCCTGCATGGGTGCGGCCGACAACTCCGAGTTTGAGCACTTCTGCGTGCCCGCCATTACCCGCTCCGGACGGATGGAGGAAGCGATTGAGATCATCCGACTGCTCACATCCGAGGACAACGCCAGTTATCACGGCAAGTACAACGACTTCGACAACCTGACCATTGAGCCGCACTCGATCCAGCGACCGATCCCAATCCTCGTCGTCTCCAATCCCAATCCCAGGGACGCACGAAATCGGGAGCGCGGTCTGAGCCGCGTGGCCAGGCTGGGCGACGGCTGGATGTCAACCACGCTGACCCCGGAACTGCTTGAGGAATACCTCGGCGACATCCGCCGCTACGCCGTCGCGGCCGGCCGTGAGCTGCCCGACGACTTCAACGTGGTCGCGTTCCACTCCGTCATGATCGATGACGACCGCGACGCCGCCTTCGCCGAGGCCAAGCGTTTCCTCGACGACTACTACTTTCTTGATCACTCCGAGGCGATGGTCCGTCGTTGGTGCTCCTACGGCCCAGCCGAGCAGGCCGTCGAAGATATCCAGCGCTACATCGATGCCGGTGCGACGACCGTGCTGCTCAGGATCTGCAGCGGCGATCAGACAGGGCAGTATCAGCGGATCTCAGAGGAAGTCCTGCCTGCCTTCGCCTGAACGGCGGAACCCGAATCCGTTGCTCCCTCGCAGGGGGAGGAAAGAGGAAGCTCGGGTGAGCCAGGGCGCCCTCAGCCATCGTCCTCTCCAGTCACTACCCTGCTGACGCACGAACGGAGGCTCATCGTGGTCAACTTTGGACTCACACTCTCAAATCGCGGCGTCGTCACCGGCGCGTCAACGCTTGACGACATGATTGCCCTGGCTCAGCGGGCGGACTCCGATGAGCGCTGGGACAGCATTTGGGTTGGCGACTCGATCCTGGCCAAGCCTCGACTTGATGCACTCACGCTGATGGGCGCACTGGCTGTGGTCACTGACCGCGTTCGGATTGGCCCAGCCTGCTTTGCCTCGACCCCGCTGCGTGACGGCTTACTCCTCGCCTATCAGTGGGCGTCGCTCGACTTCATGTCCAACGGCCGCACGATTTTCGCCGCCTGCATGGGGCAAGCCGCGCCAGGCGGCGGCGACATGCTGCACGAGTTCGACGCGTTCTGCGTTGCGCCCGAGTCGCGAATGAAACGCATGGAGGAGGCGATCGAGGTCATGCGCCTGCTGACCTCGGAGGACAACGTCTCGTACCACGGCGAGTACAACGACTTCGACAATGTCACCATCGAACCGCGCTCGGTCCAGCGGCCGGTGCCGATCTGGGTGACCTCGAATCCACGCCCCGATCTCACCCGCAATCGTGAGGCGGGTCTGCGCCGCACGGCGAGGCTCGGAGACGGCTGGATGACGACCTTCCAGCCGCCGGCAATCGTCGAGGAGTACCTCGGCGACATTCATCGCTACGCCGAGGAAGAGGGCCGGCAGCTCGGCGACGACTTCGAGACCTGCGTCTACTACAACATCAACGTCAATGACGATCGCCAGGCCGCCCTGGACGAATCGCGCCGCTACCTCGAGGCCTACTACACCACCACCTACACCGATGAGGCCCTCAGCCTCTGGGTCGCCATGGGAACCCCTGACCAGTGCATCGCAGACATCCAGAGATACGTCGACGCGGGCGCCACAACAATCACACTAAGGCTCGTCGGCTACGACCAACAAGCCATGTACGACCGCGTCGTGAATGAGGTCCTGCCAGCATTCGACTGAGCTCCCTTGTGACGTTTCAGGTCCCTTCTGACACACACACGCGCGATGGTCGCGCGTCTGAAGGCGATTGGCCGAGATTTCGTTCTGAGGCCCGAAACGGACTGATATCCAGTGTCTTGCTGGGGATCGGCGGGTTTGCGTTCGCGCCCAACTGCTTGCGGCTTGGGGGCGAGATTCCCGCGTCGTAGCGCGGGAATGACGGGCCAGGTTGGGCGGCAGGAATTTCGAGAAGGGATGGGCGGTGGGGGTCGGGTTAGGTCAGGCTGTCAAGCTTCCCCACCAGCCGCTCGACCTCGCCGAGATACTCTTCAACCATTTCAGCACTGAGCCAAGCTTCGTAGTAGTTGGTATGCAGGGCCCCTGCTAGACCGAACTGCCGGCGTATCTCCCGGTCATCGGTTTCCTTGGCTACCTGCTCCAGGGCCCACCATAGCTCTCGGTGCCCCTCATGCCGCCACCCCCGAGATTCGGCCACGGCTTTGATCAATACCGAAGCCACGCCCCAACCCTATTCTGATGCCTGCGTCAGATCATCCGCCGCCAGCAGTTGCCGTGCGTGGCGCAGATAGCCCGCGCTGAGCTCTCGGTCGTGGGTGACTTGCTCGGTGGTCATGTAGTCAGTCTATTCGCGCTGCTCCGGTCGCCCGCCCCAGAAGCTACGATTGAGTCAGGAGGTCAAGATGGCAGACGACGTACCAGCCAATGGCGCTGATTCGAACCAGGCTCGCGAGCGGCCGAGTTGGTATGTGCCGATCCAGCCGATTCCTGAGGACGGCACAACAGCGCAGGACGCCTTGCTCAGAGTCAAAGTCATTGAAGACGCTGACGATCTCGGCGACGCGGCTTCAGACATAGATGCGTATCTGGAGCGCATCTTGCGCAAGGGTCTCACGTAGTGGGTCCACGCATGCCACTGTTTGCGGATAGCGGCTATTTCATCGCCCTGAATTCAAAGCGCGATGACTGGCTTGACTCCGCCAGGCGCGCGCAGCAGCAACTGGATCCCCAGCAACCCATCGTAACGTCGGTGGGAGTGTTCGCCGAGACATTCGCACATTTCTCTCGTTCACCGCGTCGCACTCGTGAGAAGGTGGCGCTCGAGCTGCAGGAGCTTCACGATGATCTGTTCTACACCGTCGTGGACCACGATTGGGAGCTGGTTGACGCTGCCTGCAACCTCTACGCCGGTGAGTTCGCGGATTCCACGTTCTCGCTCCAGGACTGTGTCGCGATTGTGATCATGCGCGAGTATGGCATCACGACCATTTTGACGGCTGATCAGGAGTTCGCGCGAGCAGGGTTCACGCCGTTGCTGCGGCGCTATCTCGACTGACCACTACCGCGCCAGCAGTGGAGAGAGATTCCCTCCTACGCGGGAATGACGGAGGAGATATCGCGTTAGCCTGCGCGACACGGTGAACGGAGCTGCCGATGACACGATCGACGACCCAACGGATTGACTCCAACGGAATCCGGATCAACGTCACCACCGACGGGCCATCAGAAGGGCCTCCGGTTCTGCTGATCCATGGATTCCCCGAGACCTCCTATGAGTGGAGGAATCAGGTTCCCGCGTTGGTCGACGCCGGATACCGCGTGATTGTCCCCGACACCCGTGGCTATGGCGACTCCGATAAGCCTCCGGGGCCGGTGTCTCGGCATACGCTCGCGGCTGACATGGTTGGCGTGCTTGACCATTTCGACATCGACGAAGTGGCGCTGGTCGGGCATGACTGGGGCGGGATCATCGGCTTCAAGGTCGTGATTGATTGGCCCGAGCGGATCTCGAGCGTGGCGCTGATGGACACGCTCTGCAGCGTCTGGACGCCCGCAGCCGTGCACGGATTCTGGTTCAAGGCGCGAGCGCTGCCCGAACTCTTCTACGCCGAGTACCACGCGCAGTTCATCGAGACGATCTTCACCGGCGAGTCCAATCCTGAGCTGCCCGGCTGGCCGTACTCGCCCTGGAGTGTCAGCGGACGGCGCCTGTCGCCGAATCGCTGGGCGACCGATGAGGATGTCGAGGTCTACAAGCGCGCGTTCTCTGACCCGGACTCGCACGCCGCTGCGATCTCCTACTACCGACACGCGCTGCCCTTCCACCGGATGCACGCCGACGAGAACGTCGCTGGCGGGTATCGCTGCGAGCGCCTGACCTCGGCTCAGGTCGGCGAGGTCTGGCGGCAGGGGCTGAATGACCATCCCTGGGGTCGCGAGTTCATGGAGTACGGACCAGAGGATCGGCACAAGCGCTTCGAGAAGCCGGCGCTCTGGATGTACGGCAACGCGCGGCTCGCGCCCGACAGTCCGCCCAGCCGCGAGACGCCGTCAGGCAATCCGTTCTTCGACCAGTTCCCGATGTACTTCCCCGACTTGACCGCGGTCGGCGTGCCCGGAGCTGGCCACTTCTTCCCCGAGGAAGCGCCGGACTTCACCAACAAGACGCTGCTCGAGTTCCTCGCGGGAGGATCCGAGTAACTCCAGTCCCCGCTTTACGCGGGGACCTGCTCGGCTGACCCCTTGCTAATGGCTGAAGACGGTATTTTGCGGTCAGGGAACGGGTCCCCGCGTAAAGCGGGGACTGAGGACCTTGATGATTGAGACCTGCTCACTGAATCGGAGTCGAGAAATCCAATGGCCACGAACGAATCCAACGATTTGGCGCTCAGACTGCTGCGCCAACTCACTGACACCGTCGAGCAACTGTCCGGTCTGTCGGACGACGACCTGCCGTTCCCGACCGAGCACGGCTGCGCGATGAACGGCGGCGTGCGGCGTCTGCTCGTCCACAACGCCGAGCACGACCGGATGCACGCCGGCGCCGTCTCGACGGCTCGATACACCGCGAAGCAGATGCAGGAGTCGCCGCTTGCGCATCTGACACGAGACCTGATCTTCCAGCGAGCCGAGCTGGTCGGACAGCTCCTGCACATGGACGACGCTCTGCTTGACGCCAAAGCGCCGAACGACGAATGGTCAATCCGCGAGCACGTCGAGCACGTCCTTTACTGGGAGAACAACTCGATGTCGCAAGTCGCGTCGGAGATGAAGTCACAAGCCGGGGCGGCGGCAGGGAGCTGAGCTAGCCATCCTTGCAGATGCGTTGCCGGACTTCGGGATCGGATAGGTAGTCGTTGAGCACGTCGCATGCAGTATTGCCGTGCTGGTCTCGCATAGCAGGATCAGCGTAGGCGTCAGATAGAACTTGCGTCTGTTATACGCTTGCACTCTGGAGCGTGGAGTCGTGCAGCGGCGATGCGCCGTCGGCGCACGGCGGGCGGTGGATATCATGGGAGCGCTGGTGAGGAGGTCTTGGTATGAGCGATCGATATGACGTGGCCGTTGTTGGCCTGGGCGCGATGGGCTCGGCTGCTGCCTTGCATTTGGCTCGGCGCGGACAGCGGGTGATTGGCTTTGACCGATTCCATCCGCCGCACACGATGGGATCAACCCACGGCGACACCCGCGGCATCCGCGAGGCCTACTACGAGGGCCCGTCATATGTGCCCTTCGTCCGCCGCGCGTATGAGCTGTGGGACGAGCTGGCGGAGCTGGTCGGCAAGCCGCTGTTCAGGCAGACCGGTTCGCTGACGCTAGGCGTTGAGAACTCCCTGCAGATCAATGGTGTGCTGGCCAGCGCTCGCGAGCATGACATTCCGATCGACTACATGGACGGGGCCGAGCTCAAGCAGCGCTATCCCGCGATCCTGGCGACCGATGACCTCGTCGGCATCCTCGAGCATCGCGGCGGGATGATCGACATCGAGACTGCGCTCAACGGTCAGCTCGACCAGGCGGCGAAGCATGGCGCTGAACTGCATTTTGACGAGCCGGTCGAGCGCTGGCTGCCGTCGGACATGGACGACCTTGAGTCGCCGATCGTGATCAACACGCAGAGCGGCACGTACGAAGCTGAGCGGATGGTCGTCACCGCCGGCGCCTGGAATGCGGCGTTGGTGGGCAAGCTCAATCTGCCGCTCAAGGTGACGCGGCAGGTCATGTTCTGGTTCGAGCCGCGAGCCAATCCCGAGGCGTTCGAGGTCGGCGCGCTGCCCTTCTGGATGTGGGAGCGCGGGCCGCAGGACTTCGCCTACGGATTCCCCAACGTGGGCAAGGGCTTCAAGCTGGGGCATCATCAGCCGCTCGATGAGGCCGATCCCAACGGCTACAACCAGCAGATGACGCCCGAGGACGAGGCGAACGTCCGCGAGTGGCTGGAGCGCACCTTCCCCGATGTCGGCGGCAAGCTGCTGCGCGCCGAGACCTGTCTCTACACGAGCACGCCCGACGCGCACTTCCTGATCGATGTCCATCCCAAGCGCCCGAACATCGTGTTGGCCAGTGCTTGCTCAGGTCACGGCTTCAAGTTCTCGCCGGCAATCGGCGAGGCATTGGCCGACCTCAGCATGCATCGCGAGACCAGGCACGACCTAGATCTGTTCCGGGTCGACCGCTTCGTCGAGCGGCTGAGCGACAAAGCGGGACAATCAGCGCAGTCGGCTGCAGGGGAATAAGGGACGATGTCGCAGAGAGTCGCGATTGTCGGCGCGGGAGCGGTCGGCGGGTACTTCGGCATGCGCCTCGCTGAGGCAGGCCAAGACGTCCGCTTCCTCATGCGCCGCGACTACGACGCAGTCAAGACCGGCGGCCTGCACCTGACGAGTCACCTCGGTGATATGACGCTCGACTCCCCAACGATCGAACGGACCCCCGAGGCGTTGGCCGCACATGGTCCGGTCGACTGGGTGCTGGTCGGCCTCAAAGCCACCGCGATTCCCGACATTCCAACACTGATTGGACCGCTGCTGTCCGACAGCACGCGTGTCCTCGCGATCATGAACGGTCTCAGCGTCGACGAAGAGATTGCGGCCCAGCTACCGGAGGCGACTTCGCTCTTTGGCGGGCTGGGATTTATCGGCGTGATCCGTGGCGAGCCGGGGCAGATCATCCACCAGGAATTCGGCGCGATCAACATCGGTCACTACGGCGACGACCCCGACGAGCTCCAGCATGCCGCCGACCTGTTCGAGGGCTCAGTCGTCGAGATCCGCCCGGAGGCCAGTCTGCGCAAAGCTCGCTGGGAAAAGTTGGGCTGGAACATTCCCTTCAACGGCCTCTGCGTAATCGCCGGAGGCGTCGGCACCGACCAGGTGATCCACGACCCGGCGCTGCACCACATCGCACACGAAATCATGAAAGAAGTCGTCGCCGCCGGCAACGCCGACCTGGCCGCTCACGGAGAGGAGGCGAGGATCGACGGAGATCAGCTCTGTCAGCTCTACCTCACCCTGACCGCCGGAATGGGAGCCTACCGGCCAAGCACAGTCATCGACTTCAACGAAGGCCGCCCACTAGAAATCGAAGCCATCTTCCAACAGCCAGTGGAAAGAGCCGGCGAGTTGGGAGTGCCATGTCCAATGATGTCGATGGTCTCGTCGCTGGTGGGCAAGCTGGGCGAGCGGTGAAGCGCCTACAGACATCACTGTCATACCCGCGCTTGCAGCGGGTAGCTCGCCGTGAAGAGCACAGATGTCGGTTGTACCCCTCAGCGAGATTTCCACGGCAATCGCGGCAATGACGAAGTAGACAGGATTGTTAAAGGTGTCGGCGGTCGCCTGTTGGTCGGAGGTGGCGTAGTTCTCGGAAGTGGCACGGCGCACTTAGGCCATGCAGCCCCTGGTTTGAAGCGTCAGGCGGCGCGTTCGATTCTCTTGATGTCGCAGGCCGTCTTTCGGGCCTGGGCGAGGTCGTAGGCGGCCTGCATTCTGAGCCAGGCGTCGGCGGTGCTGCCGAACGCCATTTCGAATCGGATTGCCATGTCGGCGGTGATTGGCTCTCGGCACTCACAGATTGCCGTCAATTCATCTTCGTCCACCTGCAAGTGGGCAGCAGCGTCGGCAACGGTGAGTTCAAGGGCTTCGATGCATTCATGCAAGACAAGCTCGCCGGGATGACATGGCTCTAACATCGCCATGGTGCCCTCCTAGTGGTAGTCGACCAGGTCAACGTCCGTGGCGTGACCCTCTTCAAATCGAAAGATGATTCGCTGGTTGTGGGTGACGGTAACAGCCCAGAATCCAACAAGGTTGCCGGAGAGTGGATGATTCCGCAACCCCGGCAGGTACATCTGGGTTGGTCCGTCGGCCTGATCCAACGCTGTCAGGATACGTCGAATCCGTTGCACCTGGCTTGGCGTCAAGCCCCTTGGATCGTTTCGTTCGTGCAAGAGCCTCAAGCCGCGATGCCGAATGCGTTGAATCACCGAGTAATCGTAGTTGCGTCCCTCCTCCGTGACAACGCGGAACACCACTCGTTCTTGGCAGCAAACCTCGACTCTTCTGTGTTCCAATGCAGAGGTCTTGGGCTTGTGCTCGGCAGTGCGATCAACTCCGCCTCTATGTCGGGAAACGCGCGACGAAACTCTCTGAGTCGACGGCCGTTCAGGAGGATTGGGAATGGGCCTCTGGAGTTCAGCAGATCCTCGATCTGGTTCGGGACCGCGTCGCGGATCTTGTCGTCTCCCGATCCTTCACGACGCACCTGCTCGTACAAGTCCCAGATGGCGATGTTCTTGCCGCGAACCTGTTCGAGTCGCTCCCCGTATGGCGCGGTGGCGTCTGCTATGACTCCACAGTGCTGCATGACTCGCCAGAACCAGTTCTGGGGATGGGCGTAGTACTGCCGGCTCTCGAGCGACTTCACGCTGGGGAAGGAGCCGAGGATCAGGGCTCGGATTGGGCCGTCGGGGAGGATTGGCGTGAGGCCGTGGAGGAGGTCGTTGGGCGGCATAGGACGGACCCCCTTCTGCCTTCGGCATCTCCCCCCGCGGAGCGGGGGGAGAAAGGTTGTGGGAGTTTGGCATCTCCTACCGATAGGGAGGAGTGGGGGCAGAGCGGAGCAGGTGACTGCGTGAAGCGAGGTCTACTTCGCCGGGAAGACGGGTTCGCCTCCGATGATGCCTGCGGCTTCCATTTCTTGCATGTCTCCGGCGCTGAGACCGAGGTCGTCTGTGAGGACTTCGTTCGTGTGCTCACCGAGCAAGGGGGCTCGGACGATCGGCACGTCGCTCTTCGACATCCTTGGCGCCCAACCGAGCAGGCGGATGGTGCCGTGGGCCGGGTGCTCGAGTTCGTGCACAAAGCCTCGCTCCTCGAAGTGCGGATTGTGGAACAGGTCGTAGGTGTCGAGCACCGCCGAGCAAGGCACGCCCGTTGCTCCGAGCTCTTCCATCACTTCCCACTTGGTCCGCGTCCTGGTCCACTTCGAGACCTCTTCGTACAGCTCCTGGCCGTTCTCGTTGCGCTTCCACATGTCCTCGAAACGCGGGTCGACGAGCAGCTCGGGCCGATCAATCGCGGCGCAGAGGGTGTCCCACATGCGGCTGGTCACGACCATGATGTAGACCCAGTCGTTGTTGCCGCCGCGTTCCTCGCTCTCGGGCGTCGACTTGCACGGGTAGAGGTTGGTCGGCGCGCCGGCGGCGTTCCCGTTGCGAGGCGCGACCTTTTCGCCCCACTGCGAGTAGGCGATGCGGGTGCGCATGAAGTAGGTCATCGCCTCCTGCATCGTGATCTCGATGAACTGACCCTCGCCGGTTCGCTGGCGCTGGACGTAGGCGGCGGTGATCGCGAGCGCCAGCTCGGTGCCAGTGCCGGAGTCGCCGACGGTGGAGCCGGGCATCATCGGCGGACCATCCTTCTCGCCGGTCACCGAGAACGCGCCAGCGGCCGCCTGCGCGACCATGTCGTAGCACTTGAAGTCCTGCCAAGGACCAGAGAGACCGAAGCCCTTCAGCCGGCCGTAGATCAGCGCCGGGTTGATCTCCTTCATCACGTCATACGTGAGGTTGAGCCGCTCCATCACGCCGGGACCGTAGTTCTCGACGAAGACGTCGTAGTGGGGCAGCATCTCGAGTAGCAGCTCGCGGCCCTTGGGATCCCGCAGATTGATCGTGACCGAGCGCTTGTTGGAGTTCCAGTTGATGAAATAGGGCGAGTTCAGCGTGCCGGTGCGGACGCCGCGTCCAGGGTCGCCGACGCCGGGCTGCTCGACCTTCACGACGTCCGCTCCCAGCCAGGCGAGCGCCTGCGTGCAGGACGTGCCCGCCTCGTACTGCGTCATATCCAGGATCCGCATTCCATCAAGAGCGGGCATGGTCAAGTCCTCCTCCAGCGCGGCGCCGAGCAAGCGCCGTCGCAACCGCATTGCGATCCATGATAGGGAACGGTCAAGCCGGTCTCAGTCCTTGAGCCGGCGCAATTCGTCTTGCAGCGCGCGCACCTGGGCCTCCGCCGCTAACCGGCCTTCTCGTTCGGCCAAGCGACCCTCGCGCTCGGCGTCGAAGGTGGGGATGTGCTTGTTGGTGGCGGGGTCGATCCAGTGCAGGTTGCCGTTGTCCCAACGGAGAATGATGTTGAGTACATCGCTTCGCCCTTGCACGACGTCGGGCGAGAGATCTTCGAGCTGGATTGGCTCGTAGCGCTGGTCGACGAGACGGTCTCCGGCCAAACGAGCGCCGTGCGATTCGCCGGTGTGGTCGAAACGCCAGTACTCGGGGATGCCGAGTTCGGCGTATTCGCGGCGCTTATCGATGGTGTCGATCTTGGCCGTGCTGGGCGATGCGACCTCGAGGACAAAGTCGGGCGGTTTGCCCTGGTCGGAGATGATGTACCCGTTCTGTTCGTCGTAGAGGTCGGGGTCGGCGTCCAGTGCGATCAGCAGGTCGGGGACACGGCGAGGACGGTAGCCGCGGTGCGCGACGATGAAGAGTTCCGCGCCCACGATCGTTGTCTCCGGTTTGCCGAGGTGTTTGGCCACGTGCATCGAGTTGCCGATGGTATGAACGAATTTGTAGGAGGTCATCTCGTCCGGGTGCCGTTCAGGCGGCTCCGGCAGACGGAAGCGGACCAATGTCTGGCTACTGGATCGGGCATCGGCGGTAGTCATGTCGCTCCGGTCGCTGGCCTCAGGATAGCTGTGGCTAGCCGCGCAGACTGATAATGCCTTCGGATTGCATGTTGGCGAGTTCTTCGTCACAGAGGCCGAGGTCGTCGGAGAGGACTTCCCTGGTGTGCTCTGCGAGCAATGGGGCGGCCGTCATCGGGACGTTGCTTTTCTCCATCTTTGGCGCCCAGCCGAGCAGACGGATTGGTCCCCACTCGGGATGGTCGATGTCCTGGATGAAGTCTCGGTCGTCGAAGTGGGGGTTGTGGAAGAGATCGTAGGTGCTGTGCGTTGCGGAGCAGGGCACGCCGGCCTCCCCGAGGATCTGCATCGCTTCCCACTTGGTGTGCTGGACTGTCCAGGCGCGGATTTCGGCCTTGAGCGCGTCGTTGTTGTCGATCCGCGCCTGTTCGTCGCGGAAACGCGGGTCGACAACCATGTCGGGCCGGCCCATCGCGGCGCAGAAAGTGTCCCACATTCTGGTGGTCAGCGCGATGACGTAGACGTAGTCGTCCGCCCCATCAGAGCCGGGCATCGGCTTGCACGGGTACAGATCAGTCGGACCATTCCAGCCGTTGCCGCGACGCTCAGCGGCGACATCGCCCCAGCTCTGCGTCCCGGCGACCGGCGTGCGGACGTAGTAGGTCATCGCCTCCTGCATCGAGATTTCGATGTGCTGACCCTCGCCGGTGCGCAGCTTCTGCACGTATGCGGAGGTGATTGCAAATGCGAGTTGCATACCGGTGCCGCTGTCGCCGACACAGGCGCCGGGACGCATCGGCGGGCCACCGTTCTCGCCGGTCACCGAGAATGCGCCGGCCGCGTTCTGCGCGACCGGGTCGAAGCTCTTGAAACCCGAGAACGGCCCTGAGAGTCCGAATCCCTTGAGTCGTGCATAGATGATGCTCGGGTGTATCTCCTTGAGCGCCTCATATGTCAGGCCCAACTTCTCCATCACACCGGGACCGTAGTTCTCGACGAAGACGTCGTAGTGCGGCAGCATCTCGAACAGCAGGGCCTTGCCGCGTTCGTCGCGCAGGTTGATCGTGACCGAGCGCTTATTGGCGTTCCAGTTGATGAAGTAATGCGAGTCGATGTCGTCGCCGCTGCCGACCCCGCGTCCGGGGTCGCCAACGCCGGGCTGCTCAATCTTGACCACATCGGCGCCATGCCAGGCCAGCGCCTGGGTGCAGGAGGTGCCTGCCTCGTATTGGGTCATGTCAAGGACTCTGAGTCCGTCAAGTGCTGGCATGGTTGGTTCCTTTCCCGGCCGGTCGTCGCCGCGTCCCGCGGCAACCACAATCAGGCTACGCCTTTCCCACCCAAATGGTCCGCGCTATTGATCATGATCATCGTCACCGTGACTGTGATCGTGGTCTTCCGCTTGGTCCTCAGATGGCGGTCGGCCGTGTCCACCGAGGGCTCCGCCGACGTGAGTGTTGGGCTCGCCGCCAAACAGCATCGCTCCCTCGAAGAATCGCGCGTTCGGGTGGTAGCGATACATGTAGTGCAATGCCGCCATAGGCAGAAGCGTCTCCACACGCGCGAGATCCATCACCATGAACGCGACCAGGTCTCGTTCGGCAAAGCTCAGTCTATTGAGCTGACATTCGCCAACCGATCCCAACACCGGTGAGACGCCCGACTTCTGGATTGCCGCAATCGCCGGGGGCAACAAGTCGCCCTCGACTACGAGCAGCCCCGCGGCGTCTTGGTGATCGTTGAGGATCTGCTCAATCTGCGAGGCTCGATCGCTCGGAGTCAGCTCAACCTGTTCCACGTCGCCGCCCTCATACAGTTCGTCGACCACATCGCAGATACCCGTGCGTCGCTGCGGATTGCCTTCCTTGTACAGACAGAGCAGGGGACCGCTCACATTGCGCTCCGCAAATCGCGACGCAAACTGCTCCACGGCCCGCCGACCAGCCGCCGATTCGTTGAACGACACGTGGATCAATGACCCAGCCCGATCCGCGTGACGCTCGCCCGCGCCGAAGGTCGCAATCTTGACTCCTGCCGTCGCAGCCGCGTGCAGCGCCGGAATCACATCATCTGCATCCGCCAACGAAGCCAGGAGCATCGGCGCATCGTCCTCAACACACTCCTCGATCGCGGCGATGCGGTCATCGACCCCGGGATACGAGGAATACTTCACGTCGAGGCCCAAGTTGTCTGCACCACGCTTGGTGTGAAACTCAAGCATCTGCCAGAAGTGCGAGTCCGGGTCGCCATCGGCGACGACGCAGATCATCGGTAACGGTGGAGTCAAGGGAATCGGCGCCGCGAACTCGATGGGAGAGCTGTACAACCAACGACCTACCTCAGCGTCAACGGGGAACCTTCGCAGCCGAGGCGGAATCCGCGGGCCCCACCGACCGTCGTCTCCCTGGCGTTGGAACGCCAACTCCACCCGACCATCCTCAAGTCGTTGCGCAGCGATCCGCAGCGCCAGCGTGGTGTGCTCTTCCGAGTCCGCCTCCGCAGGTCGAAACGCGAACTGATTGACAACCGTGGTCACAACCACCGTTGCGACAATCACCCCGAAGACCAAGATTCGTGTTCGAACCTTCAGTCGCATGTCTATGTCCCTCTTCGAGCTTCTGTGCCTGTTCAGCCAACGGCAATTGCCTGCGCCGCCGCACACATGTTAGGACGGCTTGGCGAGATGTGGTCGTCGCCACACAGTCGGGCGTACCATGCGATAGTCCAACCAGAGCACAGGATGGAGTTCAAGAATGACCACCGCTTCTGTCGGCGTTGCCGCCGACGCACCGCCTGAGCCCGACAGCTACGACTGGCCCGCCATCGTCGCCGGATTGCAGCGCTACTTGCGCCTGACCGCCACGCCGGTCGGGATGAAGATGTTCGAGACGATCGAAGCGATGCAAGATGTTGAGCGCATCCGGCGTCCGCAGAACAAGTACGCGCTCGACCAGCTCGTCGCCCAGGCTCGCTGGCTGAACTTCACCCTCGGCGTCACGATGGACGACCTGATCGGAGCCCAGTGCGGCGCCCCGGTTGGACTGCATCCCAACGAGGATGACGGCGAGTGGCGCCTGCGCACGACCATGACCAATGTCTGGTTCCAGACCGATGAAGACGCGATCATGCACCAGCAGGCGATGGATGTGTTGCCCTACGGCCGCTACGCCGCGCTGGCCCTGTCGCCACTCGCCACCGGCCGCCTCGACCCACCCGACGTCGTGCTGCTTTACGGCACACCGGGACAGATGATCATCCTGATCAACGGCCTCCAGTTCTCTGGCTTCAAGAAGTTCGAGTTCGCCTCGGTCGGCGAGTCGGCCTGCGCCGACAGTTGGGGTCGAGCGCTGCGCACAGGCGAGCCCTCACTCAGTATCCCCTGCTACGCCGAGCGTCGTTTCGGCGGAGTTCAGGATGACGAACTGCTCATGGCAATCCCTCCGAGGTACCTGCCCAAGCTGATCGACGGTCTGGACAAGCTCTCGCGCAACGGCCTGAGGTATCCAATTCCCCCACTCGGGATCCAGGCAGATCCGTCGGAATCGCTGTCGAGGTCATATCAAGATCGGTTCTAATGGGTGGCAACGCTGCTGTTTCGTTCGCGAGGCTTGCAAGCGCTGCATGAACGTGGCGATCGCAGCGGAATCGATTCCCGGTATGTCAGGCGAATCGAGTTGATCCTTGCGCGGATGGCTCAAGCCGAGCACGTATCGGAACTGGATGTGTCTGGCTATCGCCTACACCACCTCCGAGGCAATTTGACTGGCACTTGGTCAATTCGCGTTAGCGCCAAACTGGCGGATCGCATTCCGCGTGGACGGGGATACCATGTATGAAATCGATTACGTGGACTATCACCAGCGCTAAAGAGAGCAGTGCGTGATGCCGATGAGCCACCCACCGCACCCAGGCGGCATGTTCATCGAGTTCTGTTTGCCCGGAACCGGATCGACGATCGAGTCGGCGGCTGCGCACATGGGCCTAGACCCCAGCGAATTCACGGAAGTCTGCAACGAGCGGACCCCTCTGACGGCTGAGATGGCCGTGCGGGTATCGAAGGCGTTCGGCAGCACGCCGGAAGCGTGGATGAGGATGCAGACGGCCTACGACATCGCACAGGCCCAGGAAGAGTTCGGAGCGGCAGAAATCGAACGCTTACCGGAGCTCTCCGAAGCAGAGTTGGACGCGCTTGAAGTCGAAGGTCTGCCGCAGACGGCCGAAGTGGCCGATTGATCCGGCGCTGGCTGTCCACCCCCGACCCACCGCTTCTGTAAACCGCTTGTTGACATCCGCTCCCTGGCGTGGGTAATATTGCTTCTTGCACCCCACTTTCAGCAGTCCCCCTAAAGCAGGGGGCGACCGACGGCGGGATGCGCCTTTACAAGGGACATAGTGATTGAGATGCGTCCACAGCATCCCCCCGGGAATCGGCGACGGCGTCGGATCCCACCGACATCAGGGGGGCTGCGGGATACTCTCGCGTCAGCTGGTTGCTTGCTGCAGCCGGATGAGCGCGGGAGGTACGTGTGTGGTTCTAGATGACATGCAAAGATGACTGCGCTGGTCGCCGATTCGTCGGAGACGAGAACAGCGCGACGCGCTGCATGCGATGGGAACCGTCGGCATGAGCAACCATGCTGGCGGGGAACTTCCCCTCGCGACAAGTGCATGCGCGTGGCGTAGCGCAGGTCAAGTGACTACGGCGCACGGTGGATGCCTTGGCACTTCGAGCCGATGAAGGGCGCGGTATGACTGCGATAAGCCAGGAGGAGCCGTCAAGCAGGCTGATCCCTGGATTCCCGAATGGGGCAACCCGGTGGCGGTAATGCGCCATCACCCCAGGCTGAACACATAGGCCTGGTGGAGGTAAGCGGGGGAAATGAAACATCTAAGTACCCCGAGGAAAAGAAACAATTCCGGTAGTAGCGGCGAGCGAACCCGGATGAGCCCAAACCGAGTGAGCCTAATGGAGCCCTCTCCTCTGTTCATTCGGTGTTGTAGGGCGTTGCGTTCGCACCGAGGGTGGTGCGACAGCAGTTACAAAAATGCGCGGATAGGCGAAGGCCCCTGGAACGGGCCGCCAAAGACGGTGAGAGCCCGGTAGCCGACATCCGACGCACCTGCTGGCAGCGTCCCTGAGTACCACGCGGCACGGTGAAAGCGCGTGGGAAGCTGGGGAGCCCACTTCCCAAGGCTAAATACTCGAAGTGACCGATAGCGGACCAGTACCGTGAGGGAAAGGTGAAAAGTCCCCCGGGAGGGGAGTGAAATAGTTCCTGAAACCGTGTGCTTTCAAGCAGTGAGAGGCGCCTCTGGCGCTGATCGCGTGCCTATTGAAGAATGAACCGGTGAGTTACGTTTTGTGGCGAGGTTAAGGCATTCAGTGCCGCAGCCGCAGCGAAAGCGAGTCTGAACAGGGCGAAGCGAGTCGCAAGACGTAGACCCGAAACCAGGTGAGCTACCCATGGGCAGGGTGAAGCGGAAGTAAAGCTCCGTGGAGGCCCGAACCTTCTTCAGTTGCAAATGGATTGGATGACTTGTGGGTAGAGGTGAAATGCCAAGCGAACCTGGCGATAGCTGGTTCTCCCCGAAATGCCTTTAGGGGCAGCGTTGCGGGAAACGACCGTGGAGGTAGGGCTCTGACTGGGTAAGGGGGCGGACAGCCTACCAACCCCTATCAAACCGCGAATGCCACGGCCGAACCTGCGGCAGTGAGACTGTGGGGGATAAGCTTCATGGTCAAAAGGGAAACAGCCCAGACCGCCGGCTAAGGTCCCGAAATTTCCGCTCAGTGGTAAAGGAAGTCCAGTCGCGCAGACAACCAGGAGGTTGGCTTAGAAGCAGCCATCCTTGAAAGAGTGCGTAATAGCTCACTGGTCGAGTGATTGGGCGCCGACAATTCAACGGGGCTCAAGCGGAATACCGAAGCCGCGGATCTGACCTCAGCTTGCTGAGGCAGGTGGTAGGGGAGCGTTCCGTTCAGCAGTGAAGCCGGACCCGCGAGGGCTGGTGGAGCGGACGGAAGTGAGAATGCCGGTATGAGTAGCGAAAGGTGTGTGAGAACCACACCCACCGAATACCTCAGGGTTCCTACGGCAGGGCAATCCGCGTAGGGTTAGGCGGGCCTAAGCCGAGGCCGAAAGGCGTAGGCGATGGACAGACGGTTCATATTCCGTCCCCGCTGTTTGTGTGCCTGAGCGACAGGGGTGACCCGGGTTGATAACGTGAGCGGGCCTATTGGACATGGTCCGTCGCGCTGCGTAAGCGTCGAGCGGGGTTCAAATACCGCTCGGTTAAGCCGAGGCGGCGCGGAAGCGGCGACGTCAGTCAAAGCGACTCGCGCGAAAACCCCGGCAAGAAAACCCTCGGTCGCGAATACATTCAGCGCCCGTACCGCACACCGACACAGGTAGGTGAGGGTAAGTACCTCCAGGTGGACGAGTGATTCCTCGCTAAGGAACTCGGCAAAATAGTTCCGTAACTTCGGGAGAAGGAACGCCTCGCGGCTTGACCCCGACTCGCTCGGGTGTTGGGCCGGAGGCCGCAGCGAGCAGGCCCAGGCGACTGTTTAACAAAAACACAGGTCTCTGCGAACGCGAAAGCGGACGTATAGGGGCTGACGCCTGCCCAGTGCTGGAAGGTTAAGGGGAGGGCTTCACGGCTCCAACCGAAGCCCCAGTGAACGGCGGCCGTAACTATAACGGTCCTAAGGTAGCGAAATTCCTTGTCGGGTAAGTTCCGACCCGCACGAATGGCGTAACGATCTGGGCACTGTCTCGGCGAGGAGCTCGGCGAAATTGAAGTGGCCGTGAAGATGCGGCCTCCCCGCAGATGGACAAAAAGACCCCGTGGAGCTTTACTACAGCTTGACATTGAAGGTCGCCTTACGATGCGTAGGATAGGTGGGAGCCGGTGAACCCAGGCTTGCGGGCCTGGGGGAGGCAACCTTGGAATACCACCCTTCGTATGGTGTCCTTCTAACGCACGAGCAAGCGTGCGGACCGTGTCTGGTGGGTAGTTTGACTGGGGCGGTCGCCTCCCAAATTGTAACGGAGGCGCGCAATGGTTCCCTTAGGGTGGATGGAAATCACCTGTCACGTGTATTGGCATAAGGGAGCTTGACTGCGAGACTGACACGTCGAGCAGGGACGAAAGTCGGCCAAAGTGATCCTACGGTTCCGAGTGGTAGGGCCGTGGCTTATCGGATATAAGTTACCCCGGGGATAACAGGCTTATCTTGCCCGAGAGTTCACATCGCCGGCAAGGTTTGGCACCTCGATGTCGGCTCGTCGCATCCTGGGGCTGGAGTCGGTCCCAAGGGTTGGGCTGTTCGCCCATTAAAGCGGCACGCGAGCTGGGTTCAGAACGTCGTGAGACAGTTCGGTCTCTATCCTCTGTGGGCGTTGGAGCATTGCGGGGAACTGCCCCTAGTACGAGAGGACCGGGGTGGACGGACCGCTGGTGTGTCAGTTGGAGGGCCTACCTCCACAGCTGGGTAGCCATGTCCGGACAGGAGAAGCGCTGAAAGCATCTAAGCGCGAAACCAACCTCAAGATGAGTGCTCCCTCCGCCATTGAGCGGATAAGGCCACGGGAAGACGACCCGTTTGATAGGCGACAGGTGGAAGCCCGGTAACGGGTGCAGCTGAGTCGTACTAATGGCCGAATGGCTTGACCTGCCCTGCGCCACCCGCAGCACGTTTTGCATCGTGTGGCGATACGCAGCGCAGCTTCAAGCATGCGTCAACTACATACGTACGCATCTCTTCGCTATGACCTCGTTGCGGGATAGAGCAGCGGTAGCTCGTCGGGCTCATAACCCGGAGGTCGTGGGTTCGAATCCCACTCCCGCTACCAGTCCCATCACAAACGGCCGATGCCCAGCGCATCGGCCGTTTGTCGTTAGCAGCCGCTGAGCCTGCCGAGATCGTCCAACAGGCAGCGATCTCGGGGCGTGTTTATATGGGGCGGTTCAGTCCAGGAGTTCCTGTCATACCCGCGCTCCGCCGCGGGTATCTCGCTGCATTCGGCTCAACTGTTGGTGCAACACTCGACGAGATTGCCCCCGCATCAAGTGTGGGGCAGGCTGCGACAAGCGCGGCAATGACGGAGTTTTGACTAAGCAGATGGCTAATGTGAACAGAGCCTAGAACCGACCGTCCAGCTGCATTCCCAGTTCCTGATCAAACGCCGAGAACACGAACTGATCGTTCAGCAGCACCCGCTCCGACATCACCGGGTTGAGCAACACCTCATCGCCTCGGACCACCGCGATCAGACGCCGACTCCCCGACTGTTCCAGTGCCCACTCAATAGTCTGGCCGACCCACGGTGCCGGAATCGGAAACACCCCGATGCCGTAGCTCGGGGTGAGCGGAAGAAAATCAGCCGCTCCCGCAACCTGGATGATGTGCGCAAAGCGTTCCGCGCCGTCGCGCTCGGGTCGAATGACCCGCTGCGCGCCGAGAAGCCGCAGGATCCGTTGGTGACGGTCCGACGATGCCTTCGCGTACACCACGTCGACCTTCAACTGCTTCAGATTCATGATCGCCAGAACCGACGCCTCAAGGTCCGCCGTTGCCACGACGGCCACATCGACATCGCCCACCGACAGCGCGCGCAGCGCGTCGATGTCGGTAATGTCCGCCATCCGCGCGTCGGTCACTTTGGGAGCCAAGTCGTGGACGTTGCCTTCGTCCATGTCGATGGCCAACACGTCGTGTCCCAGATCGTCGAGTGTTTCAGCGAGATGCGCTCCGAAACGACCGAGGCCTAACACAGCCACTTGCATGTCCGCTCCTAACCGATCCGCACCGCTTCAGTCGGGAAGCGGAAGCGCTCACGTGGTCGATCGGGTATCAGGCTGGTGATCACCAGCGGTCCCAGCCGGCCAACGAACATCATCATGATCAGGATATTGGCCCCGGTCTGCGTTGCCTGCTGCGACGCGCCCTGGGTCCAGCCGCAGTTGGCCAGTGCCGACATCACATCGAACGCGGCCGGCAGGATGTCGATGTTTGGATCCACGGCAATGAAGAAGAACAGACCAAAGACGTAGCCACCAAGTGCGATCAGCACCAGCGCATTCGCGCGCAACACGACCGAGGCCGGAATCTCGCGGCCAAATGCCACCACTCTCGGCGATCCAATCAGCGCCGATATCACCCCGAACATCACGACCATGAACGATCCGATCTTGATCCCGGACGCCGTCGAGGTCGATGCACCGCCGATGAACATCAGGATGATCATCGCCAGGGACGTGTCTTCGCTGGCCTGACTCAGAGGCGACGTGGTCATGCCCGTGGTCCGGTTGACCGACAGGAATAGCGAATTGACCAGTTTTGAACCGATGCTCTGGTCAGCGAACATCCGCGACCAATCCGCAATCAGGAAGAATGCCATGCCGACCACCAACAGCATCCCCATGCCCGTGACCACGAGCCTGGTGTCCAGCGTCCAGCGGCGGCGTGGCTGTCGCAGATTGAAGACGGTCAGGAACGACAACGAACCCAGGAACGCCGAGACGCCCATCACAATCATTGGCCAGGCGTCGTGCGCCTGTCCGACAAAACTTCGGCTGCCACCCATCAAGTCGAACCCGGCATTGTTGAACGCTGAGATGGCGTGATAGCCCGCCAGCCAGACGGCGCGGCCCGATGAGACGTCACCCGGCTGCTCGATCATGAACCAGGGCAACAGCAGCAGGAACGTGACGAACTCGACCGCAGCGGTGTAGATCATGACCCGACGCAGCAACACTGAGGCACCCGAACCATCCACGCCCGAGGTCATCAGCTCGAGTCCCAGGAACGCGCGACCGCGCATCCCCAGCCGCTGGCCGGCCAGCACGATCAGTACGCCTGCATACATCGTGACGCCCAGACCACCGAGCTGGAACAGTGCCAGTGTGATGAACTCGCCAAAGTGAGAGAACGTCTCCTCTGTGTCGAAGCGGGTCAGCCCGGTCACGCTGACCGCAGAGACCGAGGTGAACAGCGCATCGAGAAAGGGCACGGACTGGCCACTGGCCGACGAGATCGGCAAATGCAGCAGCGCTCCTCCGACCAGCATGACGAGCGCGAAGAGAATCACCACCATCCACGCGCGAGGCGCAATCCGAATCCGTCGTTGGCGCTTGCTTCGCACCCGTTCCGTCTGCAACCGCACCCGACGCAGCACCACGTCACCGGGCCGCCGACGGTAGTCGCGTCGCTGGCTCATCCCCACAACCCTCCCGGTCCTTCCAAGTCGGAGTGTATGCCTCCAGGGGACGCCGGTAATCGCAGAGTCATAAGCGACAACCGCCTCCGCTCTGCCTCCGGCCTCTCAGCGGCAACACGAACATGGCACTCCTCGCTTTAGGATCCTGACAATCCCGAATTAAGCCAGAATCAAGCGACGCCCGACTGACCGATGTCCTCCGGCACGTACGCGGCGAGATAGAGACCTATTGTCGAGAGCTATTGATCGAGGTGCTGGAGTAGCCTGCTGATAGCGTCTGGTGCGGAATTTCGGAGGTACGACAATGGCGATCGCGGCTGATATCGCGCGAGCGATGGAGGACAGTTCCTGGATTCGCCGGATGTTCGAACTGGGCATCCAATTGCGTCAGGAACGCGGTCCCGAGAACGTCTTCGACCTCTCGCTGGGCAATCCAGTCACCGAGCCGCCGCCCCAGTTCTTCGACGAGTTGCGTTCCTACGCCGCCCAGGATGTCGCGGGAGTTCACCGGTACATGCCCAACGCGGGCTACGTCGAGACGCGACAGGCGGTCGCCGACGCCCTCTCCGACGAGACCGGACTGCACTACGGCGCCGATCACATCGTCATGACCGTCGGAGCCGCCGCCGCCCTCAACGTCGTCATCCACTCGCTCTGCGATCGCGACGATGAGGTGGTCATCCTTACCCCGTTTTTCGCCGAGTACCTGTTCTACGCAACCAGCCATGCTGCGAAGCCAGTGGTCGTTGGCTGCGACGACCACTTCACCCCCGACCTCGATGAGCTCGCGAGCAAACTGTCTGCGCGCACCAAGATCGTGATCGTCAATTCACCCAACAATCCCACGGGCGCGATGTATCCAGCTTCGTTCATTGCGTCGCTGGCGCAACTGCTACGGGACAAGTCGGCCGAATTCGGCACTGAGATCTTCCTCGTCAGCGACGAGCCGTATCGCAAAATCCTCTTCGACGAGCACCACTACCCATTCCCCCAGCAGTCCTACGAGCGAACGATCACTGTCACCTCGCACGCCAAGGACATCGCGCTGCCTGGCGATCGGATTGGCTATCTCGCGGTGCATCCCGAATACGCCGGCTCCGAGGATGGCGCTCAGCTCATGGACGCGCTGATCTTCTGCAATCGGGTCCTGGGCTTCGTCAATGCGCCGGCGATCATGCAGCACCTGGTCCGCAACTTGCAGACCGTGACCATCGACACGACCGACTACCAACAGAAGCGCGATTATCTCTACGACGTGCTGACCACCGCCGGCTACGAGGTGCGCAAGCCCGAGGGCGCCTTCTACATGTTCCCCAGGTCGCCGGTCGCCGACGAGATGCAGCTCGTCGCGGCGCTGCAGCGTCAGGGCGTGCTGGTCGTGCCCGGTCGAGGCTTCGGCATGGAGGGCTACTTCCGCATCTCCTACTGCGTGGAGCAGAGTGAACTCGAAGGTGCTGCCCCAGGCTTCGCCGCCGCCATGCAGGAGTTAACCGGCTGACCGACAGCCGTAGCGGTCAGCCGCCCAAACCGAGGTCGCAGTGTAAGCTGAGATCCGGTCGGCCCTATCGTCTAGAGGCCTAGGACGCCAGCCTTTCAAGCTGGTAGCACGGGTTCGAATCCCGTTGGGGCCACCAACACGTACTGATTTGCGAACTCCATCCCCCAGACCCAGTTCAGCGCGATCTGAACTGCCGATGGCACTGTCCTCCGGCATGGGGATGGTGTAGCGAATCACGGCTCGGCCGGGGCGGACCTCGATGCGCTGGATGAATGTCCGCAGGAAAGCGCGAGTCTCGGTCAGCTCGCTGGTGAGCAGGAACTCGCTCATCTCCTCGGCGAACACCGCGATCATTTCCTCGGAGTCGAGCACCTGCTGCCGGTCTGCCAACGTCCTTCGGGCTGTGGCTGCTGCGACATCCAACTGCTCTTTGCGTCGCTTGTGCTCGCGGATGCGTTCTGCGGCGTCCGACATCTCCAGGTCGGTCGTTTCGACCATGCGCCAGATGCGGTCGAGCGCCTGCGTGACCTGCACCAGCTCATGCTCGACAGATTCCAGCTTCTGGCGCTGTTCGCGCGCCAGACCGTCCATCTCCTCGTCAACCAACTTGACGAGCTCACGGATGTTGCCCTCGGTCAGGATGTGCTCACGCAGCTGCTCGATGATGGTGCGCTCGAAATCACGAGCGCTCAGTCGAGGCGTCTCGCAAGTCTCCGTCCCCTTTTTGATCTTCGATTGACACACGTAGTAGCTGTACTTGCCGCCTTTCGCCTCCGCGCCCGACATACTCACATCGCACAGCTCACAACTGAGCAGGCTCGATAGCAGGTACGGACTCGACACACGACGCGGATTGACATGTTTGGGAGCACGCGACTTCAATAGTCGCTGAACGTACTGATATTCGTCGCGGGTGACGATGGCCGGGTGCGCATCTACAACGCGAACCGGTTCACCGCCGTCCTTGGCGTTCTGTCCCCAAACCAGCGTGCCGGTGTACGCCTCATTGTTGAGCAGGCGGTGCACGGTCGTCTTCAGCCAAGGCTTGCCGTTGGTCGTGGGAATGCCTTCATCGTTGAGCACTCGCGTGATGTCGAGCACACTCTTGCCGTTGATCGCGATATCGAAGATGCGGCGCACGATGTCATCAACAGGAGGATTGAGTTCGAGCCGCGGGCGCTCCTTGGCGCCGTCCTGAACCTTCACCCGCTTGTATCCATATGGAGGCCGACTGGCGACCCAGAATCCGCGCGATGCCGCCTCGCGCATTCCGCGTGTCACCTCCTGAGCCAGATTCTCCGAGTAGAACTCGTCGACCGACTCGATGATCGCTTCCATCAGCTTGCCGGTAGGAGTGTCGTCGGCGTGCTCGGTGATCGAGGTCACACGAATCCCGCGCCGCCTAAGCATCGACTTGAACGCCACGGCGTGCTCACGTTTGCGAGTGAACCGCGAGAACTTCCAGACCAGGATCTCCTGGAACGGCGCGTCGGGCTGAGCCGCCTCATCGAGCATCTTGGTGAACTGAGGACGGTCGGAGGTTCGGCCCGACTCCGCTTCATCGATGTACTCGCGAGCGACCACATAGCCATTGCGCTCGGCAAAGTCACGCAAGGCTCGGAGCTGCGCGGCAACGGACAGGTCGACATCTTGGCGGTCGGAGGAGACACGCGCGTAGAGCGCGACTGGGGTCATTGGTTGTGTTTGCTGCATGAGATGCTCCTCCGGCGGCGGCCAGGGATGTGCCACGGTCTATGTTCGAAACAGGGTAAGCGATTGACGTCGCTCCGACACTGGCGCAGGCGTCCGATCGCCGCGACCTCGAAGTAACTGAGGCAACGCTTCGGCTCAGCGATTTGAGTCGGTCAGCGGCCCAAGCATGGAGGACGGCGACAGCATGGCCGACTTCGAAGGTGAAGAGGGCGACTCCATGGACGACGGCTCGATGGACGACGACAGGAGCATGGCCAATGGCGACACCGAGTACCCGGGCACGGGCAGCGGTGGTCTCGCCGACGGCAGCGGTGTCTCGGCCAGCCTGATCGGCCTGCTGATCGCGCTGAGCGTCGCCGCAGTCGCCGGTCTTGGCCTGCGCCGGGTCCGCAACCGCGCCTAGTTTTCGCTAGCTGACAATCCTGTCCAAATCAGAAGGGGCGGGGCCAAACGGCCCCGCCCCTTCTCTTTATCCGACTCTTGAGACAGTCTCATGTGAGACTGTCTCACTCGGCGGCTCTGGCAGTGCTTGCCGCGCTGGCGGTCGCGCTGTTCGCCGTCGTTCACTCGATTTCGGCAGCCCCAAGCGCTGTCATCAAGTTCAACGACTCTGACGCGACCGTGGGCGACGACTCCGAAGTCGAAGTTACTGTCGAAATTAGCGATCCCGATGTAGATCCAGAGTCAACGGTTGCCTGGGTGCGTGTTTCGGGGACACTGTTCTTCGTCGAAGACACAGAAAATGGTGCCGACGACCTAACAGCGAACAGTAGCTTGGCGGTTTCGCAGTCTGCCACCGCCGCTGGGAAGATCGGGTTCGGCCCCTACACGCTGGTTATTCCGGACGGCACGCCCGAGGGCGAGTACACCGTATCGGCCAGCGTTGACCTCGATGGATCTGGTGAGGGCCACGCAGCCACAGTTCGCAAGACTCTTAAGGTCGGAGATGCTGGTGTTGCAGTTGCGTCTGCCACGATCGGCTTGTCGACAGTTGGTGTTGTGACCACAGCTGACACCGACGGTGTAGGGGATACCGAAGACTACGCCGACACAGGCGAGTCACCGCCACACACCCGGGGGAATGCTCAGGACAGCGACTCTGCCAAGAAGGGCGACCCGATCTACCTGTCCGTCAATGTGCTGAATTCTCTTGGAGAACTCGCTGACAACAGGGATGTCAAGAGTGTTTCGATTATCGCGGCTACTGGTTCGCTTGCACGCGGGCACGCCGTTCCTGGGATGGCTGACTCGCTGACCTACATGACCGACTCCGAGGACACCACTGAAGTCAACACCGACGCAATGGCAGTGACGAACTTCGCTGCTACTAAGGCGACAGCTGGGACGCTTGACGTGTACGCGGTTGTCGTAGGAACGACTGGCGCTGCTACCACCAACACCATCACGCTGACCTTCACTGGCGACGCAAAGGTAATCTCGCTTGGTGACCCGAGCAGCCCGCTAGGAGCCGGTGGCTCGTCAACTGTTGATGTGACAGCGACGGATGACTCCGGCAACGTTGCAAGCCTCAAGCCTGATCAGATCTCGGCCAACGTGCTGAACGACCCGGGAGCGAGGTTCACTGAGACCCCCAACCAGGCGCCAAAGGCCGGTAAGGACTTCATGACGGCTCCACCAGCAGTTGCTAACTCGGGAAGCCCGACGCCTGCCGAAACTACTGCTCTGGCCGACCACGATGCCGGTGATTGCGATGGAATGAACGGCGATGCTGAATGTGACGCGAACAAGGTTCGAGTTACTATTGCCGCCGCCGCCGGTACGCCGGCAGGTGAGTACACCCTCCAGGTGAAGCTCGGCACCGACGACACGCAGGAGATCACGATCATCGTTGCTGGCGCTCCCTACGCCTTGGCGCTTGAGAGCACGCACGAAATGGTCTCCGTTGGCGACATCATCACCATCACGGCAACCGTGACCGACGAGGGCGGCCACCCGGTCGTCAACGCTGCCACTGCCGATGGTGTTTCGTTTGAAGCTGTAGGCAGCCTGAAGCTGTCTGCTCTGCGTGATGACAACCGCGACAAGGACAACGACATCATGGTGGCATTGAAGGACGGTGTTGCCAAGGCTCGGTTCCTCGTGAGCCAGGGCAGCGGCACCGCTTCGATTGTTGCCGAGTACACGGCTGGCACCGCTTCGGTTGACGAAGTCATTTCGGTCTCCACCATGGCCGAGGAGCCGGAAGCAATGCCCGAGGAAGAGGCCAGCGTGGCCTGCTTGAGTAACCTCAACGGCTTTGCGACTTGGGCTTGCGGCGTTGAGAGCTCTGCCTCGGAGATCTTTGGCCTCGTGAGTGGCCGTGGCGCGACTGCACTCCATCTGTGGAATGGCTCCGCCTGGGTTCGCTACTCAGTGGTCGACGGCACGATGGTGCCGGGTTCGAGCGACTTCATGGTTGCCGAGAACGACATCCTCTACATCAGCAACTAGGGAGCCCTCACCCTAACCCTCTCCCAGAGGGAGAGGGAATCAGATCCCACACCCCTCGCTTGTCGAGGGGTGTGGGGCGGGAACAGACCCCCGCATGCGCGGGGGAATTGAACTCCTGAGAAAGGAATGCTGAGATGAAACAGCACAGACTGATGTCGAGGGTTGGAGCGTTGGTGTTGGGGCTTGCTGTTGCGATTGCAACGTTGAGCCTGGCCAGTGCGCAGCAAGAGCCGCCGCACCGCTTCTACGGCACGGGTGCAACTCCTGGCGACATGATCGGTGTAGTCGACGACATGGGTAATGATCTCGGCTCGACGGAAGTCGCCGAGGACGGCTCCTGGTACATCGATGTGGACCGCGACGACGCCGATAACGTGAGCTTCACGCTCAACGGCAAGTCGGCCGACGCCGAGGTCACCTCCGCTGGCTCCGGCCAGTCTGCGGTCACCGTCACGGCCATGGAAGAACCAGCCATGGAAGAAGGCGACTCTACAGAAGAAGGCGACGAACTCGCTGGTGATGAAGACGGCGAGATGGCCGACCTCGATGGCGAAGAGACCCACATGGAAGACGGCGACACGAGCATGGGCGACACCGAATACCCGGGTACGGGTAGCGGTGGTCTCGCCGACGGCAGCGGCGTCTCGGCTGGCCTGATCGGCCTGTTGATCGCGCTGAGCGTCGCCGCAGTCGCCGGTCTCGGCCTGCGCCGAGTCCGCAACCGCGCGTAGTTCTCGCTAGCGGACAAGCCTGTCCAAATCAGAGGGGGCGGGGCCAAACGGCCCCGCCCCTCTCGTTTTCCGACTTTTGAGACAGTCTCGATGGGTAGTTCTGTGATCTGCTCGACATTTCCGGTATCTGGTCACGCTCCCGCAAACGATTCGCCCGAAACCCGACGTGGTGGTCGCAGTTGTCCTTGACTTCGCGGCGATAGGCTTGCTAGGGCGTGTTCTCGTCAAACCCAGGGCGGCCTGAGACTGGCCCGCGCGCGTAGCAAGGCGCGTCCAACCGGCCCGCCGACCGCCTGACTAGATGAGAGCGACAGCGAGGTGCGCTCGTCAGTCGCGACCGCGAGCAGTTTGCAGGTCGGGTGCCCGGTTTAGCCGGCCCGGTGTGTTGGCACGCGCAGCAGATTGTCGAGAAGTCGCTGAAAGCGGTGCTGTTTCTTGAGCAGATCGGGGGGGCACGCACGAACTCGGCAAGTTGGCCGACTTGTTGGCCGAGCGGATGCGCCATTGGGCACAGGACCTGGAATGGCCGCTCAAGCAGGGCTTCTCGGGCCGCTATCCGGACTATGGCGTACGGTCCTCGGCCGATGACGCGCACCAGGCGCTGTCCTACGCGCACCGGGTCTATGGCCGTGTCTCTTCAAAGTTTCAGCAGCGCGCAGTCGAGCCTCAACCTCTGGATGAGTAGCGCCCATCGGCCGAGAACTGCGGTCCGCGGCGCTCTTTGTTCCTTGCGAGGTCTAGTGGGCGGGACTGGCCCCCAGTGAGTGCTGAATCGGACGAGAATCAGCCTCGGCATCGACGGCCAGGCGGCTTGGAGCGACGCACATGCCTCGCCATTACAACGTAGGCCCGTGGGTTCGCCAGTGTCCTGTTCGCCTGTGTTCTGATAGTACGTCACGTGCCCGGCGATAGCCTGGCCGAGCTCACCGGCGGCGTCTCGTTCCCCGAATGATGCCCGTGAATCGACGAAGCAATCGACCGTTCCCATGCGGATCGACGCTCCTGATGTGCTAAAGAAGCGACAGCATTAGCCTGCCTGCGTGACCTCAAGGCCGAACGCTGCACGTGCTGACTTGGTTCGACGCGCTGCCGAACGATGGCGCAAGGACCTCGTTGACACGTCCGGACGAAACCGGCTTCGTCGGTTTCGCGACCTCAAGACCAGCACGCTCGACCTCACGCCAGGACGCGCCGAGAGCCTCGACCACGTCGCGTTGGATCGGTTACTGGGAGGCAAGTCCGTCGGTCTGCACAATCTGTTTCCCGAGCGAGCGGACGACCCTGAAGCTACAACCGCGTTTGGCGACGCTCGTCGGCGAGTGTTCGCCATTCATAAGCGTGCAATCACTGACGCAGAGGAAAAGGGGATCGACAGCTGTTTCGCCGCCCTCGGCTTGGCGACGTGGAAGGCAGACCAGGGGGCGCCTCCGATAGCTCCCGTGGTGCTTGTGCCACTGGAGATCGAAGCGAGCGGAGCGGCGGCGCGCGATTTCCAGCTCCGAGTCTCTGGCGATGCGCACCTGAATCCGGTTCTGACCCACATCCTGCGCATCGAGCACGACATCGATGCCGAGGAATTGGAGGCAGAGGTCGCTGAGGACCCGCCGACCGCTCTCGCTCGTCTCCAGGAATGGCTGGATGGCCTGTTGGAGTCTTGGTACGACTTACCGGATCTCGAGATCGAACCTCGAGTAGTGATCTCGAATTTCTCCTATTCGACGATGCCACTCGTCGCCGACCTGGAGCAGAACGAAGAACAAATCGCAAGCCACGACGTTGTTGCCGCCATCGCCGGCGATGTGCAGGCCCGCGTGAGCCTCGCCGGCCAAATCTGTGACCCTGACTTCAACCAACCCGACCGCGATCATCCAGCCGACGAATTTCTCATCCTCGACGCGGACTCCAGTCAACACCGCGCCATCAATCGCGTGTTGGGCGGGGAGTCGCTGGTGATCCAGGGTCCTCCCGGTACCGGTAAGTCCCAGACGATCGCAAACCTGGTCACGGCCCTGGTCGCTCGTGGCAAGCGAGTCTTGTTCGTCGCCGAGAAGCGGGCGGCGATTGAAGCCGTAACCAAGCGGCTGGAGCGAGTCGGACTTGATGACCTGGTCATGGATATGCACGGCGGAGTCACCTCACGTCGAGAGTTTGCTCGCACCTTGGCAGACTCTCTCGATCTCGTCTCGCGGATTCCCGAGCCCGACTACTCGGCCACGCAACGTCGACTCGAACTGCGCCGCGAGGAACTGATCCGAAACGACACGGCCGTGCATCAGACACGTGAACCGTGGATGCTCAGCGTGTTCGAGATGCGCGAGCGAATCCTCGCCATCCCGGAGGCGGCGCGAACGCCCTTCCGGCTCACCCGGCAGTCAGCAGAGGGACTGAGTCCGCAAGGGTTCGATCAACTTACCGCTGAGCTTGAGGAGTGGATGGACCTTGAAGGTCACGTCATCAAGCATCGCCACCCGGAGTGGGCCGCGAGCACCATCGAGACCAAGGATGATGCGTTGGTTGCCACGGACATGATCCGTGACCTGTACTCAAACGGATATCCTGACGCTCGAGACCTCGTCGGTGCCGCCCTCGATGAAGTGGGTTTGGCCTTTCCAACCGAGATCTGCGAGTGGTCACCTGCGCTTGATTTGCTCGAGGGGATCGAAGCCGGTTTGACATCCTGGCAACCAGAGCTGTTTCAGCTCGATCTCGACGCCACGCAACAGGCGCTGCAGCCGGCCAACCGAGGTGCTCTATCGCGTCTCTTCGCCCGGCTGTTCAGTGCTGAATATCGTTCAGCGATTGGACGCGTTCGAAGCGTCTTGCGCGATCCTGATTCCCATGCGGAGGCCGAGCTACCCGCTCTCATCGTCGATGCGATAGCACAACTGGCAGCCTGGCGATCTCGCAGTGTTGATGCTGGCCTGCCACGGACATCTACCGCACTTGTTGAGGTGAGGACGGCGCTGACTGCCTTGCTCAGTAGCGTCCGAGAGCTCGGGAAACTCCTGTCGAGGGACGATCTCGAAGAGATTGGTCATCAAGACCTCGCCGAACTGCTGCAGCTTCTCGTCGACACACTTGACGTAGCAGCGAATCTGCCTCGCCTTCGCAAGCTTCAAGCGTCCTTTGATGAGCGAGGCATCGCGTCAATAACCAAACGCGTCGGAGATGAGATTGCGCCAGAGCTCGCGGTTACCACGGTTGAGCATGCCTGGCTCAGCAAGGTCCTGGAGGACCTGAACATTCAGGACAACACGCTGCGATCATTTGATGCGGAACGTCACTCTCAGAAGCGCGAGGAGTTTGCGGAAGCGGATCGTGAGCATCTGGAGTCGACACCGATCAGAGTAAAGCGCCTGGTCGCTGAGTCGATTGTCGAGACGATGGAACAGTACGCAACAGAGCGCGATGTCGTACGGAGAGAGGCGGCGAAGAGACGACGACACCTGAGTGTGCGTCAACTGTTCGCGCAGGCGCCACACATGCTGTCCGCGTTGCGACCATGTTGGACGATGTCTCCGATTCTCGTCGCCGAGATGATTCCTCTCGATCGCAAACTTTTCGACGTCGTGATCTTTGACGAAGCATCCCAGATCCCGCCGGCCGAGTCGATTGGTTGCTTGGCTCGCGCGTCACAGGTCGTCGTCGCGGGCGATAGGCGCCAGCTACCGCCCACCTCGTTCTTCGGTCGGACCGCTGAAGACGATGAAGAAGACGAGCCGGAAGACCGCTCCTTGACGCAGGACATCGAATCCCTGCTTGACGTCGCGGACGCCTTGCTGCGTGACCAGATGCTGCTCTGGCACTACCGAAGCCGCGACGACCGACTCATCGCATTCTCAAATCAGCGCATCTACGGCGGCGCGCTCACGGCGTTTCCAGGCGCCATCGTGGAAAGCCCGATTGCACACGAGCTGATTCCATTCCGACCGATCACCGGAGTCAGGGGCACTCGTTCTAACCCCGACGAAGTTGAACGGGTCGTCGATCTGGTCCTGCACCATGCGTACAACAGACCCGGCGAGACGCTTGGGGTCATAGCGTTCGGTCAACACCACGCAAACAACATCGAGGATCTGTTGCATAAGCGCCTGGGCGAGACCCAAGATTCCTCGCTCGACGAGTTCTTCTCCGAGACCAATGAGGAGCGGTTCTTCGTCAAGAACATCGAGCGCGTCCAGGGCGACGAGCGTGATGTGATCGTTCTCAGTCTCGGTTACCACAAGGACCCCAACGGCAACTTGCCGCTCCGCTTCGGGCCGCTCAATCAAGAAGGTGGCGAACGGCGACTCAATGTCGCGGTTACCCGCGCCAGGTCTCGGTTGACACTCGTTTCCTCGTTTAGTCATCACGACATTGCACCTGGTCGGACGGAGGCCAAAGGGGTCGAACTTCTGCGCCAATACCTCGAGTTCGCCGCGTCGGGCGGTGAAGAACTCGGGGCGGAAACCAGTGATGTGCCACTGAATCCCTTCGAACTGTCCGTCCTGGAAGGTCTGGAGCGACGCGGGATTCCCGTCGCGACCCAATATGGCGTCTCCGGATATCGCATTGACTTCGCCTGTGCGCATCCGGACGAGCCCGGCAGAATGGTCCTGGCAGTCGAGGCCGACGGAGCGAGCTACCACTCGTCGGCGACGGCTCGCGATCGAGATCGGCTGCGTCAACAGGTGCTGGAAGACAAGGGATGGCGATTCCATCGCATCTGGTCGACCGAGTGGTTCCGCAATCGCGAGGCAGAACTCGACAGAGTGGAACGCGTATGGAGGGCCGCCGTCGCAGCCGCTGCTCGCGGTGAAGCCGGCTCTGCGACTGGCAGACGACCACAGGAGACTCAGCAGCAGGGAGTCGACAGGCCGGTCGTCCCCCAAGCGCGCCGACGAAGCCAGCGTCCACTCGTGCCTCGAAGGGGTGCGCCTGGATACGCATCCATCGCCGACTATTCGCCCGAAGAACTCGTGATGTTGGCCCGTTGGATTGAATCCGACACGCTATTGCGCACTGAGGATGGGCTCCGTCGAGAGATGATGGACGAATTGGGGTTCAAGAGAGCGGGTTCCCGAATCGAACGGACGTTGAACCAGGCAATCGATCAAGCGCGACGTTGATGTCAGGAGTCGATTTGAGCGCCACTGACCCTCCAAAAGGGCCGTGGCAAGAAGGTCATTGTCTCATTTCGCAGCGTCGGCGTTTTGCAACAACTTCCCCACGTTTGCGCTCGAAGGGCCTGACAGGGATGGGGCGTTGGACAACAACGGCTCTTTCCTGTCCGTGGCAGGCAGCAAGTCCAATGCTGAACGGTAGTTCTGCGCTGGACAACGATGGGACAGAGGGTGGGGCGGGGCGGCCCCTACAGGAAACGCTCGGGCCGGGTGCAATTGCACTTTGGGACATGTCCGCGGACTGTCCGGACGGTGTGCAGCGGCACTCGGTCGGCGGGGTGGGGAGACGGCAGGCGCCAGGACTGACCCAGCACTCCCCGCTCCGTCAGGGTCGTTAGGTTGCTGCTGACGAAGGGTGCGTGGTAGAGCCGGGCGGCGGTGTGAAGGAAGGTCGCTTCGGCTTCGGCGGTTTCGAACAGGAACAGCACCAAGGGCTCGGCTCCGCCGTGGTCGCGCTTGACGTATTCGCTGGCGAAGTAGCGACGGTAGCCGTGCAAGCGCTCGGGCACACGCTTCGGGGTGACTGCGCGGCGCTCGTGCTCGATCAGGCACCAGTCCCAGTCGCCCTGGAAACTCAGTTGGAAGGAGGAGTCCGGGTGGAGGACGTAGCGGGTGCCTCCGTGCTCGTAGCTAATCTGGGAGCGGTGAGTAGACAGCAGGTCGAGGATTTCGTAGTCGGGGTCCTGGGCGACCTCGGCACTAAGCATAGCGGCGAACTCGGTGATGCCTCGCTGGTGATCATGCTGCGAAGCGATGGCTCGCAGGGCGGTGCCGAAGTAGACGCCGTCGTCTGACTGCTGCGGCGTCCAGCGATCGAGCGTGGGACCAACGGCAACGCGGTCGCGGCGGGCGAGGTAGGTCAGGCCTCCGTCAGTGAGCACGTACCCGTCCGGCTCCTCTTGCACCAGCGAGTGATGACGCAGGGAGTGCAGGACTTGGTTGGCGCGACGCCGGGTGACGCCGCCCATCAGCCCTGCTAGTTGCTCGGGGGTGCAGAAGGGCCAGGCGGTGAGCAAATCGAGCGCCTGCTTCTCGCTGCTGGTGAGCTGTAGTGAGAGAGCCGCGTCAAGTTGCTCTGAGGGCTTCGGCATCGTTGCCCTGACCTTGTGGCGGTAGAGCGTGTCCGGGTCGGGGTTGGGCTCCATCGACCCTCCCCTCGCGTAAGCGGCGACACGCTTGGTGATCCAGGTCAAGATCGCGGACAAGGAAGCTTCGGGCCCGATCGTCGGTGTGTTGGGAAAGCCATAACCGCCCTGCTGGAAGACCGGGGTGCGGGGACCGGCGGCGATCAAGTCGGCCGCGCAGGCAACCAGCGTGGTGTCGTGCAGACCAGGGTCGGCCAGTGCCCGCACGGTGCGGCGGGCGTCCTGCTCGGAGTCGGTCAAGACCAGCGTGAGCGATGGCGACCGGATCCAGTCCAGCCGCTCGATCGTGCGCAGGCGGAAGCGCAGGTTGGCGGCCGAGAGCATTGGCCCCTGGCGCAGCAGCCCGATGGAGCGGCCCCCGGAGAGCGTGAGCAACGCGTCGTAGGGACCCTGGCGGTAGTGGTCGACCCGCACCGTCTGCTGTTCGGGGTCGGCCTCGGCGATCATCGCGGCGACGTGGTACACAATGGCGACGGCGTCGAGCCGCTCGGCCAAGAGCTTGAACCATTGCTTCGAGACGGGGTAGAGGCTCAGCATGCGCTCAACTCCCGCCTCGTCGCCGGCCAACGACCGGATGCCGGACGCGGTGGAAAAGTAGCGGCGGCGGGGACGCGGGCCCAGCGCTTCGAGTCGGTGCAGACAAGAGTCGACCAGGCCTCGCTCGCTCAGCTTGTCCAGTTGATCGCGCAGGGTGGAGACCGGGACCCGGATCAGTTGGGCCAGCTCGCCGGCCGTCGTCAGCGGCGCTTCGCAGAGGTGGAGCAACGCGTCGTGGAGGCCTTCGCTCAGGGTCTTGACCGGTGCTGGACGGCGTCTTGATGAGGTCTCAGCGATCAGCGCCTCTGTCGCCACTTCCAGCGCTTCGATGCTATCGCCCACAGTGTCGAGCACCGCGCGCGGCAGCGCTCGGCCAACCTGGTCGCGCTCAAGGAATCGCCACAGCGTCTGGCGCGAGACGCCAAACCGCTCCGCCGTGCGTTGATGGCCATCCCTCCGTGTCAGAGCGTTGAGGTAGTCCCAGATCGTGTCGACTAGCTCAGTGTCCTGCCGTTGCTTCATGCGCCCTCGAATCCCTCCCACCAGTGAGTGTTGATTCGAGTCTGTACACAGAATCCAGTCCACCACAATGGCGCCGGCGTCGGGTTGTGAATCCAATTGCACCCTGTGTGAGACACTGGATACATGAGTCAACCAGAGTCATCATTGGTGCAGACAGGCGAGACCGCCCGCGAAGAAGCTGTCAACGTTGCGTTGGGTGCGGCTCTATGGAAGCGTGGGATTCATGCCCGAGCTGAGCGACGCACCGGCGGCGATGCCCCAGACATTCGCTTCGACCTCCCTTCCGGCGATCAGGTGATTGTCGAATGCAAGTGGGAGACAGGCCTTTCTGCTCTCGATGCTCAACTCGACCAACGCGTCCACGACTTTCCCGAGTCCCTTGCTCGCGTTGGCATCCTTTACCCGGACGAACTCAAGCACATTGACGATATCCCCGGCGAGCTTGAGCGCACTATCAAGCTTCGGTGGTTCCTGCACAGCACCAAGCAGAACGTGTATGAGAGTCCCACCGTTCATGACGGAGGACTCGACCAACTCGCCGACGATCTGCGCACGCTGCCTCAGCAGATCGAGGGAGCCGACCAAGTTTCGCGAGCCACCGAAGATGTCCGTCTGGCGCTGAACGATGCAGCCGCCGCAATCAACAAGCACGCCAACATTGGTCGCCGCATCGCTGACGTGATCGCCAAAGCCGACCAGGAAGACGATCGCGCGGCAGCTTTGCGGATTGGCTGCCTGGTGCTGTTCAACGCACTGGCCTTTCAGGACCGACTGTCCGCCATAAACGAAGCTGTTCCCACGCCCAGCCAGAGCGCTCACTCAGGAGCGTCCGAGCTCCGAGATGTTTGGGACACCATCTGCCGCGAAATCGACTACGTGCCGGTCTTCGAAATCGCGATAGAAGTCCTCGACATTCTCAGCGACGCACCGGATGAGCTTCAGCACGGAACCATCGAGCCGCTCGTCAGGGCTGTCAGGCAGACCGACCGTATCGAGGGCCACGATCTTGCAGGCCGCCTCTTTCACACCTTGCTGACCGACGCCAAGTTCACCGGCGCCTACTACACCTCCGTGCCAGGCGCGACCATGCTGACCAGACTCGTTTTCGAGGGTTGGCCGCCAAGCGTCGATTGGTCCGATCACGAGTTTCCCGCTTCTCTCAATGTTGCCGACCTCGCCTGCGGCACGGGAACCCTGCTGATGGCCGTCGCTGCAGAAGCCGAACGCCGACATCTTAATGCCGGCGGAGCGAATGCGCCGTTGCTCCACAAGGCAATGGTTGAGGAAGCTCTGCACGGCTACGACGTCCAACTCTCCGCGATCCACTTCGCCGCCACCAGCCTCGCCATGCTGAATCCGCACATCGAGTTTGATTCGATGAACCTCTACGTAATGTCGTTGGACGCCACGGGCGACCATGTCTCGCTAGGGTCCGTGGACTTCCTAGGCGTCGAATCCGCCCCAGTGCAACACTCGATCTCGGCAGAAGCATTCGGAATAGAAGTCGCATCGGCAGAACAAGTCACGAGCGAAGGCGTTCAAACGGCTGAAGGCCATACCGTACGACTACCCGAACTCGATTTGGCCATCATGAATCCGCCCTATACCCGGCCAGACAAGATGCTGTTCGGGATGAAATCCCCAGCCGAACGCCACAAAATGCAACAGGAGCTAAAGAAGCGGCTGAAGATGCGGCGAGGTTCCGCAGTCTCAGGTTTGGGAGGGGCATTCGTCGCGACTGCTGCGCCGAAGCTACGGCAAGGTCATGGTCGACTCGCCTTGGTCTTGCCCATCACCCTCTGCACGGGCTCCTCATGGCAGCAGACCCGCCAGCTGATCGAACACGACTTCAAACTCGATATGGTGATTGCTTCGCACGACCCCGAGCGTTGGCTGTTCTCCGACAGCACCGACCTCTCTGAGCTGTTGCTGATTGCCACCAAGCGAGCCGACGGCGATATCGACATGGAGCATCGCACCACCTACGTCAATCTCTGGCGCAATCCAGATGCTGTGATCGATGCACGTCGTACTGCTGACGCCATCGCTCGAACGCCGCCAGCTCAGATTGAAGAACCGGGCACAGAGTTGCTATCTGTCGGCGGTCAACACATTGGCGAATCAATCTCTGTCCCCATGTCTCGCTTTGCCGATCGTCAATGGGCCGGCGTCCAATTCTCTCGCGTCGACTTGCTCCGAGCCGCGCTCAGCCTCACTGAAGACGGTAGGGTCCGACTACCGGGCATCACAGAGATCGGCTCTCTGCCAATCTGCCTTCTTTCCGACATTGCCTCTATCGGACCTGATCGCAGAGATATCCTTGATGGTTTCGAGCAAACAGATACGATCACGGCCTACCCGATGGTGGTTGGCAATGACACCGATCATTGGACCGGCCTGTTAGCAGAACCAAACCGGTACCTCTCGCCGCTGGCCAAAGCGCGTCCAGGGCGCCGGCTCAAGGCCGCCACAGGACTATGGTCGAAGTCGGCGCGGCTTTTGGTCGCAGAGCGACTAAGACTCGATTCCATCCGACTCGTTGCGATGTGCGCCAAGCAACACGTCCTGTCGAACGTGTTTTGGGAGGTGAAGGCCGCCACTGAGCAGCAAGAACAAGCATTGGCAATCTGGCTCAACAGCAGCCTGGGCTTGCTCACTTTGATGGCGACTCGGACGACCACGGAAGGGGGCTGGGTATCGATCAAGAAAGGCGACCTCGGGCGAATGCCAGTCCTCGATGTCCGAGAGCTCTCAGCCAAACAGATTGCGGGTATGTCCAACCTATTCGACGACCTGGCCGACGCCAGCTTCGAGCGCTTACCTGCCATGGTCGATTGCCCAACTCGCTCCAAGCTCGACAACGGCCTCGCAGAAATCCTCGACCTCCCCGACCTATCGGTCCTGCGGACACTGCTCGCATCGGAGCCGGTCGTCTCAAATCGTCGGCTGTAAGCATTGTCTCTGTGGGATTGGTTCTGAGCCGAGTTCTGGGAGAGCGACGATTAGGCTGGACAGTGGTTGCGCGACACGGGCGAGGAGAAGGATGGCGCCATCAGGGCAAGAACGCCGCTGTGCCTCCGCAGTCTGTCGGCATCTCTCAGGGCAGTCGAGTAGAGAGTGGGCTCCCGACACTTGGCTCGATCTGGGTCGGGATGCGGTACGCAGTCCAGATGTGTTGCTCAGCGACGGTGTCAACAAGATTGCCTTGGAGATCACCCAGCTAACCGCAGGACGAAGATTCGAGGATCACGACAGAGCCGAGTACTCACTGCATCGGATGCTGGCACCCGACAGGAAGCGAACTTTTACTCTGTTTCCGCCGCCAACGCTTGAACTCCCGCTGGACAAGAAGCTGGTTCGTTCACTCAAGGATCCGATCAAGACCGCAGCCGACTCTCTACAGGTGGGAGAAAGGTCGTCCGTCTTGATTCCCAGGCGTGGAACGATCAAGTTTCTCGGGCCGCACGCCCTCGGCTACGTCTTCTGTCACCATGCAGATGACAGCCATCTAGACGGGGTTGAGCGACGGATTGATGGAATCTACTGCCTTGAGGACGGAGATTCTCCACACCATCGATTTCTTACCGAGCAGCGTCTGCTGGAGTTTCACGAGGATCTGGTCCGCGTATGTCACGAGAGCAAGCAAACCGGTCAAGCGACCATCAACTGGTGTGAGGAATGGCCGATCTATCGCGGTCAAGACTCGACCGACGGTAACGGCGGAGTCTTCCTGAGCGTGGTAGTGGCTGGTTTCCTTGAGGCGGCAGCGATCGAGAGTGTGGACAAAGCGATTCAACACGCCAAAGCCAAGTTTCAGGACTGGGCCTCAGGGATGTGCAAGGCGGTGGCGCTGGACGCGAGCAAACAACGAGGCCATCTCTCGATCCAGACATTTGAGTGGGCGATCAAGAGGCTAACGGTATCTGACATAGCTCCACTTGATGTCGTGTTCCTTGTGGGCGACGACGAAGTTCAATACCGGAGAGATTTCGGAGGGTAATGCAGACCCTCTGCCGGTTGATGTATAGGATCATCACCGATGCATCCCTCTGCCTCAGACTTGTTGGTGGCGTTCCTTCGACCGTCGATTGGACCAACGCCTTGAGCGTCCAGTTTCAGTGCTCAACGTGGGCGTCCTTGCTGGCGGCACTCGCTGGCTTGGGCGTGGCCCCAGCCATGCTCGCCTTTGCCTCTCGTGGCAACGATACCCAGCGGCACGTCGGTGTGGTTGTCGAGCAATCCTCGTCCGGTGACTCTGGGTTCAGGCCATGATTCAGAATCCCGGCGGTCACGGTCGCTCAGTATGCGTACTCCTCGGTAGCTGACCTGACCCCGAGACACCGCTCCCGCAAGTTCCGGCAGTTCCTCAAGCTGTTCGACGAGCTGGTACCCGACGAACTGGCGGTGCATGTCGTATTGGACAACGTGGCGACATACCGCACCGCCGAGATCCAGCGCTGGCTCCAGCGCCATCCCCGTTTCACGTTCCACTTCACTCCGACCTACAGTTCCTGGATGAACGTGGTCGAGTGCTGGTTCGCGGAACTGACCACGAAATGGCTTCGGCGCGGCGCCCACCGCAGCGTGGCCGACTTGACCGACATCGTCGAGCGTTGGGTCGCCGACTGGAACGAGCATTCACGTCCATTCGTCTGGCACAAGACCGCCGACCAGATCCTCAACAACCTCGCCGGATATCTCAACCGCATTCCCGAATCAGGACACTAGCTATGGAACGATGACTACAGCACTGGACTCACGTCGATCACGATGACCGCGATCTTGAGTGCTTCATCTTCCGTCAAGGTCTGCTTCAGGCGCTCTTCCAAGGCTCTTGGCGTGGTCGGAAGAGTCCCCGTTGGTGGGTGCGGCATATTGGCGTCCGGAAACCAGAGCACCAGGTAGATCCCGTAGCCGGACGTGTCTGCATCGCGGGTGTACTTGTCGATTAGCTGGGTTCTCAAGGCACTCCAAAGCTCAAGGTGAGTGACCTTCTTGATCTCCACCGGGACGTTGAAATCCGAGCACGCAACCCGGATGTCTGACCGCTTGTCCCCCGCGAACCGACCCTCTGGTTGAGCATCCACGTTCAAAGGGAGCAGGCGGCGGAGATGGGCTAGGAGGGCATCGCGACACGAATCCTCATGCTTCAGTGCTTGCGGCCGACGATGGGATTCTTCGTTCCAATATTGACGCCAAACGTTCGCGTTGCTGGAGCGGATGTCAGCGGCGATTGTGGCGAGCCGATCAATGACTAGTGCAGCCAGATCGGCGGCGTTCGCGGGTTCCCCATTGTCCAGGACCCGACGCAACTGTTCCAGATCAGGGTAGGAGTAGGTTGCCTCCCGGTGCAGGATTCGTTGGTCATCGCTGGCTCTCTCGATGTGATTCTTCCATTTGTTGAGACTCTGGTTGGTTGTCAAGGTGGCTAGCGCCTGGGTGGCATCACCAACGGACAGGGCGCCAAGTTGCCGTATGAACCGCTCTATCTGTCTTGAGCCTTTCATCTCCGCTGTGTAGATGCCGGACTCGTTCAAGCTGTCGGGGGCAAACGCTGGCCCCATGAGTTCGATGAGTGCTCGCAGCGTGGCCGGAGTGAACTCGCGGCCCTCGGAGTCGAACGGCTTTCCAGCATCAAAGAATCCGGTGAGATGCCTGGCTCGCCGTTCTTCGTCGCGGACGTACTCAGTCAATTGCTCGATGTACTGATCCGGGGCCGCGACAACCCCGGCCGCCAACCAATGGACACGCTGAGCCACGCTCATGCTCTTGGTCGACACCCTGGAGTCGATCAACTGGAGCAGCGCAGACTCATCGGGATGGTCCAGAAGGTTCCAGAACAGGAAGTCGAGCGTGCGCAACGACTCGAGCCGTGCCCGGAGTGGAAACTTGGACAGGACAGCGAGGAGGGCCTGGTGCTTCAGATCGGGAGCCCCGCCCATGTCCGCCAGTGCATACATGGCAGGCGAGTGACTGTCCTTGCGGCGCAGCGCAGCGATAGCGGTCTCGGCGGCAACGGCCGACACGATCTCTGGTCTCAGCTTGGCCCAGTTCTGGTGCCAGGTAGGCACCTGGGAGAAACTCCCCGGTGCGCAGTAGTAGAACGCCAGCGCCGTTCGCATCTGACGCTCACTCAGATCCTGCAAACGTTCGGAATGCTCCGTCTGTAGAAGATCAAGCGCAGCCAGAACGGGGTACGCGAGGAAGTGCAGGCGAGACTCCTCGTTCAGCCGGATGATCTCCTCGAACGGGGGGAGTTCGCTGCGCCAAAGCGAGCCGCGCAGTCCGGCAAGCGCTGCCTCGACCACGTCGTCGTCACCCCCGAGTAGATTCGAGATGCGCTCTATAGGTGCCTGCGGCCTCGCCTGAGAGATCTGGTTGCGGAAGTAGGTTCGACCGAGATCATGGAGCAGCGATAGTGGAGCTTGGTTCTGGTGCAGCGCATCAGCGCGCTCGCGGACGTACTTGATCCCCTGTTGGCGCTCCCGCTCGTGTTTCGCCTCCCAAGTCGCTCGTCGCTCAGAAGTGCGCGTCCGCAGCGAACGCGGAACAGGCTGGAGCCGCAAAGAGAGTCGCTGTTCCAGAGCTTCGACGCCCGATATCTGACTTCTCAAGTCTTCGAGCGATACTCCGTTGTTCCTGTAGGACCGGAAGGCTTCGTCAAACAGAAACTCGGAGGCCCGCGGCTGTGACGGTGCCAATCGAACGGCCTGCTCCAAACACCACATTCCGAGATTCTCGGCGGGCGAATGGCGGTGCAGTGGCCCATACACCTGGTACTCAGTTTCGATCGTCCGCTCCCCGCCGGGCCAGCAGCTCAACCCATGCAAGACGAGCGCTTGCTGGATTTCGGGACGGCGCCCCAGCCAATCGCGCACCTCAGCGTAGGAATCACCTTCCTGGGAGTGACTTTCCCACTGCGGGGGCGCAGCAGCACTCAACCACTCATAAAGCCGAGTCAACGGTAAGTCATCGCCAAACGCACCGAGTCCGCGAGCAAGTAGGCGCAGAGGGACCTCGTCCGCACGATGTGATTCCAGAGCGGACCAGATGTCGGCGTGCCGGACCGACAGTTCGTCCAGTAGGTCCGAAACGTCCTGATCCGACGATTGTTCCAGGAGGCGGTGTCTCCAGAAGCCAGTGTCCATACCGTAGGACTGCGGATTTGAGCGCTCTGCGAGATAGCTCCAGAGAAGTCGCGCGGGAACATCTCGTGGATACAGATAGCTCAGCAGCACGCCCTTCATCTCGCTGTCCGGATCGGAGATAGCGCCGGCTGTGAGCTGATCAAGCAGGGACTTGAGATCTTCGGCTCCTTGCTCACGCGTTGATTTGATCCGGATCAGCGCATCCACAGCGGAAGTCCTGACGTATGGCCAGCGGCTCTCATCTTTTGCCATGCCAAGCAACTGCGGGCCCAGGTTAGCCAGCGGAGCCCCCCGCGAAAGAAGGCTCAATAGGAAATGGACCAAGCTCTGATGCTCGGGAGTCCGAGAGGGATTTGCCAGGATCTCGACGAGGGTCGGCTCCATGTCGCCCAAGGTTAGAGGTGCCAGCGCGGTCTCCATCTCGTGTGAACGTGCATCAAACCTCAGCGGCAGTAGCGCGTTACGGTTCCCAAGAGCTTCCAACAGTTGGCGCTTCTCGACGGTCGAAAAAACGCTCAGATCGCCGTAGAGCGCCACTCCGACCGGATCACGGACCGTCAACAGGTCGCGCGACTGCGGGCAGAGTGCAGCGAGCCAGCCGGACAGACCGCGCATTTCTGTTACCACGATCCCGTCAGCACCGCTGATCAGTGAGATGATCCGTCGAGCAGAGAGACCACTATTGATGCGCCCAGCCAGGTAACGTGCGCCCAGAAACTCGGCGATGTGGCGGTGAATCGCTGCGAATCGCCGTTCCCCGACGCTACGAAACAGCCGAGTGGAGACCGCGGACTTGGCCACGTCCATGTGGATGTCGCTAAAGCCGTCGAGCGGGATGTAGTCGGAATCCTCTGGATTAAGAGAGAGTCCGACGCTCCCGGTGATCAGCTGTGCAGCGCTCAAGTGTCCGGCGGCGTACAGGATCTCATCGAGCGGAGGCTGCGGGCTGCCGATTGCGTGCTCCTCATTCGTTTCCTTCGCCATAATCCGACAGGCTCTGTCGAACGTGTCGAGGCGGCTGTCAGGCCACTGCTCTCCACCACCTACAATCTTGGCCAGCATATTGAGCGTTTGGGGGTTCGCCAGGAGGGCGCTGACACCTCTCTGCCGTGCGGTGTCGATGAGGCTTCGAGGGTCGCTGACGGACGGATGGCCGGCGAGGATTTGCTCGATCTCGTCATCCGACAGCGGGTCGAGCCGAAGGATCCTGACTGTCGAATCTTGGCTTACCCACTCAAGCCTGCTCTGATCGTTGTCTCCTAGCCAATCGGCCTCACGACATGAAATCCGAAACCTCGGTCGACCGAGCACGTCGAGCCGACGGCGTATCTTGTCCAGCGCTGTGCGAACGTCCGCCGAGCCGACTCTCACCTCGTCCAGCCCGTCAATGAACAGGGTCTTCCCGTGCCATTCCTGGTGCTGCGCCAGGTCTGCCACCAGAAAGTCACGCGCGTCCAGCAAGATCGATGTCTCGACTTGGGCCCTGTGTTCACTGTGGAATGCCGTGGACTTGCCCAACCCGGGATCGCCCAGGAGCACGTACCCCGACTCAGACCGAAGGCTGCTGAGCGGCACGGAAACGGGTCCGTCGAACTGGGTTTCCTCGCGTGACCGAACTTCGACACAGGTGCGATCTACGATGGTCGTCATTGCATTCGGAACCACTCGTCGGCTGGCGCCGTCAGAAACTCGTTGAGGGGAATCCCTCCTTCTCCGACGACTAGCGAAATCGGGGCGTCGTAACGCTGCTCGAACTCGATTAGCGACGACTCGCTTACCCGCCCACTGCCGCTCTTGACCTCGATGGCGCGCACCCTGGGACCGGTCTTGAGCACGAAATCAACCTCGTGCGGGCCCTCACGCCAATAGGACACGCCCATGTTCAATGAGGATGTATTGAGCAGATGTGCGCCAACGCAGCTCTCAACGAGCCGTCCCCAAAACGTACGGTCGGCTTTCGCCTCAGCGAATGTGTAGCCCGACATCACCGACATCAGGGCAGTGTTGAACACACTGAGCTTGGGACTCGATCCGCGTCGCCGATGCTCGCTGCCAGAGTGCTTGGGCAGCCCCGCAAGCAGGCCGGCGGTTGACAACAGGTCCACATATCGAGCCAGGGTCGTCGTGTTGCCGGCATCCTGCAATTGGCCGATCATCTTGTTGTAGGAGAGGATCTGCCCGGAATAGAAGGCACCGAGTTCGAACAGTCGCTTCAGCAACGCGGGCTTGTCCACGCGCGTCATTGCCAGCAGATCGCGCTCAAGATGCGGCTCAATCAAGGCTTGCAAAATGTAACTGCGCCAGCGCTCTTCGTCGGTCGCGAGGACGGCGGCCCCGGGATATCCGCCGAAGTAGACGTACTGGTCGAGCGTGAGATTGAAGGCTGTGGCTACCTCGGGAAATGACCAGTGGGTCACACGAATCGACTCGAATCGACCGGCCAGGCTCTCACTTAGGCCCGACTGAATGGCCAGCGGCGCCGAACCGAGCAGGACGACATGCATCGGCAAGTCTCGGGAGCGATCAGCGTCCCACAGTCCCTTGACCGTCTCCGACCAGTTTGGGATTTTCTGGATCTCGTCGAACACCAAGACGAATCCGTCATCTGACTCCTCAGCTCGGCGCCGAGCCTGTTCCCATTGCGTCGTCAGCCACTCAGTATTTCGAGGCGCCCCTAACGGAGCCGTGTTGAGGCCAGGAGGGGAGGTGGCAATAGTGAGGAATCCGGTCTCGGGCTCGTCCACTGGCAGATAGCGACTCGGCTGGTCAATCTGGCCCAGGGCCTGCTGAACGATGGTCGTCTTGCCGGTCTGCCGAGGACCGAAGATGGTGATCAGCCGGCTCGGCTCTTCTGCCAAGCGCTCGACAAGAGAGGCGACGCTCGATCTCTGGAATCCTGTCATAGAGCTACATTACTCCATTGAGTAAACTTACTCAAGAGACGATGTGTGACCGGCGGTGATGGAAGCCTCCTGACGCAGCCACAATAGCGAGCCCAACTCAAGCAGGGAACCCATGCGCGCGGCCAGGAGCCGCGCATGGACTCGGCCAGATTATCTTGGCAAGGCCCCAAAGGGTCCTACAGCGCGATTTCGCAGGAGAAAGTTCGCAGTTCGGTAGCGTTTCGCCCACCAAACTGGACAAAATCAAGAACCTTCGAGATTCGGTTCGCGCTGGATGTCTGACCGGCTGATTGGCGTAACCCGACTGAGGTCGAAATCGCCTATTCGCCGAGACTGCGCTTGAGCTCCTCTTCAACGCCGTACCAATTGGCCTTGATCATGCGGTCCACCGCATCCTGTGCCCGGCCGCACAAATCAGCATCGTCGGTTTGCCCGATCAATCGGAGCAATAGAGTGGCGAGTTGGCGCGCCTCGAACGCTTCGTGAAACTGAATTGAAGTGGCATTGGCCCCATAGTCCTCCAGCGCTCGCTCGGCGAAATCGCAAAGCTCCGCCGGCAGCGGAGACGAGGATTCTTCCAAACGACGGAGCAGTGCGGAGACGCGAAACTCACCGAAGGCTTCCGAGCGGGAGAATGCGCCCAGCAGTGACCCTTGATCGGCAATCTGGTTGGGGCCGAGCCGGAGCCAGCAGCGAGCGGCGGAGTCTCGAACGATTTCGCTTTCGTCATTGAACATTTCGGCAAGGTGAGCCGTGCACCAGCTACCAGCCTCCTCGTGGAGCACGTTGGCCGCATAGATGTCAGCCACTCCCGCCCTCGCGTGTTCGCTCGATCTCAGTACGCGTTGCACCTCTCTTCGAGCATCTGAATTCTGGGGAGAAAGGGCGGACCAAACAATCCATCGAGCGCCGATGCGGACGGCCGACGGTTCTTGAGTGTTGAGCAACTGGAGCAAAATGGGCCTCATGTCTGCATAACTCTTCGACGTTGCGCATCTAATGAAGTGCTCGACATAGTAGGAATCAACTATCAGATCGGCTCCCTCAATCAGGCGCTGGAAGCAATCGATGGCTTCCTTCCGATTGGTATTGAGAATGGCCAGCAGGCAGTGGGCTGCGGCAGAACGCACTGCCAGCACGGGGTCTTCAACGAGACGTTCCACGGTGTTTTGGAACACGGCCCAACGACGTATGTTGGCGAACAAGAGCTTTCCGATTGCTTCAGCTGCCGCGCCGCGACTGCAGTTGATGGCTTGGCTGATCGGATCGTTCTTATTCGGCCAATTGTCGGCAAACGGGTCTGGATCCTTGGTGGCGATCTCGCACAGCCAGCCCATTAGGTCGGGCGGTAGCGGTTCATCCGCAAGCGAGCCAATCGCATGCGCGACCTGCGAACCAGGAACGGCAACGCCAAGCTCTTTGATCCAGCGCAGCACACGAGTTGCTTCGTCCAGAGAGCCTAAGCGTGGTGAGCCTTCCTCGCTCTTTGTCAGTCCGCGCAATACGGCCCCAAAGTACTCAGGTGGGTCCGAGGATGTCATCTGCTCAATGAAAGAAGCAAAGCGGGCGGCATCTCGTCCTGTCGCGCCTTCAAGCGTCCGGGCCAGTTCGTGTACTCCGCCGACGAACTTGTTTCCCTGAAACGTCTCGCCGGTCCGCGCAATGTCACGCATCGTCTCTAGCCACTGTTCATCCGTGAAATCCAGTGCTTCTTCGTCAGAGACTGGGGAAATGGCCCAACTGAAGCCATCGTCGTCAGCGTTCTTGGGAGCGCCACGACGTTCTTCGTTCGGGAAGCGAGCCTCAAGTTCACCGATGCGTTGATTCGTGGACGGCTTGATTCTGGTCTCAGGAAGGCACCAAAGCAGGGACAATTCAATGAACGCGCGTTGCTTCTCCGAGCACTCTCGCTGAGGGTCAAATGACAGGATGGCCCTCTCGAGGTCTTCCAACAGATCGTCAGAGCAGCACTCCGAAGCTGCCGCCACCGCAGTCCGACTAACTGCAACGAATTTTTCTGCTCCACTGGTTCCCACGCTGTAACCCAGGTCAAGTAGACGATTCGGCTCGTCCAGGATGAACCTCGCAATATCGTCAGCGAAGAAATCAGGATTCGCGCTCATCGCATTGAGCCAGGCGATGCTCATCCACTTGGTCCAACGTTCACCAGCCTGGATGACTGTGCCCACCGTCGCTTTCAGTTCTTCCGGCTCAGTATCAGCCACCTGCAGCATCGACTGTGCCACTAGCGAGTGAAGATCTCCTTCCAAATGATCGCCACGTCTTGGGGAGGCGACGAATTCCCGCGGCGCAAATCGTTCGACGCTCATGATGCGAGGAAGCAACTCTTCCACGAACTCCCGTGGTGCTGCTTTGGCGCACTCGTCGGTGATCCAATCGTCCAGTCCCAGCTGAAGATCAAGGCGATCGTGGTTGGCGGCTGTACGTGCAAGGAGCTCCGCGAACACTCGGTCGAACCATGCCGCGATCACCCTTGGCGCGAACCATGCCGCCTCTTGTCTAACGGCGAAGAGGATTTGGGAGAGCAGCCGACCGAGCTGAACGAACTCCTCAGGTCTCTCTAAGGGCTCTGCTTCGATTAGGCCGAGCAACCACTCTCGCTTTTCGGATGACTGATAGCCGTCACTCCACCTGGCAACGCCCCAAAGCCGTTGGCGCCATGCGGGAGTGTCAACCAGATGCTCGGAAAGCAATTCGAGGATGGTGGTCATCCGCTCAGCAAGCAGCGAGGGTGCTTGGAGGAGATTCGCGGCTCGGTTTATCTCGGCATCTTCTCCGGATAGCCATTGACCCCAGCGCTGCATCTTGAGCAGCAGGTCGAACCAGGGCAGAGAGTCTCGGAGAACTCCCCAGGCGTGATCGCCAAGGCCATCCGCATGTCCCTCAACAATCTCCCACTCTTCTTGCATTGGATCTGAGAGCGAGTTCAGCCAATCCAGTGCTCGTTTCCTAATGTGGAATCGAATCTCACCGTCAGCCACGAGTTGTTCGAGTGTTTGCAGATAAAGAGGCCGATCCGCTCTTCGCCGACGAAGAAAGGCAAGAACGCCGATCACCTGCCTTCGCCGGAAGTAGGACTGGTCGTCCTCTCGGAGCCAATTCACCAGATTGCGCCCTTCCGTGGCAAAGCACCGAGAAAACGCGTAATCGAAGAATGCTTCGTGGAAGAAGCCAATCTCGCCATTCTGGATGAACACCACTGACTCCGAAGCCATGGCCAACGCTGTCGCTTGGTGCGAATCAACTATTTCGTAGTCTGGCGCGGTGAACGCTTCGCTCTCACTGATCAAGTGGGAGAGCCGGGATGTTGCAGCCGCCCAATCTCCGCTGCCAACCATCGGGCGATTAGACACTCGCTTCGACTTCTCTTTCCAATAGGCGTCGAACAGGTCGTCAATGTTGGCAAAACCTAGCTCTCGCGATTGTGCCGCTTCAATGAACAGGTATAGGTGCAGCGGAACCCGTAGCAGATCAATCTGGCTCTCGGTCAGTCCTTTGCCATCGATCGCTGCTGTTTGGAGTGCCGTCAGGACATCATCCTTCATTAGCGTGGACACCTCGACCATGCGCGCGGCCCGAGATGTGCCTTTAGAGATCCACCTGAGAGAGCTCTCCTCTTCCAGATCGAACGTTCGGCAGACAAGCAACAACCGAAGTTTCGGGTGCTGGTCTACTTGATCCACGAGTTCGTGGAGAACGCGATGGCCGGGTTCGTTGTGGTTGGTTTCGTTTGCCAAGCTATCGAGCTGGTCGATGCAGAGGACAGCGGGTCGCCCCTGCGCGATTAGTGCAAGCTCTGCGACGGGAGATTCACGTAATCCCAGACTCTGGCCAACTTCACTAGGGCCTGTTCACTCTATTTCGTCATGAAGTGGATGCAGGCGAGGAGGATCTGGTTGAAGTAGACGTGGGCGAGTTTGTGGTAACGATTGTTGATCCCGCGCAATCGCTTGATGCGGCCGAAGTAGCGTTCGATCCCATTGCGCGCGCGATAGGCGACGCGGTTGAGTGGCCAAGGCTTGAGCCGATTCGACTTGGGCGGCGTGACCAGCTCCCAACCGAGTTCGGCGGCCAACGCGCGCATCGCATCGCCCTCGTAGGCGCGGTCGGCAAGCAGCTGCGGCTGACCAGATATGGTGCCGAGCCGCTCCAGCAGCCAGCGTCCCCAGGGCGCATCGCCCCAGTGGCCCGGCGTCAGGGTCATGATCAGCGGGAGGCGGTCTTCCAGCACGATGGCGTGCAGCTTGGTCGTCAAGCCTCCGCGCGAGCGTCCAATCGCCTGGCGCCCCTTTTTCTGGGCGCTCCCGTCCCATCCTGATGGACCTTCACGATCGTGCTGTCGATCGACATACGCAGCGGTCGGTCTGGCTCTCGTTGCTCGAGCTGCGTTTCCAACTCGACCCGTTGCAACTCGGCGAAGACCCGCTCCAGCACGCCCTTGTCCATCCAGCGTCGGCCGCGCATGTAGACCGTGTGCCAGGGGCCGTAGCGTTCTGGCAAGGCGCGCCAGCTGCAGCCCTCCTTGGTCACGAACAGCCAACCCTCCAGCACCTGTCGTGAGGGCAGCTTGCAATTTCCGCGTGGAGTCGGCATGAGCGGCGTGAGCCGCGCCCACTGTGCATCGGTCAGTTGCATATTCGCATTGGCCCGGCCGCCAGACCGTTCTCTAACTCTGACACAAGCCCCGATTAGAGTGAACAGGCCCTAGAGGAATATGCTCCTAGCAGGTCACTCGCTGGAAATGCGAGGGTGACCACTCCGATTTCGTCTAGCCGTCGAACAACCTGTGCAAGAACGCAGCTCTTTCCCGCCCCTGCTCCACCGCTGAGCAAGAGCGACTCGTCGCCATGACTTAGCGTCTCTGCGATGGTGTTGGCTTGGGAACGCGGGATGCCCTCGCCATTGATCAACGCTTGCTCGATCCGACCTACATAGGCGTTCGTTCGCAGTCGAACCTGCTCGAGTGAGTCCTCGCGAGCAGGAAATCGATGTATGCCGTAACCGTGCTCTTTCAGCATTTGCCTGACATCATCCGCGTCGATGGTCTGTGCCAACCGGCTCCATACGAGCCCTTCAAGCACGTTCCTCGCTTGTTCGGCGTCCATCTCGCCACCATCCACCCGGACAATCAACGCTGCCATACGCTGCTCGATCACGCGAACCAACTCACGATGCTCGATCGTGACGAACTCGCAAGACCTGAGTTTGGCAAGGGCATCGCCTGGGTCCGACGTGAGAGGTACGATCCGTTCGTTGAAGGCGTTGCGCTGCTTGGTCGAAAGTCGCCCAAGAAATTGCTCATAGCTCGTGGATGCTCTGGCTCGCTCAGTAACCTCACGCAGGTGCTGGACCCCGTCTTGGCTGACAAACACGGCTTTGCCGGCATCATCTGCCTGAATGTGGCCGAAGAGATCACCGAGAATTGACCGCTTGCCTGTACCAACCTTGCGGGTGATCTCCGCAGGAGTCCACCGGCCGGCTGACTTCGGGGCTTGGCGTTTGACCGAGTGAAACTCGCGCTCCCCCGTCTTCATCACTCGGGAAAACTCAACACCAATCCCGACGGCTCCTTGCTCTTCTAGCCGAAGCTCGACTACTTCCCCGGAGAGCAGATCGAGCAAACTGCGAACCGTCCAGGCACGCTCGTACAGGTCTCCAACCTTGGCGGCTGTGCCTCCACGGAGGCTCGGATATTCATCCTGCGCAGTGCGATCGGACATGGAACCAGATTAGGGCCTGTTCACATCGGAACGTCGATGTGTCCGAGTGGGGACGGATGGCGGCGCGGCCCGGGTGACCAGATGACGTATCAGACGAAGCTGAGCGATGCACAGTACGCGCGACTGGAGCGATTGCTGCCGCCGGGCAATCACCTCAAGATTCCCCACCGCCAGGTGCTCGACGCCTGGCTGTATGTCTACTATCAGGGCTGCACCTGGCGCGGGCTGCCGCGCGAGTTCGGCAACTGGCACACTATCTATGTGCGGCTCAACCGCTGGGCGAAGGCCGGCGTGCTGGAGCGCGTGGTGCAAGCGCTGCAACAGGAACTGTTGGTTGCGTTGGACGCCGACACCCTGTCGCTGGACAGCACGATCATCACAGCACGATCATCCAGGTGCACATGCATGGCACGGGCGCGCCGCGAAGAGGGGGCGGCCCCTGTTCAAGCCAGCGGCAGGCAAGCGATGGCCGCTCACACGGCGGCCTGACGACGAAGCTGCACGCGCTGGTCGCCAACGACCGCATCCCGCTGATCATCAGTCTCTCACCTGGTCAGCGCCACGACGCGCCCTGTGGCCGCGAACTGCTCCGCCGTCTCGGTCCGGCCAGCAATCAACCCTATCTCGTCATGGACCGCGCCTACGAGGACGACGCGACTCGACGCTTAGCGCTCGAACTCGGCTACCAACCAGTCGTCCCGCCCAAGTCCAACTGTCGCCGACCGCACCAATACGACCGTGAGGTCTACCGCAGTCGCAACGAAGTCGAACGCTTCTTCTGCCGCCTCAAGCGCTTCCACCGGAACGACTCTCGCTGCGACAAACTCGACAATATCTTCCTCGCTGCTATCCACCTCGTGCTCATCTGCGACATGCTCAACTCAATGTGCACAGGCCCTAGCAGGAGACACAAGTCCCGACAGGCAGGCGACTATGAATCGTCGTCGATGATCGTGCCCTCGGCGTAGATGAAGTAAGGGGATAACGTAATCCCGCTCATAGCGTACACGTAAATGGTGAGTGTCTCGTCGCCCTCGACCTCGTTGTCGTCGTAGATGGGCACATCGATATCAAGTGTGGTATCGCCAGCGTTCAACGTGAACTCTTTGTACTCAGTGTTGAAGTCTGGCCCGACTGACGCAGTCTTGCCAAACCCTCCGTAACGGAACTTGATAGTCTGAGGGTTCGCGTGCGAAAGCGTGACGTTGAAGCTCAAGTGTCCGTCGCCTTCGCTGGCGGAGGCGTCGCTTACGGTCACGGTCGGCGGACCTGCGGTTGCGGGATCGTTGTCCGACACTGTCACCGTCGCGGCACCGCTATTGGTGGAAACGGTGTAGCCCGTGCCTGTTGTGACGGTCGCGGTGACGGACCCGTTGGGTTCATCGGTATTGTCGTTGGAGGTACTCACCGTGAAAGTGAGGCTGCCAGAAGTTGGAACGGTAATCGTCCGAGAGCCCGTAGTCGCACCGAAGTTACCACTCTGCGAGATTGTCACGTTGACAGTGAGCGCTGAAGTTGGATTTGGACTCGCAGTCACCGTAAAGCTGGCATTGGCACCCTCGGTGACTCCACTACCTGCGGCAATACTAATGACAGGGGTGGCCGCCGGTGGATCATCGTCATCCGATACCGCCACTGTTGCAGCGTTGTTTGTCCCTGACACGGTGTAGCCCGTACCTGTGGATAAAGTCGCCGTAACCGAACCGTCGCGCTCGTCGGTGCTGTCGTTGGTTGTACTCACGGTGAAGATCAGGCTGCCAGAAGTTGGAATGCTAACTGTCCGAGAACCTGTCGTCGCACCAAAGCTACCACTCTGCGAGATTGTCACATTGACAGTCAGCGCCGAGGTTGGCGTGGGACTCGCGGTCACCGTGAAACTGGCATTGGCACCCTCGGTGACTCCACTGCCTGCGGCAATACTAATGACAGGCGTCGCCGGTGGATCATCGTCATCTGATACCGCCACTGTTGCAGCGTTAGTCGTCCCTGATACGGTGTAACCCGTCCCCGTGGACAAGGTTGCTGTGACGGAGCCATCGGGCTCGTCGGTGCTGTCGTTGGTTGTACTGACCGTGTAGGTCGCGCTGCCTGACGTTGGGATCGTCACGGTGTCGGCACCGGTAGTTGCTCCGAAGCTTCCGCTCTGTGAGACGGTCAGGTTGACGGTGAGCGCGGTAGTAGGAGCGGGACTCGCCGTGACAGTGAACGTGGCGTCGCTGCCTTCGGTGACAGCGTTGCTAGCGACGATGCTGATCTCCGGCTCGGTTGGCGTTGTATCGCACTGGGACTGCTCCATGGCCGCGAGCGTGCGAGCAATGCGATCCCAGCGAGTGTTCCCGAGCCAGTTGGAGACAGCCTGCGCCTGCTGAACAGTCATCGGTGTTTCGCCGGTATCCACCCCCAGTGTGGCCAGAACGCGGTTGAAACGCTTGATGCCCGCGGCCGCCCTGGTGGGGTCGAGGGCATCACGCCAGCCGGTGATCTCAGCGATGGTGACAGCGTCGGTCGGGAGCGTCGGCGCACAAGTATCGTTGTCGGCGATGGCAACAGTAGCTGTACTGGACGATGACGACACAGTGTAGCTTGTCCCATTGTTGATAGACGCCGTGACGGACCCGTCGGGCTCGTCGTCGCTGTCGTCCGTGGTCGTCACGGTAAAGGTCTTGCTGCCTGAAGACGGGATGGTGACAGTACGGGAGCCAGTTGTGACGTAGTCGCCGCTCTGCGATACAGCGATTGTGACATCAAGGTCGGCCGCGGGCGTTGGCGACGCGGTCAACGTGAATGATGCGGCGGTGCCTTCCGTAACACCAGAACCGGCCGCGATACTGATCTCTGGTACGTCGTCGTCTGATACCGCGACGGTCGCAGCTCCAGCGTTGCTCGACACGGTGTAACCCGTACCACTACTGATCGTCGCCGTAACTGAGCCGTTCGGCTCGTCCGTTGTATCGTCGGTCGTGGAGACAGTCAGCGTAGCGCTGCCCGACGTGGTGATAGTGACAGTGCGAGTTCCAGCCGTAACGTAGTCGCCGCTTTGCGTGACTCCGACCGTGACATCGAGATCGGCCGACGGTGCTGGCGTCGCAGTAACGGTGAACGTGGCGTCGGTACCCTCGGTCACGTCGGTACCACCGACGATACTGATTTCAGGCTCAGTAGGCGGCGGTGGAGCTATTGCAGCCTCGATGCACTCCAGGGCTTCTCGGATGGGCTTCCAGCCGGACCACACCTGCTCACCTGCGAGCGCCTCCGCGGCGGTGAACGGTGTGAGTTGCGAGTCCTCAAGGTCGCGGAACGTTATCAGCACACGCTTCCAGTTACGGCCGTATTGCGGCGAGCGGTTTTTGTTGGCATCGTAGTACCGACGCACGGTCGTTAGCACACTGTTCGAGACACATGAATCAATGGTCGTCTGCGACGCGAGCTGTCCTCCGTCATCATCCGAAACCGCCAACGTCGCTGATCCGGCACTGCTTGACACCGTGTAGTCGGAACCGGAACCAATCGTCGCAGTGACAGAACCGTCTGCCTCGCTTGTGCTGTCGTTTGTCGTGGGCGCCGTGAACGTGGCCGTGCCAGACGTAGTAATCGTGACCGTATGCGAGCCGGTCGTGACGAAGTCTCCAGTTTGAGTCACCTCGACTGTGACATCGAGGTCGGCTGCAGGCTTGGGTGTCGCTGTCAGCGTGTAGCTTGCATCCGTACCCTCGGTCACGTCGCCGTTCGCAGTGATGCTGATCTCGGGAAGGGTTGGCGCGTCGTCGTCCGAGACAGCGACGGTTGCGGCGCTGGCAGACGAAGAGACAATGTAACCCGTGCCGGTACTAATGGTCGCAGTGACGGAGCCGTCGGGTTCGTCGGTCGAGTCATTGGTTGTGCTAACAGTCAGCGATTGACTTCCCGTTGTTGGGATGGTGACTGTTTGCGAGCCGGTTGAGGCGTAGTCGCCGCTTTGCGACACTTCGACGGTCACATCAAGGTCTGCCGACGGTTTCGGCGTTGCAGTGATAGTGAACGTGGCGTCCGATCCTTCGCTAACGGCGCTGCCCGCGGCGATACTGATTTCAGGATCAGGCGGCAGGGAGTCGCACTGCTCCAATGCTTGTAGCGTCCGCAGCGTCCGGTCCCAGCGCGTGTTGTTGTACTGGTTGTAGTGGGCCTGCGCTTCGGACGCGGACATGGCGGTTTCGCCCGTGTCTTGTCCTAAGGCTGTGAGCACCCGATTCCAGCGCAACACGTGGGCGCTGTGCGAGAATTGGTCGCGCCAGCCCGTGACCTCGGAGACAGTGACTGCGTCGGACGGTAGGTTAGGCGCACAGGCATCGTCGTCGGCTGCCTCGTTGATCGTTACTTCTGTGGTGAATCTAGTGCCTAGCCCAACGCCGTCGGGTAGACCGTAATCGCTCAGCACAATGGCGAAGTTTTCGTCGTCGCTCTCGCTGTCCCCTATGGTCACGAGAGGGAATGTTGCAGATGGGTTGTGATCGCCTGCTGTGAACGCGAGCTCGAACGGCCCCGAGACGTAGTCCACGCCCATGCCGGTCGCGCCAATTGCGGTGTCCATCGCATAGACGGTGAAGCCGCCTGATGGAACGGTCCCCGACACCTCGACCGTGACCGTGAGCGTGTCGCCCTCGTTCACCTCATAACTGGCTTCTTTGAATTGCACCGTGACTGTGGGCGTCTGCGCAGAGGCGTTCCCCACGAACCCCAACAGGGCCAAAGCGAGCACCAGCACGAGCAGTGCGAGTACGTGTCGGGGCCGCGCCAGTGGCGGCCGGCGGGGAGGTTCATAGCGTGCACCGCTGTCGCCGGGACGGATGCTCATCGAACTCTCTAACACCCCCTGTTGGGGGAATTTGCTAGCCAGTACATGATAGCCTCTGCCATCCATTCTCGTGGCAGCTACATGGAGAAGGCTAGCGAGTACGCCAAGAGATTTGGCAGGCTGGTCAAGAGGAAACTCGGACGGACTGTCTGGCCATCGGGCAGGAACACCGGAGCGAGAATAGCCGCGTGCTTTAGCGCTCTGCTCTTCCCTGAGACCTCCGAGTACTTCCCGGCCGTCGCTGGTATCTCCAGTCTGTTGGTGGAGGACTCATCGCGAAGGGAACTGTCCGAATAGACATGGCTGGTTGGCGGGGGTCGCAGGCCTGATCTCCGCCCCCCACTGGGGCGAACCATGTGGAAGTGACCTACGGGGGCTCTTCGAAGGGAGAGCCGGCCGAGGTAGTGGCGTAGTGACGGTAGGACGCCCGCCGAACCGCCGGCAGGGATGGTTGACCTTCTCCGCTCTGCGCGGGAAGGCGATCTCGTGTCGCCGAGACAGGCCGTGACCTTGGGGCCCGCCCAGCGCTCGGGAACCGAGTAGCAGGCACCTTCCAGTCGCACCATCGCGTTTCGGTTGACCGAAACTGACTGCGGCTGCGCGCTCCCGATCAGGCGTTGCCACGCGCCAGGATACGTCCGGGAGCAGAATCAGCCGATTCCTCTGTCTTCCTCGTGACGGGCTACTCGAATGTGATTGGCACTTCCCACACTGGCCAGACTCGGTTGCCTAGCGCTCCCTGTAGCGGTGGTTGACCGTTGTAGAGCTGTTGGTAATGCCTCAGCATGAGTCCGTCGGACGCCGAGATAGTGCTTTCTAACGAGAGCGTCACAACTTTGCCACTGATCGACACCGCCCGAACCCCGATCGGATCGTATACGTCTTGACGAACTTCAGGAACGATCTTGTAGCCGAAGTCCTCCTTCAAGGATTTCCAATTTGGCAGCGGCACTGACTGTTCGTCTAGGTCTTTATCGAACGTCAGCCGTACTTGGCTGCTGCCCTCAGTGGCAGTGATCGATACCAGCGACGGTCGAACCGCATCAACCTTGTGATTCGGTTGATCGGCGAGGGTTATCTGTCCCAATGCGAGCGCATTATTTGCGATGAATCGAACCATACCAATGTCCATCAGCACCGGTGCGGCGGGCACACTAACGCCGTCGGCGTCGAGTTCGCCTTCTACCAGCTGATATTGGAAGACCAGTGTGTCGGTTCCGGAGCCGCTGACGTAACGAGCCACGCGGTCCTCTACCCCGATCTTCAGGACAACTCCTGGCTTCCCAATCACCTTTACGGGCTCAGACAGCATCACGGTGACCTCGATCGTGTCTTGGCCTCCGTAGCCATTGCGGTAGACGTAGGTCTGATTCACGCTTGGCGTAGATGTGATTGAGGCTTGTGTTGTCACATTTTTGACCGTTTGCGATGAGAAGTTGTCAACGCCGTTCATCGAAGCATCACGAAGCGGCGTGGCTGACGCGCCAGTCGGTTTGGTGTAACCGACGGTCACGGATTGGCCAGGGGTGACCGCCGACGCCAAGGTGAGCGCGAGTACCCGCCCCGATGCTGATACCTCGGTCGCCGACACGCTGGACACAGCGCGGGCGACACCATCGACTGAGACGCTGAACGCGGACGTTGGTGGCAGCGAAGACGCATTCAGGTCTTCGCTCCATGTCAAGTGAAGCGAGGTAGCTTCGACGTGCGCCGACAGCACCGTTGGCGCGGTCGTGTCGTTCACTGTTGGCGTAGCGGTAATCTCGGTGGCCTCGCCATCACCGTGTTGGTTGTAGGCGAACACCCGAATCGTGTGCGCCTGGCCATTAGTCAACCCGGAAATGAACTGAGTGATGGTAGAGGCCTGGGTGACATCGACCTCTCGAGCCGTGTCGTAGCTCTGGCTGCCGGACTTCCACTGCACCTTGAAGCCTGTAATCGGCGAGCCGCCGTCGTTAGTGGGTGGTTCCCACGAGAGCGTCAGTGATCCGTTTCCAGTTGCGGTCGCGCTGACACTGGCTACCGCTTCAGGCGTGCAACCACCGGCCTGCCATGGGTTGCGCACGGGCCCGTCCGCAAACGCGCCGGCGCTTGTGGTCTGTTTGTCGCAATAGCCGCCGAAGGAATCACGCAACTGATAGATGATTCCTGTTCGGACAGCCAGGTCCGATATGTTCAAGATGTCGGCCCAGAGCAACTCCAGGTCAGGATCAGGAGCGCCGTATCGTGTGTTGAACCAGGCCGGGGTTTGGCCGGCGAGGGCGCTCTTAACTGCAGCGAGTGCGTTTTCGGTCCATGCATCGTCATTGTTGCACGTATAAAGGTAAGCTGAGTAGGGGAACCTGTTTGCGTTGTCTCCAAGCGTAGCAATTCCCCATATGTCGGCAAACAGTTCGACCGGTTCACAGAAATCAATGCCGCCTAGCAGCGTGTTGATTTGGAAGTACATGTTGGCCATGCCAATCGGACCCGGTGTCGAGGACACGTCGTTCGACAGTGTGTACACGTGGGCGAGCTCGTGGACGATCGTGCTTACTATCTTATCAACGTAATAGCGGTTTGCTCCCGACTTGTGGGCTCCTCCACCGATCCAGATGGATTCGGTCCAACACTTGAGGAGCTCAGTTTCAGATGGGGAGTATGGGTCACAAAAGGTTGCGACCTGGCTGTTGTCGGCAAAGCTCCAGTATAGAATGCCTGTGGGCCGGTCGAGAAGGTGTTGCCAAGCCTCACGTAGCCACGGGTAGTCGGCGCCATGGATGTCCAAGACTTCACGTTTGACAAATTCAGGGAGAATGCCTGAGTTTGTCAAGGCATCGGTGCGCTGGGGTGGTGTGAGCGTTGGCGTGGCGAAGGCCGTTTCTGATGGCGCTTCCTCCCCTGTGTCCGTGACAGCCGTAACACGTATGCCGTATTGCACGTCGATCGCCGGCAAGTCCACGAGCACATAGCGGTATCGCGACGAGGCTACCGACTTCGAAGAGCCAAATGGGAGCAAGGACTGTTCCGGAGGCAGAATCTTCGGCGTCTGAGTTGCGAAGTCCTTCGATCCGTACGTCCATTCCAGTTTGAACGAAGAGATCGACGCGTGATCGAGCGACGTTGACCAACGCACTGCCAGCTCTGCCTCCAAGGGATCCGAGTCGCCGTTGATGATCGGATACACGGCGACACCAAAGATACTGCTTGGAGGTAGCTCCACGGTTACGGCGAGTCGTGACATCTCCATGGATGCCATTTGGTCGTCGCCGTATAGCACTCCAGTAATCGTCGTCGCGCCGACATCCAGCGCAGTGACAGTGAAGCTGGCGCTCGTCTGGCCTGCGGGAAATTGCAGCTGCGTGCCGTAGCTCATCGACGCATAGGCGGAGTCGGGGCCTTGATTTGTCGACAGCTTGACCACGCCGTCATCGACGACGAACAGCGAAATCGCCACCGGTTCAGTCGAGGTCTTTGAGAGCGTGACGGCGATATCCGTCGTCTCGCCCGGTTCCAGGGCGATATCGGTGGAGGAGACGGTGAAGCCTGACTCGGCGCCAACCTCGTCAATCGTGACGACCAGTGCGAGAGTCAGCGCAATCAGCAGGCCCAGAAGCACCAGGCACAGGAGGCGCACTGCTTCCCCTCGCGGCCATAGCTGCTGCCTCAACTGAGCCACCGGATGCTCGCCTCCAGCCGCGATTTGCATAGGAGTCTAGCAGCACTGACAAGAAACTTACGAGAGCCCAAACCGGGACGCATACTGTACAGAATGAATGTACGCAGTTGGTGCATGGCTCGGTGGTGGTCGAACCGAGACTGGCCAATGCCGCCCACTAACGTGGATCTGACGGCGGTGGACGACGCCAGCGTCTCAGTGACCTGGGACGCGGTAGAATACTCCACGTCCTATGAGGTGTCTTGGTTGGCTGAGCGTAATCGCCGGTACCCAGTCCGGCGTATCGGGCACCTCGCGACCATCCAACATGACGCATCAGAGCTGAGGCCGTTAGCAGTCACCGTGACACCTGAGTATGTCGGCAAATGCGGTCAGGATGCGCAGGCTGAGGCGGCGCAGGCAATCGTCACACCGCCACCTGGTTGCGTCTCGGACGCGTTGCTTGGCAAGGTGCGCCACTACTATGACATCAACAAGCATCGCGCGCCTGGCTACGGTCAGAACTGGCGGCGACCTGTCGGACGCCAACCTGACCCCATTCACCGCCGCCGAGGCCAGAGTCCGCGAGGCGAGGTGGTTCGGCTGGAAGCCTGTGCGCGTCGCACTCGACTGCATCGAAGTGGGCAGAGCGGGCGGGCGCGAAAAAAAAGACGGTCTCACGTGGACTTGGGGGCGGTCGCCGGATTTGGGGTGCCAGCTTAGCTTGCAACTGACTTGGTAACGTGTGTTACGCGCGGCTTAACCGATGCCATAAGCGCTCTCGATAACGGAGATTGGGCCTTGACTCGGACTCTGAGGGCGTTCGGCGGACCTTCGTGATTCTGGTACGCTCGGTAGCTACTGCCGATGCAGTCTCGCGATCAGCTGGTGAATGGAAGCCGCCATGCCCGACCGACACGACGCTACCCCCCCCCCCCCACGATTCTCGCCGGCGCGAGATTTCGAAGCGTGGTCCGATGACCCGGGCGCGACTGCGGGCGCCGCTGCTCGGTCTGGCGATGCTGGCGATCATCGCGACGGTCCTGACGTTTGGCAGCTCATCCTCGAACCCCGCCAGCGCCCAGGGTGCATCGAGCTGCGTCAGCGACGGGCTGCTCACGAACGTTCAGCACTACTACGACGTCAACAAGCACCGATCGCCGGGCTACGGCGAGAACTGGAAGCGCGTCCTGATCGCCTTTGGCGACGTGGAGGACGCGAACCTGACGGCGATGACGGCTGCGGACGCGCAAGTCCGCGAAACGCGCTGGTGGGGGTGGAAGCCCATCCGCGAGGCACTCGAGTGCATCGAAGAGGCCGCTGAGCAGCAGATTGAGCCGCCGCCACCGCCGCCGACGACACCTGAGATCAGCGTCGCCTCAGACGGCGACGTCAGCGAAGGCACGGACGCCAGCTTCACCGTGACCGCGACGCCCGCGCCTGCGGCGGACCTGACTGTCAGCGTGACCGTCTCGCAGAGCGGCGACTTCGCCTCGACCGGTTCACAGACGGTCAGCATCTCGACCTCGGGCAGCGCGACCCTCGCCGTTCCGACCACGGATGACAGCGTGGACGAGGCCGATGGCTCCGTCACCGCGACCCTCGGCACGGGCACGGGCTACACCGTCTCATCGAGCGCGGGCGCGGCCACGGCTGCCGTCTCGGACAATGATGTGCCCGAACTGAGCATCGCCTCAGGCGGCAACGTCGCTGAGGGCAGCGACGCCAGCTTCACCGTCACCGCCAGTCCGACGCCGCATGCCGCGATGCTGGTCAGCGTCACGGTCTCGGCGACCGGCGCCTTTGGCGTCACGACCGGCTCGCAGAGCGTCACCATCCCTACGAGTGGCTCCAAGTCCTTCACGATCAGCACGACCAATGACAGCGTGGACGAGGCCGACGGCTCGGTCACCGCGACGCTCGCGAGCGGCAGCGGTTACACCGTCTCATCGAGCGCGGGCGCGGCGACTGTTGCCGTCTCGGACAATGATGTGCCCGAACTGAGCATCGCCTCAGGCGGCAATGTCTCTGAGGGCAGCGCCGCCAGCTTCACCGTCACCGCCAGTCCGACGCCGCATGCTGCGATGCTGGTCAGCGTGACGGTCTCGGCGACCGGCGCCTTTGGCGTCGCGACCGGCTCGCAGAGCGTCACCATCCCCACGAGTGGCTCCAAGTCCTTCACGATCAGCACGAGCGGCGACGCGACCGACGAACCCAATGGCTCGGTCACCGCGACGCTCGCGAGTGGCGCCGGTTACACCGTCTCATCGAGCGCGGGCGCGGCGACGGCTGCCGTGTCGGACGACGACGATCCGCTGCCCACACCAACTCCCACACCAACTCCCACACCAGAAGAGCAGGAGACATCCACGACTTGCAACCTGCCAGCCGACGCCGTCACCGTGGCCGAGGTCACGGGTTGGCGCGACGCCCTGGATCCGGGCAAGGCCACGGCCGGGATCAAGCGCTGGAACCGCGTGCTTGAGGCGCTCGGTGAGGACACCGGCACTGGCGTCACCGCGATGACCCCCGAACAGGCGCAGAGCGTCGCCAACTGGCTGGGCAACACGCGCTGGGATCGCGCGGCGCGCACGCTCAGCGCCGCCGCCAACTGCGACGTCGAGCAGGACACCACGCCGGACACGGACACCGACACGGATACCGACACGGACACAGATACCGACACGGACACGGACACAGATACCGACACGGACACCGACACCACGCCAGACACCGACACCACGACTCCATCCGATCCGAATGCCCCGCCTGTGCTCAGTGTCGTGGGCGGCGGAGCGATCACCGAGGGCGCCGCCGCCACCTTCACCGTGACGGCCAACCCCGCGCCGACCGGCACCATCGCCATCACCTTCGTCGCGATCGTGACGCAGGACGGCCGCTTCACCTCCGGCGACGGGCAGGTCGTGGAGGTGATTGGGACGTCGGGCAGCAACACGATCACCGTGTCCACGCTGGACGACGACCGCGACGAGCCCGATGGCTCTCTGACCCTGACGCTGCAGCCGGACACGCGTGAGAACCCGCGCTTCAGCGTCTCGGCGACGCAGGGCGCAGCGACGGTCGTCGTTTCGGACGATGACGCGCCGGGTTCGGGCGCGACCCCGACCTACACCGAGTTCTGGGCGCCCTACCAGGACCTGATCGCCAAGGTGTTGGCGGAACGCAACCACGAGCTGTTCGGCCAGTTCTCATCGCACACCGACCTCTACGACTCGGTCCTGCTCGCGCTCGGGCAGGACGTCGCGAAGCAGTCCATTGAGCCGCTGTCCGCCTCGAAGGCGCGCAGCCTGGCCGCGCACCGCTCGACCGACATCTGGGACGAGATTGCGCCGGCGCTGGATTGGATCTTCCACAACGGGCCGCCGCCGGCGCCGCTGCCGACGCTGGACCAGCCGTTGCCCACGTCGATCAACCTGTCCACCAGCCTCTCGCCGACGCAGCTCACGCTGACCGATTACTTTGGCCACGAGACGGATGCCGACCTCACCTTCACGGTGACGCTCGACAACCCGATCGCCACGATTAGCCAGTGGGACGAGCTCATCTCGATCACGCAGACCAGCAGCGGGAGCGCCACGCTGACCGTCACCGCCAGTGACGGCACGAACAGCATCAGCGCCAGCGCCAGCGTCGAAGCACAGTGCAACCCGGGCACGCGCCTGTCGTCGGATGGCGCCTTCTGCGTCGCCGCGCAGGCGGCGATCTCCTACAACGGCACCGTAAGCCCCCACCCGAGCAGTCCGAATGGTCCGCTCGATAGCTTCGTCGCCGATGTCAGGCTGAAGGAAGGCACATCGGGCACGATCGAGGTGCGCGTCTGGGTCAACAAGCCCGAGGTCGGCAGCGGCAATTGCCGGATGCGCGGCTACATCACCATCGAGCCGCAGACTGGCGGCGCCACCATCCCCACCGGGGTGAACACGAACACCTGGGGCGTCACCAGCAGTCCGCATGCCACCCACCAGGGCTGGTTGGACGGCACTTGCTCCAACGGCTTCCTGACGTTCAACGACCGGAATTACCGTCGGGCCCGGATCACATACAACCTGGCCGACGACGGAATGCCCGGCACGACCCTCAACGGCGCCAAGCTGGTCTACCACGACGTGGGCGACAGCGGCACCTCCGTGGTCGGCACCTACGACCTCGTGAATATCAACTTCCGGGACAGCATCGCCACCGTCACCGCCACCATGAGCACTGGCGACGGTACCAGCCACTCCGCCTCCAACGGCGACTTCACCATCATGGAGGCCACCAAAGGCACCGCGACAATCACCCTGTCGGGTGAGCATCTGAGGGGCTATCTCGCCCCGCGGGAGGAGGACATCCGCAAGGGCGGCAGAGCCTCGGCGGCGCGCATGTACCTGGAGCACGGGCATGCCGTCTACTGGCAGCCCAGCGTCTGCGCCTTCAACAAGGGCGCGAACGCGGGCGGAAACACAGCTAACCGGACGGCCACCTGCGAGGTCTCGTGGGACTGGCTGTCAGACGGCTCCAACGGGAGCAACGGCACGGTCAAGCTGGTCTGGCACGAGACCGACGGCGCCGGCTGGGACGCTCCGGATGTGCACACCACCGAGGTCAGTACGATCACGATGGCAGACACCGGCATATACCGAGCCACCACTAACCCGAGTGGCTGGCGAGCGACTAATACCACCATCGCCGCCGATGTCTGGTTGACGCCTGTGGCCGGTCAGAACACGGCCAACACCCCGATCGGCCGTGTCACCACGATCAAGGAAGGTGACCAGTTCGATCTGACCCTGGAAAGCGGCACCAGGGGCGGCAATAATCGGGTCGCGCTCCAGGTGCGCACGGCGACGAATGACGACGGCACCCAATGGTCGGCCTGGCAAAATCTGGATCAGGAGGTCGGCCACCGCGCGCTGGCGATCCGCGAAGAGTCCGAGTGGCACCTCTACACGAGCAATTTCGCCGAATGCTTTACGCCTGGCGGATATAACTGTTTCGGAGGCGACGCGTGGACCGATCATCAAACCGGGAAGCGGATGCCGTTGACGTTCAACTCCCACGACGACAACTTCGTGTCCCACCCCGAGCGCTACTACCAGTTCCGGGTCAAGGACACGGAGTCGACCAAGCCGAACCCGATCCTCAAGGTCGTCGAGGACGATGCCGTCGTCTTCAGTGTGCATTCGCAACAGGAGAACGGCCGGCTGCGGGTCCACCTCGCCAAGAAGGTATGGACCGACATCACCCTCCAACTGGATACGGACTCCAGGTCCAGCGCATGGAACAACTGGGCAGTCGTGTTTGACGCCGAAGCCACCAATGACCTGGACCGGTCCGGCTCCAGGGTCATCGATCAGGGCTGCGACGGCGGCGCCAGCGACATCAGGGTCTGGGGCAGCATCCTCGTTGGTCAGCACAGCGGCGTGGAGGAATACGTCGACCACAACGACGGCCGTGATGCCATAGACAAGAACGACGACCGCAAGGGCGAGTACGTCCTCGTCAAGTGCTAAGTCGCCCAGACGAGCATGGGGAGGGTGCGCCAACCAACGGCGCACCCTCTGCGCACATCGGGCGCCGCATAGACCATCGACCTCAGCGAACAGTCATCCGTCCCCGACTTGATCGTGGACCCGCTCGGGCCGCAACCTGACCCCATTTGCCGCCGCCGAGGCCAGCCTGCTGTTCTTGTTCCAGCGCCCACTCGAAGAGTGAGGCAGACGGCTGTGCCTGCTTCCGGCTGCGACGCTTGGTCGGCGTCGGCTCGTTGGAGAGGAACTCGGCCCACGAGAACAGGTCCTGCTGCTGCGGCGCGACTCCCGTGTGGTGGCCGCATGGAATTGCCACGACTGCTGGCTCGCCTTCGAGGTTTGGCAGCTCGATGATCGACGGCGCTGCTGGTGCCGGTTCGACCGGTCGCCAGGAGTCGTCGACCAGCAGCGACTCGGCGTCGGCAGCGACCTGCTGAGCTTGCGCGAAGAGGTCCTCGACGGAGACGGCGTTGGAATCCTCTTCACCGGCGACGAGCTTGAGCGCGTCGGCCTGAAGGGTGTTCCTGTTGGCCATGAACATGACCTTGACGGGCCGCGTCTGACCGATTCTCCACGACCGCCGCGAGGCCTGCCGCATGGTGTTCACGCTGTAGTCCCTACACGAGCACGTACTTCCCCAGCTCCCGCATCGGGAGATTCGGTACGATACACCGACCGACCAAGATGGCGTGCCCATGGCCGACCTGACGATGCATCAGGCGCAACTGGCACATCGGTGGCTGGACCCGGGCCTGGGGCCGAGCCTTGCGGCCTGCCTGCGAGCGGCGAGGGTGATGATGAACCTGGAAGCGTGGTAGGACGTGCTGGACAGCAGACGCATCCCTGGCGGCTCGATGCGGGGCGTGCTGCTAGTCGTGATCGCCGCCTTGGCCGTCGGTGCCGCGACCCTCGCGGCCTGCGGCGACGAAGAGAAGGCGCCCCTCAAAATCGGCGCGTTGATTGTGAACAGTGAGGCGCAAACGGAGACGGCGCTCGACCGGCTGCGCTCCTTCAAACTGGCCATCAAGCACATCAACGAGGCCGGCGGCGTGTTCGGGCAACCGGTGAAAATTGCGGAAGGCGACACCTTCAACCCGGCCGAGGAGGCTCGACGCCTGATTGAAGATGAGGGCGTGCATGCCATTGTCGGACCCAACTCCAGCGCTCACGCGCTCCTGGTGATGGAGGTCTCGGCGCCGGCGGGGGTGCTGGTGATCAGTTCCTCGGCCTCTTCCCCGCTGCTCACCACCAACGAGGATCGCGACCTCTTCTTCCGCACGGTCCTCTCTGACGCCGCCCAAGGGCCGGCGCTGGCGCATCTCACTCGCGACCAGGGCTTCGAGAACGTGGGCGTCATCTACCGGGACGACGCCTGGGGCCAGGGTCTGGTGGAGGCCTTCCGGCAGGCCTGGACTGGCGGCATCGTGGTCGTGAGATCCCCGGTCGAGCTTCGTGAGAGCTACCTCGACTTCATCGAGGAGAGCGCGCGCGATGGAGCCCAGGCGCTCGTCCTGCTCACCTTTGGGGCCGAGGCCGAGATCATCCTCCAGGAGGCGCTGGACAACGGTCTCTACGATCAGTTCCTCTTCGGCGACGCACTCAGGCGGGCCAGCCTGGCAGAGGCCGTGGGCAGGGGAAGGCTGGCCGGCATGTACGGCACCGTCAGCGGCCCCTCCCATGAGAACGCCCCTGCCCGGATCTGGGACGAGGCGTTCCACAACGAGTACGGGAGGGGCACCGAGGCGACCTACGTGAAGGAGACCTACGACGCGACCATCGCCATCGCCTTGGCGGCGGAGGTGGCAGGTGAGGCCGAAGGAACGGCCATTCGCGATGCGCTGCGGGGTATCGGCTCGGCGCCTGGCGAACAGGTTCTGCCTGGCCCGGAAGGCATCGCTCGTGCCCTGAGCATCATCCGTGACGGCGGAGATGTGGACTACGAGGGCGGCTCCGTCTCCATGGACTGGGACGAGCACGGCGACCTTCGGCGAGGCTACATCGGCATCTGGCGGTTCACTGCGGACGGCGACATTGAGGACGTAGACGTCATCGCCTACGAGCGCTGAGCCGAAGCGGTAGGAATCGACGACCGGAGTCGAACAGGGGAGATGACAACCTGAGTGCGTCGCGGCACTCTGGCATCGGAGCCCAGCAGCAGGTTGACCGAATGTGGCGCCAGAAACGCCGCAGTATCCGTGGGGACGAGGCTCAGCCCGTTCGTGCGTCGAGTCCAGGCCGCGACCTCGGCGTGAACTTGCTGGGCGCGACGCCGATTGGCGGTCGCTGAACTCGTCGAGCGCGCAGAGTAATCGCCCGAACTCAGGCTCGGCAGAGTGATCGTCCAACTCAACCATGATGCAAGCGATTCGTGGGTGTGTGTCGATTACGTTCTGCACACAGATACGGCACAGTTGAGCACGGTCCGAAGCTGCGAGCGATATTCTCCCGGGCACGAAAAAAGACGGTCACACATGGACTTGGGGGAGGTCGCCGCAATCGCGACGACCTCCCCGGTTCCACTACCCACCGGCAGCGGCGAGGCCGGCCTGCTGCTCACGTTCGAGCGCCCAATCGAAGAGTGAGGCCGAGGGCTGTGCCTGCTTCCGACGGCGGCGCTTGGTTGGTGTCGGCTCGTCCGAGAGGAACTCGGCCCACGAGAACAGGTCTTGCTGCTCCGGCGCGGCTCCTGTGTGATGGCCACAGGGGATTGCTACCACGGCTGGCTCGACCTCGACCTTCCGCAACTCGATGATCGTCGGCGCCTCTGGTGCCGGTTCGACCGGTCGCCAGGCGTCATCGACAAGCAGCGACTCAGCATCGGCCGCGACCTGTTGCGCCTGCGCGAAGATGTCCTCGACCGTCTCGGCCTCGCAATCCTCGTCGCCGGCGACGAGTTTGCGAGCCAGGGCCAGCATCAGGTCGTCGCCGTCGTCTCCGTAGGCGGCGAGACCGTCGTCGGGCAGCTCGCCCTCGACCGCCAGCGACGACTGCAGCTTCTGCGCGACCAGCTTGAGCGCATCGGCCTGCAGCGTGTTCCGATAGGCCATGAAGACGACCTTGACGGGCCGCGTCTGACCGATCCGCCACGAGCGTCGTGACGCCTGCCGCATCGTGTAGACGGAGTAGTCGGTCTCGAACCAGCAGATGGTCGGGAAGTCAATCAGGTCGAGGCCCGTTTGAACCAGCCGAGGGTGGCAGATGAGCACGTCGATGCCCTCTTCGACACGCTTGGCGACCCAGGCCTCGCGCTTGTCGGGCGCGACGGCGTCGGCTTTCATCACTGCCGAACGGAAGCCGTGCTTGGTCAAGAACGCCTGCATCCGGCCGGTGATGTCGCGAGTGCCGGTGTGCGTCGCGTAGACGAGGACGCGCCGCCCCGCCATCCGCTCTTGCGCGACGAGGTCGACGAGCGCCTGCTCCTTGGGGTAGAGCTTGTCCTCGGTCAGCGGTGGCAGCTGAACCAGGATGTCCTCCGACTCCGGCTCCAAGACCGTCTCGCCGCGCGTGCAGCCGTCGGGGTAGGCCAGCAACGACTGCAGGTAGGCCGCCAGCAGCCGCTTCGAGCCCTGCGACAGCGCCGACTTGAGTGCGGCTCGCATCGTCGCTTCGAGATCGGCGTAGGCCGACCGCTGGGAGACCGGAGTGCCGTCCAGCGACTTGGCTTTCGGGTCCGGCTCAGAGTCGAGCGACGACAGCAGCACCTGTTCCTCGTAAGGCGGCAGTCCCGATGCGACATCCGCGAGCCTGAGGAAAACCGTGTTGCCAATCAGATGGAACAACGCCGACGGAGCCAGTCCCGGTCGTTCACGCACGACCTTGCGGTAGCTTCGCCGTTTGCTGGAGCGACCGTCCTCGGCTTCATCGTCGTCCGACTTGCCGATTGATTGCTCCAAGAACCCGTAGCGCTGAATCCAGCGCGACTCCTCGGTGCGCCCAAACTCTGAGCGAATCTCGGGCGAGAACCGGTAGAGCAGGTGGAAGAGCGTGGACGAGTAGCCGCCCATCAGGGTTCCGCTCAGGCTGAGCGACTTACCGCAGACATCCGCGAGCACGCCGGCCGCAACGCCCTGAGCTGAGCCGCGACCCTTGTACTCGTGCACCTCATCCGCGATGAGCAGGTCGAAGAAACCGCGCATCCGCAGCTTCACGTAGTCGGCGAGAGGGAATCGCTTAGGCCCTGTCGGGTCGGCCTGCCAGAGTGCCGCGCCGCACTCGGAGCAGCGCAACTTGCGTCGCTTGAACGCCGTCTCCGCGAGCGGCACGCCGTGCCGGTCGACGACCTGCGCGAAGCAGTCGGGACAGCACGGGACACGAATCGGCTCCCCGGTCTCCTTGGCCTGCCCCGCACTTGATGCGGGGTTCCGAACCAGTTTGCCATCCGAAACGGCCAGTCGTTTGATCGTGGACGGTCGCCAGCGATACGAGAGCTTTGCTCGCTCGCGCGACATGACGGCATAGAGCGGTCCGACCGTCGAGACGCGTTGGAGCTGTTCGAGGTCGGTGATTGACGAGACGATCACTGCCCGCGCTGTCGGGATCGTTTCCTCAATCTCGCGCTTCCACTTGCGAGTGAGGTGCGGCGGGCACAGCACGAGCACCCGGCGGAAGCCGGCCAAGTGCGCGGCGGCGGTGCCGATGAACGTCTTGCCGGTGCCCATCTCGCCGACGACGGTCGTGCCGCGCTGCGAACTGAGCGAGAGCGCCGCGCCGCGGATGGCGTCCTCTTGGGAGCCCAGCGGCTGACGGAGCAGGCGCGGCATCGGGCGCGAGTCGGTGGCGGGGCTGTAGATCGGTGGGTAGGACGCGATCACGCGTTCGGTAATGGCGTCGCGGTAGGTGTCGATGAACTCGCCGAGGTTCATGGGGTTGTCCTCTCTGTGGACTGTGTGCTGGCGATGGATGTGACGAAGCCCCGTCGTCTACTGGGAACGGCGGGGCTTCGGGATTGAGAACGACTCACCGATAGAGGTGAGCTGGCTGGGTGTTGGTTAGGCGTCGATGTCGGTAATCTCGCCGGTCTGGAGGTCGAGCGCGACGACGGTCGTGCGCATTCGTTCGCGGTAGACCTCCTTGTCGGGCGTCTCGTCGACCAGGATCATCTCCTTGGCCGTGCGACCTTTGACGAGGATGCGACTGTCGCCCGACTCCAACTCGAGGTTGTCGAGGAAGCCGGCCGCGACCAGCATTGCCAGGTGGCCGCGTCGGAGCGGCATCAGTGGTCGGGTGCGAGCGTCCTCCTGTGGCCAGAGCGCGTCGGTGACTTGCGGACTCTGCCAGAGGCCCGAGCGTCGAGCCTCAGCGGCAGCCGTGACCGGGTCGATGGTGCGCGTCGTGAACAGCACCTCGCCGGCTGGCTCCGCCTCGAGTCGATACTGCGTGTAGCGAGCATTGTCCAACGGTTCCAGATCGCCATCGGCCCAGCGCCCGATTTGCCCCTCGGCGTAGGCGTCCGGGAACGTGTCCTGCTTGCGCTCGCCGATCACGACGACCTGGTCGAAGTCCTCACGCTCCGGCTCAGGAAAGGCCCAGCAACTGAGACGCGAGTAGTGCGATGCCAGGTATCGGGCTGACACCCTGAGCCGCTTGCGCGGGACGACGAAGACCAAGAGACCATCCGGCGCGAGGTAGCGAGAGCACTGCGTCAGAAACGCGTGTTCGGTGCGCTTGTCCTCGGCGTCGTGGTCATACGGTGGATTCAGCCAGAGCAGGCTGAAGGCACGGTTGGCGATGGAGCAGCGGAAGATGTCCGCCGCCAGCGTATGGTCGAGTGTTTGCTGTGCAACCTGTGACCGTTCTTGATGCAGTTCGACACCGTAGGTCTCGACGTCGATGCGTGTGCGCCGTCGCAGTTCACTGGCGACGACGCCGAGCGCTTCGCCGGCTCCGCAACAGGGGTCGAGCAACCGCAGTGTTTGCGGGACCGAACCCCGTCCGAGGCTGGCGCGTTGGGGCGCGATCAGCTGGAGGATCAGCTCGATCACGCGAATCGGGGTCGGGTAGAACCCGCCTTTGGCCTGGGCAGCGAGTCTCATCGGGATGCTCCGTTCGTGGTAGTGGACTCTGTGCGTTTGGGAAGGGCCAGTCGCCCGGAGGCAACGGTTTGCGATAGCTCCTCGCGGAGCAGGTCGTGGTTGGGTGAGCAGCGATAGGCGGCGACGCCGACCGATTCGAGTGGCGCGATCGTCTCGTTGCGCAGTCCGGATTGCCAGAGCCAATCGGACCATTCGGGCGGCAACGGCAGGTCCGAGCGGCGGTCGAGGAAGCGTCGATGCAGCGCCGGCGCGGCGTCCTCATCGGGGGCGAGGAGCAGGAACTCATCGCGCTCGAAGCGAAACTCGGCCAGCTTTGTGTAGACCATCGCCTGCCAGCCGCCCGATGAGGGCAGTCGCGCAATCTTGGTCGTCCAGGTGCCGATCGTCTCCTCTGGCACGAGGCAGCGCTCATAGCCGCCCGAGTGTGGCAGCCCGTCTGCGCCGCGAATCAGGAACGCGGCCTCGGGTGGTTGCTTGAGCAAGGCCGCCCAGATCGCCTTGACCGCGGTCTGCGAGCCGAGCATCGAGAGGAACCAGAGTCCCTCCGTCTGTTCGTCGCGAGCGAACGCGTCGACCGTGGCCGAGAAGCCGCCGGCCGAGATGGTGTAGAGCTGGTCGCCTACATCGGGAGGCATGGTTGGGGTATCGAGCATGGTGCTCGTCCTTTCCGGTGAATGGGGTGGGTTAGGGGTTGGGAACGGAATCAGTCGAGGAAGCCTCCGTTCTTGATCGAAGCGAAGGTCCCGTCGCCAATCACGATGTGGTCGAGCAGTTCGACGCCGAGCAGCTTGCCGACCTCGACCAAATCCTTGGTCAGATTGATGTCGTTCTGGCTCGGTGTGGCGTCGCCCGACGGGTGGTTGTGGACCACAATCAGGCTGGGCGCCGACTCGACGATCGCCGGCTTGAAGACCTCGGCAGCCCGAACCAAGGCCGAGTAGGCGTTGCCTTGATAGATCGTGCGCTGACCGACGATCCGCAACCGTCGGTCGAGCAACAGCACGCGGACCTGCTCTTGCGCCAGCGGCGACATCTCCGCGCGGAGCAAGTCGAACACCTGCTTCGAGGTCGCGATTTGCTCCGCTTCCGGGGAGCGTTCAGGCCGCGTTTCAACCTCGTAGCGGATCGCGAGTTCGTTGAGCAGCGAGACGTTCTGGCGCAACGCCGTGAGCAGTTCCTGCCGCTCGCTGTCAACCAGCCGAGGCCGGTTGTGGTCATCGTTCGCCGAAGCGAACAGGTTGGGTTGGACGGTGGACATCCGTCAGTTCCTTTCAGGTGTGGGAACGAGAAGAGGCCGCGTCCTCAAGAGAGAACGCGGCCTCGTTGGTGTCCGTCTGCGACGGACAGGCTGGTGGTGGGAGTCCGTTAGAAGGGTGAGTCGCCTCCGTTCTCGTTGTCACGGCGGTCGTTGCGCGAGTCGAGGAAGATGACCTCGCTCGCGTGGACCTCGGTCCGCGAGCGACGCTCGCCGGAGTCGGTTTGCCAGCTGTGTTGCTGCAGTCGACCCGTGACGTGGACGCGGTCGCCCTTGCCGACGTAGCGAGCGACGGCCTCAGCCGTCTTGCCCCAGACGACGACCGAGTGCCAGTCGGTCTCGGACTGACCCTCGCCGGACTTGGAGTAGCGGTCGGTGGCCAGCCTGAGCTGGACGACCGCTGTCCCGGACTTGGTGCTGCGCAGTTCGGGGTCAGCCCCGACTCGGCCCAGCAGCGTGACGTGGTTGATGGTGCGTGCCATCGGTAGTGCTCCTTCCAGAGCGTGTTGCGGCGCGGAACGCCCGCGCCTGTTGGGAAACGAGAAGAGGCCGCGTCCCAGGAAGGGAACGCGGCCTCAGTGGTGTCCGTCAGCGACGGACGGGTTGCTTAGGGAGTCCGTTAGAAGGGCGAGTCACCGCCTTCCTCACGCTCGTCGCGGCCGTTGCGGGAATCGAGGAAGATCACCTCGCTCGCGTGGACCTCGGTGCGGGAGCGGCGGTCGCCCGAGTCGGTCTGCCAGCTGTGCTGTTGCAGCCGACCGGTGACGTGGGCGCGGTCGCCCTTGTCGACGTAGCGCGCCACCGCCTCGGCGGTCTTGCCCCAGACGACGACCGAGTGCCAGTCGGTCTCGGTGGATTCGTTCGACTTGGAGTAGCGGTCGGTGGCCAGCCGCAGCTGGACGACCGCTGTCCCGGACTTGGTGCTGCGCAACTCGGGGTCAGCCCCGACTCGGCCCAGCAGCGTGACATGGTTGATGGTGCGTGCCATCGGTAGTGCTCCTTTCAAAGAGCGTGTTGTGGCGCGGAGCGCCCGCGCCTGTTTGAGAACGAGAAGAGGCCGCGTCCCCAGTTAGGGGCGCGGCCTCGTCGTGCAACCCGGCGAGAGTTGCGGTTGGAATCGGTTAGAAGGGCGAGTCACCGCCTTCCTCACGGCCGTTGCGGGCGCTGCGAGAGTCGAGGAAGATCACTTCGCTCGCGTGGACTTCGACCTTGCTGCGGCGTTCGCCGGAGTCGGTTTGCCAGCTGTGCTGCTGCAACCGACCCGTGACGTGGACGCGGTCGCCCTTGCGGACGTATTGCGCGACCGCCTCGGCGGTCTTGCCCCACCAGACGACCGAGTGCCAGTCGGTCTCGGTGGTCTCGTTCGACTTGGAGTAGCGATCGGTGGCCAGCCTGAGCTGGACGACCGCCGTCCCGGACTTGGTGCTGCGCAGTTCGGGGTCAGCCCCGACGCGGCCCAGCAGCGTGACGTGGTCGATGGTGCGTGCCATCGGTAGTGCTCCCTTCAAAGAGCGTGTTGCGACGAGGGAACGTGCCTCGCCTGTTTGGAAACGAGAAGAGGCCGCGTCCCTGGTTGGAAACGCGGCCTCGTTTTGCATGCCGGTGAGGGTTGCGATTAACTCACTCGGAGGTACTCCGAGCGCGATTCAGTGACGATCTCGGCTCGCTGCTCTGGGTCGAGCAGCGAGTTGAGCCGCTTGTGGTCGACCTTGTATCGCTTGGTCGAGACCATGCCGACCGAGCGCGCTTTGTCGCGACCGTCGAGCTGGGCCTTGCCGGCGCCTTTGGTCGCCAGCCAGCGTTCGAGCGTGTTGAGCGACTCTCGCTTGTCGGCGTTAAGCGACTTGAGCAGCTCCGAGATTTCCTCGTAATGCCACAGCGCCGACTGCGCCTCTTCATCTGAGACAGGTTCGGTAGGCGTTTCAGTGGATGCTTCAGCCGGAGTCATCTCTGGGACTGGTGACTGGCACGTGTCCAGGTAAGGACAACTGCGGCACTGCCAGTCCGTCGCCTCAAAGTCACGCTCGGGCAGGACCTGAGGGTCGGGACCGTTGACTTCGTAGTGGTCGGCCAGCTCTCCTAGTCGATCGCCTGCTCGTTGCCAGGCTCGCTCGACTCGCTCGGCTGGGATCACCTCGTAATCCCAGCGCCGAGAGCCGGTGTCGAGGGTCGCGATGACCACGTCGCGGCACTCGCCGAAGAGGCCCAGCGAGTAGCAGGCGGCCTGAGCGACCGAGTCGGGATGACTGCGCTCTGCGCCGAGCATCTGCCAACGTTTGAACGCCTCCGGCCCGCGCGTCTTGACCTCGATCACGACGGGATCGTCATCGGGGGTCAACGTGCGCTCGCCGTCGAAGAGGAACTCGTCGATGGCCATAATCGCGGCAGGAGTCCTCGGCAGGAAGCCCGTTGCGTCGGCGTGTCCACTCACGACGAGTGTGTCGCCAACCTCAACCGAGACGCTGGTAGGCGCGTCGCGGTCCGCAGGCTGAATCGCCCAACCTGCTCGCTGCATCGCGCGAACGACTACGGGCTCCAGCGCGTTGCCGGACTCCATGATTGTCAGCGATTCGGACGAGGTCGGATTCGTCACTGGTTGCTCGGTCGCCGAGTACCAGAGTGCGCGTCGGCAGCGTCCCAGCGCCGAGGCGCGGACTTCGATGCGGTCTCCGGTGAACTTGGCCATCGGTCGGTTGTAGGGATTGGTGGTGTTGTCGGACATGTTGGTTCCTTTCTGTCCGATAGACGAAAGCGGGGCTCCCCCGATCGAGTCGGGGACAGGTGCCCTCGCTTGGAAGGCAGCCCCGCTCAGGTGGATGTTTCGCAGCGGGAACGACGTGTGTTAGCTCTGTCGCTGCTGCAGCTTGTCGGCGGCCGAGGCAATCAGCGGTGCCAGTTCGTCAACGCCGAGCTCGTCCAGGTTGCGACCGGTCTTGCGCAAGACCGCGGCCCGCACTTGCTCCTGCGAGAAGCCCTGCTGGGCGCTCAGGTCGATCAGCTGCGCGCGCAGGTTGCGGGCATCCGAATCGGTCGAGCGAGGTTGCGTTCCATGCGACGGTGCAGCACGGCGGTTGGGCGCCGGTTCCTGGCGAGGTTGCCGAGGCTGCGGTTGCGTTCGGTTCTGACCCGTCGTGGTCGGCGGATCGCCGTAGAGCCCGTTGCCGAAGCGGTCGCCGAAGCTGCGCAAGGCTCGCTTGAGTGCGTCGGTGACGGCTCCCTTGTAGGCCGTCTCGTGGCCCTCGGCCGAATCGTCCGAAACCGGCTGGAAGCCGACGTCGGTCCGCGACGGCGCGCCTGGCACCGTCACTCGCACCGTCGCTGAGTAGGCTGTGCCCGACTTGAACTCACGCAGCGTCACCTCGCCGACGAGCTCGTAGCCCCAACCGCCGTAACCGAAGACCTGGTTGGCCTGGTCAATGGCGGTGTGACCCTCGATGTACGAGAACCGGCGTCCACCGCGACCCTTGCGCTCGGAGACCAAGGCAGGGTCGAGCGGCTGGCGCAGGGCGTCGTTGACGTTGGGCGACAGCGCGTCCCAGTGGAACTCGCCGCCGTTGAGGTTGATGGGTGCGGTGGGCGCCGCGCCGTTCGAGGGGTGCGTCCTGTTGCTGCCATTGCCGTTCTTGTGGATGTGGGTACCATTCTTCATGGCGTCGTTGCTCCTTCGTTGAGCGATGAGATGGGGTGGATTCGGTTCGTGCCACGGGCACGATCAGGCATGGGTCCTGAGACCCTCCGTTCGTGAATTGGGGCTGGGTGGGTGGGTGCCTCAGCGAGCGCGAGCGGTTCGCTACAGCGAACCGAGGAAGACAGCGCGACCGTCGGGGTGAGTCGCCAGGTCGGCGACATCGTTGACACCGGCTGGCAGCTCGACGACCCGCGAGCGATGCGCACCGAGCAGTTCGCGCAGCCGTGTGGAGGCCGCACAACCAGCATCGTCCGAGTCGAAAGCGAGGAAGATGCGCGGCTGTCCTCGAAGCGCAACCGCGACCTTCTCCAAGCCCCGGGTGCCGAGTGCTCCGACCGCCGGAACGCCCCAACTGACCAGAGTCAGCCAGTCGAAGAGTCCCTCGGTGACGACGATCCACGGCAACGGGCAAGCGAGTTGACCGAGACCGAGCACCGGCTTCGGACCGGGCAAGGCGGTGAATCGCTGCCTGGCGTCGGGTTGGATGCTTCGACCAGCGAGCCAACGCGCACGTCCCGCGATGACTTCGGGGACGACGATCATCCCCGTGAACCGTTCGCCACGGTCGGTGAACAGTCCGCTCGATTGGAATCGAGTGTCGTCGAAACCGAGCGACCGCAAGTGCTCACGTAGACCGTGTCCAGCCGAGAACCCGAGACCGAGTCGATGTGCTGACGCGAAGTCGATACCACGCGAAGCGAGGTAGTCCAACGCCGTAGTAGAGCGCCTCAACTGCGTCGCGTAGAAGCGCATCGCCGCCGTCAGCAGTTGCGGGTCGCGAACAACCTCTGCCGGTGCCGGCGCAGCAGGTTCAACAGGGGCAACGGGCGTGTGCCAGTCGCCGCCCCCGTGTCGGGGCACGGGGCAGGCAGCCTGCAGCCGCCGAATCGCCTCGGGCAGGCTGACTCCGTCCGACCGCTGGATGAAGTCGAGCACGTCGCCGCTGAGACCGCAGCCGAAGCAGTACCAGCGTTGCGAGTCGGCGTAGACGGTGAAACTGCCTGCGGTTTCCTCGTGGAACGGGCAGACGCCTTGTCGGACGCGGCCCCGACCAGCGAGCTTGACACCCGACGCCTCGACGACCTCGCCGAGCGGGTAACGCCTTTTGAGCGCCGGGATGCCGACCGATTTGATGGCGGCGATCATGAGGCTGGGCCTCTTGATCGTCGCCGTCGATGTCGAGCGCGCCTGACGACCAGGCAAGCCCAGCCGAGGCCGAAGGCGTTGATCGCCGCGACCTCGACTCCGTAGCCAAAGGCCAGAGGCGCGATCAACATCGCGAAGACTGCCCCGACGACCAGCAAACGGATGTCCTTCAAGCTGAGTCGGCGCTGATCCGTCGCGGGATGCTCAGTCGTAGGTGCGATCGTCTCAGCCTGCTGGTAGGCCGACCAGATCGACTCGCCGATCAGCTCTTCAAGCCGCTTGATGATCCGCTGTCGCCGGCATCCAGCTGCGTGACAACGAACGTCGATCGCTCCGCCCCCGTGTCGGGGCACGGGGCAGGCGTCGGGCCGCTGTCGGAACGACAGACGGTCTTCCAACGAGCCATGGCAGACCGCTGCCGTGTGGAACCAGCCGCGCTCGAACCGGACTCGATGCGGCAGCCGGCCGGCAATCTGCCAGGTATCCGGCCCGACGTAGCGGCCTTGTCCTGCAGTTGGTGTGTGAAAATCTCTCATCGTGGAACTCCTTTCCAAGGTGTCGAGTGGTGACGAGAGTGCGTGAATGAGTGGGTGGAAACTGGGTTGACAGGTGGAGACCGGCGTCGGCATCGAGACGCACGGTCAGCGGGGTTGGTGATTGGAAACGGGAGATGGACACGCTTCGCTCACGGTCGGATGCCGTGACACGTGGAGTCGAAGCGTGGAACGGGGGGGCGCGAGCTGAATCAGCCGTGGTTGGCAAACTCACGCGCGAACACGAAGCAACCGAGCTGTCCAATCGGAGAGCTCGATCAGAGGCAAATCCAGCGATTGGCGTTGGTCGAGAGCTGTTCAAGCTCGACTACGCCAACCGCGATGCCAGTTCCTGCAATCTCAGGTCGCGGATCAGGGGAGCAACACTCAACCCGTCAACCGACCTCGCGCTGCAAGAGTGCGTGGTTGTCCCTCTGCGTGAACCAGCCGTCGGAGGAGCAGAACTCAACTCGTCAGGTCAGGTTCGGGGCCAGGAACATTGCCCACCAGTGTTCTGAGGAGGAACCGCTGGCTGAAACCGAAAACCACCGTCATTAGACAAGTTTCGGCGACGGTTCACCATGTCTTAAGCGTCCGATTTGCCGAATGTCTGTGCTGCGAGCGACACGGGTGGCCGGCGAGTTCGCAGGAAGGAGTTGAGACTCCAATGGGCCGGCTAGACCCGAGCAGCAAGACGAGGGGGCATTGCTGACACACGTCCTGTAGACGGGCTCCAAGCTTCTGTCTGCGCCTCATCCTCCGCCGACCACTTTCGACCCGTTCCGATGTCAGGACCGGCCCCAAGAGCCCTCGGAACAGTGCAAGAAAACTGCAATCAAAGTGCAATCGGCGTGGAACCAGCTATTCCACGTGCCGAGTTGACAGACGCCTCCACCGGAGGGCGAAAACCCAGTGTTTTACTTGGGATTGCAGCCCGATTGCAAAATACAATCGGGCGCAGATTCCTGTACACGCCCCATACGTCACCACTGGCCCAAAAGTGCAATCGCGACGTACGAACATGATGCGTGGTCAAGGACCCGCAATTGAGCCTTGATTGGGTGGCTCGGGGCCACAGATACGCAGCCCAATTGGGATTGAACAGTCAGTGGGGAACGGCGATCGCGCGATTGGCGAGGCAGGTCAGCGACCCCAGACACCGAGCGTGAGTAGCCTCAGGAAGAACCGCCGAATCCGCTTCTTTCTGAGCTTGGTGCGCGCCACTTCCAACCTCTCCGCGCGATCCTGCAGCTCCTGCCTTCGTCGCCAGTTGGGCCAGGGCGGCTCGTCCGAAGAGAACGTCAGCTGGTGCTCGCCGATGAGCTCCACCTCCAGCTCGACCATCGCTATCTCGGCCTCGTAGCCCGGGATGGTGGGCCAATGCGCCTTGAACTCAGCGTGCCGCTCGCGCCACTCCCTGACGAGAGCAAACACCTCAGGGCCGTAAACCTGCTCGTCGTCAGGACGCGGCTCCAGCCCGACTCTCTCGGGGTAGATGCGTCGGGGGACGTAGGCCGTGGGTATTGCCTGTGGCCTTGCGGCAGCAGGCACAGGGGTTGGGGCAACAGCAGCCGGTTGCGACTCACGTAGCTCAGCCAGAGCATCACCGACCTGAGCAAGTTGCCGTTCCACGTCCGGTAGGAGGTCTTCCAGGATGGCGATCCGATGTCCGAGTTCACGCACTCCAGCGTCGTCGCGCCCACCATCGTCGCTGCCATTCGCCTCGGTATCCAACCTCAACAGAGCTTCGCGCATGACCTGGATCAACCGTTCTGAGTTGAGCATCCGCCAAACTGTCTTCCGATCGACGCCCAACTGCTCCGCCGCGCGACCACGACCCTCGTCCGCGACCAGCTGCCGGAGCCTCGCAACCAATCGGGCGTCTTGCTCCTGCGAAGGTGCATCTCCAGCGCCCTTACTGAACCCTCCTGTAGGGTCCTGCGCCGCCCGAGTCGTAACCATGGGCTGCTCCAATCGCGTTACAGACTGCCCGAATCTGCGGCATGACGCCTCCGGCTTCCTCGGCGATCCCCTTGCGCTGCCAATAACTCGGCACGCCGAGCCTCGAACTCACGCTGCATTTGCTGTTCCAGGCTCTCGCCCCGGCCCCAGCGGCCCAGGGTCACGAGCCGAGCCGCCCAATGCAGTGGCTCGGTCCACACCCGCTGGATACGGAGTTGCTGCAATCGATGTTGACGCAGTTGCAGCTCGTTGTCGCGGCGCACGTCATCCCAAGGCCCATCAGCCGGAGGGAGCGTCAACTGGCGGTCGTCGATCAACTGGATCTCCAGGCGCAAGAGCCGTTCCGTCATCCCGATCCATGCCAGCGTGTCCGGTGGCTCGTCGAGCGCGCGCAGGGTCCGCCTCCACTCGGCCACCACGGGCAAGGCTTCGCCGAAGACGTCGCCGTCGTCGGGCAACGGCTCGACCGTGACCAGGCCAGGGATGGTTCGTCGCTGCTTCCCATCCGCAGCGAGCCTCCCTTCGGTCCCAAGCACGGGTTCCGGTGCATACGCGTCGCGGATCTGGCGGAGGTCATGCCCCACCTCCCAGAGCTCATCCAACTGGGCGTCAGCGATTTCCTCAAGGTCAGCGAGCCGCCGCGCCAACCTCCGCAGTTGTTCGGGCAGACTCGCCGGCTCCTGCACGATCACCGGTTCCTGCGCCACGGCCGCCTTCTCCCACTGACGCTGTAAGCACTCGTTCATGAATGGGCTCAGCTGGGGAGAAGCCAGGGCACGACGCACCGTCCGCTCGCTCACTCCCAGGCGCTCCGCAGCCTCTGCGCGGCCTTCCCGCTCCACAAGGTCCTGTAGGAAGCCCCGCAGCTTCTCTTCCCCTGCGGAGGCGGTTGCCTGCCCCGCGATTTCAGCTGCCGTTCCACCCTGCTCCACGCCCTCCTCCCTCATCCGTTCCCTGTCCGGACTGTCATGTGACACTGCAATCTCCGTGCAACTCGCCAGCGCAAAATGTTCCTCGTGATTCGCGCCCATCGTGCTGTCCTCACCAGGTAAAACACTGGGTGTCCGAGCCTCTGGCGCCATGTCCGACTACTCCCGATTCCTGTACACGGGTCCGATCCCCTGGGTAGTGCAATCGCTGTCCGGCCAAGCGGACAATGCCAAGAAGATAGCACATACGGTCTTATATGCTGGGCTCATCGCATCGCCCCTTCTGAGGGCGACCAGCAGCAGGAGATCGGGCGAGGAGAGAGCTTGGTGAAGGAGATTGATCGCGACCTGCTCATGCTGCTGGCCGACGCGCCGCTCGTCGACCGAATCGAGTTGGCTCAGCTCTCGCGCTGGTCGGGGCGCGCCGTCTATCAGCGTCTGGGCGTCCTCCAGCGTGCCGGATTGGTCGAGGACGTGGCTCACGCGTCCGAGTTGATCAGCCCGACTCGTCGGATGTTGCTCACGGAAGCGGGGATCGAGCAACTGGCGCTGAACAACGGACGCAGCGCTGAGGAGATCCTCGGCGAGCATCCGACCTCCCAGGCCTGGCGCCGAATCCTGCTCGGCCGCCTCGATTCGGTTGCCGTGATCTACCGGCTCGCCTCTGCCCCGGCCGAATTCGCGCATCTGCTGCGGCTCCGCTGGTACCGCTCGCAACCGGCTGACGCGGCCGTCGGTCTCAGCGACGGGCGCACGCTCGCCGTGGTCCGCTGGGGCCGGACCGTCGACCGGACCGCCTTCGCGATTCGCATCCGCCGGCTGCGCGACGGGCCGTCGTACTCAGGCGCGCTCGTACTCGCGCCGGACGAAGTGCGGCTGCGGCATGCCCGGCGAATGCTCAAGCGGTCGCCGTTCATCTGCTTCTTCGCCCTGGAGCGCGACGCGGCGCGGGCGCACAGCGAGGCGGAGGTCTGGCGAGGACCGACCTCCGGCGTCAAGCTCAATCTCAAACAGGCCCTGAGCTACGTGCGTCCCAAGGGTTGGTGGGCGATCGAGTCATCGTCTCGGGGCGCGCTTGCCCCTCGCTCGCTACCGAACAGGAGCGACCAAGAGGCGACGGACTGGTTGCTGCCCGCTTGCCTCAAGCCGACCGAGAAGCGCACGCTCGAACTGGTTGGCGATTGGCCCTGGATCAGCACAAACCACCTCGGCGTGCTGCTCGGCGTAGCCCGACGCCGCGTCTCCCAGCTCGCTGCTCGCCTCGAGCGGCTGGACTTGCTCAGTTTCCATCGAATCGATGGCCGGCGACGGCATACCCTCAGCGACCGTGGACTGGCCCTGCTCGCCCGCCAGGATCGCGCCTCGGTCGGTGCGGCTCGCAAGCGCTGGAGCGCCAACCTGCTCGATCCTGAACAACCGCTCGAGTGGCGCAATCTGCGAGGTCGCAAGACTCGCCAACTGCTGCGCAATCTCACCCACACCGAAGCTGTGCACCGGTTCTTGGCGACCCTCGCCGAACAGTCCCGTTCGAAGGACTGGGGCGTGTTCCAGTTCGATCCACCTCATCGAGCCTCGCGCTACTTCCGTGTTGAGGACTGTCTGCGCTCGATTCAGCCCGACGCCTTCGGCGTACTGCACCGCGAAGGCCGGCCGCAGCCGTTCTTCCTCGAGTGGGAGCGCCGCGCGATCCGGCCATCGACGATGGCCCTACGGCTCGCGCCATATCTGCGCTACTACCGCTCCAAGCGACCGCTCGAGGATCATGGCGCAATACCGCTTGTCCTGGTCGTGTTCGAGCACGAGTTAGCCGCTGACCACTTTCTGCGAGTCGCCCGCATGGAACAGGATCAATCGCGTATCCGCGTGCCGCTCTTCGTCTCCGACAGCGAGCTACTGGAGCAAACCGGCCCGTTCGGCCAAGCATGGCGCACGGTCGACTCCACTCGCCCCACCGCCGCGTTTGACGCCGACATGGGGTGACCTAACTGTACGTTGCAGAGTGGCACCCAATCAATCCGCTTCCCGCGTTCTCGCTACTGGCGAGGTCCCGTGAGGAGCAAATCGTCAGCACCGATTGACCACTTCGCCAGGCGTGAGACCAAGACAGCTACAGGTACGCGAACGTTGCACGCTTAGTTCCTGAACGTTTCACTGCTCGTCAACAACCACATCGGTGAAGAATTGGTCCACTTGAGGGCGACACCTTCGCCACCGCATTGCGCACGCCAGACCTCGGTGTTGCCTCCCTTCCCGAGCAGGTCGACAATCACACAGCGATCGGCGACCTGCCCTTCACTCCTGCGAGGCATCGGCGACCTCTCCACAACACAGACAGTGCACTGCCCCAGTCCACGCCTCATCGACCTTGACAGGCTCCTTGGGGTGACAAGTGAAGTCGACACGTCGCATGTCGTTCGGTTCGAACACTGGAGCGGCTTGGCGGCGCTCGGGCATTTCTACGCTCAAGCTGAGTTCCAATAGGCCACCGATCGAACGACCACCGGACCCGAACGAACCCTGCAGTCGTTCAACGAATGGCCCCGCGATTCTGGCGATGGCCTCTTCTTCGATGTACCTCATCTGTTCCTCTGTCTGCCATTCAGTCAGTTTGGCCGCGACACCGCAGTATGGACAGAAATACTCCTCCGGCGGGTCGTCCGATTCATCGTCCTCAGTGTGGAACCATTTGAACTCGCGGATGCAGGTCGGACAGGCCCGGCGAGCGAAGCCCTCGTCGTCCAAGGGAAAACTTACGGTGAAGTGTGTGTCTTCCATCTTTGCTCTCGCTTTCCAGCTGGGAGAATCTATGGACCCCCGTCGCTCGGTGCTTAGCAACGATGTGCGAACATCATAGCACGCCGATGTGTTGACGTTTTGGAAGGACACAGATACGTTAGGTCAATGAGCGCACTCGGCAATCTCGTTCAGATCCGGCAAGGACTCGCCGTTGCCGGCCGATCCGCCGGCGCTCGCCAAGGCGGATGGCAGGTCAATGTGATTGAGAGCGCCGATGTAGTCGAGGATTGTGTCGAGCTTGAGAGCCTGCGCGAGATTGGCATCCGTCAGAGCACTCGCAGCGAAGCTCATCTGTTGCGGCCATACGATCTGCTTGTCACAGCGAGGGCGCACTCAGTCAGGATTGCCCTGGTCCCGCCAGGCGTCTCGAGAACAGTGGCGGCAACAACAATCCTGGTTGCCCGCACTCCCGACCCATCATCAGGGCTCGCTCACTATCTCTGGTACTACCTGACCTCCACTCAAGGACGGGCGGCAATCGCAGCGAAACTGAGCGGCACATCATTGCCCTCACTCTCCGCCAGGGCGTTGGGCGAGGTCAGAGTCCCGTTGTTGCCGGAGGATCAGATGCGCAAGTTCCCGAACCTGATCGAAGCGACCGAGACATCGAGAATGGAGGCATTGGAAGCGCTGCGCCTTCGACATGACCGTCTGCGTGACTCGATCATCGCCTCAATCACCGAAGCTGTGTACGGAACGGAATCCTAATGCCGCTCACCACCACCGAGCTCGAGTCGAAACTCTGGGGAGCCGCCGACATCCTTCGCGGCCAGATCGATTCATCGGACTACAAGAATTTCATCTTTTCGATGCTCTTCCTCAAGCGGCTGTCTGACAGGTTCGACGAAGAAGTCGAGCGCGCCGTGGAGGCAGGGGTACCGCGCCCGGTGGCCGAAACAGATTTCGACGAGCACGAGTTCTTCGTTCCGCCGGACGCCCGTTGGCCCGAAATCGTCAAGCACTCGATGAACCTCGGCGAGGTTCTCAATGTCGCGAGCGCCGAGATCGAGGAGGCCAACACCCCTCGGCTCGACAACATCTTGCGCAACACCAACTGGAACGATGAGTCCAAGCTCGGCGGTCCCCAAAATCGTGATCGGATCATCAGTCGACTGCTGCAACATTTCGGCGAGCTTGATCTCACCGACAACAACCTGACGCCCGTGGACGGTGGTGGAGCGGTCAACGTGTTGGGCAACTCCTACGAGTATCTGATTCGGGAGTTCGCCGACGACGCTGGCAAGAAGGGCGGCGAGTTCTACACCCCTCGCTCCGTCGTCCAGCTGATCGTCCAGTTGTTGCAGCCGACTGAGGGGATGCGTATCTGCGATCCCACCGCAGGCTCTGCCGGGATGCTCATCTATGCGGCTCAGTACGTCGAGAAGCAAGGCGGCGACGTTCGCAACTTGGTCTTGCATGGACAGGAACGCAACCTCGGGACACTGGCGATCGGCAAGTTGAACCTGCTGTTGCACGGCCTGCGCTCGGCGCGGATCGAGGGCGGCGACACGATCGCCGATCCGCTCTTGCTAGACGAAGGTGGCCGCCTGCTCTCGTACGACCGCGTGATCGCCAATCCACCCTTCAGCCTCAAGGAATGGGGCCACGACTTCGCACCCAATGACCCGCATCACCGATTCGACCGCTACGGCGCAATCCCGCCCAAGACCAAGGGAGACCTGGCCTTCCTGCAGCACATGCTGGCCACGACCAACGCCGAGGGTATGGTCGGCGTGGTGATGCCACATGGGATCCTGTTCCGTGGCGGTGCCGAAGGCAAGATTCGGCGAGGGATCGTCGAAGCCGACCTGTTCGAGGCGATCATCGGGCTCGCATCTAACCTCTTCTACGGCGCCAGCATTCCGGTCGCGATCTGCATCCTGAACAAGCGCAAACCGGCTGAGCGCCAAGGCAAGATTCTGTTCATTGACGCCGATCAGGACGACTACTTCCGCTCCGGTAAAGCTCAGAATCATCTCGATCCCGAACACACTGAGAAGATCGTCGAGGCCTTCGAAGCCTACGAAGATATCGACCGCTTCGCTCACATCGCTGACCTCGAGGAGATCGAAGAGAACGACTTCAACCTCAACATCAGCCGCTACGTCGACACGACCGAGCCGATTGAGGTGCTCAGCGTCGAGGAGGCGCTCGCCCAACTCCGAGAGGCAGAGTGTCGGCGCGATGAGGCCGCAGCCAAGATGGATGTGCTTCTCGCGGAGCTTGGCTATGCGCGATAGGGTGAGCCGTAACGATGCCGAACTCGATCAGAGAGGGACCCTACCGGTTTTTCTTCTATTCGAGCGATCGGGAAGAGCCGATGCACGTCCATGTGAAACGGGACCGCGATGTCGCCAAGTTCTGGCTAGACCCGGTGCGACTGGCCCAAAGCGGTGGCTTTCGACCGAGCGAGCTTCGCGACATTGAACGCATTATTCGCACCTACGAGGGGCGGATCATGGAGGACTGGAATGGTTACTTCAGCGATTGAGCTTGAGAGCGCCCGCGCGACCGATGTCTCGCTGAGCGAGGACTGTTTGACCGTCGACTTGGCTGACGGTAGGAGCATTTCCGTGCCGCTGCTGTGGTATCCAAGACTGTCCCACGGCAACGCGCAGGAGCGCGGGCACTGGGAGTTGATCGGCGACGGCGTCGGCATCCACTGGCCCGACCTGGACGAAGACATCAGCATTGAAGCACTCTTGGTCGGCAGGCGGTCGGGCGAGAGTCAACGGTCGTTCAAGCGCTGGCTCGATGCGAAGGGTGAGAATCGCCCGCAGACGCTTGACGCCCTGCGTGAGCACGAGCGCCAGGAGCGCTGCGACTAATGCAAAAGGAGTGCCAAGTCCCCGACGGCTGGCTGCTGGAGCGCTTGAGCGATCTGGCCGAGATTCGCAGGGAACAAATCAAACCCGCTTCTGGTGATCAGCGTCCGTACGTCGCGCTAGAGCACATCATTTCTGGCGGATCCTTGAACGGCTGTGGGAAAGTGTCGGACTCCATCAGCAACAAGACCGTGTTTCGTGAGGGCGACACGCTCTACGGGAAACTTCGCCCCAATCTTCGGAAAGTGGTTCGTGTGGAGTTCGACGGAGTTTGTTCCACCGACATCATTGCCGTCTTCAACCGCTCCGGCACAGATTCAAGCTTCCTATCTCACCTGCTTCGTAGTGAAACAGTCTATCGGCACGCTATGCAGGGAGTCGCCGGCACAAAGATGCCCCGAACGTCATGGAATCACTTGGCCAAGCTTACGCTTCCAGTACCCCCAACTACCGAGCAACGCGCGATTGCGGCAATCCTCGACTCCATCGACGAGGTCATCGAGCGCACCGAGGAAGTCATCGCCGCCACCGAGCGTCTGCGCGATGCCCTGCTCCACGACCTCCTGACCCGAGGCCTCCCCGGTCGCCACACCGAGTGGAAAGAAGTCCGAGGCCTCGGAACCATCCCCGCCTGCTGGGACGTCGTACGATTGGGCGATGTTGGCCGTTGGCTGTCGGGCGGAACACCATCCAAGAAGAATCCCGGATTTTGGACTGGCCCACTTCCTTGGGTTAGCCCAAAGGACATGAAGACTCGTGAGATTTATGACACGCGGGACCACATCAGTGACGTAGCCGCTCAGCAAGGCTCACGAACTGTACCCGCAGATTCGGTTTTGGTCGTGGTCAGAGGAATGATCCTGGCCCACACATTTCCTCTTGCAGTGACCAGGAGAGCTGTCGCATTCAATCAGGACATTCGCGCTCTCGAGTGTAGTGGAAATGCCGTTCCAGACTTTGTGCTCGTTTCACTGGAAAGCCAGACTCACCGGCTCTTGCAGCTGCCGACTCCTTCGACTCATGGCACAATGCGCGTCGTCATGGACGAGTTTCTCGACATCGCCATTGCCATGCCATCTATTGCGGAACAGCGCAGGATCACGCAGCTTTTGGCAGGGATCGACGAGTGGCTGGCTCGCGTGTTGGTCGAACAGCGTCAGTTGTCATCCCTCAAGAGTGCGGTCGCAGACGCTCTCCTATCGGGAGTGGTAAGGGGAAGCCACAAGTGAAGTTCTGTTACGCCGACGAAACCGGTCTCAACGAGCACGAACCTTGTTTGGTCATGGCGGGAATTGTGGTAGACGCAAAACGACACAAGAAGACTAGAGATGAATTCTTTAATGGTCTCTTTGGCGGTGTGAGAGATTACTTTTCGCCTTCTAAAGAGGAGCTTAAGTCAACAAAGCTCTTCTATGGCAAAGACAAGTGGCACAAGATGCCAATCGAAGAAAGGTATGACCTGATTAGAAGTGTGGCGAGTTGGGCAGCAGATAGAAAACACAAAGTGATTGTCGCTGCAATCGATAAGGAACGAGCGGAGACTTGCACTAAAGTCGACGATGTGTGGTTAGGAGCCTCGTTGCATGTTGCACTACAGAGTCAAAGGTTGCACGCTCCTCTGAAATCTAAGGGTAGGACGATCCTTGTCTTTGACGATAACAGGCGCATGATGCCAAGGTTGTCCGACTTGCTTTGGGAACCTCCACCGTGGACTGACGACTTCTACGGAAGGAAAGCTAAGGACCCAGCACTTGATTTGATCGTTGATTCGGCGTTCGCAGTCAATTCACAACACGCTGGTCCGGTACAGATTGCCGATATGTATGCTTTTCTTTTCCGACGCTACAGTGAGCTTTCAGACTATGGACTTGACGAGAGATTCAGGGGGGAGGGAGACCTCGTGGAAGAGTGTCTTTCGCTGGTTAGGCCCAGGGTGATCGAGGCCAGACACCGATACCCGAAGCGTACGGAAGCGGGTGGTTTATTCGCGTCATTGGCTCCAGAATCGATCCTCAAACTGTGAGTACTGAATGGTCGGTCTGGGCTGAGGCTTTGAAGGTGCAGTGCTCGTAGGCCTGGACGAGCAGATTGCGCGGTGGCCGTGGTCCTCCAGATAACCGTCGGCTTAGTGCAACTCTTGCAGCGAAAACTAGAGTTAGTGGGAGTGCCTCACAAATGATATTGAGGGAGACGGGATGGGCGGCACTGAGGACGTGTACAGTGGAGCGCGAGACATTCCCGGGAGAGGACGTCTTAGGACGGTACTCATGACACCGCAACCACTGATCGTCACCGTCGTCCAGTCTGGAAACCCAGAGTTGGGTGGGGCGAGCATGCGCGATTATCTGGCGGTCATGGGCGCCATTGAGCGCGCCATGCGGCTCATGGTTGAACACCTCGGCGGGCGCGAACCATCGCGCGGACAGCCCCCCGCCTGGGTGCAAGAGCAATCACAGCTCCAGATCATCGCCCAGGAGCCGGGCTCGCTGGTCACGGAGGCTTTGCCCTTCCCCCCTGTTGGCACCCAGCTGCGCCTCGAGAATCACGGCGAGAAGGCCTTCGCCGCGCTGCGGGACTGGGATGGGACTGACCAATCGAGCCTACCTACATCCGTCACTGAGCACCTTTACGACGCGGCGGACAAGCTTGGCGACCAAGCGCAGTTTTTTATTGGTGATCGCGATCAACCGAGGCGCGTGTGTGTCCTCCGAAGGCGCGCTATTGTTCAGGCCCAGGGAGATGCCGAACACGCCCTCGTTCACGGTTGGCTGAGGGAGGTGAACTGGGCTCAAGGAACCGCGCAGCTCCACAATCGCGATGGAAACCATGTTCGCTTGCGCTTCGAGGATGACCTCGGTGCAGATATGCAGCGACTCGCCACGCAATACGTCGAGGTGCGAGGTACTGGCCGGATCAACGAGCAGGATGAATGGACCAGCATTCAGGTGGCTGAGTTGCATCCTACCCGAGGGTGGACGGAGCAATTCGAACTCGACGAGCTTCTGAAAAATCAAGTGCGGAAGCTCTTTGACCCCGACAAAGTGGTCACGGCCTCGGAACCATTCGACGCGGACGAGTTTGTTCGCACGATCCGGGAGGCGCGCGACGCGTGACCGAACCTCCTCCGCTGCTCCTCGTCGATACCAATGTCGTGTCCTACGTCTTCAATGGCGATCTGATCGCTGACTTCTATCTGGATAAGATGCGCGGCAAGCGTCTCATGATCTCGTTTCAGACTTTGGAAGAGTTGTGGTTCGGTGCAGCGAATGCAGGTTGGGGTGCGCGCCGTCGAAGCGAGTTGGCACAACACTTGGAGGCATACGAGATCGTTTGGCCGAATCAGGAACTTGCATCAATCTCAGCCGAGCTCAGAGCGGAACGAAAATCGGCAGGCAGAGAGCTCAAGTCTGCCGACGCATGGATCGCGGCGACGGCTCTACTCTTGGGCTGCCCGATCGCCTCACATGACGGAGACTTCGTCGACATACCGAACCTGACTCTGATCAGAGGTCCTTCAGCCTGACCATGTACCCCTCCTACCAACCCGACGAACTGACCTACGCAGAGATCCCCGCACGCGATCTCCTTGTTGCCCTGGGTTGGACCTACGTCTCACGAGAAGACTTGGCCAACGAGCGCCCTAATGAACGCGAGGTCATCCTCAAGGACCGGCTCATCGCGGCGCTAATGCGACTCAACGAGTGGATGACTGCTGACCAGGCGCAGCGGGTCATCTTCAACTTGGAGCACATCGACGAGACCGGCATGCTGCGCAACCAGCGGATTCATGAGTACCTGTCCTACGGCATGCCACTGACCGTTGAGCGAGGTGGTCGCCAGGAGACGCCAACGGTCCGTTTCTTCGACTTCGACCATCCGCAGTCAGGCGTCGGCCTGAACGACTACGTCGTGACAACCCAGTTCCGCGTCCGGCGTGCAAACGAACGCACTGCGACTGAGGACGACCAGAAGGTGATCAAACCTGACCTGGTGCTCTTCGTCAACGGCATCCCGCTCGTCGTGGTAGAGGCCAAGTCGCCGTCGCTGCTGGAGGTCTGGAAGTCGAAAGCGGTACAGCAGTTGCGCCGATATCAGGAGGCCGATCCTAAGTGGCATGGCGCCGGCGCACCGGAGCTGTTCGACACCAACCTCATGTGCATCGCCTGCAGCGGCTCGGACGCAGCATTTGCAACCCTCGGCGCGTCCGAGAATGCCTATGCCGGCTGGAAGTCAATCCAACCCTTCAGCGACGCCGAGTTCGAACACCGCTTCGGCGTCCCACCCGAAGGGCAAGCACGGCTCATCGCCGGCCTGCTGCACCCACCAACCCTTCTCGACATCCTCAGGGACTTCGTCGTCTACGAGCACGCGCAAGGCAAGCTCGTCAAGAAACTTCCGCGATACCAGCAATACCGGGCCGTCAAAATCGCGATGGGGCGCATCCTCGAGGGTCGCAAGCCCGAAGAGCGAGGCGGCGTCGTCTGGCACACGCAGGGATCTGGCAAGTCGCTGACGATGCTCTGGCTGGCGACCAAGCTGCGCCGCTCGCCCGAGCTGCAGAATCCATCCATCGTCGTAGTCACTGACCGGACCCAGCTCGACCGCCAGATCACTGACACGTTCAAGCGCGCCTCAGCACTTGAGCCGGAACGCGCCAATAGCACCCGCCAGTTGCGCGAACTGCTGAGTACCATCAGTGGCCGAACGGTGATGACCACGATTCAGAAGTTCGAGGAAGTGCTCGACGCGCCCGGCGGCGACCTTGCCCACCTGAACGACGCCAGCAATCTCTACGTGATGATCGATGAAGCGCACCGAACCCAGTACGGGTCACTCGCCGCCAGGATGCGGAGGGCGCTGCCCAACGCGACCTTCATCGGATTCACCGGCACGCCGATCGACAAAGAGTTCAATCGCTCGACGCTCGGCGTCTTCGGGAAGCTGATTGACTCGTACACGATTCCGCAGTCCGTCGAGGATGGGGCGACGGTCGAGATTCGTTACGAGGCGCGCCTTCCCGAACTCCACATCGAAGGGCCAGCGACGCTCGACCAACTCTTCGAGACCATCTTCAAGAACGAACCGGAAGAGACTCGCGCCGGGATCCGGCGTCGCTACGCGAACAAGGAGACGGTCGCTGAAGCCGATCAGCGGATCCAGACCATCGCCCTCGACATCAGCGAACACTTTGACAAGCGAATCCGGCCCAACGGATTCAAGGCACAGGTGGTATCGCCCAGCCGAGCGTCGGCGCTCAAGTACGCGAAGTACCTGAACGACTTCGGCGTGAACGCTTACCCGATCATCACGACGAGCAACAACGACGGGCCCGAGTTCGACGAAGCTAAGAATCTCAACGAAGAGAAGATCGTCGAGGAGTTCAAGGACCCTGAAGGCACCGCGGAAGCGCTCGTAGTCGTCGACAAACTGATCACTGGCTTCGACGCCCCGGTCGAGCAGGTGCTCTACCTCGACAAGACAATCCGCGAGCACACACTCTTGCAGGCGATCGCCCGAGTCAACCGTCGCTTCTCGCACACGAAGGACAATGCCACGACCGAGAAAGAGTACGGCCTGGTGGTCGACTACTGCGGCGTCTCGCGAGAACTAGAGAGCGCACTAGGAACGTTCGAACCGGGCGCCATCCAAGGGACGCTGACCGAGCTGGAAAAGGATCCTGGACCGTCCCTGCAAGCGGCGGCGGATCATACGGAGTCTCATTTCAGCGGACTCGATCTCAACCGGACATGGGATTGTGTCCACCGGTTTGAAGCCGACGCAGGATCCGACGGTCACTTCAAGTCCGACGCATACGAGCGATTCGACAGCGACTACCGGAGCTTCGCCAGGCTGATGGATCAATATCTGCCTGAGCCGGCAGCCCTCGCCTACCTGGAACGGCTCAAGTGCCTCACCCTGATTCGCGCATTTGCTCGCGTCACGTTCCTGCGCGAGGACACAAACGTCGATTGGGAGGCTGTCGGTGCAAAGGTCAAGCGGTTGCTCGATACCCGCATCGGGGCAGAAGTGCGCGAGCTGATGACGCCGGTGTCGATCCTGGATGGGGACTTTGAGGAGAAGATTGAGGGTCTGCCGCACGACGAGGCACGTGCGTCAGTCATGGAACACGCGCTCAGAGCTCACATCAACGAACGAGTCGCGGAGAGTCCGGCGCTCTACGAGCGGCTTTCGGAGGCTCTCGAACGAATCATCCAGCAACTGCACGAGCAACTCATCGACGCCGCTGAGTGCTGCAAGCAGATGGCCGCTCTCCTAGACCAGGTCAAGCAGGAGGAGGCCCACGCAGTCCAGCACGGGCTCACTCCGGTTTCCTTTGCTGTCTACCTGCTGCTGGCCGACGCAGCTCCGGCGAACGGTGCCAGGCAAGAAAGGTACGGCGGAGCCGCGGTCGCGGAGGACCGTCCGAGCTACGCTGGCGAACTGGATGAGAGGCTCAAGAGCACTGCGGCAGAAGTCGAGGGAGTGCTCCAAGTTCATCAATCGGTCATCGACTGGCGTGCGAACTCAGATGTGTTGCGAGAAATGCGACGCGACATCAAGAGACGGTTGCGCGACGACGGCAGGTTCCAAGAGAGTGAGTTGGACCAGTTAGCCAGCCGGATCGTCGAAGTTTCGAGGCAGCGTGCATCATGACCGAGAACGGTGCCGTTCACTTAGGAGACTGCACAATCCGCTATCAGGTTGTGCGCAGGCCCAGGCGGAAGAAGACCGTGGAGATCACGGTGGATTCCCCAGGAGTCGTGACCGTAGCCGCACCGGTGGAAACATCCAGAGACCGCATCGAAACCACAGTCCGCAAGCGGGCCAAGTGGATCATGAGGCACAACGGCACCATTGACCAAGCCCCGCCCCGCCGCCGCTTCATCAGCGGGGAGTCCTTGCCCTATCTCGGCCGATCAGTTCGCCTAACGGTCCGCGCCGCCGATAGCGAAGCGGTCAAGATTCGGTTCCACCACTGGCAGTTCGATGTGGAGGTTCCGAGGTCGCTGTCCGGAGACGTGCGCCGCGAGGCTGTGCAAGCAGCGTTTCAGCGGTGGTATCGAGAACGTGCGGCCGTGAAACTCCCTGACAGGGTTGACCGCGTCGCGAGCTTGCTTGGAGTTCGGCCGAAAGAGATTCTCATCCGAGATCAACGCAAGCGCTGGGCAAGCTGCGCGACTGACGGAACGCTGCGCTTCAACTGGCGCGTGATTATGACCGCGCCGGCGCTGATCGACTATCTCGTTGCCCACGAGCTCGCACACCTCAAGGTTCGCGGCCACAGCTCTGAATACTGGGAGGTCTTGGCCCAGGCGATTCCTGACTATCAGCGGCGACGAGAGAAGCTGCGGGAACTGGGTCGTCTGACGGCCCTCTAACAGGCTGCATCATGCGGAGCCTGTAGCAATCCACTCTGATCATGCACTAGCGAACACTATCCTTGCCATATATCTTACCCCAGCAGCAAACACGCCAATTGCTCTACACTCCCTTTACTTCGGTGAGTATTCATGTAACGCTGTGTCTGCATAGACAATACACCCTTCACAAAAGAAACTACATCGAAATGTGGCTTGCCGGCACGCTGGTAAGTCGATCGCTTTGCAATCCTATCTGCCGCGAGAACTATTCCTGATCTTCCTCAGTGCTCGTGCTTGACTGATGTGTTGAGATGTGGTGGCGGTAAAGCTCTCTCCGAAGAGTCCGGAGCTCTGTGCGGATAGATGCCAACTCCTGCTGAGTCGTATCTCCTTCCTGGCTGAATAGCCACCGGCTCAATCTGACGACGAGTAGGCCGAATCCTCCGATACCCAACAGCATGAGAACGCTAGCTGCAATGCGGCCAGTGGTCGTTATGGGAACGAAGTCTCCATAACCGACTGTAGAGAGCGTTCCAATGGTCCACCAGATTGCGGTCCAGTAGTCGTCAATCTTGCCACCCGCTTCTCTCTCCGCAGAAACAAGGAACAGCAACGTGAAATAGACAATCGTGAACGCGATGGTTGCGACCGGGACAATCCCGCCGGGGAGCATTGGGCGCGAGTTGAAGAAGGCAACCAACCACGGATGAGGCTCATACTCGATTCCTCGATACGCCCTCAGTGAGGGAAACAGGACAGTCAGCATGTCGAGTTTGTGCGTCTTTAGGAACTCGAGCCGTGCTTCCGCCAACCACGTTCGGGCCATGAGGTCGGCTGCGAAGATGGCGGAACATGCTGCCCACACTAAAATCGAGTAACGAAGCTCCGGGAGATTTATCAGTCTGACTAGCCCTATCTGAGTCGCGGCGCCCGGAATGGAGAGCACGAACAAGATCGGCTCTGACCGATTTCCCCATGCTTGGAGCCTGCCGTTGTCCTGTCCGCGCAGTTGATGAAGCAGAACGCGGATATGGTTCTTCACGAAGCCTCTCGGAAGAGGCCACCATCGTAGCCCGCCTCTGCAGAGACAGAACCGCGACTACTTATGATCTCTGGCATCGAGGCAGACCATTCGCTCTTATGTCTGGCAGCCAGATTTTCTCACGGAAATCGGCTCTGGGCTAGCAGGCTGCTGATACGGGTATGTGAGATCATGCGGGAGGTGTTAGGCCGATAGTCGAGGGAGGTCTGCGATGCGTGCCGAGTTAGAGCGGCAGGCGACGATGATGTTGGGTCTGACGCCAGAGGGCTTCGTGCCGAAGGACCACCCGTTGCGGCGGATCAAGCCCTTGGCCGACTCGTCCCTGCGGCGGATGTCGCCGCTGTTCGACGAGATCTACGCAGACAACCGACGGCCGTCGATCCCGCCTGAACACCTGCTCAAGTCGAGCCTCTTGATGGCCTGCTACACGATCCGCTCGGAGCGCCAGTTCTGCGAGCAGCTGCGCTACAACCTGCTGTTCAAGTGGTTCCTGGACCTCAATAACCTGCCCCGCACCTGATGCGGCGTCGAGGACGAACCGTTCCATCCGACGACCTTCACCAAGAACCGCGAGCGTCTCATGGATGCCGATGCAGCGCGGGTGCTGCTCAAGGAAGTGGTCAAGGAGGCACGGCGGCGGCCCTTACTCTCAGCCGACCACTTCACGGTGGACGGCACGCTGCTGGAAGCCTGGGCTCGCACAAGAGTTATCGTCCGCGCGACGAGCAACCGCCCAGTGGCGGCGGGCGCAACCGCGATGCCGACCCCCGTTCAAGACGGGGGCAGGCTTTCCAAGGCGAGCGCCGCAGTCGCGAGACGCACGCCTCGACCACCGACCCGGAGGCGCGCCTGTATCGCAAGGGTAAACAGCAGGGCGCGCAGCTCTGCTACCTCGGTCACGTACTGGGCGAGAGACGGCACGGGTTGGTCGTCGATGTCGAACTGACCCAGGCTGACGGCGACGCCGAACGCGAGGCGGCGCTGACGATGCTGGAGCGCAGCAGCCTGCCCCGCACTTGATGCGGGGTCTGCGGACCGGCCACGCTCGGCGCCGACCGGGCCTACGACATGCGCGACTTCGTCTGGGAACTGCGCGCGCTGGGGGTGACGCCCCATGTCGCCCAGAACGAGCGTGGGCGGCGCAGCGCGATCGACGGTCGCACGACCAGACATCCGGGCGACCGTCAGAGCCAGCGTCGGCGCAAAAGGGTCGAAAAGTCTTCGGCTGGATCAAGACGGTCGGGGCCGGTGGCAAACTGCGCTACTTGGGCCGAGCCCGCAACAAGCTCTGGTTCGAACTGACCGCCGCCTACAACCTCACCCGCCTCGCCAACCTCGGGGTGGCTGCTGCATAGCTGAACGGCGCGGCCGCGGCCTCAAGCATCGGATCCAGCGCTCCGGATCCCGCCCTCTCACTTACTGGACCCGTGCACGGTCCTTGCTCAGCGTGCGACCTCTTGTCCAAGATGACTAACCTGGCACCTGCTATCCGTAGTTCAGCAGCCTGTTAGGCGATCGGCGGACGGGATACCCCCCCCAATCACCTCTCAAGTCACCCCTCAAGTCCGGCGGTTGGTTGAGGCATTGCAGGGGGAAATGTCACGCGCCGAGCTGATGGCCGACCTGGAGTTGGCTGATCGTCGTCACTTCCGCAGCGCCTAAACTCGTCCAGCGCTCGACTCAGGACTGATTGAGATGACTATTTCAGATCGGCCCAATAGTCGTCTCCAGCGCTATTGACTCACCCAACTCGGTCAACGTGCACGGCACGAACGCACCGCGGACTGATGACCGTTGAGAATTGGTTGGCCGCAGCTACGGACATCTCGCAGGACACACAAGGTCGACGCATCGCGATCGATCAACACACGACTCGGTATCCCGGTTACTACCGACGTCGGCGCAAGCTGGTTGATGAAGCCCTCCCTGCCTACGCAGTAGCAGGCTTTCTGCCGGATCAAGACGGTTGCCCCCCCCGGACATCTGCGCTACCTCGTGCGAACGGGCAACAGACTCTGGTTCGAGTTGACCACTGCTTGTCCCCCTCCCCTGGCCTCCAAGCCAACATTGAGGTTTCTGCAGTGCGAGCGAACGGTGCTGACGCCGTCTCAGGCACGGACTCCGCGCCCAGAATCCCACACTCGAGCTACAGCACTAGCTCGCTATCCGATTTCAGAGTGCGACGAGCTGCCAAATCCTCCAAGCTTGGTCTCACCCGTCGAAACTTCAGTGGACCGCTGGACGAAGTGTGTGTCCTGCGGTGGAGTTAGACTGGGGGAGCTTGAGGAGGCGAGAGCATGCCCGACGCGTTGCGAATCCAGACCATGGTGTTGGCTGGCGGCGAGCTCGATCTTGTCTGCCCGCAATTTGCGCCTGGCCAGATGGTCGATGTGTTGATCACGCCCGCACCTGACAGGGGGAGTCAACCACTGCCACCGGACATCGACAACGGCCGCGATGAACGGCGATCCGCCGTCGACATCCTGAACGAGGCGCCCGGGCATCTCGTGTTTGGAAATGCTAACGAAGTCGACGAGTACATCAAGGAAGAGCGGGCATCTTGGGATCGCTGATCTTGCCCAGCGAAGGCTCGGTCTACATCGACACGAACGTCCTGATCTACAGCGTTGAGCGGGTGGAACCCTATCGCACCCTGCTTGAACCCATGTGGCTCCAGGCCCGCGCCCGAATCTTCGATATCTTCAGCAGCGAGAGCATTGTGCTCGAAGCGCTGGTCAAGCCGCTCCGCGAAGACAACAAGACACTCATCAATCTGTTGCACTCGATGTTCGACGCGAGGGAGCTGCGCCTGATACCAGCCACTCGGGAACACTGGGAGCTTGCAGCTCGGTTGCGCGCTGAAACTGGCCTCAGGGCCGCTGACGCATTGCACGCGGCGTCCGCTCTGCTGGCAGATGCTGCTCTCTTCATCACCAATGACGGGGACTTCCGCCGAGTTGAGCAATTGCCGGTGGTGGTGCTGAGCGACTTGCTCAACAATGAAGCAGACACGAGTCGGGACGCGTAGAGTCCGAGCCCGAGCATGTGCTCAGGGGCCGCCATGCTCATCTCGTAGTGCCACATGACTGTCGAAGGCCGGCCCCCACCGGAGCCCCTGAGTTGATACGAGCGCTTGGCGATTTCCCGGCTATGGAAGGCTCGATACGGCTCCTTCGGAACTGTGGCTTGTGGAGTCCCGTGCTGCTCAGCACGCCTGTAGAATGTTTCGAACAAAGAATGCGACACACTACAAGCCGCCGTTTGAGGGGAGCAACCCGATGAAACACCAACCTGACCGCATCCCAGCCGCGCTCTATGCCCGAGTTTCCTCCGACCGGCAGGACGTTGACCTCTCCGTGTCGGCTCAGCTTCGAGCGTTGCGTGACTTCGCCGATCGCAACGGCTACGTCGTGGCGCGCGAGTACATCGACGAGGCTGAGTCGGGACGCGTCGCAGATCGGCCGCAGTTCCGCAAGATGCTTGACGAGGCCAGCGGAACGGAAGCGCCGTTCCAGGAGATTCTGGTCTGGAAGTTCTCGCGGTTCACGCGCAAACGCGAACACGCCGTCGCCTTCAAGTCGATGCTGCGCCGGCGAGGAATCCGCGTCACATCGATCACAGAGCACGCCGACGACACGCCGACTGGCAAGCTGATGGAAGCGATCATTGAGAGCGTTGACGAGTTCTACTCCGAGAACCTCGCGCAAGAGGTCACTCGCGGAATGCGCGAGGCGGCTGCGCGTGGATTCTTCCTCGGATCGCGTCCTCCGTACGGATACAAAAGAGTCAAGGTCCAGGACGGCGCCAAAGAGCGGCCGACGCTCGAGATTGACGAGGCAACGTCAGCGATCGTACGAGAGATGTTCGAGCGCTCGGCTCGCGGACAGGGCCTCAAGGAGATTTGCTACGACCTGTACGAGCGCGGCATCTTGAAGAACGGCAAACGCTGGCAGAAGAATATGCTGCACTATGTCCTGACTAACGAGGCCTACACAGGCACCGCGGTCTGGGGCAAGACTGCAAAGGAAGGCCAAACGCCGGACCCAGTGCGCGTATCAGATGCCTGGCCCACCATCGTGTCGCGCGAGCTGTTTGAGGCAGTGCAGGCTGGCCTCCGCGCTCGTGCTCCGAAGATGCAATCACCGGCCCGAACTGGTAGTAAGTTTCTACTCAGCGGTCTGCTACGGTGCGGCACCTGCGGCAAACCGTACACCGGTCAGAGTGCCAAGAGCGGACAGTTCGCGTACTACGTCTGTAACAAGCTCCTGCGAGAGGGAGCGGGCGGCTGCGACGCTCGTTACCTAAACGCCACGCGCATCGAGGACCAGATCGTCGCCAACATTATGGGTCGCATCCTCAACGAACAGACCATCACGGAGCTCGTGCAGATCGTCGCCGAGGAAGTCGACTCGATGGCAGAGGAGCGAGCATCAGACTTGGCGATCGTCGAGTCCGATTTGGACGATGTCCGACGCCGGCTGGAGAGGCTGTACGACGCCTTGGAGAACAGCGACTTGACCTACGAGGCGCTGTCGCCGCGCATCCTCAAGCTGCGGCAGCAAGAGGATCAATTGGCGGCCGCCAGAGACGACGCGCTGCGCCAGCTTGAGCAGCGCCGAGCCGATCTGCCGTCGACACCCGAGATCAAGCGGTACGTTGCCGACTTCCGCGAGTTCCTCCAGGCCGGCACCATTCCCGAACGCAAGGCGCTGATCCGTAACTTCGTCAAAGGCATCAAGGTAGACGGGGATGAGGTATCGATTCGGTACACCATCCCCATGCCCTCCGACGGCGCGACCCAAGACCAAGAATCGGTTCTTGATTTCGTCCAGTCAGGCCCACCAACACGTACCGATTTGCGAACTCCACCTCTCAGACCCACCTCAGCGCGGTCTGAACGCCCGATAGGGCTGTCCTCCGGCATCGGGATGGTGTAGCGAATCACGGCCCGACCGGGGCTAACCTCGATGCGCTGGATGAATGTGCGAAGGAATGCGCGCGTCTCGGTCAGCTCGCTGGTCAGGAGGAAATCGCTCATCTCCTCGGCGAATGCGGCGATCATGTCCTCGGAGTCGAGCAACTGCCTCCGGTCTGCCAACGTCCTACGTGCCGTCTCCGCTGCGACCTCCAGCTGCTCCTTGCGACGCTTGTGCTCGCGGATACGGTCGGCGGCGTCCGACATCTCCAGATCGGTCGTTTCGATCATTCGCCAGATGCGGTCGAGCGCCTGCGTGACCTGCACCAGCTCATGCTCGACAGATTCCAGTTTTTGGCGTTGTTCCCGAGCCAGTCCATCCATCTCCTCATCGACCATCTTCACCAGCTCACGGATGTTGCTCTCGGTCAGGATGTGGCTACGTAGCTGCTCGATGATGGTGCGTTCGAAGTCCCGAGCGTTCAGTCGCGGAGTCTCGCAGGTCTCCGTCCCCTTCTTGATCTTCGACTGACAGACGTAGTAGCTGTACTTCCCGCCTTTCGCCTCGGCGCCCGACACACTCACATGGCACAGCTCACAGCTAAGCAAGCTCGATAGCAGGTAGGGACTCGAGACACGTCGCGGATTGACATGCTTCGGCGCACGCGACTTCAATAGTCGCTGGACATACTGATACTCGTCACGGGTGACGATGGCCGGGTGCGCATCTACAACGCGAACCGGTTCACCGCCGTCCTTGGCGTTCTGACCCCATACGAGCGTCCCGGTGTACGCCTCGTTGTTCAGCAGGCGGTGCACCGTGGTCTTCAGCCAAGGCTTGCCGTTGGTCGTGGGAATGCCCTCATCGTTGAGCACGCGGGTGATGTCGAGCACGCTGCTGCCGTTGATGGCCATGTCGAAGATGCGGCGCACGATGTCGTCGACGGGAGGATTGAGTTCGAGCCTCGGCCGCTCTTTGCCACCATCCTGGACCTTCACTCGCTTGTAGCCATACGGCGGCCGACTGGCGACCCAGAACCCGCGCGACGCCGCCTCACGCATCCCGCGCGTCACCTCCTGAGCCAGATTCTCCGAGTAGAACTCATCGACGCTCTCGATGATCGCTTCCATCAGTTTGCCGGTCGGAGTGTCATCAGCGTGCTCGGTAATGGAGGTGACGCGAATCCCACGCCGACGCAGCATTGATTTGAACGCGACGGCGTGCTCACGCTTCCTCGTGAACCGCGAGAACTTCCAGACCAGGATCTCCTGGAACGGCGCGTCGGGCTGAGCCGCCTCATCCAGCATCTTGGTGAACTGCGGACGGTCGGAGGTTCGCCCAGACTCCGCCTCGTCGATGTATTCCCGCGCCACGACGTAGCCGTTGCGCTCGGCGAAGTCCCTGAGCGCCCTGAGCTGTGCGGCGACCGAGAGGTCAACGTCCTGGCGGTCGCTAGAGACTCGGGCGTAGAGGGCAGCGGGGATGTGGTCCTGTTCGGTTCTCATGGGTCTGTCCTCTCACTTAACGGGCATTTTGGTCAGCACGCTTTCTTCGCCTTCCTTGTTCGAAACATCTTACTGCAGCAAGGCCATTGGATGGATTGAAGTGTCGTCCATGGCATCTACGGCGTTGGTTTCCCCATCCCATTTGGCTCACATGGATAGGCTGCGACCATGCCCTCCGCCACTCGAATCGCCGATAGCTGGGAACGTCTGAAGGTCTACGCGAATAGGACGCTGAACCTTCGCCTGGGCGATTCCTTGCGTTGGATGATCGGGATGGGGCTGGTAGTCGGACTCGGGTTGACAATCTCGATGCTCTTGCCACATCCGGCATTGCTGCCGTCAGATCCAGAGGTCATCAGGCGGGTGATCGCCGTCGTTCTTCAAGCGCAGGCGGCCATCATGGCCATCTCGTTGGCTGTGATGGCCATCATTGTCGGTGGCATTCAACGCCGGCAAGACGTTGATGATCCTCTCTACGAGTGGTTCCTTGATAAGGCCCGGATTCGTCCTGTGTTTGCGCTGACTGCGCTGTCCACGCTTGGGACCGGAGCTGCCTTCTTCCTGGTTGAACTCGGGATCGGCGAACCGAATCCAAACCTGTTCTTGTTCGCGGGCGGCTCGATAGGCGCATCGATTTTCTCGACAGTCGGATTTGCACTCTGGGCATTGAGGACGCTGCAGCCCAGCCGGTATCGAGACTACAAGCGAGCCGTCACAGTTGATCAAGTCCGTAGTGCGTCTGCTGGCTACGCAAGGGAAGTCATTCGCTCCGAGTCTCCGGAACTGCGTCAAACCGTTTGGCTACCACCAGAAGGCCGTGCAGCGGATCGAGCGCTTGAGCGCATCATCGACGATGCCGAGCGAACGATTCGCGACGGACGATTTGTGGACTTCCGCGATTCAATGGAATTGCTCAATGACTGCGCCGATGTGGCAATAGCTGAGGGCGCACCAGATCTGGAGCAGCTCTCGCCATTCTTGACCAAGGCTCACTTTGATGACTGGCCGATCGCGCGTCCGCTACATCATGGCTTCTACCGGCTTCGTTCCACGGCACTGAGGGAAGGCCGAGAGGACTATGCCAACCTGATACATGAACAGTGCCGGGAGTGGTTGAGAACCGGGACCCAAAAGCAACACGTTCTCCTTGTCGATCTGGCAATTGCGCTACTAGCCGATGAATACCGGATCACCCAGCGATTTTCGGGATCTGCCAATCTGAGACTGGAATGGAGCACACAGCGCTTGATCCGCGTGGCGTTTGAACACTTGATTGCGGTGGCGGCTGACGAGGGGCTCGAGACCAGCGATGCTGCTCGTTACGACATCTCCATCGAGCTCATCGGGTGTCTTCAAGAATGGGCTGGCGACCTGCTCGAGCGAGACGAGTTCGATTCATTAGGCGTGTGGCTTGACCGTGCGCGCGGCTACATGGGCGTCATGTCGAGAAAGGGCGCTGAGGCGCACAGACTTGGCGTGCTCGTGCCCGCCCGACGTTCGTCTTCCATCTTGTCCCACATGCGCTTGTCAGTGGCCGCACTCGCCGGCCGAGCCCTGCAGATTGGCAACGACGCTGCACTCGATCTCTGGGCGAATGAGATGAACCGAGGCGCACTTCCAGCCTTCCCCGCTGACCAACTCGCGTCCGACATGTCTTTGCTGAAGTCGCACTCCGCATTCGCGGTGCTGGAGGGAAGCTGGAAGAAGTGGCTGAAGACCGACGCAAGTCGAGGGGATGCTCGATTCTGGAAGCCGAACCATTACCCGCTGCTCTGCCACCTGTGGCTAGCTGTTCGCGACAGTTCGTTTCGCGAGACGCGACCTGAACCAAGGGTCAAAAGTGACTTGCGGTCTCTTTACTTGCGGAACAGGAAGATGCTGCTGGCTTGGGTATCAGGCGAAGAAGAACGCCGCACAGAGGAAGACCGTGAGATCTTAGAGTGGGTGGGTTTAACTCTTCCGAACAAAGAAGGCTCTGAGACATGAGGCATCCGAGATTCTTTGAAAACGTGGACTAGTCGTCCCTGAAAAGGTGAGCGCGTTCTTGCTCGAGCGTGAAGGCCTCGTTCCTTTTGCAAGCGGCGCAGCCTGCCAAATCACGCAGATGGTTTGCAACAACTTCCCCACGATTGCGCTCAAAGGGTCTGACAGGAATGGAACGTTGGACAACAACGGCACAGCCCTGTCCGTGGCAGGCAGGAAGTCCAGCGCAGAACGGGAGTTCTGGGCTGGGCAGTTCTGGGGCAGGGGGTGGGGCGGGGCGGCCCCTACAGGAAACGCTCGGGCCGGATGCAATTGCACTCTGGGACATGTCCGCTGCCTGTCCGGACAGCGTGCAACGGCACTCGCTCGATGGGGTGGGGAGGCGGTGTATTGATCGCTCTAAAACCAGACCACTTGGTGGCCAAGCCCCAACCTGTGATCGGCGGGCGTCGACACCGGTCGGGAGAGAGGGATGCACGGAGTGATGGATATCTATGCGCTACGGCGCCAGGTGCTGGTCGAAGGCAAGAGTCAACGCAGTGTGGCCCGCGAGATGGGTCTCGCTCGGGATACGGTGCGGCGCTACCTGGAGACGCCGACGCCGGAGCGCCAGGAACGGCGGCGCTCGAGCCCGGTGCTGGACCGGGTCCGGCCGCGGCTGGAGCAGTTGCTGGATGAGTGGGCGCCGCGCACCACGGACAAGCAGCGGATCACGGGGCGGCGACTGCACCGGCAGCTGCGCGAGGAGGGCTACGCGGTCGGCGTGACGACGGTGCGCGATTACCTGCGAGAGTGGTGCCGCCAGCGGGCCGAGGTCTACGTCCTGTTGGTCCACCAGCGCGAGCTTTGAGGCCCTGCCAGACGGCGCGGCGCCCGCTCGAAGGTCACCGAACGGCGCTCAGGGCCCGCGCCTGAGCTCGAATCCAGGCCCTTGAAACCGGACCGTGATCGGGCACGGGCGTGTGGGCGTAGGCCGTCGTCTACCATTACCCGATGCGTCGAATCGCCGTCCTGATCGCCGTCACGCTCTTGCTGACCGCATGCACGCTAGAGCCGGAGATCGTCGAGGTCGAGAAGATTGTCGAGGTCGAGAAGATCGTCGAGGTACCAATGCCGGCCGCGCCGCCTGCGTCCTGCTCAATCCTGATTGAAACGGCGGTCAGTACAGGGGCTGGCCTCGTGGAATCCTACCTGCTGAACGTTGACCAAATTCGAACAGCAGTCGAGCATCTGACCGAGACCGGCAGGTTGATGGCAACTATCAACGTGCGGCGGCTATCTCCTACCGACGCAGAAGACCTGGCCGGTGTGTTGTACTCCTATGTAGATGTGTGGACGGTCCAGGAAAAAGTGATGGCAAAGATCGCCGAGGTGGAAGAGTCTCGATACCGGGCGGCCATGCTGTGCAAATCCGACTTGATCGACCAGGGCACCTGGTCGGAGCCGAGCGAGTGAGAATTCGGAGGCGAGATCACGTGGCTTACGTCAGAAAACACCAGGTGACCATCGGAGAGTTCGCCGAGCTGCTGATCACGACCAGCGAGCCCGTCCCGCGTGACGAATACGCTGAGGCGTACGTGCTGGAGCGCATCGCTGAGCGCCTGGGGATCAACGCCGCCGAAGTGGACAGCCGCCACCTCAGGAGTCAGATCGAGAGGTTGCGCGATTGGGTGGCGTTCGCGGGGGCGGCGCTGCTGGACCCCACCGTGACCGAGCTGCGCGAGCGGCACCGCCGACCCCGATAATCAGTCCGCTAGACATTCTGGCTTTCGTGCCATCATCCCGACTTGGCGGAACGGGACGGGCGCGATGCCGGTCCCTGAGCGGGAATCCTGTCCCTCGATAGGCCGACCGCGTCGTCTTCGAGGTCCTGTAAGACGGCGCGGCGCTCGCTCGAAGGCCTGCGAAGGTCCGACGCGCTGGCTCCTCGATGGCCGACTACGACCGTCTGCTGGAACGAGGTGCATCGTGAGCGAAGCAGCGCGACAGGCCGTGCTCGAGGCACACTGTCGCGAGCTCAAGCTGCCGACCGTGCATCGCCAGTAGCCCGAGCTCGTTCGCCACGCGGCCCATGACAGCTGGCGCTACTAGGAGTTCCTGCTGCAGCTGCTCGAAGCCGAGATCCTGGTCCGCCGCGACGGCGCGGTCGCTCGGCTCTTGCGCGCGTCTCGCTTCCCCGACCTCAAGACCCTGGAGCAACTCGATTGGGATGTGCTGCGCGGGATCGAGCGGCCGCAACTCGCCCAGCTGGCCACCTGCGAGTACATCGAACGCGGCCAGGACGTCGTGATCGCCGGACCGATCGGGACCGGCAAGACCCATCTCGCGATCGCGCTCGGGGTCGAGGCCGTTCAGCGCCGCCAGCGGGTCGCCTTCGTCCGCGCCGCCGACCTCGTCCGACAACTGGTCGAGGCGCGCGACGAACACACGCTCACCCACCTGCATCAGCGCTACCTGCGTGTCGCCCTGCTGATCGTCGACGAACTCGGCTTCGTGCCCTTCGACCGGGCCGGCGGCGAACTGCTCTTCAACCTGCTCGCCGACCGCTACGAGCGGCGCTCCACGATCGTCACCACCAACCTCGCATTCTCCGAGTGGGTCCAGGTCTTCGGCGACGAGAAGCTGACCACCGCCCTGCTCGACCGGCCCGGCCACCACGCCCACATCCTCACCACCAAAGGCCAGTCCTACCGGACCAGACACGCGCGGCCAACCACCACGTCGCCGCAGCAGGCGGGAGGTGAGGCCTGGCAACCACCCTCGGGAGAGACCACGACCGCCTCCGAGTGGCCTAGTCTTAGACCGATCAACTGGCCTAGATCAAGAGCGATCAAAACAGGCGGCAGCCCCCCAGGACGGGCCCAACACCCCCCGCCCCGTCAGGGTCGGGGGGTTGCTGCTGACGAAGGGGGCGCGTTTGAGCCGGGCGGCGGTGTCAAGGAACGTCTCTTCCGCTTCGTCGCTCTCGAACAGGAACAGCACCAGGGCTCTGCTCTGCCATGGTCGCGGCTAAGGTAGCCTCTCTGGAAGTGAGGTTTCGTCCAGTATCTTGCGGAACTGGGGCCGGTCAGCGACGCGTCCCGACTCGGCCTCGTCGATGTATTCGCATGCGTTCAGGTAGCCGATGCGCAAGGCGAAGTCGCGCAGCGCCCTGAGTCGGGCGGCGACGGAGAGGTCGACGTCCGGGCGGTTAGAACTGGCTCATTTGGTTCATTCATTGATGTTTCCTTTCATCCTCTCCGTTGTTCGCACCGGTTGCTGTCGTGGAACTTGATTGAATGGGAACAAGTCACACTGGCAAGATCGATGTTCGAAACATCATACCGAAGTCCACGTAGCCCGAGTCGTGGCCAATGGCAAGCCGGCTATCGGAGTTGGTGACTCCGCCAGTTCCGACCTGCTCATCCAGACCAGCAGCAGTGTTTCGACTCGGTGAAGGTTGATAGACCCGGGTCGGAACTGCCCTTGGACAGGGAAAGTCTGCACGTGACTTAAGTCGATGCGAATCTCCGCAGACCCGGTCTTGAATCGCAATCCATGCGCAAAGCGTCCCAAGGATCGAGTGCGCGGGAAAATCTCGATGTGATCGAGCATTGTCAGGAGAGGGTGCCGCGGAATTCTGGCAGCACAGCGAGCCTATCGTGCTCGTATCGCCAGTCGAGATCATTGTTTCCAACGGCAGTGCGCCACTCCCATAGAGCGTCCACAGTAGCTTCGGTATCGCCCGTACCTTGCAGAGCGACCACAAGGCTCCGATATATCTGTGCTCGACTCACTTCGCGCGACGAGGGATTCGGAACTGCGAGGGCTCGTCGTGCCCACTCAACGCCCTGGCTGAAACAGCTCTGGGCTGAAGTGAATTGATTGAGATGCTGCAGGGTCTTGGCCTCGCGCGTCCTGATGTATGCCGCTGCCTGACAGAGTGACGGTGTCTCGCCACACCGATCGATACCCATTTCAGCTACTTCTGCTGCCGCTCTCCACCGTTGCAATAGGGCCTCGTCTTCTTCTTGATTTACTTGGCTTTCGGCAACATCGCGCTCCAACCCGACCCAGTGGAAATACATGTCTTCCTTTCTGGACCCGACGCGATGGGAGTATCGGAACGCGTTCCGGGCTTCGATCACGGATCCAAGATCCTTGCTTCGGCTCAGCACCCATCCCAATGCACCCCAAAGATCAGCGTTATCCAACAGTTCACCGGTCATCGATGAACGCAAGCTCTCTTCGGCGCCGTCTATATCGCCTCGGAGTACCAAAGCTCGGGCCCCGCTTATCGCGATTCCGACCTGCCGCCGGAGGCCACTAGGCAACTCTGATCCTGACAGCATCTTGAACGACGCCTGGTACGACCCATAGAGAGGGTCTCTTCCATATGTCTTCTGCACGAGTCGCCGCGTATTGCCATTGCATGAGAATGTCGGGCGACCTGCAACGTCATTCTCTAGGCGGTTCAAGAGATTCCAGTTGAGGAGATCACTGACGGCATGTTGAACGTCGTCATCAGTGAAGCCGGAAATGTTGGCTAATTCGATGCTAGAAACAGGTCTGGTCGCAACCGCCACTCCGATCAGCGCTCGTCGGGCAGCTTCCCCGAGCGAGGAGAGCTGTCTGCGCAAGGCGTATTCGCGAGCGGCGTCGCCCTTTCGTTGACTCCAGTCATCAATTGCACCACTGAGGCCACTGAGAAGCGCATGGCGAAGCAGGTCGTCCACAAACAATGGGTACCCGTCAGTGACTGATCGGATCGCACGCAACCGCCCGAGGCACTCCTCCGTATCCAATCCATAGCCACCGGCACGAGAGCGGACGAACGATGCCAACTCCTCATCCTCAAAGCCTCTCACATCGATTGTTTGCAGCCCTGGGATCCTGTGCCTCGATGTGTACATCAGCCGGCTCTTCGATCTCGGTAGCTCGAACAGGAGGAAATGAGCAAGTTGCTCATCCTCCAAGACCGAATCGAGGTCGTCGACCACGACTAGAGCCGGGGTGTCGGATAGTTCTCTGACGATTGCTTCGCCGTTTGTCTGTTCCGCAGGCGGTTCAGCATCGTAGAGGGCAGACCAAACGGCACGGCCGAATGACTCAACACTGTCGAAGTCAGCACGTCGCTCTCTTGTTTCCCCTTCGACGTACTCTCGCGACTTGGCGCTCAGCCAGATCACGGCCTCAAAGGTCTTTGGCGCGCCGTCTCGGACAGCTCGGGCAAAGTGAAATGCGAGTGCGCTCTTGCCGGAGCCGCCGTATCCCCAGAGCACGAATTGCTGAGCATCCTCAGCCGCGAGCCAAACGCTAAGTTTTCCTATCTCGGTTTCGCGGCCCACGAACTCAGGCACGATCTCGGTAGCCGGAGGTAGAGTTCCACCAAGTTCGTCGCCCCAGGGAGATCCTCCCTGTTCGAGGCTTGAGGCAATCGACTCGAATCGATTGCTAACCGAGGAGCCAAGGGCCGCAAGCAGCATCTGGGCATTTCGCGCAAATCGGAGAACCTCTCCTCTTCTCAACATGTGGTGCTGCCGACGGTGCGAGACGTTGTGGCGAAGTTCCGCAACTTCTTGGAGATACACCTTGGTTCGGTCTCGATCGACGAACTTGTCCTTGAAGGTCGCCCAGTTTCCGTCAACGATGTTCGCCAAGTGCTCTACGCCATAAAGTTCTTCATCTGTCTTGCCCATGTCGACAACCGCCATCGGCGATGAGAGCATCTCCCGAGTACGCACCAATGCGCCTTGATGAAGATGGCGTTCCACTCCTTGTGTGAGCCAGCTCTCGCCGTATGTACGCTGCAACGCTGACCGAATCTCATCGTGCGCGGCATCGAGAAAGTCGATCAACAAGTCGTTCGCGTAGGAGTTGATGTCACTCACGGCATCATCCAATGCGTGCTTCCAACACGAAGGATTCTAGGCCGTCGAAGAAACTCGAGACAGCCGTGAGACCCGATTCCACGAGATAATCGTGTTCGCACAGCTGCCTTCGGTTGTGCTGTCGACTGAAATGCGCGGGCGAGAAGGCACAACTGACTCAAGACTGCTGACCGTCCGACACAGCACTCGCTGCATAGTGCCTGACGAATGCGCTCCGGTCCTTGGCCAAGATCGTAAGGAGTTCCTGTATCGCCTCAGGGTCAAATGAGGGCAGAACATCTATCAATGACAGGCGTACATTGCGACTCGGGTCGGTTGCCAAATCCTGCGCCAAGTGGGTGTCGGGAGCTTCTACCACATCAGGCATGAACGGCGCCATCCAGCGAACCATCGCATTGGGATGCTTCGCCAGCTGAGCGGCATGGACTCCATGGCCTGCAAGATTCGGTTGGCTGAGCAACAACGCCGCTTGCTGTTGAAGACTCTGCACGTCTGAAATGAGCCACTCCTTAGCTAGAGCGCTCGCGATTGCACGCTGCTCTGCGTTTGCTGCGCTGCGTCCAAGAAACCAGGCAGCGCCGAGACGCAATCTGGTGGCGCCGCCTGTATTGAACCGAACTCGGCTGAGGGCATGGTCGGTATCTGAGCTATAGCGGTCATGGTCGGACAGTTCCACATTGGGCTCGACTAGCAGCCGGGCAGCTTCGAAGAGACTAGCGCGCTGGTCCATGGGCAGCATGTCAACGACATTGCCTCCAGCCAGAAGTGCACCGCCTCGATTCACGGCGACCACGCCTAGACTCTTCGCTATTGCCACGAGATTGTTGACGTAGCGACTAGTCGTTTCCAGGGTCTGCTCCTCAAGAAACTTCCTGGGCACCCCGAAATCATCACCAAGGGTCTGACTCTCTAGTGGGCCTGTAATATGCGCCGCAACATATTTAAGGCGGCCAGACCAAAAGGCGCGAGTTGATTCGCTTAGGTACCCGAGTTCTGCGAGCGCTTCATCGAGATTGACTCCTGTTTGGACGGCGGTGCGCTCAACTGCCGCGGCGAGAGTCTCTACCTCCTCGCCACACTCTCTGAGCCCCTTCCACCAATCGCTCGTCCTCGCCCCAATCAGCCGGTCAGCGAGAATATCGGCGGCCTGGCCTCGCCACTTGGACCGAAACCTGTACAGGCCAGTGGCTACTGTGACGACTCCGGGATCTGTCAACCAGTAGCCTCCCGGCTCGCGAGTGGCCGCCTGTGCCATCAGAGGCATGAGTTCCTCGATGTCATCATCAGCTGCCTCAAGAACGAGTGCGCCAAGAGCCCCGTAGAGCGATCGACTCACCATTAGGTCTTCAGGTTCGGCGCAGATCGCTTGAATCAGTTCCTGAGCGAGCTTGGTCGCCAAGTCAGCTGGGCAGAGGTCGCCAAGGCGCTCCAGGGCCTGGAGTGCCGCCAGCCGCGCCCAGGGTGCGGGACTACCGGCCATTTCATAGAGAAACTCCGGCCAAGTGTCGATTCGCGACGCTGCTTCGTTCGTCAACTCTTGGTGGCCTCCGAGCACAGCTTGCTCTAAAGCGTCTATCGGCTCGTCGGACGCCAGGTAGATTCGCGCCAGGACCGCATGAGCCTCAATCTCCTCGGAGAGGCAGCCGCTCCGAACTCCCTCAAGTACTCGATATCTTGTCAACAGATGCGCTTCGGGCAGCTCCTCGGTCGCCAGGTTTTGATACGAGTACCGTGCCGTCCGAGAGTTGAGAGGAATGAACGAATCGCTGCCGTCAATCGTCAGCATGAGCTGATGCGCTTCGACGAAATCGTCGTATCGCTCAGGCGGCCCGTAGAGCGACAAGAGCGAACGCAGTGCGTTCTTGACATCGAGGTCCAGTCCGGCGTCCGCAACGAATCTCATCGCTAGGCGAGAGAGCGACTCAGCCCGTTCGCTGTCGCCGTTCCATGCGGACCACCGCGCTGCGCGCATGCAAACGAATGTTGCATCACGAGGCCGGAAATGGCGCGCCTGTGCATCGTCGATCAGGCTGAGCCACGACTCGGCTTCGTCAGCGTCGGCGAGTGCGACTCGCAATCGTAGGGCCAAGTCGCCATTGCCAAGTTCGGCCGTCTGCTGAATTCGCAGTCGTCTGTCATTGACGATGCGATGGCTTCGTGTTGCGACAGCGACTTCGGCCAGCAAGACAGCGATGTGAGGCGCGTACTCGTCATCGAATGGCAAGGCATCGAAGCAGTCCGCAAGGTCGGAGAGCTCCTCGGGATCCTCGTGCGTCCAGCGGAAGTGGAACAATGCCTCCCCGCGCGACTTCCTTACCGGATCAACTTGATCGCGAAGTTTGCCCAGACCGCGCGCTACTTCCTGTGATAGCTCGGGCTCAGCCCTTTCAAACAGGTCCCGAACTGCCAATCGCATGAACTCATCATGACTGGCCTCGGGGCCAACGGCGTCGATCAGTGCAAAGGCTCGCTTCTCACGGAACCGGTCTGCATGGCGCGGGAATCGGTCGCGCAGCTTCCCCTCAATCTCTCCATAGAGCCGAACCGCATCTGCTGGAGAAGACTCTTCGAACCGCCCCGCTTCTTCAACCTTAGAGGACAGCCCTTCTGCTTCGATGGGGCCAAGTAAGAGCGCATCTGCATTGAGGCGGCGAGAGACTGGAACGGAAGGCGCGCTGAATCCTTTCGCCCATTCTTCACCGAAGTATTGATTGACCAGATTGGGTAGATCACCGAGTTGGTGTGTCAGCCACATAGAGTCCCACAGTTCAATCCTGAATTCGTGCTGCTCGCGAAGACTCGCCAGTTCGTATTCAAGATTCCTGTCGTTTCCTTCGCACGCGACACAGACGACAAAGGTTGCGTACTTCTCTGCTCTGGGACCCTCGGCGAACCTTTGGACAGCCTTCCTAAGCTCAGCCCGGCCGAAGCTGTTCACGCACTTGCATTGCCAAGCGGTGTGCTGCCCCTCTGGATTTACCCCGTGGATGTCGATTCCATCTTGCTTCTGTCCCCGCCTTCCGTATCGGCGCACATCCGAGTATCCAGTTGCCCTCGCGATCCCTAGGCACAGTAGCTCGAAGCGTTCCCAGTCCAGCTCCTCAAACGGCAACACCGACGGAAAGGTAACCACCGGTGGCGGACCAATTCCTGGACGATGCTGAGCGGCGCTCACGTCCGATCTCCATCCCATGTCTCATCACTGCTCTCGGGTCTCATTTTGACACACGATCCTGTCGATCCTAAGAGGCAAGCGCGCTTGCTCGTCTGTGCATGAAACAGGGAAAACTCCTGCCGCGGACCCTTCTCAGGTGCATCCGGAGGAATCAACCTACTCTTGCATTGCTCGCGCGACAGGAGGGGGGACGCGGAGTGATCCGCTCCGTCTCCGCCATGAACCGACAGGTCGGCGAACCCCATTCAAGAGGGAACAATGCCCCCAGCGTCGATGAATCAACTGATTCCTGCCGCTACTTGTTCTGCAGCTACTGTCCCGTGATTACGCTCAAATGGCCTGACGGGAATGCATCGCTGGACAACAACGGGACATTTCTGTCTGGGGTGGGAGTATTCCCTGCGCAGGGTTGATGTTTCAAGATTGAATCGGCGTGTGGGCAGAGTGTGGTGTTCGGCTGGCTCTGGGGCGCGCTCAGTACCCTCTGCTTGGCAATGCTCGGCGGGTTGCTGTTGCCCGTGAGGGCTTGCGCGAGGGTCGTACTGGCATTCAATGACGCCTACCCCGTTTCGGCGGCATAGGATAAGTACGGAACGAAGCGGGGCAGTGAACACCCTTCATCCATCGCGCGTAAGATAGCAAGGCCAGTGAACATCGCCTTGGTTGCTAAGGGATTGGTGGCGGTGTGAAGGACAAGCTCAACACGGCGGCCGGGTTCTTTCGCCGCCGGGAGACTTGGCTCAAGTCAAGCGGCATCTCAGCGCTCGTTGTCGGAGGACTCTTCGTCGGCATCTGTGGGGTGTTGGTCTGGCAGGGGGGAACCAGCGGCGGGCGACAAAGGGTCGAATCTGGGGTCGGTGCTGGAAGCGCAGGCGGCGATGACCGCCATCTTCCTGGCGGCGATGATCTTCATCGTCGAAGCGGTCCAGCGGCGGGAGGGCCTCGATGATCCGCTCTACGAACTCTTTCTGAGCAAATCGTGGGCGCGCTGGGTGTTTGCCACATCAGTGTGGTTGCTGATCGGCACGGCGCTGCTCTATGCGTTCGGGCCGATCACCGGTTTGATTGGCGAGCTTGCCGACGCTCGCGGCGATGCGCTCGGTATCTCGTCGTTGGTCCTAGCGGCGTTCCTGATTCTCGTGTTTCTCCTGCGAGCGCTCCATGTGCTGCGACCCGAACACTATCGTGAGCTCCGTCGAGACTCCGTACTCGACCAAGTCCGTTGCGGCGCACGGTCGCAGGCGCAAGCGCGGGCCTCGAAATCATCGGATGAACTCCTTCGGCAGATTAAGGGTGATCTGACTGATCCTGAAACCCAGGCAACCCGCGTTATCGAGCGAGTTGTCGATCAGGCGCATCAAGCAGTCGAGCGGACGCAACTTACCGAAATTCGTGAAGGTATGGTGATCTTGGAACTTATCTGTTCGACGATCCGCGAAGAGCTCGAAGATGACGGATACGAGATACCGGAGATAGGCAGTGTTGGTGATCAGCGGTGGTTTGGTCACGACAACATCCTGTCGGGCATGCGTCGCATGATGCTTGCCGCAGCCAACAGCGCAGCGAGCGAATCTGCCCTCTGGGCAATCTTTCGCGCCGACATCCAGAAGGTACACAGCTCCTTGGGCACACCTTATCGGTTGGGCGAGAACATATCCTCAGGTAACGATCTGTTTGTGCAAGTCATGCTCGAGTGCGTGCAATCGGAACTAATGCTCATTGCTAGGCTGGCCGATACAGAGTTGTCGTTCAGATTTCGATCGCCGCAAGAGGAAATGCTGTCGGATGCGCTATTGCGTGGTTTGGGGAGGGGTATCGCGATCGCTGGCGGTGCCCGAGGAGACCGGCTCGCGAGACGTGTGATTGCGGTCATACATAGTTCTGCCTCTAGGGCTGCGTTGGGAAGCAGGGAAGTGCAAGGCGACGAGAAGCAAGCTTGTGCCCTTCTTGAGATGTTTCTTCGATACTTGGAAGCTACGATTCTTGCCAGCGAAGAGGCCCCAGAAGGTAGCGATGAGCTTCGTCGCGCCCTGAGGCAAGCGACGTTGTCGGCAATCGGCTACGGCGTCGGAGTTGGCAATCATGACTTTCTTAATGTCGCAGCGCGCCAGCTGCATCTAGACGATCTCGTGGAAACGGGACAAACGCGTCATCTCTATTCGCTCATAGATCACGACGTAAACCAGCCAAATGGTGGAGAGCCGATTTTGAGCGCCGGTCTTCTTTTCTTGAGCACCAGCATTGCGCCCCACCCGACACCGCCGGAAAGCGAAGATGATGTTCATAAGGCGGAGCTCGTGTGCGTGATATTGGGGTACATGTGGCTACTCGGGATGATCCACGACGGTGCGGGAGATCTGGAGTTACCTAACACCGTCAAGTCCGAATTCGCTCGTGTCTGGGGCATCCACGGGGCGCACCTCGTTTCGGCATTCAACCGGGCTGGGGTTGGCGGAGGCGGAAGCCTGTGGAACTGGTGCAACGCTGCATTTGCGTCGAAGGTTGATGACTCTACTGACTGATGACTTTGGGAAAACGTACATCGCATTGGTCGTTCTTGCGATCATCCCGCCTCACCGAACGGTCTCCGTCGTCGGGAAGTGCGATGCACGACTTGTTGCCGCCGTGGATCAGCGGTTGCTGGAGGAGTTTCCGCTCGGCTGTGAGCTGGCGACACACGACGGCGGGCAGCGTCGCGGTTCCTGCGAGAGATGGCCGCTCGTTTCTGGCCGTGCCCCACCGTTTGCACGATAGGTCCGCTGTGGCGGTGATTGGTTCTGAATCGGCGCGATGATCGCGTTTGGGCGTATGATCGCGGTCACGGACGCTCAGACAGCAGCACCGGGAACCGCCTTGAGGCAGCCGATCGAATTCAGCGGGGACGACAGCGGAACCTTGGGCTGTGAAGGTCTTTCGCTTGAATCGGCCTTCGTCGAGGGCGATACGCAGAAAGCCACGGTCCTGGTTCACCGCGTCGATCTGTCCAGATCCCAAGCAAGCAGGCAACCACCGGCGTTAGTCAAGTTCTCGGAAGACCGATATGCGATTCCACGCTCCGAGAGCTTGAAGCTGGCCACGCCTCAGTACTATCGCGATTTTGAAGGCGAATCCGGCGGCATCCGCGACGAGCGGGAGGCGCAGTACCGAGAGGATATTCAAACTGCGTTCGCGAAGACGAACACTCTGAGCCCGAGCATATTGCGAACCCTGTCGGGCTACGTGGCCTACGGAGTTGACGGTTTCTGGCTGTTCTGCGCATCGATTCGGCCGCCATCGAGGTGGCAGCTGAATCAATTGAGGGAGCGATTCAGCGCCGAACGGGCGACCTCGATCGCTGATCCCTCCGCTTTCGCTCGGGAGTTGGGGGCCGCCCTGGCGGCGCAGGAACCCGAGCCGGACGTCGAGCTCACCCTTTTGGATGAGTTATTCAAGAGCTTGCAACCGTCTGATCTGGGGAACAGGATGGTCTGGGTTCGGCACGGCCCGGTGTACTACTCCGACGATCCCAAGGAGTTGGTTGAGTCCTTTCCTGACGAACACCGTGCGGCCGTCGTGCCGTTCATCAAGCGACGCGCGTATGCGTGGCAGCAGGAATATCGCTTCAGCCTGAGCGTTAGAGGTCAGGCCACCGAGAGCGAGTGGTTCCTCCCTATCTCGCCTGGTCTGCGGAGACTCGCTCACCTGGAAGCGTAGGTGCCAGCGTCGCACTCAACGTGTCCGCCCTCAGCCTCTAGGGTCAAGCGTCGACGCACCCGCATCGCCCGCGTTGGGGCGGTCGATGATCGCAGCGATTGTGTTTCTGGCAAGACCAACTTCGGTCGCCTGCGCCTCCGGGATGGGGGTGCAGTAACGCTCAGGCCTTACGACCGAGAGCAGAGCCAAGCCGACCATCGTCGATGACTCGCCAGGCTGCCGCCAAGGGACCATGTTGCGCCAAGATGACGCGGTGAGTGACGTGCAAGGGCAAGTCGACGCCAACTCGAAGCGTTTCCTGCCTGGAGACGCGCCTGAAGTGGTCTGCTGCGAGTTCATCTTCGAACGCCACCAGGAGGAGCGGCAAGGCGCCGTGATCTTCGACTGGTCGCTGTGAGCTGTAGTAGCGCAGGTACGGCGCCAGCCGCCGGGCCATGGTCGAGGGCCGGATCGCGCGACGCTCCCATTCGAGGAAGAACGGCTGGTCGCGGCCATCGCAGCGGAGCACACCGAAGGCGTCCGGCTGGATCGAATGCAGGCGGCCCTCATAACGGAAGTAGCGCGAGGCCCGATGGGGCGGGTCGAGCTGGACAAGCTCCCAGCCAGCCAAGCGGGCCTGGTCGGCCAGCATCGCTAGGAATCCGTGCACGGCTTCGGTGTGAGTCAGATTGCGCAGCAGCTGCCTGCTCTTGGTTCCCTTGATGCTGCCCCAGTCGCACCTGCCATCCTGGCTCATCACCTCCGCGCTCCAGCGCTTGCGCAGTTCGCCGAAGGCGGCGCGGTCGCGCCGGGCTAAGAAGGCGAGCCCGCGGTCAGAGAGCGTCAGGCGGAATCGTCCCTGGACCTTTGTGCGACCAACCAAGCCCCATTCTTCGACTCGCCGCAGCAGGCCGCGCAGGCGGACGCGGCTGACGCCGAGCAGCGCGGAGAGGTGATCGAGCCTGAGCCAGGGCCAGTCGGCCAGCAGGTCGAGCGCGCGCTTCTCGGACGGCCCCAGCGAGGCGGACAGCGTCCAGTCGGTTCGTCCTCCCGAAGCGCCTTCCGCGATGGGCTCGGAGACGCGGACCAGCTGGCGTTCAGCCGGCCACGACTGGTGAGGCCCGGCGAGGTTCAGCGCCTCTCGCAGGCTGAGCGCGACGGAGCCGGAGGGCGTGCGCCAGATCCGGGCGTCCGGTCCGGCGCCTGCGGCGTCGCGTTCCAGGGCCAAGAAGCAAGGTTCAGGCATGGTTCGCAACCGCCGGGCGGCGTAGCGCAGCCGAGTCTGATCGGGCGTCAACACCAGCAGGGCGGCGTACGCGAGGCCGTCTCGCAGTCGAGCGAGCCGCTTCGTGACCGAGCTGCGTTCGTTCAGCCGGCCCAGCCGGGCCAGGGCGACCGTGCGGCCGTCCGCCAATCGCAGGCAGAGATCGACGGGCAAGGCTCGGTAGCTGCGCAGCTGGAGCGGATAGGAGCAGTCGGCCACGCAGCAGCAGAGCCGGTAGAGCGAGGCGAGGGCATCGATCCGGCCCAGCCAGAGCCGGCGCGCCCGCTCGGAGAGCGGCCGCTCGCGCAGCAAGCGGGCCGGCTCGACGCCTTCCGCCTCGGCCAGCCGTTTGAGGCCGGCGGCGCTGAGCGTGAAGCGTTTGGTCGGGGCGGTCAGCCCGGAGGCGTGAGCGACCGACTCGACCAGCCGCTCGCGTTCGAGGACCGCAACCGCGCGGTAGACGGCGCTGGGCGACCAGCCCGAGAGGGCGGCCAGTTCGAGCCGGTCGAGCAGCGGCGCCCGGCTCAGCCAGGCGAGGGCGCTATCGGCGGGATCGCGGCCTCTCACTCGCTTGTCGCCTCCCCGTCGGGCCTGGCCGGACGATCCTCCCGTTTCGGCGGCTCGCTACGGTTGGCCTTCGGTTGCCTTGGTGCGTCTCCGCTGCGCATCGCATCGACGCCGTCCTGCAACTGCTTGAGCTTGCGGGCCAGGTCAGTCTCCTGCGCCTCGATCCGGTGCTGGGGGGTCAGGTAGGCGGACGCGGCACGGCGGATCTCGGCGGCCCGCTCGGGATCGCCGAACTCGGGCTTGCGCACGCGCATCGAGAACACGGGCGTGCGATCCGAGCCGACGGTGGCGCGGACGTAGCAGTGATGCGCGGGCTGGGAGACGACATCCTCTTCGGAGACCCGCTCGCGGCTCAGCTCCCAGACCAGCTGGCGGGCATCGTCGCCTGAGACCTGGAAGATGGCCAGGCAGCCGACGTTGGCCAGCAGCGTGTGGCGCATCGTGGGCGAGAGTTGATCCAGCTTGGCCAGGCTCTGGGTGGCGAGCACGAACGCGGCGCCGTACTTGCCCAGCTCGGAGAGCATCGACTCGAAGTCGACCCCGGGGATCGTCTGCATCTCGTCGACCACGACCAGCGCCCCGCGGCGCTGCGTCTCGGGCAGCCGCTCCTGCTCACGGATGGTGGAATCGACCAGGTTGAGCAGGGAGGCTCCGACCAGGGCGGCGACATCGCGCCCGACCGAGCCCTGGGCGGTCGAGACCAGCAGGATGCCGCCCTCGAGGATCGTCCGCCGTAGGTCAACGGTCGACCGCGGCTGCCCGAGGATCGCCCTGGCTTGCTTGGAGGAGGCGTAGTAGTTGAGCCGGGTCTGGACCGGCGCGATGGCCTCGCCCCGGTACTCGCGCCGCCAGCCGCCGAAGTCGCGCCCCCACCACTCGGCCAGGAAGGGGTCGCGCAGCTTGCTCAGCACGTCCGCGCGGAACTCGTCGTCCGTGAGCAGCCGCAGCCCGTCGAGCAGCGTGTACTGCTGCTCAGCCGTGGTGGCGGGATGACTGTTGGCCTCGTGCAGGGTCTTGACCGTCTGCTCGAGGATCGACTGCATCCTGGGGCCCCACTGATCCCACAGCCCGCGGGCGACCCGGACGACCGCATCGGCAGTCCGGTCTCGGTCGGCGAACACCCGCGTGTCGAGCAGGTTGATCCCGACTGCGCCGCGTTCGTCGGCCAGGTCGATCAATCGCACCTCGGAGACCAACGACTCGGGCACCTGCTCGAGGATCGCCGCGACCAGGTCGGCGTGCGGGTCGATCACGACTACGGCGTCCGTGTCGCGGCCGGCCGCTTTCTCCTGGAGCTTGTGTTCGACCAGGTGCCGCATCAGGGTCGACTTGCCCATCCGCGTGCGGGCCACGTAGAGCTGGTGGCGGCGCAACAGATCCGGCGGAAAGTGGATCGGGCGGTCGAGTTCGCCCACCGCCTCACCGACGTGGGCGCCGGCCTTGAGCGCGTCCTGGGGCGGCGGCAGCGCCTTGGCCCCCGAGCGTCCCACCTCGTAGGTCTCGTCGCCGGCCCCGGTCGGATGCCAGAGCGCGGCCAGTTCGCGCACGCTGAGGATCGCGGGCGAGCCGAACCAGCGCGGACCCGAGGGCGTCATCGATAGCTGCTCCCCCGACCAGCGGCGCGGCTTGCCGACCTGGAAGCGTGCCCCGGCGGGATGGTCGTAGCGGCTGTAGGCGGACGCGACCGGCTCCAGCAGCTGTCGGGCCCGCCCGTCGTCCGCGCCGGCGGGCAGAAGCGCCACCACCTCGATCTCGGCCTGGAAGGCGGCCTGACCGATCTTCTCGCGCACCAGTTCGGGATCCAGGACCCGGTTGCGGCCGAGGTTCCAGCGCGCCTTGAACCAGCCGACCGCGAAGAGCGTGCCGAGCCCGCCGGCGCCCAGCCCGGCCACGTTCCAGATCTGGCCCGCCTCCAGCCAGTTGTAGCCCAGAACGATCCCGCCGGCGCCCACCGCGAGCACGGTCACGGCCAGCGGATCGGGACCGGCGCCCTGGGTGCGAGCCGGAGGCTCGTGACGGGTGCGGCGCTGCTGCTCGCGCTCGAACGCCTGGGCCAGGTAGGGCTGCGACCAGTCCGGCCCCAGCGTGCGCAGCCGCAGCCGGGCGACCAGCCGTTCGCCCCGACCCGGCCCAGGGCGCCGACCAGGGCCAGCAGCGGGTCGGAGCCGGGATCGAGCAGGTCGCCGGTCGCGGAACGTGCGCAGGGCCGCATAGGGGGGGACCGGAGGGCCTGAGCGTGATCGACCAGGCCTGCTCGCCCTCGCGCATGTGCAGCGGGTCGTCAGCCGGTTCCAGCTGGCGCACCCGGGCCTGGGGGTAATGGGCTGCGATCTGCGCGCGGACCACGTCGTCGGCCGCGCAGCGGGCGAGCAGGCTGACGCCCGACGCTTGTCCGGCCAGTTCCAGCGCGAAGGGCTCCGGCGCGGCGATCGACTGAAGCAGGTTCTCGACGCCGAGCAGGGTGCGCTCGCCTGTGCGCGGCGGGGTCACTTCGAGCAGCGCCGGACCTGCCGGCCGGCGGCGTTGAATCAGCTTGAGTGGGTTGAATCTCATCTTCGTATCCGTTCTTCCTCGGTTGGAGGCCGCGGCAGTGCGTATGGCAGATCGGCGCGCGCCGCGGCGGGGCACGGACGATCCGGCTTCGGCTCCGCTGATCTGGTCATCGCTCCGCTCCTCCTTCGGGTACGGGTATCCCCTTTCTGTAGCGCAATCGTTCGGTCTTGGTAATGGCGCGCGCGTCCGGTCAGCAAGCACTTGATCCGGGCCGGCCGGATCTGTTGCCTGGGACACCCTCGATCTGGCCGGACAGCGGGATTGCCACATTGGGCGTCGGAGGCGTGTACAGGAATCCGGACTCGATTGACAATTGCAATCGGGGCCGGATCTCCAGTCCTGGACTGGACTTGACCCCTCCTACAGGACGTAACGGGCAGCGAGTTGAGGGAAAGGGCTCCTTCCCCCCGGATTGCAGTCAGATTGCAGTGAAATTGCACTTCTATTGCAGTTCTGGCCAGGTTGTCCGGGGTTTTGGACAGTGAGCGGACACAGGCGGCCTGTGGTCCAGGCAGCAGGAGGGGAGGGGTCGGATGAGCAGGCGGGGACGCGAAGGGGCTCCCAGCGACGAGCAGTTGCTGGCGGCGCTGGACCGGTTGGTCGAGGTCGAGGGCATCGTCAAGGCGGCTGAGGTGCTGGAGGTCAGCTACCACACGGCGTCCAACTGTCAGGAGTCTCGGCACGTCAGCCGGAAAATGCGCGGGGTGCTTGAGAAGCACCTGCGCGAACAGGCCGAACACGAAGAGCAGGGGGAGGAGAGCGAAGAACGGGAGACTCCACCAACGGGGGGCGAGCCGGGCGGCGGGGAGGGGCCTCGCCTACAGGAACCTGAGCAGGACCTGCGCCGGGAAGTGGACGAGTTGCGAGCTGAACTGGCGTCCCTGAGCAAACGAGTGGATGCGGTCGAGGGTTGCGTCTCACTGGAGCGGGCAGACAGTGATGATGGCGTCGATGTGGAGGATGTGGATGCGGAAGTCGACTGCGAACAGCAGCGGCCTGCGGTCGCACCCCGCCGCGTCTTCCCCGAGCTGATCACCGAGGATGCCGAACCGGGCGAGGACCTGATCTACGGTGAGGCGACTGATCTGGTCGTCGAGTGGCGTCATGCCTGGGCGGAACGCAAGTCGGCGCGGCACACCCTGGTCTGGCTACGGGCGGAGCGGCGGTGCATGGAACTGGAGCTTCGGCTGATTGGTGAGTTCGGCCTGACTCTGCCCCCGGCCGACGCGCCCTGGCGTGAACGGCGGCGTGATCAGGAACTGGACTGGCGCCGACGGGCGCTCAGACGCCTGCGCTGGCAGCTGCCTTTGACCTGGTGCTTGCACTGGCTGCTGCGCGCGCTCACGCTTGGGTTGTGGGGACGGCGGGCTCAGACGGAGTAGCCCACGCGCCCGTTGCCATCGTCGCATGTTCGTTCGGCTTGCGCCTGCGAGCCAGGTTCCCAGTGACGTGGGGCGGACATGCGAGAGAAGTTGGTTCGTCCTGACGGCGTCGGAGAAGGTGCTGCTCGCGTCAAAGAGGATTGAGCACCGGCTCGTCACATCCCAACACGCCTCACCTGCTCCTTCGTCGACCTTGACATCGAAGCGCAGGCCGGTCCAGCGAGCAGCCCCGGAGTGTCTACACGTCCTGGGCCAGCGTCCGCGAAGTCCGCGAGATCGCACCGTTCCGCATTGCCTGCCTGTTGGGATCGATCAAGTAGTTCGTTTTGTTGGGCATGGCGCGCTCGTCCCGTTGAGGTAGGGGATCCGCAAGCTCCGGGAGGCGTCCGTGGTCTTGACCGGGATCCTCGTCGCTCTTCCGGGCTCTCGGTGCTTCAGCACCGCCCGCACCCTGTTGGAGTAGATCGAGTTCGGATCCGGCGGCTCGAGCGCGTTACCGTTGAGAGCAGCGGCGCCATGCGCCGACGGCTGAGACGAGGCCGGTCATGGTTCGGCTCGTTGGCGCCATTGCCGCGCTGGTCCTCTGCCTGCTGACGCTCAGCGCCTGTGCCGATGACATCGAGACCTGGCAGCCGCCGGCGGAATTTGGGATCTGTGCAAGGACGCTCGCCGTACGCGAGGCGATTGTCGCTCAGACCGACCGCGTGCACAGCTGCGCGTTCATTGATGCGGACGACCTGGACGCGATTCGAACACTGGACCTCAGCGGTCGCGACATCGCGGCGCTCCAGGCCGGCGACTTCGAGGGACTGCGCAGGCTGCGGGAGTTGCGGCTGAACGGCAACGCCCTGCGTACGCTGCCCCACGGCATCTTCGACCGATTGCCCATGCTCCGCCTCGTCCACCTGCACGACAATCCCGGCGCCCCGTTCCCGCTGCAGATCGATCTGCGAGTCGGCCAGGAGCGCGACGAACGATGGCTCTACCTGCGATTGCCGCTGCGGCCGCCTGCACGCGTCGTCGCCCATCTGCAGAGCGACGGCCTACTGCTCTCGCAGCTTGCCGCCACGATCGATTCGGGCAGCTACGTCGGCCGCGGGATCAACATGGAACGGAGCCACACGGCGGCGGGGACGGCGCGGGTGCTGCGCGTGGCAGTTGATCGAGAAGTAGCAGACTGCGGCCCGGAGACCTGCTGGACCGGGATGGTGCTGGTTGGACAGCGCGATGCTGTCGAGATCCCTGCGTTGGCAGGCGAAGGCGAGCCGCTGCAAGGCTTACCGACGGTGGTGCTGCGCGTTGATTCGCAATCGTTCGTCCACGACGCCATTGTCGAGCGGGGCGTCCTTTCCGGTTCGGGACGCTGGCGTTACTTCCTGCACGCCGAACATCCTGACGCGGACGACTTGAGCGTTGATTGCACGGTCACCGAGTACAACTTCGTTACGAGCGGCGGTCAAGGCATGGGCAGCTCGCTTCAATACGACGGCCCTTGCCGTATGGCGATCGGTAGCGGATCGAGCACTCCCGCGTACGGGTTGCCGGCGAGGCGGATCGATGCAGGCGCGGGCCAAGACATCGCATCGGAACTGCGCAGCGGCGACCCCTGTCTAGCGTCGAGGAATCTGCTGATCGAGGCCGACGCCGCGAGTCTCGGTGAGATTAAGCGGATCGACGCCGTCAACATTCATGCCGAGAGCCACTGCTACTACTACATCAGCGTGGCGCGGGATCCCAATCGCGCCGCGCCGTTCCGCTTTGCCGATGGCGAGTCATGCGTCGTCGAAGTCGTCGACGGCCGGATTTCTGCGACCGGCTGCCGGGAGCTGGTCTGGTGGGGCGGCTGGGGGTTCGGCGGAATCGATTCGCTGGCCGAGGCGCGCGCCGACGCCGCGCTGACACGCCCGTATGTGGACGGTGAAGAGCACCTCAAACGGCTGGCCGCAGTCGCCGCCTGTGAAACCCTGCCCGAGCTGTCGTTGATGCTGGACGAGGATTCGTTTCGCGAATCCCCATTTCACTACCAGTCAGTGAGCGATGAGCAAGGGCTCTGCCAGCTGAGCATTACGGCCATGGCTCCCGTGGACGCGCTCGCCAATGGCGAATCCTGCGTGGCCTCCGCCAGGTTTGCGCCCGGGAGCGCCTACGGGGCGGTCCCGACTCGACAGTCGGGCAACTGCGATCAGATTGTGCATTGGGCCACCTGGTCGCAGCCAAGCGGCCGCTGGAGCGAGGAGGAGCGGCGGGCGTTCGCCGAACACTTTGCATCACGACTGGAGTCCTATCGCGACGCAGACTGGCAGCGGCTGCGCGAGGGTCACTTCTGCATTGACGACATCTGCACGCCGCTGCCGACAGAACAGTAATCGGCGAGATTCCTTCGACCAGGTCTCCGCTCAGCTGAGCCCTCGCAGCAAACGCAGGGGTTGTTCAGGCTCGGAGCGGGTGATGGGCGGATTCGCGTCCGTTGCGTACGGCTTCAACTGCGTTGCCGTCCCCTACATCGCCCTGAGCGGGGCGCTGATGCTGGTGTCGGTATTCTTGCCTGACGACATCAGTGGCAGGGACTCAGTAAAGACCACCTGCACGAAGAAGGTTGCGACCAAGCTCTACTAGGGCATCCGGGCGATCGTGCAAAAGCCGACGATGATCGTGCTGGGTCTCGCCCTGATGGTCTGCGACCGCCTGACCGGTCGGCGCCACGCTCGGTGCCGTGGACGCGCTAGCTCGGTATCTCGATCCAGACAGAGTGCATCTGGCCATCAAGCGGGACCTCGAACTTCTGCGCCTGGCCCGGTTCGAAGGTGACGCCGTAATCGCGCAGCGCCCCGATGAACTCCCGGTAACGTTCACGCACGCGGACCTCCAATTGCTCTTGCCGCCAGGCAGCACGTTCCTGAGCCTCACGGTCGGCGATGTCCATTGCTTGCTCGAACAGTTCGTCGGGCGACTGGTCGACGGAGATGCCTTTGCTGTTGGTCAACGGGATCGGCTCCAGTGCCTCTCGGCGCAGACTCTGCGCTGCTCGATGTCGAGCCCGCCTCCGGGATCGCTTGGTCACAAACACCTCCGCTCCATCCAGATCATGTGCTCGCAGGCCCTGCTATTCGTTGGTTCATTCCCGACCCTTCCGACGGATCTTGAAGCGGCGCGTGATTCGGCTCAGGTTCTCTTCAATCACGTCCGCACGCAGGTCGAGTCCTTCGAGCCGACGGCCAAGGTGGAGTAGCCGCCGGACGATTGCATCCACGCGCCGATTGGTTTGCTCCTGGGAGCGATTCAGAGCCCTCATCAACTCCTGGAACTGGCGATCCGACTCTGCGCTGAGAGTGTCGATCTGTTGTCCCAGCCGATCGAGCTCTTCGTCGTTGCTCATCAGGGTCTCCCAATGACTTCCCGTTCCCTAGCAGGCTGCTGAACTACTGATAGCAGGTGCCAAGCTGGCCATCGCCGATGAGTGAACGCACGCTGAGCAGAGATCGCGCGCTGGTGCAGTCAATGAACGGGCGGGATCTCGAGCGTTGGATTCGATGCTTGAAGCCGCGGCCGCGCCGTTCGGCTATGCGGCGGCCGCCTCGAGGTTGGCGAGGCGGGTGAGGTTGTAGGCTGCGGCCGTCAGCTCGAACCAGAGCTTGTTGCGGGCCTGGCCGAGGTAGCGCAGCTTGCCGCCCGCGCCGACCGTCTTGATCCAGCCGAACACCTCTTCGACCCGTTTGCGCCGACGTTGACTTTGGCGGTACCCCGGATGTCGGGTCGTGCGGCCGTCGATCGCGCTGCGCCGTCCGCGCTCGTTCTGGGCGACATGGGGCGTCACCCCCAGACCGCGCAGGTCCCGGACGAAGTCGCGCGTGTCGTAGCCACGGTCGGCGCCCAGCGTGGCTGGTCCGCAGACCCCGCATCAAGTGCGGGGCAGGCTACTGCGCTCCAGCATCGCCAGGGCCGCCTCGCGTTCGGCGTAGCCGTTGGCCTCGGTCAGCTCGACATCGACCACTAGCCCGTGACGGTTCTCGCTCAGCACGTGACCGAGGTAGCAGAGCTGCGCGCCTTGCTGCTTGCCCTTGCGGTACAGCCGTGCCTCGGGATCGGTGGTCGACTCGTGCGTCTCGCGACTGCGGCGCTCGCCCTGGAAGTCGGCATCGCGGTTGCGCCCACCGCCTGTGGGCGGCCCTGGCTCGTCGCGCGGTCGATAGCTCTTGTGCGAGGCCCAAGCCTCCAGCAGCGTGCCGTCCACCGTGAAGTGATCGGCTGAGAGCAAGCGCCGCCGCCGCGCCTCCCTGACCACTTCCTTGAGCAAGACCCGCGCCGCGTCCGCATCCATGAGCCGCTCGCGGTTCTTCGTGAACGTGGTTGGGTGGAATGGCTCGTCCTCGACATTCAGGTCGAGGAACCACTTGAACAGCAGGTTGTAGCGCAGTTGCTCGCAGAACTGGCGCTCCGAGCGGATTGTGTAGAACGCCATCAACAGACTCGCTTTGAGCAGGTGCTCGGGCGGAATCGAGGGTCGTCCGTTGTCCGCGTAGAGCTCGTCGAAGAGGGGCGACATGCGCCCCAACGCTGAGTCGGCCAGGGGCTTGATCCGCCGCAGCGGATGATCCTTGGGCACCAACCCGTCCGGCGTCACCCCCAACATCATCGTCGCCTGCGACTTCGTCTTCGCCGCCAAAGACGCGGATTCGGGCATCCCGCCGGCCGCGCGCTTGGCATCCCCACTGCCGCCGGCTTCTGGCCGTTCAGGATCGGCATGCTCAAAAGCCAGGAGCTGCCCTTCACCGGCGACATGATCGATGGGGTAGAGGCCAAAGAGATCGGCATGGTCAATCATGCGGTCGACGAAGCACAACTCGACCAGACTGTCATGGACTACTGCAACCGCGTTGCTCAGCTACCGCTTGACCTGCTGACGGTCCACAAGCACACGACACGCCGCTGGATCGAACTGGCTGGCCTGCGCACAGCCGCCTACGAGTCGGGCGACTTCGATGCGATCGCGCACGAATCTCCGACAAGGACTGAGTGGCACAAGATCGCCCAGGCGGAAGGACTGAAGCAGGCCCTCGCCTGGCGGGACGGACCATTTGGCGAAGGCCGGAGCGCGAAACGTCCCTTTTCGGAACAGTCAACTGGCCAGGCCGACACACTGCAGCCATCTCGCTAGTGTTTCTCTTCGGCGATGCGCTTAGAAGGACGGCAGTTGCGGATCGAGTCCCAGCCTTACACGGCCTGCGCCTTCTTGCAGTCCTCGCCATTTCTCGAGCGAAGCGCAGATCGCGTGGGCATCTCGTAGGCCGGATTCAACGGGGTTCGCACTCGCGTAGAAGGCGCTCCCCAGGAGCAGCAGGAGATCACTGAGCAGCGCTCGCGCCTGATCCATGACCCAGAGCGACGTGGCGTACATCCGCGCCTGGGCGGCTTGGCTCAGCTCGCCCACCTGGGCGTCGGCCCAGACCGCCTCCGCCATCGCCTGGAGGCCCGCGCTGTAGACGTCGACGGCGGCGGTCGCTTCGCCCAGGCGCTGGTGAAAGCTCACTCGGTCGCGCGCCACGATCGAACCGGACGTGCGGGTGGGGAGGTGAGTGGCCGTTTCGTCGGTCGCCCGACGCGTGATCCCCACAATCATCGCAGCAGACGCAGGCGGGCCCATGTGCGCGAGCACCGGGATCCGAAAGACTGGGCGATCGATGAACACAGCCGGCTTGATCATTGACCGGGTACGGCCTTCCGGTACGAAGGCATCCGTCACCGTTGCGGCGTCGCTGCCGGTCCCGCGCATGGCGCGGGCGGCTCCCCAGGTGGATTCGATGGTGAAGTCTGAGGCGGGCAGGATGAACTGGCGCGTGTCCGGCATACCGTCCAACTCCCGGACCGCCCCGTGCTCGTGGACATCACCATGGAAGAGCGCCCAGGGCGCGGCATTCACGCCGGTCATGAACGGGGCGCGACCGCTTGCGCGAAAGCCTCCCTCGACCGGCTCTCCGTGGATAGTCGTGACACCGGCAAAGCCAAACGGACCGGGCTCTGCGGCGAAGATCGGGTCGCGGGCGTCGGCCTGCAAGCCCGCAGACGCGGAGCCCAGGGCTGCCGAGTTTGCGACGTGCCACGCCGCACTGGGGTCCGAGTACCCCAGCTCTTCGAAGACCGCGATCCCCTCTGGGAACGCCACCTCGGCGCCCCCGACGTCGCGCGGTGCGATCATGGTGAAGAGACCCGCGTCACGAAGTGCCTGAACCACCTCGGGGGCCATGCGGGAGTGTTCATCGGCCCACGCGCGGCCAGCGTCGATTGTGCCTCGCAGATCGCGGGCAGCCGCGACCAGCTCGGTGCTGTTCGCCAAGATGGCCTCAAATCATTGCGGTGTTGGACTGACAGCGAACTCCACGTCGCGGTTGGAAGTCTAGTTGACCCACACTCTGATTGTCGTCGCGACGTCGTGGCCGTCGCCGGAGCCGGACGCAGCCTCGACCGCGCTGCGCTGCTTGAGCTCCTGGAACGATGGTGCCATCGCTAGCATGCGCGATCTGTGGCAGGAGCATCCGATGCCACCTCGGAGACGCTATGATCCCCACGGAGTGGCTCACGTGACGTCGTTGTCGATGTCACGCATGGCACCGCGATGAGTATGGAGATCACTATGGACGTCGGCATCTTCACATGGACGAATGCTGCGAGAGACCCGGCCGTGTTGGCGAAACGGGTCGAGGAGTTCGGTTTCGAGTCGTTCTGGGTGCCGGAACTTCCAATCATCCCCGTTGAGTCGAAACGAGAATTTCCGACGGACACAATCAGCGGAGTGGACACGAGCGCGGCGACGGACCCGTTTGTGGCACTTTCCCGGGCGTCCGCTGTCACCAACAGGATCAAGATCGGTACCGGGGTCTGCCTGGTACCGGAACACAATGTGTTTCACCTGGCCAAGAAGGTCGCGACCATAGATCAGTTTTCCAGGGGCAGGTTTATCTTCGGAATCGGCGCCGGCGGGCTCAGAGAGCAGCAGGAGATCATGGGAGCCGACTACGACCACCGCTGGACCCAGACCCGAGACGCGATGCTGGCGATGAAGCAACTGTGGACTCAGGACGAGGCGGAGTACCACGGAACCTACTACGACTTCCCGCCGGTCAGGTTGTTCCCCAAGCCGGCGCAGATGCCCTACCCGCCGGTGTTTCTGGGCGGCACGGCGAAGAATGTGCTCAAGCGAGTCGTGGACTACGGCGACGGTTGGATGCCCGCCCGCGCTGCCACCATCGTGTCCACGGACCACGCAGACTTCGTTGACCGGGAGGAAATCGAACGGGGCCGGAAGGAACTGAACGATCTGGCTGAGGCAGCCGGCCGGGACCCCGCATCGATCCAGGTCCTGGCCTTCGGCGGCCCCCGGCAATACCGGACTCGCGAAGCGATCGACGCCCTGGCAGAGGCCGGGGCGGACCGGGCGACCATCTGGCTGAGAAGTGACACTGAGGGCGGAGCACTGGAAGAATTGGCGGAGCTCGCCGACGAGGTGCTGGACTAGAAGTCAGCGCCGCGGCCACGGGCCCCTTTGAGAAACTGTCGTACAGTCTGGAGGCCAAATCTTGAACAACAACGCAATTTCTGCAATTGACTCCCACCCGCCGAAGCGAGTGCCCGTCGAGGGAACTGAGATCTCCTACGTGGACGTGGGCGATGGTCCTCCCGTGGTGTTCTTGCACGGGAATCCGACATCGTCTTATCTGTGGCGCAACATCATTCCCCATCTGTCCGACACGGCCCGCTGCCTCGCTCCGGACCTCGTGGGGATGGGCGACTCGGGCAAAGCGCCCGATGGCTCGTACCGCTTCGTCGATCACCGGCGATACCTGGACGCCTGGTTCGAGTCCCTGGGTCTGGGCGACGACGTGACGTTGGTGGTGCACGATTGGGGTTCCGCTCTGGGGTTCGACTGGGCCTACCGGCACCAGGATCGGGTGAAGGGGTTGGCATACATGGAAGCGATGGTTCGGCCGCTGACCTGGGACGCCTGGCCGGCCAGCGCGAGAGAACTATTCCAGGGCCTGAGGTCGCCCGCCGGTGACCAGATGGTGCTCGAGCAGAACGCATTCGTCGAGTTCATCCTGCCCGCAGGCATGCTTCGCGATCCGAGCGATGAGGAGATGTCCGTCTACCGGCGTCCCTACACCGAGCCCGGTGAGTCCCGCCGCCCGACGCTGACCTGGCCGAGGGAGATTCCCTTCGAAGGAGAGCCCGCCGACGTAGCGGAAATCGTCGCTGAGTACTCCCAGTGGCTGGCGGGGAGCGACGTAGCCAAGCTGTTCATCAACGGAGACCCCGGATCGATCCTGACCGGTCCCCAACGGGAGTTCTGCCGCACCTGGCCCAACCAGCAGGAAGTGACCGTTCCCGGATTGCATTACATCCAGGAAGATTCTCCCGCCGCGATCGGTCAGGCCATCGCCCAGTGGCACTCTTCTCTGCCACTCGGCTGACGCGGATCGACGATCGACAAACCGGCTTCGAGAGCTTCTTCAGCCGCGCACTGGAATCAGACGCCGCGCAAGCGGGGGTCCAGGACATCGCGAAGGGCGTCGCCGAGCAGGTTGAACGCCATCACCAGGAGCGTGATTGCACCACCGGCAAAGACGCTCTCCCACGGATGAATGTCCAGTGCCCCGCGTCCGGAGGAGACCATTCTGCCCCAGGAGATCTCGCCGCGCGGCCCCGCGCCCAGGAATGAGACGGTCGCTTCGGCCAGGATGTAAGCCCCGATCCCTATCGAGAAGGTGATGATCAACACGGCGCCGATGTTGGGCAGCACGTGCCGCTGCATGATCCGGAAATCGGAGGCGCCGATTACGCGGGCTGCTTGGACGTACTCCGATCCGCGCACAGCGAGCACCGCGGATCGAATCAGGCGCGCCGCGAAGGGGATCCCGCCGAAGCCGAGGGCGAACACGACGTTTCTTGTAGAAGGCTCCGAGATCTGCACGAGCAGCAGGATCAAGATCAGGAATGGGAACGCATAAATCGCGTCCATCACGCGCTGCAGGACCAGGTCGATCCAGCCCAGGTAGTAGGCGGAGATCACCCCGATGATGAGGCCGGCAGCAACGGCGATCAGTGAGGCGCCGAATCCGATGATCAATGCGAGCTTGGCGCCGTGGATCACTCGGGCGTAAATGTCGCGACCGAACCGGTCAGTGCCGAACCAATGGTCGCTGCTCGGCGCTTGAAACTGCGCCACCACACGCGGTGAGCCGATGTCCGGATCCGCGGCGAGCTCGGCAACCGAGGGGTCGGCCTTGAAGTTTGGATTCTCCGCGTCAAAGACCAAGGTCGAGTCGTAGCGACCCAGCGCTCCGGCGAACAGTGCCAGCACGATGAAGACGAGGACGATGACGAGGCCGAAGCCGCCGAGTTTCTTCTGGCGGAAGAAGCGCCCCAGCGCAGAGGATGCGCGCGCCACACGCGTCAGCGGTGAGATGCGATCCTCGAACAGCAGAGCGGAGGAGGTGTCAGGACGCGTCACGCGAACCTCACACGCGGATCGAGCAGCCCGTAGAGAAGATCGACGAAGAGGTTGGTGAAGACCACGACGAAGGCCACGACCAGGACGAGGCCTTCGAGCAGCGGAGTATCACGCAGCGTGATGGCCTGGAACAGCAGCCGGCCCACACCGGGGACGTTGAACATCTGCTCAAGCACGATCTGGCTGCCGATGATCGTGGCCACGGTCAGTCCCATGACCGTGAGCACGGGCAGCCAGGCGTTGCGCAGCACATGGCGCATGATGATGGTGCGCTCTCGCAGCCCCTTCGCGCGGGCCGTGACGACGTAGTCCTCTCGCAGTACTTCGAGCATCTGGGAACGCAGCAGCCGCATGGTCGTCGCCGTGCCCGCGATCCCTCCTGCGAACATCGGAATCAGATACCACTGGAGGGCCAATCTCGGGTTCTCCCAGAGATGGGGCTGGCCGTCAACATCGATCTTGAAGAGGTCCCATTGCAAGACGAAGATCACCGCGATCGAGGCGGTCCAGAAGACCGGCGCGGCGAGGGCGAAGATCGCGCCGCCGCGTAGAAGATAGTCGGGTAACTGATCCTGCTTGACGGCGCTGATGATACCGACCGGGACGGCGATCGTGAACCCGACCAGGACGATCAGGACTCCGAGTTCAATGGAGTAGGGCACGGCCCGGCCGAGCTCGCTCCAGACGGAGCGCTTGGAGCGGAACGACTCGCCGAGGTCGAACTGCACCAGATCCCAGAGGAAGGCGCCGTACTGCTCGAACACGGGCCTGTCGAGCCCGAGCACCGCCTCGGCCCGAGCGATCGCCTCGGGGGTCACGCCACCCAGGTTCGCGCCGGCGAATTGCTGGGCAGCGAAATTGCCGGGCAGGACATGCACGGCGAAGAACACCAGGGTCGCCACGATCCACAGGACGAAGATGTTTAGAATCGCGCGGCGAACGATGTACTGCTGCACTGGTCCGTGGGCGGTTTCCTAGTGGAAGACGAGGAGAGGGGCCGGGCGGAAGCCCATGCTTCGCGCCCCGGCCCCCATTTGGTCTCCTCGCGCGGCTCGTCGACCCCTAGAGCGGACGCGGCTCCGGTTCCGTGCGGCCTTCGATGCTCGGATCGTCTGGGTCGATCCACGAGTTGAGAGCCTGCAGGCTCTCCGACTCGAAGGTGTAGCCCTCGGTCTCCGACTTTAGCGCGGGGTGCAGGTAGTTCCACGCGACCGTCGGCTCGACGGCGTTGTAGATGATGTGACGACCGAACTGCCCGTTCTCGATGATGAAGTCCTGGACTTCACGCACCAGCCCGACCGCGGTTTCATAATCGAATTCCTGGATGGCGGCGTCGAGTTTGGCGTCGATCTCGTCTGGCTCTCTGACGCCCCAGTAGTTGCCCGCCGCGTCGGTCTTGAACGCTGCGGCCAGGTCCGCTCGGCCGTCCGGGACCGTCAGGTTTGGAATCCAGGAGAAGAACGTGGTGAAGGTCTTTTCGAACCAGGCGGGGAAGATCTCACCATAGCCCTGGGTGACGCCCTGGAACTGGTCGGTGCCGAACGCCTGGTTGAACATCCCCGCGACGGCCTCCGTCGAGCCCGGCCGCGTCGCCTCATAGGCATCTGAATTGACCCAGTCGATATCGCCCACCTCCGCACCGCCGGCCGCGCTCCAGAGCTCGTTGGCCTCTCGCAGGGCCGCATCGCGGTCGAGGGTATAGGCTCCGAAGTCGGCGAGCTCTTCCTGCGGAATCGCCCAGGCCTCCTGCACCCACGGCACGGGTCCGCTGACCTTCCCCAGCCCTTGCGCGAGTTGCTGGATGAGCTCACGGCGGTCGATGGCGAGGTCGATCGCCTTCACCATGCGCGGGTCATTCCAGGGTTCGAAGATCGGATTGACATAAGCGGCAATCGGGAAGGCGCTGCCTTTGTAGGTGAGGAAGGTCGAATCCGGAGACCCGTCATGGATCGACTGGAGCAGTTCCGAACCGCCGGTCAGCAACGAGTCGACCTGCTTCTGCTCGAAGGCGATCCGGTAGGCCGTGGGATCCTCGAACGACTGGTTCCAGACCCAGTTGTGCGCCCGCGGGCCGGGGCTGTGGTAGTCCGGGTTGCGAACCGCTGAGATACTTTCGCCGGGTTGCCACTCGGTGAGGATGTAAGGCCCGGTCCCGATCACCTTGTCGGCGGAGACCTCGATCGCCTGCGGTTCAATGTCAATGAGGAGTTCGGGCTGACCCATGAGGTTGAACTCGTTGGCGAGGCCCTGGAGGAACGCCGCATTGGGGCTGGCCAGGTTGAGCGTCATCGCGCCGGCATCGATATCGATCGACGCAACGCTGCTCCAGTAACCCTTGCGGCCAAACGCGCCGTCCGAGCCGTCCTGCAACAGTCCGGCCTTCTGCCGCTCGATGTTCCAGGCGAGGTCTTCGGCGGTCAGCGCGCGCCCCGCGGTGGAGGCGGGATTGTCCGCGCCGGGCCCCTCGGCGTGCCAGTTCACGCCTTCGCGGAGCTGCAACACGATAGTCTGGCCGTCGGGCGCCTCCCATCCGGAGGCGAGATCTCCAGCGAGTTCACCAGAGTCCGGATTCGAGAACCGCAAGAGCTTGGATTGAATCCGGCCGAGCACCCGCAAGACCTCGCTGGACACGCTCTGACTGGCGTCGGCGGAATCGAAGATGACGGCCGTGATGTCCACGATCGTGCCCCCGTCGACGGGTGTCTTGTCGTAGCGGGAGACTGCGGCCTGCGCCTCAGCCTGTTGCTGCGCCTGTTCCTCTTGGGTCTGTTCTTGCGTAGTAGCCTGCTGGGCCTGCTGCTCCGCCTGTTGCTCGGCAGCTTGCTGCTGTTCCTGCTGTTGGGCGGGTTGCTGGTGTGCCTGGGGCTGTTGAGCCTGCTGCTGGTCCTGTTGTTGCGCGGCTGGCTGCTCTTCCACCTGGTCCTGGACCTGCGCCACTGAGTCGTCGTCATCGTCGTCACCGCAGCCGACCAGCGCCAGTCCGGCGGCACCGACCCCTGCTCTAGCGGTGGCAGCGAGCACAGAGCGCCTCGAGATCCGCCGATGTTGGAGCCGAGTCCAATAGTTGCGCGTGCTCATGTGAGTCCTCCATCTGGACTGCAGCTACACGATTGTTCGTGATATCGAAACAATCCGACTTAAGTGCGAGTATCACTGTCGGGAAATTGGATGTCAATCTGCAACAAACGTTTGATTTCGCATCTCAAGTTGCTGGGCCTGGCTCACGTCAGGCGGGTACGCCCGAAGTCTTAGTCCCCGTGTCACGCTCGATCCCGCTCTATCGTCGTTCGTCTCGTTTGGGAGGGCGGCAGACGAAAAAGGAGCTGGATCCGGCATGAAGTCGCGACTCGGCAAGAGATCTGGACTCCATGTAGGAATGCCCAAAGTCAAGGCTCAGCTGCCAGCAGGTTTCCAGATAGGACTAGAGGTCTATCTCAAGAAGAAAAGTTCGCAATACGGTCTCGTTAGGCCCACCAAGCTTGACATAATGAAGCATCCTTGAATTGATGATCGTTCTCGTCCCGGTGGAGCACACTAGCGCGATCTCGTTGCTCACTCTGATGTAGATGCTGAGCAACCGGCTCTCGGCGGAGACGGCTTCCGCGATTGGCACGCTCAAATGTCTGGGGCCGCTCTGGGCCAGTCTTGAGTTGGGCTCTGGCTAAACCGATCCCGGCGCGGCGAGGCTGCGTGCGGAGTTTCGCTGGTACATGCAGTGAGTGCGCGGCCTGCGGCAAGGTCGTGAAATGTGAGTCTGGGACGGTGAGGGCGAGCGTTTGATTCGCCTCCGATATCAGGCTCGCGGTGGTTTCGTCAACATTGAGGGTCGAGATCCCGAACCACCTGCCGCGCGTACTCGAGTGGGTTAGCCCGAACGCCCTTCCCGGTCGCGCGATGTAGGAAACGCATGACGGTCCGGGAGCAAACCTGGGCATTGCGCACCCTAACGTCGCCATCGCCTGCACGGATACGGCCGGCTCACGCGATCCGATTGCCGATGTTGGCCGAAAAATCTTCTCCTAGTGGTTGCCTGCCTAGACGAGGGCCTGGTAGGCCATCTTCATGAATCCTCGGGTCAGGTCGGCCATGCCGCCGGGGCGGTTGCCGTAGAGGAAGACGTGGGTAAAGAAGAGGCCAGCCAGATCCTCATGTGGGTCGACGAAGAACCAGGTGCCCGCGGCGCCGCCCCAGCCGAAGGTCCCAGCCGAGCCGGGGTAGAACGAGCGCTCCACCGACTTGCGTACCGCGTAGCCGAGGCCGAAGCCATAGTTGGGGATCGGCAGCAGATCGATCTCACGATCTCCAAGGTGGTTGGAAGTCATCAGCTCGACCGTCTTGCGGCCCAGGATGCGGTTGCCGTCGAGTTCACCGCCGTTGAGTAGCATCTGCGCGAAGCGGCTGTAGTCAGATGGTGTACAGAGCATGCCTCCGAACAGGCCATTGCCCGAGCGCAAGTCCTTCGAACGCGAACGCACTTTCTCAGCAGTCTCGGGGCGGTCGCGGATTGCGAGGTTGCCCTCGGCGTCCCAGGTGTGGTCGGTGACGAGACGCCCTTCATCGGCGTCGTCGCAGTAGAATCCCGAGTCCTTCATGCCCAGTGGCTCGAAGACGCGCTCGCGGAAGAGTTCATCGAGGTTCTTGCCGGTCAAGCGGGTGAGGAAGAGTGAGAGCACATCGAAGTCGGAGCCGTAGTTCCAACGGTCGCCGGGATGGGCGTATAGGGGCAGGTTGGCATTGGCGAGGATCATTTCCTCATAGCTGCGTGGCGGATCGTTGACCCGTGCGTCGCCGGGCAGGAAGCCGGAGCCTTCGAAGGTTGGCGTGAGCAGTGGAAAGTAGGCCGCCGGCAGCTTGCCGATCGCTGGCAGCCCCGAGGTCATGGTCATCAGGTCCATGATCATGATGTCGCGGCGGGCCGGCTCGACGTTCATCGGCGGGAACGCGCCCCGAACACGATCGTGAGGCGGCGTCTCGATCGCCACGAGGCGGTTGCCGAGCTCGGGAATCCAGCAGGAGATTGGGTCATTGAGTTCGAAGGCGTGTTCCTCGAAGAGGCTCATCAATACGACTGCGGCGACCGGTTTGGTCTGCGAGTACATGCGGAAGAGGCTGTCCGTGCCGACCGGGGCGTCGCGCTCCATGTCGAGCGTGCCCGTTGCATGGGTGTGGGCGACCTGGCCGTGTCGGAGGACGACGGTGACCGCGCCAGGTAGTTCGCCGGCCGCCACTGCAGCGTCCATCCTGGCTTCGATGCGGGAGAGGCGATCAGCGTCGAAGCCGACGGCCTCCGGTTTGGTCGTGGGCAGTCCAGTGATTGAACTCATGGGACACTCCTTGTTTTGGTTGCCGCAGCCCTCACCGGTCCCCTCTCCCCCTGGGAGAGGGGACCGGAAGGAAAGAGGAGCGGATCAGCGCTTCGCGAAGGATTGATCAATCCTTACGAACAGGCTCTAGGCCTTGAGCTTCTGGACCGCAAAGAGTTGCTCGTCGCCGCGCGGCTGGACGGCGCCGGCGGGCCAGCGCACACCTGAGCGTACGACCCCTGCGGTCTGGATCTCCACCAACGGGAGCATGTAATAGCCCAAGGTATGTTCGATGAACAACTGGCTGATCAACTCGCTTCGCTTAGCCGGGTCGAGCTCCAGCCGCTGGGCTCGCGCGAGCGCCGTGACCTCGTCGCTGCTGCCGAGGGTGTAGACGCCCTCCGGCAAGATGGAGATGTTGACGGTTGTCTGGATGTCCGTCCGCTGGCCGTCGATGAACCACCAGATTCCGGGGGCACCGTCGGTCCTGCCGCTTCCCGCCTGTCGAATGCCAGCGTCGGTGAAGTACTCCGAGGCGGGATACTCCTTGATCGTCAGCCGGATGCCGATCGCCGCTAGGTCCTGCTGGACCTGGAGCGCCATCTCTGGGATACCCGGGGAGAAGCCGACGACGATGTGGAACGTGGTGTCGAAGCCGTCGGCGTAGCCTGCCTCGGCCATTAGCTGCTTGGCCCGCTCGGGATCGTGGGGGAACCTCAGGCCTGCGGCCTCGATCTCATCCTCCGTGGGATAGCCGAAGGCACTGCGGCCCGTGAACATGGGTTGCTTCTCTGTGCCTGTCAGCAGGCCGTCAATGATCGCCTGGCGGTTGACGGCAATATTGGCCGCCTCCCGGACTCGAATGTCCAGGAACGGATTGGGTGAGCCGTCCTCGAACACCGGGTTGTTGAGGTTGAACCTGGGCAGCATCGTGGTGGCGCCCTGGTAGTGGATTCGATACGCGGGGTCGTCAATGAACCCCTCCACGTCCTTGGTTGCGAGGCCGTAGACCACGTCCAGTTCTCCGGCCTCCAGTCCAGCGATTTGCGACAACACCTCGGGCCGGATGAGGACCCTGAGGTCCTTGTGGAAGGGCACATGTTTGACGTTGACCGGGTGGTCGAGCGGCTTGAGGTGGTCGTCGAAGCGGGTCATGACGAAGTCCGTGTCGTCCGTGTGGCTGACGAAGCGGTAGGGGCCCGTGCCCATTGGCTCACGGTCGAACACCGCATCGCCCACGCTCTCTACGTAGGCCCTGGAAAAGATTGCCCCAACCGTTGAGGCGTTTGGCATCTGGTTGGAGACCCAAGCGGCATCGGGTTCGTGCAGCTCCACTTTCCAGGTGCGCTCGTCCACGGCTTGGCTGCTGACCCAGTTCTGCGAGCCGAAGGAGGCGCGGGCGCTGGTCCAGCCGGCCGGGTGATCGGTAGTCTCGCCGCCCTGGTGGTATTCGGCGATGTTGCCCATCCGCTCGTAGGTGAAGACCATATCGTCCGCCGTGAGGATCGACCCGTCGTGGAACAAGGCGGGCATGACCTGCGCGACCATTGTCACATCGTCAACGAACTCGGGTGCGATCATGTGCGGGCGCACTGAGTTGTCGTCAGGGTCGAAGACGATGCCGGCGTCGTAGACGTTGCCGTGGGAGATGTAGTTGACGTGGCTGCCGGAGCGGATCGGGTCCAGCCCGCCGCCGTCTCGGGCGACAGCGGTCGTGATCGTGGCGTCCAGATCCACGTCGGCAAAGGGGGCCGGAGCGACTGCCTCTTGTTCGGCCTGTTGCTGCGCCTGTTCCTGTATGAACTGTTGCCGCTGTTCGACTTGCTGGGCCTGCTTCTCGGCTTGCTGCCGCTGTTGTTGTTGCTCCGGCGTGGCCTGCTGTTGCTCTTGCATGGCCTGCTGCTGTTGCTGGTCCTGCTGCTGGACCTGAGCGGCAGCCTGCTGCTGGCCCGTCGTCATCGTCGTCGCCGCAACCGACCAGGGTCAGACCGGCGACGCCAACGCCGGCGCGGGCGCTGCTGCGCAACAGGGCTCGCCGGGTCAGGTGCCTCCGCGACATTCGAGTCCAATAGTTTCTCTCGCTCATGTCAACCCCCCGGATCTGAGCAGCATGATTGTTCGCTGCTTCGAAACATTTCGGTTCCCGCAAAGTATCGCTGGTGCGCGATGAGGTTGCAATGTGACGCCGGGGCCAGTTCAACTGTGGAAGTGGAAGCTGGATGATTCATCTCAAGCCGATTCGTGGGATGCGGGGAACCGCAGCCTCTGCAGCCTGCGAGGTGGCCGGAGTGAGTGAGCTGAGCGATGAGGCCGTTTGGCTAGCATGCGGCGTAAGGTTTCGGCTCAGTAGGGGCCGGAGTCGGGGCGGAGCCCAGCGTGCAGTTCTGGAACTACCTTGTCGTCCGCCTGCTGCAGGCATTCGTGGTCGTGTTTGTCGTGGTGAGCATCGTCTTTTTTGTTGCTCGACTGGTGGGCAATCCTGAATCGTTTCTGCTGCCGTTCGAGGCGACCGACGCGGAAATCCAGACGATCCGCGGGCGTTTGGGCCTGAACGACACGCTGATCGTGCAGTACGGCGACTTCCTCTGGGACCTGGCGAACCTGGACTTCGGGACGTCATACCGGGGCGCCGGCACATCGACGATCGCCGCGATCGGCGAACGCGCAGTGAACACGCTGAAGTTGACGGTCGCGGGGCTGGTCTTCGCGGTCGGTCTGTCCATTCCGCTCGGGATCGCGGCGGCGCTGCACCGGGGCAGGTTGACCGACTGGGTCGCGCGCTTCCTCGCAGTGTTCGGTCAGGCGACGCCCAGCTTCTGGCTGGGGCTAATGGCGATTTTTTTCTTCGCCGTGGAGTTGGGATGGTTCCCAACCGGCGGAGCCGAGGGATTCAGATCGTTGATCCTGCCCGCGCTGTCGTTGGGGCTGCTCGAGATGGCGGCGATCATGCGGCTGACCCGTTCCGGGATGATCGACGTGATGGGTTCTGACTTTATCACGACGGCGCGGGCGAAGTGACTGCGCGAGCGCACCGTCATTATGCGCCACGCACTGCGCCACGCGCTGCTACCGGTCGTGACAATCCTCGGCCTCGGGCTGGGCCGCCTGATTGCGGGGGCAGTGATCATCGAGGTAGTGTTCGCCTGGCCGGGGATCGGGCGACTGATCATCGACTCCATCGTGCAGTCCGACTATCCCATGGTGCAAACGGCGATCATCGTGCTGGCCGCCTCGATCGCGCTGGCCAATGCGCTGGTCGACGTGTCCTACCGCCTGATCGATCCGCGAATCCGCGTGGGAGCGATCTGATGACCGAACGCACTCACGGTATTGAGTCACCCGTTGATGTCGAGTTCGCCGAGCCGCGCGGCCCGGTCCGTTGGCGGCGCTGGCTGGGTTTGTCGGTGCCGTTGGCGATTGCGCTGGTCTTCGTCCTGGCCGGGGCACTGGCTGACGTGCTGGCGCCGCACGACCCGAGTTTCGTCAATCTGGGCGCGCGTCTGGAGCCGCCGGTCTTCGACGGCGGCACCTGGGAGCACCCATTGGGTACAGACGATGTAGGCCGCGACATCCTCAGCCGGCTGATGCACGGTGCGCGGCTGTCGCTGATCGTGGTGGGGATCGTGGTGCCCGGCTCGGCCTTGTTTGGCACGTTGGTGGGGATGACCTCGGGCTGGAAGGGGGGCGCCACAGGACAGATCTTGATGCGGGTCGTGGACATACAACTCGCACTGCCGGGTATTCTCTTCGCGCTGCTGCTGGGCAGCATTTTCGGACCGAGCCTGCGCAACGTGGTCATCATCCTGCTGATCTGGACCTGGTCCGGCTACGCCCGTCTCGTGCGTGCGGAGGTGCTGTCGTTGCGAGAACGCGACTTTACGACCGCCTCACGGGCGTTGGGTGCCGGCGGCTGGTGGATCATGCGCAAGCACCTGTTTCCCAACGTCATGAACACGATCGTGATCATCATGACGTTGGAGGTCGCGATCGTGATCCAGGTCGAGGCAGCCCTGAGCTTCCTGGGAGTCGGCGTGCCAGCCGGTACACCTTCGTGGGGCCGAATGATCACTGAGGGGCGCGAGGTGATGATCGTGGCCTGGTGGCCGATCTGGCTACCGGGTCTGGCACTGCTGACGATTTCGCTGACGGGCAATCTGATGGGCGACTGGTTGCGGGATCGGCTCGATCCGCGGCTGCGGCATCTGCACTGAGGCGGGTTTGGCGGGGACCATCACCCCGACCCTCTCCCAGAGGAGGCCTGCGCGTCACTCGCTCGGAGCGCGTTCAACCACCTTGTAGGGGCCAATCCTTGTGGTCGCTCCTACAGGAACTCACAACGACTGGAAACTGGGCTACGCGCAGATCCCCAAAGGGAGAGGGGGGTTCCGTTCCTCATAACGACAGGTTTGGGCGCGGATCCGCGAAGAGGAGAGCGTGGTTTTGTCGGGTTGTGATTATGCTGTGACCACTATGCCTTCGGATTTGCCTCTCCCGCTTGACGGGATTCGCGTGACTGACTTCTCCTGGATTGTTGCTGGTCCGCAGGCGACTCGGATTCTCGCCGACCTTGGCGCCGATGTTGTGAAGGTTGAGAACGAGTCTTATCTCGACTCGATGCGCATTGGTCTTCGGCAGGATCCGGAAAATCCGTCGCTCAACCGGTCGGGCTTTCACTCGAATCTGAGCCGCAATAAGCGCTCGATTACTGCCAACCTGTTTCACCCGAAGGGGCGTGAAGCGGTTGAGCGCTTGCTTGCTGTGTCGGATGTCGTGATTGAGAACTACAGCGCTGGTGCGTTCGCTCGAATGGGATTTTCGTGGGAGCGGCTGCAGGAGATCAATCCTTCGCTGATCTATGTGTCCGTCTCGGGGTTTGGCCATGTGGGGCGGGACGCCTTGTATGGCACGTGGGGTCCGAGTGCTCAGGCGGTTTCAGGGGCGACGGCCATGTCCGGTCTGCCGGATCAGCCGCCTGCCGGCTGGGGCTTTTCTTACCTGGACCACTCGGCCGGGTACTTCGCCGCGATTGCTGTGCTGATGGCGCTGCACCACCGGGCTCGCACCGGGGAGGCGCAGCATGTTGACATGTCGCAGATTGAGACCGGGATGGCCGTCAGTGCTGTGCCGATGCTCGACTATCAGGTCAACGGCCGGTCCTATGAGCGGATCGGTAATCGCTCGCGATATCCGGCTGTGGCCCCGCACAACACATATCCATGCGCAGGTGATGACCGTTGGATTGCGATTGCGGTCGACGATGAGGTGCAATGGTCCTCTCTTTGTGATGTGCTTGGCCTCGACGCGCTGTGCGACGATCCTGGGTTTGCGGATATGGCCTCACGTAAGGATCACGAAGAAGAGCTCGACGAGGCCATCGGCGCTGTGACATGTGTGCGCGATCCGTTTGACCTGATGATTGCGCTGCAGGAGGCCGGCGTACCGGCCGGCGTCTGCCAGCGCACCGACGACAAACAAGAGCGCGACCCTCAGCTCACGGAGCGCGGGTTCTATCCGACTGCTCCTCACGAGGAGCTGGGTGAGCACCGCTTTGAGGGGTTGCCGATGCAGTTCTCCGGGGCGCGATGGCGCATGGACAGTGGCGCGCCGCTGTTCGGAGAACACAACTACGCCATCCTCACCGATCTGCTGGGCTACGACGAAGAGGAGTTTGCCAGCATGGTCTCGGAGCTGGCGATCTGATGGCGAACTCGAACACCGCTCCAGTTGAAGGCCCGCTCGAAGGACTGCGAGTTCTCGAGATCGGCGACCTGGGAGAGGTCGCGGGGAAGCTGCTGGCCGATGCCGGTGCCGACGTGATCCGTGTCGAACCACCAGGCGGTGGTCGCAGCCGTCATGTTGGGCCGTTTGTTGATGATGATCCTGGGCAGCCCTCGCTGCTTCACGCGTCTCGGAACACTAGTAAGCGGGCCGTGACTCTTGATGTCACTCAGCCGGGTGCGATTGAGATCTGGCAGCGTTTGGTTGGCCTGGTTGATGTCGTGATCGACGCTACGACGCCTACATTCCTGGACGACTTTGACGGCGGTTGGCAGTGGGCTGAGGCACAGTCGGAGCTCCGCGATTCCGTCTGGTGCAGCATTACGCCGTTCGGTCGCTCTGGTCCACGGCGGGATTGGGCGGTCAACGACCTTGTCCAGCTTGCACTCGGCGGGCCGATGATGAGCAACGGATACGACGACCATGACCTGCCGCCGATCCGTCCTGACGGCGAGCACAGTGTGGCGATCAGCAACGAATACGCCGCGTCCGGCCTGCTGGCGGCTCTGTGGATGCGGAATGCCGGGCACCCGGGACAGCTCGTTGATGTCTCCATCCATGAGTCCATCTCTGCGACGACTGAGGGTGCGTTTCCCAACTGGGAGTACTTCGGCCGGCTCGTTCAGCGGCAGACGGGTCGTCACTCATCGCCCGAGCCCACCGCTCCGTGGCAATATCTGGCGGCCGACGGCGAGTATGTCTGCCTGATCAATGGTGGTCTGCCTCGCGGGGGCTCTGCCTGGTCTGGTTTGGTCGACTGGATGGATGAGCATGGTGCCGCTGATGATCTCCGCAATGCGCAGTATCAGGAACTGCTCTTCCGCGACCCTCGCTCGAACCCTGAGGAGCGTCTTCACGTGGCTGAGACGATCGGTGACTTTGTCCAGCGTCTGCCCGCCGACGAAGTCTACCGCCGCAGCCAGGCTCTTCACTTCGCCTGGGGAATCGTGCGCCGTCCAGAGGAGAACCTGGACGACCCGCACTGGGCGGACCGCGACTTCTTCTGGGAGGGCGAATTGCCCGGTGTTGAGCAGCCCGTACGGTATCCGGGGGCTCCGTATCGCTTTACGCAGTCGCCGGTTCGACTACGTCGCCGTCCACCGCTGCTCGGCGAGCACAACCATGAGGTCTATGTGGGGGAGCTTGGTTTGAGTTCGGCGGAGCTTCGCTGGCTCCTCGAATCGGGAGTTGTCTAGGGTTGTTCGTCATGGGAAAGGTTGGACCCTCCCCCTGGCCCTCTCCCTCTGGGAGAGGGACCGAAGGGATGTGTGGGCTGGTAGAGCTAGGTGGGTGGTACGCCGGGGAGTTCGCAGGAGAAGTCGAAGTCGATGGGGGCGTGGACTGGGTGAGTTGATCCGGCGAGGCCTCCGCTAAAGACGGCGGAGTACATGCCGCCGCCACCAGCGACGATCAGAACGATGTCCTCAGGGCCCCTCAACGCAGTGAGTTCACCGTCTCCGTCGGGAATCTTGCGTTTTGTGGCCCAACCACGCATGACCGATCGAGGTGTTACGGCCAGCTTCGCAAGTTCGTCGCAGACGTCCTCGCGGGTCAGTCCGGCATTAGCCAGGACGCCGGCGTGGATGGGGTTGAGGACGACGATCACCGGTCCATTGCCGATCTGCGTGTTGTTGCCGCCGGGAATGGCGATCGATCCGGCGACGACGCGGAGAATGCGTTCGTGGGCTTCGGGATCATCGTCGTTGGTTTGCATCATCACCGAGTGGGGGGCGTCAACTCCTACCAGCGTGACTGCGGACTGGTCGGGTTCGTAGCCAAAGCTCGTGTGCAACGGAGTAAAGGGGCTGCCTTCCTCGTCTTCGGCGAGACAGCAGGTGAACTTGCCGGGTTGACCCAGAGCAGCCATGTCGCCGTGGCCGGGGCGAGCGCCTCCGATGTTCATCAAGCAGAGACGTAGGGCGCGGCCGATGCTCGCGTTCGCTCGATGACCGGGGCCGAGCGCGCCCCAGCCTGAGGCGATGGGACCACAGACCTCGCGCGCGGGTCCGTTGACGATGATCGCCGGTCCCATGCCGTGGGTTGTCGACTGCATGTTGTCAATATCGAACTCCGGATCGCCTACTGCGCGTACGGCGGCCAATACGACGGGGAAGTGCTCCGGTCGGCAACCGGCCATGACGGCGTTGATCGCGATCTTCTCGACCGTCGCCTGGCCGGCGCCGATCATGGCGACGATGATGTCCGGGTCGATTTCCACACCGGCGAGCAGAGCTTCGACCCGCTCTTCAGTGGGGATGACCACCGGTAGGCCGTCAGTCCACTCTCGTAGATGGAAGAGCTCGAGCGCCGTCGCTTCGTCCGGGGCCTGGTGGCGTGTGGCCTGCAGGGTCACAGCTTGCGCCCCTCGATCAGTTCGATGATGCCGGGCGCCGCCTCTCGGGCGACGACGCCGAGGTTCTCGTCGCCGGTGCCGGAGCAGGGGTGGGGCAGGACATAGCGGGGAATGGCAGGCATGCCCTCGGCCTGGGCGATGAATGCTGCCAATTCGACGAACGCCTCGGTGACGATGGCGACAGAGGGGAGGCCGGCTTTGGCGAAGATCGCTCCGTCACGCACGGTGCCGGATGTGCAACCGCCTCAATGCCCCCAGGCAGCAAGGACGACATCGCACTCCTCTGTGATGGCGTCGATTAAATCTCCGGTGACAGGCGCGACATTCGGCTTCTGGTAGTGGCGGAAGGTGGCCTGCGGCATAGCGGTCGCAAGCTCCGTTTCCAGCTTGTGCATGAAGAGTGTGCCGTCGGGGAAGGCGTTCGAGATTAGGCCGACCGTAATCCGGCCGCTTGTGTCGGTGAAAAGCTCGTACGGCACAACGGCGACGCCGCCCTCAGCAGTGGGTTCAAGGAATGTGACAGACATGATGGGACTCCTGGCGGAAGGTTAGGGTATCTCGGTCGGGCATTCCCGATGGATGCCGAGCACGGCGAGTTGGCGGCCGCCGCCAACGAAACAGGCGACGCAGGTAGACAGATAGAGAATCTCGTCATCTTCAGTCAGACCGCTCTGCATCGGCGATGCAGAGCGTGTGTCCAGTCAAACCGAACATTTATTGATCTCCGCGAAGCGCATGCGCATAAGTTCTCGTTCGCGAACGGGCAGTTGGCTGTGCTCAACAACCTCGCGTGAGAGCGCCGTCATCGCGGGGCCCAATTCGGGTCGTGGCTGGAAGCGTCAGGGGCTTTCTTCGCCATCACCCGGGGCGATATCGATTCGTGCCATGCCTTGGTCCTGGTCTTGAGTCGATGCTACCGGCGGCAACTTCGGGTCACAACGCAGCGTCGGACTAGGAACTGTTCACATTGGCGCGTAGATGTGTCCGAGTGGAGGCGGATGGCGGCGCGGCCGAGGTGACCAGATGACGTATCAGACGACGCTGAGCGATGCACAGTACGCGCGACTGGAGCCGTTGCTGCCTCCGCCGGGCAATCACCTCAAGATTCCCCACCGCCAGGTGCTCGACGCTTGGCTGTATGTCTACTATCAGGACTGCACCTGGAGCGGGCTGCCGCGCGAGTTCGGCAACTGGCACACCATCTATGTGCGTCTCAACCGCTGGGCCAAGGCAGGTGTACTGGAGCGCGTGGTGCAAGCGTTGCAGCAGGAACTGCTGGTTGAGTCAGACGCCGACACGCTGTCGCTGGACAGCACGACTACGACCGTGAGGTCTACCGCCGCCGCAACGAGGTTGAACACGTCTTCTGCCGCCTCAAGCGGATCCATCAGATCGACTCTCGCTGCGACAAACTCGACATCATCTTCCTCGCCGCCATCCACCTCGTCCTGATCTACGACATGCTCAACTCATTGTGAACAGGCCTAGTTCGCTCGAGTGCCGCCGTCGACGGGGTAGATGCCGCCGGTGATGTAGGAGGCGTCGTCGCTTGCGAGGAAAGCCACCATGGCCGCGATCTCCTCCGCTTCTCCGTAGCGTTTCATTGGTGTTGACGCGGATAGGTTTCTGTGAACGGCCTCGGGGTCGTCTGGGTTGACGCCTCGCTCCATAGCTCGCATCATGCGCGTTTCAATCGGACCTGGACAGATGGCATTCACTCGGATGCCGTCGTCGACGAAGGCGATGGCGGCAGACTTCGTCAAGCCGACCACGGCGCTCTTGCTGGCTCCGTATGCCGCTGCTGACGCCGTGGCCTGGAGCCCAGCGACCGAAGCGGTGTTGATGATTGCGCCCCCACCCGCTTGCTGCATCGCTCGTCCGACTGCTTGCAACCCGAGGAAGACTCCCTTGACGTTGACGGCGAAGACTCGATCGAATTCGTCCTCCGGGTAATCCAGCAGTGATCCGACCCAGCCCTCGATGCCGGCATTGTTGAAGAACACATCAATCTGGCCGAACTGGTCGAGCGCCGCCTGAACATAGCCGTCGACCTGACTGGCGACGGTGACATCGGCTTCATAGGTGGCGATTTGGCCGCTGGCCCGTTGAACCGCCGCTACCGTCTCGTCCAGCTCGGAATGCGGCAAGTCGACGGCCATGATCCGGGCGCCCTCAGAAGCGAAACGGACGGCCGTCGCCCGGCCGATACCTCCTGCAGCACCTGTGATCACGATGACCTTACCCTCGAATCTGTCTGGCATCGGCAGTCCTCGATCCTCCGTCAAGCTGCGTCCGAGCATACTAGTGGAGGCCGAGCTCCAGGCCTCGTGCGGTGATCAATGTAGGCCGCGGACTGGCGTACGATAGGGTGCTCAGCCTACACGTTCTTTGGCCGGATGGCCGGGTGCGGCATCAACAGGGACGAGCCGATTCGGACCAAATCGCAGCCGTCGGTGCCCGTGATCACGTCCGAAGTTTCAGTCCCCGCTTCACCCGGGAATCTGCGTTGTCGGTGTGTGTCTCGATTGGGGCTACAGCAGCAGCAGAGGGAGCTGGTTCCGGCGCGAAGCAAGGACTGAACAACAGATCAGGACTCCATCGTGAGGTACTTGCATTCAGGGCTCCGCAGTCAGCAGTTCTCCGGTCACACTAAAGACGCACCTCGAGAGAAAAAGTTCGCAGTTCGGTAGCGTTTCGCCCACCAAGTTGGACAAAATCAAGAACCTTCGAGATTCGATTCCCTTTGGAACGTTGATTCGCTGCCGACGTCATGTCCCAGATTCAATCGGATCAGGCTCGCCGTGGCTGAATCCTGCACCAGTGCCTCGTCGGCCGTCTGTTCGTCATGGCTCCACTCGTATGCTGCTATGCCACCATCAATGGACACCGATCGTGGTACCGCCGTTCCGAGGGATCGGCCTCATCGAGCAGACCAAAGAGACCAACGACCGGAGAGCCTGGTTTAGGATTCGGGGCGGGCGCAGGTAATGAACCGACGCGAAACGGTACAGGCACCGCCGTAGGGCCGATAGGATCCACCGGGGGAGCACCACATCGCTGCGCTAGAGCGGCGCGTTTGGCACAGTGCGCGTGCAAGGGGCAACGGGAGCAGCAGATGCGGGGACGACGGACCGCACGCCGGGACTCCGGCGTGGCTAACCTGCCCAGCAACTCCGGCGTGCGCTACTGCTGTTCAGTTCGGTTAGGAAACCCGGCTGCCTCGAGCAGCGTGCTATCCCCGTAGGCTACTTCCATCTCCTGAAAGAACTCTCTGAGGTCCATGACGAGCGTCTCGGGCTCATCGTTGACGAACAACGACACTCGAATCCGCTTATCGTCCAAATCCTGCTCCCAGAAGAACCTCGGAGTTGTGCACTTCATCATGACGCTCTGATGGTCTTCCCCCTTCGGGGGTCCGCTCCGATGTTTTCGTTCCAGGCAATTGGCGGCCGCCCGATCGAGGATGGCTTTCAGCGGGGCCGGGACGATGGAACCGGGTTGACGGCTCACGAGGCCACCTAGGGAGTAGAGGTTCTGATGAAGGTCGACGATTTCCTTGTTGCCCGAAGCTGTCGAGAGCTGGGCCAACTCGGAATGTAGGTGCCGCAACAGGTCCCTGACCGTGAGGCCGCGCACTGCGGCTTCGACCTCGGCGATGTACTCCAGAAATCTTATCTTCAATCCTATCTCGCTCACCCCACTCAATGTTCTTTGGTCGGAATAGAGGTCGACAACTTGGTCGTCAACCACGCAGACGTATCGGTTGTGTGCGATCAGGTTGCCAATGTGGCGAACCTGGACAGAATCTACTTGCTTGTCGTTGTAGTCATAGACTGGAACCGTGTGCTGCTTCAGACGTTCCGGGAACATTTCGGAGAGGATGCGAACGCGCACTGAGGTCACCAGGAGCACCTCCTCGATCAGCTCCTCCTGATCGTCCATGATCCCCTCTGCTATAGGAACACCCATCGGTAGTGGGCCTTTCTTCACAGGCAACGCTGCTTGCCCAAGGATGGCGTCAGCGCGGATCGAGAACTCCCTGAGCTTCTCGATCTGAAACAGGATTTTGAGCAACATTTGAAGAACGCTGCGTAGACGATCACTTCTCCTGTCGCAGTATTCTTGGAGACGACGAATGGCTTGGTTGTCCACTGATTCGACAACTCGCCTCGGACGATGTGGAAGGCACCGTACAAGTAGGGTGCATGCTTTCTGTTGTAAAGGGTGGCTATCACATTGTGCTGCTTCTTGCTCACGACGCCCTGGGATCACATTTCACCACCAGAGTCCCGCATCCGCTTGCTCCCGACATACCAATGGGACGAGGCGCAACCAGCGCCGGTTGGGACCCTCAAGACATCAGGCCTCAGCAAGGCGCGTTGGGCTAATCCCAACAGGTGAGCATCCTTACTCTATCGCACAAAGCGGCGCCTGCGTCTCCTCCACGTTGCAGCACGTCACCGGGATGACCCCGGATCCGCCGCGTGCAGCGTGTGATCAAAGGGTCCGGGGCACTCGACACGATCGCGTCGACCAGCACCGGAACGAATCGGCTTTCAGACGAGTCTCGTCGCGGACGACGCCCCACAGCACCGGTTCGGGATCACGTGCCGGTGCGCCCCTTACCCAGGGCAATGTCCGCCGAAGCGGCGTTGTTGGATGATCCGCAAAGCGGGGACGACCTTCCGCTGGATGCCGCCCCAGCCGGCAGACCCTGTTCCCTCGACGTTCCGACGACCGCCGCCGCCATCCGAGGGCGACCATACGGACCTTGACCGAGCCGCTCGAACTCACATGAGGCCGACGGCGCGGGTGAATGGAGCCTGACCGTCTCGCACGTAGCCGGCCAGCACCGCCTTCTCGCACCCATTGTGCTAGGTTTGGGCAAAAAATTGAGGAGCGCGACATGCCGACCCAATGGCGAGGCTGGAAACCGCGAAACGTAGCGTTCTTCGTTTCCGTCATCGTCGTTGTCGCGGTGGCAGTGGTGATGGCTGGTCGTGAGTTGGGTGTTGGCCGTCAGGCCGAGGCGGTCCAGACTGGAGCGGCTGAGCAAGGCGAAACTGCCAACCAAGGTGCCGAGAGCGACCTGAGCCTGACCCTAACGCGACAACGTGCTGTTTGCGAAACCGACCAGAATACGTGGGAGCAAATGGTCGACGATGATCGCTTCGTCGGACATGGCGTTTGCGAAACCGACCAGAATACGTGGGAGCAAATGGGAAACTACGCGCGGCTGAACGACGACGGCGAGGTGGAAACAGGCATCATCAGCCACGGCTTCCGGGCGGAGAACTTTATGCCGGTCGATTGGAAGATCAGTGGGGGAACTGCGCCATACGAGTTGGTCATCGATGGGATGGACCGAAATTGGGATGGTGCGGCCTTCGAAGGAAATGAGGGTAATGCCTGGGTCGACTGCCTCTGGCCGACATCACCTGCTGAGTACTTTGGCAGCGGACCGGCCAGGTACACGCGCCGCTACCGCTCGGAGCCGCAGATCGATTCCGGTTGGAAGCGGTTCTCTGCGCAGGTCACTGACGCCAACGGCAACGTGGCGCGGGCAGATGCCGAGTTCTATATCTTGACCACGGTTTGGGCAGATGGACACACGATCACGCCTGGGGAGACGTATCGGCTGAAATCCACCATCGACGGCCCTGGCTTCACCTTCACCGCGCCCGCCAACATGCCCATGTCGATTGGCCACTACGCAACATCAAACCGGAACGATGGATGTAGCGAACATGTCGCGTTTCGGGTGGGCGATCCCCGAGTTGGTGCGACACTGTACCTCTGCTCCCATACGGGCACTGGAGCCATCCGACATCTTCCAGACGGTTCGAGGAGCAGCCAAGGTGAAGCAGTGACCGGCTTCTACGCGGAGCATCCCCTCAACCAGGCATTGAGCGACATCGTCGACTCTATTGGTGCCTATCCTGTCGGCACGAGTGAGTGACGGGTGTGCGTTGGATTCTCTACGCAGTCGTACTCGGCGTCGCGATCGGTAGCGGCGTCCTCGGCATCTCCATCTCAGATCTCCGCCCATCCGCGTCCGAACGTTCGCTGTCGTTCGGGGACACGCTGTTCGCCGGTTCCAGAGGACAAAACCCCAGCGCTAGTGGGACAAGCGATCTGCCTGCGTCTCATTCGGACGGAACCACGGACGCTGACGAGCGCGATGATGTCCGAATCAATTCGAACGTGATTGAAGGGCAAACTACAACTGTTTGCACGGCAGATCCGACCCTGGTCAAACCTGTCCAACGTGCGATCTCCATGTGGAATAAAGCCCTAGCAGGCTGCTGAAAAAGGAGTGCGGGAGAATGGAGGTGGTACTGAGCCGATAGATGAGGACGCTTGGTGATGCGTGGTGAGACTGAGCGACAGGCGACGATGATGTTGGGGGTGACGCCGGGGGGCTTCGTGCCCAAGGACCATCCGCTGCGGCGGATCAAGCCCTTGGCCGACTCGGCGTTGGGGCGCATGTCGCCCCTGTTCGACGAGCTCTACGCGGACCACGGACGACCCTCGATTCCGCCCGAGCACCTGCTCAAAGCGAGCCTGCTGATGGCGTTTTACACGATCCGCTCGGAGCGCCAGTTTTGCGAGCAACTGCGCTACAACCTCTTGTTCAAGTGGTTCCTCGACCTGAATGTGGAGGACGAGCCGTTTCATCCAACGACGTTCACCAAGAACCGCGAGCGTCTCATGGATGCGGACGCAGCGCGGATCTTGCTCAAGGAAGTGGTGCGCGAGGCGCGCCGGCGCCGGCTGCTCTCAGCGAACCACTTCACGGTGGACGGCACGCTGCTTGAGGCTTGGGCCTCGCACAAGAGCTATCGACCGCGCGACGAGCCAGGGCCGCCTAAAGGCGGTGGGCGCAACCGCGATGCCGACTTCCAGGGCGAGCGCCGCAGTCGCGACACGCACGAGTCGACCACCGATCCCGAGGCGCGGCTGTACCGCAAGGGCAAGCAGCAAGGTGCGCAACTCTGCTACCTCGGTCATGTGCTGACTGAGAACCGGAATGGTCTCGTCGTTGATGTCGAACTGACCGAAGCCGACGGCTACGCCGAACGCGAGGCGGCGCTGGCGATGTTGGAGCGCAGTGTCTGCGGACCGGCCACGCTCGGCGCCGACCGTGGCTACGACACGCGCGACTTCGTCTGGGACCTGCGCGGTCTGGGGGTGACACCCCATGTCGCCCAGAACGAGCGCGGACGGCGCAGCGCGATCGACGGCCGCACGACCCGACATCCGGGGTACCGCCAAAGTCAACGTCGGCGCAAACGGGTCGAAGAGGTGTTCGGCTGGATCAAGACGGTCGGCGCGGGCGGCAAGCTGCGCTACCTCGGCCGGGCCCGCAACAAGCTCTGGTTCGAACTGACCGCCGCAGCCTACAACCTCACCCGCCTGGCCAACCTCGAGGCGGCCGCCGCATAGCCGAACGGCGCCGAAGCGGCTTCAGACTTCGGAACTGCGGTCCGACCTCGCAACTTCCGGCTTGCGAAACCCCAACCGTTGTGCGCGGTCAGCGACAGCACAGACATCAACCAAGACGTGATCCGGCGGCGTCCATCGATACTTCAGCAGCCCGCTAGGGCTTGTTCACATGGGAGAGCCAACAGCCGAATTCATGGTTTGACGATTCGTCGATGAGGAGCGGGATACCCTCAGCGTTCGGCAGCTTCCCCTGCAAAACAGAGGGTGTGAAACTCAGATGCTCACGCCAAAGGTTCACAGAAATCGTGTAAGCAGGCCCTTGGGTACCCTGCTGTGACCCTCGCGTGCGGATTTCCGCTCCAATGGCAGTTCCGCGAGGGCGCACCGAGACCCACCGGAACTCCCTGCCCGAGCCTGTAGTGTACCCTCTCACAGCGCGTCGAAGAGCGCTACCTCGACCTCTGTCGCGCGCGGACAACACCAACTCGACCGAGCCGACATTCGTCATCGCCTGCGAAGATCCCTCTCGCCAGCGCGAGCATCACGTCATACCCGTCATCGCCGTGGTCGGAGAGGGGCCGTCTTCGAGGGGATCTCTTCCTCGATGGCGAGCGAGCGCTGGAGCCCTCTGCACCACCAAGTTGAGGGCGTCACCCTGCAACCCTATAGCGCCAGTGATCAGTACAGCGCGCCACGCACACGTCGCCAAAGGTTCTCGAACTCGAGGAACGCGAGTTCAGTCCCGTATTGTTCCAGATTGTCTGCGACGTTCACGATCAGGCAGGAGTCCGTGCCACCATTCGCAGGCCCACGCAATCCTCGTCCCACCACCTGCTGATAGAGCCCGGGGCTGTAGATCGGCCTTGTGACGAACACGGCACGCGTCTTCGGAGCGTCGAAGCCGGTCGTCAGGACTCCGTAGTTCGTGAGCACTTGGATCTCGTTCCTTCTAAACCCCTCGATTGCGTGCCTGCGGGCAACGGGATCGGTCCGCGACGAGACTGCTTGGGAGGCGATGCCGCGCACGGATGGCTCTGCCGCCAGCCACTCTGCGTGATCGACAGAGGCAGCGAACACCAGGGCGGGCCACCCTCGCGGGAGCCCGGCAATCCGATCGATGATCCGGTCGTTCCGACCGTGGTCGCGCCCGATGCGCGCCTCGACATTGGCGGGGAGACGATCGAACTGGCGGAACTGGTCGAGTTCGGTCTTCGAGAGCCTAAAGGAGACACCGTCGAGCCGAGCGAACTCGGCGTCGGACAGTACTCCCATTTGCCGCAGCTGAGGATACGATCCCTCGTCGCCGAACACGCCGTAGTCGAATCGGCGGCCACCATAGCGTCTCACGAGCCGGGCGGTCTCCGTGCCCCCATCCTCAGCGCCTCCGCGGAACGGTGTAGCCGTCAGCCCGACCAGCGGGATTGGAGTCTCGCGAGGAGTGAGTCCGAACTGATTGAGGATGGTTGTATACGAAGGCGTAACGGAGCCATGTGCCTCGTCGATCACGACACACGCTGCTCGCGTGAGCCAGTCGAAGCTCGTCTGCTCGATGCGCCGGACCAGCGACTGAAACGTGGCAACCACGACGTGGTTCTGCTCTTGAACGTCCTCCACGCGGTCGTTCGTGCTGCCCCAGAGACGGCTGATCCTCAGCGATTCAGGGGGCCCTCTGGTCATCCAGACCTCCCGCCAGCTCTGCACGGCTTGCTCGCATAGCTCCTCCCGATCGGCGAGCCACAGGACGCACCCGTCCAGCACCCCTTCCTTGAATGATCGGGTCAGGGTCTCGGTCACGACCCGTGTCTTTCCGGCGCCGGTTGGAAGCGAGATCAGACCACGACTCGGCGGGGATTCCTTGAGGAAATCAGCGATGTTCCTTGCGATCTCTTCCTGAAAGTCGTGCAGCGGACCCAGGTGAACCGGTCCGTCCACCTCGATGAACGGGGGCCTTGCTCGGGCAGGCGCTCCGGCGAACTCATCCGGGAATCCGAGGGCCCGAACGAATCGTAGCGCTGGCTCGCTCCCTGCCCAACGACGCGGAGGCGTCGGGGCAATGTGCGTGTGACCATCGCGGTACATCATCCTCAGCGCTGCGGATCCATGAACTGCCAGGATCATGTCGGCCAACTCGTCGGGCCGGAATGACCGGGAGCCGGGCTCGGCATCAAGAACAGCCCTGGGCAGATGCCTTCGCAGGCGGGCCGCGCCAAACATCTCCGCGAGCTTTTCTGAGAGAGGAGAGACTGCTCTGATTGCCGCTATACGCTCGCTCTCGGCAGCCTGCATGTTGTGCGTTATCGCGTCCACCACGGCCCTTTCGGGCAGCTCGAGCGACAAAATCGATAACAGCTCGGACAGGAAACGGTGGCCATCGTCAGCACCGTCTTGGGCCTCTCTGTACAAGAATGCACGCTCCTGGGCTTCGTAGTGAGACCCGAGATCGGAACGAACTGCGCCCCTGGCCGTGCGAATCTCGCTCCACAGCGCGTCGCACGGCACCAATTCGACATCTCCGTGTTCGGCGAGCACCGTCCGGGGAAGTCCCGGGAAGGCGTCCGCAAGAGGCACTGCTGGCCCCGAGGGCGCGTGCTGCACGCTCCTATGCGCACTTTCCGTGGCCGGCCTTAAACCCCACTCGCTGACGAGAGCTTGGGCCTGTTCGGCTGTACACACGAGCAGCACCGGCCCGTCCTGGACCAGGAGGTCAGCGAGCTCCGGATCATCGGTCACGGTCACCCCGTCTGGCGGCAGCTGGCACGGCCCGGTTGGCCCAACGGCGCGGATTCGTGCCGGGCCAGGCACCCGCCCCAATGCCAGTTCAGCGTAGAACCGTGGCACCTCTGTCAGGTCGCCTTCGGTTAGCGCGAGTTCATGAGCCTCGCGCAGGATGTTCGCGGGAAGGGATCCCAACTCGCTCGGCAGTCCGAGGAAGGCGCACTCCTGGTGCGCGACAGGCAGGAGGCGGGACCATACATCGAGGCGCGCGTCGACACACTGGGAGATTTGTCTCGGGCCCAGGCTAGTTGGAATCTCACCCGACTCGCGGATGAGCCAACGAGCAGGAGACTCTCCCTTGACTTCCGGGTAATCGCTCGATGTCCCGCTGTGATACCAGGCCACGGCCGGATCGGCGGCAGCGAGAGGCAGTAGGAAACGCACGAACAGCTCCTGGCCAGGCTTGCTCAATCTGAAATACGGGCTCAGCGGTCCGCTAGCCGCTCGGTCAACACTTGAAACGAGGTGAGCCTGAGGTGTGCGGCCCGACGCGTGACGCGCCTCATGCTGGAATTCTTCGACTCGCCGACTGCGGTATCGGTACTGCCAGTTCGGCACCGCCGTCTCGCCCAACTCAACTCCGGTCAGCCCGTCGACAGTCGGCGAATCCACCACTTCGAGCAAGGAGAGTGCCTCTCCATCCTCGCCGTGATACGCCAAGTCGACTGTGACATCACCGTCTCGACTTCCGTCGCCGGGCACGATCGGCCCAGGGAGCAGCACCTCCCATGGCCGTCTCCAGCTGCCAGCGAGTGTCCGCACCTTCAAGCGCCGCATCTGCTGACGCAGCTTGGGAGTTACATCGGATAGCGACACTCTCCGAACGGCAGCCCAGACCCGGTCCCAGCCTGCGAATCCCGCCGCCGCGCTCTCGGCCAGCAAGACTTCAAGCTCCCGTATGGAGTCGACCTCCTTTAGTCCGAACCGCTCGGTCAGGATCCGCCGCGCGTCTGGATCCGCCACGACTTCGGGGTGCACAAGCAGCAGGTTGGCGACCTCGGCGCGGTCGGCTCCGCTCATGAACACTCTTGCAGCATCAGGCGCGACAAGGCGGCCATCCTCGGTCAGGACAATGGGCGCGCTCCGATCGGCAGCCTCGGAGCCGCGTCCCAGTTCGCGGGTGCAGCCTGCCGAAGCACGAATGGCCGCGATCGACGTAGACGGTGTGGCTGGTTCAGCGATCGCCGCCAGCCAGCTGTTGGCGTCCGCATGGTGGACCCCGAGTCGGATCGCCCGCGGACGTCGCTCCCGCGAATTGAGCTCTTCGTGCGCCCACCCGCCAGGGCGCTGCCCGAGTTCCCTCCATATCTCGAGAGCGGATTCACTGGCGGCGAGAGGAATGAGCGTGAGCTTGTCTGGCTGCCTCAATACTCCTTCCGAATCGGGAAGGATCGACATCTTCCCAGCCCGCCGATCGATCTGTTCAGTCAGCTCCCGGTTAGCCCATCCCGCAGCGTCCTCAATACGCGCGGGCAGGAGGTCGAGGTGTGCCCCATGGTCCTCCGGGTTGTGCAGCTCGGCGAGACGCCTGGCCACGAGCTGTGCGGCCGCCTCGATGATCTCGCTGTTGTAGCGCCCCTCAAGGAGTCCTTGCCTGTCGGAGTTGGTCTTCCACGGTGCGTTCAGAATCCCGCTCAGCGTGCTCTCGTAGGTGGTGGGGAAGAACGCCCAGTACCGGCCTCGACGCGTCCTTCGACTCATCGGGACGGCCCAGGCAATCTCGACCCGATCGCGGGCGGTCATCTCGCCGGCGTCACGCTTCGCCCCCTCGGACATTGTGTGCTCGGCCCGGAACACCATCCAGTTGGTAGGCTCGCCGGCGGTGTCGTCGAGCTCAATCCGGCGATCCTCACCGCTGGTGAGCACGATGAGGCGATCGAAGTCGCCGGTCTTGTCTTCCATTGACAGGCTCGTCACGTGCGGGGAGAACAGCAGGAACTCTGCGGGGAAGCCCGCGAGGTCACCGCCGAGTTCCTGCGCACGAGGGTGATCGCGCGAAAGCCGAATCACTGTGCTGGCCCACTCGGCCAGTTCGTTCAGGTTCGGATCCCGTGCGCGCTCTTCTTCGGCATCGAGCGCGTCCGCGATCCTGAGCCCCGGTGTCTGCTTGCGGTAGCTGGGAACACAGGCGAGAATCCGCGTTCTTGCCGCAGACGTATCGAAGCCGAACGAGCCGAGCCGGCTGAAAACCGCAATACGCTCGGAGATCCCGAGGACTGATTTGAAGCCGAGCCCGAAGTGCCCGATCTCGTGGCTTCGCTTGGTGGAGAGGTGCGAGCGCAGGATTGAGTCCGCGCCCTCCTCGTCAACCGGGCGACCCTCATTTGCGACGTAGAGCGATTCGGGGGTAAGCCGAATCTCAACGCGACCGGTAGTGTTTGCGGCTCGGATGGCGTCCGCGGCGTTCTGGATCAACTCGAACAGTTGGCGGTGTCCATAGCCACCGTCGATAACCGACTGCTCGATCGCGGCGTGCTCCTCAATGTCGCCAGGGTTGAGCCGGTACCCTTCCAAGCGCGTCTCGGACTCCCGAAGGACGAACTCGATCAGGTCCGAGTCGGGGCCGAGCCACCGCCCCGAGTTCTCTTGTGCCTCGTGGCCTGAAGATGCGTTCGCGATGGGGTCCCCTCGTAGCATCGCCGCATTGTACCTGCTGACCAATTCCTCACATCCCGGCGATACGCGCTATCGAGCACGGGGCGGGGCACTTGTAATCCACCTCCTCCTCGTCGGGCCGCCCGGAGAGGATGAAGGGTTGCGCGTGCTCGATGTGGTCGCCGAATCCGCCGCCTTCAACCATCAGCTCAGCTCTCTCTTGACGGTGGGAACGGACCATCCTCGTTGCCTGGAGCGACCCATCCGGCCAAGGCTACCTGCTCGCGCGATCACCGACGGTCCTGGAGTGATCCCAGAGACGGTGACGCTCAGGCAGTTCCCGCTCCTACGGCTAGAGTCCCTCGCCGATAGCCGTCTCACGAATCCCGAACGCGGCTCGCATGTGCGCTCTGCTGGTTTGCGTCGATCCGACCTGCTTGTAGGGCGACCCGGCGTGCGTTTCTCTTCCCGATGCTGCGGAATGCCTCGTAGGGGATGCGCGTGTGGCCACCAAACTAGACAAAACCAGGAACCTCCGAGTTGACGTTTCGATGGGTGTCCTGAGCGGATGTCGTGCGATGGCTTGTTGTTTCCACACTTGGAGACCAAGCGCGTCTGTCGTCAGCGCTGCCTTGCGGACCGCTCCGGCCCGCGCTACGACAATCCCAAGCGAATGCGCAGGGCTTGCAAAGAGGCGTTTCGATCTTCTGTCAGATCCGCTCCCAACACCCTGTCGATCAACCCGCGCCATTCCCAAGGCGGCGCAGAGCCCGACTCGATTTCTGCCAATCGGATCAGCAGATCCGTAACGGCATTAGGTTCCTGCTCGCACTGATTGCCTTTTTCCAGGCCGTTGACCAGGAACCACGGGTCGATTCCACTGAGTGGCATTCGCACAGCGAGTTCGACGGCTTCCGCGAAGAGGCTGTCAAGCTCTAGCAGCCAATTCAACATCGATTCAATCTCCATGCTCTCGAGCGGTGTTGGTACGCCACTGAGTCGGTTGTCCCAGTACCGGCGGAGCCAACGGCGCCAAAGCTCCTGCGTGTCAGCATCTGACATCTCGCTCATGCGCCGCCATATCGCCCAGGCAAAGCGTTGCCGGTCGTCGTCGTCTGCATTCACGAGAAATCTAGGGATCCACTCGCCGATTGGGTCTTCGACGAAGTCAATCAGCAAGCTCACCAAATGGTCGATGTACCGCTCACGAGTGTGCGAATCTCGGAAGCTCGATACATGTGAGGCAGCAGCGAGGAAGGACTCCTTCAACGTGTCTACGGTCGAGACATCGAGTGAGCCGTACATCAAGCCATCCCAAGCGGCTTGGAACTCGTCCGATTCCGGTGGCTCGACCAAGAGCGGCGCGAGGCGCTCGCAAGTCCAGCTTTCGTCGAGGTTCAAGAGGAATGCGAATCCCCTCATCAGGAAGGCGCGCGCCATCCGGCCTGCCGAGGTCTGGTCCTCCACGATCGCGTCGAGCGCCGAGCGATAGGGCTGCTCCAGTTGTCCGCGAGCGACCAGTTCCTCACGCAGGGCCACCGACAAGCTGCCGAGCCAGAACTCCGCCAATGGCCCTGCCGCTCGATTGAGCGCCAGGGTGTACCAGTCGAAATGCTCGGAGGTAGTGGCATCCTCCCTCACATGCACCCACAGTGCGGACGCCAGATCGTTTGCCGCGCCGAGCAGCTCCCGGACGAACGGGCGTCTGCCTCCGCTGACCAGCTTGGCCAGCACCCGACAAACAGCTTGGGTCTGATGGCGCTGCAAATCGCGAAATCTGAGCCGCGAGAGAACCTGCCGATATTCCGCTCCCGCGATCTCTGTTTGCCAGATCCCCAGGAGCGGTTCCCACAGGGGCGCATTCCAGTGTTGGCCGTCTGCCAGCGCGTCGGCGAGTTCGATGCCCCAATCGAACCTCTCAGCGGCCGCATCCTTCACCTGTTCCAGCAGTTTTGCCAGGCTCGGGCCGAAGGGATCGTCGCCGTTGAAGTCGAGAAGCTGCGGAAGCCATTCGTTTGCCGGCCGGGCCAACAACTCTTCTGCTGTCCACGGACTCTCTCGCTCAATCCACCTGAGCTCAGAACGCGGCGAGTCAAGGTGGAACTCCCTCTCAGTCTGGAGGTCGGGAAATTCTTCGCTCAGCTTCGCCAATGCCGCAGCAGTGTGTGGACAGTCAGGATCGATCCGCTCAAGCCAGAGGAGCCAATCCATCTTGCGGTCGGCGGCATACTCATCCATGTCAACATCCAAGGTCATCGGTCGGATCCGGATAATCGTCGATCGCCGCTAGCACTCTCTGTTTCTGCGCTTCAGACAGATCTCGGTACGTGGCATCCGCGAATAGGCGCAGTTCGCGCTGGCAGGCGCCGTCGTACAGGCTGAGATGTTGCAGCAGCCACTCGGTCTGTTGGTCTGCTGAGAGGTCGTTTCGCAACGCTGCGCAGTTGATCGCGATTCGACGTAGCAGCGGCGGATCTGCACGGATCATCTGATCAAGATGCCCGGCAGCGACCAGAGGTTCGTGTTCGACGAGATGAGTTAGGCAGTCACGAGCAGCGTCGATCAGCACGTCGTTCGAATCGTAGCGATCGGAGTCATCCTCACGTGCTTCGATTTTCGTTCGGCGCAAGGTCGCGGATCCAGACTGCCGCGTCGCGTTCTCCCAGATGCGCGACCGCTGATGCCGGCGCGTCAATTGGGCCCGCACTACAACCAACAGACGTTCGGCGACGGCCGGAACGCGCGGCGCGAGGTCCGTCGTCCAGACCTGGTCGAGCGCCCACGCACGATCAGCGTACGCGTGCCTGTCGCCCGCGGACAAGCCGGCCATTGCATCGAAGACCGCGATCAGTGCGTCTTCCAAGCCCGCCCGTGCGGCCGCTTCCGCGAGACCGCGTAGCCGGATGTCCAGGTACTCTAGTTCACGAGGGATGCTGTCTAGCAGAAGAGCGATCCACTTAGCCATCACGTCGGGATCCCAAACTGGCCCCTCCCGCGTCCCTTCGGATTTCGCTCCCAGTTCTAGGCTCAGTGCGTACCACAACCGACTGCCGACTCGCATCCGATCCCAGCCAAACACACTGAGCATGTCTTCCGCACGCTCACGGGCAAACCGCTGGCACAACCAGCCCGCGAGAGATTCAGAGACTGAGTCATCACTCCCCTTAAGGGTCGGATCGAACGCGCCTTCCAAGTGTCCCCGACGATGCAGCCATTCCATCCACTTGGGGTGCGTGGCCACATCGGTGAAGAACCGAACACGGTCGGGATGCCTCAGCGCTTCGCTAATCAAGTCTTGCTCTTCGAGATCGAATGGAGGATATCCCTGCGCGATATCGCCAATCTTGCGTTGCCAACCGAGCAGGTCTCGCTGCACATAGGAGGCGAGCTCATCCACCCCGACGTTTAGACCGGAATGATCGCTTGGGTCCGCAGTCGGATATCGAATTGGTGTGATTTTCAACAACTGCCAACGGGGGTGGTTCGGCTCATCCGTCAGCGCGAAGCGCCGAGGAGCATCACTCCGACTAGCGTCTGGCGGTGGCAGCGCGCGTCCCAGGTAGGACATGACGACATCGCTATGGCTGTATCCGACAAACAACACAGTGAAGGAGCGAAACAGGTCGAGCAAGAATCGCCGCGCCCATCCTTCCGTCAGATACGCTCGGCCGAAGTCTTCGTCTGTCAAGACCATGGTCTCGGTCTGGCAGAGGGAGCCGTGGACATGTACGAGGCCAGCAAAGTCGCTGCCAATTGGCAGCGCAGGCGCGGAGAAGCCACTGATTTGAGGAGCGGGCAATTCCCTATTGGCTTCTTCAAACAGGCGGTCGAAGTTCGTCGTCACGACCCGAACCGCGTGCTTGCTGGGGAAGCAGCGCAACAGGTCGCGGTGCAGCGAATTCGGCGATGGATCATCGCGAGTCAGGATTTCGGCAGCCAGCTCATGCACCTTGACGCCGGACTCCTTCAGGCGACCGAGGAAGCGGTCCGCGGTTTCGCCGTCCGATTTTGCCTTCCCGGTTCCGTGCGCAATCTGTTTCGCGAGATCATCGAAATTGGGCAACCTGGCCGGTTCTCCCATGGAGACGCCGGCGCCCGCGAATATCACGAGGCGGCCTTCCCGCAGCGCGGCAACCAACGGCTCCGGGAAGTCGATCCCTACGATCCTCATATGGCGCCGAGCGTATCAGCGGAGAGTCCCCCCGATTTCGGGTAGGCTGCAACGCCCACCACTTTGGACAAAATCAAGAACCTTCGAAATTCGCTTCTCGTTGGTGCCGTAGCGGGTTACTGAGGCGTCGATGGGAGTGACGGGCACGGGCCGCGAGCGACGGCAGCGGAAAGCTGAACAGCGACTTCGAATAACTCCTGTTGGTGAACGCGCGGGGCAAGTCCGCGTCGACGCCACTCGACTTCACGGCCGTGGCTTCGAAGTTGGCAAGACTGGTGAGGTCGCAGGTGGCGGTCAGGTCAGACTTGAGCTCACTCCGGCCCTGGATAAAGTCGCTCGGATTGTCGCTGGCTCCGGCGGTGTTGATTCAGCCGAAGAACTTCTTCGACGCTTACACCGGGCGGTAGTCCGTGCGCCGGATCGTGGCTGCTCTATCGCACTGCACCGGCGTCAGGCCGCTCGACGTCGACGACCAAGCCGCGACGATTCTTGCTCGCCACATGACTGAGCTAGCGGAGCCGCGCATCGACGTTCCGTCCCTTCAGGTTGGCGTGATCTTTCGGAATTGTGTCTGTTCACATTGAGTTGAACATGTCGTAGATGAGCACGAGGTGGATGGCGGCCAGGGAGAAAATATCGAGTTTGTCGCAACGAGTATCGATCCGGTGGAACCGCTTAAGGCGGCAGAAGAAGCGTTCGACCTTGTTGAGGTGGCGGTAGACCTCGAGGTCGTGTTGCTGGGCCCGGCGGCACCAATCGCTCCAGTCGCGCGAACAGTGCTTCACTCAGCTTCGTCTGATACGTCATCTGGTCATCCGGCCGCGCCGCTATGCGCCTCCACTCGGACACATCTACGTTCCGATTTGAACAGGCCTTAGGCTTTCAGTCGGGATTCGGCGTTGTGAAGCGACTGCCGAGGTAAGCTCCGCATAGAGAAGGGCCAATGGCGAATCTTCCTACTCAGATCGGGCGACTAGAGTACGACTCGAGTCGTGCACTCCAACTCCTGCGTGCTGGCGTCGGCCAGCCCGACATCGAGTTTCGCGACGGACAAGAAGAAGCGATACGCCAAATCGTTGAGGCACCGGGTCGCTCCCTTGTCGTGGAGCGCACGGGATGGGGTAAGAGCTTCGTCTACTTCATCGCAGCCAAACTGCTCCGCGAAGCGGGAGCCGGCCCCGCGCTGCTCATTTCTCCACTGCTTTCGCTCATGCGCAATCAGATTGATGCTGCCGAACGAATGGGCATCACCGCTGAAACGCTCAACTCGAGTAACTCTGACCTCTGGCCAGGTATTGTCTCCTGCATTCTGGCCGACGAGGTCGACATCCTCTTGATTTCGCCGGAACGCCTGGCCAACGAACAGTTTCGCAACGAGGTCCTGACCGAAATCGGCGACTCGATTGCACTATTGGTAGTCGACGAAGCGCACTGCATATCCGACTGGGGCCACGACTTTCGACCCGACTACCGACGAATCGCGCGCCTCATTCCGTTGTTTCCTCGCAATCTCCGGATCCTCGCAACGACAGCGACCGCAAATCGTCGGGTTGTAACTGACCTGGAGGAGGCACTGGGGCCTAATCTCAGAGTGCAGCGCGGCGACCTTGCTCGCTCCTCCCTCAGCCTTCAGACGATTCGGATGCCATCAAGGGCGAGGCGAATGGCTTGGTTGGCCCAGCGGCTCAATGAGCTAGATGGTTCGGGCATTATCTACGTCCTGACTGTTCGTGATGCGCTCCAGCTTTCGGATTGGTTGAGGTCTCAGGGCTTCGACGTGCATGCCTACTTCGGGGACCTGGAGTCTGATGAGCGAGTGCGACTGGAGCACTTACTCCTTGGAAACGACGTCAAGGCGCTGGTGGCGACGACGGCGTTGGGGATGGGGTTCGACAAGCCCGATCTGAGATTTGTGTTTCACTACCAGGTTCCACAATCGGTCATCCACTACTACCAGCAAGTTGGTCGAGCTGGCCGGGGCGTCGATCAGGCTTACGGGGTGCTACTGGGCGGGTGGGAGGATCTCGGCATCCAGGACCATTTCATTCGCAGCGCGTTTCCCACGCGAGATGAGGCGAGTCAAGTGCTCAATGCGCTGGAGCATGCACCTGATGGCTTGTCGATCAGCAGCCTGGAAGCAGCTGTGAATGTGCGCCGCGCACGTCTCGATCAAACGCTCAGGATGTTGGCGCTTGAGTCACCGGCGACTGTTGTCAAGGACGGTAGGTTGTGGCGACGCACCGTCGCTCCGTTGGAGCCAGCCTTCTGGCAACGGGTTGAGCGAGTCACAGCCTTGCGTCAGGCTGAGCAGTCACAGATGCAGGAGTACTTGGACCTGAAAAAGGGCCACATGGACTTCCTCCTCACCGCATTGGACAATGAGCTGGCAAGCGCTACGGCACAAGGTCTGCCACCAGTAAGCGAGAATGTCGATGAAGGCACCCTACAGCAGGCAATCGACTACCTCGCGGGATTCAAGCATGAGATTGAGCCACGCAAACGCTGGCCACCCGGCGAGGGGAGCATCCCGGTCGACAGAAGGGCAAGCCTCGGTCGTGCATTGACACAATGGGGCGATGAGGGACTGGCCCAACAAGTTAGACAGGGGAAATACGATTCGGGAGAGTTTGGCGGCCAGCTCATTGACGCGGCGGCGCAACTGATCCGCCAATGGGATCCGCAGCCTATGCCAATGTGGGTAACCTGCATTCCATCGGACCGACGACCGACGCTCGTTCCCAGCCTGGCTCGTCGCCTTGCAGACAAGCTGGGCATTCCATTTTTCCCGGTGTTGAGCAGGTCCAAGCCGACGGCGGAACAAAAGACAATGGCCAACAGTGCGCACCAGGCTCGTAACGCCAGAGATTCGCTCGCGATCGATTACAAGATGGTCAAATCAAGCCCAGTGTTGCTGGTCGACGACATGGTCGACTCCCGTTGGACGATGACTGCCGGAGCAGATCTCCTGCGGTCCAGTGGTAGCGGCGAGGTCTTTCCATTCGTGCTAGCAAGGGTAGGTGGATGATGCCCTCAGTGACGGAAAGAACGAAAGCGACGCTGTTGCTTACGGCGCCTCTCTTGCCCCGCAGCCGCGGTTCCAAGTCCAAGCCCTTGCGACCGCGAGAGTTCTGTGACCTGCTGTCGACTCTCTCTCTGACCGGGCACACTTTGGATGATCTTCTGGGCGCCGAGGCGCAAGAGATCCTGGATGACATTCGTGTCCGCATCAGCCCTGAGCGACTGTTGGCTTTGCTGGCCCGAGGCATGCAGCTGGCCGATGCGATTGATCGGTGGCGTGCACGCGGAGTATGGGTGATAGCACGCGGTGACCCTGACTATCCCCTTGAACTGGTTGAACGGCTCGGCGCAGCCGCGCCCCCGGTGTTGTACGGGTGCGGCGACGTCGAACTCCTCAGAGTTGCCGGGCTCGCCATCGTCGGCTCCAGGGACCCATCCTCGGAAGCACTAGAGTTCATACGGACGGTCGCCCAAGAGGCTGCTTATGGTCAGGTTCCAGTAGTTTCGGGAGGCGCTAGAGGAATCGACGCATCTGCCATGAGATCGGCACTCCAGGCAGGTGGGAGAGTTGTTGGCATCCTCGCGCAACGGCTGGATCGAGCTGCGGTCGCCGGCGAGAATCGCGACTACTTTGTCAATGGCCGACTGTTGCTGTTGTCGCCTTTCGATCCCGGTGCGGGATTCAATGTGGGCAACGCGATGGCGCGCAACAAGCTAATCTATGCGTTTGCGAACGCGGCACTGGTGGCGTGTGCTGACCTCAATCGGGGCGGAACCTGGGCTGGAGCAATCGAGCAACTAGACCACGAGCTGCCGATGCCTCTGTATGTGCGCGCTGGGACACAAGACGAGGCGCTTACTGAATTGGTGAATCGCGGTGCGCTGCCCTGGCCTCCCGGAGCGGACATTGCGAAACTAGCGTGCTGTGTCGATTGTAGTTCGACCCAAACAGCAGAGACCCATCGGCTACCCGAACCAACTGCGTCATTATTCGAGCATGCCAGTCAGATGCTGTCTTGTCTCGATCGTGAATACTCACGCTCCGAGTTGCAGGCTTATCTGGAGGTCACGCCCGGGCAACTGAAAGCTTGGCTACCAGAGTTCCTGGCCTCAGGTGTGTTGGAGCAAGCATCCAATAGACCCGTCAGATACCGAACCAGGCCACCCACTCTTCGGCTTTGAGTTGTGCTTCGATCACAACTTGGATGACGCACCTCCAGTTGGACAGGATTCGCAGGCTGAGTCGGTGCAGGCAATCGTCACACCGCCGCCTGGTTGCGTCTCAGAGTCGCTGCTCAACAAGGTGCGACATTACTACGACATCAACAAGCATCGCGCGCCTGGCTACGGTCAGAACTGGCGGCGACCTGTCGGACGCCAACCTGACCCCATTCACCGCCGCCGAGGCCAGAGTCCGCGAGTCCAGGTGGTTCGGCTGGAAGCCTGTGCGCGTCGCACTCGACTGCATCGAAGTGGGCTGAGTCTGGCGGGCGCGAAAAAAAAGACCGTCTCACGTGGACTCGGGAGCGGTCGCCGGATTTGGGGTGCCAGCTTAGCTTGCGACTGACTCGGTAACGTGTGTTAAGCGCGGCTTAACCGATGCCATAAGACCTCGCGATAACGGAGATTGGGCCTTGACTCGGACTCTGAGGGCGTTCGGCGGACCTTCGTGATTCTGTTACGCTCGGTAGCTACTGCCGATGCAGTCTCGCGATCAGCTGGTGAATGGAAGCCGCCATGACCGTCCGACACAACGCTACCCCCCCCCCCCCCCCGATTCTCGCCGGCGCGAGAGTTCGAAGCGTGGTCCGATGACCCGGGCGCGACTGCGGGTGCCGCTGTTTGGTCTGGCGATGCTGGCGATCATCGCAGCGGTCCTGACGTTTGGCAGCTCATCCACGAATCCCGCCAGCGCCCAGGGTGCATCGAGCTGCGTCAGCGACGGGCTGCTCACGAAAGTTCAGCACTACTACGACGTCAACAAGCACCGATCGCCGGGCTACGGCGAGAACTGGAAGCGCGTCCTGATCGCCTTTGGCGACGTGGAGGACGCGAACCTGACGGCGATGACGGCTGCGGACGCGCAAGTCCGCGAAACGCGCTGGTGGGGCTGGAAGCCCATCCGCGAGGCACTCGAGTGCATCGAAGAGGCCGCTGAGCAGCAGATTGAGCCACCGCCTCCGCCGCCGCCTCCGACGACACCTGAGATCAGCGTCGCCTCAGACGGCGACGTCAGCGAAGGCACGGACGCCAGCTTCACCGTGACCGCGACGCCCGCGCCTGCGGCGGCGCTGAGCGTCAGCGTGACCGTCTCGCAGAGCGGCGACTTCGCCTCGACCGGTTCACAGACGGTCAGCATCTCGACCTCGGGCAGCGCGACCCTTGCCGTTCCGACCACGGATGACAGCGTGGACGAGGCCGACGGCTCGGTCACCGCGACGCTCGGCACGGGCACGGGCTACACCGTCTCATCGAGCGCGGGCGCGGCGACGGTTGCCGTCTCGGACAATGATGTGCCCGAACTGAGCATCGCCTCAGGCGGCAACGTCGCTGAGGGCAGCGACGCCAGCTTCACCGTCACCGCCGGTCCGACGCCGCATGCCGCGATGCTGGTCAGCGTCACGGTCTCGGCGACCGGCGCCTTTGGCGTCACGACCGGCTCGCAGAGCGTCACGATTCCCACGACTGGTTCCAAGTCCTTCACGATCAGCACGACCAATGACAGCGTGGACGAGGCCGACGGCTCGGTCACCGCGACGCTCGCGAGCGGCACGGGCTACACCGTCTCATCGAGCGCGGGCGCGGCTACGGCTGCCGTCTCCGACGACGATGTGCCCGAGTTGAGCATCGCCTCCGACGGTGATGTCACTGAGGGCAGCGACGCCAGTTTCACCGTCACCGCCAGTCCGACGCCGCATGCCGCGATGCTGGTCAGCGTCACAGTCTCGGCGACCGGCGCCTTTGGCGTCGCGACCGGCTCGCAGAGCGTCACCATCCCCACGAGTGGCTCCAAGTCCTTCACGATCAGCACGAGCGGCGACGCGACCGACGAACCCAATGGCTCGGTCACCGCGACGCTCGCGAGTGGCGCCGGTTACACCGTCTCATCGAGCGCGGGCGCGGCGACGGCTGCCGTGTCGGACGACGACGATCCGCTGCCCACACCAACTCCCACACCAACTCCCACACCAGAAGAGCAGGAGACATCCACGACTTGCAACCTGCCAGCCGACGCCGTCACCGTGGCCGAGGTCACGGGTTGGCGCGACGCCCTGGATCCGGGCAAGGCCACGGCCGGGATCAAGCGCTGGAACCGCGTGCTTGAGGCGCTCGGTGAGGACACCGGCACTGGCGTCACCGCGATGACCCCCGAACAGGCGCAGAGCGTCGCCAACTGGCTGGGCAACACGCGCTGGGATCGCGCGGCACGCACGATCAGCGCCGCCGCCGACTGCGACGTCGAGCAGGACACCACGCCGGACACGGACACCGACACGGATACCGACACGGACACAGATACCGACACGGACACGGACACAGATACCGACACGGACACCGACACCACGCCAGACACCGACACCACGACTCCATCCGATCCGAATGCCCCGCCTGTGATCAGCGTTGTGGGCGGCGGAGCGATCACCGAGGGCGGCGATGCCACCTTCACCGTGACGGCCAACCCCGCGCCGACCGGCACCATCGCCATCACCTTCGTCGCGATCGTGACGCAGGACGGCCGCTTCACCTCCGGCGACGGGCAGGTCGTGGAGGTGATTGGGACGTCCGGCAGCAACACGATCACCGTGTCCACGCTGGACGACGACCGCGACGAGCCCGATGGCTCTCTCACACTGACGTTGCAGGCGGACTCGCGCGACACTCCGCGCTTCTCCGTCTCGGCGACGCAGGGCGCAGCGACGGTCGTCGTCTCCGATGATGACGCGCCGGGTTCGGGCGCGACCCTGACCTACACCGAGTTCTGGGCGCCTTACCAGGACCTGATCGCCAAGGTGGAGGCGGAACGCAACCACGAGCTGTTCGGCCAGTTCTCATCGCACACCGACCTCTACGACTCGGTCCTGCTCGCGCTTGGGCAGGACGTCGCGAAGCAGTCAATTGAGCCGCTGTCCGCCTCGAAGGCGCGCAGCCTGGCCGCGCACCGCTCGACCGACATCTGGGACGAGATTGCGCCGGCGCTGGATTGGATCTTCCACAACGGGCCGCCGCCCACGCCGCTGCCGACGCTGGACCAGCCGTTGCCCACGTCGATCAACCTGTCCACCAGCCTCTCGCCGACGCAGCTCACGCTGACCGATTACTTCGGCCACGAGACGGATGCCGAGCTGACCTTCACGGTGACGCTCGACAACCCCATCGCCACGATTAGCCAGTGGGACGAGCTCATCTCGATCACGCAGACCAGCAGCGGGACGGCCACGCTGACCGTCACGGCCAGTGACGGCACGAACAGCATCAGCGCCACCGCCAGCGTCGAAGCACAGTGCAACCCGGGCACGCGCCTGTCGTCGGATGGCACGTTCTGCGTCGCTGCGCAGTCGGCGCTCTCCTACAACGGCACCTTATCCCCCCACCCGAGCAGCCCGAACGGCCCGGGCGACTCCTTCGTCGCCAATGTCAGGCTGAAGGAAGGCACATCGGGCACGATCGAGGTGCGGGTCTGGGTCAACAAGCCTGAGGCCGGCAGCAATTGCCGGATGCGCGGCTACATCACCATCGAGCCGCAGACCGACGGCGCCACCATCCCCACCGGGGTGGCCACGAACACCTGGGGCGTCACCAGCAGTCCGCATGACACCCACCAGGGCTGGTTGGACGGCACTTGCGCCAACGGCTTCCTGACGTTCAACGACCGCAATTACCGCCGGGCCCGGATCACCTACAACCTGGCCGACGACGGGATGCCCGGCACGACCCTCAACGGCGCCAAGCTGGTCTACCACGACGTGGGCGCCTCAGGCACCACCGTGGTCGGCACCTACGACCTCGTGAGGATCAACTTCCGCGACAGCATCGCCACCGTCACCGTGACCGGGAATACCGGCACCCTCGGTGCCGACGCGGACGGCGATGGCGACGGGTCGACGTTCACCATCAAGGAAGCCACCAAAGGCACCCAGACCATCACCTTGTCGGGTGAGCATCTGAGGGGCTATCTCGCCCCGCGCGAGGAGGACATCCGCAAGGGCGGCAGAGCCTCGGCGGCGCGCATGTACCTGGAGCACGGGCATGCCGTCTACTGGCAGCCCAGCGTCTGCGCCTTCAACAAGGGTCCAATCGCGGGAGCGAACGCGGACGGGATGACATACGCGGAACGGACGGCCACCTGCGAGGTCTCGTGGGACTGGCTGTCAGACGGCTCCAACGGCTCGAACGGCACAGTCAAGCTGGTCTGGCACGAGACCGACGGGGCCGGCTGGGACGCTCCGGATGTGCACACCACCGAAGTCAGTACGATCACAATGACAGACACCGGCATGTACCGCGACACCAGGAACCCGAACGGCTGGCGGGCGACTGACACCACAGTCATCGCCAATGTCTGGTTGACGCCTGTGGCCGGTCAGAACACTGCCGACACCCCGATCGGCCGTGTCACCACGATCACCGAAGGTGACCAGTTCGACCTGACCCTGAACAGCGGCACGAGGGGCGGCAATAATCGGGTCGCGCTCCAGGTGCGCACGGCGACCAATGACGACGGCACCCAATGGTCGGCCTGGCAAAATCTGGATCAGGAGGTCGGCCACCGCGCGCTGGCAATCCGTGAAGAGTCCGAGTGGCACCTCTACACGCACAATTTCGCCGAATGCTTTACGCCTGGCGGATACAACTGCTTCGGAGGCGACGCGTGGACGAATCATCCAACCGGGAAGCGGATGAAGTTGACGTTCAACTCCCACGACGACAACTTCGTCTACCATCCCGAGCGGTACTACCAGTTCCGGGTCAAGAACACGGAGTCGACCAAGCCGAACCCGATCCTCAAGGTCGTCGAGGACGATGCCGTCAGCTTCACCGTGCATTCGCAACAGGAGAACGGCCGGCTGCGGGTCCACCTCGCCAAGAAGGTATGGACCGACGTGACTCTCCAACTGGATACGGACTCCAGGTCCAGCGCATGGAACAACTGGGCAGTCGTGTTTGACGCCGAAGCCACCAATGACCTGGACCGGTCCGGCTCCAAGATCATCGATCAGGGCTGCGACGGCGGCGCCAGCGACATCAGGGTCTGGGGCAGCATCCTCGTTGGTCAGCACAGCGGCGTGGAGGAATACGTCGACCACAACGACGGCCGTGATGCCATAGACAAGAACGACGACCGCAAGGGCGAGTACGTCCTCGTCAAGTGCTAAGTCGCCCAGACGAGTGCGAACGAGGGTGCGCCACACGCGAGGCGCACCCTCTGCGCACGTCGGGCGCCGCATAGACCATCGACCACCGCAATCGCATGGCACCAACGCTCACGGTGACGCCATCGCAATGGCGCCGACCGCCTTGCAATTGCAGCAGCGAGCGATCAGTGCCAATCGTGAGCGTCTGGCAGGTGGATGTCCGCGCCTATCGCGATGATGCGTTCGGCGACGATGTTGGTGGTGCCGTCCCAGCGGTCGATGCAACCGTCGAGCAAGATCAGCTGATTGGAGAGTGCTCGCCCACACTGCGCGAACACGTGAGGCCGGATGATTGATTGCAAGTCGCCGGTCTCGTCCTCGATGGTGAAGAAGACGGTGCCGTCCTGACCGCGCGGATGCTGCCGCGCAATCGGCCAGCCAGCGACGCGGATGCGGGCGTCGTCGGGACAGTTGTAGACCTGGGCCGTGGTCAGTACACCAGAGTCGAGCGTGGGACGGATGAACTCCATCACGTGGCCCGACGGATAGATGCCGAGGGTCCGGTACTCGCCGACCATCTTTTCGTACTCAGTGAAGTCATCAAAATGAGGCGGCGGTTCAGCTCCCACGACCGGGAAGGATCGTTGCCCCGAACGCGACGGCCGAACCGACAGTCCAGCCTCCCACAGCGCCTCGCGTCGGTTGGGCGTGAGCGCGTCGAACGCACCCGCCTCGATCAGCGAGCGCAACGCCTGCGGCTTGAGCCCGGTACGTCGGACCAGGTCGCCCGCGTCGGTGTAGGGACCGTGGCGCTCGCGCTCTGTCACGATCAGCATGGCCGACTCGTGCCCGATGTCCTTGATCATGCCAAGTCCGAGCCGGACTTGGTTGTTCTCAGGTTGCGCTCGCACCTTACTCTGGTTGACGCACGGATTGAGGAATGGGACACCGAAGCGGCGGGCGTCTTCTTTCAGCGTTTCGACCGGGTAGAACCCCATCGGCTGGTTGTTGACGAGCGTGGTGAAGAACTCAAGCGGGTAGTAACGCTTCAGCCAGGCAGCCTGATAGGCGGTGATCGCGAAGGCGTGCGAGTGCGATTCGGGAAACATGTAGTGTCCGTTGATCTTGCGAAAGATGCGCTCGGCGATGTCGGACGGGACACCATTGCGAGCAGCACCGGTGAGAAATCGCTCGCGGTGTATTGCGATGAGATGCTCGTTGTTCTGCCGCGCGAAGGCGCGACGCACTTCATCCGCCTCGGCCGCCGACATCCCTGCCACGTCCATGATCAATTGCACGACCTGCTCCTGCCAGACGATCACGCCGCAGCCGTGTTCGAGCGCTCGCGCCTCAAGCGGATGGTCGTAGTCCCACGTCTCGCTGTGTCGATAGCGATCGACGAACTGCGATACCGCGCTGCCCTGTGTCCCGACGCCGGGTCGAATCAACGCAACTTGATAGGCCAAATCCAATAGACAACGCGACTTGAGCCGCTGACCCATCTTGAGCTGCGCCGGCGACTGCAAGAGAAAGACGCCCTTGGACTGGCCCGCATTGATTAGGTCGTAGACGCCGTCGTCCTCAGGGTCGATTTGGCTGAGGTCGGGACGCTGACCGGTGCGACGCTCGATCAGTTCGAGCGCTTCTTCAAGTTGGTCCAGTACGGGCAGTGACAAGAGGTCAATCTTGGCGAAGTTGGCGTCGGCGACGCTGTCCTTGTTCCAGTCCATGATGTAGCGACCGTCCATCGCGGCCGCGCGGACGGGCACGAGCTCTGGAATGGGTGAGTCCGAGAGGATCATCCCGCCGACGTGCTGGCCGAGTCCGCGCGGCGCGTTCATCAACTGCGGCGCAAGCTCGACGAGGTCGCGCCAACCGTGTGCCCCGAGCTTGTCGCGGAAGTCGGGCAACCGCGACATCTCGGCAGCAAGGTCGCGAGCATCGTGCGAGTGCAGCTGCTTGGAGAGCGCCCGCAGGTCGCCCTGCGGCAGGCCCAGCGCCTTGCCCAGGTCCTGGATGATGCCCTTAACTGAGTACGTCGAGATTGCGCCGGTGAGGACGGCGTGGTCGCGACCGAAGTACTCGTACACGCGCACGATCAGCTCTTCGCGCAGACCACGCGGGAAATCGAGGTCGATGTCCGGTAGCGAGGTCATATCTTCAGGCAGGAACCGCTCCAGCGAGAGGTTCCACTTGAGCGGATCGACGTGACTGATCCCGATCAGATAGCCAACTAACAGCGCCACCGAGGAGCCGCGGCCACGACCAGGCAGCCGCTGCTCCAGCGGGGTCTCGGGTTCGATCAGGCCGCGTTCTTCCATGATCTGCTGAGCCAACCGCACGATCTCGCGATAGAGCAGGAGGAACCCTGACAGGTTGTGCCTCGCGAACAGACGGAACTCCTCGTCGAGCCGCGCCGTAACCTCGCTGCTGATCGAGCCATAGCGTCTCAGCGCCGCCTCCTCGCAGAGGCGTCGTAAGTATGTCTCAGGTGTATAACCCCCAGGCACAAGTGGCTCAGGCAGGGTGTAACCCAGGTCGATGTCGAGGTTGAACGTGCACCGCTCGGCGATGACCTGGGTGTTGCGTATGGCGCCGGGGAAGCCCGGGAACAGCTCAGTCATCTGCGCCGCCGACTTGAGATGTAGCTCGCAGTTGGGCTGGATGTGACGCAGCGCCTGATCGATCGTTGTGTTGTGTTTCGCGGCGACCAACGCGTGTTGCAATCGATAGCGTTCGGGCGTGTGGTAGAGCACATCATTGCTGGCAACCAGTGGCGCGTCGACGTCCCGCGCCAGCGCGACCAACGCCTGATTGCGCTCGCGGTCGCGCCGCAGGAAGTTGTGTTGCAGTTCGACGTAGACCGAGTCCGGTCCGAACCAGTCGCGATACTGTTCCAGCAACGTTTGCGCTGCTTGCACGTCGCCGCGATACAACAGATCGTCCAAGGGACCCCGACGTCCGCCAGTGAGCAGGACCAGTCCCTCGCTGTGCTCAGCCAGATGCGCAGCGTCGAGTCGCGGCTCGCGGCGGTCGACTTCGGTGGCCAGCGTGAACAGGCTCGACAGGTTGGCGTAGCCCTCGCGCGACTTGCACAGCAGCACGATCCGTGAGCCGTCGGTCAGGGTCAGCTCGCCGCCGGTGATCGGCTGCAGGCCGAGGCTGTTCGCGAGTCGCGCGAACTCCAGCGCGCCGCAGAGGTTGGTGTCGGTCTGGGCCAGCGCAGGCATCCCCAGTTCAGCCGCTTGCGCGAGCAGCTCGTGCCCGTGCGACGCGCCCACGCCGAACGAGTGAAAACTCTTCGCGTGCAACTCGACGTAGCTCGGTTGACAAGTGGTCATGCGCTCTGCCGATACCAACGGTCTGCCTGCTCGTCCCGATAGAGCGTGAGCTGTCGCCCGTCGTCGCCGTTGACGCGGTAGTAATGGCGCTGGACCGGCGTCGGACGCCACCAGAGATCGAAGCGCCACTCATTCTCGATTTGCGTGACGCGGTGCCAGCGACCATCCACGAGGACGGCGAGTGGCTGGCCATCAGCGCCGTCCTGTACCTCCGCTGAGCGCGCCTCGACGACGGGGCGCATCTCGTCTCGCACGGTTGGATCAATCGAAACTTGCAGCGTGCGTGACTCCGGCGCGGGATGCCACGAGGCGACAGTGACCAATCGGTGCAGGGCTGCGCTGCCCAGTCTTGCCTGGAGCTGTCGCTCGGTCTCTAGCAGCCGCTGCTCGCGGTCGGCGCGGATGTCGGGGAAGAGCGAGAGCTGTTGTCCAGTCGCGCCCGAGAGATGGCCCAGCGTGATCGTCACTCGCTCGACCGGCGCTTCAGGATGCTCCGACTCTAGTTTCGGTTTGATGATCTCGGCCGCCCGACGCCAGTGGCCCACGCCGCGGCGAAAGTGAAACTCGCGCGTCCAGGTTGTCGCGTCCTCCAGCTCACACGCGAGCGTCGCTGAACCCGCCTCGCGACCCTGCATCCTGGGCTGCGCAAAGACCCGCGTGAGCAGCCTGTCGACGGCCACATGCAGCAGCTCGAGCGTGACCGATGGCTCGAGCAGCGAGAGCGTCTCCGAGATCACCGGCCCTGGTCGACGCGGCCTGAGCGGACGCTCGTCAATCCCATTGGCTAACTCCCAGGCGCGCTCGCCCTCGTAGCCGAAGCGTTCGAGCAGGTCCGACCGCTGCTGCGCCGCGACATCGCCCAACCGGTGCCAGCCGAGTCGATGCAGGTCGCCGAGCAGCTCATCGGAGCACCGCAGCAGGTTGACCGAATGTGGTCTGAGAAACGCGGCAGTATCCGTCGGGACGACGCTCAGCCCGATCGTGCGTCGAGTCCGAGCCGCGACCTCGGCTGGGAACTTGCTCGGCCCGACGCCGATTCGCGTTCGCCACTCGGTGGTCACGTCTTCCAGCACGGCGAACATCGCCCGCTCGCCGCCGTACATCGGCTCCAGACCATCGAGGCCGACGTAGGCAACACCCGGCTCCGCCGCCTCCACATGGTCGCTCAACTCGTCGAGCGCGCAGAGTAACCGCTCGAACTCGCGCTCGACAGAGTGCTCTTCCAGATTGACGATGATGCAGGCGATTCGTGGAGGCATGTCGATTCCGTTCGGAACACAGATATAGCACATTTGGTCACATCCTGAAGCAGCGAGCGACATTCTCACGGGCACGAAAAAAGACGGTCACACATGGACGTGGGGAGGCCGCCGCAATCGCGACGACCTCCCCCTTTCCGCTACCTGCAGGCGGCAACGAGGCCCGCTTGGCGTTCACGTTCGGGCACCCTGAGGCGGAAGGCTGAACTTGCTTCCGAGAGCGGCGATTGGTCGGCGTCGGCTCGTCGGCGAGGAACTCGGCCCGTTAGGCTGGACATCACCATGAGCGACAGCGATGATCCTAAGTCCCAAAGGCCATATCTCGATCTACCTGAAGCAGACACATGGATTGACTACCTGCGAACGCGCTTGCCGTACTCCTTTGGCCAGATTGAGGGACAACAGAAGCAAGGCCGAAGATTCTATGTTCTGCGTGACCCGAACCCGAGTTACCATATGAATCCTTCCTACTACAACCTCTGGCTCCGCGGTGTGACATCGTATTTTGCTGGCTTGCTATTGGATCGGTACGGCGTGGCCGACCAGTGGCAGAAAGAAATATTCATGGCGACGCATGGCTTGCTTGATGATGAACAGTATCCAGGACGTTGGACTTCTCTTACTAATCCCAAGCTTTTTCACGACGTATTGCAGTTGGACAAGCTGTTTCGATTCGCCAAAATGAATCCTATCGATCGGGAGCGCGTCCTGATGACAAACGTGATGCAGGCATTAGAGTTTGGCCTCAAGGCTTTGCAGGCACACGCGAGCTACCGAGAATGCGAAACTTTTCGATTTGACTCCGGACACAATGTGCTAGTGTTGTTCGAAGCACTTCCAACTGACTTGCAAAAGGAAATCGAGGTTGAATCGGCCCGCTTCGGGAAAGAGTATCTCGCATACCGCTCAGGATTGGAGAAGTTAATCGAGAAAAATGGACCGAGCTTAAAGACTGACAAGGTACGCGTTGATTGGTCGGGAGTGAGGCAGTTTATCTCCGACTATTCGTACACGATGTTTCTAGATGGCACAGATCCTAGTGTAGCGCGTGGGTTCCAACAGGAGAATTGGCTTCGCCAGGCGCTGGAGGATTGCGAAGATATCGACTACTTCCGATATTCAAGCAACAGTGCGCATGATCCTCTACCGGTGCCGTCGATATCGGCAGGACTGAGAATGGGACGATTCTTCTACGAGCATCTGTTTCCACCGCCTGGGTGAGCTGATGTGTGAGGCAGCGATGGTCGGTAGGTCATTAGCACGACCCTGATGACACGAAAAAACGCGGTCACACATGGACTTGGGGGAGGCCGTCGCGATTGCGACGGCCTCCCTCTTGCCCTTATCCACCAGCAGCGGCAAGTCCGGCCTGCTGCTCACGTTCGAGCGCCCACTCGAAGAGTGAGGCCGAGGGCTGCGCCTGCTTCTGACGGCGGCGCTTGGTCGGCGTCGGCTCGCCGGAGAGGAACTCGGCCCAGCTGAACAGGTCCTGCTGCTCGGGCGCGTTGCCCGTGTGGTGGCCGCAGGGGACCAGCGCCACCGCTGGTTCGACCTCGAACTTCGGCAACTCGATGATCTTCGCTGCCACTGGCGTCGGGTCGACCGGTCTCCAGGAGTCATCGACCAAGAGCGACTCCGCATCGGCAGCGACCTGCTGAGCCTGCGCGAAGATGTCCTCGACTGCCTCGGGGTCGGAGTCCTCGTCGCCGGCGACCAACTTGCGGGCCAGCGCCAGCATGAGGTCGTCGCCGTCGTCTCCGTAGGCGGCGAGTCCGTCGTCGGGCAGCTCGCCTTCAACCGCAAGCGATGACTGCAGCTTCTGCGCCACGAGCTTGAGCGCGTCCGCCTGCAGCGTGTTCCGATAGGCCATGAACACGACCTTGACGGGGCGCGTCTGGCCGATTCGCCACGAGCGTCGCGACGCCTGCCGCATGGTGTAAACCGAGTAGTCGGTCTCGAACCAGCAGATCGTCGGGAAGTCGATCAGGTCGAGTCCGGTCTGGACCAGCCTTGGGTGGCAGATGAGCACATCGATGCCCTGCGCCACCTGGTTCGCGACCCACGCCTCGCGCTTGTCGGGCGCGACGGCATCGGCCTTCATCACTGCCGAACGGAAGCCGTTCTTGGTCAAGAACGCCTGCATCCGACCCGTGATGTCGCGGGTGCCGGTGTGGGTCACGTAGACGAGGACTCGACGCCCTGCCATGCGCTCCTTAGCCACAAGGTCGATCAGCGCCTGCTCCTTGGGATAGAGCTTGTCCTCGGTCAGCGGCGGCAGTTGGACGAGGATGTCCTCCGACTCCGGCTCGGGGTCGAGGACGGTCTCGCCACGCGTGCAGCCGTCGGGATAGGCCAGCAGCGACTGCAGGTACGCAGCGAGCAATCGCTTCGACCCCTGTGACAGGGCTGACTTGAGCGCCGCCCGCATCGTCACTTCGAGGTCGGCGTAGGCCGATCGTTGCGAGTAGGCCACGCCCTCAGGCGACTTGGCTTTCGGGTCCGGCTCGGAGTCCAGCGACGACAGCATCACCTGCTCCTGGTAGCTCGGCAGTCCTGAGGCTACATCCGCGAGTCTGAGGAATACCGTGTTGCCGATCAAGTGAAAGAGCGCCGACGGCGCTAGCCCCGGTCGCTCGCGCACGACCTTGCGGTAGCTGCGCCGTTTGCTGGAACGACCGTCAGCCGCGTCATCGTCGTCCGACTTGCCGATTGACTGCTCAAGGAAGCCGTAGCGCTGAATCCAACGTGACTCCTCGGTCCTCCCAAACTCTGAACGAATGTCGGGCGAGAACCGATAGAGCAGGTGGAAGAGGGTCGACGAGTAGCCGCCCATCAGCGTGCCGGAGAGCGAGAGCGACTTGCCGCAGACATCGGCCAGCACGCCGGCGGCCACGCCCTGGGCCGAGCCTCGACCCTTGTACTCGTGCACCTCATCGGCGATGAGCAGCTCGAAGAAGCCGCGCATCCGCAGCTTGACGTAGTCCGCGAGCGGAAACCGCTTCGGGCCCGTCCGGTCGGCCTGCCAGAGCGCGGCGCCGCACTCGGAGCAGCGCAGCTTGCGTCGCTTGAGCGCCGTCTCCGCGAGCGGGACGCCGTGCCGGTCGACGATTTGCGCGAAGCAGTCGGGACAACACGGCACACGAATCGGCTCGCCTGTCTCCTTGGCCTGCCCCGCACTTGATGCGGGGTCCCGCGCAAGTTTGCCATCCGAAACAGCGAGGCGCTCGATCGTGGACGGTCGCCAGCGATAGGAGAGCTTGGCCCGCTCGCGCGACATGACGGCGTAGAGCGGACCGACGGTCGAGACGCGCTGGAGCTGTTCGAGGTCGGTGATTGAGGAGACGATCACGGCGCGGGCCGTGGGAATCGTCTCCTCAATCTCGCGCTTCCACTTGCGAGTCAGGTGTGGCGGACAGAGCACGAGCACGCGTCGGAAGCCGGCCAGGTGCGCAGCGGCCGTGCCGATGAACGTCTTGCCCGTGCCCATCTCGCCAACGACGGTCGTGCCGCGCTGCGAGTTGAGCGAGAGCGCCGCGCCGCGAATGGCGTCCTCCTGCGCCCCCAAGGGCGAACGCAGCAGTCGCGGCATTGGACGCGAGTCGGTTGCCGGGCTGTAGATCGGTGGGTAGGACGCAATCACGCGTTCGGTGATGGCGTCGCGGTAGGTGTCGATGAACTCGCCGAGGTTCATGGTTGGGTGTCCTTTCTGGGGACTGTGTGGTGGCGATGGACTTGACGAAGCCCCGTCGTCCACTTGGAGCGGCGGGGCTTCGCGGTTGAGTACGGCTCACCTGTAGAGATGAGCTGGCTGGGTGTTGGTTAGAGGACGTTTCCTCCTTCAATGCTGGCCGAGGTGTCGATCACAGCCGGGGATCGGTGCTCCTCTTCGCAGTCGAAGTCTGCGCAGCACGGGCACGGTTCGTCAGTGAGCACGATGAGCGCCAAGTGCTGGATCGCTTCGAGCACCTCGTAGGGGTGCGCCTCGCTGCTCAGCAGTACGCGTTCGAGCTGGTCGCGGCTAATCCGCTCGTCCAGCGACTCGCGGATGTCGTGCAGGGCGCGGCCCAGCAGCTGCTCGTAGGTGTGGTGGTCCAAGTCGTTCAGTTCGACGACTTTCTCGTGGTTCATGGTGGGTGTCCTTTCCGTGGCCTGATTGGTGGCGATGGACGTGACGAAGCCCCGTCGTCCACTGGGAACGACGGGGCTTCGAGGTTGAGAACGGCTCACCTGTAGAGATGAGCGGGCTGGGTGGTCAGGCGTCGATGTCGGTGATCTCGCCGGTCTGCAGGTCGAGCGCGACGACGGTCGTGCGCATCCGCTCGCGATAGACCTCCTTCTCGGGCGTCTCATCGACCAGGATCATCTCCTTGGCCGTCCGACCCTTGACGAGGATGCGGCTGTCGCCAGATTCCAACTCGAGGTTGTCGAGGAAGCCGGCCGCGACGAGCATTGCCAGGTGGCCACGACGCAGCGGCATCAGCGGTCGAGTGCGAACGTCCTCCTGCGGCCAGAGCGCGTCGGTGACCTGCGGACTCTGCCACAAGCCGGATCGGCGCGCCTCAGCGGCAGCCGTGATTGGGTCAATCGTTCGCGTGGTGAACAGCACCTCGCCAGCTGTCTCCGCCTCGAGTCGATACTGGGCGTAGCGAGCATCGTCCAGTGATTCCAGCTCACCGTCAGCCCAGCGAGCGATCTGCCCCTCTGCGTAGGCATCCGGGAACGTGTCGTGTTTGCGTTCGCCGATCACGACGACCTGGTCAAAGACCTCGCGCTCGGGTTCGGGGAAGGCCCAGCAACTGAGCCGCGAGTAGTGCGATGCCAGGTATCTGGCCGACACTCGAAGGCGCTTGCGCGGGACGATGTAGACGAGCAACCCATCCGGCGCGAGGTAGCGCGAGCACTGGGTCAGAAACGCGTGCTCGGTGCGCTTGTCCTCGGCGTCGTGGTCGTAGGGTGGGTTCAGCCACAAGAGGCTGAAGGCGCGATTGGCGATGGAGCAACGGAAGATGTCCGCTGCCAGCGTGTGGTCGAGTGTTTGCTCAGCAAACGACGACCGTTCTTGATGCAGCTCGACGCCGAAGGTCTCGACGTCGAGCCTGGTGTGTCGGCGCAGTTCGCGGGCGACGATGCTCAAGGCTTCGCCGGCTCCGCAGCAGGGGTCGAGCAGCCGCAGTGTTTGCGGCGCCGAGCCTCGTCCGAGGCTGGCGCGTTGGGGCGCGATCAGCTGCAGGATCAGCTCGATCACGCGAATCGGGGTCGGGTAGAACCCGCCCTTGGCTTGGGCAGCGAGTCTCATCGGGAACCTCCGTTTGTGCTAGCGGACTCGGTTCGTTTGGGAAGATTCAGTCGCCCGGAGGCGACGGCCTCTGACAGCTCCTCGCGGAGCAGGTCGTGGTTGGGCGTGCACTTGTAGGCTGCGACACCGACCGACTCGAGCGACACGATGGTTTCGTGTCGCAAGCCGGTCTGCCAGAGCCAATCGGCCCAGTCGGGCGGCAGTGGCAGGTCCGAGCGTCGGTCGAAGAATCGTCGGTGCAACGCCGGCGCCGCCTCCTCATCGGGCGCGAGAAGCAGGAACTCATCGCGCTCGAAGCGGAACTCCGCCAGCTTCGTGTAGACCATCGCTTGCCAACCACCCGATGAGGGCAGTCGCGCAATCTTGGTCGTCCAGGTGCCGATCGTCTCCTCGGGCACGAGGCAGCGCTGGTATCCGCCCGAGTGAGGCAGGCCATCGGCGCCGCGAATCAGGAACGCCGCTTCGGGCGGTTGCTTGAGCAGCGCCGCCCAGATCGCCTTGACCGCGGTCTGCGAACCGAGCATCGAGAGGAACCAGAGTCCCTCCGTTTGCTCATCGCGGGCGAACGCGTCGACCGTCGCCGAGAAACCGCCGGCCGAGATCGTGTAGAGCTGGTTGCCTCCATCGGGAGGCATGGTTGGGGTGTCGAGCATGGTGCTCGTCCTTTCCAGTGAAACAGGGATGTTTGCGGTTGCGAACGGAGTCAGTCGAGGAAGCCTCCGTTCTTGATCGAAGCGAAGGTCCCGTCGCCGATGACGACGTGGTCGAGCAGCTCAACGCCGAGCAGCTTGCCGACCTCGACCAAGTCCTTGGTCAGATTGATGTCGTTCTGGCTCGGCGTGGCGTCACCCGACGGGTGGTTGTGGACCACAATCAGGCTGGGCGCCGACTCGACGACTGCGGGCCTAAAGACCTCGGCAGCCCGAACCAAGGCCGAGTAGGCGTTGCCCTGATAGATCGTGCGCTGACCGACGATCCGCAACTGGCGGTCGAGCAACAGCACGCGGACCTGTTCTTGCGCCAGCGGCGTCATCTCCGCGCGGAGCAAGTCGAAGACCTGCTTTGACGTCGAGATCTGCTCCGCTTCGGGTGAGCGTTCAGGCCGCGTTTCGACCTCGTAGCGGATCGCGAGCTCGCTCAGCAGCGAAACGTTGCGGCGCAAGGCGATGAGGAGCTCCTGCTGCTCGCTGTCAACCAGCCGTGGCCGGTGGTGGTCATCGTTCGCGGGTGCGAACAGGTCGGATTGGATTGTGGTCATCCGTGAGTTCCTTTCAGGTGTGGGAACGAGAAAGGCCGCGTCCTCGGATGAGAACGCGGCCTCGTTGGTGTCCGTCAGCGACGGACGGGGTGGTTGTGGAAGTCCGTTAGAAGGGCGAGTCACCGCCTTCTTCACGGTCGTCGCGGCCGTTGCGATCGCCGCGCGAATCGAGGAAGATGACTTCGCTCGCGTGGACCTCGACCTTGCTGCGGCGTTCGCCGGAGTCGGTCTGCCAGCTGTGCTGCTGCAGTCGACCGGTGACGTGAACGCGGTCGCCTTTGGCGACGTATCGCGCCACCGCCTCAGCGGACTTGCTCCAGACGACGACCGAGTGCCAGTCGGTCTCGGCGGGACCGTTCTTGGAGTAGCGGTCGGTGGCCAGCCGCAGCTGGATGACCGCTGTCCCGGACTTGGTGCTGCGCAGTTCGGGGTCGGCCCCGACTCGGCCCAGCAGCGTGACGTGGTTGATGGTGCGTGCCATCGGTAGTGCTCCTTTCAAAGAGCTTGTTGCGACGAGGGAACGTCCCTCGGCTGTTTGAGAACGAGAAGAGGCCGCGTCCTCGTTGGTGTCCGTCGGCGACGGACGGGTAGGTGGTGGGAGTCCGTTAGAAGGGCGAGTCACCGCCTTCCTCACGGTCGTCGTGGCCGTTGCGGTCGCTGCGTGAGTCGAGGAAGATGACCTCGCTGGCGTGGACCTCGGTACGCGAGCGGCGTTCGCCGGAGTCGGTCTGCCAGCTGTGCTGCTGCAGTCGACCGGTGACGTGGACGAGGTCGCCTTTGCTGACGTATCGCGCGACGGCCTCAGCCGTCTTGCCCCAGACGACGACCGAGTGCCAGTCGGTTTCGGTGGTCTCGGTGGACTTGGAGTGACTGTCGGTGGCCAGCCGCAGCTGGACAACCGCCGTCCCTACCTTGGTGCTGCGCAACTCGGGGTCAGCCCCGACTCGGCCCAGCAGCGTGACGTGGTTGATGGTGCGTGTCATCGGTAGTGCTCCTTTCGAGAGCGTGTTGCGACGAGGGAACGTCCCTCGACTGTTTGAGAACGAGAAAGGCCGCGCCCTCGGGAGAGAACGCGGCCTCGTTTTGCATCCCGGTGAGGGTTGCGATTAACTCACTCGGAGGTACTCCGAGCGCGATTCGGTGACGATTTCGGCTCGTTGCTCGGGATCGAGCAGCGCGTTGAGCTGCTTGTGGTCGACCTTGTAGCGCTTGGTCGAGACCATCCCAACCGTGCGCGGCTTGTCGCGACCGTCGAGCTGGGCCTTCGTCGCACCTTGGGTCGCGAGCCAGCGTTCGAGGACTTCGAGCGACTCTCGCTTGTCAGCGTTGAGCGACTTGATCAGCTCCGCGATTTCCTCGTAGTGCCACAGCGCCGACTGCGCCTCCTCGTCAGAGACGGGTTCGACCGGCGCGTCGGCCGATGGTTCAACTGGAGACGTGTCGGCGATTGGCGGCTGGCAGGTGTCAAAGTACGGGCAGCTTCGACATTGCCAATCGGTCGCCGCGAAGTCACGCTCCGGCAGGACTTCCGGATCAAGTCCGTTGGCATCGACGTGGTCTGCCAGCTCGCCGAGCCGATCACCGGCGCGATGCCAGGCCAGCTCGACTCGTTCAGCCGGGATCACCTCGTAGTCCCAACGCCGAGAGCCCGTGTCGAGCGCCGCGATGACCACGTGGCGGCACTCGCCGAACAATCCCAGCGAATAGCAGGCTGCCTGCGCCACCGAGTCGGGGTGACTGCGCTCTGCGCCGAGCATCTGCCAACGTTTGAACGCCTCCGGGCCGCGCGTCTTGACCTCGATCACGACGGGATCGTCATCAGGGGTCAACGTGCGTTCGTCGTCGAAGAGGAACTCGTCGATGGCCATGATCTCGGCGGGAGTCCTCGGCAGGAAGCCCGTCGCGTCGGGGTGACCGCTGACGATGAGCTGGTCACCCATGTTGACCGAGACCGCCTTTGGCGACTCGCGGTCCTCAGGTTGAACCGCCCAGCCGGCCCGCTGCATCGCGCGGATGACGACGGGTTCCAGCGCGTTGCCGGACTCCATAATCGTCAGCGACTCGGGCGAAGTCGGGTTGGTGATCGGCTGCTCGGTCGCCGAATACCACAAGGCGCGCCGGCAGCGTCCCAGCGCCGAGGCACGGACTTCGAGTCTGCCGTCGTCGGTGAACTTGGCCATCGGTCGGTTGTAGGGGTTCGGGATGGTGTGGTCGGACATGTTGGTTCCTTTCTGTCCGATAGAGAGAAGCGGGGCTCCCCGATCGAGTCGGGGACAGGCGCCCTCGCTCGGAAGGCAGCCCCGCTCAAGTGGATGTTTCGTTTCCGAAACGACGTGCGTTAGCCCTGTCGCTGCTGCAACTTGTCGGCGGCCGAGGCGATCAGCGGTGTGAGGTCGTCGACGCCGAGCTCGTCCAGATCGCGACTGGTCTTGCGTAAGACGGCGGCTCGCACCTGCTCCTCAGAGAAACCCTGTTGGGCGCTGAGGTCGATCAGTTGCGCGCGGAGGTTGCGGGCGTCAGAGTCGTTCGAGCGAGGACGCGTTCCGTTCGAGCGCGATGAGCGAGAGGCTGATGGTGGTGCAGGCCGTTGCGCAGATCGAGGCTGCCGCTGCTGCGGTTGTCGCCGTTCGGGACCCGTCGCGGTCGGCGAATCGCCATAGAGTCCGTTGCCGAAGCGGTCGCCGAAGCTGCGCAAGGCTCGCTTGAGCGCGTCTGTGACGGCGCCCTTGTAGGCCGTCTCGTGACCCTCGGACGAGTCGTCCGAGACGGGCTGGAAGCCGACGTCGGTCCGCGATGGCGCACCCGGCACGGTCACGCGGACGGTTGCCGAGTAGGCCGCGCCCGACTTGAACTCACGCAACGTGACCTCACCGACGAGCTCGTAGCCCCAGCCGCCGTAGCCGAAGACCTGGTTGGCCTGGTCGATGGCGGTGTGACCCTCGATGTACGAGAATCGGCGCCCGCCGCGACCGTTGCGCTCGGAGACCAAGGCGGAGTTGAGCGGTTGGCGCAAGGCGTCGTTGACGTTGGGCGACAGCGCGTCCCACTGGAGGGGGGACTCGCTGCCGGGGTGGTTGATGCTGGTGGGCGCCGCGCCGTTCGTCGGGCGGATCCCGTTGCTGCGGTTGCCGTTGCCGTTCGTGTGGATGTGGGTGCCATTCTTCATGGCGTTGTTGCTCCTTCGTTGAGCGATGAGTTGGGGTGGATTCGGTTCGTGCCACTGGCACGATCAGGCTTGGGTCCAGTGACCCTCCGTTCGTGAATTGGGGCTGGGTGGATGGATGCCTCAGCGAGCGCGAGCGGTTCGCTGCAGCGAATCGAGGAAGACGGCGCGACCGTCGGGGTGAGTCGCCAGGTCGGCGACATCGTTGACACCGGCTGGCAGCTCGACGACCCGCGAGCGATGCGCACCGAGCAGTTCGCGCAGCCGTGTGGAGGCCGCACAACCAGCATCGTCCGAGTCGAAAGCGAGGAAGATGCGCGGCTGTCCTCGAAGCGCAACCGCGACCTTCTCCAAGCCCCGGGTGCCGAGTGCTCCGACCGCCGGAACGCCCCAACTGACCAGAGTCAGCCAGTCGAAGAGTCCCTCGGTGACGACGAGCCACGGCAACGGGCAAGCGAGTTGACCGAGACCGAGCACCGGCTTCGGACCGGGCAAAGCGGTGAAGCGCTGCCTGGCGTCGGGTTGGATGCTTCGACCAGCGAGCCAACGCGCACGTCCCGCGATGACTTCGGGGACGACGATCATCCCCGTGAACCGCTCGCTGCGGTCGGTGAACAGTCCACTCGATTGGAGTCGACCTTCGTCGAACCCAAGCGTCCGCAAGTGCTCACGCAGACCGTGTCCAGTCGAGAATCCCAGACCCAGTCGTCGCGCCGATGCGAGGTCGATGCCGCGTGAAGCGAGGTAGCCAATCGCCTCCGATGACTGCCGAAGCTGCGCCGCATAGAACTGCGTCGCCGCGGTCAACAACTGCCGGTCGGGCTTGAACGCCTGGCCCGATGGCTGATGAGAAACCGGGCGACTGGGCCGCTGAACCGGTTCCCAAGAGCCTCCCTGCAGCCGACGAATCGCCTCGGGCAGGCCGACGCCGTCTAGACGTTGGATGAAGTCGAGCACGTCGCCGCCGAGTCCGCAGCCGAAGCAGTACCAGCGCTGCGAGTCGGCGTAGACCGTGAAGCTGCCTGCGGTCTCCTCGTGGTACGGACAGACGCCTTGGCGGACGCGGCCTCGACCAACGAGCTTGACGCCCGACGCCTCGACGACATCGCCGAGTGGGTAGCGCCGCTTGAGCGCTGGGATGTCGACCGATTTGGTGGTGTGGATCATGAGGTACCGCCTCTCGATCGCCGTCGGCGATGCTGCCGTTGCTGCCGAGCGCGCCGGACGACCAGGCAAGCCCAGCCGAGACCGAAGGCGTTCAGCGCGGCAATCTCGAAGCTGTAACCGAGCACCAATGGCAGGGCCATCAGCAGCACGGCGAGTGACCAAATGACGACCCATCGGGCGTCGCGTTTGGCTTGGTCGTAGTCGGGAATCTGGTGAGTGTCTCTCATCGGGAACTCCTTCCGTGTGGTGTCGTGGATGACGAGAGGGTGAGGGAGTGAACTGTGGATCGAAGTGGACAGGTAGAGACCGGCGTCGGCATCGAGACGCACGGTCAGCGCAGTTGATGGGTGAGGACGGGAGTTGGACACGCTTCGCTCACGGTCGGATGCCGTTGACACGGGGAGTCGAAGCGTGGAAAGGGGGAGGCGCAAGTCGATTCAGCCGAGTGTGGCGAACTCGCGCGGACACGAAGCGACCGAGCTGTCCATCCGGAGAGCTCGATCATTGGAACGTCGCAACGGGCAGCGGGCGCGATGCCGGCGCGGCTGCCAGTGGACTCCTGAGCCGACACACATGCACATACGTGGCGTGGTGCGCATCGCTCTGGCGTGACCCGCGTTCCGAGCAGTCAGGGGAGAGCAGACCTCAAATCCCGTGACCACTGCACGCAGCGGGTGCGCGTCTGTCCCACACTGAGTCCGGCGCTGGGGAGAGCAAACCTCAAATCCCACGGGCCAGGCAGGGGTCGGGGACGAACCCTCCAGCGTTTCAAGGCGGGAAATGCTGGACAAAGCCTAAACAGAGTCTTCAGTAGTACACCCGTGGGGACGGAATTGCCAGTCTGTCTGGGCTCAGGTTGCTGAGTCACAGCCCAAGAACATGTGTAGTGGATCACAGGGTGGCTGACATCTCGGCAGCGCGTGCCGGCGTCGGCATCGAGGCGCACGGTCAGCTCAGTTGGTGGGTGAGGACGGGAGTTGGACACGCTTCGCCCAAGGTCGGATGCCGTGACACGTGGAGTCGAAGCGCGGAACGGGGGGAGCGCGAGCTGAATCAGCCGAGGTTGGCGAACTCGCGCGGACACGAAGCAACCGAGCTGTCCATCCGGAGAGCTCGATCAGGGGGAAAACCTGCGATTGGCGGACGTTTTGAGCATTTCAGCTCGGGCGCGCCGATCGCGATGCCGTTTCCTGCTGTCTCAGGTCGCGCATCAGGGGAGCAGAACTCAACCCGTCAACCGACCTCGCGCTGCAGGAGTGCGCGGTTGTCTCTCTGCGTGAACCAGCCGTCGGAGGAGCAAGACTCAACTCGTCAGGTCAGGTTCGGGGCCGGAGAATTTGCCCACCAGTGTTCTGAGGAAGAACCGCTGGCTGAAACCGAAAACCACCGTCATTAGACACAGTTCGGCGACGATTCACCATGTCTTAAACGTCCGATTTGCTGAAGTTGTGTGCTGCGAGCGACACGGATAGCCGGCGAGTTCGCAGGAAGGATCTGAGACTCCAGTGGGCCGGCCAGACCGCCAGCAAGCCGGGGGCATTGCTGACTCACGTCCTGTAGACGGGCTCCAAGCTTCCGTTCGCGCCTCATCCTCCGCCGACCATTTTCGACCCGTTCTGGTGCCCAGACTGGCCCCAAGAGCCCTCGGAAAAGTGCAAGAAAACTGCAATCAAAGTGCAATCGGAGTGGAACCAGCTATTCCGTGTGGCGAATCGACAGAGGCCATCACGGGAGAGCGCAAATCCAGTGTTTCGCTTAGGATCGCAGCCCAATTGCAAAGTGCAATCGAGCGCAGATTCATGTACACCCCCCATACCTCCTCGGCGGCCCAAAAGTGCAATCGCGACGCACGAACATGATGCGTGGTCAAAGACCCGCAAGTTGACTGTGAGCGCCCGACTCGAGGCCACAGAACAGCGGCCGACCTGGCGAGGCGGGTCAGCGAGCCAAAAGACCGAGCGACAACACACGCACGACGAACCGCCGAATCCGCTTCTTCCTGAGCTTGGTGCGCGCCACTTCTAGCCTCTCCGCGCGATCTTGCAGCTCTTGCCTGCGTCGCCAGTTGGGCCACGGCGGCTCGTCTGTCGAGAACGACAGCTCGTGCTCGCCGATGAGCTCCACGTCCAGCTCGACCATCGCAATCTCGGCCTCGTAACCGGGGATGGTGGGCCAGTGCGCCTTGTACTCAGCATGCTGCTCGCGCCATTCGGTGATGAGCGCAAACACCTCGGGACCGTAAACCTGCTCGTCGTCGGGACGCGGCTCCAGCTCGACCCTCTCGGGGTAGATGCGACGGGGGACGTAGGTCGTGGGTATTGCCTGTGGACTTGCCGGAATCGGGGTAACAGCAGCCGGTTGCGACTCACGCAGCTCGGCCAGAGCATCACCGACCTGAGCCAGTTGCCGCTCCACGTCCGGTAGGAGGTCTTCCAGGATGGCGACCCGATGTCCGAGTTCACGCACTCCAGCATCGTCCCGCCCACCTTCGTCGCTGTCGCTCACCTCGGTATCCAAGTTCACCAGAGCTTCGCGCACGACCGGGTTCAGTTGTTCTGAGTTGAACACCCGCCAGACCGTCTTGCGATCCACACCCAACTGGTCCGCCGCGCGACCACGACCCTCGTCCGCGACCACCTGCCGGAGCCTCGCCAGCAATCGGGTGTCTTGCTCCTTCGAACCTGCGTCTCCAGGGCTCTTGCTGACCCTTCCTGTAGGGACAGTCGTAACCATTGGCTGCTCCAATCGCGTTACAGACTGCCCGAATCTGCGCCGTGGCGCCTCCGGCCTCGGCGATCCCCTGGCACCGCCAACAACTCGGCACGTCGGGCTTCGAACTCACGCTGGATTAGCTGTTCCAGGCTCTCGCCCCGTCCCCAGCGGCCTAGAGTGACGAGCCGAGCCGTCCAATGCAGGGGCTCGGTCCACACCCGCTGGACCCGGAGTTGCCGCAACCGATGTTGACGCAGTTGCAGTTCGTTGTCGCGGCGCACATCATCCCAAGGGCCATCGGCCGCGGGAAGCGTCAGCTGGCGGTCGTCGATCAACTGGATCTCCAGGCGCAAGAGCCGTTCCGTCATCCCGATCCATGCCAGCGTGTCTGGCGGCTCGTCGAGCGCGCGCAGGGTCCGCCTCCAATCGGCCACCACGGGTAGGGCCTCACCGAAGACATCGCCGTCATCGGGCAACGGCTCGACCGTGACCAGACCCGGGATGGTTCGTCGCTGCTTCCCATCCGCAGCGAGCCTCCCTTCGGTCCCGGGCACAGGCTCCGGCGCATACGCCTCACGGATCTGGCGGAGGTCATGCCCCACCTCCCAGAGCTCGTCCAACTGGGCGTCAGCGATTTCCTCAAGCTCAGCCAGCCGCCGCGCCACCTTCCGCAGCTCTTCGGGCAGATTCGCCGGCTCCCGCACGGTCACCGGTTCCTGCGCCACGCCCGCCTGGTCCCACTCACGCTGTAAGGACTCGGTCATGAACGGGCTCAGCTGGGGAGAGGCCAATGCACGACGCACCGTCCGCTCGCTCACTCCCAGGCGCTCCGCCGCCTCCGCACTGCCTTCCTGCTCCACCAGGTCCTGTAGGTAGCCGCGCAGCTTCTCTTCCCCAGCCGAGCCGGTTGGCTGCCCTGCGCTCTCGGCAGCCGTTCCGCCCTGCCCCGCGTCCTCCTCGCCTCTCCGCTCGCTGTCCGGACTGCCACGGGACACTGCAATCTCTGTGCAACCTGCCCGCGCAGAATCTTCCTCCTGATTCGCACCCATCGTGCTGTCCGCACCAGGTAAAACACTGGGTGTTCGAGCCTCCGGCGCCATGTCCCACAACTCCCGATTCCTGTACACGGGTCCGATCTGCCGACCAGTGCAATCGCTGTCCGGCCAAGCGGACAATGTCAAGAAGATAGCACATACGGTCGTATATGTTTGCCCCATCGCATCGCCCCTCCAGCGGGTGACGACCGACAGGTGAAGGGGCGAAGAGAGCGATTGATGAGGGAGATTGATCGCGACCTGCTCATGCTGTTGGCCGACGCGCCGCTCGTCGACCGAATCGAGATGGCGCAGCTCTCGCGTTGGTCGGAGCGCGCCGTCTATCAGCGCTCGCGCGATCTCCAGCGTGCAGGATTGGTCGAGGACGTGGCTCACGCCTCCGAGTTGATTAGCCCGACTCGTCGGTTGTTGCTCACGGAAGCGGGGATCGAGCAACTGGCGCTGAACAACGGACGCAGCGCTGAGGAGGTCCTCGGCGGGCGTCCGACCTCACAGCCCTGGCGCCGAATCCTGCTCGGCCGCCTCGATGCGGTCGCTGTGATCTACCGGCTCGCCTCTACCCTCGCCGAACTCGCGCATCCGCTGCGGCTCCGCTGGTACCGCTCGCAACCGGCTGACGCGGCCGTCGGCCTACCTGACGGGCGCACGCTCGCCGTGGTCCGCTGGGGCAGGACCGTCGACCGGACCGCCTTCGCTATTCGCATCCGCCGGCTGCGCGACGGGCCGTCGTACTCAGGCGTGCTCGTGCTCGCGCCGGACGAGGTGCGTCTACGCCACGCCAGCCGTCTGCTTCGTCAGGCGCCGTTCATCTGCTTCTTCGCCCTGGAGCGCGACGCGGCGCAGGCGCACAGTGAGGCGGATGTCTGGCGAGGACCGACCGCTGGCGTCACGCTCAATCTCAAGCACGCCCTGACCTACGTGCGTCCCGAGGGTTGGTGGGCGATTGAGCCACCGCCTCATCGCGCGCTTGCCCCTCGCGCGCTACCGAACGGGAGCGACCGAGGGGCGACGGACTGGTTGCTGCCTGTTTGTCTCAAGCCGGCAGAGAAGCGCACGCTCGAACTGGTTGGCGATTGGCCCTGGATTAGGACCGACCACCTGGGCGCATTGCTCGGCGTCGCCCGACGCCGCGTCGCCCAGCTCAGCGCCCGCCTTGAGCGGCTCGACCTGCTCAGATCCCATCGGATCGATGGCCGGCGCCGGCATTGCCTGAGCGACCGCGGTCTAGCTCTACTCGCCCGCCAGGATCGCGCCTCGGTCGGTGCGGCTCGCAAGCGCTGGAGCGCCAACCTGCTCGATCCTGAGCAGCCGCTCGAGTGGCGCAATCTGCGAGGTCGCAAGACTCGCCAACTGCTGCGCAATCTCACCCACACCGAAGCGGTGCACCGGTTCCTGGCGACCCTCGCCGAACAGTCCCGTTCGAGGGACTGGGGCGCGGTCCAGTTCGATCCACCCCATCGCGCCTCGCGCTACTTCCGCGTTGAGGACCGTCTGCGCTCGATTCAGCCCGACGCCTTCGGCGTGTTGCACTGCGAAGGCCGGCCCCAGCCGTTCTTCCTCGAGTGGGAGCGCCGCGCGATTCGGCCCTCGACCATGGCCCAACGGCTCGCGCCATATCTGCGCTACTACAGCTCCAACCGACCGCTCGAGGATCATGGGGCGATCCCGCTTGTCCTCGTCGTGTTCGAGCACGAGTTGGCCGCCGACCACTTCCTGCGAGTCGCCCGCGAGCAGCAGGATCAAGCCCGCATCCGCGTGCCGCTCTTCGTGTCGGACGGGCGCTCGCTGGAGCAGCACGGTCCCCTCGGTCCTGCTTGGAGAAGCGTCAACGGTCGCGATCAGATGTGGCATGATTGACGACGATGAACCATGCACGCGCGCATCCTGACCAGCCTTCCGTCGCAACCGAGAGAAGCAACGATGCCGGACGAAGACGCTAACGGGACGGCACAGCCAGCGGGCAGTCTCGACAGGCGTGACCCGTTGTACCAAACCGTCGTTGGAGATGTCGCATCCATCATTGCGTCAGCCAGGGACTCCGCTGTGCGCTCCGTGAATGCCGCGCTCACGGCCGCGTATTGGCTGATCGGACAGCGACTCATCGAGTACGAGCAGTCTGGTCAGTATCGGGCCGAGTATGGAGCTGCGCTGATCGAGCAACTCGCAGATGATCTGACGGCCCGATTCGGGCGTGGCTTTTCCCGCCAGAATCTCCAGTACATGCGTCAGTTCTACTTGGCCTACCCGCCCAATCGAATTCGCCAGATCGCGTCTGGCAATTTGGAGCGAACCGCCCGACTGCCGATTCGCCAGACAGCGTCTGGCGAATTCAGCACCGCACCCACTTCCCAGCCCTTCGCAGAGTTACTCCACGCATTCCCACTCCCGTGGTCTGCGTACGTGCGACTGTTGTCGGTACCGAACGAACAAGCGCGAGACTTCTACGAAATCGAGGCGCTGCGTGGAGGTTGGACCGTCCGCCAGCTCGACCGGCAGATATCATCGCAGTTCTATGAGCGCACGGCGCTGTCACAGGACAAGGCAGCGATGTTGCAGAAGGGGCAAGAGGCGCGGCCCGAGGACACCGTGCAACCTGAAGAGTCCATCAAGGACCCGTTCGTCTTGGAGTTCCTTGACCTCAAGGACGAGTACTCGGAAAGCGATTTGGAAGACGCCTTGGTTCATCACCTCCAGGCGTTTCTCCTCGAACTCGGAGACGATTTCTGTTTTGTCGGAAGGCAAAGACGACTGCGTGTTGGGGATCAGTGGTTCCGGGTGGACCTGCTGTTCTTCCATCGAAGCTTGCGCTCCCTTGTGGTGATCGACCTCAAGGTCGGCAGATTTTCTCACGCAGATGCCGGCCAAATGCACTTCTACTTGAACTACGCGCGCGAACATTGGACGCGCGAAGGCGAGAACCCGCCAGTTGGGCTGATTCTGTGCGCCGAACAGGACGAGACTGTCGCACGATACGCCCTTGAGGGACTGCCGAACAGAATCATGGCGGCGGAGTATCGGATGACATCACCCGATGAGACGGTGCTCGCTGCAGAACTCAAGCGCACCCGACAGGCCATCGAAATGCGAGCCAAGATCAGTTCCGCTCCGCCGAAAGTGCGCGACACGTTGGCCGTCGACAATCCAGACCAGTGACCCGCTCTTGCCAATCCGAGAAGGATCGTCCCGATCTCGAGCGTCGATTCTTGGGCCGTGCGAAAACGAAGGTCCACGCTTCGCCACCCAGACGTTCCACGCTGTAGGTGAGCGACGACGAGTCGAGATAGATCGCGCCGTCGGTGGGCAGCGCTATCGATCCCAAGACGCTCGTTCCTCGTCGAGACACTCATCAACCTCCTGAGCAGATTCGAACACTCGCGCCAGAGGCCCCTCTGAGATGATCCGCCAGGCGGATCGATGGGTCGGCGTATCCAAAGAGGAAATCACCACCTCAACCTGTTCGCCGACCATCAAATCCGGATCGACGATCTCAATCTTCCCGCCAGGCTGCACCGTTGCCTGTTTGCGAAGCACCTGGTGCATGTCGCTCATCTCCTTGCATTCAGGGTAGCGACGAACCATCTCCGTCGGTGAGTGGCGAACGTGCCCGTCTGCCCAACATCCTTTGGCCATGCCGTTGAGCGAAGCTGACACTCGCGCCAAGCTGAATACGCCAGCGCTTCACCGGGCCGGTTGGCCTGAGGAGTGGATCACGCGCGAGCAGACAGCAGGAGCGGTCCGCATTGTCGGAGCCGGAGGCCGACGCGGACAGAAGCGGATCGACTACGTGCTGCGCGTGATGATCCACGTTTGTGCAGCAGCAGGTCTTTGGGTCGAACGTTCTGACTCAGGTCGCGAGGGCGAACGGTCCACAATCCGACAACGAGCAGCAGAGCGCTGAGCACCGCTGGGGCCATGAGCGTTATCCAGACCGTCGGATTGGTTGCGGAGATCACCGCGCCGAAGAAGACGCCGAACAACGCGAAATTCACCGCCAATAGGAACGTCGCCTTGCTGTCGAGCGCGTCGGTCGCGGTGAGCAACGTCGTCAAGTGCGCTTCAGCGACCTGCAACGCTGCCATCCCTCCGGTATCGCTGCGAGGGGCGGGTTCGTCTCCGGTCATGCCAACCAGATTACCGCTCTGTCTCGACGTCAAGATCGGCCGTTCGACGGCTAGCCTGCAATCGTGGCGGCCCAATCGTCACCACAAACCGCCTGTTTGTACCGAGCGACAGGGAGTGCCCGGATGAAAGTCTCGACGATCCTCGACCTCATCGACGAGGGTGACATGGCGTTGCCGAAGTTCCAGCGCGGCTACGTCTGGAATCGAGACCAGGTGCGAGGCTTGATGGAGTCCCTGTACCAACGGCACCCCGTTGGCAGCCTCCTCGTCTGGGTCACTCCATCCGACTCCGCCGACCATCGCGGGACACAGTCGCTGTCGCCTGGTGTCGTCCGTCTGCTGCTGGACGGCCAGCAACGCATTACGTCGCTCTACGGAATCATTCGCGGCAAACCTCCTGCCTTCTTCGACGGCAGCAAGCGGGCGTTCACCGACCTCTACTTCAACATCGACACGGAAGAGTTCCGCTTCTACCAAGCGACGCGGATGAAGGGGGATCCCCGGTGGATTGATGTGTCTGTACTCATGCAGAAGGGAGACGACGGGCTAGGAGCACAAATCGGTGAACTCAGCGCCCTACCAGAATTGGCACCCAAGATCGGCGATTACATTGGGCGCTTGACCAGGGTGCTCGGCATTCGCGAGATCGAACTGCACACCGAGGAAGTGACCGGCTCAGACAAGACTGTCGACGTGGTGGTCGACATCTTCAACCGCGTCAACAGCGGTGGAACGAAGCTCTCCCAGGGTGACCTCGCGCTCGCCAAAATCTGCGGTTCCTGGCCGGAGGGCAGAGAGGCGATGCAGGAGATCCTGACGCGTTGGAAGCAGAACGGATTCACCTTCAGCCTCGACCTGCTGTTGCGGATTCTCAACGCCGTCGTGACTGGCGAAGCGCGTTTCTCCTACCTGCACAATCGCAGCACGGCCGAGATTCAAGACGGCCTGAAACGCGCTGAGAAGGCAGTTGATACTGCCCTCAACATGATCTCAGGACGGTTCGGCTTAGACCACGACCGCGTCTTCTTCGGCCGCTATGCCTTGCCGGTGATGGCTCGCTACATCGACCGTCGAGGTGGACATCTGTCAGGTGCGCAAGAACGTGACCGGCTCCTGGCTTGGTACTTCCAGAGCGCAATGTGGGGACGCTTCTCCGGTTCGACTGAGAGCACGCTGGATGTCGACTTCGAGGCGACGGAGTCACTTGATGGCGCCATTGACCGACTCTTCGACAACCTCCGGCTGTGGCATGGATCGCTGCAAATCGAGCCGGCCCACTTCCGAGGTTGGAGCCTGGGCGCGCGCTTCTATCCCGTGCTCTACGCGCTCACTCGTGTGGGCGAATCGCAGGATTGGGGCACGGGCCTGCCGCTCAAGAGCAGCTTGTTGGGCAACATGAACCGGCTTGAGGTCCATCACATCTTCCCAAAGTCGCTGCTCTACAAGGCGGGCTACCGCAAGTCCGAGGTCAACGCCATCGCCAACTTCTGCTTCCTGACCAAAGACACCAACTTGAAGATCGGTGCCCGTCCGCCAGCCGAGTACTTCCGTGAAATCAACGATCAACACCCAGGCGCCCTCGCCTCCCAGTGGATTCCGCAGGACCCGGAACTGTGGCAAATCGAGAACTTCCCGCGATTCCTCGAGGCCCGTCAACATCTGCTTGCGGACGCGGCCAACGGGTTGCTTGATCAGCTGCACCATGTGGCGCAGCCGACACCGCCTGCGGATGCTCATGAGGATGCCAGGACGCCTGACCTCGCCTCGCAGCACGATATCCCTGGTGGCATCGCCGACGCGGATGAAGAGGCCGTGCTGCTGGCGGTCAACGCCTGGCTTCAGGAACGAGGGTTGCCGCCCGGCGAACTCGACCTGGAACTGGCAGATGCCGAGTCCGGCGAGCCGCTCGCGATCCTCGATCTTGCCTGGCCCAACGGTCTGCAGGAAGGGCTCAGCACTCCCGTCGCGCTGTTGCTGGGCGAAGCGCAATCGACGCTTCAGATCGCCAACGACCACGGCTATCGTCATTTCACCGACGCAGACGGACTCAAGCGCTACGTCGAGACTGAGATCCTGGCCGCTGGGGCAGACGCTGCTTGACCTTCGCGCTTTGAAATGTCGGTGCTGGCCCGTCACAAGGCGCATAATCAAACAAGCAACGATCTTCGACCGAGATGAGAGGTCCACGTGCAGACTCTGAAGCAGGCAGTCAAGGCGTACCTCGATGCCATCTCGGCGGTCAGTCGCGTCGGCACTCCCGAACTCTCGCACTACACGGCCCTCGACAATCTCTTCGACGCCATCGGCGACCAACTCTCGCCCAAAGTCCGCGCCGTCGTCCATTACAGCGAGACGAGCAGCGGCCAGCCGGACCTCGGGTTCTTCTCCGGCGAGAGCACCGAACCGGACCGCGGCGTCGTGGAGGTCAAGGGCGCCGACTACGACCTCGATGTGCTGATTGCATCGGATCAAGTCGATGACTATTGGCAGACGCACCGGCTCGTGCTGGTGACCAACCTGCGTGAGTTTGCGCTAGTCGGGCAGGACAACAATGGCGCTAAGCACACACTGGAGCGCTACAGCCTCGCTGAATCCAACGCGTCGTTCGACGAGCTACTCAAGCACCGCACGCGTGCCGCCAACCGACATGGCGTCTCGCTGGGCGAGTACCTGCAGCGCGTGATGTCGCATCGCTCGACCATCTCCGAACCGCGCGATCTTGCCCGCTTGCTCGCCTCCTATGCACGCGACGCCCTGCAGCGGGTCGAGCAGGCGACGGAAGAAGACGACTCGCTGGCGACGATTCGCGACGCGATCGAGCAGGCGCTGGGCATGTCCTTCGAGGGCGAGGACGGCGGCAAGTTCTTCCGCTCAACGCTGGTGCAGACGCTGTTCTACGGCGTCTTCGCCGCCTGGGTGCTGTGGGCGCGGGCGGGCAAGTCAGGACGCTTCGGTTGGAAGGACACCGTCTACGAGTTGCACGCGCCGGTGCTGCGGATGCTGTTCCACCAGATCACCGATCCCGGCCGCCTGGAACGGCTCGACCTGAGCGAAGTGCTGGACTGGACCGAGGCGGCGCTGGAGCGGGTCGACCGCGAGGCCTTCCTCAAGCGCTTTTCGGAGGGCGAGGCGGTGCAGTACTTCTACGAACCGTTCCTTGAAGCGTTCGATCCCGACCTGCGCAAGGACCTCGGCGTCTGGTACACCCCTCGCGAGGTGGTGCGTTACATGGTGGCGCGGGTCGACCGCTCGTTGCGCGACGACCTGGGCATCGCCAAAGGGCTGGCCGACCCGAACGTCTACGTGCTCGATCCCTGCTGCGGGACAGGCGCGTTCCTGGTCGAGACGCTGCGCCGCATCGCCGAGACGGAACAGACATCGGGCGGCGGCGCGGCTTGGGCTGAGTCGTTGAGGCAAGCTGCGTCGACGCGCGTCTTTGGCTTCGAGATCATGCCTGCGCCGCTGGTGGTTTCGCACCTCGAAATCGGGCTGGCGCTGGAGCAGATGGGCGCGGGACTCAGCGAAGGTCAGCGAGCCGGCGTCTTCCTCACGAACGCGCTGACCGGTTGGGAGCCGCACACGACCAAGCCGCTGCCCTTCCCCGAGCTGGAACAGGAACGCCGCAGCGCCAACGAGGTCAAGCAGCAGCGGCCAATCCTGGTCGTGCTCGGCAATCCGCCGTACAACGGCTTTCCCGGCGTGTCAGAGGTGGCAGAGGAGCGCATGCTGACCGATGCCTACCGCAAGGTCAGAGGCACCGACATGCCAAAGCCGCAAGGACAGGGACTCAACGACCTCTACGTGCGCTTCTTCCGCATGGCCGAGCGTCGTATCGCCGAGAAGACGGGCAAGGGCATCGTCTGCTTCATCAGCAACTACTCCTGGCTCGACGGCCTCTCCTTCCCCGGCATGAGACAGCGCTATCTAGACGCGTTCGACATCATCCGCATCGACAACCTCAATGGCGACAAGTACCGAACCGGCAAACTCACACCGGACGGCGATCCCGACCCGAGCGTGTTTTCGACGAAGGACGATCCGGTCGGAATCCAAGTAGGAACGGCCATCGCGACCTTAGTGCGCAAGAAGGAGCACGAATCGGCTTATGAGATTGTGCGACGTGACCTATGGGGATTTGGCAAGCTCAAGCAACTGGAGCAGTCGGCGGAGTCACCCGATTATGAGCCTATCGAGCCAGCGGCAGGTCTGGGGCTGCCTTTCGCGCCGGTTGCCGTCAACGACGACTGGTTTGACTGGCCGTCGTTGGTTGATCTGTTTCCAAAATCGTGTCCCGGCGTCAAAACCAGCCGAGATCCTTTCGTCGTTGACGTCGACTTGAAGAAGCTGCAAGGCCGGATTGACGAATACTTCGATCCCGAGCTCAGCCATGAGGAAATCGCACGACGTCATCCGATAGTCATGCGTCAAGCCAAGCGGTTTCCCGCGCGACGCGTGCGAGAAGCGCTTCTTGCACGCGGGAAGCCCTTCGAACTTGGCCTGACGCCGTACGCCTATCGCCCGTTCGATGATAGGTGGCTGTATTGGGAACCCGAAACGAAACTGCTTGACGAAAAGCGGTCGGAATACTGGCCCCATGTCTTCGATGGGAATGTCTGGCTTAGTGCAGCGCAACATCTACGCAAAGGCGAACAGGAGCCACAAACGTGGATGACTAGCAAGCTCGCTTCCCTGCATGTCATCGAGCGCACAGCTCTCTGGTTCCCCCTCTACATCCGAGACGAGCAGTTCGGCGAGGAGGTCGACGGCGTCAAGCGCACTGCCAACCTAAGCGAACTGGCGCGGTCCTACATCGAGTCCATGAATGCCGAGCCCGAGGACCTGTTCCACCACGTCCTCGCCACGCTGCACGACCCCGCCTACCGCGAGGCCAACGCTGGTGGTCTGCGCATGGGCTGGCCTCGCATCCCACTACCCGACAACACCGACGCCCTGGCCGAGTCCGCAACCAAGGGCCGCCATCTCGCCCGCCTGCTCGACACCGAGTCCGATGTCACAGACCTCCTCGACACCAGCATCGCCGTCCCCACCACTATCGACGGCGAACCAATGCAACCCAACGACTTCAACCTCACCGCCGGCTGGGGCCACTTCGGAGCCAACCAAGCCGTCATGCCCGGCCAGGGCAAAATCAAGCGTCGGGGAGACGTGGTGGATGTGTACCTGAACGATCGCGCCTACTGGAAAGACGTGCCAATCGAGGTGTGGGAGTATCGACTAGGCGGTTATCAGGTCCTCAAGAAGTGGCTGAGCTATCGGGAGTCAAAGGTGCTGGGGAGGGGGTTGGAGGTATCGGAGGTCTCGTGGTTCTCGGAGGTCGCTCGGCGAGTAGTGTGTATCCTGGAGACCAAGGGAGGGTAAGAGCCTCTTGGCATCGAAGGTCAACCGCCCTTCACGAGCTGACCCACCTATCCCAAATGATTGGGTTGGCGAACCTCGGCTTGTCACTTTCTTTATCCCTGCGCCGGTCCCTCTAGCCATACCCCACGACTCCACATTCTCGTTCCTTCGTGAAGAAGAGGTCCCTTGGCTGCGGGACACGTGGCAACATCCTGCCCCCTGGGTCACGCCGCGGTACGTCGAGCCCGAGGAACCAGGAGGTTTCGCCTCCATCAAGGTCTGGCGATTTCCAGAACAGATCACGATCATGACCGCTGACATCGTGAATGCCTTTCGAGCCTATGATTGGATGAGAGACCCCGACGGGGAGGATAAGGGACCTCCGACAACTGCACCCCCGCCGCAGTCGGATGCTGAGTCTGAAGCAACGGTATTCGAGGTGGTAACCCCGCTGCTCCCTTCCAGGAAAGGTAAGGAGATTGATCGAAGTCGTAGTGTGTCTGAAGCGTTTGATCGGTGTCTCGAATCATTAGAGTTATTGTATCGGGCGTACCTCGTGTCTGAGAACGACTGGAGAGTGAGAGTTTTGACCCGTAGGACTATTGCCTCGGTCATTCCTTGGACAACAGTCGATCCGTTTGAGGGAGACTTCGCAGGTACGGGATTGTTTCTTCCGAACGAAGGAGAGACCAACCGGGTCGTGCCTGTTGGCACAATGGAACAGGATCGCGTTCAACGAATGACGAGCCTTTTGAGACGTCAGATTCAGGCAGGTGATCCCGGCGACCCTTTGTCCTTATCCTTACAGAATCTCCGTCGTGCTCAACGCGCCTATCATTTGGATGCCGACTACGAAGCAAGCATCATTTGGACATACGCATGGACCGAAACTCTCCTCGATGGCCTGTTGCTGATGAGCGCCTGGGAAAAGGCCATCCCGCACCCAAAGGTAGCCAAATGGTTCAAGCATGGACTTGTTGGCCGTGTCAAGAGAGTCTATTCGTCTCGGTTTGGAGGACAATGGGATATCACTCTTTCAGACACTCCACTGGGTATTTGGAACTCATCAGTCGTTGATGTCCGCAACCGAGCCGTTCATCTCGGTTACAGGCCATCAGAGTTCGAGGCACGCGATGCTCTGAAAGCTGGCGAGGGTCTTCAGAAAGTTGTACTAGATCGTTTGGCTCGAAGACGTAAAGAACTCCCGCGGACCACCCTATTGTTGCTCGGCGTTGAGGGATTGAAGCAACGTCACATGTTCGACAGAGCTCTTCGAGAGGTACATGAACAAGGCAAAGTGGAGGAGCCGTGGCTAGGGCCTGTTCACATTGGCGCGTAGATGTGTCAGAGTGGGGATGGATGGCGGCGCGGCCCGGGTGACCAGATGACGTATCAGACGAAACTGAGCGATGCACAGTATGCGCGGCTGGAGCCGTTGCTGCCTCCGCCGGGCAATCATCTCAAGATTCCCCACCGCCAGGTGCTCGACGCCTGGCTGTATGTCTACTATCAGGGCTGCACCTGGCGCGGGCTGCCGCGCGAGTTCGGCAACTGGCACACCATCTATGTGCGGCTCAACCGCTGGGCGAAGGCCGGTGTACTGGAGCGTGTGGTGCAAGCGTTGCAGCAGGAGTTGCTGGTTGAGTCGGACGCCGACACGCTGTCGCTGGACAGTACGATCATCCACCTGCACATGCATGGCACCGGCGCGCGACGAAAAGGGGGCGCCAGGCGATCGGCCGCTCTCGGGGCGGCCTGACGACGAAGCTGCACGCGCTGGTCGCCAACGACCGCATCCCGCTGATCATCGGTCTCTCACCTGGTCAGCGCCACGACGCGCCCTGTGGCCGCGAACTGCTACGCCGTCTCGGTCCGGCCAGCAATCAACCCTATCTCGTCATGGACCGCGCCTACGAGGACGACGCGACTCGACGCGTCGCGCTCGAACTCGGCTACCAACCAGTCGTCCCACCCCGCTCCAACCGCCGCGAACCGCACGACTACGACCGTGCGGTCTACCGCCGTCGCAACGAGGTCGAACGCTTCTTCTGCCGCCTCAAGCGCTTCCACCGGATCGACTCTCGCTGCGACAAACTCGACATCATCTTCCTCACCGCCATCCACCTCGTCCTGATCTATGACATGCTCAACTCAATGTGAACAGGCCCTAGTTCAGTACAGTGAATATGTTTCGCAGGTGAGAGGTCAAAGGTGAGTTCAGTTGTGAAGTCACCCGGATGTTGGTTCTTTTGTCAGGCGGCACATTCGATGCGCTTGGTGCTAAAGTGGTCAGGCATCTCCTTGGCTGGTTCAGAGTCGCTTGCACGAACTTGAGCCAGCTATCCTCCCGAGAGGACTCCACAACGCGTTAGGATGACTAGAGAGTCGTCTAGAGCCTGTTCACATTGAGTTGAGCATGTCGTAGATCAGGGCATCTCGGAGTGCAGGCAGGGAATGTTCATTGCCCATCTGAACATTTGGGATCATCAAGCGGTAGTTGTCTCATGTAGATTCGGCGGTGTCGTTGTTGATCACCTGTCAGTAGGCCACGTCCTCATCAAGGTCGGCGAGGCGGACGAGAACGGGAAGGGCGTGGTCGACCCAATAGTCGACATGCCTATTGTCGGGCGTGAAGACGCAACTGTCTCCAACGGATTCCGAAAAGTAGCTCTGTCCCGACTTGACTTGGTCACCAAGGAGGCAACATGTTGCATATGCGCCGTCGATGAGCTTCGCATGTGCGTCGATGCCGAATCGGTCACGCTTTGTTCAGGAAAAGCGAAGCCGAGGGTCTCGAGTGCCCCATCGCCAGAGCAAGACCCTGTCTACTTGTGTGGAATGATTGTTGCGCCCGCATGGTGAATTAGGCTAACGGCGAATCACGCATCGGCATTGTCATGCCGCCTGCTCAATCCGCTTAATTTGGCAGGCTGTCTTGCGGGTGCGGACGAGGTTGGAGGCGGCCTGCAACCTGGCCCGGCGGTCAGGCTGCTGAACCGATGGGCTTGACCTGGATTTCGTCCGACATCAGGCGCGTTTGGGCGAGGTCGTAGGCGGCTTGAACGCGCATCCAGTTGTCGGCGGTGCCGCCGAAGGCTTGCTCCAGTCTGATTGCCAGATCTGCGGTGAGCCGCTCACGTCCCGCGCAGAGATCGGCCAGGTACTCCGCATCTACCTCGAGGTGCGCCGCGGCATCCGCAACCGACAGGTCGAACGGCTCCAGGCAGAGTCCAAGAACAGCTTCCCCCGGATGCGGCGGATCGTACATCGGCATCGCAATCTCCGTTCGATGTCCTAATGGTAGTCGGTCAAGTCCACATCTCGGACATCGCCGTCCTCGAAGCGAAACGTGATCCGCCAGTTGGCGCTCACCCGCAGCGCCCAGTGTCCGGCGAGATCGCCCCGTAGTGGATGCAGGTCCAGTGAATGCATTTCGATGTCTTGTGGTCCCGTCGCAACGTCTAGCTGTTGCAGAATCAGCCGGATTCTGCGGACATTCCTGGCGGCAACTCCACTTCGATCACCCCGCTCGTGCAGCCGCCGCAGGCCTCGATGCCGAAAGTGGACGATCACCTGTCAGGCTGCCCGTTCGATCCGCTTGATGTCGATCTGGTCGAGCATTTCCTCAGCTTGAGCAGCGTCGAAGTTGGCCTGCAGTTGGATCCAGAAGCGCGGTGTGCTGCCGAGGGCCTTGGAGAGTCGCACAGCCATCTCTGTCGTCACTGGCGCATTGCCGTGGCAGATGTCCTCCAGAGATTGGGGGGATACCTGCATGTGCTTCGCCGCGGCTTCCACTGTCAGATCGAGACCGTCGATCCAGTCGTGCAAGATAAGTTCACCTGGATGACAAGGGTTCTGCATCGGCATCGGACTCTCCTTAGTGGTAGTCGAGCAGGTCAACATCGGTCACGTCTTGCTCTTCGAAGCGAAAGATCATGCGCCGGTTCGCGGTGACATCGACGGCCCAGAAGCCCGCCAAGTTTCCCCTCAGCGGGTGCAGTCGGTAGGTCGGTGCGTCCAAGTCCTCTGGTCCCGACGCTGCTTCGAGTGCTGTCAGGATACGGCGAATTCTGGGAACTTCGTGAGGCGTCAACCCGCTTGCGTCGCGACGACGTTGGAAACGCCGCAAGCCACGATGCCGAATTCGCAGGATCATGGGTTGAGCGTATCCCGTTTGCGCTCAGGAGAAGCGCCCATGCGACGCCGCGACCGCCGACCTCGCAGTGGGGCATCCGACAGAACGTAAGGAACCCGATTAGCTCGATCCTGCGGTGGCACAGCCGTGTCCTTCTCGGTGCCGCCCCAATGTAGAATGTTTCGAACAAGGAGCCCGGCACACCGATGTCCACCACTTGAGAGGGGCACCCCATGCAACATCAACCCGACCTCATCCCAGCCGCCCTCTATGCCAGGGTCTCCTCCGACCGGCAGGATGTCGACCTCTCCGTCGCTGCTCAGCTACGGGCCCTCAGAGACTTCGCCGAACGCAATGGTTACGTCGTCGCTCGCGAGTACATCGACGAAGCCGAATCTGGGCGATCCTCCGATCGACCTCAGTTCCGCAAGATGCTCGATGAAGCCAGCGGCGCCAACGCGCCCTTCCAGGAAATCCTGGTTTGGAAGTTCTCGCGGTTCACGCGTAAGCGCGAGCATGCGGTGGCGTTCAAGTCGATGCTGCGTCGGCGCGGGATCCGAGTCACCTCAATCACCGAGCACGCCGACGACACTCCGACCGGCAAGCTGATGGAGGCAATCATCGAGAGCGTTGACGAGTTTTACTCTGAGAACCTCGCACAGGAGGTCACGCGCGGAATGCGCGAGGCGGCTGCGCGTGGATTCTTCCTCGGCTCGCGCGCGCCTTATGGCTACAGGCGAGTGAAGGTCCAGGACGGCGCCAAGGAGCGGCCGACACTCGAGATTGACGAGGCAACGTCAGCGATCGTACGAGAGATGTTCGAGCGCTCGGCTCGCGGACAGGGCCTCAAGGAGATTTGCTACGACCTGCACGAGCGCGGCATCTTGAAGAACGGCAAACGCTGGCAGAAGAACATGCTGCACTACGTGCTGACCAACGAGGCCTACACAGGCACCGCGGTCTGGGGCAAGACTGCAAAGGAAGGCCAATCGCCGGACCCAGTGCGCGTACCGGATGCCTGGCCCGCCATCGTGTCGCGCACGCTGTTTGAGGCAGTGCAGGCTGGCCTCCGCGCTCGTGCACCGAAGATGCAATCGCCGGCCCGTACTGGTAGTAAGTTCCTGCTGAGCGGTCTGCTACGGTGCGGTACCTGCGGGAAACCGTACACCGGTCAGAGTGCCAAGAGCGGGCAGTTTGCCTACTACGTCTGCAACAAACTTCTGCGAGAGGGAGCGGGCGTTTGCGACGCTCGTTACCTAAACGCCACGCACATCGAAGACCAGGTCGTCGCCAACATCATGGGTCGCATCCTGAACGAGCAGACCATCACGGAGCTCGTGCAGATGGTCGCCGAGGAAGTCGACTCGATGGCAGAGGAGCGCGCATCGGACTTGGCGATCGTCGAGTCCGACCTGGACGATGTCCGACGCCGGTTGGAGAAGCTGTACGACGCCCTGGAGAACAGCGACCTCACCTACGAGGCGCTGTCGCCGCGCATCCTCAAGCTGAGGCAGCAAGAGGATCAGCTGGCAGCCGCCAGAGATGACGCCGTCCTCCAGCTGGAGCAGCGGCGCGCCGAGCTTCCGTCCACGCCCGAGATCAAGCGGTACGTCGCCGATTTCCGCGAGTTCCTCCAGGCGGGAACCATCCCCGAGCGCAAAGCGCTGATCCGCAACTTCGTCAAGGGCATCAAGGTGGACGGGGACGAGGTATCGATTCGGTACACCATCCCCATGCCCTCCGACGGCGCAACCCGGGACCAGGAATCGGTTCTCGATTTCGTCCAGTCAGGCCCACCAACACGTACCGATTTGCGAACTCCACCTCCTTGACCCACCTCAGCGCGATCCGAGCGCCCGATTGGGCTGTCCTCCGGCATGGGGATGGTGTAGCGGATCGCGGCGCGACCGGGGCGTACGTCGATACGCTGGATGAATGTGCGAAGGAAGGCGCGAGTCTCGGTCAGTTCGCTGGTGAGCAGGAAATTGCTCATCTCCTCGGCGGAGGTCGCAATCATGTCTTCGGAGTTCGAGCGCCTGCGTGACCTGCACCAGCTCACGGATGTTGCTCTCGGTCAGGATGTGGCTACGTAGCTGCTCGATGATGGTCGGCTCGAAATCACGAGCGTTCAGTCGCGAGGTCTCGCCAAGTCACCGTTCCCTTCTTAATCTTCGACTGACAGACGTAGTAGCTGTGCTTCCCGACCTTCGCCTCGGCGCCCGACATACTCACATCGCACAGCTCACAGCTGACCAAGCTGGATAGTAGGTACGGACTCGACACACGACGCGGTTTGACATGTTTCAGCGCCCGCGACTTCAATGAAGTAACTGAGGCACCTTCTCTCCCCTGTGGGTTGGCTATGTCAGCGCCCCACTGACGGAGTGAGCCTTGATGATGCCCTGTCCCATCTCTTGCAACACTTGTCCAACGCTCGCTGTGGCCGGCTAGGACATGCGATTGCGAAGTGTCTGAGGAACATAGAGCGGAAGGTTCCGCCGCGCTGATGGTCGACCTGAGTCCGAGGGCACTTGCCAAGCATCATTGAGATGCGCGGAGAGCGTCGTCGGCATTAGGCCCTAGCCTGTGAGCCATGGCCAATCGAGATCCGGGGGCACTGTTAGCGTTTCGCGGCCGCGATTGGGTCGTCTTGCCCGGCGACGGCAGCGACACGTTGCGACTTCGACCGGTGGATGGTCCCGAACATGAGGCAGTCGGTGTGCTGCCGAGCCTCGAACCGACACAGCCGACTCCCACGCAGTATTCGCCTCCGGATTCGAGCGAGGCCTCTGACATCGGCGGCGCCCGCCTGGTCTTCGATGCAGCCCGATTGGCTCTGCGCAGCGGGGCAGGACCGTTTCGCTCGCTGGGTCGGCTATCGGTCACGCCGCGCCCCTACCAGTACGTCCCCCTGCTGATGGCGCTGCGCCTGGATCCAGTGCGCCTGCTCGTCGCTGACGATGTCGGCGTCGGAAAGACCATCGAGGCGGGAATGATCGCCCGTGAACTGTTGGATAGAGGAGTCGTGCGCCGTGTCGGAGTGCTCTGCGCGCCGCACCTCTGCGAGCAGTGGGCGGACGAACTCCGCAACAAGTTCCATATCGACACCGCGATCATCCAACCCTCGCGCATGGCCCGACTGGAGCGGAACCTCTCGACGGACATGAGTGTCTTCCAACACTACAATCATCTGGTCTGTTCCATCGACTACGTGAAGTCCGACCGATACCGTCAGGCATTCATCGATCACGCCCCTGATCTGATCATCGTCGACGAAGCCCATACGTCGGCCCGACCGCGCGGAAACGACTCCGGCAATCAACATCGACGCTTCGAGTTGCTCCAGCGACTGACGCAGCGCCGACCCGATATCAACTTGATCCTCACGACGGCGACACCGCATAGCGGAGTGGACGAGTCGTTCCGCTCGCTGTTGGGCCTGCTCGATCCAGAATTCGATACCGAATCGGAGATTCCGCCGCGACGTCTCGCTCGACATCTGATCCAGCGCCAGCGTCGCGATCTCGCTGACTGGCTCGGCGAGGACACGCCGTTCCCGACGCGCGAGCCTGTCGAGCACGAGTACCAACTCCACGGCGCCTACCGCGATCTGTTTGAGGACGTGCTGGAATATTGCCGTGAGTCGGTCGCCAGTCAGGACGACCAATCGCATCGCCAGCGCGTTCGCTACTGGGCTGCGATCGCCATTCTCCGCTGCCTGCTGTCCAGTCCTGCGTCGGCGACCCGAATGCTTGCACGCCGGCGAGAACGAACATTTGATCGTGGTATGGGGGGGAGCGACTCCGAACGCCACCGCGAACAGATTCTCGACTCCTCTGACGACGATCAGACGCCGGACTACCTCCCCACTGCTCCCTTAGACGACCCTGAGGTTGCGCTCTCAGAAGCTGAGCGAAGACGCCTGGACGGATTCCTCAAACGTGCGGAGTCGTTGTCCGGCTTCGAGCGTGACGCCAAACTCCAGCGCTGCGCGGAAGTCGCCGCCGACATGCTGCGCGACGGCTTCTCGCCGATCGTCTACTGCCGATACATCGACACCGCTGTCTACGTCGCGAACCAACTCGAGTCGCGACTCCGACGGGACTTCCCAGACCTGCAGGCCCGATCCGTCACCGGATCAGACGGTGACTCGGAGCAGCGTCGCGAAATCGTCACCGAGCTCGCGCAGTCGGCCCGCCGGATTCTCGTCGCGACCGATTGCCTCTCGGAGGGCGTCAACCTGCAACAGGACTGGGATGCAGTCATTCACTACGACCTGCCCTGGAATCCCAACCGGCTGGAGCAACGCGAGGGGCGAGTCGACCGATACGGCCAAGAACAGCCGGTCGTCAGAGTCACGACATTGGTTGGGGTGAACAACCAGATCGATCACGTGGTGATGCGGGTCCTGATCGAGAAAGCCCGCACCATCTACCAACGCCTGGGAATCGCTGTGCCGGTCCCGGTCGGCTCCGAGGACGTACTCAATGCAGTGATTGAGAGCGTGCTCCTGCGCAGTCACCGACAAGCGGAGCAGCTCCAGCTCGACCTGGCCTCGCCGCAAGTATCGACGTTTCACGAACAGTGGGACGCCGCCGCCAATCGACAGAGCACGCGTCGCACGCGCTACGCGCAACATCAGATGCAGCCTGATGCCGTCGAAGCTGAACTCAAGGCGATTCAACCGATCTTTGGCGATAACGAAGTCCTGCGCCGGTTCTGCGCGACCGCCGCACAACGGCTGGCACGGCCCGAACTGGAGACACTCTCCGACCTGGGACGTAATCATCCCGACGTCGAGCGACTGGCTCACGACATCCTCGCCCAGGCGTTTGGTGACGAAACCGATTCCCAGGTGTCGCGCTGCGGTGCGATCGCCACCAACGCGGTCGAGCGCAACACCGCCGTACTGCTGCTCCGCCTGCGCTACACCATCCGCGATGGGGGCAACGACCTGTTCGCTGAAGAGATCGTGCCTGCCGGATTCCGCCGCGAACGCGGCGAACTCGTGTGGCTCGAAGCCGACGAGGCGTTGCAGCTCATGGATCGGGCGCAGCCGACCTCCAATCTCAACCGCCCAGCGCGGATCGACTACGTCGCTCGGATGCTGAAAATCCTGGACGACCGCTATGACTGGTACGTAGATCTCGTCGAGCAGCGACGAGCCGAACTCCACGACTCCCACACGCGACTCCGCCACCAGATTGGCGGACGGGCTCCGCGAGTGACCCCGCATCTGCCGCCCGACATCCTGGGCTGCTATGTCTTTGTGCCCGACGGCTCCGACGGCCCAGACAGCTCCGGCGATCGGCAGGCGCGCTGATGGCCTGGACCACGATCACCTCAGAGGGCGGTCTGTTTCCTCCCGACCTCCTGGACGAACTTGCCGCAGGCACGGGCGACGGACAGCGCGAGGATGACTTCGGCCTCGAGCGCGGCCGACTCTCGGACGACATCCAGGCAGCCTTCTCCGACGCTCAATCGTATTGGGACAGCTTCCAGCGCAGGCTCGATCGCAACACAGCAGATCAACACACCGGGATCACGCGGCAGGCCTGGATGATCCCGTTCTTCGGATTGCTCGGATATCGCGAAGGCGACCTGGTCTTCCAGCGCGGCAGCCGGACCGTCGGCGAGGTGGAGTATCCGATTTCGTTCTTCGCTGGCACGGACGAGCACGCTCCACCGATCCATATCGTCGGACGACAATACTCGCTCGATCGGCGGCCGCCCCAGGGAGGACGCTCGCCACATGCGCTCGTGCAAGAGTTCCTCAACCGCGATGAGGCCCTCTGGGGCGTCGCCACGAACGGATACCGACTGCGCCTGTTGCGCGACTCGCAGCGCATGACCCGACCGACGTACCTGGAGTTCGACCTCGAAGGCATGATCACCGGCTCGCAGTATGCCGAGTTCGCGCTGCTCTACCGAATCATGCACCGCACGCGGTTCCCGCGCGGCTCCGACGATGCGCACACCTGCCTCCTCGAGCGCTGGTTTCAGCAGGGCATTACGCAGGGCGGACGCGTGCGCGAGAAGCTGCGCAACGGCGTCGAGGCTGCCCTCGAAGGTCTGGGCCGCAGCTTCCTGCAACATCCGGATTCTGCAGCACTGCGCGACCAACTGGCTGGCGGCCAGTTCACCGCGCAGGACTTCGAGCGCGAGCTCTTGCGACTGATCTACCGACTGCTCTTCCTGATGGTCGCCGAGGAGCGCAGGCTGCTGTTCTCCGGCGATCCAACTGAGGGGCAGCGCGTCTACGAGCGCTACTACAGCGTCTCGCAGCTCCGCGAGCGCGCTGCCTTGCCGCAGATGCGCCGCGAGTCTCGCCGACACTCCGACCTCTGGCAGGGACTGCTGACCACATTCCGACTCTTCCGCATCGACGTACTCGCGCAACAAGTCGGACTACACGCGCTGAACGGTGAACTGTTCGGCGAGCCAGCCTGCCGACACCTGGAGTCAGCGCGGATCAGCAACAACGACCTCCTGCGCGCGATCGACAGCCTGGGTCGGTTTGACGACGAGAGCGTCCGACGTCGGGTCAACTATGCCGCGCTCGACGTCGAGGAGCTGGGTTCGGTCTATGAGTCGCTGCTCGACTTTGAGCCGAACGTGGTTGAGGCAGACCCTGAGCGGCCCGAGCTCTGGGACTTCCAGCTCGGCGCGGGCGGCGGACGCAAGAGCTCCGGCTCGTACTACACGCCTCGCGAGCTGGTCCAGGAGCTGATTGGCTCTGCGCTGGTCCCTGTGATGGAGCAACGGCTCAAAGACGCCGGCCGCGACCCTCAGCAGCAGGAACAGGCGCTGCTCTCGATGACCGTGATCGATCCCGCCGCAGGCAGCGGACACTTCCTGCTCGCCGCCGCTCGACGAATTGCGCGCGAGCTGGCCAAGGTGCGCACCGGCGAGGGCGAGCCAGCGCCGGCGGCAATACGCGATGCCATGCGCGATGTCGTGCCGTGTTGCATCTATGGCGTCGACAAGAATCCGATGGCCGTCGACCTCTGCAAGGTCGGTCTCTGGATCGAGGGTCACGCGCCAGGACGACCGCTGAGCTTCCTCGATCACCACATCAAGCACGGCGACTCGCTGATCGGTGTCTACGACCTCGACGTGCTCCAGGACGGCATCCCCGACGGCGCCTACAAGGCGCTCACAGGCGACGACAAAGAGGTGGCCAAACGGGTCAAGGCGCTGAACAAGCGACACAGGCAGGGTGAGCAGAGCCTGCGCCAGCGAGTCGCCGAGTCTCGCAGTCTCGCTGCCGACTACCGAGATCTGCGCCAGATGCCCGACAACACGCCAGATGCCGTCCGCGAGAAAGAGGCGCGATACACCATGCTGCGGGAGGACGGTCTGACCGCGCACACGGCCTGCGACCTCTGGACCTACGCCTTCTTCGCGCCGCTGACGGCAGCGTCGGAGGCATTGGTCCCGACCAGCGACGACGTGCGCTCGCAGCACCGAGCCCAGGTCAACGGCATCGCCATGGCCGCCAGTCGCAAGCACCCCTACTTCCACTGGCCCTTAGAGTTCCCCGACGTCTTCGAAGAAGGAGGCTTCGACGTCGTACTCGGAAATCCGCCATGGGAGCGCTACGCGCTGCAGGAGAAGGAGTGGTTCGCATCTCGCGATGCCGATGTCGCCAACGCGCGAAACGCCGCTGCACGAAAACGCGCCATCGTTGCGCTGCGTGAGTCGAACCCGACACTGCACGCCGAGTTCGAATCAGCCAAGCATCTGGCTGAGGCACAAAGCGATTTCACCCGGGCAAGCGGCCGCTTCCCTCTCGGTGCGAAGGGTCAGGTGAACCAATATCAAGTCTTCGTCGAACTCGATCACCATTTGCTGGGTTCACAAGGTCGAGCCGGTGTCATCTCGCCAAGTGGCCTTTCCACCGACAACAACACCAAGGATCTGTTTGGCTCTCTTACTCAGAACCAACATCTTGTCAGCATGTTCGACTTTGAGAACAGGCACGGACTCTTCCCAGACATTGCCTCTTACCATAAGTTTTCCCTGTTGACGCTATTCGGAAGTCTCCATCCAGAACCGGCCGAGTTTGCATTCTTTCTGTACCGGGCAACTGACTTAGGCGATGAAAGCAGGAGATTCACGCTGACTACAGACGATTTCGCGCTGATCAACCCCAACACCGGCAACTGCCCGATTTTCCGCACGCGCCGCGACGCGGAACTGACACGACAGATCTACCAGCGCGTGCCGGTGCTTCTGAATGAACGCACAGAATCTGACAGGACAGGACAGGACAGGACAGGACAATTATATCAAACACTTGGAAGCTCCGGTTCTTCACGATCTTCCACATGGCTGGGGACTCTGGCCGCTTCCGGCGAACCGGAGGTGGACCGTGATGTTTCGACAAGGCCTGTTCAACATGGCCAGCGATTCGCCTTACTTTCGGCGCTCAGGCGCTGGGCCATCTCATTCTTGAGGATGTTTGACATGTCTGGCGATTCGAGTCTCTACAACGGTGCACCAAATCTGGGAGATGTGCCGCTGTACGAGGCAAAGATGATGCACCAGTTCGATCATCGCTGGGCTACATACGAGTCGCACTCGTCGACACGTTACCTGCTCGCTGAAGAAAAGGCCGATCCAGCCCTGAGAGTCACGCCTCGATGGTGGGTCTCGGAGAGCGAAGTGGAATCGCGACTTAGCGGAAGATGGTCGAGGAAGTGGCTTCTGGGCTGGAGGGATGTTGCTCGAAACACTGACGAAAGATCGATGATTGCCGCGCTCATTCCCTGTCTTGGAGTCGGCGACAAGATTCTGTTGATGCTTTTGGATCATGACGCTCATGAAGTTAGCTGCCTACTTGGCAATCTCAACAGCTTTACATTCGATTACGTGGTTCGACAGAAACTCGGCGGTTCTGCTCTCAAGTACTTCATCGTCCGGCAGCTGACACCCTTGCCGCCCGATACCTACGACCAACCCACACCCTGGCGACCCGATACCACCCTCCGCGACTGGATTGCCGACCGCGTACTTGAACTTTCGTACACCGCATGGGACCTTCAGCCGTTTGCTCAGGACCTGGGCTATGACGGGCCTCCGTTTAAGTGGGACCCTGAGCGGCGCTTTGAGATCCGCTGCGAGCTTGACGCTGGTTACTTCCACCTCTACGAGATTGAGCGCGACGATGTCGACTACATCATGTCGACCTTCCCCATCGTCCAACGCAAAGACGAGGCCGCGCACGGTCACTACCGCACCCGCGACCGCATCCTCGAGATCTACGACGCAATGGCCTCAGGCGAATGGCAATCGACGCTCGACCCACCAGTCGCCGACCCAAGCGCCGCCCACCCGGCCGATTTGTAGAATGACCGCATGGAGTCTCCAATGACGAATCTCATCCCTGAGGCAATCCGCGTCGATGCCCGATCTCGGTTCGTCGATCTCGACCGGCTCGATCTTGCCGAGTTCCCACCTTTCGAGCAGTGGACGGACGAAGACTGGATGGACGCGATTCACGACGCGCCCGTGCCAATCGCCCCGGGCGAACCACACGCCGACTTCCGCCTCCTTCAGATTGACTGTCGGGAGCTGGCTCTTGACCAATATCCGCCGCTCGCTGAGTGGTCGGATGTGGAGTACGACCAGGCCGTCCGCGACACGCGCGATGCGCGAGAGTCCCGCGGCGGGCCGCTGCCGAGCGATGACTACCTCGAGGAATCGATCGAGCTCAGCACAGTCCTGATCAACGAGCGCCTCTGTGGGATCGATTTTTCTCTACTCGCTCTTGACCATTTTCCGCCGATCGCTGAGTGGCATAACGAGCATTGGTGGGAAGCACTCACCATCACGCGCCTGGAGTGGCTGTCCAAACAGGAGCCGGTTGACGAAGGTGAATGGCTGACCCTGGTTGAGATTGCAGCCGACGATGTCGTGCCCGTGGACTGATGGAGAGCTACCAGGTCATCATCAAACCTCGCCGGGAGCGTCGCCTGCAACGGTATCCACCGCACATCCAGCGCCGGATTCGCGATCGGCTGGCTGAAATCTCGCGCAATCCGTACGCACCGTTCCTCGAGCCGCTGAAAGGTGAGCGTCGTCATCGCTTCCGCGTTGGCGGTTACCGTGTCATTGTCGAGCGCCACACGCAGGAGCGCCTGTTTGTGGTCAGAGACATCGACAATCGAGGCCGGATCTATCGACGCAGGGACTAGGAATCGCGTACCCATGCCCATCGACCCATTCGCCCTCAACCAGCAGGCTCGCGATACGTTTGAGCAATACCTCCGCGCCACTGTGAATATGGCCGAGCCTCGGCTGCGTGAGTTTGTCGATGCCGAACTTAGCCGCGGCTTGCTCTGGCCCGATCCATACCTACAAATTTCGCCTAAGTTCCAGCCCGGCCTCAGCCTCGGAGAGTTGGCGGATGACGGGAAGATTCATCGCGGAACCGCCCACTTCTTCGGCAAAGACACGATCTTGCACCAGCATCAGATGGAAGCGCTCGATCACGGACTCGCCGGTCGCAGCTTCTCCGTCGCAACCGGCACCGGCTCGGGCAAGTCGCTGACCTACCTGCTACCGATCGTCGACAACATCTTCAAGCAGCGAGAGATCGCATCCAGCGACCTCAAGTTCAGCCCATCGGCCTTACTGATCTACCCAATGAACGCGTTGATTAACAGTCAACAACAATCACTCGAGAGCTACTCAACGACTTACGAACAGAGCAGCGGCGAGCAGTGCCCGATTCGGTTTGAGAAGTACACCGGCCAGACTCGCCAGGATGTGCGCGACCAGGTGATTAACGATCCGCCGCACATCGTGCTGACCAACTACATGATGTTCGACCTGATTCTGCTTCGGCCCACCGAGCGTCCGCTGGTCACTGCGATGATCCAACACCTGCGCACAATGGTCGTGGACGAATTGCACTTCTATCGTGGACGTCAAGGCGCCGACGTGGCCATGCTGCTACGTCGCTTGCGCCAACGCGCGACAGCGGCCTCGGGCCGAGAGATACAGATGATCGGCACCTCGGCCACGATCGCCAGCGAAGGTGGTCGCGCCGAGCGCCGTGAGACGATCGCGAAGAGCGCCAGCCTGCTGCTCGGCTCCGAAATCACCAGCGACCGAGTCGTCGACGAGACGCTCGAACGCGAGTGCACGGTCAACCCGCCAACCAGTCCCGCCGATCTGCGCGCCGCCGTTCAGACGCAACCGCCGACCACATTGGACGAGTTCCAACGTCACCCGCTCGCAGCCTGGATCGAGCAGAAGTTTGGCCTCGACTTTGACGAAGACGCACTCGTGAGAAGCCAACCGCTGGAACTGTCGAGTGGCGCTTTGGAGCTCGCCGAGGCATCGGGTCTTGAGCAAGACGATGTTGAAGCGGCCCTGCTCCGGATCATCACCGCGCCGCTGCGCGACCAACCCAACCCGTTCGCGTTCCGTTTGCACCAGTGGTTCTCGTCCGGTGCCGCGGTGTACGCAACGCTGGAAACGGGCGAGGAGCGCGACTTCACCATGGAGGCCGGCTATCGACTCGACGACGCTCGCGTGCTCTTTCCCCTGGCGGTCTGTCGACGCTGCGGCCAGGACTACTACCTCGTCAATCGCGAACAGAGACGGCTCAGTCCGCGAGCACCGGTCGAGCATTTCCGCAGGCCAGATCGAGATGACCCCGACGATCGAATCGGCTTCTTCACCCTCAACCGCTCGTCCGAAGACGATGAGCCCATCTGGACAGGAGCATACGAGGAGCTCCCTGATCACTGGTTTGTACCGCGCAAGTCGGGGCCTCGTCTCAAGGACAACTACGCGCTGCACGTGCCAACCGAAATGCGGATTGGCCGGGGAGGCGAGCTGTACGACCTGGAGGCTGCAGGTGGCGGTGTCTTGGGCTGGTATCAGTCGGCGCCGCTGGCCATCTGTCTGCGCTGCCGCTGGGCGCACGACTCACGCACGTCCGACTTCAACAAGCTTGCTTCGCTATCGCAGACAGGTCGCTCCACCGCGACGACGTTGCTTGCCTCATCAACCGTGAAGGGTCTGCGCGAGCAGGTCGAGGATCCGTCGGAAGCAAAACTGCTCAGCTTCACCGATAATCGCCAGGATGCCTCGCTGCAATCTGGTCACTTGAACGACTTCGTCAAGGTCGCGCAGCTCCGCGCCGCACTGGTGTCCTCGCTCGAGGAACACGGAGAGCTGACCACCGCCAATCTCGGGCGCCGCCTATTCGATGCGCTGGCGCTGTCTCCTGAAGATTTCATGCACGATCCGGTCGGGAGAGGGCCAGGCTACGAACGCGCTCGACGGACGATGGAGGCGTTGCTGACCCATCGCGCCCTGGTCGACCTCACTCGTGGCTGGCGTGTGAATCAACCCAACCTCGAGCAGTCCGGCCAGCTACGTATCGACTACGACGGCCTGGACAGACTCGCGGCCGACGAATCGTTATGGCGCGGAGTGCCGATGTTCGGATCATCGACGCCTGCGAAACGTCTGGCAGTGATGCGGGCCGTGCTCGACCGGCTGCGGATGGAGTTGGTGATCGATGATCCATCCCTGACGCAGGCAGGGATCGAGCGGCTCGACCGAGAGGCGCAGTCGCTCAATCAACTCTGGCGACCGATTGAGAACAGTCTCTTCTCAGAACAGGCCAACCTCGCGCTCCTACCGGAAGGCGAAACACCGAAACAGGAACCCTTAAGACGCTGGTTGCGACTCAGCGCGAAGTCCGCGATTGGTCGGTATCTGCGAGATCACCGCACCTGGAGCGACTCGGAACGCGGTCTGCCGGATGGCAGGCTCGCGACAGACGAATCGACACTGATGATCATCGGGCTGATTGCGGCGCTCCGTGGCCACGTGCTGCGCTCGGAGGAGAGCCGAGGCGCCAAGGGCGTGCGAATCATGGGTAGTGTCCTGCGCTGGCGAGCCGGCGACGGCCGACCAGCACGGCCTGACCCGACCCGTTCGCGCGCTCAGTATCTCTGGCGTGATGTCGAGGACCGGCCCAACCCGTTCTTCGTCGACCTCTATCGCTCCGGTGGTGGGGTGATGCGAGGATTGGTCGGCGGCGAGCACACAGGTCAAGTCGATCCAGACCTGCGGAATCAACGCGAGGAAGCGTTCCGTAATGGCAGCTTGCCAGCGCTGTTCTGCTCGCCGACGATGGAGTTGGGCGTCGATATCCGCGACCTGCACGCGGTCCATCTGCGCAATGTGCCGCCCAATCCGGCGAACTATGCCCAGCGCGCGGGTCGGGCAGGCCGCAATGGTCGAGCGGCGCTCGTCATGGCGTTCGCCCAACACGGCAATGCCCACGACCAATACTTCTTCGACGGCAAGCGGACAGAGATGATTGCCGGCGCCGTCCAACCAGCCCGAATCGACCTCACCAACGAAGAACTGCTCCGCGCCCATGTCCACTCGAACTGGCTGAGTCGAGCCGGAGTCAAATTGGAGCGATCGATTGGGCAAGTGCTCGATCTCGAAGCGGACGGGTATCCACTGGAGTCGGGTATCAAGGACGACATTGAGAAACACCAGCCGGAGGCGCTCTCCGACGTGCGACAACTGATCGACCGAGAGTCACAACTCAACGAGTCGGAGTGGCTCACCGACGATTGGGTTGAGCAAGTCGTGCGGGACGCGCCCATCGAGTTTGATCGGGCATTCGATCGCTGGCGAGAGCTGTATCGGCAGGCAGATCGCGCATATGACGCAGCCGCGAGGGAAGCGAAGCGGCCGTATGTCTCGACGGCTGAGCGACGTAACGCGAAGCACAGACTGTTCGATGCGCAGCGCGAGATGGAGCTGCTACGCAATGAACGATCCAACGACGAGTCCGACTTCTATTCCTACCGCTATCTCGCCGGAGCAGGATTTCTGCCTGGATACAGCTTTCCGCAGCTTCCGGTTCGTGCGTTCGTCTCCAACGGACGAGGCCTGCATTCGATCTCTCGGGCGCGACCGATCGGACTGTCGGATTTCGGCCCAGGCAACACGCTCTACTACGAAGGACGCAAACACCGAGTGAGCGGGGTCACTCTGCCAATCGACGGGCTAGAACAGGCATTTCGCAAGGCCAGAGTCTGCACACGTTGTGGCTACTTGTTCCCTGATGCCCATACGGACACCGAGATCTGCGATGGCTGCGACACTCGACTCGACCATGAATCGTCAACGCTCCACCACCGGCTGCTACAGCTCACGACCGTTCGTACCAATGCGCGCGACGGTATCACTTCGGAAGAGGAACAGCGAGCCCGCAGCGGCTACGAGATCGGCGTCCACTATCGCTTGGGTGAGCCAGAGCCGACCAAGGTGCAAGCGATCGCGCATGATTCCGATTCGCTCATGGACATCACCTTCGCGCGCCAGGCATCGGTCTGGAGAATCAACAACGGGTATCGCAAAGAGGAGGCCGGTTTCGTACTGGACAGCTCGAATGGCCGATGGCGGACCAACAGCGGATCCACGGATGCGGAGGAGGACGGTCCGTTAGTCGCGCAGGTTCGGCCGTTCGTGCTCGGAGACCACAACATCGTCATCGTCGGATCGCTGGCCGTCTTGTCCGGAGAGGAGGCTGAGGCGGAGCGCGTGTGGATCACACTCAGAGAGGCGCTGCGTCGCGGAGTCGAGACCGCATTTCAGGTTGAGGAACAGGAGCTCACTACACATTTGGTCGGCGAAGGGGACGAACGACGCATCCTGATTGTCGAGTCGGCCGAGGGCGGAGCCGGGGTCTGGGAGCGGATGCAGGAACCTCCGTTGTTCCGCGAGGCCATTCGCGCAGCGCTCGAGACATGTCACGTTGATCCGCTGACTGGCACGGATACGGAAGGTGCGTGCACGGCCGCATGCTATCGCTGTCTCATGAGCTACGGAAATCAGCTCGATCACGGGAAGCTTGACCGCAAGCTGGTCCGTCAACTGCTCCTTGCGCTCCGCGATGCCGAACTACTGCCTCCATCAGTTGACGAAGGACCGAGAGACGCGCAGTATCGACCGACTCAACCCAAGGGGCGGAGTGTCTCTGAGCGTCGACTCGGCTGGTACGAACATCTCCTCGCAATCTGCGATTCGGAGCTTGAGCGAGACTTCCTCAAAGCGACCAGAGATGCTGGCTGGCCCTTGCCCGAACAGGCTCAATCAAGACCTGAGCCTGACGTATTCTCGCAGCCCGACTTCGTCTATCCCGGGAAGGTCGCTGTATACGTCGACGGACCCGATCACGACGACGAACGTGTCGCCAGGTCGGATGCGGCTGCCCGTGAGGAACTTGCAGATCGAGGCTGGCGAGTGTTTGCGGTCAGATACGACGAGCCGTTGAGCAGGCAGATAGAAAATCTCGGGCAGCACATCGGATTCGTTGAATCCGGCTAGGGCGTGTTCACATTAGCCATTTGCTTAGTCAGCTGCTTAGTCAAATTGCCGTCATTGCCGCGTCTGTCGCGGCAATCTCGTCGAGTGTTGTACCGACAGTTGCGCTGAATGCAGCGAGATACCCGCGGCGGAGCGCGGGTATGACGGGAACTCCTGGACTGAACCGCCCCATGTGAACACGCCCTAGAGTGCTAAAGCGCCACCGCCCACTCGAACGTTCTGGTATCACCTTTGTTGAGTGACAGGCGGGGATTGCAATCAAACACAACGCCGACCTATGGGTCATCATCCAGCACAGTGAGCGAGAACGTTTCGATCCTTGGGCCGTGCCCTGGACCTGGGCCGTCGGGACCAGGCACCGGAATGTGCACAGTCACTTTCACCTGTTCATCGTCAGAGTCGGCGTCAACCTTCGGCGTAATGGCAACTTCCTGCCACTGATCCCAGGTGTCGTGCGTGTACGTCAGAGTCGCGGCTGACAAGTTCACTTTGTCCGGAGACGCCTTGATGGTGACTACGATGTCCTCGCCGGCCGTTGGTCGAGCGCCCAGTCTGAGGCGATAGGTGAGAGAGGTGCTCGTTTCAGATTCCTGCAACACTCTCGTGGCCGGCAGTTCCTGTTCAATCGGCTTCCGACGGCGGTCGAAGAACCACAGGTTTCGCTGCCTGTACAGACCATACACAAAGGCGCTGGGAAATTCGACCACTCTCGCCGTGAGGTCAGAAACTTCGGCTCTCGTATTGAAATCGGGAAGCATGTGGAGCGAGACTTTCTGGGGAACACTGTAGTTCTCTAGAGTAAACACAAGATATCGCGGAGTGATCGGCACAAAGGGGACCAGTAAAGGATTTTTGATGAACGGCACGATGGTCAATGTGGTGTCTGGCTTACGATCCAAGTACATGCCAAATTCGTGTGGCTCGTAGAAGTCTTCTATGACAATCCTACTGCCCCAGTAATATTTGTCTTCATTGTTCATATCCTTACCAATGTTTGCAAGATAGGTGTTGTGGATCTTCACGAAAAGACGCCAGCGCAGGCACTCACCTGGCCAGGGGGTGTCTTTCTTCCATTCAAGGCATTGCCGAAGGGCATTGCCGGCTGTGCCAGTATCGTCGTTCACGATGGTGCCAGTTGCGGTACTGTTTTCGATCATGACGTCGGTCTGTGTGGTTGACAGGACGATCGTGAACTGGTCGTCGATCTCGGTGTGATCGTCCTCGATGGTGTTCACGACAAATGTGGCGGAGCTAGCGTTGGCAGCAATGGTCACCGATCCGTTGGCAGCGGTGTAGTCATTGACGTCGGGATGGGATATGGCCGTGCCGTCGACGGTTTCATAGTCCACTGTGATATCCGCCGGATGCGTCGGACTGACCGATACCGTGAAGGTGATCAAGTTGCCCTCGTCCGCCGAAGCGTCGGCGATGGTGATGGTGGGCGTGGCCTGCTGCGCAGGTTGCGGCGCAACGTCATCGTCCAGCACAGTGACCGAGAACGTCTCGATCCTTGGGCCGTGTGCACCAGGCACGGGAATATTGACCGTGATCTTCACCTGCTCATCGTCACCGTCACTATCGGCAACTGGGGTGATTGTGACTTCCTGGAATTGTTTGTAGTTCTCAGACGTGAACGTGAGGCTCGTTGTAGACAATTCCACCGCGCCCGGGTCGGGATTGGTCAGGGTCACGATGATCGGCTCCAGCGGGACGTCGACAAGCTTGAGCCGATACGTGACAGATGCTGTGGTGTCGCCTTCTTGCATCCCCGAAGTGTTGGGATTCTCTTGCACGATACGGCCCGACACTTGATCGAGGACAGCTATCCATGCAACATCGTTGACGAGCTCATTGTCAAACTCGATGATGTCGTAATCCACGACGATGGTGCCGGAGACACTATTGAAGTCTGGAGCGACCTTAATCGAGAACTTCTGGTACGTCGCCCAGTTTTCGGTGTTGAACACAAGATACTGCTCAGGCAGTGTGGCCACAAGAATGTCTTTCTCATTCTTGAGGTATGGCACTACTGTTACAGTCGTTGGCGGTTGGTGGCGTAGTCTAACGCTCCATTTGGTCGCTTCACTGAGCTCCATCATCGACTGAGAGACTATCTGCTTCCCATCACCCCTGGATAGCGTCGGTATGTAGCGTAGTCTCTTACCATCGACGGTAGTCCACGCCTCCTTGCCCGTTTCCCCGGTGTCGTCATTGGTGATCGTGCCAGTCGCAGTACCGTCGCTGATTGCTCCGTACGACGGATTTGAAAGATTGACCGTGAACTGGTCATCAATCTCGATATCATCGTCCTCGGTCGTGTTCACGACAAATGTGGCGGAACTGGTGTTGGCAGCGATGGTCACCGATCCGCTGGCAGCGCTGTAATCGTCGACATCAGCATGGGAGATAGCTGTGCCGTCGACGGTTTCATAGTCCACTGTGATATCCGCAGGATGCGTCGGACTGACCGATACCGTGAAGGTGATCATGTCGTCCTCGTCCGCCGAAGCGTCAGCGATGGTGATGGTTGGCGCCTGCTGAGCAGGTTTCGGTGTGTCGTCATCATCGGTAACGTTAACGGTCGTTGCGCCAGCGCTCGTCGATACTGTGTAGCCAGTGCCTGTATCGATCGTGGCCGTGACCGAACCATCTGGCTCGTCCGTGGCGTCGTTGTCGGTCGAAATGGTAAAGGAGGTGCTGCCGGTTGCCAGGATGGTCACGGTCTGCGTCCCGGTTTGAGTCGTGAACGATCCTGACTGCGTCACGGTGACAGACACATCAAGGGCCGCGGTCGGAGCAGGCGTCGCAGTCACAGTAAAGCTGACGTTGCTGCCTTCAGCAACGGCCGAGCCGCCGCTGATAGTAATCTCAGGCAGGGGCGGATCATCATTATCGGCGACATTGGCAGTCGTTGAGCCCGCGCTCGACGACACGGTGTAACCGGTACCAGTGTTGACGGTCGCTGTGAGAGAGCCATCGGGCTCGTCGTTGGAATCGTCGAGGGTGGTGACGGTAAACGATGCGGTCCCCGTGCTCGTAATCGTCACGGTGCGCGCCCCAGCCTGACTGGTGTATGAGCCCGACTGCGTCACGCTGACCGATACAGCAATATCGGCCGTGGGCGCGGGAGTCGCAGTCAGGGTGAACGTGACGGTCCCGCCCTCGTTGATGTCCGAGCTGCTAGAGATACTGATCTCAGGATCGGGCGGAGGAGGCGGTGGAGGCGGGGGTGGCGGTTCAGTATCGCATGACTCTTGTGCGGCTAGCGTGCGCGACGTGCGATCCCAGCGCGTGTTACCGAGCCAGTCGGCCACGTTCTGCGCTTGGTCAGCAGTCATCGCCGTGACGCCGGTTCCTGTGTCCACACCGAGAGCCTCGAGAATACGATTCCACCGCGTGATTCCAGCAGCGGCCTTGTTCGGATCGAGGGCGTCGCGCCAGCCGGTGACTATGTCCGCGGTGATCGCATCATCAGGGAGCTCACAGGTGGGAGATGTCGTATCGGTTTCCGTGTCGCTGTCTGTGTCAGCATCGGGCTGCGCCGGCGGATCATCATTGTCCGAGACTGCGACGGTCGCGACGCCATTTGTCGTAGAAACCGTATATCCCTCACGATCTGTGATCGTTGCCGTGAACGACCCGTCAGGTTCGTCGGTGGAGTCATCTGTGGTAGCTACGGTGAAGGTGTGCGGCGACGACATGGAGAACACAACATATATCAGAACATCCCGCTTATCCTTGGGCAGAAAGTCACCGGACTGAGTCACCGTAACGTGAACCGTCATCTTTTCTGATGGTTCAGGAGTGATGGTCACGGTGAAGGATGCGTCGCTGCCTTCAGTGATATCTGATCCTGCGACGATGCTCACGACGGGATCGGTAGGCGGCGGTGGTGGATCATCGTCATCGGAGACCGTCGCGGTAGCGGTTCCGGCGCTGGATGACACGTTGTAGCCACTGCCGGTGCTGAGCGTCGCAGTGACAGTTCCATCAGGTTCGTCAGTCGTGTCGCCGGTTGTGGACACCGTGAACGATTGTGAGCCGCTGGTGGAAATCGCGACGGTCTGCGCGCCGGTCGTGACACCGAAACTCCCCGTTGCTGTGATATCGATGTTTGCCGTGAGCGCAGTGTGTGGCGTCGGAGAGGCGGTGATCGTGAAACTCGCGGCGGTGCCCTCGGTGACGTCGCCGTCCGAGGCGATACTTAGCTCTGGCACGTCATCATCCGTAACCGCGAGCGTCGCTGAGCCTTTGCTGGTCGATACCGTATAGCCATTGCCGCTGTCGACGGTTGCTGTGACCGAGCCGTCCGCCTCGTCGACGCTGTCGTTAGTCGTCGAGAATGTGACGGTCGCGGTTCCCGAAGTCGTGATCGTGACCGTCTTCGCTGCACTACCAACGCCGAAGTCACCTGATTGCGATGGCGACACGCCGACAGTGATAGACGATGTCGGCGCAGGATTGGCTGTGAGCGTAAACGATGCGGTCCCGCCTTCCGTAATGTCCGTGCCCGCGGCGATGCTGACTTCGGGTGTCGGCGGCGGTGGTGGTGGTGGTGGCGGCGGTGGCGGAGGATCACCTGACGCCTTCGTCTTAAACTTCAACGAGGCATAGAACGCGCCAAAGAAGCTGAACTCGTGCTCCGACTCGGGCTGTAAGCCTGTGGCCGTCCACGACTTCGCATCACTGACAGTTACTCTCTCTAGCTTTCGGGCTATGGGCTGCCACCAGTAGAATTTCACTTCCCCGTCGGCGGACCAACTGAGGGTGAACGATGTGTCGGTGGTCACGACGTCCACAGGCGCCTCGGCTTGTGAATGGTCGGTGGAGACCGTAAGCGCCGTGCCGACCAGCGCAACAATGGCGAGCAGTCGCCAGACGCGGAAGCCCCGTGGCAGGACGAACTGAGCGGTGCTGCGGACCATGTCGACCCTCCAACCTCGTCACACTCCGTACTGGCGCACAGCGGGCTCCGGATGGTCGCCAACTGCGTCGAGAAACGGTAGCAGATTTGCACACGCGGTACACGCGATGGAGTTCCAAGCAGGGACCCGGACAGAAACCGTCGGGCGTGTTCAAGAGGCAGCGACTGGGATCAGGGTTGGTCGAGTCGGGCAGTTGTTTAGAAGCTGCCGATGTCGCCACCAAATCCGCCACCGTCGAAGCCGCCGCCGACGTCGTGACCACCGCCGGAGTGTCCCCCGTCGTAGTGTCCGCCTTCGTAACCGCCGACGCCGTGTCCCTGGTCGCTTCCCAGGTGATGGTCGCCGACCATGTAGCCGACGGCGGCCGCTCCCAACCACCAGGTCCAGGTGTTGTCCTGCCAGTGGCGAACTTTGGCGTTGGCCCGACGACCGAACAGTCGCGAGACGATTCGCAGCGGCCAGAAGAAGACCAGCGTGATGATCTCCATGATCAGAGTCTTCATGAGAACCTCCGTTGCGTGGGAATCCGCCCGCCTGCGTATGTTGCAGGCTGGCGACCCACCGGCATGCGTTGCATACTAATGCTCTGCGAAGAGGCGAAGCGGACTGTCAACAGGATTGGCGCAATACGTGTGAGCGCATGGCGAGCGCTTGGCGTCCGTGAGGAGGCTGCTGGCGCGCGCATGTGGATCCGCAATTGACGACGTCCCTGCTATGTGAACGCGGTGGCGTCGAGGAATCGGTCGAGCACGTTGCGCGTGATACGCGAGATGTTGTTGTCGTGATCGTTGTGGAACAGGGCGGAACTCCAGCCGATCGAGCCGGTGGAGAACACAGCGCCCCCGCGCGGCGTCTCAAAGAAGACCACGTCGGCATGCACTCGGGGATCGTCCTGTCCGCCGATGGCTGGCAGCATGTGACCGATGTCCTCGTTGACGCGGATGTAGGCGTCGGTGTGCTGTTCGGATGTCGCGACGACCAGGGCATGAGGCGGAGTGCCGTAGGCACGGCTGGCCCAGTCAAGCTCGAGGCCGGCTGCACCGCCGCCAATCAGACCGAAGTCGCCGATGATCTCGTCCTCGACGCCCTCGAAGATGAATGCGGCTCGAGGATCGTCGCTACCTGGGGCGCGGCGGAAGTAGGAGGAGTGGTCGAACCCCTGGGCGATGAATCCGTTGCCCACGAGGGACTGCGGCGTACGTCCGGCGCGCCACCAGAGTCCGCCGTACTCGCCGGTGAAGGCCATGTAGTACTCGCCCGGCTCACTGGCCCAGGAGCGGGACCCGTCTTCGGTGCGGCGCATCTCCATGACGCCGGGTTTGTCGTCTCGGTAGGCGACGCGCCAGTAGAAGCCGTTGCCGCCCATATACATCAGCCGCCCGCCGCGCTGGGTGAAGGCGTGAACCGCGTCCCACATGGGAGTCGAGTAGTACTCGGGGTGGCTGCAGGTCATGACGCAGGAGTAACGCTCCAGAAGCGAGACACCATCCTGGTGCATGTCTTCGTCGGTGATGACATCGAAGGGGATGTCTTGCGCTTCGAGCCACTCGACGAGGTGCATGTCGGCGCTGAGTTGCCAGAGCCAGGGATGGGTCGGGCGGATGTTGATCAGCGGTCGCAGACGAGATGAGTAACAGACGCCCGTGCCGTCGTTGTGGACGTCGTACATGGAGTTGCCGTACTCCGGGTGCCGATTGAGATAGCGTTCGTCCGGCGAGACCACATGGAGACTGTTGGAAAGCAACTCATTGCCAGTCTCGATCCCGCCGCGCGAATTGCCGTAAGCCATGTAGCTGGCCGTGGGGATGAGTAGGGCCAACGATGCGTTGGCGCGATCGCTCTGACCATTGCGGTCGCTGAGCTCGCTGAGTTCACGGGGCGGCCGCACGACGAAGGTGATGTGGTCCTCCTGGTCGCCGGCCCTGATCCGGGCGGCGTAGAGGCCGCTCGACGTTTCGGCGGGGATGTCCAGTTCGAAGTCGGTGTCCCACTCGCAGTCATAGAGCGAGTCGTCGAGGAAATGGATCGCGGCATACTGATCCGGCGCATGGCGGAAACTGAGCTCATCGCCAGTCCAGGTGGAGCCGCGTACGGCGCGAATCGGCAGGTTGACGAGCTGGCCGTGTGCGCGGTTCGGCGAGATATCGATGATCTCGTCCGTCTCGAATGCGCGGGCGAAGTCCCAGGCGGCGCAGATGTCGACTCGCAGGGCGACGGGAAGATCGTCGCTGCGCAGGGCTTCAATCTCGCTGTGCGTGAGGACTCGTGATGCGACGACCGGACGCTCAATGCGACCGTTGAAGATCATCTCGCCGATCGGTCTCCCACGAGGCTCTTCACGACTCGCGGCCGCGATCAGGAGTGGCGCGTCGCTGTCGACGACAGCGGTCTTCTCGCTGGTGTGTTCGGCCTCGCCGCTCGATGCGTCCAGGGCGTAGGAGCCCAGAAGTTGTTGGCGCAGGAAGACTTCACCGCTCGCGGCGTGATAAGAAGCGCTAACCAGGTACCACTCGCGGCTGACGAAGGGCTGGCCGAGGGCGAATTCCTGCATTCCCCCGTCACCGTCGCCGAGTTGCAGGACCAGACCGTCTGCGGGATCGGTCCAGAGGGCGAATCCGCGGCCGGCGTCAACGTCCATCTTGGAGATGACGCATGCTCGACGGAGGCTCGGGAGCGTCGGAAAGATGGTCGCTTGCAGGGAGAGATCGTCAAGGCTGTCAAAGGCCGGACCGTGCGGAACGATGGCGTATGAGCCGCAGTAGGTCTCTTGCGTGCGGCCGGGGTACTCGCCGCTGACGGATGTAGGCAGGAGTTCGTCGCGGTAGCCAGGCCCTCCGGGTTGGCGATCACCGGAGATCAGGCGGACGATGTCGGCCTGATAGCGATCGATGCCAGGCTCGCAGCTAACCATGAAGCGGATGCGTTCGCCCGGAGCCACGCTGATCTCGTCGCTGTAGCCCGCGATCTTCTTTTCGAGCATGGATCGCTCCCTTTGGCTACATCAGTCGAGGCTGAGTGGGGTGCCGGTGATCAGTTCCCAGCGCAGTTTGAACACCGCGCGTTCTCCGTCTTCGATTGACGTGAAGACCTGGTCCTCTTCGACGGTGAGATCAACGCCGCGCTGACCGGAGAGCCGGGCGAGACCCCACTCCTGGTACGGCACCAGCGTGACGAGGACATAACGGCCGGCCGCTTCGGTGTCGCGCATACGGGTGACGATGCGCTGCAGTGCGGCGCTATGAGGACCCATGGGATTGGCCATGAACTCTCGGGCGAGATCGGTACGGCTTGGATCGATCGGATACTGAGACGGCATCCACACCCTCCCGTGTTCGATGGCAAGGCTAGGCCGGCAGCGGAACCGTTGCAACCGACGGCTCTGCGTTGGCCGGGTCGTGTTCGATTGGGTGTCTGGAATCCACGTCGGGGTCGCGAATATTTCCCGCTCCCGTTTGCAGGGAACGATGCATCACGCAGTCTTTCGTCCCCGCCCCCGAGCGGGGACACTCTTTGGCATAGCCCGGGCAGCTCGGGTTGGTCCCGGTTGAGCAGGTACCTGCAACAGGATGGCTGCCGTGCTGGAGCCGGGGAAGGAGCGGGCCCCCGCTCGGAGGCGGGGGCGGTTTCTTGGTGAGGCATCGCTTTGTTGCAGTGGGAGCTGCCGGTGGTTGTAGGGGTCGCGATCCCCAACTGAACTGGCTTACTCTCGCAGTCTGGCGTAGATCAGACGGTCGATGATCTCTCCGTCCTTGTAGACGGCCTTGCGCAGGCGCGCCTCCTGCACATAACCGGCCTTCTCGAGTACGCGACATGATGCCGGATTCCACTCGAACACGCTGGCGTCGATCCTGACCAGATCGAACTGCTCGAAGGCGAACTTTGTCATCGCTCGGACTGCGGCGGTCGCGATGCCCTGGCCCCAATGCGATTCACCGAGCCAATAGCCAATCTCGGCCGAGCGACGGAACACGTCGTGACGGAACTCAAGGCCGATGCCGCCGATGACCTGCTCCTCGGCGGCGATCGCGAAGGTCTGCTGCGGCACCTGATTCATCGTCAGAGCGATCCGAGCCTGGGCGTCGACCAGGGTGAAGGGATGCGGAAATCCGTCCTGCATGTTCCGCCAGATGTTACGGTTGTTGGCCGCCGCCGCCATCGAGGCAGCATCGTCCTCCCCGTAGGGGCGAATTTGACAGGTTCCGATGTCGATGCGCATGCTGAGTTCCCCCTGGATGCAGTATGGCATCGGTTGAGCCCGGTCTATCAGCACGACGTCGCGACGCGCGCAGGCCCTAACATGGTTGCCATCCAGTTTGCTACAGGTTCGTTGTGAAGCAGTGAGGGAGTTCGTGGTGGTACTCACAGCAGGAGAGACCTTGTGACCCGCCTATTCGCCAGACGGTCGAGTGGTCGCTCTGTTGGACACCTGGATCCTGAGCAGATCAAGCCTGCGGTTGAGGACTATTCGGGGCTGTTCGATGGGAGCCTCGAACAACGCAAAGATCACTATCACGCGGTCGTCAATCACTACTACAACCTGGCGACCGACTTCTACGAGTTCGGTTGGGGTCGGTCATTTCATTTTGCGCCGCGACGCCGCGGCGAGAGTTTCAACGAATCGATGCTGCGGCACGAGTACTTTCTCGCCGAACAGTTGGCCATGACCTCGGACATGCAGGTATTGGATGTCGGCTGTGGGGTCGGCGGGCCGATGGCCAACTTGGTCCGGCGCACTGGAGCGAACTTTGTTGGAATTAATCTGAACGCGTACCAGATCGATCGCGCCAAACATCACACGAGAGACTTACGGTCGCAGTGCCGATTCATTCACGGCGACTACATGGACATTCCTGAAGCCGATGACCAGTTTGACGCTGCGATCAATATCGAGGCCACACCGCACGCGCCCGACAAGACCGCAGTGTTCCGGGAGATTTTCCGCGTGCTCCGTCCGGGCGGCGCGTTTGCCGGCTATGAATGGTGTCTCACCGACTCTTACGATCCCGAGAACGCTGACCACGTGCGGATCAAGCAGGACGTGATGAAGGGCAATGGACTTCCGGATGTTGCGCACACATCGGAGATCAGCTCGGCGCTGGTCGCAGCAGGGTTCGAGCTTGTGGAAGCTCGCGACCTCGCCCCCGAATCGGATCCGGAGACTCCCTGGTATCGCCCCTTACAGGGCCGTGATCTGAGTCTGGCGAGTTTGCCACGAACACCGGTTGGTCGAGCCCTGACCAATCTCACGCTGCGAGTGGGAGAGAAGCTGCGGATCGTTCCTGAGGGCGCTCGGGAGATCAGCAGCGTATTGAATGCGGGCGCTGATGCGCTGGTCGAGGGCGGGGAGGCTGGCGTCTTTACGCCGATGTTCTACTACCTGGCGCGAAAGCCCGAACAGTCCAAGGGCTGAGCCACGCGATCAGGAACATTGCGGACTACATTGCGGACAGGGTCAGACGCTGCGGGCCTTGCGCCGTTCTTCGTACAAGCCGAGGGCGTGCAACGGGAAGTACTGGCGGTACAGCTCGTAGTCCAACAGTGCTGTGCGGAAGAACACACCGGCCATGTCCTGTTTGGGCCAGGTCCCGTCGGGGCTCTGCCGGTCGATCAAGAACTGAACGCCGCGCGCAATGGCTGGCCAGTCCGACGCTCCCGCTTCGAGCAAGGCGATTAACGCCCAGGCGGTCTGGATCACCTGACTCTCCTCGTGTTGGACGTATTGGCCGGTCATGCAGCCGCTGTGATGCTCGCCCCATCCTCCGTCGTCGTTCTGGCGATCCAATAGCCACCCGCATGCTGCCGTGAGCGCCGGAGCATTCGGCTGCGCTCCATTGGCGACCAGGCCTTTGATCCCGAAGAACGTCCCGTAGATGAACTGCACACCCCACACTCCGCGCCAGGAGCCGTCGCTGTTTTGGGTCCGGCGAAGGCAGGCGTCCGCTTGCGAGATTGCGCGCTCTGTGTCCCGATCGATGATCTGTGGGAAGTGCGTCCGACAAGCGACGAGTGCCGCCAGGCAGGAGGCGGTGCATTCGACAAATGAGTGCTCGGTCATCGACTCGCCGAACATCTCGGCGGGATTGACCTGTTCGAGTTCGATCCTGGAGCGCTGTGCCTCGTAGCTGCCGAATCCGCCATCGCGATTCTGGCCACGCAGCATGAAGCCAATCGCATCGCGGAGTGCTGTCGCGCTGATCGATGTGGGATCGGCTGCCAGAATCCCGAGCACGGCTTCCGCCGTGCAGTCCGTCACCGGCCATCCGTGCCATTGCGCCGCGAAACACCAACCGCCCTTCGGGTCGCTGCGATATGCCTCGCGATAGCCCGCAAAGCTGGTATTGATCTGCTGCTCCCGCAGGTAAGCAGTCCCGCGCTGTAACGCGTCGGGCAAGTCACCAATCTGAGGCACCGTGGACAGTGCCTGCAGCGCGAATCCCGTGTCCCACGAGGCGCTTCTGGCGCCGGTCATGCGGGCGCCATCCTCCTCGTCTTCCCAGAACCATTGGTTGACCTGCTCTAGTGCTCGTTGGCAGTCGCTGTCGTCGGGATCGTGCAGCCACAAGGCCAGGATGTTGAGTAGGCCGCTGACCGGAGAGATGCTCGTGTGATCAGTCGTGTTGAGCTCCCACTTGATCTGACCGATCAGCGCCTCCATCGACCTGGTGCGCAGGCCGTTGCCGTGGAATCGCTCAAGTAGCTCCGCGCCCCGGTAGCCCGCTCTCAGCAATGCGGTTGGCTTGGCGAAGAGGTCAGCCTGGCGCAGGTGGTTGCGTTGCGCAGGAAAGTCGATGGTTTCAAACCCCTGGGGGAACAATTCTTCACGCAAGGACTCGATCAGTGGTGTGACAGGGGTCTGGAAGCGACGCGGGTAGATCGCGGCCATGGCCATGTAGATCAGACGAGTGTGGCAGTACCAGTTCGAGGGATGCAATGGCAGTTGACGGGGTAGGCTCCAGAGCTCGGGCAGGACGGGGTGGACTCCACTCCACTCGTATAGATTGAGCAGCGCCAGCCAGAACTTGCCCCAGCTTGGGATGCTCAGAGTGTCTTCCTGCTGTAGGAATCGTCGCGCCGGCTCTACCAGCGGATCGTCCCGCTCAGTGCCGAGCAGTCGTGACGCCACGTAGACCAGTGCGGTGACGAACACATACGGATGTGAATGGTCGTGTAAGCCCCACAATCCCTCCGGCAACCGAGACCGCTCGAAGTAACGCAGGATCCGATCGCGTCGCCCGGGATCGATCGGCCGCCCGATGATGTGCTGTAGCAGCACCCACTGCGCGGTGATCATCGGACACCAGACCATCTCGCCTTCCCAACTGCCGTCCTCGGCCTGGAGGTCCAACAAACGCGCGACGGCCTCCTGTATTGCCGGACGGGCATCAGGTGACAGGACGTCTGATGACACGGCATCTGCCTGACGCAGGTCGCCGTTTCCTGGCTGCTCTGGCGGAGCCGATGGCATGGAGGTCAGAAATGCACGGGACAGCGTCTCAGTGGGCTGTTCGGGTCCGGCATAGCCGGCTCGTCTAACGCTGTGCAGATTCCAGGCGCCTCGCAGAAGCCACGCCATGCGGTTGCCCAGCCCGCGAGTGACCTCGCCGAACCGGCGCCAGGCTGGAAGGTCGAGCGACCTCGGAACAGCGGCCCTGAGCGCCCAGGCCAACGTCATCGAGAACTCGCGACTCAGGTTGGCCACCGAGGTGTCTTCGCAGGCCAGCAGCCGCACGGTGTGGTTACGTACCGCAGCACTGGTCCTCCAGCGACCGAACATTGCCTGCCGCAGCACGGCCGCTTCGGCCCGCTGATCGGCAAACGCCTCGTAGAGTCCCATCGCCAGCAGTTCCGGAACTCTCGTCGCGTTGAATCGCTCGTTCCTGAAGTCTTCGAACCGTTCGCACTCCGCCAGCGCGATGGCGTCAGCGAAGCCCAGCGTGAGTCCCGTGGCGGTCAAGGGGTGGTAGTGTCCTGCGGCATCGCCGATCAGCACTCGACGAGCGGTCCCGTACGTGACCCGTGGGCTGACGGCATTGGCGGCAGCGTGAACACGGTCGTCTGACCACGCCTCGACGAACGGAGCGCGGAGCGGTTCCGGTAACCAGCGGGCATACGAGTCCGACAGAATGCCCTTCCACTCTTGAGGCGCATGGTCCAGTGGGATGTCGACGACGGCCCGGACGAGATCGTCGCTCACCCGATAGATCAGCATCGGGCCGGGGGCGCCACACACCACGTGTCCGTAGCCCTCCAGTGGCAGCTGGGCGCCCTCCAACGCGAGCCCAATCATGCGCGAAGCAGTCTTCGATCTGGTGGCCAGGCCCAACGAACGACGGACCACTGACGAGCGGCCGTCGGCGCCGACGATCCGCTCTGCGACAACGGTGTGGTCTGTGCCGTTCTGCGAGTACGTCAGCCGCTCGTCTTCGACGGTGTGTACGCGGGCGTGAAGTCTGAGTTCGACACCGGGCTCCGCGTCCGCCGTCTCGCGTAGACGTGAGACCAGCGACGCGTGTTCATAGACCAACCCGCGCGAGCCGTCCGGGTAGGGAAGCACGATTGGCTCGTGGCCGTCATCCGGGAAGACCACGAAGCCTTTGCCCGAGTCGCCCTGAGCTTCGGCATGAACCGGTATCCCGAAATCACGCAGGATTCGTGCGGCTGGAGGATGCAGCCACTCACCGGCTAGTCGTCCCGACGCGGACGGATTCGCCTCGAACAGTGCGACTCGATAGCCATTGCGGGCATGGGCAATTGCGCACAGGCTGCCGACTGGTCCGGCGCCGACAATCGCTACGTCGTATCGGCTCTCGCCAGTATCAGTCACCGGAAGACTCTGCCTGGCGAACGGCGCCGGTAGCGGAGTCGGCAGGGTGTGACGGGACCTGTGACCCAACTGCCGTAGTTGGGGGTTGGAAACTCAGTGTCGAGACTGAAGTCGAAGCGATCGAGCAGCACGGTCCAGATGGCTTTGACCTGCATCTCGGCAAAGTGCTTACCCATGCAGCGATGCTTGCCGCCGCCGAAGCCGATCAAGGCGTAGGGGTGCTGTTTGTCTTCGCGAGCGGGTTCGGCGTAGCGGTCCGGGTCGAATTGGTCCGGGTTGGCGAACAGATTCGGCAGCCGGTGAGATACCGCCGGCGAGACCATGGCAAGTGCACCTTCGGGTACCACGTAGCCTCCGTAGCGCATCGGCTTGAGCACCTTGCGGATCAGGATGATCAGTGGCGGGTGGAGGCGCTCGCCCTCGCGTACGGCATGTTCCATGGTCACCTGTTGTCTCAGGCCCTCGAGGCTCATGCTCTCGGTATCGCCGTACACGGCGGCCGTTTCATCTCTGACACGTTCCACGTAAGAGGAGGCTCTGACGAGTTCAAGACCGGTCCAGGTGGCGAGCACGGCGCTGGTGTGCTGACCGGCGAACAACACGGTCAAGAGGATTCCGGTGATCTCGTCATCGCTTAACGTGCGGCCATCGCTGTAGGCCGCGTCCATAAGCGTTTGCATGAAGTCGTCCGGGCGTGCATCGACACGCCGACGAGCCGACATGATTCGGCCGAAGATTTCAGCGACCTGTTTACGCGCCCGGTCGCGGCTGCGATGCGCGGGAGTTGGAAGCCGGGGCAGAAAAAAGCCCAGGGTGTTGATACCTTTCTGCAGGTCGTGATAGGCATCGGCGAAGCCCGCGTCCACCTGATCGCGGACTTCCTGTCCGATCAAACTGCGACTGGCGATGTTCACGGTGAGTTCGTTCATCGTTTCCGGCAGATCGAGTACGCCTGCCTCACCGAGGGAATCGGCGAGTAACGCCGTTTCCTCGAACATGATCCGGGCGAACTCTTGCATCGCGCCTTCCCTGAGTGCTGGATAGAGAAAGCCGAGCTGCTCGTCCATGATTGTGGGCGCGACATCGTAGGCCACGCCACGACCGAAGATGGGAACGGTGAACTGATAGACGTCCTTGGCGTTCAGTTGGTCCTCGGGTGCGCTAAAGAACGCGTCATGGGCCTCGGGTCCGCAGAAGAGCACAAACTGGCGCGGACCAAGTCGGAATCGGAACAGTTCGCCCAACTGATCTCGTCCGCGGCTCATCATGGCCACCGGGTCGCGTTGAAAGTCCCTCAGGTGACCAATCAGCGGCGCTCCACCACTCAACTCGGGAATTGCCCGTTCATCTTGTGGAGCCGTCGGAGCACTGCTCAGTTGAACCATCTCTGACCTCGACAGACCCTGCAACGCCGACCCTAGTAGACCCGCGGGATCAATGCGTATGGTACCCGCTGCGTGTAGCGTTCCCAGAGTTCACCGTACTTGGTTCGGCAGCGCCTGTCGTCGCGCCTCGCACGGTGCCATAACAGCGCCGTCAGCCACACCGGCAACGCAAACGGGATCCAGGACACGAACGCGGTCGTGAGCGCAAATGCAACGTACACGCAGATCTCGCCGGAGTAGTTCAGATGTCGGCCGACACCCCAGAAGCCAGACACCAGCAGTCGCCCGTCAAGTGTCTCAGCCGGCCGTCCCCAGATAGAACTCTGCGCATCCTGCTTGAAACGGTGCTTCTGTTCGTTGGCGCCGCGGAACATGCAGAATCCCACGACGAACAGCACGCAGATCAGTACCGCCGCCCAGATCGGTATCGAGTCCGTGGTATCCAACAACCACCAACCTGCCAGGCAATAGAAGAACGGCACCAGGACATAGTCTCCCCACGTCAACATCCAGCCAAAGCGCTCGGCGACGATGTCCCAAGTGAAGATCATGCCATACTCGAACTGAAAGTAGTTCAGGACGTACAGGAACGTGAAGGCCTGGTACAAGAGCATTTGTAACGTGAATGCACCGTGCGAGTCGTACTGGACCGCGGCGAACGACACATTGAACAGTGCCAGCGAAATGAGTGATGGTCGGTAGCTGAACAGCTTCAGGTCGACCCCAAACCAGGAGGGATTGAGCTGGCGACCGAAAAAGAACCCGCGCAACAGGCCAGGTTCTTCATGTGATTCGGGTGATTCGCTTCGGACACGCGACCCCTGCCAATACAACCCGACTGAGAGCAGACAGGCGAAGACGTTGGCCACGATGAACAGCTCGGCAAAGTGTGTGTGTAGCACCGAGAGTGAAATGACATCGAAGACATCACCGAGCACGGCCAGCAGCATGACGATCAGGAACAGGGCCAGCCCGTTGAGGTTGTAGGTGCGCGTCACGCCGTCAGGACCAGGTCTGCCCGCTGCCTGGCGCCCCGGCACATACTTTGATCCGAGCAGCAGCAGTCCGACGAACACCAGGAACATCCCCGTTGCCTCGAGCAGGTGCTGGCCGGATACGGCCGTCCACTCCGAGGGGATATCAGGCATCGCTCGGGCTTGCGGCGGTCTCTCGGTCCAGGTGCTCCTGCCACTTGCGGACGGTCACCTGCTGGAACGAGCGGACGACTGGATTGACCTCGATGGGAGCGGCATCCCAGTTCGTCTCGTAGCCCGTTTGCTCAGCCTCCACGGCCCAACGATCCTGTGAGAGCAACGGGCCGATCAACATACGGTTGGCAATGCGCAGGACGGTGGTCATGGCCCAGCGGGGAATGCGAACCGGCAGCATGGGAATCTTGAGCGACCTGAAGTAGAAGAGGAAGAACGTTCGCGTCCTCCGCTCATCGATGGGCAGGACGAAGAGCCAGTGCTTGATTTCGTCATCTGTGTTTGATCGCTGGTACGGATATTCGAAGCAGAGCTCCATGTGGTTGGTGTTGAGTCGATCGTGATCGACGAACAATCCAGAGATGCGTCCGCGCCCGACGCGGGTCTCGTAGGCCAGGTGCACATCGTCGCCGATCGTCTCATGGCGGGTCAGCGTGGCGCCGTCGAACGGTCGATATTGACGATGCAGGTATGCGTGAGAGAAATCGCTGACGTTGTCGATGATGATCGAGTGGTGTGCCGCGAGGTCGAACGTCAGGGGTACGCAGGCCCATCGCCCTGGGCCTTCGAGCTCGGGGATTTCCGGGATCCGGCGCTCCTTCGACAGTGCCGGATCTCCAGGGAAGATCCAGACCAGTCCGTAGCGGACTTGCACCGGATAGGACCGCACTGAGAGCTTCGGTACCTGGTTGCGACCGAACAGGTCGGGAATGTCAGCGACATTTCCGTCTTCGTCGTACTGCCAGCCGTGGTAGCCACAGACGAGCTGGCAACCCTCGACCTCACCGAGCGAAAGTTTGACCTGGCGGTGCAGGCAACGGTTTTCGATCGCGTGAAATGAGCCATCCTCCGACCGGTACAGCGCGATTGACTGCTTCCAGAACACGACCTCGGTGACCGCGCCCGGCTTGACATTCCGCACTTCCTCAACGGCATACCAGTAGTCAGGGTTCATGCCCGCCGCGCGCGCCTGCTGGCGCAGGTTGCCCTTGCTGCCAAAGGACGGCGGCCGGACTGTTGTTCCATTTGTACCGACACTCATGTCGCGAGCCGTTCAGCAGTTGCGGCGGTCACTCGACTGGTCATGACGACTCACCTTCCGGGACGATCGATTCGGGTCGCTTCGCACGTGAATTGGTGATGGCCTTGCGCTGATAGTGGAACGCGTATGCATCGCGAACTGCGGCGCGCATCGTTGTCGGCTGAAAGCCCAGTTCCTCTTTCGCCTTGCTGGTGTCGGCGTGACGGCATTTCTGCAACAGTCGGATCGCGCCAGGGGTGAATCGCTGTGGGTCGTTTGGACGCAGCCGGCTGAGGATGTTACTCACCACCACTGACATCGGCAACATCAGGCCGACGGGTATCTGCCGCTGTGGTCGTCGAATGCCAGAAACCTCCTGAAACAGATCCAGGATGTTGGAGATCGTCAGGTACTCGGAGCTGAAGATGTATTTCTGCCCGGTTCGCCCGCGCTCCATGCTGAGCACATGTCCCTGCACGATGTCTTGCGCCGCGACGAACTCGAACCCACCATCGACATAAGCGCGCAGCTTTCCGTTGGCGAAGTCGACCAGCGTCCGACCCATTCGCGAGGGCACGAAGTCGTTGCCGCCGACGACCGCGCAGGACGTGGCGATTACGACATCTTGACCGTTTGCCGCCGCATGCCAACACTCGGTTTCGACCATCGCTTTGCTGCGTTCGTATGGCATCGTGCGTTCCATCGGGAAGAACGGCATCGACTCCCTGGACGGAGCTGACGGATCGTCGAGGTCGTAGCCAACTGCGCTAAACGAGCCAGTGACGACCACTCGTCCAGCGTCGAACTCCTGCGCTGCCTGGAGGACGTGACGAGTGCCGATCACGTTGGTCTCGAAGACATCCCGCCGATGCGCGTCGTCGCCCTCGATCGTGGATACGAGCGCGGCCGTGTGAAAGACGCCGTAACACCCGGCGAGCGCTTGCCGCGTCGCTTCGAGATCGCGGATGTCGCCATAGACGCGCTCGACGTCGAGCCCATCCATGGCTTCGTTGTTGTCACCGTGTCTCAGCAGCACCCGGACCCGAGCGCCATCATCGAGCAACCGGCGCACCAGATTGGCCCCGACATGGCCAGCCGCCCCCGTCACGAACAAGGGCGGCGCCGATGTGCCGGAGGCGCTGTCAGAAGGCTCAGAGTCCATGTGGCTCTCACACGGTGCATTGGGCTGACAGGGTGTGGGTGAAATCTAAGGTAATCGCTGCCCGATTGACTTTCAAGATCTGGCAAGATCGGGAACCGACAGTGTCGGGCGATGTCAGACGACGCGACAGGCGCAACGGGACTCTGAAGCAGTGAAGTATCGCTATGATGCACACTTAATCTGGCGGGAGTGGTCAGGTCGATCTGTGTAGCGAAGTCTGTGTAGCGAAGAAGGTCTGTCGGTTTGAGTAGCGCGAGCGAACAACCGGGCCGATGGGGCGCGCCGGCAGGTCTGCTCGCAGTGGTGGCGATCGCACTTCTGTCGCTGCCGGGCATCCTCGTTCGGTACTACATCCATGGCGATCTGAACTCCTTTCAATTCCTGTTCAGCGTGTTCTTCGCGACCAACCTGCTGATCTGCTTCTGGGAGATGTGTCTCTACTTCCGCAGGGACTACATCGAGGAGCGCGCCGAACACTGGCGCAGAGAATGGAGCGCGACTGGCCGGACACCGGCCCTCGAATTCCTGACCACAAGGATCCCGCTCAGCCGCGTTCTGTCTCCGACCGTCTGGGCCGACGTCTGGGCGACCTACTCGATGTTTGATTCGGCGTATGCGGATCGCAACACGTACGGATTCAGCATCGATATCGCGAATGGATTTACCACGCCAGCGTCGACAGCGGTTCTGTATGCGGCGTACACGGCTGGCGTGATGCCGGCAATCGCTGTCGGCATTGTTGGGGCGATGCTGTACTGGCAGTGGGCCTATTCGACCTCGCTGTACCTGGTCAGCTTCTTCGTCGGACAGAAATGGAGCCGTATCACCCCAAGCCAGTTCTACATCTACATCATGGGTCCCAACGCTGTCTGGGTGTTGATCCCGATCGTGGGCATGTACGTCTCCATTCGCCTGATCCTGGACGGCGACTACAGTGTGTTGGGCATGGATTAGGGCGGGCGTGATCGAGCGGAGGTGCGAACAGGCGTTAGACTGGCTCCTCCAGACGAAGGGGAGAGGTGCTCAGGGATGGGTTTGTCCACGCACCCGCAGTTTGTACAGAAGCATCAAGACGATGATCGCTGCGCTGGCTGCTTAACCAGGTTCCCTCGATCGTGCCGCTGCGGCGGGCAGATCCACGCAGAACGCGGAGATGAGAGTTCCTCCGGCGACGTGTGGCTGAATCGATGGTGCACGAACTGTGGGATCGATTGGGACGAGCCAATTCGGTCCAAGACCTGACGGGCCAAGACGTAGCAGGTTGACTGATTCTCCGTAAAGCGGGGATTGGAAGCGCTTCAAGGCAAATGGACGATGTGACGCCCTCAATGCGCCCGGCGGGTCAGGGCGTTGGCTGGAAGTATTCGTGGGCGACGGCCTCGTCGGGCCAGAGGAAGTCGAATCCGGCCTTGAGCGCGTACTGGCGATCGAGGTCCTCGCGATCGCCGATGTGTACGTAGGTGTCCGCCTCGAACTTGGCCTTAACGTCCGGCAGCATGTGCTTCGAGACGACGAAGTCGACCTCGATCTCGTGCGCGGCCCAAATGCCCCGCTGTCCGCTCAGCGTGCGGTCGGAACAGCTACCGATCAGGAATCCTTTGTCGCGGGCCAGGCGGACCATGTCCATTGTCAATGGGCCGGGTGGATCGCCGACCTCCAATGTGCCGTCGATGTCGAAGCTGATGAGAATTGCCATGTGCTACTCCTGAACATACGCTCCGTCATACCCGCGGTTGTCGGAGGCTTTTGCATAGTCTCTTTCCTCGCCCTGCAGAGCCTGTCCCCGCGAAGGCGGGGAGGGAGGTGCCGAAGGCGGAGGGGGTCCTGCTCCGCCAAGTCCTATCTGGTACCCGCGCCGGCAGGACGCCCTCAGTCGCTCCGCGACAGCTCCCCCTGCGAGGGGGAGCAAGTTAATCAAAGGCCTCCGCTTGCCGTGGCAAGTGCGGCAATGACGGAGTTCTCTTGTTGGACAAGTTTTCAAGTGTGATCGTCCTAGTCGGGGCTGGCGCTCCAGACGGTGAAGTTTCCTCCGAGGGGCATTGGTCCTCCCGAGACTGCGACTTCCGGCTTGACGCCGGTGACCTGCCTCTCGCCGGCTCGGCCCTGGAGCTGCTGGATGCAGTCGGTGTGCATCCAGACTCGGCTGCGTCCGCTGCCGACGTTGCCGCCGCTGGGCGAGACCGGGTTGGGGCCTTCGATGCTGATATCGGTCGCATAGAAGTCCAGTGCATCGCCGAACTTAATCCCGCGATAGCCCAGGCCTTCCAGGTGGAACTGGTGGAAGAGTGAGAAACCGTCGTACATGTTCTCGAAGGAGAGATCGTCGGCTGTAATGCCGGCGCCCTCGTAGATCTTGCGACCGGTGCGGGCGGTGTCATCTTCGACCTCATCGAGCGTGGGCAGCAGGCTGCGCGGCCTCGTGTTGCTGGAGGCGTGATTGAGGATGTAGACCGGCTTCTGCTTCATGTCGGCGGCGCGTTCAGCCGTCGAGAAGAGGTAGGCGCCGGACATCATGATTGGAATGTCGTTGTCGAACAGGTTGGCGGGCTTGGCGATCCAGCGCGAGGCGAGATAGTCCTCCGCTCCGAGTTCCTCGGGCCGGTGCTGGGCCCAGTAGCCCTCGGGGAACCTGAGCCCGTTGCGGCGCGAGTTCTCCATGAATGGCGCCATCATCTCGTGGGTCTTGCCGTACTTGCGGCAATACTCGGCGAATTGCAACGCCGTGCTGTACGAGGCCGGGCCACCCCAGAGCTGAGTGATGGCCGGAGTGCCGGGCAGGGCGTCGCCGGCGTTGGCGCCGCCCTGGTAGTAGCGACCCTCGAAGTTGTGCCAGCTCTTGACGACCAGGCAGGTATGAGCAAGACCGTCGCCGACGGCCTGGGCCGTCACGTTCAGTGCATTCGACATGCAGCCGGGACCATACATCGTGAACTTGACGTTGCTCAGCTCGGGCATGTTGGCGAGCAGCCACTCGGCGCTGAGCTTGGCGATGCCGTCGAGAGGATCGTCCGTCTGCTGGAAGCTCTGGATCACGTCCATGGGCAGCGGCTTGCCATCTTCCCAGAACGCGCCGGTCGTGGTCTCGCGGACGACGACCAGTCCATCGATCTGATCGGGCGCGACGCCGGCGTCGGCAATCGCCTGGCGCAGTGCCTGAATGCTGATCGCGCCGACGCAGGTTTCGGGACGGCCGTCCCAGCGGCGCGCCGTAGGCGCATGGCCGACGCCGACCGCGGCGACCTGACCTCGGTGTTCCCAGAGTCCCATCCCTTCGTCGTTTCGATACATCGCGTCAGTTGCAACTGGTGTCGTCATCTCAGGTACTCCTGGTTGGGCAGTCCGTTGGGATCCATTGGGAGATCCGGATTAGTCGGCAACCACGCGCCACTCGGGCACGAGTTGACCATTGGCCGAGGGTTCGAAGATCACTTCGACGGCCGCGCCGACGGGTACATCGTCGACAGGCACACCGGGCAAATGCGAGAACATCTGGATGCCCGGATCTTCCTCCAGCATGATCACCGCCAGATTGAAGGGCTGGTCCTGTTGCAGCAGCCGTACGGGACAGTCGTGTACGACTCCGTAGTTGTAGATCGTGCCGCGTCCGCTGACTTGCTTCCATTCGAGTTCATCGCCCGTGGTGCAGCCGCGACAGGTATCCCCGGGCGGGTGCTGCAACTGATCACAATCCACGCAGTACTGGATGACGAGCCGCTCTTCATTCGCGGCGTCCCAGAACGGCTGACTGAAGCTGTCTGGTAGGACACCTTGCTTGGCCATCGTTTCCTCCTGTCGCACGGTCGCGGAGCTACAGGACTTCGCTGCCTGCGGCGTTGGTGCAGAGTAATGGCTACGGCGGAACTGTGAGCGACCATCAACCCCACTGCTTGCGCTGCGAGCCGTAGTCGGCCACTAGTTGAGAATGGTACGCACGTCCCACCCTCCTCCGTGCGGAGGCCTGTAGAGAACAGTTGAGTTGGCACGAATGATTTCGTCGCACCTGCGTTTGCCTCGAGAATCTCGCTGAATCGAGCACGGACGCCTGTGTCCAGTGCCGCGAGATTGCCCCCGCATCAAGTGCGGGGCAGGCTGCGACGAGCGCGGCAATGACGGAGTTGAAGCCGTCTCGGGAGCCCCGGTACAGCTATGCTCCGTCGTGAGATTGCCATTGACGGGCCATTGACGGGCCATTGACGGGAATGCAACGTGAGCCAGATTTCGGCTGTCCAGACGACCATTCTCGATTCGACGCGGCTGACTCAGACGTTTGTCACTGTGACCGACAGCGATGGTCGCAGCGGGGTCGGTGAGACCTGGTGGGGCATTCCTGACCGCGAGCGGCCGGGCGCTGAGGCTCGGGCGATTGCCTCGGTGGTCGATGACATTCTTGCGCCTCGCGTGGTGGGACGCGAGGCCGGCGAGATCGGTCGGCTGTGGTTCGAATTGTGGGACTACGGATACCGCTACGCCGACCAGGGCATCTATCCGATGGCGCTGTCCGGACTCGACATCGCGCTCTGGGACTTGATGGGCAAGACGCTGGGGGTCTCGGTGCTGCAACTGCTGGGCGGATCGCGGCACGACGCGGTGCCTGCCTATGCGAGCCTGCCGCCGCTGCGCGACCCTGAGCTGGTCGTCAGTGAAACGCAACGCGCCGTTGATGCCGGCATTCGCGGAGTCAAGCTGCACGAGGTGACGATTGACCACGTCGAGCGCCTGCGTCGGCGCTTTGGCGACGAGCTGGCGATCATGGTTGATGTCAATGGTCACTTCGACCCGATTGAGGCGGTTGCTTTCGGTCGGCAGCTCGCAGACCTCGGCGTGACCTGGTTTGAGGAACCGGCCCGGCCAATGCGTGATCATCGCGCGATCCGGCGCGTGCAGCGCGAGTCGGGAGTCGATATCGCAGCAGGAGAGAACGAGTACACGCTCGAGGACTTTGAACGGCTGTTGAGCACCGAGGCGATTACCTACCTCCAGCCGGAGGTGACGAAGATTGGTGGTATCAGCGCGGCTCAGCGTGTCGCGACGCTGGCCGAGATACACAATGTGGCGCTCAGTCCGCACAACTTCCGACCGGGGCCGTCGCTCTATGCGTCGTTGGCGTACGGGTTCGCCTCATCGGCGACGCGCTGGTTTGAGATTCCATGGGTGCCCGATGGGGTGCGATTCGCCTCTGACACGCCGTTGCCGGCGATGGAGGACGGCCACGTGCTCGTGCCGAAGGGTCCGGGCCTTAGCATTCCGATCTGAGTTGGCCGGGCTGAATTTGGCGACTTCAACTCGGCCCCTCAGTCAATCTGGGATTGCCGCACGATGCGCACGATGCGCACGATGCGCACTATGCAATGTGAAGGGCAGAGACTGATGGATCTTCAATACCAGAACGCCGTGGTGACCGGCGCCGGACGAGGCATGGGTCGTGCGATCTCGCTGGATCTGGCCGAGGCGGGAGCGAATATCGCAGTGGCCGACATCGACCGCGAAAACGTCGAGGGGACGAGCGAGGAAGTCAAGGAGCTGGGTCGCGAGAGTGTCGCCATTCATGCTGACATGGGCAGCGTTGACGACATCGACCGCATGATTGCGGAGGCCAAAGACGCGTTCGGGCGAATCGACATCATTGTCAACAATGCCGGGTTGACTCGGTACCTCTACGTGATGGACGTGGAGGAGGAGGACTGGGACCGCATCCACCGGGTCAACGCGAAAGGCGTGTTCTTTTGTATGCAGCGGGCCGCTCGCGAGATGATCGCACAGGGCAACGGCGGGCGGATCATCAACATCGCCTCGGTCGCCGGCAAGGGCTACTCGGGCACCTCCAACGCCGCCTACGCCGCGAGCAAGGGCGCGGTGCTGGCGATGACGATGATCGCTGCCCATCAGCTTGCGCCGCACAACATCAACGTCAATGCCATCTGTCCTGGCGTGACGGTGACAGAGCTGTCAATCAACAACATGCGCCAGCGCGCCGAGAGCACCGGAATGAGCATGGCCGAGCTCGAGCAGGCGCGTGACGCTCGGATCCCGCTTGGTCGTGCCAACACGCCCGAAGACATCGCCGCGATGGCGCGCTTCCTCGCCGGCCCCGGCGGGCGCAATATCACTGGCCAGGGCTACAACGTCGACGGCGGCCTGGTGATGCACTAGGTGATGCACTAGCGCGCCTTCAACTTGTTTTGATCTGGTGCAGGTTCATCGGCAAAGGTGGGAACGCTGGGTGAATGGTTGGCGCCCCGCCCGCCCCCTGCCCGCAATGGAGAACCTTGAACAACTCAGTTTCCCTTCCCCGCCCCCGAGCGGGGACCCGCCTTGGCATAGCCCAGACTGCTCGGATACGTGGCCGCTGACCAGATACCAGCGACAAACTTGGCCGCCGGTCAGAAGCCAGGGAAGGAGCAGGCCCCCGCTCGGAGGCGGTTGAGGGGTTATGCATCGGTCTCCAATTGGGAGAGGCGTTAGTCCTTGGACCAGTAGCTCTGGTCGGAGGGGAAGACGGTTGCCGTTCGGGTGATCTCGATGTCGCCTTCGAGGGTGTCTCGGGCGGCCGACCAGACGGCGTAGTGTGGCGCGGCGCGATGCGCGGCCAGGGCGTCTTCGTTTTCGTAGACCTCGTAGAAGTAGTAGGTCAGGTCGTCGCTCGCGTCCTGCAGGACGTTGAAGCGCATGCAACCCGGCTCGTCCTGCTCCGATCCCAGCGCATCGACCTCAATCGCGTGGAGAAACTTCTCAAGCCCCTCCGGCTTGACCTTGACCTTGACCCAGATGGCGATGTTGCTCATGCGGTTCCCTTTCCTTTCAGTTGAGCGCTTCAGTTGTGCGCCGCTCAGGCTAGTCGGTGGCTGTTAGCTTGTCGCTGAATCCAACGGCGTTCGAGGAAGGTGGATTTCGTGAGCAAGCTCTCAGAAGACCGGCGCATCGATCCGAGGATCAAGGCCCTGTTCGGCGCATTTGACCTACCGGCTGCTGGGGATGTGGCGAATCGCGAGGAGTTGATTGAGCGATCCAACAGCGCAGAGTCGCGCGCGCAGTTCGAGGGACTGCAGGCATTCCTGGCGATGTCCGATACGGAAGAGATCGCGCCCTCGGCCGGCCTGACGATTACGACCGAGACCTTCACCTCAACGCCCGACGGCAACACGGTCAACATTCAGTACATCCGGCCCGACTCGGACGAGCCACTGCCCTGCGTCTACTACATCCATGGTGGTGGGATGGCGCAGATGTCCTGTTACGACCCCAACTACAAGGCCTGGGGCCGGATCATCGCGCAGAACGGTGTCGCGGTGGCGATGGTTGACTTCCGCAACAGCGTGGTGGCCTCGTCGGCGCCTGAGGTCGAGCCGTATCCGGCGGGTCTGAACGACTGCGTCTCGGGGCTGAAGTGGGTTTCTGAGCACGCGGAAGCTCTGGGCATTGATGCGTCGCGGATCGTGATCGCAGGGGAAAGCGGCGGCGGCAACCTGACGCTGGCGACCGGGATGAAACTCCTGCGCGACGGCAATATCGGGCTGGTCCAGGGTCTGTACGCACTCTGCCCGTACATCGCAGGGAGCTGGCCACGCGACGATCTGCCGTCAACCGTCGAGAACAACGGCATCCTGCTCAGCCTGCATCACAACAACGGCGCGATGGGCTATGGGATTGAGGCCTTCGAGGCGGAGGATCCGCTGGCCTGGCCGCTGTTCGCGTCGTCGGAGGACGTGATCGGCCTGCCGCCGACCACGATCTCAGTCAATGAATGCGACCCGCTGCGCGATGAAGGGATTGCCTACTATCGGCTGCTGCTGGAAGCAGGCGTGCCCGCTCGGTGTCGTCAGGTGATGGGCACCATCCACGGCACGGAGATATTCCCCATCGCCTGCCCCGACGTGTCAAGGGACACGGCACGCGACTTGGCGGCGTTGGCGATTGGTCGCTAAGGGGGCGCGCCTGAGAAGCGCCAGTCGACTCAACAACAGTTAGGATGTCCGTACGTACATCCAGCGTTTGATAGGTCGCAAGTCCAATGGAGGCAGCACGTGACGACTGAGACGCGGCCTGATCCTCCAGATTCCGCCGGCATAGTCGGGGAAGATCTTGAGCAGACGTTGGTTGACGCTGGTGTGACCGCGCCTCATGCTCGCGCATTGCGAGCTGCGGTCGAATTGATCGTGCTGAGAATGCGGGGGTCAGTGGCGACCAAGGACGACCTCATGGTGGTCAAGGACGATCTTCGCCGCGAGATTGACGGTTTGCGTCGGGAGATGCGCTGGACTGGATTCCTGATCATCACAGTGTTCGGCGGGATGCTGATCGCGCTCCTGACGCGTACTTTCTGATTCGCCGGGATGGTCCTGAGTGCCCTGCCGCTTTAGCTGGTAGGTCTTGGCGAGGTGTGGCAAGGTCGGTCTGGGCCGATTACGCCAGGCCGCGTCAGGGGATCACTGCCGATTGCAGGATGCGCTTAGGGGGGTCGGGACCCACTTAGACTGAAGTGACTCCACCCCCCTTCCCCAAACGAAGAGAGAGCAAGAATTGGGGGGAGCGAGGAGAGAGCGACCCGTTGACATGGGGTGTTCTCGCCTCAGAGACCTTTGAATGACTTAGTTTCCCGTCCCCGCCCACGAGGAGGCCTTTGCGTAATCCACCAACTCCGTCATTCCTGCGCGCAGCGCGGGAATCTCGATCCGTTTGGTAACGCCGATGTGCAACTACGGACGTGTCACCAGCGTCGACTCTGGTGGTGGCCTCAGCGAGATACCCGCGGCAAGCGCGGGTATGACGAATAATTCAAAGGCCTCCCCCCGAGCGGGGACCCGCTTTGGCATAGCCCAGGCTGCTCGGACAGGTCCCGGTTGAGCAGGTACCAGCGACAGATATGGCCGCCGCTAAGAAGCCAGGGAAGGAGCAGGCCCCCGCGCGGAGGCGGGGGCGGTTGAGGGGTATTGCAAGGGTCTCCCTAACGGGATCCGGCGCCGGTCCTGCTGCGCCGCAGGCGGAGGGGATCTGGGAGGAACATCGGCACCGCTTGTTGATAGCTGGCATAGGACGGATATTTCTCGAGCGACAGCTTCTCCCCGAATCGCGTTGAGATTTGGAACATCAGGAACAGGACCACACCACCGATTCCGGTCCAGTGCCAGATCTCGCCAGCCGCTGAGATGGCGAACAGGTAGAACACCAGCCACATGGCAACCTCGCACGTGTGGCTGGGATGCCGGCAAAACCGAAAGAACCCGGTCGTGATGAACGGCTGCTCAACTTCGGCTCCCTCGCTGATGAGTCGCTTCTTGTTGTTCTGAAACCGAAGCATCTGGATGTCGCCGATAGTTTCGATCGCTAAGAAGAGCAGGAACAACACGGCTGCCAGGTAGTCGAGCCAGCCCAACGACTGGCCAGCGTGTTGCCACGCCTGATGAACGGGCGCTGTGAACATCCACACGATCGCCATCTGGCCGCAGGAGGTGAACGTCAGGTTGAGCACCTGGAATCTCAGCTCCCCGAGGTTGTTTCTGAGATAGATCCATCGATAGTCGCCATGGCCGACCTTGTAGCCGCCCTTCACCGCGAGGTTGAGCGTCAGCCGAATCGACCAGGCCAGCGCTACCGCCGTCATGAGATTGACGCGAGCGGATTCAAAGTCCAGATCGATTGCCACGATCAGGCAGTACACCGAGGGCATGATCGACCACATGCGGTCGACCCAGGAGTAGTCGCGGGTCAAGAGCGAAAGCAACCAGCAGACCGCCGTGACGATGATCGCCACGTCCAGGGCGAGTCCATACGGCGTGTCAACTAACGCGATGTCGAACATACCGACGCTGCCTCGATCGCAGATTCATGGTCAACCGCTGTGGCTCCAAATTTCCGCTGCGGTGAAGCGGCTCCCTCGGTAGCTCCGCGACGGCTCCCTCAGAGGGAGAGCTCATGCTGCCTAGAACGGCTTGTCGCCTTTGACCGTGACTCGGATGCCGCTTCTCGACTCGGGGTAGTAGTCCCAGATGGCCATGTGCTGGGTGCAGCGGTTGTCCCACAGAGCAACCGAATGGGCGTCCCACTTGAAGCGGCAATGGAAGTTGACGTTCTTGACGTGCTCGAACAAGAAGTTGAGGATGGCGTGGCTCTCCTCGAGCGGCAGGCCGACGATCCGCCGGGTGAAGCTCGAGTTGACGAAGAGCGCCTTGCGACCGGTCACGGGATGCGTGCGGGCGATCGGGTGCTCTGCTCGCGGAGACTCACGCTGCGGCTTGTGGTCGCCGTACTGGCCCGAGTAGTCGGCGGCGTGCAGGGCGCTCAGCGGTTCGAGCAGCGCCTGCATTTGGGGCGAGAGACCATCCCAGGCGGCGTACATGTTGGACCAACATGTGTCGCCGCCCTGTGTGGGAATGCTGTGGATGTGCAGGATCGAGGCCATCGGCGGCTCTTCGTCGGCTGAGACGTCGGAGTGCCAGCGCTCGCCGTTGTTGCGGAAGGAGTCCTTGTCGGTGTGGATCTTCATCAGCTCAGGGTTGCCATGCTCGTACGGCGCCGCCGGGTGGATATGTAGGTCGCCAAACATGCGTCCGAAACTCAGGTGGTTGTCGGGCGACATTGGCTGGTCGCGGAAGAAGAGGACCAAGTGTTCCATCCAGGCGTCGTGGATGAACTGGAACGTCTCCTGGTCGATCGGCTGGGTCAGGTCGACGCCGTGGACGGTCGCGCCGATCGAGGGAGTCAATGGTTCGATGGAGATGGCAGAAGTGGACATGGTCATCCTTGATTACGACTGATGGTCTTGGCACGAAGATAGCGGCCTCAAGAAGTGTTGCGGTCGTGAGCGATACTGAATCGAATGATGGGGGTACACGATGGCAAACAAGAACGGGTCACGCAGCAATGAGTCGAGCAGCAAAGGATCGCGAGATCTGGTCTGGCAGCCGGAGATCGACCAGATCGCTCGGCGGCGGGAACTGGCGCGCGAAATGGGCGGTGCAGACCGAGTCCAGGAACAACACGAGCGCGGCAACCTGACGGTCCGTGAGCGAATCGAACTGCTCACCGACGATGGATCGTTTCGCGAACGCGGCGTGTTGTCGGGCGCGGGCTACTACGACGAGTCGGGCGAGCTGGTTGGATTTCACCCCTCAGGCACGGTGACGGGGACGGCGAAGATTGGCGGTCGGCCGGTGGCCGTGTCTGGTGGCGACTTCACCTCACGTCCGCGCAGTGGGTCGGCGGCGGAGCGCAGCCACGGCGGCAAGGCTCGGATTCACAGCGGCGGCGACAAGTCTGGACACATCGAGTCGCTGGCGATCGAAATGAAGATTCCGATGATCCGCCTGATCGACGGCTTCGGCGCCGATATTCGCGCGACCGCCGAGATGGGCCGCACCTACCTGCCGGAGCTGTTCTGGCCGCAGCGTTGGGGCAAGCTAATGGCCGAAGTGCCGGTCGTCTCTGCTGCGCTGGGATCGGTCGCGGGCTTGCCTGCCGCGGAAGTGCCGGCGTCTCACTTCTCGGTGATGGTGCGGGGGAGCTCGCAAGTGTTTGCCGGCGGACCGCCACTGGTTGCACGGTCGATGGGCGAGAAGCTGACCAAGGAGGAACTCGGAGGCTACGAGGTCCACGCGCGCAGCAGCGGGGTCGTCGACAACGACGCTGCCGACGAAGCTGACGCTGTCGCTCAGATTCAGCGATTTCTCTCTTATCTGCCGACCAACGTGCACCAGCTGCCTCCGGTGATCGATAGCGATGATCCGGTCGACCGACGCGACGACCGGCTGGCGTCAGTCGTGCCCAAACATCGCAATCGTGGCTACAACGTGCGCCGGATGCTGGAGATGGTCGTCGATCTTGGATCGTTTTTTGAAATCGGGCGCTACTACGGCCGGTCTCAGGTGACCGGACTTGCGCGGATCGGTGGGAGGCCGATCGGTGTGCTGGCCAACGATCCGATGCATTACGGCGGCGCGATGGGCGCGAAGGAGGCTCGCAAGTTCGAGAAATTCGTCGACCTCTGCGACGTGTTCCATCTGCCGATCGTCAACTTCGCCGACCAGCCGGGCTTCCTCATCGGTCGTCCAGGTGAAGGCGCGGGCACCCTGAGAGCCGGAGTCAAGGCAGCGGCCGCGATCAACGACTCGCAGGTGCCCTGGGCGACGGTCGTCGTGCGTCGGCTGTACGGAGTGGCGGGCGGCGCGCACCAGGACTTCAGTCGATTCTGTTACCGCTTCGCCTGGCCCTCGGGAGAGTGGGGCTCGCTGCCGATTGAGGGTGGTGTTGCGGCTGCCTACCGGCGAGAGATTGAGGCCGCCGAGGATCCGATCGCGCATCGGACAGCGATCGAGGAGCGGTTGATTGCGCTGCGAGATCCGTTCGCGGCCGCCGAAGCATTCGCGGTCGAGGACATTGTCGATCCTCGTGAGACCAGGCCGATGCTCGCCGAGTGGCTCGAGACTGCGTATGAGACAGAGCTGCCGAGTCAGGTCGGATTGAGGATCAGATACGGGATGCGTCCGTAGCTCGACTACTCGTGTTCGGGTCGAATGAGTGTGACCGATTCTTTGATGTAGCTGAGCTCGAAGTCACCGGGCCGGATCGCGTCTCGTCCGAAAATCGAAGTCAGGCTCCAGTTCCCACTCAACGAAGGTTCACTCGGAGTTGGCTCAGCGATCCATACTGTCTGGATGATCAGAAGCGGATCGTCAAATTCATCTCGCATCCTCAGCGTGACGTCCAAGGGCAGTGCTCGATAGCTGCCGCCTACGCCGGAGATATCTATCGCAGCTGCGTCCTGCGAGAACGATAGGCTTAGATATCGGTCACCCAAGAGCCTGTAGGCGTCGTCTGGCATGAGAGTGGTGATATCGGATCCTGAGTCAATGAGGAATTCGATGTCCGATTATTGATCGCCGGCGATAACGCGACATGAGACGAACGGAGCAAGATCATCCACTAGTCGATTTGCGACCAGCCGATCCTCCGACTTCAGCCAGCCGTTGACAACTCGGTTCATTGGGGGCTGGTGCGGTCCGCGATTTGCGCCTTCCAACGTTGGATAGGCTTGCGCGGAGACGACCGCAAGCTGACCATCCATGTAGTCGGGTCGCAGCCATCTTGGAACACCCAGAGCTCGCGCTGGTCGGCTGGCAACCCCACCTTGCCTCCGCCGTAGACCACGATCCAATTGTGGGGATAGTCAGCCGCCAACTGTTTGCCATGTGCGTTCCAGAATGTCCGGTTGCGCTTCCGCTCGTCCAATTCTGACTCCGTCAGGTCACTTGTCTGTTTGGGCGTTGCATAGTCGGCGGATGGAGGCCATGGCGGCCTGGCCGAAGCGGCCTCGCTGGCAAATGGAGTCAGACCCCTGAGAAATGCGAGAAACTCTTGAGGATCCTCAAACGCCGCGAGTTGGCCACCCTCGTAAACGACAGTCCAGTGATCTGGAAACTGCTCGCGAATGAGTTCTCGATTGGCCGACCGAACGGCATCGTTTCGGGCGCGTTCAAACTCGAACTCTGCCTGCGCCAAATCAGGCGCATGCGGCAGGGTCAGAGTTGTGGTCTGCGTCACCATCAGCGACTCCGTTCAAACATCATTCTATTCCCTCCGGGAAAGAACAGCGCTCGACGATCCGCTATCTTTGACCTCGCACTGGATAGCTCGCGAGAGCGTTGATGAAGGGAATGATCATGGCACTTGGTGGATTTGCGAATCATGTCGCTCGAGTCAATCTGAGCGACCGCACAGTCACTTACGAGGACGTCAACGAAGACGACGCGCGGAAATACATCGGCGCGCGAGGATTGGGTGTCAAGTACCTCCTCGACAACGGGCCCGACGTGGATCCGTTGTCTCCCGACAACATGCTGGCCCTGGTCAACGGGCCCATGACCGGTTCAGAGGTGACGATGTCAGGGCGCCTGGCGTTCGTGACCAAGTCGCCATTGACAGGAACCGTGACCGACTCGCACATGGGCGGTTGGTCGGCGGCGCGACTGCGCTGGGCCGGGTTCGACGCGGTGCTGATCACCGGTAAGGCGGCCGCTCCGGTCTATCTGGAAATCGAGAATGGCGAGGTCGAGATCAAGGACGCCTCCGGTATCTGGGGCATGGGCATCCACGACACGGTCAAGCACTTTGGCTCGGACAGCGGCAACAAGACCGACGTTTCGGTCATGTCGATCGGCCAGGCCGGGGAGAACGGCGTGCTGTTCGCTTCGATCCTGAACGAGGACGACCGCGCAGCCGGTCGTGGCGGCACAGGTGCGGTGGCGGGGTCGAAGAACCTCAAGTGTGTGGTCGTGCGAGGCACGCGCGACGGTCGCTGGCGACCAGAGCAGGGCGAAGCGCGGCAGAAGTTCCGTGAGGCGCAGGGTCAACACCTGAAGCTGATCTTGGAGTCGCCAGTGACCTCGCCGTCTTCCGTCAACGACGACGGATCGCTCAAGGACGGTTCGGGCGCGCTCTCCGCATTCGGGACCAACGTGCTGATGAACGCCGTCAACTCGATCGGCGGGCTGGGCACGAAGAACTCACAGATGACGCAGACGACCCCTGAGGCGGCAGACGCGGTCTCGGGCGAGACGATGCGCTCCGACTTCCTGACGGCCGAACCGACCTGTCACGCCTGTCCTGTGGCCTGCAAGAAGGAAGTCGAGATCACGGAAGGCGTCCACGCCGGCCTGAAAATGGAGTCGTTCGAGTACGAGCCGGCCTGGTCGCTGGGCGCGAACTGCGGCAACGACGACCCGGCGGTGATCGCCAAAATCATCGACCAGTGCAATGACTACGGCATGGACGCGATCGAAATCGGTAACGCCATCTCGATGTACATGGAGGCATCGGAACGCGGCTACGTCGACACGCCGCTCGACTGGGGCGACGGCGCAGGCATGGTCCAGGCAGCGGAAGATATCGCGCACGGATCTGGATCGATCGGCCAAGCGCTGGGCCAAGGCCCGGCTAAGGCTGCAGCCGGCTGGGGTCACCCGGAGATTTCGATGACCGTCAAGGGACAGGCCGTACCGGCTTACGACCCGCGCGGGATCAAAGGCGAGGGACTCGGCTACGCGACCTCGAACCGCGGCGCCTGCCACCTGCGTGGCTACACGCCCGCCTCCGAGCTGCTCGGTATCCCGGTCAAGACCGACCCACTGGAGTGGGACGGCAAGGGTCCGCTGCTGAAGATCTTCCAGGATCTGCACGCGTTCTCGGACTCGCTCGACCTGTGCAAGTTCTCGGCCTTCGCGGTTGGCGCGCCCGAGTACGCCGCGTTGTACGAGACGGTCGTCGGTCTTCCGATGTCCGAGGAAGACGTGATGACCGCCGGCGAGCGCATCTACAACCTCGAGCGCTACTACAACAACCTCGCAGGATTTGACGGCAGCGATGACTCGCTGCCCGACCGCTTCCTCAATGAGCCAGCGACGGGGCCGGCCGAGGGTCACATCTGCGAACTCGATCAGATGAAAGAGCAATACTACGACGCGCGTGGCTGGGATGACGGCGTCGCCGGTGAGTCCAAGCTGCGCGAGCTCGAAATCATCTCCTAGGACACCTTGGCCTCTCTCCCCCCTCGAGGGGGGAGATGTCACGGAGTGACAGAGGGGGTCCGGGCCCACTATGCAGATCCGCTTCTACGCAACGCTGCGACCGCTTGTCGGTGGTCGCAGCGTTGATCTGTCTGATCCACCGGACACGGTCAAGGGCATACTTGAACGGCTCGCTTGCGAGTACGAGGGGCTACACGATCAGCTCTTCGACGGGGACGGCGCGGTGCGCCGTTTCGTCGCGATCATGGTTGACGGCCGCGACATCCGACATATCGACGGTCTCGATAGCCGGGTCAATCCGGAGAGCGAACTGGACATCTTCCCACCTGTCGCGGGCGGCTGAGCACCAGCAGCCTGGTTTCCCTGGTAGATGTAATGAAGTTCAGACTTCCGGACGCCTTCTTCGTTCCATCGTGGCCTCATAGTCTCCGCGTTGCTCTGCTGGGATTCATTGTTGCAGGGATGCTGGTTGCGATTGTTGGCGCTGTTTCCTTGCAGCTCCCAAGCGATATTCCTGAGGACGTTCGAGATGCCGCTGTTGCTGGGGGTGCTGCCCACGGTCGATATCAGGCCGAGATGAAGGCGCGAAAGTCCGCCATGAGAGCGGCCCCTGACCTGGCCGAGGATGAAGTCGAGGCTCGACTCTCCCGTGACTACGGCGACGCCGACGATGGCTACCGACGGGCGTATGAGTATGCCTGGAACGATGCTGTCAACACGCTCGCACGGCGCTTGCCCCGACAATTGCTCGCCGGGGAAGAGCACACGCAGTGGGTTGAGCTGCTGCGATGACTACAGATTCCTCTCAACGTCCCCCTCCCTACGGACCTCGAGAACCAATGAGGTTGGGTAGGCGCTTGCCGCCACAGGAACGCATTCGACCGAGTTTGACCTGGTTCCTGATTGGCGCGGTCACAGCCATCTTCGTCGGCTGGCTCGTGATTGCGGTCATTGAGGACACGCTTGGGCCCCAGGAACGGCAGATTGCCAAGATTCGCTACGAGGCCCTGGAGTCGACCTACTATGCGACCATTGAGGATGCCCATCGTGATGCCAGGGAAGCATTCACCACGCTCGAGATTGCGAGGATTCTTTCCGACCAACAGGTTGGCGCTGAGTCGGATTGGGCAAACGGGTTTCGCGCGGGGTGGTCGGACGGCTGGAATGATGCGCTCAACGCGATGCGTGCTGCTTCGATTGATGCCGGAGCCACCGAGGATTCACTGGAGTTGCAGACGCTCAACGCAGCCCTGGAGCGTTAGGCGAGGCCGTAAAGAAACTCGTCGATTGTCCAGTCGTTGCTGGATACGCTGACTGAATGTCTATCATTCGCTCTTGGTGGCGCTACGACCTGCCTCGTCAGGTCCTGCTCGCGTTTCTGGTCGCGTTGGCGGTGACGGCGGCGATTGGTTGGATGATCTCGGTTCTGGACCAGGTCACGGCGGAAGAGATTGCGTCAGCGGAGGTGCGTGGGACGCGGGAGGGGCGAATCGATGGCTATGAGGCGGCGTTTGAGCGAGGACGGCTCGACGGCGCTGGTCGTGCTGCGCTGGCGCTGCCGGAACTGCTGGCATCGGGCGATCCCCTGGTGGGATACCAAACCGCGTATGACTACTCCTGGAACGATGCCATCGACACGGCGCTGAACGAGGCCAAACGCAACAAACTCGAGGTTGAGTCGGCGTTCGAGTCGTGGGAAGACCTGCGCCGATGACCGACCGACGTGGATCACTGGAAGGCTGGGGTCAAGGCGAGCGTGAACGTGTCTGGTGGAAACGCGGCTACGACCCGATTGGCCGGCACACGATGGTCGCGGTGGTGCTCGGCGTTGCGATGGCGGCACTGATCGGAGCGACGCTTGATCCGATGAATCTGCGTACCTCAGACGATCTCAAGCGAGCCGAGCTGGCGGCCTATGAGGCGGCATACGCAGCAGTCGAAGCGGAGGGATACGCCGACGGTGTTCCTTACGGCGAAGTGCAGCGTATGGGTGAGGAGATCGTCGAGCAGGGATCTGGGTCGGGTTCAGCCTACGCACAGCAGTTCGCGGCAGGCTGGAGTCAGGGTTGGAACGACGCGCTGGAAGCCATGGGGGAAGCGGCGGAGGAGATAGGGCTTCCTTCCACCTTTACCGAGTTCCGGGTCCTGGAGGAGGTTGAGAGAAGATGAACGTGTGGATTGCTTCCCGTCGTACGCGCGATTGCCCCTGAGCCTGCCGCCGGCTTAAACGGAGGAATCTCGCAGGGTACCGACGACTGTTGGTGGCGCTGCGAGATTGCCGCGGCGGAGCGCGGCAATGACGGGGTGAGGCTGCTGCAGTGACGGCGTCAGGCGCCGCGCAGGCGGGGGTCGAGGACATCGCGCAAGGCGTCGCCCAGCAGGTTGAAGCCCAGCACGATCATCATGATCGCGCCGCCGGCGAAGACCGTCTGCCAGGGATGCAGGTCGAGCGAGCCGCGCCCAGCCTGGACCATCTTGCCCCAGCTCGCGACGCCCTGTGGTCCGGCGCCGAGGAACGAGATTGACGCCTCGGCGAGGATGTAGGCGCCAATGCCGATGCTGAAGGCGATGATTAGCACCGCGATGACATTGGGCAACACGTGGCGCACCATGATTCGCAGATCGCTCGCGCCAACGACGCGGGCGGCGAGCACGAACTCGCTCTCGCGCACGGCGAACACGGCTGATCGGATCAGTCGTGTGGTAATCGCGAGTCCGGCAACTCCGAGCCATAAGACGACATAACTCACTCTCGGTTCGGAGATCTGCGTGAAGACGAGCACGAGCACCAGGAAGGGGATCGCCTGCAGCATGTCGACGATGCGCTGAATCAGGAGATCCAGGATCCCTGCGTAGTAGGCAGAGATCATCCCGATGACGAGTCCACCGATCACGGCGATCACTGACGCGCCGAGTCCCACGATCAGGCTGAGTCGTGCGCCATGAATGACCTGCGACCAGATGTCGCGGCCAAACTTGTCAGTGCCGAACCAATGCTTGCCGGAGGGCTCGGCGAACTGCTCAACAACCACCGGCGACCCGATGTCGGGATTGCGGGCGAGCTCGAGTGTGGTCGGATTGGCCTTGTAGTCGGGGTTCGGGGCGTCGAAAATTTGGTCCTGGTCGTGGCGCTGAATCTGATTGGCGAAAATGGCGATCAGGATGAAGGCGACCGCAATAATCAGGCCGATGCCACCGAGCGGCTTGCCGCGGATGAAGCGAAGCACGCTACGAAGACCGGAACCAATCCTGACGAGCAGGTTGGGGTCGGCTTCGGGGACGATGACCTCGCGGCGGGCTTCAGTCACAGCGCTCTCCTATGACAATCGAATGCGCGGGTCGATGATGCCGTAGAGGATGTCGACGATCAGATTGGTGAAGACAACGAAGACGGCAATCAGGACAATGACGGACTGGAAGACAGGATTGTCGCGCTCGAACAGTGAGCTGATGATCAGGTTGCCAATCCCGGGGATATTGAACATGTTCTCGAGGATGACCTGCGAGCCGATGATCGTAGCGACGGTCACGCCCATCACGGTCAGGACCGGCAGCAGCGCGTTGCGTAAGGCGTGACGGATGATCACGACCGACTCGCGCAGGCCCTTGGCTCGCGCGGTTCGGACGTAGTCCTGGCGCATCACTTCGAGCATCTGGGAACGCAGCAGCCGCATCGTCGCTGCGGTGCCGGCGAATCCGCCGGCGAGCATCGGGATCAGGTACCAGGTGATCGCGTCTTGCGGGTTCTCCCAAAGGTGTGGTTGTCCGATCACGTCGATCAGGAACAAATCCCACTCGAGGACAAACAGCGACGCAATGGCCGCCGTCCAGAAGACGGGCGCAGCCAGCGCCAGAATGGCCAGCGATCGCAGGGTGTAGTCAATCCAACGGTCCTGGAAGATCGCCGATAACAACCCCACCGGGAACGCGACGGCAAAGCCGACGATGACGATCAGGACGCCAAGTTCAATCGAGTAGGGCAGCGACCGACCGATTTCGTACCAGACGGAATTGGCGCGATTGGTGAAGGAGTTCCCCAGGTCGAGCCGAATCGTGTCCCAGAGCCAGTTTCCGTACTGGGTCGCGAGTGGCTTGTCCAGGCCGTACTCGGCGCGTCTCTCGGCGATCTGCTCAGCGGAGGCCGATCCTGCGTCGAGGCCCAATGCGGCCGACGCGGCGTCGCCCGGCAAGATGCGGATGGCGAAGAACGAGAAGGTACCGGCCAGAAACACGACGAAGATCGCGCCGATGATTCTGCGGATGATGTAGCCCTGCATCCTGCAGTCCGGTTATCCGTTGATGTTTCAGGCAGAGGCTACAGCCCGCCGCCGACGCGCCGCAGGGGCGAATCGGCGACGGACGAATGGCAACCTATGCCGTCGTCCTTGAGCTTCAGTCGATCAGAGCGGCACAGGAGCGGTCGGCTGGCGGCCTTCGGCTGACGGATCGTCGAGGTCGACCCACTGCTCAACAGAGTTCAGGCTGTAGGGCAGGAAGTTCCAGCCCTCTTCGGGACTGGACAACTGCGGATGGTTGTAGTTGTAGCGGATGGCCGGGTAGATGTAGTTGTAACAGATGCTGCGCCCGAACTGGCCGCGCTCCATCACATACTCCTGGACTTCCCGAACCATCTGGTAGGCCTTCTCGTAGTCGAGTTCCTGCTTGGCCGCATTCAACGTGTCGTCGATGTAGGGATCCGAGATCTCCCAGTAGTTCGAGCCGGCGTCGGTGGTGAACGCACCGATCATGTCGGCCCGGGCATCGGGGATTTCGATGTTCGGAATCCAACTGAAGAACGGATCGAAGTCCTTGGCGATCCAGGACGGGATGATCTCCAGGTACGGCTTGGTGATGCCGTTGAACTGGTCGGTATCGAAGGCCTGGTTGAACATCTCGGCAACGATGCCCGGTGTCGCCGACCAGGCGGAGCGAGAAGCCCACAGCTCGGACGTGACCCAGTCGATCTGGCCGAGCTCGGGACCGCCGGCGGCATTCCACAGTGCTCGCGCTTCCTCGATGTCCTGTTCCTTGTCGATTCGGTAGCCGGGGAAGGTCTCGAGGTCTTCCTGTGGAATCGCCCAGGCTTCCTGCATCCAGGTGACTGGACCGGAGACCTTGCCCAGACCGTTGTGCAGCTGCTGAATCAACTGGCGCCGGTTGATGGCCAGGTCGATGGCTCGCGTCAGGCGCAAGTCGTTCCACGGCGCCTTGTTCGACGGTGTGAAGATCGCGACGGTGTTGGCGACGCCCTGGAAGGTGAGATACGTCTCATCCTGCAGGCTGTCGTGGATCGCGAGGGTCGTGTTCGGGTCCGGGTCGCTCATGAAGTCGACCTGCTTTTGCTCGAACGCGATCCGGTACGCATTGGGGTCCTGGAAGGTCTGCACCCAAACCCTGGCGTCGAGATACGGCTTGTCAGGCAGCGCGTAGAAGTCCGGATTCTGGACCGCCGAGATGCCCTCGCCCGGATCCCAGCGAGTGAGGATGTACGGGCCGGTGCCAATGACCTTGGAAGCGTCCACTTCCGTGTACTGGTCCTCGGTGCCGCCGACAAGTTCCGGCTGATTCATCAGGTTGAATTCGTTGGCCAGACCCTGGACAAAGGTCGCGTCCGCTTCGGCCAGATTCAGCGTGAGGCTGACGTCGTCATAGTCCATCGAGCCGACGCCGCCCCAGTAGGCGCTGCGGCCGAAGTTGCTGGCTTCCTCGCCGTTCTCGAGCACCTTGTTGCGTTGTCGATCAATGTTCCAGGCGATGTCGGCGGGCGTCAGCGCGCGACCGGGCGCGGCTGATGGATGGTCGGCGCCAGGCCCGGCGTCGTGCCAGTTCACACCGCCACGCATGTGCAAGACGATCGTGGTGGCGTCGGGCAGTTCCCATCCTTCTGCGAGGTCGCCAGTGAGGACACCGGTATTGGGATTCTCGAAGCGCAGCAGCTTCGACTGCACGTTGGCAAGGACCTGGAGCACCGGCGACGCGACTGTTCGCTGCGCGTCGTAGGTCTCGTAGACGTTGGCCGACTGCTCGATGATCGAGCCGCCGTACTTCTTGGTCTCGGCGACCATGGCTTGCTGCTGCGCAGCCTGCTGCTCGGCCTGGTCCTGGGTCGACTGCTCCTGCGCCTGCTGCTGCATCGCCTGCTGCTGGGCCTGCTGTTGCTGGTCCTGCTGCATGGACTGCTGCTGCTGTTGCTGCATGGCCTGGTCTTGGGCCTGCTGCTGCGTGGTCTGTTGCTGCTGCTGGACCTGGGCAACGGACTGACCGTCGTCATCGTCGTCGCCACAGCCCACCAGTGCCAGACCGGCCGCGCCAACTCCGGCGCGAGCCGAGGCGCTCAAAATGCCGCGCCGACTCATCCGTTTCCGACTCATCCGTTGCCAGTAGGAACGCTCGCTCATGCTTTCCCCCAAAACTGTGGCCCCGCGACCGCGGGCGGTGTTGCCTATAAGGCGAAGCGATACATCAAAACGAGCTAATGTAACGCGGTTATCACGGATATCCGAAGGGATTCTTCCAATGTCGCGAGCGGTCAGGGAGATCACGCTGCGCGCCATGCCGATCTGGCTGCTGCGTCAGTACCTGGAACAACTCGGGGCGTCGGACGTGGAGCCTCCAGCGCCTGGCGCGACCGATCCCGATGGCGTGGTGCAGCCCGACGGCTCAATGTCGGGCGACGGCTGGTCGGTGCTCTGGCGGACCGAGCAGCGCTCGATGCACCCGCAACTGCCGACCAAGATGGACGAACACTACTTCGTCTTCACGGCAGGATCGGAGGAGGCGATGGAGTCGCTGATCGAACGCTTCATGAGGAAAGCCCATCGCGGCGGGGGCTGAAGCCAGTTATCTTGGACTTGGAGGTGCATCGTGACGCAGCCTGAAGGCAAGAGTGTCGAGTCACAGACCCCGCCTGCCAATGGACAGAGCCATCCAATTCCGCCCGGGAGTGGAACCTACGTCACCCGCGGTTTTGCGGGGCCTTGGCACGGGATAGAACTCCCTGACAGTCTACGTTCTGTGGTGCGCAAGCTCATATCGCCGAAATCAGTGCGGAAGCCACCAGCATCAAGACAGCAAGGAACCAGATCCTGACCGCCCATGTGGCCCGCCTGGACTTGCGGTCAATGGCAAGTTCGTTCTCTTCGACAGCCCTAACTGTTTCGGTAGCTGCCCAGTGCCAAACACCAGAGCCACCTGTCGCTTCTACGACCTTCGCAACCTCTGACAGCTCTGGACCGAGATTCAGGCGTGCATCGACCATTCCGAGCAGCGTCACTATCACGAGGAGGACATAGAAGAGGGCGCCAACTCCGATTAACGCCAATTCGATGGTCTCGAATGGACGGTCTGCGCCTTGCAGCGCGACAAACACAATGAGCATTGCGGTTGCTGCTGCGAAGATGGCGGTGAGGCGGTCATTCAGCTTATCCATCGCGCGCAGTTGCTCGTCAAGACGCCACCGCGACATTTCATAGGCAAGTTGTTCTTCCATCGGACGCCTCCGACCGACAGGCTAGGTCAGACCTATCATGGCGTCGGATGACGACCTGGGATGGAGGCCGATATGCCGGGACCGCTTGATGGAGTTCGCGTCTTTGATTTGACGTTGTGGATGGTGGGTCCCTGGGCATCGATGCAGCTCGGCGCTTTGGGCGCCGATGTGATTCACATTGAGCAACCGGGCGTCGATCCTCGGACGCTTGGCGCCGGCGTTCCTCCGGCGATCAATGGCACATCTGTGGGCTACATCACCTGGAACATGAACAAGCGCGGACTGTTTCTTGACCTGAAATCACAGGCAGATCGACAGACCGCTTACGAGCTGCTCCAGACCTGCGATGTCTTCCTGATCAACATGCGTCCCGGGGCGGCCGAGCGTATGGGGGTTGGTTACGAGCAGGTCGCGGCGGCCAACCCAAACATTGTCTACACCGCTATCACTGGCTGGGGTGAGGTCGGGCCGATGCGCGACAAGCCCGGCGCCGATGTGCAGTGTCAGTACTTCACCGGGTTCTGGTCGGTGAACGGCAAGCGAGACGGTAAGCCGGAGGTCTACCGGCACTTCACACAGATGGATGCAAGCACCGGCAACGTCGCGGCCCAGGCTGTCCTCATGGGTCTATTGGCGCGCAAGCGGACCGGCCAGGGGCAGCGGATTCATGTCGGTATGTTGAGAGCGGGGATGGCGCTGCAAAGCGGCCGAATCGCCGAGTACCTCGCGACAGGGACGCAGCACCAACCGCTGGGCTCGGCTGGATTCGCGTCTGCGCCCGACCAGGCATTCCAGTGCCAGGGAGGCGATTGGATCGGTGTCGCTGCAACGAGCGAGGATGAATGGAGCCGCCTGTGTGAGGCTCTGAATGCGTCGGAAGCGCAGGTCGATAGTCTGAGCGACCTGGTGGCTGACCCGCGATTTGCGACGAACCTCGACCGGGTCGCGCATCGCGACGCACTGGCGTCGTTGCTTCAGCAGGCGTTCCTACAGCGACCACGCCACTATTGGATGTTGCGGCTCGCCGAGGCAGGTGTGCCGTGCGGCTATCCGATTTCGTTCGAGTCTTTGCAGCACCATGCCCAGGCAATCGAGAATGGCTACCTGCGAGAGATAACAACGTCCGGCTGGGGCGATGTGTGGACCGGTGGTCCGCCCTGGGAACTGTCTCGCACACCGGCCCGTTGGTTCGGTACGCCGATGCCGGGCGAGCACACCGGCGACATCCTTGACGATCTCACCAAGCGCCGAGCGTCGACCGCTGAGCCGACGCCAGTGATCGGCGATTAGGATGGCTGGTCCGCTCGATGGATATCGCGTCGTCGAGATCGCGGAGGGCGTAGCCGGGCCGTACACGGCGATGTCGCTCGGTGATGCCGGCGCAGATGTGATCAAGATTGAGCAGCCCACCGGCGACCGTGCGCGGGGATGGTCGCCACAGACAGAGAGCGGCACGTCGGCGCTGTTTCAAGCACTGAATCGCAACAAACGCGCCGCCATGCTCGACTGGTCGTCGGAGCGCGACCTGGAGACTGCTCGGCAGTTGTTGGCCGCTGCGGATGTCGCAATCGTCGACAAGGTCGGCTTGCCCGGCGAATTGAGCTGGGAATCGCTGGACGCGTCTGGGCTCGTCTATTGCGCGATGTCGGGCTTTGGTCCTCACGGTCCGTGGAGCGACAATCCGATGTCGGAACTTGCCGCGCAACTGGCCAGTGAGGCGACGGCGTCTCTGGGAGCGATCGGTGAGGAGCCGGTTCGCCATGGCGGCGATATCGGATCGATGTATGCGGTGAACTACGCAATTCAGGCGATCTGCGCCGGATTGTACGCTCGCGACGATTCAGATCCGTCCGCGCCCACCGGAGGCCAACGGATTGAGGTGTCACTCTTCGGCAGTCTGTTGGCGATGCGGTCGACGCTGTGGGTGGCACTGTCGAATCCAGACGAATGGTGGGGATTCCATCTCGACTCCTACGTGAAACCGCCCGATCACGGCTATCAGTGTCGTGACTTGCCGATCTACTTCTCGTTGGCACGCATCCGCGGCGACGCGTTCGAGTCGTTGATCGACGAGCTCGGCATGGATTGGTCGCGGACGCATTCGGACTTTGATCGGCTGCGGACTGACGGAGCCGGAGGCGCAGGTCGCTACGCCGCAGAGCTGAAGCCGCTCTGGGAGCGCGGGTTCGCGAACTTCGACGCAGAGCGAGTGATCGAAATCGTCGAGCGTCACGGCGGCTGGGCCTTCCCGATGCACGACTACGAACGGCTTAGTCGAGATGCGCAGGTTGCGGCTGTGGGAGCGATCATTGACGTGGAGCAGGGAGACGGTTCAGTGCTGCAGCAGGTCGCACCGCCCTGGGATTTCGAGGGCACGCCGGTCTCGACGAAGATGCGTCCGGCGCCGGGTCTCGGAGAGCATCAGGACGAAGTGCTTGGTGAGATGGAATTGCTACCATGAATGCGCATGAGGCGACCGGATGAGAACGAGCCAGTGAGGTGAGGGATGTCGACTTCCAAGGATCCGTCTACGAAAGACGCAAAGCCCAAGTCGTCGTTGCCGAAGAAGTCGAGCGCGAAACGAGAAGAAAAACCCCGTCGGCCGCTACCGCGCACCGTCTATAGGAATGGCGCGTAACGAGGAATCTTCGACGGTTCCCGGAAGGTCGGCACCAACGTCAGTCTCGTCTGCCACGGAGTTAGCCACAGTTGCGGCAAACAACAAGAGCAATTGTGCGGCGACAGCAACAAGCGAGCAGGTGAGCCAGCGCGCCTTCGAGCGAATCGTCTTCTCGTTGAGAATGAAATCCTCGACTAGTGATTCGAGCGCTGCGTCCCTGAGCTCGTGCAGATTGGTGTTGGCGTAGTTGTCCCGTACGGCCTGCATGTCCAGGCCAACACCAGTGGTTCGCAGCCAGTAAGCCACGCCCAGTAGGATCCATGCAATGAGCGACAGAGTGACGGTCATCACTGTGAGCACAGCCTCCGGGGCCGCTTCGAATCTCAGACTGCCGAGAAATCCACTGAGTGCGAACAGTCCGGCGCTGGCAGTGAATAGTGCCGCGATCTTCACATCGTATGTTCTTACTTGGGAAAGCTGCTCCTGAACCCTCAGACGCGCTTCATGCAAGAGGTATGCGCGTGATTCTTCATCAAAGTCTCGTGCTGGCCAACCCGTAGCAGAGGGAGGTGATTCAGACATTAGGGCTCAGGATCGTGCCGGTCGAAACACCGGCAGCGTGATTTCGTCGTTGACTTTACGGAAGTCTACTTCGACGTTGAGGTCGCAGCTGACGTCTTTGTCCTCGATGTCGACGAGGGTTGAATACATGTAGGGACCCTCTTCGAGTTTGATCAGGGCGACCGTATAGGGATACTCATCGGGTTCCCACCCGGGGAAGTACTTTTGCCACATGCGGATCCAGGACCAGACGGTTCCATGCCCCGAGATCGGCCGCCATTCCCAGTCGTCCTGTAGGCATCGCGGGCAGGCTTCGGCCGGCGGGAACCAGGGGAGATCGCAGATGTTGCAGAACTGGATTTGCAGAATGCCTTCGCGACAGCCGTCCCAGAACGGCTTGGTCAGTTCAAGGACCGGTGGCAGCGGCTTTTCGTAGCTGAGTTGCGCAGATGGTGATTCTGTCGTCATGAGTCGTCTCGCTTCAGGATGTGTCCGGTGGCCAGTGGAGCGGCGCAGGCATACAGGCCGTACTGTGCATCATCGACCTGGCGGTCGCCGCATTCTTGACGCAGTTGGCGGACAGCCTCGACGTGAAGCGCCCAGCCCTGCATGTATGACTCGCTCGTATGTCCGCCGCCGGTGTTGAGCGGTAGTTCTCCGTGCAAGCCGATGCGTTCGGGAGTGATCCAGTCGCCCCCTTCGCCCGGCTCGCAGAAACCCATACCTTCGAGCGTAAACAGCATGGTCGGCGTGAAGTTGTCGTAGAGCTGTGCGAAGGCCAAATCGTCGCGTTGCACATCTGAGTATGTGAACAAGTCATCAGCGATCTGCGACATCGGCTCGTACCAGTAGTCGTCGGCGACGTAGACGGGTGTGATGTCTGACGCCTGGGATGTTGCATGGATCAGCACCGGTGTGTGCTTGAGATCACGGGCCCGTTCGGCCGACGTCACGATGAAGCAAACGCCGCCGTCGTTGATCAGGCAGTAGTCGAAGAGGCAGAGCGGTTCGGCGATGTAGCGGGCGCCGTGGTAGTCCTCCATGGTGATCGGGCGCTGCATGACGGCGTTCGGATTGAGCGCGGCGTTGGCCCGATTGGAAATAGCCAGGTGTCCGAGCGGTTCTGTCGTGGTGCCGTAGCGGTACTGGTGGCGGCGGAACATCATTGAAGTGACCGCGCCGGGTGAGGTCATGCCGTACGGCGCTTCGAACATGGCTTGGGTCGAGATCCCGCGACTCTCGCCGCCATATCGCGCGCCGGCCGAGCGTCCGTTGTTGCCGTAGATGCAGGCGACCACGTCGGCCATGCCGTTGGCCACGGCCAGCGCCGCATACTGCAAGGCGATGCCGGATTGCCTGCCTTCGCCCGGCAGCACGTTGACGAATCGAGGATGGCGCAGACCGATCATCTCGCACATCCTCCCGTAGTGGGGTAGTCGAGAGACGATCACGCCGTCAACTTCGGTCCGCTTGAGTCCAGCGTCCTTCAAGGCCTCACGAAAGGCGATGAGACCGAGTTCGTAGCCTGAACGTTCTGGATCGAGATCGCGATATATCGAGCCAAACTCGGTCGTGCCGACGCCGACGATGGCTGTCTTGTCCTGGAGATTGCGCAGCGCGCTGCGGTCGGGTTGGTTGGTCATACGGCGAGTCTAGGGCGTAGTCAGCGTCGGGAACGACAGGCTGCGCAGGCGCAAGTGCGATGGTTCCCAGTCAAGTGGACAAGACCACGGATTGGGCCACCATGTTCCTGGTCGAAAGCAGGCAGCAGCAGATTGAGGATTCTCTGATCGCCTATTGCATATGCTCGATGGACCCAAAATGCGACGAAATCAGCAAGTTGCAGCAGACGACTCAATTCGCTGTCCAGAAACATTGGGACTTCAATCATGGAACCGAATGGGTAATCGTCTCGGGCGTTCGTGCCAGGGATAACGTTGCTTTCAGCCGCTAAGGACTGGATACGTTTTCTCAGCGGGGTCTCATCGAGGATTACCAGGTATCGACGAGGGGTATCACGATATTCACGTTCAAAGTACTCGTTAACTTGTTGGAAGAGACGAGTATGGACGTCGATGCGAGGATCGGGTTGTTCAAAGTCACTGGCAACGACTGCGAACGGCTTTATTCGGAAAGTCGAGAAACAAGCAAGCAGTTCATTCGTGATCTGATTTCGAAGAGTTCGGGGTACGCCGCGCCATCCGCGTCGGCCTGTTTCCATGGGGCTAGCGTGCAACTCGCGGTTTGCTATTGGAGACGGGATCAGTTCTGCTATGCGAACGATAGAGGTGCGCAGAGCGCCTACCTGTACATCCTCGACTGTGAATCCGCCGAGAACCCACTGCGGACCATTCGCGGAGCCGCTTGCTGACTCATCAAGGTAGAGTAAGTGCATAGCTGGCAGACATGACCGCAGGTAGTGGGACGGGGGGACGGGGAGCGACCGCTGGCTCTCGCAAAAGGGGCGAGAGCTCTCGTCCCCCCGTGCAACCAAGCCTATGCTCTCCATCTGGGTCGTGTCAAGCAGTACGGCGAAGTGGTTGTGGGGTGAACTTCTGTCACCATATCAACTCAGACCCAGGACGGGGCGGGCGTTCTCTACTAAGATTTGATCGAGTTCGCTATCGAGTAACCCGCTTCTTAACAGTTGCAGTATCTGCGGTTGTTGATCGGCTCCTGGTGCATCTGAGCCGAACAGTACTCGTTCTGTACCGAGGGTGCGTATGAGTCGGGCGGCGTCTTCGAGCGCGCAGGCTCGGCGGCCGTCTCGACAGGTGAAGTGTCCGTCGTTGAAGCCACCGGCGGTGTCAAAGAGGACTTGCGGGAATCGCTTGGCGATGTCGACTCTCTGATCCCAGTAGGCGCCGGGCATGTGGGCCATGATGAACTGCAGCCTGGGGAATCTCTCGAAGACGGGGATGAAGTGATCAGGCATGCCGTACACATCGTCGCCGGGTCCGCCGCGCAGTGCGCCGGTGTCGCTGAGGATGGGTAGCCCGAGTTCCTCAAGCCGGGCGTAGAGCGGCATCATGCGCTCGTCGGCGGGGAAGTAGCGTCCGAGCCCAGGGTGCATCTTCACGCCACGTGCGCCCATCGCGACGCCGCGCTCCAGCTCTTCCATCAGCAGGTCCGTATCGACCCAGGTGCCGATGTCGCAGCAGAGAAAGGTGCGAATCCTCGGATCTTCGGCCTGCCGCTCGAGCGTCCAGGTGTTGAAGCTGCGCACGCGCTCGTGGAGCATCGCCAGTATGTCTTCGGCCGGAGCCTCAGGGCGGCGCTCTCGCTGCTGCTCGAACATTTCTGGCACGACCATGTAGTTGAGCCCGACGATTGCTTCAACGTCATTTCGAGTCATGTACTCGCCGCAGGCGTCGCCGTTGGCCCAGCGCCATTCGAGCGGTAGACCGCGACGCGGAAAGACGATCGCCTCCTGCTCGGGCGTTCGGCAGAGGTGGACGTGGACATCGATGACGGTGGGCATCTGGCTCCTCTACGGGTTCTCTGGCAGGCGTTCGGCGAGGAACTCGGCGTAGTGCATGGTTTCGTGTGTTGCTCCGCTGGCCACCGCACCGGCGCGCAGGTGCAGCGCGCAGCCGGGATTGTTGGTGATCAGGGTGTCGCAGCCACTCTCGGCGACGCAGGCGAGCTTGCGTTCGAGGATGCCCTGCCCGACTTCCGGCGCAGCCATCGACGTGAGGCCGCCGAAGCCACAGCAGACCTCGGGCTCTTCGAGCGGCAACCCAGACTCGCTGGTCAAACGCTCGACGAGTTGGTCGATTCGGGCGAAGGAGTCGCCTCGGTTGGAAGCCTGGCAGAAACGGTGCGCTGTCCATGAACCCTGTTCGGCCTTATCGAGGCAGCCGTCGGGGAGTCGTCCAGGTCCGTCGAGCCAGGCGGCGAGGTCGTGGACGCGACGGCTGACAGCCGATGCTCGTTGCTGCATGTCAGGGTCGTCGCGGAAGAGTTCGGGCCAGTGCTCCTGCATGGCGATCACGCAGCTTGGCGCTGGGGTCACGATTTGGTTGGAGCCGCCATCCAGTGCCTCGATGGTTTGACGTGCCATCTTGCGTGCGGTGTCCCGGTCCCCGGCGTCGAATGCCGGCAGGCCGCAGCAGTGCTGCGACTGCGGGATCCTGACCGATGCGCCGCCGGCCTCGATCAGGCGTGCTGTGGCATCTACGGCAGTGGGCAGCATGCGGTCGGCCAGGCATTGCGCGAACAGATCGACAGAGTGTCCGGTCGCGGGGGACTGCGCGATTGGCTGCTGAGACGTTCGGCTGTTGACCAACGTCTGTCCGTTGCGAAGCGGCAGTGCGGGTATCGAACGCCAGCGCAGGCGCTTGGGCAGTGGGAGTCGAAGGTGATCTCGACGGACGAGTCCAAGCAGTCTCGCTGCTCCCGAGGCGAGGGCGCCAAGGCCCATCAGGTGGTGAAATAGCCTCGGTTTGGCCCAGAGCCGTAGCGCGGCGCGTTCCCAGCGGGGCGCGTGACCCGTCTCGTGAGCACGGTGACGGATGTCCAGAATCTGCTTCGGTAGCGGGATGGCGACCGGACACACGGTCTCGCAGGCGCCGCAGGAGACGCAGAGTCCCTGGGGACCGGCCGCTTCCTCGATGCCGTGGTGGAACGTCGTGTTGACGAGGCCGATCGCGCCTGTGTAGATGTGGCCGAAGGTGTGTCCCCCGACGACCTGATAGGGCGGGCAGACGTTGGCGCAGGCGCCGCAGCGGATACAGCGTAGGGCGTCGCCGATGCTGTCCGTTTCACGCATGGCGCGGCGGCCGTTGTCGAGCAGGATGATGTGCATCTCCTTGCCCGGCTGGGCTCCCGTGATGCAGGTGGTGTAGGTGCTCAGCGTCTGCGCGGTGGCGGAGCGCGGCAGGAGCTGGAGTTGGCGCTCAGCGTCGGCCCAGGAGGGGATCAGCTTTTCGATGCCGGCAGTCACGAAATGGACATCGGGCAGCGACGTGGCGAGGCGCATGTTGCCCTCGTTGGTGACGACCATGATGCTGCCGGTCTCGGCGATCAGCGCGTTGGCGCCGGTCAGTCCTGCGCCGGCGGAGAGATAGTGTCCGCGCAGGCCGTCGCGTGCGCTGGCGACCATCGCCGGGATGTCGTCGGGATCGAATTCGCGATCGAGCTCCTTGCCCAGGATTTCTGCGACATACTGTCGCTTCTGATGGATTGCGGGCATGACCAGATGTGAAGGCCGCTCCTCGGCGAGCTGCAACAGCCATTCGCCCAGGTCGGTCTCAATGGCGATGATGCCTCGTTGTTCGAGCTCGTGATTGAGCTCGATCTCCTCGGAGACCATCGATTTGCTCTTGACGATCAGTTCGATGCCGCGCGACTTGCAGACGTTCGCGATGTAGTTGACTGCGTCCTCGGCGGTGCTCAACTCGACCACGGTTGCGCCGGCGGCCTCGGCGTTGGCGCGGAATTGGACGATGTGGTCGTCCCAATGCTCGAGGGTGTGGTCCTTGATAGCGGCGAACTCTTGGCGCAGGTCGTCGAAGGAGCGTTCGGTGCGCTGCTCGAGACGTTTGACCTGTGCGTCGCGGCTTTCCCTCCACGAGCGCTGGAAGGTCAGCAGTCGCGGTTTCAGGTCGGGATCACCGACCGACCGTCGATAGCGCTGTTTGAATGTTGTGCTCATGGCAGCACCGCCACGGTGAGGCGGCTCGGACCCTGGACGCCGATGGTCAGCGAGCGCTCGATGTCGGCGGTGCGGGAGGGCCCCGTGACGAAGGTGGCGTAGGCGGCGGCGTGCGGTTGCTCGGCCAACCAACGGAATCCGTCCGCCAGTTCATCGACGATGTCGTCTGCCGAGAGAGCCACGATCAGGTGGCGGGTGAGCAGCGAGACGGCGCGCTCAAGTGGCGACGGCTCGATCAGGAGAACGGAGCCGGTCTCGGCGACTGCCAGGGTTGACACGGTGATCCCAACCGCGCGGTCGGCGATGGAGCGCAGCGGTTCATCGGGATCGGGCAGGTCGCCTCGTTGGAGCTGTTCATGGGCAGCCGGCGAGACGACGGGCGTCTCCTCCGAGAGGGAATCGGCGAGCCGCCAGACATCGTTCCAATCCGAGAGTTCGCAGCATTCGCCCTGCGCCGACGAGAGTGCATCGGCGAAGAGGCGCAGGCGGTCGATGCTGGTCGTCGGCATGGCCACAGACTAGCGGTGATCGGGAGTGTTTCGCGGCCGTCTCACGAGGCCCTTTGATGCTGATTGGCAATATTCAGGCTCGGTAACCCTCGGCCCTCTCCATGCTGAACTGCCTGCTGCTCTACGATGATTTCCATTCTCGGACCGCTAGTGGAATGAAATGGTTTCGTGATTTGGGTCTGTGATGTCACCTCCGACGTTTGCCACCACTTATGGCGATATGGAAGAAATCGCGCACGCAGCAGAAGGGTTGGAGACGTAACGCCTGAGGGAAACAGAGGAGCCAACCGATGATTGAACTGACTGAAGCGCAGCGACTGCTGCAATCGACCGTGCGCGATTTTGCTGCGGCCGAGATTGACCCCATTGCGGACGACATTGACCGTGAGGATCGGTTTCCCCCGCATCTCTGGCCAATGTTGGGCGAGTTGGGCCTGCTGGGCGTCACGATTCCCGAGCGGTACGGCGGATCGGACGCTGGACTGTTGGCGGGTGTGATTGCGACCGAGGAGATTGCCAGAGCGAGCGCGTCGATTGCGTTGTCTTACGGCGCCCACGCCAACCTCTGCGCGAACAACATTGCCTCGAATGGCAGTGAGGCCCAGAAGGAGCAGTATCTGCCCGGCCTCTGCGACGGCACTCAGATCGGCGCCCTGGCGCTGACCGAGCCTGAGGCCGGTTCCGACGCCATGGGGATTCGCACGACCGCCGTGCGCGACGGCGATGTCTACCGGCTGAATGGCAGCAAGATGTTCATCACCAACGGATCGGTGGCCGACACGCTGGTGCTCTATGCCAAGACTGACCCTGAGGCGGGTTCTCGGGGTGTGACGGCGTTCATTGTCGAGTCGGGATTCGAGGGCTTCAGTGTGGGCCAGGTGCTGGACAAGGTTGGGCATCGCGGATCGCCGACCGCGGAGTTGATCCTTGAAGACTGTATCGTGCCGGTGTCCAATGTGATGCGTGGTGAAGGCTCAGGCGCTTCAGTGATGATGCAGGGGCTCGCGGTGGAGCGAGCATTTCTCGCCGGAGAGCCGCTGGGCATCGCTCAGGCGGCGCTGGATGAAGCGGTGGAGTACGCGCGGAATCGAAGGCAGTTTGGTCAGCGAATCGGCGACTTCCAACTCATCCAGGCCATGCTCGCGGATATGTACACCGAGCTGGAGGCAGCCCGCTGGTTGGTCTATCGGACGGCGCACGTGGTTGAAGAGGCTGCATCACGAGGCATCCGCAGCAACAAGGAGGCAGCGGCCGCCATTCTCTATTCAGCAGAGATGTCGAGTCGGGTGGCCGACAAGGCCGTGCAGATTCACGGTGGGTATGGGTACATGAGCGAGAGTCGGGTGGCGCGCTATGTGAGGGATGCGAAGCTGTTGGAGATCGGGGCGGGGACGTCGGAGATTCGTCGGATGTTGATTGGTCGGGAGTTGGTTGGTCCGGAGTGATCCAAGATTACGCCGAACAACGACGGAGATATCGACTTTCCTCCCCCTCGCAGAGAATGATGCATAACTCAGTTTCCCGTCCCCGCCCCCGAGCGGGGACCCGCCTTGGCATAGCCCAGGCTGCTCGGATAAGTCCCGGTTGACCAGATAGCAGCAACAAACATGACCGCAGGTAAGAGGCCAGGGAAGGAGCAGGCCCCCGCTCGGAGGCGGGGGCGGTTTAGGGGTTATGCATCAGTCTCTCGCAGGGGGAGGTGCCGAAGGCGGAGGGGGTCCTTCTGGCGCTGAAAGCTTAGCCTGCTCCGGCATGCGTAGGGACCCCCTCAGTCACTTCGTGACATCTCCCCCTGCGAGGGGGAGCAAAGGGATCCCTATGGCCTGAACGCCCTGCACCAAGGACCATAAGCCAAGCACTACGGACCAAGCAGAATCAACTTGCCCTGCTCGTACGCATCCAGAGCGCGGGCCTGGAGGCCCTCTTTGCCGGCGCTGCCGATTGGGTGATCGACGAGGGCGTAGCGGAAATCGGGCATTCCCAGGGTCTTCGCGATCATTCGGCTGGTGGGGTCGAATGGGTGGGTGCAGAGGACGAGGCCGGGCTTGCCGTACTGCTCGAAGGTGATGCCGTCGTGCACACTGCACGTTGAGCAGGAGCCTCAATCACCGACCGCGGTGATCAGGAAATCGACATCGTTGGCGATTCGCTCCAGGACTTGCGGCTCGGCGATGCGGCTGGCGTTGCGCTTACCTGAGTCGATCACGATGTTGCAGTGTGCCTGTTGCTCGAAGACCTCGGCGGTGTAGCGCAGCAGCTTGTCGGCGTTGACCTTGCCGTTGGAGAAGAGACCGATGCGCAGGCCCTCGACTGACGTCAGCCTGGGCGCGGCGCAGAAGCCGGTCGGCGTGGGTTCGCCGGTGGGGTCGAAGAGTTCGAGCGACATGATGGACTCCGAGTCTTGGGTCAGCAGTCGAGGCAGACGCCGATCGCCTTGGTCTGATAGATCGAGTTGCGGCCGCGACTCCAGGAGGGCAGGAAGGCGGAGTGTCCGCCAGCCTCTCCGCCGGCGACCACGAGCAGGATGTCCTCGGGGCTGCGACCTCGGCGAAACTGGCCCGAGGTACGGTCATGTCCGCCTTGACCTTCCGAGAGTCCGTCCAGCACGGCTCCGGACGGCCACTTGCCTTTGCTGAGCATCTCGTCGGGGTCACGGCTGGCGTGCTCGAAGAGGTATGCCTGCACGTCCTGCTTGGACATCCCGTTCGAGGCCGCGATCTGCGCGTGTTCCGGCGACATCACGACCAGCGATTGCCCATCGGTCAGCGCTCCCAGCGAGGCCATGGCGTCGGCGAAGGTGTCGAGCAGGCGCTCGGGATCACTGGTGTAGTGATTCTCGACGTTGTAGAAGCCGGAGGCGGCGAAGACGGTGGCGGTCGACACCTCGGGCGGGAAATCGAGCGAGACGTGTAGCGGCTCCCAGGGACTGTTGAGGATGTTCTCGGCGATGCAACATCCGTACTTGCCGGGCCAGCCGGTGGTCGATCGGTCGGAGATGCCAGGAATCATCTGGAAGATGTTCATGATCACCAGGCGCATCGCCCGTCCGATGGTTGCGTTGGCGCGGTTGCCCGGGCCGAAGACGTTGACACTGGCGTTCATCCCGATCTCGTCGCGGATGTCGCCGGAGATGATCACGACAGGCGCTGAGCCTCCGGTGCTGGCGGTCGAACCGTGGAAGTTGTAGGCGTCTTCGTTCAGACCCTCGAGCGCTGCCAGCACGGTAGGGAAGTATTGCGGCAGGCAGCCGGCCATGACGGCGTTGATGGCGGCCGATTGAACGCTGCATTCGCGTCCGGTGGCAGGATGCCGAGCGACGATTTCCTCGGGCGGGCGTCCGGCGGCCATGAGGAATCGTTCAACGCGCTCGCGAGCCGGCGGGACGACCGGCAGGCCGTCGGTCCAGCCCTGCTCGTAGCACCAATCGATCGCGGAGAGTTCGTCGGTGAGAGTGTGGGTCTTGGTGGTCATGTGGGTGAGTCTAGAGCGTTGGGCTGAAGGGCTTCAGACAGCCGTCTCCGAGCCAATGCCAAGCCGACTTCCTCGCGATCGTTCCTCCCCCTCGCAGGGACTGATGCATAACCCCTCAACCGCCCCCGCCTCCGAGCGGGGGCCTGCTCCTTCCCTGGCCTCTTACTTGTGGTCATGTTTGTTGCTGCTATCTGGCCAACCGTGACTCATCGGAGCAGCCTGGGCTATGCCAAGGCGGGTCCCCGCTCGGGGGCGGGGACGGGAAACTGAGTTATGCATCATTCTCTCGCAGGGGGAGGTGCCGAAGGCGGAGGGGGTCCCTTTGCAGGAGAGCAGCGTTCAGTTTTGTAACGACGTGCGGGACCCCCTCAGTCACTTCGTGACAGCTCCCCCTGCGAGGGGGAGCAATCTCGTCGAAGCCCGATTCGTCCAAGCACGGCAGGTGCCAGTGCTGTGGGTTGACAGCTTCAGGTCGCTATACGTTCTCAGTTAGTTCGTCCAGGCGAACTGACCATCTAAACTGGCTCTGCGGCGCGTCCGGAACGGCTCCTGACGTGTCTGTGAAGAGGCGGCGATGGTGCAGAGGAATGGCGCCGGAGGCCAGCAGGTTGAGGATGATCGTCCGCTGGTGAGCGGACCGTCGCTTGGGCCGATTCCTTACTACTGGGTCGCCGCGATTGTCGTCTGCGTCGGTACATTCCTGGGTGTGGTCGACAACTCGATCACGAATATTGCGCTGCCGACCCTGAGCAACGAGTTCGGCCGTCCAGCGGAGGACGTGGTCTGGGTCGCGCTGTCGTTCATCGTCGTTAGCACTGGTTTGTCCTTGACAATGGGTCGGTTGGGCGACATCTACGGCCGCAAGATGCTCTACGTGGTCGGATTCATCGTGCTGACCATCGCCACGGGATTGTCGGCGATATCGGGGTCGCTGGAAGAACTGATTGGTACCCGAGTCCTGCAGGCGGTCGGTTCCGCGATGACGATGGCGAACGGAGCGGCCATCATCACAGCCGCGTTTCCACCGTCGAAGCGCGGCACCGGATTGGGACTGATGGTGTCGACAGTCGGCGCGGGCGCGATGGCGGGTCCAGCGCTGGGCGGTGTCTTGCTTGATCTGATCGATTGGCGCGCGATCTTCTGGACGCGTGTCCCGCTGGGCGTAGTTGGCACGTTCCTCGCCTGGCGGCTGTTGGTCGATGGATCTCCCGACAACCGGCCGCGGGGACTCGACATTCCCGGCGCGCTGCTGCTGTTCGGGATGCTGGGCTGCCTGACGTTCGGGATCAACCGCGGCGGGACGATTGGATGGACGTCGCCGTTCATGATCACGACGTTTGCCCTGAGCGCGATCTTCCTCGTGGGATTCATCTTGGTCGAACGGCGAACGTTCTCTCCGATCGTGGATCTGGGACTGTTCAAAGGTCGCGGATTCAGTTTCGGCATCTCGGCGGCGATTCTGCAGTTCATGGGGATGAGCGCTTCGCTCTATCTGACGCCCTGGTTGTGGCAATTCGGGCGGGGGTTTTCGCCGATTGAGATCGCGGCGGTGATGCTCCCGATGCCGATGGCGATGATGCTCTGGTCGCCGATTTCGGGGCGTATCTCTGATCGCCTGAGTTCGAGGCCGCTGACCACAGCCGGCATGATTATGGTCTGCGCCGCACTGTTCCTGCTTTCGAGAACGACGGTCGATACGTCGCCAGTCGACTTCGGCCTGCGGATGCTCCTATTGGGTATCGGCACATCGACTTTTAGCACCCCGAACACGGCGGTGATCATGTCTGCGGTTCCGCCTCAACGACTGGGTACGGCTTCGGCAGCGCAGACCACGGCGCGCACGATCGGTAACGCGATCGGAGCTGCGATCTGGGTCGCGATCTTTGTATCCGTCGCCGGCGTGGTTGGTGAGTCGGTCGGTTCGCCGGCACTGATCATCGACGGATTCCGCACGGCGCTGTTGGTCGCGGCGATCTGCACCGCTCCGGCGATCCTGTTCTCACTGGTTGGTGGTCAGCGCGGCGTGCGCAAAGTGGCGGACAAGGTGGCGGAGAAGGCAGCGGTACCGGTTCAGGCCGTGCGCGAAGCAATCGAGTTCGAGATATCGCTCATGGTGCCGCTGTTCCGCGGCCAGAAGTCGATATCGCACAGTGAGCACATCGAGAACAGTTTGCGCCGGGAGAATGGACTCAACGGCGTCAGTGAGCCACGGCCGGTGAACACCGCTCAGGTAGAGGAGGAGTCGAAGTGACCCATGTCATCGTCGTTGGAGCTGGCAATGCGGCGTTGTGCGCTGCGTTGGCAGCGAGGGAGCGCGGGGCTGACGTGACGGTGCTGGAGAAGGCGCCGGAAGGTGAGCGGGGCGGCAACACGTACTTCACCGGCGGTGGATTTCGCTTTCCCTACGAGGGGATGGACGACATCCTGCGAATTATCCCGGACCTGAGCGAGGCCGAGATCGAGCGTGTCGACGTCGGTTCCTATACGACGGCGAAGTTTCGCGATGACCTCGCGCGGGTGACGGATGGGTTAATTGACGATGGCATGGCTTCGTCGTTGGTACGTGAGGCAGCGCCGACGATGGAATGGTTGCATGAACAGGGCGTCAAGTTCACGTTGATGACCGGTCGGCAGGCGAACGAGGTCGGTGGGAAGCTGGTCTTCTATGGCGGTTTGACGGTGGAGGCGGTGGGGGCAGGCAAGGGGCTGTCGGACCAGGAGTTTGAGGCGGCTGAACGGGTCGGTGTGCATGTGCGCTACGGCTGCAAGGTGGTGAATCTGTTGCGCGAGGGTCGGCGAATCCGTGGCGTCGAGCTCTGGACTGATGATGCGGTTGAGGAGCTGGAAGCGGACGCGGTGGTGCTGGCGGCGGGCGGCTTTGAGGCGAACATCGAGATGCGAACTCGCTACCTGGGTCCCGGCTGGGATATGGCCAAGGTGCGCGGCTCGCGGTTTAACACGGGTGATGCGATTCAGGCAGCCATCGATGCCGGCGCGCAGCCGTTCGGCAACTGGTCGGGCGCTCATGCCGTCGCCTGGGATCTGAACGCGCCGCCAACGGGGAATCGGATCGTTGCCGACTTATACCAGAAGCACTCGTATCCGTATGGCCTGATCGTGAATGTCGGCGGCGAGCGGTTCGTCGATGAAGGCGCAGATATTCGCAACTACACCTATGCGAAGTACGGTCGGGCAATCCTGGCTCAGCCGGAGCGGGCGGCGTTTCAACTGTTCGATCAACGCACGGCGCATCTGTTGCGCGATGAGTATCACGTGCGCCAGGTGACGATGGCGCAGGCCGACACGATTCATGAGTTGGCTGATGCCCTCGGCGTCGATCCCGATGGACTTGAGCGCACGATCGACGCGTACAACGCGGCCTGTTCCGAAGATGGGCTTGCGCAGTTCAATCCTTCGGAACTCGACGGAGTTGGCACGTCTGGAATTCGACCGCCGAAATCGAATTGGGCACTGCCGTTTGATTCTCCGCCTTACCAGGGATACGCGGTGACGTGCGGGATCACGTTCACGTTCGGCGGCCTCAAGATCAATCCTCGGAGTGGTCAGGTGTTGGACACGGAAGATCGACCGATGTCTGGGCTGTACGCCGCCGGTGAGCTGGTCGGTGGGCTGTTCTACAACAACTACGCGGGAGGCTCGGGACTGATGGCGGGCAGTGTGTTTGGTCGGATCGCCGGGAGGAGCGCTGCTGGTGTCGATATCTGAGCGTGGGACAGCGCTGCTGCACGAGATTGTCGACTCGCCAGAGGTGCTGATGACGCCTCAGTTACGCAAGATTGCTCGGCGGGAAGCGCGGGAACTGAAGGCGTCGTCGGGCGAGGACGTGCTGGTGTTGTGCAACATCCTGATCGAACACGGCGGCAGCGGCAAGGTGCGCCGAGAGGAGCACGGACCGGCGTACGAGTCACGGTTGGTGGCGTTTGAGATCGCCTCGATGCACAGAGGTGCGTTCGCCATGCTGGACTGGCGTGAACTCGAGCGACTTGGGCGGACGCTGGACGGCTGGGCGAGCGTGGACCAGTTTGCGCGCAAGCTGAGCGGTCCCGCCTGGCAACGTGGCCAGATCAGCGACGCGCGGATTCGTAAGTGGGCGACATCGTCCGACTTCTGGTGGCGGCGGGCGGGACTGGTCTCGACGATCGCGTTGAACGAGCGCCACCTGGGCAAGGGCGACGCAGCCCGGACACTGACGATTTGCGAGTTCTTCCTGGACGACCGGTCGGATCTGCACGTGAAAGCCCTGAGCTGGGCGTTGAGGGAACTGGCGCTCCGCGATCCTGATGCTGTGATCGAGTACATCGTTGATCGTGAGGCACGGTTGGCGCCGAGGGTCCTGCGCGAGGTGCGGAACAAGCTCGAGACGGGACATAAGGATGCCAAACCCTCGGAGGCGATGGTACGTCGGATGCGGGAGCGTCGGTCTACTGGTTGAGTGTGAGACTGACGGTTGGTGGATCGTAGGAGAGGTTGAAGTCGAATCGGGAAAGCAGGTCTCGTCCAAGAAGGGACGGGAGCCTCCATGGCGCTCCCTGAGTGTTGCTCGGCAGCGGCTCGGCGATGGCTACTGCCTGTGTGATGGTGAACGGGTTTCCCGCGGAGTCACGAAGGCGCAGGCCCAACTGTTGAACACGACAGCGGGCTGAGGCATGGCCGATTCCACTGACGGAAATCATGTCGGGTCCACGCGCAAAGCTGATGTCACGACCTTCCAACCTGAACATGCTGGCAATGTCGTGGTACTGGAGAATCGTAAAGTCCGCGCCGGAGTCAATCATGAACGGCACACGCTTAGTTTGCCCGCCGAAGAGTACGGTCAACGTGATGCGCGGCGCCGGCGTGCTCGACAGCGAGCCATGCGCTGCTCGTGCGACCCGGCCAAAGTGTCCAGGAAACCGACGCACTACAGGGCCCACGCAGTACCTTCTTCGGGCCAGGTGAAGTGCATGGCTGACGAACAAGTGATGCGATCCAAGGTGAGTAGGAAGTCGACCATCTCATCTGTACTGGCACACGGCTTAATCTTGCCGCCGTCGTAGACGACGACAATCTGATCTCGGTACTGCTCCATCAGCGCAGCTTCATGTTCCAGGAAACAGTCGAGATTGCGCTGCGACTCCCGGTCAATCACCTCTCCCTCCGCGTACTCCGGAGTGCCTGGCGTGACCATGCGGATGTCGAAGGGGAGCGTTTCTTCGTCGGTGACCATGACCGTCTCCAATGCCGTCAGCCTACCGAGATTAGACGCAGGTCGGCCAGGATGCGAGTTCTTTGACTTCTCCTCGGCGCGGGATGCTGACAGGGAAGCGCTGGAGCGATTCGAGCAGCCAGCGACGGGTGTCGGCGGGATCGATGATCTCGTCGAGATTCATCAGGCCGGCGGCTCCCCAGGGCTCGTGGCCGAGGGTCCACTCGTCGATCAGACGCTGTCGTTCGGCGTCGGGATCGGTGGCGTTGGCAATGTCTTTCGCGTGGACGACGTTGACGCCGACGCCGGGGTCCATGAACGAGATTTCGGCGCCCGGCCAGGCGGTGATCAGCGAGTTATCCATGCTGTTGCCGGAGAGCGAGAAGTATGCGAGACCGAAGGCCTTGCGCATCACGACCGTCATGCGCGGGACGGTCATCAGCGAAAGCGCCTCGAGGAACATGATGGCTTTGTGCAGCAGTCGGGCGTGCTCGGGCTGCGAACCGACGATGAAGCCGGGTACATCCTGCAGCCAGACGGTGGGGATGTTGAAGGCCTCGCACATGCAGATGAACTGAGTGGCCTTGTCGCAGGTGTTGGGGTCGAGCGCGCCGGCATTGAACATGGGATTGCTGGCGAGGATGCCGACCGAGCGACCACCGATTCGGGCCAGCGTGGTAATCAGCGAGCGGCCGAATCGGGGTTTAAGTTCCAGCATCTCGCCATCGTCGACGATTCGCTCGATCACGCGGTGCATGTCGTAGGCGCGCTGTCGACGAGTCGGGACGAGGTTGGCGATCCTGGGGTCTGGTTCGGCCTGGTCGTAGCCATCGAGAGTCGGCGGGGCTTCCCAGCAATTGGAAGGCAGGTAGGAGAGGAATGACTTGATCTGCTCGATCGCTTCCTCTTCAGTTTCGGCGGATTGGTCGATCTGACCAGTGAGGTCGAGGTGGATATCGACGCCGCCCAGGTCCTGGAGTGAGATCAGTTCGCCCGTGGCGATTTCGATGACACGAGGTGAAGAGACATTGAGCGCCGAGCCTCGGACCTGGGTGGTGAAGTCGGAGAAGGCGCTGTGGAAGCTGGAACCGCCAAAGGATTCACCGACGATGGCCGTGGCCATGGGAATGCGCCGCCGTCTACGGCCGGACTCGAGACTGGGCGAGATCTTGCTGAAGCCCTCGGAGCCAAGAGCGTCGGGCAGGCGAGCGCCGCCGGTTTCGCCGAAGTAGACGTACGGCACACCCTGTTCCATGGCGTGTTCGTAGATGCGCTTCTGTCGCTTGCCACCGACGACCGACGACGAACCGTGGAGCACGGTGACGTCGTCGCCTGCAACGGTTGCCGGGCGGCCGTCAATCTTGCCCCAGCCGCCAATCTTGCCGTCGCCGGGTGTGCGGTCCCTGACCTCGTGCATCTCGGAGACGGCGAACGTGCCGATTTCGCGGAAGCTGCCGGGGTCGAGCAGCTTGTCGATGCGTTCGCGAATGGTCAGGCGCCCGCGGTCGTGCTGTCGGGCGATGCGATCGGGTGAACCCATCTCGGCGACGATTTTCTGTCGTCGGAGGAGGAGATCTTCGCGGACCTGCTGAGGTGTGGGTGGGTTGGCGACCATTCGGGACTCCTCCGGCACAATGCTGCGTTGTTGTCGTACGGACTGACGATATCGGGTGATCGGGTTTGGGCCTGCTCGCGTGGGCGAGGCCTTTGATTGACTTGCTCCCCCTCGTAGAGACCAATGCAAAACCCCTCAACCGCCCCCGCCTCCGAGCGGGGGCCTGCTCTTTCCCTGGCCTTTTTTGCCGGCGGCCATGTTTGTCGCCGGTATCTGGTCAACCGGAATTTATCCGAGCAGCTTGGACTTTGCCAAAGCGGGTCCCCGCTCGGGGGCGGGGACGGGAAACTGAGTTATTCAAAGGTCTCTGCAGGGGGAGGAAAGAGATTATGCAAAGGCCTCCGTAAAGCGGGGCATCGGATTCATCCAACGGAGGCGAAATCTGAGTTTGCCCCGGACGGCGGTGGTTGAGAGGTTACATTTCGATCTCCACTTGCAGATCCTCGCCCGTGGCAGTTCGCAGGATGTATGCCTCTTCGACTTCTATTCCGGCAGCGTTCAGCATTGACATGTACTGATGCAACTGTGCGTTGTACGTAGCCAGGCGATCGGGTGGGATGTCACTGTCAGACTTGTAATCGACGAGGATCCACTGTTCTCCTTCTCGGAAGACGAGATCGGCGACGCCTTCTGTGATGACGGTTGTTTCTTCCGTTGTCTGGATTGTGGCAAGAGGCAACTCTCGATGGATGACGTCTGACATTGATGCTCGGTGGATCAGTTCGGAGTTGAGCGCCCGTTCGATGTGTTGGAGTACCTGCTCAACTGGAACGTGGAACTTGTGGCAGATGCGCTTTGCCCTTCTGCGTGTGATCTCGTGGTTGGTGAAGTCTGCCGTTTCGAGCGCCTCGTGGACGGCCTTGCCGAAATCGAGCGGATTGATGTGGGAATCGTCTCGTTCGCTCTCGTCGACTCCGACATCGGCGTTCTCCGCTGGCGTATGTGGATTGAGGCTGGTTGGCGTCACGGCCTCGATGGTTCGTGAGCCACCGGAGATCGCCTCATGGTGGCGTTCTTGCCAGAGTGGACGCAGCTTTTGATGTGGTGGGGTGTGGAGCGTTGGCGTGGGCGAAGGCGCCGCATCGAAGGTTCTTGGTCCGACGACGAGGGTGTTTGGATCGGCATCGCGGGCGAGCCAATGAGGGGCTGCGTCATCGAGGTAGGTATGGAACGAGTCTCGGCGCGAAATGCTGTCGGCGGGGAATGAGGGCAGGATTAGCCAATCGCGAGCTCGGGTGGCGGCGACGTAGAGCATGCGCCTCGCTTCAGCGTCGGCGTAGGCGCGGTCTGTTCGCTCGGCGACGGCGTAACCGGGTGTGCGGAAGGGTGTACGGTCGTCGCCGAGCTTGAATTCGAGGCGCTGGTTTGGCCGGTCGACGATGAACTGATTGCCCGAGGCTGGCTGGTCCTGGAGCTTGGGCAAGATCACGATGGGGAACTCCAGTCCCTTGGCCTGGTGGATCGTGAGGAAGCGGACGGCGTCGTCGTCGGCTTCGGTGGTCGGCGATTCTGACTCGGGCAGGTTGCGGACTCCACGTTGTGAGAGCCAGCGGACGAAGGGTCGCAGGCTGTCGTCGTTGTTGTCGGCGAAGTGGGCGGCTCGCTGGACGAGCATGCGCAGGTTGGCCTGGCGCTGACGCATCTGGCTGTGCTGGACTCCGACCGCCTGGGCGAGCAACAGTCCCGAGCTGCGAATGACGTGATCAATCAGCTCAGGCAACCCGAAGCCGCTCAGTTCGTCTCGCAGTGCGCCAAGGAACTCGATCGGGGCTCGGAGCCTGCCTTCGTAGGCTTCAGGCAGTAGGTCGGCGTCCAATCGGATTGGTTGCGCTCCGAATGCCGCGCGAAGCTCGAGGAGCTCGGTGTCGGAGGCGGCGACGAGCGGCGATTTGAGCGCTGCGAGGGCTGCCACTTCGTCGGTTGGGTCGTCCAGCGCCTGCAACAGATGAGCGATCGCCCGGATTTCGGGCTTCTGATAGAAGCCCTGGCCGCTGTCGAAGTGATAGGGAATCCCGGCCCGATCGAGCGCAGTGGTGTACAGGTCGGCGCCGGTCCTGGTGCGGACGAGTACGGCGATGTCGCGGAATTCGGGGATTCGCGGACCGGCCAGTGTTGGTATGTGGCCGAGCGTTGCGTCGTCCTGTTGCATGTGCGCGATCAGGTTCGCAATCAGTGTTGCTTCGGCGCTGCGAGCTTCAGGGGCTCGGTCGTATTGCCGATTGGAGGGAATCACAGCCACGCCGTGTCCGCGGTCTGTACGATATGGCATGGTCGCTTCCCATCGGGCTTGCGCACGTGGAAAGTCCTGGTCTGACTTGATCACGCCCGGCAACACCGCGTTGTGCCAGTCGCAGAGCTGAGGACGCGCGCGGAAGTTGACGGTCAGTCTGGCGATGGCCGACGTCTCCGGCGCCGCGAGAAAGATGTCCCGCACCTGCTCGTAGATGTCGATGTCGGCGCGGCGGAAGCGGTAGATCGACTGTTTGGGGTCGCCAGCCAGGACGAGACGCCCTGGCCCGGGCGTGACCTGAGTCCAGTCGTCAGTGTCCCGATCGGCGGCCAGCAACAGAGCGATCTGAGCTTGCAAGGGATCGGTGTCCTGGAACTCGTCGACGAGGATGGTTCGGAGTCTGCTGCGGAGATCCTCGCGGGCCTGTTTCGAGCGAACCAGGAGATTGCGCGCTTCGAGTAGCAGATCGTCGTAGGTGAGCAGGCCGTCGATCCGGCGCTGGTTGGCGTCCTGTTCGATGAACTCACGCAGCGCCGCGGTCAATCCTGCCAATGCAGTGTCGCGCTCGCGTTGGTCTTCAGGGATCTCCTCTGACGGGAGGTCGTCGCTCAATGGGCCCGTCAGATCGCGGTTTCGGGCGAGTTGCTCGGCAGCGAGCTGGAGGTCTCGCAACTCGAGACCGAGGTCGAAGGCTCGCTGCAACGGTTCTTGGGGCGCGTTGTTGCTCCATAGCCAGGAGCGCCAGGACTGGGCGAATCGCAGGTCGGCCTGGAGTTGGTCGAGGACGTTGAAATCGGGGTCGAGCCCGGCATCGAGCGAGCGTTCACGCAGGATGTTGGCGGCGAAGGCGTGGATCGTCTGGATTTGCGCGGCATCAACATCGAGCAGGGCGTCGTGCAGGCCAGCGTTGGCAAGCTCGGCCCGGATTCGCTCACGGAGTTCACCGGCTGCTTTCTCGGTGAAGGTGATGGCGACGATCTCGTCGAGCGAGCAGCCGTTGCGGACCAGGTTGACGACGCGTGCGACGATCACCGATGTCTTGCCCGAGCCGGCGCCGGCCTCGAGGAAGAACGAGGTGTCGAGGTCGTTGATGATGCGCTGGCGGACATCGTCGTCGGCGGGTTTCGGCAATTGGTCGGTCATAGATTCACGTCATTCCCGCGCTCCGCCGCGGGAATCTCGATGAGTGGTGAGGCAACGTTGGAGCGGGAAGGGTCGCATGCTGCTACTGGATGAGTCAGTTCTTGGCGTATGAGTTGTGTGCTGCGAGATACCCGCGACGGAGCGCGGGTATGACGGAAGTGGTGAGCGTGGGTATGACCGAGGTGGGGATGGTGCGGGGTACTCCTGTTGTTTGCGGTCATAGTCGTTGCCGTCTCAGGATTTCGAACTGGCGGACAGCGCCCTGATCTTGCCTCGACTTCTTCTGATAGCGCTCGGCGATGTCGGCGGTGCAAGTGGATTCATACGGGCAGTGTTGGCAGTTGGGTCGTTTGCGGACTGGGTCACCGGGGTAGGGGATGAAGCTGGCCGACTCGAGCTGGTCGGCGACCAGCGCGAGGGTGTCTCTCAGTCGTTCACCATCGCTGGGCGCGGAACGGCCTCCACGGGTCGTGAGTGATTCGCCTTTCAGAGTTTGCGAGACGAAATCTCCCTGTCGGGTCGCTGACCGCAGTTCAACTTCCGCCTGACGGATTGGCACTCCTCGCTGCGTGAGGGCGGCGAGGTTGGCGATGGCGAGAAGCGAAGAACCGTTGACGAAGCCCCGAACGTCGGGCAGTGATTTGCTGCTGATGTAAGAGAGTGCGCGCTGGCGGCCGTCGGTGTGTTGGTCGATCCGGTCGATGTGGCCGCTGAAGCGGATGCTCCTGTCCCCGCTGACGCGGATCGGAGCGTCCTTGAACTGGGCGTCCACTACCACGGGACTCCAGCCGTCGCGCGCGTCGGATGCCTCAACCCTGCGCGCGCGATCAAGGTCTTCGGACATCTCGTGTCGCACTGCCGGGACTGATGCTGGCGGACCGAGCGCGCCGGACTCCGCCGCAGAGTCCAGGAGTTGGTTGGCGACCTCGCTGAGGGAGGCCTCGGTGCTGGTGTGCTCGCCCCAGGTCTGGCCGGCGTTGTCGTCTACCCAGGCTTGCGCCCATGTGGAGAGGATCTGGCGGATCAAACGAGCGAGGACGTCGTGTCGAGGCTGATCCGGTCGGGCCGGATCGGCGTCGGCTCGGGCGTTGACGATGTAGCGCAGGTAGAAGCGATACGGGCAGGTGACGAAGGTCTCGAGGGCGCTGGCGGACCAGGTTCGATCGAGCGGTCGCCAGTCGTCTCCAAGCAGGTTGGGAATCTGTGTCGCGTCGAGTTGGCCGTCGAAGTCGGTGAAGCCGTGGGCGTTGCGTTGGAGTCGTGCGTGTTCGGCGGCTTCCGCCTGGGGCCAGAGCTCGGCCAGGGCTGCGCGCGTATCGGAGTTGGGCGATGCGAGCATGGCGAGATCGAAAGATCGTTCATCGGGCGCAGCGATTGTGGCCGTCCAGTCGTCCGATTCGATATCGGCTGGGGTCGGCAGCCGAGTGACGGGACCGGATTCGATCCGTTGGATGCGTCCGGTTTCGTAGAGCGAGGATTCGGTGCGCGGTTGATCGGCATCTTCGGACGAGTTGGCCGCTGTTTCGAGGATGAGCGAGGATGGCCGAGCTGGACCTCCGACGGCACTGCTTCGCCGACTCCAGCTCGCGCTGAACTGTCGTCGCGCGGCGCGACGCATGAGCTGCCATGCATGGCGGTCGCTGTCGCCGCGATCACGCTGCAGGGCGAGTGCGTCAGGAATCTGCTCGTTGATGGCTGCCCGGTCGGCGTCGGTGAGCAGTGGGTCTTGCCGACCGACGGCCGGGAAGATGCGTTCGGCGACTCCGGCGGCGAAGATGGCGTCGAAGCGGATACCTCGAGCAGGTCCAGTGGCTGCGCCAATGTTGACACCACCAATCAGGCGACGCGGGTCGCGGACTACTCGTGAACTCATTGCGCGTCCCAGCGCGGTGAGCCCATCCTGAGCGGACCAGTCAGAGCCGAGCCTGTCGTGGCCGCGAAGTTGGTCGAGGATCTCGTGTGCAGCACGTCGGAGGGCCTGGTCGGCCGCATCGTCGTCGAGGTACAGTTCGAACGCTTCGAGCAGGAGATCGGATGCCTCGACCCAGGAATCGGCATGTTGCAGTTTGCGGCTGCGGGTGCTGAGGTCGCGGGCGATGGCGACCAAGTCATGGGCCGGGTCTTCGTCGTCACGGCTCTGTGTCGTCTCGCTCCACAGATCCAGTCGATGTTCTATGACGAAGAGATTGCGCGTGAGTCCGGCGTCGACCGAGAGGCGCTCCCACTGGGCTGGATGTCGGCGGTGACCGAGCAGTCGCTGGCGCAGAGACCGATGCGACAGCCAGTCGAGCAACTCGGCGCGTTCGACGGTCTCAGGGCTGAGCAGTACACGGGTGAGGCGTTGGGCGGCGTGTCCAAGCGGCGTGCGAGCCAGTTGGCGTCCACCGATTCTCCAGGTTGGGATGTCGGCTCGTTCCAGTGCGGCGGAGAGACGATCGTCGGTCGGTGCGCCCTGCTGATGCAGGATGGCGATGCGGTGAAAGGCGGTGCCGTCGTTGGCGAGTTCGAGGATGCGAGCGGCGATTTCGTCGGCCTCAGCCGTCGGGTCGCCGACGCTGAAGTAGTGGTCTGGAGCAACATTGGCCGGAGGAATCTGGGAACGTATCACGCGGACGTTCAGTTCTCGTCGGATTGCGGACACGGTCCTCCGCGGCGGCGACGCTGGGTCATTGGATGGCGCGACCAGCAGCATGCGGACGTCTGTTGCTTGGGCGAGGCGCTTGAACAGGAGTCGTTGGATGCGCGTGAGGTCGTAGATGCCCGAGACGATTAACGGCGCGCCACCCAGGGCCTCGAAGAATGCACGGTCGGGAGTTGACGCGCTCGTGGCGTCCTCGTAGTGAGAGGTGCGATCGGCGACATCTGCGGTCGCTTCGCGCCAGGCGTTGAAGACGAGCCTGAGGTCGCCGTTGGGCAGGTCGTCCGGTGTGAGCGCGGCCTCTCTCAGGTCTGTGAGGCTGCGCAGCAGCGCGGCGGCCACACCGGGCGCTTGCGGGTCGAGCGCTTCCAGCTTCAGGTCTCGCAGGACGTGTCGTAAGACGTGTCCCAGGGCGGTCAGATCGGCGCCGGCGGGCCATGCTTGACGTGACGGTGCGTGCCCGAAACTTGCCGCAGCTTGTGCGAGGTCGACTGGGGTGAATCCATAGACGCCGGCGAGCGCGCCACCGTTGGCCTCTGCGAGCATGCGCTGCGTGGAGAGACGTTGCAGCGCGGAGCCGTGGAGGATGTTGAGTCGGGAGAGCGGTGAGGGTCGTTGGGCCGCGAGTTGGGTCAGTCGGAGGTCGTTGGAGGCGGGGTCGGGGAGTAGTTCGATCGTGAGGGTCATGCGGTGGTCAGGGTAGACCGAACAGACCTCCCCCTCTGGGGGAGGTGTCACGAAGTGACGGAGCGGGCTCTGTCAGAAACGCATGAAGCGGGGGCTGCTCCGGAGAGCTGCCCCCGCCCCAACCGGTCCCCGCGGAGGGGGATAGGCCGTCGGTCGCCACCGCCTGCGCGATGTCAGGCTGTTAGACGGCGGCCGGGCCCCGTTCACGGGTGCGGACTCGCACGGCGTCCTCGACATCGAGGACGAAGATTTTGCCGTCGCCGATGTTGCCGGATGCCGCGTTCTCGACAATCGCGTCAATCACGTCGTCGAGCGGCGTGGTGTTGATCACGATTTCGATCTTGATTTTGGGCAGGTAGTCGACCTGCACCTGCTGGCCGCGGAACTCCTGGACGACGCCCTTCTGAGCGCCGCGTCCGCGGACTTCGGAGATGGTCATCGAGACGATGCCGATGGCCTCGAGCGCCGTGCGAACGACAGAGAGTCGCTCGGGGCGGATGATGGCGATCACCATTTTCATGATCGTGTTGCCTTTCCTGATTCTGTTTCCCTCTCCCTCAGTCTCGCAAAGCGAGAGCGAGGGAGAGGTCCTCCGGTTCCCTCTCCCAGGGGGAGAGGGTTCCCCTCCGATCCCCTCTCCCCCCGGGGAGAGGGTTAGGGTGAGGGCTCCCCTGCGTCAGTCGCCGCCGCCACCAGACGAACCGCCTGCGGGCAGCTCCTCGCGTGCTGAGACTTCCACGGCGACTCCTGGCGAGACCGTCGGGAACTCGGGGTAGGCGCCGATGCCGTGCTCTTGCACGTCGAGTCCGGCGAGCTCTTCGTTCTCGGGAACGCGGAGTCCGATGGTGTTCTTGATGATGAAGAACAGGATGCCGGCAGTCACAGTGACCCAGGCAAGGATGGCGAGGACTCCAATGAGCTGCTCAAGCAGGGCACGGAAGCCGCCGCCCATGAACAGGCCGTGTCCGGGCGCGCCCCAGGCCTCGGCTGCGCCGGCAGTGGCGAAGAGTCCCACCGCGAGCGTGCCCCAGACACCGCAGGTGCCGTGGACGGAGATTGCGCCGACGGGGTCGTCGATCTTGACCTTGTCGAAGAACTCGACCGAGAGGACGACCAGTCCACCGCCGATGGCGCCGATGATCACGGCTGCCCAGGGCTCAACGAAGCCGCAGCCAGCGGTGATCGACACGAGTCCGGCGAGTGCGCCGTTGAGCGTGAGGCCGAGGTCGGCCTTGCCGTAGCGCATCTTTGCAACGGCGACGGCGACGATTGCGCCTGCGCCGGCAGAAAGGGTCGTGTTGATGGCAATCCAGGCAGCCTCAGTCGCGAGTCCGCCGGAGAGTCCGAGGGTTGAGCCGGGGTTGAATCCGTACCAGCCGAACCAGAGGATGAACATGCCCAGCGTGGCGAGGGTCATGTTGTGGCCGGGGATGGCGCGGATTTCCGTGCCGACGTATTTGCCAATGCGCGGTCCGACGAGGATGGCGCCCATCAGTCCGGCCCATGCTCCGACGGAATGGACGAGGGTGGAACCGGCGTAGTCCATGAATCCACGCTCGCCGAGCCAGCCGCCGCCCCAGCCCCAGTGAATCACGATGGGGTAGATGATGCCGGTCACGAACACCGTGTAGAACAGGTAGGCGCTGAACTTCGTGCGTTCGGCCAGGGCGCCGGAGACGATGGTCGCGGCGGTCGCGGCGAATGCCCACTGGAAGAAGAAGACGGCCGCCTCAGAGACGCCGCCAGACGTGTCTGTCAGTCCGCCGAGCGCTGGGAAGAACGAGTCGCCGCCGATCAGTCCGCCCTGCGAACCGCCGAATGCGAAGCCGAATCCAACGGCCCACCAAACGACCGCGCCGAGCGAGGCGTCGAGCACGTTCTTCATCAGGATGTTGGCGGTGTTCTTGACACGCACAAAGCCGGCTTCGAGCAATCCGAAGCCAGCCTGCATGAAGAACACCAGGATGCCGGCGATGACGAACCAGATCGTATCGACGGCGAGGATGATGTCGGCGAGCGCCTCAGCGTTCTCCTCAACGGTCTGCCCGTAGGCAATGCCAAATGTGGCCAACAGGCCAGTCAGGATACCGAGGAACAACCCCAGTCCTGGTTTGCGGACGGCGCCTACCGACATGAATGTCCAAGCAGGCGAAGTCCTGACGTTACCGGCTAACGTGCGGGCTATTGTCACAGAAGCCTCCTTTCCCGAGTTCCGGTCTGATGGCAACGTATGGAAGGTCGAGGCTGAGATGGTTTCGTCAGAGTTGCGCCCATATGTCATTTCGGTTGCGCGTACATTTCGGCGGTGTGTTGGATGTTTCGGCGGTGTTTCGCCATTCCGCTAGGACTTGCTCGGAGGCGGGGATGGGCAATGGGGTTGTGTATCGGTCTCTTGCTGGGGAAGGGACCCCCTCCGCCCCGGGTCAAGCCCGGGGCAGGCTTTCGGCACCTCCCCCTAGGAGAGACCTGCGCGTAAATCGGTCCGTGCGCTATTGGTCAGGTTGTAGGGGCGACCCTTGTGGTCGCCCGCTCTGCCGCTCCTATCTAGTTAGTAATGCAATCGCCAACGCGGGCGACCACAAGGGTCGCCCCTACAGGAGCTCAGAAGGATTGGGAACACGTCCTGCTGCTTCACGTTGCGGGTTCTGAAACCGCTAGCCTTTGGCCATGGGACCGCGACTGATCAAAGCGCTGACTCGATTCCAGCAGCCGATCTTTACGTTGATGCGTGGGCGGCTACAGGGGCCTCCGACGCTTCGGCTTTGGACGGTGGGGAGGAAGTCGGGGCGCGAGCGTTCGGTGTTGTTGCTGTATCTGGAGGATGGGTCTCGAGTGATTGTGGTGGCTTCCTACGGCGGGCACTCTGAGCATCCCGAATGGTGGAAGAATCTCAAGGCGGAGGCGAACTGCCGGATCTGGTCGGCGGCGCGAGGGTCGGAGTCGATGGTGGCGTCGGAGCTGGATGGCGACGAGCGCCAAGCGGTGTGGGAACGATTGCTGGGGATGTACTCGAACTATGCCGACTACCAGGAGAAAACGTCGCGTCTGATACCACTGATCGCGCTGTCGCCGGCGCTGTCGGAGTGAAACGACTGTGCGGCTGGTAGGCTGAAGCCAACTGTTGAAGTGAATCGCGCGAGCTGCGTATCGCTCGCATAGCTGTGGTGGAACGTTTGAGTATTCTTCGGCGCCTGTTTGCAAAACCCTCTTCCGACTCCTCTCCAAGTCCCGCTCCCAGCCCTGCATCGGCTCCGCCGCCTCCGCCGGCGCCTTCGTCGCCACCCTCGCGGTCCAGCGCCGAGAATGGCGCTGCGCCGTCAGAGCCGCGGCCACGTCGGCGACGGCGCAAGCGCAAGCCTCGACCGGTCACTGCCGATCGGCAGCCTGCGTCCCCTGCCTCAGTTGGAGCGGCGGAGCCGCCTCGACCGGCTCAACAGTCTCGTCAAGCTCGACCGGATGGCTCGGACGCACCGAAGCGTCGTCGCCGCAACCGGCGGCGGTCTCGGGATGGAGAGGGTAGGTCGGCGGGCCCGGCAGGCGGCGCCCAGAGCGCGACGCAGAAAGCGTTGCTCTCCGGCGGCTACCATCTGCCGCCGCTTGATGAGTTGGACGAGATATCGCCCGAGAGCTGGCCAGCGTCGTTTGCAGCGCTGGGCCTGTCCGAGCAGATGCTCTCGGCGCTGACGGCGCTGAAGTTTGAGGAACCGACACCGATCCAGGAACAGTCAGTACCGTTGCTGATGAACGGCCGCGATGTGGTCGGACAGGCGCAGACCGGCACCGGTAAAACGGTGGCCTTTGGTCTGCCAGCGGTTGAGTGCTGCGACCCCGATCTGGGTGAGTGCCAGTCGATCGTGCTGACACCGACGCGCGAACTGGCGCAGCAGGTCGGCTCGGTGTTGGACTACTTTGCTCGGGCAGCAGGCCTGGAGGCGACCGTGCTGATGGGCGGTCGCCGGCTGACAGATGACTTCGCCAACCTGGAGCGCCGACCACAGATTGTGGTCGGCACGCCGGGCCGGGTGATTGATCATCTGGAACGGCGCACCCTGCGACTCGGCAATGTGCGGATGGCCGTGCTGGACGAGGCCGACCGGATGCTTGACATTGGTTTCTATCCCGATATGCGACGGATCTTGCGTCGTTGTCCCGACGATCGTCAGACTGCGCTGTTCTCGGCCACGATCCCCACACCGATCAAGTCCCTGATTCACCAGTTCATGCACGACCCTGAGCATGTGCACATTGCGCCCGAAGTCGCAACGGCAGAGGGGATCAAGCAGCGCTACTTCGAGGTCGCTGATCGCGACAAAATCCGTGCGGTGGAAGAGTTGCTGCCTGAGCTGACTGGTCGGACGCTGGTCTTCTGCAATATGAAGGTGACGGTCGACCGGCTGGTCAAGCGTCTGCTGAGTCGCGGGCTCAACGCGGACGCGATTCACGGGGACCGCGATCAACGCAAACGCGACCGGGTGATGGGACAGTTCCGCTCGGGCGAACTGCAGTTCCTGGTCGCTACGGATGTCGCCGCGCGGGGACTCGACATTCCCGACGTGCAGCACGTAGTCAACTTCGATCTGCCGCAGACTGCTGAGGACTACGTGCATCGAGTCGGCCGGACAGGTCGAGCGGGGGCCGAGGGGTCGGCGATTTCGTTTGTCGGTGAGTGGGACTTTGATCAGCTGGAGAAGATTCTGAAGCTGGTCGGGGATGATCTGCAGCGGAGTGAGTTGGGGTTGTACGCGTCGGAGTAGGGCAGATGGTGCCGGTTCCCAGTCCCCGCTTCACGGAGACCGATGCATCATCCCTCAACCGCCCCCGCCTCCGAGCGGGGGCCTGCTCCTTCCCTGGCTTCTTGCTGGCGGCCATGTTTGTCGTCGGTATCTGGTCAACCGGGATCTATCCGAGCAGCCTGGGCTTTGCCTAGGCGAGTCCTCGCGTGAAGGAGGCCTTTGCATAATCCCTTTCCTCCCCCTGCAGGGGGAGGTGCCGAAGGCGGAGGGGGTCCTGCTCCACCAAGTTCCATCTGGTACCCGCGACGGCAGGACCCCCTCAGTCGCTCCGCGACAGCTCCCCCTGCGAGGGGGAGCAAATTAATCAAAGGTCTTCGTGAAGCGGGGACTGGGAATATCCCCATTCAGTGGATGTACCAGCCTGAGTCCTGCCACATTCGGCGCGCTTCGCCATGAATGTTGGGACTGGCGGCGATGAGGCCTTTGACTGATGGCTTGGCTTGATTGAATTGGAGTGGGTTGCCGTCGATGTCGGTGACGGTGGCTCCAGAGGCGGCCAGCAAGGCGGCTCCGGCGGCGATGTCCCATTCGCTTCGCCGTCCGGCGGTGAAGACGAGGCAGCCCTTGCCCGTGGCGAGCAGCGCCATTCGATAGGCGATGGATCCAACTGGCATGACCTTGGTGCCCTCGGGTACTGGCGGGAGGTCACCGTAGTGCCACTCCCCGCGTCCAACGAGCATGTAGCTATCGGTCAGTGACTGGACGGACTCCAGATCGAATCGCTCATCCTGGGTCTCTGTGGTGGCGCTGTACAGCTCGTCGGCAGCCGGATTGTAGATCGTGCCGAGGACGGCCTCCCCGTTGAATGCGAGCGCGATCGACACGGAGTACTCGGGTACGCCCTGGAGAAACTCACGTGTGCCGTCGAGCGGGTCAACGATCCAGACGCGACGTTTGGTCAGACGATGGTGGTCGTCGTCCCCTTCTTCGGAGAGCCAGCCATCGTCGGGGAAGGCTCCCAGCAGGGTTTCGCGGAGGGCGGCGTCGACCTCTACATCAGCTTCGGAGACGACTTCGTAGCTGAAGCCCTGGGTGCGTCCACTTTCCTTCCAGCCGTAACGCGCGCCAGATTTCTGGTAGCGCTGGAGGATGTCGCCAGCTCGGTGGGCGGCTTCCTGGGAGGCCTCGAGTTCGGCCTGGTAGTTCATCGTGCCCCCCCTTGTATCTTCGCTGTCGCATTGCGACATCTCCCCCCGGAGGGGGGGAAGATTCAGGGGCTCAGAAGCCTGCTTGTTTGTCGACTTCTCCAACGAGTTCTCGGTTGCCTCGGTAGCGGCGGAGGTTTTCGCAGAACCGCTCGACGTTTCGTCCGGCACGGAGCTGCGATGCGCCGGCGGTGTGTGGGGTCATGACGATGTTGTCGATGTCGAAGACCGGGTGGTCTGCGGGCAGCGGTTCGCCTTCGACGACGTCGAGAGCTGCGCCTCTGAGGTGGCCGGATTCGACGGCCTCTATCAGCGCTTCGAGGTGGATGATTTCGCCTCGGGTGACGTTGACAATGACAGCGCCCGGCTTCATCTTGGCGATGCTCTCGGCGTTGAAGAGGTGGTGCGTCTCGGCGGTCAGCGGCGTGCAGACGGCGACGACATCTGACTTCTCCAGGAGGGTGTCGAGCTGGTTCATGTGACCGACGACGGGGACGATCGGCGTGCCGCGGACGGCGAGGGCGTCGACGGCTCGGACGTTCATGCCGAAGCCGTTGGCTCGTGCGGAGATGGCGCGACCGGTGCCGCCGAATCCGACGATGCCCATGGTCAGGCCGGAGAGTTCGAAGGCGGCGCGGCGCATTGGGACGCGACCGCTCCAGGCCTCGCCCTTGAGTTGCATGGCCGGCTTGAGTGATCGAGCCAGGGCGAGGAGCAGTGCGAAGGCGTGGTCGGCCAGGTGTGGTCCGACGAGGCCTTTCTCGCCAGTGAGCGGGACATCGGCGTTCTTGAATTCGTCGAACAGGTAGCCGTCGACACCGGATGCGGTGGCGTGGACCCACTTGAGTGCTTTGGCTTCGGCGAAGAGTTCGGGAGTGAGATAGCCGAGCATGACTTCGGCGTCGGCGATCATCTCCATGGCGTCTTCGCGGTTGTTGGCAACGACGACATCGGCCTCGGGCCCGGCGGCGGCTCGGATCGCCTCAAGTTGGGCGTCAGAGACTTCGGGCAGTGTGAGTCCGGGCATCACGAGTACGCGCATGGTTCGTAGGCTCCTGAGATTCGTAGAGGCGCGACCGGTGGGCGCCAGCGGTCAGAGTACCACCGGCAGTGCAGGCCGGGCCCGCGCCTAGAATGGCTCTGAAGTCCAAGCGCAATGAAGCGAGGAGTCGGAATGGCAGACGTGCAGTTTGGGGCCCAGGTTTCGGCGTATCTGACATCCTGGGATGAGATTCGCGAGGTCGCGCAGACGATGGATGCGGGGCGCTACGACTCGATCTGGTTCGCCGATCACTTTGTTCCACCGAATCGGGGGAAAGAGGTTGAGGGTCGTGAGGCATTCGAGGCATTCTCGTTGGCGGCGGCCGTCGGAGCGTGTACGGAGACGCTGCGGATTGGGCACCTGGTGCTGGGCAATACGTACCGCAATCCGGGTCTGGTGGCGAAGATCGCCGGCTCTGTGGATCACATCTCGCACGGACGCTTCACGCTGGGCATCGGGGCGTCGTGGTTCCTGCGTGAACATCAGGCCTACGGCTGGGACTTTCCCAGCATGAAGGAGCGTCAGGATCGGTTTGAGGAATCATGCAAGATGCTGCGCAGCATCATTCACAGCGATGGCGGTAGAGTCACATTCGACGGTCAGTACTATTCGCTCGACGACGCGCCGTTGTCGCCGGGCAGCTATGATCATCCGATTCCGATTCTGGTCGGCGGGACGGGTCCAAAGCGAACATTAAGAACGCTGGCCATGTACGGCGACATCATGAATCTGGATGGCTGGGCTGGTCGTGGAATGTCGGTGGAACTACTCAAGGAGAAGGTTGACATTCTCCATGCGCATTGTGAGGATATCGGTCGAGATCCATCGGAGATTAAGATTACCGCGTTGATGCCGTGTCTCTTAACTGATGATGAGTCGGAAGCGAAGGCGTGGGAGGATCGTATTGGTCCTGGTACGTTGAATGGTACGGCTGATCAGATTGCGGAGCGGATCGGCGAGTTCATTGAGTATGGGATCGACGAGATCATGTTCGGTCGTCGGGGAGACAACGATCCCGAGTACTTCCAACGTCTAGACGACGCGGTGATCTCGCAGTTCCGGTAGACTGGGAGGAACTGGAAGGCGGCGAGCAATGGACGCGAAGGAAGCCGTGTCGGTGGCCAAGCTGTTTGTCGGCGAACTGTTCGCAGACGAGGACATCACCGATGTCTTGCTCGAGGAGATCATCTTTGATGAGTTGCCGGAAGAATGGCGTATCACAATCGGTTTCGACCGAGCGACGCCAGGAGCCCGATCAGAACATCCCGTGCTTGGCGTCTTGACTCCGCCGAAGGGGCGCGTCTACAAGGTGGTTACGATTCTTGATGAGAGCAGGCAAGTGCGTTCCGTGACCGATCGAGCACTTCCCGAGTTGGCTTAGCACGGTGACTCAAGATGTAACGGTCGATACGAATCTGTTGATGTTGCTGATCGTTGGTAGTGTCGCTCGGGAGCAGATTGAGACCCACCGTCGGCTGAAGTCCTTCAGTAGCGGTGACTATGATCGTTTACTCGTGTTGCTAGAGGGTGTGCAATCGATATGGGTCACGCCAAATGTACTGACTGAGACTTCTAATCTGCTGCGCATCGATGGAAGCGACCAGTCACGGCCGTATGCCGTAGCGTTACGCAATCTGATTGGCCGCGGCCTTGAGGTGTATGTACCAAGCGACGTGGCTGCAGCTCGGAGTGAGTATCAGTATCTTGGTCTGACTGATGCAAGCTTGCTGGAGGTGGCGACTCCGAGTCGTCCGCTGCTCACTGTTGATCGGCGTCTGTTCGCTGCAGGAGCCGCGATTGACCCATCGATCGTGGTTAATGTGGTTTCCTTGTTCGAGGATCGTCAATAGCGAGGCAATGCAACGAGACAGGAGTGAGAAATGCGATTTCGACGCATGGGACGGACTGGGCTTCGGGTTTCGGAGGTTTGTCTGGGGACGATGACGTTTGGGTTCCAGACGGAGGCTGAAGTGGCCTTTCGGATCATGGACGAAGCGTTTGACGGCGGCGTCAACTTCATCGACACCGCAGACGTTTATCCGATCGGGACTGAAGATGTCGGGACGACGGAGTCGATTGTCGGACGCTGGCTAGCTGGGTGGCCTCGTGACCAGGTGGTGCTGGCGACCAAATGCGTGGGCGCCATGGGTCCTTCGCCGAACCAGCGCGGGGCGTCTCGGCAGCACATCCTGTCGGCGGTGGATGAGTCGCTGCGACGGTTGGGGACTGATTACATCGACCTCTACCAGCTGCACAGTCCCGATCCTCGGACGCCAATTGAGGAGACGATGCAGGCACTCGATGACCTCGTCCGCTGGGGCAAGGTGCGCTACGTGGGCGCTTCGAACTATCGGGCCTGGCAGTTGGCGCTGGCCCTGGGTGCGTCGGACCAGGCTGGAATCGCGCGGTTTGACTGCGATCAGCCGCGCTACAACATCCTCTGGCGAGACATCGAGTCCGACTTGCTGCCGCTCTGTCGCGACCAGGGTGTCGGGATCATCGCGTACAACCCGCTGGCCGGTGGGTTCCTGACCGGCAAGTACCGCAATACTGAGGATTTGCAGGACGACACCCGTTTCACGCTAGGCAACGCAGGTCCTCGATACCGGGCACGCTACTGGGACGAGATCCAGTTTGCGCAGGTCGCCCGTCTGCAGCGCTATTTCGCCGAGCGCGAGATGAGCATCACCCATGCGGCGATTGCATGGGTCCTCGCCCAGGACGGGATCACGTCGGCAATCGTCGGCGCGTCGCGGCCGGAGCAGATTGTGGATTCGCTGGGCTACTCGGAGATCGAGTTGACGCAGGAGGACCTGGAGTTCTGCGATCAGGCATGGTACGAGATTCCTCGCCCGACGGACCCCGACGTGGCGATGCGGTAGAGGATTCAATCTCCTTCGCCCTTCGGCCCGTCGTCAAATGCTGCTAAAGGCTTGAGGAAGGCAGAATGATATGTCCACGGAGATCAGAATCTGGCGCATAGCCGACAACAAACTAAGGCCGACTTCTTTGGCAGGCTTCGACTATGAACGGGACCTGCAAGAAGTCATTGCCGACGATGTGTCAATAGTTGGACCAAAACTCATGGTGATCGGAAGAGAAGTCGAAACAGATGTAGGCGGTCGAATTGATATCCTCGCGATCGATGCGGATGGGAATCTTGTTGTCATTGAGCTAAAGCGGAACCGAACACCCAGAGAGGTCGTAGCTCAGGTTCTCGAATATGCCGAGTGGGTTCGGCGGATTAACTCAGAGATGATTGCTAGCACGTTTGACAACTATCAGAAAGCGCAGCCGGAGTATGAAACACCCATGGGCATTGACGACGCGATGCGCCAAGCGTTTGGCTCAGTACCGGTAGAATTGAATGCCTCGCATCGACTTGTAGTCGTCGCCGCCGAAATGGACTCTGCCACGGAACGTATCGTCACATACTTACAAGAAGAGTATGGCGTCAACATTAGTGTGGCACTGTTTCGAGCATTCCAAGACGGGGACCGCCAGTATCTCACGCGAGCATGGATGAACGAGAGCGATCCCTCATCCGGAGCTGCAACCAAGTCGTCCGCGATGCCTGGCAAGTGGAACGGGGAATGCTATGTATCCTTCGGCGAGGGCGGAGAGAGAAGGCGCTGGAGTGAAGCCAGAAAATACGGTTTTGTTAGCGCCGGGGGTGGAGAGTTCTATACAAAGACCCTCAAGAGCCTTCAGCCTGGTGAGCGCATATGGGTCAAGATTTCCGAGCTCAGTTTAGGCAACGGGTACGTAGCAGTTGGCACAGTAAATGCATCCGCTGTGCGAGCAGAGGAGTTTACGGTTCGAGTGAACGGCGTGGCTACACCTGTTGCGGACGTCTGCGACCGTGCGAAGCTAGCGTTCGAAGAGGGAGACGAAGAATACTACGTTGGGGTTGATTGGCACAGGGATTTTGGCTTAGAGGAAACGATTTGGCAGCGAGGTTTCTTCGGAAATCAGCACACGGTGGCCCGGCCAAAAGCCACGAGTTGGGCATTCACCGTTGAGTTTCTGAAGCGCGCATGGGGTATTGAGTGATCAGTTACAGCCACACCGCCTCATGCGACCCCGGCTTCACAGTTCGATTCCACTTTGGGGTGATGTTGCTGAAGTGGATGGGGAAGCTGAGGCGGGTGAGGGTTCCGTAGTCGGAATCGACATCTTCGCTGTACTTGTCGGCTAAGCGGTAGCCTTCGTTGGGGTCGGCGTCATCGATGTTGTGTGGGGTTCCCAGCCGCAGGAACCAGGCGGCGGTCTGGCCGAGCGCGACTTTGACGTGCCAGCTTCCTCCCTCGATTGAACGGCGGCGGAGTGCTTCGAGGGCTCCGTATGCGCCCCAGTAGCCGGTGCCGTAGTCGTTGAGCGCGATGGCTGGTCCGGTGCCCATCATGCTGGTCAGATCCTTTTGTTGGACGTGGTGGATGCCAGTCGCGGCCTGGACATTGCCGTCGAAGCCTCGCTTTTCCTGCCAGGGACCGAACTGTCCATACGCGTTCTCGGAGATGTAGATGATCCCCGGTCGGCGCTCGGCCAAGGCCTCGGGACTGAGGCCGCGGCGAGCCAACGACCTGGCGCGATAGGACTGGCTGAAGATGTCGGCTTCATCGATCAGATTCCAGATCGCGTCCTTGCCTTCGTCGGTGTCGAAGTCTACGTGTGCGCGCCGCTTGCCGTGTCCGGTGTCGGCCTGGGCGGCTTGCATGTCGGCGACGCCGGGGGCACCGATGTGCAGGACGTCGGCGCCGAGCGCGGCGAGGGTGCGAGAGATTGTCGGACCGGCGAGCACCTTGGTGTTGTCGATCACGCGGACGCCGTTGAGCGGCAGGTCGCCGCCGGGAACCGGTTTGGCCGGGGCATCGCCAATGCGCTCGATGATCACGGCGGGCGAATCGGCCAGCAACTTGCCCTGAGGATGAGCGAGCCATTCCTGCGGCGACTTGACGACGACGCCGGGGAGCTGCGCGTCAATCAACTTCGCCTCGAGATCTGCGGAGTCGTGGGAGGCGACGTGTTCCGTGACGTTGTCGTAGGTGCAGCCGAGGACCTCGAACGTGCGCTCGACGATGTGCGGGAAGCCGCTGAGCAGATAGAGACAGCGGCCGTCGCGGGTTGGGAAAATACCTTGTCCTGGGGCGAGCGAGTCGGGCATGGACTCGAGCGCGTTGACGCCATTGACCTTGAGCACCCACATCGAGGAGATACCGACGGCGGCCTGTCCCATGTGAATCTGCGCGGTCTGTCGCTGGCCGGTCTGTTGGTGACGGATGTCATCGACGACGCCGGCGATGTTGCCGAGGATGGTCGAGACTCCTGAAGCGAGACGGAGCGGGGATGGGTAGATCGGGTCGCCATCGCCGACAAACTGGAGGTCGGATTGGCTCGGGGTGATGCCGGCAGCGTGGCTGATGGCGTTGAAGTCGTCTCGGTCGAGGGTCATCGGATGCTCTTCCTGCGTCGGCGGGTGGACGTTGGCTGTCGGTGGTCAGGCTAAGGGCTAATGGAGTTGCCGGTTGCCTTCGCTCTCCCTTCACGAGAGACGGATGCGTAACACAACCGCCCCCGCCTCCGAGCGGGGGCCTGCTTCCTCCCCGGCTCTTTTGGGGCGGCCATACTCGGAGCTGACATCTGGTAGTCAGGTACCAGGTCGGTGTCAGCGTAGCCAGGCCAGAGCGGGTCCCCGCTCAGGGGGAGGCCTTGGCATAATCGTGTTCCCAATCCTTCTGAGCTCCTGTAGGGGCGACCCTTGTGGTCGCCCGCATTGGCGATTGCATTACTGACTAGGGCCTGTTCACATTGGCGCGTAGATGTGTCAGAGTGGGGATGGATGGCGGCGCGGCCCGGGTGACCAGATGACGTATCAGACGAAACTGAGCGATGCACAGTATGCGCGGCTGGAGCCGTTGCTGCCTCCGCCGGGCAATCATCTCAAGATTCCCCACCGCCAGGTGCTCGACGCCTGGCTGTATGTCTACTATCAGGGCTGCACCTGGCGCGGGCTGCCGCGCGAGTTCGGCAACTGGCACACCATCTATGTGCGGCTCAACCGCTGGGCGAAGGCCGGTGTACTGGAGCGTGTGGTGCAAGCGTTGCAGCAGGAGTTGCTGGTTGAGTCGGACGCCGACACGCTGTCGCTGGACAGTACGATCATCCACCTGCACATGCATGGCACCGGCGCGCGACGAAAAGGGGGCGCCAGGCGATCGGCCGCTCTCGGGGCGGCCTGACGACGAAGCTGCACGCGCTGGTCGCCAACGACCGCATCCCGCTGATCATCGGTCTCTCACCTGGTCAGCGCCACGACGCGCCCTGTGGCCGCGAACTGCTACGCCGTCTCGGTCCGGCCAGCAATCAACCCTATCTCGTCATGGACCGCGCCTACGAGGACGACGCGACTCGACGCGTCGCGCTCGAACTCGGCTACCAACCAGTCGTCCCACCCCGCTCCAACCGCCGCGAACCGCACGACTACGACCGTGCGGTCTACCGCCGTCGCAACGAGGTCGAACGCTTCTTCTGCCGCCTCAAGCGCTTCCACCGGATCGACTCTCGCTGCGACAAACTCGACATCATCTTCCTCACCGCCATCCACCTCGTCCTGATCTATGACATGCTCAACTCAATGTGAACAGGCCCTAGATAGGAGCGGCAGAGCGGGCGACCACAAGGGTCGCCCCTACAACCTGACAAACAGCGCACCGACCGATTTACGCGCAGGTCTCCTCAGGGGCGGGGACGGGAAGCTGAGTTATACATCGGTCTCGGCCAGAGGGGGAGCAAGAGGACTCGGCCATTGGGATTCAAGGCATACTCTGGTGTCCCGACCAGATGGATGGATGTCGGCGCGATGCATATGCGGCTTCAGGACTCGGAAGGCGACGCACTTTGGCGTTTGGCTGACGGTCGGGGGCTTTCTCGACGCCGGTTCCTGTCGTTGTTGCTTGCTGGCGGGACGGCTGCGGTGCTGGCTGCTTGCGGCGATGAGATTCCGACTGTTCCGGACGGCTGGCGTGATCAACCGGAGGTGGGTGAGATGAAGACTGTGTTCAAAGATCCCACGCCGTTTATCCGGCAGGGACGGTCAGGGCTGGAGGCTCGACTTGAGCTGATGCCTGGACTGATCACGCCATCGGCGCTGTTCTTTGTCAGGAACAATTCGAACAGCGTGGACCTGTCGGCGGATGACTGGTCGCTAACGATTGAAGGCGACGCGGTCGAGCGGACGCTGCGATTGAGCTATGAAGAGATCATGGAGCTTCCCGGTCGAGCGATGGTCTCGTATCTCGAATGCGCCGGCAATCAACGGGTCATGTTTGATCGCTTGCAGGGGCGTCCCGCTCCCGGAGAGCAGTGGGGTCGTGGTGCAATCAGCAACGGTGAATGGCAGGGTGTGTCGTTGGCGGATGTCCTGAGGCTGGCTGGGATAGCGGACGACGCGCAGAGTGTGCTGCTGGTTGGGCTGGATCGAGAGTCGCCGGAGCGCGGATTTCGTCGCGTGTTGCCCGTTGACCAGGCGATGCATCCCGACACGCTGCTCGCCTATGGGCTGAATGGCAAGCCGCTGCCGAGCGATCACGGATTCCCGCTTCGGGCGATTGTGCCGGGCTGGGTCGGTAGTTCGCAGATCAAGTGGTTGGGACGGATCGAGGTGTCGTCTGAGCAGTTGTGGACGCGGAACAACACGACGTCCTACGTGTTGCAGGGCGACGACTACGAGTCGGAGGGCGAAGCGACTGGAAGGGTGATCACTCAGCAGACAATCAAGAGCGCGCTGGCGCTGCCCTGGCCGGCTGAGTTGGCGTCGGGTGCGCAGAAACTGCGGGGATTTGCTCACTCACCGCATGGTGAGATTTCCGGGGTCGAGTGGAGCGACAATGGCGGTCAGAGCTGGAGTCAGGCAGCGGTTGCTCAGCCGCAGGAGGGGTACTCGTGGGCGGCGTTCGAGTTTGAGTGGGACGCGTCATCGGGCGAGCACACGGTGATGACCCGGGCGACGGACGTTCAGGGGAACACGCAGCCGGATCGGACGCCCTTCAATGAGAAGGGGTACCTGTTCAATCAGCCGTTGCCTCATCCGATATCGGTGGTGTGAGGCGTGTGTGCGTAGCAATAGCGTCATACCCGCGCCAACAAGAGAACGTCATACCCGCGCTTGCCGGAGGCCTTTGAATAACTCAGTTTCCCGTCCCCGCCCCCGAGCGGGGACCCGCTTTGGCATAGCCCAGGCTGCTCGGATCGGTCCCGGTTGGCCAGATACCGGCGACAAACATGGCCGTCGGTAAGAAGCCAGGGAAGGAGCAGGCCCCCGCTCGGAGGCGGGGGCGGTTGAGGGATCCGCAAAGGTCTCCGGCGGAGCGCGGGTATGGCGGACGGGACCGAGGGCTTCGGCCAGGCACTGCGTTACGCTTGCTCGAACTGTGAATTCTGGGAGGGACTGCCATGCGTGCTGCCGTACTTGAAGCTCCGAACACTCCGTTGACGATCAAGGATCTGGTCCAGGATGAGCCGCAATATGGCGAAGTGCGAGTGCGGATGGGCGCGGCGGGCATCTGCGCCTCGGACCATCACATCATGGATGGCACGGCGGCGTTTCCGTTGCCGTCGGTGCTTGGCCATGAGGGCGCGGGGACGATTGAGGAAGTCGGACCGGGTGTGACGAGTCTGAAGCCCGGCGACCGCTGCATTCTTTCGTTCGTCACGCCGTGTGGCCAGTGCCCGACCTGTCGTCGAGGTGAGCCGCAACTGTGCGACCTGCATCAGGCCACCGGCTCGCGGCTGCTCGACGGTACGGTGCGTCTGCGCGATGACGCCGGGCGAGAAATCTTCCAGATGGGCAAGCTCGGTGTCTTTGGCGAGCATGTCGTCACGGCGCAACAGGCCTGTTTCCCGATTCCGGATGCGGTGCCAATGGAAGTGGCGGCGCTGATTGGCTGTTCGGTGACGACCGGTGTGGGCGCGGTGATCAACCAGCCGACCGCGCGAGCCGGGATGACGGTCGCCGTGATTGGCGCGGGCGGCGTTGGTCTGAACGCGATCCAGGGTGCGAAGATGCTCAATGCGAGCAAGATCATCGCGGTCGACATCCATGATCACAAGCTTGAGTTCGCCCGCAAGTTTGGCGCGACTGACACGGTCAACGCGTGCAATGTCAACGCTGCTGCAGCAGTGTTGGAACTCTCGAACGGCGGCGTTGATTTCGCCTTCGACACGTTCGGCTCGGATGTGACGGCGAACCAGGTGTTTGAGTCGTTGGGCAAGGGTGGCACGGGCGTGATCGTCGGTCTGGCGCCGACTGAGTCTGTGGGGTCGTTCGACCTGGTCGACATGGTGCGCAAGCAGAAGACGATGGTCGGCTCGTACTATGGCTCGGCCTCGCCGCATCGGACGTTCGAGACGCTGGTCGACGCCTACGTCAATGGCCGGATCGAGGTCGATCACATCGTCCAGCGCAAGTACCCGCTAGACGAGATCAACGAGGCGTTCGAAGCCCTTGAGCGGGGCGAGGATGGTCGTGGCGTGATTGTCTACGATTAGGCGTATGGAAGACTTCCCGGACACGCCGACCATCACTGCTGTTGAACCTCGCGATGAATTTCGCGTGTGGGTCTCGTTCAGCGACGGCGTGTCGGGGGAGTTCGACGCAGCTGACCATGTGGAGTGGACAGTCTCTGAGGACTACGACGGCGCCAGAGTCCGCCACCAAAGTGGCAGGACCGGTCATTTTTCGAGAGCGTATGCGCTAGCTTTAGCGGCTCGTCTTTGTGGTGGGGTCTGCCTGATGGTTTGCGCAATGACATCTGGATCGATGGCTATCGCGCTTATGCGGGTGTGCTCGGGCGGCCACCAGCGGAGGTAAGCCTGGAGTGGTGGGGTCCTGATCCAGAACCAGTGAAGTATCCGCAGGCGACGCATGTCGAGGCCCGAGATGGGTACCGGCTGTACCTCGAGTACGACGACGGCGTCAGCGGCGAGGTGGACATGTCTCACCTAGTGGGCAAGCCAATCACTGTTTGTTGGCAGGAGCCCGGCGAATTCGAAGGAGTCGTTCTGGATCGGCAGCAGAACGAAGTTTTTTGGAACCGCGATCTGGAATTCTGCTGTTGGCACCTGTGGGAGCGGATCACGGGCATCGATCTACATGGATTCTCCGAGGAGTCGATCGGGGTGGCGGCGGCAGATTGATCCGTGCCTGAACTGTGCCGTTAGGGCAAAGCAATTGTCCGCATACAAATCGACGACCACGCCTGGCCGCATGTGCATGTGAAGTATCAATAGATCGTCATACCCGCGCTTGCCGCGGGTATCTCGCTGGAATCAGCGCCACTGTCTGTGCACGACTCGGCGAGATTGCCGCGACAAGCGCGGCAATGACGGAATTCTGACTAAACAGATGGCTGATGTGAAGACGCCCTAGTAAGATCGCTACTCCAGCCAAGTGCGCGGTGTGTTCCGGTGGGTAGCATCGGAGTGGTGGTGATGGTTGGAATATGGCGATCTCCTTGAGCCAAGAGTGTCGGAGGCGGGCGTGGCCGGGTGGGCTGCGATGTCTGCTGCTCGGGCTCGTTGCTGTGATGACGATGTACGGATGCGCTGGGGACGCCGAGCGAGTGCCACAGCCCTCCGAGTCAGCGGCCGAGGTCGGCGCTGAGCAGGTTCAACAGGAACGTGAAGACCCTGAACCGGTCCTGCCGCCGCCGCACACTGACTTGCCGCCAGGCGAGTACGTTGCGATTTCTGTCGGGGGCGGGCTGCATTGCGGGATTCTGACATCGGGCGAAGTGGAATGCGGAGGCAGGTGGTGGCAGGAAGGACGGAGAATTCCGCCTGGCCCGTACCGGACCATTGAGGTGGGATCTCGATTCGGCTGCGGCATCAAAGTCGACGGCGAAATTCGCTGTTGGGGTCTGACCCCGGCTTCGCCGAACCTCGATTATCGAGACGTGCGGTTCACTCAGCTCAGCCTTGGTACCGGGAGAGGTTGCGGAATCGATGAACTCGGTACGGTGCGCTGCTGGGGACATGAGGAAGATGGAGAGAATCAAGCGCCGAACGGGGAATTCAGCCAGATCAGCGTGAGTTGGGGGCGTAGCTGCGCGGTCGCTGGTGATACACGAATCGTGTGTTGGGGAGAAAGATTCCGACCTGGCGGTGCGCCAACAGATGCGGGGTTCTCTGATGTCGGTCTTGGGTCTGGATTTGGTTGTGCCCATTCGATTGCCGGGTTTGTCAGCTGCTGGGGAGACTCAAGCTCGCAACGGACGGAGGCGCCGAGGATCCAGTTCCGAAGCATCAGTGTTGGCTCCGATCACGCTTGTGGTCTGACGCCTTCAGGAGAGGTGCGTTGCTGGGGCGCGAATCGGGAGGGGCAACTCGACTCGCCCGGCGGCACGTTTGTCGAGATCGACGTTGGGACCGATTTCACGTGCGCCTTGACCGCCGACGGAGAAGTCCTCTGCTGGGGCGACGACGAAGAGGCGTACACGGAGTACGGCGCGTAGGTCGCCCGGCTACTCCAGCCCCGTTACTCCAGCCCCGCTATTCCAGCGTCGCGATGTGTTGGGACTTGATCAAATCCCAGTCGATCTCGAAGCCCAGGCCGGGGTTGGTTGGTGCGGAGACCATGCCTCCGGACATGTCGATGTCTTCGACGAGGCCGTAGACGAAGCCTCCGGTGCTGGGGAAGTACTCATAGAACTCGCAGTTTGGGACGGCCATGATCACGTGCAGGTTGGCGACGTTGTTGAGGCTGTTGCCACCGTGGTGGATCTCGCACTTCATCTGGAAGCCCTCGGCCAGGTGACAGAGTCGCACGAGCGGCGTGATCCCGCCGGTCACGGCGACGTCGCCGCGAAGGATGTCGGTCGCGTACTGCGTGATCCATTGCGTCATACCGTAGTAGCGACCGGGCGCGTACTCGGTTGACATGATCGGGATGTCGAGCTTCTGGTGCAGCTTGACGTAGTTGTAGATGTCTTCTTCGACCAGCGGATCCTCGTACCAGTAGTAGTTAAGTTCCTCGATCGCACGTCCGACGCGCATCGCGTCTTCGTACTGATAGCTCCACATGCTGTCGAGCATCAGGATCATGTCGTCTCCGACGGCCTCGCGGACGGCCTTGCAGATTTCGATGTCGGGCTTGGCGATGCCGTGCGGGTGGATTTTGTGCGCGATCCAGCCGTCGTTCTGGAACTGGAGCGCTTCCTCGGCGTATTCCTCGGGGGTTTCCCACCAGGCGGTCGAGGAGTAGACCGGGACCTCGTCCTTGCACGTGCCGAGCAGGCGGTGGATGGGCTGGTTCGCGATTTTGCCGTTGATGTCCCAGAGTGCGATGTCGATCGCGCCGATAGCAGCGGTCGAGACGGCTCGGTTCTGCTTGTAGAGGTCGTGCCAGATGCGGCCGATGTCCTGCGCGTTCTTGCCGATCACGCGCGGCTTGAGCACGTCGATCAGCACCTGCGCATGGTGTTGGGGACGCGAGAGGAAGGCGTGGCCGCTGACGCCGGCGTCGGTCTCGACGCTGACGACTGAGAGCTGGTTGGCTCCCCCGAAGCGCATGCCTGAACCGACACGCCAGTTGGGGGTTTCCCAGTTGAAGACTTCGACCTTGACGTCGGTGATGGTGATGTTCATGTCATGCTCTCCAGAGTCCTTGGCCGTGCGCTCATCAAGCAGGATCGCCTATGATGGCACCAGGGCAGGCGACCGTCGTGCTTCGGGAGAGATTGGCGCACAACGGTCTCCCTAGCGCCGGTTGCTAACCCGGCGCTTGCCCGATCTTATCGTCCTCTGAATTGCGCGGGCCGCTTCTCGAGGAAGCTGTCGATGCCCTCTTGCCGATCCTCAGAGGCTCCGGTCACTCCGAGACCCCACGCTTCTCGCTCGACCTGCATGTCGAAGCTCGGCGCCTGATTGTTGACGAGGCGCTTGGTCAGCTCGATGGCCAGCGACGGGCCTCGGGCGATCTTCTCGGCCAGGGCGATGGCTTCTTCGACGAGTGTCTCGGGGTCGAGGGTTCGGTTAGTCAGACCGTAGCGCTCGGCGTCGGCGGCGTTGAGCGGCTCTCCGGTGTACATCAGCTCGAGCGCTCGGCCCTTGCCCAGCATTTGCGGCAGGTAGAACGTGCTGCCCGTGTCCGGGACGATCGCGCGGTGGACGAAGGCGCTGATGAAACGCGCGTTGGTCGATGCCAGGCGGATGTCGCAGGCCAGCGCTAACGACATGCCCGCTCCGGCGGCGGCGCCGTTGACAGCCGCGACGATCGGCTTCGGATACTCATTGAGCGCCGAGAACAGCACGCCGTAGTGGCCGATCGGAGCTTCCTTGTGACGGCGATACCCGCTCGCTTCGTCGAGCTCCGCCGTAAGCTGGCGCGCGGCCTCGCCGCCTGAGACGTCTGCGCCGGCACAGAAGCCGCGGCCAGCGCCGGTCACGACCATCGCCTTGACCGAGTCGTCGTGACGCGTCGATTCAAGCACATCGAGCAGTTCATGCACGAGACGCGGGCCCATCGCGTTCATCTTCTCGGGTCGGTTGAGCGTGACGATGGCGACGTGGTTCAGATGCTCGAGGGTGAGGTCCTGGTAGGTCATGGTGGGTAGTGCCTTTCGCTGTTGCTTCACATTATTGCTGGTCGAGCAAATGGCTCCCCCTTTGGGGGGAGAAGCCGAAGGCTGAGGGGGGCGGCTCCGGCGCGACACGTGAGATCTGGCGTTGGGAGGTCGCGCGACGTGCCCCCTCCGCCCCTGCGGGGCACCTCCCCCAGAGGGGGAGGAAAGTGGGAGGCGCGACACCACCCCCAGAGGGGGAGGTCTTGTTCACACCTTGTATCCGCCGTCGACCGAGATCACCTGACCGGTGATCCCGTGCGACTCCGGCGCGGCCAACAGCGCGGCCATTGGACCCAACTCCTCCGGCTCCAACACACGATTCTGTAGATTCTCGGCGGCCCTCAGGGCGTGGGCTGCTTCGGCTGAGATTCCCGCGGCTTTGCCCATTGCCTCCCAATCGACGAGCGCCGTATTCGTCCAGCCCGGACACAGACAGTTGACCGTGATTCCGTGTGCCGCGACGTCGTGCGCGAGGGCTCGGGTGAAGCCGATCAGACCGTGCTTGGCCGTTGAGTAGGCCAGCGCTCCTCCCGACCGCTTGGCGTAGCCCGAGCCGATGGTCAGGATGCGGCCGTAGCCCGCGTCCCGCATGTGCGGCAGGGCTTCGCGCGTTGTCCAGTAGGCCGAGGTCAGGTTGAGGGCGAGATTGGCCTCGAAGACATCGTCGTCATGCGTAAACGGATTCTGCGAACCCCGCACGGGCGCGCCGCCGCCGACGTTGTTGACCAGGATGTCGCAACTACCAAACTCAGCCATCGCACGTCGGACCGGCTCCTTGGACTGATCGCGATCCAGCGCATCGGCGATCACGGCCAGTCCACTCGTACCGATCTGCTCGACCTCGGCGACGACCTCGTCGAGCTGCGCCTGGGTGCGCGAGGAGACGACAATGTTGGCTCCATGACGCGCCATCTCCAGCGCGATGGCGCGGCCGATGCCTCGTCCGCCACCCGTCACGACTGCGGTTCTACCTTCAAGACTGCCCATAATCGGTTCGCTTTCATCCACCAAGACTGGCGTCAGGATAGGGGACGCCATTGGCGACAGAACACAAGTTCGTATATCATCACCGATCCACAGCAAATCGATTGGAGGTGATTGATGGTTGGCACTGGTGATGGCGCGGTCGGACTCATTCGTATACAGCGGCGGACGAAGCGTCGAACGGCTCGGCCGGTTCGGCGTCGGGTGTGGCCGGGGGAACCGGGCTGCCGGGCGGCGTATCATGACACGGTGAGGGGAATGTGATGGTCACGACGCGAGATCTGGAACACCAACTCGAAAGCGCGCTGCTGGAAGCGGGCGCGTCGGACGAGCGCGCGCGCACGGCGGCCAATGCGCTGGGCGACGAAATCGTCCAGTTGGCAACCAAAAGCGATCTTGACGAAGTTAGGAACGATCTTACGCTGGCCAAGGACGAACTGCGCGCCGAGATGCGCGAGATGCGGGACGAACTGCGCGCTGAGATGCGCGAGATGCGCGCTGAGCTGAACGAGCGGATGGACCGCCTCGAGCGCACCATGTGGCGGCTGGCAATGCTGGGCTTCGCCATGTGGTCGGCGACGTTTGGCGCGTTGATGTATGCAGTCTTCGGCTAGGCCAGCCGACCTCCCGCTTGCATGCTTAGATGCGGCATCCCTGTTCCCCTTTCTCCTCCCCACCAGGGAGGGGGCGGTAACAGAACGCAAGTTCGTATATCATCACCGATCCACAGCAAATCGAGTGGAGGTGATTGATGGCTTGGGCTGGTGATAGCGCGGTTGGACTCATTCGGACTCAGCGGCGAACGGCTCGGCCGGTTCGGCGGCGGGTGTGGCCGGGGGAACCGGGCTGCCGGGTGGCGTATCATGGCGCTCTGAGGGGGATGTAATGGTCACGACGCGAGGACTGGAGCAGGAAGTCGAGAGCGCGCTGCTGGAAGCGGGCGCGTCGAACGAGCGCGCACGGGCGGCGGCGAGCTCGTTGGGCGACGAAATCGTGCAGTTGGCGACCAAGAGCGACCTGGATCGGGGCCTGCAGGCATCAAGAGATGATCTTGATAAGGCCAAAGAGGAACTGCGCACAGAAATGCGCGAGATTCGCAAAGAGTTGATTGATCGGATGGACCGCCTCGAGCGCACGATGTGGCGGCTGGCAATGCTGGGCTTCGCCATGTGGTCGGCGACGTTTGGCGCGTTGATGTATGCAGTCTTCGGCTAGGCTGTGCGACCGCTCTCCCCCTTAAGGGGAGAGCGGAGCCGAATCCCTTTCTTTTCTCCCCCCTGAGGGGGGAGATGCCGTAGGCAGAGGGGGGCCGGCCTCAGCAGGAGAGGTGAGATCTGGCGATGGGAGGTTGCGCGACGAGCCCCCTCCGCCTTCGGCACCTCCCCCAGAGGGGGAGGAACGTGGGAGACAGGCATGGAGCCACCCCAGGCGAAGGTCTTCGCCCGGGCATTCGAGTTAGGGATGCTGCGCGTCCTGTCTGTCGTTGCGACGAAGCAGGAGGCGCTGCAGACCAAACAGGAACTCAAGCAGGAATTCAAAGACGAGATTGCCACGCTGCGCAACGAGATGCGCTTCTACATGCTGATTAACTTCGGCATACTCGGTGCAGTGCTCGGCGTGATCATCAGCAAGCTCTGACGCGACGCGCTCCGCGGGAAGCTGCCGAATCCCTTCCCGTTTTTTTCTCCCCCCCTTTGGGGGGAGATGCCGCAGGCAGAGGGGGGGGGCAGCTCCAGCACGACTCGTGACATCTGGCCTTCGGCGGTCGCGCGACGAGCCCCCTCCGCCTTCGGCACCTCCCCCACAGGGCGAGGAAAGTGGGAGTCGCAAAAGCGACATCTGCCCCCGCCAGGAGTGGGAGTGGATGGGGGTCGCGTCCCTGGTCGCTGCGCTACCTTAAGTGACAGGAGGACGGCATGGCCTTGATGACTCGCGAGTTGGAACGCGGACTGGTTGAAGCCGGTGTGTCGCCTGACCACGCCGAGCGGATCGCCGTGGGACTCGATGAGCGCCTCAGCGAAGTGGCCACCAAGCAGGACGTGCGCGACGTCAAGCAGGACGTGCGCGACGTCAAGCAGGACGTGCGCGACGTCAAGCAGGACGTGCGCGACGTCAGGCATGACATCGAGCGCCAGATCGACCAGCTCGAACGCACCGTGTGGCGGGTCTTCCTTGGACTGAGCACGATCATGCTGGCCATGTTTGGGGCCGTATTCGGCGCGCTCATGTACGCCGTCTTCGGCTAACCCCTCCCCCTCGCAAAGGGCGAGAGAGGGAGTCCAGCGAGGGACAATGTTGCGGCAGTGTAATTTTGGTTGCCGTGACGCCCATAATCGGTTGCGTAGCGCGGGTCGGATCGGCGATGATCACCTCGTGACAAGTAGATACCCAGGGGAAACCATGCGCGGGCGGGGCCCTCGCAGGCCCCGGCGCATGGAAGCAATGCTAGACGAGGAGGCGCCATCGGCGACATGCAGCAGACAGGAACGAGGCGAGGGGAAACAGGCTCCGCTCGCATACTCAGCCCAGAGAAAGGGCAAAACATGATTGGAACTCTTGCGCGAAAGCGCACATATGTGAGACTGTCTCACAGCGACCAACTTGCAGGTCAGGCTTGACGTGCCCAGTACAGGGCTCTACTTCACATCTGGTACGACTGACGGCTCTGCCGCGATTGCCGCCGGCAGCACGAGCCAGCGCGTTCGGATCCCGAACATGGACGTCAACGCCATCACTGCTGGTGCCGGTCCTGTCTTCACAACGACCAATCTGCCAACGTTGTCGACAGCGGGCGCGCCAGACGGTGAGTACACCGTCACCGCGACTGTTCTTGCCACGGCCGAACGCCTAAAGATGAACACCGTTGTCACTGCCACATTGGTCGTTGGCGATGCCGGCGCTGCCATTGGTAGCGCGACGCTGTCACTCGACACTGGCCAGAAGTCAACCGTCAAAAACAATGGCGAGGTCAAACTGGTCGTCACGTCCAAGAACTCGCTGGATGAGAACTCCAATGCTGGCGAGGTCAACTCGGTGACCCTGTTCGCCCCGTTCGGTGATATCACGCACGGCACATACGGCAACATCGATGGCATAACCACGCCTGCCAAGAACAGCGTGCAGTTGTCGGAGAATGATGTAGCGCTAGACGACGTTGGCGCAGTGACCAAGTTCACGGTTAAGAGCCAGAACGCCGGTTCGCGCACGATTGACGTCTACGCGATTGTGATCGGCAAGGACGGCTCGGCGACAACCGAGACACTCACCCTGACCTTCAGCGGCGCGCCCGACGCGCTGGACTTGGGCGAGGCCTCGGCCACGCTGCTCAACCAGGCTGTGTCCAACGCTGACTCAACGACCACACCGCCGACCAAGGACACCGACCATCGCGACGTGGTCAGCTTCTCGCTGAGCGCGACCGACAAGGCGGGCAACGCTATTGGCACTCCCGATGTCACGACCACTGTGACGGGCCCGGACGACAAAGACGCCACCGCCAAGTTCACGATCAGTCAGGACGACGCCAACCCGGACGACACGATCGATAACGACAAGGCCAAGATCACAGTCGCCTCGAAGGGCACTGTGACCGCCCCCGTCCCAAGTGGCGAGTACACCCTCAAGGTCAAGTCCAGGACCAACACCAAGTTGACGGACGAGTCGACGTTCACCGTGGTGGGCCTTACCGACAACGTCAGCATCGAGGCGAGCGCCGCGGATGAGGACGGCCAGATCGATGTCACCGTCATGGTGAGTGCCGACGAAGAGGGCACTCCGGTCGCGGACGGTACGGCCGTGTCAATCGAGGCCGCCGACCTCCGTGGCGACGGGGACAAGGTTCTCTTCCTGACTTCGTCCGATGGCAAGACCAAGGCAGGCGTGGCCAAAGCGACGCTCATCGAGATCGGTCCCGGCCGAGCAGCGATCATCGCAACTGCTGATGGCAAGACCGACGTGGAGCGCGTGACGAGCACCTATGGCGCTGAAGACGAAGCAATGCCAGAGGAAGAGGCTGGCCTGAGTTGCTTGAGCAGCCTCAGTGGCTTCTCGACCTGGACCTGTGATGTTGAAGCCTCGGCCTCCGAGATCTTCGACTGGATCAGCTCCCGCGGCGCGACTGCTCTGCACCTGAACAGCAACCGCATGTGGGTTCGCTACTCCGTCGTCGATGGGGCGATGGTGCCGGGCTCGAGTGACTTCATGGTCACGAAGAGCGACATCCTCTACATCAGCAACTAGGGACTAGCGTCCGCTCCCCTCGGCGGGCCGAGGGGAGCGGCGACCCCAAGCAGGTCCCCGAGCAAGTCGGGGACTGGGAACGAAAGGATGCTGAGATGAAACAGCACAGACTGATGTCGAGGGTTGGAGCGTTGGTGTTGGGCTTGGCTGTCGCAGTGGCGACCTTGAGTCTTGCCAGTGCGCAGCAGGAACCGCCCCACCGTTTCTACGGCACATGGCGCGACCGCCGGTGACACCATCGGTGTGGTTGACGACATGGGCGACGAGCTCGGCCTCGACCACCGTCGCGAGGACGGCAGCTGGTACATCGACGTCGACCGCGACGCGCGTTGATAACGTGAGCTTCACGCTCAACGGCAAGTCCGCCGACGCCGAAGTCACCTCCGCCGGCTCCGGCCAGTCTGCAGTCTGCCGTCACGGCCATGGCCATGGAAGAACCAGCCATGGAAGAGCGGCGAAGAGGGCGACGAACTCACCGACGGCGATGGCGACCTTGTCGACCTCGACGGCGATGAGCCAGCCATGGAAGACGGCGACGGGCACATGGGAGACACCGAGTACCCCGGCACGGGTAGCGGTGGTCTCGCAGATGGCAGCGGTGTCTCAGCCGGCCTGATCGGCCTGCTGATCGCGCTGAGCGTCGCCGCAGTCGCCGGTCTCGGCCTGCGCCGAGTCCGCAACCGGGCGTAGTTCTCGCAAGCGGACAATCCTGTCCAAATCAGAGGGGGCGGGGCCAAAAGGCCCCGCCCTCTCTCGTTATCCGACTTTTGAGACAGTCTCATGTGAGACTGTCTCACTTGACCGCGGTGGCAACGCTCGTCGCGCTGCTCGGCGCGATGTTTGTTGCCATGGGGTCGGCGAGCGCGGGGAATCTCTCAAACTCTGGCGACGTTGTCGGAAACATCGGGGTCTGCAATGCCAGCGGAAACGTTGAAGGGATCATGCATGATGCCGACAACGACGGAACTACCACTGCTGATGTAGCTATCGCCTGCCCGGAAGATCACCTCGAGGGCGACTGGGTGCGTGTCACGCCTACGTCTGGGGATCCCGATGTAGAGCTACTGGGCCTGCAAGTCCGCATTGATGTCACAGGGGACTCTGACCTTGTAGTGCCAAACAACGGCACCGTGACGCTGACTGCCACTCCGATGGCTCGGTTCCACAATGACACGAACAGGACTCTTTGGATCAAGGATGGCGGATTTACCGTCTCTGGAGAGCTTGGCTTCCACGCGACCGGAGGTACCGAGAGCGGAAACATTCGAGAGGCTGCGCCCGACGGTGAAAACACCGCGTGGGGAGATGGTAGCGACGGCACAACCATCACTGGTATGAGCATCCCTATTCGTGCAGGTGCCACAGAGGGTGAATACACAGTCTCCATTGTCTTCCTGTACGACCACGACAACGACGACTCGGACGGAGACGGCACCAAGCGGAATGCGGAGGACGACGCCGACATTGCCGCCACCAAGCCAAAGGTGATCGTGGCGACCAAGAAGATCACAGTCGCAGACGCCGGACAGGCAGCTGACAGCGCCACATTGGACTTCGGACCTCGAGCATTCGATGACTCTCTAACACTGGATGACGAGTCCAGAGAAGGCGCCTTGTTTGGTGCGACCAACACCGCCTCTTCGGTTGTGCGACTTAAGTTGTCAGTGACGAACACCCTCGGCAATCCGTCTGCCGGCAACGGAGCAACTTCGCTCTCCTCGCTCTTTGTCTCTGCCAGTGGCGCGGAGCTCACGATCAATGAAGTCACTGCATCTGGTGCTGTAGGTGAGCCCGTGGGCATTGGCACGACTGGAACCCACAATGCCTCTGCCAACATCGAGGGCGCGAACACTTCCAGCTTCTACATCAACGTTGCGCCCATCGATGACGAGCCACGTTCAGTGTCCGTCTCGGCGACTGTGGTCGGCAAGGACGGAAGCGTCGCTCGCACAGAGGATCCCATCGACCTGAAATTCAGCGGTGACTCCGACAGCATCACGGTGACCAACGCCGGTGACACTATGTTCAACTACAACATGGTGGCCGCGGGCAAGAGTGAATCTGGGACCGGAGACAACGCCGACACGAACCATCTTGACAGCGTTGCGTTCCTTCTCAGCGCGGCTGACTCTGCCGGTAACGGCCTGCCAGTTCCTGACGTGAGAGTGGATGTCACTGACCACGAAGGCAAGCGCGTGTCGCGAGACACAATCGTTGCCACTCAGATCGACAACCCCGGTTCGTTCACCGGCAACAAGGGCTTGCTGCTCCTCAACAACAACGCCTCCAGGGCGAAGCAGTTGGGACTGGGTGAGTACACCGTGAAGGTGACGAACAAGGCTGATTCCACGCAATCTGCAGAGACCACGTTCATGGTCGTCGGTGGCGCGGACAGCGTGTCCATTGAAGTCAGCAACATGGCTCCGGCTGAGATTGGTGCCATCATCGAAGTGACCGTTACGGTGCTCGACGAAATGGGCATAGCCGTCGCTGACGACACGCTTGTCGACATCTCTAGCTCGGATGCATCGGCGGATAGCGATTCCGTGGTAGTAGAAACCGGTGACACTGAAGACCAGAAGACCGACGACGGTGTAGCAACCGCTACCTTTGTCGCGGTTGGCCCTGGCACTTCAGTCATCACCGCGGTTGCTGACGGCAAGTCAGCGGTGTCCGTCGTGACCAGCACTGCTGGCGCGTCCGACAGCGCAATGCCCGAGGAAGAAGCATCGGTGGCCTGCCTGAGCAACCTCAACGGCTTTGCGACCTGGGCTTGCGGCGTTGAGAGCTCCGCCTCGGAGATCTTTGGTCTGGTCAGTGGCCGTGGTGCGACCGCACTCCACCTGTGGAACGGTTCCGCCTGGGTCCGCTACTCGGTCGTTGACGGCACGATGGTGCCGGGCTCGAGCGACTTCATGGTTGCCGAGAACGACATCCTCTACATCAGCAACTGACTCCGCACACCGAGTGGGGGCCCAAGCGGGTCCCCGCTCGGAGGCGGGGACGGAAGCCTTAAGAAAGGAATGCTGAGATGAAACAGCACAGACTGATGTCGAGGATCGTCGGCTTGGCGCTTGGCCTGGCGCTCACAGTGGGGGCGCTGGCCGCCACCTCGGCGCAGCAGGAACCGCCCCACCGCTTCTACGGCACGGGCGCGACCGCTGGCGACATGATTGGCGTGGTCGACGACATGGGCGAAGAGCTTGGCTCGACGACTGTCGACGAGAACGGCGATTGGTACATCGACGTTGACCGCGACGATGCCGATAACGTGAGCTTCACGCTCAACGGCAAGTCCGCCGACGCCGAAGTTACCTCCGCTGGCTCCGGCCAGTCCGCCGTTGCCGTCACCGCCATGGTCATGGAAGAACCAGCCATGGAAGACGGCGAAGAGGGCGACGAACTCACCGACGGCGATGGCGACCTTGTCGACCTCGACGGCGACGAGCCAGCCATGGAAGACGGCGACGGACATATGGGAGACACCGAGTACCCAGGCACGGGTAGCGGTGGTCTCGCCGATGGCAGCGGTGTTTCGGCTGGCCTGATCGGCCTGCTGATCGCGCTGAGCGTCGCCGCAGTCGCCGGTCTCGGCCTGCGCCGAGTCCGCAACCGCGCGTAGTTCTCGCCAGCGGACAAATCCTGTCCAAATCAGAGGGGGCGGGGCCGATTGGCCCCGCCTCTTCTCGTTATCCGACTTTTGAGACAGTCTCATGTGAGACTGTCTCACTTGTCGGCCGTGGCGGTGATGATCGCCCTGGTGGGGGCGATGTTCGTCGCCATGGGGTCGGCGAGCGCAGCAGCGCTCGGTGATTGTGTCGCTACCGATGGCAAGACGAACTACCTCGTCGTCGGCGACACATGCACCATCACTGAGGAAATTGAAGATGGAGACACGTTCACGGTCTCCGCGGGCGGCATTGTGACTCTGTCCGATGACGGGACAGGGCGTACAACCGAAAGCTCGATGGAGGGCAATGTTTACACCCTCGGTACCGGTGGCTCAGTTGAGGCGCTAACCGTGTCCGCGACCAGCCCCGGCAGAGTGACGATCACTGACTCGGCTGACACCGCCGCGACCTACACAATCGAGGTTCTCGACTCCGTCCAGTACGCGATCGAGTTCGACGACAGCGATGGGACCGTCAAGGCTGGCCAGTCGGTCAAGGTGCGAATCTCGGCGAAGGGTGCCTTCGACAACGACGCCAGCACAGCGACCAACTTGCAGGTCAGGCTTGACGTGCCCAGTACAGGGCTCTACTTCACATCTGGTACGACTGACGGCTCTGCCGCGATTGCCGCCGGCAGCACGAGCCAGCGCGTTCGGATCCCGAACATGGACGTCAACGCCATCACTGCTGGTGCCGGTCCTGTCTTCACAACGACCAATCTGCCAACGTTGTCGACAGCGGGCGCGCCAGACGGTGAGTACACCGTCACCGCGACTGTTCTTGCCACGGCCGAACGCCTAAAGATGAACACCGTTGTCACTGCCACATTGGTCGTTGGCGATGCCGGCGCTGCCATTGGTAGCGCGACGCTGTCACTCGACACTGGCCAGAAGTCAACCGTCAAAAACAATGGCGAGGTCAAACTGGTCGTCACGTCCAAGAACTCGCTGGATGAGAACTCCAATGCTGGCGAGGTCAACTCGGTGACCCTGTTCGCCCCGTTCGGTGATATCACGCACGGCACATACGGCAACATCGATGGCATAACCACGCCTGCCAAGAACAGCGTGCAGTTGTCGGAGAATGATGTAGCGCTAGACGACGTTGGCGCAGTGACCAAGTTCACGGTTAAGAGCCAGAACGCCGGTTCGCGCACGATTGACGTCTACGCGATTGTGATCGGCAAGGACGGCTCGGCGACAACCGAGACACTCACCCTGACCTTCAGCGGCGCGCCCGACGCGCTGGACTTGGGCGAGGCCTCGGCCACGCTGCTCAACCAGGCTGTGTCCAACGCTGACTCAACGACCACACCGCCGACCAAGGACACCGACCATCGCGACGTGGTCAGCTTCTCGCTGAGCGCGACCGACAAGGCGGGCAACGCTATTGGCACTCCCGATGTCACGACCACTGTGACGGGCCCGGACGACAAAGACGCCACCGCCAAGTTCACGATCAGTCAGGACGACGCCAACCCGGACGACACGATCGATAACGACAAGGCCAAGATCACAGTCGCCTCGAAGGGCACTGTGACCGCCCCCGTCCCAAGTGGCGAGTACACCCTCAAGGTCAAGTCCAGGACCAACACCAAGTTGACGGACGAGTCGACGTTCACCGTGGTGGGCCTTACCGACAACGTCAGCATCGAGGCGAGCGCCGCGGATGAGGACGGCCAGATCGATGTCACCGTCATGGTGAGTGCCGACGAAGAGGGCACTCCGGTCGCGGACGGTACGGCCGTGTCAATCGAGGCCGCCGACCTCCGTGGCGACGGGGACAAGGTTCTCTTCCTGACTTCGTCCGATGGCAAGACCAAGGCAGGCGTGGCCAAAGCGACGCTCATCGAGATCGGTCCCGGCCGAGCAGCGATCATCGCAACTGCTGATGGCAAGACCGACGTGGAGCGCGTGACGAGCACCTATGGCGCTGAAGACGAAGCAATGCCAGAGGAAGAGGCTGGCCTGAGTTGCTTGAGCAGCCTCAGTGGCTTCTCGACCTGGACCTGTGATGTTGAAGCCTCGGCCTCCGAGATCTTCGACTGGATCAGCTCCCGCGGCGCGACTGCTCTGCACCTGAACAGCAACCGCATGTGGGTTCGCTACTCCGTCGTCGATGGGGCGATGGTGCCGGGCTCGAGTGACTTCATGGTCACGAAGAGCGACATCCTCTACATCAGCAACTAGGGACTAGCGTCCGCTCCCCTCGGCTGCCGAGGGGAGCGGCGACCCCAAGCAGGTCCCCGAGCAAGTCGGGGACTGGGAACGAAAGGATGCTGAGATGAAACAGCACAGACTGATGTCGAGGGTTGGCGCGTTGGTGTTGGGCTTGGCTGTCGCAGTGGCGACCTTGAGTCTTGCCAGTGCGCAGCAGGAACCGCCCCACCGTTTCTACGGACATGGCGCGACCGCCGGTGACACCATCGGTGTGGTTGACGACATGGGCGACGAGATTGCCTCGACGACCGTCGCTGAGGACGGCACCTGGTACATCGACGTGGACCGCGACGCGGTTGAGGGTGTGACCTTCACGCTCAACGGCAAGTCGGCCGACGCCGAGGTCACCTCGACCGGTGCCGATCTGACTGCAGTCTCCGTCACCGCCATGGAAGAACCAGCCATGGAAGAGGGCGAAGAGGGCGATCTCGAAGACGGCGATGGCGACCTTGCAGACCTCGACGGCGAAGAGACCGACATGGAAGAAGGCGACACGCACATGGGAGACACCGAATACCCAGGCACGGGTAGCGGTGGTCTCGCCGATGGCAGCGGTGTCTCAGCCGGCCTGATTGGCCTGCTGATCGCGCTGAGCGTCGCCGCAGTCGCTGGTCTCGGCCTGCGCCGAGTCCGCAACCGGGCGTAGTTCTCGCAAGCGGATAATCCTGTCCAAATCAGAGAGGGCGGGGCCAAACGGCCCTGCCCTCTCTCGTTATCCGACTTTTGAGACAGTCTCATGTGAGACTGTCTCACTTGACCGCTCTGGCGGTGATGATCGCCCTGGTCGGGGCAATGTTCGTGTCGGTGGGGTCGGCGCTGGCTGTTGAGCGAGCCAGTTTCGTGTGTTGGGACAATGCAGCCACTAATGCCACTGATCTGGTGGTTGCAGTGGCCGACACAACAGCGGACCCTGTCACGTACTCGATCCAGAGCCTCGAGGTTGATTCTGGGGAGGTTACTGATAACGAGACAGCCACTGCCGAGCAAGAGACAGCAGGCACAAACCTTAGCTCTTGCCCAAGTGGCGTTGCCGCGGGCGAAGCTGTCTACGTGAGTCGCTTGGGCCAAGGCAACTACGTCTGGAGTGCGACTCAAGACGCCCCGGCGCGTTTGGTGATTTCGTTCAGTGATACTGACGGCATCATTCCGAACGATGGATCCGGTATTTCGGTGACGGTCGACATCGTTGGTGGTGGTCACAACAACCAAGAGAGTGAAATTACTACGGCGACTCTCGCCTGGATTCGCGTCTCTGGCGAGTTGGATGGTCACGAAGGTGGTGCGACTGGCTTACTGACAAACGTTGACACGGCGCCAGCGGTCCATGCTACTGATGCGACGGCGGACCGTACTTTCCCGATCATCGTTCCCAAGGGAACGACGCCAGGCGAGTACACGGTTTCGGCATCGCTCTCCATCGTGGATGCCACTAGCGAGGACACCGATGACGACAATACGCCAGATGCCCGCACGCTGACCGATGACAAGCCGTTCACGGTCGGTGACGCTGGTACCAACATCGCCGATGCATCGTTGTCACTTGCCTCCGGACAAGCGGCGAGCGTTCCTGCGAATATGGACGCGGTCAAGTTTGAACTGTCGATTCTGAACTCGCACGGAAAGCCTGCGAATGTCGGTGAAGGTGCTGCTGCAGTCCCTGTGTTGATCGTTGCTCCAGGCGGAGCAGTGGGTGGCCACGTGGGTTTCGACACCGACATGGAGAAGGCCACCAAGAACAAGATTTCGTTCACCGTTGCGAAAGCCACACCAGGTATGGTGAGCGTCAAGGCGATCGTTGTTGGCGGTAGTGTCGCGGAGACGGCTCCAATCACGCTTACGTTTACTGGTTCTCAGGACTCCGTGTCACTCAGTGAACCAGCGACGACGCTACTGAACCAGAAAGTCGGCAAGCGTGACAATCCTGATACCAAGGATGTCAACGAGGACGACGACCCGCGTGACTCTCTGACGTTGACCCTGACGGCAGCGGACAGTGCTGGCAACGCCGTGAGCCCGACCAAGGTTGCGAACAGTGCGATCGTGATCAAGGACCCAGACGGGGTTCACGTCGGTACGACCAAGATCGCTCGCAACGCTGCTGACCCGGCCAAGAAGGCGATTCAGATCACCTTGACGTCTGACGGTTCAGCGAGTGCTCCTCTCGACTCTGGTGAGTACACCATCGAGGTGAGTTCGGGCGGCAAGAAGGCCACCAGCACGTTCATTGTCGCGGCCGGTGCTGATGACATTGCACTTGAGGTTGAGTCCAACAAGGACCCGCTGGAGCTCGGCGCAGTGATCACCGTGACTGCAACAGTCACTGACGCTGGTGGACTCGCGGTCGGTAACGGTACGCTCGTTGACTTCTCAACGGGTGGCGCGCTGGAACTGGACGATGTTGGCAACGTCATGGGTATCAAGACCAAGGACGGCATGGCTACTGCTCGCTTCATTGTGAGCAAGGGCGACGGCCTGGCAACGATCATCGCCGAGTCTGGCTCTGCAACAGGCACGACCACGGTCTCGCTGCCGGCACCTGAGGGCGAAGCAATGCCCGAGGAAGAGGCCAGCGTGGCCTGCCTGAGCAACCTGGCCGGCTTTGCGACCTGGGCTTGCGGCGTTGAGAGCTCCGCTTCGGAGATCTTTGGCCTCGTGAGTGGCCGCGGCGCGACTGCACTCCACCTGTGGAACGGCAGCGCCTGGGTCCGCTACTCGGTGGTCGACGGCACGATGGTGCCGGGCTCGAGCGACTTCATGGTCACGAAGAGCGACATCCTCTACATCAGCAACTAGGGGACCCTCACCCCCCGCCTTCGCGGGGGCAGGCTCTAACCCTCTCCCAGAGGGAGAGGGGATCAGACCCCACACCCCTCGCTTGCCGAGGGGTGGGGGAGGAATCCTGAGAAAGGAATGCTGAGATGAAACAGCACAGACTGATGTCGAGGGTGGTTGGACTGGCGCTGGGCTTGGCTGTCGCAGTGGCAACCTTGAGTCTTGCCAGTGCGCAGCAAGAGCCGCCCCACCGCTTCTACGGCACCGGTGCGACCGCCGGCGACATGATTGGTGTGGTCGATGACATGGGCCACGAGCTAGGCTCGACCACGGTCGCCGAGGATGGCTCCTGGTACATCGATGTCGACCGCGACGATGCCGATAACGTGAGCTTCACGCTCAACGGCAAGTCCGCCGACGCCGAAGTTACGTCCGCCGGCTCCGGCCAGTCCGCAGTCGCCGTCACGGCCATGGAAGAACCAGCCATGGAAGACGGCGACGAGGGCGACGAACTCACCGATGGCGATGGCGATCTCGTTGACCTCGACGGTGACGAGCCAGCCATGGAAGACGGCGACGGGCATGTGGGCGACACCGAATACCCGGGTACGGGTAGCGGTGGACTCGCTGACGGCAGTGGTGTTTCCGCCGGCCTGATCGGCCTGCTGATCGCCCTGAGCGTCGCCGCAGTCGCCGGTCTCGGTGTGCGCCGAGTCCGCAACCGCGCCTAGCTCGCGCAACCTGACAACCCAGTCCAAATCAGAGGGGGCGGGGCCAAACGGCCCCGCCCCCTCTCGTTATCCGACTTTTGAGACAGTCTCATGTGAGACTGTCTCACTTGTCGGCCGTGGCGGTGATGATCGCCCTGGTCGGGGCAATGTTCGTCTCGCTCGGGCCGGCGCGGGCAGAACATGCGCCGGATGCTCTCGGCGATGTCAACTACAACACGGCTCAATGCAACGGTGGAGTCCTGCAGGGTGACGCGAACGCCGACGGTACCTATGGCGACCCAGTCATGGTCTTTGCCGCCGACTCGACGCCGGACGATGACACGGCGAACGTGCCAGGCTTCGTCAACCTCACGTCGGAGTTGTGCAAGGCCGCAGCTGGTGAGACTGCCGCCGTCGGCAACGCAGCTTACTTCTCAATCACGCCGAACGGCACCGCGACACCGGTCATTACGAAGCTGACCCCGACTGCGTCAATCCGTGTCCACGACTCGGATGGCATTGTCAAGGCAGGCACCGACCTCACGGTGACTATTTCGCTCAAGACCATCGAGGATGCCACTCCGGCTGCCCCGACGATTTCATGGGTGAGGGTCTCTGGAGAGCTTGATGATGCCACTATGGTGGGAACCTTGGATCTCGCTCCTTCTAGGCCCTGTTCACTCTAATCGGGTCTCCTGTCAGAGTTGAGGGAACGGTCTGGCGGCCGGGCCAATGGGAATATGCAACTCACCGATGCACAGTGGGCGCGGATCGCGCCGCTTATGCCTACTCCGCGCGGGAACTGCAAGCTGCCCACACGACAGGTGCTGGATGGTTGGCTGTTTGTGACCAAGGAAGGTTGTAGCTGGCGTGCCTTGCCCGAGCGGTTCGGTCCTTGGCACACGGTTTACATGCGCGGTCGTCGCTGGATTGACAAGGGCGTGCTGGAGCGCGTCTTCGCCGAGCTCCAGCGGGGCGAACTGGAGGCGCAACTCGATCAACGTGAGCCAGACCGACCGCTGCGCATGTCGATCGACAGCACGATCGTAAAGGTCCATCAGGACGGGACCGGGGCGCCCACCAAAAGGGGCGGCAGGCGATCGGACGCTCGCGCGGAGGCTTGACGACCAAGCTGCACGCCATCGTGCTGGAAGACCGCCTCCCGCTGATTCTGACCCTGACGCCGGGCCACTGGGGTGATGCGCCCTGGGGACGCTGGCTGCTGGAGCGGCTCGGCACCGTATCTGGTCAGCCGCAACTGCTCGCCGACCGCGCCTACGAGGGCGATGCGATGCGCGCACTGGCCGCCGAACTCGGCTGGGAACTGGTCACGCCGCCAAAGTCGAATCGGCTCCATCCTTGGCCACTGAAGCGTGCGGCCTACCGCGCCCGCAATGGGATCGAACGCTACTTCGGCCGCATCAAGCGATTCCGCGGCATCGCCGATCGCTACCACAAACTCGCCCATGTCTACTTCAACCAAATCCTCCTCGCCTGTATCCACTTCATGACGAAATAGAGTGAACAGGCCCTAAGACTCCGGTTGGTGATTCTGCCACTGCAACCATTGCTATTCCGGCAGGAACTACCGCTCGCGAGTATACGGTTTCGGCTCGGCTGACTTATGACCATGACAACGCAGTCGGAACGGATGCCAAAGCTCTGACTCCAACTGCGATGTTCACCGTGGGAGACCCTGGTACGAACGCGGCATCAGCGGAGCTGTCTCTGGGCAATGCGCATGATGAAGATCCTCTGACCTCCGCGAACGATGTCGTGCCTGAGGACGGCGTTGAGGCTGCCTCGGATGGCGACGTTTGGTTGAAGCTCTCAGTCCTCAACTCGATGGACAAGCCAGCGAATGGAAACGGGATCAACACGGTGACGGTGATTGCCCCTGGCGCGAGGCTGTCATTGCATCCGTCCGTCGCTGGTACCCCCGGTGATGCTCTAGTGGTTGGCGGCGACAACCCAACGGTTGGACTCGGAAGCCTTTCTGGCGGCGATAACAGCATCAGTGCGGCCGACGACAATGACAGTCAGACGGCTGACGTCATTGGCCAGACGATGTTCGTCAAAGTTGAGCGGGTCGCTCCCAAGAAGCCAGGTACGGTGACTGTGTACGCGTTGGTCATCGGCAGCGATGGTGCGCCACGGACCGAAAACGTTGAAGTTACCTTCACGGGCGCAGGCGCTGTGGTCGTACTTGGTGATGACGTCAGCGTGGGCAAGCCTGCCGAAGGCTCAGAGGCCAAGGCAGAGATCTCACTAGGTGCTAATGACGCTGGAGGTAGCTCGGCGAAACTGGGCACAGTTGTCTACTCCGTCAAGGACGCGGACGGCAAACTGGTGAGCCTGTCCAAAGTCAAGGCCGAAACCAGCACCAAGGGCTCTAGCACTGAGAAGACGACGGATGACGGCAGCGCAAGCGTGGTGCTCGTCACAGTCGATGACTCCGCTGCCCCCGGTGTTTACACCATTGAGGCATCGCTGAGTGGCGTGGCGGACTCATCCGACACTGCCATGGTGACCGTCTCTGGTGGCGCGGCGAACGTCGAGCTTGAAGCTGACAAGACTGAGAGTGACGCAATTGGTGATGTCATCACTGTGACCGCCATGATCACTGATGAGGATGGCCACGCGATTGCCAACAACCAGGACGTGACATTCACTGCCGCTGGTAAGGGTCTGGTGCAAATCGGCACCGACGCTAACGCCGACGTGGCAGGTATGCAGTCCAAGACCAAGGATGGACAGGCTGTTGCCAAGTTCACGGTGGTTGGAGAAGGCACGGCCGTCGTCAGCGCAGTCATCGGTAGTCAGACCGCAGTGGTCGTGATCACCAGCACTGCTGGCATGGTCGAACCAGAAGCAATGCCGGAGGAGGCAGTTTCGGTCTCTTGCTTGGGCAACCCGGCCGGCTTCTCGACCTGGACCTGCGACGTCGAGACCACCGCTTCAGAGATCTTCGGCCTCGTGAGTGGTCGTGGCGCGACGGCCCTCCACCTGTGGAGCACGATCACCAGTTCGTGGGTCCGCTACTCGGTCGTTGACGGCACGATGGTGCCGGGTTCGAGCGACTTCATGGTCACCAAGAGCGACGTCCTCTACATCAGCAACTAGGGACCCTCACCCTAACCCTCTCCCAGAGGGAGAGGGGATCAGTTCCCACACCCCTCGCTTGCGAGGGGTGTGGGAGGACTCCTAAGGAAGGAATGCTGAGATGAAACAGCACAGACTGATGTCGAGGGTTGGAGCGTTGGCGTTGGGGCTCGTTGTTGCGATTGCAACGCTGAGTCTCGCCTCTGCGCAGCAAGAGCCGCCCCACCGCTTCTACGGCACCGGCGCGACCGCCGGCGACACCATCGGTGTGGTCGATGACATGGGCGAAGAGCTTGGCTCGACCACCGTCGCTGAGGACGGTACCTGGTACATCGACGTCGACCGCGACGCGGTTGAGGGCGTGACCTTCACGCTCAATGGCAAGTCCGCCGACGCCGAGGTTACGCCTGCTGGCTCCGGCCAGTCCGCTGTCGCGGTCACCGCCATGGCTATGGAAGAACCAGCCATGGAAGAAGGCGAAGAGGGCGACGAACTCGCTGGTGACGACGAGGGCGCCGGGGACCTCGAAGGTGAAGAGACCCACATGGAAGACGGCGACACGAGTATGGGTGACACCGAGTACCCGGGTACGGGTAGCGGTGGACTCGCTGACGGCAGCGGTGTCTCGGCTGGCCTGATCGGCCTGCTGATCGCGCTGAGTGTCGCGGCAGTTGCCGGTCTTGGCCTGCGCCGAGTGCGCAACCGCGCGTAGTTCTCGCAAGCGGATAATCCTGTCCAAATCAGAAGGGGCGGGGCCGATTGCCCCGCCCCTTCTTTTGCGTTAACGCGCTCCGCTGTCGATCCACTCCCCCCTTGCGGGCGAGAGGGGATCGGGGTTCGTTGCCTGAACGTTATCTGTGATCTCCCGTGACCGATTATGGGCTGGCCTCGCGATTGGGGGTTGCTGCATAGTCGAGAGGCGAGCGAGCAAGTGATTGGCAAGTCATTGGGCGACGTGCGCCCCGGAGAGGGAGTCTGAGATGATCAAGACGTTCTTGCGGCGAAAGTCTCGGTGGGCGGTGTTGGTGATCGGGGCGGCGGTCGTGCTGTCCCTGCTCTGGACGGCGGTCTCGGCGCAGCCGCAGCAGCCGCCTTTCCTGCTCTATGGGGAGGGCGACATTGGCGACGTTGTCGCGGTTTACGACGTGGACGGCCAAGAGTTGGGTGCGGTGACGATTACCTCGGACGGCACCTGGTACTTGAATGTGCAGTGCGATAGCGAGAATGTGCAGTCGATCAGCTTCATGCTGAACGGCGACTCGGTACGGGCGGAGATTGATCAGACGGGGGCGGATCAGGCCAACGTGCTGCTGATGCCGATGTCGGACGGTAGCTCGGTGTCGGATGCTTCGTCTGATGGGGCGAGTGCGGGCAGCATTGCTGAGACGGCCGGGACGACTGACGGCGGCGAGTTGGTGAACGAAGACGATGACCTGGTCAGCGATGACCTGGTGGGAGATGAGTCGTCGGGCGACGAGCTGGCCGGCAATGACGTAGCGAGCGATGAGTCGTCGCAAACTCCGTTGGGCACCGACGAGGAAGATGATGCCCAGAGTGCCGGGAGCGGCTACCCGGAGTCGGGCAGCGGCGGACTGGTCGACGGTGGTCCGTCGACGGAAGCGCTGATCGGGACGATCGCGCTGCTGGCGCTGGTCGGCGGGATTGCGGGTCTTGGGGCGGTGAAGATGCGTCGGACTCGGAATCGGGCGTAGGGCTTCCTCGCTGCCTAGCCCTCAGCCCCCGCCTTCGCGGGGGCAGGCTCTAACCCTCTCCCTCAGGGAGAGGGGACCAGAGGGCGGAAATCGGAATCGGAGCTCCCCCAAATTTGGGGGAGCTTTCGTTTGTCTGTCGCTATAACCATTGCAGCGAGAACGCCGATAAATTTGCTCCCCCTTGCAGGAGACCTTTGAATAACGGAGTTTCCCGTCCCCGCCCCCGAGCGGGGACCCGCTTTGGCAAAGCCCAGGTTGCTTCGATGGGACCCGGTTGACCAGATACCGGTGACAAATGTGGCCGATAAGAAGCCAGGGAAGGAGCAGGCCCCCGCTCGGAGGCGGGGGCGGTTGAGGTGTTTTGCAAAGGTCTCTTGCAGGGGGAGGAACGGGGATTGTCAGTTCCTCCCGCGACGGGAGGAGGGGGGATCAGAAGGTGTAGTAGTCTGCTGAGAGTTTGAGTCTTACAACTTAGGAGAATTCCAGTGGCAGAATTGAGTGGCGCGCAGATCGTCGCCAAGTCGCTCGCGACGCAGGGCGTTGAGGAGATGTTTGGGTTGGTCGGGGTGCCGGTGGTACCGATTTCGATCGCCTGGCAGCAAGAAGGCAAGCCGTTTGTCGGCGTGCGACACGAGCAGGCGGCGGGCTACGCAGCTCAGGCGGCGTCCTACATGCGCGGTCACCTGTCGGCGGCGCTGGTCGTCTCGGGGCCGGGGATGACGAACGTGATCTCGGCGCTGGGCAACGCGCAGGCGAACTGCTGGCCGATGATCCTGCTCGGCGGCGCGGCGAACATCACGCTGTCGCAGATGGGCGACTTCCAGGACGCGCCACAGGTGGAAGCGGCGAGGCCGTTCGTCAAGTGGTCGGACCAGGCGCGCGACGTGCGACTGATCCCGCGACTGATCGCACAGGCGACGCGTGCGGCGATCAATGGGCGTCCGGGTCCTGTGTATCTGGACCTGCCGGGCGACATTATTGACGCGGTGGTAGACGAGTCTGAGGTGCAGTGGGCGCCTCGTGTCGAGGAACCCCAGCGACCGATGGTCTCGCAGGAGTCGGTGGAGGCGGCGATTGAGGCGCTGAAGTCGGCCTCGAACCCGCTGGTCATCGTCGGTAAGGGCATGGCCTGGTCGAAGGCGGAGCAAGAAGTCCAGGAGTTCGTCGACAAGACGGGCATTCCCTGGCTGGCGACGCCGATGGGCGCCGGCGTGGTGCCGGCCGACGCGCCGAACAACGCCGCGGCGGCTCGGACGCACGTGCTCAAGAATGCGGACCTCGTGGTCCTGCTGGGCGCGCGCCTGAACTGGATCCTGCACTTCGGCAAGCCGCCGCGCTTCAAGGAAGGTGTGCGGATCGTCCAGCTCGACATCGAGCCGCAGGAGATCGGCACGAACGTCCCGACAGAGGTGGCGTTGGTCGGCGATGGCAAGGCCGTGATGGGCCAGATGAACTCGTATCTGGACGAGAACCCGTGGCAGTTCGAGGACACGACCGAGTGGATCGCCTCGATCAACGCGGAGCTCGAGCGCAAGGCGGCCGAGCAGGCCGAGTGGGCGTCGTCGGACGAGGCGCCGATGAACTACTACCGACCGCTGAAGGAAATCAACGACCGCATGCCGCGCGACGCAGTGTTTGTCACCGAGGGTGAGAACACGATGGCGATCGCGCGACAGGTGATTCAGTCGTACGAGCCGCGCAGTCGTCTGGACGCGGGCACGTGGGGCACGATGGGTGTCGGCCCGGGCTTCGCGCTGGCGGCGCAGGTCGTGAATCCCGGCAAGCGCGTGATCGCGCTCGAGGGTGACGCGGCGTTCGGGTTCGGTCCGGGCGAAGTCGAAACGGCGATTCGTCAGAAGCTGCCGATCACGTGGATCATCTTCAACAACAACGGGATCGGCGGAGGCGCACCTGAACTGCCGGAAGAGTACGGCACAGGCGAGTTGTCGCCAGGTCAGCTCACGCCGATGGCGCGCTACGAGATGATCATGGAAGCGTTCGGCGGCAAGGGCTACTACTGCAAGAGCCCTGAAGAGTTCGAAGCTGCGCTGGACGACTCGTTCGCGCAGGAGGGCTCGACGCTGATCAACGTTGAGATCGCACCGGGAGCGCAGCGTCGGAAGCAACAGTTCGCCTGGCTGCAGCGCTAGGCTGCAGCGCTAGCGTCCAAGCTGGACATGACGATGTAAGGGCGGCCCTCGTGGCCGCCCTTCTTCGTGTGTGTTTCATTTTCTCCGCGCAGAGGGGAGAGCGGGTGGTTAGGGCAGCTGCGTCCAGACGGAGCCGACGTTGACGACGATGTAGAGGGCGTCTCCGCTTTGCAGGGTGGTGAGCGTGTTGAGGAAGTCCGGTCCGTCGAGGGACCAGAAGCGCCAGGTTTGGGTGTAGGCGTCGAAGTGGTGCGCATGGCTCAAGTGGGCAACATTCTTGAGCGCTTCGACGATGTCGCGTTCTGGTCCTTGCCATGAGACGAGATTGGCGCCAGTCGTGAGTCGCAGCGTGACCTGTCTGGGTCTGGGCGGGGGCGCTGGCAGCCAGGCGATGTTGGGCTGGACCAGAGCCCAGACTGCTTGACCGGCCCTGATCGAGCGCACGGCGACATCGGCGCTGTCGGGATCGTTGGGATCGAAGCGCTCATAGGTCTGGCGTCCGGCGTGGAGCACGGTCAACTCGGTCAACGGTGCGTCGAGATTGGCGAAGAGTCCGGCCACGGACGTGTTCTGCTGCACGCCAATCGTGCGCCATCCACCGATGGGCGCGTCGGCGGGAATGGTCCAAACCGGCTCCGGTTCGGGCTCGGGAACAGTGACTCGCTCGGTGTCGGTTGGCGTTGGCTCGCGGTCATTGTTGTCGTCGCTGGCGGGCGGCTCGGTCGGGTCGTCTGCTGTCGGCGTGATGGTTGGTGCGGTCCAGCCTGGTGTGTTGGTCGAGGTGAACTCGAGGCCGCTGTGCAGGTTGTACTCGGAGGACCAGTGCAGTTCACGACCCTCAATGGCGTACTGGCCCGTGAATGGAATGCTTCGGTTGAGATAGCCGCCGCCGTAAGTGCCATGAATGGCGTAGTGAATGTGCGCGATACCGCCGTTGGCGTCGTAGCCGACCGGGAAGACCCGGCCAACTTGCTCACCCACGCTCACCCGCGATCCCCGTTGAATGCTGTCGTCGGGATCGATGTGGACGAGCAGGTGAGCGTAGCCGTTCTCGTCGACGATGCTGATGCCGTTGTTGTCGAACCATGACACCTCTCCATCGACCGGAGAGAGCACTGGTGTCCAGGCGGTTGGAGGGTCATTTCGAGTGATATCGATCGCGTGAGGGTCCTGTCCATCGCCTTCGGAGTGGGTGCCGGTGTTGTATCCGGCGACGATGGTCCATTCAGTGCCGGCGGGTGCGGGGATCGGGACGCCTCCGTCGGCGCTGGCGTGCTCAATCAGGGTCATCGCGGCAAACACGGCGATCAGCGCCGCGACTATGATTAGAAGTCCCCGTTGACCACGATCCGCCGTTGCGTTCATGCGTTCTATCGAGTTTCGACCCTCGCCTTCCCTCGACTTTACCGATAAACGGCGAGGAAGTCTCGACAATGCAATGTCCTCTCTGCAGACCAAGACCCTGTCTAGATGAGGGAGAAGTCCCATTGGTTGGTTGAATCCCAGTCCCCGCTTTACGGAGACCTTTGAATAACTCAGTATCCCGTCCCCGCCCCCGGGCGGGGACCCGCTTTGGCAAAGCCCATGCTGCTCGGATAGATCCCGGATGACCAGATACCGGCGACAAACATGGCCGCCGGTAAGAAGCCAGGGAAGGAGCGGGCCCCCGCTCGGAGGCGGGGGCGGTTGAGGGGTTTTGCAACGGTCTCCTTTACGCGGGGGCCCGGTCTGGCGGCACGAGATATCTGGTGGAGGGTTCCCCTGCAGGGAGGGAGCAGGTCCCCGCGTGAAGGAGACCTGCGCGTAAATCGGTCGGTGCGCTATTGGTCAGGTTGTAGGGGCGACCCTTGTGGTCGCCCGCTCTGCCGCTCCTATCTAGTCAGTAATGCAATCGCCAATGCGGGCGACCACAAGGGTCGCCCCTACAGGAGCTCAGAAGGATTGGGAACACGATTATGCAAAGGCCTCCGTGAAGCGGGGACTGGGAAATTTGACTTCTGATACATCCTGCGGGGCCGGGGACGGGCAGCTGAGCCTTGCAACCCTCTCCCAAGAGGGTGGAAGGGTTTCATGCGTCGGTCTCCCCGGGAGATGGTGCAGTGATGAATGAGCCTCTGCCTGGTCTTAACATCAGACTGTGCATCGCTGCGCGCTTGCGTGAGCACCCTGTTCGGTACTCGATTGGAACCGTCACTGGGTGAGCCGATGACCAACGAGATCGAAACATTTCACGGGGAGACAGGGACATGAAGTACCGACGGCTGGGGAATTCCGGTTTGCAAGTTTCGCTTGCCGGACTGGGGACGAATAACTTCGGCATGCGGCTGGATTACGAGGGTTCGAAGACGGTCGTGGACGCAGCACTGGATGCGGGGATCAACTTCTTCGACACCGCTGACATCTATGGGGGCGGGCTGTCAGAGGAGTTCCTGGGCAAGGCGCTGGGGTCTCGTCGTGAGGACGTGTTAGTCGCGACGAAGTTTGCGATGCCAGTTGGCGAGGGGCCGTTCACGAGGGGGGGATCTCGGCACTACATCGAGAAGGCTGTGGAGCGGTCGCTGAAGCGGCTGGGCACCGACTACATCGATGTCTACCAGATGCATCAGCCGGATCCGGATACGCCGATTGAGGAGACGCTGGACGCGCTCTCGGACTTGGTGCATCGAGGCGTCGTTCGCTATATCGGACACTCCAACTTCAGCGGATGGCAGATCGCCGATGCGGACTGGACGTCGCAGTCGAAGGGATTTGCGCGGTTCGTCTCGGCACAGAACGAGTGGAGTCTACTCGAGCGCAAGATCGAACCTGAGATCATGCCGGCCTGCCGTGAGTTTGGGCTGGGGCAGTTGCCGTTCTTCCCGCTGGCGTCGGGCTTTCTGACGGGCAAGTACACACGTGGCGCAGACCTGCCCGAGGGCACGCGATTGGCGGCGTGGTCGAAGGCCATGCCGGCACGAATCGGCGCGCTGACTTCGGATGAGAACTGGGACAAGCTGGATGCCTTGAGCAGGTATGCAGAGGACAACGGACACACGATCCTTGACCTCGCATTGAGCTGGCTGGCGTCGGATGGCGCGGTGTCGTCGGTGATTGCCGGCGCGACCAAGCCGGAACAGATCGAAGCGAATGTTGCGGCGACGTTGAGCTGGGAGTTGTCGGCCGACGACTTTGCCGCGGTCAACGAGATTCTGAGTTAGAGCCGTTGAGCTTCTCACGCCTGGTTGCCTGGGCCGGCGCCGTGGGCGTCGGGGCGACGCTGTACGCGTGGTGGGAGTCGACGGCGGTTGCCGTGACCGAGCGTCGGATTGTGTCGCCTGATCTGCCGCCGGGGCTTGAGGGTCTGCGGATTCTGCATGTTTCGGATACGCACTTTCCTGCCTCGGGCGACTCGGTCGGACGCTTCCTGGAGCGGATTTGGCACCTCGACTATGACCTGATCTGCTGTACCGGCGACTATGTCGAGACATCGGCCGGGTGGGATTCGGCCGGCGATGCGTTGACGCAGTTGACGGCGCCGTTGGGTGTTTTCGCGACGCTTGGGGCTCATGACTACTGCCAGCCGGTTCGGTCGTTCGATGAATGGGTCTCGTTCAATGCCGATCGACTGATGGGTTCGCCGCGGCGGTTCGTCAATCCGGCGCCGTTTGTGGAGCGGCTGGAGGAGGCTGGCATCGTCGTCTTGCGCAATGAGTGGCGGTCGCTGGAAATCGGTGGGGAACTGGTCCGGATTGGCGGCGCGGGCGACGACTCGGCGCGGATGGCTCGACTGGATTCGGCAACGCCGCCAGCGGGTGGGTTTTCGATCATGCTGACCCACGCGCCCGACGCGGCACTGCGATTGCGGATGCCAAGGGACGGCGGTCCCTCTCTGGTGCTCTGTGGGCATACTCACGGTGGACAGATACGTGTTCCAGGCTGGGGTGCTCCCTTGCGGCACTCTCGACTGGTGAGTCGGGAGCAGACTTCTGGCGTGTTTGAGGTTGGTGGGGCGCAGGTGGTCGTGAGCCAGGGATTTGGAACGGCGCACGTGCCGCTGCGGTTCGCCTGCCGACCGGAGATTGGCTTAATCACTCTGACGCGAGGGTGAAACCGTTAGTAAAGGACATATGTCGAGTACTACATAATTGTTTGATGCGAGGTTACTGGCATTCGGGTGTGAGTTATGAATCGTATTGTTTCGGTGTAGCGCAAAGTTGGTGAGATATGAAAACACTGTTAACTGGACGTATTGCAAAGCTCGCTCTCGTGGGTAGCATCGCTGGAGTTTGTCTGGCATGGATGGGTGGGGACATGCTCCCGATTGGAGCGGACGCAGGAGATTCGGGGATTGAAATCGCCGACATTGAGGCGGATCCCGCCGGGGCTCGCGACATCTCGCTCTACTGGATGGCGACCACATCTGACGGAGCGGAGTTGCAGCCGGCATTTGTGATTCAACAGGGAAATCGGAGTCCTGAGCTTGCCGAGGTCGCTGGCTACAGCAACGAAGAGCAGAATCCGATGCCGATGATTGATTCCGGCACGTACTACGCCTGGACCATGGTCGTTGGGTTGAAACCGTGTCGACCGTATCGATTGTGGGTCGCGCATCTGCCGATGGATATGACCGACGAGGCGATGATTGACATGAGTGCGTATCTGTGGGATCAGATGACCGTACGATCGAAGCCGGTGCGATTCTGGACGCGTTCTGAGGATGGGCTCGGCTGTAATGTGAATCCGACGCGGCGGACGACGTCGGTGCAGATTGAGGATCTGGTCTGGTTGGACAAGCGGGACGGCAAGAAACGGATTGCCAACATGCGTTGGCAGAATCCGGGCGGGGTTGAGGCGGTGGTGATGATCAAGGATATGGATTCTGAGGATGGGTCAGAGGAGTTGGCATCGTTGCGGCGCGCGGGCAATCCGCTGGGTCCTGGAGTGACCTCGGCCACGATCAAGGACTTGGAGCCTTGCACGACGTATCGGGTGCGGGTGTATGAGCGGCACCCGAATTTCGGATCTGTGGATCAGCCGTTGCGGGTCTTCCGTGGCAATCCGGATCGGAAGACGAATTCGGTTGTGGTCGAAACAGGCGGTTGCGATCGATAAGGGTGGGTCCTCATTCCCAACTTCGGAGACCTTGCATAATCCCTTTCCTTCCCCTGCAGAGACCTTCGAATAACTCAGTTTCCCGTCCCCGCCCCCGAGCGGGGACCCGCTTTGGCAAAGCCCAAGCTGCTCGGATAGGTCCCGGTTGACCAGATACCGGCGACAAACATGGCCGCCGGTAAGAAGCCAGGGAAGGAGCAGGCCCCCGCTCGGAGGCGGGGGCGGTTGAGGGGTCTTGCATTGGTCTCCTGCAGGGGGATGTGCCGAAGGCGGAGGGGGTCCTGTTCCATCAAGTCCTATCTGGTTCCAGCGCCGGCAGGACGCCTCAGTCGCTGCGCGACAGCTCCCCCAGAGGGGGGAGCTCTTTGCTCGGCGATGGCTGCGGCTGATTGGATAGATGTTCGTAATGTTGTGGAGTTCTGGGGCTGTTGTAATTCTCTAGAATGGAAAGAGAGCGACAGCACAGCAGCTGGGCTGCGCGCGGCGTTGCGGTCGTTTCGGCGCAGCGGCCCTGAGGAGGATGCCTTTGTGGTGAGTCAGCAGTATGACGTGGTGAATCTGGACTCGATGGACTTCGGGTCGGAGCGGTACCAGGCGATCAATCTACATAACTTCGAGCAGCTCGAGCAGATTCAGGCGCTGCCCGAGCATGTGGTGTACGACATCAACGTGGTCGGCCGGGTGTTGCCGTTCAAGTCGAATCGGTATGTGGTTGACCATCTGATCGACTGGGATGATGCGCTGAACGACGGCATGTTCCGTCTGACCTTCCCGCAGCGGGATATGTTGGCGCCGGCCGACTTTGACACGATGGCGGCGGCGATCGACTCGGGCAAGGATGCGCGTGAGTTGAAGGTCGTGGCGGACGAGATCCGGATGACGCTGAATCCGCATCCTGCGGGTCAGATGGAACACAACATGCCCAGCCTGCAGGAAGAACCGCTGCCGGGCATGCAGCACAAGTACCGCGAGACCGTGCTGTTCTTTCCGTCGCAGGGTCAGACCTGCCACGCCTATTGCACGTTCTGCTTCCGTTGGCCGCAGTTCGTGGGCCTCGAGGGCAAGAAGTTTGCAATGCGTGAGGGCGAGCGGTTGCGCGGCTATCTGTCCGAGCACCACGAGGTGTCGGACGTGCTCTTCACCGGCGGCGACCCGTTGATCATGAAGACAAAGACGCTGCGCGAGTACATCGAGCCGTTGACCAAGCCGGACGCAGGCCACAATCTGCGGACGGTGCGGATTGGCTCCAAGGCGATCGCATATTGGCCGCACCGATTCATCTATGACGACGACGCGGAAGAACTGCTGGATCTGTTCCGACAGGTGACCGACGCCGGGATGCAACTCGCGCTGATGGCTCACTTCAATCATCCGGCCGAGCTGCGCACGCCGGTGGCGTTGGAGGCGGTCCGGCGGATTCGCGAGACTGGCGCGCAGATTCGGACACAGACACCGCTCCTGAATCACATCAATGCTGACTCGCAGCTCCTCGCCGACATGTGGGCTGAGCAAACGCAAGCGGGATGCGTGCCGTACTACCTGTTTGTCGCCCGAGACACGGGCGCGAAGCGCTACTTTGAGTTGCCGCTGGTGGATTGCCAGGAGATTTTCCGGGGCGCGTACCAGCGAGTGTCGGGCGTCGGGCGGACCGTGCGTGGACCATCGATGTCGGCTGGCCCGGGCAAGGTCCAGGTTCTAGGTGGCTCCGAGCACCGAGGCGAGAAGCTGATTGTGTTGCGCTTCCTGCAGGGTCGCGATCCCGAGTGGGTTGGCAAACCGTTCTTCGCCAAGTACTCCGACACAGCGAGCTGGCTTGATGAACTGGAGCCGGCGGAAGGCACGGAGTTCTTCTACGAAGAACGTCTGCGAGAACTCTTGGCCGAAGCAGGCTCGCCATGGTCGCGTGAGGAAACGCGGATCCAACTGCTCGACGGCGCGGCTGCCGGCCTCTAGCTATCGCCTCCTGCCAACAGATGGCCGACGACGCGCGACAGGAAGACGATCCTGTCGTGCGTCCGGGCACGCCATCGTTTCAATGCCTGGCTGACGAGTGCGGCGCCATGTGCTGCCGCAATCCATATCGAGTTGATCTGGGCGAGGATGAGGTAAGCCGTCTGGCTCGGGAGGTGGACGTGTCGGAGGTGTTGGACGAGCGGGCGTCGATGGTGCTGATGCTCCAGCCCGAGGGAGATGCCTGCGTGCTGCTCGGTGACGATCTGCGTTGCAGCGCATATCAGGCCAGGCCGAATGGCTGTCGGGACTATCCGTTCCGCCTGGAGTCGGAAGCCGGACAGCCACCTAGGGTGACCAGGGATCTTGCATGTCCGGGGTTTGTGGGTCCTCCGATGACGGATGCGGAGTATGCCGCCCTGCTCAGTTCACTGCACTAGTGACTGAGAAGCGGGGAGAGCTTCTGGAGGAAGAGGTGCATGGCCTTGAGTGCTCGCGCCACGTTCTCAGGGGAATCCCAGTTCTCGTAGTAATTCTGGTGCAGTGCGCTGGCAATGTGAAAGAGATTGCTGATGCTCTCGTCGTCGGTCTCCACCACCAGCCGGTCAATCGCCCTGTAGAGAGATGCATGACTCTGGTGTGGCCAGCCTCGTTGTTCTGCCACTGCCTTGACGATCTGGGCTGCAGCGCCCCAACCCTTTTCTGATGCCTGCCTCACGTCTCCCGCCGCGAGTTCATCGTCTGCTTGCGCGAGCAGGACCATGCTGGCTTCGTGGTAGGTCTGAGTGGTCATGTGATGTCAGCTCCTATTGGTACATTTTAGCTGGCCGAGGCTGGCGGGCCTCGTTGGCTACGCTTCGTATACTCGACTGATAGCGAGTGGATCCAGGTGGGAGTTGGCGATGCTTGATTCGGCGACCATTGATGCACTGCGGAAGTCTCGGAGCGAGTGGGACTCGCGAGTCGAGGCGGATGGCCGCGAGCGGCCAGGGCCGTTCATGACGGTCTCTTCGAGGCCGATCGAGCGGCTCTACGACGCCACGACGCTTGATGAGTCGGGCTGGGATGTCGAACATGACCTCGGATTGCCGGGCGAGTATCCGTACACGCGCGGGGTGCATCCGACCGGATATCGGGGGCGTCCCTGGACGATCCGCATGTTCGCCGGATTTGGATCGGCCGAGGAGACCAACTCTCGTTTCAAGCGCCTGCTGGACGACGGTCAGACAGGTCTATCGATCGCGTTCGATATGCCGACACTGATGGGTTACGACCACGACGACGATCTGGCGGCAGGGGAGTTTGGCAAGTGCGGCGTGGCCGTGTCGTCATTGGCCGACATGGAACTCCTGCTTGATGAGCTGCCGCTCGATCAGATCACGACATCGATGACGATCAACTCACCGGCAGCGCCGATCTGGGCGATGTATATCGCGGCGGCCGAAGGTCGTGGGATCGACCGCTCGAAACTGGGCGGCACGCTGCAGAACGACATCCTGAAGGAGTACATCGCGCAGAACGAGTTCGTCTTCCCGCCGCGTCCGTCGATGCGGCTGGTGACCGACACAGTGGAGTTTGCCTCGGAGTACATGCCCCGTTGGAACTCGATCTCGGTGTCGGGTTACCACATCCGCGAGGCAGGATCGACGGCGGCTCAGGAGTTGGCCTTCACACTTGCTGATGGTCTTGAGTACGTGCGTTGGGCACAGGAGCGTGGACTGCACGTGGACGAGTTTGCGCCTCGGTTGTCGTTCTTCTTCAACTCGCATAACGACTTCTTTGAGGAGATCGCCAAGTTCCGCGCGGCGCGCCGGATCTGGGCTCGCGAGATGCGCGAGACGTTTGGAGCTGAGAATCCGCGCTCCTGGTGGATGCGATTCCATACGCAGACGGCGGGTGTGTCGCTGACCGATGTCCAGCCAGAAGTGAATCTGTTGCGTGTGACAATTCAGGCCTTGGCGGCTGTGCTCGGTGGTACGCAATCATTGCACACCGACGCAATGGACGAGGCGCTGGCGCTGCCGTCGGAGAAGGCGGCGAGGCTGGCGGTTCGGACTCAGCAGGTGATCATGCATGAGTCGGGCGCGATCAACACGGTTGACCCGCTGGGCGGCTCGTACTTCGTCGAGCAACTGACGAATGACCTCGAGCGCGAGGTCTACCAGTACTTCGAGCAGATTGACGCACTGGGCGGCGTGATCGCGTCGATCGAGACGGGCTACTTCCAGAAGGAGATTGCCGACGCGTCGGCTCGCTTCCAGCGCGAGATTGAGCGCGGTGAGCGGACGATCGTCGGAGTCAACGACTTTGAGGTCGAAGAGCCGATCGAGATTCCGATTTTGAAGATGGACCCGCAGGGCGAGGCTCGGCACCTGGAACGTCTACGACGTACGCGTGCCGAACGCGATCCGGACCAGGCCGACTCGGCTCTACAGGCGCTGGCAAATGTCTGTCGTGATCCGCGGGCGAACTCGATGCCGCAGATGCTCGACGCGGTGCGCAGCTACTGCACGCTGGGCGAGATCATGAACACGATGCGAGACGTCTTCGGTGAGCATCAGGAGCACGTGGTGCTCTAGGCTGGGCGCCCAACAGACGAGGTGAAGTCATGGTCACTGCAGAACCGGCATCGACTGTCGACGAGCAGGCCGCGCATCGGATCTGGCAGGAGCAGCGAGACCTTGCCTACGATTATGGCTATGTCGAGTTCCTGCTACGTCTGCCACCTGATTGGAAGCTGTCTTACGAGCGGCTATTCGAGATAGGCGAGTTGAATGACCTCTGCCAGGTGGAACGCTCGGCTGAAGGGGCGCTCATCGTGAGTGCGCCGCCGCCGGCACCGGAGAGTGGCTGGATTGAAAGCGTGCTCACAGTGCAGTTTGCGGCGTGGGCGTCGCAAGCCGGTTGGATCACGTTTAGCAGCACATTTGGGTACAACTTGCCCGACGGATCACTGCTAGTCCCCGACCTCTCATGTTTGCCTCGTGCGCTGATACCCCCAAGGACCGACCCAATCTGGGACGAGCCATTCGCACTCGTACCGCCGTTCGTGCTTGAAACGCGATCACCGAGCCAGTCGCTTGTCAGCCAGCAGCGCAAAATGGCGAAGTACATCGCAAATGGAGTCAAGCTGGGCTGGCTGATTGATCCAAGGCGACGCCAGATTCACATCTATCGGCCGAATCGGGAACCGGAAGTGTTGGACGACCCGAACACGTTGAGTGGCGAAGACGTGATGGCAGGACTGGTCGTCGACCTGTCCGACCTGTGGCCGTAGTCGCCTGAAAGGGAGCTGTTCATGTCTGGACCGCTTGATGGAATCAAGGTGTTGGAGTGTTCGACGTGGGGGTTTGGGCCGATCGGTGGGATGATGCTGGGCGATCTTGGCGCCGATGTGATCAAGATTGAGTCTCCGACCCGTCCCGACGCCGCAAGGTTTGTCGAGTCGGTTGCCGGGATTCCGAACATGATGCCCGATGGTCATTCGGCGCTGTTTGAGGCTGTCAATCGCAACAAGCGATCGCTCGCGCTCGATCTCAAGTCGGAGCGGGGACAGGAACTGTTCCGCGGACTGATCGCCGATTCCGACGTATTCATCGAGAACTACCGGCCTGGCACCTTTGAGAAGCTGGGTCTCACGACTGAGGCGCTGATGGAGATCAATCCTGGGCTGGTCCACGCGGCGACGGCTGGCTACGGATTCAAAGGCGACGAATCGCACTTGCCGGCGTTGGACGCCGTCGGCCAGGCGCGGGGCGGGTTCATGTACTCGGGCGGCGGTCCTGATGATCCTCCGAACTGGAACACCCTGGGCATTGCCGATGTGATGGGCGCGACCTGTCTGGCCTATGGCGTGCTGGCTGCCATCGCCGGTCGCGAGCTGAACGGCGGTCAGGGTCAGCGGATCGAGGTCTCACACATTATGGCCACGATGTGGCTGCAGTTCTGGGGAATCAGCGTAGGCATGATGCAGGGACTGGACCTGTGGCCTCGATTCGACCGATCGAAGGCGGCCAATCCGCTCTGGAACCTCTATCGCTGCGGCGACGACAAGTGGCTGATGCTCGGCATTCTGGAGGCTGAGCGCGATTGGGCGTCCTTCTGTCGCGCTGTCGGGCTGGAAGAGATTGTTGACGATGAGCGATTCACGACGCTCTCGGCGATGGGCGAGCATTGCGAGGAGCTGATCGCGTTGCTGGAAGAACGATTCGCATCGGCGCCGCGCGAGGAGTGGGAGCAGCGGCTGCTGACAGAGCCGAACCTGATCTTCACGCGTGTGCAGCAGATAGGCGATCTGACCAGTGATCCTGCCGTGATCGCCAACGAATACCTGGTCCAGCACGATCATCGGCATTACGGTCCAATGCCGACGCTGACGCATCCAGTCATGCTGCACGGTCAGCCGGCAACGCTGCGTCGTGACGCACCGGAACTTGGTGAGCACTCCGGCGAGGTGTTGCAGGAGCGTTTGGGGTTGTCTGAAGAGGAGTTGGCGGAGCTGTCGGCGGACGGTGTGATTGGTTAGGCGACCTGACAGCCGAGATTGACGAAGAAGGGCGCCCCGTTGTGGGCGCCCTTCTTGATGAGGTTTCCAGTGCTCTGAGACGCTAGCGACCGATCACGAGTGAGACCGAGGTGGTGCCGGAACCGCCGATGTTCAGCGTCGCGGCTCGTTCTGCGCCTTCGACCTGGAAATCGCCGGCCTTGCCGGTGACCTGCTTCCAGGCGTCGAGTGCCTGACGGACGCCGGTTGCGCCGACCGGGTGTCCGCCGCCGATCAGGCCGCCGGACGGATTCATTGGGATGTCGCCATTGAAGTCGATGCGGCCATCTTCGATCGCCTCGTAGTTTTGGCCTGGCGCGGTGATGCCGAAGTGGTCGATGGCCATGTAGTGACTGGTGGTGAAGCAGTCGTGCGTTTCGATCACGTCTACATCTTCGACGCCGTCGATGCCGGCTCGCTCGTAGGCGTCGGTGATGGCACGGCGGGTGTGCGGCAGGATGTACTCGTCGCCCTGGGCTTGTGCGATCTTTTCGTCGAAGGTTAGCGCGGCGGTGTGGTGTCCCCAACCCTGGATCGTGGGCACGTCGGCCAAGTCGATGCCGCGAGACTCGGCCCACTCGGCTGCTCGATCCTCGTTGGCGAGGACCAGCGCGGCGGCACCGTCGGTAATCTGCGAGCAGTCGCGCAGCAGCAGGCGCCCGGTGATCGGCGCGACGTACTTGCCGACGTCTAGGTCGGTCTTGACATCGCCGAGCCATGCGCGGGTCTGCGCTGCCGGGTTACGCTGCGCGTTCTCGTAGTTGATCTCGGCCAGGCGCTGGAGGTGGGCCGGGTCGAGGCCGTAGCGGTCCTCGTACACGTCACCGAGTCGGCCGAACAGCTTGGGGAAGGGCAGCTCGACGCCGTCAGCTTCAAGCTCGTACCAGCCGGCGGTACCAAGGAAGTCACCGCCCTCGACCGGGCTGACGGTCTTCATCTGCTCGACGCCGAGGACGAGCGCGGTGCCGTAGCGCTCCGCTTCGAGCTCGGCGGAGGCCATGAGGATCGAGATGCTGCCAGAGGCGCAGGCGGCCTCGTGCCGGGAGGTGGGCAGACCACCGAAGTCAGGGTTGATCTCAGCGAAGAATCCACCGAGTTGTCCCTGCTTGGCATAGAGCTCGCCGGCGAAGTTTCCGACGTGCGCAGTGTCGATGTCGCCGGGCTCCATTGAGGCAGAGTCGAGCGCGCCATTGACGGCCTCGGCCATCACATCGCGAAGATTGTGTTCTTCCTTGCGCCAGTTGCGGGCGAAGTCGGTCTGGAATCCGCCGAGAATGTAGGTCTTGGGCATGTTCACTCCTAGTTGGCTGTTCTTGTTGGCTGTGCTTGTGAGGCAGGATATCAGGACAGGGCGTCGAGTTTGTCGATGAAGCGACGGACGTCAGCGATTCCTTCTGCAACGAACTCAGGATCTTCATCGTCCTCGTAGAAGTTGACATGGAGGATGTACGCGCTGCGAAAGAGGAGCCGTATGTCGTCGTCGTCAGTCTCGTCTTGCAGATTTCGGACTGCTCGCTGCAGTGCTTTGTAGTTCCGATGTCGCCAGCCGCGCAACTCGCAGACCGCCTTGACTGCTTGTGCGGCGGCGCCCCAACCCTTTTCGGAGGCTTGGCGGGTGTCGCCGGCGGCGAGTTCGGTTTCGGCTTGCTGGAGGAGGTGGAGTGCGGCGTCTTGGTAGGTTTGGGTCGTCATTGGAGTGCGTCGAGTTTGTCGATGAAGCGTTGGACAGCGATGAGTCCTCTTCTGACCGTTGCCTCGTCGAGCCAGTTCTCATAGAAGTTAACGTGCAGACGTGTAGCAACAGCGAACAGGTGCTCAATCTGCTCGTCGCTTGATTCGCTGACCAGTCGCGAGACGTTTTGGTGGAGCAATGCATGTGAGTCGTGTGACCAACGTCGGCCGTTGCTGATTGACTTGACCGCTTGTGCGGCGGCGCCCCAGGCCTTTTCGGATGCTTGGCGGGTGTCGCCGGCGACGAGTTCGGTTTCGGCTTGCTGGAGGAGGAGGAGTGCGGCGTCTTGGTAGGTTTGGGTCGTCATTGGAGTGCCTCGAGTTTGTCGATGAAGCGACGGACGTCCTCAATACCGTCAGAGACTTCCTCGCGGTTGTAAGCGTCCTCGTAGAAGTTCACGTGCAATAGGTTGGCGGCCTTGAAGAGCAGATTGATCTCTGCATCGCCGGTCTCTTGGGCGAGGCGTTTAGCTGCGACGCGCAAGCGTCGGTGACTGCCATGACGCCAACCACGGTCCGCGCACACAGCCTTGACCGCTTGCGCGGCCGCGCCCCATGCCTTTTCGGCGGATTGACGATAGTCTTCGGCCTCAAGCTCAACTTGCGCCTGCTCTATCAATGAGCGGCATCCAGCCTGGTACTTCTCTGTGGTTGCCATTGTTGTGCTCTCGGTCCAGACTAACTGGGTTCAGTAGCCGCGGAAGACGGGGGAGCGCTTCTCTCTCCAGCTCCGGCGACCTTCCTGGGCGTCGTCGCTGTAGCGGTAGCGATCGGAGACTTCGACCTCATGCGCGAGGCTGTCGCGGAGGGAGTGCTCGGAGGAGTAGTCGATCATTTCCTTGAAGGCGGAGAGGTTGAGTGTGGGCAGGCTGGCCAGGTTGTCGATGTAGGTCTGCGCCTCGGTGTCGAAATCTTCCAGCGGCCAGACCCGATTGGCCCAGCCGCATTGGAGGGCTTCCTCGGCGAACATGTGACGGCCAGTAATCAGGAGCTCCATTGCTCGGCCTCGACCCATGATGCGCGGCGCGAACCAGGTGGTGCCGCCGTTCATACCGATCGCTCGTTGGACTCGGTGGTCACCGACTTCCATGTTGTCGGCGCAGAGGCGGATGTCGCAGGCGCAGGCGATCTCCCAGCCGTGGCCCAGCGCCCAGCCGCTGATCAGTGCCACGACGGGCTTCTTGAGCTCGCGAAGTGACATCAGGAATGGGTGATGCACTGTGATCGAGGAGTCGATGCCGGGCGTCGGCTCCATGCCGTAGAGGTCGTCGCCGGAGCAGAAGGCCTGCTGACCGGAGCCGCGCAGGGTAACCACACGGATGTCGGGCCGGGCCGCGGCGAAGTCGACGAGTGCCTGCAGTTCTCTCAGTAGTCGGTAGGAGAGCGCGTTGAGCCGCTCGGGACGGTTGAGTGTGATTGCCAGCACGCCGTTGTCGGTGATGTCCCAGACGGTGACCTGCCATTCTCCATCGGCAAGCGGAGTTGGCGCATCGGGCCAGGATTCATGATTCGACATGTGGCAGCCTTTCTCGATTCAGCGCAGGTCAGTGCGGTCAGGTGAAGAATTACTCGTGGGGAAGTGTAGGCCGATGCGTGAAGCGATAGTAAAACCGCACCGGATCGGGACGATGGTCGGTTGTCGCAGAGGGCCAGAGATAGGCCGATGCGTACACTGAGCTTGTGATGAATAGCCAGAAATTGTGTTTCAGCGTGCGGTGGGCCGCTCTCTCAGCCGTGTTGCTGTTGGCGGCATTAGCTGTGTTGGCATGGGTGACAGCGATCGATGCTTCGTCTCAGCGTGTGCTCTCGGTGACTGCCTATCCGCAGGCAGTGTCGGCTCAGGGAGGCGAATCGACGATTACGGTTCGACTTCCGGCTGCCGCTGCAGGGGACGCGACTGAAGTGACACTCTCGACGGAAGAACTGGGCAGGTTTACGTCATCCGGCGGTCCGGCTCGAATCAAACAGACGCTCGTTGACGTGGGCAACGACACCCTTGGCGCCAATGTGAAGTTGGTCGCCGACGGCCGCAGCGGCCCAACCGTCGTCAGGGCCCAGGTCGGGTCGCTGCTGGACACCGTGATCGTGCGATTCGTTGGCGAGACGTCGAGTTTGCGACTGGCTCAACCTTCCGAGAATGCCCGACTTGACGCTTCCGCCCAGCATCGGATCAGGCTGATCGCGGTCGATGACACCGGCACTGCCTCGCCCGGTTCGCAAGTGTCATTGCAGATTCTGGCCGCTCCGTCGGGGGCACAGTTGCGTAGCGGTATCACGTCATCGACATCGGAACTCACTGTCAGCACATCGCAGTCGGGCGAGGCGACTGCCTTGCTCAGCTCGGAGCCGGGTGTCGTGCGAATCCGCGCGACTAGCGGATCGGCCTCGCTGACGATGGAATTCGAGCTGTACGGCGAACCGACGGCGCTTCGTCTCGTACCGATTTCCGGCGCATCGATGGAGTTCGGCAAGGTTGGCGCGCCAGGATCGATCCAGGCGCTCCTGCTCGACGAGCGCGGGCAAGGCGTGCCGAACCAACGGATCACGTTCGCTGCCGGCGGTGGCCTGGTGGTTTCATGGGAAGGCGATGGCGAGTCGCAGACCACTGATGACTCAGGCGCTGCGCGTGTGCACCTGGACAGCCGCAGCGCGAGGCTCGGTTCGGCCAGTCTGAGCGCCGCGTGGGCTGGTGACGGCAGATCGCTGAGTGATGAACAGACGATCAGGGTGACTGGTCCACCAGTTGCCCTGTATCTGCGCGCCCAGTTGTCTCTGGCCGATGTCGAGGAAGTGTTGATTGAGGAATACGTTTCTTCAACCCGCTACCGATTGCAGGCCGAAGTTGTGGATCGGTTGAACCAGCCTGTTGCTGGCGGATATCGCGTGCTGTGGCGTCCGTTGGTGGTCAACGCCGAGGCGCAGGTGTATCCGCAGATCAGCGTGACCCAGGGAGGCGTGGCTACGGCCATATTCGATTTGCAGCACATCGATGGTGTTGCGCAGACGGACTCGACATGGGCGCAGGCGCTGTTGATGGCGAAAGCACATGTCAACAACAACGGGTTGATCGCGGATCTGTTGGGAACTGGACTCCCGCTACAGGCGAGTTGGAACGATCTCGTCTGGCGCGGCCAGGAGACGACTGTCAGCGAGGCAGTGTCGGACATCGAGCACGTGGTTACAGCGGCGTGGCACTGGTCGATCGCAACGGGATGGCAGGCCTGGTTCTCGGGCAATGTGCCGGGCGCCGTTGACTTCGCGCTGAGACCGGGCGACACGTTCCATCTTGTCTTGAATTCCGCTGCATTGTTGCAGAACGTCGAGCGTCGCTAGGGCGATCCCGTCCTAAAGTGAGATCGTGAAGTTCTGGACAGCAGTTGCTGTTGCGCTGGCCGCGCTGGCGGTGTTGTGGATGACCGCGTCCGGGCAATCGACCTCGGTGATCTGGGTCGTGTCTGATGGCGACGTCGGAGCCGGGACGTTGCGGGCAGCGATCAAGCTGGCCAACGATTCAGCCGGGGACGATCTGATTCGCTTCCAGGCGGCAATGACGATTAGACCTCGATCGCCACTGCCCGCTCTTGAGGACGACGGCATCACGATTGATGGTTCGAACGACGGGGCGTCACCCGAGATTCGGCCGCAAGTCTGGCTGGACGGTTCTCAGGCCGGGGATAGCGCCGGACTTGAGTTGATCGCGGCGAGAGGGGTTGTTCGCGGGCTGGGCGTGTCTGGCTTTGAGCGCTATGGAATTGGAGTGATTGGCGCCTCGGCGAGCGATGCGCTGATCGAAGGCAACTGGGTTGGGCTGACCTCCAACGGCGGGCGGACAGCGAATCGCCTGAGCGGGATTGCTGTGATTGGTGGCGCTCGCGGCGCTCGGATTCTGGAGAACAGGATCGGCGGCAATAGCGCGCCCGGTCGGACCGGTCATGGCGTGGTCGTTGGAGGCGGCGGCAGCGTTGACGCCGTCATTTCGGGCAACGTGATCGGCATCGCTCGCGACGGAACGCCCGCGCCCAACGACGATGGCATCCTGGTCGTTGACTCGGCGCAAGCCAACATCGTTGATAACACGATTGGCAACAGCGAGGTCGCGGGTGTCGAACTGCGCGAGACCCGCGAGCCGATCCAGATCGATGGCAACAGGATCGGGCTTCGGCGTGACGCCGGGCTCGCGTCGAACGACGTGGGGGTCTTTCTCGGCAGCGGTTCGGTGGGCGCGACGATTGGCAAGCGTTCTGCAAATGTGATTGCGGGCAATCGGGTTGGCATCGCAGTCGAGCAAGGCGCGCGGGAGTCGGTGATCGAGCACAACTGGATTGGGCTAGCGCCGGCCGATGTCTCATTGTCACTGGTGGCGTCCGAGCTGCCACGTGCGCTGGTCCGACCCAACCTCCAGAAGGGCATCTCGATCATTTCCGGCGCCGCCGAAATCCAGGTGCGCAACAACGTGGTGGCGGCTGGCGATCTGGGCATTGTTGTTGCGGACTCGAATACGACCAGAGTCAGCCTGACGCGCAACGTGATTGCTGGTTCTCGTGAGGGAGCGACGACGACGGCGATCGACATTCAGGCAGGCACGGAGATTTCGATCGGCGGCGAGCAGGGCTACGGCAACGAGATCTGCGGCGCGGAGTTCGGTATTCGTCTCGCGAATACCGAAGAGGCGTCGATTAGCGCCAATGCCATCGGTGCGGGAGTCGCGAATCGGGTCACGTTCGACAGCGACGACCAGATGCGGTGGGGGATTCGGCTCAACGACGAGTCGATTCGTACAAGAGTGCGTGACAATCGGATCGTTGACGTTTCACTTGCTGCGATCTCGGTGGTTGGCGCGTCGTCGCAGGACAATGCCCTGTTTGGGAATCAGTTTGCCCGCAACGGCATTGATATCGACCTCGGCGCCGATGGGCGCACAGTCAATGACACCGGCGATAGGGATCGTGGACCAAATCAGCTTCTCAATCATCCGATCATTGACGATCACGAGGTAGTTCGAATCAGCGACAGGCAACTGCGCTCGACGATTAGCGGTCGGGCCACGCCCGGTTCGGTTGTGTACATCTATGTCAACGAGGGATCGACCGAACGTCGTTTAGTCAGGAGTCAACCAACCGGGAGGGACGGCACCTGGACGGCGACGACGCTGGAGGTCCCGTCGGGACCTCTTCGAGCGCTGGCCACGTTGTCGGCGGGGGCGACGTCCGAGTTCTCTCCGAGGTTCCAGCCCGTTCAGCGGCTGAGGCTGCGCCCCGGCACGAACTGGTTCGCCTGGAGCGGACCCTCGATGGAGATCGAAGAGGCGATGTCTCCGTTGCTGCGGTGGGTGCAGACCGTGTGGGTATGGAAGTCTCCAGATTCCGGATGGCATGGTTGGTCGCCGCACTTACCGACAGATTCAACCGGCCGCCGAGGAATGCTGGAGCGGCTTGAACCAGGCGATGTCGTCGTGCTGAGCCTCAGCGGGCGACCGCCGTCCGACTGGTTCTTGCCTGCCGGCGGTGAGACGACCATCGAGCCTGCCAGGGAGCCGGCCGTGGTGGTCAAGCAAGGCTTCAACAGCGTCACCTGGCCTGGTGCGAGAGTTGACGCGCTCGATGCGCTGGCCGAAATCGACCAAGTGCAGCCGGGCGTGATCGGTAGTGTCTGGCAATGGGACGGCAGTTTGTGGCAGCTGATCTGGCCGCGTCTGCGGGGCGCCTGGGATCCCGGCCAGTGGAATCTGCCGGTGCTCTGGATCAGGGCTACAAGGGATGCCGAACTGGGAGCTCCCTAGCGGGCTGCCAAGACTCTGTCATACCCGTGCTTGTCGGAGACCTTGGGATAATCGTGTTCCCAATCCTTCTGTGCTCCTGTAGGGGCGACCCTTGTGGTCGCCCGCGTTGGCGATTGCATTACTGACTAGATAGGAGCGGCAGAGCGGGCGACCACAAGGGTAGCCCCTACAACCTGACCAATGGCGCACCGACCGATTTACGCGCAGGTCTCCGCTTGTCGCGGCGAGATTGCCGCGTCGGAGCGCGGCGAAGACGGAATGGGCGAAGTTTCTCTGGGAAGAGGGAGTGTTCGTACGGTTAGCAGGAACTCTTGGCAGCTATTCAAACCGGCTCTATGCGCCGTCATTCACAGTGAGCGTCTCGGTGGCGACGAGGACGACGATGGCTCGGTCGCCTTCTTGTGCGATTCGCAGCTCTCCCTTGAAGGCGGGATTGTCGGCGTCACGAAATGTGATGAAATCGACGCCAGCGCGTTGCGGATCGGCGGTCACTCGCCAGGGATCGGTGTCGAGCTTGGAGCGGAACCAGCTAAAGAGATCGTCGGCCTGTTCGTCCTCGGTCTGCCAACCGACGATCAGCTCGCGGCGAGTTTCGGTGTCGCTGAACGCGGAACCGAGCAGATTGAGCTCGTCATGTTCGGGGAAACCGGGCGGCAGCTCGTCAACCAGGCCCTGTACGCGGACATCGGCGACGGCCGTGCGGTCGGATTGCAGCAGGTAGGTACGGAACAGGCGCTGGGCGGCGAGCCGTTCTTCGTCGTCCTGATTGGTGCATGCGGCACCGAGACCGCCAATGAAGATCAGCGACAGCAGCAGGACGAGCGGTAGACGAGCCATCGAAGTCCTTCTTCTTCGTTCCCGGGTCGCGGGAATCTCGATGAACTGTCACCGTCGCACTCGCGAGTCGAGATTCCCGCCCGCGCAGGAATGACGGAACAGGAATCGGCCGTTCGGTGGGGTGGACGGTGGGATTCGAACCCACGAATACCAGGGCCACAACCTGGCGCCTTAGGCCTCTAGGCGACGCCCACCACGCGTAACGATTACGCGAGCCCAGCTCAACGTGAGCCAGGTCCACGTCAAATCAGAGTATCACCGACGAGTGGGCCGGACTGTCAACCAGATCAAGGTGTTCAACGCTGTTCAAGCCGATCAAAGCCGCTTGAGTGCCCTACTCAGGCGATCCTGTCGATCAGCAGGGCGGCCAAACCGAGGAAGAAGAGAAAGCCCAGCATGTCTGTGGCAGTCGTGACGAAGATGCTGGCGGCCAACGCCGGGTCGGCGCCCAAGCGTCTGAGGACGATGGGGATTAGCAATCCGAACAGTCCCGCGACGACCATAGTGCCGAGCAGCGCCGTGCCGATCGCGACTCCGAGCCACGGATTGTCCTGCCAGACCCAGCCGATCACCCCGACCAGTAGTCCGAAGGCGATCCCGGACGTGATGCCGATCATCATCTCACGCGGCAGCACGAGGCGAGTGAAGTGACGGTCGAACTCGCCCAGCGCCATGGCTCGGACGGCGAGCGTCGTGACCTGCATCCCGGCGTTGCCGCCCTGTCCGGCGATGATCGGCAGGAAGATCGCCAGCGCCGCGACGCGGGTCAGAGTGTCTTCGAACGCGGCCACGACTGCAGCGGCGGCGAACGCGGTCGCCAGATTGAGCAGCAGCCAGGGCAGCCGTCTGCGTAGCGCAGTGACGATTGGAGCCGTCAGTGCCTCGTCGTCGACCAGTCCGACCAGGCGGTACATGTCCTCGGTCGCCTCCTGTTGGGCGATGTCGAGTAGATCATCGGAAGTGGTGACGCCGACGAGGCGTCCGTCGCCGTCAAGCACCGGCAAGGCATGGAGTCCGTAGCGCTGCAGAATCTTCAGCGCGTCTTCCTGGTCCATGTCCGCGGTGACGGTTGGCCCGATTGGTTCCATGAGGTCGCGCAGGGCAGTCATCGGCGAGGCGAATACGACCGTATGCAGCCCGACCGATCCGAGCAGCACGCCCTCGGTGTCGACGATGAAGACGGTGTCTCGCACTGTGGACGCTGGAGCAGCGGCGCGAAGCAGCGAGAGCGCCTGGTCGGCGGCGAGATGCGGTCCCAGGATCATCAACTCGGGCGCCATGATGCCGCCGGCAGAGTCGTCGTCGTGCGCGAGCAGCGGCCCGACGAGTTCGGCATTGGGCAGGCGATCGAGAATCAGTTCCGCATCGCCTGCAGGGATCGCGTGCAGGACGTCGGCGCCGAGTTGCGCTGGGGTCTTGTCGAGGGCGGCCGTCAGTTGGGGTAGTGCGACATCGGGCGCGACATGCTCGAGTTCTTCATGGGTCAAGAACGGCAGTAGCTCGGCCAGCGTGTGCGAATCGATTCGGTCGAGCAGGCGTCGGCGCTCGACGCGATTGAGTGCGGCGAGCGCGTCGGCTTGATCAGCGGGATGCAGATTGTGGAGCTGGGCCGCCGCTGCGGCCAGCTCTCCGGTATCGACGCGCGCGACGACATCCCAGACGGCTGTCGACGGTTCGGAGCCGATCGCGCTCCCTGATGAAGAGCGAGCGTGTTGACTGGGCGTACGTTTGGCCATACGAGCATCCGAGGCGACCGGAGTAAGCTGAGATCGTGCGCCCGTAGCTCAGCGGATAGAGCACCAGGCTTCGGACCTGGGGGTCGGGGGTTCGAGTCCCTCCGGGCGTGCCAGTTGCCATTCAGGCTAACGATGCAACAGGTTGAGCAGGGGTTTACTCGCCTGCTCATCTGAAGTAGTAGATTTGTTTGCATCGGGCGAACGCAAGAGTGAGGGATTGTGTGGCGGACCACTTGTATCTGCGAGGCCGCTGGGTACCCCGCGAGGTAGTCGAGCAAGCGCTGGAGCTGTTCGACAGCGAGGTGGGACTAGATCGCGCCATTGCAGACGCGGCGAGGGATCGCGGTCATGGGCGAGAGGAGACCTTGTCTATGGAGCAAGTCAGGGATGCTGGTTGGACGAGGGTGAGGGGACCGCAGATGACGCCGGAAGAACGCGAAGCTGGAATCAAGCAGGCTCAAGAGCTGGTTGCCAAGTACGTGCCGAGAGATGTTTCGTTGGTTGATGAGTTGATGGCCGAACGAAGAGCCGAAGCGGCACGTGAGTGAGTGGGTCCTGGACGCCTCGGCATTGATGGCAGTCATCAATGAGGAGCGGGGTGCAAACATCGTCCGCAGCGCATTGGAGGACGGCGCGGCGATCAGCGCTGTCAATTTGTCGGAAGTAGTCGCCAAACTGAGTGACTATGGAATGCCGAAAGACGACATTCTCACAGTGTTGGCGGGGATTGATTTTGCAGTGGAACGCCTGCCGGAGGATGATGGGCTCACGGCTGGTTTCCTCCGACCCAAGACACGCGAAGCAGGGCTTTCGCTTGGGGATCGGTCGTGCCTCGCGTTGGGGTTCCGATTGGGGCTTCCCGTCTTGACCGCAGATCGTGCATGGTTGAGAGTGCCTCCACAGCAAGGGGTTGATATCAGGTGCATCCGCTGACTCGTGCCTGTGCGATACCTTGCAGGGAATCTGATTTGATGACTGGTGTTGGGAGCGGATGATGTTTATTGGCTGGTTTACCGAGCGGCCGTACCAGGATCCCGAGGCATCGTGGTGGGGACGAACCGGGCGTCGTCTGACCGACCTGGACTCATCTAACGACGAATACGATCCCGTGCTCGGCGCCAATCTGTATCACCGCTATCTCGACGAGGCGGTGGCAGCCGAAGAGGCGGGCTTCGATGGCGTGATCCTGAACGAGCATCACTCGACGCCGTTCTGCATGGGATCGGTGCTCAACGTCGAAGCGGCGATTCTCGCCCGGATCACACAGCACGTGAAGATTTGCCTGCTGGGTAACATCCTGCCGATTTGGGAAGATCCGCTCTGGTTGGCTGAGACGCTGGCTGAGATCGATATGATCTCGGGCGGTCGGCTGATCACCGGCTGGGTGCGAGGCACTGGACGAGAGTCGTTGGCCCACAACTCGCAATCCCCATACAACTGGGAGCGCTACCAGGAAGCCCATGACCTCGTGGTCAAGGCCTGGACGGACGCGGGTCCGTTTCGTTGGGAAGGCGAGCACTACGACTATCGCTACGTGAACCCGTGGTCGAAGCCGCTGCAGAGTCCGCATCCGCCGATCTGGATTCCAGGAGCGGTCTCACAGCGCACCGTCGCCTGGGCTGCCGAGCACCGATATCCCTACGTGATGCTGGCCACGCGGCTCGCTCCGACGCGCGACTCGTTCGCCTACTACGACAAGATTGCGGCAGAGTTCGGCTACGAGGCTGGGCCTCAGCATCGCGGGTACCTGTGGAAGGTCCATGTTGACGAAACCGAGGAAAAGGCTGAAGAGGTCGGTCGCAAGTACCTGACCGGTCCAGGCAACATCTTCCTCGAGGGCTCACGCGGCGACGTCAAGCGCCACATCCAGAATCTGCCCGGGATGATCGACCGGCGCCGCTTGCTGCCGACAGCCGGCGTGCGGCATGTCGAGGAGTCTCGTGGGACTAGCGAAGTGAATCCCGACGACTACAAGCGGCTCCAGCTCGACGCCGCAGAGGGCTTCGCCGACACCGATGACACCTACCGAGGGCTCGAGGAGTCGTACAGCATCATTTCCGGCACGCCGGAGACGGTGATCCCCAAGATTCGTCACGTGCTCGAGTACCTGCGCCCAGGCAGCATCTGTTTCTGGGATGGCGACGGTTCGATGACGCACGAGGATTCGATGCGCTCGTTGCGGCTGATGGGCGAAGAAGTCCTGCCGGCAGTCCGTGAGATGGCCAAGGAACTTGATCTGCCGGGACCGTTCGACCTGCCTGAGGGTTCGGATCCAGTCGGTATCTCGCCGGCGGCCATGTCCACTATCTAGAACAGCAGGTGTTCGCACTTCAGTACAGATATACTGATTTGTGGAGGCCTTGCCATGGACATGAGCTTTGAGTCGCGGCCCAGGCTGATTGATCGGCTGAGGTTGTTCCAGGTCTTCCGCCGCCACTTCGGCGAAGAAGATGCTGAGGCTGTTGTTGACGCATTCCAGGACGAGTTTTCTCCCGTGGCCACAAAGGATGACCTGAGAGAGCTGTACCAACGAGTATCAGCAGATATGGCAGCCCTTCACGGAGAAATGCGAGCTGAAATCAACGCTGGGATCGTGAAGATGATCGGAGCCACTGCCCTCATCGCCGGTATCGCGCTGGCGATTGCTCGACTTACCTGACCCTGCTGGAGGCGGGGGGTAGGTCGCAGACCCAGCTGCGCTATTCGAGCCCCTGAACGAAGCCGAAGCGGGCTTGGTGTTCCCGTTCGACAACCAGTGACGTTCTCACTTCTTATGGTTTGCTGCGGCTTGACCTGCTGATCCATCTCGACGGTTCTGTTGGCTTCACCACCCTGTGTTTGTTGTGCCTGCGTAAAGCGCCGGTTCGGCGGGTAACGCACCGGTTGCTATCGCTCTGGTTGAGGACGCAAAGTGCAAGCAGTGCTTGTCGAGAGGACTGATTGATGCAGGTCGCAACCGGTAGGCGACGTCTCATGGTGGTGTTGACCGCTGTGTCGCTGGCTGTGTTGTCTGCCCTGGTTGTGACCCTGACTGCCTCAGCGCAAGAGAGCTCAACGCATCGATTCTTCGGCTTCTCGGGTGACGTCACCATCGACGGCGAGCCGTTGCTGCAGGGCGATGAGATTGTCGGTTTCAAGAATGGCGTCGAAATCGGTCGATCCACGGTCAATTCTGCCGGCGCATGGATCCTGGATGTCGATGCCTCGCTACTTGCAACCAGTCCTTGCGAGGTGACGTTTGTGATTCGCGGTCTGAGTGCCGATCAGAGCTGGGACACCTGTCCGCTCAGGGTCAGGCTCGCGCTCGTTCGACCGTCGGGGTCGGCTGATTCAGGGACTCAGTCAGCGAACGGCGCAGCGGGCCGCGCCGCTGACGACAGTTCATCCACGTCGTCCGAGGGTGCAACCGACGCTCTGGAAGCGGATGAATCGGACAGTCTCGCGGGAGACGACGAGCAGGATGCCCAGGCATTGCAGGAGCGAGAAATCGTTCGTCCTGCAGCTCCGAGGACTGGCACTGGCGGCGCACTCGGTGTTGGTGAAGAAACGAATTGGCCCCGCGCAGCGGCGGTGACCGCGCTCCTGATCTTTGCTGCTGCCGTCGTCGCCCTGCTGTTCGCTCGGCGATCTGACGGGACCGGGTGACGGATCGATGTCCTGTCGCCGACCTTCGATCGGCTGAGGGAAGGACGAGGTGATGCCAGCAGTTGGCACGTGGCGTCACGTGCTCACGGCATTGTTCCTGTTGATGGGCCTGGTCCTGTTGTTCCTCGGTGTGCGTGTGATTCACGCGCAAGAAGACTCGCAGACCGAGCGTCAATCTACGCCCGACCACTACTACTACCAATTCTTTGGCTACGCCGCCGATGTGACCATTGATGGCGAGCCGCTTCAAGTCGGCGACTCGATCACTCCGATCATCAATGGCAACGCAGTGACGCCGGCAGTGGTTGCCGAGAATGGCTTTTTCCTCACGTTCAAGCATCTCTACGAGGAACCACCGATCAGCGAGTGCAAGGTCGTCTACGAGCTTCACAGCCAGCGGCGTGGGCTCAGGGTGAGGACTGAGGAATTTGCGTATGCACCCGGTTGTGGCGACATCCGGGTAGCAGTCGCGACCTCTTCGGCGACCGAGGGAAGCTCCAATGGCGCCGAAGCTGAATCAGTGTCCGACCGTGCCGACGATGCTGACAGGGGCGCTCAAGCCGATACGCTGAAGACACCCTCCGGGATTCAACGACCAGAAGCTCCGAGGACCGGCACTGGCGGCGTCTATGACCGAGAAACAGAGGCCAACTGGCCGGTTGTGGCTGGTGTATTGTTCCTGCTGGTCTCTGCCATCGGTCTGATGACCGTGACGGTTAAACGCCGGACGGACCACTCACCTGATTAGGGAGTGTTCACATGAGGTGTTGAATCGGCCGGACGCAACACAGGTCAGCCGGTAGGGAGCGGGACCCCCTCAGCCTTCGGCAGCTCCCCCTGCAAGAGACCTTTGAATAACTCAGTTTCCGTCCCCGCCCCCGAGCGGAGACCCGCTTTGGCAAAGCCCAGGTTGCTTGGAAAGGACCCGGTTGACCAGATACCGGCGACAAATATGGCCGACGGTAAGAAGCCAGGGAAGGAGCAGGCCCCCGCTCGGAGGCGAGGGCGGTTGAGGGGTTTTGCAAAGGTTTCTGCAAGGGGGAGCAAGGAATGCTGGCGCGGCGAGCCTGGTTGTGCTCTTCTTGGCATGGACATGGCGCTGAACCGGCGAGTGACCGAAGCCCTGTTAGACTGAGCCGTGAGTGTGTAGAAACCGAATGTCGATCAGAGGAACTGAGCGCCCATGCTACTGGTGAGCCGCAAAGAGCAAGAGAGTCCAGAGGCTCTCATCCGCCGCTTCAACAAGATGGTGCAGCGCGACGGCGTGCTGCAGGAGTCGCGGCGTCGACGCCGGTTTATCAGTAATCGCGAGAAGCAACGACAGGCCGAGCGGCGCGCTGCGCGGCGCCGTCGTCGAGCGATGGTCAAGGTGCGCCGTCCGAGGATGCCCCGCTAGCATTCGGGTTCGCTGGCGTTCCTTCTAGGCTCCGCTTGCTAGGTTCCGCTTTACTGACTGCTGACGAAGGCCTGACCGGGCCCTGATGTCGCTGCGTACCCTCGACCGTGAGTATGTGAGTTACGGGGAAGGGAGTGATCGGCGATGTCCCTGATTGACAGCACCGAACGCACCGTGTTGGTGGTCGACGACGAGGCGAACATCCGCGAGTTGTGCTCGCTGTATCTCGAGCGGGAAGGGTTTGGCGTGATCACGGCCGACGATGGCGTCTCGGCCCTGGCCGTCGCTCGTGCGGAGTCGCCCGATCTGATCGTGCTCGACCTGATGTTGCCGAAGAAGTCGGGCTATGACGTCACGCGCGAGCTCCGTTCCGACGCGGGCGCCATTCGAGATGTGCCAATCCTGATGCTGACCGCACGCTCGGAGGATGTGGACCGGATCGTTGGTCTGGAACTCGGCGCGGACGACTATCTGGGCAAGCCGTTTCATCCTCGCGAGCTCACGGCGCGGGTCAAGGCGATCCTGAGGCGCGCTGCTGCTGCGCCGGGTCGTCTCAACGCAGGCCCTGGAATGCGCGGGCAGTACGAGGTCGGTCCGTTGTGTGTCGATTGGGATCGGCGTGAGGCGACGCTGTCAGGCCGCTCGTTAAAGCTGCGCAACAAGGAATTCGAGCTGCTCAAGCAACTGGCGGAGTATCGCGGCATTGTCCTGACCCGAGAACAACTGCTCGAACAGGTCTGGGGCTACGAGTACTTCGGAGAGACTCGAACGGTTGACGTTCACGTCAACCAACTACGCCGAAAGATCGCGCCGGACGGCGAAGATCCGGGAGTCGCCATCGAGACGGTGCGTGGTGTCGGATACAAGCTGGTGGCTACCCAAGGGACCACCTCGGCGTGAGCTGACGCGAATGGCTCAGTCATACCCGCGCTTGTCGCGGCAATGACGAAATGGATGTTCATTCAGTGGCTCTGGATCGGGGGGAGCAAAGCGGACGACCGATGGGATAGCGCGTCAAGACAGAGGTGACGATATTGCGCGGTGGCTATGGTCTGAGGTTGTTTGCCGGGTTTGCCGGACTGGTGCTGGTGATGGTGATCGTGCCTGGCGTGGTGTTTGCCTCGCTGTTTGGTGGGTTTCGCGACGATGTCGACCGCTCGGAACTTCGCACCGCTGGGAATGCGCTGAGCGTCGAGATTGGCCGTGCGTTGCGGCAGGCTGCGGTCTACGAGCGAGATCAGCTTGTGACGCTGATCCGCGAGCAGGCCGAGCACGCTGGACTGATCGTGATCCTGACCGACGGCGACGGACGCGTGATCGAGGGATTCGCCCCGGCGGGCGGGATCAAGGATGACCACATCGGCGTGGGCTATGCGGCCCTTGCCGAAGAAGGTGATCGACAAGTGTGGTATGACACCAAGCTGCATATCGGTGGTGAATGGCGGCCCGCGCTGGTCCGCGTCCTGGCGCCGCCAGCCAACGACGGGCGTGACAACGACAGGCGTGGCAACGGCGCGCCCGTCGGAAGCGGGTTGCTCATGGCTGTCGCCTTCGGCGATGATCACCAACTCGGTTCGATCGACGAACTGATCGGGCGGCTGGTGGTCGCTGGACTCGCCGGACTGGCTGTGGCTGTGGTGTTGGCGATGATCATGTCGCGGCAACTGATGCGTCCGTTGGAAGCGTTGACCGGCGTCGTGCGACAGTTCGGGCCTGACCGCTATGACATGCGGGCATCGGACACCGGTCCGTCGCAGGTGCGCGACCTTGCCAGGGCATTCAATGCGATGGCCGAGCGAATCTCGGACAATGAACGGGCGATGCGTAGCTTCATTGCCGACGTCTCGCACGAGCTGCGGACGCCATTGACCTCGATCCGCGGTTTCGTTGAGGCGCTGCGCGACGGCACAGTGACGGATCCGGAGCGGCGTGCGTCGTCGTTGGAAGTGGTGCACGAGGAAACGCAGCGGATGCTGCGAATGATTGAGCAGTTGCTGGATCTGTCACGTCTGGAAGCGGGCGAGTATCGGCTGGAGCCATCGCGAATCGACTTGGATGAACTGTTGGGATATATCGAGGCGATGTTTGGCGGTCGGGCCGACGAGTCCGGCGTCATCCTGCGGACGGAAGTCGCTGCAGGCACGCCGACGATTGAAGCCGACTACGACCGCCTGGTCCAGGTGTTGAACAACCTGATGGATAACGCGCTGCGCCATACGTCTGAGGGCTCAGTGACAGTGGCGGGGAGAACTGTCGATGATGGCATTGAGATCAGAGTCGAGGACAGCGGTGAGGGTATTGCGGCTGAAGACCTGGGCAAGTTGTTCGATCGGTTCTGGCAGCCAGAGTCGCGTAGTGGTCCCGGCGCCGGCTTGGGTCTGGCCATCAGTCGGGAAATCGTGAGAGCGCACGGAGGCCGAATCGGGGCCGAGAGCACGGTCCGTGTTGGTACGACGATCACGGTCTGGTTGCCGATGCGTCAGGCGGAGTCTACGTAAGGTTGTCTCACAAGTCAGCATTCCCGGTCCCCGCTTCACGCGGGGACCTGTTCCTTCCCCGGTAAGTTACCCACCACCAGATAGCCCGTACCGCCCGAGCGGGTCCCCGCGTGAAGGAGACCTGCGAGTAAATCGGTCGGAGCGCTATTGGTCAGGTTGTAGGGGCGACCCTTGTGGTCGCCCGCTCTGCCGTTCCTATCTAGTCAGTAATGCAATCGCCAACGCGGGCGACCACAAGGGTCGCCCCTACAGGAGCTCAGAGGGATTGGAACACGATTATGCAAAGGCCTCCGTGAAGCGGGGACTGAGATTCATCCAGCTGGGTTGACTTCTGAGACATCCTCACGTAAGTCGGTCTCACCTTCCCTGCTCCCTTGCACTGCTCCCCCCAGGCGAGGGAGAGTGCCTCGATCCTCGCGGAGGAATGCGAGGAGGTTGCGATAGCTTGATCAGCGCTGTCCACGACGAGGCGATCGATTCATGCTGTATTTGCAGGCGATTCTTGGGATGGTCCTGATCATCGGCTTGGCCTGGGCGCTGAGTGAGAATCGGCGGGCGTTTCCTCGTCGGACCGTTGTCGCCGGATTGTTGGTTCAGCTTGGGCTGGCGGCGTTGCTCATCAAGGTTCCTGGTTCGCAGATTGTGTTTGAGTGGATCGGCGACGGTGTTGATGCCCTGGTTCAGTCTTCCGAGGCGGGTACGACGCTCGTCTTTGGCTACCTCGGCGGCGGGCCCTTGCCGTTTGAGGAGTCGTATCCCGGCGCTGCCTTCATTCTGGCGTTTCGATCGTTGCCGCTGGTGATCCTGGTCGGGGCGCTGTCGGCAGTGCTCTACCACTATCGAGTGCTGCCGCTGATCGTCCGCGGTTTTGCCTTCGCGCTGAGTAAGACACTCAACATCAGCGGCGCAGCCAGCTTCTCGACGGCGGCGAATGTGTTCCTCGGTATGGTCGAGGCGCCCCTGCTGGTCCGTCCGTATCTGCAGACCATGACCCGCTCCGACCTGTTCATTGTGATGACCGGCGGTATGGCAACCATTGCCGGCACGGTGTACGTGTTGTTCTCGGTGATATTGGACGGGATCATCCCCGATCCCGCCGGACACCTGTTGACGGCGTCGATCATCAGCGCGCCCGCCGCTGTGGTGATCGCGTCAATCCTGATCCCGCGCGAAGGCGACGCGGTCGATGAAGTCAAGGTGGAGTTCGCGCGCCTTTACGACAACGGCATCGACGCGCTGACCCGTGGCGCGATCGACGGGCTCAGGCTGTTGGCCTACATCATTGGCATGTTGATTGTGTTTGTCGCGCTGGTCGAGTTGGCGAACATCATCCTGGGTGCGTTTCCCGAGGTTGATGGGACCGACCTGACACTTCAGCGCATGTTCGGCTGGCTGCTGGCTCCGGTGGTCTGGTTGCTGGGCGTTCCCTGGTCCGAGGCGCTTGACGCGGGTCAGTTGCTGGGCACGAAAGTGGTCCTGAACGAGCTGGTGGCGTACATCGACATGTCGCAACTGCCAGAAGGCGCGCTGAGCGAGAAGAGCTCGCTGATCATGACCTACGCGCTCTGCGGTTTCGCCAACTTTGGCAGCGTCGGGATTCTGTTGGGCGGTCTGTCGGCGATCGTCCCCGAGCGGCGTGGAGAACTGGCCCAGCTCGGATTGAAATCGATTCTCGCCGGGACCATGGCGACCTGCATGACCGGTGCGATTGCGGGATTGCTCTTCTGGTAGTCGGGTTCACAACAGCGCCTGCGATACGCTGCCAGCCATGGATCCTCTGCAGCAGTTGACCCTCGTTGCGGCCGCGATGACTCGTGACACGCTGATCGGCGATGGTGCATCGGACGTGTCGTTCGAGCCACCGAGTTCCGGCGCCTCGCACACGACATTCAGCGTCAACGGCGCGACCGGGACGCTGGCGGTTGGCCCATTGTTTGATCTCTCCGCCTTACAGGGCGACGGCGAGACGCTGACACGTAAGGTCGGCTTCGAGGAGCGACTGCACGCTTACGGCGCGCGCGACGTCGTGGTCTGGGTGCCGCCAGGAGCGTCCATCCCCACCGACGCCGATCAGGCGGCCGGTCAGGTGGCAGACGCAGCACGCGAGCTAGGAGTCGGCCAAAAGGGCGAAGTGGCGTTCAAAGTCGAGATCGCGATCCGCAAGACGGGCAGCGAGGGATCGTACATGAGCGTGCTCGGCGGTCTCTCGCAGCAATGGGCGCGATTCACCAATCAGGTGATGGGCGAGTATCAGCTCGACGCGTCGAGCATCTTCCGCCTGCCCGAGGACGAGCAGCAGATCACGCAGATGGTCGATTTCCTGGTGTTGGTCGCCAACGGCATCCGCAACGACGGAACGACGCAGACGGTCAAGGGCGACGACACCTGGCGAATCCAGAGGCTGGCAGGCGTCGAGGAGCCGATTGTGTTGTGCTCACCGCCGAGCTCGGCGATTGATGGCCGTGCTGTGCGACGGCTCATGCGACGCTCGCTGCGCGATGCAGAAGAGGCCATTGGGGGAGCCGACGGCTTCCGAATCGCGGCGATGCTGACGTTGGCCAACAGCCTCGATCGGGAGCTGGTCACGACGGCGCTGCGCGGGATTGATCCATTGCTGCTCGCAGGATGGGATTACATGCCGATGCTGGTCGACGGTCAGACGAAGTCACTGTTGGAACCGTCGCCGCCGTTGGCGTAGAGCACAGCGTTGGGGTGGAGACGGGAGACCGGGTCCTACGCCCGTTCGACGATTGTCACCTGGCCGCCGGAGCCGTCGACTCTGAGCAAATCTCCTGACTTGATTTGCTGGGTTGCCTTCTGCACGTTGACGACGGCGGGGATTCCGAACTCTCTGGCGACGATTGCTCCGTGACTGAGCACTCCGCCGATCTCAGTGACGATGGCTGCGGCCAGCGGGAAGATTGGCGTCCAGCCGGGATCGGTGAAGCGGGCGACCAGGATCTGTCCCGGGACGAGATCGCGGCCAGTCTCGGCGGAGAGGGCGACGTGCGCACGACCCTCGGCGGCGCCGGTCGATGCGGCGATGCCTCGCATGGTCAGCGGCAATAGAGGAGCGCCTTCCTCATGCGTGGTTTCGGCGGCGGCTGTCTCGGTCCGCTCCGCCTGTTCTGTTTCAAGTTGGTCGCCAATCGGATCGCCCGTTGAATCACGCAGCGGCGGCGCCGTGTGCTGTTTCCATTCCTCGAACTGCAGCTTGCGACGCCTGATCCGGCTGCGCATTCGCGCGGCGATTGTCGGATCAGTCGAGCGCCGGGCCAGCGTGGCCAGTTCGTCGAAGTGCAGGTAGTAGACATCATCGGGATTCTGGATCAGTCCACTGTCGATCCAGCGGGAGGCGAGCACCTGCCAGAGCCGTCGTTGTTGCAGCGAGAGCTCGAGCAGCGTGAACTTGGGATTCTCGCGGAGCGGCTGCAGGCGTCGGGTCTGTCGAATCTGCGCCTTGAACAGCGGCCAGCGCAGTCGACCGAGCGGACTGCGATAGAGCAAGTCACGGATTTCCTGTTCAGCCTCGAGTCGCACGCGCTGCTGGCGTTCGATGATCTCGTCAGGATGATTGCCGTCCGGATTGAGCACGTAGTCGCGGAAGGTGTCGAGAATGAGGGAAGGTTGCTCGACCCAGCGCGGCTCGGCGGCTTCGAGTTCTCCAGCGGCTCGGTGGCCGTATTCGGCCATGAAATCATCGAGTTCGTCTCGCAACCAACGCGCGCGTGCTGGCAGTGCGTCGCTATGGACCGCCGACCAGAGGCTGTCCGCGTCTTGCCCGCGGACGAAGTCGGCCGCGGTCGGATCGTTGGCGGTGCGTTCGGCGATCCGGCGCAGAGCGATGTTGCCTTCCTGCGTGCGGACGCCAGGCAAGCCCTGGAGCACAGCTAGGACGAGATTGCGACGGTTGGTACCCAACCAGCGGTCGGTAATCCAGAGCAATCCCTGGACGGCGCCGTAGACCGATGACTGGGCACGCATGAGGAAGATCGTCTGGCGTTCGGCTTCGCCGCTCGACTTGCTCAGCTCTCGTAGGATGTCGCGGTCGGACATCTTGGAGGCGTCGAGCGCCCGGAGCCGATCGCGCTCCGCTTCGGCCGCGGCACGTTCCGATGGCCAATCCTTGGGCAAGGCGTCCTGGTCGCGCAACATTCGCATCAAGTAGGGCAACTGGCCGAGCATCGTTAGCCAGCGAACCTTGGTAGCGGCCTGGATCGATGCCTCGTCGCCGTCCTGCGGCTGCACCATGGTTGCGGCTTCTGGTCCACCGACGGCTTCGAGGAAGTGCGCGCCGGTCATGCCGAGCCGTTGCTGGATGATCTCCATCATCAGGCCGATGTTGAAGTAGACATAACCGTCATAGAGGGCTACGAACCGGCGGCCTTCGCTCCAGTCTCCCCAGGGCGCGTGGAAGCCACGGTCGAGCGCGTCGGCGATCACCGACCAACTCAGCGGCGTCATCACGTTGGGGATGACTTCGCCGGCGTTGGCCCGGGACCAGCGGTCGAGTTGGTTTGGCGCGTACGGCAATCCGCGACCCGGTCCGCCGCCCCAGGGCAGCGGTTCATCGATCAGACGGCCGTCGCTGGTTTCGACGGTGCCGGTGCCATCGGCGTGCCAGCGCAGCGTGGCCGGACCGCCGAGTCTCCGTTCAAGCTCCAGTAACTCGTCGCGCACCGCGGTCAGGAAGGGTGCATCGCTGAACTGGGAGATCTTGATCGGGCCGCGTCTGGGCAGCGAGACCGAGTGCGGCGCTGCGCCCTCGTAATCGATCCGTAGGGCCTGGAGCTCGACGCCAAGCGGGTCTTCCGACCAAGCCAGTCCGCCGACGTGATCGGTTAGCGTCGCGTTCATGCTCCCAGCATACGTAACCGCAGATCCAATGGACGATGGCGTTTCAGTGAATCGAATGGATTCGTTGCAAGGGATAACACGTTGAGGACTGAAGATCCTGACGAACTGAGGAGCGGCAAGCTCCCTCCTGAGTTGCTGTTCGCGATGCTCGGCGACGCGCAGGCCGAAGGTGTCATCCAGGGTCCCGGGATTGGGCGAGATGCTGCGATCGTTGAGTGGGGTGGCCGCGCATTGGTGGCCACGTCCGATCCGATCACGTTCGTGGACGCCGACGCGGGCAGGCTGGCGGTCACGGTCAATGCGAATGACATCCTCGCTGTCGGCGCCGAGCCTGAGTGGTTGCTGGCCACGATTCTTGCCCCAGTCGGGGCAAACGCAGAACAGATCACTGAACTAATCGGCGAGTTGCAGTCTGCTTGCGATGATCGCTCGATCGCGTTGGTCGGCGGACACACTGAGGTCACGGACGCGGTCAACCGGATCATCGTGTCATGCACGCTGATCGGCAGCGCTCCGCTGGGGCAAATCATCAAGTCGGACGGCGCCCGGGATGGCGATGTCTTGATTCAGGCGGGCGCGGCGGCGGTCGAGGGCACGGCGATTCTGGGACATCCTGAGCTACTGGATGAGCCGGGCATCAGCATCGCTGCGGCGGCTCGGGCCTTGAGAGGTGTCGAGGGCGTTCATGCGATGCACGACGTGACGGAGGGCGGCATCGCGACGGCGGCACTGGAGCTGGCCGACGCGGCTGGAATTGGAGTCGAGTTACAGGCCGATGAGATTGTCTGGTTGAGCGAAACGATCAAGGTTTGCGCAGCGCGGGGTCTCGATCCGCTGGGCTTGCTGGGCTCGGGCACGTTGTTGGCGGCGGTCGATCCGGCTGTGGTCGGTCTGGCGCTCTCAGCGCTTGATGACGCTGGGGTGGACGCGGCCGTGATCGGGACGGTGGCGGCGGGTATACCCGCTACACTCGATGACGGCGGCCGGAAGCGTGCGCTGCCCAGATTTGGGCGTGATGAAGCGCTTCGGGCATTGGCCGATGTACCGTAATCCAAGCCAGGTGACGTGGTGCTGTCGTTCGTCCAGAGGGGCCGAGACAGCAACGGACAGGAGTCGACGTGAGCGCAAAACCGGCCACCGTGGGACAGCTCAAGGAATCGGGCTACCAACCCCGGACCGTCAGAGAAGAGATCCGATCCAACCTGATCGCCCGTCTTGAAGCGGGCGGTCCGTTGTTCCCCGAAATTCACGGCTACGAAGACACGGTCGTGCCGGCGCTCGAGAACGCGCTGCTGGCCGAGCAGGATGTGATCTTCCTGGGCGAGCGCGGACAGGCCAAGAGTCGCATGATCCGCGCCATCACCGGCCTGCTGGACGAAGAAACTCCGGTGCTTGAGGGCGTCGAGATCTACGAAGAGCCACTGGCGCCGATCTCGCTCGAGGGCAAACAGCAGATCGACGAGCACGGCGACGACGCGCCGATTCGCTGGATTCCCCGCGCCGACCGCTACGGCGAAAAACTGGCCACACCCGATATCACTATTGCCGACCTGATCGGCGAAGTTGACCCGATCAAAGTGGCCGAGGGTCGTTACCTGTCGGATGAGATGACGATTCACTTTGGATTGATCCCGCGCACAAATCGCGGCATCTTTTGCATCAACGAGCTGCCCGACCTGGCCGAACGTATCCAGGTGGGCCTGCTCAACATAATGGAAGAGCGCGACGTTCAGATTCGCGGGTTCCGCGTGCGATTGCCGCTGGATGTGCTGATTGTCGCCTCGGCCAACCCCGAGGACTACACAAATCGCGGCCGGATTATCACGCCGCTCAAAGACCGCTACGGCGCACAGATTCGGACGCATTACCCGACTGAGCTGTCGACCGAAATGGAGATCGTTGAGCAGGAATCAGCCGTCCTTTCAGCGCCGGGTCGTGTGCTCAACACTCCCGACTACATGGCGGAGATCGTGTCCGAGATCGTGCGTCTGGCGCGGCGTAGCCCGGATGTGTCACAGCGCTCCGGTGTGTCCGTCCGAGCCTCGATCGCTGGGTACGAGACACTGACCGCTAATGCGATGCGGCGAGCGATTCTCGGCGGCGAGGAGCAGGTCGCGCCTCGAATCTGCGACCTCTGGCATCTGGCGCCTGCCCTGCAGGGCAAGATGGAGTTGGAAACGGTCGACGAGGGCGCGGATGAGAAGGTGATCGAGAAGCTGATCGCCGGTGCCATCGCGGTCGTCTTTGGTCGCTACTTCGACCTAGGCGCGCTGGAGCCGGTGATTGCACAGTTCAAAATGGGACTCTCGGTCGAGGTCGGCGAGGCGCTGAAAGCGGGCGACTACGCCAGCATCGTCGGGCGCGTCGAAGGACTCGATGAAGCGCTGCAGCCGCTGGGCGTCGGCGAGGACGCCGCATCGCTCGCTGCCGCGGTGGAGTTCCTGTTCGAAGGTCTGCACCTGAACAAGCGGCTGAACAAGGACGTTGTCGACGGAGCAGTGTTCTATCGCGCCTAGTCCGTCTTGGCTCGGACGGGACCCTCACCCTGACCCTCTCCCTCAAGGGAGAGGGAACTCGCGGTTCTATTGGCGCATCGTCTAGTGCTGGGGCTTGAGCCTCTAGACCCTCCGATCCCCTCTCCCTCTGGGAGAGGGTTAGGGTGAGGGTCCGGCGCTGGACGGCGGGCGATACACTTGCCCAAGCTGCTCGCGGGAGCGTAAGCGTTGAGTGCCTTGAAGGAAGTGCCCATGCCCACCCGATTTCGATTTTCGCAGTGGGATGGCACGCAGGACATTCCCGCGCTCGACGCGGACGACGTGCTGCAGTCGCTCTCTGACGATTTGCTCTCGTTTGGCGACCTGCAACAGGCCCTGCGCAACATGATGCAGCGCGGCATCCGCACGCCCGACGGTGATCGCACCGACGGGATGCGCGATCTGCTGCAGCGCCTGCGACAAGAGCGGCGGCAGCAACTGGAGCGCTTTGATCTGTCGTCGGTGTTCGACGACATCCAACGACAGCTTGACGAGATTCTCGACCTCGAACGCGACGCGCTTGATGATCGCCTGGACGAAGTCGGGCCTCGCCCGCAACCTCAGCAGCCCGTCGATCAGCAAGATCAGTTTGCTCCCCCCGATGGGGGGAGCTCCACCGAAGCGAGTGAGGGGGGTGATCCCGAGGCCAGTCAGCAATCAGGACAGCAGCCACAGACGTCGCCGCTGACCGATGACGAGATGGAGCGGCTCAAGGAGGCTCTGCGACAGCGGCTTGAGCGCAAGCAGGAACAGATTGATCAACTGCCTGAGGACGCCGCCGGTCAGGTCAAGGACTTGCAGGAGTACGAGTTCGAGGACGACGAGGCGCGACAGAAGTATGAAGAGCTGCTGGAGCAGTTGAAGCAGTCGATGATGAATCGATTCTTCAACGACATGAGCCAGATGATGTCCGACATGTCGCCCGAGGACATGGAACAGACTCGGGAGATGATGCAGGACCTCAACGAGATGCTGGAGCGCCAGCGTCGAGGTGAGGATCCACAGTTTGACGAGTTCATGGACAAGTGGGGCGACATGTTCGGCGACGATCCGCCGCAGTCGCTGGATGAGCTGGTCGAGCAGATGCAGCGCCAGGCGGCGCAGATGCAGAATCTGATGTCATCGCTGCCCGGAGAAATGCGGCAGCAGCTCGGCGACATGATGCAGCAGCTCATGGGCGAAATGGGCATGGAGCAGGAGCTGTCGCAGCTCGCTCAGAACCTCGAAGCGCTCTATCCGATGCGCGATCTGCTCAATCAGTATCCGTTCCGCGGCCAGGAAGAGCTCGATATGCAGGCTGCGATGTCGCTGATGGGCGACATGCAGCAGCTCGACGAACTCGAACGTGCGCTGGAGCGCGTGCAGTACGGCGGCAATATCGACGACATCGACCCCGACCAGCTTGAAGAGTTGATGGGCGAGGAGGCTCGCGAGATCCTGGAACAGCTCAAGCAGTTGTTGGAGCTGTTGGAGGAGGCGGGCTACCTGGAGAAGAAGGGCAACTCGTACGAGTTGACGCCGCGCGGCAACCGGCGGATCGGCGAGAAGGCGCTGGCCGAGATTTACGCCAACCTCAAGCGTCAGAACTTTGGCAAGCACAATGTGCCCGAGACCGGTCGCTACGGGGATCGCGCCGACGACACCAAGGCCTACGAGTTTGGCGATCCCTTCCACCTGAACCTCAAGGAAACGATCTCGAACGCCATCCTGCGCACCGCGCCCGAGGGCGGCCCGCAGGTGCCGGTCAATCTGACGCCCGACGACTTCGAGGTCTACCGCTCGGAGACGTTGACCCAGACAGCGACCGTGGTGATGCTCGACCTGTCCTGGTCGATGGCGCTACGCGGATCGTTCCAGGCGGCCAAGAAGGTCGCGATGGCGCTCAACAACCTGATCCGCATGCAGTACCCGCGCGACTCGCTCTATCTGATCGGCTTCAGCGCTTACGCGCGCGAGCTCAAGGCCGACCAACTGCCCTACGTACGCTGGGACGAGACGGTGCTGGGCACGAACATGCACCATGCGCTGTTGATCGCTCAGCAACTGCTGGCCAAGCACAAGGTGGGCACGCGGCAGATCATCATGATCACCGACGGCGAGCCGACGGCGCACCTCGAACAGGGACGCTCGTACTTCGCCTATCCGCCCTCGCCGCTGACGATTCGCGAGACGCTCAAAGAGGTCCGGCACTGCACCAAGAAGGACATTGTGATCAATGTCTTCATGCTCGATCGCAGTTACTACCTCAAGGAGTTTGTCGACCGTGTCGCAAGGATCAATGGTGGCCGCGTCTTCTACAGTCAGCCGGACGAACTGGGCGAGTATGTCCTGCACGACTTCGTCACGAATCGGCGAAAGACGCTGACCCGATCCTGACTCGATTCTGGCATGGTGTACCGGGTAGCGGATGCGGCGTCTACGCAGCGGACAGCCCCAACACCAGGTCTCTCAGCGTGACCAGACCCAGTGGTGTTCCCTCATCGTCGACCACCAGGGCGCGTGAAACCCGAAACTGCGTCAGCAGCCGCACCGCGTAGCGGGCCAGCATCCCCGACCGCACGGTCAGCGCCGGCTTTGACATGATCTCGTAGACACTGACCCGCTCAGGAGCGCGATTAAGCGAGATCACCTCACGTGCGATGTCGCTCACGGTGACAACTCCCGGCTCGTCGTCGTCGTTCCGCCGGTTCACCACCAGCGAACTGATCTGATACTGCTTCATTGACGCCATCGCCTCGGCCACCGTCGCCAGCCCGTTGATCGTGTGCAGTTGCGTGCCCATCACGTCAAACACGCGTAACACCGCGATCTCGCTCTGATCGGTCATATGGTGTCCTCCAACTCTTCCTTCAGAATGGGCAACTGGGTCGAGAGACCGACCGCGTCTTCGATTGTGATTTGAAAGGCGACACCGTCGCCATGTTCGCGGTTCATGCCGCCGGCCTCCGCGATGCGCTCGAGGATGTCCCTCGCTCGCTGCTCCGCCACCAGGAACAGCACCATGTTCCGCTGCGATGTCAGGTCCAGCCCGAGAAACGTCTTTTCCGGGCGCAGTCCCTCGCCGCGCACGCCGCTGATGATCGTGTCGCCCGTCGCACCGCCTTCTCGCGCTGCATCGATCACCTCGGTTGTTTTCTCGTCACTCACCAGCGCGACGACCAGCGACATCTTCATGATTCCACCTCCTGATGCTGCCTCCGCCTACGCCAGCGCCCCACCCAGTCGGCAGAGATTGCATAGCCTAGTACGGAGATTATCGGGAACACACTAGCGAAGGCGATGAGCCCAAAGCCGTCGATCAATGGGCTGCGCCCAGGTACGTTGGCGGCCAATCCAAGCCCCAGGGCAGCTACGACCGGCACCGTCACGGTCGAGGTCGTGACCCCGCCGCTGTCGTAGGCCAGTGGGATGATCATTCGATTGCTCAGGATCGTCTGGACGATGACGATGATGTAGGCGCCCATGATGTACCAGGGCAGCGCCGTGCCCGTCACGATTCGGAAACAGCCCAGCGACACGCCCACGGCCACCCCAATCGCCACGGCGATTCGCAGTCCCCAGGCATTCACCGCGCCGCCGGATACCTCCTCCGCCTTCAGACCCACCGCGATCAGCGACGGCTCGGCGACGGTGGTCGCAAATCCGATCGCCGCCGCGAACAGGTACACCAGCCAGTAGTCCTCCCAACGCACCGCGCCCGCCACCGACCGCGCCTCTTCCGTGAGTTGACGCGCCATCGTTTCGCCAACGGGGAACAATGCCTGGTCCAGTCCGATCAGAAACAGCGCCAGCCCCAGTAGCACCATCGCCGAGCCCGTGACGATGCCCCAGACATTGGCAGGCTTGCGCCGCAGTACCGCCGCCTGGAAGACCAGGAGGATCACGATAATCGGCGACACGTCGCGGAGCGTGTACAGCAGGGTTTCCCCGAAGAGCTCGAAAGACTCCAGCATCAGGTCACCATCCCGTAGCCCAGCACGCAGATCATCGGCGTGAGACTGGCGAACGCGATCAGACCGAAACCGTCGAGCATGGGGTTACGCCCGCGGATCGACGAAGCTAGTCCCACTCCCAGCGCCGTGATCAACGGCACCGTGATTGTGCTGGTGGTTACCCCACCGGAGTCATAAGCCACGCCGACAATCTCCTCGGGCGCGAACACGGTCATCACCATGATCACGACGTAGCCGCCGATGATAAAGCGGTGGATCGGCCAACCCTTCAGAATGCGCAGCACTCCCAGAACGATGGCGAATCCAACGGCGACCGCAACGACCAGGCGCAACTCAAGCGCGTACCGATCCTGGGCGGCATCGCTGTAGCCGATGAACCTCGCCTCTGCCGCCACTTCGGCCGCCTCGGCCGCCACGGCGATCAGCGCCGGCTCCGCGACCGTGGTGCCGAAGCCGAGACTGAAGGCCAGCGCCAGCAACGCCGTTGTGCTTCCCTTGTGCGCCATGCCCTGCGCCAGCGCTTCGCCCAGCGGGAACAGTCCGCTCTCCAGTCCCTGAATGAAGAGCGCAAGCCCAACGACGACGCACACCAGTCCGACGGCCACGCTGACCACATCGGGAAACGGCTGCTGGATCACCACCACCTGGAAGAAGACGATCACGGCGAAGATCGGGAGCAGGTCTCGAAGGGCGCCCAGCACCCGTTTCACCATTGCCAGCGCGAAACGCAGCAACTCAAACTCCTCGCGCGTGCCGGCGCTGGCTGCACTGGGTCGATGTGCCTGTGCAGTGCGACTGCACGATACGCAGCAGCAGGGAGCAGGGCAAGCGCCAATAGAGGTAGCGTGCGCAAGCCACCGTCGATGCGCGCAAGACTCCGCGGATCAGCCTGCGCTCCGTGTCGATGTGCTCGATGCCCGCCATTCAGCCCAGCGCTTGGCGAACATGTTCAGTCCGGCTCGGTAGGCGAAGCCCTGGATCAGCACATTGCCGAAGAACACTCCGGCGAAGTATCCGCCGAGGACCAGGAACACGATCGCAAAGACTTTGGTCCAGCCGGGCAGTAGCAGGATCATCAGGATCGAGAGCGCCGTCGCGAGCAAGATTCCAGACCAGGCAGCGAGATGTACGTACAGTCCTTCACGCTTGCGCTTGGCGTGGTAAATCTGGGCGAGGTCGCGGTCGATCTTGTCGCTGGCGGGGATCGTGGAAGTGGTCTCGCCGCAGACACCGCACGATTCTTCCTGTCCCAGCGGAGCGGAACAGTAGCCGCAGAATCGACCGATGTTCGGCGCGCGTCCGGCCCTGATCTCGGCGATCAGCTCATCCAGTTCTGACGAGAATGGCACGTCGCGGGTCGGGACGAAGTCGCCGTCCTGGTAGGTCGGTTGAGGAATGCCGGACGCTGCGCTGGTAGCCATCGGCGTCAATCGGGCCAGTCGGCCGGTCGACGTCCAGGTAACCAGGAGTAGAGCTGTACGAGCACGCCGCCGGTGTCGCGAGGATGGATGAAGAACTGTTTCCACTCATAGTCTTCGTACGGTTCGCCGAGCGGTTCGATGCCCAGTTCTTCGCGGATGTACTCGCAGGCGGCGTCGGCGTCCTCGACCTCGACTGTGATGTGGTGCATCCCGGGGCCACGTTCGTCGATGAACTTCTGCACGAACGATGACTCATCGAACGGTGCGATCAGTTCCAGTCCCGATTGTCGGTTGGGCAGATGGAACTGCGCCACGCGGAAGCCGCCCTCGTGGGAGATGGTCCAGTGGTCCAGTTCAAGGCCGAACAGCCGGCCCCAGAAGTTCGAGGCCGCCTTCGGATCTTCTGCCGCGATCGCGACGTGGTCCAGCCTCACCCAACCCAGTCCCTGTTTCTTGGACATGTCGCTGATGCTCCAATCGAGACAATCTTATCCCACGCTTGACTCTGCCATATGTCAGCCCGTTTAGCAGCGAATAGGCATATCGTTCATAGATGCAGATCCAGCCAGGCGACATAGTTTTCGTCCTTAATCCAAACTCCGGCAACGCCCTTCATCCTCGGACGCTGACGGCTATGTGCCATGCGGCCTGCAAAGAAGCCGGTCACCGCGCGTACGTGGTCGCAACGCGTAATCCGCTTGAAGCTGCCGAGACCGCGCTTGTGGCGCATGAATCCGGGGCGGCGGCGATCTTCGGTTGCGGCGGCGACGGCACACTGTCGGCGCTGTTGCAGGGTCTGCCGGTCGGTTCGCCAACCGCGTTGGGCGTCGTTCCGCTAGGTACTGCGAACGTCTGGGCCTACGAGACCAATCTACCGACAACGCCGTTCGCCGCCGTGTCGGCGCAATTGGCCGCCCTCGATGGCATCAGCGGTGAGGTGGCATGGATCGATACAGGACGAGTCTGGTCGACCAATCCTGACGGATCGATTGGCCAGCAACGATTTCTCCTGATGGCGAGTTGGGGGCTGGACGCCGCGGCGGTGAGCGGGATCGTTGGTAGCGATCGTCGGAGCAGGATGAAGCGGATGTTGGGCGAACCGGCGTACTTTCTCTCGGCGATTCAAGAGGCGATCGGTCGCCAAGCCTGGCCAATCGCGATCAGCGTCGATGGCGGTGAGCCGTTCCAGGTCGACGCCGCCATGCTGACCGTGGGCAACACGCGAATGCTGGGCACGTGGCTTGAGGTCAACCCGAACGCCAATGTCGTCGACGGTGAACTGGACATGCTGCTCGTCGAGGGAGCGCCATGGAAGGCGCTGGCGCTGTCGCCTCTGGCCCGCTATGGCTGGCTGCCCCAGGGACCGGGCGTCAGGAATCTGCGCTTCCAGCATCTGGAGATTGCCATGCTCGGCAATCCAATGCCAACGCAGGTCGACGGCGATCCGGGACCGCCAACCGCATACGCCGTCGACGTGGAGCCGCGAGCGTTGCTGGCGCTGTGTCCCGTGCCAACCGCTGAGGTGCTCGGCGGCTAGCGCTGATTCAAGCGAGCGGACGCGGCATTCGTTTCACAGCACTTTGTCGATGATTGTGATCGCCGCAATCACAAACGCGCCGACGGTCATCATCCAACGCATCTGGCGAGCCTCCGACCGAGCGATCAGCGCCTCAATGTGATCCTTGAGCCGTGTCTCAACCCCGGCAAGAGCCTCGTTCGTGGCATGACCATGCGTCGCTTCAGTCACCATCGTCGTAACGACATTGGCAGTCTCTTCGGCAGCATCCTCGTCGAACTTGCCCCGGATCAACGCTTTCACCAGCGTCATCCGATCGACTGTGCGTCCTTCGGGAAGCGAGATCTGCGCCATTGCCCACTCCTTCTACTAGGAGTGTACAGAAAGGACCGTAACGCCTGATTGCCGTGAGCGTCCGGAGCCTAGTTCTGCGCAACCGCCCGCACGGCGACGATGCCGCCTTCCAGTGGATCCTTGATCTGGCCGACGAGGCCTGGATGCGCGGTCGGTCGATCGAAGTTGATTGAGGCCAGGTTCTCCATGTAGGAGTCGTACTGACGCTGACGCAGCGTCTTCAACTTGTCGACGCCTGCCTGGAGATTTTCCACCCCACCGGCCAAGAGCACGATCAACGCCTCGCGCTCGGTGGTTGAGAGTCGCATTTCCTGCACCATCGCGGCTTCGGCGCGAACGAACTGGATGTTGAGCCGCTTGTCCGCCTCGGGCTTGTAGCGCGTGTACCAGTCGAGGTGAGCAAGACCGTAGTCGAGGTGTCGCCGCGAGTCCTTGGCGATCAGGGCAAAGATGTCACGCTCGACATCTGTCTGCGCCCACTCCGAGGCCGACTCGAACAGCGTGACTTCGTAACTCTTGTAGACCACATTGAGTGCGATGATCATGTCGGTGAAGGTGAGACCCTGGTACCAGCCACGATAGATTTGGCCGAGCGGGGCCTGGCCAAGTCCACCGCCGTTGATCAGGGCGCGCTTGCGCAGCACCTCGACCTTGCGTCCGGCGTCGTAGACCTGCGTCGCGAGGAACAGCTTGACCTCGTGGAAGCCGTAGGAGATTTCCTCGAGCCAGCGCCCGATGATCTTCTGCTCGACGAGCCCATTGTTTGAGTAGATGGTGCAGATCTGACCGACAGAGCGCTCCAGGTCCTCGGGCAGTTCGGCGAGGCCGTTCTCCCAGTCCAGCTCGGTCGCCGGAATCCAGCGGTCCTTGATGGCGTCTTCGTACAGGTCGACGGCGTTCTCGGACCAGACTTCGGCCTTGTCGAAGATCGAGTAGCCGGCGGCCATGATCTGACCGGTCGACTCGGTGCCACGGGGGGCGTCATTCGGCAGATCCCAGTGGTCGGGTACAACACCGTAGCTGCCGATGTTGATGTCGCGCAGTCGCAGGCCGTCGGGGCCCGGTGTTGCCTTGACGCCGATCTCGGCCGGGGTCTGGAAGATGTTGAACGGCGCTTTGCTGAAGGGGTTGTCAGGGTTGTTCGCCATGAACTCCAGCCAGCCGCTGATTTTGGCTTCGCTGAGTTCGCCGCGGGCCAGGTTCTCGACCTGTTGGTCGGTGGCGGCCGAGGCTTCAATCCGCTCAATCAAGTCTTCCGACCAACCCGCCTTCTTGGCGCGCACTTTGGTTATCGTCGACAGTTCCATGTCACGTCCTACTCAGGTCGAGGTGCTATGAGGCCTAACGTCGGGACTGGTTAACACTGATGGCCGCACGCTGTGCAGCGTACGGCCATCGCGGCGCACTAGTGGCGCGGGGTTGGCGGCGGACCGAATTGCTCAAGCAAGCTCTGTCTCGCTTAGTTGTCTTCACCCAAGAGGGAGAGCACCTCCGGCGCGAAGCGATCGGAGCGGTCAAGCCCAATCACTTCCAGTCGGTGTGCGTACTCGATGAACTGCTTGCGACGCATCAGCATGACCATGTTGTAGCCCTCATCGAGGTGCTCGATGCCGCCACCGGAAAGGATGGCCAGCGCCTCACCCGTCAGCGGGTTGGTGGTCAACGAGGTCTGCTGCGACTGTGTAAGCAGCGCTTCCTGCATGTCGAGGATGTGGTGCAGTTCTTCCTTGCGCCAGGGCTCGGTCTCGACGGTGTACTTGAGGTGCGTGACGCCGAAGGCGAGGTGACGCGACTCGTCCTGCGCGGAGAGTCGGAACATCCGCTTCTCGGCCTCGTTCTGCGCGATCAGCTCACCCATACGGAAGAGCGTCTGCACGAAGCCCTCACCGACGAGGTGGAGCAGCGCGGTCATCTCGGTGAAGTCGTCCGAGCCGAGCAGTTGGACTGCGCCCAATCCTGCACCGGACATTCCGCCACCGTTGATCAGCGTGCGCTTGCGGAACACGTCGAGGTGACGCGCTTCGTCCATGAGCTGCGTGCCCAGGAAGAGCTGCGACTCGAAGAACTCAGGGTGAATCTGCTCCATGAATCGACCCGGCACATCGGCAGCGATGAATTCGACCTGCGTCAGGAAGGTGCAGAGTGTGCACATCGCGTGCTCAAGGTCCGGAGGCAGTTCTTCAATGGTGTCCCAGGGAATGTCCCGAGCCGACGACCACTGGCGCTGGAGCGCTTCCTCGTAGAGCAGCATCGCGGACTCGGTCCAGACATCAGCCTTGTTCAAGTGCTGGACGCTGTTCGACGGAGATCGTGGGTCGGCGACGGCGCCGCGCGGCGCCCACTGACGCTGGCGTGCCTCGTCGCGGTCGTCAACGCCGTAGGTGAGCTGGTTGATTGTCTCCAGCGTCAGGCCTTTGCGACCGGTCTCGATTTCCATGCCCTGGTCGGTATCAACGTTGAGCCAGTCAAGGTTGATTCCAGGAACATCGTGCTGAATGGTGGCCATGGATACACTCCAGTGGTTGGCGGGGCGCCCGCTAGTGAGTTCGTAACATAGTACACGCTCAGCCCAATCTGTGCAGGCGGAGTTGATCGCAGTAATCTGTGTTCATGGCTCTGCTTCCCGTCACCCTTCGTAGGCGTCTGAGAGATTCGGGCTTTACCGAAGAGCAAACGGATGCGCTCCAAGAGACGAGCGAAGTGACGGCATCTCTCGCTCGAGAAGGATTGGTGAAAGAGACAAACGCCCAAGACGAGTATTTCGCGTTGCGAAATGAAATCTCCGACGTTCGATCAGAAGTGGGAGGAGTGCGAAATGAAATCGCACTGCTGCGAGCTGAGATGAACGCGATCAAGTGGTGGCTCTTCGCGAGCACCGCAGGGCTCATCACCGCCGCGACAGCGGCAATCATCGCGGCTATCGCCGTCTGGGGCTGACCGACCCATACACTCCCACGTGTGTACCTGACTCGACTGCAACTTTCCAACTTCCGTTCCTGGTCAGAGCTTGAGCTTGAGCTTGATTCTGGAATCACGCTGATCAGCGGCGCCAATGCGGCGGGTAAATCCAACCTGGTCGAGGCCATCTACCTGCTTGCCGCGCTGCGCTCGACCCGGGCGCAGACCGAAGGCGAACTCATCTGCTGGGAAGCGCCGCAGCCCCAGGTGATGCGCGTCGCTGGAACCGCGCAGACCGCCGAGGGACCGGCCGAAGTCGAAGTCGCGTTGGCAGCGCGTGTCGGTGGTTCGGCAAGCAGTGCTCGACAACGCAGCGGCGCACCGCTGACGACCAAGCGCATCCGCGTGAACGGCGTGGCGCGTCGTGCCTCGGACGCGCTCGGCGCGATTCGGGCCGTACAGTTCACCACGCTTGATCTCGATCTGCTGACCGGCGCGGCGGCAATGCGCCGGCGCTATCTCGACGTGGCGGTTGGTCAGTTGATGCCGTCGCATGCATCGAACTTGAGCCGCTACCAGCGAGCGCTGACCCAACGCAATGCGCTGCTAAAGCGAATCGCTGAGGGAATCGCGTCGCAATCGGAGCTTCAACAATGGGACGACTTGCTAGTTGCGGCCGCTGAGCCGATCTGGCGAGCCCGTTCGGATGCCGCGTCCGCCTTGTCGAGCGCTGCTGCGGAGCGGCATCTGTCGCTGCGCTCACCGGATGATCCCGCCGAGATCCTGCAACTGACATATGTGCCTGCTCGCGAGCCGACGCTGCAAGAGTCGCGCCGACGAGATCTGGCACGCGGATCGACCAGCGTCGGGCCGCATCGCGACGACCTGTTCATCGACCTCGATGGTCGTCCGGCAGGCAGTTTCGCCTCGCGGGCCCAGCAGCGAGCCGTCGCGCTGAGCATGAGGTTGGCCGAGGCTGACTACCTTGAGTCGCAGGGCGGCGATCCACCGATCCTGCTGCTCGACGACGTGTTCAGCGAGCTCGATCCACCAAGGCGCACGAGAACGGCAGACGCGGTTTCGACCGCCGAACAAGTCATTCTGACCACGGCCGATGCCAGCGTCGTGCCGTTCGCGCATACCGATCTCGCCGCCTCGTTGATGATCACAGATGGCACGATTCACGAGCAGTAATCCTCCCATCTCCTCCCCGCTTGGAGACCGATGCATAACCCCTCAACCGTCCCCGCCCCCGAGCGGGTCCTCGCTCTGGGGCGGGGACGGGACACTGAGTGATGCAGCATTCTTCCCTTGCGAGGATGGGAGATGCGAGCTGCCGCTCAAGCCATGGTCTCCCTGCTCGGCTGGCGTCAGCGAGGCAGCGGTGTTCTCTGGCCTTGCTTGCATCGTCGACACTTCCAGACGATGGTCACGTACTGTTCGTGATCCTCGACCTGGCAGGCCAGTGCTCCACGATCGGCGTGCCGGCGGCTTGGGCAATTGGGGTTCTTGCAACGGATGTCGTGTGTTGACGTCACGGGTAGCTCCTGTTCGTTGATGGACTCCTTGCGAACTGCGAGATTCGACTACGGACTGACGGTTCGGTCGTCGTCCGACGCCGCCAGGGCACCCAGCGGACTGAGATGTCCTGTCAGCCGGCTCGACGCCGGCACACTCTGGCCGCCATTGGACGACGATGGCTGCGGTTGATCTCCCGTCAGTTGCGCAACCTCCTGCTCGAATCGCGCCTGTTCCAGACGCCATTGACGATGCCGCGCGAGCACCTGGTCGGCATGTTCCTCGCCGATGTACTGCTCGAGATAGGCGCGCTGGTCCAGTGGATCGAGTGGATCGTTGAGTCGCGCCCGTCCGTGTTCCTGCACGGCGATCCGCTGCGCCGAGGAGTACGGATCGATCCAGACATCGATGTCCAGTGAAGGAATCTGCGACGGCTCGACACAGACCGTCTCGCGACGCTGGACGCGTCCGTTGTGGCCTTTGGCGAACACCCAGATCGGTGCACCGAAACCGCCGTCGGACAGCGGCTTCGACATCACCAGCGCCATGTTGCGCAGCATCGTGCGCACGGCCAGGGTCTGCGCGCGCTTGAGCTGCTGCACCTGGAGATTGCGCGAACCGAGCAGCAGGTTCAGCGTGTGCGGTTGCGTGTTGGGGCCGATCTCGCCACGCTCCACCGAACCTGAATCGGGCGCTGCGGCAATCAGCTCGTCGTGCGACATGCGCAGAAACTCGACAAACGCCGGATCAATGCGGAACTCGACCCGATGCAGCGACGCGCCGGGAGGCAGTGCTTGCGCCGAGGCGGCGTCGGGTGTCAGTTCGACGCGGTTGCCGTCGTCATCGGTCTGCCAGGAGCCGTCGGCGAGCTGGATCCAGTAGAGCGGGATTGCCGTCTGTTCGGCCAGGAACCGGCCCAGCGATCGCTCGTAGTCGTAGCCCGGCTTAGCCCGATAGATGCCCTCCATCGTCGGTTCCCAGCGCCGGACCATGTCGGGATGATCGTTGGTGTCCGCATCGGCGATGGCGAACGGCGGCATCTCGTACGGATGCGGATGCGACTTGATTAACGTCCATTCGTGACGCGGGTTCGACTTCGTCGAATGTGATGTCTTGAGTGCGTTGCGGTCGAGCGCCGCCAATTCGTAGTACTCGTGCCGCGTCCAGACCGATGCGACCCGCACCCGGTCGCCCCAGCCGGCGCCGGACGGCTCGTGTCGCTGCGGCGCATCGACCGTTCGCGAGACGCCCAGCGACGGCTCGCCACCAATCGCAGCCATCTGCAGATCGAGTCCGTCCTGATCGCGCAGCCGGTCGCGATATTCGAACAGTCCAACCTCACGCAGCACGACGGCGATGCCCAATCCGTTGCCCGAACCGTGATCCTCGACAAAGGCGAACTGGTCGGGCCGGATGACCTCCACGTCCCAGGGGAATCCGGCGGTGGCCTGTCGCTGTCGATCCCGGTCGCGCCTACTCTCCTCGGTCTCGATCCAGGGCAATGACGGCCCGTCCTCGGAACGCGCCCGACGGAAGCGGCGGCGCTCGTCGGGATCGTCAGGTCGAGCGCCGCGTTGCTCGCGAGCTGGCAGCGAGGGCAAGCGGTCGGCGGCGCGCTGCCAGTGCAGGACGCCGAAGCAGAGGCACACCTGGCCATAGCCGAGGTCGGCCTGCAAGGACAGTTGCGAGCGCTCCTCGACCTGTCGTAAGCCCTGCTCGAGCACGTGCTCAAGATTGTCGGCGGCCTGACGAGCCGCCGGCGAGTTGTCCGGCGGCTCGACGTGGACGCGCAATGGATGCTCGGTCAAGCGTTGTCGCAACTGCGACCACGTCCGTCTGGGCAAATCGGTCTGCCAGGGTTCGGCGTCGAGATGCGGCGCCGAGAATCGGGGATCGGCTTCGCGAGTGTTGTAGAGGTGAGTCTCACGATGCCGTATCCGCTCATGCAGTGCCGAGAATCGGCTCAACGCGCCGCGAGCCGCTGATCGCCCGCCGCCGAGCTGGTCAAGCATGTGGTTGAGGTCGGCCTCGGACAGAGACCGGACAAGAATCGACGGCGCCGATTCCTGAGGCTGCGCTTCAGTCGGTTGTGCAAGTGCGGGCAAGACGCCCTCCTTTTCTCAGAATGTCAGTACGAATATGTAGAATCGATTATGAGAAGATATGTTCGGTGTTGTCAAGATGAAATCGAGTGATCCACAATCGGAACCCTGCTATGTGGATAAGATGTGGACAAACTGGACAACGCGAGCGGCCGCCCGGCTGGCAGCGCCTCGGACGGCGATGTGGCTGAACCAACAACCCGTTATCCGAGTCTGCGTCGCACAAACTGATCAAACATCGGGACGGTGAAGTCAATGACGTTGCGGCTCGGCGAGTAGCACAGCCCTCGCTTGATCAGGGAATCTCGAACCGGTCCGACCTGACTGGTCCGCTTGCCCGGAGCCGTCGCGACATCTCCTGCCTGGTAGGGACCCTTCCCGAATGATGCCATGGCCGACAAGTACTCTCGTTCAGGAGGCCTTTGAATAACTCAGTTTCCCGTCCCCGCCCCCGAGCGGGGACCCGTTTTGGCATAGCCCAGGCTGCTCGAATAGGTCTCGGTTGACCAGGTACAGGCGACAAACATGGCCGCCGGTAAGAAGCCAGGGAAGGAGCAGGCCCCCGCTCGGAGGCGGGGGCGGTTTAGGGGTTTTGCAAAGGCCTCCGTTCAGCGGGTGTCGTACGGTCGAGCCGCGCGGCGAAGAATCCCGAATCCAGGCCCTGTTCACATTGGTACGCAGCGCCAAGAAGCAGCCCGTCATTGCCGCGCTTGCCGCGGCAATCTCGCCCCGTTGGGCACGGTCGTGGCTGTCGATGTCGGCGAGATACCCGCGACAAGCGAAGGCCTGCGCGTAAATCGGTTGGTGCGCTACTGGTCAGGTTGTAGGGGCGACCCTTGTGGTCGCCCGCTCTGCCGCTCCTATCTAGTCAGTAAAGCAATCGCCAACGCGGGCGACCACAAGGGTCGCCCCTACAGGAGCTCAGAAGGATTTGGAACACGATTATGCAAAGGCCTCCGACAAGCGCGGGTATGACGGAATTTACTGGGGCGCTTCACCCGGCGTGAGCAGGCCCTCGTTCATCGATGGCCACAGGAATCGCTTCCTCTACGTCCTCAGCCTGGTTGATTTGCGGTCCAGTCGCGGCGTCCCATGAACGCTTGCCAAACTCCTGAAGAAAGTATGGATAGCCTTCAGATCGGTCAACGACCAGGTTCAACGCGTCCGCTGACCATCACGCGCCTTGGGACTGTAGGGATTGCGCACAGGGTCCATTGGTCGAATATAGCAATGTATTCGACGTATAGCCGATCCTCTTGTACGGGGATAAACTTGCTATACAACCGCCGGCGGAGGTAGCCCTAGCCCTCGGCGAGCTCCTTGACGAGCTCGATCAGCGCGTCGGCCGAGGTTGGACCTCGTTCTCCGTTGACCAGGACGGTCGGGGTGCTGGAGAGGCCTCGAGACACCGCGTCGGTGTGCTGGTCGTAGATCAGGTCGAGGTGTGTCTGGTCGTCCATGCACTGGCCGAACTGGTCGGTGTCGAGACCGAACTCCGCAGCGACCGCGACGGCGCCGTCTCTCGTGTAGGCGTCACGTCCGGGGCCCTCGAAGTAGTAGTCGTGGAACTCCCACCAGGCGCCCTGGTCGCCGGCGCATTCGGTCGCCAGCGAGGCCATCTCCGACGACAGGCCGTGATTGATGATGTGCCGGTACTCGAACCTGGCGAGTCCGGTGGCGACCAGTTCCTCTTCGATGCGCGGCCCAACCTGGGTCGCGAAGTGGCGACAGCCGCCTCAAAGGAAGTCGGAATACTCCTGGATCACGACAGGAGCGTCGGGGCTACCGATGAACCCGCGGTCGCGGATGACCTGCACCCGCGCTTCCGGCTCGGCCTGCTGGGCGGGCTGCTGGGTCTGTTCAACCTGCGCGGGCTGATCGGCTTGCTCCGCTTGAGTAGTCGGCTGGGCTTGAGACGCAGACTGTAGGTCTCCGTCACCGTCGCCGCAGGACGTCAACAACACTGCAATGAACGCGACGGCCAGCGATCCGGCCAAGATTCGTATTCGATTCATGCCTAGCCTTCCGCGTCCAGTGCTGCCGCCAGCGTGAGTACTTGCTCGATCAGCGCATCGCCAACGATGGCAGCACCGTCGCCGTTGATTCGTACGGTGGGAGTCCTGGTCGCCCCGACCGTAATGGCCTGTCGATGTTGTGCCTCGACCAGCTCGAGGTGCTTCTCGCTGTCCAGGCACTGGGTGAATGCCTCGGTATCCAGTGACAGCGATGCTGCGTAGGCGATCGCGCCCTCACGCGAGAAGTCCCACTGACTCATGTAGTGGTCGTGAAAACTCCACCACGCGCCCTGGTCGCCGCCGCATTCCGTGGCCAGCGCGCCGAGCATCGACGGTGGACCATGATTGATGATGTGCGAGTACTCGAACCGGGCCACGCCGGTGCGAACCAGTTCCTCGATCACGCGCGGCTCAACCTGAGCCGCGAATCTGCGACAGTTTGGTCAAAGGAAATCTGAGTACTCGGTGATCACAATCGGCGCGTCGGGATTGCCGACCACATTGCGATTCGCGATCAGTCCGGCGCGGTGTCCCGACTCGATGATCATCGCGACCATCGCCGCCTGATCGCTTCCGTCGCTGTCCTGAGCGGCATCATCCTCCCCTTCTCTGCCTTGAGCGGGGTCATCATCCCCGTCTCCACCCTGAGCGGCATCATCATCCCCGTCGCTGTCCTGAGCGGCATCATCCTCCCCTTCTCTGCCTTGAGCGGGGTCATCATCCCTGTCCCCACCCTGAGTGGCATCATCATCGTCGTCTCCGCCTTGGACGGCGTCATCCTCCCCGTCCCCGCCTTGAGCGGGGATCCGCTCCGCTTCCCCTTGCCCATCCTCATCCTGCGCGTTCCCTACTGCCGCGACCGTTGCGGCCGGTTCTGACTCCTGCTCTGCGACCGCTGCCTGCTCGGCCGATTCGCTCTCGCCGGCCTCGTACGCCATCGCCGACTCCTCCTGTGGCTCTTCCGCCACCTGTGCCGACAACGGCTGCGGCTCGCCGGATTCTGACGAACACGCCGCCAACAACAACGCGGCGCTCACGAGGATTAGTCCCATTCGCAGCAACATCAGCCTCCCTCCTCGTTCTCCGCCGCCTCAGCGGCCGCGTGCACCTGCTCAATGATCCCACTCAGCGACCGAGCCCCGGGCTGACCGTTGATCCGGAACGTCGGCGTCCCGCTCACACCCTCCGCGATCGCCTGCTGTTGCATCTGCAAGATCCGGTCGTGGTGCTCCTCGTTGTCGACGCACTGAGTGAATTGCGCCACATTGAGTCCCTCTTCGCGGGCTAGCTCAATCGCTCCGGCGCGAGTGAACGTGCGCGCTTGCGCCTTGAGCAGGTAGGCGTCATGGAACTCCCACCAGGCGCCCTGGTCGCCCGCGCACTCGGTCGCCATCGCCGCAAACTGCGAAGCCGAGCCAAAGATGATGAAGTGGCGATACTCATAGCGAGCCACACCGGTGCTAATCAGTTCGTCCATAATCTGCGGCTCAAACTGAGCCGCGAAGTTTCGACAGCTCGGTCACTGGAAGTCGGAGTACTCAACAATCACGACCGGCGCTTCAGGATCGCCTACCACATTGCGAACAAACGGCAATCCCTCGCGGTGGCCAAAGTCAATCTCGCCCAGCTCAGTCGCTCGTTGGTCCGGTGCATCGTCCGTCGAGACATCGACCCGGTCAGCCTGCTCAGCCTGCTCGGTCTCGCTGGCATTGTCCGTTTCAGCAGTGGTCTGCGACTGCTGAACCTGTTGAACCTGCTGAGTCTGCTGAACCTGCTGCTGCATGATCGAGGCCTGGCGCTCGGCGCGTTCGCTGCGCTCAGTGGCGGTCGTTGCCGATTGGTCGCGCTGGTCGGCGACTTCACCGCCTGATCCACAGGCGGAAACGAGTACACCACAGACCAACGTCAGCACCACCAGCCATACCGATCGTCGGATGCCCACGCCCATGAATCGACTGTACTCCTGTCTGAACCCCTGTCGGGAACGGATCGCGTTCGCGATACGCATCACTGCCCGCTCTCCTCTGCCGCCTGCTTGACGGCAGCTTCGATTGCTTCATAGGTGGGATCGACGGACTTGCCGTTGACGAATGCCGCCGGAGTGCCTTGCACGCCACGTTCCAGTCCTTCGTCATATGAAGCGCTGACCTGCGGGAACGTATGACCCTCGTTCAGGCAGGTCATGAACTCCTCATCGTCCAGGCCCTCAAACGTGATCTGCCGCCGCAGTCCGGCTTCGGTGAAGAGAGTCTCGTCGCCGGCCATGAAGCGGTCATGCAGCGGCCAGAACGCGCCCTGGTTGGCCGCGCACTCGACGACGACAGCGGCAAAGACCGCCTGATCGCCGCGGATCGGGAAGTGTCGGAAAACGAAGCGGGCCATGCCCGTCGAGACCAGCTGCTCAAGAATCAACGGCTCAACCTGAGCCGCAAACCATTGACAGCCGCCTCAAGTGAAGTCCCCGTAGTACAGAATCTCGACGGAAGCGTCGGGGTCGCCCAATACGTTGCGCTCCGAGCGAACCCCCTTGTGTTCGCCGACGACATCCTCGGGTAGGACAACGACCTGCTGGTCGGCCTGAGCCTGCTCGGCTTGAGTCTCTGCACTCTGAGCTTGCTGAACCTGAACCTGCTCGACCAGTTGCTCGGGCTCCGCCTGGTCGTCCGCCCGGTCGTCAGCCTGGTCGTCCGCAACCGCGACTTCTGTCTCCTGCTGTTGTTCCTGTTCCAACACTGTCGCCTGCCGGTCAGCGCGCTGGGACGTTTCCGTCTCAGTCGCCGAAGGCTGAGGCGAGTCATCGCCGGAGCCACAAGCAACCGCGAGAAGGGCCAGGCCGACCAGGGCAATCAGGACAGTGAGCAGACGGCGCATCACGTCAGCTTATCGCGCAGCCTGGCCCAATCGAGGCGATCAGCCCGAAGTCCCAAGCCCTCCCCAAGCCCTCCGAAGCCCCGCGCCCCGACGCAGGGCCCAGACCTCAGCCGCCGAGCGCCGAACAACCGCGATGCTCACCTCATACGTCGCCACGCGATCCTTCGGCTGCGGCTGAGATGAGCAAAACGCCGACAGGCGATCATCACAGGGTGCCCTAGGCCCCGCGTCGGGGCGCGGGGCATCGGAGCTGATTTACGCGAGGTCGTGGTAGAGGTCTCGCCACCCGGGATTGTGTTTCTCGATCAAATCGAGCTTGTACTTGCGTTGCCAGCGCTTAATCAGCCGCTCGCGACGCTGGGCGTCGTCAAGCGAGTCATGGAACTCATACCAGACCAGCCGCCGTATGCCATGTTTGCGTGTGAAGGCAGATCCGCGGCCTTCCCTATGTTGCTCAATGCGCTGGGGCAAGTCCGCTGTATGGCCCACATAGAACGTCCCATTCCGCCAGTTCACCATCAGATAAACCGCCGGTTGAATCTCACGACGAGCCATGCGCTAATCCCTCCCAAAGCCCTCCGAAGCCCCGCGTCGGTGCGCGCGGCATCGAGTGACGATTGGCCAAATGCCTAGCCACGCAACCGCGACATCTCGTCTCTGAGCTGCTGTAGACCCATTGGACCCAGATCAAGCGCTGCCTGGTGGAATCCCTTGAGGTCGAAGGCGTCGCCCAACGATTCCCTTGCCGACTCCCTCGCTGCCAGCCACTCTCGCTCTCCAACCTTGTATGAGATCGCCTGACCCGGCCAGCCCAGGTAGCGGTCGACTTCGCTGGCTAACATCTTCTCGGGGAAGAATGAGCGCTCGATCAGGAACGGCAGTGCCAGTTCCGGCGTCCAGGTCTCGCCGCCGTGGTATGCCTCGCGCTCCGGGATCGGCAGTTCGAGGTGCATCCCGATATCGATCACCACGCGTACCGCACGCAACGCCTGGCTGCTGAGCAGCCCCATGTAGAACGCCGGATCCTCGAGGTAGCCCAGCTCGGCCATCAGACGCTCGGCGTACAGCGCCCAGCCCTCGACATAACCTGACGTCCCCGCCAGCAACCGCTGATACCGCGTCAGTTGATCGCCCAGATACCGAGTCGTGCCAATCTGTAGATGATGCCCCGGAACGCCCTCGTGATAGCAGACCGAGAGCTCGCGCCAGAGTGGGAAGCGGGTCTCGCCGCCTGTCGGATACCAGGTTCGGCCGGGCCGCGAGAAGTCCTCTGACGGACCCGTGTAGTACATCGCCAGCGCTCCGCCAGGTGGCGCGATCATCGCCTCGATCTGCTGCACCGGCTCGGCGATATCGAAGTGCGTGCCCAGCAGCGACTGCATCGTGTCGTCCTGCGTCTGCTGCATCCATTCGCGGAACGCATCCTCCCCGGTAATCGCGCGCGAGTCGTCCGACTCCAGGATCGCAATCGCCTCAGCCGCGCTCGCACCCGACGAGATCCGCTCTGCCGTCTCGGCCATCTCCGACTGAATCCGCCAGACCTCTTCCCAGCCCCACTGGTACGTCTCCTCAAGGTCCAACTCAATGCCGTTGAATCCCCGCGAAGCAGCCTGGTAACGCTCCCGTCCAACGGGATCATGAGGATTCGCGCGAGGCAGGTACTCCGACTGCAACCACTCAGCCAACGCCGCATAGCCCTGCTCCGCTGCCCTCACATTCGACCCGCCATCAATCCCCAGGCTGTCTACGAGATTCGAGAAGAACCCTTTGGCTTCCGCATCCCCCTTTGCGGGGGAATCTGTCGCGGAGCGACTGATTGAAGGTCCCTGCCCAGCCCACACACGACACTGCTCTATCCCACCTAGCACCTGACGCTGAGCCACCACGATCCCTTCGTCCATCCCTGCCGCCAGCGACGACCGATAGCGCTCCAACGCCTCCGGCACCGCGCCCATCCGCTCAACGATGTTCGCCTGATCCTCCTCGGTCTCGCGAGGCATCAAGTCAAACACCTGTCGAGTGTTCTGCAACGGAGACGCGAGGATGTTCAGCGAGCGCAAGTGCTCCTGTTGAGCCTCAAGCTCCGCCTCATACTCAAACCGCTCCAGCATCACATCCCGAGCCACCCGGTCGCGCTCAGACTCCACATTTAGCAATCGAAGCGCTGCCTCCGCCTGCCGCCGAATCGCCGATCGCTCCGCATGACCATCCGGCGAGTAGTCCGTCAACTCCGTCTCCCGCCCCGGAATCCCCAGAGAAGTCGCCATATTCGGAGAAGCCGCCGCCAGAGCATCGACATACCAGTCAGAGATCGCAGAAACAGTATTCAGTTCAGCACTCACCATGAACCTCATTCCTAAGAGCCAAAGACCTCCCCCTCTGGCGGAGGTGCAAACAGATCGCTCCTCCCCCTCTAGCGGAGCTGCCACTCGATCGTTCCTCCTCCTTGCATGGGGAGGTGCCGAAAGCCTGCCCCGCACTTGATGCGGGGGCGGAGGGGGTCCTCTCTCGTCGCAAACAAAGTCTAAGCCGCACCCAGCCACCTCCCCCTCCGATCCCCTCTCCCGCTGGGAGAGGGTTAGGGTGAGGGCCGGCCTGCGACAATCAGAACCCCATCCTTCGCCACCGCACTGAGTAACATTGCCAACAAACGTTCCATTACCTAACCTGACCCCATGCCCACCCTCAACGTCCAGAACCGAACCCTCTTCCACCGCGACAACCTCCCCTTCCTCCGAGGCATCAACTCCAACACCATCCACCTCATCGCCACCGACCCGCCCTTCAACAAAGGCCGGGACTTCCACGCGACCCCCGATTCCCTCGCCGCCGGAGCCAAGTTCGAGGACCGCTGGAGCTGGGACAAGGACGTCCATCAGGACTGGATCGACGCCATCCAGGACGACTGGCCCGCCGTCTGGGAGGTGATTGACGCTGCCAATTCAGTCTGGGCCAATCGTGACATGGGAGCGTTCCTGTGTTGGCTCGGAGTTCGACTGCTAGAGATGCACCGAATCCTCTGCGACGACGGCAGCATCTATCTGCACATTGATCACACCGCGCACGCCTGGGTGAAAGCGCTCATGGACGCGATTTTCGGTTGGAAGAACTTCAGAAATGAGATCGTCTGGTGCTACGCGCTGGGCGGGAGTTCTAGGAAGCTCTGGTCCAAGAAACATGACACCTTGCTGTTCTACACCAAAGGCAGCACCTATTACTTCGACAAACCTTCGATTCCTGCGACATCCCAACGTATGAAAGGCCGAGACAAGGGAATGTTGGACTATTGGACAGACATTCCGTCGTTGAACAACATGGCCAAAGAACGCATGGGATATCCGACTCAGAAGCCGCTCGCTCTGTATGAGCGCGTCATCAGAGCATCGTCACGCGAAGGAGATGTGGTTCTTGACCCGTTCTGCGGCTGCGCTACGACGCCTATCGCTGCAGAGCGAGCTGGCCGGCAATGGATCGGCATGGATATCTGGGACAAGGCACACGATGTAGTGGTCGAGAGGCTTCAGAACGAGGGTCTCGCATCACCCGATGGGGATACAGGTGGACGCTTGCTGACATTTGGTCAAATCGGCTACAGCACAGCCGCTCCAGTTCGCACTGACGAGGCGGAGACAGCCGCACCGGTCCTCAAAACCAGGCAGAAGATTGCTGAACCGCCTGGTATCAAAATGTCCCGAGCCGAGATGGTGGATTTCTTAATCGACCAGAACGGAATGGTCTGCCGAGGCTGCGATCGAGGATTCGATGACCCCCTCTACCTCGAACTCGACCACAACACTCCAAGGTCCGACGGAGGCCTCAACCACATCAGTAACCGCCTCCTCCTCTGCGGCCCCTGCAACCGGATCAAGAGCAACACCCTAACCCTCAGCGGCCTCCGCAAAGAGAACACAAAGCGCGGCAGGATGGCCGCAATAAGGAGCTGATGATGGCTAGACCAGACCCCGAAGATTACACAAGACATGAGCTTGCTAATCGGTGCTATGAGTTCATCGATTTGGTCGAGCGAAGCGGTCAGGCCTTTCAGAAGTGGAGCGGCCAACTAAGTGTGGAGCGATTGGTTGGACTACGGGTTGATGAGATTGACAGTCGAGTCGAGAAGCTCAAGAACGGTTTCTCTGCCATCGCGGGTGAGAAGACCGATTGGCAGGATGATGAGGCACTTTCTACTCCTTTGCATCCTCGGCACGAGATGAAAGACAGAGGGGTGATAAGAATCGAGGTTCGGCTGGTCGTGCGCGGAGAGAAGGAGTACTTCTTGGTAACTGTTCCACGCAATGATCCCGCGGGCAATCCTCAGTACCAGCCCCTGACCTTTGTCGTGGATCAATAGAAGATCAGCGACTTGAAGGGGTAGTCGGGTTATCCCAAATCCCCCAACTTCCCCACCAGCCGCTCCACCACAATCAGATACCTCTCAACCGTCTCCGCGCTCAGCCACGCCTCGTAGTAGTTCGTATGCAACGCTCCAGCCAGTCCGAACTGGTCTCGCATCTCCTCGTCCTCGGTCTCCTCAGCCAGCCGCTCCAACACCTGCCACAACTGCCGATGCCCCTGATGCCGCCAACCCCGCGACTCCGCCACCGCCTTCACCAACACCGCCGCCGCGCCCCAGCCCTTCTCCGACGCCTGCGTCAGGTCCCCCTCCGCCAACAGCTCGCGCGCATGGCGCAGATACTCCGCGCTCAATTCTTGGTAGTGCCCAACCTGCTCAGTTGTCATGCGTCCAGTCTATCCGAACGCAAGAACGATCGCGGTCCAAAGTACAATCGCCGCCAGCACGATCCCGGAGCCCCACTTCCCCCGCCTGACCAGGCGATCGCCACTCTCCGCGATCCACCGCTCGCACACCTCCGTCGACAAGGCCAACCGAGCAAAGGAATCGTCCTGCAACCCCCGTTCGTGAGCGAGCCGTTCCACCTCAGCGTGGAACTCAACAACCCGCTGTTCAGCATCGACCGTGGGCCAAAACACCTCTCGCAGCACCGAGAACACCGCCATCTCAGTCCCCTTCGCTTGACCCCAGCATACCTACGCCAGACCCCCCAACTTCCCCACCAGCCGCTCGACTTCATCGAGGAACCACTCGACCTCCTCAGCTTCGTACTGCACGTCGTAGAAGTTGATCTGCATCGCCTGCACGCAACCGAAGAGCACGCTGAGGTCGATGTCGCCGCTTTCCTCGATCAGCGCTCGCACCACCGCCTGCAGCTCCCAATGCCGATCGCGCGGTAGACCCCGCGCCTTCGCCGCCGCCTCGAGCTCCGAGGCGACCGCCGCCCAACCCCTCTCCAACGCCTCCATTGGGTCGCCCTCGGCCAGCAGCGCCCGCGCAAGCCGCAAATGCTCCGCACTCAATTCCCGGTAGTGCCCAACCTGTTCACTGGTCATGGAATCAGGCTACCCAAACCCTCGACACCTGATCTCCCTCTCCCTCTGGGAGAGGGCTGGGGTGAGGGTCCCTCCCCTGGACACATCCCCATCTCTGCAAAATGCGCCACCTATCCGCTCTTGTGAGACGAACAAACGTGCGCATACCATCGACTCCACCAATCAACAGCCGAAGGAACAGTCAATGTCCGACCAGAAGCCATTCGTCCCCTTCGAGGGCAACGCCATCCGCCGCGCGCTCGGCGAGCTCGCCGCCACCGGGCCCGGCTACGTCCGCCTCGGCGCGCTCAAGGTCATGGCCTCCATGCTCGGAATTGCCAACGATCCTCTCGCCCATGCTGACCCCAAGCGCGACCAACGACTCGACGCCGTCCTCGACGAGGTAGAAGCCATCCTCGGTGAGGCCCTGCTCAGCGAAGCAAACGTGCAGACCGCCGACCCGGACTCCGAATCCGATCCCGAAGCCGGCGACGACCAGGACAACCACGCAGGGCAACAGGAAGATGCCGACGATGACGACGAACCACCATAAATCCGCAGACCCCAGGGCCCGCAAGGCCCTCAAGGCCCTCCACCAGCTCCGTTTTTTTTCTCCCACGGAGCGCCAACAAGAACTCTACGAAGAGATCTTCAACGCGCCCCAGGGCAGCCTCACCCTGCTCGGATACGGTGGCGCGATGGGCGGCGGCAAAACCCGTGCCATCGTCGAACTCGCCATCGACGCCGCACTCGCCTACCCCGGCAACAACATCCTCGTCGCCCGCCAACACTTCACCGACCTCTCCGGCACCACCATGAAGGCCTTTCACGACGCCTGCCCCGACGAGTACATTCGCAGCAGTCAATCCGCTCCAACACAGCTCGTCAAGATCGCGCTCCCTAAGCGGCCCAACGACCACATCTCAACCATCAACTTCCGGCACCTCACCGAGTGGTCGGGGTTGGGCTCTGAGCAATACGGCGCAGTCTTTGTCGACGAAGCCGGCGAGGTCGCGGAAGAAGCCGCGCAGATGCTCCTGACCAGACTCCGACATCCAGCCCAGCCGCAACGGTGGTTCGTTGCCGCGTCGAATCCCTGGCCAGGCTGGTTCGAGCGCTGGTTCGCCCGACGGGAACTGGATGAGTCGGCATTTGCCGACGCCGACGGTCGAATCGTCTACATCCCAGCAAAAATCCCCGACAATCCGCACCTGCCATCGAACTACGCCGCCCAGCAACGAGCGCTCCAGCCGGGCGAATGGGTGCAGCGCTTCATCGAGGGCAGTTTCGATGCGTTCGAGGGTCAGATTTACCAACACTTCAGTCCCGACACGCACCGCTGGGACGCGCCTCTGCCCAGCTGTTCCCGCTACATCGGCGGACTCGACTTCGGTGGCCAGTCGCCCAAGGACCATTACACGGCGGGAATTGTGGCCGGCGTCACGGATCGACATGCGTCCTGCGGGGCCAACATCCTAATCCGCCTCGGCGAGTTCGAGGAGCGCGGACCCGGCGTCACCCAACGCCTCGAGCAATGGCAACAATCCTGGCAGCGCAAGCTGGGCGCCATCCAGTGGTGTGCCGACCGCTCACAGTCGGCCTGGATCGACCATCAACGCCGTCAAGGCCATCACGTTGTGCCCAGCAAGGGCGGTCCCGACTCCGTCAATTGGGGTATTGCCCTGGTCCAACAGCGACTCAACGGTGATCCGCCCAGTTCCTACTACGCGCCGTCAATGTCAGTCTTCCCGTCGCGGATGCGCGAGTACCAGTGGGATCAATCAGCCACCGACCACAGCCCCAAACCAAAGAAACGAAACGACGACCTGGTCGACGCCGACCGCTACATGCACGAGTTGGCAACGTCGGACAGAGGCAAGAAGTCACCGTTCGTACTGGTCTCACCAGGCCGCGGCCGTGATGCTCGCTGGAGTGCTCGATGAACTTCTTCGATTCAATCGACAAGGGCCACAAGCAGTCCCACCGCACCGATGATCAGTCCCGCAGCAAACATGATGGCAAGCAAAATCTGGTTGCGAATCTCTGCCATGTAGTGGCGGGTCTCAGCCATCATCTGCCGATTTTCAGCCATCATGCGATCAAACCGCAGATCCGATTCTTGACGGCTGTAGCCGTATTCGCTGATCGCGTCCGCCGCCTCTTCCGCAACTTCGTCAGCGGCAACGTGAGGGTGTCTCACAAGTGAGCATTCCCAGTCCCCGCTTCACGCGGGGACCTGCTCCTTCCCCGGTTAGTTACCCACCACCAGATAACCCGTACCGCCCGAGCGGGTCCCCGCGTGAAGGAGGCCTTTGCAAAACCCCTAAACCGCCCCCGCCTCCGAGCGGGGGCCTGCTCCTTCCCTGGCTTCTTACCGGCGGCCATGTTTGTCGCCTGTATCTGGTCAACCGAGACCTATTCGAGCAGCCTGGGCTATGCCAAAGCGGGTCCCCGCTCGGGGGCGGGGACGGGAAACTGAGTTATTCAAAGGGACTTATAGAGCAGATTACCCAAGCGAGGTTGACGGGGATGTGGATAGCGGGTAAACTGTGTCCTTAGAGGGAGCGAAAGAGATGAGCAAGAAGGCACCTGGTAAGAACTACCGCACGGGACTCAGCCTGATTCAGTTGCAGGATATGTTCCCAGACAACGAGACGGCTGAACAGTGGTTCATCGAGGCTCGCTGGCCGGACGGCGTTCGTTGCCCCAAGTGCGAGTCCGGTAACATCCAGGAACGCGCGAGCCGTAAGCCGCAGCCGTTCCGCTGCCGAGACTGTCGCAAGGATTTCTCGGTCAAGACGGATACGCTGATGCATTCCAGTCCGCTATCTTGCCGCAAATGGGCAATCGCGATCTACCTGTTCAACACTGGGATCAAGGGCGTCAGCAGCATGAAACTCCACCGCGACCTCGGCATTTCGCAGAAGGCCGCGTGGCACATGGCGCACAGGATCAGGGAGTCGTGGGAAGACGAGCAGCCGCCATTCTCGGGGCCGGTTGAGGTTGATGAGAGCTACTTCGGTGGCAAGGAAGCCAACAAGCACTCCGACAAGAAGCTCCGCGCCGGTCGCGGGACTATCGGCAAGGCCGCTGTGGTTGGCGCGAAGGACCGTGAGACCAACCATGTATCTGCTCACGTGGTCGGCTCTGTAGATCGCCCGACCCTGCATGGGTTCGTTGATGACCACGTAGAACGCGGCGCTACCCTCTTCACCGATGAGCATCCCGCCTACAGGGGCGCGAGAATGCGCCACAGTGCGGTCAAGCACTCGGTTGGTGAGTACGTGGACGGCATGGCTCACACCAACGGGATTGAGTCATTCTGGGCATTGATGAAGCGTGGCTACCACGGGACCTACCACCAGATGTCGCCCAAGCACCTAAACCGCTACGTGACTGAATTCTCCGGTCGCCACAACGCGCGACCCCTCGACACAATCGACCAGATGGAAGGAACGGTGCGCGGCATGGATGGCAAACGACTCAAGTACGAGGACCTGATCGCGTGACGACTTCGCAATCACCCCAGGTCAGCATTGACTGCGCTGACTTCCGTGACTTCCTCGACTCATTGGACGCAGGTTCAGTCGATTTGGTTCTGACCGATCCGCCCTACGGCATTAGTCGCGAGACAGGATTCGATCAGGTCAAGAACGGCGTCGAGCGATTTGCCGTCTCGATGGACTTCGGCTCGTGGGATCACGAGGAGATCGACTTGGACGCACTGGCGACCGGCCTGTATCGCGTCTTGCGCAAGGGCGGCACTGCCATCGTGTGGTTCGACATATGGAAGTTGTCTGACCTGCGCAACGCGCTTAGTCGGGCTGGGTTCAAGATGTTTCGTCAGATCGTCTGGGAAAAGACCAATCCTGTCCCGCTCAACGCCAGCGTCAACTACCTGACCAACAGCCGCGAGATGGCGATCCTCTGTGTAAAGGGCGGCAAGCCAACGTTCCACGGATACTACGACAACGGCATCTACTCGCTGCCGATTCCGCGCTTCAATGGCCATCGCATCCATAGGACGCAGAAGCCGGTGGAATTGTTCAGCGATCTCGTTCTGAAGCACAGCAACCAGGGCGACCTAGTGATCGATCCATTCCTCGGTAGTGGCACAACTGCCGTTGCTGCACGGGGGGGGGGCAGATTCTTCGCTGGATGCGACATCGATCCCAGCTATGCGGAAGCTGCTACTCGCAGGCTGAACGATGGTTAGGCTTCAGCGGCTGGTCGCCCCCAAGCGGTCGAATAAGAAGACCAAGGCGGCCCTCTTCCTGGAACTCGCCCAACCGGATAGCGAGGGGTTTAGCCGACCGGTCCCAGTTTCTGAGTTCGTCGGCAAGTATGACGGCCTGCAAATGGGCAACGGTGGCAGTTGGTGTCGAGACGACGGCGGACTGGCGCGGAAATTCAACATCCGTCGCAACAAGCAAAAGGGCGCAATCGTGAGTGTCCAACTGCAAGGCCACAAGAAGGCACCGATCCTCAAGCCGATCCCCGCTCACATCAAGAAGCAAGTAGGCGAACAGCAATGCGCTGTGCTCGGCATCGGAGCCAACATCGAAGTTGATCACAAGGACGGACGGCGCGATGACCCGCGCCTTACAGATGCCGCATTGGTCACGCTTGATGACTTTCAGCCAATGTCAAAGGCTGTGAACAACGCCAAACGCAATCACTGCAAGGCGTGCCGCGACTCAGGAAATCGTTTCGATGCGAAACAGCTTGGCTACGCCGTGAGTCAGGTCAAGGGGAACGGCAAGTACAACGGGACGTGCGTTGGTTGTTACTGGCACGACCCACGGAGATTCAACGCCGAAGTATCGGCTGGTTACGGAGACTCCAATGCCTGAGAGCGCTAAGCGACAGCGAGTGAAACGAGAGCTACCGGAGCCGATCCCCGACAGCCCGCGCAACATTGCCAAGGCGATCATGAAGCGTCCGCCGAAGAAGGGCTGGCGATACCTCCGGGAGCACAAGCGCAAGTATGACGCCTGACCAGAGGGCTTGGGTAATCTGCTCTATAAGTCCCTATTCAAAGGCCTCCGTGAAGCGGGGACTGAGATTCATCCAACTGGGTTGACTTCTGAGACACCCTCTCGTGCTCCTTTCTCAGGCCACGAATGCGACAATCACCCCAACGGCGATACTAAGCAGGACGAACATGCCGAGCAGGATCCGGTTGGTCTGATCGGCCATATGCTCACGCATCTCAGCCATCATCTGCGCATGACGCAGATCGGACTCACGGCGGCTATAGGAATAGTCGTCGACCGCGCCAGCGGCTTCGTCTGCCTGTTGCGCATCGGCCCCGATCGAGCGAAATGCACGTCGCAGCCGCAAGATCGGATTCATCGCTGCCATCACATGCTCACGTTCACCGATACCAATATAACGCACATATCGACTATCTGTTCTAGGTACAGAACGCTGCCTGTTCTCGGTAGAGATCGCCCGAGAGTCACTGCCCGATCGAATCTGAATCTCCGAACCAGCGGGCGCTGAGGATAGACTCCCTCCATGACCGACCAACCTGGGCCACTTGATGGTGTGACCGTTCTCGACCTGACCGAGCACATCGCCGGGCCCTATTGCACCAAGCTGTTTGCCGACTTTGGCGCTGATGTGATCAAGGTTGAGCCGCCCGGCGGTGACCCGTCGCGCTCGGTGGGTCCCTGGTATCAGGGCGTGCCTGGAGTAGAGCGATCGGGGACGTTCTTCTACTTCAACACAAACAAGCGCTCGCTCGTCCTCAACCTGGAGCACGATGGCGCCGGGGCGGTGATTGAACGGCTGATCCAGCGGGCCGACCTTGTGATCGAGTCGCAGCCGGTGGGTCGATTGGACTCGCTCGGGATGGGTTGGGATCGGATTGCATCGCTGCGCGACGACCTGTCACTGGTCTCGATATCGCCCTTTGGACTGGACTCGCCGTATAGCGAGTACCAGATCTCGGATCTGGTGCTGTATGGCTTTGCCGGCGAGATGTACTCGATTGGTGTGCAGGACCGCGAGCCGGTCAAGATGTTTGGTACTGCTTCACTGGTCGAATGCGGCGCCGCAGCGGCCACAGCCGCAATGGGCGCACTGACAGCAGCCGAGCTGCAAGGCATCGGTCAGCAGGTCGACTTTGCCATGGCCGATGCGCAGTTCAATGGCGTTGACCGACGCCATGCCGCAACGATGGGCTGGGAATTCGCCGGTCGAAAGTCGCTGCGCGCTCCAGGTCCAGCGGCGGGTATGCTTTCGGGCGTCTATCCCTGTGCCGATGGCTACGTGGAGTTCTCCGGGGCCGCGATTCGCATCCCGAGATTGAACGACATGCTGGGTCGTCCCGAATGGCTGCAGGAAGAGAAATGGTGGCGGCCAGGCGCCGGCGTCATCCCGGAGCTCGTTGAAGAGTTCAACGCACATTTCCTGCCCTGGGCGCTGGAGCGCACCAAGCGAGAAATCTGGGCAGAAGCGCGTGAGGCGAAAGTGCTCTGCGGACCACTGTTCTCGGTTGACGAACTGTTCGAGGACACGCACTTCAGCGATCGAGGGTTCTGGGCCACGGCAAGTCATTCAGAGCTGGGAGCAGTCCAGCTTCCAGGCCGTCCACTGATCATGCCCGCATCGCCCTGGAGCCTGAGGCGTCCACCGCCACTGCTCGGTGAGCATACAGATGACGTGTTGTCGGAATGCGGGTTCGAGGCGTCGGAGATTGACGCGTTCCGGCGTTCCGAATTGGTAGGATGAACGCCATGAGCCGCGTTGCGGAGGAGCCAACCATGAGCCAAGAGTTCACGGGTGTGTACTACAGAGAAGCGTACGACGAGCGTTACGAGACGCAGTGGTTCATCGCGTTTTGCCCCGAGGTCGAGGTGGTAACTCAGGGGGAAACGATTGAACATGCCGAAGCGATGCTCAAGGAGGCTGTCGAACTCGTGCTGGAACAGTTGACGCCGGAGGCTCTTGAACGACGGCGGCGTGAGGGCCGACCCGACCATCCTGACTTTGGTGAAGAAGAAATCTGGGAATCACTGACCGAAGTCAAGCGCGATCTGTTGACGGTAGGGGTCAACATGCGCGAGGTATCCGTTGGCTAGGCTCCGAGTGCTCTCGGGCTGGCAAGTCTGTCGGATTCTTGATGACCATGGCTTTGAGGAGCTCAGCCAGCGCGGTAGCCATGTCAACTACATGCCGCCAAGCGGAGATGTACATCGACCGAACACTGTGCCCCTTCACAAAGAGGTAGCGCGTGGAACATTGGGCGAGATTATCCGGGATTCGGGGTTGCCCCGGTCGTTGTTTGAGTAACGGGTAGCATTCCCCTTATGGCTCTCCCGCATGAAGGCTTCCGTGTCCTTGATCTCACCGTCGTATGGGCGGGGACGTTTGGCACCACCCTGCTTGCCGACCTTGGCGCAGAGGTGATCAAGGTTGAGAATGTCCACGTCTGGCAGCCGATGACTCGTGGTGGACAGGCGCGCCCGTCGGCCGAGGTGGTCAAGGCAGGCGCTGGCTGGGCCGTCGGCTACCCGAATGCGGAACCCGGTCCGCGTCCATGGAACTATGCGCCAACATTCGTCCAGCAGTTTCGCAACAAGCACTCAATGACCGTCGACCTGCTGTCGGACGAAGGACGCGAGATCTTCGCGAACCTGGTATCGAAGTCGGATGCCCTGGTCGAGAACAATGCGTCGGGGACATTGGAGAAGCTGGGCATTGGTCCCGACTTCCTACGCGAGGCTCGAGAAGACATCGTGGTCCTGCGAATGCCGGCTTACGGATCGAATGGTCCGTATCGGTTTGCGCGCGCGCTCGGTGTGCACCTTGAGTCGGTCATGGGGCACACACTATTGCGTGGCTATCCCGATCTGGATCCGTCATACATCACTTCCATCTTCTCCGGCGACTACGTCGCGGGAGCTCATGCGGCGTTTGCGATCATGTCTGCGCTGCGTCATCGGCGACGGACCGGCGAAGGCCAGTTCATCGAACTGGCCCAGGCCGAGTGCGCGGGTGGGATGCTGGCTCAGGCGTTCATGGACTACTCGATGAATGGCGTGGTGCAGGAGCGAATCGGCAACAGGTCGCTCGATGGACGCGCACCGTACGGCCTGTATCCAGCGCGATCAGAGGGCGATGGCTCCGATGCGGGTGATCGCTGGATCTCGATCTCGGTGATGGACGACGATCAATGGCTGGGCCTGCGCGAAGCGATGGGTGATCCGGAGTGGGCTCGAGATCCCGGCTTACGACACGAAGCGGGCCGGCTGGAGCGGCACGACGAGTTGGACCGGCATATCTCGGATTGGACATCGACTCGTGACGACTACGAGTTGATGCATCTGCTGCAATCGCACGGCGTTCCCGCAGCCCCAGTGCTGGACTCATCCCGCGTTCATGACGATCCGCATGTCCAGCATCGCGAGCTCAATGAGCCGCTCGATCTGTATGACGATGTTGGAACCTTCCGTTACAACAGACCGTTCCTACGATTCTCCGAGACGCCGCTGCGGATTCGTAAACCGCCGGTCGCGTTGGGCGAAGACAACGAATACGTCTATCGCGATGTCCTGGGCTACTCAGACTCCGAGATCGAGGGTCTGCGCGAGCGTGGCCACATTGGTATGGATTACGACCCAGAGATTCCGTAGATCGCTCAAGACATCATCATCGACTCTTGACGGCGAGTTGACGCGACGCATACGGAACGAATCAGATTCGCTTACATGCCGTGCGTAATTTCGTTGCATCGAGGGCGTTCCTCGGAATGGGAAGGGTACTGACGATGGACGAAACGACTTCTGGACGAAGCTGGTTGCAGCTTGCATACCGGTGGCTGATGCCGATTGCGCTGGTCGCTGCGATCAGCGTGGCTGCGGTCACCGTGATCTCGGCTGGGTCGGAGCGTGGTGGTGGTCACGGCGAGCATCAGCGCTGGTCGGAGGGCACCGAGGGAGAGAAACAGGAAGGCGACTGCGACCGCGACGGCAAGCGCAGCACGCGCTGGACGCGCGTCGCGGAATTGGTCGGCACGGACTTTGACGGACTCAAGACTGCTCTCGGCGAAGGTCAGACGCTGGCCGAAATCGCTGAGTCGAACGACGTGGAGCCACAGACGGTGATCGACGGCCTCGTGGCAGACGCGAATGATCGCGTCGACGCGTGGGTCGAGGCTGGCAAGCTCACGGAGGAAGAGGCCGAGACCAGGAAGTCGGAGGCCGCAACAAAGATCGAAACCCTTGTCAACGACGGCTTCAACAAGGAGAACCTGCGAGGCTGGGGCAAGAGTCGCTGGCGCGGTCACGGTCATGGCCATGGACTAGGTGGAACCGTCGAGACCAACTGAATCTCAGTTTCTGACGATTCCTGTCGAGGCGCCCCTCGTGGGCGCCCCCTTTTGTGGGCGCCTGTGCTTCCACAACCATCCGTCAGAACCGCGCCTGCCACGTGTACAACGAGCACCTCAGGCGGTTTGCGAGTCTGCGTCTGAGAGGTCAGCCAAGCGTGCCGGCGGCGGCGAGACGGACCATGTCGTCGTCGCTGTAGTTGAGGATTCCTTGCAGGACTTCCTCGGTGTGCTCTCCCCAGGTCGGCGCTCGACGCGCCGGGAGACGCTCGCCGTCCCAGATGATTGGCTCTTGCTGAATTTGGAAGATGGGGCCCTCCGGCGACTCAGCCGGGTTGTAGTTGTCTCGCATCGCGACGTCTTGTCCCAGGAAGAAATCCTCGAGTCGTTCGACCGGGCTGGCAGGTACGCCGGCGTTGACGAGCAGCCGCGACGAAGTCCATTCGTCCTGAGTACGCGTCCATGCCGAGATGGCTGTTTCCAGCTCGTCTTCATGCGCCTTGCGACCGTCGACATCTGCCAACTCGTCGCGTGACGCGAGGTCGGCGCGAGCCATGACTCGGCAGAGGTTGCGCCAATCTGTGTCGTCGCGGCAGGCGATGGCAACCCAGCGATCCTCACCGGCGGCCGGAAAGATACCGTGCGGGGACATGAACGGTGAGCGGTTGCCCATGCGGGGGCGCTCGCCGGCGCCGTTGAGCGCCTCGATCAGTTCGGTGTCGAGCAACTGGACGGCCGTTTCGTACTGGGCAATCTCGAGGTAGCGTCCTTCGCCGGTGCGCTCGCGATGATCGATGGCGGCCATGACTGAGGTGGCCAGGTAGTAGGGGACAGTGAAGTCCGTGTGCAATGTGCCCAGACCAATCGGCGCCTTGCCCGGGAAGCCGGAGCGATGCGCCAGGCCGCACATCGCGACGATGCCGTTGCCGTAAGAGCGCCACTCCGCGCGTGGGCCCTCGATACCCATGACGGCGACGTTGCAGACGATGATGTCTTCGTTGATCTTGCGCAGATCGTCGTAGCCGATGCCCCAGCGGTCGAGCCGGTACGGGGTGTAGTTCGAGGTGACAAGATCGGCTTCACGCGCGAGTTCGCGGACGGCATCGATGCCTTCCTCGGTCTTGAGATTCAGCGTGACCGACTTCTTTCCGCCGGAGCAATCGTTGAATGTGCCGTTGGTGTTGATCGAGAAGTGGTCCGGTGGTTGGACGCCTCGATAGCGGATCGGATCAATCCGCGACTCCGACTCAATCTTGAGCACTTCCGCGCCGAGATCCGCCAGCAGGCGAGTGCCGAGCGAACCGGCGATTGCCCAGGTGAAGTCGAGGACGCGAATGCCGTCGAGCGGTCGTCGCGGTGGTGGAGTTGCTGCGAACAGGCTCCTGCCCGAGTCGGGAAGCCCCCTGCGCCCCTTTGGGGCACCTCCCTTAGAGGGGGAGGTCTGGAGAAACTGGTCGTTGTGTTCGCCCAGCGTGGGAGCTCGTTTGGCCTGGGGCTGCTCACCTCGAGTTCGGACAGCAGAGCGTGGCAACGTGAGTGATTTCCCAAGCTCAGGATGATCAACGCGTTGGTAGTAGCCGCGCGCCTGGAGATGCGGGTCAGCAGCCACCTCTTCGACCGTGTTGATCGGCAGCACCAGCAGTCCGAGTTCCTGTCCTCTGTCGTGCAGTTCGCTGACCGTCAGCGCTTTGCAGAGCCGATTGATCCAGGGCTTGATCTCGTCCTGGTGTTGCTCGCGCCAGAACTCGTCGTCCCAGTCCTTGCCTCGCAACTCTCCCTCTTTCAGCCCCAGCACTTCGTCCACCCAGTTGACGAATCGGTACCAGTGCGGCGGATGAATCGTGAATGACAACCAATGACCATCTTTGGCCTGGAATGTGGCGCCTGAGCCGATCGGGATGTGTCGGTCGGGAGAGATGCCGTGCCAGCTCCAGAAGTTGCCGCTCGCGGTTTGCAGCGTGGTGAATGTGACCGCCTCCTGCAACGACACCGTGATGCGTCCAACGCCGCCACCGCGACGGCGCTGCATGATCAAGGCCATGGCCGCCTCAGCCATCGCGATTGATCCCTGCTTGTGCGAGAGGTTGCCCGCCGGCCAGACTGGTGGATCCTCGGGATGACCATTCAGCACAATGTGTCCGCCAGCGGCCATCGTCGTGATGTCGCTCATCGGCTCGTCTGCTCCGCGACGGAAGACGGCGTCGACAATCGGAATCTCGGAGGACCATCCGCCGTTGCGTCCCCGATCAAGCCATGCAGCAAGCTCGCCACTGGACTCCAGCGGGGCCAGGACCGCGTCGAACGTGGGCAGCATCGCCTCAATCCGGCTCCAGGTGGCCGGATCGTCGACGTCGACGGCGACAGAGCGCTTGCCGCCGTTGTAGAGCAGATGCGCCCAACCTCGCTCATGGCGCGGAGCGTCGCCGTCCATGGCAGGCTCACGCATGCGCAAGTGATCGCCGCGGGCATCTTCAACGCGGATCACCTGAGCGCCAAGGTCGGCCAGCAGCCGCGCGCCGAAGGCGAGTGGTTCGTCAGTGAGGTCGAGAATTCTGGTGTCGTTGAGCATGGCAACAGAATAGTGGGCGTCGTGGGGAGCCCTGACTCCCGGTAGGTGAAGGCCTGTTCGAGAGTCATGGCTTCGAGAGCCAACGATCCGTCATTGCCGCGCTCCGTCGCGGCAATCTCGCGGCCTTCACCGCTGAAGTCTGTGCTCGTGTCGACGAGATACCCGCGGCGGACCGCGGGTATGACGAAGCACGGTGAAGCTGCCGGAGGACATCAGGCAGAGACCAAGAGGCAGTTAGCTATAGAGAACAAGCGTTGTTCTCTACAGCTATACGGATCCAGGGCCGAAGCTTCCGATGTCACTTAAGTAATACATAGAACTTGTGTTCCTTATCAAAATCGCATACCTTCGACCACCTAGCCCGACGGACTGCGCGCCTCCGAGCGCCGAACGGATGATTTCCGTCGGCGCACATTTTGTTGGAGGCGCAGATGGAATCTACACAACTCACACAGGTGCTCGATGGCGGGCCGCCGGAGTCGGAGACGTCCTCGAACGACGCGACTGCGAGTCACACCTTGGGTGACGCGACTTCAAGTCGCACCGCAGGCAACGCGACTTCGATTCGCGAGGCAATGCTCAGTGCAATTGGCGAGCTGTCGGACGAGGAGCGAGAGCGACTCGGTTCTGCCGAGCAGCCCGACGAAGTCGCTCATGCCTGGCGTGACCTGATCGCCGAACGCGCCGCACATGAGCGCGAGGCCACCGTTCGCACCGAGTTGACCCGGGAGTTTGAGTCGCGAACCCGTGCTGCTCAGCCTCGACCCACCAGCGGCTTGCGAGGCGGACCGCCAGTGCCTCAACCGGGCACGGTGTCCGAGTGGACCGACTTCATTCGGTCGACCGACGCACAGCCGCTCAGGCAACAGCGACGGGCGCAGTTTGCCGACTGGCTCGCTGCACATCCCGAGGCATGACGTTCGTGCACGGGATTCGAGATTCCCGCCTGCGCGGGAATGACGGAGTAGAGAAAGGAACACAGAATGGCTGACACTCTTTCGGCGAACATTTCGTCGTCCTACGCCGCGATGGTCGAGCGGACCATCGCGCAGATGCCGCAGACAGCGCCGATGCTGTCCCTGGCGCGCAAACTGATCGTGCCCAAGGGATCGAACAGCGCGCAGATCCCGCGAGTCGCCAGCGTCTCCACCGTACAGACGCCGAACGAAACCTCTGAACTGAGTACGACGTCGCGGTTCACGCTGGCCAGCAACACCATCTCGCCCACCTTCCGCGCGATCTACGTGCGCATCCACGTGCGCGCGATGAACTACTCGCAGGAGGACCTGATCCGCCTGGTATCGGACGAGATGGCGCTCTCGCAGGGTCAGGACATCGACACCGACCTGACTGGCGAGTTTGCCAACTGGCATACCGACAACGACATCGGCGCGTCCGGCAAGAAGTTGACCCTGGCCAAGCTGCGCACCGCGCGTCGCGTCCTGCAGACCGTGCCGAGATCGAAGGGCGGACCACCGCGCGGCGACATCGTGACGGTGCTCTCGCCGGTCGTGGCCGAGCACCTGCTGGAAGACCTGGGCGCCGCCGGCGTCGGTTCGGGATCCAATTGGATTCCGGCGGGCATCTCCGAGCAGCTCATCCGGCGCTTTCACGTCTCGGAGATTCCGCTGATGGGCACGGCCGTGTTCGTCGACGGATACATGGGCGCCGACGGCTCGGGCGACTACATCTGCTCGATGTTCGGCACCGAAGCGCTGGTCTGGGCCTGTTCGATGGACTGGGAAATGTCCGTCTTCGAAGAGGCCGAGTGGCCCGGCGTGACCCTGCGCTCGCTGGCCGACTACAACGCTGGCATCGCGGGCTTCAAGCACCACGGCTGCCAGATCACCGCGGACGGAGGCTAGCCATGCCCCTGGACGACCGCGGCCTCTGGTCGCCGGCCGACTTCTCCCAGCTGCGGTCCGAGACCTTCTCGGCGCCGCGGCTGGGACGCGGCCTCCGCGCACAGCGAGCCCACCTGCGCGAACCCAAGCGCGACCAACACGGACGGGAGTACCTGGGCCGCAATCACACGCTGCTCGGCAACGGCTTCCACGACGTCCGTGAAGCGGAGCGCCTGCTGCTCGACGCCGCCGACGAGCAGGGACTGCCACATGAGGCGGTCTCGATCGAGGCGCAACCCTGGCTCGAGACCGAGATCAACGCCGGTCTCGGTCCGAGCTGAACACCACCACCGAATCCGAACCAGAGAGGAACGAAGCAATGGCTGCAACGAAAGCAACGAAATCAACGAACGAACTGGGGGCTGTCATGGTCCACCCCGGAGAGCGAGCTGTGCTGCTCAGCCACCACGAGTATCGACTGGCTCGCCAGGTCGGCAAGGGCCTGGAGGACTACGACATCCTCATGCGCCAGCCCAACGAGGATGACGCGCCCGGTCAGGAGGTCACCGAGGCGGAGCGCTGGCAACTGGTCCGCGCCGACAAGTACCTCAAGCATCGAGCGACCGGCTGGCGCGAGGCCGAATCGCTGGAGGAACTGCCCGAACAGTGGCGACCATCGGACCAGGGGAGGACGCTCTTCCACGACACTGCCTGACCAACCCGCCGCAGAAACATCTAGACGAATGAGAGGCTCAGATGTCGCGACCAAGCTTCACCCGAAAAACGTCGCAGCCGCCCGACCCAGGCTCCTGTCCGGGGCCGGGCGGCTGCCCCGCTCCGAACCAATCCACCGATCACACCGACGCGCTCTGGCAATACCTGCGACGGATCGAGAGCGGCCTCGACCAGATTGACGCCCGGATCGATCGGCTCTACGTCGCCCTTGGCGGCGGAACCGTCCTGCTGGCGGCAATTGGCCTCGGATCGGCATTCATCGTCCGCGGAGGTTGAGCGGGCGAGCCCCCTCAGTCACTTCGTGACAGCTCCCCCAATGGGGGGAGCAAATTCGCTACCGCTCTCACAGGAAAGGAGCAAAGGATGGAACACACACAGAAACCTCCGGATACGCCAAGTACGCCAAGTACGCCAAGTACGCCAAGTACGCCAAGCACGCGAAGCACGCCACGTCCGCCACGTACGCCAAGCGACGAGCATCCGACGTTGGCTCAGCCGCTCTGGCTGCCCCGAGGCAGCGTGCGCGCCGTCATCGCGCTCGGCATGATCGCTGTCTGGGCTGCGCTCGAGACCGGCCTCGTTGGCATTCCGGCCTCCGACGCCGTGCGCTCGATCGCCGTCGGCGTGGCCGCCGGATACGGCATTTTGCGCAGTCGCGAGCAGCGGACGGGAGGCGCAGAGTGACCACCGCCAGCATTGACTCACCTCCCGATCTCGCTGGCATTCACGGCATGCCCGAGGGCGCGCGAACCATCTGGAGACCGGCGCACGCGTCGAACTTCTCGACTGCAGCGTCGAAGCCGTACTCCGGCGCCGAGCGCCGGTTCGTGGCCATCTGTTACCACACCCCCGAGGAGCCATGGGATGACAACGAAGTCACCCCATCCTGGTTCGAGGACCCACGAGCCAACGCGAGCACCAACTACTATGCGGACTCGGACGGCGACCTGTACCAGATGGTGCGTGACCGGGACTTCGCCTGGGCGCAAGGTGTTCGTCGCAAGGATCGGGTGACGCCGCGTCCAGCCTGGTGGCGCGACGAGTACGTCAGCTACAACACCTGCATGTTGTCGATCGAGATCGAGGGCTACGCGCACAAGATCGGAGAGACGTTCCTCGTCGGCAGCCGTCAGTTCGAGACCGTAGCTGCCTGGTCGGCCTTTGTCTGCAAGAAGTACGGCATCCCCATCGATCGAACGCATCACATCGGCCACAGCGAACTGAGCCGTCAGAAGGGCGATCCCGGTCGGGACTTTCCCTGGGAAGCGCTGCTGAGTCGGGTGCGCGAGCTGAGTTGTGACGACCAAGGAAGGCTCGCCCAGATCGAGAGACGACTATTGGCCCTCGAGCGTCACACGCACGGCACTCCGGTGCTCGGCGCGTAGGTTCGATTGCTCCTCCATTGCGGAGGAGTGCAGAGAAGACCAAGAGAGCTATGGCGTGGAGGTAGGAGTCACAAGAATCCGATGCCCCGCGCACCGACGCGGGGCCCAGGGCAAGGAACGCAGCGCGGAGAGTGATGTCGTTCTCAGCTCGAACCCAAGACCGTGGATCCGAGCCTCGCCGAGTGAGGTGAGAATGAGCCATTGTTCGCCAGCAACCATCCTGGTCTGGGCCCCGCGTCGGTGCGCGGGGCATCGGAGGCTATCGGGGCCATCGGAAGTGAGCGGCGTTGCTGTTAGTGCTCAGGTTCCGCGTTCTTAGACGCCAGAGGACATGCGCCACATGTTGTCAGTGTCAGTTCCGGAGCTTTTGCCCCGACATCAACGCCACAGGACGCAGCATCGGCGGTGGAGGCATCATCGGAGCTGCGGCGACTGCGTCACCGTTTGCGTCGGCTGAGACGGCGAGCTGTGCTCCGCGGATGTCCGTTTCGGGCGTCAGGCGAATCTTCGGCGCCCTCGCTTCGTACTTTCGAATCGCCAGCCAGCCCAATATGCCGATGCCGACCACGACGAATGTGCCCAGCGCGACGCCTGTAAGTACCTCTCGCTCGCCCAGCCAGTCGGCGATGATACCGGCCGGGCCACCGCTGACCGATGACAAGCCCCAGGACATCATGGTGAATGCGGTGACTCGGCCCAGGTAGGCCGATTCCGTGTTCATCACGATTTTGGCCTGGAGCAGCAAGGTCGGACCCTGCAGTCCCGGTCCCAGCAGTGCCATCGAGGCAACCGCGGCTCCATAGGTCTGCGCTTGCGACATGACCAGGTAACCAAGTCCCATGACACCCATGAGGATGAAGATCAACGGCCATGACCAGCGCGAAGTCGCCAGGCCGGCGACGCCAATCGCCAGCACTGCGCTGGCGATCCCGTTGACGGTCATCATCAGACCCATATCGGTCGACTGGCGGTCGAGATGGTGTTCCAGCAACGCTGGCGTCAAGACTCGGAACATGAAACCGATCACGACCGTGGCCATGAACAGCAGGATCATCAGTCGCAGCGGAGGGCGTTGCGCGACATAGCGGACGCCGTCCAACAGATCCTGCATGGGACTGCGTTTGCCGGACTGCTCTGGTTTGCCCTTGTTCGGCATCACGGCCATTGAGAGCACGCCAACCGAGACCAGGATGCCCATCACGACGTAGGTACCGCCGCCGCCGACCGCTGACTCCAGCAGCAGCGCCGCAATCATTGGCGCCACCGGCATGCCCCAGCTATGCGCGAGCTGATTCAGTGCAACGGCATTGCCGATCAGCCGCGGTCCGACGATGTCGGCGGTGAAGGCGTTGCGGGCCGGTCCCATGAACACGAACGTGGCGCCGAGAATCAGGGTCAGGATGAACATCAACGGCAGGTTGACGAGATCGAGCAAGAGCAGCACGCCCGTCAGCGCCAGCATGACAGCGCCCGCGCCCTGGCCCCATACGATCAGATGTTTGCGGTTCACCCGATCGGCGATCACCCCGCCCCAGGGCGAGCCGATCAGCATCGAAATGCCGGTGCCCATCGATACCAGCCCCACAGCCGAGTTCGTCCCGCCCAGATCGAAGGAAACGACCGACTGAGCGACGAACATCATCATGTAAGCCAGCGTCGCAAACAGCGTGCCGGCAAACAGAATGCGGAACTGGGGATGTTCGAGGGCGAGGAAGGTGTTGGCTCGCCAGCCCTGAATACTTCGCCTCATGCGAACAGTCTATGAGCGGGCGAAGGGGAATAGTCGGCGTTGTGCGTTGTCGGTGTCTACGTCATACCCGCGCTTCGTCGCAGGTAACTCGATGTGCTCAGCGAAAGAGCCTGGAAGGGACTGATGAAGGGAAGCGAACAGGGTCTACGGTCTCTAGCGAAGGTGCGACAGGCGGCGAGATTCCCGCGACGGAGCGCGGGAATGACGAACGCTGCATGGAGACCACGAGGCTCAGTTGTCGATCTTCTGACCCGACATCAGCGCGACCGGTCGCAGCAACGGTGGCATCGCAACCGTTCCAGTGCCGCTTCCATTACTCGAAGCTACCGCTGCGACCGGCATCAACGATGGCAGGGCGGGTCGGTCGTCCTTGCGGATTGCCAGCCAGCCGAATGTTCCCAGCACGCTCACGGCAAAGGCGAGCAGTCCCATCAGGGCAAACACTTCGCGCTCGCCGATGATATCGGCCAGGATGCCCGCCGGTGCGCCGAAGATCATCTGCACACCCCAGGCCATCATTGTGAATGACATGACCCGGCCGTAGTAAGCCGATTCGGTGTTCATCATGATCCGCGCCTGCAGGATCATCACGGGTCCTTGCAGTCCGGGCCCTAGCAGCGCCATGCCGATCATCGCCTGGCCCAGGCTTTGCGACGCCGCCAGGACGAGGTAGCCAATGCCCATGACGGCAATCAGAACGAGCATGATTGGCCAGGCCCAACGCGTCGTGGTCGCGCCGGCGACGAGGAACACCACGACGATGGCTGCCAACCCGTTGACGAGGAAGAGCAGGCCGATGTCGGTCGTTGGTCGATTGAGGTGCTGGTCAAGCAGCGCCGGCGTGAGGATGCGGAAGAGGAAGCCGATCACCACCGAGCTGACGAACATCAGCAGCATCAGTCGCAGAGAGGGCCGCCGCCAGACGTAGCGCGCGCCGTCGGCGATGTCGGCCAGGACGGACCGGTTAGGTTCCGCTGCTTGCTGTCCGGCAGCCGGAACGGCCTGACTCCGTCGATTGGGCATCATCGCAACCGTGACGACGCCCAACGACACCAGTACGCCCATCAACACATAGGTCCCGCCGGCACCGGCGGCAGACTCGATCACCATCGCTGCAATGAACGGCGAGAACGGCTGGCCCACGGTGTGCGCGAGCTGGCCCAGGACCATGGCGTTGCCGATCAGTCGAGGTCCAACCAGATCGGCGGTGAAGGCATTGCGGGCGGGGCCCATCACGACGAAGGTGAAGCCCAGCACCATCATCAGCACAAACATCAATGGCAGCGTCATCGCATCGAAGAGCAACAACACTCCGGTGATCGTCAGCATCACCGCGCCACCGCCCTGACCGATGACAATCACCCACTTGCGATTCATCCGGTCCGCGATCACGCCGCCAAACGGAGCCAGCAGCATCGCCAGTCCGACGCCAGTACCGATCACCCCGACCGCCGTGTTCGTCCCCGACAGGTCGTAGGAGACGATCGACATCGCGACGAACATCATCATGTAGGCAACGGTGGCGAACAGCGTGCCGACGAAGAGGATCCGGAAGTGCCGGTCGTTGAGGGCGGCAAAGGTGTTCGCTCGCCAAGCCTCAAACGCGGAAACACTTCGTGTCATGCGAACAGTTTACGGTTGGCAACGATGGATCGGGTGTCGCCGCGAACGCTACCTACCTGCTTCAGAGCGGCTTGGCTTCCTGTAGGGGCCACCCTTGTGGTCGCCCGCCAAGGCCAACACAATTCCGACATGAAGAGATCAACAGCGCGGGCGACCACAAGGGTCGCCCCTACATGGCGGTTGAAATCGGTTGATGGCGGTCATGGCGGTCGATGGCGGTTGACGTCGTTGAGACTCGGTCGCTCGTTCTCCTCTGCAGGAAGCGATCTCCTTGACCTGTAGTTCCCCTAGCGCCCACGCGATCCCTCGATAAGCTGACTCGATGAAGATTCCCGACCTGAACTTGGCGGCCTGGGTACTGGTAGCGATTGTCGGCGCCATCATCGGCGCCGGCATCTGGGCGTTTGGCGTCGACAAGCCGACTCGCGTGACCCAGTTGCAAATCGCCATCCGCAACATCGATGAGCATCGCGCCGAACTGGGCGTGCTCGAGACCGACCATGTGGGCGTCGAGCGGTTCTATGAGGCGGACGGTCCGGATCTGGACCTCTCCCTGGTCAATCGTCCGCGCTCGATCTACAGCGAGCCGATCACGCTCTCGAACGATCGCGAGAACGCGCCGAGCAAAGTGCGGATCACAATCCGGGGACTCTCGGATGACGAGATCAAGCTCGGAATGCGCGTGATCAAGCCGAACCGTACCTGGGACAGCACCCGCTTCCCGAGACCCGAGCCCATCACCATGGAAGAGCTACAAAGCGAGGACTGGTTCTACATGAGTCCACTGGCGGTGCGAGTGACCTACCACCAGCCGCTCGTCGACACTGTCCGACTCTTCGTCTACATCGCAGCAGCATTCGGAATCATGTTCGCAATCAGTTGGATCGTCTGGCGCCGCTGGCTGAGTTAGGACGCAGTCCGGCTTGGCTCAGCAGTACCACGCATCACGAAACATCCTTGCGTATCGAGCCACCTGGCAGAGGCCTCAGAAGGCAAGTCAAGCTCGCGGCAATGACGGAGGGATGCCTGGCAACTAGCCCCCGCCGACCTGGTAGATCGTCCGATGTCGCAGCCTTGCCAGATCTTCTCCCGACTCTGAGCTGATGGTCACGTCGAGCAGGCAGTACTCGTGCTGCTTGCGACGGTAGCCGTCTGTCACGTGGCCGGAGACGATCAGGGTTTGGCCGGCCTTCGCGGGCGCGAGCATCTGGATCTGGCTGCCGGCGTGGATGCCCGCCGGATAGTTGTACGTGTGCTTGGTCAGGCGAACGCAGCGCCCTGCGATCCAGCCGGGGTGCAGAAGAGCGCCCTCGCCGCGCCAGCGATCATGAGGATCGCGCGCGAACTGGTCGGCGTAGTCGGCAGCGTCCTCGGTCGACATCGGAACCGCCATCGCCGGCAGATCCTCGCCGATCGGCAGGTTCTGAGGGGTGAGCAGCGTTGGAGGATCAGCAGGCGGAACCGGGCTGCGGTCCTGCGCGACGGCGAGGTCGGCGTAGAACTCGGCGCTTCCGAGCCCGGCCGTTCCGGCAATGCAGACTTCGCCGTCGGCTTTGGACATGCTGAACTCGACGCCGACCTCAGTCGGAGTGACGCGCGTTGTGATTTCGTCGCCGGGATAGACCGGTCGGCGCAGACGGAAGTCGATCCAGCCGGTGTCCAGCCACTCATCCCCAAGTCCCTCGATCAACGCCGGCACGGCCCAGGAGTAGACCGTCACACCGCCAACCAGAGCACCTTCAAAGCCAAAGTGCGCCGCGCCCTCGGTCGAGTGAATGATGTTGTCGATCTCAAGCGAGTCCTCGCCGTCGAGAAAAGCCGTGATCGAGCGTTCGATTGTTGGAGTGGTCATAGTGTCTAGCGCTCCCCAACCTGGTAGATGGTCGGCTGGCGCATGCGCACCAGATCTCGTCCATCTTCAGCGGTGATTGTCAGGTCGATGACGGCATACTCGTGCCCCTTGCGCTGATAGCCCGATTCGAGCCGTCCGCTGACCAGCAGTTGCTGGTCCGGATGGACCGATGCGAGGTGCTGGATCTGGCTGGAGGCGTGGATCGCGGTGTAGCGCCAGGTGTGGGCGAGCAGCGCATTGGCTCGCTGGGCGATCCATCCTGGGTGGACGCGGGCGTTGCCGTCATGCCAGAGCGGATCGAAGTCGCTGGCTTTCTCTTCTGCATACCGTGCGGCCTCGGCAGCACTCAGATTGATCGCCATCGCTGGCAGGTCCTCACCGAGCGGTGCAACGTCTCGGGTGATGAATGGTCGGTCTGGTCGTTCGGGCAGCGGCGTCCGATTCGTTGCTGAAGTGATTTCGGTGTTAAAGTCGGCGATCCCGAGTCCGGCCGTCCCCCGAACAGCGATATCCCCGGTGTGCTTCGTCATCGTGAACTCGACATCATCCCCATTGGGAGTCACACGCGTCGTGATCACCTCGTCCGGGTAGACGGGTTTGCGAATCTGGAACTCGACCCAGCCTTCGTCCAGCCAGGCGTCTCCCAGAGCCTCGACCAGCACTCCCACCGACCAGGAGTAGACAGTGGTTCCGCCGACCAGTGGACCCGTGTAGCCAAATCGAGCCGCGCCTTCGGTCGAATGGATGATGTTGCCGATCTCCAGCGAGTCGTCGCCGTCGAGAAAGGCGGTAATGGTTCGTTCAACAGTCGCGGTAGTCAAGTTGGTCGTCTTTCGAGTTCAGTCAGCGTTGGCCTCGTCGGCCAATCGCCAGATTTCCGCACAGTCGATCTCCAGACCGACGAGTACGTCTTCGCCGTCAAGCGTCGACGGACGCTCTAGCAGTTGCGGTGCCTGCTCCTGTCGGTAGATCCAGACGTTGCATGAGTCCAGATCGACAAGCCAGCCGAGACGGACCCCGAAATGCATCCAGATGTCCATCTTGGTCTGTTGATTGCTCAAGCTATCGCTGGGTGAGCGGACTTCGACGACGAAGTCTGGATTAAACGACATCGCGCCCTTCACGTCTTCGCGCGTGGCCATCGCTAGCCGTTCGGGGCTGACCCAGGAGACATCTGGCTCCAACAGGCGAGTACGTCCATCTGCATCGGTCATGCGATAGCCAGCGCTCGCGTCGCGAGCTCGCCCTCCGCCTCCGTCGACTCGCCAGTTGCGGAGCTGTCCGCCCAGTTCAGCGCCTACGTCCGAGCTTTCGTCACCGGCGTACACGTTGATCACCAACTCCCCGTCTTCGTCGAGCTCGAACTTCCAACCCGGGTTCTCGTCACAGATCCGCTCGAGTTCCTCGTCGCTGATCGTTCCGAGGCCGCAACCGATGCGGATCAGACCGGGGAGCGGTGGTGCGTCGGCAGGAGCGCTGGTGATCATGCCATCTCCAAGAGTTGCCGAAATCGTAGCAATGCGTGAAGCCCTAGATGACGCCGTCCGCCGACAGCGCGTCCAGTTCTTCATCGCTCACGCCAAGCAACCCGCCGTAGATTTCGTGGTTGTGCTCGCCCAGTGTTGGCGCTCGATGCTTTACGGCACCCGGTGTTTTCGAGAGCCTCGGTGTGATGCCTGGCTGGGGCAACTCGCCGTGTTGCTCCGACGGCACATCGACGATCTGCTCTCGCGCCTGGTAGTGCTCATCGCCCATCACGTCCGAGGTCGCGTAGACCTTCGTCGCCGGGACCCCGTGCTTGTCCAGCAGGTGCTGGACCTGCTCCAGCGTCATCGAGCCAATCCATTCGCCCACGATCTCGTGCAGCGACTCGTAGTTGCGACGCCGATCGCGATGGACCTCGAAGCGCTCGTCCGTCAGCAGGTCGGGACGCTGCATCGCCTCGACCAGGCGGACGAAGGTGCCTTGTGTGGTCGCGTTGATGATCAGGTGGTGTCCGTCGGCGGTTTGCCATTGCTCGGCTGGCACGACGCCAGGCCAGTAGTTGCCCGAGCGCTCGCGGTTCTCTCCCGTCAGATAGAACTGCGACGCGTGCGTGCCGGACTGCTTCCAGATCGCCTCGTAGAGCGCGACATCAACATCCTGTCCCACGCCGCCGTTGACATCGCGAGCGCGCAGCGCCATCAGCGTGCCCATTGCAGCGAAGACGCCGGCGCTGTAGTCGGCGACCATGTAACCGGGACGCACCGGTGGACCATCGGCCCACCCGGTCGTGTAGGTCATGCCGGCGAAGCCCAACGCGACGCGGTCGAAGCCGGCCCGCTCGCGATACGGACCGGTTTGCCCGAAGCCCGAAACACGCGTCACCACCAGCCCCGGATTCAGCTCACGCAGCGAGTCGGGGGCCAGGCCCATTTTCTCCAGCGTGCCTGGACGGAAGTTCTCGATCAGCACATCGGCCCGCTCGCAGAGCCGTCGGAACAGGTCTTTCCCGCGCGGGTCGGCCAGGTTACATGTCACTCCGCGCTGGGAGCGATTCTCCTGGACATAGGAGATCGTGCCGTGGTTGGGCTCGCCCGTCCCTGGGCGCTCAACCTTGATCACGTCGGCGCCAAACTCGGCCAACATCGTGGCACAGTGCGGCGCGGCGAGAATCTGGCCAGCATTGATCACGACGATGCCGTCGAGCGGAGGAAGAAGGTGGTTGTCAGTAGTCATGCAAACGAGGATACGAGCGCAAGCGCCTACGTTCCCCGCTCAAAATCTGAGCGAGGGAGTTCAGACCGCTGAGCCTAGCCACCGGCCGCGCCGAGCAGGTCCGGCTTGATCAGCAACGGTCCCGACTCAACCTCTTCGAGGCCTTCCATCAACTCTTCCTCAGTGAACTGTGAGATTGAGACGTATGATCCGTTGAGCCTTGCCCGTATTTCGTCCTCGTCGGCTGACTCCAATGTCAGCTCAACCGCCTCTATGAGCATCGCCCGAGCTTCGTCAACGGACTCTCCCTGGCTTGCGACGCCAAGCTCCGGACACTCGGACACATACCCACCATCGATGTCCGAGAAGACGACGCTGGTCAGACTCGACAGGTCGCTCACGGCAGTCTCCCGGTGCTCAGGGTATCAGGACACTGGTGCAAGCAACACAGTACAAGCGCAGTTAGGCGAGGGTCTCTCAGAAGTCAATCCAGTTGGATGAATCTCAGTCCCCGCTTCACGCGGGGACCCGCTCGGGCGGTACGGGCTATCAGGTGGTGGGTAACTTACCGGGGAAGGAGCAGGTCCCCGCGTGAAGCGGGGACTGGGAATGCTGACTTGTGAGACACCCTCACGCGACCGCACTGCCGTCAAGCACTGCCGTCAAGAGGAGGAAGAAGGTGGTTGTCAGTAGTCATGCACAAGAGGATACGCGGGCTACTCGAACAGGTCCCGCGGGAGCCCTGACTGTTTGATGATCGTCACGAGTGTCTTCGGTGGGATGTTGCGATGTTGCGCAACCGTGACGAATCTGACGCGGCCGCCAACGACTCCACGGTATCTCCGGTGGCTGCCACGCTGCCGCACCTCCAGAAACCCCTGACGTTCGAGAATCCGATTGACCTGCCTTGCCGTCAGGACTCGCACGATTATCGGGCTGGCGCGAACGGCAGCTCCATTTTCACTTCTATCTCGCTTGACTCGACCAGAATCGAGTCGCCGAATATCTCATCATCGTCGATGTCGCTACGGGCAGACATCTCCCCGCTGACGCGGAACTCGTACTCTTCGGGCGTAATCTCTTCGAGTGTGAGTTCGATCGCCTCGATCAGCATTGCTCGCGCTTCGTCGATCGTGTCGCCGCAACTGGCCACGACCAGCTCTGGACAGACAGAGGAATAGCTGCCGTCTTCCTCGTAGATTTCAGCTCTGTAGCGCAGCGTCATCGCACTCTCCATGGAGCAAGGGTATCAGGACGGCAACAGGATGTAGAGATTCGACGTAAGCGCCCGCCTGCGCCTTAGAATTCAGAAAGCGGCCGCGTTGCATCAAGATTCGGAAGATCTGCGCCATGTCCTACGACTACGACCTGGGTTCCTACAGCCGGATCATCACCACTTCCTCGCCCGAGGCGCAGCTCTGGTTTGATCGCGGGTTGATCTGGACCTATGGGTTCAACCACGACGAGGCCGTCTACTGCTTCCGACAGGCGGTCGCAGCCGATCCTGACTGCGCCATGGCCCACTGGGGCATCGCCTATGCGATTGGTCCCAACTACAACAAGCCCTGGGAGGCATTTGGCGGCAAGGAGGTTGCCAACGCGCTGAAGACGGCATTCGAGGAGACCAATCTCGCAGTGTCTCTTGCTTCCAGTTGCACGCACGCCGAGCGCGACCTGGTTGCGGCTCTGCAGCGCCGATATCCCCAGACGCAGCCGCTCGACGACATGATGCCCTGGGTCGACGACTATGCCGACGCCATGCGCGACGTCTATCGCGAACACTCGGACGATTCCGACATCGCATCGCTGTTTGCCGAAGCGATGATGAACCGCACTCCCTGGTCTCTGTGGGATCGGTCATCGGGCGAGCCGGCCGAGGGCGCCGACACAGTCGAGGCGCGCGCGGTACTCGAGGGTGCGATGGATCGGATCGCTCACTGCGGCGAACCGCCGCATCCCGGCATCCTGCACATGTACATCCACCTGATGGAGATGTCCCCGTTTCCCGAGCAGGCGTTGCGGGCCGCCGATCAGTTGCGCGGGATTGCACCGCACTCCGGACACCTGCAGCACATGGCGACGCACATCGACGTGCTCTGTGGCGATTACCTCAACGTCGTCAACTGGAATGAGCGGGCGATCCAGGCCGACCGCCCCTACCTCGAGGCGCGCGGGCCGTTCAACTTCTACACGATGTATCGCTGCCACAACTATCACTTCAAGATCTACGGCGCGATGTTCCTGGGCCAGTTTGGGCCGGCGATTGAGACGGCGCGGGCCATGCAGGAGGTCATCCCCGAGCAACTGCTGCGGATGGAGTCGCCCAACATGGCCGACTGGCTGGAAGCGTTCGTGCCGATCGACCAGCATGTGCTGGTCCGCTTCGGCAAGTGGGAGGAGATCCTGGCGCAGGACCTGCCCGAGGATCGCGACCTCTATTGCGTCACCACTGCGACGATGCGTTACGCCCGAGCCATCGCCCTGGCGACGCTGGGCCGCACCGATGAGGCGGTCGCCGAGGCGGGGGAGTTTGATCGCGCTTATGCGCTGGTTCCCGAGACCCGCTACCAGTTCAACAATCCCTCGCGCGACATCCTCGCGATCGCGCAGGAGATGATGCGCGGCGAGATTGCCTATCGGCAGGGAGAGTTCGACGCCGCCTTCGCGCACCTGCGACACGCGGTCGAGCTCGACGATCACCTGCACTACGACGAGCCCTGGGGCTGGATGCAGCCCGTCCGTCACGCGCTGGGCGCGCTGCTGTTGGAACAGGGCCAGGTCGAAGAAGCGCTCGACGTCTACCGAGCCGACCTCGGCTACGACTCACAGGTCAGCCGTCCGAGGCAGCACCTCGACAACGTCTGGAGCCTGAGCGGCTACGTCGAATGCCTGGAGCGCACTGGTCAGGAAGAGCTAGCCGGAGTCGCCAGGCAACGCCTAAACCTGGCCCAGGCCAGAGCCGACACCACCGTCCAAGCCTCCTGCTTCTGCCGCCTCGACGTCGAAGACTGCTGCGACTAGTCAGGTGGATGACCCAACACTCTCAGCAATCACCGCCTCGGTATCGCCAGCGCCCAAAGCTCGGTACTGGTTGAGGACGAGATGTTTGGTCAGGCAGTGGCCGTGCTCCTCGTTGTCGGCCTAAAGCAATGCTCTATCGATAGCTTCCAGAGAGCGTCTACTCTCGTAACTCCGTGATTATCTCGTTCAATGGGCTTTTCGAAAGCTTGTCATCATGCGTAACGAGAGGCCGATTCAGCGCCAAGGCGGTCGCGGCAATCCATCCGTCGGCGGCGTCGATCTTTCTTGCAGTACCCAGTTTCCATGCTTCGTAGGCAGCCGCACGTATGCGCACGTAATGGCTTAGCAGCTCGGGAGACCAAGGTATGACCTCTAACTCGGAAATCAAAGTTAGGAACTTGATTCGTTCCCACTGTTGGACTTCCTGAGCAACAAGGAGCTCTGCGTGGGTCTGGAATGAGACAGCGATGGGACGATCTTGTAGGTGTGGCCGATACTGTTCCGCAAGCGTAGCATGAGCCGAATCTCCCGACAACAGGTAAATGATCACTTGAGTATCAGCAACGACGCCCGCATCTGGGTCAAGTGTCATTCATCTTCCTCATCAACGCCGTGAATGTTGTGAAGAAAATCGTCCACGTCAACATTGTTCAATCGATCTTCTACCGCTGTCCACGTGAACCTCTTTGGCGCCCACAGAGCGCGACGGTCGTCGTACTCTACGAACACTCGCTGGACCTCGATCCAATCGATGTCATCGGCCAAATCGATCTGAGCGATTCCTTCGATGGTGACGAGTTGACGCGCGCTAGACTGCATGTCGCCAGCCAACTCGTCGGAAAATCGCAGATGCACGACCTCAGATCTCTTGCGTCGCCGGCTAGTTGTTGGTACCTGCAAGCGTGCCCGGCCTTTGCCGAAGTTCACCTCAATCAGCCGACCTGAGACCGTACGAAGTTCCGTTGTCGCTGTTGTAGGTTGCTCAAGGTCGTGACGAAGGATTCTTGCTCGCGTCTCCGATCCGGTGATGGTCAGTTCAACAAAGTCGACTCCGGGTGGAAGGTGCGAGGCCATGCGTTCAATCGGCCGAACTGCATCAGCTGGCAGGTTTCCATTCGGGTGCTGAATCCCGGCCACGAGCTGGAGCAACGGATCGGAGTCAAGACTGGGAAGAGATTGATAGAGACTGGTGTCGAGTTCAAGATTTGCGGTAGCTGAACCTTCCCCTATCTCGCCGAAAAGCAGGAATTGCACATCTGGCTTTCTCGCACGGCCTCCCTTTTGCGTGGAAGGCTCGGTCGCGGGCAGCAGGGCACGCACTGCCTGTTCCAGCGGATGCACAATCCGCTGAAGATCCTTTAGCGCAATTTTTCCGCGCTGAACTCCAGGACCATCGATCCGAACGGTCAGCCTGTTCTCCATGACCCCTCCTAGGGCGACAATGTATCGCACCGGCCCTAGCTCGGACGCTTTGTTCAGGAACTGCTCCGCTCGCCAGGATCACCGGTGGAGATACCGATATCACCCTGCGGTCCAGGCAGCATTTCCCTCAAGCAACCTCTTGCGACAGCCGCTTACGCAGCTGGGCCATCGTGCCTGAGCCCTTGCGGACGTTGCAGGTTCGGCAAAGGAGTTGCACGTTTGACCAGGTGTGCTTGCCGCCCTTTGAGCGGGCCTTGATGTGATCGAGGTCCATCAGGTCGGCAAACTCCGGCGTGAAGTGGCGCTCACAGCCGTTGCAGATGCCTGCTTGTTGTTCGTAGAGCCGCTGTTTGACGACATCCTTTGAGAGGCTGAGGTCGATTGGCATTTCGTCAACCAGTGCCAACAGGTCAGTGCGTTCGGGAAAGTCAGCGCGGGCAATGATGTCAGTGCGACGAATTGCCATAGCCTCACCCGCGCCAAGCCGTTTCAGCACCAGTTCCACTGCTTTCTTCGATGTGTCGATGCCAATCCATTGCCGCCCCAGGTTTTCCGCTGCGACGCAGGCGGTTGCGCATCCGCAGAACGGATCGAGTACGGTGCCGCCTCTGTTGGACGATGCCTTGATAATGCGGTCCAGAAGCGCGAGCGGCTTCTGTGTGGGATAACCAACGTTTTCGTTGACGAGTCGTCCCACTGGCGAGAAGTTCGTCCACCAGTCCTCCGCAATCTTGCCCTTAGTCCCATAGTTCTTTACGTCCTCATCGTCCATCCCGCCCCCAAATGCTCCTCCACCCACATGAGGCCCTCCTCCCTTGAAGGGGACACGCACGGAATCTCGATTGAATGTTGACGAGCGAGATTTGGCATAGAACAGTATGTTGTCATGCTTGCGTGGAAACCAACGCTTGACGTTTCCTGGTCCTGAATAGCACCAAGCGATCTCGTTTCGGAAGCAAGCCCTGCCGAATACTGCGTCCATTAGCAGTCTGAGGTAGTGACTTGCGTTCCAGTCGCAGTGCAATTAGATGCTGCCTGTCGGCTTGAGCACTCTTTCCATTTCGACTAGGCGCATCGCCATGAAGGCGAGGTAGGCGCCCATTTCGTCGCCGGCCGTTGCCTCAGCCGTATCCACTACTGACCTGACGGGTGACTCTATCCGAAGATCATTCAACCACTGACGTTTGACGCTCGTCGCCAGCGTCTCGCCTTCCTCCTCCGAAACGTTGTCCCAGGCCCAGATGTCGTTGAACGACGCACCTTCGGCGTCGGAGCCAATCGGCGCATGCCACTGCTTGCCCGTGTTGAACGGCGGGTCGAGGTAGATCAGGTCGATGGTTTCGGAGTCGATGCCGCGGAGCACGGGGAGATTGTCCGCTGTGAAGATCGGGCGGTTCGACGGCTGCGCGCCTGGTTGCCCAGTGGGATCGATCATGCTGTCTGATATCGCGGTGCCCGCCTCGAGGGCGAGTGCGACGACGATCAGAACTGTGTCGCGGCGACTCGTTTTCGTCGATTGACGCGGATCAGATTGGTTCGTTCGAGACGCATTTGTTCACCTACCTCGCTGTCTGGCAACACGGCTCGTTCACTTTGCCAGGAAGGGGGCTTTTGAGACTTGGAGGAGCTGCGTCAGGAAGGGGCAGGTCCCCGCTCGGAGGCGGGGACGGAGAATTCTTACCCGCCCAACCAGGCCGACTCAGCCGTCGCTGCGATTTCTTCTCCGATGAGGAGGCTGGCCGTGGCTCCGGGGCTGGGGGCGTTGAGGACGTGGATCATTCGATCTTGGTGGGCGATTTCGAAGTCGTCGGCTAGGGAGCCGTCTCGGCGGAGGGCCTGGGCTCTGACTCCGGCTCCTCCTCGGGTGAGTTGATCGGGTTCGAGGTTGGGCATCAGGCGTTGGAGGGCGTTGACGAAGGCAGGTTTGTTGGCGCTGCGCCAGATTTCTCCGAGGCCGGTCTGCCAGTTGCCCCGGGCCAGCCGGAGGAAGCCGGGCCAGGTCAGCGACTCCGCCGTGTCGCGGGCGGAGATGTCGCGCCAGCGGTAGCCCTCGCGCTTGAGCGCCAGGACGGCGTTGGGACCGGCCTCGACGGTGCCGTCCAGCCGCCGCGTGAAGTGCACGCCGAGGAAGGGGAAGGCCGGGTCGGGCACGGGATAGATCAGGTTCTTGAGCATGTGCCGCGCCGAAGGCACGAGGTCGTAGTACTCGCCGCGAAACGGGACGATGCGCAGGTCGCGAGCCTCGGACGCGCCCGCTCGCCGAGCGATGCGGTCGGCCTGCAGACCGGCGCAGTTGACGACGTACTTCGCCCGTACGATGCCGGTCGTCGTGCCGAGCTGGACGCCGTCGGCGTCGACGCGAACGCCTGAGACCCGAGAACGCAGTCGCACCGAGCCGCCAGCCGATTCCAGCAGCTCGCGGTACTTCTCGCAGACGCCTCGATAGTCGGCAATGCCGGTAGAGGGGATGTGCAGCGCGGCGACGCCGGCCGCGTTGGGCTCGAACTCGAGCAGCTCGTCGGGTCCGAGCTCGCGGATGTCGGGCACGCCGTTGGCGTCGCCGCGACGGTGTAGCTCGCGCATCCGCTCGAGTTCGGACTCATGGGTCGCGACGACCACCTTGCCGCAGCGCTCCGCGCCGATGCCGTGCTCCTCGCAGAAGGCGTACATCCGCTCCGCACCGGCCACGGCCATACGAGCCTTGGCCGAGCCCGGTCGGTAGTACAACCCAGAGTGAATCACGCCCGAGTTGTTGCCGCTCTGGTGTCGTCCGACGCCGGATTCCTGCTCCAGCGCAACGACGCGCAGGTCGTCGTGCGATGTGGCGAGGGCCATCGCCGTGGAGAGACCGAGGATGCCCGCGCCAATGACGGCGATATCGGCGTCCCCCCGTAACGAAGTATCCGATGTGTCAGACACGCGGGGTCTCCGTTGGACGGACGCTCAGTTGCCCGCCTGCGGCGGATTCAGTCACGCGAGCGATGGGCGTCGCCTTGACACCGCGTTGCTGGAGTTCGTGGATCAGATGCGGCGCTTCGATGATGCCCGCAGAAATCAGCAGGCCGCCGGACGTTTGCGGGTCGTAGAGCAGCGCTTCCTCGAAGGCGGTCAGTTCGCGGTCGCCCTCGACCGTCAGGCGAGCGCCGTAGTACTCGCGATTGCGACTCTGTCCGCCGCTGCCGAACCCGGCCGCCACTGCTTCCGAGAGTCCGCCCAGCGCCGGCACCGCGCCGAGGTCAATCTCAATCGCAGCATCGCTGAGCTCGGACATCTCATGCAGGTGTCCAGCGAGTCCGAAGCCAGTCACGTCGGCAATCGCGTGTACGCCTTGGCCGAGGTCGGGATCCGACGACACTTCGGCTGCATCGCGGTTCAGCGACATCATTTGCGAGACTGCGCCATCCCAGTGCTCTTCTGACACCGCGCCCTGCTGGTTCGCGCCAATCAGGACGCCGGTGCCGATTTCTTTGGTCAGAATGATCGTGTCGCCCGGCTGTGCGCCGCCGGTGGTGCGAATCAGTGCGCGCGCGACTTCGCCAGTGACGGCAAGGCCGAACTTAGGTTCCTCGTCGATGATCGTGTGTCCACCGGCAACAACGGCGCCGGCCTCTCGGACCTTGTCGGCGCCGCCGCGCAGGACGTCAGCGATGACCTCCGGCGGCAAGTCCTCGGGGAAGGCGGCGATGTTGAGCGCGAAGAGTACGCGCCCACCCATGGCGTAGACATCCGACATGGCATTGGCGGCCGCGATGGCGCCGAACTGGTACGGGTCGTCGACCAACGGCGCGAAGAAATCGAGCGTCTGCACGAGCGCGCGTTCGTCGTCGAGCGCGTAGACCGCCGCGTCGTCGGGTCGGTCGAGGCCGACGAGCAACTCGGGATGCTGCTCGGGCGGAAACTGCGGGCCGAGATGGCGCAACACGTGCGCCAGCCCCTCGGGGCCAAACTTCGAGCCTCAACCGCCGCAGCGCGCCAAATCGGTCAAGCGCACGGCTCGGTTGTCAAGCTCCGACATGTCAGCTCCCAACTGCCCAACGGCGATGCTGCATCGCAGCGTATCGCGCAAGTCGTCCGTGCCTGGCAGCATAGCACTTGCGTTCTACTGGCATTGTTCGTAGGCTATCCGCAACTCGAAATCCGGAGGCGAGCACCATGAATGAGCAATGCTGGGTCGAGACACCGCTGGGCACCATGTACCTGGCGATCCGAGATGGCGCGTTGCGAGAAGCCGGGTTCGTCGAGACCTGGGCGCGTCCTGTCGTCGAGCCCGGCGAGGACCATCAGGCAGAAGACTTGAGCGAGGTTGCCGCGCGTATGCGGGATGCAGTGGCGGCCTACTTCGCGGGCGATGTCGAGGCACTTGATCAGATCGAGATCGATCCCGACGGGACCGAGTTTCAGCGGGCTGTCTGGCAGGCAATTCGTGATGTGCCAGCAGGGCAGACCGCGTCGTACCAGGAGATCGCACAGGCCGTCGGCAAGCCGTCGGCGTATCGCGCTGTTGGAACTGCGACCGGGCGCAATCCGGTTGGGATCGCCGTACCCTGCCACCGGATTGTCCGCTCCGACGGCGGCCTCGGCGGCTACGGCGGTGGGCTGCATCGCAAGGAGTGGTTCCTCGATCACGAACGAAGCCACGTCACGACCCTGGAAGATCAGCGAAACGGGAACAACACATGAGCTCAGCATCCGACCCTGCAATCGCCTCCGCGCTGGCGAACGACTTGGTGATCGACATCACCACGATCGGCCGCAGCAGCGGCAAGCCGAAACGACTCGAGATCTGGTTCCACAACGTCGATGATCGTTACTACATCACGGGCCGTCCTGGCCCGCGTTCGTGGTACGCCAACGTGGTCGCGAACCCGGCAATCACGTTCCACTTCAAGGAGTCGACCGAAGCCGACCTCGATGGAACTGCCAGACCAATCACCGATGCCGCCGAGAAGCGCAGCGTCTTCCTCTCAACCAGGAAACTGGGCGAGTTCATCAACGAGGGCAACGTGCAGGAGTGGGTCGATGGCTCGCCGCTGATCGAGGTGGTGTTCGACTGAACTCTGAACGCAATTCAACACTCACTTCTGCGAAGTGCCGCCATTCGTAGCCGGTCTGCGTTTCAACGACGCCACACTTGAGGAGCTAGCCGAACATGGTTTGACGTTGGAAGATGCCGAAGATGTCTTGGCAGAGCGTCCAAAGCTCCTGCCGGATAAGGGAACAAGATCTCGCCGTCGACGAGGACTGCCTCAACGTTGGCTGATGATTGGACCAAATCTGAGCGGCAGGCTGCTCACTTTTGTCATCGAAGAGCCCGACGACAATCGTATTGCGCACTTGGTGACTGGCTGGCAATCAAGTAGCGGAGAGCGAAGTCGCTACCATCAACCTGGAGGCAAAAGAAACAGACCATGACCCACGATCTACGGTTCCCGCTCGAAGACTTTGAGGATGAACCAATCGAGGTAGAAGTCGCCGCTGATCCGCGCGCAATTGTCGAAGTGGCGTTTAGCAGAGACCAGGTGCGAGAGCTTGGTCAAGAACAGCGTGATACTGGAGTCTTGCCAACCACGTTTATCCGCGACTACACACTTGAAGCGATTCGGGCCAAGCGTCGCAATCGCGAGCAGGGCCAGGCAGAGGTCGCTGATTAGCGGGTCGCCAGAACGGCGATTTGGGTGAACATGAAGAACGGCTGCTCCGACTTCGCCCAGGATGCCCAGCCGTCCGACAGTTTCTGTAACTCTGCCCGATTCGCATAGCCGTATTCGAGGGCCTGGTCGGCAATGCCGCTGTAGAGAATTCGCTGCGACCAGGTTCGACCCCAGATTCTTGCGTCTTCGCCGTCCATCGCCACGACGTTCGGGTGAATCTCAATCTGTGAAAATCCTGCAGCGCGAACCCAGGCGGGCAGCGTGCGGCCAGCATCGGGCTCGGCCTGATTTCGGTACGCGACTTCGTGATAAAGCCGGTTCCAGTCGAGAAACTCTGGGAACTTTGGATGCGGCGACATCGTCGCATAATCCGCATCGCGGACCGCGAGCATGCCACCAGGCTTGAGCACCCGCCGCATCTCGCTGATCGCTCGCACGGGATCGGTCAGGTGTTGCAGTAGCTGGTTCGCGTAGGCGACATCAAACTCTGCGTCTGCAACGTCGAGGGCGTAGATATCGCCCGCAACGAACTCCACGTTGCTGACCGATTCCTCAGCGATGTGGGCTCGAGCATGGTCGAGTACCGCGTCCGCAGCGTCGAGACCGACGACCTCACCCGGTGAGACCGCGCGGGCCAGTCCCGCAGTGATCGTGCCGGGGCCGCAGCCGGCATCGAGCAGACGCATGCCCGGACGGAGTCGAGGTAGCAGAAACCAGGCTTCAACCTCCGCACGACGCCGCGCGTGGGACTGCACCACCGACTCGTGATGCCCATGCGTGTATCGGTCCCGCGGCGTCTCACTCATCGGCGAATCCATCCACCAATCGGTTCAACGTTTCGACTGCCCGATCCGAGAGTGGCAGCCGCCGAGCGGCGGACTGCCCATTCGGCGACATCTTACGCCAGGTTCGGCCCAGCGCTCGGCGAAGTTGACGGTCGTCGAGGTCGTCCAACAGCGGCTCCAACTGCGTGTCGAAAAACACCAGCGACAGCGCATCTTCAAGCGTTTGCGCATCTGCGTCCCCTGCCTGCAGCAGGTCGGCCTTCTGGACCAGCGCCGCGACTCGTTCGACTTCGGCGCGCTGATAGCCGCAGCCCTCAAGGATGGCCGCCGTCAGCTCGGCATGGACCGAATGCAGCGCTCGACGCCAGCGCAGATACGCCGTTCTGCCAGCCGGGAAGCTGGAGCGCGGGATCATCCAACGCCGAATGTGATGCGCCCGTGCGGCGAGCAGCAGCGCCTCCGAAGCGGACGCATCAAGCGACTGTACCCAGCGAGTCATCATCTCCGCGTGGGTTTGCTCCTTCGGCAGTTCCTCGCCGTCGACGTTGAGCGTGAAAGGATCGTCGGCGTTGGCCGCGTCGATGGCCTCGATCGCCTGTTGGAATCGTTCGCTGTGAGAGCTGTCTGAGCTGTCTGACACGTCCGGCTGTCTCCTGGTGGAATTCAGCGTATCGTCGCATGGCGGTCGAGCTGAGCCGATGTCTGACTGCGTGCGGCGGTGACCCAAATGAACGAGTCCTAGCTTGGCCGCGCCGACGCCCAATCCGAGGCAAAGTCGTCGCAGACGTCGACTGCGCGTGAGAACGTCACGCCCGGCTGTGCCTGCATGTAGCCGATCAACCGCTCCAGCATGGCAACGCGACCAGGACGACCGATGATGTACGGATGCATCGTCAGCGTGAAGACGCCGCCACGGCGACGAATCTCGTCGAAGGCATCGCGCCAGGTCGATTCCACGTGCTCGGGCGCCGCCTGCAGGCGGCGCCCATCTGTGGGGGCAAACACGAAGTACGGGTAGTCGTCGAGCGCCCAGTGGATCGGCAACTCGACCAACGCGGAGTCACCGGCGGAGACCCAATAGGGCGCGTCTGAACCCATCAGCGAGGAGTCATAACGAAAGCCGCGTTCGGCCATGAGCTGCAGCGAGACATCGCTCAGTTCCCAGGATGGCGAGCGATAGCCGGCCACCGGTTCGCCGGTGATGCCCTGCAAGATTTCGCTGCCCTTGTCGAGCACTTCGGCTTCTTCCTCGGCCGAGAGCGTCGCAGGCGGCTCGTGCAGGTAGCCGTGATGCCCAATCTCATGTCCCGCTGCGGCAATCCGCTCCACCGTCGACGGATAGCGCTCTGCAACCCATCCCGGGACATAGAACGACGCAGGCACGTCGGCTCGCGCCAGCGCTGTCAAGATGTGTGGAACGGCAACCGTCGGGCCGTAATCGCCAAAGGAGCGCGCCGATGGACGGTGCTCGACGCGAGGATCGCGATTGATCATGCCCGACGAGCCGTCAACGTCGAATGACAGGACTACGGTACATTCGGCTGCGCCCGCGTCGCTGTCGGGAGACCAGAGCGCCGCGCCACAGGCCGGGCAAAATCGGCGCTCGCCACTCCATCCGCAATGGGGACAATCGTTGGTCATCGTCGCCGATTTCGACTAAGGGAGATGGCTACTTCAAGCTCCCTCTCCCTCTGGGAGAGGGCTGGGGTGAGGGTCGGCTGCTCTGCGGTGGCGCCGTGGCCCTCACCCTAACCCTCTCTCTCGGGGAGAGGGGATCAGAGAGTCGGGTGTCCGTGAAGATCAGGCAAAGTCCGTGATCGTGACGAAGCCAGTTGTCTGGAACGTGGTCATCGAGTCGACGACCTCGGGCACCTGGTCAATCGAGATCGTCTCGCTGACGATGGTCTCCGGCACCAGTTTGCCCGACGCGACCATGTTCAACATTGCCGGGTAGTTCTGGTTGGGTAGACCCAGCGAGCCGCGGAACTCGATTTCCGACATCGTGATGAAGTCGATCGGCAATCCAACTTCACCCGACTCATCGGCGGATGTGATGCCGATCTGGACATGGACGCCGCCCTTGCGCAGGGAGTTGACCGAGTTCAGCATCGTCGCGCGGATGCCCAGGGCGTCGACCGAGACATCGGCGCCGCCGTCGGTTATCTCGCGCACACGCGTCGGTACATCAGCCTCGAGCGCGTTGATCGTCTCGACGGCACCTTGCGATCGCGCTAGGGAGAGCTTGCCTTCTTCAAGGTCAACGGCGATCACCTGCGCGCCGAGTGCCGCAGCAACCTGCACGGCCGAGAGGCCGATGCCGCCACAGCCGTTGACCACCACCCAGTCGCCGCCTGAGACTTCGCCGCGGTCGGCGACGCCGTGGTAGGAGGTCATGAAGCGGCAGCCCATCGCTGCGCCCGCCTCGAACGAGACGTTGTCCGGCAGCGGAATGGCGTTGAAGTCGGCGTTGTAGATCGCGGCTTTCTGGGCGAACCCGCCTGCGAACCCGCCCTGCGTGTCGCAGATGTTGGGCAGACCACTGCGGCAGATATTGCAGTTGCCGCAGCCGTTGTGGAACGGCGTCAGCACGCGCATACCGGGACGGATGTGCTCGACGCCCGAGCCAACTGCCTCGACCGTGCCTGCCCATTCGTGGCCCAATACGCAAGGAATCGGCAGTTCAAAGCCGACCCACGACAGGTCGCCCTGCCAGAGATGCCAGTCCGAGCGACAAACACCACAGGCCTCGACCCGTACGAGCGCATCGTTCGGCCCGATCACCGGTTCGGGGAAATCCTTTACGACCAACGGCTGGCGAACACCCTCCATCACGACGGCTTTCATGATCGGACCTTTCTAGAACTCCGGCATCGTTGCCAGTCGCCTCTCTCCCTGGAGAGGCGTTGGTGGAGTCAAGCTAGCAAAATTCTGTCAGCGCTGATCATCTGTGATCGGTCGCTGCCGAGTGGCGTTCCGATAATCGGACCGATGACGTGACCTCATACGATTGGCTCACCTCTCGGAAGGCCACTGTTGGTCCGACCACGCGCACGGTCACATCCCGACCTGCCAACCACGAGGCGATCCGCTCCTCGACCGCCTCGCGCGCCGCGATGCAGCGATCGACCGGCAGCGAGATCACATAGCGGCGCGAACGCTCCGCTTCTTGCCAAGTGAATCGGTAGCGCCAGGTGAATGCCGTTTCGTGAGTGGGACTGGTCTCGGTCGGCGGCAAACGTAGCCGAGCCAGTCCGCCCCGACGCTCATACCGACGGTCGACCGCACGCTCCATGCGCTCGGCCTCGCCCTGAACATGGGCAAACAGCGGGTCTTCAGGCATCGACATTTGGCACACAACTCACCAATTGCACCAATGGCAATGCTCGCCTAACGGAACACCGGGTCGCGTTTCTCGAAGAACGCGCTGACGCCTTCTTTGGCCTCCGGACGCCTTGAGGCGTCGCAGATGGCGCGCGTCTCCCACTCCATCTGCGACTCCAGGCCCTCGTTCCATGACTGGTGATACAGCCGCTTGGCCGCGCCGATCGACTCGGTCGGGCCGGCCGCCAGTTGCGCTGCCAGCTCGTGCGCCGACGACTGGAGCTCGTCATCCGCGACGACGCGGTTGATCATGCCCCAGTCCAATGCCTCGGCGGCCGAGAGCATACGGTTCGTCAAGCAAAGTTCCAGCGAACGACGCAGGCCGACCAGCCTCGGCAGGAAGTAGGTCGAGGATCCGTCGGGCGTCAGGCCGATGCGTGAGTAAGCCATCGTGAAGCGCGCCGACTCACCAGCCACGGCGAGGTCGCTGAACAGCGCCAGGCTCATCCCGGCGCCGGCACAGGTTCCGTTGATTGCGGTGATCAGCGGCGCGTCCATCCGGGTGAATCGCGAGACGGCAGCGTGCAGATACGTCGTCATCTCCTTGACGTAGGTCGCCATCTCAGGACCTGCCGGCGGGAACCCTCGCAGGTCTGCGCCGGTGCAGAAGAATCGCCCTGAGCCACGGAACACCACAGCGCGCACCTCGGGATCGTCGTCCACCCGAATCGATGCGTCCATCAACTCTTTGCACATATCCAGGGAGAGCGAATTCGCCGCTTCGGGACGGTTAATCGTGATGGTCGCGACATTGTCGGACAGTTCATATCCCAGGCTCTTGTATTCGGTCACAGCTCAACTCCTTCTCGTTGCTTCGCTAGTGTTGGCTCACGCGAACCTCATCACACGCAGGCTATCGCCAGACTTGGAGATGTCCGATGGCAATCCGGGAAGTCAAGATCGCAACAGGCGATGGCGACATGAAAGCTGCACTGGCACTACCGAGCGGCACTGACGCTCAATCACCGAGCGGCACTGATGCGAAATCACCGAGCGGCACTGACGCTCAATCACCGGGAATGATCGTGTTGCACGAGCTCTTCGGCCTCAACGACGACATTCGCCGCATCACCCAACGGTTCGCCGACAACGGCTACGTCGCGCTGGCGCCCGACCTCTACTCGGTCGGTCCGCCGCTGCGACCACTCTGCATTCGCCGAACCATGCGGGCGCTCAGCAGCGGCAGCGGTCGCGCGTTCGACGACATTGAGGCTTCGCGACAGTGGCTGGCAGATCGTGCTGACGTCGACGAATCGCGCCTCGCCGTGGTCGGTTTCTGTCTCGGCGGCGGATTTGCCATTCTGCACGCGGCGCGTTCGCCGATCGGCGCAGCTGCCGACTTCTACGGCGCTGTTCCCCGAGACCCACAGGAGTTGGAAGGCATCTGCCCCGTGTTCGGCGCCTACGGCGAACAGGATCGTGCGTTCCTGGGCCAGGCCGATCGATTGCGTGGACACCTGGATCAGCTCGGCGTCGACCATGAGGTGACGGTCTTCCCCGACGCTGGTCACTCCTTCATGAGCCAACACTCCGGCGTGCAATCGCTCCTGGTCCGTTTCGCGCCAATGACAGCTGGTTATCACGAACCGTCCGCGGAAGCCGCCTGGACAGCGATGCTGCACTTCTTCGATCGGCATCTCACGGGAACATCTGAGGCGATTCAGTCGTAACGTTGGTAGAAGTCTGACCCAACCGATCAGCCAACAGGAGAGATCATGGCACGAGTCCACATCCGCTCACTCGGTTCGCAATCGACGCGACTACTGGTGTTGTTCGCGCTCGCGGCGAGCCTACTCACAATCGGCTTGCTCAGCGTCAGCGCCCAAAGCGACGAACAGACCGCAACGATCGCTCTTGAGCCTGCCAAGCCCGCATCGACTACCACGCTCGTGGTCGACGGTGCCGGCTCGCGCAGCGTCTCCCACGACGGAGTGGTCGGACGCTTCTCGATCAGCGTGCTTCGCCCATCGATTCTCGAAGCGGTCTCAGTAGGAAACACTGCAGTAACCGCGATCCGTGACTCGGTAGAGGAGAATTGCACCCCGGGAGAGCCTGACAACGCCGACCACACCGCGCCGCCAACCTGCATCTCGCCAAACGGTCTACAGACCACCAGCATCAACATTCATGAGGAGTTCGACTGGACCGAGGAAGGTCGCGTCTCCAAAGGTTTCCGCTACGAGAACCGACTCAGCATCGCACTGCGCGGTACCGGATTCGCTGGCGGCCTGGTCGACCTGGTCATCAAAGCAGGTGGCGACGTCGTGCGATTCGACGGACTGAGTTTCACCTCCTCACGTCGCGCCGAGACTCAGAAACTCGCCCTGCTCGACGCAATCGACGACGCCCAAGAAACCGCAGACCTCATGGTCGACCACATGGGCTACGAGATCGTGCGCATCGTCGAGATCACCCCGCCAAGCGCGACCGGGAGCTTCCGCTCCTACGAAGTCGAGGCCGAGCAAGCAGCCATGGCCGACGACGGTGGCTTCGTCCCCACTCCCGTCTTCGGTGGTAGCGAGACCGTCACAGAAAGCGTGCGCATCGTCTTCGAAATCCGCCCACTCCCCGAGGAGACCGAGTGAGCGGGTGCCGCTCACCGCTCGGTTCATCCGCTGTACTCACTCGGTGGATGAACCGAGATTCCACACATACTCGAACGAGATCGTGAGTCCTGGGCAGGTCGGCTCGGCCGAGAGCTCGTCGGGACGCTCGACGAGCTCGACGAGTTCGTCGGAGTCCCCCTCGCGATAGATGTGCACCGTCTCCGCCTCGGGATCGAACAGCCAGCCCAGCACCATGCCTCCTTGTAGCCATTCCACCATCTTGCGCTGTTGGTGCGGTAGCTCCTGACTAGGAGAGCGCACCTCGACGAGGAACTCAGGTGCGATCGGCTTGAATGACCGGGAGCGCTGCTCAGGAGTGAGCGATGCCAGACGTTCTTTGCTCAACCAGCCAGCATCGGGACTTCGGATCGGTCCATGGGGAAGATCGAAACCACCACTCGACCCCTGTAGCATCCCGCCAATGCCAGAGCGGATCCAGTTGCCGATCTGTCGTGAAATCTCGGCTGACGCTTCGTCGCTCTCATTCGAGGCAGGTGTCATAATCTCCAGGTCCCCATCTGCACTGCGCTCGAATCGCAACCCGTCGTTTTGCTCACTAATCCGCAATAGCAACTGAGCCGTTAGCGGCGTCGCTGACGGCATCTTGAGCACGATTGGCCACACACTGCCCTGATCTGCGGACACCGGCGACGCGACGCCCGCAGGTTCAGCTCGATCCGTCTCGGAGACCGTGACCACGTCAATGGCTCCCGCTCTGCTCGGCGGATGAACCGAGATTCCACACATACTCGAAGGAGATCGTGAGTCCTGGACAGGTCGGCTCAGCCGAGAGCTCGTCGGGTCGCTCGACGACCTCGACGGGTTCTTCGGGGCGAAAGACGTATACCGTCTCCTGCTCAGGAACGACCAGCCAGCCCAACTCGGTGCCGCCCGCGATCCAGGCATCCATTTTTCGTTGCTGACTGGCTACAGTGTCGGAGCCTGAGCGGACCTCGATGACAAAGTCGGGGCAGATTGGTTGGTAAGTCTGGCGACGTTGGTCTTCGGACATCGAAGCCCGCCGTCTCGGACTAGTCCAGGCGGCATCCGGAGCAGCGGTGTGGCCGTCGCCGCGTACGTATCCGCCGCTCGATCCGGTCACCACGCCACCAATGCCGCTGCGAACCCAGTTTGACAGTTGCCTTCCAAGCTCCACGCAGATCTGGTCAGAGTCAATTGACGATGGCGCCATGATCACCAGGTCTCCGTCCGCAGTGCGCTCGAATTGCCAGGGCTTGTTCAGACGGCTGATTTGCTCCAACAATTCGTCCGTCAGCGGCGTGTCGTGCGGAAAGCACAGCATCACCGGCAGTTCGTTTGGAGAACTGCTGACATCGTCCAACAGGGATGATGGCTCTACGACAGGCTTGGCCGGAGTCGAGACCATGGCGATGTCTGACCTTTCCGCTGTCGATCTTTAGCCGGCAGCGGCCGCGGCGGCGTCCTGGCGGACCTTCTGCGCGACGTGCTCGGGCACTGGGTCGTAACGCTCAAACTGCCATGAGAATGTGCCCCGGCCACCAGTCATCGACCGCAGGTCGGTTGCGTAGTGCAGGAACTCCGCCATCGGACCTTCGGCGATCACCACCGACGATCCTGGCGGTTCGTCGGCAGGTTCCATGCCCAGGACCCGCGCCCGTCGTGAGTTGAGGTCGCTAATGATGTCACCCGTGGACGTCTCCGGCGACGTGATCCGCAACGAGTGGATCGGTTCCAACAGGATCGGCCGTGCCGAGGACACGCCTTCCTTCAACGCCTGTGTTGCGGCGAGCTTGAATGCCATCTCCGACGAGTCCACGTCATGGTGTTTGCCGTCGAACAGCACGACACGCAGGTCGGTCAATGGGAAGATGCCACGCGGCAGCGACTCAACGACACCCTTCTCGACGGCCGGGATGTAGTTGCGGGGCACCGCGCCGCCGACGATTTCATCGGAGAACTCGAAGCCCGCGCCTCGCGGCTGCGGCTCAACTCTGAGCGCCACACGCGCATACTGACCGCTACCGCCTGTCTGTTTCTTGTGCAGGTATTCGGCCTGGCCAACACCGGTGACCGTCTCTCGATACGGCACCTTACGATCTTTGATCTCAACGTCCACATGGAACTTGCTCAGCAATCGGCCCGCCGAGAGTTGCACATGCGACTCACTCAGGCCGCTCAGGATGGTTTCGCCTGAGTCGCGGTCGCGCTCGATCTGCAGTGTGGGGTCGCCCTCGACCAGACGCGCCAGCGACGGACCCAGCTTGTCGACATCGGCTTTGGTCTTTGGTTCCACGGCCGCTGCGAAGATCGGCGCGGGCATCGCCGGACCAGGGATCAACAGATCGGATCCCTTTTCGCGCAGCGTGCTGAACGTGCTGGTGTGTTGCAGCTTCGTCACAACGCCGATGTCACCCGCGACCAGTTCGCTCACAGCTGTCAGCGTTTTGCCCGCTGCTCGAGAGATATTGGCCAGACGCTCGTCTTCTCCGGTTTGTGCGTTGTCAAGATGGGCATCGCTGTTGATCCTGCCCGACACGACACGCAGATAGGACAGCCGGCCGACAAACTCGTCGGCGGTGGTCTTGAATACGAACGCGCTGGTCGCGCCATTGACATCGACGCCCTCGGCGACTGGCGGCGCCTCCGACGGCTCGGGCAACACTTCTTCAATCAGACGCAACAATTCCGCCGATCCAACACCCGACACTGCCGACATCGGCAAGACGGGAGCAAGCGATCCTGAGAGCACAGCGGTCTTCAGCGCCGCGCGCAGGTCATCTGCATCAATCGCTTCGTCCTCCAGGTACAGCATCATCAGATCTTCGTCGGCCTCGACGATCTGCTCGACCAGCCCTTCACGCCCATCGGCATCCTCGTCGCCCAGCACATCGATCAGCTCGCTGAAACTCGACTCGGATCCGTTCGGCAGATAGAGCGGTTGACACTCGGAGCCAAGAATCGATTGGACGGAGTCGAGCGCTTCCTCGAACGACGAGTTATCACGGTCAAGACGTGAAATCACGACTGCACGCGGAATACCGCGCTTGCCGGCCATCCGCCAGACAGTCTCGGTCCCCACCTGCACGCCCGAGGACGCGTCAACAACCACAATCACCGCGTCAATCACTGCCACCGAGGCGACAACTTCACCGACAAAATCCGCGTACCCGGGAGTATCGAGCAGATTGATCCTGACGCCGTTGTGCTCCATCGAAACCAAGGAGGTCGAGATTGACATCCCACGCTGTTGTTCCTCGGCGTCGTGATCCGAGATCGTGTTGCCTTCCTCCACTCGCCCCAGCCGCGTCGTCATCCCAATCGCAAAGGCCAGAGACTCCACCAGCGTCGTCTTGCCAGCGCCCTGATGCCCAACCACACCAACATTGCGAACAGCCATAGCAAACTCCTCAGATCCAAGCCGCCAGATAGTAATCAGGTTAACGGATGTACAGGTCGGCGAACGCTGGGTGTTCAGACCTCCCTTCCTGGGAGACGCGCCGAAGGCGGCGCAGGCCTGCCGCCCCAGGGCATTGCTTACACCGCCAGATCGATAATCTCCAACTCCGGCCGACCCCTCAGACCCCGCCTCAGACGCCAGACGATGTCCACTTGCGAGCCGACCTCCGCTGCCGCGCTGCCCAGCCGCCATCCGATTGACGACCAACCGTCGAGGTCCAGCCTCAGATGGGCGCCATCGGCGCCGACCGTCTTGGCCTCTCGCACACCGACGTCGGTGCTCAGGAATGTCGGTGCAGGGTTGCCTTCGCCGAACGGTGCGAGACGCTCGATCCAATTCACCGTTTGCCGGTTCACAGCCTCTAGCGGCACCTGCGCATCGATCTCCATCCGACCTTCGAGCGCAGCCCATGCGCCGGCTTCGCCGGCGTTCAACTGATTCTGTGCTGCCTCGTTGAACTGCGACATCAGGGCACCCAACTGCCGAGGCTCGGCCGAGAAGCCTGCTGCCATCGCGTGACCTCCGCCTCGAATCAACAACTCCCTCGACGAGTCCAGGATGCGGACCAGGTCAAACCCGGCCGCGCTGCGTCCCGACGCGCGCGCTTCACCATCAACGACCGACCAGACAAACGCCGGCCGCGACCACTGATCGGCAAGGCGGCCTGCAACAATCCCCACGATCCCGTGGTGAATCTCCTCGCCACCGACGAACAGCACCAGCGGCGCCTGACCAGACGCGTCAAGCTGACCCGTGATCTGGCGTTGCGCCATGTCCATGGCATCGGTGGTCAGCCGCCGACGCTCGTCATTGAGTTGATCAAGCTGGGCGGCCAGATCGCGGGCTCGCTCGCTATTGCGCTCAGTCAGCATGCTCAGGGCCAGCGACGCGTCATCAAGCCGACCTGCCGCATTGATCTTCGGCGCGAGCTGAAAGCCGATGGTCTCGGTATCGACCGGTCCGTAACGGCGTTGAGATTTGAGCAGCGCGCGCAAGCCGGGCCGTTCCGTGCCGTCGAGTGCTCGCAGTCCCTGGTGGACAATCCAGCGATTCTCACCTCGTAAGGGCACGACATCGGCGACCGTCGACATGGCCGCCAGATCGAGCCAATCGGATGGCTCCTGGTCGAGGCCCAGATGAGCTGACAGGCCGTGCGCGAACCGATACGCCAATCCGCCGGTCGACAGCTCCGATAGCGGATGACCGTTCGGAGCGAGCTTCGGCGTGACAATCGACGCGCCCTGAGGCAGCGACTCGGCCGGCTCATGGTGGTCGAGCACGATCACGTCCAGCCCATGCTGCTCCTGCGCCGCCGCAATTTCGTTGAGCGCCGTGATCCCGCAATCAGCCGTGATCAGTACGCGAGCGCCGTCACCAGCAAGCCGCGCGATGGCCGCATCCTGTAACCCATATCCCTCGCGTTCTCGGTGTGGGATAAAAGGTCGTGCGTCGATCCCGGCACCGCGCAATGCCTCCGTCAGGATCGCCGTGCCAGTGATCCCATCAACGTCATAATCGCCATAGATCGCGACTGCCTCTCCGCGTTGAGCCGCCTGCGCGATCCGCTCAATCGCCGCCATCCAGTCACCAAGCACTGACGGATCGGCAGGCTGATACCACTCAGGATTAAGGAATTCCTGCGCTGCAGGAACGGTGTCAACGTCTCGTTGTCTCAGCAACCGACCGACGAACGACGGCGCGTCAAGCCCTTCGATCGGCGGTGCGTCATGCGCCTCGGCAATCCGCCAGGTCCGACCCAGCCAGCCGTCCGATCGTTCCCGCACCACGTCGCGCTACCCGAGTGCCGTCCCGGTCCGTTTAGCCTTCCCAGCTTCTGAAGACCAGACAGGCGTTGTGACCGCCGAAGCCCATCGAGTTGGAGATCGCCACTCGCACGTCGCGCTCGCGACAGACGTTCGGCGTGTAGTCAAGATCGCAGTCAGGATCGGGATTTCGCAGATTAATCGTTGGTGGAATCACGCCGCTGCGAATCGCCTCGACCGTCGCCAGCGCTTCGACGGCGCCGGCCGCCCCGAGCAGGTGTCCAGTCATCGACTTGGTCGACGACACCGAGAGTCCGTACGCGGCCTCACCAAAGACGCTCTTGATCGCCATCGTCTCAAACTTGTCGTTGAGCGGCGTCGAAGTGCCGTGAGCATTCACGTAGTCGACCTCTGAAGCCGGGATGTCCGAACGCTCCAGCGCCAGCGACATCGCACGGACGCCACCGTCGCCTCCTTCGGCTGGCTGGGTGATGTGATACGCGTCGCCAACCGAGGCGTAGCCGCACAACTCGGCGAGAATGTCCGCACCTCGGCCTACCGCGTGCTCGGCTCGCTCCAGGACCATCACCGCTGCACCTTCACCCATCACGAAACCGTCACGCTCAGCGTCGAACGGTCGCGACGCCGACTCGGGGTCGTCATTGCGACCCGACAGCGCCCTGGCCGAGGCGAAGCCGGCCACGGCCATCTCACAGAGCGGCGCTTCCGCGCCACCGACAACCATGACGTCCGCCTCGTTGCGACGAATCGTCTCGGCCGCAAGTCCCAGCGCGTCGGCCGCCGAGGAGCAGGCGGACATCGGGGCCAGGTTTGGTCCGCGAGCCTGCAATGCAATCGAGACCTGGCCCGATCCCATATTGGGCAGCATCATCGGCACCGCGAACGGCGACACTCGGTCGGGACCACGCGAGTCGAGAATGCGGAATTGTTCCTGGGTCGTCGCGATCCCGCCAATGCCAGTGCCAATCATCACGCCGACACGGTCCGATCCGTCGAAGCCGCTGTCGTATCCAGCGTTGGCAGCCGCTTCCTGAGAGGCCACGATCGCAAATTGCGAGTACCGATCCATCCGCCGAGCGTCCTTGCGCGCCATGTAGTCGTCGGGTTTCCAGTCCGACACCTCAGCCGCAATCCGCACCGAGAGGCGGCTCGGATCAAAGATCGAAATCGTCTTCACGCCCGACTGTCCAGCGATCAGGGATTCCCAAGTCTCCGCCGCCGTGCCGCCGACCGCCGTCACCGCCCCCATCCCCGTCACCACGATGCGCTCATCCATAAGAACCCCCCAAAGCTCAGTTGATGCTCAGCCTACCCCGTTGCCGGAGTAAACGTGCTCAGAACCACTGCTGCAGGGAACGCCTTCCGTGACCAAACAGCTGTAGCCAAACAGCAAGGAGTAGGGAAGCTACTCGCCAAGCTCCCAGATTCGCGCAAAGTCCACGGTCAACCCCACACACACATCTTCCCCGTCGAGTTCACTAGGCTTCAATACTTGCTCTGGATTCGAATCGGGCCGGTAGATCCAGACAGTTTCTTCCTGTGGATCAACCAGCCAGCCGAGAAGAGTCCCGTACCGAATCCAGCGCTCCATCTTCTCTTGCTGGGAGCGCGAGGAGTCACTCTTGGATCGAACCTCGATGACAAACTCCGGGCAGATTCCCAGCAGGATGCCTTCGGAGTCTTCTTCCCCTTCCTTGACCCGTTCATGGCTGACCCAGGAGGCATCGGGAATCATAATCAGTTGCTTGGTTGCTCGTGCCGCTCCTGACGGTCCCATCACGCGGCCACCGCCCGAGCTTCGATTCCACATGCCGAGATCGGTAATCAGCTCCGCCCCAATCGCGCTGGTCTCCATCCCTTCACCGACCATGATCAACAGATCCCCCGCTTCGGTCGTTTCGAAGATCCACGGCTCGTTGTTCTGGGATAGCTCGACGAACGCGAGGTCGGTCAGCTGCCAGGCAGCCGGCAGGCGAATGCAGATTGGCGCTGAGAGGTAGCCCGGTTCTCCGGGCAGCAGAGAGCGGGCACCAGCGTCCTCGGCCGGTGGCGCTGCGACCGGCCGCTCAGGAGTGGAAACCATGGAAACGCCTCGTTCGCGGCCCTAACCGCCGGCGGCGGCCTGACCGTGGGAGTACCACTCTTCGGTCTCTTCGCCCGGCTCGGGCAGGACCATCCCACCCTCCATCGTCCACTTCGCCGGACCCTCGGTGATGCGACCGCTGAAGTCCTCCGACGACACGCCGGTGATCTCTCGGAATGCGCCCATCAGGTCGTCCAGCAACTCAGCCTTGACCTCTTCCGAGCGACCCGCACGGTTGCCGCCGTCGAGGAAGTAGGGCGTTTCCCAGCGGTCGTCAGCCTCGTCGAAGACGACGTGCACGAAGCTGCGCGGGGCGCCGGTGTTGCCACAGTGAATATCGGTGAATGCCTTGGCGACGGCAGCACGCTGCTCGTAGGCCACGGAACCTTCGGGAACTACACAACGGTAATACGGCATCTCGGACGACCTCTCTCGGGACTTGAACTATGAGCACATGCTAGTGCACGGAGATTAGTGCAGGAGCTACGCGTCGCGAGCTGAGACAACCAGATCATCGACCGTGCAGCCGCTGATCTCCATCCACATGTCGCAGATGCGGCGCATCAAGTCCTCGCGCACGTCCTGAGTCACGCCGCCGACAATGCTGCCGCGCACCAGCGAGGTTGTCGACGGCTCACCGCCGCGGAATCCAAAGCCCGAGGGGATATCGGAGAAGGTCACCGGCACGTCGTCGGGCGACTCTCCCAACACGTCCTGGGTGATCTGCTGCAGACCCGCGGCAAGCGTCGCCCGCGTGTCCTCGCCGATCTGACCTTCCTGCATCGTGCAGTCGAAACTGACTCGCGACATTCGCAATCTCCTTCGCTGTGGTTAAGTCCAGATTCGTTCGAGGCTGACTTCCAGACCCTCACAAACATTCTCACCGCTCAGGCGGTTTGGCTTGTCAAGTTGTTCAGGTTCGGTCTCTGGTCGGTAGATCACAACCACGTCCTCGATCGGGTCTATCAGCCAGCCAAGCAAGGCGCCATTCTTGATCCATTGCTCCATCTTCTGCCGCTGCTTTTCCTGGACATCCGTGACCGATACGATCTCGACGACTAACTCAGGGCAACTCTGCGCGAGCGATTCATCCTTGTCCTCGTCCTGAAGGTCCCACCGTTCTGCACTCATCCAGGCAACATCTGGCTCCCGCATTGACGTATCTGGTAATCGAACGCCGGCCTGCGGGCCAAGCACGAAGCCGTCCCCCGACTGCCTGTTCCAGTTGCCGATATCAATCAGTATCTCTGCACCACGCCGGCTGCTGCCGCGTCCCTCTGGCGATATGACCACCAATTCCCGTTCCGCCGTCAGTTCAAACCGCCAGCACTCGTTGATGCGGGCAAGCTCGATCAATGCCTCATCCGTGAGATCCCAGCAGTCTGGCAGCTTGAGCTCGAGCGGGATAGGCAACAGGCCGTATTCACCGACGGACTCGACTGAGCCCTCCGGTCTGGACGGTGCTTGGACCATGTCACAGCCTCCTGGATCAAGGCTACAGATCGACCTGACAGCTCGTCACTGCGATCCGCCCAGCAGACCCTCCAACCCACCGCCCATACCTCCGGCTCCACCCATCTGACCGAGGCCGCCCATGTCTCCGCCTCCTGCGCCCATACCGAACCCACCCAGCGACGGCGATTCGACCGGCTCCTCACCGGCCAACGACCTCGACGCCATCGCTAACTGATCAGCGACATCTCCAGCCGTCACACCGATCGTGCCGCGGGTCCGCGCCGCACGATTGCCCGCGTCGCCGTGCAGGTAGACGCCAAGCGTCGATGCGTCGAATGGCGGCAAGCCCTGCGCCAGCAGCGCGCCGATCGCGCCGCTGAGCACATCGCCCGTTCCTGCAGTCGCCAGGGCCGGCTGCGCAACCTCCGAAACTCGCGCACGGTTGTCCGGCGTCGCCACGACCGTGTTCGCGCCCTTGAGCACGACGTGGCAGTTCCATTCCGCCGCCCGCTCGCGAGCCAGCGTCAGTCGCTGGCCTTGCACCTCGTCCGTTGACAGTCCTGTCAGCGTGCCCATTTCGCCCGGATGCGGAGTCACGATCAGCGGCGCGACCGCATCCTTCAAAGCCGATAGTTCTCCCGCAACCAGATTGAGTCCGTCAGCGTCGAGCACGATGCCCTTGACCGACGCCACCTCCTCCGAGATGAGGAATCGCCGAACAAACACGCCGCTGTGATCGTGCTGTCCAAACCCGCAGCCGAGCACGACCGAGTCAACGCTCGGCAACTCGTCCCGCACCACCTCCCACGCATCGTGTCCCGAGATGACTCCAGCGTCATGTTCGGGTAGAGGCAACAGCGTCGCCTCAGGAACAGCGCTGATTAGGTGCGTCGCGATCGATTGCGGTGTGGCAATCGTGACCAGCCCCGCGCCGGCTCGATACGCCGCCTTCGCCGCCAACACCGCCGCGCCCGGATAACGAGCTGACCCCGCGATCACCAGCACCCGTCCAAACGTCCCCTTGTGAGCGTCGGACGCCCGCTCAGGCAGCAGTGCCTTCGCCGCACGGCGCTCCAGCACCTCGGTCTGCAGATCTACGTCCAGACCAAGTGGAATCCCAATCTCGACCTGCTGTACCGATCCCGCCGCCGACGCTCCGGGCTGCATGTACAGACCAACCTTGGGCGCGTGGAAGGTGACCGTTTCGTCCGCGCCAACAGCGAGCGGATCGAGACGGCCGCTGTCGGCGTCGAGCCCGCTCGGCAAGTCAACCGCGACGAGCTTTGGTTTGACCGTCTTCGATCGGACCGCCGCCAGCCGCTCCATGATTCCTGCCAGGTCGCCGGAAATCGGCCGCGATGATCCAGTGCCGAGCAGCGCATCCACGATCGCTTCGGCGCCGGCCAGCAGGCCTTCCAGCGCTTCGAAATTCTCGTCCTCAGCCACCGTGCCGCACGGCACTCCCAGTTCCAGTGTCTGCGTCCACTGGGGATCTTCCCGCTCGCGCAAGGCGTAGACCCGCACCTGCGCGCCCCACTCGTGCAGGTGACGCGCTGCCACGAGTCCATCTCCGCCGTTGTTTCCCGGTCCGACCAGCACAGCAATACGACGATCCTCAAGCGACCCCAACTGCATCCAGATTTCCTGCGCCACCGCCAGACCAGCGTTCTCCATCAGCGTGTCGGTCGACACGCCGGCTGCTTCCGCTCGTTGTTCAAGCTCCCGCATCTCCGCCGATGTCAGCAGTTTCATGGCTTATCTCTCTGAGTCGTTAGCTGTGTTGGTTGTCGTCAGACCCGCGGCCGCGGTTGTCCGACCGCGAACGCGCAGACCATGTTCTTTTCATGTGTCAGGCTAATCTCGATCCGCTCTAGACCAATCTCATACGCCCGCTCTCTCGCTCCGCCATGCAGGATCACGACCGGCTTGCCGCGAGCATTGGCCAGGATCTCGATTTCCTTCCACTTGACGCCGCGCACACCGGTGCCGAGGCACTTCATCACCGCCTCTTTGCCCGAGAAACGCACAGCCATCTCCGCCAGCCGGTCACCGCAGTAGTCGCGCTCTCGATCAGTCAGAATGCGGCGTGGAAAGCGGTCGGGATGCCGATTGAGCACGCTTTCGAAGCGCTCAATCAGCAGCAAGTCAACGCCGCAGGTCAGATCGCCGAACATAGGATCGCAGCCTATCAACGCCTGTCAGCGCACTTGCCGATTCCCTCGCGATACCACGTCACACTTGCCTGAACAGCCCTGCCATACCCTGACGACATGACAGCCACGATCATCGATGGCGCAGCGATCGCCGCCGGCATCCGCGAGGCCTTGACGCGGCAGGTTGAGGACATGATCGGTCGCGGGCTACTCCCGCATTTGGCGGTCATTCTCGTCGGCGACAATCCCGCCTCTGCCTCGTATGTGCGAAGCAAGGTCAGCGCCGGTGAACAGACCGGTGTCAAGGTCGTGATTCACCGGATTGAGGCCGACCCGGATCCCTCCCAAACGCAGCGACGGATCCGAGACCGGATCGACCTGCTCAATGCCGATCTCGATGTCCACGGCATCATTTTGCAGCTACCCGTGCCGGAAGGCGTCGACTCCGACGCCTTGCTCGACCGCATCGATCCGCTCAAGGATGTCGACGGACTGCATCCGACGAATCAGGGCCGCATCCTCCAGGGACGCGAACGCTACCTGCCGGCGACACCCCACGGCGTGCAACAGCTCCTGGTGCGCAGCGGCGCCGACCCAAACGGCAAGCACGTCGTCATCGTCGGACGCAGCCGGCTGGTCGGTATGCCGCTGGCAGCGATGCTCGCGCAGAAGCGCCAGGGCGCCAACGCCACCGTCACGGTTTGCCACACCAACACGACCGACCTGCCGACCCTCACGAAGTCAGCCGACATCCTCGTCGCAGCGACCGGACGGCCAAACACCATCACAGCCGACATGGTCCGAGCCGGAGCGACCGTCATCGATGTCGGCGTCAACCGAGTCGACGACGCCACCCGCAAACGGGGCTACCGACTCGTCGGAGACGTCGATTTCGAAGCCGTCTCAGCCGTCGCCGGAGCTATCACCCCTGTCCCAGGGGGGGTCGGTCCCATGACCGTCGCAATGCTGCTCAACAACGTCACCAGGGCAGCCCGAATATCCCAACAGCGCTAGAACAAACTGAAGAGTAAGCCCGCCTTCCGCTCCACCGTCATACCCGCGCTCCGCCGCGGGTATCTTGTTGCATTTTTCTACATCGGTTGAAATTGTCTGAGCGTTGTCAGCTCGAGACTGTCTGATGACTCCAGTGTTTGCAGCCCGCGGGGCGAGATTCCCGCGTCGGAGCGCGGGAATGACGAAAGTTGGTCAGTTCGTTGTTGCTATGGTCTCGGCGGGTGGCAAACTAACGACTAATGCTCGCCTCAGAAACTGCCTCGAACGCACTCAGTCCCGACGCGGAGCCAACACTCTGACCAGCAACAGCGCACTCACTAGGATCAACGCCCCCGCGACTCCGATTAGCGGATACTCCCACGGGAACGGGCCCGAGACCTCGAAGGCTGGCCCGGCACGGCGCTCATCCTGTCGACGCTGGATTTCTGCTGTTCGCTCAGCGATCTCATCCTCGGAACGGGCCGACACCTGTTCCTCTGCCTCATCGGTGTCCTCGTCCATCGTCTCCGCAGCCTGCGAGGTTCCCTGATTCTGAGACTCTTCCTGATCCTGATCCGACTCGGCCTCCTGCGTCGCGTCTTCCGATGGCGACTGCTCCGACTGGTCACCATCTGCGACCTCAGGACCACCGATCACTTCGTCCTCGATCGTCGTCGAACGATCCTCTTCGGACTCTCTCGGGCCAAGTCCGACGGAGGCGCGCCACTCGTTGTCCAGCTCGTCGCGGTTCACTCCGTAGACCTTCATCAGTGCGTCGTCGACCGACGAACCTTCCTTGAAGGTGTCGAATAGCTCATTCATTCGGTCAGTGCCGTACTCCTGGATCAGGTACAGCACGATGGCGGCCGACTGTCCGTAGAAGATGTCGACAAACCCCGGGCGATTCGATGGCGACTCCATGCTCCTCAGCGACAACACCTGGTCGTTGTTGATCGCAAACTGCAACGCACCGCCGCGCCGCTCCAGCCAGTCGCCCTCGGCAATGGTAGCCATACCCTCATCGAGCCAGGCGGGGAGATCGCCGTAGGGACCCTCGCCGGCGAGCTTGGTCAGAACGTGCGTGAGTTCATGACGGACGACCCATCGCGAGGGTTGATAAATGTGTACAAGATCAGCCAGCACTCTCGTGCCTTCTGTGATCACCGACTCCTCGAACCGTTCCGACTGAATCCGTTCAACCGCGCGAGCATCCTCCGTATTCGCCCAGACGTACACCTTGATCGGAATCAGCTCATCCAGCCCCAGGAACGGCGAGATCTCTTCCAGCGCCGCCAAGCCATCTTCAAGCATCGATTGCGCGACGCCTCGGTCGTCGTACCAGGCGATCTCCAGGTCACCTTCCTTGAGCGATTGCCACTCGAACCGAGGATCTTCGTAGCGCCAGATCTGCGGTTCGGTTTCGTACTTCTCTCCGGAAGCAAAGACGAACTCCCAGCGCCATTCAAAGTCAGCGCCCGCCGGAATCCAGAGCTGCGAGTCGCGCGTTGGGAACTCAGCCGTGACCCGCGTCACATCGCCTGGGGCAATCTCCGCCGCTTCACGAGTCAGCGCGCCCTCAGGCAAGATCGCGTACAGGAACGTGGCCGATTCCACTTCCGAGGCGTCATCGACTAGCGCCGACACAACGACCGAATCCGGCCACTGATTCTCAAAGCGTGTGCCCTGAACCGTCGGGCCATCTTCTGCCGACTGCGCGTTGATCGACGCCGTCAACGACAATGGAATCCAGGCCAGCACCAGGAGCAGCCCTGCCGCAAGCAGGAGTCCGGATCGTCTCATGCGACCGCTCCCTCGCGCCGCGCGTCTTGACCGATCTGATGCTGCAGCGATGCCCGCAGGAACTCGCTGATATCGCCGTCCAGGACGCGGTCAGCGTCCGATGTTTCGTACTGCGTCCGCAAATCCTTGACCATCCGGTACGGCTGCAGGACATAAGAGCGAATCTGATTGCCCCAGCCGGCCTCGATGTGATCGCCGCGAATTGCGAGGCGCTCCTCCTCCCGCTTCTGCTCCTCAAGCATCAACAGCCGCGCCTCGAGCACCCGCATCGCTGAGTCTCGATTACGCCGCAACGAGCGCTCGTTCTGACAGCTCACCACGAATCCGGTCGGCAGATGAGTAATGCGCACCGCCGTCGAGTTCTTCTGCACGTTCTGCCCGCCGTTACCTGAGGCGCGATAGACATCAAGCTTGATGTCGTCGTCGGCGATCTCCACCTCGGCAGCACCCTCGGTTTCGGGCATGATCTCCACGCGAGCGAAAGATGTGTGCCGAGCATGGTTCTGGTCGAACGGAGAAATCCTGACCAGCCGGTGCACGCCGTGCTCGGCCCGCAGCCAGCCATAAGCGCCGCCGCCGTCCGCATCGCCGCGAACTTCCAGCGTCGCCGACTTCAGCCCGGCTTCTTCGCCCTCGGCCAGGTCGACCAGGTCAACATCAAATCCGGCCCGCTCAGCCCAGCGCTGATACATGCGCAGCAGCATCTCGGTCCAGTCCTGTGAGTCAATGCCGCCCGCGCCTGCGTAGATGGCGATGATCGCCGAGCGGTCGTCATACGGACCGGAAAATGCCAGCTCAAACGAGCGCCGCTCGATTTCGTCTCCGATCGACCGCGCCTCCGCAGCCAGATCCTGGGCCATTTCTTCATCGTCGGCGAGTTCGAGCAACTCCACCGCGTCGCTGACACGCGATTCCAGGCCGCGCCAGACTTCAACGGTTCGTTGCCGCGACGCCATCTGCTTCATCACTTTGCGGGCACGATCGGCGTCGTCCCAGAATCCCGTCGCCATAGACGCAGATTCCAGCCGCGACACTTCCGCCTCCACCGCCGTCAGGTCAAAGACGCTCCAGAACGTCGCTCAACCGCTCCGCCAACGCCTCAAGCGTCTCGCGCAGTTCATCAACATCGGCCACAACACAACTCCGCTTCGGTCATGCAACGCTATGGGATGTTCTGGTTACCAATTGGAGCGTACTACCGATTCGGCACGATCAGGCCGCCCTCGGTGCGATGCATCCCCTCCGGTGTCGCCGTTGCCTCCCGCGCACGACCTGCAGCCGCCGCGATGGGATCGGCCGGCGCCGGGCCGCGACGTTCGGCTGGCGGCTGCGGAGGACGCCAGGCCGTCGCCGTTCCCGGTTGTGACGCCAACGGATTCAACTGAGCTTTCTCAGGATTCGACTGACACAGGCCGATGTACTCGACCAGCTCCAGCGGCTCGACCATGCCGGTTGCCGCCAACCGGTCGTCAATGAACAGCGCCGGAATCGCGCTGACGCCCGATCGCGCCGCGATGTGCTCGAACTCTTCAATGGCGAAGACATCGGTCTGCAGCTTGGGCGACAGCAATGTCGCCGCGCACGCCGCCAGGGCCGCCTGTCCGGCATTCGGATCCATCGCCGATCCCAGCAGCCGCAGCCGAGTCGGACGTCGCAACTTGCTCAACAGGCGTTTCATCTGCACCGATGGCTTCGCCTGACGCGTCGCAGCCAGCACCATCGCCCGGATCATCGCAACCAGCAAATGTCCATTGGGCGCACCGTAGAAGCGCAGCGGTCGGTTCAACTCGCCGCGAATCAGGACGCAGGGCACATCGACAACATCGCGCCGCTCGACTTGCTCCGGCGAATCCTCGTGTTCATACATGGTGAGCGAGATGTGATCGGAAAGGTCGGCAATCTCCTCATACAGTTCCCTGGCCAGCGCACAGCTCGGACGGTCGGGCCGACCCGGCACCACCACCCGTCGCGGGCTCTGGTGGAAGTACTCCAGTTTCAGCGGACCTTCGATCGCCTCAAACTGCTGACGAATCTGCGCCCGCTCGGAGCCTGCCAGGGCCATACCAATCCTCGCCCTCTCCCTCGTCAGGGTAGACTCCGTTCTCCAGTAGTGCTTGATACGATGTCATCCAGGAGGTCTCCGTGAACGCTCGCGCCTCACAGTACGCCGCCCGCGGACGCAAGTTCCTTGCACAGGCAGGCGAAGAACTGGCAAAGGACGACCTGGAGCAGGCGTCAGAGAAAGGTTGGGGCGCTGCGGCGCAGATGATGAAGGCCACAGCAGCTGAGCGCGGCTGGCGACACGGCCAGCACCGCGCACTGTTCAATGTCGCCCAGCAACTGGCTGAAGAGGCAGGCGACGACGAGTTGCGCTCGCTGTTCTACATTGCCAATGACTTGCACGCCAACTTCTACGAAGGCTTCATGCGTCCAGAAGACATCGAATTCGCTCTCGGCAAAGTGACCAGCCTGGTTGAGCAGGTCGAGACCATTCTCAACAACGGGGGCTAATCCTTACTCAGCCTCCTGCGCGACCCATTCCACCGCTGAGCGCAACTCCGCCTCGGTCACGGCGCCCTCAAACGCGTAGCGAATGATCCCGCTGGCATCGATCACAAACACCCACGGCTCCGATGGTAGACGCCAGGCCACGAACGCCGCCGACTCAACCAGTCTCGTCGGATTCTCGGGATTCTCAAACACTTCAACATGAATCCCACTGATCGAAGGCGAAAACTCGCGCCAGACTGCCTTCACCGCGTCGAGAACTGGTGCACAAGTGCGCGAATGACAGAACGCAGGCGTGGCGAAAGTCAACAACAATGGTTGTCCGAGTTCCAGCGCCTCTGAGATAGAGATGGCATAGAGACCGGGTTCAGGGTCGCGATCGGATGTCAGCTCGCTCAGTGACGAAACATCATCGCGAGTCCGCGAGTCCACCGACGGAGCCGGTTCTCCAACTCGGGGCGCAGCCGGTCGCTCTCGCACCGAAAACTTGAGGCGTACAGACTCATCCCAGTCGTCAGCCGAAATCTCCAGCAACATCCCCCACAGGCCATCGGACGTGAGTTGCACCGGCACGACATACACCCCGACGCCGATCGGCAACGAACGATCCGAGACCGACGCATTCACATGTCCATGCGCCTCGATACCGACATCAGCCGGATACGACAGAAATCGCGCATACTGCACCGCGCGAGGTCCTTGCCGATCTTCGTCGAGAGCGAACAGGGAAACTAGCACCGTTGGAGGATCATCCCCTGGCTTGAGTCCATCCAATGTGAATGCGACCCGTTTGACGCCCACGGCCAGATCTTGTGTCGCCAGAACTGGAAGCCAACGAGCCTCCGGATCGACCTGTGAAACGGCCCAGGGATCGCCAGGAACCTCTAGCTGTGCGCCGCTCGATTCTGCGTTCGATCCACAACTGGTTGCCGCCACTGCCACCACTGCAGCCAGGACCGTCAGCAGCCCGCTACTTGTCAACAGACTGGGAACACTCGACGTAACGAATTTCCTGCGTTTGATTGACAACGCGGCAAAAGTTCGCTTGAATATACGATGTAACGGCATAGGCGCCTGATCAATTGACCGGAGGCTGCCAAACATGGCTTATTCCACCACCAACCGCCGCCACGAGACCTACTTCCTCCACGCGCGCGACATTGAGCTGAGGAACCACCACTCCCAGCGCATCTATTTCTTCGCCAAGTCGGAGAAGCCCGGAGCGATCGACGCCGTGCCGGACGGGTACGAAATTGTCGAGAACCCGCGCACCGGCTTGCCCGTCTTGCGCAAGGTCAAAGCGCACGCCGACGCGGCAGGCTAGCACACACTTGCTGTTCCTGATCGGGAACGTTTCCACCGCGCCACTGGCTCTCTGTCCGTGTGCGCCACTACTTATCCACTTTTCCACGGACTATCAACCGATCCTTGGGCTGTGTTATCCACACAATCGTGCTAATGCTGCGCGATGAAGCCTCTGCGACGCCGACGCCAGTACTTGGTCCCCTGACCCCTGTGTGAGTTCATCTCCGGCCCAGTCAGTCATCTGACCACCGGCGCCCCGCACGATTGGGACCAGCGCCATGTAGTCCCAGGTCTTCAATGACGCTTCACACACAATGTCCACAAAGCCTGAAGCCAACAGTCCGTACGCGTAACAATCAATTCCGTATCTTGCTCGATACAGCGAAGACGTGAGCCTGTTCCAGGCCTCCCATTCCTCTGCCTCGAACATGGTCGGGTCGCTGGCGAAGCCGATCGACTCTCCCAGATCACCTGTTGTTGACGTGTGGACAACCTGTGAATTGTGTGTAGCTCGCAGGGGAACGTCGGGAAAACTTAGGCCTGTCCATCGTTCTGTCAATATCGGTTGGTCAAGTACACCGATCACCGGCAGCCCGTCTCGTACCAGCCCAATCAAGGTTCCAAAGGTTGGAAGCCCGGAAATGAACGCCCCGGTGCCGTCGATCGGATCAATCACCCAGACCCACTCGGCATCTGCCTGTTCGGATCCAAACTCCTCGCCGACGATCCCGTGACTCGGATATCGACTGCAAATGCGTTCACGGATCGCAGTCTCGGCGGCGCGATCGGCCTGGGTGACCGGCGTGCCGTCACCCTTCCGTTCGACGTCTAGGTTGCTCCGAAACCAGGGACGAATCGCATCACCAGCGGCGTCGGCCAGTTCCTCCGCGAATTGGAGGTACATGTCCGCAACCAGCTCGCGAGGATCAGGCATGCACTCAGCGTAACTCTCGTCGGGGCGTAAGGAGACTGTGGTGCTGCCTACGGTGCCGTCTAGCAGGTCAGGGCTGAGAAGCCATGGGTCTATATCTCCAGCGACTGCGCCCAGCGATCCCTGCTGCTAGATTGCAGTACTCGCAGATGGGCGATGCGGTCGACAACTTGTGAGTTTCCGAACACGCACGGCAAATCGGCACGACCGCACCCTCCGCGGAAGGAATCATTCATGTCAGACGACGCAAACGGCGTCAGCCAGTCAGCCGACCAGCCCACGGGCAAGATCAACGTTGCCATCATCGGAGTCGGAAACTGCGCCTCATCGCTCGTTCAGGGCGTAACCCACTACCAGAATGCGCAGGACGGCGACGAGATTCCCGGCATCATGCATGCCGTCCTCGGCGGGTACTCCATCTCCGACCTCAACTTCGTCGCCGCCTTCGACATCGATTCACGCAAAGTTGGCCTCGACCTCTCCGAGGCCATCTTCTCCGAGCCCAACAACACGGTGAAGTTCACCGATGTGCCCAATCTCGGCGTCCCCGTCGAGCGCGGCATGACCCACGACGGCCTGGGCAAGTACCTCTCCCAGGTGATCGAGAAAGCCCCAGGCTCCACGGTTGACGTCGCCCAGATCCTCAAGGACCGCGACGTCGACGTTGTCATCAACTACCTGCCGGTCGGCTCAGAAGAGGCGACCAAGTGGTACGTCGAGCAAGTCCTCGAGGCCGGCTGCGGCTTTGTCAACTGCATTCCCGTCTTCATCGCTCGCGAGGAATACTGGGCCAATCGTTTCCGCCGAGCCGGCGCACCTATCGTTGGCGACGACATCAAGTCCCAGGTCGGTGCAACGATCGTCCACCGTGTGCTCTCGCGACTCTTCCGCGACCGCGGTGTACAGATCGACCGCACCTATCAGCTCAACTTCGGCGGCAACACCGACTTCTACAACATGCTCGAGCGAGAGCGCCTCGAGTCCAAGAAGATCAGCAAGACCAACGCCGTCACCTCGCAGATCGAGTACGAGATGCCATCCGGCGATGTCCACGTCGGTCCCTCCGACCACGTGCCCTGGCTGGAGGACCGTAAGTGGTGCCACATCCGCATCGAAGGCACCACCTTCGGCGACGTGCCGCTCAACCTCGAGCTCAAGCTGGAAGTCTGGGACTCACCCAACTCGGCCGGAGTCGTGATCGACGCCGTGCGCTGCGCCAAGCTCGGCCTCGATCGAGGCATCTCCGGCCCGCTCCTGGCCGCCTCCGCCTACTTCATGAAGTCCCCGCCCGAACAATGGACCGACGACGTCGCCCGAGACGCTGTCGATGCCTACGCCCGAGGCGAGTAGCCTGCCGGATTCCATCTCCCGTTGGCGACCTGAGCGCATATGAGCCGCCGTATTCTTCCAGTCCCCTCTCCCTCTGGGAGAGGGCTAGGGTGAGGGTCTCCCATGCACCCCCTCGCCCTCGGCTACCAGACACTTGGCCGAATCGGCCGCATGCTCCCACGACCCGCCGCCTACGCCGCCGCTCGTCGCCTCATGGACACGGTCTACCTCGGATGGCCTCAAGGGCGAACCGCGGCACGCCAGAACGCACAACTAGTCCTGCCCCACGTTAGCTGGGACGGCAACGCAGACACCCTCGCCCGAGCTCAATTCCAGCGTTACGGCGAGTACATGGTCGACGCCGTCCGCCTCGACGAACTGAGCCCGGCGGACTGTTACGAAGCCGTCGGCGGAGACGACCCAGCCTACGCCGACCAATGGAGCCAGCTCGAAGATTGGTACCAGCACCGTCCGATCCTCTTCGCCGTCATCCACTTCGGCAATTGGGACATCCTCGGAGGAGCCTTCACCCACCGAATCGGCCCCTCAATGGTCCTCGTCGACGACCTCGGTCATCCAGCCCTCAACCAGGCAATCCAGGATCAACGAGCGAGACTCGGGATGAAACCGGCAAGCGGTCGACGCGGCCTGCGCCAAGTCATCAATCACCTACGAGACAACGGAACCGCCGCCATCCTCTTCGACCGTCCACCCAAACCCGCAGAACAGACAACCACCGAGCAACTCTTCGGCCAAACAATCACAATCCCAAACGAAATCCACCGCATCGCCGAATCAACCAACGCGAAGCTGGTCCCACTCACCGCAACCCGTCAAGCTCACAATCTCCGCTTCAATCCCCACTTAAACCTCGATCACGAGCGCAACGCCCCACTCCTGAAAGCCTTCGAGCCAGCAATAGAGAGCGCACCCGATCAGTGGTACCAGTTCCGGCACTTCGTTACTGGTCAAACTCATACCCAGTCGGCTCCGCGCGATCCAGGATTCGGTGCAGAGCGCTGATGAAGCCGAGCCATTCCATCGCCTCCGTCCGACTGATCTGTGGTTCCGTCTCGTGGGTGAAGACATTGCGCACCGCCGCCATCAATCCCGTTGACAGGTCGCGCAGCCCGTCGTGCTCATTCCGCTCGCTGCGCGGACTGTGCGTGCCGGGCCGAGGTTGCAGAGCCAACACCGGATCGTCACGACGGAATGCCCTCTCCATGAGCGAACGCCCGGACATTTCATCAAGCCCGCTGAGTCCGGCCACGCGGATGCTGAAGTCCTCCGCTGCGCGACGAACCGCATGGCGATACTGACCACTCTCCATCTCCGATTGCGCACGCTGAACCCACACGTGAAATTCATCGAAGCTGAGCGTTGTCCCCTGCGGTTCAGGATCATCGCTCATTCGCGGTCAGCTCCTGCGCAATTGCACGTGCCTCCGAATGTCCGTCCGGGAGAAGATAGATATCCCGCGGACCCGCGCGTTGAAGGTCGACCAACAGAATCGTCCGCTCGTGCATAGCCTCAAGAACACACTCGACCCGCTCTTGCTCGAGACCGTATTCTTTCGCTGCCGCCCGAACCTGACCGACATCCGTGTTGTACAACGAGTCCACGCGAGCGCTGGTCAGTAGTAAGGCGATCTGCCTGATCGCGTCATCCTCGTTCAACGCCAGAGCGGCCGAGGCCAAACAGAGGCGCGGCTCGTCGTTCGTTGGATCGACCACTCCACGCACCTGACGCGGCTCAATCGACCAGCGCTGCGCCAAACCGGCAACACGCTCCTCGGGCGTCCATTCCTCCATGCTCCAGGGGTTGACGCGTCGATTGCTGGGCGCTGGCTCAAGCGATTCGCCGGCAACCTCCCGAGCAGCTTGGCGCGCCTCGATTTCTGTTTTCAACAATCTCTCGAAGGCAATCGAGCGGAGCGGCGCGTCGTCACTCAAACACGAGGTCGCCGCTCGCAGTTCTTCGACTAGTTCCGCCCAGTCGGCCATCTGCTGCCGCATGTTCCACTCCTCCTGGTCCCAATCATACGTATTCCCGTGAGAACATACCCACATGCCGACCGCCACTGCACTCGCGATCCTTGCCTGGCTCTCCAGATTTCTCCCTCGACGCTCCCTCTACGCCTTCGCCGAGACCGCAGCCTCTCTCGCCCTTCCGCTGCTGGAGCGACAGCGCATCCGCATCCGCAACAATCTCCAGCGCATCCATCCCGAGCACTCGCCCTCCCAGCTCAACCGCGACGCCGCCGAAGTCATCGCCGAAACCGCCCGATACTACGTCGACCTCGCCCTCCTGCCCGCAATCTCCCCTCAACGAGTGCTTGACCGACACCTCCACGTTGAGGGACTGAACCACCTGCTCGACGCCCACAAGTCCGGACGTGGCGTGGTCCTGACCACCGCGCACATCTCTAATCCTGAGGTTGCGGTCAAGGCGCTCGCAGCGCTCGATATCCCGGCAGTGGCGCTGGTCGAACGACTTGATGATCCCCGACACCTGGAAGCCGTCAACGCCTCGCGTGCTGCCGCCGGCGTCGAGTTTCTTACAGCGACCCAGACCGGCGTCGGCAAAGCATTGCGCACGCTGCGCGAGGGCGGCGTAGTCTGCATCCTCTGGGACCGCGACCGGCAGGGCGGAGGTGCGTGTGTCCCATTCTTCGGCCGCCAGGCCCGATTCCCGGTCGGCGCCATCGACCTGGCCATCCGAGCCGAGGCCGACGTCCTGCCCCTCTACGCCGTCCGACGCCCCGGCCCCGATCGTCTCCAGTTCGATGTCACCTTCCTACCGCCGCTTGAACTCCTGCTCACAGGCAATCGAGCCCTCGACACGCGCACCAACACTGCCGACCTCGCCCGACTATTCGAGCCCATCATCGCTGAGCATTCGCATCTCTGGAGAGTCAGCGAGTCGCCCTGGGCCCCTTGCCGAGACACCCCATGGGACGATCCGCATCCGCGGGACACCGTAAGAAGCGCAAGTCAATGAGCGCCGACAGCGACTCCATGGGACGCGCCGACCTGCAGATTCACACCGACGCCTCCGACGGCATGGATGACGCCAAGACCATCCTCGACGCCGCGCACCGGCGAAACCTGGACGTCATCGCCGTCACCGACCACGACCAGACCCGAGGCGCACACGAAGCACGCGATATCGCCGAGCGGAGCAATCATCCGGTCGAAGTGATCATCGGCAGCGAGGTCAGCAGTCGCCAGGGACACATCCTCGCACTCTGGATCGACAGTCCAATCGCAGCGTTCAAGAGCGCGGAAGCGACGATCGAGGCAATCTGGAGACAGGGTGGAGTGGCAATCATCTCTCACCCGGCAGCAATCGTGCCGTTCGCCCTCAGCATCGGTGACATCGATCGCCTGGTCGCAACGATGTCGCTGGAACTAAGCGGCGATCATCCACCGATTCTCGCCGTCGAGACGGCCAATCCCATCCCCTCCGCCCGCTGGCGCCGACAATCAATCATCAGCGCCAACCAGCGTTGGAGTCTGCCAACCACCGGAGGGTCCGACGCCCACTTTCACGAGCAAGTCGGAGCAGGAATCACCAGATATCAAGGTCGAGGTGAGCAAGCACTCAGAGAAGCACTGGTCAACAACCAGACCAGCGCCGAACTCGACCATTACCCAACGCTGAGAGAAATCGGAGCCGGCAGACTCCTCCGTCAGCAATGGCGAGGAATGACCGCCACACCAAAAGCCCTCCTCGCCCGCCGCCTTGGCACAGGGCGCGTTCACAAGGATGCCAAGAACTCCTGAATGGCTAGCCCGGATTCCCCGCTCCCCATCGGCTGAGGAGTTCAATTCCCCCGCGAATGCGGGGGTCTGTTCCCGCCCCTCGCCCCTCGACAAGTCATGGGTGAGGGTTTAGATCCCCTCTCCCACTGGGAGAGGGTTAGAGCCTGCCCCCGCGAAGGCGGGGGGTGAGGGTCCCCCAGTTGCTGATGTAGTGGATGTCGTTCTCGGCCACCATATAGTCGCTCAATCCCGGCACCATCGTGCCGTCAACGACCCAGTAGCGGACCCAGGCTGACCCGTTCCACAGGTGGAGTGCGGTCACGCCACGGCCAGTGACGAGTCCGAAGATCTCCGAGGCGGAACTCTCGACGCCGCAAGCCCAAGTCGCAGAGCCATTGAGGTTTCTCAGGCAACCCGCACCAGTGTTGCGTTCGTCCGACATTCAACACCCCCTGTGAACAGCCCCAAGACGGCTGAAGTCGCTATCCCAGGGTCATGAACGCCGACTTCAAGAATGCCAGTCTCATGTGAGACTGTCTCACTTGGCGGCCGCGGCAACACTCGTCGCCCTCCTCGGCGCGATGTTCGTGTCGGTGGGGTCGGCGGGTGCTGCTCCGCTGAGTCCAGCCCGGCCGGACTACTACTGTTACGACTCGAACGGAGCTGCCGACGGAGGTCTGATGACGGCGACAGCGGGGGACCTCACCGACACGGACACGTCGAACGACCACCAGGATGTCAACCTCGCAATCGGAACCGGGGTGGTCTCGAACGAGGCTGCGCAACCGGACCAAGACCCAGTCACGACCGTTTCAGGCTGTCCAACTGGCGTTGCTGCTGAAGAGGCTGTCTATGTCGTTCGTAAGGGGGCGGACAGTTACGCTTGGAGCGCTACACAGGACGGTTCCGCGCGACTGGTGATCTCCTTCAGCGACACCGACGGTGTCATCCCAAACGACGGCTCTGGTATCTCGGTGACCGTGGACATCGTTGGCGGTGGCCAAACCCACGTGCAAGACGGCATTCAGAAGGCGGAGCTGGAGTGGATCCGTGTTTCCGGTGAGCTGGACGGCCGCGAGACCTTTAGAGACGCCACCCCCCCAACTCTTCTGAATGTCCACAGCATCGACAAAGATATGCGCACCTTCGGCATCATCGTCCCAAAGGGAACCACGCCAGGTGAGTACACGGTTTCTGCGTCAGTGATCTTCAACGACGCAAGCGCGGACGTTGCTGATGACAAGAAACTGACAGACGACGAGCCGTTCACGGTCGGTGATGCCGGCACTAACGTCTCTTCTGCCACATTGTCGCTTGCCTCTGGTCAATCTGACACCATTCAGGCAGGCACCACGGCGACCGTCAAGTTCGACCTGTCAATCTTGAATTCCCTTGGCAAGGCGTCCAACGTTGGAACAGGCAACGCTGCTGTTCCTGTGTTGATCGTTGCTCCAGGTGGTGATGTCGCAGGTTATGACGGGTTTGACGGCGATGACGAGAAGGCGGTCATGAACAAGGTCTCCTTCACCGTTGGTAGAGCCACACCAGGTATGGTGAGCGTCAAGGCAATCGTTGTTGGCGGGAGTGTCGCAGAGACAGCCCCAATCACGCTTACCTTCACTGGTCCACAAGACTCTGTATCGCTCAGTGATGCAACGTCAACGCTGCTCAACCAGAAAGTCGGCGAGCGTGACAATCCAAAACCACGGATGTCAACGAGGACGACGACCCACGTGACTCTCTGACCTTGACCCTGACGGCAGCGGACAGTGCCGGCAACGCGGTTGACCCGACCAAGGTTGCGAACAGCGCGATCGTGATCAAGGACCCAGATGGCGTTCACATCGGCACGAGCAAGATCGCTCGCATGGCTGCTGACCCGGACAAGAAGGCGATTCAGATTACCTTGACGTCCGACGGTTCAGCGAGTGCTCCTCTCGACTCTGGTGAGTACACCATCGAGGTGACTTCGGGCGGCAAGAAGGCTACCAGCACGTTCATTGTCGCGGCCGGTGCTGATGACATTGCCCTTGAGGTTGAGTCCAACAAGGACCCGCTCGAGCTCGGCGCGGTGATCACCGTGACGGCAACAGTCACTGACGCTGGCGGACTCGCGGTCGGTAACGGCACGCTCGTTGACTTCTCAACGGGTGGCGCGCTGGAACTGGACGATGTTGGCAACGTGATGGGCATCAAGACCAAGGACGGCATGGCTACAGCTCGCTTCATTGTGAGCAAGGGCGACGGCCTGGCGACGATCATCGCCGAGTCTGGCTCTGCGACTGGTACGACCACGGTCTCGCTGCCTGGAGCAGACGCAATGCCCGAGGAAGAGGCCAGTGTGGCTTGCTTGAGCACGCTTAGCGGCTTCTCGACCTGGTCTTGCGGCGTTGATAGCTCCGCCTCGGAGATCTTTGACCTCCTCATTGGCCGTGGCAAGACTGCGCTCCACCTGTGGAATGGCACCGCCTGGGTCCGCTACTCGGTCGTTGACGGCACGACGGTACCAGGCTCGAGTGACTTCATGGTCACGAAGAGCGACATCCTCTACATCAGCAACTAGGGGACCCTCACCCCCCGCCTTCGCGGGGGCAGGCTCTAACCCTCTCCCAGAGGGAGAGGGGATCAGACCCCACACCCCTCGCTTGTCGAGGGGTGTGGGAGGACTCCTGAGAAAGGAATGCTGAGATGAAACAGCACAGACTGATGTCGAGGGTTGCAGCGTTGGTGTTGGGGCTCGCTGTTGCTATTGCAACGTTGAGCCTGGCCTCGGCGCAGCAAGAACCTCCGCATAGGTTCTACGGACACGGCGCGACCCCCGGCGACACCATCGGTGTAGTCGACGACATGGGCGACGAGATTGCCTCGACCACGGTCGACGAGAACGGTTCCTGGTGGATCGACGTCGATCGCGACGCGGTGGAGGGCGTGACCTTCACGCTGAACGGCAAGTCGGCCGACGCTGAGGTCAGCCCGGAAGGCGCAGACCTGACCGAAGTCACCGTAACCGCCATGGCCATGGAAGAACCAGCCATGGAAGAGGGCGACGAACTAGCCGGTGATGAAGACGGCGAGATGGCCGACCTCGATGGCGAAGAGGGCCACATGGAAGATGGCGACACGAGTATGGGCGACACCGAGTACCCGGGCACGGGTAGCGGTGGTCTCGCAGACGGCAGCGGTGTCTCAGCCGGTCTGATCGGCCTGCTGATCGCCCTGAGCGTCGCGGCAGTTGCCGGTCTCGGCCTGCGCCGAGTCCGCAATCGCGCGTAGTTCTCGCTAGCTGACAGTCCTGTCCAAATCAGAAGGGGCGGGGCCATTTGGCCCCGCCCCCTCTCGTTTTCCGACTTTTGAGACAGTCTCAGTAACGCCCTTACCCTGACGCCCGTGCGCATCGCTCATGTCCTGCCTTACGACGCTCACCAGCCGGGTGGTGTTCAGGTCCACACGCTGGCGCTGTCCGACGCTCTCAACGCAATGGGGCACCAATCCGAGGTCTTCTCCCCTCGCAAGCCCCTTCGAGTCCAAATGGGCGGGACGCGTGCCGACCTGTCCTTCCATCCGTCGGACTTATTCCGGCTGCGAGACTTCCTCCGCTCGCCGCACGACATCCTTCACATCCAGGAGCCGTTGCTTCCCGCAATCGGACCGCTCGCCCTGCTCCATCCCGACCCAGCGCCGACCGTAGTCACACTGCACTCAGCCGAGCCCGCAGCCGGCAACTTCTATCGCCGCGCCGCCCCATTCTTGCGCCCCTTGCTGCGTCGCGCCGACCTGGCAATATGTGCCACCGACATCTCACGAGAGACCGCAGGGAACATCCTGCCCGCCCGAGTCGAAACCATCTTCCCCTGCCTCGACCTGGCGCCCTTCTCCAGGGTCACTCGAAGTCCCCATCCCGACACCATCCTGTTCGTCGGCCGGGACGAGCCTCGCAAAGGACTGCCCACGCTCATCCGTACGCTCGACCTCCTACCCGATGCTCGGCTGGTCGTCGCCGGCCCCGTCTCTTCGGCGACGAAACGACTCGCAAACAATCGAACAACGTTCCTTGGCCCTGTCCCGCACGATCGAATCCCCTCACTGCTCAGCACCGCCACATGCGCGGCGTTTCCTGCTACCGGTGGGGAGGCGCTGGGTCTGGTGCTGATCGAAGCGTTGGCTGCCGGAGTGCCGATCGCCGCGTCAGACATTTCCGGGTACCGAATCGCGTCCGACCACGGCAACGCCGCGTTGCTCTCGCCGCCAGGCGACCACGTGGCACTGGCCGAGCAGCTCAAGCGTCTGTTGACCGACCCCGCGCTTCGAGCCCGGCAGGCGGCCAGTGGACGAGAGTCGGCAGACCGATTCGATGCCCGACATATCGCCGCACAGCATCTCGCTCTGTATCGATCGCTTCAACCGTCTAGCCTGAACTCGTGAGACGTCTTCTCCTCGCCGCGTTGTTGGTCCTGGTCACTGCCGCCTGGTTGAACGCCTGGTTGCATCCCAGTTTGGTGGGTGCGCAAGCGGCCGAGGTTGAGTGGACCGCCGCCGAGCGCGACAACGTCATCCTTTGGCACTACCAGGGCGAGCTACGAGCCGAAGACCTGGCTGATCATGGACAGGGCGCGTACGACCTCGTCAGCGATTTGATCGAGGCAACGTTCGCGGAGCCACTGACGATCATCGTCTGGCCCGAGGGCAGCGACACAACCGACCCGTCACAGCTACCAGAAGGCATCCCAGAAGACATTGAGGAGGACGCGTTCCTGCAACATGTGACGCGCAACTCCTCGGCCGATGTTCGTGACGCCGTCACCAACTCACTGATCACGACTGCAGCCGGGCGTCACGCCGGCGACGTGCCGTTCTGGCTACGATCGGCGCTCGGTCTCTGGTCGCAAGGTCCGCTGCCCGGCTTCTACCTGCGCCGCGCCGGCGCCGTCGTCATCTTCGATCACGAGGAGTACTACACGGTCGAAGAGCTCGATACCGTACCGGTGACCTGGCAGTTCCAGGCCAAGTACTTCGGTCAGGCTGGCGGCATGTTGAGCTGGATGATCCAGGATTGGGGCACCGAGGCGCTGGCCGAGCTCTTCCGGCTGACCGCGTCGGGTGTCGCGTTTTACGACGCATTCGAGCAGGTCTACGACATTTCCGAGGAACAGCTCATTCCGGAGTTCACCAAGAACGCAGAACGTGCCCTGCTGCTCAACTGGCCCTACATCGAGCCGCAATCTCCGCCATTCTGGGACCGTCTCAACATCAACATCGTCCTACTCGTCGCCGCGGCGATCCCCCTGGCCATCCTGTTCTTTTTCATCGGTAAACGACTGTTTTACGACTAGACCTGTTTCGCGCCCATGGGCTGTGTAGAGTGAATCCACGGCGGTCGGGCTTGCTCTGGGGACTCCGTGTCTCTTCTCCCCCACTCGATATCAACTGACATCTCCGAGCGTCTCGGTCACGCCGTCGCGCGTACCGGTCTCACGCCCAACGCCCTGACGCTGATCGGCCTGCTGGGGATGGGCGGCGCTGCCACCTTCGCTGCCTACGGCATGTTCTGGCAGGCCGGTGTCGTGATGCTGGTCGCAGCCTTCTTCGACCTGCTCGACGGCGCCGTCGCTCGCGCGACCAACAACGCCTCCGACTGGGGCGCTGTCTTCGACGCCGTTTCCGACCGCCTCGCCGACTTCGCGCTGCTCTTCGGACTGCTGATCTGGTACAGCGCGGCCGAGCGCTTCGACCGAACCGCGATCGTCCTGATCGGCATCGCCCTGTTCGGCAGCATGATGGTCAGTTACACGCGCTCAAAGGCCGGCGAGTTCGGTGTCAGCATCCGTTCCGGCTTGGGGACCAGGCTCGAGCGTGTCCTCATCCTGGCGATCGGTCTGCTCTCTGCGCAGATCCTGCCAGTGCTCTGGCTGCTCGCCGTACTCACCAACCTGACAGCATTCCAACGATGGTTCATCACCTGGCGAGCCATGCGAGCCCTCGAATCCGGTCCGCCAGTCATTGAAGATGAAGACGAAGAAGACGAACCTGCCGACAGTCCGTTCGGCTCAGCAGGCGTGGACTAGCGGCGATTAGGGCAACAGCGATGCTCCGGTAGGGGCACCCCTTGTGGGTGCCCGCCCAGTACTGTCGACACCCCGCCAGGTTGCAGCGGGCGCCCACAAGGGGCGCCCCTACGACTAAGCGTTGTCGCGCACCAGCGCGGCAATCTCCGTGACCGTCTCGTCGCGCCACGAGGCCCACTCGTCCGACGACTGCAGGTCGCGGTACCCCTGGCGGATACGCGCGCGCATGTCGTCTTCCGACTCGCCCTCTTTGCGGCTGAACAGGCGCTGCATGTTGGCCATGTGCTCGTTGGCCACTGCCGGTCGCTCAATCCAGTGACCGATGTACTCGTGGTCAAGGGTGTATAGCACCGCAGTCGGGATCGATTCGTGCTGGCCGTCCTTGAGGAACTCGGACATAATGTCGGAGTTCTCGTCACGGGCGAAAATGCGAAGTTCCCAGCCGGCAGTTGCAGCGATTTCGGCCAGCACTGGCAAGCCGCGGTACACGTCCGGGCACCAGTCCTCGCCCAACACCAGCATCTTCAGTCGCGGCAGCGACTGAAGCGCCTCACGGCCCTCTTCCGAGATCTGCCAGGCGCTCATATTGCGGATGAAGCGTTCCACGTTCGCGTCGCCCCGAGGCGATCCGCCCGGCGTCAGTCGCTGGAAGTTCTCTTCCGAGTTGATGAAGGCCAGGTACTGGTTCCAGGTCATGCCCGACTTGAACCGCTCCGGCGTCACCACAGATTCTTTGGTTGCCGTTGTCATCGATTACTCCTTCGTATCGTCACTTGAAGACAAATCTGCGCATGCGCAGTCCCTAGCAGTGTAACCCTGCATGCCTACGGCCGTGAGCAGACCGTAGGGCCAGCCCATCTGATCACCCGTTCAGCGTCGTCACTCGATGGTGTGGACGATGCATGGCGACCCCAAGAGTCGCCCCGACAAGCCAGAATCTGTTGATGCCTATTCCTAGTGGTCCTAGTGCTCCTGGTGACAGGGACACGTGCACTCGTCCAGCGAGTACCTCAACACATCGACGTAGGTCGCTTCGGCCAGGTGCTCGGCCAGGTTCGTAGGCAGACGCAGGCCTTCGGTCGCGCCGGCCTGCGTCACCGACGCATACGCATACACCGCCATCGCCGCCGCGCGGTCGATCACGTCCGCGATGTCACTTCTCAGAACACCCTCTTCGCCAGCATGCCGCTCATCCAACGCCACACCTCGCAGGTCATCCAGCTGCTATCGGGATGCGCTTAGGATACACCTGAGCAATCCACTTGTTCGGCGCGACTCACAACCTCGCGCAAACAGGAAACGAGCCCAACGGAACGGATCCCGCCATGTCACAGTTCGAATTCGGATGTCAGATCCCGGCCTGGCACTGGCATTGGGACGTGTCCGAGCTGCGAGACTGGGCCCAGGGCGTCGAGGCCATCGGCTGCGACTTCATCTCAATGGCCGACCACGTGATTTACGCCTACGCCCGCGACGACCGCCCGCAGACCGGCCCCTACACCGACGACGTGCATCAGCACGAGGTGTTGACCACCCTCGCCTGGATCGCAGCCCACACGAGCCGCGTCGCACTGCAGACCAACGTCCTTGTGCTGCCCCAACGCGAACCCGTTCTGGTCGCCAAGCAGGCGGCCGAAGTCGACATCCTCTCCGGTGGCCGAATGAGGCTCGGCATCGGCATCGGCTGGCAATGGCAGGAGTTCGACGCGCTAAGCGCAAACTTCCGGCAGCGGCCCAGCCGGATGGAGGAGTACATCCGAGTCCTTCGCGCCTGCTGGACCGAAGAGCCAATCAACTTCAGCGGTCGGTACGTGAACATCGACAACATGTCTGTGATGCCCAAGCCGGTCACGCCGGGCGGCCCGCCGATCCTCTTCGGTGGACTCTCCAAGCCGGCCATCGAACGAACCGCCCGCCTCGGCGACGGATGGATCGCGCCAGTCGCCAGCAACCTCGATCAACTCGCCCAACTCTGCACAGACCTGCGAGCCGAGTTGGAGAAGCATGACCGAGACCCCGACGAATTCCCAATCCAGTGGCTACCCCCGCTCGACGCCGACATGTCATCAACACTCCGCCTGATGACTGGCGCACGAGACGCCGGCATCACCCGACTCGGCATCGGCATGCCCAACTACGACAGAGAACTCTCAATCCCCGTCGACCAATACCTGCAAACCATCGAAACCGCCTGGCGAGAAGTCTGGCCAGAGGTCAAGGGTGACTAACTGAGAAAGACTTGGAGCAAGGTCATGAGTGCGGCGAGCGCCGTGAACAGACCGAATGCTACGTACATAATCAATCTGGTCAGTCGAGTTTCCATTGCGCGCATCTCCGCCACCAGCTCAGCTCCCATCTGAGACGTTTCGGCGCGCAACTCCACGCCCAGAGCGTGTACGTCCTCCTTCGCTGCCGAGGCAGAATTTTGCTGTTCAAACGTCTCGTCGAGCGCGGTGACGAACTCCTCCGCCGGCGCTTCTTCCGCGATATCCCCGTTGACGAGGATGTTTCGGAACTTGAGCTTGTCGATGATGGCCATCGGTACGTCTTCCCACTCAATGTTCAGTCTAGTTCCGGCAACTGGCCTGGGACTCGGCGGCAAACTCTAGGTCAGGGTGACCACCGCGATGATGATGCCCGTCGCCAGGGCGATGGCCGTCAGGATGAGGCCGACAAAGACCAGCAGGTTCTGCATCATCCGACCCTCCCGCTCAGCGGCGTCACGCTTGAGGTCTGCCGCTAGGCTGCTCAGGTCTTGCTTCACGGCCACGTCCTGTCGGTTCTCCGCGAACGTGTCTTCAAGGGCATCGACGAAATCTTCGGACTCGTCCCGCGGCATGCCGAGCCGACCGAATATGCTCCTGAACCGTGGTCTGTCGATACGAATCGACATGCGTTCTCCCGTACCAGGCATGGTAGCCCATAGTCAGTACGGGTGTTCTCTCTAGAGAACGGCAGTCATTCGCTTTCCCAGCACAGTCCGCGTGCCCTGAGCATCGACATGACGTAATGCTGAGCGTTGTCGCAGCGCAAGCCAGAACGGTGCAGCGCAGACCGCACACCACCGATGTGCTCGCTCTCTCCCACCAATGCCGACTCGATGCCATCAACAGACAGCGAGAGGAGGAATCTCATACTCAGCAACAGTGCGGCACGATACTGTTCCGCGCGCTCGCTATCGCCCGCGCGCTGGGCAATTGACAGCGCGCTGGCAATGCCTTCGCTGTACGCCGCTGTACCGATGCCCGGCGTATTCTGGAATGCGCCGACCCAGAGCGGGTTCTCACTGTCTTCGCCATGTTGTTCTTGCAGTGCCCAATCCGCCATGTCGTAGGCATACCGTTTCGACAGTTCATCGTCAGTCAGCGCATGCCACTGATCACACGCCTGGATCATCCAGGTCGTGAATGACAGATCACGTTCATCTTCATACTGCCAGCGTGATTGATAGTACTTAAGCGAACGCTCAACCGCCGACTTCAGTCGTGGACGCTTCCGAGTGCCGTACAGTCTCGCCAGGGCCAACACGATCTGCCCGGCGTAGTACGTCTCCGAGCCCTCCAGCTCCATTCCCCGAGCTTGTGTACCTAACTGACCATCGTGCGATTGCACCGCCAACAGGGACGCTGTGAGCTGGTCAATCGTCTCTCGAGGAATCTTCAAAGATGTACCCAACTCCGTGATCGCCAGGAGCAGCAGCGGCGGAGCGCCCAGTTTTGCTTCGCCGTACATGTCTTCGAGATAGAACAGCCGCCCAGGTCCATCGCGCCTGAGATGGCGCTCCAGGATTCCACCGATGGCATTGGCCGCCGCCTGGCCGATGTTGCGATCCCTGGTCAGCCGAGCCACCATCGCCACTGACCAGGCGCAGCCACACTGCCGCACCAGTTGGTCGTACGGAGTCCAACCACCTGCCTGCTCGGCAGTGGGAGCCTGGTACTCATAGCCGAACGAGCCGTCCTGACGCTGATGCCGCAGCAGCCATGCAGCCGCCTGCAGACCTGATCCCGACACACGATCGGGCAGCACTTCCTCCATCTGTACCAGCCGGAATCCCCCTGACCGCGCATTGATCCGCTCGCCGTCCGTCGGGGAAACCGTGCCCAGAGCCTCAACCGTCGTAAAGACCTCCACCGAGGTGCTGCTCGCCAATCGAGCACCTGGTGGTCGGACTTCGCGGTTCAATCTCTTGACCCAGGCCGCCGTGCGCCCGTCCGTTCTGAGCGCATCGAACGGCCATCCGCGAGCCACCCGGTCGCCGTCGGTCAGCAACAGTCCGTGGTAGCCCGGCAGCGGAGTCTGCAACAGGCCGATCAAGCCTTCCGGCTCCCGAGCCGAGCGCTCTGATTCGACCTCGATGCCCAGCGCGTCGCCCGGTTGATCCGACTCCTCGCCCAAGACCTCACGCAATGCGGCCCCAGCGGCCTGTGCGGCAGTCAAGCCGTCAAGCGCCAGCGATTCCGCTTCCGCAACTACGAGTCCTGATCGCCAAAGACGCGCCCTGGCCGCAATATCGCCCGTTGCCGCGTCAACCGATCCACCAGCGAACCCGGCTCGCGCTGCCGAAAGCAGATCGCCGGCTTCCAGTTTCTGACTCGAGGCCACTTAGTACGCACCCTGTCGTTCAAACAGCGTGCGCGGATTGCCAATCAACATCTGATCAACCTGTGCCTGCGTCACGCCGCGGTCGAGCAGCGCCGGCACTACATCATCGGGGATGTGATTGAAGTGCCAGTTCGGCTGCGCCTGTCGCACGGCGTCAATGTCCGGGATCCAGTCCAGGCAGCATGATGCGTCATGGGCCAGCAGCATCTTCTCGGCGTAGCCCTCCGCCGCCAGTTTGACGACCGTGTTCACACGGTCATCGAATGGCAGAATCCCATCCAGACCAAACCGATCAAGTCCAACGTAAGAACCACGATCCATCAACGACTTCAAGTAGTCGGTGTCGGCCGTGTCGCCGACGTGCCCAATCACGATCCGCGACAAATCGCAGCCCTCGTCCGCGAAGACATCTTGCTGCTTCGCCCCCAGCTCGGGTGGACCATTGTGAGTCGCAATCGGCACGCCGGTCGCCCGGTGCGCGCGTGCGCCGGCACGCAGACACTTTTCGTTGTACGAGTCCACGCCGCCGCCTTGATCGTCGGAGGCCAGCTTGATGATGTTTGCTTTGACCTCGGTGCCCGCGATGCCTTCTGTGATGTCCTTGACGAACACCCGGGTCAGCTCCTCCGCTGGACGCCCGCGCCAATACATCGACCGCAGCCAGTAGATCCCGGTGCAGATCACGACGTTGAGCGAAGTCACTGCCGCCACCTTCTGCAGGTAGCCCATGTCTCGACCCAGATCGGCGGTCGACAGATCGACCACCGTGCCCACGCCGCGCTGCTGAAGCGCATTCAACTTCTCCTCGGCCGAGGCCACACAACCCGCCTCATCCCAGAGCTCAGGCCAGTTTTCGGAGATACCAGGCGACTTGATCCCAATGTGCTCGTGAATCAGCGTCCGGCCTAGCTCAGACGTGTCCAGTTCTCCATGCAACGTATTGATCGACGGCATCGCCCCGTCCTTTCTCAGCGCCTTCCCGGAGGTCCCGGTCTTCTGTCGATGAATGCTAACGCTCATGCGGCCCTGCCCGATACGCAGAGTCGGTTGCCGCTTCGCCCTTTCACTGGCCGCCTTGGGAGCAGAAGTTACGATCGTCCGCCAAGCGAGGACGTGAGCTGAGGTCGTTGCGTCAGCCGATGTACTCAAACGGGTTGAGCGTCGGCACGGCGAGTTGTTCGAAGTCTCGCTCGTTGCGAGTCACCACGGTCAGGCCGTGCACCAGGGCAGTCGCGGCAATCATCGCATCGATGGTCAGGTCGGCAGGCAGGCCATCGATCAATCGAGCCCATTCTCGAGCGGCGGCGGAATCGAACGCCAGCACCTCGAAATGTTGCAGCACTGCCTCGTCGAGCCATGACTCAATCTCGCTCGCCCGAATCGGGTCGCGATCGCGGAGATTCTCGACCCCTTTCTGAATCTCGCCAATCGTTAAGGCGCTGACCTGCAACTCGTCGCTGCGGGTCGAGCGCAGCCAGGCCAGCACCGCTGGATGCGGTCGAAGTAGGCGCGTCTCCGAGACAACGTTGGTGTCGACGAGATACATCAGTCGTCGCTAAAGTCCGGCGCCTCGCGCAACCGAACGCCCTGACGAGGGGGAATCGGGATGTCGCCACGCGCTTCAGGCGCGAGTAGCCACTCTTTGATGTTCGTGTACTTCGGGCGCTGCAGACGGCGCCACTGGTCGAATGGCACGACAACCGCGGTTTCCACCCCACGTCGCGTGACCACTTGAGGACCCTCCTCTAATGTGGCGTCCAAGAGCGCGCTGAACTGGGCTTTCGCTTCCTGCACTTGCCAGGATTTCGCCATGTCACACCTCATCGATCAACAGTAGCTTACTCGGCCTAGTCATCAGACTAGTCAGATTGCTCCTCATCTTCAAGTCCACCTGTTGACATCTCTATCCCCCATCTTCGCCTTTAGCTCACCCGTTGCAGGCCATGAACCGCTCATGAGCCACGCATGGGGCGCTGATACCATGCTGCCATGGACGACATCTTCACGACTCAGAGAAAGGCCGCATATGGCTTCCCCGCTTAAGACTGAACTTTGCGACATGCTGGGCATCGAGTATCCGGTCATGCTGGCCGGCATGGGCGGCGCGGCCGGACCGACTCTTGCTGCCGCTGTCTCAGAGGCTGGTGGACTGGGCGTCGTCGGGGCGACCGGCTACACGCCCGACGAGCTGCACGGCATGATCGCCAAGGTTCGCTCGCTCACCGACAAGCCGTTTGGCGTCGACCTGCTCCTGCCTTCTTCCATTGCCGACTCCGGTAACCGCGAAGACCTCGAACTTGAGATCTCGATGGAGCATCACCACTTCGTCGACCAACTCAAACAGGAGTTTGAGATTCCCGATCCGTCCGCGCTTGTCGATCGACCACCGCTGACTCAGGATTACTTCCGCCAGCAGGTTGAAGTCATTCTCGACGAAAAAGTGCCCGTCTTTGCCTCCGGTCTGGGGAACCCCGGCTGGATGGTTGACGACGCACACGCGCAGGGGATGAAGGTCATCGGACTCGTCGGCAACACCCGCAACGCCCGACGCGTCGCCGCTGCCAACGTCGACGCCGTTGTCGCGCAAGGCACCGAGGCCGGCGGACACACCGGCCGGATTGGCACCCTGGCTCTCGTGCCGCAGGTGGTCGACGCCATCGCACCGACCAAGACCATCGCCGCGGGCGGCATCATGGACGGCCGCGGCCTGCTCGCCGCCCTGTCGCTCGGCGCTGAGGCGATCTGGTGCGGCACCGCCTTCCTGGGCACCTGGGAGGCATACCAGGACTCTGAAGAACGCGGCGAGACTGACGAATGGACCCGCAAGGTCCAGTGGGACAAACTGGTCGCCGCCGTCGACGAGGACACGCGCATCGGCCGCATGTACTCGGGCAAGACCATGCGCCACATGTACAACGCCTGGACCGAGGCCTGGGAACGACCCGAGGCCCCGCCGACGCTGCCCATGCCGCTGCAGGGACTGCTCGTCGGCGAAGCCCTTCGAGGCGCGCGCGAAGCGCACATCGAGGAACTGATCGGTGGACCGGCCGGCAACGGAGCCGGCCTGATCAAGGCCATCCGACCCGCGACCGAGGTCGTCAACCAGATGGTCACACAGGCCGAAGCGCTGATCGAGAACTTCGGCTCGCCAGTCCGCGCCTAACCACCAAGAGCTCCCTCTCGAAGGGATCTGAGCACAATCCTCCACCTCCCCCATGCGGGGAGGTCGGAGATGCGATGAAAATCTGCACCGCCTGCCACCGCGAAACCTTCGACGGTCGCTCCGCCTGCCATCGCTGCGGCGCCGACGTCGCCCGACAGCGCCCCATCGCGCTGCCGAGTCGAGACGCGGCAACCCTGGTTGGACCAGTTCCGTTCACCGACCAGCAGGGCGACCTTGTCCTTGATGTCGAAGGCGCGACATTTCTGCGCGAGGACGGCAGGCCGCTCCTGCACATTCCAGCATCGACGGTTGACACCGTCCGGGCCTCGCGCGGCCGAGACCTCGTGATCAAGTGGTTGCCGCCCAACCGCAAGCGAACACGTCGTACGCGGCTGCGCGTGCGCTGGGCGCCGCAGGCCGACCGAACGCTGCGCACCGAATGGATCGGTTCGCATTACGCCCTGCGACGACCATACGGCCACCGAGTCCCACGCAATCCCAATCGCAGAACTGGCCGCGATTTCACAGTTGTCCGTGATCGCTGGCTCTCGGCTCTGCAGATGCTGCTCAGCGCCGACCGCTACGCCCTGGAACGCCGCTTCCGTGCCGCGTCGCAATAGGAAAGGCCGCCGATCCGGCCAGCGTCCTCGCAAGCAGGCCGCCCGCTACCACAGCAACAGAGAATCTCGTCGTGAGCGCCGCGAGTTAGCCGTCCTCGACCAGCAGCTCAAACCAGTCGTCGCCGCAGAGTGCGGAAACTGCCTCGAATGGCTGCCGCCCAACGCCAACGTCATGGGAGGCAAAGGAACCTGCAATCACCCGGCCAGCGGAGTCCTCGCACCAAGCGCCGACACCGCCGCCTGCCAGTTCTTCGACCCTCGCCGGTAAGAGTCCCCTTTCAGCTTGCACTCCTGCTCCCCAACGCAGTGCGAACCAACGCCGATCTGGATTCGCGCTCTCCATGTGAGCACGCTTTAGAGCAAGTTGTTTCCGTCGCGCCAAACGATGTGGCCGTTGATGTTGTGGCGTTCATAAGTCAGAAGGACGTCACGAATGAACTCGCATAGTTGCCGATCCCCGGTGTCTCGCGCGACGTCGTAAAGACGAATGAACATTTTCTTGCCGGTCTCAGTCTGCCCCAGATTCCGCTTACGGAAGTTGTGCATTGCGCATAGCGTCTGGCCGTTTTCTATCGTCGCGCGACCGCCCTTGTCTTTGGGCTTGATGTGATCGACTTGCAACTCTATTCCCGCCTCCATTCCCGCACCACACACGACACACCTGTATCCGTCCCGCTCGAGGATCTTCCGTTTGTCTGCTTCTGAGAAATCCTCCAGCATTCGCGATACTTCCAGTTTGGGATCGTAGGCATACAAACCCTTGCCAAGCTTTTGCAGTTTCCCCTCTTGATGCAGTTTCCGGATCGCCCTATCGGGATCACGAAAGACCTTTCCTGATCGCCGCTGCCACTCAGCTACAGCCCAATCGACCACCTCCGCGTGAGGGATGGCTTTGTTCGGTCGCTCACGGTAGTAACTGAAGATGAGGTCCGTCTGAGACATCAGAACCTCGGCACTTCAGAGTTAATCCGATCAAGCGCAAGCTGTCGGTAGGCTTCGTCGATCTCTGATCCATACGCGACGCGACCTTCTCGAAGTGCGGCGACCAAGGTCGAGCCGCTGCCGGCGAACGGATCGAACACGGCGTCGCCCTTGTACGAGAACAACCTGATGCAACGACGCGGCAGTTCAATCGGAAACGGAGCGGGATGGCCGATCCGTTTTGCCGACTCGCCACCGAACACCCATACTTGAGACGCCCACTCACGAGCGTCGTCCGGCGGTAGCCCGTCTAGTCCCGGTCCGCGGGGTCGCGTTAGCATCTCTTCGAACGATGCTTGCAACTCAGACGCTCGAATCGGAGCTGCCCCGTCGAACGACATCGCCCAATCCAGTAGCACCGACGGAGCCAGCAACGGCTCGTCTGCAACCTCACTTGTTTCCTGGCCTTCAGAAGTCGACCAGACCCCTGACGTCCACGCCATGAACTCGTCCCGCTCAATCGTTACGCGTTCGTCGCCCAGGTGAGCCCGTTTCCAGTCATCCTTGTAGAGCACGACGATCGTCTCGACAGGCGCAATCACATGGGGTGCAGATGGACGCATCCACGATCCCCACGCTGTGCGGCGCGAGATATTGCCTTCGTTCCAGATAATCGTCGCGTGATACTGCCAACCCACCTCGCGAGCGATGTTCGTCAAGTCAGCGGTGACTGCTTGCTTGCCGCCGCTGTTCTTGTCCAGCGGAATGTTCATGCAGAGTCGGCCGCGCGAAGCCGTCCAACGGAAACAATTGGCTAGCCATAGACGGCTGAACTCCAAGTAATCCGCGTAGCTTCCGGCGTCGTCAACTTCCTTGCCGTATGTCAGACCGACGTTGTATGGCGGCGACGTAACCGTCAGGTGGAAGAGCTGCTCGGGAAAGAGAGACGCGTCAGTTGCGTCGCCTAGTGCCAACTGCAGCGGGTCGAAGGCGGCGCTCACGACGCCCCCCACTTACCGCTTCGAGTACAAATCCGGACGGATGTGCGGGGGGGGGGGCGATCAGCTCAGGGCAGCTTGAACGAGGCGACTGAGGAGCATGATCGTGTATCACCATGCCGGTATAAGTGACCGGTGCGAACCCGGCAAGCCGGTCCTGTGCCGAACTGTCCTAGGACGGGGCAGATTCGCGGTTTGAGCCAATCCCGACCACGTGCATCCGACCCGTCTCGCCTGCGACGTCGTCGACCCAGTAGAGCTTCTGCTCTCCGACCTTCACGTAGGTTGGTACGACCTGCTGGCCTGAGCGATTGACCTTTGGCGCCACCTTGAAGGTGGGCCGTTGTTCGTCGAGGCCCGGTTGGTCCGGGTCGAGCGCGTGCGGATGGCCGCTTTCGGCGCACCAGCGGGCAAACTCTCCGTCGAACTCGAACCAGGCGCCGCCCGAGGTCTCCGCGAACTCCTGCATCGCGCCCAGCACCGGCCACAGCTCACTCGCATCGAGCGAGTCCGGACTGATCCAGAGCGCCACGTTGGACAGGTGCTCGGCGGCGGCATCGACCAGGTCTTCCGCCGACGGCGGATCGATCTGGGACCAGCGCAGCGACGAGTTATTTCGTTCGCGCGAAAGCTCCCGTTCCAGCTCCAGGGCGCGCAGTCGGGCAGCTCGAATCGCGTCGACTCCGGGATGCCCCTCGCTCGGCTCCGGCGCGCGAATCGCCCGCTGTTCGGCCAGCTCAGCCTCCAATGCCTCGATTCTCGCCGCCTGGTCCGGGTCAGGTATCACAACCTGCTCAACAACCCGCTCCGGCTCGGGATGCAGGTATGGAGGTGGCGTTGGAGCAGGCTCCGGATGCGGCGTCGGCCTCGACGACGTCTGACGATCCACCCAAAGCAACGCCGCGATTGCTCCCGTGACGAGCGCCAACAGAGTCTGCAAGAGCCTCACGACAACCTCATCGATCGCTACCTCGGACGCCTTCCAGCCAGGTCAGGCATTTGGCGTAGGTTGCCTCGGTGATCAAATCTCGCGTGAGCAGATAGTTGAGCAGACCCTCGAGCGTGAGCAGTGAGTGTACGGTCACACCTTCGCGTCGCAGCCGTTCGACCCCGCCCGCGCCTCGATCGATCAGCACGAACGCATCCTTGACCATCAGTCCGGCAGAGCGCAGCAGGTCGGCCGTCTCGGCCAACGATCCGCCCCGAGTCATCAAGTCGTCTACGAGGATTACGGTCTGTCCCGGGTAATACGATCCCTCAATCTCCTCCGCCACGTGACGAATCTGGCTGGTTGGGTGGACGTAGATCATTGGCACATTGCTGGACAGGGAGAACGCGGTCGCCGCGTGCAATCCGCCCATCGGCACGCCGGCGATCAACTCGAACGGAGCAATCGTTGGTCGCAACATGCCGCCCAACATGCGCGTCTCATCGCTCAGCAGCTCGCCGATCCGCCGCAGCGCCCAGGGATGCGCGATTAGGCGCCGCACATTGATGTAGACCGGGGAACCGAGCGTCGCGCCGAGGTCGAAGTCGCCGAACATGATCCCGCCCGAGTCCCACAGCGCCCGCGCCAACCAGAGGTTGCCCGGTTCGTCACTCTGCGGTGTCCATGCGGCGCGGCTGGAGTCTGACATTATCTGCCCACCGCTACAGCCACCGAGTGTGGCAACGGCCGACCTGCGAGCCCGGCCCGCAGATTCGCTACCGCGATATCCGCCATCTTGCTGCGCGTCGCCATCGACGCCGAACCAATGTGAGGCAAAACAACAACGTTGTCCATCGTCAACAACGGCGAGTCCATCGAGAGAGGCTCGACCGCCGTCACATCCAGTCCTGCGCCGCCGAGATGCCTACGCCGCAACGCATCCACTAATGCCTCCTCATCGACGATTGGACCGCGTGCCGTGTTAATCAGGATCGAGCCGGGGTGCATCTGCGCAAACGCCGCCGCATCCATGAGTCCCCTGGTGTCATTCGTCAAGGCCACGCTGACCGAGACGAAGTCTGAGCGCGACAGGACCTCGTCGAACGGTCGCTGTTCTGCTCCCACGGCGGCTGCCTCGGCTGTGCGCGGCGTGCGGTTCCAGCACAGTACACGCATACCAAAGCCCTGCGCTCTGCGCGCGATTGCCTGTCCGATTGCTCCGAACCCGATCACGCCCAGCGTCGCCCCATGGACATCGATGCCGGCCATCTGCGTCGGGGTCCAGGTCTTCCACTCCCCATCTTTGACATACGCTGCCGCCTCGACCACCCGCCGCGCCGACGCCAGGATCAACGCCCAGGCCATGTCGGCCGTCGTCTCAGTCAGCACGCCCGGCGTGTTGCCGACTGGAATTCCGCGCTTGCTGCAGGCGTCGACATCAACGTTATCGACGCCAACCGCCATCTGCGACACAACCCTGAGCTGGGGACCAGCCGCGTCCAGTACCGCTTCATCCACGGTGTCGGTGATCAGGCAGACCAGCCCATCCACGCCGGCCACACCTTGCAACAGCGCTTCACGCGACGGCGGAACGTCTTCGGGCCAGACTTCCAGATCGAATTCAGGATCATCGCGCAACGCGGCAAACCCGTCGCCGGGCAGTTCACGCGTCACAAACACCCGATGCCGTGCAGACATCCACAACCTCCTGCTCATCGGTCAAGATAGTAGGGGTAAGAGTTCATGGCGAAGTCGCACGGTGACATTCAGAGTTGCGGAGTTGCATGAGAGTCATTGTGGCGGCAGTCGCATTCCTCGCTGTGCTGGCAGCCCTCGCCTGCGGCACAGAAGAGCGCCTCACGCTCGACCAATACGCCCAATTCTGCGCCGACGGCGTCGCCACAACGCGATCACTGATCGAACCTGAATCGCTGACCTGGGGAGAACTCCAAGCACTGAGCGAATCCTCCGCCGAGCAGCTCAGAGCCGCCAAGCCACCCGAGGTCCTGTCCGATTTCCATCGAGCCAGCCTGAAAACCATGGACTTCGTTGCCGGAGTCGCCAGCGAGCAACCTCCCGAGGAGTTGGCAAATCCCCTGGCCTTCGGCTTCCAGGCTCTACAAATCGCCACCCAACTCCGCCGAACCATCGAAGAACTCCCGCGAGAAGTTCGTCAGACGTTGTCCGAGGCTGGATGTCTGTAGCTCGCGAGAGCTGTCACCACTCCCCGCCACCTCCGTCATACCCGCACTCCGCCGCGGGTATCTCGACGCCCGCAGCAGACAGCCCAGAACCTGCCTCAACGTGCGGACGCTTGTCGCTCCACGGGTGACAGCGTGTGAAGGGCACTCCGCGAGATTCCCGCGACGGAGCGCGGGAATGACGGAACATTGAGAGCGTGTATCACGGAACCGCGACCTACAAGAGCCGACGAATCAGAAGTAGCCCCATCGGACCTAACGTCAAGCCCAACAGCCAGCCCAGACGCTTCGGCCGTCCCTGGCTGGCCGCCATCGCTGCCCCGGCGAATCCCATTCCAATCCAGATCATCAAGCCGAGCGCCAACACACCGATGATCGTCGCCAGGATTGCCACGACAATGCCGAGCGCCGTCGCCAGCAGACCCAGTGGGATGCCCACCAGCCAGAGCAGCAGTCGTTGCCAGGGACTACGTGACTGGCGATTCGCCCGCTGCGCCTGGTACCGCGCCTGGTCCCGCGCCGACTCCGCCCATTGCTGCCCGCGACCGACCCAAAGGGTCACGGCGCGACGGCCGTCATGCCATTGCATTGGAGGTTCGCCAGGCCTGCGGTCAGACTGGCTGCGAGGTTGGTGGCGCGACATGCTACCCATGGTATGGGCATTGACCAATCGTTGCGGATGCCGAGCCTACCGCATCGTCAGCGTACGAACGCCCCTGCGTAGTAGAGCTGAAACGCCATTGGTGCTGCTACGAGCTCTGTCGCTCAGCAACTGAATCAATGCGCATCTGTCGCTGGTTCGGCTCGACGCCCGATGCAAAATTGGGCTGATAGTCCGACTGCCGACCCTCGATCTGCGCCGTGTGTTGCCGGTCGTGCCGATAGAACGATCGCAGGTACTGCATCACTGTCAGTTCACCGAAACCCGGTGTGACGGCGGTGTTGGAGAATTGCTGGAGCAAGAGCGAACGGATGAAGTGGTTGGTCCGCTCCCGTTCCCCGACCAGCTCGTCCAGCAACTCTCGAACAGTGTGCCTGGGAGCGTGCTCGATGGGGATTTCGACGGGCAAGTCGTAGCCACCGCTAATCTGTGTGCCGCTCTCGACCAACGCAGCGCGGCACCAGGCGACGTAGTTGCGTTCCATCTCCATCAGGTGGGCCAACTGTTCCTTGGCGGTCCACTGTTCTTCGCCGATTGCATCGACCGGGACCCGATCCGCGTCGTCACCGCGCAGACCCTCAGCCGCTGCAATCAGCTTGCCGCGCTCTAAAGCCATCTTCGAGATCAGCGCCTCGACATCGTCCTGCGTGTAGGTCGGCGGTGTCGCCATGGTTAGGTCCTCTCTGCTCGCAGCGCGCGCTGGATCTGAGCCAGGTGCGCTCTGTCGTGCTCGATACTCTTGCGCACCAGTATCTCGACCGTGTAGAGATCGTGCTCCTCATGTCGGCCCTGACGCAACCAGTCCTCCGCCGCAATCTGCTCAAGTATTGCCCCATTGGACATACGCAACGCGAAGAACGTGCCCACCGACGACTCAATCTGGCGGTCGTAATGCAAGTTGGCCGCGAACAGCTCTTCGTCATAAGCCACAATCAACGGAGATTCATGAGCCAGCATCAGCCGAAGACGCATCGCGTCACCGACTTCGACATCGGCCAGATGATGGACAACCTGCCGCACCGACCAATCGCCAGCATTCTCGCGAGCGTCCAGTTGAGACTCCGAGAGTTCACCGAGCACCTGCTCAATGTCGGAGGTCGCCTTGTAGTACTCGACTAGCAGTGCAGGTCGATCTTGCATTACCGGTGCTCCAGCCCGTTGTTCTCTTCTCCCCTGCTGTAAGAACTCCGTACGGAAGTCAGATTCGCGCGAACAGCTCCGTCATACCCGCGCTTGTCGCGGGTATCTCGCTGATTCCAGCGCAGATGGCTTTGCTGAATGCGACGAGATTGCCGCGACGGAGCGCGGCAATGACGAGGTTGATGCTCTTGCGAAGGCCTCGATAGGGGGACAACAGGGTAGTTTTCGGCCGTTGAGGCTTTACTGGGCATTGTCAGGTCTTCATCACCACGACACGTCTGCGAGCACTAGCAAGTCCCCGTCAGGGCATAGCGAATCTGGTCGATGTGCTCCTCAATGTGCACGGTGTTGGCCAGCAGCCAGTCCTCGACGGTGCGAGCGTTGTTGCCCGGCATCGGTCGCGGCTGCACCCACTCATCCTCTCGCAACGAACTGAGGATTGACACTGCCGACTCAATCAATCCCTCAACCGTCTTCAGCGCCGGACCGATCGGCCGTTTGTCGTTGCGCAGCCGTTTCTGCATCGTGTCTTGATCGGTCGGCCACATCTCGACTTCAATGTCGAGCAGCATCAGCCGCAGTCTGAGCGCACCCATCACGGCAATGTCGGAAACATGGTGCACGTTCTGCCGTGCCGTCCAGCCCGGTTCAGGCGGAGCGCCGTCCAACTGAGCAATCGACGATCCGGCCACCGACTCGGCCAACAGCTTCGGCGCGTTGCGATATCGAGCCAGCAGCTCCGTGCGGGACTCAGCGCTTACGGGCGAGGTCACGACAGCCGACCCTTGATGAGCGCCGCGAGGCGTCGCACGTCGTCATCGTCGAGGTGCCCTGACGGCTCCGAATCACCACGCACAACTCCCAGGACATTTCCCGAGGTCCAGCGCAACTCCAGCATGCGTTGGATGGTGGCGCCGTTCTCGGACCGGGTCCATTCGCGAGCCAACAACCCGCCGCGCTCACCGGCATCGGAAATCTCCACGCCGGCATCGCCTGCGTCAGAAGGAGGCTCGACCTGCAGCGCTTCAGCCGCCTGCTCCGAGGATTCGTAGCGTGTCAACTCCACCTCGACCCGCCGATGGGGCCGATTGCGATGAATCGTCTGGGTCAGCAACCAGTCCATGAATTCACCTAGCGAACGCGGGTCGCGAAAACTCTCGCGATAGCCGATCACTCGTCCCGAATCGTCCAGTTGCGTGATCGTCGCCTGTGGATGCTCGTCGGCCAGCGCCAGTTCTTCCGAGGTCACTGCTGCAGCCGACTGTCGAGCCAGCCCCGCAGGGAGTTCATCCGCCCGCAACCCGGCCGCTCGAAGGCTGGGCACGCCCTCAATGGCCAACGATCGTCGCCGCTGCACACTGCGAATGATCGCCTGAACAATCGGCACGCCAACCACCAGCAACAGGATCAGAATCCCAATGATTAGCCCGGTAGACATGAAATCAGCTTAACGCAGCGTCAGTCCGTCACTCATTCTCGTCATTCCCGCGCTTTCATTCTGGCGCTTCATGGCGGTATGACGGAGGAACTCAAGGTCGACCGACTTACTTTGGCGAATCCTATCCCAATAGTGCCGCCATCGACGCTTGCAAATCCGATAAATCATCGAGTATCACATCTGCGTCATCCAGCTCGCCCGGCTGGGCGTAGCCCGTCTTGACGGCCACCACCTTTGCGCCGATTGCGTGCCCTGCCTCGACATCGTGGCTCGTATCGCCGATCACTACGGCATCCGCGCCGTCGCTCGACAGGCGTCGGAGACGCTCCAGTCCGATCGCGAGCAGCTCGGTCCGATCCGCCGCGTCATCGCCGAAGCCGCCATCGACGAACCGGTCCCAGATGCCCAGGGGAGCCAGTTTCGCCTCGGCAGCCCGACGAAAGTTGCCGGTCCCCAGGCCCATCGTGACATCTTCATCGGCCAATGCGTCCAACAGTTCAATCACGCCCGGACACAGTTCCGAGTTGCGCTCGTTCACCGCCTCGCTCAGGTGCGGGACGTAGGCGTCGACAAATCGTCCAAGATCGTCGGGCAAGCATTCGCGACCGTTGTTGGCCAGCGCCGTCGGCACAATCCAACTGTCGCTGCGACCGGCAAAGTTCATGCCCGTCAGCGCTTGCTCAATGCCCCAGAGCTGCATGAACGTGCGAGTCATCGCCAGCGTCCCCGCACCCTGAGAAGTCGACAGCGTCCCATCGATATCGAACATCAGGATCGTCATGCGAGCATCCTCCCGCCGCGACCCAGACTGAGCGGGTCGGTTGTTACTCAAAGAGTGCGAAGTCGGTCCAACCGCCCGAGACTCGCAGTTGCAGACCGCTGGCGTCGATCGGAATGTCGTACACCGCGACCACAGTGATCGTGAGCTGCGGCTGCAGGATCAGCGGTGGCGAATAGGCCACGCCTTCTGTCACCCGCGCCGCACCCGACGAGAGCGCCGCGTCGGCGAGATATGCCCGACCGTCCGCTGTCACCAATTGCAGACCATCGATCGGCAGTGGAATCGCCTGCTTCGACTGGTTCGTGATCGTCAGTCGAACTGCGGCGAAGCGCTCGGCCGGACTGCGCCAGATTCCATCGGCCCGAATCTGCTCGGGGAACGCGACGCTCAGGATCGACACGTCAATCGCGCCGACGCGCGCCGATTCGCCGAACTCCACCGCGTCGGGAATCAGCTCCGCCGTCTCGCTCAGTTCAGCCGCCGCCTGCTCGTCGTTGTCCGATCCGCCGCCGACCAGGTCGTCGAATCCGCCCGAGACGAACAGGTAGATGACCACCACCACGACCACGAGCAAGACAAACAGCGCATAGCGCTGGGTACCGCTCATTCCACTTAGCATCGGTCGCGACCGCTTGTCGTCGTGTCGATGGCGCGCACGCTATATGGTCGCTACTCGGTCGGCAGACCGGCGGCGATCCAGGCCTCGGTTCCGCCCTCGACGTTGTAGAGATCGGTGAAACCCAGCGCCGCCGCAAACTCGCAGGCCACCGCCGAGCGCTGACCCTTGGCGCAGATGAACATGACCGGCTGGTCCTTGCCGCCGGCAATCTGCTCCAACTCCTCAGCCCGAGTCATGACCGACATATGCGGCATCAGCGGCGCGCCGGCCGCATGGCCATCCTGATATTCGTCGAGCTCTCGCGTATCGACCAGCGTCACCCCCGCCTGTCGCTTCTCGTCTGCTTCCGTGACCGAAATTCGCTGAAACGGTTCCTGCTGCGCCATCGTGGGACCTCTCGGATCGGCTGCCTAAACAAGTGAACGCATCGTATCACCGGATCGAGTGGGGCGCGTGTTCGAGGACGTTGTAGGGGCGACCCTTGTGGTCGCCCGCTCTGCGGCCAACGTCTGGTCAGCCTCGCAATTGCCAACACGGGCGACCACAAGGGTCGCCCCTACAGGAGACAACTCGTTCGGACGGCGGGGCAGGTGGCGGTGCAACGGGAATGGCGAGGCGCGATACCATCTTGCAAGGGGAATACGGCAACCAACCTGAGCCCGAGATGAGGTCTGAACATGACAACCGCCGACGCTGCGATGCCCGTCAATGAAACCTACTCACCGCCCGAGCGCGTCCGAGACGGCGCGCTCGTTACCTCTCGCGAGGGCTACGAGGCCCTCTGGCGACGCTCGCTCGACGAGCCGGACGCCTTCTGGACCGAGATGGCCAACGAGCACCTCGACCTGATCGAGCCCTGGCACACGCTCTCACAGGAGAACCTGGCCGAGGGCGAAATCGCCTGGTTCCTGGGAGCCAAGCTCAACGTCTCCGTCAACTGCCTCGACCGTCACCTCGCCGAGCGCGGCGACCAGACCGCCATCCTCTGGGAAGGCGACGAGCCCGGCGACAACGAATCGCTGACCTACCGCGAACTGCACGCCGAAACCTGCCGTCTGGCCAACGAGCTGCGTAGCCGCGGCATCGGCAAGGGTGACCGTGTCGCGATCTATATGGGCATGACCCCTGAGGTCGTTGCGGCAATGCTTGCCTGCGCCCGGATCGGCGCGATCCACTCGGTGATTTTCGGCGGATTCTCCGCCTCCGCAATCGCCGATCGGGTGACCGACTCCCTTTGCAAGGCGATCATCACGCAGGACGAAGGCAAGCGCGGCGGACGCACTGTGCCGCTCAAGGCCAACGTCGACGCGGCCATGGACCAGCTCGACGCCAACGGCGTCGACTGCGTCGAGTTCGTGCTCACCCATCAGCACACTGGCGGTGATGTGACGATGAAGGACGGACGCGACATCTGGTGGCACGAGACCGTTGCCAACCAGTCGGACGAGTGCGAACCCGAGGTGATGGACGCCGAGGATCCGCTCTTCATCCTCTACACGTCCGGATCGACCGGCAAGCCCAAAGGCGTCCTGCACACACAGGCCGGCTACTTGCTCTTCACGATGCTCAGTCATCGTTACACCTTCGATTACCGCGACGGCGACATCTACTGCTGCGCCGCCGATGTCGGTTGGATCACCGGTCACAGCTACATCGTCTACGGACCGCTGGGCAACGGCGCGACCTCGGTGATGTTTGAGTCGATTCCCACCTATCCCGACGCGGGACGCTACTGGGACATGATCGATCGCCTGGGCATCAACATTCTCTACACCGCGCCAACCGCGATCCGAGCGCTGATGCGCGAGGGCGATGAGTGGGTCAAGGTCCACGAGCGCACCAGCCTGCGAGTGCTCGGAACGGTCGGCGAGCCGATCAACCCTGAGGCCTGGCGCTGGTACTTCGACGTCGTCGGCGACGGCCGCTGCTCCATCGTCGATACCTACTGGCAGACCGAGACCGGCGGCCACGTGCTGACCGGGCTGGCCGGCGCCAACGACATGAAACCTGGCTCGGCCTCGCTGCCCTTCTTCGGCATCGAGCCGGTGCTTGTCGATCCTGACGGCAACGAACTCGACGGCAACCCGCAGAGCGGCCTGCTCTGCCTGGCGCGAAGCTGGCCGGGCATGATGCGCACCGTCTACGGCGACCACGAGCGCTTCATCAGCACCTACTTTATCCAGTACCCGGGCAAGTACTTCACTGGCGACGGCTCGTTCCGAGACCATGACGGCTACTACTGGCTAACTGGTCGGGTGGACGATGTGCTCAACGTCTCAGGCCACCGACTGGGCACGGCCGAGATCGAGGGAGCCCTGGTCGGTCACGCCGGATGCGCCGAGGCCGCCGTCGTCGGCTACCCGCACGAGATCAAAGGCGAAGGCATCTACGCCTACGTCCTGCTCAAAGACGGCTTCGACCCCGGCCCCGACCTCGCCGTCGAACTCAAAAGGCAAGTCCGAGCCGAAATCAGCCCCATCGCCACCCCCGACCGAATCCAATTCGTCGGAGGCCTGCCTAAGACCCGCTCCGGCAAAATCATGAGGAGAATTCTCAGGAAGGTCGCCGAGGGCGAGCCAGAGAATGTCGGCGATGTGACGACGCTCGCAGAGCCACACGTGGTCGAAGAGATCATCGAAGGAGCATCAGCAGCGCACTGATCCGATGGTGTCTCACAAGCCAGTTCTCCCAGTCCCCGCCTCGCGCGGGGACCCGCTCGGGCGGCACGGGATCTTGGTGACCGAGGTCGTGCTTCGTTGAGCATGCTGATCGCGCACAATCGGGAAGGACCGTGAGACCGTGCACATCCGAGTATTGGGCATCGTCGCGATTGTCGGGTTGGCGTTCGTTGTGGTCGCCTGTGGCGACAACACGCCCGACTGGGATGCACCCGATGCGGTGCTTAACGAGACGGACCTCGAGTGGGCCAAGTGTGTCAGCCGCCTCATGGACGGAATCGAGTCCGATGGCAGTCCCGACGCTGGTCAATGGCTGATCGCGGCGGGCAACCACTGCACCGAGTGCATCCTCAACCACCTCGACTCAGGCTGCAATGTGCATCGCATCGTCGAGCGCAACAACCCGCTAGATCCCGAAGACGACTTCAGCGACAACCCGCCGCCAACCGAGCAATCGGAGGATTCGGAATAGCCGCACACGTCGCCGACCGTCCAACGCACGAGCTCCAAGCGGTTATTCCCCTTGTGGTGCGCCCATCCTGCATCCGGCCCACGCCCAGCGCACTGGACGGGGAGTGGCTCGGATAAGGGCAGGCGCTCCGTGTTCTTCACTACTGTGCCAGTAGGTATCGAGATATGAGTGCGGATTGACCGGTGGTACACGAATCTTCCAGACAACACACTGGAACGGGACGCTGAGGGTGTCTGTGCTGGCTTGTCCAGGTGTGCGACTAATGTTCAGCTGCAGGTATGAGTCATAGGGCACGGGTGGAAAGTTCACCCGCATCCGATCCGTACGAATCCGATCTGTGTCTTGCTGAAGAAACAGCTCTAACCCGAAATTGTCTTCGGTATGCCAAGTCGTCCGATTGGCGGTTCCTGTTACTTCATCGAAGCCGGTTCCGTGGTTGTCGAATCGAATGAGTATTGGCGTCGTGTCCGCAATGGGGAATGCCCGGTCCCATGCAACCTGAACAACGTTGTCTATGAGACGAACGTCGAACGCCCTTGGGTCCGCCAGGCCTGGTGTCCGCGCATCCTCACCGGTTTCTGCAAGAGTTCGCACCCGTACCACGGACCAAGGCTCGGATACCAAGGCCGGTACAAACTGCTTGACCCTGATCTCGAACTCGCTGTCTGGTGGCATTCCTTGAAACACCGCCGACATGACTCCGTCGCTCGTACCTTGTTCCCATCGAGGGTATGGATCTCCATTGTTGGGATCCGCCCAGGTGACGCCTGGCCAATCGGGTGAGGTCGCAGTCACCTCAAACTCGCCAGTCGTTGCAGGCCAACGAACCACAATGGTGTCGGACGATGCCTCCGCGCTCAACTGGGGTTTCCCAGCGTGCGGAAGTGGAAGGACTGCGACCAATTGGCGCGGCCGGAGCTGATCCACGACTCCCACCAGGTATTCGTCCACCACTTGTCCTTGTTCGGTAAGTAGACCGTCCAGGGTGACCAAGTCGGCTGAGACCAAGTCGAGTACCCAGCGTGCCACATCCATGCCGCTTGCAGCTCATACTCCGTCTCGGGTCGGAGACCGCCAGCGTGCGACGCTCTACACCAGCGACAGCCGCTCTGTGAGGGTGGCGGAAACGCTGTGCCGTATTGCCAAGTCCGTTCACCGATCGGGCGAACACGGAGGATCGCTACCTGACCAATCGGTAGATCGGTTGTGTCGCCCGGCTCCGGTATGAGGAACGTCCACGGATTGGGGATGACGCTCACATCATAAGGTCCAGGGATCATTCTGATCTCGTCGATATGCCCTTCCGGCGGCCGACCTACCACTCCAACACTGACTGCAGTGGTCAATGAATGTCCTGCCGAGTCTTGCAGATGTACGTCCATCTCCGCGATTGCGTGATCCTCGAGCTTCCCGCCGAGCACCTCGTTCAGAATCCAATCACACGGAATGTCGTGATATCCACGGTCCGCATTCGCTCTGATCCCAGCGATGCTCAACTGGAATGGTGGTGTTCCGCCGAGCACACGCCACCTAACGTGGGCCGTACCGTGAGGGGCACACCACTGCTGGATGCCCAAGTGTCGAGCCTCGGGATCAGGTGTCGCGTGCAGCTTGAGGCAGTCGAACGTTAGAGCGGACCCGATAATCGTCGGACCAGCAGGCGTGATCCATTCAGCGACGTGGCGCCCAACTCTGGGGAATGCTTCCCATTGTTCCTCGACGATATAGTTCGTCCCTCGGCAGTAGGTTTCCCCGAGAGGCTGTGTTTCTGTTCCCTCAGAGCGCAAGAGCTCGCTCGAAGCGTCTGCGAGCGAACCGAATGTGGCGAGACACGCGAGGCCTACGAGCGCGGTCACGGCGAACAACAAGGTGATTCGGCGATTCACAGGCGCGACTCCGCGTGTGAGCGCAGGTGTCTTCAACGACCGCTCACCACCAAGACGTGAAACCGTGGCGTGTTGTTCCCCTGAACCTGAGCTACAGCAGTCGTGGCGACCTCTTGCGACCGGGGCGCGGGTCGTAGTTGGATTTGAACATGAGGAGCTGATCTCTCTCGATCAGGTACTTGCCGCCGTAGAGTCTCGCCGGGACGCGCTGCTGCTTGATCAGACGGCGCATCGACTGCGGGTGGATGTTCAGCTCCCTCGCCGCCTCGACGATGTCCAACCAGCCATCAAATGGATCGCCTTCGGCCATGACTCGTCTCCTCAGCAGCTCCCAGGAGCCATTGGTTGTCGCGCAACTGCGAAACTGAGTATACAGAATATCCTCTGAGCCGTCCGCTGGCGGACGGCGTGTAAACTGCCAACGTCGATTCGCTATATCCGCCGGAGATGCCCATGACCGCCGAAGTCATTGCCGCCGCGCGCGCCGAGCAGCGCACGCTCCTGTCTGAAGTCGAAGCCAAACAACTGCTCGCCGAGGCCGGAGTCAACGTCACCGAGACGCGCCTCGCCACCTCCATCGACGAGGCCGCCGCCCATGCCGCCGAGCTCGGCTATCCCGTCGCACTCAAGATCGTCTCCGACTCGATCACACACAAGACCGATGTCGGAGGCGTTGAGCTTGGAGTCGCTGATGAGGACGCGCTGCGCGACGCCTGTCACCGTATCCACGAGCGGGTCACTGCCGCCGCGCCCAACGCCGATGTTCAAGGCGTCTCCGTGCAACCCATGGCTGAGGCCGGCGCCGAAGTCATCCTCGGCATCACCCAGGACCAGCAGTTCGGGCCGGTGCTGATGTTTGGACTCGGCGGTGTGTTCGTCGAGGTGCTCAAGGATGTCGCCTTCCGCATCGTCCCGCTGGAACCACGCGACGCCTCCGAGATGGTCCGCGAGATTCAGGGCTTTCCAGTGCTCGAGGGGTTCCGCGGCACACCGGCAGCCAACCTCGATGCGATCGAGTCGATGCTGCTGCAACTCTCCGAGTTCGCCGAAGCGAATCCCGAGATCGCCGAGCTCGACCTCAATCCCGTCTTCGCCCGACCCGATGGCGCGATCGCCGTTGATGCACGCATCCTGCTCACTTCATCTGACTAGCGCAGATATCGCTCACATTTGAGGAGAACTCCGATGGCCGTTACACGTGAACGCCTGACTCGCGCGCTTGCTCCCAAGGTGGTCGCTGTCATTGGCGACAAGAAGGCCAGCGGCTACAACTGGCTGCGCTCGCTCAAGCCGTTCGTTGGACCGCTGTACAGCGTACAGGTCGACGAGAACGAGATTCCCGGCATTGAAGAGCTGGGCATTCCCAACTACAAGTCGCTGACCGACATCCCTGAGAAGGTCGACTTCGCCGTCTGCGCGGTGCCCCGACAGGTTGCGCCCTTCATCGTCCAGGGCTGCGTCGACGCCGATGTTGGCGGAGTCACCTTGTTCACGTCGGGATTTGCCGAGACCGGCGAGGACCTCGGAGTCGAGTTGCAGCAGAAGGTTTTCGACATCGCCGACCCGGCCGGACTGGCGTTGATCGGTCCCAACTGCATGGGCCTGCACGTGCCCGGACTCGGTGTGCGATTCAATCGCGACCAGCCGGAGGGCGTCCAGGGCAACATCGGGTTCGTCTCGCAGTCTGGCACCCACGGGATGAATTTCTCGCTCACCGGCGCCGCGCACGGACTCTACTGCTCGACTCTGGTCAGCTTTGGCAACGGGATCATCCTCGAGGCTGCCGACTATCTCGAGTACATGGCCGATGACCCGCAGACCGAAGTGATCGGCATGTACATCGAGGGCGCGCGCGACGGACGTCGCCTGTTCAAGACCCTGCGCGAAGTTGCCGCGAAGAAGCCAGTGATCATCTGGAAGGGTGGTCAGACCGAGGGCGGCGGACGCGCCATTCGCTCGCACACCGCCTCCCTGGCCAGCGACCAGGCAATCTGGGAAGCGATGATCAAGCAGGTCGGCGCGGTAGCGGTACATAACCTCGACGAGATGATCGACGTGGTCAAGGCCACTTTGCTGACCAAGCGCACCCAGGGCAACCGCCTTGGTCTGGTCGCCATGACCGGCGGACAGTCGGTCGTCCTGACCGATGCCTTCGAGAAAGAGGGCTGGAAAGTCCCGACGTTGTCCGAAGGCAGCTATGCACAGCTCTCGGAGTTCTTCAACATCATCGGCGGCAGCTATCGCAATCCACTCGACGCCGCCGGCACGATCGGCCAAGATCCGAAGCACCTCGACACGATTTTCGACATCCTCAACGAGGACGAGAACATCGACGCGGTCGGCATGGAGCTCTCGGCCACCTTCATGGCCCGTCGCTGGCAGGACAAGCCTGAGGAGTTTGACCGCCTGATCACTTCACTGAAGAAGTTCATGTCAGAGTCGGACAAGCCCTTCCTCGCCGCATTGCACCCCAGCCACCAGGAAGAAGCCGCCCTCACCGCCCGCCTCAGACTGCAAGAAGAAGGAATCCCCACCTTCCCCAGCTTCGAGCGAGCGGCGAATGCGTTGAGGAAAGCATCAGGGCTGCGAGCCGTGTGAGGAACCATCCGGCGTTAACCAGGGCGATACTCAACTAGTGACGAGTTGCCTGCAATCGCAAGGATACGAAGGTAACAGCGGTTGCCTGCTGAATCGACAAGCGTGAGTTCCTCGTCACCCGGTCGAAAGGTGACAGGCTGCGCTTGTCCCTCATTGATCGCGACGTTGCTTGCATACAGGTAGGTTCTGTCTAAGTTGTCCAAGATCGGGTTCAGATTACCTTTGAGCATCGGTATCGAGCCACGTCCTTCTGGAATGATCACTGAACCACCGCCAGGAAGTGGAGTGAGTTCGATCACGAGCTTCGTTTCCGAAGGGATCCACGCTCGCACAAGTCCCCCTACGAGCTCCGGTGCGGCGACATACACGGTCATCGGTAGGTTTCCTGTGTACAACTCGATCGCGGCGTCCCCAAGTTGGTCGGTCACAGCCTGGCGATAGGTGCCATTCGGAAACAACACCAGCACATTTGCGCCGATCACCGGTCCGCGGTCGCTCAGAACGTGGACATGCGTCCGAAAAGAGTCGGAGGCAGGCGTGGCCGCAGGAATGGTCAAGCGCAGTTCTACATCGTTGATTACTTCAAATCGAGGCATGCGTCCGGTCAACGCTTGGGTGGACCGTTGGATCCGCATGACGCCATCCCCGCGCGTCTCCATGAAGTAGCGGCGCTCCTCAGATCCTTCGACACTGGCGACTGGCATCCGGCTCAGATTTGATGTCACCGCGACATTCCGGGTGGCCTGGAGCGAGGCCATCTGTTCAATGGTCATGCCGTTCGGCAGGGCACCTGGAGAGCAGATCTCCAACCGATCGCTAAACATGCGAAGCCGAATCCGCATTCCACGTAACATATAGTCTCGGTGCGCGACGGCGTTAACCAGACCTTCAAAGACTGCTTGCATGCTGTACTCAGGTATATCGAGCCTTGCCGGATCTTTGATTGCTCCGACGCGCATGTTACGCCGGACGAAGGCTACTGCTTGAGCTACCTGTTGGTTGAGCGGCCCGGTGATGATTTGGGCATCCAATTGGCCAGTGGATTCGTCGCCACCGCGATACGAGGTAGCAGTGATGACTGCTTGCTGGAGCAGCTCTTCAGGATGATCGGTGCACAATAAGACTCCAGCAACAGATGCACGACGAGTTCCGTGCTCGTCGTCGGTGAGGAGGGCGAGCTTTTCCAGACCGACGGCTGGTTCGGCGTGCTGGTCGGCGCTGAGCAGTGGCTTCCAGAGGTGCTCATGGAGCGTTGCGAATCCTGTGTTTGCAACCGGAGACTCGTCAAAGCTCTGGCGCTGTGCCTGGCCCCGACGCAAGGTCAAGCGTATTCGTTGCTCTGAATTCATCAAACGCTTAGAGCTGCCGGCCCGAATATAGCTCTGCCCCTTGTGCTCGTGCAGTGCATAGCCTGATTCAATCTCAACAAGCAAACAACGGTGGCCGTCGATTGTACACTTATGGGTCAATGGGATAATCGGGGGCGTGATACTGTCGCGACATAGCTCCACGATCATGTGTTCTAGCTCATTGAGCTGCTTAGGCGAGATGCCCTGGGCGTTCCCATCGTCTGTTACGCCGAGCAGCAGACAGCCGCCGGACGAATTGGCGAACGCGACCATTTCGTCGGCCCAGGTGTCTCGTTGGTTGCGGATCACATGATCGCCGCGAAACCTGACCTGCTTGAACTCCCAGTCGCTATCTTCTCCAGCGGTGAGCCGATCCCGCAGGTCCTCGTCGCTGTAGCGCATCGTCATGAGGACGATGGTAGCTGGATGGATCGCACGGCGGAAAGTCGGGCCATTATCCTCGGAGCATCATGCCCACACCGATCACCCCACACGACCTCCAACAGCGACTCTCCGACGATGCGCCCATCGCCTTGATCGATGTCCGTGACGCTCCTGAGTACAACGCCTCCCACATTGTCGGGGCGAGCCTGATTCCTCGGCGGATGCTGGAGTTTGAGCTTTCCGACTCCGTGCCTCATTTGGATACTCCGATTGTGTTCTGTGACGAGGACGAACGACGCGTCCACTACGCTGCGGCGACCGCTGAGGCGATGGGCTACCGCGATGTCTCGACGCTCTCTGGCGGCACGAACCGGTGGGCCTTTCTTGATTTGCCGACCGAGTGGGGCGTCAATGTGCCTTCTAAGGACTTTGGCGAGCGGGTCGAGGTTGTGCATCACGTCCCCGAGATCGACGCCGACGACCTCCATGCGCGGATCGAGCGCGGTGACGAACTGGTCATCCTCGACACTCGCACGCCAGAGGAGTATCGCCGCGCCTGCATACCCGGCGGTCGCAGCATGCCCGGGGGCGAGTTGGCCTTCCGAATCACCGACGTCCTCGATGACGCGCCGCCCGAAGCGACAGTGGTCGTCAACTGCGCCGGCCGTACACGCAGCATCATCGGTACTCGAGTCCTGCAGCGGATGGCATTGGAGCGCGAGGTCGTCGGTCTCAAGAACGGCACGGCGGGCTGGATGCTTGCCGGACACGAGCTTGAATTTGGCGGTGATCGAGATCAGCTTCCGTCGGTCTCCCCAAAGGGCCAGGCCGCGGCTGAGCAGTATGCGCGTCGCTGCGCCGAGGAAGACGGCGTGCAACTCATCGGTGTCGAGGGATTGGATGCACTTCGCGAGCGGAGCGCTTCGGAGAGCGTCTACTTCATCGATGTGCGTACCGAGGCCGAGCACGAGGCCGGTCACATTCCCGGATTCCGCTGGTTCCCTGGCGGTCAGGCGGTCCAGCGCAGCGACGACGTCGCCGTGGTTCATTCTGCGCCGATCGTCTTCGCCTGCGACGGCCTCGCAAGGGCAACGCTGACCGCCTCGTGGTACCGGCAGATGGGCCATCGGCACATCTACGCGCTCGAGGGCGGCACCGGCGCCTGGACATCAGCAGGGCGCGCGCTGGAGTCTGGCTCAGAGCGCGCCGATCCGCCGTTGCTCAGGCAAGCACGCGAATCAGTGAAGCTGGTCGAACCGAGCGACGCATTCGATCCTCTGGATGCCCGTGTGCTCCATGTCGGAACTAGCCAGGAATTCGCTGATGGCCATCCCCCGGGAGCAGAGTGGGAGGCCCGAGCATGGTTGGAACGGAGCATTGAAGCCTATGATGACGAGCCGATCATCGCGATCTGCCAGTCGGGTGAGCAATCGCTGCTGGCAACGCACAGCCTGATGCAACGCGGCTGGACTGACGTGACGGCAGTCGCAGGCGGCATGGTCGCCTATCGCGAAGCGCGACTTCCCATCGAGGAAGGTCTGACCGGCGTGCTCTCGCCGCCCAACGACATCCTCGCCTTCGGGCCGCAGCGCGGCTACGCCGACATGCAGCACTATCTCCGCTGGGAAACCGCCCTGGGCGAAAAGTATGAATCTGAGGCCACGTAGCCCACGATCCATCGCCGTGCGACACTTGACCTTATGGCTCGAATGCCCAAACTTCGACGACGCGGATTGCGACCGCTGACTGACGCTCGACTGATCGTCGGGCTGGGTAACCCTGGCCCCGGATACTCAGGGAATCGACATAACGCAGGCATCCGTGCGGCCGAGCATGTTCGCAGGATGCTCAAGCTGCCTCAGCCGGAGCGCGAGTCTCGCTATCGGGTGTCTCAGGGAGCAACCGCGTTTGGCCCGGTTGCGGTGGTCTTGCCGCGCACCTTCATGAACGAATCGGGCAAGGCGGTCCAGGCGCTTCTCGACAAGTACCGCGCCGATCCCTCGGACCTGATCCTGCTGGTTGACGAGCTCGACATCGAGCCCGGTCGGATCCGCATCCGACCCTCCGGATCCGACGCCGGACAGCGCGGCATGCGCTCGATTAAGTCAGTAATCGGCGAGTTGGATTTTCCCCGCGTTCGGATCGGCGTTGGACGGCCAATGGTCGACGATCAGCCGTCGCGGCACCCTGATGACGTGGCCGATTGGCTGCTGAGCGATCCGGGCTCGGCGGAACGACTGTTGATTCATGAGGCGGAAGTGCGCTCTGCAGAGGCGGTCGTGCATTTGCTTGAGCATGGTGTGGAATCGGCGATGAACATGTACAACAGACATCCTTCTCACGAAGTTCCCAAAGCAGAAAGTGAATTGCGCAATGTCGAGACGCAATAGTCAACGCAGCGCCGACGCGTTGGAAGCGTTCGCGGCCTGCTTTATCGCTTACACGTTGTATCCGACGGCCCAGCAACTGGTCAACTATCTGGATGAGACCGGCGATGATGAGATTCGCGCCGACGCCAGGGCTGCAGCCGAGTCTCTAGCGTCCATTCGGGAACGAATACTAGCGTTCGTCGACAAACCCTCAGGCTCTCCGGACACCGAACAGGTGGAGGCCTTGCAAGCTCAGTTGAGCCAGGTGCAAGAGTCGGTCGACGAACAGCGTTCGACCATTGCCGAGTTGCAACAGCAACTCACTCAACGTGACACGCAGATCCAGCAAGACAACGAGGCGCATTCGGCCGAACGAGACCGTCTGATCGAGGAATCGCAGGCGGCTAACGCTCGCATCGAGGAGCTGGATCGGGCGCTCTCTGAAGCGCAAGAGGAAAATCACAAGCTGCGAGCCAAGAGTTCCAGCTACGAAGCGGTCTTGCGAGAGCGGACTACCGTTCCGGCGCAGTTGATCGACTCGGATGAGTCGGAGGAGCCTGAACTCACGATTGCAGGTGTCATCGAGATCGCCCGCGAGCAATGTGATCGAGTGCAGCTTCCCGACGCCGCCATGAAAGAGATCGAGGCGCTCGAGGCAGATGAGAAATCGGCCGATTGGGCTCGCGAAATCCTACGCGGACTGCAGGCGCTTCAGGCGTATGCCCTGGAGGCGGAGCACTTCACCGGCGGATTCTGGGAATGGTGCGAGCATAGCAACCATCCCGACACCTGGAACGCGTCACCGCAGAAGTTGGCGATGCGCGAGTCAGACACCGTCAAGAACGACGGCCGCCTCTGGCGACAGCGTCGCTTCCTGGTCAGTACAGATGTCGAGCCCAACGGCTACAAGCACATGGAAGCGCACCTGAAGATCTCGGAGGGCGGAGGTCAGCACATCCCTCGCCTGTACTTCCACGACGACGCCAAGGGTCGCACCGGTCAAATCCACATCGGATTCATCGGCCCACATCGGCTCGTACCTACCGGGCAGAGCTAGGTTCGATTGTCGCCAGTTTCGTTGTTGAATTCGCAACGTGTGCACGCCTTAGGCTAAGCACAGACGTCAGCGGACGGAGATTGCGCGCGTGAGCGCCACCGACCCGCACGACATGTCGCATGACACTCCGCCCGGACTGCTAGCCGGGTTGGGTGATGCCGTGCTCAGCGCAGTGCGGCACTTTGACGACGAGCCGTCGCTGGGCGCTCCCGACGCCGCCAAGCCCGCTGTCCTGGCATCGTTGGCAGCCCGACATCCCGGTCCTGTCCTGATCCTCACGCCGACGCCCGCGTCAGCCGCCGATCTGCTCGACGCGCTTCCTCTCTGGCTCCGTGAAACGGATCGTGCACGGCTGCGAGCCTTCCCCGCTCGCGAGACCGCGCCATACGAACGCCAGCAACCCGCGCCGGACATCGTTGAGGCTCGGCTTGCGACGATTGAGTCGCTCCGCCGCGGATCGCCGATCGTTGTGGCCGATATCGACGCCGCGGCGCAGCGCACGCTCTCCACCGTGAGCTCCATGATCACGGTTCGCGAGGGATCCGAGCTGCGGCTCGATGGGCTGGTGCGAACGCTGGACTCGCACGGCTATGCGCGTCATCGGATCGTCGTCGAACCGGCAATGTTCGCCGTGCGCGGCGGCATCGTCGACTTTTGGCCGCCCGCAGAGGACAAGCCTGTCCGCGTCGAGTTGTTCGGCGATGAAGTCGAGTCGATTCGCCGCTTTGACCCGTACAGCCAGCGGTCAACCGATTCCGTCGAACAGGTCTCCTTGCGACCTGCACGGGAGTGGAGTTATGGCGATGAGTCGAAGCCGCTGATCGAGCGGCTCCTGGAATCGGTTGACGCCGCCGATGGCGCAGGTTGCTCGTCGACCAACGAAGAACCGAACGTTGAGTCGGCTGTGCTGACGCTCGACATCGAGCAGCTTCGCAATGGGAGTTCCACATCGCGGCCCGATTTCTGGACGCAGTTCCTCGCGCCGGGGACGATCTTCGATCATCTGTCGGGCGAGGCGCTCATCCTCGTTGACGAGCCCCACGACATTCAGGCTCGAACAGAGGAACGCGATGAGCGAGCAACACACGCCAGAAGCGAACTCGAACGCGGCGGCCGCATTCCCAGAGGACTGCCGCATCCGTGGTTGACCGAGGCCGAGGTCGCCGGGCAGCTCTCCAATCCTGCTGGAACGGTCCGGGCAATCTCGCGTCTCGCAAGTGGCAAACAACGACTGCCATTCCGTCCAGCCGAGCGACTCGCCGGCAAGTTGGCCCAACTGTTTGAGTCGTTGCGCAACGGCGACCACGCTGGTGCTCGCGTCCTGGTCTCGTTGCAAGCGGCCCGACTCTCGGAGTTGATGGCCGACCTGGGACTGCCCCTGGCGACCCTCGAGGCAGAGGCGCTGCCTGCGCCGAACGCGATCTCGGTCGGACGGGCGGCGATCGCAGAGGGTTGGCGGCTCGACGATCCCGTCTCAGGAGAGCGCCTCGCGACGCTGATCAGCGATACCGAGATCTTCGGCTTTGAGCGTCAACGGCAGCGCCGACCACTCAGGTCACGATCCGCGCCGGCTGCCGATCCTCACTTGTTGGAGACGCTCAAACCCGGCGACTTCGTTGTGCACGTCGACAGCGGGATCGGCAGGTTCCAGGGTGTCGTGCATGAGCGGCTTGGGGGTCGCGAGGGCGAATACCTCGACATCCGCTTCGCCAAGGGCGACCGCCTGCTGGTGCCGACCGACAAGCTGGATCGTGTCCAGCCATACGTCGGGCCGTCGGACGCACCGCCGTCATTGACCCGCCTCGGAGGCGGCGCATGGCAGCGCGCCAAGGCGAAGGTGCGCGGCGCCGTCGCCGAGATTGCCGATGATCTGCTCGAAATCCACGCCGCGAGAGAGACCGAGCCGGGCATCGCCATTGAACCGGACACGCCGTGGCAGATCGAACTCGAGGCGTCATTCCCCTACGTCGAAACACCCGACCAGCATCGAGCCATCGAGGAAGTCCGAAGCGATCAGGAAACCGCCCGGCCGATGGACCGGCTGATCGTGGGAGATGTCGGCTATGGCAAAACCGAGGTCGCCGTCCGAGCCGCGTTCAAGGCCGTGATGTCCGGTCATCAGGTCGCAGTCCTCGTGCCCACCACCGTGTTGGCGCAGCAGCACTACGAGACGTTCCGGCAACGCCTGGCGGCGATGCAGGTGCGGGTCGGTTTGCTGTCACGGTTGCGTACCAGCGCCGAGCAACAGGCCACTGTGGCTGAGCTCAAGGCCGGATCAACCGACATCGTGATCGGCACGCATCGGCTGCTGCAGCAGGACATCGGATTCAAGAGCCTCGGCCTGCTGGTGATCGACGAGGAACAGCGATTCGGCGTCGAGCACAAGGAACGACTCAAGAAACTGCGCCGCGAAGTCGATGTGCTCACATTGTCGGCCACACCGATTCCACGCTCGTTGCATCAGGCGGTCACCGGCATCCGCGACATGTCGACTATTGCCACGCCACCCGAGGAGCGGCTGCCGATCAGCACCTACGTGATGGAACGAGACGACAGCGTGATTCGCGAAGCGATCCTGCGCGAGCTGGATCGCGGCGGACAGGTCTACTTCCTGCACAATGAGGTGCGGACCATCGATCGGGAAGCGCTGGAGCTGGGACGGCTCGTGCCGGAGGCAAGTTTCCTCGTGGCGCATGGCCAGATGCCCTCGAACATCCTGCGCGATCACATGGAGCGCTTCACCCACGGCGAGGCCGACGTGCTGGTCTGCTCCACGATCATCGAGTCGGGCGTCGACATTCCCCGCGTCAACACGATCATCCTCGATCGCGCCGAGCGACTTGGTCTGGCGCAGATGTATCAGTTACGGGGCCGTGTCGGACGGTCCAGCGTGCGAGCCTTCGCCTACCTGATGACCGAGCCGTATCGTTCGCTGTCGGAAGTCGCGCAGCGACGCCTGGCCACAATCATGGAGGCTGATGACCTTGGCGCAGGATTTCAGATTGCGCTCAAAGACCTCGAAATCCGCGGGGCGGGCAATCTACTGGGGGCGCAGCAGTCGGGCCATATTGGAGCGGTTGGATTCACGCTCTTCACCCAGCTCCTGTCCGAGGCCGTTGAACGCGCCAGGGCCAGGCGCTCAGGCGAGAAACCAGTGCGTCGGCGACAGGGCACGAGAGTCCACATCGACCTCGCACTGCCGCGGTTCCTTCCCGATACGTACGTCGAGGACATCGGCCTGCGGATGACGCTGTACCAACGGCTTGCTGCCGCCGACTCGCCTGAGGCCGTCGCGGACTTCGCCCAGGAATTGGACGATCGATTTGGTCCCCTGCCGCTGCCTGCGTCGAATCTGCTCGGAGCGGTCAAGCTCAAGGTGCTCGCTTCCAGAATCGGCGCAGAGTCGATTCAGTCGGAAGGCGACAGCGTGGTGGTCAGGCTGGCATCGGGGATCATGTTCAGTCCCAGCCAGAGGCGTCTCAACGTGCCAAGACAGATGCAGATCGGCTCAACTCAACTGCGCTACACGCCATCGGGACGGCTAGTCGATGCACCATGGGAAGAAGTACTAGAAAGCGCGTTGGTCGATCTCGCTAGAACATAGTACACTTGTGCAGCAAGGAGAACTGAATGGCCTCAGAGACAGACCAAGTCGCATTTCCTCAATCCAAAGCGGGCTCCAATATGGCCGCCATCGTGAAGGAAGCCTGGTTGGCGACATCTCAACTCGGCGATGAAGTTGCACCAAAGACGCGAGAAGACGCATTCAAGCTCGTGCTCGAGACAATGCTCAGCAGTGAGGTGTCTGTTACGACCGCCAGCGAAGCATCAGCTAACGACTCTTCAGGCTTAGCTTCAGACGACTCCGCAGAAAACGATCTTTACTCCACGCCCGAGCTGCGAATGGACGCGATTTCTTCGTACCTCGAGATTGCCGGCGAAGAAGTAGAGATGCTGTTTGGCATAGACGCGGCCGAGCCGAAGCTCCAAGTCCATTCGACCAAGCTCGCGCGGACCAAGTCTACGGCTACCCGCGAGGTCGCCCTCTTGGTTCTAGGTGCTCGGACATCGCTTGGTCTGGACACGAACATGAACGACGTCCGCGAGTATGTCGTGCACTACAAGAAATATGATGCTCCCAATTTCGCGAAGACCCTTCAGAAGAGTCCCGAGCTGGTCTTGCTGGGCAAGCCACGTAGCAGCCAACGAACCGTGCGGTTGAGGAGCAAAGGGGTAGACGCTGCCCGTGAACTGGCTAAGCGACTGGTAGCTGAATGACCCCTGACACCGAAGTCATTTTGGAGATTGCCGTACAGGGGCTCACAGAATATGGCGTGTCGCTGTTTGAGAACGGCTTCTACCGGGAAGCGATTCGCCACGAGGCTCAAGATTTGCTCATCGAGCTTGCGGATCGAAGTGGGCGGTTGGAGCTGGAAGGGCAAAACCTGATTCAAGCGGTCCTAAGCGATAGTGATCCTGTTCTGGTGCTCAGTGAGCTCTCAACTAGGAAGGAGCGTAATCGGCACGCGTCGTTGAGACACTTGCTTCTCGGGGTGACGACTGGAGTCAGAAATATCTATTCACACGACGTCCGCTCAGAGGTCACACACGCTGAAGCGGTAATCTGGCTGACGCTCATGGCGGGGCTACGGGACCGAATAGAGCACCTAGATGTCCCGAGCGCGTTCGAGACATCCGATGAACCCGATACTGACCTAATGGCGGGCGCTTACTAGGCTGACGTGGTGAATCTTAGATCGTCCTGGACCCTGTTGATTGGCGCGGCCTTGATTGGGCTGCCGGCGTTGATCTTTCGACTCGGCGGCATTCATGCCAGCACCGAGGTTGAAGTCGCGATCTTCGGCATTGGCATTCTCTCCTCCGCCTTCCTAATCTCAACTGGCGCCGAGGCAGCTCAGCACGATATCCCGGCAGCGCTCTCCGTCGCCGTCATTGCGTTCATTGCTGTGCTACCCGAGTACGCCGTTGACCTGCTGCTCGCCTGGGAGGCAGGCAAAGGGATTCCGGGTAAGGACGAACTGGCCCTCGCCAATATGACCGGCGCCAACCGGTTACTGCTCGGAGTCGGCTGGGCGACGGTGATCTTCCTGTTCGCCTGGAAGGCGGGTGGACCTCGTCACCTCGTCACGTCGGCGGCACGCAGCTCGTGGAGAGCATTGCGTCGCCGCCCGGCAGACCCGACCGAACCACTGCTGCATTTGCCCGGCGGCATCGGCCTCGAAATCGGCATACTCGCCGTTGCGACGCTGTACTCCTTCCTCATCGTGGTCAAGGGACGGATTGCGATCGAAGACACGATCATCCTGGGGTTGCTGTTTTTCTGGTACATCATCCGCTTGACCCGATCGCCGGTCGAAGAGCCGGAGCTCGAGGGTCCGGCGGCCACCATCGGTGCATTGCCCACCGGACGCCGCCGCGCGATGGTCACGTTCCTAATCGTCTACTCGGCGCTCGTGATTGCCATGTCCGCCGAGCCATTTGTCCATGGACTGGAGCAGATCGGCCGAGATGTCGGAATCGGCGAGTTCTTCGTCATCCAATGGATTGCTCCGTTGGCCTCAGAGTCTCCGGAGTTTTTCGCCGCCCTCTACCTGGTCTGGCGTGGCTCAGCCGGGATGGGCGTCAACATGCTGATCTCCAGCAAGGTCAACCAATGGACCTTGCTGATCGGGTCGATCCCTGTCGCCTACATGGCCGCCGGTGGCGCAATCACGGGACTGGAATCGAGCCCGCTGCAACGAGCAGAAGTCTTCATCACGGCGGCGCAATCGGCGTTTGGCGTGATGTTGATCCTCGACAGACGGCTCACAGCTCGCGCTGGATTTGCCTTGCTCAGCCTGTTCCTGGCGCAATTGTTGACGCAGTTTTTCTTCCAGGACAACAACCTGCCGAGGATTATCTTCGGCGTGATCTATCTCGGACTGACCGCGTTGCTGATCTCGCAGCACTGGCGTAGCATCATGCCCACACTGCGTGAAGCATTTCGCTCGCCCGCCTCAGCGGCGGCCGGATATCAAACCAATGGCAACAACGCAGAAGCCGATCAGGCCACAGAAGGCAGGAATGAATGACTGACTGGAACGATCTGTCCGACCAACTCCAGGGAGCACTGGGACTGGCGAACAAGCCACTGGCGATCACTTTTCACGATTCAACGTCCGGAGTCGCCGGATTCGACAATCCGATGCCCGCTCCTGCCGATGACGGTCGTACCGGTCGCGTGCCTGCCGGCTGCGTCTTCTGGATGCACGCTGCCGATCGAACGTTCTCGACCGTGGCCGCCGACCACGCCAACTGCTCAGTCGGCTCGGTGACGCATGGATTCCTCGGCCTCGGCGACGTCCTCGAAAACGGCGACGTCAGCGCGTTGCTGGAGTCCGGCTGGGTGACCGCGGAGGCTGCGATGGGCCTTCCGGTGGTCGAGGAGAAGCCGGAAGAAGTCGTCTACGGCCCGCTCGGCGAGTCGCCGACGGACCCCGACGTCGTGCTGCTGCGAATCACCGGTCGTCAGCTGATGGTGCTGCACGACGCGTTCCCTGGAATGCGGATTGAAGGTAAGCCGCAGTGTCACATCATTGCGATCGCCAAGGCCGGTGAGATGGCGGCGTCGGTCGGCTGTCAGCTCTCCAGAGTGCGCACGCAGATGCCGAATGCTGAAATGACCTGTGCGATTCCGGCGACGCAGTTGAGTGATCTGCTCGAGCGACTGAGCGAGACGGCAAGGGCAGACCACGCGGTCGCCCAGTACGCCGCCGATGACATGGCTCGCTTCGCCTAGCCTCCAACCACCTTCCCCTCTGGGGGAGGTGTCGCGAAGTGTCGGAGGAGACGGTTATGCCTGGATTGTGGTTCGAGGAGCTTGAGCCCGGGCTTGTTATCAAACATGAGCCCTCCAGGACCGTGACCGAGACGGACAACCTGCTGTTCACGGCGCTCACGCACAACGCCCAGCCGTTGCATCTCGATGCCGAATTCTCGGCCGGCACCCAGCACGGGCAACGAATCGTCAACAGCATTTTCACGATGGGGCTCGCCGTGGGTCTGAGCGTCGCCGACACGACGCTCGGCACCACGCTGGGCAATCTCGGCTTCGACGAGACAACATTCCCAAATCCGGTGCTAATCGGAGACACGATCACCTGCGAGACGGAAGTGATTGAACGTCGGGAGTCGCGAAGCCGTCCCGACCGAGGCGTGGTGACGTTCGAGCACCGGGGAATCAATCAACGCGGTGAGCTGGTTGTCAAGTGTCGTCGAGCCGGCATGATGCTCAAGAGGCCGCCGGCTGGATAGTCAGGTTCCCTGCGCGATCAAAGCGATGAGGAGCGCAATGATTGTGCCTCCAATCGTGGCGCCGATAGCGACCATCCAACGGAGCAAGCGGTTCACCTCATTCGTGATTGCATGCTCAACGTCACGTCGGGTTGCCAGATCATTCGTAGCACGTTCGATGCCATCGTCCACTACTTCTGCCAACTCTGTCGCGGTTGCGGAAGGAGCGTCCATTTCGCGGACCAGGATGTTGTGGAAGCGAAGCCGATCGAGTGCCATGCCTGCATGGTATCACAAGGACAGAACAACTGTGCTCTATAGCAAACTGCTGCTGTTCTCTCTCGCATTGAGGCACAGACACGGCTGGGTGATACGATGAGCCGCGTCGGAGCGTGGCGCAGTTTGGTAGCGCACTTGACTGGGGGTCAAGAGGTCGCCGGTTCAAATCCGGCCGCTCCGACCATTCCACTACCCTGCGTTTGCGACCGAGCGCAACATCGCGTTGCTTGCTGCAGGTGACCTATGAGACTATCCCGTCCCCGAATCGACCCCGTTCTCGATGATGACGCTACCGATGAGCAGCGGGAGATCCTCGTTGCCGCCGGACGCGGTCGCTCGCCTCTGAACGTCCAGCGAACCATCGCCCAGTATCCAGAGCTGGCTCGGGCACGTCAGTCGTTCACCCAGCACGTCATGGTTGACACGTCACTGCCAGCGCGCGAGCGCGAGTTGCTGATCCTGCGCACGGGCTGGAATTGCCAATCGGAGTATGAGTTCGGTCAACACTCCCGATTCGGCAAATCAGTCGGACTCACCGATGAAGAGATCCGCAGAGTGACGATCGGGCCCGATGCCGACGGCTGGGACGACTTCGACGCAACACTCTTGCGAGCAGCCGACGAGTTGCACCATGATGCGTTCATCAGCGACGCCACATGGCAGGCGCTCGCGGAGCGTTACACCACCAGGCAACTGATGGATGTTGTCTTCGCGGTCGGTCAGTATCACATCGTGTCGATGGCGTTGAACAGCTTCGGCGTCCAGTTTGAACCAGAAACCAGCGAACGCTTCCCCAAGCAACCAGATCGTGGAGTTTGAATCATGACGACAGCAGCAGCCGCGGCGACAGTGGTATTGGTGCACGGCGCCTGGCACGGTCCATGGTGTTTTGACAAGGTCGTTGCAGGTCTTGAAGCACGAGGCGTACCGGTGGTCGCAGTTGAGCGACGCCGAATGCATGAGCCAAGCGGGACGCTGCGCGGTGTCACCGATTCGGCCGAGAACGAAGCGATCGTGCGCGCTGCGCTGGACGAAGTCGAGGGACCGGCGGTCCTGCTGGGCCACTCGTTCGGAGGCGTGCCGATCACGACGGCGCCACTGGGCAATGACAACGTCAAGCACCTCGTCTACCTGACGGCGATGATGCCCAACACCGACGGTTCGATGCCCGACAACTTTGTCAACCCCGAATTGGCGACAGCCGTGCTCGCCGGCGAGGACGGCTCGACGACCGTCCAGGCAGACAAGATCCGCTACGCCTTCTACAACCAGTGCTCGGACGAGGACTACGAACACGCGCTGACTCAGTTAGTCCGCGACGACGGCGCCGTTCCCTTCGACGCGCCGCGAGACACTGCCTGGAACAAGATCACCACGACATATGTGGTCTGCACCCAGGATCAGGCATTGCTCGCCGAGGGTCAGCGAGCCCTCGCCCGTCGAGCAGATCGGGTCGTCGAGTGGGAGACGGATCACTCGCCATTTCTTTCTGCACCGCAACTGATGGTCGATCTGCTGGACAGCCTCGCGAGAGAGTACGCGGCCTAGGAGCCATTAAGAACGAGCGCTGTGCTAAGACTTCAGCTCGGTCATCCCCGTGCTTGACGCGAGAATCTCGCAGCACCTGTAGGACGATTCGTTGAGATAAGATTGCCGTGTTCTCGGGGATCCACTAACCGAACACAACTACCAGAATTCCCGTGACGGCAGCAATGAACGTTGCGCCCGTAAGCATGATTGCAGCTAGGCGATTGAGTTGTTGCTGATGCTTGGCTTCCTGCTCGGCGAAGAGTTGTCGCATCTCGGCGCGCGATAGCTCAAAATCGGACCGTAGACCTTCAAGGTTGGCCAAGGTCGCGTAGTCCTGCAATGACTCGGCGAGTTCGTGCTCGAGACCGACCGATACCTCAAGCGCCGGGGCTTCTTCAGCCACCTGAGTCCTGACCAGGACACCTCGAAATCTCTGGATGTTGATCAGCGCCATGGTTGCGACCGTTTCATGCCTTTAATCTTAGGCACACCTATCCCCTCCCGTCGAAGCAGAACAGGGAGGGGTAGGCGATAGAGAACGGTCCGACGTCTAGGACCTCAGTCATCCAAAAGACGATCCAGCAGCTTGGTTGGGCTGGCGGGGAGGGACTCCATTCGGATGCCGGTTGCGTCGTAGATGGCGTTGGCGATCGCGGCTAGCGGTGGGACGATTGGCACTTCGCCGACGCCTCGCACGCCGTATGGATGGCTCGGATTGGGTACCTCGACCAGGATGGTCTCGATCTCGGGCAGGTCGAGCGCGGTCGGCATGCGGTAGTCGAGCAGGCTGGCGTTGGTCATCCGACCGTCGGCCGAGTAGACGTACTCTTCGGTCAGCGCCATGCCGGCGCCCTGGGCGACTCCGCCCTGGACCTGTCCTTCGACGTACGACGGATGGATGGCGGTGCCCACATCCTGGACAGCCGAGTAGCGCAGCACGTCGACCTTGCCGGTGTCCTGGTCGACGGCCACATCGACGATGTGGCAGCCGTAGGCCGGGCCGGGCTTGGTCGGCAGCACGTCGGCCTGGCCCTGGATCTGACCACCGGTTGACGGCATCTGGGCACAAAGCTCCTTGAACGTGAACTGCTTCCCGTCGGGTCCGCTGATCACTCCGTTCTCGTAGGCAACCGAATCAGCATCGACGTCCCAGATCATCGCGGCGCGCGCTTCCATCTGCTGACGAGCGTCAAGCGCGGCTTCGTGGACCGCAATGCCGGTTGCGTAAGAGACGCGGGAACCGCCGGTGACGTGAGTGAACCCGATCGAGTCGGTGTCGACGACCTGCGGTCGGACCAGGTCGAACTCAATGCCCATCGTCTCGGCAAACTGCATCGCCAGACCTGCGCGCTGTCCACCGATATCGACCGAGCCGACCGACAGGTTGACGGTGCCGTCCTGGTTGATCGCGGCGTACGCGGCCGACTCCATGCCGGCGTTGGTCCAAAAGCCCATCGAGACGCCTCGACCGAGCAGACGGCCGTCTTCGTCAATGCCGATCTCGGAGCGGTAGTGGGGCGAATCCATCGCCGCCTGCATCGTCTCCTCCGCGCCAATCTTGGGCATGACGACACCGTCCGCGCGGCGTGTTCCCTCGTGGGCCGAGTTCTGCGCTCGCAGCTCCATCGGATCGCGTTCGAGACGCTCAGCCAGCTGGTCAATCAACGACTCGACAGCGAATGTGCCCTGCGGCGAACCGGGCGCTCGGTAGGCCTGACACTTTGGCTTGTTGGTGACTACGTCGAGCGCGTTCACATACATGTGCTCGATGTCATACGACGAGAACATGCAGGTCGCGCCGGCGGCCACGGGCGAACCCGGGAAGGCTCCGGCTTCGTAGGCGAGCGTGGCTTCGACTGCCACGATCGTGCCGTCATGCTTGGCCCCAATCCTGCAACGCACGTAGGTCGCCGAAGTCGGGCCAGTGCCGATCAAGACTTCTTCGCGGTTCATGTACATCTTGACCGGCCGGCCCGTCATCCTGGACATGACCGCAGCGGTCGGCTCCATGTACGCAGGCAACTTCCCGCCGAATCCGCCACCGATCTCCATTGGGATGACCTTGACTCGGGCCAGCGGGATATCGAGCATTTTGGCCACCGTCGCACGGACGGCGAAGGGGCCCTGGGTTGAAACCCAGACGGTGAGCGTGCCATCCGAGTTCCAGTGGGCGGTGCCGTTCTGCGGCTCGATGTAGCCCTGGTGAGCTGCGGCCGTCTCGAACTCGCCTTCGATGACGATGTCTGCCTCTTCGAATCCCTTGGCCGGGTCGCCCTTCTCAAACTCCAGTTGCGAGGCGATGTTGGAATCGCGCTCGCCGCGACCCTCACCCGGCACGAACCGGGCGACCATCTCTACGGTCTTCATACCGTCGTGCAGGATTGGCGCGCCTTCGGCCATCGCGTCGTGTACCGACAGCACCGGCGGCAGCACCTCATACTCGACATCGATCAACGACAGAGCATCCTCGGCGATGTGCATGTCTGTCGCGCAGACGGCGGCGACGGCGTGTCCCTGGTACAACGCTTTGTCCGAGGCAAGCACGTTCTGCAGCACCCACTTGTAGGGCGAGACTGACTCGCCGAAGTCGACGTACTCGTCGTCGGCACCGGGCAGATTGTCGTGCGTGACGACACATTTGACGCCGTCGAGCGCCTCTGCGCGTGACGTGTCGATGCTGACGATGCGGGCGTGCGCATGCGGCGAGCGCAGCAGGCGGCCGTGAAGCATGCCGGGCAGATCAATGTCGGCGCCGTAGCGGGCACGTCCGGTAACTTTATCGACGCCGTCGGGCCGTATTGGCCGTGTTCCGACGACGTTGTAAGCGGGTTTGGTCTCAGTGGTCATCGGTGGCTCCTCGCTGTGCTGACTGGTGATTGGTCACAGGATATTCGGTCCGACCCTGACACGACATCGCTAGTCGTTCCGCCGGATCCTTCGCACAGCCTGAATAGACAGCAGTGCTGAGTCGAGTGAGACATTTGCGGCAAGCGCGGGTACGACGAGGCTCTGGGGCTTGGACGATCAGCCGTCCAGATCAATCAGGGTGCTGCTGAGCCATTGGCCGCTGCTTTTGACAGGGAAGAACCTGCTGCGCGGCAGGAATCGCTCCCTGTCTGTCGGCAGGAACGAGAACTCGATGCGTCCGTCCTCGAGCAGGCGGGCGCTGATCTTGCCGATCGATTGGCCGTCGACTTCAACGGGCGTGGAGTTGAGCCATCGGCCAACTGGAGCTGAAGCGGGGAGGAAGCGCCCTCGTGGCAGCACGAGGTGACCACCTTCTACCCGATAACCAAACTCGGTCCGACCCCGCTCAACACGCCGCGCGACGATCCGACCGGCTGGGAATGGATTGCCAGGCTCTTCGATCGCAGCAGATTCCTCGGGAGTTGGTTGTGCCGGCGACTCCGATGTCGCCGATGTTGATGGTGTCGATGAGGATTGCGGCGTTGGTGTCGTTTGGGTAGCTGTTGATGCCGTGCAAGGTGCCGCTAGCGCCGAGCTAATGGCATTCGCCTCGGCCGGGTCGGTACTCAGGCCGTACGTCGATTTCACTCTGACAGTGACGGTCGCGATATGGCGTCGCTGATTGCAGGAGCCGCCGCTCCATTCGGCCAGGTCATGATCGGATTTGCTGATGTTGACTGAGGCCTTGAGGCACCAGAGGTTCGTCAGGTCATTAGCGAACTGTCGTTTGCGGGCATTGGTCCAGTTGGCGGCTCCGGAGTCGTAGGCCTCCTTCAGCGCGACGATGTGGTCGACGTGCTCTGTGGAATCACACATCAACGTAGCCCGCGCCGAAGACGAGTTGAAGCTCCAGTTGTCACGGTCGTACCTGTCGCTGTTTGCCGAGGATGTCGAGGATGAAGAGGATGTCGACGAGGAAGACGAAGGTGGGCCGCCTGGCGGTTCGGGCAGCGTCTCGCAGCCGACCCCGTCGCCATCGCCGTCGTGGGTGCCGTCGTAGACGCGGTACTCGTGGTGGGAGCTGCATGTTCCGTGACCCGAGACCAGGTCGGTGGCCAGCCAGACTCCCAATCCGGCTGCAACGAAGGCAATCGCCGAGACCAGCAGTCTGCTGAAACTGATCCCAAGCGTCCTCGACTTGCGCATGTCGTTCTCCATGAGATACGGGGTGTGTTCGCAATAGAGAATGCGAACTTCCGTATCTTGAAGAGAGCGAGGTTTGCAGTCAAGTACGAGTGGTGTTTCCCATAGCAAACGCAATGGAAGGTAGGATGGACATCCCTGCAGGAAGGCATCCTCCGCCAGTGCCTATCATGCAAGTCCGGGTGAGGCAGAAACGTGGCGATCATCAACGTGCGGCGCGTTCGGGACGCCTTCGTCAAGGCGAAGGTGACGGATGCGGCGGTCGGCCTTGAACTGGCTACGTCATTGGACGAGGAACTGAGCGAGACGGTCGTCTCGAAGGAGCGACTGGAGACGCTTGAGGAACGAATTGATGCTCGCTTTGCTCAATCGGAGGCGAGCATCAACGCTCGATTCGCTCAATCGGAGGCAAGCATCAACGCTCGATTCGCTCAAGCCGAGGCGAGCGCGGAACGACGTGCGAATCGGCACACGATGACGTTTCTCGCCGCGTTGGCGCTCGCGGTGGGCGTGATCGCCCTGTTGATGGTCGTGCTCTAGCTGCCGCCGGCCATGGCTGGCAGGATGTGGACCTCGGAGTTTGGCGCGGGTGTTATCAGAAGACTGATGAACTGTCCGACACTGTTGGACCGGCTTTAGGCCCCGCTGCCCCGTTCCTTGAGCTGCGGGAACAGGCCGGACCGAGCGAGGAAATCTTCGGCATAGAAGTCGTCGATCGAGTTGCTAGGTCGCGGCTTCCGCTTGTTGGGGTCCCGGTTTGGCAGTTGGTAGTTGAACACTTTCATGTCGTGCTCGAGGTCGAGTAGCTTAAGCCATCCGAGCCCTTGATAACTGACGTTCACTTGCTCCAGGAACCCGGCCAACACAATACGACCTTTGCCGTCGCGACTATAGGATTCGTACAGTCTATTGAGCGACGGCAAGTAACCTCCATCGTGGCTCACTAGCAGCACGTTCGCCGGACGTCGAGTCAGGCTGCTCAACATCTTAATGATTGCTTCGTCCACCACCTGGCGGTCTCCTTCGCGCTTAATCTCGCGAGGATCAAACCCGTTCCTGCGCAAGAAGTCGGCAAAGGCCATGACCTTGTTTCGTTTCACTTCGTCACTCTCAAAGTAGGAGAAGAAGGGGGCGATCAGCGTTGATTGCGTGCCGGACGTACTACGTATCCAATCGCGCAGCTTCATCCAGTCCATGCGATTGTTTCGGTCCAGCTCGACGCCTTCCGTGCCATTTGGGTTGTGCATTTTGAAAAGGTGGCCATCGATGTTCTCAGAGTCGATCACGACGATAAGTGGCAGCGATGGGTCGAAGAGATCGTTGTCTGGCTTAGCCGACGTGAGCTGTCGCTGAGACTGTGGCTTCCCTTCTGAGGATGCGGAAGTCCCGTTGCGATTCCCACGCGGTCTGCGCCTGGATGCCGCTCGCTGTTGGTAACTGTCAACTGTCGCAGCAGAAGCACGACGAGGCTGCCTGGCGGTCTTCATCTCGCTCGACTTCGCTCCAGAGCGTCTGTCGTAGTGATACCGCGTTGCGGCACCGATTTCGAAGAGATCGTAGCTCGCCCGGAAGCGATTCAGATCGCCCGCTTCGATTTCCAACAGCTTGCTAAAGCTGATGATGGACACGTCGCCCTGATCCGCCATCCTGAGCAGCTGCCGTTGGATTCGCCGAGAGCGACATCTGCCGCCCACGAAGACCAATGGGCAGCCACAGGACACACTCAGTTCGCGCAAACGCTCAAACAGGGCAAGCTCGTGGCTTTGTCGGCCGTACGGGCCCGGCCCAAACTCAATCATGTGCATCGCGTGGCCACAGCTCGTCGCCCATCTGGAGGCCAGAGTGAAGGTGTCTCTGGCCCTTAGCATGACATCGAAGAGCTCGATCCTCGGTTGCCTTTGGAGTCCCAAGCGTTCGCTCAGCTGCTCAGCGGCGTTCTTGATCTTCTCAAAGCAGTTCCAGCCCATCAACTCCTTCGAGCGTAGGCCCAACTCTTGGTCTGTCATGAATAAGTCGTACGCGTCAATGATCACGACTACCTCGTTGTGGCGGCATTGCATCTGGCTAGAACCTCTCCTTCGACGACGTATGAAGCGCCGCCGATAATGCCGACCGCAGTTCAGATGGCATCCCTTTCATTGCCGTCCGAATGATGAGGTCGTTTGTTGGTGATGCCTAGGCTAGACAATTCGGCCAGCCCCATGCGCGCGCGAATCTTTGGCCCTTTGCTTACCGGTTATCAGAGGCAGTTCGTGGCGCTCCGCTCCGAGCCGCCGGCCATGGCTGGGAGGATGTGGACCTCAGCGTCGGGTGGGACTTTGGCCAACAGACCGAGGGGCTGTTCGACGCTGTTGACGGCGACGGTCAGGCCGCGCCGGAGGCGATCTTGCTCGATGAGGGAGTCGTGAAAGCCGGGATAGTGGCGGTCGAGGTCGGTGACGACCTCTCGCACCGTGCGGCCTGTCACGCGCACGGTTCGTTGGCCGCCGGTGAGCGGTCTCATGCCGATTGGGACGAAGACGGTGACATCGGCTGTCATGGCGTCTCCGCGGTTGTCGGAACCTAGAGCTTGAGGCTACCTTCGGCGACCACGGCGACGACGCCGTTGTCCTTCTCTACCCAGCAGGCGATGTTGCGTCGCTCGGGGTCTTCCTCGTTCACGCCTTGCAGGACGCCCTTGACTGCCACAGCCTCGTTGGGCCAGACGATGTTGGCGAACTTGACCAGCAGCTTGCCCGAGGACTTCCAGGCGTCGCCGAATCGCTGATCGAGCAGTTCGCCAATCAGCGACATGGTCATCTTGCCGCCGACAACGACATCGGTGAAGCCGAGCTCCTCCGACGCTGCCTTGTCGGTGTGGTAGTTCTTGTTGCCGTGGAAAAACGAGCCGCACATTTCCAGTGAGATCGTGCGCATCAGCGGCCCGAATGCTTCGCCCTCAGGCAGTGAGTAGTTTTTCGCTCCCTCTTTCTTCGAGGGATCCCTGAGCGTGACCTGGCCTTCGCTCTGGTAGAGAACGAACGACTGGTGATGACGCTGGACCACGGCGACATCGCCCGACTCATCCTTGAGTACCGTCTCGGTCAGGATGACGCTGCGGTCGCGTCGTTCGTAGATATCGAGCGAGCGAGCAGACGCTTCGTAGCTGGCGCCCGGCTTGAGCGGCTTGCGGAAGTCCCACTCCTGGCGCAGCCAGAGGTTGCCAAAGTCGTTGGCGTAGTGCATGCGTGTCGAGAGGTCGGCATTCGCTGCGACCATCGACGGAGCCGTGTCGGCACCTTGAGGCAGGTCAAGCTCGAGACCCTCGTAGTAGTCATTCAGCGCGGTGTCATCGACCACGATCGTGGCCGATCCCAGATCGACGCCGGACTGTGGTTGGTCGAACTTCGCAATAGTCATCCTCAGGTCCTCTCGGCGGTGGCAAGCTGTTCTTGCTGTTCTTGCAAGTCGTCTCGATGATTCGATTTGATGATAACGAGTGTCCGGTCACGCTTAGTCGGGGTCTAGTCGGGCGCTGGCTGGGACCAATCGACATCGGAGGTTTCCAGGAAGATCCACAACGGCTGATCGTGGCTGACACTGCGCAGGCTGTTGATTTGCGGCGGCAGGTCTGTTGCGAATACCTGCCACTTCTGAGCATCGACATCCCAGGCGTAGGCGCGGAGCGTCACACCGGCCAGGGAAGCGAAGGCGCTGGTGATTCGGGTGTCGGGACCCGACCAGGTGACAAAGTTCCAACCCTGATGCAGGCGCACCACGCGCACGGTTCGATACTCGAACGCATCAGTTGCGATGATCGGCCGAGCCCCGCCGAGAAGCAAGGCAATATCAGTCAGGCCGGCAGTTGACTGCGGTGTCGTGACACTCACGCACTCGCCCGACCAGAAGTCGACCCGTGCGGGTCGATTGCCAAACCAGACCCGGGGCGAGGATCTATCGGTCGAGATGCCGTCACCGCAGATCTGTACTGCTTCGCCACCGTTGATGTATCCGGTGTCTGGCGTGATGCTGGTGATGGCGCCGGCTGGAGGTTCGCGATGGACTGTGCTCTCTGCGCTCGCTTGTCCCCATGCCGAGTGGGCGATTACCGAGAACTCAGACGCCATCGGATCGACACTGACATGCTCAAAGTCAAAGCGACCGTTGACGACGGCGGTCGAAGCGGCGTATCGCCTGGTCGCTGGAGGGCCGGCGTAGAGGTGGACGAGGGCCGCGCCGCTGGCCGCGCCGCTGACACTCAGGCGGGACGCACTCCAAGTCAACCCGTCGATCACCGGCTGCGCAAGGTCCGAATCAATGTTCAGCCGGTTGCGCTGCATCAAGTTGCCCCAGACGAACCGCGTTCCCGTTGGTGATCCAGCCGACGGCATGATCCTGACTCCGGCCAGATTGTTGCGGAACAGATTCGCTCCCGTCAGGTGATCGCCGGATCGGTCGGCGGCTTGCAGGGTGTCTCGGCTGACCGCACGAAGGTTGATTGACGTATCGGCGCCCGCCTGGAACTCGACTCGATGCTCAATCGGTACTCCATCGACTGCGAATCGTAGCTCGGTTCCGGGCCCGGTTGCAGTCGCGACGAACCGTGCAGACTCGTCAACTGCGACCGACGCCGCTAGCCGGCGATCGAGATAGAGAGTGACCGTAGTGTCAGCCGGCGCTGGCAGTCCATCGATGCTGACGGTGCCGCTGATCGAGTGACTGAGACCGCTCCGAGGCAGAGGGTATCTGGAGTCGAGTTGTCCGACGGGAATCTGCAGACTGCTTGCCAGTGTCGGCGCGGGCGGTTCGCCCGGCGGACCGATGCTCACATCGCCGGCATTGGGGAAGATCCGGACACCGGCGCCGCGATTGGACTCGATCATGCTGGCCGAGATGGAGGCAGACGCACCATCGATGACCTCGATGCCATGCGAACGACCCTTGAGCACCATCGAGCCGTCAATCGTCGCCTGCTCGCCCGCAATTCTGATACCGACCTCGTTTGCGTCCACCGTGACCTCGTTGAGTTGACAGTCATCGCCCTCGACCGAGATGCCAACGTCATTCGCACCGCGCACGGTCAGTCCCCAGATTTCCGTCTCATCGCCAAGTCGAAGGCCGACATCAACCGCGGACGCATTCAATGTCCAGGCGTGTCCGTCAATGGTGAGTCCGCCTTGCAGGAGTGGCAATGGTGACTCAAGGCGAACAGTGCGATTGCGGCCATTGGACTTGAACAGGATGATCGTCGCGTCTCCGTCGAGCGCCTCTCGCAGCGTGCCTGGTCCGCGGTCGGCATTGGACGTGATCACTGCGATCCGACTTGTCGCTGCCTCGATCGCGGCGTCGGCGTTGATCAACCCAGCTCCGGAGGCCGGATCGTGACCCTCAGGTGGGAGGTCTTGCGCAGTGTCGATCAACAAATCACGGATCAAACGTCGTTCCAGACGGGCAGTGCCCCCGTCTGCGGCCAGTAGCGCCGGTTGCGCCTCAAGTAACAGTGCTGCGACCCCTGCGACATGGGGAGCGGCGGCCGAGGATCCGGAAAATCTGGGCGCGAAGTGCGTGGTGTCCGAGACGGTCACACGGTCAACGGCGATCAGGTCGGGTTTAGATGCGCCATTGACAGTCGGTCCACGGCTTGAGTACGGAGCGACGGTGTCGCGGCCGACGTTGATCGCGCCGACCGTGAGGGCATCCTGCGCGTCAGATTGGGCCAGGATGCTGCCCGTCGGTGTGCGGTGGTGCAATCTCAGTTGTACGCCGGCAGCATGGAAGGCGAAGAGATCGAACGACGCAGGCTCGGCATCGTTGTTGTGATTCTGAATCACCACGAACAGCTCCATGGCTTCGCCCTCGTGGACGTACTCCAGGTGTTCGCGAGGCATATGGCTGTTGGCTCCAATGCCCTGCGTGGTCTCGCTGGAAGCGAGAATCTCTCCAGCCCCCGACATCAAGAAGAGGTTGTAGTCATTCGTCGAGCGTCCCCACTCGTCATCCCAGAAGAGCGCCAGGCGGATCTGAGAATCTGGTTCGACCGTGAGCGCATTGCCGGCCCCGTACAACATGCCCGACCCGGTGGCGCCATTGAAGCGATGCGTCGCTCCAGGATTGGCGAGGCCGATCGTCAAGCCGTCGGTTCCGGGACGCCATTCGCCGGCCCAATGCGACTCGGCCCAGTTGCCAGCGGCGGTGACGTACAACCTGAGCGGCCAATCGGGATGACGTAATGCCCTAGTGGTATTGACTGATACGTCGCTGCGTTGGTCGGCCGGGAACGCGTAGGAGAGATCGTCGACGATGATGTCGACTCGTTGGGCGTAGTAGTTGACGGCGGCAATGTGGTCGAGATCGGTTGTGACGGCGGCGAATGAAATCGCCGCGCCAGGCGCGAGATCATGAACGATCTCGATCATCACGGTGCCTTCTTGGCCGCGACTGAGGCTGCCGGCGCCGAAGGCTTGAGCGTCAGTCAGTTTGGGCGCTTCGCCGGCCCGCTGGGCCTGTGGTAGCCCGACGATGCCATCAGAGATCACCGCGACGCGAATGCCGGAGCCGTCAACGTCGAACCTGGTCCGTGCGGACGCCGCGTGCAGCGCTTCGTCACCCTCGGTCAGAGCACTGCCGGATGCGAAGATGCCGTAGTGCGGACTCTCGGCTGAAATGACACCGTCCAGGTTGCGCAGCTCGTCCAACAGGTGCGACGGAAGCCAACCCTGCCAGCGGCCCAGTTCGGGCACAGATAGCTCAATCTCGAAGCCTGCCCGCTGTAGCAGCTGCTCGATCTCTGGGTACGACGGATCCACATGCACGTCGAGGTGGATCCGTGATTCACCGGACAGGACCGGCGTCACCTGAGTGGCCATTGCCAAAAGCACTGCCAGCAACATTGCCAGCAGCAACATGATCAGCAGGCCCAGGCGCTTGATTCGCCCTACTTGCCAGGTTTGCCCACTGCCCATTGCACGAGATTACTTGAGAACCCTCGCTGGCACAGTTACAGATTCTCGTTTGACGCTTCGGCGACGCATCCCTCGTGGTTGCCTGCACCTATTGAGACTGTCTCAAAAGTCCCATTGAGTGGTTGAATCCCAGTCCCCGCCTCGCGCGGGGACCCGCTCGGGCGGCCCGGAGTATCTGCCGGTGGGGGTCTCGTGGAGGGAAGGAGCAGGTCCCCGCGTGAAGCGGGGACTGGGAACATCGTGTTCTGAGGCATCATGTTGTGAGACTGTCTCAAAAGTCGGATAACGAGAGAGGGCGGGGCCGATTGGCCCCGCCCTCTCTGATTTGGACAGGATTGTCGGGTTGCGAGAACTACGCCCGATTGCGCACTCGGCGCAAGCCGAGACCCGCGACTGCGGCGACGCTCAGCGCGATCAGCAGGCCGATCAGGCCGGCTGAGACACCGCTGCCGTCAGCGAGACCACCGCTACCCGTGCCCGGGTACTCGGTGTCGCCCATATGCCCGTCGCCGTCTTCCATGGCTGGCTCGTCACCGTCGAGGTCGGCCATCTCGCCGTCTTCATCACCAGCGAGTTCGTCGCCCTCTTCCATGGCTGGCTCTTCCATAGCCATGGCCGTGACGGCGACTGCCGACTGGCCGGAACCAGCGGAGGTGACTTCGGCGTCGGCGGACTTGCCGTTGAGCGTGAAGCTCACGTTATCGGCATCGTCACGGTCCACATCGATGTACCAGGAGCCGTCCTCGGCGACTTCCGTCGATCCAAGCTCATTGCCCATGTCGTCGACCACACCGATCATGTCGCCGGCGGTCGCACCCGTGCCGTAGAACCTATGCGGAGGTTCCTGCTGCGCCGAGGCAAGGCTCAACGTTGCAATAGCAACAGCGAGACCCAACACCAACGCTCCAACCCTCGACATCAGTCTGTGCTGTTTCATCTCAGCATTCCTTCCTTAGGAGTCCTCCCACACCCCTCGGCAAGCGAGGGGTGTGGGATCTGATCCCCTCTCCCTCTGGGAGAGGGTTAGGGTGAGGGTCCCCTAGTTGCTGATGTAGAGGATGTCGCTCTTGGTGACCATGAAGTCACTCGAGCCCGGCACCATCGCGCCGTCAACCACTGAGTAGCGAACCCACATGCGGTTGCTGTTCAGGTGCAGAGCGGTCGCGCCACGGGAGCTGATCCAGTCGAAGATCTCGGAGGCCGAGGCTCCAACATCGCAGGTCCAGGTAGAGAACCCACTGAGGCTGCTCAGGCAACTCAGGCTGGCCTCTTCCTCGGGCATCGCTTCCGGCTCCTCGGCGGCAGAGTCGGTGGTGCTCACACGTAGCACGCCGGATGCAGAGCCGCCCTCGGTGGTGGCGCTCACGACAGCGGTGCCGGCACCAGTTGCCACGAAGTTGACCGATGCTTCGCCATCCTTGGTTTTCACGCCACCACTGGTAACGCTCAGTTCGACAACCTCATCATCAGAGTTGAGTGTCTTTTGGATGGAAGTCTCGATCGCAGAGTGACCAGGGCCGATTGCTGACAGGTTGGAGCCCAGAACAGTGAACTCGACTCGGGTACCGTCGGCAACGTTGGCGCCGTTCTTGTCAGTGACGGTTGCGGTCACCTTGATCACTGCCTGCTCAGCAGCATCACCGGAGTCAGGGTCGGCAGCCAACTCAACAGAGTTCGCTGTGCCAGCGACGATCACTTCAGTGGTGGACGAGGAACCAGCAACGCCTGGGAGTGACGCCTCAACGGTGTACACGCCGGCTGCGGCTGTGTTCGCTACTGTAACGATGCCAGCCTTGGCGCGTGGGTTGTCGTCCAAAGTCGTTGCGGTGCTCTTGCCAACGGTGCCTAGGACAACGTCGACTTTGCCTTCTGCGCGCTTGCCTTCGGCGTTGGTCACCTTGAACGAGGCTTGGTTCACCGAGGCGTTGCTCCCACCGGAGTCCAGCGCATTCATAGTGAACTCTGTCTTGTTGCCAGGAGCAACGGGCTTGGCATCACCCAACTCGAGCGTGGCGCCTGCGCCAGTGAACGACACTGTGACAGTCTCGGACTGCGGCCCGCCATCCTTGCCGATCACGATCGCGTAGACGTCGACACTGCCCGGCTTCGGGGGTGTACCAGCCTTCTCGACCTTGATGAATGTCGTGTGGCCAAAGCCACCGATGTTGGATGTGCTGGCGCTGTTCGAGCCCGTGGCGTCACCATTTCCTGCTGTTTCGCCATTAGCGTCGTTCGCCATGCCTGGCACCAAGCCACCAAGGTCACCATCCCACCTTGCGTCATGGATGGTGAGTATTGCACCGGGTGCAATCACTGTCACACTTGAAAGGTCGCTGGCGTTCGCAGGCGCACCCAGGGAGTTGGTCGCATACAGTCGCAACCACACGTCGCCTCCAGAAGCTGGCTCACTGCCGTCTTCTGGAATTGTCTGATCACCAACACGGAGGGTGTTGTCCTCACTGGCATTGCCAAGTGAGAGCGACGCGCTGGCCGCGTTCGTACCGGCATCACCGACCGTGAAGGATTTCGACTGTCCAACCCGCTTCGGGGCATTATCCGCGTCGGCATCATTCTCATAGCTGACACGCGTGGACACAGTGTACTCACGAGCCGTCGTCCCGTCTGGAATGGTTATCGTGCCAACCCACATTCCGTCTTGCGTAGTCGAGGTCCGAGATGCACCCGGACTGACAGGAGTGACTGCACCACCAGCGCCCGTCAGGAATACGCCATCAGCATCGACCGCCGGCGCGCCCGCTGGCGCATCAAGCTCTCCCGATACACGAACATATTCGAGCGTCAGTTGTGGATTCTCGTTGTCGTTGCCGTAACCATTGAAATGACTCGTGCGGATGGTGACCGTAAGACTGGTGTCGTCCGCAACAATGCCGTCAGAATCGCTGAGGCTGATCGTCACCGTCGGTGAGAGAAGCTCGACGATAGGACTCGCCGTTCCATTGGGCGTGATCTTGAAGTTCCGATTCAGATTCGCAGCTGCATCGGGTTCGCTATCGGCGTCATCGCCATCAGGAGCGGGTGCACAGAGGCTAGTCGAGATGGGAGAGTATCCCGGTTGGTTTCCATCGGTATCCGGATTAGTGTCCGTAACCCACGTGCCTACCTCGCCGTCTGAAGTGTTGACCGTGTCGTCGCCGTTACTGTCGTAGCGGAGGCCATATCTCGCAGCGACGTAGTCTTCCTCTCCAAAGGTCCCAGCGGAATCAGCAATCAGCTGGCACACGCCGCTATTCGAATTCAGGTCGCCAACTTCCTCGTCTGCCGCCAGAGCCGGCCCCACCGACACGAACATCGCCCCGACCAGGGCGACCATCACCGCCAGCGCGGTCAAGTGAGACAGTCTCACAAATCGTGCGCGGTGGCTGAGGTGAAATCGGCGAGATTCCCGCGGCAAGCGCGGGAATGACGAAGTTAGGGGTGGAGGTGCGAGTTGATCGGCTTGAACGTCATCCCCTTGTGAACGTGTCGGAGAATCCAGTCCTGGCGGTTGCTGGTCGGACTGCCCAGATACACTCCAACCTGTGACATGGTCCCTGGCGTTGCGCGATGGGTTTGCCTGGTGGCTGCCGATTCTGGCGGCGGCTGTGGCTGCGCTGGTTGCGGTGATTGCCTCTCGGTCGTCTGTTGACGCCTGGGACGCCGATGTCCACCTGTGGGCGCGGGAGGGTCGGACGGCGACGGAGTATGCGGCGCTGGTCATGGAGCGCTCCGTCCAGGAGTCAGCGACATCGGGCATGCTGGCGAGCGCCGACGGGCTGCCGGAGCTGGACGGAGTGGCCGTCAATGTGACTGACACCCTGATTCGTGTCACGGTGAGAGCATCACGGCCCTCCGACGCTGAGGCGCTGGCCTTGTCGCTGGCGCACGCGGCGGTGGATGAGGCATTTGTCCGCTACGGCGACGAAGCAGGACTCGACCTGCTCGGTCTGGTCCGACCGGGCGCACGCCAGGTTTCTCCTGCGACTGGATGGACAGCGGCGTGGGCCTCGGCGATCGGCCTGGCCGCAGGGCTCGCGTTCGCCTGGGTGTTTGCGCGACGACAGTCGAGTGGTCCATCAACAGCTCTCGGCCGGATGGGCCGCATCGGTCTAAAACCGCTGGCGGTGGTCTCTGCCGAAGCCGAGCACACTGCAGGTCAGGCAACAGGTCAGGCAACAGGTCAGGCAAGGCGGCAGTCGTCCGGGCTGACGGTCTCGGGCACCCAGGAGCGCGGATCGGCCCGGGATGACGCCGTCTCTATCGCCAATGCCCTCAATCCGTGCTCCGGCGTGATTGCGCTGACGCCGCTCGATGATGCCTCGGCGGTCACCTCGACACTGATTCAGACCGCACAAACGCTCGCCGCCCGTGGGAATTCCGTGATTTGGCTTGATAGTCGGCGTCCAGCGTTCGAATTGAGCTACTCGACTCCTCCGAACTGGCTGGCCGGAGCGCCATGGAGTGTGGTTGACCGGTCCGAGATGATTCTGCGGGGAGCGTTCCGCGCCGCTCGTCCTAAGGGCTATGTCTTGCTGCTGACCGATTCCCTCGAAGACGAGTCCACACTCAACGTTGCACCCGAGGCGGCCGGCGTGGTCTTGATGGCGCGAGCCGATGTCTCGGAAGAGGAACTGGTTCGAGCGCGACTGTTGCTCGGCTCGTCGCGCCTGCTGGGAGTCGTGCTGACGCAGGCGCAGTCGCTCGACCTGCGCGACTTTGAATTGGCGCAGATGACGGAATAGCGGTATTCACAGGGATAGCGTCCCGCGCAAGCATCCCAGGAGTCCCGCTCATGCACTTTGAACTTGCTGACGATCTGGCCGACCTGCAGACAAGAATCCTCGCGTTTGTCCAGGCGGAGATTGATCCGATTACGGAAGGCGTCGACCCGGAGACTCCGCCGGCCGACCTGCGGCGTGAGATTGCGCGACGCTCGGATGCGGCGGGCTTCTATCGGTTGGCTGTTCCCGAGTCGGACGGCGGACTCGGCGCGGGTCCGCGTCTGCTCACGGCAGCGCATGAAGCGTTGGCGCTGAGCGGCAATCCGCTGGCGTCACGCGTGCTCGGTTCGGGTCCTGGCATCATGCGTTTGGCGGACAACGAAGTCCAGCGCGAGGAGCTGTACGCCCCGGTGATGCGAGGCGAGCGAACGGCTGCGTTCGCCTTCACCGAGGGCTTACGGGCAGATGGTCAGCGAGCGCCGACACAGGCAGTGCGCGCAACCCTGTCCGACGGCTCGGATGGATTCCTGGTCACGGGCGCGAAGGCATTCGTCACTGGCGGCGCTTCCTCGGACTGGTTGGTGGTGGTCGCGAATGTGCCCGACGAAGGAACCGCCTTGCTGGTCGTGGATCGAGAAGCGGAGGGAGTGACCGCAGGAGAGTTGGGTGCATCGATAGACGGCAGCACACACTCGCCGTTCATGTTCGACTCAGTTGCGGTACCGGCATCGCGGTTGCTGGGAGCAGTCGGCGATGGCCTGCCTCGGGCGATGCAGAACATCGATCGGATGCGGTTGGGCGTCGCCGCCGACTGCGTCGGGTGGGCGCGCTGGGTTACTCGGACGACGCTGAACCGGATCGAAGCGCCGCATCGCAGCGGTCAGCCGCTGGCGGAACAGCAGCAGGTCCAGGCAATCTTCGCCGACATGGTTGCCGACACCTTCGCCGCCCGAACCTCGCTATATCAGGCAGCGGAAGCGAGAGAAGCAGACGATCCCACGGCTGGCACGCAGGTCGCGACCGCAAAGTGGTTGGCCTCGGAGTGCCTGCATCGAACGGTGGATCGGGCGATTCAGCTCCACGGAGCACAGGCGCTGTTGCGTGGTCATCCGCTGGAGCGGTTGTATCGGACCAGTCGCTCGACTCGTATCGCCGAAGGTCCAACCGAGTTACTGCGGCTGACGGTGGCTCGGCACGTCCGTCAGAATGGCGAGAGCGCGCTGTGAGCAATCATCGATCACATCGATAACATGGAATCGCGACGACGGTGTGAGTGGTAGTTCAATGACGACGGCAGATCGAGCTGAGGTAGAAGACTACGCGCAACAATCGCGTCAATTCCTGGAGCGAGCGAGAAGCTACGTAGCTGACGGCGATTTGCACCAGGCGTCGGAGAAGGCGTGGGGCGCTGCCGCTCACATGGCCAAGGCCGTCGCAGCAGCAAACGGTTGGACATACGATAAGCACAGTGACTACAGCGTTGTGCTCAACACCGCCTGGGAGCTGACGGGAGACGATCGGATCCGCGAACTGCGTGGAATCCCCAATGACCTGCACGGGTACTATTACGTTCGTAAACGATTCCTCAATGCCAAGGTCATTGCCGCCGACATCGAGAGTGTCGCCGAGCTGGTGGACATCCTGGCTCCTCTGACCGAGTAGCGCCTCGGCTCAGTTGCCGACTCCAAGACCCTCGTAGCGCTGCTTGTGATGCAGGCTGACTCGGTCGGTGAGTTGGCGATTTGAGGCTCTCAGGATTCGGCTGAGCAGGTTGAGCTGCTCGACGGTTGACTCCGACTTGAGCACTTCCTGCTTGACCGACGCCGGGGCCTCGATGCTTGAGGCGATGTGATTGACCAGCGGATTGGGTCGGCGAGGGAGCCGGTAGCTGCGCTGCCAGGAGTTCTGTAGCGCCAGGGCCAGTCCGAGATGCTCGCGGTAGAGACCGGCGGTGTCGCTGTATGCGCTGTACGCCTCGGCCGACTCGGCGTCGGTGGGATCTTCGAGTAACTCGACGCTGGCGACCCAGTAGGGACGCTCGCCCAGCTTCTCGACGATCCGAAAACGCTGCTCGCCAATGCAACTGATGTTGAACCGTCCGTCGGGGAATGCTTCGTTCGACTCCATGCGCACCGTGCAACCGACCTCGTGTGTTGGTTCGCGGTCCTCGGGTGTCGCGGTCTGGCGAGTCCGACGGGTCAGGACGATGCCGAACGGTTCGCCAGACTGGAGGGTGTCCTTGACGAGTTGTCGGTAGCGGGGCTCGAAGATGTGCAGGGGTACGGATTCGCCGGGAAAGACAACTATCTGTAGGGGGAACAGCGGAAGTTCGGGCATGGAACGTCCTTTGTCGCCAGTTCCGTTTCTTGCCGCTCTGGAGGGACCCCTCAGCCCAGGGCAAGCTTTCGGCAGCTCCCCGGCAATGGGAGCGGGAAACCTACCTGACTCCTGCCATTCTACCTGCGAGACGCATGACCCGACGCGCGCCGCCGTTCTCGTTGAACGCACGGAACACTTGCAGCCGCTCGGCCTGCAGCGATCCTTCGGCGTGGATCGCCAGCACCTCCTGATAGGCGCCGTAGTCGGATGAGGTCAGGTCTCGCACGAAGTTGAGCAGCTTCATCCGTTGCTCGCCACTGATGCCGTCCCGTCCTGCGAGGTACTTCTGCAGGAATGGCCGCAGTTCCTCGGCTTGCCAGTCCTCGTCTCCGGGTCCAGTGACGAGGATGCCGCCGGCGATCTCCTGGACGTGCTGGACGGCCTCGTGGTAGCCGTGGGCGAAGTGCGACTTGGCCAGGTTGACGGTCATCGGATCGGGTGCGACCTGTCCGTTGGGCTTCGCAATGCAGCGCTCGGCCGACTTTTCCAAGAGTGCGCGAGTCGTCTCGGCGTAGTCGATCAGGTCGATGAACTTTTCGCGGACGTGCGTCACGCCAAGGATGCCGTTGTAGTCGGCTGCCAGCGCGGCGCAACCACCCAGGGCATCCATCAGCGGCAGCTTGTACGAAACGGCGGTGAACCGGTGGTACTCGACGAACGTCAACGCGAGCTGTCCTGCAGCGTCGGTGTCTCCGTCGAGGAAAATGCGTTCGTTGGGCACGAACACGTCGTCGAAGATGGTGATCGTTTCCATCATCTTGCGGACGGCGGAGATTGGTCGCTCGCCATCATGGGACGCGCCGTCGCCGAATGGTGAGGCGATGAAGCGCAGATTGGGTGTGTTTACCGGCAACGCAAACGCGATTGACCAATCTTGTTCGTCCGGACCCATCGCACGGGTTGGCAGGACAATCACCTCATTGGTGTTTGTCACGACCGATGTGTGAGCCTTGGCGCCACGAACCACCACGCCGTCGGGACGGCGCTCGACGACGCGCAGGTACATGTCCGGATCGGCCTGCTGCGCTGGGCGCTTGAGCCGGTCGCCCTTCATATCGGTCTGCGCGACCGCGAGCGAGAGATCATTGGATCGGCAATGCTCGTAGAAGGCCTTGACACGCTCGAAGTAGGTCTGATCCTCGAACTCGGCGGTCACAGCGAGCAGGGCGAAGAGTGCGTCGGTGCCTATTTCTTTGATCAGCACGACCAGCGTGTCGCCCTCGGCGGTGGCCGCCTCGATCAGCCTGGAGCGGTTGAGCAGGTCCTCGGTGGTACGCGGAATGCGGTAGTAAGCGGAGTGCGTTTCGCCGTCCTCTTCGTACGTAGAGAGTTCGCGGTATTCGTCCGACTCGGCCATCTCATAATCGATGCAGGCGTGCTTGACGGCCTTGCTGATTGTGGGATGCGTTGTCACGTCATCGACGCGCTCGCCTCGGTACCAGATTTCTCGACCATCGCGCAGTGACTCGACGTATTCGGCAGCAGTTCGCAATGCCATCTTGTAATCCAATCATGCTGTCTCGTTCAGCGATCCTAAGCCCTATCTGCGTGACGCGGGGCGAGGTGATGGCAGTTGACACAGAGATTTCGGCGATGATTGGCCGGATCTTCTGCCACTGACGGCGATTTGCGCTTCTCCATCTCCTCTATCTTGCTCCCAATCACTGCGAAGATGCGCCTCATGCCGCCGCACTCGACTGCTATCCGCGTTCTCCCGCCGCTCGCTGCACTTGTGCTCCTTGCCCTGTTGCTCATTAGTCCGGCCCGTGCCGAGACACCAGTCCAGATCGAGATCAGTGCCACTGCGGCATGCGCGCTCATCGACACCGGCGGGATTGCCTGTTGGGGATTCGAGACTCCCCTCGTTCGAGATGTCCCCCAGGGAGCGTTCACCGACGTTGGTCTCGGTCCGACTGATGCCTGCGCGATCACGGTCGAGTCGACGGTCGTCTGCTGGGGGGCCGGCTATGCCAATGTGCGAGCTACGATCGACAAGATCCTCGACCGCGATCCCGACGCGGACCTCAGCCTCTCCGGTATCGATCAACTCATGCCTCCTGAGCGCAGCGATCTCGTGCAAGTCGTGGTCCATCCGTGGCGGCACTATGCGTGCGTGCTCACGACTGAGGGCGAGATCATCTGCTGGGGGCATCTCCGATCGCCAGGAGTTGCGCCGACCGACACCGGCTTTGTTGAACTGATTAGCACCGGCCGAGGGTTCTGCGCCCTCGACTCTCAGGGCCGCACGACCTGTTGGGGTGGAATGAACTTTGAGCGGTTCGTCTCCGACGCCGGCCCGTTTGCGCGGATCGCTCCGAGCGGAAACGGACTTTGCGGCGTGACTGCCGAGGGCGATGTCCGCTGCCGTACTCACGACTCCCCGCCCGCGCCTGGGGCGCCGAAACCCTACAATCAGGTCTTCCGCAACGTCCACGTGATTGGCTCGCAAGGTTGCGGCATCGTTGATGACGGGTCGTTGCAGTGTCACCAGACCCATCACTGGTGCTCCCACTTCTTTCACGCGGATGTCGAGTATTGCCCGCCGGATCTGATTCGTTTCCAATCGTGGGCGATTCCGTTCACCACTCTCTATGAAGGCGGACCCGACCGGGAGACCACTGCCGCCCGCACCTATGTCAGCCTGTTCGGCGACCAGGCCGCCTGCGCCATCACGACCGAGGGCGAGATCGACTGTTGGAGCGATTTCCGCCGCGGCGATCCTCGTCATAACGTGCCTGAGCGGTTCCGCACCCTGCGTCCGAGCGTGGATCCTGAACCGTCCGCTGAGGAGGACGAACAGTAACGGTAGGGTTCCTTCTCTGATTGCCGTTTCGAAATTCCCTTGTTGGACAATCGGAAGGACCTGAGGCCGTTCGTGCGTGTGTCCACAGCGTTGATTTGAACAAGTCTCTAGCCAAGAGCCCAGAAGTTCCGTCGCGTCAGGAGATGACCTTGTTTAGTGGGTAGCTGACCAGACCGCTGGCACCGGCACGGCGCAGTTCGGGGATCATCTCACGCTCCTGGCGCTCATCAAGAATAATCTCCAGCGCAACCCATGAGTCGTCGATCAGCGGGCTGATCGTGGGGGCGTGCTCGCCGAATTTGCCGATCACGGCGAGCACGTCCTCGAGGCTTCCGCGAGGCGTATTGAGCTTGAGTCCGACTTTGCTGGTCGCGGCGATCGCGCCCTGAAGCAGGGTGTTGATCGTCTCAATCTTGTCGCGACGCACTGGATCGGCCCAGGCCTCCTTGTTTGCGACCAGTCTCGCGGTGCTTTGCAGCACTTCGGCGATGACGCGTAGGTTGTTGGCTCGCAGCGACGAGCCGGTCTCGGTGACATCGACGATGGCGTCGATGATTCTTGCTTTCACTTCGGTTGCGCCCCAACTGAACTCGACCCGTACGTCGATTCCACGCTGCTCGAAGTACTGCCGCGTAGTGCGGACGAGTTCGGTGGCGATGACGCCGCCTTCGAGCTGCTCGATTTCCTGCACATCTGACTCGGCAGGTACCGCGAGCACCCAGCGCGCCGGACGACTGGTCGCTTTGCTGTAGGTCATCTCGGCGACCTCAACCACGTCGGCGCCGGTCTCTACGACCCAGTCGTGTCCGGTGATCCCAACATCGACGACGCCGTCCTCGACGTAACGCGCCATCTCCTGGGCACGGAACATTGTGCAGGTGATGCCGTCGTCGTCGATTTGCGGGAAGTAAGAACGGGAGTTGACGGAGAGGCCAAAACCGGCGCGTCGGAAGAGGTCGAAGGTAGGGGTTTCAAGCGAGCCCTTGGGCAATCCGAGCTTGAGCATGTGGAGGTCTCCGCATTGAGCGTTGCTGGGTTGTGGTGTTTCGATTGTGTTCAGATCATCGCGCATATCACGGGACATCCCATGTCGCGGGATACACTGCCGGCATGACGACCCTCGATCCGCCGCAGGCAAATGTTCCTCTGACCGATGAGCGTCGGGAACGCGTGCGAGAGATGATCGGCGACGAACTCGACGCCGCCTGGCTGTATGACCGGCTGGCCGACATGAGCGATCCGCAGTCCAGCCAGGTGCTGAGCAGAATGGCGGAATCGGAGCAACGGCACGCTACGCATTGGGTGCGACTGCTCGGCGATGAGCAGTTTCCAACCGATCTGCATCGACCGTCGCTGCGCGTCAGGCTGATGGCGCTGCAGGCGCGCGTGTGGGGGCTTGGGTTCATCATCTCCCAGCTCCGGCGTGAAGAGCTGGTAGACATCCAGAAGTATGTTTCCGATCCTGACTCCGGCGATCTGGCCGAGGAGGAGCGTGAACATCGCGCGACACTCGCCGAGCTCGCTCCCCAGTTCGGGGCGGAAGGCGCGATCGGAGAGGGCCATGCCGGCATCGGCACAGCCGGCGCATCGACGTTTCGCGCCGTGCTGTTCGGCCTCAACGATGGCATTGTCTCGAACCTGGCGCTGATCGCTGGCGTCGCCGGCGTCGCGATCGGGTCCGAGGCTGTGCTGGTCGCCGGAATCGGCGGCTGGCTCGCGGGTGCATTCTCAATGGCGGCGGGCGAGTACATCTCGGTGCGCGGACAGTCGGAAGTGTTGCAGCGTCAGATTGCGATGGAACGCGACGAAGTACTCCTCGATCCGGAGGAGGAACGACGTGAGCTGGTCACCATCTACCGAGCCAAGGGACTCTCGAATGACCTGGCCGAGCAGGTGGCCGCCGAGCTATCGGCGAAGCCTGAGTCGTTGATTGACACCATGGTGCGTGAAGAGTTGGGGCTCGATCCTGAGCAACTCGGCGACCCGTGGAAGGCAGCAATCAGCTCGTTCGTATCGTTCTCGCTGGGCGCGCTCATTCCACTGTTGCCGTTCCTGATCTGGCATGCAGCCGACTGGAACGTTGACTATTGGGCGCTGATCGTTGGGGTTGTTGCCAGCGTCGCAACCCTCGGCGTGGCGGGGTTGTTCACGTCGCTCTTCACCAGCCGCAACCCGCTTTACTCGGCGGGACGATCGGTGTTTGTCGGCATCCTGGCGGCCGGCGTCACATTCGGTATCGGCAGCGCTCTGCCGTTCAGTCTGTAGTCGGGCTCTGGCGAGGTGCTGGCGACTGAACTGGGTCCGCCTGTTGGCAGGGGTTGAGCGGCGAGTCCTAGAACAATCTCGACAGCTCTTCGTCCGGATCGAAATCGTCAACGTCGACGCCAAAGTCCCTCGGCAGATCTGCGCTGAAGGCACGAGCGTCTCGTTCCAGGTCGAGCTGCTCGATTCCCGGATAGGCTTCGGATGGAGGCATACGCTCGGGGAAGCCCAGAGCCACGAGGCGTTGTCCTCTATCTGGGATGTTTGCGAGTGCGTTGAATAACGCATGCCCGTGGCCGATCATCATGATGTCGGGTGGCTCGCCGTCATCACCGCGCAGCGTTCTCGCGGCGAGCAGTCCGCAGATGTACTCCTCGACAACCGGCCGCATGAGTTCAACTCCGTCTGGTCGCACAGGAATCGATGCGTAGCCCAACTCCTTCAGCGCGTAGCGAAATCCCGGGTGTCCTGGAGCGATATGCGCGAACAGCGCCTTGACCTCACCATGCGGCGCCTTCGACAGGCTGCGCGCGAACTCGAGCACGGTGCCCCAGTCCGGCCTGGTGCCAGGCTGGGGTTTTTCGCCCAGGATTTCGCCCAGTTCCTTCTCAATGCTGCGGCCATCGACGATCAGATAAAAGTCGCGGGTGTTGCTTGTGTTCGAAGCGGATGTCGGACGCCCACTCACCGGTGCATTGCGAGGAGATTCATACGCTGGCGTGTCGACCCGAGTTGACCGAAATCCCTGCTCAGGGACATCCTCGCTGGTCTGTTGATCATCTTCTTCCCAATTGCCTCGTGGCAGGGTTACGCGGAACAGTCTGGCATCGTCTTCGATGTCGCGGAAGTCGATCTGATCGTCCAGGTCCGGAGTATCGGGCTGGACTTCGGTGAAGCCGAGTACCGTAATCCGCTCTGCCCGGTAGGCCAGGTCGGGAAGTGATTCGATGAGATCCCAATCGTGCGTAGCGACAATCAATTGCCAGCTTTGGTCTGTAACTGCGGCCTCATTCAGCCGTTCGACCTGTTGCCGGATGAGGTCAGCGCATTTCCTACCCTCTTCGTAGCGTTCTCCCATGTCAACTCTGAAGCCCGACGTGCCCAGGAAATGCACGAACCCCTGCTGTCCTGGCCTCCAAAGAACAAAAGTAGCGGTGTACGGCGCGGGTCCATAGGTCTGTTTGACGAACGCCTCCAACCGGCGCCAATCGGGCCGTGTATCGGGATCGGGCGGCCGCCCGATCACCTCTCCGAGCGTGCGGTCTATTGAAGGTCCGTCCACGAACACGTAATGTCCACGCGGCGGCTCAGGCTGTTGGTTCGAATAAAATCGGCTCATGTCAGTTCTAGTCCATAACGATCTGTGGGGCGAGATGAAGCAGCGCTGACGCAAACGACCATATGGTCCAATCGGCGTTCCACGACAGGGATGCAGCTGCGCTTTAGCTTATCGTGATTTCCGGAATTCTCGTTTGATGCGAGAACGGCGACTGTTCTCGAAACGGTACGCCCCAGCCGACGTTGAGCACTCGGCAACGACTGTCCACGCAGCCTCGGGAATCGATCTCAGCGCGGCGCATCACCGAACTCGTTGGATCAGCCCTCGGTCGCTGTCACTTCCACGGCCGCCAACCGATCGGCGTCCACCGATTGCAGAGCTTGCACAGCTCCGGCGGCGTGAAGGGTCGAGGCCCAAACCGCGCCGGCTGGCACGTCTTCGGTGATCTCGGCGGGCAGGATGAGCTGGGCGTTGTTGGCGGCAATGCTGACCTCAGCGCCCTCCTCAATGCCACGTGCGGCGGCATCGGCAGGATTGATCTGCAGGCCATCAGCGCGATGCAGGAGGTCGGCGTTGACATCTCCGCGGGAGGCGGTCAAGCGGTCGGTGTACAGGTCGCGGCCGGTGAGCAGGGTCAGCGAACTGTCGCCATTGCTCGCGCCGGTCTGCGGGACGCCGAGGAATCGCTGCGTTGCTGCGCCGTTGATTGGCATGCGAGTCTGCGTCGCGCCCGGTTCGGCCAGCACCGAGTAGCGGCTGTCGAGCGCTGCGAGCGCCGTTCGAGCTTGCTGAAGGTCTTGAGGCTGCGCCGGCGCCGGAATCGGATCGCCCGGTTCGCCGTCCTCGTTGGTGGTTGGCGTGTCGACAGCAGGCAGATGCTCGGCCATCGCAGCCAGCCAGAGTCCCAGCTTGCGCGCGTTGCGCTGGTCAACCGTTGCCGTCCTGAGCCGCAGGATCTGGCGGTCGGCATTGGTGATGTGTCCGTCCTTGCCAAATGAGGACACGTCGGGCAGCACATGAGTCGCGCGCTCGACGGTCTCGGTGGCGACTTCGTCGATCACGATCAGGGCGTCGAGGTTGTCGAGCGCGGCAATGGTTGCGGCGCGATCCGGATGCAGCAGCACCGGATTGTCGCGAGCGACGAGCATCGCCTTGAGCGATCCCTCCCGCGCCGCAGCCAGCATCGCGGCGGTGTCGAGTCCGCCCTCGCCCGGCACAATGCCGAGGTCGCGAAGGCCGACCGAGTTGGACTCGGGCGGCAGGACGTGCAACGCAGCCGGCGCGGCTGCGGGGCCAGCCAGCGCGATGGCGAGGTTGGCTGCAGCGCGGACCTGTGCGCTCGCCTGTGCGGCGTTGGAGCGCGACGGCGCCACGATGATTGCGACTGAACCGCCCCGTCGGCGCAGGATCGTCGCCGCTGCGGTGTCGGTGCCGTCGGCGCTGCCGCTGACATCGCTCAGGCCGTCCACGCCCGAGAGTCCGGTGCGAACGTCAAGGTCCTTGACGGCGGCTGTCGCCAGCGCCTGTGCGACACCAGCGAGGTCGCCGTCGGCGGGATGGATGGCGTGGGCCTCGTCGACGGCATAGTCGGCGAGCGGATTGTGTCGTGAGGAGATGCTGACCAGTGAAGCGCCGTTGTTGGCGACAGCATCCTTGATCCGTACGCCGAGCACATTGTTGGAGGCGGAGATGTCATCGCCAATAGCGATGATCAGGTCGGCGGTCTCGACGGTCGTAAGTCGAGAAGGCAGGTGCTCGGACCCGAAGGCGTCGTTCAGGGCGTCGCCAATGGCGGAAGTGATGGCGCCCAGCGATGAATCGAGGTTGGCCACGCCGAGCCGGGTGGCCAGCGTCTTCAAAGCGAACAGTTCTTCGAGCGTCATCTGTCCGGAGCCGAGGATGCCGACAGCCGATGGACCGTGTTCTTCGATAATGGCAGACAGTGCGGCGGATGCATGCTGAGCGACCGCGTCGCCGTCCTGCTCGAAGGCGTCTTCGCCGCGTCCGATGGTTGCGGCTCGCAGTCGATCCTTGTCTCGGGTCTGGTCGTAACCGAAGCGTCCACGCACGCAAATCTGTGAACGAGAAACATCGTTGCCGTTGCCAGGCCGGACCTGGACGCCGCGTCCGTCGCGAACGCCCATCTGGATCGTGCAGCCCATTGAGCACTCGGTGCAGGTCGTGGTGACCCACTTGTCGGGTCGCGCGACCCACTTGTTCGGCGCTTCCATCAACGTCGCGGTTGGGCAGACATCGACGCAAGAACCGCAGAAGTCGCAGTTGGATTCGTCAATCTGCCCGCCGGCGCCGAAGGCGATACGGGTCGAGAATCCGCGACCGGCCAGCGTGATCGCCGTGGTGTGACGTAGGTCATCGCAGGCACGCACGCAGCGGGTACAGATGATGCACATCTGCGGGTCGAACTCGAAGAATGGATTGGCACGGTCGGGCTCGGGCTGCTTCTCCCGGTAGTAGGTGCGGGCTTCGTCGATGTAGGGCTCGACGTTGGCGCGGCCAACATCGGCGGCGTCGCAGGTGGTTTGCAGTTCGCAGCGGTAATTCTTGGAGCAGGTGACGCAGCGGTGGGTGACCTCGTTGTCTCGCAGGCAGATTTCGCCGGTGCGGCAATGCTCGATGCGATGACAGGTGAGGCAGCGGTCGGAATGGTTGGCGAGGATCACGGCCAGGACTTCCTGCCGCATCTCGGTGACTTCCGGCGTGTCGGTGCGGACGACCATGCCGTCCATCACGTTGGTCGTGCAGGAGAGCGGCAGTCCGCGCATTCCTTCGACCTCGACAGCGCAGGTGCGACAGCCCGCGTATGGGGGCAGTCCGTCGAGGTAGCAAAGGTTGGAGATTTGGAAGCCGGCGTTCTTGATGACCTCGACCAGCGGAGCGCCAACCTCGGCCTCAACCGAACGTCCATTGATAGTGATCGTCGCCATGGATCCTCCCCCGTCACAGGCACGCTGAGCCAACACGCAGTCTATCAGCAGCACAGACCTACTCAGCGCCGACTTCTGGTCGGACAGGCTACGATCTGCTCAACGGAGCTAAACGATGACCACAGCCGAAGCCATCGCGACTGATCCGAACGGTGCTGAGGAACAGCTGGCGCCTTGGGAGTTACGCGATGTCTGTCTGCGCATCTCCATGCCGGTCGTCCTCAGCGATGAGCAACTAGAACGCATCAACCGGCAGAATCCAGGCTGGAAGATCGAGCTCGGGCCGAACTCTGAACTGGAGGTGCGGATGATTGCGGGGGGCGACAGTTCGGACATCAGCGGCGAGTTGGGACGGCAAGTAGCCAACTGGCGAGTCGCCGGTGGTGGCGGGCGCGTTCGCGATCCGGATGGCACGTACAAGGTCAGCCATCCCGTTCTCGGAGAGCGCACATTGGCACCCGACTGTTCGTGGCTCAGCCCCGAACTCATCGCGTCGCTCGTAGCCAAGGATCGACCAAAGCGGGGCTTCTGGCGAGTGTGTCCAACATTCGTGATCGAAGTGCGGTCTCCCTCCGATTCGCTCTCCGCTCAACAGCAGCGAATGGAACGCTGGATCACCTTCGGCGCCGAGCTCGGCTGGCTGGTTGATCCAATCGGGCAGACTACTTGGATCTACAGACCGGGCCAAGAGCCGGAGATGCTTGATCGCCCGGCCACACTCTCTGGAGAATCCGTGCTCAACGGACTAGAGGTCGATCTGACCGAGGTCTGGGCCTTCGTCGACGAGGAAGAATAGGTGGAAGCCAAGCAGGGGAGATCATCACTCCAGCCGCGCTCTCTCGATGCTCCGGCCGTAAGGCCGTCTGGGGCTAGACGAGGACCATGTCGCCGCGCCGGAAGACCGTGCAGTCTTCTACGCAGCGCTGACTCGGATCAAGCGCTGCGAGATTGGTAGCGCGCTAACGGTCGTCTGCTCAACGCCAGATCTGGCCGAGTACGGCCGCACGTGGCCTGGGTTTGAAGAGTTTGATGGCAGAGAGAACAGTTCGTCCGACGCTTAGTGGTGCTGGCGGCGCTCTGAGGGATGAACGGTCTGTTGGACGGCCTTCTGGCCGTTGGGGTAGACCCAGTCGTGCTGATCGAGATACTCGTTGGCCAGCTCGATCAGGTCTTCCTTGTCTTTGTACAGGTGGTTGGGGTTGGTCACCACGTTGGTGTACGAGCCACCGACCTGGATGGCTTCATACGGGCAGGCCTCGGTGCAGAGTCCGCAGTACATGCAGAGGCGGAAATCGATCTCGTAGCGGTTGACGAGGAATGATCCATCTTCTCGCGGCTCGGTGTCGACCAGGATGCAGCCGTCGGGACAGCTCTGGGCGCAGGTCGAGCAGCCGGTGCAACGTTCGACAAACCAGACCAGGTTCGTTCGCGCACGGGGCGGGATATTGCGCTCTTCCTCAGGGAACTGAACGGTCACGACCGGCTTGCGCACGTGCTTGAGCACGGTCATCAGTCCCTTGGCCATGCCTTTGCCGAAGACCATGTCCGCTTCCCTTCGAGTCCCCTCGGATTGCTCTGCTACACCTTAACGGGCTAGCGGCTGCTGTAGAAGTTCTGGTCGTGCGGGAGCGCTCCGGTGAATCGATCGCGCGGCTGACCGTCGGCGGTCAGGAACGGCGGGAAGAGCGATTCCAGTTCGGCGCGAATCGGGTCGCCTTCGGGGAGCATCTTGGAGAAGTCGCCGGTTGGCTCGGGTCGGCGCTTGCGGCCGTTGTGTGCGTGCTCGTCGTCGATCACCTGCTGCAGCAGCATCAGACCGGCCAGCAGCGACTCGGGTCGCGGCGGGCAACCGGGCACGTAGACATCGACTGGAACCACATTGTTGACGCCGGGCAATGTCGAGTAACCATGGGCAAACGGTCCACCGATGTTGGAGCAGGAGCCCATCGAGATCACCCACTTGGGCTCGGCCATCTGCAGGTAGATGCGCCGAACCGGTGGCGCCATCTTCCAGGTCACCGTGCCGGCCACGATCATCAGGTCGGCCTGTCGCGGTGATGCGCGGAAGACTTCGGCGCCAAATCGGGCCAGGTCGTAGCGGGCGTTGGCAGTCGCGATCATCTCGATCGCACAGCAGGCCAGGCCAAACATGGCCGGCCAGAGCGACGACCGTCGAGCCCAGCCAAAGACCTTGTCCACCGTCGAGACGAGCAACTGTGATCGAAGCTCTTCTTCGACATCGGTCACGGGGTCAAGCAGAGGGATCGGAGCCCCTCCGGTGTCAATCGTCGGAAAAACCATGCCAACTCCCGTCAAGGTGGGACTCAGGATACACGAGGCCGCTCGATCTCAGTCCCGAACTTGATCGGAGACCTGCCCAGTCGCAGCACAATGGTCATTCAACGTATTCCGTCTGAGTCTTTCGAAGAGCATGCCCTAACTCACCTGACCCCAGAGCAGCAGTCGCTTGAATGTGTAGAGGAATGGTCGTTCGTCGGGCAGTTCTGACAGCAGACGATCTCGGTAGTCCGAGAGGAACGCTTCGTAGTCCTCTGACGACATCCGATCTCGGTAGCCAGTGAGGAGTGAGCCTTTGACCCACTCGATGACGTCTTCGGGCCCGGGCAGACGGTGCAGGTAGACCTGTATGCGGACGTGTTGCTCGGCGAAGCCGAGTCTTGCGAACTGCTCGGCGTACCATTCGGGGGACTCAATGGAATGTCGGTAGACGAAGCCGCCGAGCGCCTCATTGTGTGGCGCTTCTTGCGCGACCTGGCGAGCGACGGCGTGTGAGGGATGGTCCTCGTTGGCGGGCATCTGCACGGCGAGTTGTCCGCCCGGCTTGAGCGTCGCTGCCAGCCGCGGAAACAACGACGCATGGTCGCCGACCCACTGGATTGACGCGTTGGCGAAGACGACATCCTGATCAGCAGCTGAAAACTCGGCGATGTCGCCGCGCTCGAATCGCACGCCTGCGCCTGTGTGTTGGGCGGACTGTTCCAGCATTGCCGTTGAGCGGTCAATGCCGACCGTCTCGGCGGCCTGCGTCCGCTCATGCAGCACCCGAGTCAGCGCGCCGGTCCCACAGCCGAGGTCTACGGCACGACCGCCGGGAACCGGTTCGACCAGGTCCAGCAGGTCATAGAACGGTTGCTCCCGCTCTGCCTTGAAGCGGGCGTATTGGTCCGGCTGCCATTCGTCGCGTTGTTCAATAGTCACGACGCTGAGCCTACCAACTGTGTCGTCCTGGTCTAAGCGAAGCCAGACGAGCGAGGGCCCAGTTCGCCAACTCAACGCAGTCACGACCTGCCGTCAACGCCATGATCGATGAACCGATTGAGGTTCGGGTCGGAGACACCCTTTTGTGAGACTGTCTCACTTGTCGGCGGTGGCGGTGATGATCGCCCTGGTCGGCGCGATGTTCGTCGCACTGCAGTCCGTCTCAGCGGCTGCGTGTGTGGCGAATCCAGGAATCACATTGGGTCTCGGCGAAGACTGCGAACTCACCTACGAAGATGCAACCGCGCATCAGGATGCCGTATCGAGTAGTAACGAAGATGTGGCCACCGTGTCAACGCCAGACGCGAACGGCATGGTCACAGTCGATGCGGTCGCGATCGGTGTTACGACAATCACGATCAGCGATCTCGGAGACGATGACGCCGAGGGTGGCGTGGGCGACAACGCCGACAAGCAGCTTGCTGAGTTTGAGGTGACCGTTGCGGGCTTCGCCCTGACGAAGGTCGCAGTCAAGGGCGACTCAGATGGCACCGTTAGCGCTGGCCCACAGGTCACCGTCCAAGCGACTCTGCGTTCGGCAAGGGCTAACAATTCCGTGGTCCGACTGACAGTCCCGACTACTGGCCTGTCGATCCAGTCGGTTGATGATGAAGGCGATCCGGAAGATGGAACAACCCAGCAGCAGACCAAGACGGTTGGCACCGATGGCGGAACGGTGACGCTTGAATTCATTGTGAACACTGCCGGTGCTCCGGCAGGTGAGTACAAGCTGACCTTCGTCGCCGACAACGACGACGACTTCGCGACCACTTCAGCTAAGCCTGCCCCCGCTCCTGAGAACGAGGGTGATGCTGCCAAAGCAACTCGCTTAGAGAACAGTAAGCAAGATTCCGACACTCTCATTCTTACAGTCGGAGACCCAGGCACGGGTCTGGCCAGTGCGACCCTTTCGCTTGGTAACAGCGTGAATGACCTCCCGTTCACCGACAAGGATGAAACGGTCGCTGAGTCTGGAAGCGACGTTGCCAAGGCCACCGGTGACGCAGACGGCAAAATCAACCTCGTGGTTGAGGTGTTCGACTCGAATGGTGGCAAGGCCAATAGCAGCGCAGTCAATCAGATCATCGTGATCGCCCCCGGCGGCTCGATCGAAGCTAACCGCATGAACACCGCAACACCTCCTGCGCCCCATCCGACGGAGGAAGGCGACTCCAGCTTGACGCTGGATGAGGTAGGTACTGATCATCCTGACGTCGGCCAGCGGACAGTCGTATCGGTGTCCAAGGAGGACCAGAAGCCCGGCCAAGTCACGGTCTACGCGATCGTGAGCGGTCCTGGCGGAGCGGCTCGCACCGAGGACATCACGTTGAGCTTCTCTGGCCCGGCAACCTCACTAAGCGTTGCGGATGCCTCTGAATCCCTGCTCAGTGTCAATGAAATCGGCGACAACCCCGAGACCGATGCTACTGAGGATGACTTCGTTATCCAGGACACCATCAAACTTCTGGTGACCGCTGAAGACGAGGGTGGCAATAGCGCCGTGCCTCCGACGGGTGGCGTCTCGATTGTGATCACCGATCCTGACGGCAAGCGCAAGGGCACCTCGGTTATCGGCCGTTCGCAGCCGACCAAGGATGCGGATGGCAAGTACTACATCACGCTGACCGGTATGGGTTCCAAGGCCGCGCCGCTCGCGGCTGGCGCCTGGACCGTGGACATCACGAGCGGCAAGCTCGAAGCCGGTGCAATGTTCGCGGTTGCGGGCGCTGCGTCTGACGTGGCAGTTTCTGCCAGCGCTAGCAGTAGCGACACCATTGGTGACGTGATTACCGTGACCGCCAGCGTGACCGACAAGGACGGCAACACCGTCTCCAACGGCACGATGGTCATGTTCGACGTGTCTGAGGACACCGGTCTCGCGGCAATCGGCACGGGCCACGCGGGTAAGGCCACCAAGGATGGCGAAGCTTCGGTCAAGTACGCAGTCGTTGGTGCAGGTCACTCCGTGATCAGCGCCACTGCTGATGACGCCACTGGTGTCATCGTGATCGACAGCACCGCTGGCGCACCCGACGCAATGCCCGAAGAGGCAATGGGTCTGAGCTGCTTGAGCGCTCTGAACGCCTTCTCGACCTACACCTGTGCGCAGGACAGCTCGGCTTCCGAGCTCTTTGGCCTGGTCTCGGGTCGCGGTGCGACTGCCATCCACCTGTGGAATGGCACTGCGTGGGTCCGCTACTCGGTCGTTGACGGCGCGATGGTGCCTGGTTCGACTGACTTCCCGGTCAGCGCGAACGAGACCCTCTACATCAGCTACTAGCGTTCGCTAGCACGGTTCGCCGGGCGGCTCGTCCGCTCGGCGAACCACTGCCGATGTAACGCCCTCGATCGATTCGAGGGCAGGCGACCTACAGAAAGGACGCTGAGATGCAACGATTTGGAATGATGTCGCGACTCGCGGCACTAGCCCTGGGCCTGGTGATTGCCGCTGCCACGCTGGTATCGGTCTCCGCTCAGGGAGCACCCCCGCACAACTTCTACGGTATCGACGGCACCCCCGGTGACACCGTCGGCCTCGTTGACGCGATGGGCGAAGAAATCGGCTCGGACACCGTCGACGACAACGGCGAGTGGAACATCATCGCCGCAGTCGACCCGGACTCGGTCAGCTTCACGCTGAACGGGAAGTCTGCAGACGCCGAGGAGAACTCGACTGGCGAAACCCAGACCCAGGTCTCCGTCACGGCCATGGCTATGGAAGAACCAGCCATGGAAGAGGGCGAAGAGGGCGACCTTGAAGACGGCGATGGCGACCTCGTCGACCTCGACGGTGACGAGCCGGCCATGGAAGACGGCGACGGGCATATGGGCGACACCGAGTACCCAGGCACGGGTAGTGGTGGACTCGCTGACGGCAGCGGTGTCTCGGCCGGCCTGATCGGGCTGTTGATCGCGCTGAGCGTCGCCGCAGTCGCCGGTCTCGGCCTGCGCCGAGTGCGCAATCGGGCGTAGTTCTCGCCAGCGGACAACCCAGTCCAAATCAGAGAGGGCGGGGCCGTTTGGCCCCGCCCCTTCTCGTTTTCCGACTTTTGAGACAGTCTCAACGGGATGCCCCAGAAGTCGATGCTCCCAGTCCCCGCTTCACGCGGGGACCTGCTCCTTCCCTCCACAAGGCTCCATTACTAGATACTCCGTGCCGCGCGAGCGGGTCCCCGCGTGGAGGAGATCTTTGCATAATCGTGTTCCAAATCCTTCTGAGCTCCTGTAGGGGCGACCCTTGTGGTCGCCCGCGTTGGCGATTGCATTACTGACTAGATAGGAACGGCAGAGCGGGCGACCACAAGGGTCGCCCCTACAACCTGACCAATTGCGCACCGACCGATTCTCGAGAAGGCCTCCGTGGAGCGGAGACTGGGATTTATCACCCAACGGGACTTTTGAGACAGTCTCATGACGGTGGGTTGGCGCGCTCGTCCCGCAGGGCGCTTACACTCCCTGTCATGCCGCGACTATTCACTCTGGCGCAGGCCCGTCGATCATTGCCGAGCATTGCTGCCGTGGTGATCGTCATGCGCAAGCGCGCGTTGCGTCTCGACGAACTGACGGCGCTTTCATCGTCGATGCGCCGTACCACCAGCGCTGATGGCGACCCAACCGTGACGGATGACTCGGAGATGCGCAGCGAAATCAGCAAGATCGAGCGGCAGATCGCCGAGTTGATCGAACACATCCAGCAACAGGGCGTGGAGGTCAAGGACATCCGCCGCGGCCTCGTCGATTGGCGAGCGGAACGCGACGGTCGGGTGGTCTATCTCTGCTGGCAGTACGGCGAACGCACCGTCGGTTGGTGGCACGAACTATCGGACGGATTCGCCGGCCGACAGCCGATCGTCGCCGATGAGTGGACCTGAGAGCCGCCGTGTCGCACCATCGCAGCCTGGCGCCACCGGAGAAGCGCGGAGGCGGACAGCCGGTGATCCACGCCGAGCTGCGCCGCCACTACGACGGCCTCTACGACCAGTTACTCAACGGGCGAGCAGCGCGAGACGCGCGTCCCGCGCTCGATGTCGGCACCGGCGACGGTCTCACCCTGGCCGCAATCACGCAGGGCACGCCGCTGAACGGCGTTGCCATCGATTCCGATTCTCCCGGTCGATGGCTGGGACCGACTGAGTGGAGCGTGATCCGAGCCGACGCGCAACGCCTGCCGTTCCCCGATGCCTACTTCAACTCGGCGCTCATGGTTGATGTCTTCGAGTGGCTGCGCCACCCAACGGCGACCCTCAACGAAATCGCACGCGTCACACGCGGGCCGATGCTGATCGTGCAAACCGACTGGGAAGGCCTCTGGTTCCAAACGCAAGAGGCGGAGGTTGGACGCGATCTCGTCCGTGCGTTCACCAAGGGGGCGCCGGAGCGACTGCGAGGCCAGATCAAGCGCTCGGCCGAGGAAGCTGGTCTGTCCATTGTCAGCATGTCTACCGAGTCGATCACCGCCGACCGGCTCGAACTGGGCAGCCTGGCCTGGGACGTGCTCGAATCCATCCGCCGCTACCTCGTGATCGAGTCCGCCCAGGTCCGAGCCCGCCGCTTCGACAACTGGAGAGCGGAGTTGCAACAGGCGGCCAACGAAGGTCAGTTCAACATGCTGGTCCGTCGAGTCGTGGCGCTGCTGCAACCGCCCAACACATAGGAGTCCTGATCGCTAAGGAGGTTGTCTCAGAAAGCCCAGCGGTTGGTTGAATCCCAATCCCCGCTTGACGGAGGCCGATGCATAATCCCTTTCCTCCCCCTGCAGGGGGAGGTGCCGAAGGCGGAGGGGGTCCTGCTCCACCAAGTTCCATCTGGTACCCGCGCCGCCAGGACCCCCTCTGTCGCTCCGCGACAGCTCCCCCTGCGAGGGGGAGCAAATGAATCAAGGGTCTCCTTTTCGCGGGGACCCGCACGGGATGCACTGGATATCTGAGGTGGAGCCTCCTTGAGGGAAGGAGCAGGTCCCCGCGTGAAGCGGGGACTGGGAAGATTGACTTCCGAGACATCCTGAACAGGCGACGGGCTACGGCGCCCGCAACGACGAACCGTGCGAGTGACCCTCGCGGTGCTCGTGATCTTCCATGTGCAACTGCAATTCGCCGCCCAGACGCATCGTGTGATGATCGTCGTCCTCATCGACGCCGTCGTGAACGCTCCCGCGCGACACGATGGCCAGTTCCCGACCATAGGTCTTGCGCAGCACGTCCTCAGTTAAGACAGCCGAGGGATCACCCTGGGCGATCACGCCTCCCTCGGACGCGTTGACACAGATCACTTCTGCGTAGTGCTCCAGCACCGTCGACAGGTCGTGTGTGGTCATGATCACCGAGGTGCCCAGCTCGGTCAGGTCGCAGAGCACGTCGAAGAGCTGATCATCCGAGACGGCGTCCAGGGCAGCCGAGGGTTCGTCGAGCAGGAGGATGCGCGGCTGCCGCGCCAACGCTCGAGCAATGAGCGCCCGCTTGCGCTGACCGCCGGAGAGCTCGTGAATCTGACGGTCCTGCAGGTCCTGGACATCCATCATGGCCAGGGCGCGATCGACCGCAATCCGATCGTCGCGAGTGCGAATCAGTCGTCCGAGCCGCGCCCTCCATCGAAACTGGTAGCGGCCCATCTCGACAAGCTCTCGGACCGTGAGCGGGAAACGCCAGTCAACGTTGCTCACCTGGGGCATGTAGCCCAGGAAGGCCCGCGCGTCCTGGGGTGATTCACCGCCAATCGACACCTCGCCCTGCGACGGATGCAAGAGGCCGGCGATGGTCTTGAGCAGCGTGCTCTTACCCGAGCCGTTGCCACCAATGATTCCGGTGAACACTCCGCCGGGGATGCTCACCGACAGGTCGTCGAATACAGGATGACCCTGGTAGCCCACGCTGACATTGCGCAGAACGACTTCCGCTCCTGCGACGGGCGCGATCGTCATGCGCTCTCCGTGCTAGACCAGCGTTCGCTGATAGCCTCAATCACATGCCAAGCGTAGTTGATGCCACCGGCACCGAAATAGACCTTGATCGACCCGCGCGCGAAGTCGTCTCGCTTGTCCCTTCGTTCACCGAATTGGTCTGCTCGATGCGCCTCGGAGCGAGGCTCGTCGGCGTGACAAAGTTCTGCGTCGAGCCGGCCGACACCGTCACCGCAATTCGCAAAGTCGGCGGCACCAAGAATCCTGACATCGAGCGCATCATCCGACTGAGCCCACAACTCGTGCTGGCCAATCTTGAGGAGAACAACGAGGAAGATGTCACGGCGCTGCGCGAAGCGGGTATCAACGTGTACGTCGGCGACATACGAACCGCCGACCGGGTGCAAGAGGAGATCGACCACGTCGGCCGACTGGTCGGCGGCATCGCCGTCAAGACGGCAGATGCGATTGAGGAATCGCTGGAGGAACAGTGCCATATTCAGCGCCTGCGACCTCGAGTTCGCGTTGCAGTCCTGATCTGGCGCAATCCCTACATGGCGGCATCGGGCGACACCTACATCGGCGACTTGCTCCGAGTGTGCGGGGGCATCAACGTTTGCGAGGACGCCGCGCAGGGGCGCTATCCGCGGCTGCAGTTGACCGACCTGATTGATCTCGATCCTGAGGTCATTCTGTTGCCCTCGGAGCCCTACCGTTTCCGCGAGCGCCACGCCGAGGAGTTACTCGCGCAGCACGGGATCTCGGCCGCTCGCAACGGCCACGTCTATCTCTGCGACGGCCAGAATCTGACCTGGTGGGGCATCCGCACCCCAGCTGCAATCAACGAAGTCGCCAGCCTCCTCGATCAAGCCCGAGCCGGCTGGCAGGCAGAAGCCGAGATGATTCCCGAGCTTCCGCCCGGACTGAATCTCAATGTCACCCAACAGGACGTGGTTGAGTAGCGATGTTCAAGACCTTCTCCGCTGGGGGATGAGCGCTTCAGAGCAGCCACTCTCGGCTCACATCGTCTACAGTGGGCGACCGCTATCAAACATCAATGCCCGAGCCGCGATTTGCGCCGCCAGCACCGCCGCCGTCGTGAGATAGAGCAGTCCCGTCGCGGCCATCATCGAGCGCATCTTGGCCGTTGTCCAGGCCATCCAACCGAATACCAGCGGCAGCACGAAGCCCACCACAATCCTCAGCCAGAACGTGGGATCGCCCGTCAGCGACTGGTCGCGACCGCCCACCGGATCGTCGACCGACACCGCCAGCGCGACTCCGAACAGCACCGCCTGCACGATCACGACGATCAGGAACGCCGTCGTGATCTCGACCAGCGGTTGAGCGGGCAGTCGCGGCGTGACCAGGTACCAGTGCCCCAGCGCCAGACCGACGGCCGAGAGTCCCAGCGCCAACGCGCCAAATCCCAGACTGACCGCCGTCAGTCCCTCGGGAGAACCGGACAACGTCGCCGCCGTCAATCCGAGTGCCGCCAGCGACAACCCGCTCAGCACCCAGCCCAGCCTCCGAGCCCAGGCGTCGCGATCGGTGTAGAGGGCCAGGTTGTGTAGCACCGAGATCGCCGTCAGCGCGGCCAGCACCCAGACCAGGACGTCGCGAGGCCCCGATCGAACCGCAAACCCCTCGACAATGTCACCATCCAGCGTGAACGCCGTCCAGAAGGCCAGTCCGAGCACGATCGGGACCATGATCGTCGTCGCCCGGACGAAGCCCGGTGTTGCCTGACCGCGCAAATGGACCGCATGCATGACCAACGCGCCGCCGACGCCCAGCTCCAACAGGAGCAACAGCAGCGTGTATGGCAACGCGCCCGACGCAACCACCGTCGTCTACGACCCCAACTTCAGCAGCAACACTTCGCGCCTCAGACCCTCATCGCCAATCTCTACCTGGACTTGCAAGACGCGATAGCGGTCGTCGCGTCCACCGCGACGAAAGCGCAACACATCGCCCTTGCTCCACGGATAGTCGGTCTCCAACGTGTCGAGCAACGCCTCACGACGCTCGGTGAACGTGTCCGACTCCCAGAACTCCGTCAGCATCAGATCCCTCCAGCGACAGACGTACTGAGGCAGCGTATCCCATGATTGTCGATTCAATCTGAGCGGATTCAACGGGCACGAGATGTGCCACAATGGCCGACATGACGGATACAAACGACACCGAGACTTCCCGGCGTTGGCTGCTGAAGGCGCTGCGTGAGGCCTCGGGCGAGATGTACGAGTTGCTGATGCAGGCCATGCATCGCAGCATGCCCGACGCCGAAGCGCTGATCGAACGAGCCTGGAGACAGGACACGATCGCCGCCTGGCAACTCGGCCACCTGCTCTTCCAGGATGTCGATGACCTGCCGCTGCATGACTTCGAGTGGCTGGAACAGACCAACCCGCCCGACTGCTACGAACAGCTCCGCGAGTGGTACCAGCTCAGAGAGCAGATCAACAGCGTGCTCTACATGATCTCCAGCTACGAGTGGGAAGAGTCCGCTAGTCACCGCTTCCAGGGAGAACTCAACGTCGAAAGCATCGCTCGTGCCATTCATCAAACCGACCTGGAAATCCTGAACACGCTTAGGGCTCAGTTGCAACCTACGTGATTCTCCTTCTTCCCCCTTTTGCGGAGACCTGCACATAAATCGGTCGGTGCGCTATTGGTCAGGTTGTAGGGGCGACCCTTGTGGTCGCCCGCTCTGCCGCTCCTATCTAGTCAGTAATGCAATCGCCAATGCGGGCGACCACAAGGGTCGCCCCTACAGGAGCTCAGAAGGATTGGGAACACGATTATGCAAAGGTCTCCTTTGCGGCGGAGGAAAAGGGTGGCCGTAGCACTTCTTCCTGACGGAGGAGAGCATGCAGACTGTTTTACCCGGTACGGAAGCAGAATTAGGTAGCTGGCCAACCCAACGCTGACGCCACCTCTGATGCTGCTCGCGAAAAATTCATGGTGTAGACATGCAGACCCGGCGCGCCTAGCTCGAGCAGCTCGCGACCCAGATTGACTGCTACCTCAACACCGATTTCACGACGCTCCGCTGCACTCTTAGCCGACTCCAGGCGCTCCCGAATCTCCGACGGAAACTCTGTGTTGTTCAACGCCGACATCCGTTCGATGCCGGCGACGTTCGTCGGTGGCATCACTCCCGGCATGACAGGCGTGTCTACACCTCGCGCACGTAACTGCCCGACGAATTGCTCGTAGTACTCGGCTCGGTAGAAGAACTGGGTGAGCGCGAAATCGGCCTCGGCCAGCTTGGCCGCTTGATGTGCCAGGTCTGCCTCGCGCGACCTCGCCATTGGATGACCCTCGGGATGCGCCGCGACGCCGATGTCCCAATCCACGTGTTCACGGATGAAGGAGACGAGTTCGGCCGCCGTTTCAAAGGCCTGACTCGCGGATTCTGCGGTTTGGGGCAGGTCGCCGCGTAGGGCGAGGATGTTCTCGATCCCATCGCTGCGGTAATCGTCGATGATTCCAGCCACGTCGTCGCGCGTATGGGCGACACAGGTCAGATGCGGCATCGCCTCGATGTCAAAGTCCTCGCGAATCGTATGCACCCAGTGCCGCGTCGGACCGCGCGTCGTGCCGCCAGCGCCATAGGTCACCGACATGAACTGAGGTTGATGCTGTGACAACCGGGCCAGCGTCTGCCTCAGACGCTCCACTCCTGCCTCATCACGCGGGGCAGAGAATTCAAATGACAACGTTGGGCCCGCATCAAGCAGTTGCGTGACGCGGGCCATGTATTGCGTCCATCTACGGGAGGTAGAGCACCCTCACCCTTCCCCTCTCCCAGAGAGAGAGGGAATCAGAGCGAGAGTGGATTGGGTGTTAGACGCAGGAGCGGGCTTGCGACGAGCCGCCACCGTCGGCGGTGTCGAAGCTCGAACCACAGGCGCACGAGTGCGACGCATTCGGGTTCGAAATCGAGAAACCCTGCTTCATCACGTCGTCGATGTAGTCAACGCGCGAGCCGGAGATCAGCGGGGCGGATTCCTCGTCGATCAGGAAGCGCACGCCGCTCTTCTCGATGACCTGGTCGCCAGCCTCGGCGTCCATCGCCAGGGCCATGCCGTACTGGTAGCCGGAGCAGCCACCGCCGACGACGAACACGCGAAGCGCGCCCTCGGCAAAGCCTTTGTCTTCGAGCAGGGACTTGGCCTTCTCAGCGGCCAGGTCAGTCACGTCAAGCATCTCAGTCATCTGAAAGACCATGAACGAGTCCTCTCATCGGTGCAAGTTTGATTCCGAGTGTAGCGCATCGGGGCGCCGGTCGATCTTGGCTCCCGAGGGCTATGACACCAATCTACAACGACCGTTTCAGAGTCTGTGCCGGTTGGCCCACCCACGGCCATTGGCAATCAGGACGGGTTAACATGTACCTGTACAAGTGCGAGTCAGGGAGAGTGGCATGACGACGGGTGAGGAGTCGAGGCCGGCGACGCTGTCGGAGTTGCAGTTGGTTCGCGACCAACTCAACGGTCGAATGGATGACCTGCGCAACGAAGTGAATCAGCGGATCGACGATCTGCAGAAGGCGATGTTCTGGGGGTTCGGTCTGTTGGCGGCACTGCTGATCGCGCTGATGGGCGTCGTGCTCAGCGGAGCGGGCTAGAGAACAAGCATCTCGGGTCTGTTGGACGCCCTGCTGACGCCCGTGCGGCCTGAGCGCCGACCACGAAGCGGCGCTACCCTGACCTCATGGAACGTGCTTATTTCGACCACGCCGCGACCACTCCGCTCGACCCTCGTGTCCTGGAAGCGATGCTTCCCGCTCTGCAGCATGGCTGGGGAAATCCCTCGGGGATCTATCGCGAGGCTCAATATGCCGCCGCCCTGCTTGACCAGGCACGCGATGACATCGCCGGCGTGCTGGGCTGTTCACACTCCGAGGTGGTGTTGACCTCGGGCGGGACCGAGTCCGACAACCTCGCCATTCGCGGCGCGGCGTTGGCTCGCGCGCATGCTGGCCGGCATCTGATCACCCAGGAAACCGAGCACCATGCTGTCCTGCACACGATGGAGCAACTAGAGCATGAAGGCTTTGAGCTGACCATCCTCGGCGTCGACGGCGACGGCTTTGTCGACCCCGAGGAGGTATCGGCGGCGGTGCGCGAGGACACGACGGTGGTCAGCATCATGCTGGCCAACAACGAGATTGGTGCAGTGCAACCGCTGGCCGAGATTTCACAGGCGGTGAAAGAACGCAATCGCAAGACCATCGTGCATACCGACGCCGTGCAGGCAGCCGGCGCGGTCGATATCCGCCCCGATGCGCTGGGGGTCGATCTCATGTCGCTGACGGCGCACAAGATCTACGGACCAAAAGGCGCGGGAGCATTGTACGTACGGCGTCGGACGGCGTTGCAGCCGCTGCAACTCGGCGGCGGACAGGAAGAGGAGCGCCGCGCTGGCACAGAGTCGGTTGCGCAAGCGGTCGGACTGGCAAAGGCGCTGGTCCTGGCCGAGCAAGAACGCACACAGCGCACCGGCCACGCGTCGGAGTTACGCAATCGATTGTGGCGCGAGCTGAACGAGCGTGTCCATCCGATCCGTCTGAACGGTCCGTCCGACTGGTCGCGCCGCTTGGCCAACAACCTGAACGTCAGTTTCCCCGGCGTCGAGGGCGAGAGCATTCTGCTGCAGCTCGATCTCGAGGGATTCGCCGCGTCGTCGGGCAGCGCTTGCAGCACGGGCAGCACTGAACCGAGCCATGTGCTCAGCGCCATCGGGCTCGACCCTGACACCGCACACAGCACGCTCCGCCTGAGCCTGGGCCAGTCGAACACTGAGGAGCAGATCGACGGCATCGCCCAGACGATCGAGGAAATCACGGCGCGACTTCGGGCGTTGTCGCCGGTGTAGGCAAGGCGGCTATTGGAGAGGAACCATGGTCACTGCTGAACGACCGAAGCCATCACTTGAGGGTTCCCTGGTCGAACACATGGAGACCGAGTCCGTGGCGTTTCCGCTTCGGTTGCAGTTACCTGCTGAATGGGACTTGACCGACGAGCGGCTGCTGGAACTGGGATTGCTGAATGAGGAGTGGTGCCTGGAGGCTGATTGCGTGGGAGGACTATACATGGCGCCGCCACCGGGACCGTTGAGCGGGGAGCGAGAGTTGCTGATTGCCTCGCAAATCTTGTTCTGGCGGAGTACAAGCAATCGTGGTCGTGTGTTCCCTTCGGCCACCTTCCACCTGCCGAACGGCTGGCGCCGCGCTCCGGATGCGGCGTGGATTAGCGATGATCGCTTGGCCGGGATCGACGTGAATGACGAGGGAATCTGGGAAATCTGTCCAGACTTTATCGTGGAAGTCTGCTCAGTCAGCGATGAACTTGACGATCAACAAGCGAAAATGAAGATGTGGGTGTCGCAAGGTGCGCTGCTGGCGTGGCTCGTCGACCCGTATGAAGAAGCGGTCTGGGTTTACCGACCCGAACAGGATGCCGAGCGGCTGGAACGTCCGGATTCTCTGACAGCGGCCGAAATCGCCGATGACCTGACGATCGACTTCAGCCGGATTTGGCCGCGTCCCGATCCAGAGTCAGAGACCAGTTGATCCCGGTTTCCAGAAACCGACCGATCTCGGCAAACTCGACTTCGAGCTGTACCTGGGCATCGCCCGATAGCTCCTCGCACGCAGTGAGTGCCATAGACAACCCGTGCGCCTGCCGACACTGATTCGCTTGATCAGGTGTTCCGGGACACTGAGGTCTCGCCTGCCATAACCAAGCTGGCATAACCAAGCAGGCAGGGATTGAACGGGCCGAGTACTCGGAGGACGTGATCCGGTCCGGCCAGCACCTCGTCAATACGCGCTGCCGCTTCGCAGGTCATCCTCATGAGACTGTCTCAAAAGTCGGGCAACGAGAAAGGGCGGGGCCAAACGGCCCCGCCCCCTCTGATTTGGACAGGATCGTCCGCTACCGAGAACTACGCCCGATTGCGCACTCGGCGCAGGCCGAGTCCGGCGGCGGCTGCGACGCTCAGTGCGATCAGTAGGCCGATCAGGCCGGCTGAGACACCGCTGCCATCAGCGAGTCCACCGCTACCCGTGCCCGGGTACTCTGTGTCTCCCATATGCCCGTCGCCGTCTTCCATGGCCGGCTCGTCGCCATCGAGGTCGACGAGGTCGCCATCGCCATCGGTGAGTTCGTCGCCCTCTTCGCCGTCTTCCATGGCTGGTTCTTCCATCGCCATGGCCGTGACGGCGACTGCCGACTGGCCGGAGCCAGCGGAGGTGACTTCGGCGTCGGCGGACTTGCCGTTGAGCGTGAAACTCACGCCGTCAACGGCGTCGCGGTCGACGTCGATGTACCAGTCGCCGTTCGCATCGACCGTGGTCGATCCCAGCTCGTCGCCCATGTCGTCGACCACACCAATAGTGTCACCGGCGGTCGCACCTGTGCCGTAGAAACGGTGGGGCGGTTCCTGCTGCGCACTGGCAAGACTCAAGGTCGCCATTGCGACAGCCAAGCCCAACACCAACGCTCCAACCCTCGACATCAGTCTGTGCTGTTTCATCTCAGCATCCTTTCGTTCCCAGGCCCCGACTTGCTCGGGTACCTGCTTGGGGTCGCCGCTCCCCTCGACCAGTGAGGGGAGCGGCCACTAGTCCCTAGTTGCTGATGTAGAGGATGTCGTTCTCAGCGACCATGAAGTCACTCGAGCCCGGCACCATCGTGCCGTCAACCACCGAGTAGCGGACCCAGGCAGTGCCGTTCCACAAGTGGAGGGCAGTCGCGCCGCGACCACTGACCAGGTCAAAGATCTCCGAAGCGGAGCTCTCGACACCACAAGACCAGGTCGAGAAGCCGGCCAGTGTGCTCAGGCAAGAGACCGAGGCCTCTTCCTCAGGCATCGCGCTGTCGGACGCGCCAGCGGTGCTGACGAGGACGACGCTTGCAGACTTGCCGTCGGCAACTGCGGTGATAATGGCTGGTCCGCTAGTCGCGATCACGAACGTGGCGGTGGCCGTGCCACCCTTCGTCGCAACGTCACCTGCCGCGCCGGTGCGGACGGCGACATCAACGCCGGCATTCCTACCAGCGGGAGTGAACGAGACCATGGTACCGTCTGCGACGTTTTCTCCTTCGGCGTCAAGCACCGTAGCGGTCACAGTTACAGTCTGACCCAAGTCAGAAGGCGCCATGTCACTGGCTTCAGTGCTGATTGTTTCAGACTTGCCAACGACCACGAACGTCGATTCTGCCTTAAGCCTGCCATCTCTGGCTTCAATCGTGTAGGTGCCTGACTTCAACGGGTTAGCCGCTGTAATGCTTGGAGCAACGGACACGCTGATCGTTGTCGTGACGGCAGTACGGCTAGAGTCGACGTTCAACTTCCCTTCAACAAGAGCGCCATCAGGGTCCTTGATCGTCACAACAGGATCGGCGTTCGGAAGAACTGCGTTGCCCGATTCGTCCGTGGAGGTAAAGGCAAACGAAATGTTGTCACGTGGGTCAGTGTCAGTGTCAGCAGTCGCAGCACCATCTTCGTCATGATCGACGTATTGGTTCAGCAGCGTGTCAGACGCGTCCCCGAGTTTCACGGCGTCAACAGGTCCAGTGAACGACAGGGTAATGGTCTCAGACCTCGCCAAGCCATCGCTGCCAACCACGGTCCCAGTGACGTCAACGGTACCGGGCGTGGTCTTTGTCACCACAAAGTTGACCGAGCTTCCAGCGATTGTCGAAATCGACAGAGTGTTGGGTGTTGTCGTTCCCGACGTTTCCGCTGCCGTTTCGTCAGTCCCAATGTCTGCGGAGTGCGTCATCTGAGTAATCGATCCGCCTGGAGCAGAAATCGAGAATCCGGTAATGGCACCGTTATCCCAGTTTGCGGGCTTGCCCAACGAATTCGAGACGGAAAGCGTCAAGAAGATGCTCTCGCCAGCTGCTTCGACTGCGGTTTCGGAACTCGTGTGAGCAATCTCAGTCGGCAGCGCGTGCCGCTTAGCAATTGCTGTGACCGCGTCAATAGGTGGATCGACGGTTGTGTCCTCATCCACCGCTTGCCTGGCGGTAGTCCGTGCCAGTCCAAGCGAAGCAGAAGCAACATTGGTTCCAGGATCGCCAACGGTCAGGACTGCCTTACCAGTCTTCAGTGGGTCGCCCTCGTTCCCCCCTTGAAGTCCGACCGAGACCGTGTAGCCACCGGCAGTTGTACCTGCGGGAATCACGATGGTGAACGGGGCAACGCTCACATCAGCGTTCGTGTTGCCGTCGTTATTGCCTTCGTCACCATTCAACTCACCCGAGATTCGCACCCATGCAACCGACCCAACAGCCGCACCGTCTTCGTTGACAGTGAAGGTGACTGTTGTGCCATCTCGGACTACGCCGTCAGAGTCGCTGAAGACGATTGAGTATTCCCCAGCCGCCGAGACCGACTGCAAGGCGACAACCAACCCGCCCACGAGGGCGACCATCACCGCCACGGCCGTCAAGTGAGACAGTCTCGCAAACCTGCGTCAAGCGCGGGGATGGCGGCTTGAGCATGGGTTTGGCGTTGAGCCGTGGTCGCCGGTGCCGCTTATCGCGACGGCTTGTCGTCGTTGGGGGTTGCTGGCGCGTGAGGCAGGAACCACCAACTGGAGCGCGATTGGTCGGTGCGGTTGACGAACAGCGCTCGCACTGCGGCCTCCTCGGGTGGGACCGACAGGACGATCGCCAGGTCGTTCGGCTCCAGCCGGACGTTGCCGCGAGGAATGACCACAGCGCCCTTTCGGTGGATGGCGGTGATGACTGAGGCCTCCGGTAGCGGTAGTTGCGAGACCATCGACGAATCGGCGGTTGAGCCAGGCTCGACGCGGGCCTCGATCTCGACTGCTCCGACCAGCCGGCGCACCGGTGCCGGCGCCGTCCGCTGTGCGAGGTCGCGGTCGCTCGGTTGGGCCACCTCGCGCAGGACGTCGCGCTGCGTGAGCATGCCCATGAGGCGGCTCTCATCCTCTCGCGCGACGACCGGCAACTGACGCACATCGAGCTCTACCAGTAGTGAAAGCGCGTAGCGCAGGCTGTCGTCGGGATGCACAAAGATGGGTGCGACCACGGCCAGGTCGAAGGCGCGCCGGTCGAGTTCGCTGCGCTCGACGGCTGATGTCACATCTGTCGCGGTGACCAACCCGATGAATCGGTTCTGGTTGTCAGCCACCGCGACGACGTTGCCGCGCGACTGGCTCATGGCGTTGGCCAGGTCTTGGATCGTCGCCAGGCGCGAGACAATTGGCGTGTCGGTGCGCATCGTCGTGGCGACGGTCAGGTCATCCAGCGCCGATGGCGCCTGTTCATCCTGTACGTCGAGCCCGGCGCGTCGCAGGCGGACGTTGTAGATCGTGTCTCTGGTCAACAATTGGGCCAGTGCTGTGGCTAATGCGACGGCGGTCATCAGCGGGAGAATCAGCGAGTATCCGGTTAGCTCGAAGACGATGAATAGCGATGTCATCGGCGCGCGCGCCGCAGCGGCGAAGACGGCTGCCATACCGACCACCACGTACGTCCCGACTGGCCCGACGATGCCGGGCAGCGCCGACTCGAAACCGGTGCCCATCAGTGCGCCCAGCGTCGCGCCAACGAACAACAACGGAGCGAAGGCTCCGCCGGACGCGCCCGATCCGATGGTCAACGATGCTGCTATCAGTTTGAGCACCATCAGGATCGCCAGCGTCGAGACGGCGGTCTCGCCCTCGGCGAAGATCCGGATCTGGTCGAGTCCAGAACCAAGGATGTCTGCTTCGATCAACGCCAGCACGCCAACACCGAAGAGGCCCAGGATGGGCCTCGCCACCAACTTGACGCCGAGGAACTCAAACACGTCCTCGGTGAAGAAGCGCGTGCGCACGAAGAGGATCCCGGCGATCGCCGCCGACACGCCGACAATCGCGTGCAGGAACAGTTCCCAACTGCTGTTGATCTCGAGGTCGGGCAGGTCGAGCCCGGCCGAGCTGCCATAGAAGGCCACGGCGACGATATTGGCCACAACGGCGGACACCACAACGATCGTGAAGTTGCGGACGTTGAAGCGTCGCAGGACGACCTCCAGGGCAAAGAATGTTCCCGCGATTGGTGTGTTGAACGTGGCCGCGATTCCACCCGCCGCTGCAGCCGCGACCATGAGCACCAGCATGTCGGACGGTTGTCGGGTCAAGCGACCGATCGTTGAGGCCAGCGACGCGGCAATCAGGACGATCGGACCCTCACGACCTGCGGCGCCACCGCCGCCCAGCGTGAAGCCGGTGGCAATCAGCTTGGCCGGGGCAATGATCGGCCGGACGAACCCGCCGGCACGCTCGACGGCGACCATCACATAGGGGACACCGGCACCCTGCGACTCGCTGGAGATCCTGGAGACAATGAGGGCCACAGGAATGGCGGCGATCGCGGGGACCAGCATCAGCGTCCAACCGCCAGCCAGTCCGTCGAGTATCGACGCGAGTTCGTCAAAGACGATGATCAGACCGTCAACCACGGCGGTCAGCACGACAGCGGCGAATCCGGCGGCGAGTCCGACCGCGCCCGCCAGCAGCAGCGGAGCCAGATTGCGCGGGACACGAACGCGCCCGACCAGGGGAAGTCGCCAGAAGAGCTGAGCCGAGCGCGTCCCGAAGCGTCTGGAGGGACGAGCTACGAGCGACATCTGTTGGAACACCCGTCGTACGCGGCGGGCAACTGGTCAGGCTGTGGAGGATGCCCTGGATACCATGCGTTCACCGCGACAGTCTGCCGTTTGAGGCTATGACGCCACCCCTCAGGGGGCAATCGCCACGCAATCGCCACGCAATCAACCGGCAATCAACCGATGGTCTACTACTCGAGCGTGTCGTCTTCGCCGTTGTCCTGGTCGCTGTCGGAGGGTGAGGATTCGCCGTCCAGCGAGATTCTGACCGACTCAACCAGATCATCGCCCCGCGCTGTGAAGACGAAGGTGAAGCGCTCTGCGGTCGCCTGGTCGGTGGCGAGACCATCGACCACGATGTCCAACACACCATCGCCGGTCAGCTCGTCAATTCGTATGGCCGAGACCTCGGCGACCTGAGCGGCCGGACCGGTGATCGTGCGGTACCCGTCGCCGCTCGATACGAGGATGTAGAAGCTGCTCACGCAGCCACTGGCGTCGCAGGTGATTTCGCGGAACGTCAGGTCGGCCACAGTGTCACCGGTGACATCAATGTCGGCGATCTGCTGGATGCCCTGTACCTCGCGGGCATAGGCCAGGGCGTGGTCGTACGCGATTCGGTACTTGGATGCATCTCCGGGGACCGGGTCATAGACAACCAGGTTGGAGAACGGAACAGCCGCGCCGAACGAGTTTGGGTCGGTGTAGATGATCGAGGCGGAGAATTCGCCGTCTGCCCTGGTGTCGAGCAGAACCACGCGATCATGTCCGACGGCCAGGGCCGGCATCGGCCAGGCCTTGAACAGCTCAATGATTGGATCGACCTGGTTGATCCCATGCAGCCAGGGCAACGCGGCTGCGCCGTACTGGAGGAAGTTCGAGGGCACGTCGGGGATGGTGTCCGTCGTTTGTTCCGGTCCAGGTTGCGGGAATTGGCTGTAAGACACCTGAGTCGGAGTCGCGGCAGGGACGGCGACCGTTGGCAGTTCGACGCTGGGAGGCTCGATCTGGTCTTCGTCGTCCGACTGTTCCTGCTGCTCGTCGTCTGCCTGATCTTCGTCTGCTTGATCTTCGTCCTGGGAATCGCGGGCAGTGCTGGTCGGCTCCGCGCTGGGGATCTTCAACTCCTGGCCGACCTGCAGGACATCCGGGTTCTGGATGCCATTGAGCGTGGTCAGATCATCGATCCGCACGCCGAGACGATTGGCAATCTCGGCGAGGGTGTCGCCCGGCTGGACGATGTAGATGGTGTTGTCGACTTCTTCGGTCTCGACTTGCGCCGCTGGCTGGTCCTGGGCCTGCTGCTGTTCATTGTCGGGCGATGTCGTCACTGCGACGGCCTCGGCCGGCTGGTCTTGCTGGTCAGAACCGCTGGTCACAGTTGCGGTCGGCGTGTCTGATTCGGCGGTTTGAGTGGTCGAGTCGGGTGGTTCGACCACTTCCGGCGTTGGTTCGTCGTCGCCGAACAGGCCGCAGCCTGAAGCCAGGAACGCACTCAGGATCAGAATCGACAGAATAGAAATCAGTGCGACGGCGCGCCGCCGAACAAGCCAACGATATTGGAACATCAGTGACTCAACCGCCCCGTCGCCTGTTGCCACTCTATACACATTGAAGGCTTGAGTGCGGAGCGAACAAGGCGTTCGGCGTTAAAGCCGCGCGAGTTGCTGTCCTAGCCAGGCAGCGGCGAGCCCGCCGGCTGCCGAGACCACCAGATTTGTCAGCGCCCAGGCCCAGCGTCCGCCATTGAGTAGGTGCAGCGTGTCGAGCCAAACCGTAGAGAAGGTCGTGAAGCCGCCGAGCAAGCCCACGGTGATCGTGAGACGCAAGTTGTCGGACACGCCGATCCGCTCGAGGAACAGCGTGGCCACCAGACCAAGGACCAGCGTGCCGCTCAGGTTGACGATCAGGATGCCCAGCGGCAAACCGTCCGGCTGACCGATCCATCGATTGAGCAGGTGTCGGAAGACCGAGCCGGCTGCGCCGCCGAGGGCGATGGAGGCAATCGCTGCGACGGTCATCGATCTGCCACCGATCAGCGGCCGGTAGAGCCGAAACCGCCCGAGCCGCGCTCGGTGTCGTCGAGGGCTTCGATTTCCTCGACCGGTGTCAGCGCGACCGGTGCGACGACGAGTTGGGCGATCCGATCTCCGTGCTCGATCCGAAATCCTCGCCCGGCTGGTCCTCGCAGGCACATCGAGACGAGCAGCTCGCCGCGGTAGTCCGCGTCGACCGTGCCCCAACCGATCTCGACACCTCGGCGGGTCAGGCCGGACCGCGGCCGAATCTGGATCTCGTATCCATCGGGCGGTGCGCAGGCGATGCCGGTCGGAACGGGCTGGGGCATTTGGGTCAGGTTGAGTGAGCCCCCTTGCTCGGACAGTTCGGCGTACAGATCGAGTCCTGAAGACAACTCGGAGCCGCGCGTGGGCAACTGCGCCGCCGCGCGCAGTCGCCGCACGCGCAAGGCTCCGAGTGTTCCGCCGTCCGTCACAGCCCAACGGAACGGCGGAAAGAAATCCAGCGACGTCTCTGCCAACGCCGCCGGACGATCGGGAGCCTGGCGCAGGAGGGCCGCCGCATCGACAATCATCATCGACACATCCACTCCCAGATACGACGGCGCATAGGGCGCCAGGCGTTCAATTCCGGATGACAGTTTGATCCGCACGCCACGAGGACGATGCGTACCGGTCCAGTGATGCAAACCAGCAGCCAGCAGGATCAAGCCCTGGTAGAAGCTGCAGATACTGCGACGCTCGACCTGCCAGATGTCTTCCCAGGTCTCGTGCGCGTCGAAGAACTTGCTGGCGTCCCACTCGGCAGCGCCCCTGGCCAGCTCGAGCCGGTGCTCGGCCGAGATGGTGGGTTCAAGCGCGAGCTGTTCGGCTCGGGATGGGATCTCACGAACTCGGGCCATGAGTTCGACGCCTCTTGCGATCAGTTGCCAGTGAGTTGTCCCGCCGCCGCCGTTCACAGACACTGTGTGACAATGCAACGACCGTGGGAACAGGTTGAGGTAAACATCATCGCTGATTTTGTAAATGTGCAGGGCGCGCTCGGACAGAATTTCGACGAGCTGCGAGCGTTACTCGATGCCTGTTCCGATGATCGACTGGAAGAACGCCTGACGCCGTCCGAGTGGTCGGTGCGTGAAATCCTGCTCCATGTCGTCCACTCGGAGCGCTGGCTGCATCCACAGCTCATGCTGTTGCGCCGCGAGGTCGCACCGCAGCTCGCGATTCCTCAGGTCGGCGGCGTCACGCTGCCCGACACGGAGTCGGACGCGTCGCTGCCACAACTGAGATGGGCGTTGACCAGCGTGCGTGAAGACACAGAGCGGCTGTTGGGAGATCTGAGCGACCGCCAGCTCAGAGAGCCTGCCAATCTTGAGTTGGACGGTGAAGTCCTCGACATGTCGCTGAGGACCATCGCGCTCACCGCCGCCGATCATCAGCTCTTCCACGTCCGTCAGATTCAGCGGACGCTGGGCATCGCTCCCTGAGATCCCTTGGCCCCGTCATACCCGCGTCGGAGCGCGGGAATGACGGAAACAGAACCCATCGACCGCTTGTCATAATCGATACGCTTAACCTCACGGACCGGTCGCTGCGATTGGAGGCGTCACGACATGCAACGCACCGCTGAGGAATATCCCGCTCGTCTCGATATTGAGTATCCGCAATCTCTGAGCCGGATCTCGACCCTGCTCCGACCCATCCTGGCGATTCCGATCATGATTCTGGTCAGCTTCATGTCGCCGGCCATCTCTCTGCCGGTCGCGCTGATGCTCGTCGTGCGGCGGAAGTATCCGCGCTGGTGGTTTGATTTCAACCTCGAGCTTGTGCGATTCATGAACCGCGTGAATGCGTATCTCAATCTGATGACCGACCAGTATCCGTCAACCGACGAAGAACAGAACGTCAAGTTGGACCTGGACTACCCAGACGCCGAGCAGCTCAATCGCTGGTTGCCACTGGTCAAATGGTTGCTCGCGCTGCCGCATCTGATCGTGCTGTGGGTGCTGGGATTGTTTCTGGGACTCGCCGTGCTGATCGCCTGGTTCGCCATCCTGTTCAGCGGACAGTACCCACGGCCGTTGTTCACCTTTGTACTCAACGCTGAGCGCTGGACGTTGCGTGTTCAGGCCTACGCGTTCCTCTTGATCACCGATCGCTACCCGCCCTTCCGGCTCGGCTGACGCAGGTGTCACCCACGTGTCACGCCGCCAAACGAAGCGCTCCGTGTAGCTCGATCCGCCGGAGGAAGTAGAGGAACGCGCCGAGATTGACCGCGAACAGCCCTGTCAGCGCCGCGAAGAGGATTCCGACGCCGGGCCAATCGATGATGAACGTCAGCGGCGGTACGACATCGCGTCCATCGGGCGTGAGCGCGAAGAAGTCGAGCAGGATCGCACCCGCCTGACTACCGACAATCAGGCCAGCGCCCAGACCGATGGTGATCACGATGAGCTGCTCAAGCGCGATCAGTCCAAGGATCTGTCGCATGCTCATGCCAAGGCTCTGGCAGATGGCAAACTCCACTCGCCTCGCCTGCGAAGTCACTGCAGTCAAGACAACCAGGCCGAACGCCGAGGCAATCGCAACGGCAGCAAGTGCGCCGATGAACACGCCATTCCAGGATGCAACGATCAGTGGATCGGCGGCGAGCTCGCTGCGCGCGCTGTCCAGGGTGTCGATGCCCTCGGCGTCGAGCGCAATCTCGCGCTCGACCAGCAGCTCTGACCATGAGCTCAATGGAGCGGATGCCCAGAGTTCGTCATCAACGGCGAGCGCCACACCGGCCGCGGCGCTGCCATACAGGTGCTGAACGAATGCGGCTCTGTCAATCAACACCAGTGGTTCGTCGCGCTGTGGGTCGTAGCCGGGGAACGTCTCAAACTGGCCAACGACGTTGAACTTGACGGGCGTCGGCCCGACACGGATCCTCACGGTCTCGCCGATGGTGAGGCGTCCCTGCTCCATGGCCTCTACTGATAACAAGGCGGGGAGCGGTGCGCGCTCGGCGACGTAGCGAACGCCGCGCAGAGACGCAGGCACCGCGCTCCAGCGATAGTGGGCTCGCTCAGCCTCGACCCGGAACGAGTCAAGCGGTTGCTCGCCGACTTCCAGCGGCGTCGCCTCCCATCCGCCGGAGGCAAAGTCTGCGAGGATCTGGCTCTCGCCAGAATGCTCATAACGCAAATCGCGCAGGATGATCTCGCCGGGCGCGCGTGTGACGGCCAGGTCGAGCGATGCCAGTGTGAGGGGCGCGACAGGTCGCTCAGTGACGCCGGGCCGGAATGCGCTCTGTCGCTGAACGGTGCGTGCGCCTTCGAGCGGCAGGTAGGCATCGGCCTCGTCGGTCAGTCGCAACGTCGCCGAGAACTCTTCTGCGCTAGCAGTCTCAAGGGTCTCAATCGTGTACCACCAATAGCGGCCATGCGCGTCCTGCACCTTAATCCCGATAGGTGTCTCCTGCGACAGAAACAGCACGCTGAGCCTCAGCGTCAACAGGCCGCCAAAGTCTTCGATCACGGCTCGCTGGACGTCGCTTCTAGCCGGCGCAATGCTCGACAGTGCTTCTGGTGGCAATGCCCAATCGGCATCACGATCGGCGAGTTGTTCGGCCACAATCTGCGCGTCAAGCGCGGCAATCTGCAAACGACCTGAGTCCTCGTCACCGTCGTACGCGCCGACGATTCGCTTGACTCTGGCCACTGACTGGCCGCTCAACCGCTCGACCTCTTCAAACGGCACTGCTTCCGAATGCGGTTCGCTGAGCCTCACCGACGCGCCCACCGCATGCAGCGCGCGGTCGTCGTAGGAACTGTCGAGCGTCGTGCGGAACGAGGCTGCGAACACCGCCAGCGCTCCGGCAATGGTCAGCAGCAACACGGTCCGGGCGTAATGCGTCGGCGTGCGGCCCAGGTACCAGGCGCCCATCAGCAGTGTCAGCGATCGCCACGGAGACGCCAACCGCGCCAGACCTCGCATTGCGGGGGGAAACAGCCGTAGAACGACCAGGCCCACGACGAACAGCAGGACCGTCGGTGTCGCGACAGCCAGCCAGTCAAGTCGCGTATCTCCGACTAGCGGGGAATTGATCGGGTCACCGGCCCATTGCAGCTGAAAGATCAGCAGTGCGCCGAGCGCGGCGACGGCAGCGTCGATCAGCGCTCGTTGGGTCCATGAAGCCGGTGGGCGACCTCGTTCGCGGCGCGTCGTGACCATTGTCTGTTTCGTCGCGCGATAAGTCGGGACGGCCTGGGCAGCGAGTGCCAGCGCGCCCGCGCCGAGCGCGAGATACCAGGCTTCGGCGGGCAGCGACACCGGCAGGAACGGTCCGAGGCCGGTCAGAGCAATCGCCTCGTCGAACGGCGGCACGAATCCCAGCAAGCTGACCAATCCCATGCCGATCAAGGGACCGAGCGCTATAGCCGGCGCGGTTAGGATCGCCGCTTCGACGACGTGCAGCATGGCGACATCACGCTGGCGGGCGCCTCGTGATCGGAGCCAGGCCGTGTCCTCGGTGCGTTGCTCGGCGAGCATCGCCGCCGCGACGACCGCGTAGACCAACACGGCTCCGACGAGCTGCAGAACGATCATCAGCAGCGTCGATTGCGCAAACTGGAAGCGACGGCTGAAACCGACCAGGGTGTCGACCAGCTCGGTCTCCTGTTGGACCCCCTCGATGGACTGTGCGAGGCGGCGAGTCATTTGCTCGAGCGAGTCGGCTGCGGCCGACGCTTCGGCTGCCGACGCGCCGCTGAGATCGGTCCTGAATCGTTGCAATAGCGTCAGCCGAAGAGTTGGCGACTGATCGGCGAGGATGCCGAGAATGCCCGCTCTCGTCGTCCAGAAGCGCAGCTCCGAATCTCGTGCGGCCACGGGCAGGAAGACCGAATCGAGCGTCGACCAACGGCGGTCACTGGCCGACGGATCGACGATCCCAACGACGCGAATCCGAGTCTCGTTCTGAAGTCCAAGCCAGAATGGTTGAGCCAGACGTTCGTCACCGACTCCAAGCCCGAACACCTCGGCCTGTTCTTGCTCTACGACCACTTCAATCGCGCCGGAAGCCGGTTCAGGCGCTCGGCCTTCGATCAACTCGGAAGTCTCGTCGAGATCGCTCTGTGCGATGAATGTGGCGTGTGGCGGGTCGGGCGCGTTGAAGGGCTGATCGTCGGTGCGCAGGACATAACCGCCCGTTCGCATCGCAGCCATCCGACCGACGACCAGCGATTCGACAGCAGTGTTCACTTCATCGCGAATCAACGACTCCACCTGATCGACTGACTCTTCGTCCGCCGTCACATTGGTCCGAACGAGACGTAGGTCGAGTGACGCCGGGTCAGCATCGGCGAGCGTTTGTCGGAGTCCGAGGTCGCGCACCGCTTCGATGAAAATGGGCGCGCTACTGGCCAGCCCGACCGCGAGCAGCGCGCCGATCAACAGCACCGCCGACAGTTTGGGCGCGGAGGCAATCCTGCGCAGCGCCAGTCGCGCCAGCTCTCGCGCGGTTTCTCCACGAGCACTGTCGCCACTGCTGGAGGATGGTTGAAGCGCCATTAGTCAGCGCCCTCACGCAGAAGCGGCGCGGCGTCCTGACCGGTCGCCCAGCGGGAGATGACGGTGGTTCCCAGGATCGCGCAGGCGACGATTACGCCGACGCCGATGCCGGCGAGCACCCAATCGACCGACAGCGTCGTCGGCGGAGCGGCCGCGACGCCCTCGGCGGTCACGTCGAGGAAGGCCAGGAGCGCACCGGCCACTGCTCGTCCGAGTCCAAATCCCAGTGCGACTCCGGCAGCGAGCACCAGCCCGACCTCGACAGCCGCCTGACCGGTCAGCCCGCCTCGGCCCGCGCCGACAGTGCGCATCAGGGCAAACTCGCGCGCCCGTTCGCCTCCCGCCGCAGCCAGGGTGAACACGAGCGCCGCCGAACCAACAATCAGTAGGCCGATGAATCCGACCACGAAGAGCGCCGCTGCGCCGCCGGATCGGAACGGGTCCTCCTCGGCTGCGTCAATCCGAGCTTCCGCATCCAGCACGGCGCTGGAGAGATACACCTGGTCCAGCAGATCATTGGCGATCAGCCGTCCGGCGTTGGTTTCCGCTGCCGCCCAGACTTCGGTCACGGGCAAGACGGCCTGGACCGCCGCGACCAGCGCTGCGCCGCGCAGCGCGAGCAAGTCGGCGATCAGAAATCCGCCCTGCGCAGGATTGAGCGTGGGGAAATAGTCGACGGCCGCAGTGATGCGAACGGGAATGCTCGCGTTGTTGAGTTCGATCGACACGACATCGCCGACGTTCAGGTTGGCTGTCTCCATCGAGGTCCGGTCCATCGCCGCATTGACCGGCAGATTGGGGGACTCCCGCACAATGATCCGCTCGTCGGCAGCGGCGAGTTGGGCCCAGCGATACTGCAGCCCGCCGTCGGCGAAGACAATCCGGTCCTCACCCGCGCCGCTCGATGCCGGAATCCAGGGACCCGCCTCGTCAAACGGATCCACGGGAATGGCCTCGTCCCCGACGTATGCAGTCAGTTCATCCAGATAGAGCGTTCCGGTCGGAGCGCGGACCACACGCGCCTGAGGTCGCAGGATGATCGCGGCGATCCGCAACGGCTGCGACAGTCCGCTCAACGAGGCCCGCATCGTGTTGGGTTTGGAATCAACGATCGACGTGGTGTTGGTGCGGAACGGCCTCATATGGACCTGCCCGTGACTGTCGAGGACCCGAGCCGCCATTTCCAGATTGCTATTGCCGGGGTCGCTGCGGACCTCAAGGGTCAGTGCATCTGCCCCCTCAGGAAGCGCTTGGCCAACCCGCCCCGGTTCCCGAGCGATCGCCGACAACAACTCTTCGGTCGGCATGCCCACGAGGCGCTCGTCCAGCGCGATCGTTTCATTCATCCGATTGGTCTGCAAGCCCAGCATGATCACGCGGCTGCCTTCGCGGTCGCCGCCGATCGCGCCGATACCTCGGTAGGCTGCGCCCGCTGTCAGACCGTCGCGCCGGTCCAGCGGCTCCGTCACCCGCGCCAGCGTCGAGTTCGACAGATTCCCACCAATTGAGACACCTCGCACATCCGCTCCCACTTCATACTCGATCCGGTCCCGTTCGACGGTGCGAATCGTGGATGCGTACGTCGCCGAGATGAGTCCAACCGCGGTGATGAACGCCACTAGCGCCGTCAGCAGCATTGGTCCGGTCGGATTGCGGGCGACGTTCAGTACACCGAGATAGAGCCAGGATGGAATCGGCGCTCGGGCCAGGGCCGAGGCCGCCAGACCCCAGACGCGCGGCGCGACGCGCATGATCGTCAGCGCCGAGCCCAGCAACAGCAGTCCCGGACTCAGCATGAGCACCGGGTTGATACCTCCCGACTCGAACGCTGCCAATGCGCCGCCTGAGGCTTCGGTCTCGAACTGCAGGAAGAGCACGGCTGCCAGCGCCAGCAGGGCCACGTCCAGCCAGGCTCGCTGGATCAACGACTGCCGCTGTGGTCGTCCGACATCGACCCGCTGATTAGTGCGCTGCCGGGAGTCAAACCAGGCAGGCGCGGCAAACGCGACCCAGGCCAGCAGCGCCCCGGCGATCGCCAGCGCCCAGGCTTCCCAGGTCAGACGGGTATCAAACGGCTCACCGCCCGAGACTCGGGCGACCGCTCCAAGTCGCCCGGCATGACTCAGCGCGAATGCAGCCAATGGCGCACCGAGCAGTGCAGCGGGCACCGCTGCGAGTCCACCCAGCATCGCTTGTGCGCCGGCCTGCTGCCACGGTTTCGCGCCTCGCGCCGCCAGTCGCTCGCGGTCGACGCGCGTCCGCTGAGCCATCACGCGGCCGACCAACGCGACGCCAAACATGGCCACTGCCGCGATCTGCAGTCCGGCCAACAGCGATTGCCCGGCCGAGAACTGCGCCTGACGGTCGAACTGTTGCAATGTCCCCAGCAGCAGCGTCGAGGCCGACCCGCCTTCGAGACGGCTGAGTTGCTGCTGCCAGGCGGTCAACGCCTCGATCGCAGCTCCGACCTGGTCCGAGTTGATGGCCTCGGTGTGGAATTCAGTACGCATACGATGATTGACCGGCGCGCCGTAGCGCACCAGCGCGTCGTGATTGGCGAATAGGCCGATGTACGGTTCTTCTGCGCCGCCGGCCGTCACGTTGATCTGCAACTCGAACCAGACATCCGTGTAGTGGAATGCCAGCACTCGGCCGACATCCGACACTGCTGGCTCGATCACGCCAGTGACGACGAACTCCATCCGATCGCTGAAGCTGAACACGCTGCCTACATCGAGGCTCAACTGGTCGGCAAGCGTCGCGCCGATCACGACTTCGTCGGCCGACTTCGCCCAATCTCCGTGGACGAGGCGCGCATTCGACTCGAGCTGCTCGAACGACATCAGATAGGTGAGCAGCCGCTCGTTGATCCCATTGTCAAGCCTGGTGAAGGCGGCAAAGCTGCGCGGTGTCTCCATGATTCGCCGCGTATCACCGACCAGTCCCGCGAATTGATCGAGATGCCGATGCTCGAGCTGATCCGTGGTCGCCGCAACGGCATCGAAGTCGTCGCGCTCTGCTGGTCTGAATGATCTGGTCTGGTCGGCGATCGTTGCGCCGCGAGGCGATTGCTCGATCAGCTCGCGGAGCGCAAGGTCGGCCGATGCCGCCTGAAAGACGAGCGGCAGCGCGACCAGGCCGGCAGCGATGATCAGCAGCGAAGCAGCGCCGAGCATCAACATCCAACCGCCGCGCAATTCGCGCAGCGCGGCGAGGCGAAGCAGACGGAGAAGTCCGAGCATGATGATGCAATCCTACGACCGCCCGTACGTTCGCTGGCCTGGGCGGGATGTCGGTTGCCAGTGGCGAGATCGGCGCTTAGCCTGTCCCTAACTAGTTCGCCCGCCAGACTTTCCGGTGGGTTGCTAACGCACGCTGTTCGAGCGAGCCCATCATCGTCGGAACCACTGACAGGAGCAGGCGTATGACTACACAGACAGAAACGCACTCGGAAGTCGCCGTCGAGGTCGCTGGCCTCAAGGTAAACGCGCTGCAGGACGGCACCGGACCCAATCTGGTCGTCTTGCACCACTCCACCGGATCGCCCGGCTGGATTCCCTTCTACGACAAGCTGGCCGAGAACCACACGGTCACCGCGATTGACATGCCGGGCTACGGGCAGTCAGAACGCCCGACCTGGGCTCGCCACCCGCGCGACATCGCGATCCTGCTGCACAGCGCCATCCACAAGATGGGGATCGACGAAGACGCCAACCTGCTAGGCATGGGTTTCGGTGGTTGGGTCGCGGCCGAGCTGGCCTCGATGCACCTGCACGGACTTGACAACCTGATCCTGGTCGGCGCAGCCGGCGTCCAGCCCGAAGAGGGCGAAATCGCCGACGTGATCTTCTACGAGTTCGAGGAGTACGTGAAGCTCGGTTTCTCCTCCGACGAGGCCTACGCCGAAGTCTTCGGCGACGAAGCCGCGCCGGAACTGAAGGAACTCTGGGACTTCTCGCGCGAGATGACCGCGCGCCTGACCTGGAAGCCGTGGATGTTCAACCGCCAGTTGCCGCACCTGATCTCCGAGGTCGAAACGCCGACCTTGCTGCTCTGGGGAGAGAATGACCGGGTCACGCCGCTCGGTGTCGCCGAGGTCTACGACGCCAGCCTGCCCAACAGCACGCTGACCGTGATCGACGGCGCCGGCCACCTGGTCGAACTCGAGAATCCCCAGGCTGCCGCCGATGCCGTGACCTCCTTCATCGCGAGCGCCTGAGCATTCCTCTCAGCAACACGCAATCACGTATCATTCTGAGGAACGAATTATCGACCAGCTGAGCGCATGCTGAGTCGGTGGAACAGGAACCGAAACCATGTTCGTTGGCTATTTCACGGAACGTCCCTACCAGGACTTTGACTCGGGTTGGGTCGGTGCGACCGGACGCGAAATCGAAGACCTTGGGATGACCAACGGGGACTACAACCCCCGCATTGGCGCCGAACTGTACAACCGCTACCTCGACGAGAAGGTCTACGCCGAGGAAATGGGCTTCGACGGCCTGATGCTCAACGAGCATCACTCGACCCCGTTCTGCATGGGCGGCGTGATGAACGTCGAAGCCGCGATTCTCGCTCGGATTACCAAGCGAGCCAAGATCGTGCTACTCGGCAACGTGCTCCCAATCTGGGAAGACCCGCTGTGGCTGGCCGAGGAACTGGCCGAGATCGACATGATCTCTCGCGGCCGCCTTGTCACCGGCTGGGTGCGCGGCACCGGCCGTGAGTCAGTCGCTCACAACTCGCAGGCGCCCTTCAACTGGGAGCGCTTCCAGGAAGCGCATGACTTCGTTGTCAAGGCCTGGTCAAGGCCTGGCCCCTTCCGCTGGGAAGGCGAGCACTACCAGTACCGCTACGTCAACCCGTGGGCGCGCCCCTACCAGGACCCGCACCCGCAAATCTGGATCCCCGGCGTGATGTCGCGCAACACCGTCAAGTGGTGCGCCGAGCATCGCTACCCGTACGTCATGCTCGCGACCGAAATCGAGCCGACCAAGAAGTCCTTCGAGTACTACGACGAGGTCGCCCGTGAGAACGGCTACGAAGCCTCGACCGAGCACCACGGCTACCTGTTCAAGGTCCACGTCGATGAGACCGAAGAGCTGGCCGAGGAAGCCGGACGCAAGTACATCGCCGGCCCCGCCAACCCCTTCCTCGAGGGCAACCAGGGCAGCGTGCGATCCAACCTGCAGAACCTGCCCGGTCTGACCTCGCGCACCCAGCTCCTGCCGACGGTCAGCACCTTCGCTGCCGCCGCGCGTGGACGCCAGACTGAGCGCGATGCCGCCCTCGCCGAGAAGGACGCCGAAGTCGACAAGGTCGACTCCGACGCGTTCGGCACGTACGAGGAGCAGGTCAACAAGTACTCGATCATCACGGGTACGCCAAAGACCGTCATCCCCAAGATCCGCCACGTCCTCGAAGAGCTGCGCCCCGGCAACATCTTCTTCTGGGACGGCGACGGCGCGATGAACCACGAGGACGCGATGCGCTCCCTCCGCCTCTTCGGCGAGGAAGTCATCCCAGCCGTCCGCGAGATGGGCAAGGAACTCGACCTCAAGGGAGCCTTCGAGGTCAACACCGGCTCAGGCGCGGCCTTCCCCGACTAACGGCTTCGCACAGACCGAATCTCCAGAGGCCCGCGCTTCGGCGCGGGTCTCTCGAGTTAACCCAACCCCCACCAGCTACATTCCCGCTCTCCGTGCTCCGTCACTCTCCCCCAGACCTGTGCGTATACAAGACCAAGATCGCCATGAGTTCCTGTAGGGGCGACCCTTGTGGTCGCCCGCACCATCCGCCCTGCGACGGTTGCATCTCGATAGTGTTGGCACAAGACATAGAGGTGCATGATGGGCGGTCGTCCAATCCTGTTCAGCGCAGTGCTAACGATCCTGGCCCTGGCCGCGGTCCTGGTTGGTTGCAGCGGAGAGCGGCAGTACGCTCGCTTGCCGGACAACGTCAGCGCAGCCATCGTCTACAACGAGCAGAACGAGCGCTGGCACGCCGCCGACATCGTTGCTGGTGACCGTCCCCAATCTTCGCTCCGGGTGTTGTGCCTCACCGAAGAGGGCAACCCAGATGAATTCACAGGTCACACACATACCGGCATCAACATCGATGCATCGCCTGGCGAACGGCGGGACGGCGAATCAACTTGGAGTTCCTCGTCGATCAACCCGTCTGAAATTACAGATCCCGAGAGTGTTTGGGGCCGTCAGTGGGCATGGCAGCTTGATGGGCAGCCTTGGGAAGGGGGCCGCTGGAGCATGAGTAACAACACCAGGCCAGCGAACCTTGTTGCGGAGAACGAAGAAGTGGAGTCGGCCTTCTTCGTCGATCTTCAACGTGCCAAGACCGCTGAGTTGATCGGAAGCAAAGACGAGGCGGATGACATCACAATTGCGTTCGATCTCACGAGGCTGTTCAGCACTCCGTTACAGTTCGCCATCGACGACTGCGACAGTGGCGCGATCGAACAGCGAACCAGCGACTATCACTCGGCATATGCCTACTGGCATCCGGTACTCGAGCGGCACTGGATCACAATGTCGGTACCCGAACTGAGCGGACAAGCTGGCGTGTATCTGATCTGCGCCCCAACGGCGTTCTACGACGAAACGCCAAGCTGGCTCTCGCCGAAGGGCGACGACAGTGTTGCCTTGATTGCCAACATCCACTTAGAAGAAGAGGACCGGTTCACAGGCGAGGCATCGGTGCGGTGGAGTTCGAACACGGTCGGCCGCGAGTTTGCCCAGTGGGAAGTGAGGGACGGTTCGCTCAGCCCTGATTCACATCGCTCGAATCTCAAGCTCTACGACGCCTTGCGACGCTCGGCCGTGCTCGACTTCGTCGTCCGCGGGGACGGCGGAGACGATCTGCGCCTACAGATTGGCGGAGCGACTGCGCTGAGCGCGCCGCTGGCAAGCATCTTGCACGGATGCGTCCAAGAGTACGCTGACGCGTATGAGCAATGACCGTGTGCAGTCCATCATCGTCATTGGCGGAGGCCCTGGCGGCTCCACCGCCGCCACCCTGCTTGCCCGACAGGGATTCGATGTCACCCTCTTCGAGCGCGAAGTCTTCCCCCGCGAGCACGTCGGTGAATCGCTGCTCCCCGCTTCCATCCCCATCCTCGAAACCCTCGGCGTCATTGACGAGATCAAGGCCTCTGGTTTCACGCCTAAGTACGGCGCGACGATGGTCTGGGGACGCGACCCTGAGCCCTGGTCCTGGCACTTCGCCGAGACCAACGCCAGCTATCCCCACGCCTACCAGGTCTGGCGACCAACCTTCGACCAGATGCTCCTGCGCAACGCATCCGCGAACGGCGTCGATGTGCACGAAGGCAGTCGCGTCGTTGACGTGTCATTCGAATCCAACCAACTGTCGAGCGTGACAGTTGAGTCCTCGTCGGGAGACTCAGAGCCCTACCAGGCCACTTATCACGCGGATTGGATCGTCGACGCGAGTGGACAGAATGGATTCCTCGCGCGACGGCTTGACCTGCGCACCCACGACGAGTTCTTCCGCAACCTTGCCGTCTACAGCTACTACCGCGGCGTCGAGCGCCTGCCCGAGCCCGAAACCGGCAACATCTTCATCGAGGCCTACGAACACGGCTGGTCCTGGGCCATCCCACTGCCCGACGACGTCATGTCGGTCGGCGTGGTCATTGACGCGGCCTGGGGCGGCTCGCAATTGAGTGAGCAGCCCGCTGAGGATTTTTTTCGAGAGCAGCTTGCGATGACCAATCGCACGGCCGGCATGCTCGAATCCGGCAACCTGTTGGAAGCGCCGCGTGTCATCCGCGACTGGTCGTACACGTCGCAACACCTGGTTGGCGACGGCTACATCCTCGTCGGCGACGCTGCCTGTTTCATCGACCCGCTCTTCTCTTCAGGCGTTCATCTGGCTCTGTCGTCGGCGGTTCTGGCCTCGGCCTACGTGACTTCAGCGCTGCGCGATCCCGAGATGCGCGATCCTGCCGCCGAGGTCTACACCCAGCTCTACATGCAGCAGTACCACCAGTTTCGCGAGATGGCAGCGCTCTTCTACGCCTCCAATCGCACATCCGATTCCTACTTCTGGGAAGCGCGACGAATCACACAGAGCGCCGATGACGTCTCCCCGCGCGAAGCGTTCATCGCCGCTGTCGCGGGACAGCCGCCGCAAGGCTACGAGCGCGTCGTCCTGGAGAAGGGTGAGGCGCCGCCGGACTTTGTCGAAGGCGTCGCCGCTGTTGAATCCGCCCGGGCGCGCCGAGATCAGGAAATGGCCAGGCTGATCGACAGCGCATGGGCCAATCGCAGTCCGATGCTCGACGCCGTGCCCACGCTGGCCAACGGCGTCGAACTGGCCCGCAAGCCGATCGTCGGCGACGGACAGTTCGAGTGGGGCGCCGTCATCTCCTCGCCCTCGCGCCCACAGGGAGCGCCAATCTCAATGCTCGTCGCGGCGCTGGCCTCAAGAATCGACGGCTCCAGCACCGTCAGAGCCCTGCTCGACGATCTCCTCCAGGGAGTCGAAGAACAGCAGAGAATCCAGCTCCTGCCAGGCCTCCTGACCGCGCTTCGCGTCTTGTACGTGGACGGGATGATCTCGCACTGGCGAACGTAGCTGACTAGACTTGCTCCAAGCGTGAGCAAGGTGACTGCGGGGTGACACGATGTCGCAACAGGAAGCTCGATCTGTCCGGACGACGGGGCGGATTGAACAGCTCAACGTGTCTCCCGGCGGCGTGCCCAAGCGGGCTGTTACGGAAGCCGTCGTCAACGAATACGGACTCACTCGCGACCGCCAACGAGATCGTCGCCACCACGGCGGAACCGAGCGTGCGGTCTGCCTGTTCTCGGCGGAAATCCTCGACAGCTTGCGCGCCGACGGTCACCAGATCGGGCCCGGCGCAACCGGTGAAAATGTCACCATCCGCGGCATCGACTGGAAGAAGCTGGTGCCTGGTTCACGGATTCACCTGGGCGAACAGGTCATCGTCGAGGTCACCTCGTACGCAGCGCCCTGCCGCATCATTTCGCACTGCTTCAAAGGCGGCGATTTCAACGTCATCAACCAGGCAACCCATCCAGGCCGTTCTCGGCTGTACGCACGAGTCGTGCGGCAGGGCACGATGTATCCCGGCGATGATGTCTCGCTGGAGATCGACTCCGCCGCCGACCGCGGCGCCAGGCTGCAACCAAAGACCACTCGCTGGCGTCCGCCGGCGAGTTGATCCGTCCCTGTCCCATCCGTAGCAAGTCTGCAATCAGTGACGCGCAGGCAGTGTTAGTCTGCGCGAACGCGTAGGCACACATAACATTGAGTCAGGTAGACGCGTCAGGACTGTGAAACGGGAGAAGACCGATGACCACCGAAGCATCCGCCCGCCAAGCCGCCCTGATCGCGCGGCGTTATCCCAGCCGAGCCACCCTGCGTGGTGGCCGCGAGATCGACATGCGCCTCATGTCGGATGCGGACAAGGCGCGCTTCCTTGCATTTGCCCGTTCGCTCTCGCAGGACGATCTGCTGTATCTGCCCTGGGACATCACCGATGAGCTTGTCGTCGATCGCTGGCTCGAGAACATTGCCAACAATCACACCACCACTGTGCTCGCCGTGGACAGCGGCGATATTGTCGGCGAGGCATCGCTGGTACACAGCGAAGCCGGCTGGACCGAGCACATCGGCGAGATTCGCGTCACCGTGAACTCGCAGATCCGTGGTCAGGGCTTGGGTCGCTTCCTCGCCGAGGAGATCTTTGCGATCGCGGACTCCATCGGCCTCGAACGGATCTCCGCGCGCATGACGCACGACCAGATGAGCGCCCAGGCCGTGTTTGAATCGCTCGGATTCCAGACCGTGGCGACACTGCCCGGCTGGGTCGTCGACCGCAGCGGTCGCATGCGCGACCTCGCCGTGATGGCGTACGACCTGCGCGCTCGCGGCGCGCCCACTTCAGCGCAGCGCTGATCGGAGTTTCCCCCGTTGGGGTGTCACGACGCGAAGCAGTCGGCCTCCCACGCACCTGCCGCATTGCGCCTATCCTGTCAAGCAACCCATGGCATGACAGGACGTTGAATGACCACGCAGACCCAAGCCGCTCTTCGACAACAATCGCTCGAACACCTCTGGATTCCGACCCAGTCGCACGCCGACCTCGCCGCCGACGACGGACTGTTGGTGATCCAGAAGGGTGAAGGCATCTATCTGCACGACGACCAGGGTCGCGAGTACATCGACGCGATGTCCGGTCTCTGGCTGAACGCTGTGGGACACGGTCGCAGCGAACTTGCCGACATTGCTCACGAGCAGATGTCCAGGCTCGCTTACCAGAACACCTTTGCGTACGCTTCCGAGCCTGCCGTCGCCCTGGCGAGCAAGTTGGCTGAGTTGACCCCATCGACGATCCGCAAGGCGGTGTTCGTTAACGGCGGGTCAGAGGCGGTTGAGAACGCCCTGAAGATCGCGAAGCAGTACCACCACATCCGCGGCAATGGCTCGAAATTCAAGGTCATCTCGCGAATCGGCTCGTATCACGGACAAACGGCTGGCGCGCTGTCGGTCAACGCAGCCAGCTACGCACAGCGAGCTGCGTACGAGCCACTGGTTCCCGGCGCGATCCACGTCCCCAACGTCAATTGCGACCGCTGCCCCTACGAGAAGACCTTCCCCGAGTGCGATGTCTACTGCGCACGCGCGATTGAAGACATCATCGTCGCCGCCGGACCGAGCACCGTCGCAGCCATCATCGCCGAGCCAATCTCGTCTGCCAACGGCAGCTACGTGCCTGACCCGGCATACTGGCGCACGCTTCGCCAGATCTGTGACAAGCATGACATCGTGCTGATCGCCGACGAAGTTATCAACGGCTTCGGACGCACCGGCAAATGGTTCGGCATGGACCACTTTGACGTCGAGCCCGACATCATGACCACCGCCAAGCAGATTTCGTCCGGCTACTCGCCGATCGCGGCGACGCTGGTTTCCGACCAGATTGCTCGCACCTTCGAGGAAGCCGGCGCGGACGGCACGATCGGTGGAATCACCTGGGGCGCCAACCCGGTCTCCTGCGCCGTGGCCCTGGGCAACCTCAACATCATCGAGAGCGAAGGCCTGGTCGAGAACGCCGCCCGCGTCGGCGAGCACGTCCGCTCCCGCCTGGTGCAGCTGCGCGAAGAGCACCGCACGATCCATCACACGCGCGGCGTCGGCATGATGCACGTGGTCGAGCTGAAGAAGAACCCCGCAACCGGCGAGGACTTTGATGAGGCCGATAACGTCGCGGCGCGCGTGACCCAGAACCTGCGCGACGAAGGTGTGCTCGCACGCGGTGGCGCATCGATCCCGTTCGCGCCGCCGCTGGTCACCAACCTCGAAGAAGCCGACGAGTTGGTCAACCGCATTTCCCGTGCGATTGCCAAGTTGGAAAGCGACCTCGGCCTCTAGCTCCGGACCCGGCGCGCCGCCGGGATTGAACAGGTACACAAAACGTCGCCTGAGCGCAGCCCAATCAATCGGGCTAAGCGCTCAGGCGACGTTGGTTTCTGTTGGCTTTCTCGACGACTGGATAGTCCTAGAACGAACTCAGCGCCCCAGGCCGATCGTCGTGAATTGGGATGATCTCAGCGAAACCCGAGAACTTGAACACTTCCTGGATGTGATCCTGGACAGCGCAGAGGGCCAACTGGCCGGAAGACTGACTGGTGCGCTTGGCGGCCATCAGCAGGACCCGAAGTCCGGCCGAGGAGATGTAGTTGATCCCCTCAAAGTTCATCAGGATCTGATTGTCGCCAGCGTCGATCCGGCCCAGCAACGCTTCTTCAAAGGCCTTCGCGTTGGTGCCGTCGATGCGGCCCAGCGGGTTGAGAACCAGCACGCTGTCGTCGTACTCGGGATACAGGTCAACCATGGCACTTCTCCTCTGTCGCGGTGGTTAGGTGTGAAAGTAGCCTAGTCAGAATCTTCTTCCGAGCTTTCGCGGCTCTGTCTCATGGTAGTCACGTTTCGGTCACCCATACGTTCATAGGTTACCTCATCGAAGGAGGCGGCAATCAGCTGCAAACCCAATCCGCCGATCGGCCGCTCGCCCAACTCTAGCTCCGTATCCTGCTCAGTTGCCTGTAAAGGATTGAACTCGGTGCCGTTGTCCTCATAACGAACGATGACCGAGTCTCCTTCGCTGCGAATGGCTACGGAGATGTCGGCTTCGTGGACGCGTCCCTCAAACCCGTGTTCGAGCGTGTTGGTCAAGAGCTCGTCCAACGCCAGGTTGATGCGGAACACTTCGGCCGGGTTAAATCCTTCGGATTCGGCGAATCGCTCAATGAACGCCGTCACGCGAGGCAGGGACGATTCGAGCTGCGGCTGCACCACCATCTTGCGCCAACCGGATGCCAACCTGGCGTCGCCCCGCCCAGGAATGTACGGCTCGATCGTCACTGATCCCCCAATGAACTGGAGAGCCATGCAAGTAATGTCGTCGAACTGCTTGGCATCTCCGGAAAACTCCCGCAGGTCCGTGAGAATCCCGTCCATCAGCTCCTTCGGTTCGACGACGTTGGAAGCTGCCAGTTTCTCTTCCAACCGCTCGCGACCAAACTGCTGTCCGTTGACGTTTTCAGCCTCCGTGATCCCATCGGTGTATAGATAGAGCGCCGTACCCGCGTCGAGCGGAATGGTCGTCTCGGCGTAGTTCAGATCAGGCAGAACGCCAAGGGCGATGCCGCCTGTATGGGGAATCATCTCCGGCGCCTCGTCGGGCCGAATGATGTAGGGCGGATCGTGTCCGGCGTTGACGTAGGTCAGCGTGCCCAGTTCAAGGTCGATGACACCGAAGAACGCTGTGATGAACAGTTCCTTGGGGTTCATGCCGCAGAGCTGGTCGTTGGTCGAGGCGATCGCCCGGCTCGGATCGGGATGCTGGTTGGCCGCGCTGCGCAGCAAGGCACGGCCGACCGCCATCATCAGCGCCGAGGCGATGCCCTTACCTGAGACATCGGCGATCGCGAAGGCCAGACGACCGTCGTCGGTCAGGAACGCGTCGTAGAAGTCGCCGCCCACATCCAGCGCTGGCGTCATGAACGCCGCGACGCCTGCTCGCGGATCCTCGGGCAGGTCGGACGGCACCAGCGCCGCCTGTACGGAATGCGCCATCTCCAGGTCGTTGCGAATCTCACGCTGCGCGGTCTCCAGCGCGCGGTTCTTCTCCGACAACTCCACCGTTCGCTCTTCGACCTGTGCATTGAGTCTGATCTCGCGGGCGCCGACCTCGCGAGCCATATCGAGGAACACGCCGGCCAGCTCGCCATACTCGTCACGCGTGAGTGAAGTGTTTCGCAGGACAGCCGCAACTGACGGCTCGGGCTGACGGCCGTCCTCGACCGCACGAGCGGCCCGCACCATGATGCCAATCGGTCGAGCGAGCCGCTTGGCCAGAAACCAGCTGACAAAGATCAACGCGACGACGACCGCGATGACGCCGATTAGATACTCACCTCGATACAGCTCGAAATGCGTCCCAATCCTGTTGCTGGTGAACTCGACACGAACCGCGCCGACAGCGGATCCATCGGCCCCGCGAATGGCCGCTGTACCTGCATACCGACCGTCAGGCAAGGCCTGCACGAGAGTGGCCGCGCCCGGTTCCATGGAGCCGCGCGCTGGAACGATTTCGTCCCGGGTGACAGTGCGGGCCCCGTCGGAGGAAGCGGCGAGCCGAGCCTGCGAGTTGAACACCCAGATGTCCTGGAGTTCGACAGGTTCGCGATCGGAATCATCGGGTGCTGGAGCGTTAACTCGAATCAGGTCATTGACTTCGCTATCGCTGAGCGACGGCAAATCGGCGTTGATCAGTGATCGAGCGACTGACTCGGACAGCACCAGGGCTGCCTGGCGTCCGCTGTCTTCTTCCGAGTCGACCGCCAGCCCCAAGAGCAATGCCGCTGCGGCAGCCACGCCAACGAGCGTGAGGATGGAGATCATGCCTACGATGCGGCCAGCCATGCGTAGAGACTATCGATCTGAATCGAGTCGCGCTATTGGTAGCGTTCGGAGCGCGAACGCGTTACGGGTTAATCAGGCTAGCGGCCGAGCAGCCACCATACGCGCCCGTCATGTCGCCCAGCACAGCTTGCGCCGTTGCCACTCCATTGGCCGCCCCGCGCGAGACGATACGCAGGTAGTTCCATTCGCTGGTTGGCTGACGATGTAGGTGCAATGTGATGTCGGCGTTCACATAGCCGCTGCGTCCCGGCTGCATGTTTGCGAACGGTGAAACGAAGTCGGCGATGCTCGCCGCTCGGACTGCCGGGGTGAGCGGCGCATCCGCAAGTACGGGAGCATCCGCCCGGATCCAGACGACCGGGGCGTCCTGACCGCCGGGCGGGACAACATGCCGCATTTCGAGCGTGCCCGGATATGACACCCAGCCGTTGCCGACTCGGTCCACTCGGTTGGGAATGGCAGCCTCAGGTGGCTCCGGCGCGTCGGCGGTATGGTCCGCGCCGACTGAACCTAGCGAAGCGTCTGACCGCAAACAAAGCGTCGTCGCTTGTGTGAGCAGTTTGCCCTCGCACCTCACCTGAGTCTGAAAGACGGCGAGTCGGCGTCCCTGGCGAATCGTGTCGACATCGACCTGCAATTCGCCGTAAGGGACAGGGCGAAACAGGTCGATGGTCTGTCGGGCGATACGTAGCTCCCCTTGAACGCCCGGTTGCTGTCCAGGTTGCCGTTCCGGTTGCTCGTTCAACTCATGAAGGCGCTGCTCGACACAGAAGGCGATCAGAGCGGCGACTGGGCTGCCGTGCAAGGCATCGGGAGACCATGGACCGCGGGCGCGATCCGTGGGAACGAAGTGTTCACATTCGCGCGTGAACAATGCGCCGGTCGGTACCACGGACGTCAAGACGCCGTCTCAGACGCTATGCAGCGAGACGCTCTGGCAGATTGCACTCACTATTGGATCGGCGAGCGGGGTGTGGCTTCGAGTCGCTTGACGGAGATGCTGTCGCGACTCATCATGTCGCCGACCTGCGGCGCGATTTCATTCGTCCAGTGGTCGGAAGCGTAGACCGCCTCGTAGAGTCGCTCCCGCTCTTCTTCCGAGTGGAAACGGCGAATCCAGACGTACGTGTTCTCGTCTTCTTCTGAGACGAAGGAGCCGAGGATCGTCATGCCCTGCGAAACCTGGAAGGGAATGATCTGTTCTTCCATCAGGCGGACGAACTCTTCGCGTCGTCCTTCGTTGATGGTGTACTGGCGAAGCTCAAACAACATGGCGTCAACCTCTCTGATAGTGATGGCAAGCCATGACAGGCCATGGCACGTGAACACACGCACCACAACTGTCTGCCGCAGTCGTCTGCGGCGTGTGTGGTCAGGCGTATGCTATCTGCTCACTGGCTGCCCAGTGGTCGGCTGCCGAATGTGGTCGTCGATGTCACCACTGGGGGTCCATCGGTTCGGGGAGCAGGTGCTGGTGCAGGCGTCGGCGCTGAAGCGGGCGCGCTACCGGCGGCAATCAATGCCCAGCGGTTGCGGCCCGTGTTCTCGATCTCACCCATTTCCTTCATCCGCTGCAAGGTCGACTGCAGCGTCGGCATGGGCTTGGCCGACTGCGGGGCGGCGTCGTTCTTCTCGAGGAACGCCAGGATTTCGGTGGCGTGAACCGGGTCGCTCTGCTGACCCAGGAACTCACGCACTTTACCGGTGATCAGACCACGAGGCCGGCGCGTACGTTTCGCGGGAGCAGCGCTACGCCGGGCTGCGCGACGCTTGGCTGGTTTCGCATCCGCAGATGCCGCAGTACCCGCGCCACCAGATTCGCCGGTGAGTAACTCCTGGATCAGACGCCGCTTGTTTTCCAGCCGATCGATCTCTCCCTGGATGCCAGTGAGTTCCGACCTCAGTTGATCTTCAAACGAGTCGGCCATTGATGCAGTTCCTTTCGGGGTAGCAATGCGCGTAGCGGGATCGGTGCGTTTCTTGGATCTCGGTCCGCCCCGCCGTGTTCATAGTATAAGCATCGCATGAGCCTGATAGTCAAGTATCAGTCCGAGCCCAGTGAGAGCTTATCGTCTATTCGTTGGATGAGTCGATCATCGATCAGCGATTGTTCCGCCAGATATACGCGTGAACGCTTCACTCCTGACAGTTCTACCACCTTGCTGATCACATCCGTATGCTGTAGCGATCCCTGTGCTGTTCTCAGTAGTGTCATGATGATCCCTCGCAGTTCACGTTGTGATCCTGCAAACGAGGGTTGTGCGCGCACAGCATCGGCCCTGGCTCCGTGAGCGAATCGTGGATGCGCCACACACAGTGAGGCCAGGGGACACAAATGACATTTTGGCGCGGGCGCACAGATCGACGCGCCGAAATCCATCAACGCGGGGTTCCAGCGCATTGCCTGCTTATCTGGTAGCAGGCGCTCGGTGGCCCATTTGATCTGCGCTGATGATGTTTCGCGCGCCGGTTGTAGATCGCCAAACAACAGTCGCCCCAGCACACGAACGATGTTCGTGTCGACGGCGGCTGCATCGATATTGTGGCCAAAGTTCAGCACAATCGCCGCGGTGAAGGGACCGATGCCGGGCAGCGATTCCAGCGCAGTCCGGTCTCGCGGCAGTAGCCCGCCATATTCTTCGCAGACGATCCGCGCTGTTCGATGCAGGTACAGAGCGCGTCTGGGATAGCCGGCGCGGCCCCAGACGCGAAGCGCTTCAGCGTCAGAAGCGCTTGCCAAGGTCTCGATGGTGGGAAATGCCTGCATCCAGCGGTCGTAGATTTCGACGACTCTCGACATCTGAGTCTGTTGCGCGGCGACTGCCGCGACCAGCGCCGCGTAGGGGTTTCGCCCCTCGCGCCAGGGAAAGGGCTGTTCGTGCTCGTCGTACCAGCGCAGCAGCCGCTTCCTGATGGCGCCAAGGCGCTGCGGCGACAGCGGGCGTGGAAGTTCTGGTTCCTCAAGCTTCGCCGTCATTGGGGTCAGGTCAGTCCGCACATGTCGTCGTAGCAGTCGCGCCCGACGGGCGTCACATAGACCCGGTAAGCCGCATCGCCGAGGTGGGTCAGATCGATGAGACCGTGCTCCGCGAGCTTGGCCAGGACGCCAGGGTGGTAGCCCGTATGTCGCAACTGAGGACGAAAGATCAGTCCGTCCGCCCCGATTTCTTCTTCAACCACCACCGGCGTTGGATTCGGCGCGTCTTGCAACGCCATCAGATCCTCCAGCATCGCGCAGTGGTACTCATTCAGCCGGACGTGTCGGAACTGGATCACTGGTCGATCGTTTGCTGCGCTGCTTCGGATAGCGATCTGAGTCGTGAGTTGACGAACTCGAGGACATCACCGGCGATTTCCAGCGCCCTGACAGAGTCGATGCCGTCGTAGACATCCTGCGGGACGCCGCCTGGTAGGCCTGTTGGATATCGGGTCGGCAGATAGTACTTGTCGAGCAACATCGCGACTGACTTGATCACGTCGAACGACTTGTCGAGTTGCATCGCGTCTTCGCAGAGGTCGGCCAGCGCGTGACCCCAGATATGGTCGGCGCCGCGAGCGAACAGGTACCCGGCCACAGCCTTCTCGGCCGATTGCTGGCAGAGAAAGCAGGCGAGCGCATGAAAGTCCCCCGACGCAGCATGCTCGGCAGCAGCCAGGTCATGTTGCGCCTGGGACATCCAGCGATCAGCGTCGGAGCGCGGACTCACACGGTCACCTTGTCGCTGAGCGAAATGGTTTCAACAATGACGGCGTCTGTTTCGCAAAGGTCGGTGAATTCCTCCGGCGTATAGACAATGAAGGTCGTGCCGACCTGCGGACGCAGATGAGTCTGAAAGAAGTCAGATCTGCGATGAAACGGCTGCTCAGTCTCGTGGACGATGAGCAACTCAAGCTCAGACTCGGGACGGACGCTGCTGCGCGCGAGATCGCCGGCCAGCCAGAATCGCTCAGCGCCGAGCTGGTTCATGGAACCGGCGATTCGCAGGAACTCGGCTTCAAGTTGCTGGCGGCGATGCTCGGCGAAGCCGAAAACCATTGGCATCGGCTTCGCCTGCCTCGTTGAGATCCCGACTGACTTCGAGCGACGTTAGGTCGTCATCAGGGTTGGCGATCGCAGCTCGGGGAGGATCTGTTCCTCGGTCAACGGCTCAGCGTCCTTGCGGTAGACCTGGACTCGGTGTGATCCGAAGTCGCAGATGTACAGCGCGCCGTCGTGGTAGGTCACGCCCTGAGGGAAGCGCAGCGCCTTTTGCGGCTCGACCGAGGTCATCTCGCGCAGCCGCAGCGTCTTGTGATTGTTACGGATGTACTCGCGACCCATCCGGTTTAGCGTGGCGTCACCGTGGAACGATTCCAGGTAGCGCCCGGTCTTGTCGTACATGACGACGCGATGCTTGTTGCGCTCGGCGACGTACAGGTCGCCATGCTCGTCGATTGCGACGCCGCAAGGACGTTGCACTTCGTAGCCCGGACGTGTGCCGAAGTCCATGATGTGCTCGCCATCGCTGGTCAGCTTCTGGATCCGGTCGTTACGCCAGTCGGAGATGTACAGGTCGCCCTCGGAGTCAATCGCGACACCCCAAGGCATATTGAACTGACCAGGACCCTCGCCGGCTTCGCCGAACCCGCCGATGTACTCACCTTCGGCTGAGAACTGTTGCACGCGGTGATTGAGCGTGTCAACGATCCAGGCGTTGCCGTCAGCGTCGAAGGCCAAGCCGGACGGTCGGTCAAGCTGACCCGGACCCGAGCCGTGCTCGCCCCACTGGCCGAGCTTTTCGCCGTCGGGCGAGTAGGTAGTGACGTTGTGATTGCCCTCGTCCAGGATGTGCAGGTTGCCATCGGCGGAGCGAGTCAGTCCGACAGGCCAGAGCTGACCGGTGTCGGCCATCGTGCCCAGGTCGCCCCACGGGGCGTCGTCGAGCGTGTCGTCGGGAGCCATGGTGACCATGCGGATATTGCCGCCGACGCCGAGCTCGGTGCGACCAATCACATACGCGCGGTCCTCGCCAATGGCGATATCGACCGGGAACGTGGTCACGCGGCGCATGCCAAGCACGCGCTCATAGGGATATCCGGCTCGCAGCATTGCGTGTGGAAATGACATATAACGAGTCCTCTTCTGAGCTCCCCCTCGGGGGGAACCGCCGAACGCCGACCCCACACTAGATGCAGGGCATCAAGGGGTTCTCAGAATGCCGCGGATGGCCCCCTCAGTCGCTCCGCGACAGCTCCCCCACAGGGGGAGCTCTACAGACAGGCTCCTAGTTCGAGAACATCGTCCGTTCGAACGGTTGAACCTGCTCGAACTCGCCGACCACGATCTCTTCCGGCTCAACGCCCATCCACTGTTCGAGCATGGTGCCGTAGATGCCACGGAAGTCGATCTTGTGCTGCAGGTCCTCGCCGTTGAGCCAGTCTGCCGGCTTGATCGACGGATACTCGGCGTAGAGACCGCCCTTGACGTTCTCGCCAATGATGAATGCGCCGCCCCCGGAACCGTGGTCGGTGCCCGAGCCGTTGTCCTTCATCCGACGGCCGAACTCGGTGAAGACCAGCACCGAGACTTCTTCGGCCGCGTCATGCTCGCGCAGGTCGGTGAGGAAGTCGTCCAGCGCGCCGGTCACGTCGCGCAACAGTCCCGGGTGGACCGGCGGCTGGTGCGAATGCGTGTCGTAACCGATGTGGTTGGTGTAGAAGACGCGAGCGCCAAGGCCGGCGGTGTGGATCCGCGCGACATCGCGTAGCGCCTTGGCGATCGGGCTGGCGCCGTACTCAACGGTCGACTCGTAGCCGCCGGGGACGGTGGCCAACATGTCGGCGCCGGCCAGCGAGTCGATGCCGGTCTGGCGCAGGTAGTCCATGACCATGCCTGCACCGACAGCCGGGGTGTACATCCGCTTGAAGATCTCGAGGTCGCGGTTGCGGTCCTCTTCAGCCTGGATGTCTGGCATCAGGCCGTAGTTGTCGAGGTCGCCCACCGAGGTCGCGGTTACGCCCGGAGCAGCCATCGCGCGCGGCAGGCCGCGGCCAATGTTGACGCCGGTCAGCGGGTTCTCGGACTGCGGGTCGAGGCGCTGGATCAGCTTCGCCACCCAGCCTTCGGTCGAGATCCGGTCGGGCTCGCAGGTGTGCATGATGTCCATGCCGCGGAAGTGCGATCGCGACGAGTTGGGATAGCCGATGCCCTGAATCACGGCAACGTCGTCGTTGTCGTACATCTTCTTCAGCCGCTCGGCAGCGGGATTGAAGCCGAGTTCGTCGCTGATCGGCAGGACTTCGTCCTGCGGCACGTTAACCAGCGGTCGAGCGTCGTAGTACTCGCCCTGGTTGTAGGGGACCAGGGTGTTCATGAAGTCATTGCCGCCAGTCAACTGGACAATGACCAGGACGGGATCCTTTTTCTCGCTGTGTCCGTTACCGCTCATCACTTGGCTCCGTTTCCGTTGTATGTGTTAGTCCCCTCTCCCTCTGGGAGAGGGCTAGGGTGAGGGCCCCTTAGGCGAACTGGTACTCGGGTGAGGCAATGACCAGGCGCAGCGCCTGTGCAGCTCGCTGCCCTGCGGCTTCGCGAGCGTCGTCGCTGTCAAACGCGATCTCGCCGCCGTCGGAGGCGGCCTCAAGCAGCGCGGCGCGCGTGTTGTCCGAGACCTCGAGCGGGCCGGCGAAATCGAGCGCCGCGTCAACCAGTGCCTCAGGGCTACTCGCGCCCTGTTCCTGGAGTCGGTTGATCAGCTCTTGCACGCCCGGCGTGGACGGGTCGGAGACGAGCTTGGAGGCGAAGTTGATCCGCTCCATCAGCGTGCCGCCGTCGATCCATTCCTTGCCCGTATGCCAGCCTTCGACCGAGGGCGGGTCCATCAGGCTCTGGCCCATGGCGCCCATCGTCATGTGCAGGTTCCACATCTCAGGCTGCGGCATCTCCAGCTTGCCCGAGAGCTTGTACGCGCCGGCGACCCATTCGGCCGGGCACTTGACGCGCTCGTAGCGCGCCTCTTTGAACCACTCGGCATTGAACAGCACGCGCATGACGGCGCGCAGGTCGCCGTTCGATTCGGCAAAGGCCGAAGCGAGTTCGGCGACAGCCTCGGGGTTGCCCGGTTCGGTCACCGACCAGGCCGAGACGCCCGGCTCATCCTTGACGAAGTAGTTGTACAGGTGGCGTCCGATGAAGCGGCCCGTCGCCGGCTGCTGAACGATGATGTTGATGATGTCGTCGCCATTGAATTCGCCCGTGTGGCCGAGGAATTCCTTCTCCGAGCCGTCGTGCTGGTCTTCGCGGTAGACGAATCGCGCCGGGTACCCGCCGTGTGGATAGAGCGGGATAGGCTGCTCGAACGTCCAGCCGGTGAAGCTGTACGCGGCCGCCTTGATGTCGTCTTCGGTGTAGTTGCCGACGCCCATCGAGAACAGCTCGAGCAGCTCGCGTCCGTAGTTCTCATTCGGCGCGCCCTTGACCGACTCGACGTTGTCGAGCCAGTAGATCATTAGGGGGTCGCGGGACAGCTCTTCCAACAGCACGCGCATGTTGTCCAGACCGTGCTCGCGGAACATCTGGATGTGCACCGGCATCGACGGTCCGTGCTCCGACTTGAACCAGGCCGTCGCAAAGACGTGGTGCCAGAACAGCGCCATCTTCTCGCGCAACGGCGACTGGGAGTTCACCATCCAGTAGATCCAGCGGCCGCTCCAGGGCCAGGGCGTGTCGGAGTTGGCCAGTGCCGGGAAGTAGCGGAAGACAAGATCGTCGTCATCTTCCACCAGCGTCGGATTGATCAGGTCTTCCACCAGTTCGGCATACGGCCGCTGGACAAGCTCATCGAGCTCGGCTGGGGTCACGCCCGCGCCGGCACGACGCATCAGGTGGGCGACCAGCGCTCGTTGGTCGTCAGACATTTGAGGTACCTCTCAGGAAACTTCCATGTGCGCGAGTACGCAGAATCGGTCAAGCTCGCGCAATTGCTCTACAGGGGCAATATAGGACATATTCGCGGTCGTGCTGAACCCTTGTAGGGGCGACCCTTGTGGTCGCCCGCGTTGGGCACTGCAACACTGAACATTTGGGACGTGCAGAGCGGGCGACCACAAGGGTCGCCCCTACGACTCGGTCTACCCGATCTCGACGATCCGACCCGTCGCTATACTGCGCAGCAACATCAGCAATTCTGCATTCAGTGCCTGGAGCGCTCCATGGGCTTGCACAAGACATCCGGCGACGGCGATAGCGGCTCTTCCCCCGCTTATATGGACCGCGACACCTCTGCGGCGTACGACCGGTACCGCGAAACGATCGTCGCGCGTGACAACACCTCGTCGCTGCATCAGGCGTTTGATTTCATCAAGGGTGGCCGCCCGACCACGGAAATCTTGTCGGAGACCATCCGCGCCCATGCTCCGTACACCCATGTGCCGTATCACCAGCGGATCGACGAGGGCATTGTCCGCTTCGTCAACAACGACCACTGTCTGCTCTCGTCCCGCGCGACGCTGGGCTTGCAGAACTTCGTCTCGGAAGAGATGCGGCACCTGCCGCTCACGCAGACCGCTTGGTACGTGCCAACCGGACTCGACATCTGGAACCAGCTCAAGGGCAGGATGCCGGGTCACTACTCGCGCCGCACGTACGACGCCGCGAAGTACCCCGACGGCCCCGCGCCGCCCGCCGCCCACTGGGAAGACCAGCAACCGACCAACTACGACGGCTCGCTCGAGGAAGGACTGAACGACTGGCTGACGATGGTTCAGTACGGCCAAGTCGATGAGGAGTACGCGCTCTTCCTCGGCCTGTGGGACAAGTTCCCGGAGCGGCGCGAGGAGATTCTCGGTCAGCTCATGTTCGCCGGACTGATTGATGTCCAGGATCGCATGTTCTGGAACCGTTCCTACACGACCGGCCACAAGTCGTTCCGCGCCCGCGCAACCATTCAGCTTGGACGCGCGATCGGCTGGGACAACTCGCACCATGTGCTGTACGCCGGTGTGCCCGACATCGCGGTCGGCCCGCGCTGGTACTCGTTGTACGAGTCCGCCTGCCAGATCATGATGTACCACCTCGAAGAGGAGCCGCCCGCTTCCTCATTGAACGCGACACTGAAGTCGACGAGGGACCAGGAGCTGTTCAACAACCAGATTCCGCTCTCTCCGCCAGAGGCCGAGGGCCTCATCCGCTCAATCATCCGTGAGCCGGAGGAGTCCTACATCGAGGACATCGTCGCGTTGCTCAAGGCAGGGCGATCGCCCAAGTCGATCCTTGACGCGATTCAGATCGCTGCTGCACGCGTCGTGCTCGAGTGTGGTCTGCCGGCTAACTTCTCGATGCCGCAGCACGGCTACGAGTACACCAACATGCTTGGCTGGTTCTTCGAGAACTTCGATCATCCGCACCGGACCAAGCTGCTCTTCATCGCCGCCAACTTCATCAACCAGTGCGCTCACTGGGTGACCAACTCCAAGGGCAACAAGACGCGCGGCGCGGCCACCTACTTCGCCGGCTTCGGCCTCGAACAGGACGCCGATCCAATGTCGCAGGGCAAACTGCTGGGGGAACTCAACGATGCCTTGCTCGCACTCGACACTGAACAATCCGTATACTGGACCGACAACTACCTCAAGCAGGGCTACGACGATGGTCCGCTAGTCGAGACGCTCGCCGACGGCATCGCCAAGCAGGGCAACGATCCTCACAACCAGGAAATCGGCCTCTGCATGCTCGAGGACTACCGCCGCACCTCCTCCGAGATGCGCAATACCTTGTTGCTCTCGGCCGCCCATCACACTGCCGGTCACATGAAGTACGGAGACCAGTACCAGTCCTACCGCTACTTCGCCGACGCCTTCGACATGCAGGTCGAGGATGGCTGTCTGGGCGAAACCCCAGTAGTCGAGAATCTCGCCGACGACGTCGAGGCTGAACTGCTGGTCTCCGAACCTGCGAATGCTGATTAACTCGTAGCACACAGAGCAATCAGTCTTCGTCCTGTATCGGTGGTACGATCAGCAAACATGGCAATCGCCGACCCTCCGACGCATATGACCGACGAAGAACCAGAACCGCCACATAGCGTGGTGCGGCTGTCTGACGGTCGAGCGCTGAGCTGGGCCGAGTACGGCGACCCCAACGGCGAACCGCTCTTTTTCCATCACGGCATTCCCTCATCGCGCATGGCGGCCGCAGTGATGCACGAAGGCGCTGCACGTGCAGGGGTGCGGTTGATCGCACCTGAGCGTCCCGGATTCGGCTTCTCGGACCCGCTGCCGGGACGGACAATTCCTGACTGGCCCAAGGACCTGATACAACTTGCCGACTACCTGGAGTTTGAGAAGTTCTCGGTCGCAGGCATCTCAGCCGGGTTGCCCTACACCTTGGCCTGCGCGCTGCACATGCCCAATCGCTTGCATCGCGTGGCGCTGGTCTCAGGATTAGGCGCGATCGACTCTGGCAAGGTGCTCGAAGGCATGTCTTATGAGTGGCGGCTGATCTACACGCTGTTTCTCAAGTCGCAGCGTCTGGCCTCACTGTGGATGCGAGGCTACGGACGCTCGGTGCAAAAGCGCCCGGAGCGAGTCGTCGCCGAACAGATCAAACGGATGCCGCCGGTCGACGGCGCAATCCTGGGCTCCGAGCCGACGCTCTCCAACAGAATCTCCGACCTGCGAGAGGCCTTCCGCCAGGGTCCTGCGGCGGCCGGCGACGAAGCGCGCCACCACCTTGAGCCCTGGGGCTTCGAGCTCAAAGACGTCGATTTCCCGGTGATGCTCTGGCACGCCAAGTTGGACGAATCCCACCCGATCCAGATGGGTCGGAGGATTGCCGCCGAACTGCCCGACTGTCGTCCAATCTACGTCGACGGCGTCGGCTCGCTCGGATTCATCGCCCACTCCGAATCAATCTTCACAGCCCTCTTCAACGAACAACCAACCGTGCCTCAGCCAATCGGCACTGTCGAAGCGAATCCGGTAGAAGAAGAAACAGAAATCTTCACCGGCCTGCTCGATGTCGTGCCAAAGCCAATCGTCGGCGATTAGTCGCCCGCCGCCTGCTTGCCCAATTTATTGTTGAGTCAGCGCCGTGCTGTTCGGAATTTTCTCCCCCCAGGGGGGAGATGCCGAAGGCAGAGGGGGCTCCGCCGTAGCGGGACCCCCTCAGTCACTTCGTGACAGCTCCCCCTGCGAGGGGGAGCAAAGTGGGAACGTTTGGGCACGCCTGGCTGTGACACACGATGGGGCAGCCACAACGGCCGCCCCAACAATGCGGTTGTTGACGGGATCGGTTACCCCCGAGCCCAGTTGATCGTGTTTTTCAACAACTGACCGTACTCCTCCGTCTCCCAGGTGAATCGGAGCGTTCGCGGCATTTCGCCGTGTTCGTCTCGGGCGTTCTCTTCCACGAAGGGCTGTGAGTTGGTCAGCGGCGAGTGACAGTGACCGAGGGCGATGTAGCAAACGCCGCCTTCGCCGATACCTCTTGTGTATCCGAAGACTCGGGTGATGCCGTCGGCCTCGATTGCGGTGTCTTCCTCGTAGTCGAAACCGAAGTCCGGATAGGTATCGGGACCGATGGGCGCAGTGAGCAGGATGTCGGTGTTGGGACGATCGGTGATCTCGATCATGTACGGCTCGTCGATCACGTCAAACTGCTCAGGCAGGCCTTCGAGGATCGGCGAGTTGACGTTCTTCACGTCGACGGTGAAGCGCTTGATCGGCGGGTGGTTGATGAAGAATCCACCCAGCGTCTCGTGGTGTTCCATCTTGACCATCGCGCGCTTGCCCTCACCCATGCGGGCAGCCTTGCCGCCCGAGGTGCCATGCAGGCCGACCCAGTGGCCGCCGTTGCCGATCCAGTCGCGCAGGATTTCGTTCTGCGGATCATCGGCGTAGGGGCCGGCGGTGTAGGTGATTAGCACATCCGTGACGGGCAGCCACTTCCACATGTCGGTGAAGTCGTTGCCGGTGGTCGCACGGACATTGCCGTCCGAGTAGAGCATGTCGAGCAGTCGCAGGCGGGCAAAGTCCATGTCGTGCCCGCCGTGCTGTCCGGGCGGGAATCCCCCCGTCACGACATGTACGCGAGTCGGTGCAGTGGCCATAAGGACCTCATTTCAGTCTGAATCAGAGATGTTGGGCCAATGATAGGCGAACACCGGAAGGGAACTATCAGTCCCTGGTCGTCGTTCAATTCCCAGGCGGAGCAACCAACACCGGAATGACGGAGGAAGGTCGATGACGGCAACGCGGTTGGATGAGTCCCAGTCTCCGCTTCACGGTGGCCATTGCGTAAATCAGTCGGTGCGTTATTGGTCAGATTGTAGGGGCGACCCTTGTGGTCGCCCGCTCTGCCGCTCCTATCTAGTCAGTAATGCAATCGCCAACGTGGGCGACCACAAGGGTCGCCCCTACAGGAGCTGAGAAGGATTGGGAACACGATTATGCAAAGGCCTCCGCGAACAGGGGACTGGGAATGCTGACTCGTGAGACAACCTCACGATGGTTGCTCGCGTGCGCGATCCTCGCGAGCTTGGGATTGATTGCCCTCGGCGGCGCCGGATTTGGGGTCTGGTTGTTGGCCGTCCTGGACGGGGCGACCGTTATTGAAGCCTTGCTCACAGCGATGGCGGGATTCGGCCTCTGGGCGCTCCTGGCGACCTGGTTCGGACTAACCGTCTGGCGAGCATGGCATCAGCGGAGTTGAAACTTCCTGGTTGACTTTGGGAACTATTACCCGGTTTACATCGTCAAGGACTGCAACGGGATGGGAGCCGGTCGTAAATCTCCCCTTCCGAAGTAGTCGGTCAGGAGGCCCACGTGAACCAGAGTCGAACCGGAGCAAGGATGCCCAGATGGATACGCATGCTCGCGCCACCAATGATCATCCTGGCGGTGATCGCAGCGGCAATGATGTCCGTTGCCTGCGGAGACGACAACGAACAGGCTGAGAGCGAACAGCCCGTCCGTCAATCCGTGACGCAGGCTGTTCAGCAAGAACAACAACAGCAGACGATGCAGGACCAGGCGGAGCAGGAAGAGGTCGCCTACCAGCAAGAGGCGCAGCAGCAAGAGGCGCAACAGCAGTCCTATGCCGCTGAAGAAGAACAACAGGCCATGCAGCAAGCCGATCAACAGGCCATGCAGCAACAGGAGGCTCAACAAGCAGCCTCCGACAGCTCCCGCACTCGATCACGCACACAACAGCGTCAGCAACCAGCAACAGCAAGAGCAGTCAAGTGAAGAGGGTCAACCGCGACGCTCGCTGCCCGGATCGACCAACTTCGAGGACTACGCCACCACCGGCTGGCGCGAGACCGTCGATGATGACACATCCACCTTCTCGCTTGACGTCGACCGCACCTCCTACTTCCTCGCTCTCAACTGGGTTGAGAATGGCTATCAGATCGAGCCGGGCCTCGGTCCGCGCCGAGGAGTGGATTAACGCGTTCAACTACAACTACGACCTGCCCGACGTCGACGACAGTTTCGCCGTCACCACTGACATCGTCGAGCATCCACTGCACGACGATCTGCACCTGGTGCGAATCGCGACACAAGCGCCGGAGTTTGTCGATAACACGCCACTCAACGTGACGTTAGTCCTGGATGCGTCCGGCTCCATGCGTGAGGGAAACCGCATCGAAATCGCCAAGGCGGCTGCGGAGTCAATTCGCCGTGGTTTGAGCCTTCATGATCAACTCGCCGTTGTACTGTTCTCGGACTCAATCGTTGACTATGCCGGACCTCGCCGACCGGAACAACCGCGATCTGACTCGAGTGATCGACAATCTCTACCCACGTGGCTCAACCAACGTTCAGGCCGGTCTCAACCTGGCCGTTGAGTTTGCCGACGACGCCCGCCGAGACCGACCGAATGCCTATAACTACGTGATCCTGATGTCCGACGGCGTCGCCAATGTCAACGCGACCGACCCGTTCGCCATCCTGAGAACCGCCGAGGATCGTGACGACAGCAATCCCCTGCGGCTGATCACGGTCGGCGTCGGCATTCAGAACTACAACGACGTGCTGCTCGAACAGCTCGCTCAGTACGGCAACGGCTGGTATCGCTACCTCTCCGATGTCGCCGAAGCGCGACGGACGTTTAGTCGCGAGAACTGGTTGGCGCTCTCGATCCCCTTCGCCGACCAGGCCCGTGCGCAGGTGCGCTGGGACGATGACAGCGTCCTCGCCTGGCGACTCGTCGGCTACGAGAACCGCGTCACGTCCGACCGCAACTTCGAACAGGATCGCAAGGAGTTCGCGGAGATCCCAATGGGCTCGGCGACCACCATGTTCTTCGAAGTCGAACTGAGTAGTGACGCTCTTCGCGAGAACATCATCGATCTCGGCGAGGTTGAACTGCGCTGGCTGATCCCGCTGTCGGACGACTCGAGAAGTCAGCAGGTGCAGATGGTCTCGGACGTTTCCGAGTTCGGCGACGACGCGATGCTCGACCTGGGTTCCATCGTCGCCCTCGCCGCCGACCGCTATAGCTGGTTCGGTCAGGACGGTCTGGGCGACGACACGATGGCGCTCGCAGCCAACCACCTGGACGAGATCGCGTACTGGTTCGAGGAGCTGCCGTCGAGCATCCTCGGAGCCCAGTCCGGCCAGGACTTCGCCAGACTCCTCGCCGCGATGGGCGCCGTCGCCGAAGAGCACGAATCGGAGAATCCCGGCTACAGCCGGTAGCGACACGACTAGCCGTCAACGATCTTCGGCGCGATGATGTGAGGGGTCGGCAACTGCCGGCCCCTCACTCTTGATTGCGAGCCACTTGATTGCGAGCAACGTCGTGACCGACTCCACCATCGTCGACCTGCGCTACTACCTGATCCATCCCACACCTCCCGACACTGGCCAGCCGGACCGCTACATCGCTGGCAAGAATCTCTGCTTTGTCCGGCTGGAGACGGCCGACGGCCTGCACGGCTGGGGCGAGTGCTACACGCAGTCTGATCGCGACATCCAGATCACTGCGCACCTCGAGGCGATGCGGCGCTACATCGTGGGTTGGGATTCAGCCCGAATCAAGCCCTGGACAGACGCGATCTACAACGACTTCGGTAATCGCCGCGGCGCGATGGATTTGTACTCGGCCGTCTCCGGGGTCGAGCAGGCGATGTGGGACCTCGCCGGCAAGCGGGCCGGCGATGCCCGTACTATCAGCTGCTCGGCGGCGCCGTGCGTGAATCGGTTGCGTGTCTACGCCAACGGCTGGGCCAAGATGGATGACCTCGAGGAGCTGCAAGCTCGCGCCCGAGCGATGGTCGAACAGCGGCTTCACTGCGCTCAAATTCGACCCGGTGCCCGGCAAGCTGGCGTAGCTATGTCGGTATGAAGTGAGCTACGAGCTCGCTGCGGAGCGCGTCTGCGCGGTTCGTGACGCGGTTGGGCCCGATGTCGATGTTTTGCTCGAAATTCACCGTCGGTTGAGCCCGTCCAACGCGGTGCGTCTGGCGCAGATGGTCGAGGAATACGAACCGTTCTGGTTTGAGGAACCGGTCTGGGCCGAGAACATGACCGCGCTTGCCGCCGCGACGGCGCAGATCAACATACCTACGGTCACCGGCGAAGAGCTCTACACCAAGTTCGAGTTCCGCGAGGTGTTCGAGCAGCGAGCCGCCGACATCATCAATCCCGATGTGGCCAATGTCGGTGGGATCAAAGAGCTGACCGAGATCGCGGCGATGGCAGAGATCTACTTCGTCGCTGTGGCGCCGCACAACTACAACTCCACGACAATGGCGCTTGCCGCAACCTTGAATGCCGCGGCAACCATGCCCAACTTCATCATCACCGAGTACTTCGTCAACTTCGAACCGTGGGGCCAACAAGCTGCCACGCCCGCCTTCCAGGTTGAGGACAGCCACATCGCCCTACCAACTGCCCCTGGCCTCGGCATCGACCTGGACGAGCAGGTGCTCAAGGATCATCCGGCCAAGGACTTCCCGACCCGGACGATCGGAGACTGAAGTTGGCTGCTGCCGCCGTTTGTCGACCGCTGCGGGATCGCATAGCCTGACGCCATGAGCAACGTGAATATCTCCCTGCCTGACGCTCTCCAATTGTTCGTCGATCAGCAAGTCGTCGAGCGTGGGTTCGAGACCTGCAGCGAGTACATCCAAGTCGCTGATCCAGACAGAGCTTGATCGCCAAAGGCTTCGTGAATTGGTCATGGAGGGCGCGAATTCGCCTCCGGTAGGCGTTGCCGATGCAGAGTATTTTGATGACCTTCAATAAGACGTGTTCGCGAAGATGATTGGCAGTGAAGGAAAAGCCGCTCGTTCGCAAGGTGCTGAGTCAAGCAGCGACTCGCGATCTCCAAAACGCCGCGAGACACTATCGGTCAACAGCGTCGGTGGAGCGTGCGCAGAGGTTCTACCCGGTTTGTTGGCGCACTCGAGGAGGCGTACCTCCCACATCAGTCGCGGCTGCCCAAAAGGGTCCGGTTCGCCACGCTACAGCCACATCGGGAACTTGATTTCCCAGACGTGACTGACCTGCGCTCTTGGCCCGTCAGCTCGCAGCGGCTTTCCCTACCTCGTCCTCTACGTCGAGCGAGAGCATTCCATCGACATCTATAGGGTCCTTCATACCGCTAGAGACATCCCTGCATCGTTCTCGGACATCACGGAAGATTGATCTTATGCGAGTCTTCACTGCAATCCTCCCCGACGACGCGAGAACATACCGGGGTGACTGCTGGGTTCCTCGGTTTCTGGTGTTGTTTTCGGTGATCATGACGGCTCGCAGCGTCATCCACATTGCTCGGCACGATGGCGGTGCAGCGACCATCGCGGGTGTCGACATTGAGGTTGAAGGCGGGCGCAACATCGTCGCGATCTTTGCGCAGTGGGGATTGGTCCAGCTATTGAATGCTGCCATCGGCTGGGTTGTCGTGACCCGTTACCGAGGACTCATCCCGTTGATCTTGCTCGTCAGCCTGCTGGAGAACATCGGCCGGATCCTGATTGGTCGCCGCAAGCCGCTCAAGGTCGCCAAGCCGCCGCCCGGTGCCTATGGATCGCTTGTCATTGTTCCGGTGTTGCTCGTTGCCTTCTGGCGATCACTGCCGCAGTGCAATTGACGCTAGGCCCTGTTCACTCTAATCGGGTCTCCTGTCAGAGTTGAGGGAACGGTCTGGCGGCCGGGCCAATGGGAATATGCAACTCACCGATGCACAGTGGGCGCGGATCGCGCCGCTTATGCCTACTCCGCGCGGGAACTGCAAGCTGCCCACACGACAGGTGCTGGATGGTTGGCTGTTTGTGACCAAGGAAGGTTGTAGCTGGCGTGCCTTGCCCGAGCGGTTCGGTCCTTGGCACACGGTTTACATGCGCGGTCGTCGCTGGATTGACAAGGGCGTGCTGGAGCGCGTCTTCGCCGAGCTCCAGCGGGGCGAACTGGAGGCGCAACTCGATCAACGTGAGCCAGACCGACCGCTGCGCATGTCGATCGACAGCACGATCGTAAAGGTCCATCAGGACGGGACCGGGGCGCCCACCAAAAGGGGCGGCAGGCGATCGGACGCTCGCGCGGAGGCTTGACGACCAAGCTGCACGCCATCGTGCTGGAAGACCGCCTCCCGCTGATTCTGACCCTGACGCCGGGCCACTGGGGTGATGCGCCCTGGGGACGCTGGCTGCTGGAGCGGCTCGGCACCGTATCTGGTCAGCCGCAACTGCTCGCCGACCGCGCCTACGAGGGCGATGCGATGCGCGCACTGGCCGCCGAACTCGGCACTGGTCACGCCGCCAAAGTCGAATCGGCTCCATCCTTGGCCACTAGAGCAGCGCCTCATAGACGCCTTTCTCGAAATCGGTCTCCAGGTAGGCCGCGGGATTGAACTGGTACATGAAGACGTGCGTGAAGAACAGGCCGGCCAGATTCTCGTTCGGGTCGACGAAGAACCAGGTGCCGGCGGCGCCGCCCCAGCCATACGTCCCGATACTGCCCGGATACGCCGTCCCCGCGATCCGGTTTCGCACTGCGTAGCCGAATCCGAATCCGAATCCTGGACCCGTGAGATTGATCTCCGTCCCGCAGATCGCGCCCAGATGATCGGCGGTCATCAGCTCGATTGTCTTCCGACCCAGCACGCGCGCTCCGTCGAGCTCACCCCCGTTGAGCAGCATCGCGGCAAAGCGCGTGTACGCAGCCGGTGTCATCAGCACACCGCCGTACAACCCATTGCCTGATATCTGCTGCCCCAGCGACTCCCGCACCTTGTGCGAGTCCTCAGGTCGCTCGACCGGATTGAGCGCGCCGTCCTCGGACCAATGGTGATTCGTCACCAGGCGATCAGCGTCCTCCGGCGGACAATAGAACCCGCATCCTTCGACGCCCAGCGGTCCGAAGATGCGCTCCTGGAAGAGCTCGTCCAGGTTCTGTCCGGTCGCGCGTTCGAGCACCTGCGTCAGGACATCGAAGTCGGCCGCGTACTCCCACGCCGCGCCGGGCTGACGCGCGTTGGGAAGCTGTGCCATCTGCAATACGCGTTGCTCTGCGGATACCGATGTGTCCACCACACCCGGATCAGTGACTCCGAATTCGGTGCCGCTCCATGCCGGTTCCAGCAACGGGAACATCGCCGACGGGATGTTGCCAAACGACGGCAGTCCCGACGTCATCGTCAACAAGTCTCGAATCGTAATCTGCCGCTCCATCGGCAACGTCTGACCCATCAGCAGCCCCTGTCCGCGGACCTTGTTCGGAGGATCGAACGGAGCCAGGACCTGACGATTCTCGAATTCTGGCAACCACTTGGTGATTGGCTCGTCGACGTAGAAGACGCCCTCTTCCTGAAGCTGCATCGTCAGCGCTGCCGTGACCGGCTTGGTCTGCGAGTACATCCGGAACAGCGCGTCTTCTGGCAGCGGATTCCGCCGCTCGGCGTCGAGGTGACCGTGCGTCGACACATGAGCCACATGTCCGTGGCGAATCAACACGGTCGTCACGCCGGGAACCTCGCCGTTCTCAACGGCCTGCGCCATTCGGGCGTCCATCCGAGCCAGACGATCGGCGTCGATTCCAAGCGATTCAGGGTCGGCAGAAGGAAGGTTGGCAAAGTCGGACATCATGGACTCCTTGGTTGAGGGCTAACGCCATGAGGATACGCGCTGGGATCGCGTAGCCTCAGGTTGACTTGAGGGAGGATGACATGGCGTATGAGTATGACCGCAACATTCGCGACAAGGTGGCGGTGATTGGCGTTGGCGAGACCGAGTACACCAAGCATGGTCGGATTGGCCGTCCTGAGTTTCGCTTGGCGCTTGAGGCAATTCTCGCTGCCTGCGCGGACGCAGGACTTGAGCCTCGGATGCTGGACGGGTTCTCGTCCTACTCTGCCGACCGTAATGATCCCAACCGGCTCTCGACGGCGCTTGATCTGCCCCACTACGCGTTCGCTTCGATGGTCTACGGCGGTGGCGGTGGAGGCGTCTGTGCGGCGATTGGCAACGCCGCGGCTGGGATTGTCTCCGGATATGCCAACTTTGTCGTGGTCTATCGAGCGCTGGCGCAGGGCGAGTTTGGTCGCTTTGGGCAATCGCGACGCGGCGGACGCCTCCGGGGACAATACGCGTTCAACGTCCCACAGGGTCTGATGTCGCCGGCGCAGTTCCTGGCGATGAAGATGCAGCGCCACATGTATGAGTACGGCACGACCTCAGCGCAGTTGGGACAGATCGCGGTCGCGGCCAACAAGCACGCACAGAACAATCCACGCGCGGTGATGAATGGTCGTCCAATCACCCTGGAGGATCATCAGAACTCGCGCATGATCGCCAATCCATACCGTCTCTACGACTGCTGCCTGGAGACCGATGGCGCTGCTGCGATGATCCTGACCACGGCCGAAATCGCCAAGGACTTCACCGACACACCGATCTATCTCTCGGCGTCGGTGCAGGGTTCTGGGCATCGCCAGGGCAATGTCGTCGACGGCTTCTATCACGACGACTTCATGAGTTCGAACTACACGACGATGGTCGATCGGCTCTACTCGGCGGCCGGCATGGGTCCAGAAGACATCGACTGCGGCCAGTTCTACGAGAACTTCACGGGCCAGGTACTCACTTCGTTTGAGGACCACAAGTTCTGCGAAGTCGGAGAGGGTGGCCCATTCTGCGAAGGTGGCCGACTGGAAGCTACGCAGGTAGCCGATCCCAGTGCGCCGCACGCTGGCGAGTTTCCGATCAACACCTCAGGCGGCAACCTGTCGGAGGCATACACGCACGGCTTCAATCTCGCGGTCGAGGCGGTGCGTCAGTTGCGTGGCGACTCATCCAATCCGGTGGACGGTGCGCGGACATGCATTGTCGCAGCGGGTCCAGCCTCTGCTCCGATCTCGACGGCGATCTTTCGCAACTGATCCCTTTAGTCCCCGCTTTACGGAGGCCTTTGATTAATTTGCTCCCCCTCGCAGGGGGAGCTGTCGCGGAGCGACTGAAGGGGTCCTGCCGGCGCGGGTACCAGTTGGAACTTGGTGGAGCAGGACCCCCTCCGCCTTCGGCACCTCCCCCTGCAGGGGGAGGAAAGGGATTATGCAAAGGTCTCCTTTACGCCGGGACCCGCTCCTTCCCCCACATAGCCCCGCTGCCCTGTGACCAGGCAGGCGCCCGAGCGGGACCCCGTATGAAGCGGGGACTGGATTCAGGAAGTTAAGACAGCGCCCGTTTGATGCAGTGATTGGCTGGCTGTGACCACTCGCCTGACTCTCGATCGGCGATGGCGATGGCCAGGATCTGTCCGATCTCGTTCTGGAACGCTCGGGAGCGAGTCCAGGAGAGGAAGCTCTCCTGCATGATGGTCACGACATAACGCGGCTGGCTGCCCTGCCACGGAGGAGCGAGCCAGATGGCAGCGCTGTTCATCCTGACGATGGTCTGAATCTTGGTCGCCTGATCCTTGAGCGGGGTGTCGGCCTCCTCGACTTCTGCCTCAGCTTCTGCCTCTTGCGATCCCAGATCCTCGAACAATGTAACCCCTTCCTCGTTGGCCCGAGGATCAATCTCGGTGCTTGGATCGGCCTCTTCACTCTCGGGGATCGTAAAGTTGCCGGTCTTGATCAATGACTCCCAGCCGGGCAGCGTCTGTTCAGGAATGGACGCGCCCCATCGGTGGTTGTCGACGACGGCGCGAAGCAGGTCGAACCCGTCCGACCTGGCGTCGTCGGGAACTGCGTCGGACATTGCCAGGGCAGCGAAGAGCCGGGCGAGATGGACCGGCTCAGCGAGGCTCGCGCCCCATCGAGTTTGGTGCGTGAGTTCGATCAACTCCGGGACTCCCCAGCGCTCGTAGTACTGCTTGAATCCCGTAAGCCCGCCGACCATGCTGAGCAGTGTTGTCACATCCGGGTTTTGCGACCAGGCGACCATGTAGAACAGCGCGTCGCGTTGCTGTTCGGTCAGTTCCCGTTCTTCTTCATGCGCGTCGGTCAGCACGGCCCATGCGATCGGCGGCTTGATCACGCTGTGCAGGGCGTATGGTCCCGGATGGCCGCCGCTCCAGATCGTGCCAGACTCGAGGTCGTAGACAGCCGCCCCCATGACGGCGTCGGTGTTCAGGAGTTGGCGTTCAAAGTCAGACGACAGCGTGCATAGCGGCGCATCTGCGGATGCCTTCGATGGGATCGCGAGGCAAACCAGGAGCGGTGTGAGAGCGAAAATGAGCAATCGGCGCATGCCGATTCAGCCTACAAGGGCAAAGAGCCGTTACCCTCGCCCTATGACTACTTCGAGCGAACGAAGCAATTTCCTGGATGCTCCGTTTTTCCCTGAGGGCATGACCACGCCGGAACCCTCCGACCCGATCAACGGCGGCTACTTCGCCGCCGCGTCCGAGGGCAGACTGGTGGTCCAGGCCTGCGCTGACTGCGGCACGCGGCAATATCCGCCCGAGCTGAACTGCCATGCCTGCTATGGGTTCGAGATGACATGGGAAGAGTCGGCGGGGACGGGAACCGTGTACTCGTGGGTGGAGGTGGCGCATCCCGCGCATCCGGCCTTACGCGAGTTTGGCCCTTACATGGTGGCCCTGGTCGAGCTCGACGACATGCCCGAGATCAAGCTGATGGGAGCGGTCGTCGACGCACCGCTGGGCGGAACCATGGCAATTGGGGCTCGGGTGCAGGTCGTGTTCGAGCAGACATCGGACGATCTCGCGCAACCACGTTGGCAGATGACATGAGCGCTCAAGCGCCGGCGGCTGGGTCGTCAGGCGGGTCGGCAAGTTCGGCTTCCTCGTCGAGGCGACGCTGGGCGATTCTGCTGGTCTTGGCCGGCTCGCAGATGTTGGTCCAGCTCGACGCGACGATCATCAACACGGCGTTGCCCGCGATCAAGCGGGCCTTCGAAATGTCGGAGTCGCAATCGCTTTGGGTCGCCGATTCCTACATGGTGATCTTTGGCGGCTTGCTATTGCTGGCCGGAGCGCTCGGCGACCGCTTCGGCCGACGCAAGATCCTGATTGTCGGCATGGGCATCTTCGTTGCTGCGTCGATCGCTGTGGCATTCTCGCCCGACGCCAACTTCCTGATCATCGGGCGCGGATTGCAGGGGCTTGGCGGCGCGTTTGTGATCCCGCAGACACTCTCGATCCTGACGGCCGTGTTCCCGCGCGAGGAACGCAGCCGTGCGATCGGCATCTGGGCCGGAGCGATGGGCTTCGGCATGGCCTTCGGACCGCTCGTCGGCGGCATTCTCGTCGACCTGATCGGTTGGTCCGGCGTCTTCTGGGTTCCCGCTCCAATCGCTGCGCTGTGCATGCTGGGAATGGCCACCGTGCCCGAGTCCCGCTCGATGCAACACACCAAGCTGGACGTGCCCGGCGCGATCACCGGGACGATCGCGATGATTGCTATTGTCTTCGCCATCATTGAGGGGATTCAGAAGGGCTGGTCCGACCCGCTGATCGTCGGTTCGTTTGCCGTCGCGATCATTTCGACGTTGCTGTTCATCATTATCGAGCGACGCACCGAGCAGCCGTTGCTGCCAATGGCGTTCTTCAAGCAGCGCGACTTCACCGGCTCGATGATCGGCATGTTCTTCATCATGTTCGCCCTGATGGGCGTGATGTTCTACATGCCTCAGTTCTTCCAACTGGTGCAGGGCATGTCGGCGACGGAGAGTGGCGCCCGGCTGATGCCGCTGGCGCTGGCGATGATGATCTTTGCGCCGATCATGGCCAAGCTGCTGCCCAAGGTCGGTCCGCGATTCATGCTGTTTTGGGCGCCGGCCGTTCACGGCGGCGGCGCGTTGTTGCTGTTTAGCTTCATCCTCGATGTCAATACGCCCTACTGGATGATCGGCATCGGGCTGGCATTCCTCGGTATGGGCGGCGCGATGCACATGCCGGCCACGACCGACACGGCGATGGCATCAGTCCCGGTCGACCTGGCAGGCAAGGCGTCAGCCGTCAATAATGCAGGACGCCAACTCGGTGGCACGCTGGCGATCGCGATCCTTGGCTCGTTCGCTGCCGCCGTCTATTCGTCCGGGGTGACGTCCGGCCTGGAACCGCTGGGCCTCGCCGAGCAGTCAGTCGATGTCCTGGCCACCGGGATCGGGGCGGCGCAACAGGTGTTGCCGACTCTCGACCAGTCCTTGCTCGCGCCGACACAACTGGTGCTGCGCGAGGCGTTTGTCGATGCGATTACCGACACGATGCGGTTCGGCATCATCTTCGCGCTGATCTCTGGCATCGTCGGATGGATCCTCGTGCCTAAACGCCAGCGCCAGACGCAGATGCAGTGGATAGATGGCAAGCCAGTCGATGGGCCAGCCACAACCATTCCCGTCCCAAGCTCGGCAGTGGCGACGAATGGCGCGTCTGCGAATGGCGCATCTGCCAATGGCCGGCACGAGGTTGCGCCACAGGCGAGATCGATGGCTTTGGCGCGTCCACAGAAGATCGGCGGCGGTTGACGCACGGGTAGGTCGCGATATCGGTCCGGGAGCACAGGCGGGAGGAACAGTTGGGACAGTGGCGATGTTCGCTAGATCGGTGTTTCTCTGTTGGCTGGGCGCGGTTCTCGTCATCGTTAGCGTTTCAGGGTGCGGGGGAGACGAACGACCATTTGTGAGGCACAATGGCGAGGAGCAAGAGTCGCCTGGAAGCGTCGCTCAGCCTGAGCAGGCAACGGAGAATGAACAGGGCGTTCCACTTCCCGGCGCCCCCGTCCCCGGTGTAGACGATCAGGTGACAACGCTGGAATTGCTCGAAGGTCCCTACTTGATTTTGCCTGGAGACGAAGCGTGGTGCGTGGAGCATGTGGAGTTTGAGCCGGATTTCGCTTACGTCGTTCCCGTTGATTTAACAGCTGAGTCGCCGGTGCCTGCGGATCTGCGAGAGTTCGTGCTTGGACTTAATGATCTAGAATTGGAACGTTATAAGCATCGTTGGTTCTACGAAGATCGCCTGGTTCTGTTCACTCGAACGCCATGGGGAGTAGATGGAAGATTTGCCGCGAGCGCGATTGAACTGTTTCGACTGAACGCGCCGCCTGGTTGGACCACTTCAGAGATCGGGACTGTGTACCGATGCGAATGATCGGTTCGTCGAGCGAGGCGGTTTGTTTGCGAGAAGGAAAGTGGGTGCTTCTGAGCAGCGTCTTGCTCATTGTGCTATTGAATGTTTGTTCATGCGCCTCGCAGGATGCTGTTGGTCGTCTTGCGGTACCTGTGCTGTCCGATGTGGAAGGTAGTGATATTGCTGAGCTGGTAGAGCCGGCAAATGTGGGTGGTGATTGTGCGATTGAGAGTACGTCTCCGATTCGGCAAGGTCGGCCAGTCAGGCATGGTCTGTCAGCGGATGCGGAAGCCCCACGGGCACTGAGGATTGCCGTAAGAGCGGCTAATCCACAGGGGCTTCTCTATGAGGAATATGAACAGAAGTGGTTCGGAGATTTCCGAATTGTGTTACTCGCAAGGCGGTGGGTCGATGATTCGGACCGATTGTCACACGCGGACGCACTGGAGTTGAGACTTTTGCAATCGCTACGAGATAGTGGTGAGGCATCTCCTGAGCCGCCGCTCTGGGCCGCCACTGCCATTGAGTTAGCCTACAGTTGCAACTGAGTATCAAGTGAGCAACGATTCTGCCACGCGTTCGCCGATCATGATCGCGGTGAGGTTGGTATTGCAACTGACGATGTCGGGCATGATTGAGGCGTCGGCGACTCGCAGGTGTTCGGCCTGATGGACTCGGCCTCTCTGATCGGTTACGGCGAGCGGGTCGGTCGATTGGCCCATCCGCGCCGTGCCGCAGATGTGCCAGGTCGTTGAGGTGGTTCGGCGGACGTAATCGGCCAGCGCGTTGTCCGATTCCATCACCTCCGGCCTCGGTGCAATCACGCGCTCGGTGAACCGCGCGATTTCGTCCGAGTGCATGATCTCCCAGCAGAGCCGTGCGCCGTCCATCAGCCGCCGCAGGTCCTCGGGGTGCGAGGCGTAGTTCATGTCGAGCTGTGGCTGTTCCGATGGGTCGCTAGAGCGCAGCGTCACCGAGCCACGCGAGAGCGGACGCTGAATCACCGCGCCAATGCCAAACGACGGATGCTGGCGCGGCGCTTCAGTCAGGCCGCGCACCTGTTCCTCGTCCCAGATCGTCGAGATCGCAAGCTGCATGTCGTTGAACTGATCCGAGCCGGGCGCCGTGTAGCGCAGGCCGATCTCGGTTACCACGTCGGGGTCATGCACAACATCAGGTTTGGGGAACGCCTGCACACCGGTACCGAAGTGGTCAATCAGGTTCTCGCCAACGCCCGGTAGAGCCACGCGCTGCTTGATCCCATGAGGCGACAGCTTCTCCGCCGGACCAATCCCACTGCGCATCAAGATCGCGGGCGACACCGCAGAACCTGCAGAAACGCATACGCGGTCGGAATGAATGACTTCGCCGTCGCTGAGGATCACGCCGTTGATGCGAGCGCCGGAGTCGCCGTCGAAACTCAGTTTGTCGACCAGCACGCCGTGACGGATGGTGAGATTCTCGCGGTCGCGGATTCCGAGCAGGTAGGCGATGTTGGTTGAGATGCGATTGCCGTTGCTGCGGTTGCGCGGCCACGGTCCGACGCCGCTGGCGTCGGGCAGGTTGTGGTCCCAGACATCGTCGAAGCCGTTGTCGCGGCAGGCATCGTAGAAGGCACGTTGCAGCGGCTGCCAGTTGTCTGATTGCTCTCGCTCGATTGGGACTGGGCCCGACTGTCCGTGGAAGTCGCCGCCCTCAGGGTCAGACTCGAGCCGCCGGTAGTAAGGCAGGACATCCTCGAAGCGCCAGTCGTCGCAGCCGTGCGCGACCCATGACTCGAAATCGCCGGGTACGCCGCGTAGCGCGATCGTCCCGTTGACCGCCGACGAACCGCCCATCACTTTGCCCCGATGCAGCGGAAATTCGCGGCCATGCCGGGCATTGGCCTGGAATCCCCAGTCGTGATCGCGCCACGAGACCCATGGCTTGAGCAGGTCGCGCGGCATGTCCTCGACGCGGGTGTAATCCGGCCCAGCCTCGAGCAGCAGCACCCGACGACTCGGGTCCTCGGACAACCGAGCCGCAATCACCGCTCCTGCCGATCCCGCGCCGATGATGATGTCGTCGTACGTCGCCATAATGTCCCCTACTTGCGTCTCGCCCCGTGGGCTGAGGATACGTCAGCATTGCGCCGGAACTTGGTCAGCGAGGAGAGATCATCCGATAACGTGACGCAGAGCGATGCTTGCATGAATGCCTCCGTGATTCCTGCCTGCGCAAGAATGACGGAAGTACGAGGAATGACAGTGAGCGACTCCTTGCCTGACGGACTCGTCCCGGCGTATGACGGCTTGGTCGTGGTCGACCTGTCCCGCCGCCTCTCTGGGGCGTTCGTGGCGCGGCTCTTCGCCGATCATGGCGCTGATGTGGTCATGCTGGAGCCGCCCGACGGTCATCCGCTGCGACGCGAGGCGCCATTCCTGAACGACGAATCGGGCCCGGAGCGCTCTGCGTTGCACGCCTATGCCAACTGGAACAAGCGCTCGGCGGTGATTGCCGATCCGTCCGAAGCCGAGCCCTGGATTGCCGGTGCGGATGTCCTGATCACGACCGATGGCCCGGCGGCGCTCGCGGCCTGGCCGCTGTCGGCGATGCGGTCCGACGCGGTGCATCTCTCGGTGACGCCCTTTGGCCTGGACGGTCCGCTGGCCAACGCCCCGGGCGGCAACCTGACGATCAATGCGCGCTGCGGCTGGGCCTACATCAATGCGATGCAGGACGAAGCTCCGGTGACGCTGCCTTCTCGACAGTCTGGCCTCGTTGGCGGTCTGGCTGCGTTCGTGGCAGGGTCAGCGGCGCTGAGACGCCGTCGGGAATCGCAGCTGCCGGAGGTGTGCGATGTTCGTGAGATGGAGGCGCTCACCCACACCGGTTATCCGTGGTCAATCGGCGCGATGTACCAGGGCATTGGCTGGTCGCGCGGTGCGGCAGGCGGTCGTCCTCGCGGAGAGCCCGGTCCGCTGTTCGACGCTGTCGACGGACGGATGAACTTCGGCTTCGGCGACTGGCATAACTGGCAACAGGCCATGGAGCTGTTCAATCTTCCCGACCAAGGCGCGCGGGAAGAGTTGCATCCGCACGACGGCCGATACTCGAAGGACCTCGAACCGGTCCGAGCCGGAGTCGCTCGTGAGTTAGCCCAGATAGAGAAGTGGCCGCTCTTTCACAGCCTGGCCAAGCTGCGCTGTATCTCGGGTGTGCTGCAGACGATCCCTGAACTGGTCGAACACGAGCAACTGCTGTCGCGCAACTTCATCGTCGATACCGAGTTGGACGGCGAGACGGTCCGGGCATCGGGTAATCCGCACCCGATTTCGCCACCGAGCTGGTCGCTGCGTTCTCCGGCGCCAAGACTTGGCTCCGACAGCGTCGGTCCGCTGCAATCCGATGCCGTGCAAGCCAATACCGTGCAAGCCAATGCCGAGCGAACCGAGGTCGCAGCGACAGCAACGGGGCCGTTGGACGGGGTTCGCATCCTCACATTCACCCAGGCTTGGAGCGGCACCTTCTGCACGGAGCTATTGGGTTTCCTCGGCGCGGACGTGGTGCAGATCGAGGCGTTGCAACGCGTCGACATCTGGCGCACGGTTGGTCCTCGGGTACCGAGCGCCATCTTGGACGATTCGAAGCAGCAGCACGCCCTCAACACCCAGGGCCTCTACAACGCGGTCAATCTGAACAAGCGAGCCATCACACTGGACTTGCGCTCGGACGAGGGCAAAGAGTTGTTCTGGCGAATGGTTCCCCAGTTTGATGTGGTCGCCGAGAACTTCCGTCCCGGCGTCCTCGATGGTTGGGGTATCACGCTGGATGCGCTAGCTGAACAGCGACCCGACATCATTCTGGCCAGGATCTCCGGCTACGGCATCACCGGTCCCTATGCGCCATATCCCGCGAACGGCGCGACCACGGAGCCGATGTCTGGGTTGTCGTCGATTCATGGGTACGAAGACGAACCGGGCATGAACACCGGCGGTCTCTATCCCGATCCGATCACTGGATATTCGGCTGCGTCCGCCATCATCGCCGCCCTCGCGCGGCGAGAACGCGTCGGTGGGCCACAGGAGATTGATGTCGCCATGCTCGAAGCGATGGGCGTTGTAGTCGGTGATGCGATCGCCGAATACGATGCGACCGGCCGAACTCCGGGGCCGCTTGGCAATCACGACCGACAGCGGGCTCCGCACAACATCTATCCCTGCAGCGGCGACGATGAGTGGGTCGCCGTTCGCGTGGAATCGGACGACGAGTGGCGAAGTCTGTGCCTGGAAATGGACGCCGCCGGTCTGTCTGAGGATGCGCGATTCGTCGATGCCGCATCGCGCAAGGCGAATGAGTCGGCGCTGGACACGATCGTCGCGGAGTGGACCTCAGCGCAGGACTCAACGGACCTGGAGCGACGATTGCTCGGGATCGGCATCGACGCGGCACGTGTGAATCCGATGTACGACCTGTTCGATTCGCCTGATCCGTATCTGGCATCGAGTGGCTTCGTCCAGTCTGTCGATCACCCGGAGGTGGGCCCCTCGTGGTTGCCGGGAGCGCCGTGGCGCTTCAGCGGATCCGAAGATCTGCTGCTGAGACCGGCGCCATGCGTAGGTGAGCACTCGTTCGAGGTGTTGTCGGAAGAGCTGGGCATCAGCGAAGCTGAGTATCGATCGTTGGTGGAGCGCCGCATCACGGGAACGCTGTACGAAGCCGCGGCGACGAAGGCTGCGACAGCAGACTGAACCAGAGACAGGTATCGCCCCCAGCCTTGCGTTGCAGGATCCAGTCCCCGCTTTACGGAGACCTTTGCATAATCCCTTTCCTCCCCCTGCAGGGGGAGGTGCCGAAGGCGGAGGGGGTCCTGCTCCACCAAGTTCCATCTGGTACCCGCGCCGGCAGGACCCCCTCAGTCGCTCCGCGACAGCTCCCCCTCGCAGGGGGAGCAAATTAATCAAAGGCCTCCGTTACGCGGGGACCTGCTTTGGCCGGGCAACCCATCTGCGTAAGACGCGCAGGGAAGGAGCGGGTCCCCGCGTGAAGCGGGGACTGGAATCAAAGACCTTGAGGAACGATGGCGCTGATATCGTAGCGACAGTTGACGAGACTCAATTCGCTTCGTCCCGACTGAATCTGGAGTGATGTATGCCGCCGAGTGGATCTGTGTCGCCCGTATCCAAACTGTTGATTGCCAATCGTGGCGAGATTGCGATTCGTGTGGCTCGGGCGGCCTCGGATCTTGGCATTGCCACCGTGTCTGTCTACTCCAAGGACGACGCCAGGTCGCTGCACGTTCACGCCGCCGATGAAGCGTTCGAGCTCGATGCTCTGGGCGTCCAGGCATACCTCGACATTGACGGCCTGATTGCGGCCGCGCAATCGACCGGCTGCGACGCGGTGCATCCCGGTTACGGATTCCTGTCAGAGTCGGCAGAGTTTGCCCGACGCTGCCGAGACGCCGGCATCACCTTCGTCGGTCCGACACCGCATCTGCTCGATCTGTTTGGAGACAAGGTCCGCGCCAGGCAGGCTGCGAGAGAAGCCGGGGTGCCGGTGATTGAAGGCTCCGACCAGGCAGTCACTCTGAGCGAAGCGGTTGACTTCTTCGAGTCGTTGGGCGAAGACGCGGCAGTGATGCTCAAGGCGGTGGCAGGCGGCGGCGGCCGAGGCTCGCGGGCAGTCACCGACATCAACGATCTAGAGGCCGCCTGGGATCGCTGCGAGTCCGAGGCGCGCATGTCGTTCGGCTCCGGCGCGCTGTACATCGAGCAACTCATCCCCCGAGCCCGCCACATCGAAGTGCAGGTCATCGGCGACCTGCATGGCGGTGTCGGTCACTTGTGGGAGCGCGAGTGCTCGGTCCAGCGGCGATTCCAGAAGATCGTGGAAATCGCGCCGGCGCCGCACCTGGAAGCATCCACGCGCGAAGCCATCGTTGAGGCGGCCGTACGCATCGCCCGCGACGTGAGCTACTCGTCCCTGGGCACGTTTGAGTTCCTGCTGGACGCCTCAGACGGCTCGAATGACGCCTTCTACTTCCTGGAGGCGAACGCGCGTTTGCAGGTCGAGCACACCGTGACCGAACAGGTCACCGGCGTGGATCTGGTCCAGTCCCAACTGCGAGCTGCGCAGGGTGCTTCAATCTCCGACCTCGGCCTCGACGATCCGTCCTGGCTGCGTCCGCGTGGCTTTGCGATCCAGACTCGCGTCAACATGGAAACGCTGACTGCGGACGGATCCGTGCGTCCAGCTTCGGGAACGCTCAAGGCTTACGAAGCACCCTCCGGACCGGGCGTGCGCACCGACGGATTTGGCTACGTCGGATACCAGACATCTACTTCCTTCGACTCGCTGTTGGCCAAGGTGATCGCCCACGCTCCCGCACCAAGATTCGAGGATGCGCTAACGCGCTCGTTGCGGGCACTGTCCGAGTTCCGGATTGAAGGCGTCGCGACGAATATCCCATTCCTCACCAATGTGCTGGAGCATGCCGACCTCGTCGAAGGTCGTGTCCACACCCGCTGGGTCGACGAGCAGATGGCTGAACTGGCGGCGGTCAATGGCGCGCAGCGAGTGCGTTACCTGCAGACGGAAGCACCAACAGCGGACACTGGATTCGCTGGCGCGCGCGTTGATTCGCGTGATCCATTGGCGCTGTTCCAGCACGATCAGGAAGTCAAGCAGCAGCAGTCCTTGCAGGTCGTCGAGGAAGAGGCGCCGGACTTGACCGGTCCGGAAGGCTCAATCGGTCTGCCCGCGCCGATCCAGGGCACGATCGTTTCGATCATGGTCGAAGAGGGTCAGGAAGTGCGGAAGGGCCAGGACCTCGTCGCGATGGAAGCGATGAAGATGGAACATGTGATCTCCGCCGACCGCGACGGGATCGTCAAGGCGTTGGGCTGCTCTGTCGGCGACGTGATCCGCGAGGGATTTCCGCTCGTCTTCATCCTCGAGGCGGAAGTCTCGGTCGAGGCGATCGGCGATGACGATCTGATCGATCCCGACTTCATCCGCCCCGACCTGCAGGAAAACTACGACCGACACGCTTACACGCTGGACGAAAACCGGCCCATCGCTGTGTCCAAGCGTCGCGGACGCGGCTACAGAATGCCGCGCGAGAACATTGAACAGCTCGTCGATCCGGGGTCGTTCCAGGAGTATTGGCCGCTGATCGTCGCAAGGCAACATCAGCGCAACACCGACGAGCAGCTTCGCGAGAACACACCCTCGGATGGTCTGTTGGCCGGCACTGCGACGATCAATGGCGACCTGTTCGATGACGAGCGCGACGCTCGCGCGATTGTCGTGCATTACGACTACACGGTGCTCGCTGGCACGCAGGGCGGACGCAATCACTACAAACAGGACCGCATGTTTGAGATGGCGCGCCGCTTCGACTTCCCCATCGTCTTCTACACCGAAGGCGGCGGAGGTCGTCCCGGCGACGACCGCACCGGTCCCGGCGTGGCGTTCGACACTTATACCTTCACGCAATTCTCGAAGCTTTCGGGGCAGGTACCGCTGGTCGGTGTGACCAACGGTCGCTGTTTCGCCGGCAATACCGCGCTCTTGGCCTGTTGCGACGTCATTATTGCTACCGAAGGATCGACGGTGGCGATGGGCGGCCCAGCGATGATCGAGGGCGGCGGACTGGGCATCTACACGCCGGAAGAAGTTGGGCCGATGTCGTTCCAGGTCCCCAACGGCGTGGTCGACATCCTCTGCAAGGACGAAGAAGAGGCGACCGACATCGCCAAGAAGTATCTGAGCTACTTCCAGGGGCCGATCAAGGAATGGACGGCGCCCGATCAGCGCCGCCTGCGCCACATTGTGCCGGAGAATCGGCTACGTCTCTATGACATGCGCGAGATTATCGACACGATCGCCGATGAGGGATCGGTGCTGGAGATTCGTGAGAAGTTTGGCATCGGTATCATCACCGCGTTCATACGCGTAGAGGGTCAGCCCATCGGAGTGATCGCCAACAATCCTCACCACCTGGCCGGCGCGATCGACTCCGACGGATCGGACAAGGGCGCGCGGTTCTTACAACTGTGCGACGCGTTCGATATCCCCGTGCTCAGTCTGATGGATTGTCCTGGCATGATGGTCGGACCGGACGTTGAAGCGACGGCGCTGGTGCGTCATTGCGCGCGGATGTTTAACACTGGCGCCAACTTAAGTGTGCCGCTGTTTGGCGTGGTCGTACGCAAAGCGTATGGGTTAGGCGTGCAGGCGATGTGTGGCGCAAGCGCGTTGGTGGGATTCTTCACGGTCGCCTGGCCGACAGCCGAGTTCGCCGGTATGAACATTGAAGGATCGGTGAAGTTGGGTTACCGGAAAGAGTTAATCGCGATCGAAGATCCGGAGGAACGAATCGAAACGTACGAGAACATGGTGGCGCGAGCGTACGACAACGCCAAAGCAGTAAACTCAGCCGCCGGTGGTGGTCTCGATGATGTGATCGATCCTGCGGAGACGCGCGAGTGGATAGCAAACGGTCTCAAGCGCCTCCCTCCAACGCCGGAGCGCACCGGCAAGAAGCGTCCGTACATCGACACGTGGTAAGGAAGTATTCGCTGCTGGGTATTGGCTGCCCAGTCGTTCTGCAATCTCTATAGAGTGAACAACCACTGGCGAGTCCGTGTACTCGCCGAGGTTCGCTGGCTTGGCCGCAGCATTCGAGTTGCGGCGCTCCTGCTGGTGTTGGGGCTCATAAGGCGTCATGACTCACGAGCTTGGGCACTCGGGAGGCTTGACTCACGATCCCGTCTACACGGCGGAGATACCCGCCACCTCGACCTGTCAGTCCTCGAATGAACGTCGATGGACGACGTGCTCGAGGTTCACGGATGGCAACGAATCCTGGGCGCCGAGCACCGAACGGCATGATCGCGATGATGCCGACGCGATGTACCCGTAGCCGGCAGGCCCAACCTCAGGTACCTAAGGAAGGAACAGAACCATGTCTACTTCGAGACTCAATCGACTGACAGGAGCCAGGTGGCTTCGCATTGGGATCTTGGTGATTGTCGTTGCCGCGGCCGCGGCGGTTTGGCTGACGCGATCGGGAGAACGACCGGCGCTCGCGATTGCAAACATGTCACTCAACGAGATCGATACACAACTCTATGCGGAGTTGAAGGCGATCCACGGCCGCGAGGTTCGCGGGGAGATAGAAACATCAACGCATGATGAAAGCGGCTACAGCAGCAAGCTCGTCTCGGAGCACGAGAACGGCCTACCGTCCCAACGAGCCCTCGAACTGTTCGAAGAGGTTGAACACAGTTTCGACCAGGTCGACGACTATCACTTGGGCGGGTCAAGCGTGGTGTTTATCGCCTATGCAGAAGACCGCAATGAGGACAGCCTCGTCACCCTGGTAGGCGGAAATCGGGTGCACGCCTCAGTTTCCGTGATGCACGCTCTGTCTGGCGGTACCAGAGGCGAGGATCGGTGGGAGTTCACGCACCGAGCCTTGTACTGGATTTGCGAACCGTTGGAGTAGCAAACCCAGTCCAAGCGGCCGGAGGCGAGGAGACTCGTCGCTGGGCGATTGTCTGGTAGACGAGAGGGAGTGAGTTGAGTGGCGACCCCGAGCGGATTCGAACCGCCGGTCTCCACCTTGACAGGGTGGCGTGTTAGGCCGCTACACCACGGGGCCGTATGGCTAGTTTAGGCCGACTAGCTGGATTCGGCAACAGCGCATAAGGTGTAGGTAGAGCGTCGGAGGTTTCATATGGCACGCGGATCACGACGGGGACGGGGCGGCTCGAATCGGGCGCAACAGGCGGGCCGGCCGCAGGGCCGCCGAGGTCGCAGAGGCCGAGAAGACACACTGCCGACCGCGCAGGCCGGGGCGGCAAACGCTCCGGTCGGGGCCTCGCTGAGCGGAAACATTCAGCAGCGGTCACGTGTCGGCGCCAGTACGGCCGGTACGGCGGGCGGCCCGCGCGGAGGCGCGGCCGGCGCACACGAGCGCCGAGACCGCCGCGCGCGCGCCGCCGCCGCGATGCACGATTTCCATTACGTCAGCGGAGATCTGCGCTGGGTCGCAATCACGACCGTCGCCAGCGTCGCCCTGGTGCTCGGGCTGTGGGCGGCCATTTCGTTTTAGCCCGCAACTCGTCAGCCGGCAATGTCCAGTCCCTGCTGCACGCGGGGCCCCGCTCGGGTGGTGGGGCAAGCGGGTGTTCAAGGCACTTGCAGGGAAGGAGCAGGTCCCCGCGTGAAGCGGGGACTGGGAGTTCCCGCTGGTAATGCGCATTGCCTCGCGTGCAGCGGGGACAGGGAGTTCCCGCTGGTGATGCGCATTGCCTCGCGTGAAGCCAGGATTGGGAGGATTGGTTCTGTCCTGGCAAGACTATGACTGCGCGGGCGGATCCACCAGGGCGAACGTCAAGCGACCTTCCGCAGCGGTCTCCCCCTCAACCGTCGCTTTGGCGCTGGCTCGGCCGATGCCTCGGCGCAGACGATCCATTTCCACTTCGAGTCGCAGTTGATCTCCGGGCACTACCTGACGCCGGAACCGGACGCCGTCGATTCCGGCGAAGAGACCCAGCTTGCCCTTGAATTCGTCAGCCGACAGAGCCGCGACCGCGCCGGTCTGGGCGAGCGCTTCGATGATCAACACGCCAGGCATGATCGGATGGTCGGGGAAGTGACCCTCAAAGAACCACTCGTTGGTCGTCACGTTCTTGAGACCGACCGCGCGTTTGCCCGGCTCCAGTTCGACAATCCGGTCGACCAACAGGATTGGGTATCGATGCGGGATGATCCGTCGAATGTCTCGTACATCCAGCGGCAGTTCGTAGTTGGCCATAGTCACAGGTCCTTCAGGATGTTGATGATCTCGTCGGCGGCATGGTCGGGCATTGGCACGTTCGCCGGACGAATCTCGTCGGGATGCAGTCCGTGATAATCGGAGCCAATGGTCGGCGTGAGGCCAAGCCTTCTGGCGAGCTGCTGGCCGTTCGCAATCTCGTCAGGTCCGTCGTTTCGGTAGTAGATTTCGAGACCGTCGCCGCCTGCGTCTGCGAAGGCGATGGTCGCGCTCGTTGGCTCGTCATAGCGGGTGGGATGGGCCAGTGAGGCGAATCCGCCGGCTGCGTGGATCATTGCCAACGAGTCGGTCAAACTCAGCAGGGTTCGAGGAATGTATGCCGGGCCGTCGTTGCGTAGCAATCGATTGAATGCATCCGGAACAGACTCGACATGCCCGGCCTCGACGAGCGCTCGCGCTACATGGGGACGGCCAATCGATGCTCCGTCGGCGATCGCGGCGACCTGCTCGTAGTCAATCTCGAGTCCAAGTTCGCTCAAACGCTCGACGGTTCGCCGCGCTCGAGACTGGCGTTCATTGCGGTATTCGGCGAGTTGGCGGTCGAGGTCGGCAAGTGGGGCAATCGCTGGAAAATAGCCGAGCACGTGCAGCTCGCCGAGTACCGGGTCATTGACGCCGATTTCGACTCCGGCAATCACTTCGACGCCTCGTCGCCGGCCTTCAGCCTGTGCAGCTTCGACCCCCAGGAGGGTGTCATGATCGGTGAGCGCCAATAGTTCAGCGCCGCACTCGGCAGCTTGCTGCACGACCCACTCTGGCGGCTTCACACCGTCGGAGTGAGTGCTGTGCGTATGCAGGTCGAGCCGCGCCACAGGCCGCCCTGAGCTTTCCAGCCAGCTGGAGCTTTCCAGCTAGCTTGCGCCTTCCGGCTAGCCCAGCTAGCGGGCGTACTCGGCGGCGCGGGTTTCTCGCAGGACCGTGACCCGAATTTGGCCGGGGTATTGCAGCGATTCCTCGATCTGCTTCGAGATGTCCCGCGCCAGTCGCATCGCGCCGAGATCGTCAATCTCGCGCGGGTCAACGACGACGCGAACCTCGCGGCCGGCCTGGATGGCGTATGCCTGTCCGACGCCTTCAAAGGACGTCGCAATGTCCTCGAGCGCGCGTAGTCGTTCGATGTAGCGCTCGACAGATTCTCGTCGCGCGCCTGGGCGACCGCCCGAAATGGCGTCGGCCATCTGCACGATGATTGCCTCGACTGAGCGAATCTCTACTTCGTCGTGGTGAGCTTCGATGCAGTGCGCGATGTTCTCAGACATCTTGAACCTGCGAGCCAGGTCGCCGCCGATGATGGCGTGCGTGCCTTCGACCTCATGGTCGATCGCCTTGCCCACGTCATGCAGCAACGATCCTCGTCGCGTGACTTCGACGTCCGCGTGGATCTCCTGCGCGATCATCGCTCCGATGTGTGCGGTTTCGACCGCGTGTCGGAGCTGGTTCTGTCCGTAGCTGGTGCGGAACCGCAGCCGGCCGAAGATATCGAGCATTTCGCGCGGCAGCCCACTACAGTGCGCCTCGATCGCCGCTTCGTCGCCCGACTCGCGAATGATGCGGTCGACATCGCGCTGCGCCTTGGCGACGGTTTCTTCGATACGGGTTGGATGGATGCGCCCGTCAGCGACGAGCCGGCTAAGTGACAACCGACCGACCTCGCGACGCACCGGATCGAAGCCGGACACGGTCACGACATCAGGTGTGTCGTCGATGATCAGATCGCAGCCGAGCGCAGATTCGAGCGCGCGAATGTTACGGCCCTCGCGGCCGATGATGCGTCCTTTCATCTCGTCGGAGGGGATTTGCACCACCGAGACGGTTGATTCGGTCGTCACCTCTGAGGCGACACGCTGAATTGCCGTGGCGATAATCTTGCGTGCGCGGGTTTCCGCCTCATCCTTGGCCTTCTGTTCTGCCTCACGCACGAGACGGCCGGCTTCATCGGACACCTCCTGCTCGACTCGCTCGAACAGCACGGTGCGCGCTTCGTCACGGGTGAGGTTGGAAATGTCTTCCAGCCGCTGGTCGTGCTCGGCTTCGCGCTCGTCGAGCTCGGCGCCCCGACGCTGGAGTCGCTGGCTGTCGCGATTCAGCTTAGAATCGCGGTCGTCGAGTGATTTGACCCGGTCATCCAACGAAGCTTCGCGCCGGTCAAGGCGATCCACGGCTCGCTGTAGGTCGTCACGCGCCCCGCGAACATCCGCGAGGGTCTGGTCTCGTTCGGCTTGCGCTTGCTCCCGCGCGTTTTCTAACCGCTCACGCGCCTCCCGATCGGCCTGTTCCCGGGCCTGTTGGATGATGCGTTCGGCTTCGAGCGTGGCCTCGATCCGTGGATCTGGCACGCCGCGCAGGAGCCGCATAATGGCTCCCCACATGGTGTCCTCTGCTCAATTGGGTTGGCATTGCCGTTGCGTTGCCTGTTGTCACGTTGAATCTCGCTCTGCCGGGCCTGTCGTACCGGTTGAGGCTGCCCGGTTCCAAGATGGGCAGGTCGCCGACAGGTGGTCAGTAGTACCCAGAATAGGCCCGTTGACGATGCGGCGCTAGTGGCGATTACTCGAGCTCGGACCACGCCTGTCGTAACGATGCCTCGGTATCTGCCATACCGAATCCACGCAGCGAGAGACGTCTGGTGTGCAAGCGCCGATATCTGGCCCAGGTCAGGTCAGGGTCGCGTTCCAGCGTCAGACGCAGACTGCGACGGGCGTTCTCCAGCGCGACGGCGTAGTCGCTGAGGTCTCCCTGTGCTTCGAGCGTGTCCAGTGCAGCGCTCACGTCCTGTTTCGCGATGCCGGCCATCTGCAGTTTGACGGCGATCTCCTGCCGGCTGTAGCGCTGTCTGGCAGCCAGTCGTTGGGCTTCGTGGAATGCGAGATCGTGTGAGGCTGACTCGCGCAGCCGATCGATGAAGACTGGATCGATCTGCTGGCCACGCTGAATCCTCGAACGCTGAGCGAACTCGCGGGTGCAGCGAATGGAACTGCCGTCGTCAAATTCGACCGTTGACAGTGCGCCGGTGGGCCGGATAGAGACGACGGCAGTCATGGTTCGCTCCGCGTTGAGTCGCGTATGGCTGCTCAATGGGCTCGTTATCTAGCTCGGGCGCGGCCCTTCTTCTTGGGCGGGGGTTTGGCGATTGGTGTCGCCTTGGGAGCGCCTTCTTCGGCCATCAGCGACTTGGCGTTGGGCAGCCCGCGTTCTTCGCGGATGCGCGCTTCGATCTCCTCTGCCATGTCAGTGTGTTCGCGCAGGAAGGCCTTGGTCCGTTCGCGACCCTGGCCGAGTCGTGTGTCGCCATAGGAGTAGAAGGTGCCCTGCTTCTTGATGACCGACGCTGTGCCGGCCTCAGAACCCGGCGTCGGTTCAGTGCCAAGGTCGATCAGGCAGCCGGTCTTGGAGATGCCGTATTCGTTGGCCGTGAACATGAGATCGAATTCGGCCGTACGGAACGGCGGCGCCACCTTGTTCTTGACGACTTTCGCCTTGACCCGCGAGCCGATCACGAGCTGTCCATCCTTCAAGGTTTCGGCGCGACGCAATTCGATTCGGACGGAGGAGTAGAACTTGAGGGCGCGGCCTCCTGGTGTGGTCTCGGGATTGCCGAAGACGATGCCGACCTTCTCCCTCAACTGGTTAATGAAGATCAAGACCGTTTTGGAACGTGCCACCACGCCGGTGAGTTTGCGCAGAGCCTGGGACATCAGACGCGCTTGCAGACCGACCTGGACATCGCCCATTTCCCCTTCGATCTCAGCTCGCGGCACCAGTGCCGCGACCGAGTCGACGACGACGACATCGATGGCATTACTGCGAACTAGCGCTTCAGCAATCTCCAGCGCCTGTTCACCCGTGTCTGGTTGGGCAATGAGCAATTGCGAGACATCGATTCCCAGCCGTCCGGCGAATTCAGGATCCAGCGCATGCTCGACGTCTACGTAGGCAGCTTGACCGCCCAGGCGTTGCGCCTCAGCGATGACATGCTGGGCGACGGTTGATTTTCCGGCCGATTCCGGTCCGTAGACCTCAACGATGCGACCACGAGGTAGTCCGCCGATGCCAAGCGCGACATCAAGCGACAACGCCCCGGTTGGTATGCCGTCGACGATGAGACGTGAGCCGGTGTCGCCGAGACGCATCAGTGCGCCCTCACCGAAGCGTCGTTCCATATCGCCGAGCAGCTCTTCAACCGCGGGCGGAGGTTCGTTTGCCGCTTCGTCCGACTTGTTGTTGGACTTGCTATTGGACTTGCTGTTGGTGGTGGTCATGGGCAGTGGCTCTTGTGCATCTGTCGCCAGAGCGATGGGCTCGACGCTGTTATCGGTCTTGCTAGGTGTCATAATATGCGCTCCTCCTCGTAGCTGAGTCCGGTCGACGAGTGGCGATCGTGCGAACGCCTGTGCTGCGCAGGCTAGGCAACACTCTGTCTAATGTCAAGCAAACGTTCTATGAAAGGGAGCACTGAAGATCAGGCGCTGCTGAGTAGCGCGTTACCGATGATTTGCAGGCCGATCAGCGCGACCAGAGGCGAGAGGTCCATCATTCCGATGACGAGGTAGCGGCGCAGCGGTGCCAGTACCGGCTCCGTGACGTCGAGTAGGAATTTGACGAACGGGTTGGACGGATCGAGCGGGCGGTTGGTGAACATTGGCACCCAGCTCATCAACACCCGCGCGAGCAGGACAAAGGAGTAGATCTGGATCGTGATACCCAAAATGCTCAGGACTTCGCTCATTGCCGTCCCAGCTCTTCCGCTCGTTGATGTGCCGCAGCCACGGCGTCGATGAAAGCTGCGCGCACTCCCTGTTGTTCCAGCACTCGGAGCCCGGCCGCGGTCGTGCCGCCGGGAGAAGTCACCATATCCTTCAACACCGCCGGATGCTGCCCCGACCGGGAGGCAAACTCGCTGGAACCGGTCACCGTCTGCAACACCATCCGGCGCGCGTCATCTGGTCGCAGCCCGATGGTCACGGCGGCATTGATCATCGCTTCGATGACCAAAAACACATACGCCGGACCGCTGCCCGACACAGCCGTGATCTTGTCAATCGCGGACTCGTCCGCGACATAGAGTTGCTCACCCATCGTGTCGAGCAGTTGGCTGACCAACGCCCGCTCGTCCTCTGTCACAGCTTCGGTGGCCGTCCAGGCGGTGAATCCTTTGCCAACCTGGGCGGGAGTATTGGGCATTGCCCGAACCACGCGGTCGGTGCCGGTTGACGCCTGCACGTCGGCAATCGTGGAGCCGGCCAGGATCGAGATCAGCAGCTTGGCATCCGTGCCTCCTGTGCTGTTCAGCGAGCGAAGATCCTGTGGTTTGACTGAGAGATAGATCACCTCACTACCGTCGACTGCCTCGGCCTGATCGCCGGTCACCGAGATGCCGCTGAATTCGCCTTCCAGCCATCCCCGTCGATCGGGCAGGACTTCACAGACAGTCAGGTCGCTCATCGAGACGACACCGGCACCGGTCACAGCGCGAACAAACGTCGCGCCCATGGTCCCGCCGCCGATGACGGCAATCCTGGTCACGCCGGACCTCCGGCATGAGTCTCTCGCTGACCGAAGATCGCGCGTCCAATTCGGACCATCGTGGAACCTTCCTCGATGGCTACAGCGTAATCGTTGGACATCCCCATGCTGAGTTCAGCAAGCGTCAACTCTTCGGCGAGCGCTCGCAGTTCGCGAAAGACGGGACGCACGTCTTCTGCATCCGAGACCTCGGGCGCCACGGTCATCAATCCAACTACTCTCAAATTTGAGAGTAGTTGGATGCTTGCCAGTGCATCCCTCACTTCTTCGAGCTTGAACCCATGTTTTGACGGCTCATCCGCCACATTCACTTCCAACATCACTGTTAAGTCACTCTCAAGCCGACTCGAAATTGCCTGCGCCAGACGCACACTGTCGACCGACTGCACCGTCGCAAAGCGACCGGCAAATCGCGCCTTGTTGCGCTGTAAGTGACCGATCAGGTGGATCTCAGCCTCGACGCCAAGTCTGGATAGTTGGTCGAGCTTGGCCAGACCTTCCTGCACTCGATTCTCGCCGAAGTGGAGCTGTCCGGCCGCGGTGGCTTCGGCGATGGCTTCGACTGGAAACGTCTTTGAGACGGCGACCAGTTGCACATCGGATGGGTCGCGGCCGGCTCGTGCGCAGGCGTTGTCAATCTGCTCATTAACCCGACGCAGATTGTCCGCGATCGACACCTCAGACTCCAACGACCGCTTCCGCAGTGACGGATTCCATGGGCACGATGGTGGGAGAGTACGAGGGAATCTCGTTGCCGCCGCAGACGCCGCACATGTTGCAGCCAATCTCGGGCGGTGGACAGGCGATGGTCGCTTTCTCGCGCAGGTGCTTGGACAGCTCGCGCTCGAAGAACCGAGCCGTAATGCCTGTTTCCACAGCCGACCACGGACCTGGACCGCCGCCCCAGGGCAGCGGTCCGTCGAGATTCCAATCTCCGGCGGCGCGCATCCACTCGCGGGCCGACGGCGCTTCCATCTCAAGGATGGCGTGCGCCAGGCGTTGGTCGGAGCGCGAGCAGATATCGTCGATCCGTGCCCAGGTGGGACTATCGCCGCGCAGACGGATTCCGGTCTTGCGGAAGGCGGTTTGCAGAATCTGTTGACGATGCTTGACCAGACCGGCCTCGGATTGCACCAGTTCCTGGTAGGCGGTCGCCGGCTTGGGAACGAGCGGACCGACCGACATCACCAATTCGGTTCCGTGACCGTGGGCGTCGAGCCGTTCCTTGACGGCAAGTCCGAGATTGGCCATCGCCTCCACGTCTTCGTCCTCTTCGTCGGGCAGGCCGATCATGAAGTAGAGTTTGAGCCGATTCATCGCCGCAGCACCGACTTTGTCGGCCGCCTCGATGATCTGGTCTTCCGAGACGGCCTTGTTGATCCGCTGGCGCATCCGCTCCGAACCTGCCTCGGGCGCGAGCGTGACGGTCCGCGTACCGCCACGCGAGAGCACGTCCAGCAGCTCGGGCGCGAGATTGTCTACGCGCAGCGACGACACTGACACACGACCGCCGAGCTTATCGGCCTGGACGGCGAGCTCGGCCAATTGCGGATGGTCGGCGACGGCTGCGCCTAGCAATCCAACCCGATCGGTGCGCTTCAGGCCTTCCTGCACCTGGTTCAGCAGTGATTCCAGCGGTCGGTATCGAGGCGGTCGGAAGACATAACCGGCGATGCAGAATCGGCAACCACGTCCGCAACCGCGCGCGGCTTCGATCAAGGTCATCTGGTTGAACTCGGTCTCGTCGGTGAGCACCAACGACATCGCCTCGGTCGTTGAGATGTCGCGCACCCATTGTCGCTCGACACCGTCGCCCGACCCCAGGGCCGGCACAAACACGCCGGGAATGCTGGCCAGCGCCTCGAGCTGATCGGCGCGCGGACTGTATGCGTATTCCTGCAGCGTGTCGATCAGCTCTTCGAGAATCGGCTCTGCTTCGCCAATCACGAAGGCGTCGAAGCAGTCGGCTAGCGGCAACGGATTGGTGATGACGGCAGCGCCGCCGGCAATGATCAACGGATCGCCGTCGTCTCGGTTGATGCTGAGCGGCTCAATCTGCGCCGCCTGCAGCGATCTCACGACGTGGTAGTAGTCGATCTCATAGGTCAGCGTGTAGGCAACCACGGGAAAGTCGGCCAGCGGACGCTGCGACTCAATCGTCACTGGACCCAGCGAGGGATCGTCGCCGCGTTCGGATTTGTGCGGCGGATCGTAGAAGGCGCGTTCGCAGACAATGTCGCTGCGATGGTTGAGCAGGCCATACAGGGTCTGCAACCCCAGATTCGACATGCCCAGGTAGTAGGAGTTGGGATAGACCAGGGCGAGAGGCAGCCTGCCTCCCCAGTCCTTGACGACGGCGCCTTGTTCGGCGTCCAGACGTTGTCGAGCCAGCGAGATTGTGCGCGAGAGATTGCGTTTAGCCATTGTCGCCAGTGTAGGCATGTGATCCGTTGCAACGTTGTTCCAACAATGTCAGACCAGCAGATCGCACCGACCTTCAGGCGGCAATCTCCGTCACACCTCCCGCCGACCAGGGTCATATCCGCGCTTGCCACGGTGCCGCGGTGCCGCCCCACGGCTCAACAGGATGTCTCAGAAGTCGATGTTTCCAGTCCCCTCTTCTCGGAGACCCTTGCATAACCCCTCAACCGCCCCCGCCTCCGAGCGGGGGCCTGCTCCTTCCCTGGCTTCTTACCGGCCGCCATGTTTGTCGCTGGTAACTGGTCAACCGAGAGCGATCCGAGCAGCCTGGGCCATGCCAGAGCGGGTCCCCGCTCGGGGGCGGGGACGGGAAACTGAGTGATGCATCATTCTCCTTCACGCGAGACGAGGTCTGGGATTCAACCACCCAATGGGGCTCTTGAGACACACGCTCGAACGGGGCATCTCGCTGGTCGGCGCATTTGCGTCTAGAAGAAGCACCACAAGATTGCCCCCGCATCAAGTGCGGGGCAGGCTGCGCCGGAGCGCGGCAATGACGAATCCTGCCTGTCAGTGCTCGGTGTCGCCACCGATGAGTTGCAGCGCGTGAGGCAGGACCGGCGCTAGCGCGTCCAGATTCTCTCGAACTGCTCGCTCGGAGCCGGGCAGATTGACAATCAACGTTCGACCCGCGATGCCACAGAGGCCACGCGACAACGCGGCCATCGGTGTCTTGCGTAGACCCTCGGCCCGCATCAGTTCGGCCAGGCCGGGCGCGTCCCGCTCGATCACTCGACGCGTCGCCTCTGGCGTGTTGTCGCGCGGGCCGAAGCCGGTGCCTCCCGTGGTCACGATCAGGTTGATGCCATCGGCGACCCATTGACGAAGCCGCTCCACGGTTGTGTCCGGGTCGTCAGGCTGGATGGCATGGTCACTCACCGTGATGCCCATTTCCCCAAGTCGCTCTCTGATGGCGGGTCCTGAAGTGTCTTCCCGTCGGCCGGCAGCGCCCTGATCGGAGAGGGTGAGGACGGCAGCCTTGAAATTCTGTGGACTGGTTTGGGACATGTCGGCTGTTCTATCCAGTTATTCTGAGTTTATCAGTCCAAGTTATCCACCTTATCCACCACTTTTGACGCCTCTTGAGGCCCTGCTCCGCCATGTTTGTAGGCCATTTTCGGACCTATTCGAGAAATGGGAGTGCTCTCCCTGAAGTTCGCCTTGTGATTCCCACCGTTATGTGCTTATAGTGCGTTATCGGCAGACAGATGGGGACAGATGGGAATCTCAGCATAACGTGAGCGGAAAGGGCACACAGGGCTTCAATCGTGACGACGATCGACTTCACAGGGGAGTACGAACATCGGCTGGACGACAGAGGTCGTCTGGCGATTCCGTCCCCATATCGGGGTCTGTTCGAGCACGGTGGATTCCTGTTGCCGGGACCGGATGGGCAGATCGAGCTCTACACCCCCGAGGCCTACGCCGCAGAGAAGCAAGTGCGGACCGTGGACGACAAGCTGAGTGCCTCGGCCAGACGTCTGGCGCGCAGCTTCTTCGGACGAGTGCGACGCGTGGAAACCGACCGTCAGGGACGGATCCTGATTCCGCCGCAGATGCGCCAGGAACGCAATCTCAACGGCGACACCGTGATCATCGGTATGGGCGACTACCTGGAAATCTGGAATTCCGAGGCTTGGCACAGCGAGCAGACAGAGATCGACGAGGGCTACGCCGAACTGCTCCAGCAGCTCGCCGAGGCCGCCGCAGCTCCGGACGCAGCTCCGAACAGTTCAGAGGAGTCGTCATGACTTCTCAGCCTCAGCACATCTCGGTCATGGTGGACGAAGTCTTGACCACGCTCGACGTCAAGTCGGGCGGTCGATACCTCGACGCGACGGTTGGGCTGGGCGGCCACGCCGAGGCAGTGCTCAGCGCAACAGGCGCTGATGGCCGATTGCTTGGCTGCGACGCTGACCCAAACGCGATTGCCGCAGCTTCGAAGCGTCTGGCTCCGTTCGGCGATCGCGTCAGCCTCCAGCAGTGTTGGATGGATGACGCCGCGACCGCCGCGACCGATGCTTCGATTACGCCATTGGATGGCGTGCTCTGCGACCTCGGCGTCTCTTCACTACAACTTGATACGCCGGAACGCGGATTCTCGTTCCAGGCTAAGGGTCCGCTGGATATGCAGTTGGGCCCGTCCGAGATTGCCGGTGCGTTCGACACATCTGACCACACATCTGACCGTGCGACTGCCGACGAGATCGTCAACGAATGGTCATCCGATGACCTGGCCAACCTGATCTACGAATACGGCGAAGAGCGTCGCTCTCGCCGCATCGCGCGAACGATTGTGGCGCGTCGCCCGATCGCGACGACTACCGAACTGGCTCAGGCCGTAGTCGATGCCGTCGGCATCCGGCCGGGCGCCAGGGTTCATCCCGCGACACGCGTCTTCCAGGCAATCCGCCTTGAGGTCAACCGCGAACTCGAACGCCTGGCGACGTTCCTGTCGCAGGTGCGAGGCGTAATGCGTCTGGGTGGGCGGCTGGTCGTGATCGCATTCCACTCGCTCGAAGACCGCATTGTCAAGCGCTTCCTGCGGGAACAGTCGTCGAGCGCTACACCGGCGTTCCGCACCTTGACCAGACGAGTGCTACGGCCAACAACGGCTGAAGTCGAACGAAATCCACGGGCGCGCAGCGCGCGCCTTCGAGCAGCGGAGGCAATCTGATGCCACGGCTGCAATACCAGGCGAGTCACCAGGCAAGTACGGAACGAGGAGAACAGGAGTTACTGGAGCGTCGGGAGCACGCTCGGAAATCGTTGAGCGGATCGTGTGCAGGGGATTACCACACAGTCACTACAGAGAAGGAGCCGCCCTGCCGCCAAACCACCGGATCACGGTTGCTCGTGGCCCTGGGCCATGACGAACGTGGACCACTCCCCAACGTTTGCGCGCACGATCCGCTCAACGATTTCCGAGCGCTTTCACACCAGAGGCTGGTGCGTGCATCGCACTCTACCTGTGATTGGCGACACCGACCGCGAACACTCCGGACTCTCCGTAACCATTCCATTGCTCCGACGAAGTCGCCATTCCTGTGGGAAGGGTCGTCGAGCGCCACGCCGGCGTTCCGCTCCTTGACTCGACGAGCACTGCGGCCGACGGCGGTTGAGGTCGAACGAAATCCACGGGCGCGCAGCGCGCGCCTTCGAGCAGCGGAGGCAATCTGATGCCACGGCTGCACTACCAGGTATGCAACCAGGCAAGTACGGAACGAGAAGAACAGGAGCGACTGGAGCGTCGGGAGCACGCTCGGAAATCGTTGAGCGGATCGTGCGCAGGGGACTACCTAACAGCCACTACAGTGAAGGAGAAGCCCCGCCGCCAAACCACTGGATCACGGTTGCGCGTGGCCCTGGGCCATGACGATCGTGGACCACGTCCCCCCGTCTGCGCGCACGATCCGCTCAACGATTTCCGAGCGCTTTCACACCAGAGGCTGGTGTCTGCCTCCCACTGTACGTCCAATTGGCGACACCGACGCCGAACACTCCGAACTTTCCGTAACCAATCCATTGCTCCGACGTTTCCGACGTTGTCGCCATTGACTGGCTCCATCGAGCATGTCACCTGCCAACCTGGCGTCAGCCTCGTTGGCAACGCCGAGTCGCGCGGAACTTCTCGACGCCGAACGGCGTTTCGATGACAACGGCGAAACCCAGCACGACGCTCGATGCGTCGTTGCCCACCTCGGCGGCGAGTGACTCTCACCATGCGCTTCCCCGACCCGTCCTGCCGCGCCGGCCTCGCTATACGGGCCGCATGCCCGCCTGGGCCTGGTTGGCCGTGTTTGGACTTTGCATCGCGGCAACGTTACCGGTCATCCGCACGTCCAGCGTGACCGAGAGCGGAAGCGAGCTACGAATCCTGGAAGCGGAACGCGAGCGCCTGAACTCGGAAATCCGATCACTCGCGGCGCATGTCGGGCAACTTGGCTCGTTGGCACGAGTCAAACACCAGGCGGAGGAGCGACTCAACATGGTTCCTGCCCGCCCGACCTCCGTGCTGGAAGTCAAACAACCACCTCCCGCTCGCACGTTGCCGTCGCGATTCTTACCGCCATCGGACACGGCCATCGCTAGCCAAGCCGACCCCACGGCTACGGCCAACCAGTCCATCTGGGGCGCGATCTTCGACGTGTTGATCTTCGAGTAAGCGGTGGTGCAGAAAGGACAGGGCAGTGGCGAGTCCGTCCTCGGGCAGCGGCTTTGAGTCTGTTTCCACGTGGCGGATGCGCGTGGTCATTGCCCTGCTGGTTGGACTCGCAGTCGTCGTCGTAGTCCGCCTCGTGATGATCCAGGTGATCGAGCACGAGGATCACGAGGCCTTCGCTGACCGGACCTGGGCGATCGAAACGAAGGGGCCACGCGGCGCCATCCTCGACCGCAACGGCTTTCCGCTGGCGACTTCAATCGACGCTTGGGAAGTACACGTCGACACCCGACTCTGGGCCCGATCGCAGTTCCAACCGACAGATGCTTCACGACGCCTGGCCGAGTTACTCCGTGCACCCGAGGCGGTCGTCCTATCGCTGGCCGCGCAAGCGGCCGCCGAGGGCGGCCACGACGCTCTGATCGCATATGGGCTGTCAAACGCCCTCGGCGCCCAAATCCACGCCGAGGCCCTGCACGGGGTGCAGGTTCGAAAGACCTCGTCGCGTCGCTACATCGAAGGCTCAATGGCCGCGCCCGTGATCGGTCTGGTCGGACGTGACGAGCAAGGTCTGGCCGGAATCGAGTATGAGCTGGATGGCTTACTGGCCGGAGAAGCAGGCTTACTCGTCCAGGAAGTGGACGGGCTGGGCCAGGCAATTCCGTTTGGCCCCCGCGCTGAACTGCCCTACGAGCAAGGCGCATCAGTAGTCCTGACCATTGACCGCAACCTGCAATGGATCGCGGAAACCACGTTGCTCAATGCTGTCGAGGAGTCGAACGCTATCGGCGGTCACATCATCATGATGGACCCGCGTAACGGCGACATCCTCGCGTTGGCCTCGTTGCCGACCTACAACCCGTCAACCATCGACCTTGATTTGCCGGAGTCGATGGCACTGCTCCGTTCGCGCGCTGCCTCAGATATCTATGAACCCGGCTCGACCATGAAAGTCATCACCATGGCCGCGGCCATCGATGCGGGCATCGTCTCTCCCAATACCACGTTTGTCGATACCGGCGCTGTAGTGGTCGGCGACCGCACGATTCAAAACTTCGACCTCTCGTGGCACGGCGAACAGACCATGACGCAGGTGTTGCAGCGGTCGCTCAACACGGGAACCGTCTGGGTCGTGCAACAGCTCGGCGCTCGCACCTACTACGAATACCTGTACAAGTTTGGCTTCGGAGAGACGACCCATTCCGGGCTACCCGGCGAAGTCGGCGGCGTCGTGACTGATTCGACCAACATCACCTGGTCTCCGGCGCAACTGGCGACAAACTCATTCGGCCAGGGCATCGCCGTGACGCCGCTGCAGATCGTGCAGGCATACGCGACGATCGCCCGAGGCGGCGTCCCGGTCCAGCCGCGCCTGGTCACCGCCGTGATCACCAATGACGGCGTCGAGTTGATCGAGCCGCGTACCGGACCACGCGCCATCAGCCGCCAGACGGCTGCCACGATGACCTGGATGATGCAGGCCGTCGTCGACGGCGTCGCCTTCCACCCCGCGCGAGTGGATGGCTGGCCTGTCGCGGGCAAGTCGGGCACCTCGGACGTCGTTGAGGATGGTCAGTACCTGGAGAACGAATCCCTGGCATCATTTGCCGGATTCGCACCCGCCAACGATCCGCGAGTCGTCGTTCTCGTCCGGATCGACCGACCGCAGGGCGAGATCTACGGCGGAATCGTCGCGGCGCCCATTTTCTCTGAGTTGATGGCTCAGGCCTTGCCCTATCTCGGTGTGCCGCCAACGGCCTACATCGCCGACACCGAAGCCTGGAACACCGCGCCACAGACCGACCTCGACGGCGACAACGCAGCTCTGGCTGACAACGAAGATCAAGCCAAGCTAACTGCCAACGTGGATGACGAAGGCGAAGACGCCTCACCCGTGACGTACCTCCAGGACGATGCCGATGAGGAAGCTGAGGAGGACGCCGAGTGATCTCCTCTAACGACCTCGCCCGTCTACTGGCAGACCGCTTGACGAACGAGCCGCAGGTCAGCAAGGCGCCCTTTTCCGACATCGTCGTCGATTCCAGAGAGGTCAGCCCCGGATCACTCTTTGTCGCGCTGCGCGGTGAGACGCAGGACGGCCACCAATACGTCGAAGATGCGCTGCGCCGCGGAGCCTCGGCCGCGCTCGTTTCAAAAGCATCGGGACTGCGTGGTTCATCGTTGTTCGTCGTCGTCGACCCGCTGACTGCACTGCAGGAGGCCGGCCGCCGTTGGAGAATGCACTGCTCGGCGCAGGTGATCGGAATCACCGGCAGCGTCGGCAAGACGACGGTCCGCGAGTCCACGTACCAGCTCCTGTCGCAACATTTCCCCACGCATCAGTCACCGCGCAACTTCAACGGCGACATTGGCCTGCCCATCGCTCTGCTCGGAATCGCGACCGAGGATCAATGGGCCGTCATTGAGATCGGACCGTACTCCCAGCAAGAAATGGAACTACTGGTCTCGTCGGCCAGGGCCGACATCGGCATCGTCACCAACGTGGGACCAACCCATCTCGAACGGTTCGGCACGCTGGACGACACCGAACGGATCAAGGGGCTGCTGCCCGAGTCCGTTCTCCCGGAAGGCCTGGTCATCCTCAACGGAGACGATCCGCGAGTCCGGCGCATGTCGCACCGAACCCAAGCCGATGTCGTCACATTTGGATTCAACCAAGACTGCGACCTGCGCGCGTCTGAGGTACAGGCTCGTGGGTTCGACGGCCTCGAGTTCTTGCTCCAGGACACGCGTGACCACATACAGGCGAGGGTCAGCACGCCCCTGATCGGCGCGCACCAGGCGATGACCACGCTCGCCGCTACCGCTGTTGGGTTGCGCGCTGGACTTTCGCTCGAAGTGGTCGCTGAGTCCCTGGGCCGCCTTCATCCGGGTTCCCGACTGGCCCGACGCAGCGCCTGGAACGGCGCACCGATTATCGACGACGCCTACAACGCTGCGCCACTCTCGATGCAGGCGGCTCTCGATCTGCTGTCTGCCAGCAAGCCGCGGCGCATCGCCCTGCTCGGCGACATGTACGAACTGGGCACGCAAGAGCGCCGGGCGCACCGGGAACTCGGCGCATACGCCGCCGAGAAATGTGACTGGCTGATCGGTGTCGGCGAGCGTTCGAGAGACATGGTCGAGGCCGCTCGACGCGCCGGCCTCTCAGAGGCCTGCTGGGTCGCCGAGGCGGAGCAGGCGACCGACATTTTGCGGCACTCGCTTGAACCCACAGACACCTTGCTGATCAAAGCCTCGCACGCGATGCACCTGGAACGAGTCGTGGAGAGGCTGGCCCAACAGTGACCACCTTCTCCCTGGGCACCGCCGGTATCGCCTTCGTCCTGGCCTTGCTGGTTGGGCCGTTCATCATTCGCTGGCTGGAGAGCCGCAGCGCCGGGAAATCGATCTCCGACGAGGGCCCATCTTCACATCAGGTCAAGGCAGGCACTCCGACGATGGGCGGGCTGATCTTCCTGATTCCCATCGTCGCATTGACCATCGTGGCCAACCTCGTCGAAGGCGACCGCTGGTCGATTCTTCTGCCATTGGTCGGAGTCATTGCCCTGGGTGCGATGGGTTACTTCGACGACCTCGGCACGCTGATTGGGCGAGCGCAGACCGGGCTGACCTGGAAGCTCAAGTTCAGTCTGCTGGCGCTCTTCTCAATCGCGGTCGGTCTGGTGCTCTACTTCGCGCTCGATGTGGAGTCGCTCAACGTGCCCTGGACGGGACAGTATTCGCTCGGTCCGATCTACATCGTAATCGCTGCTGTCACCGTGTTTGCCACCGTGATCTCGGTCGCGATCTCCGATGGCCTCGACACACTCTGTGGAGGCACGGGCGCGATTGCGATCGCATCCTTCGCCGTCATCGCCGTCGGACAGGAACAGGATTTCCTCGTGCGATTCGGCTTCACCACCGTTGGCGCGCTATTGGGATTCCTCTGGTTCAACGCGCACCCGGCCAAGGTATTCATGGGCGACACCGGCGCGATGGCGCTAGGCGGCACGCTGGCCATCATCGCCCTAATGACCGGGCACTGGCTGTTGCTGCCGGTGATTGGCATCGTCTTCGTACTCGAAGCCGCTTCCGACATCGTGCAGGTTGGCTGGTTCAAGTGGACGCGCCAGCGGAGCGGCGAGGGTCGGCGCGTTTTCCGTATGGCGCCGTTGCACAACCACTTCGAGATGGGCGGCTGGTCCGAGCCGCAGATCGTGACTCGGTTCTGGTTGATCGGAATCGCCGGAGGCATTCTCGGAATCGCCCTGGCATTGCAGGTGCCCAAATGACCCTCCCACGTCCCGTCGAAGCGCCCGACAGCTTTAGCGGCCAGACCATCGCCGTGCTCGGCATGGGCATTGAAGGCCGTGATGCTGCGCGCTTCGCAACGCGCGACGGGGCACGCGTAATCACGGTCGACCAGCATCCCAGGCGAGCCGAGCGAACCCAGGACGACTTCGCTCTCCTTGGCGAAGTCGACGGCATCATCGCCAGCCAGGGAGTTCCGTACAACATCCCCCTGCTGGTCGAAGCGAACCGCAGGGGCCTACCGGTCTACGGACCCTTGCAGATCTTCCTCGAGCGCTGTCCCGCACCCGTCATTGGCATCACCGGCAGCGCCGGTAAGACAACCACGACCACGCTGGTCTACGAGATGCTGTCGTCTTCCGGCGTGCCTTGCATTGTCGGAGGCAACATCGGACAGGGACTGCTCGGTCAACTGCCGGTAATCGGTCTCGAGACCACCGTTGTGGCCGAAATCTCGCATACCCAGCTCCTGCGAACGACGCGCAGTCCGCGTCTGGCAGCGATTACCAACATCACTCCCAACCATCTCGACCAATTCAGTTGGGCGGACTACCAGGCGCTCAAACTTCGGATCGTCAGGTACCAGTCCTCGCTCGATACGGTCGTGCTGCCCTTCGAAGATGAACTGGCGTACAGCGCAGCCAACCTCACAGAGGCCAGCCAGTGTTGGTTCGGCCTCCGACGACCGTCCCTGCCCTGGTACTGCGCCGTCTGGAGCGATGGCCGTGACATCCTGCAGAACGAGCATCGCGTGATGGCCGTTGATGAGTTGCTGATTCCCGGCGAGCACAACCTGCTCAACGCGCTCGCCGCACTGGCGATCGTCGCCGACCGTGTCCCACGCGACGTCGCCGCGCAAGTCTTGCGTTCCTTCAAGGGAGTCCCGCACCGCCTCGAGTTAGTCGCGGAAGTCGAGGGAGTCCGATTCATCAACGACTCGATCGCCACCACGCCCGAGCGCACGCTGGCAGGTCTCCGTGCGACAACGGGGGAGATCGTGCTCATGCTCGGTGGTCGCGACAAGAATCTGCCCCTTGATCCCCTCAGGGCTGAGCTGGAGCGTCACGTCTCACAGGTCGTGCTGTTCGGCGATGCCGCATCCAAGTGGACAGCGTGGCTGTCGCGACGAGGCATCAACGCAGTTGACGCCGGCACATTCGAGTCGGCCTTCGCCTGCGCGGCTCGAACGGCGAGATCGGGGCAAGCCGTGTTGATGTCGCCCGCTGGCACGTCGTTCGACGGCTATCCAAACTTCGAGGCCCGCGGACAGCACTTCCGCGACCTGGTCGCCCAGTGGGCGCAGGACAGGAGCGCGTTCGATGGCCGTTAATCGAGCAGCCGTGCCTGAGGCCGGCGCTGAGAGTAGTGGGGTACTCGGACGTGTCCGCGTCCCGAATCCTCGCTCTACACGAGAGCAGTTCGAAGGCGAACGATTCACCGTTGGCCGGCGCGTCATCCGCCGGCTGCGCCGTCCCGCATCACCGCCCGACTGGGTGCTGATCGTCTCGGTCATGGCGTTGGTCTTCATCGGTCTGATCTTTGTCTTCTCCAGCTCATTCGCGATTTCGCAGGAACTGCACGGCAACACCCGCTACTTCGCCCTCCGACAACTGATCGGCACAGGCATCGGACTGTTGGCCTTCGTACTGCTCGCTCGGATCGACTACCGCATCTGGCAACGACTCTCGTCGCCGATCATCTGGGTGTCGCTGCTGTTGCTCGCTGCTGTGCTCGTGCCCGGCATCGGCCACGAGGAAAACGGCGCGACACGCTGGATTCAGTTTGGCTCGCTGCCAGCACTGCAGCCGTCCGAGTTCGCCAAGCTGGCAATCTGCATCTACGTCGCGGCCTGGCTCGCTGCCAAGGGCGACGAGATCAAGCGCATCCCACTCGGACTCGCGCCGTTCTGCATGATCATCGGAGTCATCGGCGGACTGCTCATGCTTGAGCCCGACCTGGGCACCTTCGCCGCCATCGCCTGCACGGGCGTGGTCATGTTCTTCCTCGCCGGCGCAGCGCTCCGACACATGGTGATGCTCCTGGTCGGCGGCTCGGCGGTGCTGTTCGCTATCGTCGCAGGCGCTGGCTACGGCATGGAACGCATCCGCACCTTCTTCAACGCCGAGGACGTCGCGCAGGAGGCCGGCTTCCAGATCATCAATCTCGTCTCGACCCTGGGCTCCGGCGGCCTGACCGGCGTTGGACTCGGCGCGTCGCGGCAGAAGTTCTTCTACGTTCCCTCGGCTCATACCGACGGCGTCTTCGCGATCATCGGCGAAGAGACCGGCATGCTCGGTGCGATGATCGTGCTGACAATCTTTGCGGTGCTGATCTATCGCGGCATCCGCGCGGGCATGCGAGCGGAGGATCGCTTCGGCACCCTGCTGGCCTTTGGCATCGTTGCCTGGTTTGCGCTCCAGGCATTCTTCAACGTTGCCGGCGTCATGCGCACGATCGTCCTGACTGGCATTCCTCTGCCATTCCTCAGCTTCGGCTCCTCGGCTCTCATTTCATCGATGGCCGCGGCCGGCATTCTGGTGTCCATCTCCAGACACGGTCGAGGCAGCATGCCCGACCTGGCCGACCCACCGCTCCACGACGCCGCGCCGACCCGCGATGCCGCACCTATGAGAGAGACCAAACAGGGGGTCACGTCACCGTTCCATAGCGGACGCGGAGACGGCACCTGATGCCTACGGAGGGAAGCGCAAGGACAATCCGAATCCTGCTTTCCGGCGGAGGTTCAGGCGGCCACGTGTTTCCCGCCCTTGCCGTATCCGATGCCCTCCGCCAACTGACCGAGGAACGGGGTAACGCCGTCGAGTTCCGCTTTGCGGGCACCGCCGACGGTGTCGAGTCGGAGCTTGCCGCCGAGGCTGGGCTGCCCTACGCCACAATCGCCGCACGAGCCCTGCGCGGTCGAAACATCCTCTCCAAGATGCTCTCCGTCGGGGCAACAGCGACCGGAGTGCTCGACGCCCTCTCCCTGATGCTGCGCTACCGACCGCACGTCGTCTTCCTCACTGGTGGCTACGTCTCCGCACCAGTCGGCATCGCCGCCTGGTTGGCGCGGCGGCCGATCGTTCTGCTCCAACCCGACATCGAGCCTGGCTGGACGCTGCGCGCATTAACTCCGTTCGCCAGCAAGATCTGCGTCACCCACGAGCGCTCGACCGAGCGCTACGCAGAGGGCAAGTCGGTGGTCACTGGCTATCCCCTGCGCCCAGGGTTCGAGGATCTGGACAAGCCACTGGCTCGCGCACATTTCCAACTCAATGGCGGACCGGCATTGTTGGTCACCGGAGCCGTTCGTGGTGCGCAACGAATCAACGATTGCATCGCCAATCAGCTTGGACAGTGGCTCGAGCGCGCGCAGTTGATTCACATCTCGGGAGTAAACGACTACCAGCGTTTGTCCAGCCTGCGCGAATCACTTCCCGCCAAACTGCAGTCTCGGTACCGCCTGTACACGTACATGTCCGAAGAGATGCCGCTGGCCATGGCAGCCTGCGATCTCGCCGTGTCGCGGGCCGGCGCATCGGTGATGGGCGAGTATCCCGCTGCCGGACTGCCTGCTGTGCTCGCTCCGCTGGGAGAAGCCGGCGGACACCAACGCTACAACGCCGAGCTCCTGGCCGACGCCGGTGGCGCCGTCGTGATCGACAACGATCGTGTGTCCGACGAGCTGTTTGAGACCACGACACAGCTATTGGCCGACCACCAACGGCTGCAATCGATGCGTGAGTCCATGCTCAACCTGCGTCGCATTGACGCGGCCCGACGTATTGCCGAAGTGATCCTTGGTGTGGCAAAGTGACGTAACGATGACATTGAACGTTCACTTCGTCGGAATTGGCGGAATTCATATGTCCGCCCTCGCCCACATTCTCCTGGATGACGGGCTCGTTGTATCTGGTTGCGACCGTGACGATGCTCCAATCTTGCAATCGCTCCGCGATCGAGGCGCGCGAATTGTCATTGGACATAACGAGCACCACGTCACGACAGCAACGCAAGTTGTGCGTACGGCAGCCGTCCCCGAGTCGCATCCGGAGATTTCCCGAGCCATCGAATTGGGCATTCCGCTACAAACTCGAGCCGAGCTGCTGGCCGAGATTGCGTCATCGAGAGATGTGATTGCTGTCGGCGGCTCACACGGCAAGACCACCACCACCGCGATGATCGCCCACGCCATGCGAGCCTCAGGCCGCGATGCCGGCTACGTGATCGGCGGCGAAGCGCCCGATTTCTGCGTCCACGCCCGACGCGGAACCGATCCCTGGCTGGTGCTCGAGGCCGACGAGTATGGTCGGGCCTTCCATCACTACACACCGTCAGTCGCGATTCTGACCAACTGCGAACCCGACCATCTCGACTACTACGGTTCCCAGGCTGCGTTGGAAGAAGCGTTTCTGCAGTACGTGCGGACCGTGAAGCAAGGCGGCGCGCTCGTGGTGGGTATCGATTCGCCATTAGCCGACCAGATTGCATCAACTCTTCATTCCGAGCGCCCCGACGTACAACTCATAACTTGCTCATCACGATCGTCGGCCGACTACCAGATAGTCGGAACTGACGATTCCTACGAACTGACAACACCCGACGCGACAATCAATGGATCTCTCGTCCAGCCGGGTGAGTACCAACGTCAAAACGCCGCGACCGCATTGGCAGCCCTCGTCACCGCCGGGTTCGACCTGTCGGACTCAGTCGAGGCTCTGAAGACGTTCCACGGCGTCAATCGAAGATTCCAATTGCACGGCGAGTGCAATGACATCGTCGTCCTCGATGACTACGCGCACCATCCCACCGAGGTCGCCGTAGCCATCGCCGCCGCTCGTCAGCGTTGGCCCGAGCGTCGCATAGTCGTGCTGTTCCAGCCGCACACATACACGCGCACGTCCTACCTGATTGACGGCTTCCGCACCTGTTTCTCGGCAGCAGATGTCGTCTACACGGTCGACACGTACGCCGCCCGCGCCATGACCGGCCAAGAAATGACATCAGAGCAATTGGCCGGTGAGATCGTAGCTCCCGACGCGATCTATGCCGGCTCAGTTGAAGACTCGGGAAGGCTGGCGGCGGCCATCGCGCAGCGTGGCGATCTGCTGATCACGATGGGCGCCGGCGACATCAACGATGCGGGCGCAATCATTCTCTCAGCGTTGGAAGCCGCGACATGACTCGCACACGAATGCTTCAGGCACTGATGCAGGAGTTGGGCGCGCTCGGCGCTGAACCGCTGAGTCGCCACACCTTTGTCCAGGTCGGCGGACCGGCCGACTGGTTCGTCGTCGCGCGCGACAGCGACGCCCTGATCGCGGCAGTCAGAACCGCTCACTGCGCCGGAACCCCGCTAACCGTCCTGGGATCAGGCTCAAACGTCCTGATCCGCGACGGTGGGATTCGCGGCGTCGTCTTGCGCAATGAATCGAAGCGTTGCCGCAATGTCGGCGACGCCATGATCGAGGTCGACTCGGGCTACCGATTCGCCGCCCTCGCGCGCACTACGGCTCGTGCTGGGCTGGCCGGGTTGGAATGGGCCGCGGGCATCCCAGGAGCGATCGGCGGTGGACTACCGACAAACGCCGGCGCCTACGGCTCCGACCTGTCCGATGTGCTGGTCTCAATCCGCACAGTCTCGCCTGAGGGCGAGTCCTGCCACTTCGAGGCCGACGAACTCAGACTCGAGTACCGAGACTCCAGGCTGCGCAGCGGCTCGCTCGCTGGACACATCATTGCGACCGTCACACTGCAACTCCAACACGGCGATGTCTTTGCTTCGCTTGCCGAGATCGACAGGGTCGAGTCGCTACGCAAGCAGCATGCACCGACCGGACCATCGTTGGGATCGACCTTCAAGAACCCGACAGGTGACACCCGCAGCGCGGGACAACTCATTGAAGCTGCCGGACTCAAAGGGGTTCGAATCGGCGCGGCGCAGGTCTCCGATTTGCATGCCAACTACATCCGCAACGTCGACGTCACCCACGCACGCGCGGCAGATTTCCTCGCACTGATTTCGCAAGTCCAGGAGCAGGTGGAAGATCGCTTCGCCCTCAGACTCGAACCCGAGATCGCCATCATCGGTAAGGAATCGCACGATGGCGAGTAAGCCTCGGACTCTGGGCATCGTCCTCGGCGGCGCATCCGTCGAGCACACCATCTCGGTGCGCTCGGCCCGCGCAGTGATGTTGGCGGCCAGTCCCGAGCGATGGCGAACGATACCGTTTGCCGTCACTCGCGAGGGTCGCTGGTTGACCCCTGAAGAGTCACGCTCGCGTCTCGAAGCCATCGAGTCTGGTGCGCCGGAAGTGATCACGCAGGCACACATCGATCGTACCCAGTACGTCAGCGCAGAAACAACGACGGCGCTGGCTGCGTGCGATGCCGTCTTCCCGCTCATTCATGGCACAACTGGCGAGGACGGCACGCTCCAGGGATTCCTGGAAACGCTGGGCATTCCATACGTCGGACCCGGCGTCGGCGCCTCGGCGATCGCCATGGACAAAGCCCGCTGCAAGCAGATTCTCCGCGAGGCCGGCATTCCGGTCGCGCCCTCCATCGCGATCACCTGCGACGAATGGCGCGCCGACCCCATCGCGGTCACGCGCCGCGCTGCCGAGCTTGGCTATCCCTACTTCGTCAAACCGTCGCGCGGCGGATCGAGCATCGGCATCAGCCGGGTCGCCTCGCGTGAAGACTCCAGCGAAGCGATAGCAGCGGCCTTCGCCTGCGACTCGGACGTACTGATCGAAGAGGCCATGCCCTCGCCCCGTGAGATCGAGTGTGGCGTGCTGGGCGGCCTGGGCAGCGGTCCACCTGTCGCCTCGCCGCTTGGTGAGATACGCACGAGCCGAGATTTCTACGACTACGAAGCCAAATACGAGGACCCGCAGACCCAGTTGGTCGTTCCTGCCGACGTTGGCTCAGAAGTCGCTGAGCGGATGCAACGCACCGCGCTGCTGGCGTATCGCGCCATCGGCGCGGAAGGCATGGTCCGCGCCGATTTCCTGCTCGGACGCGACGGACAGATGTGGTTGGGCGAGCTCAACACCATCCCCGGGTTCACGTCAGCGTCGATGTATCCCCGATTGTTCGAAGTCGCTGGCATCCCGCTCTCCGAGCTGGTTGATCGTCTGGTCGAACTAGGACTTGACCGCCACCGGCGCAGTCGTCCGGCGATTCGAGCGGATCGCGAGCATCGCCAATGAGCGACACCCCGACCATTCCCGAGACTGAGGGTGCTGTCACAGACGATGTCGTCGTTCAGCCGGTGCCACTCACTCGACGACAACGCCTTGGCCAGCGCATGTCATCGCTTCCAGCCTTGTCCTGGCTGCCTCGGTTGCGAGTTGTCTGGCCGAGATTTGCGCTGGCGGCCATCGTGATTTCGGTCGCCTCGCTCGCCCTGATGCTGATGCTGCTCAATTCGCGCCTGCTGGAGATTGAGACAGTCGAGGTTGAAGGAACCAACGTGATCTCGGCCGCCTCGGTCAAACAACTCGCAGGGCTCAGGGGTGAACACGTCTTGTTGGCCGATCTTGAAGCTGCTGAACGCCGAATCGCCGCGCTGCCGATGGTCAAAGAAGTCAATATCGGTCGGCACTGGCTGAATGGCGTCCGAGTTGTCATAGTGGAACGGACACCGTGGGGCCGGTGGCGGGCCAACGACACAGTGTGGGCATTTGATTCCGATGGTGTAATCCTCGAAGGCGCTGCGACTGCGGTCAACGGACCGATCGTTACGCAGACCTCAGCCTTGCCGGCGATTCGTGCCGGTGCGCAGGTCGATCTGACCGCTGTCGCGATGGTCGCCGAGCTGCACAAGCGTGGCGCTCCACTGCCGTTACCCAGCGTGCTCGCCTACGAGTGGTCGTTGACCGACGGACTCGTGGTGGTCACTGAACACGGACACATCATATTCGGCGATGTCGACGGACTCGACTTCAAGTACGCCGTCTGGGATCTCCTCGAGCGGGAGGCCCAGGGACGCGGCGAGCCGCTGATCCTGGCCGACCTGCGATTCGGTCTCCGACCTCGTGTCGAGATCGGGCTGAATGTTGGTCGAGGCATTCGGATCCAGAACCACACCGCCGCAAGCATCCCCGAATAGCTCACGAGCGAAATCAACGAACGACGAAGCCTGGAGTAACAATGCCGCCAACCTCTACCGCCAGTGTCGCCATCGATCTTGGTTCGTCGGTCATTACCACGGTCGTCGGTGAGCGCCACGAACTCGGCCATTTGCACATCCTCGGTGTTGGCCAGGCGCCGTCGGTCGGCATCGAAGCTGGGCAGATCACCCATGTCTCCCGTGCCGCTGCGGCCATTCGCAATTCGCTCGACCAGGCCGAGGCCTCCTCGGCGCGTGAGATTCTCTCAGTCGGCATCGCCGTCTCCGGACCGCACCTGCAGAGCATGAACAATCGCGGCGCGGTCGCGCTGCCATCCTTCGGCGAACCGATCCGCGACTCCGACCTAATTCGCGCCATCGATTCCGGCCGAGCAGTCACGATCAACCCGGCAAGCACGTTGCTGCACGCCATTCCACGCTTCTACGTCGTCGACTCCGAGCGTCGGTCCTTTGATCCGCGCGGACAACATGGTCAACGGCTCGACGTCTCGATGCACCTCGTCACGGCCTCGCAGAGCGCCATCCAGAATGCGGCGCACTGCGTCCAGAACGCTGGCGTTGATGTCGAACTGATCGCCGCCAAGCCGGTCGTCGCGGCGGAGCGCGCCATTCGAACGGACGAGAAAGAGTTCGGCGGACTGGTCATCGGACTCGACGCCGGCGTGACCAGTCTCACTGCATATGAGGATGGCGCCATTTCGCACTCATCGGCGATACAGATCGGTACAGGTCACATCGCTCGTGACCTCTCGATCGGTCTGCACTGCACGAACGATGAAGCTCGGCGCGTGATGCAATCGCACGGCTACGCCATTCCACAGCTCGTCCCTGATTCGGCGCCGGATATTGAGCTGCACGGCTTTTCGTCCGATCCCGGCCAGTCGCAAGTCATCGCACCTGGCTTCGTCGCTGAGATCATCTACGCCCGCGTCTGCGAAATCATCACCATGATCGCGAGCCGGGTCACCGAGCACCAACTGCAGCACGCTGTCAACGGCGGAATCATCTTGACCGGCGCCGGAGCACTGCTCCACGGCATCGACCTGCTCTTCAGCAAAGGCCTTGAGACACCAGCGAGGGTGGCGAGCGTCGGCGACATCTACGGACTGACGGACAAACTCGATCGACCCGACTCGTTCGGCGCAGTCGGCATGCTGGACTGGATGCTCGACTCAGGGGACGCGATGCAGGCCAACCAGGCCAGCCATCTACGCCTGCGCGCAGAGGGCTCGGGCTCCATCTTCGGCTCGCTCGCTTCCGGGGTCGCCGGACTGGCACGGGTCTTTAGCCCCAACTCATGAACCCGCAAACGGTACAGCCGTCCAATGTGCGGACGGTGGCCACCAACACATCGATTGATGTACGCAGCAACGACGGAGCAACGAGAGGATCGCGCGAATGACCAGACGAACTTCGAACAGCCGAGACGAAGGCATCCCCCCCATCACCGTGGTTGGCGTCGGCGGTGGCGGATGCAACGCGGTCAACCGAATGATCGCTGACAAGATTCGAGGTGTTGAGTTTGTCGCCGTCAACACCGACAACCAGCAACTCTCCAGTTCCAAGGCGGAGACGATCATTCAGATTGCCGACGCCGAATCGGACGGCCTCGGAGTCGGCGGCGACCCCGAGCGCGGAGCCCGCGCCGCGGAGAACAGCCGCGACGAGATTCGTGGCCTGTTCGCCGACGTCGACATGGCTTTTGTCACCGCCGGCATGGGTGGCGGCACCGGGACTGGCGCTGCGCCGATCGTCGCCGAGATGGCGCGGCAAGCCGGCGCGCTGACGATCGCCGTCGTCACCCGTCCGTTCGAATTCGAGGGTGTGCCGCGCGCCTCTGCCGCACAAGATGGTATCGACCGCCTCAACGAGGTCGCCGACACGGTGATCGTGATCCCCAACCAGCGCTTGGTCGACAAGAACGACCGCAGCCTGACCGTGACGCAGGCCTTCAATCGCGCCGACGACGTGCTACGCCAGGCGGTGCGCGGCATCTCTGATGTGCTAACGGTGCCGGGCGAGATCAACCTCGACTTCAACGACGTGAAGAAGGTGATGGGCGGCGGCGGACACGCATTGATGGCCCTGGGACATGGTTCGGGGGACAACCGCGCACTCGACGCGGTCGAGGAAGCCATCCACTCGCCGCTGCTCGAGAACAGTATTCACGGCGCGACACGAGTGCTCTACAACGTCACATCCGCCGGTGACCTCGGCATGCTCGAGCTCCAGCAGGTGGCCGACTTCGTGCGCGAGAAGGTCCATCCCAACGCCGAGATCATCATGGGCACCGTGATCGACGAGTCGCTCGACGGCGACATCCAGATGACTCTGATCGCCACCGGCTTCGTCGAAGCGACCGACCGCCCCGACGGACAATCCATGCCGAGCTTCGCAGCGGCAGGCGCCCCCCAAGCGCCCGCCTACCACGAGCCGGCTCCCACGCAACGTTCGCGTGAGGACATCCTCGAGAGCCTGACGTTCAGCCCCGCCGAACCGCGCAGCCCTGAGGAACTGGCCACGCCGGCATTCCTGCATCGGCGACAATCCGTAGCCAGCACGAACGGCGCACCAGCCAGCAGTTCGAGTAACGGCGGCAATGGTGGCAATGCTGGCCAAGGCGGCCGCGGCAGTCGTCGCTGGGACCCGAACGATATCTTCGGGCGCGAATGAGAATCGACGTCGTCACGATCTTTCCGCCGCTACTCGCGGGCGCGTTTGAGCACAGCATCATCAAGCGCGCCCGCGACCGAGGCATCGTCGATATCCAGATCCACGATCTGCGCGAGCACACGGACGACCGGCACAGAACCGTCGACGACTATCCCTACGGCGGTGGCGCCGGCATGGTGATGAAGCCTGAGCCCTGGTTTCGAGCTGTCGAATCGCTGCGAGATCAAGGCGATCCAGGGCGTGCGCTCCTGCTCACTCCGCAGGGCAAGCGCTTGAATCAGAGTCTTGTCCAACAACTGGCGTCCGAGGATCGACTGATCGTCCTCTGCGGTCGCTACGAGGGCGTCGATGAGCGCGTGCGCGAGCACCTCGTGGACGAAGAAATCTCAATCGGAGACTATGTACTCTCCGGGGGCGAGCCCGCCGCAGTCGTCCTGGTTGACGCGGTCGTCCGTCTCCAACCCGGCGCATTGGGCTCTGCCGAGTCCACGGTTGAGGAATCATTCGCAGACGGTCTGCTGGAGTACCCGCAGTACACCAGGCCGCCCGAGTTCCGAGGCTGGCGCGTTCCCGACATCCTGCTCAGCGGCGATCACGGTGCAGTCCACCGTTGGCGTCGCGAGCAACAGATCGAACGAACCCGTCAGCGCCGTCCCGACCTCCTCGATCAATCAGATGATGTGTCAGGGGCAACCTCATGAGCGCCAGCGCATCACTTGTTTCGGCTAGTCCAAAGGCCACCTGCTGGCCTAAGCTGAGTTAACAAGTTCTCATCCCAATCTTCTGTGCCGGAGCTGATCATGGACCGCAGCGATCTCCTGACCCTTGAGCGCAATCCGGGCATCGAAGAATTTCAACCCGGCGACACCGTTCGCGTCCACGCCGTCATCGTTGAGGGCGACCGCGAGCGAACCCAGGTCTTTGAGGGTGTCGTCATCCGCCGCAAGAAGCAGGGTTCATCCTCAAACTTCACGGTCCGTCGGGTGACCAAGGGCATCGGTGTCGAGCGCACCTTCCTATACCACTCGCCCAGAATCGAAAAGGTCGAGGTCACCCGCCGAGGCCGAGTCCGGCGCTCACGCCTGTACTACCTCCGAGACCGAACCGGCCGAGCTGCCAGAATCCCCCAGCGTCCCCGAAACGCCAAGCGCGCCGTCCACTCGTACTAGGCGTACTAAGCGAACGCGACCACTTCGTCCCCTCACTCGGTCTTACCCCTCTCACTCCGTCATACCCGCGCTCCGCCGCGGGTATCTCGCCGCATTCGGCGCAACTGACTGTGCAAAACTCAACGAGATTGCCGCCGCATCAAGTGCGGGCGTGTCGCAGTTGGCTTATGAAGCCCCATGCAACGACACCGCGTCCGAGACCAACGACCGTATCGACTCCGCCGGAAACTCCCGATCACACCAGACCTTCAAATGCCGCATCCCTTTCCCTGTTCCCTCCAACCGTGACTCCATCTGCGGCAATTCTGCGCCGCGGAAGAATTGCAATCGGACGTATCCGTTGGCGCCCATGATGCTGCACATATTGCCGTTCTTGCCCTCGTGCACCCAGGCCGGATAGTTCCACTTTGTCGTCTCAGACACCAACGGATTCTCGCCGATCGCCTCCCGTACCGCATCGCGAACCGTCAACGCGACCCGACGCTCAGCCTCTTCGAGACCGTCGAAGTACAGATCGAACTTGGACTCACTCATCTCTGTCCTCTGGGGGCGCTGTCGATTCCACGATCGCCGTCAGGCCCTCCATACCGACCACTTTGATCGATGACCCTTCGCCGATCTCCACACCGCCGGCAGACCGTGCCGACCACAACTCCGCTTCCACCATGACTGTGCCGCCGGGAGCCAGCGCAATGTGCGCCACGCCCTCTTTGCCGACGATGCCCTGAGGCGCCTGGAACGACCATTTCGGTCTGCGCCGATCGACCGCGACCAATGTGCCTAGCCCAAAGACGACGACTCCGACCAGCCCTGCGCCTACAATCAGCGCCCAGATCGACACCCGCTCGGCGTCCACCGACGCATCTCCGATCAGCAACAATCCGCCCAGGATCATCGCAATGATCCCGCCAATGCCCAGGAACCCGAATCCGGCGACAAACACTTCTGCAATCAACAGCACCAGGGCCAACACGAGTAGTGCAATCCCGGCAGGATTCGTGTCCAACGGGCCTAGCGCGAAGAAGCCGAAGATCAGCATGATCACGCCGAACACGCCCGGCCCGACCAATCCAGGCGAGAACGCCTCGACCAACAGCAACAGGCTGCCAATCGACGTGAAGATGAAGGCGATGTTCGGATCGGCGATCACGTCGAGGATCGACTCGGCCAGGTTGTAGTTGGTCTCGACGATCGGGGCGCCCGCGAGATCCAGTGTGATTGTTTCCCCATCCGGATCGAGCAGAATCTCGCGCCCGTCGATCTGGTCGATCAGGTCATTCAGGTTGTAAGCAGTCAGGTCGACGACATTCAGTTCGACTGCTTCCTCGCCGGTGATCGAAACGGATTCCCGAACCGCCGCCTCAGCCCATTCCTCGTTGCGCCCACGGTGCTTCGCAATACCCCTGATGTCCGCAGCGGCGTCGTTGGTCACTTTCTCGCGCAGGTCGCCGTCAATGTCGCTGCCGCTGCCGGAGATCGGATGTGCCGCACCGATCTGTGTGTTCGGCGCCATCGCCGCGATGTGCGCCGCCATCGTGATGAACGTCCCTGCCGACGCTGCGCGAGCGCCGGCCGGACTGACGAAGATGATCACTGGAATCTCGGCAGCCAGGATCCGTTGAACAATGTCGTCTGTCGATGAAATCAGTCCGCCCGGCGTGTCCATCATCAGGATCCAGGCCGCAGCATCCTCACGCTCGGCACGATCAAGCGCGCGGGTGACGAAGTTGGCCGACACCGGCCCGATTTCCTGCGCCATGCTCGAGACGTGGACCGCGCCGGGTGGATTGTCCGAACCGCAGCCCGAGAGCAAGGCAGAGCCCAGGCCGAGGCCCAGCAGGACCACAGCCAGCGCTCGCATTGGACGGTGAAGCAACCACCTCATACGTTCAGGATACGCAGGCGCGATAAACTCTGGTCATGCCTCCACTGGTCACCCACATGATTGCCGCCGTCCGCGCGGGTGGACGGATCGGTGCCGATGACGCGCCACTCGATTTCGAGAACGGCGATTACCTGCTCGGCGCAACGACACCCGACATCCGCGTGCTCACCCGGTGGGCTCGCGAGCGCACCCATTTCTTCGACATCTACGACGACGGCCACCAGGACTGTGTCGAGAAATTCTTCAACGCCCACAGTACGTTTCGGGACCCGTCCAACCTGTCTGCGCAGACCCGCGCCTGGGTCGCCGGCTACCTGACGCACGTGATCATGGACCAGGAATACGTCCTCAAGATCTACCGACCATTCTTCGGCAGCCGATCCGTGCTCGGCGGCAGTTCACACGCCAACCTGCTCGACCGCGTCCTGCAATACGAAATGGATCGCCGCGAGCGGGAATCGGGCGAGCAGATGCAGCAGATCAGGCAGGCGCTCTTCGCTTCAGCCATCGATATCGACGCCGGCTTCGTCGACCGTCCATTGCTCACGAAGTGGCGAGACACGACCGCCGCCATGACCGAGCACCCGCCCGATTGGGAACGCTTCTCATTCATCGCCTCACGTCACCTGAAGAGCGCCGGGATCGAAAGCGAGTCCGGACTACGGGACTTCATGGACAACATCCCACAACTGCTCGACGACACGATGTCACACGTCGATCAACGCGCCCTCGACGGCTTCTTCGAATCAACGGCGGAACTGACGGCGGGCGTTCTCCGCGATTGGCTGGCCACGGACTAATGGTCAGCGCCACCAACAAGGCTGAAACGCAAATCCCGATCTGGCGCGGCGCGGCGGAAGCGCGTAAGCAATTGCTGTCACGTCGACGGCCCGACGATGAAGAACTGAGCGAGATCGAGCGCACCATTCTGCGTCGCCTCTTCGATGACGAGCCGGAGTTTGAGGAAGCGGTGCGCCGGATCATCGAGCGCGTCCGAACCGGAGGTGACGAAGCCGTCCGTCAAATTGCCGAAGCGATCGACGGCGCTGCGCCGGATTCGATCATTGTCACGGAGGAAGAGTTTGCTCAGGCTCGCCGCGAGGTGTCGCCTGAGTTGGTCTCAGCGCTCCAGCACGCCGCCGAGCGTGTGCGCCGATACCACGAAATGCAACTCGAGCACGCGGCCAGGTCCTTCTCCAGCGACGGTCTCGGCCAGGTCGTGCGACCGCTCGCGCGAGTCGGGCTCTACGTGCCGGGCACAGCCGCTGTGTACCCGTCCACGGTGCTGCACACTGCCATTCCTGCCCAGGTGGCGGGCGTGCCCGAGGTCGTCATCGCCTCACCGGCGGTGCCGTCCGAAGACGGTACCGCTACCGTCAACGCGCTCAAGCTGGTCGCTGCAGAAATCGCCGGCGTCGACACGGTCTACAAAGTCGGTGGCGCGCAGGCCATCGCCGCGCTGGCCTACGGTACGGAATCAATCGGCGCCGTCGACAAAATCTTCGGACCGGGCAACCGTTTCGTCACCGCGGCCAAGCGACGGCTCTACGGAGTCGTCGGCATCGACGCGATCTACGGCCCCACCGAAACCCTGATCGTCGCCGACGACACCGCCAACCCGGAACTCGTCGCCGCCGACCTGCTCGCCCAAGCCGAGCACGACAACTTCGCCGCGCCGATTCTGATCGCGACCAGTGAATCGCTCGCCGAGTCCGTCGTCGAGCAACTGATTGAACAGACCATCGACCTGCCGCGCCGCGAGATCGCGCTCAACGCCGTCCGCAATCGAGGCGGCCTCGCCTTCGTACCCGATCTGGACGAAGCGCTGGCCATCGCCAACGAGTACGCACCCGAGCATCTCGCGCTGGTCGTCAAGGACGCGCACCAACGCATCGGTGATGTGCGAAACGCTGGCGGTTTGTTCGTCGGCGAAGCCTCGCCCGAGGCGCTCGGCGACTATGTCGCCGGACCGTCACACGTCATGCCTACCGGTGGTTCGGCGCGATTCGCGTCGGCGCTCAATGTCGGCGAGTTCATGAAGATCACCACCGTCGTCCAGGTCACTGACGACCTGCTCGACGAAATCGCTGGCGACGCGGAACTGATCGCACACGCCGAGCACCTCGATGCCCACGCCCGCTCACTCGAACGTCGACGCCGAGACCGATGACTTCCACGCCACCATCGATCCGTCCGCATCTCGCCCAACTGCCTGGCTACGCGCCGGTTGTCCCGCTCGCCGAACGCGCACGCCGGGCCGGGCTCGAACCCGAGGAGTGCCTCAAGCTCGACGCCAACGAGAATCCCTACGGTATGCATCCACAGGTCCGCGAAGCGCTGGTCACAGCGCTGTCCGACCCCAACTTTGGCTCCATCTATCCCGACCCCAACCAGGCGACGCTCCGAGCGGCGCTGGCCCGCTACAACGGCATCGACCCTTCCATGATCGTCGCCGGCGCCGGCGCCGACGAGCTGTTGGATCTCACGTTGCGAGCATTGCTGAGACCCGGCGCTTCCATCATCACCTGCTCACCTTCGTTCGGGATGTATCCCTTTCTCGCCGATCTGAACGAACTCAAACTCATCGATATCCCTCGAGACAACGACTTCGCGCTTCCAACCCATGAGCTCTTGGACGCGGTCCGCCAGAGCAACGGCGATTCCGTCGTCGTTCTCACATCGCCCAACAATCCCAGCGGCGATCTGGTCCCAGTAGGTGTGATCCGAGCGCTCCTGACTTCGGGCGCAACGCTGATGTTGGACGAGGCGTACATCGAATTCGCCGGGCTTCCGATGTCGGCGCAACACCTGCTCGCCGAGTTCCCCCGCCTCGTCATCATGCGAACCTTCAGCAAATGGGCGGGAATCGCCGGCCTGCGTCTCGGCTACGCCCTGGCCAATCCCGAGCTCATTGCTGACCTGATCAAGGTCAAGCAGCCGTACAACCTCAATCAGGCGGCGGAAGTCGCTGGCATCGCAGCGATCGATGCGGCGGAAGAAATCGGCGAGCAGATTGATGTCATCCGCCAGACTCGTGATGGGCTGTACGAAACGCTGAAGAGCATCAAGGGCTTGAAGCCACTGCCTTCGCAATCCAACTTCATCCTGATCGAAGTCGATCCCGCGATCGGAACTGGACAAGAGCTGCACGATCAACTGGCCAATCTCGGAGTCTTCACGAGAACCTACAGCGATCCGGCTCTCGCTTCCTACCTACGAATCTCGATGCCACGACACGATCAGTTGAACACGCTGATTGAGCGCCTCAGTAGCGTGGTCTGACGCTCTATCCTGCGCAAGCTCAATCTTGACTTGAGCAACGATGCAGGAGGATGCGATGCGGCTCTCGGAACCACGACTACCACCATTGACGATTGACACAGCAGAGGGCGAATCGAAGGCGCAGCTTGAACGCGCCGAGGCTCGCGGCGGACGGGTACTCAATATCACTCGAACGCTGGCGCACTATCCCGAGCTCTCATCAGCCTGGGGACGCTTTGCCCGACACGTGCTGGCCGGATCGTCGCTGCCCGAGCGCGAACGCGAGCTGATCATCCTGCGCATGGGCTGGAACTGTCAGTCCGGCTACGAGTTCGGCCAGCATCGACGCATGGGCCAGGAAGCCGGACTCAGCCTCGACGAAGTTGAGCGGGTCAAAGAAGGTCCCGGGCACGACGCCTGGACTTCGCACGAAGCTGCTCTGCTGCAGGCGGCCGACGAATTGCATTCAGACGCCTTCGTCAGCGATGCGACCTGGGACAAGCTGGCCGAGCGCTACGACACGAAGCAGATGATGGACGTGGTGTTCGCCGCGGGACAGTACAACCTCGTCTCGATGGCCCTGAATACCCTTGGCGTTCAGCTCGAACCGGGCACGCCCGGCCTCGAACTCGACTAGACGAGTCAGGATCCACCATGCCCGGTCCGCTTGACGGCTTACGAGTGCTCGATTTCACCTGGGCCCTGGCCGGTCCCTACGGCTCGATGATCCTCACCGACCTCGGCGCGGAGGTCTACAAGGTCGAACATGTCGACACCAACGAGCAGCATCGAGGCGCCGGACCGTACGTACATGGCGTCTCGACCTACTTCTTCAGCGTCAATCGGGGCAAGAAGTCGGTCACGCTCGACCTCAAGCATCCTGAGGCGGTGCAGATCATCAAGGATCTGATCGACCCTGCGTCCGGCGGCATCAATGTCCTGACCGAGAACTTCCGGCCCGGCGCGATGGAACGGCTTGGCCTCGGCTACGACGCGCTCTCGGTCATCAATCCAGGACTGATCTACGCCTCAACCTCGGGCTTCGGACACACCGGTCCCTACCAACATCGACCCGCCGTTGATGTGATTGTGCAGGGCATGGGTGGTGTGATGAGCATCACCGGACACCCGGACGGTCCGCCTGCGCGACCTGGCTACAGCATCGGCGACATGGCCGGCGGGATGTACACCGCAATCGGGGTTCTGGCTGCCCTGCACGAGCGGCATTCGTCAGGCCTCGGACAGCACGTCGACGTCGCCATGCTCGACGCGCAAGTCGCACTGCTCGAAAATGCCGTCGTCCGCGCCGCCAACACCGACGAGGTGCCGGGCCCAATCGGTACCAGACACCCGCTGGTCACGCCGTTCCAGGCCCTGCCGACCGCGGACGGCTGGATGGTGATCGCCGGTGTCAAAGACTGGCAGCTCTTCTGCGTCAAGATCGAGCGAGACGACCTGCTTCACGACGAACGCTTCCAGACCAATCCTGACCGCACCGAGCACCATGCCGACCTCGAACCGATCCTGTTCGAGGCTTTCAAGAAGCGAACCACGGCCGAGTGGGAGGCCGAACTCGAAGGCGTCTGCATCGCCGCGCCGATGAACACGATCCCGGAGATCATCAACGACCCTCACATCGCCGCCCGAGGCATGATCGCCGACCTGCCAGTCGCCAAGTCCCAGAAGTCAATCAAAGTCTCCGGCTCGCCCGTCCACCTCTCCCGAACCCCAATCAACCTCAACCGAGGAGCCTCCGCCATCGGAGAGCACACCAGGGAAGCGCTCGAACTGATCGGTCGAACGCCGAAAGAGATCGCTAGTCTGGCCAAGAGCGGAGTGGTCTCCGTGAATGACTAATGACGGCGGTTGGAGCCGCTCCACGATGAATCCGAGATTGCTACTCATTCTGGCGGCGCTGGCTTCCGTGTTGCTCTGGGGGACGATCGCGAAGCCCGCAATGGCTTCGACCGAGGCCGTCAAAACGACGCTCTATCCCGGATGGAATCTGATCGGATGGATCGAGGAAGCTACATCAGTTGACTCTGTGTTTGAAGAGCTCGATGTTGTGGCTTCGATCCATGATGTAGGCGGTCAGTCAGCGCATCGCAACGGAACCGAAAGATCCGGCCGCCTCGCTCGACTCCTTCCGGGCAAGGGCTATTGGTTCAAGATCGAGTCGAGCGCACCACAGAGTTGGGTGAGGTCAGTTGAGCTCAAGGGTAGGCGCACTTCTCTTGACCGAGGTGTTCACGCCGTTGCCTGGACAGGATGGGGGGAGACTTCTGTCCACAATGTGTTGGCCGGTGTCTCCAATTCCCTCAACGTTGCATGGGGCTGGAACGCCTCTGTCCAGAGCTTCATGGCCTGGGCTCCCGATTCTAAGTCACCAGCACTGGGGCCGTTTTTGCTAGCTACCGGAGACGCCCTGCTTCTCAACATGAACGCGCCCGCGACATGGCTGCAACCAACTGGGTTACTCCCTGAGATTAAGGGTCGACACCTGCTGGATGCCGAAACACTGAGCGTCGTCGAGGCTGACATTCGAGCAACAGAGATCCTGCTCACGGGAAAGTTCGGTGTCCCCATCGACCAAACGCGAGTGACGCTGAAACTGGTCCCCGATCAACCGCGGGACGGCAGGGCGGCGGATCCTTGCTGTCCAGAATCAAAGGACTGGGTCAGATGGATCAGAAGCTCGGACTCTGCTGGCACATATGAAATGGTCATGGAAGCGAGCAACTGGAAAGATGGATCTTGGCTCTACCCGGACACAGGACGCGGCGGTGGATTCAATACGTTAATCCACGAGTACTTTCACATTCTCCAGTATGAACTCGCGCAGTCCAGATTTGACCAGGTGCCCCAGTGGCTGGTCGAAGGGACCGCGATCTGGCTCTGGTACGACCTCGGCCTTGCCCTTGATCACGGATTCCTCCTTGAACTCTTCAGCAACCGGCTCGACATCAGCGCGATCCGCAACCCATATCCCCAGGGCCACTATCTGGGCGAAGCGTACGTCCGTGAATTGGTTAGGCAGACGACACCGGATTCCTACTTCCAGTTTTGGCGCCACTTGAGCCACTTGCCTCAGGAAGACGGCGCCTGGGAGGAGGCGTTTGCACGTACCTTCGGGGTCTCGGCTCAGGCATTCACGGACAGAACGAATGAAGAACGCCGCGCTTCATTTGCCCTGCTCTCCGGCTTGCTTGTTGGTCCTGGCGCAACGGCAGGCAACCAGCTAACTGTTGCCGCCTATACGAACCTGCCCTTGTCTTGGGTTTACCACTTTGGTGATGTTAACCAGCGCGGGGAGTACTCCATCACGTTGCCTCGTGGACACGACTACTATCTGCGCGTAGGTCTCCGAGAGACCCCCTGTGCTGGCTATCTCGGCGAAGGAATGCGGCTCGTCTCCGAGGCCAATGGCATGTCGTTTGAGCACAACGAGCCATCACCCATTGGCCCGGTTATACGCTTGCCACAGATGTTCTGCCAGGAACAGGTTGAGGTGCGGGTCGCTGGCGATCAGGAGCACGTGCCTGAAGGACTCAAGTTGGAAGCATGCGACCAGGATGGTGAGTTATGCACAGAGCTGCTTCTAAGCTCCGACAGCACCTATCGAGGTGTGGTTCCGATTCCCGGAGCTCACATCGTTGAGATCACCAGCGACGACCATTCTTGTAAGTCGTACATGTCCTCGAATGGTCCTACGATCAGCCGTGAAGCTGCGCTGCTGATTGAGTCTGCGCTCAGCCCTGCTCCAACGGTGCTGGAGTTCGACGCCGACAGCCAACTCTGCTCAGTCGTGATACGCGGCCGATTCTCAGGCAGATCCGCTGACTGGCTCGAAGGAAGAACAGTACGCGCCTATCGGAGTGAAGGGGGATTTCCCTTCAAGACAGAACTGGATCGCGAAGGCCGATTCGAACTACCAGTGAGCGGTCCGGGTGAGTACGAGTTTTCCTTGCTTGGAGGGCGGCGAATCAGGGGTGAATTGCTGCCCTGTTCCATATCCAGCGGCATTGCGCAGCAGTGGACTCGCAGGGTGTCCAATACCCCGATCAATCGGAGCTATGTGACCGTCGGTGAGGATATCGTGACCGAGTTGGACTGGGAGATCTCCCCGGATGCGTGCCGCTACATTGTTCGCGGTCACATTTACACAACTGAGGGTCTTCCCGTTCCTCAAATGACCTTTGTGATTTGTCCTGGAGACGGATACTGTTCCGACGCCACATCAGACGCACAAGGCAAATTCGAATTTCTGGCGGATTTTGCTGGCGATGTTTGGATCGAGGCGTCACACATGCAGCCCCGCGGGGGTGTCTGTGACTTTGATTCACAGTTGGCCAGCAAGGCGAGCTTCATTGTTCAACCTAGCCAGGACAACTTCTTCGATTGGATGATCCCACCAGATACATGTTCTTGAACCATCGGCAATGGAGTGCCCCGCATGACCAACCGACAACACTTCGCTGACCTTGTCCGCTCTGGACAACCCATCCTCGCGCCGGTAGCGCTCGATCCGCTCTCTGCTCGACTTGTCGAGTCGCTCGGATTTGAAGCCGCGTATCTCTCGGGTGGCGGGTTTGGTTTTCAGCTTTCTGTCTCGGAAGCACTCCTGACGATCACCGAAGTCGCCGGCCTCACTCGACAGATCACGGCTCGCTCCGACATTCCCCTGATCGTTGACGGTGGCGTCGGATTTGGCGACCCGCTGCACACCTGGCGCGCCGTACGTGAGATTGAAGCGGCGGGCGCAGCGGCGATTGAGATTGAGGACCAGGTCGCGCCCAAGCGCGCGCATCACCACAAAGGCGTCGAGCACCTGGTGCCGATGGAGATGATGGTCGACAAGGTGCGCGAAGCCGTCGACGCGCGGCGCGACGAGGACTTCATCATCATCGCCCGCACCGGTGCGGTCCGGAATGAGTCCTTCGAGCGAGCGCTGGAGCGCTGCGCTGCCTATCGAGAGGCAGGCGCCGATGTGCTGATGCTGTTTTCGAGCGATGAAACTCAGATCGCCGAAGCAGGCAGGGTCCTGGGCGGACCGCTCTCGATGATGGCGCCAGCCGACCGTCTCGATCGGGTGACGCTGGCGGGCCATGGCTTCAACGTCTTGATCGATCCGTTCACAGGACAGGTCGCGGCCTACGGAGCGATGCGTGACGCGTACCGAAACATTGCCGAGATCGGAGCATCAGGCCGCGAGGTCGATGAGCTGATGTCGCTCTACCGCGAGGTGCAGGGTATGGCCGGAATGGATGATCTCTACGCCATCGAGGAGCGCACCACCGAGCGTCCAGTTTGATTGCCAACGCGTAGGGGCGACCCTTGTGGTCGCCCGACAGCCGTAAGCCATGACAGCCATTGGAGTGCGCGACCGCGGGCAGCCACAAGGGCTGCCCCTACTGGGTCGATCGGGTCACCAGGATCAGTCAGTCGTCCAGTGGCGGAGGATTGCTTCGGTTTCCTCGACGTGTGTGGATTCGTCGCGGATGAAGTCTTCCAGCGTGATCTTGAGTCCGATGTCGCCGTATTCCTCGGCCTGTCGAGAACGCGTGACGTAGCGGCTGGCCGCGTCCCGCTCCATCTCCAGGACGCACTCGAGCATCGCGCGATTGCCCTTGGGCAACGGAATCTCCGCCGGCGTAGTCGTCGGTTCTCCGCCCAGCGTCACGATCTTGTTGGCCAGGTAGGCCGCGTGGATCTGCTCGCCGTTGACTTCCGAAGAGAAGAATGTCGAAAGCTGGGGTCGATGCGGCCCGTCAACGCGAGCGGCGTAGGTGATGTAGGTGATGATCGCCGCCAGCTCGGAAGCCAGGTCCTCGTTCAATAGTCCGATCAGCGTGTCTCGATCCATCTCCGCCTCGCCTCCCTGTGTCCTCGCACTGACTTTGATGATGAAGAGCGCGTGAGCGTGGCGCAACCTACTCCGACACTGGACATCGCCGCGTGTGTGCGACAAAGTGGACGCATGCGCAACGCAACTGTTACTCGTGAGACTGGCGAGACCTCAATCACGGTCGAGCTGAACCTCGACGGCTCAGGCAACGCCAACGTGTCAACAGGGGTCGGCATGCTCGATCACATGCTGCACCAACTGGCGCGCCACGGTGGATTCGATCTGACCGTTCAAGCGTCAGGAGACCTGCACGTTGACGCGCACCACACCTCTGAGGACGTTGCCATATCAGTCGGTCGGGCGCTCAACGAAGCGCTCGGCGACCGCGCAGGAATCGCGCGCTTCGCCGACCGCGTCGTCCCGCTAGACGAGTCGTTGATTCAGGTGGCGCTTGACCTCAGTGGTCGTCCATACGCGCAGATCGCGCTGAGCTTCCCCGCGCCAATGATCGGCGAACTGCCGTCCTCAATGGCCAAGCACATTCTCGAGACCATCGCGTTCGAGGGTCGGTTCGCCCTCCACGTCCGACAGCTCGCCGGTGAGAACGAGCATCACATCATCGAAGCAACATTCAAATCGCTCGCCCGTTGCCTGCGGGACGCGGTACGGATCGTTGACGAATCAGGCGCTCCAAGCACAAAGGGCACGCTCAGTTCGTAGCCGAACGCAGCCGGCCCTCACCCCAGCCCTCTCCCAGAGGGAGAGGGAGTGATCCTTCTCCGATCCCCTCTCCCTCTGGGAGAGGGTTAGGGTGAGGGGGATCCCTCGACCACGCTGACGGCGTACTCCTCAATCACTGGATTCGCCAGCAACTGATCCGACATCACGTTTACCTGACGCTCAGCCTCACTGGCCGACTCCGCCTCTAGCCAGACCTCGATGAACTTGCCGGCGCGTACCGCCTCGACGCTCTCGTAGCCCAGCGAGTGCAGGCCTCCGCGAATCGCCAGGCCCTGGGGATCGTTGACCGTTCGTTTCAGCGTGACGTGAATCTCGGCCTTGAACTGCATCTCGGCTAACCGGCCGTGATCAGTTCGCGGCCGGTCACACGCTCAAAGGCGGTGCGATAGCGCCCGCTGATGTTTTCGACCACGTCATCGGGGAGCGGCGGACCGGGCGGTTCTTTGTCCCAACCGGTCGACGTGAGCCAGTCGCGCAGCGGCTGCTTGTCGTACGACGGCTGCGACTGACCCGGCTTGTAGATCTCGGCGTCCCAGAATCGGGAAGAATCGGGCGTCAGCGCCTCGTCGATCAGGATCACCTCGTCCTCGCCCTGCTCGTTCTGGACCACGCCAAACTCGAACTTGGTGTCGGCGAGGAAGAATCCTGCCTCGTGCGCACGCGACAGTCCGTAGGTGTAGAGCGCCATCGAGCGGACCTTGACCGTGTTGGCGATGTCCTCCCCCACGATGCCGACAGCCTGCTCGTAGGTGATGTTCTCGTCGTGCTCGCCGACCTCGGCCTTGGTCGAGGGCGTGAAGATGGGATTGGGCAGCGGCTCGGACTCTGTCAGGCCGGCCGGCAGCGGAATTCCGCAGACAGTAGAACTGCGCTGATACTCGGCCCAGCCCGAGCCCGCCAGGTATCCGCGCACGATCGCCTCAAGACTCACCGGCTGCGCCTTCTTGACCAGCATCGAGCGACCGATGTACTCCGGACCCAGCGCGACCGGAATATCCGGGTTCTCGGTCGAGTCGATCACGCGGATCATGTGGTTGGGCACCACCGATTCCGTCGCGTCAAACCAGAAGGCCGACATCTGCGTCAACACGCAGCCCTTGTCGGGAATCGCCGTCGGCAACACCACATCAAACGCCGAGACGCGGTCGGTCGTGACCAGCAACAGCCGGTCGCCGAGGTCATAGATGTCCCGAACCTTGCCCGAGTGCTTGGGAAGGTCAAGGTTGGATTCGATCATCACACTCATCGCAAACTCCTTAGGAAACGATCCTACGCGACGCTTGACATTTGTGTTATCTGCAAGCGAGCGCAAACACGCGCTCAGAGACCCAGCCGCGCAAACGACTCGTCCACGTAGCGTGTGTAGTAGCCCGGATCGAAGACGGCGTCCATTGCCTGCTTGTCGAGCGCTGCGGTGATCACGTCGTCCTCTGAGATCAGGTCACGGAACTGAATGCCTTCGTCCCAGGCTTGCATTGCGTAGGACTGAACTCGCTTGTAGGCGTCGTCTCGACGCACGCCTGCCTCGGTCAGGGCGAGCAGGACTCGCTGGCTGTAAATCAGGCCGTAGGAAGACTCCATGTTCATCTGCATCCGGTCGGCATCGATCACGAGACCGTCGATGATCCAGGCCGACATGTCGGTGATGTAGTCGAGCGCGAAACAGGCGTCGGGAATCGCGATCCGCTCGGCCGACGTGTGTGAGATGTCCCGCTCATGCCACAGCGCCACATTCTCGAACGCGGTCATCGCGTTTGCTCGGATGGTCCGCGCGAGACCGCAGACGCGCTCGGCTTTCTCGGGGTTGCGCTTGTGCGGCATCGCCGATGAACCGGCTTGACCCTCGGCGAAGGGCTCGCGCACCTCTCGCACTTCGGTCCGTTGCAAGTGCCGGATTTCGGTCGCAAAGCGCTCGAGCGAGGCAGCAATCACGGCCAACGTCGAGAGGAATTGCGCATGTCGGTCGCGCTGGACGACCTGCGTAGAAATTGCTTCCACGCCGAGGCCAAGCTCGCGGCAGACGCGCTCCTCAATGTGCGGCGGCACCGTCGCATGCGTGCCCACGGCGCCCGAGATCTTGCCGACCGCGATCGCCTCGATCGCGTCGGCCAGCCGTCGTCGGTTGCGACGCGTCTCGTCGACCCATCCGGCCAGCTTGAGACCAAACGTCGTTGGTTCGCCGTGGATGCCGTGTGAGCGGCCGATGCAGAGCGTGTACTTGTGCTCAACGGCGCGCCTCGTGATGGCAGCCTCGAGCCGCTCCAGGTCGTCTTCGATGATTCGCGCTGCGTCGCGAATCTGCAACGCCAGCGCGGTGTCCCAGACATCGTTGGTAGTCAGTCCGTGGTGGACCCAGCGAGATTCCGGTCCGAGTGTGTCGGACACCGAACGCAGAAACGCCAGCGTGTCGTGATGCACTTCGATCTGGTAGCCGTCGATGTCGGCGACGTTGTAGCCCGCGTTGGCCGCGATCAGTTCGGCGTCTTCCCGCGGGACGACGCCTTCGTCGGCCCAGGCGTTGGTCACCGCGATTTCGACATCGAGCCAGCGTCGCCACTTGGCGTCATCCGTCCAGAGCGCGGCCATGGCCGCGCGTTGATAGCGGGGGATCATTAGGGGATGTACTCCTCGCGAGCTGGAGAGAAGATGTCAATCGCGACGGCGTCTTCGAGCGCGGTCACTTCATGCGGAACCTCCGAGGGAATGACCCAGGAGTCGCCGGCGCTCAGTTCCCTGGTCTCATCGCCGAGCTCAAACTTGACCCGGCCTTTGGCCAGGTAGCCAATCTGCTCATGCGGATGCGTGTGCATCGGCACAACGCAACCTGCGGCGATCTCAATCTCGTGGATCGACGTGAGCTCGCCGGCATTCAGCGTGCGTCGGGCAACGCCGGGGAACATCTCGATCCGCTGAGCCTCGTCGTGCGCTTGCAGGTTCGGCTTGATCGTGCGAGTGGTCATGTCTGCACCTCTCTCAGTGCTATGTCTGTGCGATAAAACGATTCGTCGAACGTGATTCGACGGACGTTGTCGTATGCGATGCCGCGCGCTTCTGTCAGCGTATCGGCGACAGCGGTGACGGCCAGGACGCGACCGCCGGATGTGACGGTGCGTCCGTCATCGTCAATTGCCGTGCCGGCGTGGAAGACGTCAACGGAGTCGTCGACCGCGTCGAGGCCGCGGATCGCCTTCCCGGTGACGTACGAACCCGGGTAGCCGCCGCTCACGATTGCCACACTGACTGATGCGCGCCCGGTTTGCGAGATCACGTCACGAGGCAGCGATTCGCCTCTTGCCGCCGCCGCAAGAACGGGCAACAGATCGCCGTCGAGCAGTGGCAACACCGCCTGTGTCTCCGGATCGCCGAACCGCGCATTGAACTCCAGAACATTGAGCGCGCCGTCGTCGACCATCAGGCCTGCGTAGAGCAATCCTCGAAACTCGCAGCCCTGGGATGCCATCTGTTCCGCTACAGGTTGATGGACATCGCCGAACACGCTGTCGGCGTCATCGACGAATCCGGGTGGAGCGTAGACGCCCATTCCGCCGGTGTTAGGTCCTTGATCGTTGTCCATGATCCGCTTGTAGTCGCAGCTCAGCGGGAGCGGCAGGATATCGGTGCCAGAGACGATGGCCATCGCAGACGCCTCCATCCCCGAGAGTCGATCTTCAATCACAACGCGCTCGCCGGCAGAGCCGAACGCTCCGGCGAACATCTCGTCGATGGCCGCGTGTGCGTCGTCGATGTGGTCGGGGACGATCACACCTTTGCCCGCGGCAAGTCCGTCAGCTTTGAGCACGGGCAGATCGTCGGGTCCAAGGATCTCCAGCCATTTGTGCGCTGCCTGCGCCGTTTCGAACAATTCCCCGCCCGCGTGAGGCACGCCGGCCGACTGCATCACGGACTTGGCAAACCACTTCGACGACTCAATCTGCGCCGCTGCCTTCGATGGTCCGAATGCGAGGATGCCTCGCTCGGTCAGCGCGTCCACCAGACCGGTGGCAAGCGGCGCCTCCGGTCCGACGACCACGAGATCTACACGACGCTCTACGGCTGCCGTGCAGATGGCGTCCGTGTCGGAATCATGGATCGCGAGATTCTCGCCCAACTCCGCCGTGCCGGCGTTTCCCGGCGCCGCGAACAGCGCCTCGCATTGAGGCGACTGCGCCAGCTTCCAGGCCAGCGCGTGTTCACGTCCTCCACCGCCAACGATCAGGACTCGCATGACTTGAGGCTATCCGACGGCCGCCCGAAGGTCAGTTGACAAGTCAGCCGGAATGCTGCTCAGATCGCCGTCGATCACAATCGGATCCATGGCCAGCATCTCAGAGCGATAGTTGGAGTCGGGTACCTGCTGCATCAGGTAAATCGGAATGTCGAGCACGTGCGCGAAGCCCATTTCGAGGAAGCTGTTTCCGCCGATGTAGTTCGGCTTGCCGGGCTGGTCCTCGTTAAGCACGAGAATCGCGTCGGAAATCTTGATCTTCTCGTAGTGAGTCCGGATCAAATCCTTGTTTCGCTTGAGCTCGGCGCGCTCATGGTCGTTGGCACTCTCATAGTTGAACTCGCGGGTGTCAACCGGAGTCAGAACTTCGTGGCCAGCGCCTTCAAGCACCCGGCAAATCTCCGGCAACCGATGCCGCAGGGCCATGCTCATGCAAACGGTGATCAGCAAGGGACCGTTACTCCCATTCAATCGTGCCCGGCGGCTTTGATGTGATGTCGTAGACGACTCGGTTGATCTCGGGGATTTCGTTGACGATCCGGTTGGCGATGGTTCCCAGAACGTCGTAGGGGATGCGAGCCCAGTCGGCAGTCATGGCGTCGTCGGCGGTGACGGCGCGCAGGGCGCAGACCCAGCCATAGGTTCGGGCGTCTCCCTGGACTCCGACCGTTCTGGTGTCGGTCAGGATGGCGAACGATTGCCAGAGGTCGTCGTACAGGTCGGCGTTGCGGATTTCTTCCATCACCACGGCGTCGGCGAGTTGCAACACGCGCACCTTCTCATGTGTGACCGGACCGATGATGCGAATCGCCAGACCGGGACCGGGATAAGGCTGTCTGCCGACGATCTCCTCGGGCAGGCCGAGCTCGCGGCCGACCTCGCGGACTTCGTCCTTGAACAGGTGACGCAGCGGTTCGATGAGCTCGAAGCGCAGATCGTCCGGCAATCCGCCGACGTTGTGGTGCGATTTAATCATCGCCGTCGCTGAGCCGTGACCCGAACCGGCGCTCTCGACGACATCGGGATACGTCGTGCCCTGCACGAGATAATCGACGCCGTGGTCGTCCTTCGCGATCTCGATGGCTGTTTCTTCAAAGACGGCGATGAAGGTCTCGCCAATCCGCTTGCGCTTCGTCTCCGGATCGTCGACGCCGGCCAATTCTTCGAGGAACTGGTTGCCAGCGTCGACCGCGCGCAAATTCATGTGCATGTTGCGATCGAACGTGTCGACGACCTCTTCGGTCTCGCCCAGACGCATCAGCCCGTTGTCGACGTAGATGCAGGTCAACTGGTCGCCGACGGCGCGATGGACCAGCGCCGCCGCGACCGAGGAGTCCACGCCACCGGACAGGCCGCAGATCACATGGTCGTCGCCGACCTGTTCACGAATCTCTGCAACGGTCTCGGTGACGAAGTGTGCGGCGTCCCAGTCGCCCGAGCATGCGCAGATGTCGAAGACGAAGTTGCTCAGCAGATGCAATCCGTGTGGCGTGTGTACGACCTCGGGATGAAACTGAATGCCAAAGCGATGCTGTTCGTCGCCCATCGCCGCGATCGGGATGCTGTCGGTTCCGGCCAGCGCTTGGAACCCGTCCGGCATGTCGTCGACGCGGTCGCCGTGCGACATCCAGACAGGCATGGGCCGAGGCAGGTTGTCGAGCAGCGCCGAGTCGCCGCGCGGATAGATGTGCGCCGCGCCGAATTCTCGCTCACGCCCTGCCTCGACTCGCCCGCCAAGCTGGTTCGCCATCGTCTGCATGCCATAACAGATGCCCAGGACCGGCAAACGACCATCCAGCGACCAGTCGGGCGCGACCGGCGCGCCGTCGTCGTGGACGCTCGCCGGACCACCGCTGAGAATGACGCCGCGAGGATTGAGCTGGCGCACTCGCTCCCAGTCAGCCGTAGGAGGCACCAGTTCGCAATACACGTTGAGTTCACGGACGCGCCGGGCGATCAGCATCGCCGTCTGCGATCCGAGGTCGACAATGACGATCGATTCGTGCAAAGAAGCGCCCTGTGATGCATCCAGTGATGCGTCCTGTGATGCGTGGTTGTTCACGTCATAATGATACGGGCGCACTACACTAGGTCTGTGTCATTCGATGAACTTGCTCATGCAGTTGATCATTTGCGAAACAGCGGTGTGGTCGCCATGCCGACCGACACCCAGTACGCGCTGAGCGCCGTCGCCAATGACGACCAGGCCGTGGCAGCCGTGTTCCGGCTCAAACAACGGCCCGGTGGAGAGAACCTGCCGGTGTTCCTGCCACCGACGCGCTGGCGCGAGCATTTGGAGCTGATCGCGGAACCGCTCGACTCACGCATCCAGTCGTTGGCCGAGTCGGCCTGGCCGGGCGCATTGACTCTGATCGTGAACAAACGCGACGACTGGCCGACCAAGGCCGTTGACGGCTCAACCATCGCACTACGCATCCCTGATCATCCCGTTGCCACTACCGTGCTCGACCTGCTGGAGGAGCCGCTCACTGGCACGTCGGCCAATATCCACGGCATGGAGGCCGCGTTGACGGCCGAGGATGTGCGGCAACAGTTCGGGTCCAGTGCGCCTCCAACAAGACATAGTGATTCACTTCACATACTTCGTGAAGGAGAGGTGACGCCTGCGGGCACTGCCTCTACTATCTTGGATTGCACGGGCCGGGTGCCGCGCGTCTTGCGTCGTGGCCCAATGCTCAGTGCGAAGGTCGGAGAGCTGCTCATGCAGCACTGGGGACTCTCCGATTTAGACTCGGTCTCCTAAGTCCAAGGAATGGGGCAACAACACGTGCGTATCGCGATTGGCAGCGACCATGCCGGGTTTGAGCTGAAAGAGCGTCTGCGAGATCGTCTGATTGACCAGGGCCATAGTGTCCGAGATTTCGGACCAACCGTCCCCGATCCGACGGACTATGCCGACATCGCTGCGCCACTGGCAGAAGCCGTCGTTGACGGACAGCACCAGCTCGGCATCTTGGTCTGTTCCAACGGTGTCGGCGTCAGCATCGCCGCAAACAAGGTTCGCGGCGCTCGAGCCGCACTCTGCACTGACCCCTGGTCGGCGCGACGATCCCGCGAACACACCGACTGCAACATTCTCGCGCTCGGCTCCTACGTGACTGGTCACGCGCTTGCCGGAGAGGTTGTGGACGCCTTCGTCGAGGCGGAGTTCGAAGGCGGACGCCACGTACGGCGCCTCGCCAAATTGGCGGCCGTTGAAGCCAAGCTGGCGGCCGTCGAAGCCAAACACAGCGACATTGCCGAGCCCCCCGCCGAGCGCGTCGTCGAGGAACGGGGCACGCCCGAACTCTCGCCGATGGCCTGATCGGACATATTCGACCCGACCTCCGAGGCTCGCGCCGACTCTGGATTGAATCAAGATGAGCAAAGTTTCGATTCGCGACCTCGACCTGGCCGGGAAGCGCGTGTTGTTGCGCCTGGACCTCAACGTCCCGATGGACGGCGCAACAGTCGTGGACGACACCCGGATCCGCGCCGCTGCACCGACCGTCAAGTACGCGCTCGAACAGGGCGCGTCGGTTGTCATCGGCTCGCACCTGGGACGTCCGGGGGGCGAGCGCAATCCACAATTCGACCTCACACCTGTGGCAGTCAGACTGGCACGATCGCTACGCATGAACGTGCGCATGGCTCCCGACTGCATCGGCGATGTCGCCACGCAGATGTCGAGCGAGCTTAAGCCCGGCGAAGTCCTGGTCCTGCAAAACCTGCGCTTCCACGAAGAAGAAGAAGAAAACGACGAAGACTTCGCCTCGCAGCTCGCTGATCTTGCCGATGTCTACGTCAACGATGCGTTCGGTGCTGCGCACCGTGCGCACGCATCTACGCAGGCCGTGGCGACGATGATGCCGTCCGCCGGCGGTCTGTTGCTGGATCGAGAGATCGCCGCGCTCGACCCGATCCGCAACGGCGAGGCTGGCAAACTGGGATTCATTAGCGGCGGTGCCAAAGTCTCAGACAAGCTGGGACTGCTCGAGCGACTCGCAGCGATCTCGGAGGTCATTGCCATCGGAGGTGCAATGGCGAACACCTTCCTGCTCGCACGCGGCCTGCCGACTGGCGCATCGTTGCTCGAACAAAACATGGTCGAGGCCGCCAACGAGATCACCGCAATCGCGGCCGAAGAGCACTGCAATCTGTTGATCCCGTCCGACTGCGTCATCGCGCATGGCGCGGACGAGCCTCCGCGTGCCAAGCCGCTGGTCTTTGGCGAAGAAGACTTGCCCGAAGACTGGCAGATTCTCGATGTCGGCCCGGCAACCGTTGAGGCCTTCTCAGAGTCGATCAAGGACTGCGACACGGTCGTCTGGAACGGTCCGCTGGGACTCTTCGAGCGCGAAGCATTCTCGGGTGGAACTCGCGCGATGGCCGAGGCGTTATCAAAGTTGGAAGACACGACCACCGTCATTTGCGGCGGCGAGACCGCAGCGGCAGTTGCTCGATTCCGTCTCACGCCCAAAATGTCCCACGTCTCGACCGGCGGCGGCGCAGCCCTGGAGTACCTGCAGGGACTCGATCTGCCGGGCATCGCAGTGCTGCCCGATGCCGAGCCCGATGACCGTGACGAGAGTGAAGAGGACGACGCATGACCCGAACTCCAATCGCGGCCGGCAACTGGAAGATGAACGGCACCAACGCCGAAGCGCGCGCGTTGTGTCGCGGTCTGGCCGGCATTGACGCGATTGCCGGTGTCGATGTCGTCCTCTCGCCCTCCTTCACGCAACTCGGTCTGGTCTGGGACTTCTGGTGCGGCACCAATGTGCACATCGCCGGACAGAACATGCACACCCAGCCCTCGGGCGCATACACGGGCGAAGTCTCGCCGCTGCAGCTCGCGGAGGTTGCTGATTGGATCATCCTGGGACACTCCGAGCGCCGTCAGTTCTTCTGCGAGGACGACCAGGCGCTGGCGCTCAAGCTGCGAACCGCCGAAACGTATGGTTTGACGCCGATCCTCTGCGTCGGCGAATCTGACGCAGAACGCGAGAACAAGCGAACCGCCAACGTGCTGACACGACAGGTCAGTATCGCCCTCGGCGACGATCCAGCGCCCAACGGTCTGGTTGTTGCCTACGAACCGGTCTGGGCGATTGGTACCGGCAAGGCCGCAACGCCCGACGAGGCACAGTCCGCCTGCGCCCACATCCGCTCAGTGCTCTCGGACAAGCTTGGAGCAGAAGCAGCCGACGCGGTGCGCATCCTCTATGGCGGCTCAGTCAAGCCCGACAACATCGCCGAGTTCATGTCGCAACCCGATGTCGACGGCGCACTCGTCGGCGGAGCCGCCCTGGACGCCGATGCCTTCCTCGCCATCACCCGTGCCATCGCCGCCAGCGGTTAGGGACGCGGCAGCATCCGCCAACGGCGCACCGTCGCTGGTCGCGGTCGTCGGACTCACTGCCTCAGGTAAGTCCGATTGGGCCATGGAGATTGCTCGCCGCATCGACGGCGAGATCATCTCGATAGACTCCCGCCAGATTTACCGACGCCTCGACATCGGCACGGCCAAGCCGAGCGCGGCGATGCAAGCGGAAATCCCACACTGGTGCATCGACATCGCCGATCCGACCGATCGGTTCTCCCTGGGCGAGTATCTCAACATCGCGAGATCAGCAATCGACGACATCCGCTCACGAGGCAAGCGAGCCATCGTCGTCGGCGGTAGCGGACAGCACATGAGAGCCTTGCTCGAGGGTTGGCTGATTCCTCCAGTCGAGGAAGATGCTGAACTGCGACGCAGCCTCGAATCGCAGTCCACACCTTTCCTGCACGAGCAGCTACAAGCGGTCGATCCCCTGGCAGCCGAACGGATCGGTCCGACCAACGCCCGGCGAATCATCCGCGCACTGGAAGTCCATCAACTCACCGGCAGACCGATTTCTGAGTGGCAAGCGCAGCGGGTGCCTATCTCATATCAAGCCTGCGCGCCCGACATCGACCTGAACAAACTTGACGAGCGCATTGCGGAACGTACGGCCACGATGTTCGCCAACGGTTTCGTCGATGAAGTCCGTACGCTGCTGGAGGACGGCATGTCCGAGACGGCGCCGGGCTTCGACTCCATTGGCTACCGCGAGGTGCTCGCCCATATCCGAGGCGAAACGACGATCGAGGAAGCGCAATCGGCAGTTGCACAGGCCACGCGACGCTTGGCACGTCGACAACAAACATGGTTTCGGCGCGACGATCCGTCGATTTGTTGGGCGGCTGATGTTCCGCTAGAGATGCTTGGGTAAGATGCAAACAACGGTGAGAGCTTCGTCATGTCCATCCCATTTCTCAAAGTTCAGGGCGCAGGGAACGATTTCCTGCTGATCGACGCCCTGGGCGAGAACGCGCATCGCAACCAGATCGACTGGTCGGCAGTTGCGCCGCGCATCTGCGATCGGCATTTCGGCGTCGGCGCGGACGGCATTTTGATCGCCCAGGACACCGAGGTCGCCGCGGCGCGGATGGTGATCGTCAACTCCGACGGCTCCGACGGCGAGATGTGTGGCAACGGCTTCCGCTGCTTCACCAAGTACCTGGTCGAACGAGCAGGGATGACGCCAACCGACGGCGCGCTGGCGATCGAGACCGGCGCAGGCGTGCTCCACGCCGACCTCTCTGCCATGGCCTCAACCGACGCCAGCGTCGACCGCGTCCGTGTCGATATGGGTCCCGCCTGGCTTGAGGCTGATCAGATTCCCGTCGTTCACGAAGGTCCTGCGCCGATTCTCCATCACGAGGTTGAAGTCAACGGCCGTGTCTACGACCTGACCTGTGTCAGCATGGGCAATCCGCATGCGATCTGGTTCACCGACGAGGAAGTCGATGACTTCCCGCTGACCGAGATCGGGCCACTGATTGAGACACACGCCGACTTCCCCAGGAAGACCAACTTCGAGATCGTCAGCGTCCTCTCGCCCGATCATCTCAAGATGCGAGTCTGGGAGCGCGGCGTTGGGATCACGCTGGCCTGCGGCTCAGGCGCCTGCGCGGTGCTGGTCGCGGCGAGGCTGAGAGGACTGTCCGACGCTTCCTCAACGGTATCGCTGCCCGGCGGCGATCTTGATATCGCCTGGGATGGTCTCGACGACCCGTCGGCATCGGTCTACATGACCGGACCGGCCACGTTCTCCTTTGAAGGCCAACTTGACGCCAATCTGCTGAGCGTTCGCTGAATGCTCAGTTCTTTTTTTCCGGCTTGACGAACGAACGGACAACTGATGGTCATACCTGACTACACGCGGCATGCACAGGACGTTGCGCCCGGCATGGTGCGCGATCTGCATGAAACGCTCGCAACCAAGGCGCTGGCCTACCGCAACCAGCCCGACATGGACTTCGACGCCCTCGTCCGCCTCCCGCGGATGCTCTCGACGCAGTGCGACGACGGCTACGTGATCGGCGTGCCCTACGGCCGTCACCTGAGAGTCTTCTACGAATTCGACACAATCAACCACATCCGTCTGCACCTGACTAACCTGCTCAATGAGATGGGCGAGCTCGCCAGCGAGCACTCGGACGCTGAGCTGATGGTCATCGACTACACCGACTTCCCCCATCGCCACTACGTCGAGCCGATGTTGATCGGTGCGGGGTTCGTTTCGCCCTCAGAGGTCGCGGTGATGCGCTGCCGCGATGTGCGCGATCAGTCGCTGCCTGATTTGGCCCCGGGCATCAGCGTCCGCGAAGCGACCGCCGATGACGGCGACGCCGTCGTCGAGATCGAACAACAGTCGGCCGGCGAAGCCGCGCATGCGCCGCCGCTGGCCAGTCAGTTCTTCAACGAGGCTGAGTGGGTCGGCCTGGCCGAGCGCGACGGCGCGCCCGCTGGCTACATCCGCACAGCTCCCGCCGAGAAGCGCGGCGTGATCGCCGAAGAACTGATCGTGCATCCTGATCAGGACCACTCGGAGATCTCGAGCGCATTGCTCGCAACCGCGATGCAACGAGCCGCGGAGGCGAACCGGCGCGCGATGACCCTGCGAGTCTCGGGTGAGAGTGTCGGCGACGATCTGCTCAAAGAGTTCAACTTCCGTCACGTGACCAATGAGCTCACATACCAGCGCCCCGCCGACCCAGCCGAGGTCCAGCGACGCATAGACGCCAAGGTCACCACTTACGTCAAAGTCGGCAAAATCTGGGGCCGCTTCTAGGATCTTCTCTACCCCTAGCAGAGCCTGTCCCCGTGTAGACGGGGAGGGAGATGCCGAAAGCCTGCCCCGCACTTGATGCGGGGACAGAGGGGGCTCCCCTCCCAATCGAAAGCAGCCTGAATGCGCACAGCCCAACGAGTCCGAGACCTCCCTCCATACCTCTTCGTCGAGATCTCGCGCAAGATCGCCGCACAACGCGAACAAGGCGTCCGCGTCATCTCCTTCGGCATCGGCGACCCTGACCTGCCAACACATCCGCACATCCTCGAGGCTCTGCATGAGCACGTCGATGTGCCTGCGAATCACCGATATCCCGAGACTGAAGGCCTGCCCGAGCTACGCGAATGCATCGCCCGCTGGATGGCCCAGCGATTTGAAGTCACACTCGATCCCGCGACTGAGATCGTCCCGCTGATCGGGGCCAAGGAAGGCATCGCCAACTCGGCGCTCTGCTTCATCGATCCGGGCGATATCGCGCTCGTGCCCGACCCGGCCTATCCCGTCTACGCGATTGGCACGATGTTCGCCGGCGGCACGTCGCACTATCTACCGTTGACAGAAGAGAGTGGCTTCCTGCCCGACCTCGATTCCGTTCCGGCTGATGTGCGCGAGCAGGCCCGTGTCCTCTGGATCAACTATCCCAACAACCCAACCGGCGCGCTGGCCGACGTCGATTTCTTCGAACGCGCTGCGCAGTTTGGCCTCGACAACGAGATCGCCGTCCTGCACGACAATGCCTACTGTGATGTGACGTTTGACGGCTATGAAGCGCCAGCCTACCTGCAGGCCTCTTCGGGCAAGGCCGCCGGTATGGAGTATTTCTCGCTCTCCAAGACGTTCAACATGACTGGATGGCGGCTGGGTTGGGCCTGCGGCAACGCCGAGCTCGTCGACCCGCTGCTGCGAGTCAAGTCAAACATCGACTCTGGGATTCCCCAGGCGATCCAGCAGATGGCCATCGCCGCACTCGACGGCGACCAGTCGGTGATCGAAGCCAACAACGACATCATCCAGAAGCGCCGCGACAAGGTCGTCAGCGCGCTGCGCTCAATCGGCCTCGAAGTCACCAACCCGAAAGCCAGCCTCTACATCTGGGCCAAGATCCCCGAAGGCGACACCTCCGCCGATTTCGCCAGCCGCCTTATTGAGGAGCAGGGAGTGGTCGTCACTCCCGGCAACGGCTACGGCCCCGCCGGAGAGGGCTACATCCGCCTCTCGCTCACCCTTCCCGATGAAGAGGTCGACGAAGGCGTCGAACGGATCGCGGCGTTCACTTCCGGATAAGCTGTTATAGATCGCCGAACGAGGAGTGACGCTGCGACATGCGCTGAGAGATCCCGTCGACCGCTCTGGCTAGACTGATTCGCGTCCCACCGCCGCAGCGGTTGGGACGTAGCGACGGAGACTCTGATTCCACGCATACGCAACCGACAACCCGGCGGCAAGCGCCGCAAACGACATCCAACTCACCCTCCACGAGAACGCGCCATCCTGGTTGGTGTCGACTTTCGCCGCGCCGCACATTGGGACATCCACGCATCCGTCGAGGAACTCGCGCAACTCGCCGAGACCGCTGGCGCGATGCCGATGGCCCGTGTCACGCAGCGGCTGCGCCATCCCGACCCGCGTTCCTACGTGGGTAAAGGCAAGCTCGAGGAAATCGCTGAGCTGCGCGACCAGCTCAAGGCGACCGTGGCCATCTTCGACGACGAACTCACGCCGGCTCAACAGCGAAACCTGGAGAAGCGGCTGGAGATCAAGATCATCGACCGCACGGCGCTGATCCTCGACATCTTCAGTCAGCGCGCCCGCACGCGCGAAGGTGTAGTGCAGGTCGCACTCGCCCAGCACGAATACCTGCTGCCCCGCCTGACGGGACAATGGGAGCACCTGGAGCGGATGGAAGGCGCAATCGGCTCGCGCGGTCCTGGTGAGACGCAGCTCGAAACCGACCGCCGTCTGATCCGCAATCAGATCAAGCGGCTCAAGCAGGACCTTGAGCGCGTCCGCACGCACCGTCAGCAGCACCGGCGACAGCGCGACCGCGCCGGCGTTCCGCTGGTCGCGTTGGTCGGCTACACCAACGCCGGCAAGTCGACGCTGATGAACTCGCTGACCAACGCCAACGTCCGAGCCCGGGACCGCCTCTTCGAAACGCTCGATCCAACCACACGCCGCTGCCGTCTCTCCGAGGATCACACCGTGCTGCTCTCGGACACGGTCGGTTTTATCCAGAAGCTGCCAACGCAACTCGTGGCCGCCTTCCGCGCGACGCTGGAGGAACTCGAAGAGGCAGACCTGCTCCTGCACGTCGTCGACGGCACATCGCCGGATGTCATCGAACAATGCCAGAGCGTCGAACGCACACTGCGAGAGCTAGGCGTCGATCAACGACCGACTCTCACAGTGATCAACAAGATCGACGCAATGGAAGAGCCGGTCGAAGAAGTGTCGACCGCAATCGCTGATGAAATCGGCGTGCATCCAATCGCTGTCTCGGCCCAGGAGAAGGTCAATCTCAAGGAGCTGAGAGGGGCAATCGAGGCCATCATCCCCACATTGGAGGACGTTCACATCATCCATCGCCGCTCGAACCGAGCCGTCGCCGCGAGCTGATTCCCCTCCCAATCCCCGCTTGCCCACTGTCGAGCAGACCAGTGCGGTGGGGGAACTGGTCTCTGCGTGACGCGGGGACTGGAGCCAGTGGTATCCGCGATCAATGGCGGCAACTATCATTCAGCCCATGACCACTCCAACCACCGCCGGACCGCTTGCACCATTCCGAGTGCTCGACCTCACCAACGAGTTGGGCCAGTTCGCCGGACGCATGTTGGGCGACCTCGGTGCTGAAGTAATCAAGATCGAGCCGCCCGGCGGTGACGAATCGCGATTCATCGGTCCCTTCCGCGGCGATGTCATCGACCCCGAGCAATCGCTGCACTGGTGGACCTTCAACAACAACAAGCTGGGCGTAACCCTCGATCTCACCACGCGCCGAGGTCAAGAGCTCTTCAGTCAACTGCTGGAGCAGGCCCACTTCCTCGTCGAAACCTGCCCGCCCGACGCGGCGGCTGCGCTTGGCCTCGGTGCGGAAAACATCCGCTCTGAGCATCCAAGCCTCGTTCACACGTCAATCACTCCGTTTGGACGAGAAGGCCCATACGCCAATTGGAAAGCCACCGACCTCGTCGGCACGGCGATGGGCGGGCTCTCCTCGCTCTGTGGCGCGCACGGTCGACCACCAATTCGGCCGACCGCCTCACAGGCATACACGCAGGCCTCGGCACAGGCCGTCGTCGGCACGATGATCGCTCACTTCCAGCGCACAAAGACTGGCCGAGGACAGCACGTCGACCAGTCGATGCAAGAGGCGGTCACGTTCACCCACGACAACGCCATGCCGACCTGGGACATTCGCGGGATCAACAATGGCCGGCCGGGCAACGGTCGCCAGATCGGCGGGTACAAGTCGGGTCAATACGTCTACGAGGCGGCGGACGGCTACGTCGCCGCGCTCTCTTACGGCGGTCTGTTCGGACTGACGGCCCGACAAACCGTAGACTGGCTCGACCATCACGGCATGGCCGGCGACCTCACCTCCGACGAGTGGATGGCCAAGCTCGACGCGACACAGGGAATCCTGATCCCACCTGGTGGCGAAGACGCCGACTACCTGAACGACACGCTCGTTGCCTTCTGCAAGACGTTCACCCGATCCCAACTTGTCGCTGAAGCCCAACAAATCCGCAACGGCTGGGGCATCGTCCATACGCCACGTGACCTCCTGGAGAACGAACACCTCGCCGATCGCGATTACTGGGTCGATGTTCAGCACGAGGAGGCGCATCTGTCCTACCCCGGTCCCTGGGCCAAGCTAAGCAAAACACCGCTTTCAGTCCGGCATCGAGCGCCGCACATCGGCGAGCACAACCTCTACGTCTACGGAAACCTCCTCGACCTCTCCGACGATGAAATTCTGGAACTCTCTAGCGAAGGAACAATCTAGATGGCGAGCTTGGTTGGGTCTCCACTGGAGGACAGAGAAGCTACGGTGGGCATAGCAGCCATGGTCAAGAACGGGAGAACGATGGGCGCGATCCTGACAAGCGTGGTCGTCAGCAACCCAGCCGATCCTTCGCGAAACTGGCAAGGTGAGTTCCTGGTTGACTCAGGAGCAATCGACACCGTTGTGCCGGCGAAGGAATTGCGGGACATCGGCATTCCCATCGTGGAGGAGCGGAAGTACACGCTCGCCGATGGCCAGGTCATCGAGCTTGGCGTCGGCGTCGCCCAGATTGGGCTGATGGGAGGCATCGCAGGCGTAACGGTCGTCTTCGCTGACGATGGCGTCCGACCATTACTCGGCGCGACGGCGATGGAGTCTCTCGGCATCGAGATCGATATGCGCGACGAGACGCTACGCCGCTTGCCCGCAGTCCAGCTCTGAAAGAATCCGCACTGTTCACGCGACCGCAGGAGACAACCCAATGCCGACCACCGATACCGCCAAAGTCTTCGAGGGCATCCGCGTCGCCGACTTCGCCTGGGTCGGTGTTGGACCGCTCGTCTCCAAGTACCTCGCCGATCACGGGGCGGAAGTGATCCGGATCGAGTCTTCGGTCCGTCCCGAACCGCTGCGCCGTGCGCCGCCCTTTGTCAATGACGAGCCGGGTCTCGACAACAGCGGCTACTACGCCGACTTCAACTCCTCGAAGAAGTGCGTCTCGTTAAACCTGCAACATCCGGACGGCGTCAAGATCGCCAAGCGGATCGTCGAGCACTGCGACATCGTGACCGAGTCGTTCACGCCCAAGGCGATGCGCGCCTGGGGCATGACCTACGAGGACCTCTGCGAAGTCCGGCCCGACCTGATCATGATCTCGATGCCGATGTACGGCCTCACCGGCCCATGGTCGATGTGGCAAGGCTATGGTCACGTCCTGCAGGCAGCCGCCGGCATCTCGCATCTGACTGCATACCCGGATGAAGAGCCGATTGGCACGGGCGTTGCCTACACCGACTTCCTCGTGCCGCACTTCGCCGCGAGCGCAGTAATCGCTGCGCTCGACCATCGGCAGCGCACGGGCGAAGGTCAGAACATCGACTTCGGTCAGATGGAAGCGGCCATTCACGCCACCGAGACGATGATCCTCGATTACACCGTCAACGGACGAGAGCAGCAGGCGCTCGGCGCCGGCCATCCCGACCACGACATCTACGGCACCTGGCAATGCGCGGCCCGCAGCGACGATGATGACCGCTGGATCGCGATCACGGTGACATCGAACGACGAGTTGGCCGCACTGGCCGAGGTCGCCGGACAACCAGGCTGGACATCGCTTGAATCGGAATCACTCAAGCAGCAAATCGCAGACTGGACACGCACACAACAGGCTGAAGACCTGATGCAACGCCTGCAATATGCCGGCGTACCAGCCGGAGTCGTGCAGACCCCTGAGGATCTGCGCAACGACCCACAACTCGCTCATCGAGGCCACTTCTGGATGCTCGACCACCCGGCCATGGGCCACAGAGCCTACGACGGCCCCTCATTCCGCCTCTCGGAAACCCCAGCCGAGCTGACCAAAGCCGCCCCACTCCTGGGAGAAGACAACGAGTCCGTCTACAAGGACATCGTCGGAATGTCCGACGAAGAGTACGTTGAACACCTCGTCTCGGGCGCGTTCGACTAGTGGGTTGATTGAACCTGAAACATCCCAGTCCCCGCTTTACGGAGGCCTTTGCATAACCCCTCAACCGCCCCCGCCTCCGAGCGGGGGCCTGCTCCTTCCCTGGCCTCTGACCGGCGGTCATGTCTGTCGTTGGTATCTGGCCGACCGGGACTGATCCGTGCAACATGGGCTATGCCAAAGCGGGTCCCCGCTCGGGGGCGGCCTGCGCGTAAATCGGTCGCTGCGCTGTTGGTCAAGTTTGTAGGGGCGACCCTTGTGGTCGCCCGCTCTGCCGCTCCTATCTAGTCAGTAATGCAATCGCCAACGCGGGCGACCACAAGGGTCGCCCCTACAGGAGCTCAGAAGGATTTGGAACACGATTATGCAAAGGCCTCCTTTACGCGGGGACCCGCTCTGACGGCGCGACGCTAAAGCTGCCATGCCTCCCACGATCGAAACCTACGACGCCCAACAGATCCTCACCCGCGGCACCGGCTACCTCAGCGACTACGACTACTCGCTCAACCCATACGTCGGCTGCGCATTCGGGTGCTCTTACTGCTACGCCGCATTCTTCGCGCCATTCAACAAACAGGACTCCTGGGGCGATTGGGTCCGAGTCAAGCAGAACGCTGCTCAGAAGCTGACTCGAATGCGTCGTTCCCTCGATGGCAAGACCATCTACATGAGCAGCGCCACTGACCCATATCAACCAATCGAACGACGCCTCGAGCTCACACGATCCCTCCTCCCAATCCTCGCCGACAAAGGCGCCCGACTCGTCGTCCAGACGCGAAGCCCACTGGTGACTCGCGACATTGATTTGCTCCAAGGATTCGATCAAGTCTGCGTCAACTTCAGCGTCACCACCGATTCTGAGGACATCCGAAGAGCATTCGAGCCAAGAAACCCGCCCATCGCCGACCGCCTCGACGCTGCTGCAACGGTTGCAGAAGCTGGTGTTCCCGTCGCGATCACAATGACGCCGTTGCTGCCTCTCACAGATGCGACGGCATTCGCACAACGGGTCGCCTCCACCAGAGCCACGCGCTTCGTCACCGAGTCGTTCGCATCCACCACGGGCCACTTCCGCGCGGGAACCGGCGACTCGGCGACGCACCTGTCCGAAGTGGCCGGCTGGGACCGAGCCGCCTACGAATCTGCCCGCGACACGTTGCTACGCGAACTCGCGCCCAATATCCGCGAGGGTGAGTCCGGTTTCAGTCCTGAGTATCTGCTGAGCAGTCCCGCGCCACGGTGATCATCGCCTCGGCGACCGCGTAGGGACGACGCATGGGGATGAAGTGATCTGAGTCCGCAATGACGGTCTCGAAGGCGTTGGGAAACACGTCCACGGCGTCTTGACCCGTTGGCGAGCCATGACCCTGCGCCTCGCCCGCTCGCAGAATCAGCGTTGGTTGCGATGCCTGAGCCATCTCAGGCCATGGATTGACCGTCGCCGCATGCTCGAAGCACCATGCTTCAACCTCCGGATCGCAGGCCAGTTCCCATTCACCCAGCCGTCCTGTCGGGTTGAGTCCATAGCGGACATAACTCTCGACCGTCTCGCGCGGCCAATGCGTGAACGCACCGCGACCGGTCAGCGACTCCGACATCTCCTGCGGGCTACCCCAGATTCGCCGTCGTTTTCGCGCCGCCACAGACAGTCCATCGGGAGGCATCGGCGGTGTCGGCCCCTGAGGATTGATCAGCACCGGATCGATCAGCGCCAACGACTCAATCCGCCTGCCCCCGCTGGCAGCCGCAATCGCGCAGACGCAGCCGCCCATCGAGTGCCCGGCCGCAACGACATCGGTCAGCTCGCGCTGAACCAACCATTCGTTCAGATCAGCGGCCATTTCGCGCCAATCTGCGCCCGCCCGGTCCGGCGGCGACTGCGAAGCTCCGTGCCCGCGCATATCGAGCGCGAACACGCGCCAGTTCTCGGGCAGCAATCGCACCACAGGATCCCAAGTCCGCGAGTGAAATCCAGTGGCGTGAACCAGGACGGCCGTGCGTTCGGCGTCGCCCGTGGAAGGCCATTCCCAGACTCGCAGCGCGTAGCCGCGAACCTGTGCGGTTGACGCAGTCGGTAGCGTTCGCATCGGCATCTACGTCCGACGCTTCAGCGCGCCGCGACCGTCGCCGAACGGGTCGTCGCGCCACTCGAGCGCAACCTTGAGGCCTTTCTCGCGTCCGATGTTGACGAATTCGTCGATGCTCGGCGCCTCGTGCCAGATCGCGTCGAAATCCGCGCCCTCCGATGCGGCGACACGCAGACCCATCAGTTCGAACCAACGGTTGGTCGAGTGCTTGTGCACAGTCAAACCATCCAGCGGCACGTTGGCGATTCGCTGACAGTAGGCCATCGTTTCTTCGTCGAGCACCTCTTCCGGATATGCGCGATTGATCATGCCAATTCGCTCAGCCTCGACGCCGTCCACGGTGTCGCCACTGAACAGCAGTTCCTTCGTCTTCAACATGCCGATCTTGGCCGGCCACATGCCCAGCGTCGGCGGGATCCCGATCGCCCGACCGGCCGGGTGACCGAAACGCGCCGTGTCAGAGGCGAAGACAATGTCGCAGGCGCCGATCATCTCGCCGCCGCCGGCCAGGCACCAGCCGTGGACCTGGGCGACAATCGGTTTGCGATAGCCCCACATCCACAACCAGCGATCGACCGAGACACGAAGACTCTCACGATCCAGCGCAATCCGAGACTCGCCCAACTCCCAGGCCTGGTCACCGCTGCGCTGGTTGGGCCGCCAGTTCATCGCCCCACCGCCCGGCGTCAGATCATAGCCCGCACAGAATGCGCGACCCGCGCCCTTGAGCCGGATCACCCGGACCGAGTCGCCAGGATTCAGCTCACGCAGAGCTGCCTCCAGGTCGTCGCGGAGATCCCCAGAGATCGCATTCAGCTTCTCCGGCCGATTCAACGTGATCGTCGCCACTGGCCCGTCAACATCGACGAGTACGTTCTCATATTCAGTCATGGCTACCCCTTCAGTAGGAATCAACCGAATGTTACTAGCCAACCAATCTCCGCCATTCCCGCCCACCTCCCTGTCATTCCCGCGCTTGCCGCGGGAATCTCGCAGCGACCTGCGACACAGGTGTGCAACGCGGAGCATGTGAGCGGCCGCGGCGGCCATGGTTAGTCAGTTGTTGGTGCAGCACGCATCGAGATACCCGCGGCGGAGCGCGGGTATGACGGAGCGATCTGGATAGACCAACGAGATCCTAGCCCTGACGCCGAACCGCCCCACGACCGTCTCCAAACGGATCGTCGCGCCACTCCAACGCCGCCTTGAGACCCTTCGACCTTGATATCTTGCCGAACTCCGCGATCGTAGGCGCCTCGGCGAAGATGGCGTTGAACTCTGCGCCCTCGATCGCTGACATGCGCAATCCCATCAGCTCGGCCCAGCGATTGGTCGAGTGCTTGTGCACCGTCAGGCCGTCTAGCGGCACTTGCGCGATGCGATGGCAATACGCCAGGGTCTCGGCGTCGAGCGCCTCCTCCGGGTAGACCCGATTGATCATGCCGATCCGCTCCGCCTCCACGCCATCAATCGTGTCGCCGCTGAACAGCAGTTCCTTCGTCTTCAGCATGCCAATCTTGGCCGGCCACATGCCCAGCGTCGGCGGCTGGCCCAGCGCCCGCCCAGCCGGGTGACCAAAGCGCGCCGTTTCCGAGGCAAAGATGATGTCACACGATCCAACCAGGTCGTTGCCGCCCGCGAGGCACCAGCCATGCACCTGCGCGATGATCGGCTTGCGATACGACCAGATCCACAGCCAGCGCTCGATCGAGTCGCGTAGGTGCTCGCGGTTCATCGCCGCCATCGACTCACCTAGCTCCCAGGCCTGATCGCCCGTCCGCCGGGTCGGGACGAACTGGAAGTCGTTGTCGTCGGGCGTGATGTCGTATCCGGCGCAAAATGCCCGCCCCGCCGCTTTGAGCCGGATCACTCGAACCGTGTCGCCGGGATTCAGCTCAAGCAGAGCTGACGCAAGGTCATCACGCAGCGACTCCGAAAGTGCATTCAATTTCTCGGGACGATTAAGCGTGATCGTCGCCACGCCACTTTCAACGTCGACGAGGATGTTCTGATACTCAGCCATCGCAACCCCTTTCGGAACCTATCCTCAGCCGACGGACTCAACTCATGCGAACACGCTCTAGCTTCCGGCGCCCCTTGCCGACGATTCCCGACGCTGGCTTTCGCGCCTGAACTCGATGTAATCGCGATAGTGCTTCTTACAAAATCGACGCTGACCCAACGGTGTCGAGACCGGCGATGACAGTCCGCGCGTCGCGCCGCACGCCTTCCAGGCGCAGTACAGTGGCGAGTCGCTGATCTGTGGGTTCTGTCGTGCTCGCTCTTGATGTTCGCGTCTGATTCGTTCTTCACGCTCTCGCTCGGCCAACAGTTGCTGTCGCTTCGCTCGACGCTCGTGCTCCCGCCGCTCTTGCTCCAACCGCTCTTGCTTTTCCTGCTCGAGTCGCTCCAGCCGCTCCTGCTCTTCACGTTCTCGCTCGGCCCGCTTGGCTCGTTCCGCCGCGAGACGTTGCTGACGTTCCTCCTCTTCGCGCGCTAACTGCTCCCGCTCGGCCTGCTCTTCTTCCTCTGCCTCGAGCGCAGCCCGCCGTCGTTCCATCTCAGCGCGGAAGCGTTGATTCTTCCGTTCCGCCCGTCGCGCCTGCCCCTGGACGCTCGCACGTCGCTGAGCTCGACGATGCTGCTCCGCCTCGCGACGCCGCCGATACGCCTGGATGATCTTCTCCTGCTGTGCCGGATCAACGTCCGGCGCCGGCCGGTAGAGCGCCTCTGGCGTCGGAGCCGCCGGATCGCTTAGCCGTTCCAGCAGCAGGTCATACGACGCCTTGAGCCGGGAAAACTGTTCCGCCGCGTCGGGAGCGTCCGAAACATCGGGATGAACCGTCTTCGCCTTGCGCCGAAACGCCTTGCGCAGCTCATCCTCCGACGCGCCAATCGGCACGCCGAGCAGCTCGCGTGGGTCGTAAGATTCCTGCATTAGTCGCCAACCTCATGTAACCGCTGCGCATACTCCGACACTCGAGCCCCCAGCTTCCGAGCTTGCTCTCGATCCAAATCGGTCACCTTCCGCACCGCCGTCGCGCCGTAGTAGCTGCCGGAATGATTCATCGTCGACGTCCAGGGCAACCCGACAATCAACATCCCGTGCCCAATCAGCAGGTGTACCAACTGCAGCAGCGTCGCCTCCAGCCCGCCCGACGGACTCCATCCGGCGCTGAACGCCGCCGCCGGCTTGTCGGCCAATTCGCCTGTCTCCCAGAGGTCGCCCGTGTAATCCCACCAGTGCTTCAGCCGACCAGTGATCCCGGTCCAGTTGGGACTTCCCAGGATCAGCGCGTCGCATTTGACCAGCTCGTCCTTGTCGGCAATATCCAGCGGCCGATCCCAGACTTCAATCCCCTCCGCCGACGCAGCGCCCTCGACGACTGACTTGGCCAGCTCTGCGACCAGCCCCTGCGAGTCGTACAGCACCAACACCACAGTCTTGCCTGCATCGTCGCCCATCAGAAATCAGTTTCAAACCAGGCCGCTTGTCCCGGCATTTCTTCTACCCCGACACGCAGCCGCGCCAGTCCCGAAGGACCAGACGCAGCCAGCGATTCGATCAGTTGTCCCGCGATGTACTGCGACAGACGTTCCGCCGTGGTGTTGTCGATCGGCAGGGCAGCGACATCGTGTTTCGGCAGCCGATACGGATGCTCGTCCCGGTACTGCACGATGTAGTGCGTGTCGTCATCGGTAATCGTCAGCGAGCGCGAGTCCATCTGCAGCAGGAACTTGTGGTCCAGCGTCTCGCAGACCTCGCGTGTCAGCCGCTTCAGCAGCGAGAAATCGATCACCCACGACTCTTCCGTCAGCGGACCGATCACTTCGACCAACACGTCGTAGTTGTGACCATGAATCGGCTCTAGCTCGTCGGCAAACGTGGCAAAGTGACCGGCGGCAAAGCGCAGGCGTTGACGCTCGACCGTCACCGAGTGGGATGAAGACTGACCGGAAGGCTGACTTGAAGGCTGATCGGGCATAGGCGTATCGTATCGCGAGTCCAGCGACGCACCGCCTAGCCTGCGTCAATGAAGCTACCGCCGCCGAGTACGATTGCCGATTGGCTGCGCACCTGGCGGCCCGTGATTCTGCTCGGCATCCTCACCTGCGGCGCGTACGGACTCGTCCTCTACGGCTTCGGCATCATGACCGGGCCGATGCAGGAGGATGAAGGTTGGTCTTCGGCGGCGGTCAATGCCGCATTCATGGGGTCGTACCTGCTCGGAGCTGCAGCCTCCTTGGTGTCTGGACGGATTCTCGACACGTTTGGACCTCGACCTGTGCTCTGGACGGGTCTGATCGCCGGGACCGTGCTGCTGATGGCGGCCTCCTATTCGGAGAACATCTGGCTGTTCATCGTCTTCTGGGCGCTGGGCGGCGCTGTCACCATTGCCGGGCTCTTCTACAACGTCACGATGCCGATCGCGGCGCGCCTGTATCCGAAGCGGCAGACGGCCGCGATGACCGTGCTGGTCACGACCGGCGGGTTTTCGTCGGTCATCTTCATGCCACTGACCGGACTCTTCACGGAAGAGTTTGGCTGGCGCTGGGCCGTGCGCATCCTGCTGATCCTCGCTGCGGCGATCTCCTTACCGGCGGTCCTGACGGTTCGCCGGCTGCCGCCGATTCCTCCGCCCGACCCATCGCCAGCATCCAGTGGAGCCGAGCACTCAAGCCAACGCGGGTTCGGCGGTGTGGCGGAAGCGCTCCGCTCACGGGAAGTGCAGCTCCTGTTGGTGATGGTGATTAGCAGTTCCTTCGCGCTCGGCGCGCTGCTCAATCACTTCGTGCCTGCCTCTACGGCGGCCGGAATGTCGATCACGACCGCCGGCGCGCTGACCGGATTGCGTGGATTCCTCTCGATTCCCGGTCGCGCGCTGATTGGCCCAATGGCCTCCCTGCTCGGGTTACGGCAGGCGCTTGGGGTTGGCTACGCAGTCATGTTGCTGGGCACATTTGCGCTGATCGCCGCTGGACCGATCTACTGGATCTACCTCTCGGCAATCATCGCGGGGCTGGTCTGGGGACAGACGATGCCCCTGCAAGGGCTGATTGCGTCCGATGTCTTTGGACTGCGACGCCTGGGCACACTGATGGCACTGCAGACGGCTATGGGTAACGTCGCACTGGCAATTGGACCGTTCGCCGCAGGACTGCTGCTCGATCTGATGAGCGATGACTATCAGCCTGTGCTGTTCGCCATTGCCGGCGTGAATGGGCTGACGCTGTTGCTCCTCATCCTGATGGTGAGAGTCCATCGCAAGCCCCTGAAGCGACTGGCCGCTAGTCTGATTGCCAGCAGACTTGCACCACAGAAGAATCAGCCGGCCGCGCACTAGCCGCGCCGTGCTGCTCGGCCATGCTGCAGGGAAAGGGATGAACCTCATGGGACGACTCGACGGCAAAATCGCGTTGGTGACCGGCTCCGCGCGAGGCATCGGTAAGGGCATCGCGACTGAACTGGCCAAGGAAGGCGCGGACGTCATCATCGCTGACCTGCTCATTGATCTGGCCTACCAGACCGCTGGTGAGCTGCAGAACCGCCACGGCGTCACCACGCTGGCGCTGGAGATGGACGTCACCAGCGAGGACTCGATCTCGAGCAATGTCGAAAAAGCCATCGCCGAGATGGGCAAGATCGACATTCTCGTCAACAACGCCGGCGTCCCGCCCGACAACTTTGGCGCTGACGAAACTGAGGCCGACTGGGACCGTTGCTACGAAGTCAATCTCAAGGGCATCTGGAAAGTCACCTCAGCCGTCGCACCCCACTTCAAGGAGCAGGGTGGCGGCAAAATCGTCAACATCGCCTCGATCGCAGGTCGTCTCGGAGGAGGCATGGCTTCCTACTCAGCCTCCAAGGCCGGGGCGATCAGCATCACCCAGTCCCAGGCTGCCGAGCTCGGCCGCTTCAACATCAATGTCAACGCGATCTGCCCTGGTCTGCTCTGGACCGACCTCTGGCGCCAGATCGAGGGTATGTTCGCTGGCGACCACACCGAGGAAGTCGTCGATCGGCGCGAGCGCTTCGAGGCCGTGATCGCCTCCAATATGCCGCTCGGCCGCGAACAGACCCCCGAAGACATCGGCAAAGCCGCCGTCTTCTTCGCCTCCGACGATGCCAACAACATCACCGGACAGTCCCTCAATGTCGACGGCGGCATGCGGATGAACTAACCAGCATCCCGAGCGAACTCCTGCTCAACCCAGGAGACGCCGGAGCGACTGTCGGGCCGTTTGAAGCCGAAGATTCATCGCAAGCCGTTGAAGCGACTGACCGCTAATCTGATTGCCAGCAGACATGCACCGCAACAGAATCGGTCAGTCGCGCCCTGATTGAGCACTGCTGTTGGGACAAGGAAGTACTTCATGGGACGACTCGATGGCAAGGTCGCGTTGGTGACCGGCTCAGCGCGAGGCATCGGCAAGGGCATCGCCACAGTTCTGGCGAGAGAAGGCGCCGATGTCATCGTCGCCGACCTGCTGATCGACCTCGCCTATCAAACGGCGGGAGAACTCCAGAATCGTCACGGCGTCACCACAATGGCGCTGGAGATGGATGTCACCAACGAGGACTCCATCGCCACAAACGTCGAGAACGCGATCGCCGAAATGGGCCGCATCGACATCCTCGTCAACAACGCCGGCGTCGCGCCCGACAACCTCAGCGAGAATGAGGTTGACTCCGACTGGGATCGCTGCTTCGAGGTCAATCTCAAGGCGATCTGGAAGGTCAGCTCGGCGGTGGCTCCGCACTTCAAGGAGAATGGCGGAGGCAAAATCGTCAACATTGCTTCAATTGCTGCCCGACAGGGCGGCACGATTGCTTCCTACTCAGCTTCCAAGGCCGGAGCAGTCAGCCTCACGCAGTCCCAGGCGATTGAGCTCGGACCGCACAACATTAACGTCAACGCCGTCTGTCCTGGTCTGCTCTGGACCGATATGTGGCGCAAGCTCGAAGGCATGCTGGTCGGCGATGACGCCGACGAAGTTGTTGATCGCCGCGACCGATTCGAGGCAATGCTTGCCGCTGCCTGCCCGCTGGGACGCGAACAGAAGCCGGAAGACATCGGCCAGGCCGTCGCGTTCTTCGCCTCAGACGACGCCATGAACATCACGGGACAAGCGCTCAATGTCGATGGCGGCATCCGCATGAACTGAACCGAGACTCGACCAACACCGACCACTTCCGTACAGCAAGCAGAAAGATTTTCCAGCGATGACCGAAGAACTGCTCTACGACGTCCAGGATCACATCGCCGTGATCACCCTCAACCGCCCGGAGAAGCTCAACGCCTTCTCCAACGACATGCTCGACGCCTGGCAGGAGTCGATCACCCGCGCTTCCGTCGACCAGGACGTCCGCGTGATCATTATCACCGGCGAGGGGCGGGGCTTCTGCTCCGGCGCCGATGTCGGACGCGAGCGCGCCGGCGCCGACGTGCTCGGCGGCGACCCGAACGCTCCCGCCGCCAATCGCAACTCGTTGCGACACTCCGTCCAGCGAGTCCCGCGAGCCCTGTTCAATTGCGAAAAGCCATACATCGCCGCTGTCAACGGCGCAGCAGTCGGTGCGGGCATGGACATGGCCTCAATGGCCGATCTGCGTATCGCCTCCAATCGCGCCAAGTTCGGCATGGCCTACGTGCGCATGGCACTCATCCCCGGCGACGGCGGCGCGTACTACCTGCCGCGCATCGTCGGCATGTCCAAGGCGCTCGAACTGATGTGGACTGGCAAGATCTTCACGGCTGAAGAGGCGCTCGAAATGGGCTACGTCTCGCAGGTCGTCGACCACGATGACCTGATGCCGGCCACGCTGGGCCTCGCCGAGCAGATCGCCAAGATGCCGGCCGTCTCTGTCCAGATGATCAAGCGGCTCGCCTACCGTTCCGCCGAAACCGGCCTGCACGAGTCCCTCGAAATGGCCGACCACGCGATGGTCATCGCCCGCTCAACCCAGGACGCCGTCGAAGGCCCCAAAGCCTTCGCCGAAAAGCGAGAACCAAACTTCAAGGGCTTCTAGGCGACTTCAGGGCTCCCACTCTGGGGGAGCTGTCCCGCGGGGAGCTCAGGGGCCGCTCCCACGCTCTACACTTGAACTCCTGTCAGGAGCAACATGACCACTTCTGATGCCCCAACTGGAACGACGCCGGTCCGATATCGCTTGCCGGACCCACCGGAGCGTGAGTACGACGAAGTGACGGCGCAGCGCTACGTCTACATACCAGGCGCGCCGCCAAATCTGGCACTTCACTATGGTCTTCCCGAGACTATGTTGCAAGCAGGAGATGAGTGGATCGCGGCGTCTCCGGGTTCGAGACCGCTGCTGCGCCCCGATTTGCTAATCGCCTTCGATGTTGACCCAGACCTGTATTGGGAACAAAACGGCTACGTGATCTCCGATCAAGGCAAGCCTCCCGACTTCGTGCTCGAAGTGGCCTCGAAAAGCACCGGTGAACGCGATGTCGGCTACAAGCGCGTCGAGTACGCCGCTATGGGCATTCCTGAGTACTGGCGCTTTGACCACACGGGTGACTGGCACGGCGCCAAGCTAGCTGGTGACCGCTTAGTCGGTACCCGATATGAACCGATCCCAATCGTTGAAGTCGAAGCCGGCGTGTTCGAGGGCAGCAGCGAAGTGCTCAACCTGACGCTGCGCTGGAAAGACAGCGAGCTCTTCTGGGTGGATCCCGCAACTGGCCAGCCCATCCCCGGAGTTGCAGACGAGCGCGCGGCAAGATTGGAAGCTGAGGCGCGCGCCGGGCTAGCCGAGGCTCGTGCAGAGGCGCTGGAAGCTGAGTTGCGTCGGGTGCAACAACTCCGCGATTGACTTCCCCGCGGTCAGTCGTCCGAAACGTAGATCGTCCCGTCCGAGACGCGCGTCCTGAACGTCTGGATGGCGTCCGGCTCGATCTTGTTCTTGATGAACGGCGGCGGTGTCGGCAACAATTTGTGGATCACGTTCCAGACGCCGTTGGGCAACCACGACTTCGTCTTGCCCGTCCGCATGTCGAACTCTGAGTCGTGCCAGGGACAGACGATGTGCGCATTCTTCAGCTCACCCACCGAGAGCGGCGCGAAGAGGTGCGGACACTTGTCCTGCACCGCAAACACCTCGCCATGCACATTCGCGACGCAAACTCGGGTACCGTCAAGATCAGCAGCGGTGACCTCACCGGGTCGCAGTTCCGACAACGGACAAACGGCGGTTTCGCTCACGGTGGCCTCCCTGACGTCACGTCAAATCACGCTGCTGCTCTCACTGATCATCGCGCGGACGGCTACCACAGTCAACGCGCCTACTCTCGGAGCGATGCGCGAAGCCGCCCCGCTCATACACTGAAAACATCTCCCCGACAGTCGGGATGAACGGATATGCAATCATGGACTTCGATCAGTACCTCTTCCCTCCGCGCGTGGCCATTGTCGAAGTGGCAGGACAGATCGGCGCAAGGATTAATCCACGCGAACTCTCCCGCACCTTCAACAGCATCGCCGAGAACCCGCGTTACCCCGCAGTCGTGCTCGACATCGATTCGCCTGGTGGAGGCGCAGCCGCCTCGGAGGCGCTCTACCTCGCGGCCAAACGACTGTCCGACAAGAAGCCGGTCGCCGCAGCGATCCGAGGCGTCGGAGCATCAGGCGGCTACATGATCGCCTGCGCGGCCAACCCGATCTTCGCTCTACCCACGTCAGTCGTCGGCTCGATCGGCGTGATCTGGACCGCGCCAATGATCTCCGAGGCGCTCGATCGCGTCGGAGTCAAGATGCGTACTCGAGCCGCAGGTGAGTACAAAGACATGGGCTCGCTCTTCCGCGAGAACACCCCGGAAGAAGACCAGAAGCTCGACGCGCTGATCCACTCCGTGTACGAGCGCTTCGTCGATATCGTCGCCGAAGGACGCCCCGATCTTGAACGTGATCGCGTCGCCGAACTGGCCTCCGGCGAGATTCACACCGGAGCCGAGGCGCACGAAATCGGTCTCGTCGATCAGCTCGGAGACCTCACCGACGCCATCGAGTGGGCCGCCGACGCTGCCGGCATCGAAAAACGAACCACACTCGTCCGACCCAAGCGAGGCATCCTGCAAATGCTCATGACCCAGGGAGCCGACTCCCTGGCCAACGCCCTGGTCGACAGCTTCATCGAGCGAGTCGACGCAGCACGGTCAGAGCGACTCCTCGAGGCTCGGATGCGCATCAATCGATAGCAGCCCAATCAGCCGGGCTCGACTTCGACGTTCGCTCATCTTCGCTTCCCCCGTTGCGGATCATGATGCATACCTCAGTTTCCCGTCCCCGCCCCCGAGCGGGGACCCGCTTTGGCATAGCCCAGGCTGCTCGGATAGGTCCCGGTTGACCAGATACCAGCAACGAACATGGCCGCCGATAAGAAGCCAGTGAAGGAGCAGGACCTCGCTCAGAGGCAGGGGCGGTTGAGGGGTCTCTCAAAGGTCTCCTTGCGGGGGAAGCTGCCGAAGGCTGAAAGGCGGCACCTGACCGCTGCGATCTGTTACAGAGACCGCATCATCGTCGGGCCGTTGATGATGTCGTCTGCATGCTGGTTATCGTGCAGAGCCCACGCCTCCAGCAGTGACAGCGCATTCCCGGCAAACCCCATCCGCATCAACACCTGATCCTCTGTCAGCGCTGCGAAGTACATTGTCGACTTCTCCGCGCCCGCCTGTAACTGCTCGGCCAACGCGTCCACCGAATGCCCCTGAAGTCTCTCTGCTCCAAGCGCATTGGCCCGATCTAGTTCCGGACTCGGCACCGAGGGATCCGGTTTCCACTCTTCCAACGGCGACCCATTCAGCACTGCAATCATCACATCGTGATATCGACGGTCCGTGGCTGCCAAATGAGCCAGCACGTCGCGCCTCGCCCACCCGTGCGCTGCTGACTCCTTGAGCCAGACCGAACCCGGCAGCGACTCCACCATCTGGATCAGCCGACGACGTGCGCGTACGGCCCGGGTCAGTGGCACCCACAGGGCAGGGACAAAGTCGTCAGCCGGCAGCGGCGGTTCCGTCGCGAGCAGCGGACGGTCATCCATCGTGCGAGCTACCAGCTCATCGACGGGTCGGGTGGACCCATCTTTCGATAGTTGCCGCCGTAGAACAGGATTGGCTCATCGTCCGACTGCTTCACAAACGCCTTGACCTCGCCAATGATGATCTCATGGTCGCCGCCATCGACGACGGAGTGAATGTCGCAATCGAAGACCATCGTCGCAGCCGCCAGCCGCGGCTGTCCGGTCTCACCGAGCACGTGCTCATGCTCGTCGAACTGGTGAGGCGGCGGTGGTCGCTTGCTGCTGGCGAAGAAGTTGGACGTGTCCATCGCCGTGTCGGGCAGAATGTTGACGGTGTAGGCGCCAGTTTCCTTGAGCAGCGGTAAGACGCTCGCGCTCTTGTCGACGCAGACCAGCACTAACGGGGGATCAAGCGATAGCGACGAAAACGACTGCGCCGTCATCCCAACAAAGTTCGGATCAGTCCCGGTCGTCACGACAGTGACGCCGCTCGGGAACATCCCTAGCGCATTGCGGAACTCTCGGTCATCGAAGTCCATGGTGGCTCCCTTTCGACGTTGACCCGGCGGATGCTCAGTTTAACGCAGCGGCAGATCGAGCACCGTCATCAACCCGCGCCGAGTATGAGGAATCACCCGAGCCGCCCGTAGCGCCGCCGCTGCCGTCGCATCATCGCCAAACACCCCACCCTCGAACCGAAGTTTGAGTGGCGGCGTTCCGTCGACCACGATCTCGTCGTACTCCTCATCAACGGACGCATTCGCTTCAAAGTGCAACCGCACCCGATGACCGTCGTACGTCGAGCCCTCGAGCGTCTCCAGCGTTCCTTGCACGAGCTCCTGACCTGCAACCTCGCATGGGACCATGTCGTGCTGCCAATCGACCAGCTTCCAGCCCAGCGAGTACGCCAGCAATCTGGCCGACTCCACCAGCCCGACATGACCGAATCCGCCCGCGTCGCGCTTCTCCTCCCACTGCGCCAGCGATATCCCCATCCCGACCTTCTCCTGGAATGGAACCCGCCGCCGCGATGGATCCTGCACGCGTCGCACCGAGACGGACTTGATGCTGTGCGAAATCGCCGACATCGACGCCGGCAGCGCATCCATCAGGAACCCCGGATTCACTCCGGTGCCAACGACCGTGCGATCAGCCCGCCGAGCCAGCAAGTCCAGCCCCGCCGCAATCTCCGGATGCCGCGCCTGAGCAAAGGCCAGCTCCTCGCAGGTCGAAACGACATGCAAGTCCTGTCGTAGCGCTTCCTCAATCTGCGGCGACACCTGCTCGAGGTACGAGCCGGTGCAGTGAATCAGAATGCCCCCGTCCGATCGCGCATCAACTCGCGCCGCCGACACGGCCTGCCGGATCATGATCTCGGGCGCGCCATCGATGAAGTCGGACAGTGGCTGGCCAACCATCTCAGGATTGATCTCGACCGCGCCCACAACTTCAAGGAACGGGTCACTCAGCGCCGCCTCAGCGATCCGCAGTCCGATCGGTCCTAGCCCTTGCACGATCACGGGTAGTGGTGCGCTCATCCGGATCCTCCTGCAGGTCGTCGATATACGGTGATAATCTCACTGGTCTGCGCCTACGGTAGCAACGAAATCGAAACAGACATGGTCGACTACCCGGACCACAACGCCGAATCGATCGAAGCATGGGAACAGAACGCCGAGTTCTGGGACGAAGTCCAGGGCGATGATGGCAACTACTGGCAACGCGTCTTGGTCTTCCCCAGCACGCTTGAGTTACTGGATCCCTTGCCCCTGTCGGTGTTAGAGATCGCCTGTGGCAACGGAAACTTCGCCCGGCAGCTCGCAAGGCTGGGAGTATCAGTCTCCGCCACCGACGGTTCTCAGGCCCAGCTCGACGCTGCTCGCCAGCGCTCCGAGGGCCTGCCTATCAAGCTGTTCAAACTCGACGCCACCGACCGCGCCCAACTGGCTGGCCTCTCTGGCGCAAAGGACGCTCCGTTCGGAGCCGCCGTCTGCAACATGGCCCTGATGGACATCGCCGAAATCACGCCAATCTTTGACATGCTCCCGCTGGCCCTCGCCGAGGGCGCCCCATTCATCTTTTCCGTCCTTCATCCGGCGTTCACGCCAGGCCCTCATGTGAAGCTCTACAAGGAGCGGACCGAGACCTCAGACGGCCGATTCATCGAAGAGTCGGGCATACGCATCGCCAGTTATCTCAACAGAGGAGTGGGTCACGGCATTGCCGTCGTCGGCCAACCGGCGATTCAGCCATATTTCGACCGCACCCTGACCGAGCTCTTCGAAACCGCCTTCAACCGAGGCTGGGTGCTCGACGGAATCCGAGAACCCGCGATCACCGACGGAGGAAATGGAGACGCCGAAGGCCGCCTCAGCTGGGACCATCTGCCCGACATCCCGCCAGTAATGGTTGTCCGGCTGAGGCATCGGAGCTAGGCCGCGTTCACATGGTGTCGTTCAGTCCAGGAGTTCTCACCATTCCCCCGCCAACAAGAGATCGTCACACCCGCACCAAGAAGAGATCGTCAAACCCGCGCCAACAAGAGATCGTCATACCCGCGCTTGCCGCGGGTATCTCGCTGCATTCAGCACCATTGTCTATGAACAACTTGTCGAGATTGCCCCCCCGCATCAAGTGCGGGGCAGGCTGCGACAAGCGCGGCAATGACGGCATTCTGACTAAGTAGCTGACTAAGCAGATGGCTGACGTGAACACGCCCTAGTTCGGTCAACTGCGACTGTCAGGATGTTCAAATCCCTCATAAACCACTTCCCGCAAGGCGATCCGAAAAACGGTGATCTCGTCCTCACCTGGACCAGGCACCTGGACCAGGATTGAACAGCACACGGTATCGTCCCGCTCGAACGCGATAGACAATGTCCGTTGCCTTCAGTTCCAATCGGCGTGAGTTGGACCCATAAGGATCGCATTCGGGTGCACGTATCTGCTCGTTCACTCTGCGCTTAGGAATCGGCGCTAGGGCCTGTTCACATTGGCGCGTAGATGTGTCAGAGTGGGGATGGATGGCGGCGCGGCCCGGGTGACCAGATGACGTATCAGACGAAACTGAGCGATGCACAGTATGCGCGGCTGGAGCCGTTGCTGCCTCCGCCGGGCAATCATCTCAAGATTCCCCACCGCCAGGTGCTCGACGCCTGGCTGTATGTCTACTATCAGGGCTGCACCTGGCGCGGGCTGCCGCGCGAGTTCGGCAACTGGCACACCATCTATGTGCGGCTCAACCGCTGGGCGAAGGCCGGTGTACTGGAGCGTGTGGTGCAAGCGTTGCAGCAGGAGTTGCTGGTTGAGTCGGACGCCGACACGCTGTCGCTGGACAGTACGATCATCCACCTGCACATGCATGGCACCGGCGCGCGACGAAAAGGGGGCGCCAGGCGATCGGCCGCTCTCGGGGCGGCCTGACGACGAAGCTGCACGCGCTGGTCGCCAACGACCGCATCCCGCTGATCATCGGTCTCTCACCTGGTCAGCGCCACGACGCGCCCTGTGGCCGCGAACTGCTACGCCGTCTCGGTCCGGCCAGCAATCAACCCTATCTCGTCATGGACCGCGCCTACGAGGACGACGCGACTCGACGCGTCGCGCTCGAACTCGGCTACCAACCAGTCGTCCCACCCCGCTCCAACCGCCGCGAACCGCACGACTACGACCGTGCGGTCTACCGCCGTCGCAACGAGGTCGAACGCTTCTTCTGCCGCCTCAAGCGCTTCCACCGGATCGACTCTCGCTGCGACAAACTCGACATCATCTTCCTCACCGCCATCCACCTCGTCCTGATCTATGACATGCTCAACTCAATGTGAACAGGCCCTAGCCTCAGACGTTGTGCTCTCGCCTCTGGGTTGAGTCGAACCTGGAACGTCACTTCACCGATGGACCGATTCTGCCATCTCGTCCATGGCGTCAAGTTCGTCGAGCGTGTAACTGTTGCCCGCAAGCGCATCCTCACGGGCCTTACGCGCAAGCTCGGCAATGTATTCCTCGCCTGCGGGAGTCAGCTCGGGGTCGTAACAGATACCTACTCCAGGATCAGGTGCCCACATCGGTACCCACGCCCGACCTTGGGAGTCAATCATCCGACGCTCAAGCCGCGTTTCCGTCCACTCCCACCAAGGATGAGAGGCACAGAATTCCTCGAACGGCATCCCCTGCCGCTCGCTGATCTCTTCCATCGACATCACAGTGCCGAGTAATGCGCCGTTCTGATTCTGCTGCGTTGTCATGGCGATACCCTCGCCCGTTCAGAGTATCGCCAATGACGCCCGCCCGACCGCCTATGGCATCGGCGACCACTCGGTCGGCTGGAGGAGGCGGTTCTCGATGTGGTGTACCAGCGGACCGTTCTCCTCCGACGCGGCGCGCGCGGCTTGCCAATCCGGGTCTGCGGCGAAGCTCTTCCAGGCTTCCTCGCGCTGACCATGATTCTCGTAGCTGAGGATGTACCACAGCTCGTCCGAGCGACCGCCGACCGAGTTCGTCCAGTAACCCACGTTGTGGATCCCGTGACGCTCGAACAGCTCCATCGTGTGGTCGCGGAAGCGCTTCATCAGGCTGCCCATCTTGCCCGGGTGCGCCGTGTAGATGCGAAGCTCGTAGATCATCAGTCGTTCCTCTCTCTGTGCTCAGTCGTTCAGGACGTACATACGTAGCGCCGACGGATACTCTCCGCCGCGACGAATCGAGTTGATCGCCGGCAGCATCTCGGTGGCCGAGTTGACTGATCCGCCGTCATTCGAGTTCGCCATGAAGCGAGGGTAGTTGCTGCTCGACACTTCCAGCCGAATTCGGTGTCCAATGTCGAATCGATGCCCCAGCGATGCCAGGTCTACGGTCACCTTGACCACCTCTCCCGGGGTCAGGAACACCTCACGGTCGAAGCCTTCACGGAACCGAGCTCGCATGATCCCGTCAACCAGCGAGATCGCTTTGCCGTCCGGATCGACATCGACCAGTTTGGCCGTAATGTCGGTGTCTGGACGATCGCTGGAGAACCAGACGTCGACTTCGACCGGCCCCGCGACATCAACCGCTTCGGTCAGCGGATCGCTGCTGTAGCAGAGCACATCGTCACGACTCTCCGCACGGCTCTGGTCACGCGGTCCTGGCATGCCAATCGCCTGCTGCAACGTCGAACCGCCATTGGTGATCACGGGCTTGTAACCGGTGTACAGAAACTCGTCCCAGCGAAAATCCTCCTCAGGACATTCTGCAGTCAGCCGGCCATCGCCATAGTGCAGGTTGCCGCCTCCGTGAGAACCGAGGTAGAGCGTCTGTTCCTCTGCATTCGGCGGAGGCCACGATTCCGCGGTGCGCCACTCGTTCGCGCCCATCAGGAACCAGCGCACGTTCGACAATTCGCGATCGCGGCCCTTCAAGTGTCGATCGAGAAAGACATTGATGTCGGCGATTACATTCGCAGCGGCCGCTGCGCCGGTCGGGCCGAACTCCAACTCGCCCAGCCAGCGGTCATAGTTGGTGTGCGCCCAGGGACCCATGATCAGGTGCTGATCAGGATTGCCCTCGCTTGAGATCCCCCGGAAGTTACGCACCGTGCCAATGCCGAAGATGTCGAACCAACCGCCGATGTGCAGCATCGGCACCTGGAAACGCGAGTAGTCGGCCGAGTGGCGGACCGACTCCCAGTAATCGTCACGAGTCTCATGTTCCAACCATTCATGCCAGTAAGCAGCCACACCGTCCTGTGAAATCCCTGGCATGGCGTTCAATGGACGGCTGCCCAGGAGTTGGAACCCGTTGCCCATCACCGCTTCGTCAATTCCGATGCCGCCTCCGATGGCCGGGTATGGCTCTGCTGCAGATACCCTGTGGCCGCCAGACCGCTGCCCCAGAGTCCAACAAAGCCCAACTGAAACGCGCCGCCCTGGTATGTCCAGCCGTCGTAGTAGTCGTCGGCGGTGATGATCGGAATCGCGCAGCGCAGCGACGGCGGACGCTCGCGTGCCGCCAGCATGGTCGTCGCGCCCACGTATGACGGCCCATAAATCGCGGTGTTGCCGTCGCACCAAGGTTGCTCGGCGACCCATTCCAGCGTGTCGTAGCCGTCCGGTCCCTCCTGGTGGAAGGGCTTGAAGTCGCCCTCCGACGCATAGCGTCCACGCGTGTCGCACACCACCACGGCATACCCACGTTCAGCCAACTTCAACGCGCTGGGCATCACCGCGACGAGGCCCGCCCCAGACATCTCCTTGTCGTAGGGCGTCCGCGTCACAATGCCGGGTACGGCCTGGCCCGGCTGGTCAGCGTCCTCTGGGCGATACAGGTCGGCGCGCAGGATGACGCCGTCGCGCATGGGAATCTCGAGGTTCTTTTGGACGATTACGCGTTCGACGGCCACAGCACACTCCAATTCGTACACCTGTCTGACGAACGCTATGCTAGAAAATGAGAATCGGACAGGGGAATTCGATGACTACCAACGTGGAAACAGGCGACCTAGGCATTACATTCTCGGATGTGGCTCGTTCCAAGCTGCTCGAGGTCTTGACCGGTTATCCGGAAGAGGTCGCTGGGTTACGCCTGAAGATCACAGGGCGTACCTCGCAGGGATTCGAGCACGTCCTGACAATCGTCGAAAAGGGCATCGAGCCCGAGGACGACGCGACAGTCCAGTATCCCGATTTCCTCCTCTACGTTGAAGGCGAGCACATCGAGGATCTGCGCGGCACCAACGTCCACTACGAGTTCAAAGGCCCCAACGTCTCCGGCCTCGAATTCCATAACCCCAATCCCGTCTGGCGCGACCCACTGGCGCAGGAAATCCAGCGCATCTTCGATGAGCAGGTCAACCCCCAGATCGCAGCCCACGGCGGGTTCGTCCAACTGCTCGAACTGCGAGGCAAGCGAGCCTACATCGAAATGGGCGGGGGATGCCAGGGCTGCGGCATGGCCAACGTCACCCTCAAGCAGGGCATCGAAGTCGCCGTCAAGGAAGCCCTCCCCGAAATCGAGGAACTCGTCGACATCACCGATCACCAGTCCGGCGACAACCCCTACTACAAGCCCTCGAAGAAGTAGTTTCTCAGGTCCGCTATTCCTACTGGCCTTCTCAGGTCAATCGTATGCTCCGTAGCCCCGTGCTTGACACGGGCCCAGACCTCAGCGTCGACGCGCGGCATGAATCTAATGCTCACCTCAGACGTGGAGCTGAGCATCCCGCGCCCGACCGCTGCACTGACATGCAGGTCTCTGAGAGTGTCTCAGAAGTCAACCCAGTTGGATAATTCTCAGTCCCCGCTTCACGCGGGGACCTGCTCCTGCCTCGGTAAGTTGCCCACCACCAGATAGCCCGTACCGCCCGAGCGGGTCCCCGCGTGAAGCGGGGACTGGGAATGCTGACTTGTCAGACACCCTCCTCTTCACGTGCCTGATTGGGTGCTATAGGCCCCGTGTCAAGCACAGGGCATCCGACTCGACTGAGTTGGCCCCCAATGCTCACTCTGATTGAGGAACCAAGAGTGGCGATATGGTGAGTCCGTGACACAAGTCCTTCTCATCTCCACTTACGAACAAGGCCACCAGCCACTCAGCATCGCCGCGCCCGCCGCGGCATTGAAGGCAGCCGGACACCAGGTCCGAGCGATCGATCTCGCGGTCGAGTCAGTCAAAACCGAAGCACTCATCGCCCAGGCTTCCGACGCCGACCTGATCGCCATCTCCACCCCGATGCATACCGCCGCCAGACTCGGCACGCGTATCGCTCGGACGCTCACCGGTATGTCCGACAAGATCGCCTTCTACGGTCTGGCGGCCAACTCCCTACGAGATTCTGGACTCGGAGCCGCAATCAGCGGCGACGCCGACCTGCAACTCGTCGCGATGGCCAACGGCGACTCGCCGTCCACGATGCCGCTATTCGACCGCGAACGTCGATTAGTTCCTGACCGTACGATTCTGCCTTCAATCGACCAGTATGCGAGATACCGCGACGCCGACGGAGTCTCGCATCTATCCGGCTACGTCGAATCCACCCGAGGCTGCGCTCACCGCTGCACCCACTGTCCGCTGACGCCGATCTATGGAGGCCGGCTCCGCCTCAACGGCGCCGAAACCGTCCTGGCCGACATCGACCAACAAGTCGCCGTCGGCGCAGAGCACATCACGTTCGGCGATCCCGATTTCCTCAACGCGCCCGACCTGGCCATGCGACTGCTGCGTGAAAGCGCGCGCAACCATCCAGGGCTAACATTCGACGCCACGATCAAGGTCGAACACCTGATTGAGCATCAAACGCTCCTGCCGGAGATGGCTGACCTTGGCGTCACCTTCATCGTCTCCGCGTTCGAATCTGTCGACGACCAACTGCTCAACGTCCTCGACAAAGGCCATACCGCCGCCGATCTCGACACAGCGCTCCAACTGACGGACCACGCCGGCATCGCCATCCGTCCGACCTGGCTGCCATTCACGCCCTGGACCTCGACGCAGGATTACCTAAACCTGCTCAGATTCGTTGAGACTCGACACCTGGTCGACCTCACGCCCCCAGTGCAACTCGGCCTGCGACTGCTCGCACCGGCAGATTCGCCGCTGGTCGAGCCTATGCGTGACATCGGTTCGCTGGTTGATTACGACACCGACGGCCTGACCTGGCAATGGCGACACAAGAATCCAAGGATGGACGATCTCCAGTCGCAGATCGCGAGCATCGCCGAGCAAAGCGGCACGTTCGCGGACATCAAAGCGGTGGCTTGCGACACCCTTGGCGTCAATCCATGGCCCAACGTCGAGGCGCCACACGTTCACCGACCCGGCCTGACCGAAGACTGGTTCTGTTGAGCCGAGCCGACCGGGGACCAGTTGGCCCCTCTCAGCCTCGACCAATCAGTCAGCCCAATCAGCCTGATCGAGCTATAGGCGCGCCCTCTCGATTCCAACACATCCCCACCTACCTGTTCCCCACCTCCGTCATACCCGCGCTTGCCGCGGGTATCTCGCAGCACGCGGCACGCAAGTGAAGAACGCCCGAACTTCTCGGAGTTGCCGAGCACCCGCATGCATCTCCGGGAGTTCGTGCTCTACCTGACGAGATTCCCGCGACGGAGCGCGGGAATGACGAAAATGGGCAAGTGGTCAGCGAGCCTAGCCAGCCTCCAACCGACGCAACCGATCCACCAGCAGCTTCGCGTCGTCCAATACCGCCTGCTGATGCGGTTGCAAATCCTGACCGCCGGCCGTCGCCGAGTTGTCCTCAAACGGGTCGCCCGCAATCGATCGCACGCCGCTCATCTCTTCGACAACCGCTAGGCCGCAGAACGGCACGTACGTCGGGCTGTAGCCACCTTCATGACTCATCACCAGCCGTCCCGAGCACAGCTCATCGGCAACCGACATGAGATCCCGCGTCATTTCCCGATACGTCTCCGAGTACGCCATCATCCGTCCCAGCGGGTCATACATGCTGCCGTCAAAACCCGACGGAATCAGGATCAGGTCCGGCTTGAACGCCTGCATCGCCGGCACGACAACCTGGCGAATCGTCTCGACATACGCGCCATGTCCACTCCCCGGAGGCAATGGAATGTTGATGTTGTATCCGTCGCCCTCGCCCTCGCCCTGGTCCTCCATCGCGCCACTGTTGCGCGGATACCATTGATCCTGGTGGATTGACATCGTCAACACATCGTTGCGGTCATAGAACGCCTGCTGGGTGCCATTGCCATGATGGACATCCCAGTCCAGTGTGGCCACCCGCTCGATGCCGCGCTCAGCCAGCGCATGCATCGCTGCGATCGCCACATTGCCAAAGATGCAGAAGCCACGCCCACGGTCACGCTCGGCATGATGTCCCGGCGGACGAGTCAACGCATACGCATTGTCGACATCGCCATCAAGCACCGCGTCCACGGCAGTAATCGTCCCACCGGCAGCGAGCAGTGCAATCTCAAAGCCACCGTGCGAGAACGGCGCCCCCTCACCAGCGTCTCCACCATCTGCTGCCGAGAGCTCGCGCACGCGGTCGACGTACTCAGGAGTATGGAACCGCAGGACCTGCTCAAGATTGGCCGAACGCGGCTTGAGTTGTACCAGTTGCTCAGAGAACTCCGAGACATCGAGCAGATTGTTCAGGCGACGCTTGGTGTCGGGATTCTCCCAGTGCTCCCAGGCCTGCATCCAGCGCCGCAACTGAGGATCCATCGCCTTGGTCCGCCCCGTGTCGTGCCACATGTACAGCTCGTGGTACACCCATCCCGTTCGCCGCTCAGCCATGGCTCACCTCTCCTCGTTTGTTGCCGGCATTGGAACTGCCGGTAGAGTCTGAGGCAGTCTAGTCAGCCAGCGCACAGCGCGCGGACAGCAATCGGTCGTATTCTGAATCGGCTTTGTCCAACTCTCCGCCCAGCGCAGAACCGTTCGAGTTACCACCACACCGACCTCTGGCGGCGCGTCTCCTGCCCTCCAACTTCTACTACGGCTGGGCCATCGTGTTCGCCTGCGCCGCGCTCCTGTTCGTCTCAGTCGGCGTCGGCTACTACGGGCTCGCGGTCTACCTCGGACCTCTGCGCGAGTTGCACGGCTGGAGCAACTTCGAAGTCTCATTCGCGACAGGCCTGTACTTCGCGTTCTCAGGACTCTCGTCAGCCGTCGTCGGGCCCCAGATCGACCGCCACGGCGCCCGGCGTTGGATGATCCCCGGGCTGCTCCTGATCGGGCTCGCCTCGGTCGGCATCGGCCACGTGACCACCCTCTGGCAGCTCTACGCCGCCTACATCGGTCTGGCCATCGGTTCCGGCATGAGCGCCGGCGTCGCGGTCAACGCGACCCTGGCACGCTGGTTCCTGCATCGCCGAGCCTGGGCAATGGCCATGTCATCCACCGGCGTCTCGCTTGGAGGCGCCGTGCTTTCGCCGCTCAACACCACGCTGATCGAGAACTTCGGACTCGACATCGCCACGCCGGTAATGGGCGGACTGATCCTCATCGTCGGAATCCCCATCGTCATCTTTGTGCTCGTCTGGGATCCACGCCAGATGGGGTTGCCCCAGGACGGGCTCAGACGCGCAACCACGTTGGTCACGAACGTGGCCAGGTCAACCGCGAATCAGACGCGCACGTGGACCATCAGGCAAGCGATCGGCACGGTTCCGTTTTGGGCGATCCTGATCAGCTTCGTCATCGTGCTGTTAGCCCAGACCGGGTTCATCCTCCATCAGGTCGCGTTCCTCGAGGAGCGCCTCGGCTCACTGACCGCAGCAGGCACCACGCTCTCGCTGACGGCAGTGGGCAGCATCATCGCGCGGCTGATCGTGGGACGTTTCTTCGCCGACCGAGTCGACCTGCGCATCCTCACCGTCATCATGTTTCTCGTACAAGGAACCGCCGCGCTCGCCGTGATTCACATCGAGCATCCGATCGCCACGTTCGTCTCCATCCTCATTTTCGGCTTCACCATCGGCAACGTCTACATGTTGCAGTCGCTGCTCACCTCCGACGTCTTCGGCTACGTCAGTTTCGGCGCCGTCTACGGTCTCATCGCAATGGCCACACAGCTATCCAGCGGCTTCGGACCATTGCTCATCGGGGCTCTGGAAGACATCACCGGTTCCTACAACCTCCCACTCACCCTCGTCGCCATCCTCACCTACGCCGCCCTCATCCCGATCTACTTCGCCAAACCACCCAAGATGCTGCTCCGATGAACCATTAGCAGGCTGATCCCCCGCGCAGCCCCCCAACGAGCAGCAGGCGATCGGAGTATCTTTAGTCCATAGAGAAGTGTGCAGGGAAGTGAACTATGCCCGGAACGAGTGAGCCGAAATCCGCGCAGGCGGATCAATCCAAACCTGCTGAAGAACCGGTTCAATTACCTCGAAAGCCAAAACCTCCACTGGACGGTGGTCCGCTTCGCGTGACCAAGAGAAGCGTTTAGCCGTGTAACTAGGGAAGCAGAAGCGTCCCCACTAAGGCTGCGAATTCAAGCACTAGCCCTGTCGCCGCCATCTGAAACGCACGAGTTCGCACACTCAAGACCTGCCCGTTGAGTTCGGCGCCGTGCATCAGGGCCGCGAGTCCGCGGGCCTTCATTTCCTTGAGGCCCTGCCATTCGTAGCTGCTGTACCAAGCCGGGTCCATCCCTGACGCCCAAACTCTCGGCCACAGAGCAAAGACACCTGACCCGACGGCGATAGAAGCGCCCACGATCACCAGGATCGCTGATAAGCCCCTTGCCGAAGAGTCAAAATCCACGTTGCCGGCGATCAACAGCGTTCCAATTCCGACGATTGCCCAACCAACAATGGCGACAACTCTCGAATCTACTGCCTAGAAATTCTGTTGCTGGGATGCAAGGACACGATGAGTTTCTGCCAGGAGAAAGTCAATCTCCGGCTCTCTAAGGGAATCCGCCCATTGATTCAGATTGCGCGGCGTCTCATGCTTGCTCACAACACAAACGCGATCTTCGACCATGCCTCTCTCAACGCCGATTCCACCTCAGCCGGATCCTCGCCTCGAGCGAAGATGAAGCCTGGATAGTTGGCGCCCTCGGGCAGCGGGACCAGCATGTCGCCGACCCGCGCCTCCATCTCGATGTCCTCAATCAACGGAACTGCCGCCGCCTCGTCCAGACCGACAATCGCCCGGATTCGGCCACGACCCACGATCGGCATCATCATCACGCCGGCCGCGGTCGCCTCTCGGTTCAAGGTCTCCAGCGGCGCGTCGATGGCATGACGCAAGACAATCTCCTCCAGCGACATCCCCGCGCCAAACCGCAACGTCCGGGCGCACAGCCCGCCAATGGTCCGCGCCGCGACATCAACCGGCCAGGCGCCGGCCTTGTTTAGTCTCAGTTCGGCGTGCAACGGACCGTCACGCAATCCCAGCGCCTCCGCCGAGCGCCGAGCCGTCTCAACCACTTCCTGCACATCCTCGTCTGGCAGCCGCGACGGAGTCACATAGATGGTCTCCTCAAAGAACGGACCATCCAATGGGTCGGGCTTGTCGAACACGGCGAGTGTGTGCAGCTCTCCATCTCTCAACAACCCTTCAAGCGCAACCTCGACACCCGGGATAAACCCCTCAACCAGGTATCGATCAACCAGATCACCGCATTCCTCGGCCGCCGATTTCGATTGAAGCATCCGCGCCAACCGAGCCATCGCCCGCTCGAACGACGCCGGATCGTTCGCTCGCATCACTCCGCGAGATCCATTCAGACCCAATGGTTTGATCACCACCGGATAGTCCAACTTGGACGCCGGGGATGGATCGTCAAAGCGGAACACCCGCCACCAGGGAGAGCGAACGCCATGCGCGTCCAACGCGCGCCGCAATGCCGACTTGTCTCTCGTGCCAATCACCGACTCAGGGCTGTTGCCGGTCAGTTGCAGCTCCGAGCTGGCATACGCAGCGAGCACGGTCCCCGGATCATCAACTGCCACGACCGCGTCGAGCGGAAATCGATCGGCATATCGCGCAACCGCTCGCGCGCCTGCTTCAAGGTCGTGATACGGCAACGTCAACCAGCGACCTGGGTACATGTCGGCCAGCGGTTGATCGATATCCGATGCAACGACCACATCAAGGCCGAGTTGGTCAGCCGCCGACATGAAGTCGGGTGCCCGATACGAAGCGGTAGGAATCAACAACATGACACGTGGCATGGCGTCAGACTAGCCGCTGTGCCTGCGACATATGCTGCAACCAATGACCACCGCGACCGACCGCCAGACCCAGACCATACAAATCGAAGGCATGCACTGCGCCGCCTGCGTCCGGCGAGTAGAGCGCGCACTGGTCAAGGTCGAAGGTGTCTCCGAGGCAACGGCTGATTTCATCGCCGGACGGGCGATCATCGAAGTCGATCGGCCCGTTGAACAACCAATGCTGAGCGCAGCCATCACCGGCGCTGGCTACGAGTTGATCGACTCCGACGATGAGAACGAGCAACCCGGCATCCGTGAGATTCGCCCTCAACTGCTGAGGGCTGTTCCCGCGCTGATCGTCGGATGGGGCATCTTCTTCGCGATGCAGGCCAACCGTTGGGCCGACATCAACTGGAACCCAGACACCGTCTTTCCTGTCTTCTTCGTCCTGGCCACTCCAACGCTGGCCTGGGGCGCCTGGCCGATGCTCCGAAACGCCGCACGAGCCGCCGCACGACGCACCACCGACATGGACACCTTGATCGTCCTCGGCGTCGCTGCCGCATGGGGATACAGCACGGTCTCGGCGCTGGCGCCGGCAACACTCGATGGCGCCGATGCTTCACGAGACGTCTTCTTCGACACCGCTCTGATCATCGTCGGCTTCGTCAGCCTCGGCCGAGCATTGGAAGCCCGCGTCCGCCTGCGCGCGGCAGCGGCGTTGACACGCCTCCTGGAACTCGCCCCACAAACCGCGCGAGTCGTTGAAGACGGCTTAGAGCGAGACATCCCCGCATCCGATGTCCAGGTCGGCGACGCTGTCCGGGTCCGACCCGGAGAGCAGGTCGCGGTCGACGGCGTCGTCGTCAATGGCGAGAGCTCCCTCGATGAAGCCCTGCTCACCGGCGAGAGCGTTCCTGTCACCAAGGCGCCAGGCGACACCGTGTTCGCTGGCACAATCAATGCCGAAGGCGCATTCACCTACCAGGCGACTCAGGTCGGATCGGCAACCGCGCTGGCACGAATCACCGCGACCGTAGAGCGCGCCCAGGCCTCGAAGGCGCCCATTCAACGCCTCGCCGACCAGATCGCCAGCGTCTTCGTCCCAATCGTCGTCGCCATCGCTGCGATCACATTTGTCGCCTGGGCGGTGTTCGGAGACAACGCCAGTTGGACATCAGCCGTCGTCAGCGCCGTCGCCGTGTTGGTCGTGGCATGCCCATGCGCCCTCGGACTGGCGACTCCCGCAGCCGTCGCCGCCGGCTCAGGCCGAGCTGCGAGACTGGGCATTCTCTTCCGCGACGCCGAAGCGCTCGAATCGGCAGGCAAGATTGACACCGTCGTCTGGGACAAGACCGGGACGCTCACCAGCGGACGACACGAAGTGACGTCCGTTCAACCAAACGGCGTCGAAGATGACGAACTCGTCCGACTCGCCGCCGCAGTCGAACAGGAATCGGAGCATCCGCTGGCAGCGGCCATCGTGGCTCACGCCCAGGATCGCGGACTGGAACTCGGCAACGCCGTCGACTTTCACAGCAGACCAGGAAGCGGCGCGACCGCCATTGTCGACGGCCGAATCATTGTCGTCGGCAACGAACGCCTAATGTCTGAGCAATCAATCACCATCGACGACTCAGACTCGGTCTCGACACCCGTCTACATCGCCCAGGAAGGCAACCTGATCGGAGCAATTCGGCTCAGCGATCAACCAAAGCCAGGAGCAAGCGAGGCCGTGAAGTTGCTGCAGTCACATGATGTGGATTCAGTACTGATCAGTGGCGACACCGAGCCAGTGGTCCGCGCCGTCAGTGAAGCAGTAGGAGTCGCGAGCTATCACGCCGGCGCACTGCCATCCGAAAAAGCAACGCTCGTCGCAGAGCATCAGGCCAACGATCGCCGGGTAGCGATGGTCGGCGACGGAGTCAATGACGCCCCGGCGCTCGCGCAAGCCGACCTCGGCCTTGCCATGCGCACCGGTTCGGACATCGCAATCGAGACCGCCCAGGTTGCACTGATGCAATCAGATCCGCGCCGAGCAGCGCAAGCAGTCCTACTGGCCAGAGCCACCCGATCTGTCATCCGACAAAACCTGGCCTTCGCTTTCTCCTACAACATCCTGCTCATCCCGCTCGCAGCCGGGCTCGCCGTGCCCATCTTCGACGCCGTCGGAGGAGTCCCCGGAGGCCTCAACTGGCTCTTCGGAGACAGAGGCCAATTCGAGCCCGTCGCCGCAGCCCTGGCCATGGTCGCCAGTTCTCTCTCAGTCCTCACCAACGCCCTCCGCCTCAGCCGCTGGCGTTCCCCAGTCTGAGGTCTTTCGACCAGGAGCGAATCAACCACCGTCATTGCCGCGCTCCGTCGCGGCAATCTCGCTGTGCGCAGCACCGAAGTCTATGCTCTCATCTGCGAGATACCTGCGACAAGCGAGGGTATGACGGACCTGTCGGCGCACATTCGACTCGCCTTCAATGGTTTCACCACGTCGCGAGAGTAGGATTGCGTCCTGGGAGTACCGAACCTACCTGCCGACGCCCTCAACCTCATCACTCGACAACTCCTCCGACGGCGGAACGCCCGCCGAAGAGTCAATCACCACAAACCGACGATGTAACTCGGCAAAGTAGTCTCGCACCGCCTGATCCCGTACCTCGTCAGACCAGCCCAGCCGGCGCGCCATGACCTCGGCTGTCGGTCCCGCCGCGCTGCGACCCAGATCCCTCGTCAAGCCAACTACGGTACGCCGCAATAGCACGTCGGCGACGGTCCGCGCGCCTTCATGTTCAACCGCGTACGCCACCTGCGCCCCGATATCGCGATGCTGAGTCGAAACAGGCGCTGCCAACGACGAGTCAGAAGCCGCATACGCCGCGACCTCCGGCGCTCTAGGCCCGTACACCATCCGCAGATGCTCTTGTGTCTCAGGAGGCAGGAACACCGCGCGGCTGGTCGGCACCTTCGGTAACGCAGCGATGCCTCGCGCCCTCGGACGACCGATCTGTTGCGCTACCGCCTCAGCGGCCGTCCGTCCGAGATCGGCCGCAGTCGTCAGTTTGCCGCCCACCAACGAGACCAGCCGCTCCACGCCTTCCGACGCGTGATCGGCCACGATCGAACGGCGTGAAATGGCCCCTTCGAACACTCCGTCGCCAGCACGCGCCAGCGGACGCACTCCCGAGTAGGCATAAAGCACATTCCGATGCTCGATTCCGAGACCGGGCAGAATCCGCGCCGCCTCGGCAATCATGTAATCGATCTCCCAGCCAGCGGCGCGAACAGCCGACGGATCTCCATCGTCGCGAACATCGGTCGTACCAATGATGTGGTGCTCCAACCAGGGCGTGACAAACATCGGCCGAGCATCCGACTTCGCACTGGCCAGCACCGCATGCTTCGGGCCTCGACCGTTCAGGTCTATCACCAGGTGCGATCCTCGCGTTCCGCCGATCCGCCGCTTCAGCGATCGTCCCGTCGCGTCGAGCACCGCATCCACCCACGGCCCCGCAGCATTGATTACAAGCCGCCCCGACGCCGTCGAGCGCTTACCGGTCAGCACGTCGTGAAAATCGACGCCTCGCGCGCTCCCACCATCAACAATGATGTAGTCAACCGCTGCATGGTTGCGCAGATCAGCGCCCGATGCCCGTGCCTGAGCGAGATACTCCAGCGTCAGCCGCTCCGGCGACCAGACCTGAGCGTCGTGATAGAGATACGCCGCCTTGAGCCGATCGGTGGAAATCGAGGGCTCAAAGCGTTGCAACTCACGCTCTGAAAACGACGAGTGCCAGGGAGACACCTTCCGAGGAGACAACAGGTCATACAACGCCAGCCCCGAGCGGATGTACCACGAGGGCCGAGGGTCGCCCTCGTACACCGGCAGAATGAAGCCCATCGGACGTACGAGATGCGGCCGCTCACGCAACAGTCGCTCGCGAGACTGCAGCGACTCATGAACCAGCCGAGCATCTCCGGTTTCGAGATAGCGCAATCCCCCGTGAATCAGCTTGGTCGAGGCCGACGTCGTGCCCGATGCAAAGTCGTCCTGCTCCAGCACCAGCGTCCGATATCCCCGAGCAGCAACCGAAGACGCAGTCGCTGCGCCGTTAATCCCGCCGCCGATAATGATGACGTCGTAGTCTGCCGTAGCCATTTCGATCTGAGTCTATTCAGTCGATGCTCGGTCGGGCGACAGTGTCTGTATCGCCCGACGTGCGCCGCTCCAGCGTTGAAACGCATGCTCCAGATCGGCGTTTGGCTCAAACCGATCTTCGTCCATCTCAATCACCGCATCTAATCCGCTGACTTCCATCGCCAGCCGAGCAACGCCGAGAGCCGTGGTCTCCTGCGTGGACGGCCGGACAATCGGCCGTTGCAGCGCATTCGCCTGGATCTGCAGCAACTCGACGCTCGACGTCATCCCACCATCAACCCGCAGCTCCGTAATCGGGCCCGCCCCAGACTCCATCGCTTCAAGGATCTCGCGCACCCGAAACGCCACTGCCTCCAGCGCTGCGCGTGCGATCTGCGCCTTGTTCGTCCCCCGAGTCAACCCCAGGATCGCACCGCGGGCATCGGGATCCCAGTGCGGAGATCCCAATCCTGCCAGGGCCGGAATCAGCATCACCCCTCCCGAGCTGTCAGTTGATGCCGCCAGGGCTGAAATCTCCGATGCCGAAGGAGCCAACTCCAGTTCGTCACGCAACCACTGCACCACCGATCCCGCCGTGAACACGCCGCCTTCAAGCGCCAGCCCACCATCCGCAGCCGCAGTCAACAGCAGGCCATCAGGTGTCGATTCGGGCTTCGCCTCAGGTCCGGCATGAGAGAGCAGGAACGCTCCGGTCCCATACGTGCACTTCGCTGCGCCCGGACTCGTGATCCCATGTCCATAGAGCGCCGCCTGTTGATCACCGGCAACCGCCAGTATCGGCAGAGCCTTGCCCAGCAGCGACGCCTCAGTCAACCCATACTCGCTGCCACTCGGACGAACCTCAGGCAGCATCGACATGGGCACGCCCTGCCAGGAGCAGAGCTGCTCGTCCCAAATACGGTCACTCAGATTCCACAACATCGTCCGTGAGGCATTGGTGACGTCCGTAGCGTGAACTGCGCCGCCAGTCAGCTTTGCGAGCAGCCACGTATCGACAGTGCCGCAGGCCAACTCGCCTGCCTCCGCCCGATCCCTGGCGCGAAGCGCCGGATCAGCGTGGTCAAGCAACCACGAGAACTTGGGTCCGGAAAAGTACGCGTCGGGTCGCAAACCGGATCGCGAGCGAATCTGTTCACCGTGAAGGTCGGCAAGCTGCGCAGCCGCACTCGCCGTACGGCGACACTGCCAGACAATCGCCGGCCCGATGGGTTCGAGCGTGGCGCGGTTCCAGATCAGCGCAGTTTCACGCTGATTGGCAATCGCAACGGCGCGGACTCGCTCAACACCGACCTGCGCTGTGGCCTGTCTGGCCACCTCCAACTGAGTGCCCCAAATCTCGCTCGGCGACTGCTCAACCCAGCCAGGTCGAGGAAATCTGGACTCGACGCTACGTTGCGCGCTGGCAACGACATGCCCGCCCTCATCCCAGACGAGAGCGCGGCTGGACGATGTCCCCTGATCGAGCGAGAGGAACAACCGAGGAGTTACGCCTCGTCCTCTTCGTCGCGGCGACGACCCATCACGACTCGTGCGACTGCCGCCAACACTGCAAGGATCGCTCCGACACCAATAATTCGCTTCATTGCGCGTCCAGTTCTGCTTGCGACCGCACCATCAGGCGGCCTGTGCTTCTCGGCACGATATCACGATCCACCTGCTCCATAGACGGGCATTTCGCACTGCACGCTGCCTATTCCGGCAACAAGGTGGCAGGAATCAACACTTGATCGCCCGGCTCGATTCCCATCTCCGCAAAACGGCCTCGTGGCATCTCCAGCACAAAGAAATAGTCCTGCCGCGGACGCTTCGTTGTCTCATCCTTGGCAAGCAGAATCGAGAACTCCAGGATCTCGCCATCACGGTCGAGCCACGCTACGTCGAGATCGATCGGCACATTCTGGTTCCAAAACCCACCGTTGCGAGCGCGTGTGTCTTCCCAGATGAAGATCATCCCACTATCCGCTGGCAGACCGCTCCAGTACATCATCCCGCGGCTGCGTCTGTCGGGCGTGTTCGCCACCAGCACACCGACCGTAAGATCGTCCGAATCGCGCCGCACCACCACTTCCGACCAGGGAAACACGACCTCACTCACCAGCGCCGGCAAGTCAAGCAGCCCTGCCAGCTCAGCCGGACGTTCCACCGCCGGAGGAATCACCCCACCTCGAGTCGCCGGGTCGCCCGAAGGCCCGCAAGCCAGCACCGCAACAGCGACCAGGCCAATCAGGCCAACAAAGCTCAAGTGCCAGGTTCTCGTCCGCCAAGTCAACGAAGGCATACAAGGATCGTAGATCAACCGCTCGATAGACTGACCCGGTACCAGGAGAAATCCCCAGGGGCCGGTAGCTCAGGGGTCAGAGCAGGCGGCTCATAACCGCTCGGTCGCTGGTTCAAATCCAGCCCGGCCCACCACTTTGGACAACATCAAGAACCTTCGACTTGAGGTTCGTGCTCGACACATAGGTGGGTGAGCCTGCACTCGTCCTCGAGGGTTCGCCACAGAGGCCAGGACGCCTGTCCCTTGTTGTTGGATATGGCAAGGCTGCACACCTCGCCTGCTGCGTCTGCGCTGGGGCGATGCTTCAGAGACTAGGGCGTGTTCACATTGAGTTGAGCATGTCGTAGATCAGCACGAGGTGGATGGCGGCGAGGAAGATACTGTCGAGTTTGTCGCAGCGAGTGTCGATCCGGTGGAACCGTTCGACCGCGTAGCGGCGGTGGTACATGTCGCGGTCGTAGTGGTGCAGATGACGCCGGTTGGACCCGGTTGGGACGACGGCACGGTAGCCGAGTTCGAGCGCCAGGCGTCGAGTCGCGTCGTCCTCGTAGGCGCGGTCCATGACGAGAGACGGTCGGTGGCTGGCCGGACCAAGACGGCGCAGCAGTTCACGGCCACGTGGCGCGTCGTGGCGATGACCAGGTGAGAGACCGATGATCAGCGAGATGCAGTCGCTGGCGACCAGCGCTTGCACTCGTTGGTTGAGACCCGCCTCGGCGAGTTCTGCGTAATCGGGCGACAATCGACCGTCCGTCTGCACGATCTCGTCTTGCGAGTCGTGCGAGTCGTACGAGTCGCCGATGCCCTGGCACCCGTCCATTAGCCCGTGACTCATCTGCACCCTCTACGTCGGTAGCGCATCCGAATCAGTCGAGCGTATAGAGTGGATTCCCGCTCGCAGGGCGAGGTCAGCGATGCCAATACGACACGATCTCGCGGCAATTCTGCGGTTCGCGACCTTAGCCCTACGCTGTGTAGTGTCGCTGAAAGAGACTTGCGCCCAATGACGGACCCTCAGCCGCCCGCCAGCCTGGCTCTGAAGCTTGCAGACCTCGGAGCGCGCTTGGATCGGCGACTCGCGGCGAGTCTGCTTCCCTACAACCTGACCCCAGCAGAATTCAGGATTCTGGCCGTCCTCGTTGAGCGCGGTTCGGCCAACGCTGCTGAGATCTCGGTGCTCACCCCAATCGACCCATCATTCGTCAGCCGCATGGTGCAGCGTCTGGCCGAGAAGCGCCTGCTTTCCCGACGCCGCTCGCGCACGGATCGACGAACCGTCTCCCTGCGTCCGACCAAAAGCGGACAAGCGCTCCTGACTCAGCTCCAGGAACCCATCCAGCAGCTCGAGCAGGAATTCATTCAGGGCCTCTCGCAATCCGATCAGCGTCGGGTCGCGATCAGCATCGACACGATGACGAGCAATCTTGGCGAACGTGATGAAGCCTCCTGAGCGTTCGACCCCGCAGAGACGCTCCATGGCGTCGCTCTCGACGCGAGACGTCCGCGCAGTTCAAAACGGACTCGTGCATAATCTGCAGCATTGCGTTTGCCGACCGCAATCGCATAGTGTTTGCTCTCACGAACGCCATCACGGGTACGCACGCTGAGCCACCCACGGGAGCCCAACGCGCACACGCTGAATCAGGGAAGTCCCACCTCTGAAAGGAGCCCGACAATGACCACGAATACGATCGCCGCGAGTTCCTCCAGTGACTACAGCATGGGCTACAGCGACGAAGTGGTTGCCTTCCTCGCTCGCGCAGCCGAGCGGGTCAGTCCCGGTTTCCTATTGCCCCACCTCCAGCCCGGGATGCAGCTGCTGGATGTCGGCTGTGGGCCGGGCTTCCTCTCGGCTCGCCTGGCCAAGGCCATCGCGCCAGGACACCTGCGCGGCATCGACATCGAGCCGTCGCAGATCGACCTCGCCCGCGCGGTCGCACAAGAGCGTGCGATCGACAACGCCACCTACGCCGTCGCCGACGCCATCGATCTCCCCTTCGCCGACAACTCGTTCGACGTCGTCCATTTCGCCGGCGTGCTGCTCTTTACCCCCGACATCGCCTCCGCGTTGGCGGAAGCGCGTCGAGTGCTGAAGCCCGGCGGCATCGTGGCCTGTCGCGAGTTGATGGTCGACTCCTGCTACACGCACCCTGACCTCGGCGTCATGCGTCGCGCCTGGGAAATCTTCGCCGACCTCATCGAGGCGGACGATGGCCACGCGCAGATGGGTCGTGAGCTCAAGGCCCGCCTCATCGAGGCCGGATTCGTGGACGTGACGATCTCCGCTGCGGTCGAGTCCTACAGCACCGCGGAGGAGCTTGACATCATCTATCGCGTTGTCAAGCAGTCGTTCCTCGATGGAGAACCGGCCGAGGCCGCAAAGAAGTACGGCGCCGCGACGAACACGCTGCTCGAAACCGTGACCGCCGCGTTCGACGAGTGGCAAAGCCAGCCCGGAGCGACCGCCGGCATCGCCTTCGGCCAAGCCATCGCGCGAAACCCCTAATCGCAGGCGCCGCCTCAACCCCCCAAAGATCAATAGCCCCAGAAGCGTAAAACTACCCACTGAGACTGTCTCAAGAGTCAGACCGTCCCGTCCTCGCCGCCAAATCCCAAGTCCCCGCTTCACGGAGACCTTGGCATAATCGTGTTCCCACTCCTTCTGAGCTCCTACAACCTGACCAATAGCGCACCGACCGATTTACGCGCAGTCCCCGCTTCACGGAGACGTTTGCATCACTCAGTTTCCCGTCCCCGCCCCCGAGCGGGGACCCGCTTTGGCATAGCCCAGGCTGCTCGGATAGGACCCGGTTGACCAGATACCGGCGACAAATGTGGCCGCCGGCAAGAAGCCAGGGAAGGAGCAGGCCCCCGCTCGGGGGCGGGGGCGGTTGAGAGGTGTTGCACCGGTCTATAGCCGGCCGAGTCAGCCGTCCCTGTTCCTCTCGCATATCACGTAGGGCGTGACGTCCCTTGGTGTTATGTCCGACACAGTTCGATCCATATGCGACTGCCCTCTGTGTGCCTGCCGGCATTGACCACTCCGCGATCAACGTGAATGCTAAGTCACTCGATGCATACGCATTGAATGCAGTGACATTGACATCCACGGCGGGACATTTGGAGGACTGGACATGCACATCGGGCCACGCTTCTCAGCACGCTCGCTCCCAGGTGCGAGCATTCGTATGCGGTTCGCAATATTCGGCGCCGTCGCAATCGGCATCGCTATGCTGGGCCTGGCGGCATTCACGCTGCTTCCGCCCCAGGCGGAGGCCCAAGGGATACAGACGGACAATATCGACGTTGTCGTCACTCCCGACACGCTCACCCTTGCCGAGGATCCAGGGGCGCAGGTTTCCTTCAAGTTTACCCTTTACAGCACAACCCGACAGACAGCTACGATAACGGCGAAGACAATAAACGGCACTGCGATGGAGGTCGACGACTTTGCCAAACTTCAGATGCCCGGCGGGGCCCATATCAGTAGCAATGGTGAATTCAAGGTCAAAAAGAATCAAACTGTCAACATCCTCATCCCTATCAAAAAGGACAAATTGAAGGAAGGGGATGAGACGTTCGAGGTGGAATTTAAGATCAAAGAGAGTGGCGTGACCTTTGGTGGGAGATTCAATGACCCTACCACACTCAAGCGCACGGTCACCATCCTCGACCGCGAACGGTCAACCGTTTCATTCGGGAACTTCCAGTACCTGGCCGATGAGGGCGACGACCTGGCCTTCAAGGTGAATCTGGAAGGCAACGGGAAAGGGACTGTTGACTATAAGGTCAGCGAGACCAGCACGGCCGAACCCATCACTCCTCTCGGCGGCGGCGTCGTGCGCGGCGACTACGTCGCGATTGACGGCGTTTCCGGCACCCTGGAATTTGATGGCCGCAAGGCGGACGGCAAGTCCCATACGATTACCTTCAACACCATCAAGGATTCGCTGATTGAACAGAACGATACCCTCGTTCTGGAGCTGTTCAATGCCACCGGCGACCTGTCCATTGCCGGCAGCGGCTCTTCCACCGGACTCATCATTCACAACGACGGCGAACTCTGGGCGCACGCGCCGGACGTCACCGTAACGGAGGGCAGCGACGCCAAGCTCACCGTTACGCTGGAGCGCGCGCTGAAAAGGGAGGAGACGGTAGCCTTCTACGCGGCGGTCCAGGGATCCCAGCCGAACCTGGTGACCGAGTGCCAGAGCGGACAGAACGACTTCGCGAAGAAGAACGTTGACTATCAAACGTTCGAATACACCGAATACGTGATGCGGGAGGGGGACCGGAGCGTTACTGTTTCCTTGCCCACCTCGCCGGATGACCTGCACGAGGATAACGAGTGCTTCTACGCCGCGCTGCTAGTCAGCAACGGCATCAAATTCCGCGGCCAGTCCAACCAAACCAACCGGGTCAACCCCCAACTGATTTTGCCCCGGATTACGATTATTGATGACGACGTGATGCCGGAACTGCGCTACGGGCATCCGGAAGTAGCAGAGCCGGACCCGTTGTGGCGCGAGAATCCCACCATCGACACCGCCATGCTGCGCTACCCGGTCAGCCTGACCGCTCCCAGCAGCCACACGGTGACGGTGGACTATGCGCACGGCGGCGGTGGTATCGACCCGACGCTCAACGCCACCTCCGGAGAGGACTTCACCCCCATCACGCCGGGCACGCTGACCTTCATGCCGGGGGAGGTGCGGAAGTACGTTGAGGTCGAAATCAAGGGCGACTTCATCGAGGAGCCTGACGAGCGGGTGTACGTCAAGTTCAGCAACGCCGTCAACGCCTGTCTGCTCCCCCGCTGCGGGCCCGGTAGCGCCATCTCTGTTCTCGGCACCATCCTCAACGACGACCAGAACCTGACAATCACCATCGAGCCAGACGACGACCGCGTTCGCGAAGGCGAGGACATCGTCTTCCGGGCGAAACTCTCCAATCCCATTCCCTATCCCCTGAACTTTTCGGCCATCGCAGGATTCGGCGGAACGGCAACGGCAGGCTTGGACTACACGGATACCAACTTTTTCGGAGTAACTCTGGGCGTTGAGCCCGGCCAGACCGAGGGAACCCTCATAGTGCCCACGTTGACCGACAATGTCTCCGGCGAGGGCCTCGAGACGGTGACGCTGAAGTTCGAAACAGTGAGGATGGGTGATTCAACTATCCAGAGTTTCTATACACCAAAGATCTTCGGTCAGCAACTCGCCCCTGAGACAGTGGCGGCCCGGATACCTGTCGCTACTGCGTACATTCTCGACGGGCCGGTCATCTCCGTAACGGCGGTGCGGGAAAGCGTTGGCGAGGGCAATTCCCTCGACTTCCACGTGACCTTGAGCGAGCCGACGACGCAGGACGTGACGTTCACCGTCAAGAGCGTGGATGGCTCAGAAGGTGCGGAAGGGGCTGCCGTTGCCAAAGCCGGCAGCGATTACACGGCCCTGGCCCCTCAGCAGGTCACCATCCCCGCCGGCCAGACCGACGGGGGCACATTCACCATCGCCACCCACCAGGACCAGGTGGACGAGCCGAATCACAGGTTCACCGTCGTGCTGGAAGACGTCACCGGGGTGACGGTGGACGAAGACGTGGCGGTGGGAATCATCCGCGACGACGACCCGCGTCCCAGCTTGTCCATTACCAATTCCTTGGCGGACGAGGGCGACGAGATGAACTTCCTGGTCCTCATGTCCGGCGCGACGGAGCGAACCGTCACCGTTCACTGGGTGACCGAGGACGACACCGCCACCCATGGAATGGACTACCGGGAGGTAGACCGGCTGCAAGTCGTAACTTTCCCGCCGGGCGTGACGGGACAGGCGATTACGGTGCAATCACTGCTGGACAATGAACCGGAGGGCACAGAAACCTTCCGGGTGCAGTTGACCGACGCTTACGGCGCCAGGCTCAAGGACACCACCGCCGTCGGCTACATCTATGACGATGACGGATCCGTCATCTCCATCGCCGACGCGCCGACGGTCACCGAGACGAAGGGCAATACTGCCCAGGCCACTTTTACCATCACCATGACTCCCGCCCAGACTACTCCGGTCACCATCCATTGGCAGACGATGGATGGAACCGGCGGGGATGATTACGTGGCCATGAGCGGCGGCTTGAGCGTGGACGGCGAGAAGGACTACACGGCGGTAAGCCGAACTGCGGTCACGTTCGACCCGGGCGAAACGGAGAAGCAGCTTTCCGTCACCATTCTGGACGACAATACAGCGGAAATGGACGAAACCTTCCGCGTCGTGATCACCAAGTCGAATGACAACATCACACTGCTCCGTTCCACCGCATACGCGACCATCGAGGACGATGACGCGTACAGCATCTGGATTGACGACTCGACCCCCATCTACGTGGTGGAGGGCGACGCGGACAAGAAAGTCACCGTCAAGCTGAAGCGCACCGACGCATCGGCGATTGAGAGCCAACAGGATCCGAGATTCCACACGCATTACAACTATATTGGGTGCTTCATCACCGAAATAGTAGATAAGTGGCCCCTGCTTGCGATACCGAACGTTGAGGATTACGCCAGCACCGCCAGCGTTCCGGGGACGTTGCCTACGACAATTACCGCGCGCCCTTCTGCCACATCAGGACCGATGGCGCCGACTTTACGATAGAGAAATTCGATGAGCAGCAGTACGAACTGAGCTTCGACCTGATCATCAGGGGCGACAACCTTGCCGAAGGGAACGAGACGTTTACGTTCCTGCTGGAGTCAACGGCATTCCACCATTACTCGAGGCAGTTCCTCGACCCGGAGTCGCGGAAGTTCAAGTACATCACCATGACCATCGTGGACGACGACACCCCGCAGGTCTCTATCAGCGACGTCAGCGTGGATGAGAGCGCCGGATCCGCCGAGCTGACTCTGAGCCTGAGCGAGCCAGCGTCCACGCAGCAGTCGGTTCTGGTTTCGATGGAGGACGGGACCGCCCTTGCCTGGCAGGACTACCGGCCCCAATTCAAACACAAAGTGGAAATCCCGGCCGGGGCTACCGAGGCGACCATCAGCGTGCCCATCATTGACGACGACCAGGTGGAAGGGACGGAAGACTTCACCGTAGTGCTGTCCGACCCGTCCGACGGCCTCAACATTCACCCAGCGGGCGCCGTCGCCACCGTGACCATTACGGAGACCTACACCGATAGTCGTCCCCGACTCATCATCCGGGACCAGGTGGTGGACGAGGGAGACAACGTCACCCTGCATTTCGAGTTCGACCCACCGATTCCGGACGATGCGCTTTGGTCCAGCAAGCTGTATGTGTTCCCGGAGAATACGTGGCCGCTGGCAGAGGCAACCGGCGGAGTTGACTACACCAGCATCAAGGACTCCATCGAGCTGGAAGTCTCGCCCGGCGATACCAGTCTCACTGCTACGATCAGCACCACCGAGGACACGATCGTAGAGAACGACGAGTACATCGGCATATCTATCGAATGGTACAACTCCAAGGAGCTCGAACCCCGGTTCGATGGGCGAAAACACGGCCAGCCCGGCGGAAAACTGACGCTGATCTCCATACGGGATGACGACGACCATTCCGTATCGCTCAGCCCCATTGCCGACGCGACAGTGGCGGAGAACAGCGACTGGAAAACCACTCCTGCACTTACTGCGGCCAGCGACCCTGCCGGCGGCGTGACCTGGTCGGTGGAGGGCCTCGACGCGGCGCTCTTTACCATTGACCCCGATACAGGCGTCCTGACCCTGCCCGCCCAGGACTTCGAGGCCCCGGCTGACCTGTTGTCGGGTGGAGACAACGTTTACAAGACGACCGTGCAGGTCATTGACGAGGATGGCAACACCGCCACCCAGGGCGTGCAGGTAACGGTAACTGACGTCAACTTAGCGACGATCGGCGTCAGCATAGACCGCTGCTGCCACGCCGACCCGAACCAGCGTCCCTACGGGGCAACCGAGGGTGAGGATATTCAGGTAACGCTTCAGCCCAGGTTCTTACAGACGACCCCGGTCTCGGTGAAGTGGGCCACTGCGGAGGATACGAAGGCCGCCAACCGGGCCAACGCCACCGAGTACACCCCGTCCGAGACTCCCACGTCCATCACCTGGCCGGAAGGGACTGAGGGAACCACCGGAGCGGCCCAGTCGTTCACCATATCCACCACTGAGGACAAACAATTCGAGGCTGCCGAGACCTTCCTGCTCAGCTTCACCGAGGGATGACCGGCGCGACTGACGAAGTGACTTTCAAATTCCAGGGCGCGGACGCCAACACCGTTCGCCTGCTGGGCAACGCGGCGGAGGCGGTCATCGCTATTGGCGACGACGACTACCCCACGTTGTCCATAGCAGACGGGAAGGCGGTGGAACAGAACGTGGTCCGATTCACCGTCAACCTGTCGGACACGCCCCTGGAAGATGTCACCTTCAAGTGGAGCACCGCCGACGATACGGCGGCAGCGAACGCCACCCCTCCCACAGGCGCGACCGCCGGTACTGACTACACCGCCGTCACCACGGCTCAAACGGTGACCATACCCGCCGGACAGCGCATGGCCACGGTGGAAGTCCAGACCACCGACGACGCCGTGGAAGAGCACGACGAAACGTTCCTCGTGGAGCTGTCGGATCCGGTTGGAGCCGTGCTGTCGGCGGGCGAAACCACCGCCACCGGGACCATCCAGGACAACGACGGCAACAACAACAAGCCTCGGGTCAGCATCTCTGCAGACAGCGCCTGGGTCGAAGGTGGATGGGTAAACTTCACCATTCATCTGTCGGAGCCGCTGCCTGAGACCGTGAAGATTCCCATTGATCTGGAATTCGTCACCGCCGATGACAACGAGTGTTGGACCAACGACAATGGCGAGAATCAATGTGGGCCGGAATTGGTACCGCACAGGTCGATGCTTGGCCCCGAATATGCGCACATTTGGGAGCACGACCTTCTACCTCCCGACCCCAAGAAACCTTGGCTGGTAACGGTGCTGGCTGGCAAAACCTCCGGGGATGGCTCTATCGGAGTGCGGAAGGATGGTGACGGCGAAAACGAGCGTTTCCGCATCGTGATCGACACCAATGCCCCCGAGTGGCCAGAGCTCAAGGTGATAGAGGGCGAGACCACCTTTGCGGAAGTAGTCATCGTGGACGAGGCCACGTATGCGGTCGCCAGTGGCTGGTGGGCTGGGCTGTCCCAGCAGGCCCGGGAGCGGATGGTCAGCGATGTCGCAATCGGCACTAACTGGGAGAATCTGCTGTCCCAGTCGGTCTCGAAGCCCTTCGCCAAGATGCGCGCGGAGAACCGGGCCCAGGCCGGCGCGTTAGTCGGTGAACTCGTGGACGCCGAACGGAGTGGCGCAGAAAAGACGGTGGATCTGTCATCGACGCAAGCTTGGTGGGATGACTTGGACTGCCGGCTGCGCCGGATCGCCGTCGGCGAAGGCGTCACCGAGGACACAAAGAGTCCGTGGTGCCTGGATTGGCCGGATGGCCAATTGGAAGGATTGGCTGACCCCCGGACGGTGACCGCAAGGAACATCTTCGAGGCGATCACTTTAGGTACTGGCGCCGTGGGCAATGTGGATGATCCCTCGCCGCAGCAAAGCGAGCAGCTGTCCATACCCACGACTGCCGTCTCGAACGTGCAGCTCGCTGAGATGGACGCTGCCAGCGTCAGCGCCTCTTGGGACGCGGTGCCGCACGCGACGTCCTATGAAGTGTCCTGGAATGGCGTCGGTTCGCAGAACACCATCACCGGCATTGTGCCGAGCGTGACGGGAACATCGGCGACCATCCAGCACAACGCGCAGGAAGATATGTCGCTGACGGTTACCGTCACGCCGGAATACGTGGACGGCAACGGCCAGACGCAGGCGTTGACCAACCTGGCCGGCACGGCGACGTTGGCCGTGGGGTCGGGCAGCACGCAGAGCGCCGACACGGAGGCCAAATCTCAGCAGACAGAGCAAGCCTGCACGCTGCCGTCGGACGCCATCACGGTGGCCGAGGTCAGCGGCTGGCGCGACGAGTACAGCGCAGCGACGCATCAATCACGCTGGAACCGGGTGCTGGAGGCGTTGGGAGAGAACACTGGCAGCGGCGAGTCGCCCATGACCGCAGCCGAAGCCCGTGACATCAAGAGCCGGATCGACAACTCCAGGTGGGACCGCACGTTGCGCACCCTGGAGGCGTTGGCTCAGTGCGATGCGCCGCCTCCGCCGCCTCCGCCGCCACCCACGCCGGAGATCAGCATCGCCAGCGATGGCGATGTGACCGAGGGCGGCGCCGCCAGCTTCACCATCACCGCCAGCCCAGCGCCGTCGACAGACTTAACAGTCAGCGTGAGTGTGTCGCAGAGCGGCGACTACGGTGTGTCCACTGGCGCTCAGACCGTCACCATCCCGACCAGCGGGACGTACACCCTGAGCGTCGCCACCAGTGACGACAGCGCGGACGAGGCTGACGGTTCGGTGACTGCTACGGTCACTACCGGCACGGGTTACACCGTGTCCTCGTCGGGAAGCGCGGCCACGGCGGCGGTGTCCGATGATGATGTGCCCGAAATCAGCATCGCCGCCGGCGCCGGTGTCAGCGAAGGCAACGCTGCCAGCTTCACGATCAGCGCCAGCCCGACGCCTCACGCGGCCTTGTCGGTCAACGTGAGCGTCTCGCAGAGCGGCGACTACGGCGCAACCACCGGCGTACAGACGGTGAGCATCCAGCCGGGCGGCAGCTACACCCTGACCATCTCAACCAGCGACGACAGCGCGGATGAGACTGACGGTTCGGTGACAGCAACGGTCAACATCGGCTCGGGCTACACCGTGTCCTCGTCGGGAGGCGCAGCCACGGTATCGGTGTCCGATAACGATGACCCGCCGTCGACTTGTGCGCTACCGGCCGACGCCATCTCGGTGGCCGAGGTCACCGGTTGGCGTGACGCCCTCGACCCCAACAAGGCGGCCGCGGGCATCAACCGCTGGAACCGGCTGCTGGCCGCGCTGGGCGAGGACACGGGCCTCACGCCGATGACGGTGGAGCAGGCGCAGGCTGTCTTCAGGTGGCTCAAGAACACCCGCTGGGACCGCACAGCACGCACCCTGGATGCTATGGAGCAGTGCGACAACTGACCCGACCCAACAGAGGCCAGGAACCCACGCCGATGCCAGCCGTGAGGCTGGCATCGGCGTCACCGAGGGCGACCATCCCGACCGACGACAGTCAAACACCGCCTGCTGGAGCATGCGAGGCTGCTAGAAGCCGTCCCAGCCGGGCAACGTGGACGCCCGCCGTGCCCCTCCCGTTCTCGTTGCGGAACACCTCGTCTCAGTTCCGGGCAAGGACGATCTCATGGGAGGGGCCGCTGACGGTGCCGTACATGCCGGCCAGCCTTCCCCCGTCCCCGTCCTCCGCCAGGCTGGACCACCTGAGCGCGTCGCCGAAGGTGAGCAGGACGAGTGCCTGGGCTCCACCCAACACGTCCTTCCACGCTTCCCGGTGCATCATGACCCTCGCTCATTCATGACCACCGCCGCTCGCCGATAGGCCGCAAGACTCAGGCTCCGGGCCAGCAACCGAAGTGCCAACTGCTCCTGCCGCATCGCTGCCATACGCCGCATTTCTGAGAGCCACCGCGTCACAGCCGATCCTCGATCTCCGCGCAGAAGAGGTCGATGTCGGGCTTACAACCGGTCCGACTGGAAGACCAGTAAACGCAGCGCATCTTCATCGCCGACAAGACGGCAAACGGGACCGGCTACGCGTCACTTCTTGGAAGTCCTGAAGTGCTCTCCCGTCTGCTAGATGAGGCAACTGCCTTGGGTCTCGAGTTCGCAGACCAAGCACATGCGGGCCTTCGACCTCTTCACCTTCGAGCGTCGACCAGGCCACGTCTTGAGCTGACTGAGTGGCAAGGACGAGCCGCGTTCGCGACTACAGTGCTACCACCCGAGAAACACTTCGCAGTTCAGTTGCGTTTCGCCCACCAATCTGGGCAACACCAAGAACCCTCGAGATCCGCTTCCTGATCGAGATCTGACGCGATTGGGCCCCGAGTGGCGGCGACTTGCATGAGTCCAGAAACACCCTTGGCCGTCGACGTTACTTGAGTTGTCGTTCGTTGCCGAAATGCAAGTTCACAAGAGCCCGCGCAAACACTACAGTGAGCTGTACCGCCGCCGCAATGAAGTTGAACGATTCTATTGCATCCCCAAGCGGTTCCACCGGATCGATACTCGCTGCGACAGACTCGACATTATCTTCCTCGCCGCCATCCACCTCTCCCTGATCTACAACATGCTCAACCAATTGTGAACGGGTCCTAAATCCCCGACGCCGTCTTTCCTACGCCCAACGCGCGAGTATCGAACTGTTCAGCAGTGCCGAGCAGCCGGCACGTCGGGTCGGACCACAGGGGCATCCCACCCGACGTGCCCAGGCCTGCTAATCGATGTCCGATGGACGGATGTACGCCAGGCCTAATCGGTCGCCGATCGTTGCACCTTCTGCGCGCCACAGCTGGACGAAGAACAGCTCAGCGTACTGTTCCGACACTTCGTCATCGATGATCGGTACGACGATGGACTTGTAGTCCTCGTTGCCGTAGAAGGTCAACGTACCCGTGGTCACGGTGAAGTCAACATTCGCTCGAGCCGTGGCCCCGACCGTGTGATAACGCACCGTAACTTTACCATCGGGATGCACCGGTCGGTTCAACGAGACATCAAAGACCACCGTGTCGCCCTCGTCAACGCCTTGTCCAGCATTACCGTCGCTGACAAACACCTCCGGCATCGAGGGCGCGCCGCCGTCGTTGTCGTAGACTATGACCGCCTCACGAGCAGTCGACCCAACGGTGTACCGACCATCTGCCGGCGCGACGACCTCAACGCAAACGGGACCGTCTGCTTCGTCGACGCGGTCATTGACGGTGGCAAGCTGGTACGCCTGACGCGTGTAGTTCTCGCCGTCAGGCAGCCTCCAAATGCCGGATGCGTCTCCCAGATACGTTACCGTCCGCTCACCTTCATCGCTGCCAGCAACGAAGTCGCTTTCATACCACTCACCCGCGTCGCAGCCTTCGATCACGCGGAGCTGAACTTCCATGTCATCTTCCGGTGGCGGCATCGCTGTCAGCGTGTAGCGGAAGGACTGTCCCTCCACGACCGCTGGTTGTACATCGATCGTGAACTCAGGCGTTGGACGCGTGGCGTCATACGGATCCGGCAAGATCGTACCAGTGGCAACACCGCGGGCAATCTCTGCGGGTCCAATCACGTTCGTCAGGACCAACTCCAGCGTCTCAGTTGCTTCCTCCTCGTCGTCGTTGAGGACTCCGACAACTGCACGTTTCTCAGTCTCACCTGGGAGGAAGACGACCGCGTTGCGGGCGTGACGATAGTCCTCTCCTCGCGTTGCCGCATTGTCGCCCGATGTTTGGCGACTCTCATAGCTTACTTCGATCCAGGTATCAGCAGGACGACTGAGACGCACGTTGAATTCCAGGTAGTACGTGCCGGAGCGAGGGTTTTCCTGCACTTCAGCATCACTCAGCGACACCGTGCGCTCACTCGGCGCCGCATCGTCATCATTGACCGACATCGTAGCCGCCGACGGCCATCCAATGCTGTATCCCTCGCCTGGCGAGACCTTCACCCGCACAGAACCGTTGCGCTCGTCGACGACGTCGTCATGCGTGTAGACTCGGAACGTCGCAATACCATTGGAAGAGATCGTGACGGACTCTCCGTGTGACTGAAAGCCGTTGAAGAAGTCTCCTGCGCTCGTCCAATTGACTTCAACCCGAATACTCCTGATGGGCTTCGGCGAGGTTTTCAGCGTGAAGGTGGCGGCGTCACCCTCGATCACGCCCGAGGCGTTGCGTGTGATTGTCACCACTGGTGCGCCGAGATCTCGGACACGTACTGTTGCCGAAGTCGGTGAAGCCAACAGATAGTCGGTTCCTGCCACCAGGTTCACCGTGATCGCGCCGTTCTGCTCATTCAGACCATCGTTAATGGTCGAAACAGGCAGCGTTCCGCGGCCATTGGTGCCGATCAGGACGGCGTGATTGCCTGTAACACTAGCACCGAAATCGCCACGCTCTACGACCGCGACGTCCACATAGAACGCCGATTCGGGCGCAGGGTTAGCCGTCAGTGTGAACGTCGCCGTGCCGCCTTCATCAATCGTTGGGCTGGCAGCGATGCTCATCCGTGGTGTCGGTGCGCCGCCATCGGTGACTTCGACCGTGACTGAGACGCTGGAATCGAGGCTATAGCCATTCCCATCAACCACCTTGACGGTGACCGAGCCGTCCGGTTCATCTTGTTGGTCGTCCTCGATGGTCAGTGACAGGGTCCCCCGACCGTTGGTTCCGATCGTGACCTCGTGGTGGCCAAGCTGATCGTTCGTTAGGAAGTCGCCGTGTTGGCTGACATCAACGTTGACGGTCACCGGTGAGACAGGCTTCGGGTTGCCGGTCAGGGTGAAGGTCGCGGTTCCGCCTTCGACGATGGCTGAACCGGAACTGACACTGATCGATGGATCAGCGATCGCGATTGCTGGTTCATCGTTATCCTCCACGACCGTGGTCGCGGCCTGGTACAAGCTGGAACCGTTTGACATGACTTGGTAGCCAGAGCCCGAGTTCACACGAACAGTGACCGAACCGTTTGCCTCGTCGCGGTTGTTGTCGAGCGTTGGAATACGAATGTTGGTCTGCGAATAGGATCCGGTCCTGAGCGTGACGGTGCGTCGGCCCAGTTCCCGAGAAGCCAGGTAGTTGCCTTCCTGTGTGACGGTGACGCTAACGCGGACCTTCTGCTCCAGTCGATCATGGACGAGCGCGACGAAGATGGTATCGCCCTCGCTGACCGGGTCACCGGCCAAGATGCCAACTTCGGGCAAGTCTTGGGCTGCGGTGTCATGCGAAGAGTCGAACAACACGAACAGAAGTACTGGTATGACCAATACTATCAGCGCGGTCGGAAGCAAGACATTGGGGAGTCGTGGAGGTGTCATAGTGTACCCCCCCCCGCAATTTCTGTCGCTGGAGCGAGGTCCGCATGTGTCTCAGTATGTTCATAACGACATTGCCTCCGGCTATGAGCTATCCGCGGCTTCAGGTGGGCCGAGAGGTAGCCTATGTTTCAACGCAAAAGGTTCTCGACAGGATCAAGTAAATCGTCTGGAGTTCGACGTAACGCTGATCGTTACGTACAAACGCTATCGGCTATCAACTGCACAGCCCGACCATAGCGAGACACTCGAGAACTCGACCCACCGCACTTTGATTGACGGGTGTTCAGCTTCGATCATAGCGGCCACTACGAAGCTTCCTCGATGAGGACGTAGGGACGTTCTCCACTCCGGAGCTGTCCTTACTGCTCCGAGAAGACACGCCAGCTATGCGGCCGGAAGTCGCCAAGCACCTCGCACAAGGCAAGAATCGTTCCAGCCGCGCGTGCTGCCCGTCGCTCAGCGTCGTCTGAAACGTCATCGGGTCACCCGGGTCGCGCCGCCAACTGTTCCCACTCTGCCACAACCACAGGGTGATGTGAGCAGCTTCTGGTCACAGCGACGGTAGACGGCTTGGCGGGTCGGTGAACGAATCCTACGCCTCCACCTGACGTGCTGAGAAGTCGAATCGGGTCGGTCGTCCAGAACGTTCCCTCACGAAATCTCAGATGTCACGCTCTTGCCCCATGCTCGCCGACTTGCGCTCAAGAACAACGCCCTATCCAACCGAGCCGCCGCTAATCATCATCGATGATGGTGCCGTCGGCGTAGATGAAGTAGCCGGGAATCGTAATCCCGCTTGTGGCGTACACGTAGATGGTGAGCGTCTCGTCGTTCTCATCCACACTGTCGTCGATGACGGGCACATCAACATCTAGGGTAGTATCGCCAGCGTTCAGCGTGAACTCCTTATACTCATGGTTGAAGTCTTGTCCCATTGTCGCGCTCCTGCCAAACGCGCCGTAACGGAACTTGATCGTCTCAGGGTTCGCGTGCGACAGCGTGACGGTAAAGTTCAAGTGTCCGTCCCCCTCGTTGGCCGAGGCATCGCTCACGGTCACAGTCGGCGGGCCTGCCGGGGTGGGATCGTTGTCCGATATTGCAACTGTTGCAGTACTGCTATTGCTGGACACAGTGTAACCAGTGCCCGAGGACAAAGTCGCGGTCACCGAACCGTTGGGTTCATCGGTATTGTCGTTGGTTGTACTCACCGTGAACGTGAGGCTGCCAGACGTTGGAATGGTAATCGTCCGAGAACCTGTCGTCGCACCGAAACTACCACTCTGCGAGATTGTGACGTTGACAGTCAGCGCCGAGGACGGCGTGGGACTCGCCGTCACCGTGAAGCTGGCATCAGCGCCCTCGGTGATGCTCGAACCCGCAGAAATGCTAATGCTCGGCGTCGCCGCCGGAGGATCATCGTCATCCGACACAGCAACCGTCGCAGCGTTGTTCGACCCGGACACGGTGTAACCCGCCCCCGTGGACAAGGTTGCGGTGACGGAGCCGTTGGGTTCGTCGGTGCTGTCGTTGGTGGTACTGACCGTGTAAGTCGCGCTGCCTGTGGTTGGGATCGTCACAGTGTCGGCGCCGATGGTCGCTCCGAAGCTGCCGCTCTGCGAAATGGTCAGATTGACGGTGAGCGCCGTCGTAGGAGTAGGAGTCGCCGTGACAGTGAATGTGGCATCGCTGCCTTCGGTGACTCCACTGCCCGCGGCAATGCTAATGGTCGGCGTCACTGCCGGAGGATCATCGTCATCCGACACCGCCACCGTCGCAGCATTGTTCGACCCGGACACGGTGTAACCCGCCCCCGTGGACAAGGTTGCGGTGACGGAGCCGTTGGGTTCGTCGGTGCTGTCGTTGGTGGTACTGACCGTGTAAGTCGCGCTGCCTGTAGTTGGGATCGTCACAGTGTCGGCGCCGGTGGACGCTCCGAAGCTGCCGCTCTGAGAAACGGAGAGATTGACGGTGAGCGACGTGGTAGGAGCGGGAGTCGCCGTGACAGTGAATGTGGCATCGCTGCCTTCGGTGACTCCACTGCCCGCGGCAATGCTAATGGTCGGCGTCGCCGGCGGCGGATCGTCGTCGTCCGACACAACCACCGTTGCAGCGTTGCTCGTTGCCGACACCGTGTAGCCGGTACCCGTTGACAACGTCGCCGTGACTGAGCCGTCCGGCTCGTCGGTGCTGTCATTGGTCGTATTGACCGTATATGTCGCGCTACCTGTGGTTGGGATCGTCACGGTGTCGGCGCCGGTCGACGCTCCGAAGCTGCCGCTCTGCGAGACGCTGAGGTTGACGGTGAGCGCGCTGGCAGGAGTAGGACTCGCCGTTACAGTGAACGTAGCATCGCTGCCTTCGGTGACGTCGCTGCCCGCGGTGATTGTGATTGCCGGATTAGCTGGCGGCGAAGTATCACACTGCGTCAGCGATTGTATTGTTCGCTTTACGCGGTCCCAACGCGTGCTGAGGATTGCTGCATCGGCCCGCGCTTGTGCTTCGGCAACGGTCATCGCCGTCTCGCCTGTGTCGACACCGAGCGCCGCTAGTACCCGGTTCCAACGCAGCACCCGCGCGGTGTTGTCGGGGAATGCGTCGCGCCAGGCCGTGATCTCGGAGACGGTGACAGCGTCGGCGGGGAGCGTCGGCGCACAAGTATCATCATCCGAAACGGCGACGGTTGCTGTACTGGACGATGACGACACCGTGTAACCAGTACCACTACTGATGGTCGCCGTGACCGAACCATCGGGCTCGTCGTCGCTGTCGTCCGTGGTAGACACCGTGAACGTCTTGGTACCTGACGACGGCATTGTGACGGTAAGGGACCCCGTAGTGACGTAGTCGCCGATCTGCGACACGGCGATTGTTACATCCAAGTCTGCCGCAGGCGTTGGAGACGCGGTCAACGTGAATGATGCGGCGGTTCCCTCGGTGACGCCAGAACCGGCTGCGATGCTAATCGCTGGCACATCGTCGTCCGAAACTGCGATAGTCGCAGCTCCGGCGTTGCTCGACACCGTGTAAGCCGTACCACTACCGATTGTTGCGGTCACTGAGCCATCGGCTTCGTCCGTTGTGTCGTCCGTCGTGGAGACAGTGAACGTCGCGCTGCCGGAGGTTGTGATGGTAACAGTGCGAGATCCGGTCGTGACGTAGTCTCCGCTTTGTGAGACTTCGACTGTGACATCGAGATCAGCCGACGGTGCCGGCGTCGCAGTAACAGTGAACGTGGCATCGGTACCCTCGGTAATGTTGGTACCAGCGGCGATGCTGATCTCCGGCTCACTGGGCGGCGGAGGAGCTGATGCTTTTTCGATGCACTCCAGTGCTTTTCGTATCGGCTTCCAGCCGGTCCACACCTGCTCGCCCGCGAGCGCCTCCGCTGCTGTGAACGGGGTCAACTGCGAGTCCTGTACGTCTTGAAACGCGATCAAGACACGTTTCCAATTGCGGCCGTATGTTGGTGCGTTGCTTTTGTTGGCTTCGCGATACTGGCGTACCAGGAGAAGCAGGCTATTGGAGACGCACGAATCGATCACTGACTGGGCCAGGATCTGACCGCCAAGATCGTTATCGCTCACAGCGACAGTCGCTGTTCCAGCGCTATCCGACACGCTGTAGCCGGTGCCCGTATTGATGATAGCCGTGACAGAACCATCGGTTCCGACCGTCGAATCATCCGTTGTGGGAACTGTGAGAGTTTTGCTCCCTGAGGTAGGGATGGTGACGGTTTGAGAGCCTGGTGTCACGTAATCGCCAGTTTGCGAGATGGCGATCGTGACAGCCAGGTCGGAAGCTGGTAGAGGTGTCGCAGTGAGGGTGAACGTCGCGGCGGTACCTTCGGTGACATCCGAACCGGCTGCAATGCTGATTTCCGGCGTCTGTTGTTGCTGTTTCTTTGGCTCTGGCTTGGAAATCCCGCTGAAGGTGACACTGAATGGACCTTTGACACCCTGAGAGTACGTGGTCACCTCGAGTGTGTACCAGCCAGGGTCAAGGTTCTTCGATATGTCCGGTCGATACGGGAAGGTATGCGCGATCTCTTCAGTGCTGCGACCATCGTACCCGAGGCGGAGATATTCATATTGGTCGAACTTAGCAGACACGAAGACACCGACGCGGCTTGGCTGTCCAAGATAGAAGGTGAAAAAGCGGGCGAAGCGATTGCCCCGCAGAACAGACTTGCAGCCCGAAGCCCACTCGCGTTGGAAGGTGCCATCAGCCATCACACGCTCGGAGCATACCGACGCATCGTCGTTGTCCTCGACGGACACTGATGCTTGAGCCTTGGTTGTAGACACCTGATAGGCGTAGCCATCGACCACCGTCATCGAGATTGCCCCATTCGGTTCGTCGACATTGGTGTCGTTGGTCTTGTACGTGACCACTTTAGTGGTCCGGCCTGCTGGGATGACGTACGAGGCGGCCTTTGGGATGGGGCCGTACCAGCCGTCCTGAGCAGTCGTGACATAGACGGTCAGGTCATGCTCCGGTGCAGGGTCCGCAGTCAGCGTGAAGCTGACCTGCTGACCTTCAGTGACACCGGTGCCCGGAGTGACGCTGACTGTGGGTGCATTGCTTGCTGCGGGGTCGTCATCTGAGACGGTGACAATCGCCTTACCCGTGAAGCTCGTGATGATGTATTCAGAGCCCTTATCCAACTTTGCCGTAATCGTGCCGTCGATTTCGTCATCGGTATCGTCGACGATTGGCACGGTTAGCGTGGCAATGCCATCGGCATCGGTGGTCACGCTGTACGTCCAGGGACCAGTTCCTGACAAGAAGGCACCGGCCTGGGTAACCGTGACGCCAACTTGGGTTTTTGGCATGTCCGAGGTGATCGTGAAGGTTGCGGACTGATTCTCGACAATGCCAGGACCGGCCGCGATCTCGACCACTGTCAAGTCGTCGTCCTCCACCTTGACTTTGGAAGCACCGAAGGATGTAGACGTCGTATATCCATTACCAGTATTGATCGTCGCGGTGATGCGGCCGTCGGGTTCGATGCTGCTGTCGTCGGCAGTCTGAATGGAGAATGTGACCACGCCTGGTGTACTGCCGGTCTCTCCAGGAAGCGTTGCATTCACGGTGTGCGCGGATACGCCGAAGTCGCCGGTAGCGGCGATTTCGATGCTGATCGGCACGTCGTTCGCCGGCGCCGGGTTGGCGGTGAGAGTGAACGTGACCTCCTCACCCTCTGTGATATCCGCCTTGCTTCGACGGATGTTCACGACCGGTGTGTCGGTTGCGTCCTTTAGGCCCTTGATCTCCAGCTCGTAGCCGCGGTGGTAGTAGCCCCATCGTGATTGGGCTTGGATGGTGTACCAACCAGGAGCCAGCCGCTTATCGATGCGGGCGTCGTACAACCCACCGCCGTTATAGCGCGCACCGTCGTCATTGAAGGCGTGGTACGGCCAGCCTCTGGTCTTATCCTTGCCGGTTCGCAAGCGCATGAACGGATTAACGGAAGCCAATACATCTTCACGCATGAAGATCGTGACATCCGTAGTGCGCTTGACTTCGAAGGTGTGGAAACGACTCGAGCAGGTCGCAGTCAAGGAGCGCTTGAACTTGCCGTTGCCGGACAGCTCGTCCTTGCAATTCGCCTTGTCGTCATTGATCACCTGCACACTGGCCTTCCAGTTGGGCCGGGATTGCTGGTATGTAGCTCGGGGGATGATGTGCGCATCGATCGAACCGTGTAGCTCGGCCTTCTCATCATCAACGGTAGGCACGGTGAAATCGACGCTAGCCGTGTTGGCCCCGATTGTGACGGTGAGATTCCTCGGTGTGACTCCGAAAGTCCTGCGCCACTCCCAGTACTGAACATCAACAGCAAGGTCTGTTGTGGGCGTTGGCGATGCGGTGACGGTGAACGTAGCAGCGCTACCCTCAGTGACCTTGCCGCCGCCCGCTATACTGACCGTCGGAGGCCCATTCATGCCCATGGTCATGAGCGTGAAGTTGCCGGTCTGACCATCGAGAGCCGTTGTCGCTTCAATCGTGTAGCTGCCGGCTGAAAGCGTCTCGCTGATTTGCGCGTTGTTGTTGCTGCCGCTGTTGTCGTCAGAATGCAGAGCTGCGCCTGATTGGTTGTTGTGGCCCTCGCGGAGGTAGAGGAACGTATCGATGGCCGATGATGACAGGTCTATGGTTACCGTAGAGTCGTGCGCCAGCTTGAAGGTGAAGTAGCGAGCGTTCCTCTGTGAGTCCACAGTGGACGGACAGGTGGATGCCCAACTCTCTTCAGTGGTACTGGCCGATGTTGTGGCTTCGATATGATCGACACAATCAAACTTGGGAAGCTTGGCCAGGCCGTAGCCCCAGATGTTGTTCGGAGGGCTGTCTCCTAGCGGTTTCGCGTGGTCCTTGAGGTATCTGGTGACCTGTTGCGGCGTGAAGCTGGGATTTTGTTGGACCACGAGCGCAGCGAGGCCAGCGACATGCGCCGCACCCGCGCTGCTGCCACAGAACTCATCGTCAACGAAGCCGAACGTACAGGAGACTCCTGCGATATCTGGTTTGTTGTACCCGGTAGGTGTGGGACCGCGACTGCTGGACTCGTGGATGATATCCATACGATAGTTCGCAGCGCCGACCGTGAGCATACCAGGGTGTTGGCTGTCGCCGGGCGACATGATGCTGTGAGTGTCAGAAGCGTTGGAGATATCCCCTCCTGGCGGCAACACGACAAACTGCAACCAACCGGGAGCGGTGGAAAGACCGTTTAGCTTCAGCTTGTAGCCAAAGGGGACATACTTTACATAGTCAGCCTGGTAAAACCCCTTTTCGTATGGAATGTGAGTTCCGTCGCCGTTTTGCAGGTCATCGAAGGTGGCCACGAGTTTCTCGTTGGACTTGCCGGGGTTGCGATAGAGCTCGATCGCAAGGTCCTTGTCGGCGCCGGGCCAGTCGTCGGCCCAACGCAGGAACGCAGTCATGTTAAAGGGCCATTCCATGGTGATCGTTTGGAATTCGGTCCCGTTGCTGTCCCACTCATGGTATCCGTCGTTGTCGGTGTCGTTGAAGGCGCCGTACCATGTTTTCCCGTTGTGATTGCCTGCAGCGTTGACCCAGACGATACCGTTGTCGGCGGCCCACTTGACCGTGTTCAGTGGTCCGTTGGGATTCGGCGAGGTGCCGTCGCCGGGGCCGTGGAAGAACCAGAAGATCGAATGGACGATCACATCAACACCTTGGCTGTGCATCCAGTCAACCGTCTGACGCAGCTCGCCGTGGCTGTTAGGGTTGGCGATGTATAGCGTCGCGGCGGGCGCCATATCCATTACGGTTTCCGCTACCGACGTGCCGTGCTCGGGCCCGCCCCAAAGGCAGTTGTCAACGTTCGTAGTCGGGTTTCCGTTGTCAACGTAGCAGTAACCGTGGATCGTACGTGGCACGTCAGTTCCTCGGACAAGGCGCAGGTATTGGAAGCCGTTCTTCCGGGTGGGCCCGGACCGACGGTCAATCACGCCAATTTTGACGCCTTGCCCTTTGATGCCCGCTCGATGCCAGGCATTGGCGAGGTGCTTCGAGACGCCCTGGGTGACTGCGTTACCTCGTCCCGCGGGCAAGGGACGTTCAATGTCCCGCACCCAACTAACGCCGCGCGTTTGCGCCAGTGCGCCAAGTGCGGTGGTGGGCACGGTCGCTTCGATGTAACCATCGAAGACAATGAAGGCGTCTCCGCCGTGACGTTCGATAAGTTCAACAACGGGATCGGTGTCTCCATCGACCGTGATGGATATCGCCACCATGCTGCCAGGTTGCTCGGCGATGAAAGGACTGCCGTGGTACCCATGGGGATCATCGGCAAGATTGCTGAGTGTGGAACCGAGGTTAGGGAAGCTAAGCCCTCTTGTCCCGGTTTGCTCAGAAGGCAACTGGTCGTTGCTGGTCAGGAAGCTCACGGCGACAACCGCCAGCACGACCGATAACACAAGGCCGCTCAATACTGCGGCAAATGAAGAGCGTCGCGAGCGTTGTCTCAGCATCGTGTCCTCCTTGCGCGGGCGAACAGCATAGCGGATTCGTCGGACTGTTCTAGAGGCTTTGGCGGACGCTGCCCTCTCTCACGAGGGCAGCGTTGATGCCGCTAGTCGTCGTCGAGGATCGACACCTCAATTCCTACATTCGGCACGATCACCAGGCTGTCGGACGCGGTGCCTTTCAGCTTGAACCTGACGTTTTCGTTCGCTGTGTCGACATCGGTTGACGCAGTGACCTCGAACTTCTGGAACGTATCCCAGTCAGTCGAGTCGAAGGTGAGCGAACTCGGACTGACCGACACCTTGGTGCTGTCGGTCGACTGAATCTCAGGCTCGACCGTGACAGTGACGCCTGGCTCCGGCTGCCGCTTGAGTCGCACCCAGAACTCCTTCGTTGGCGCTACGTCCTCAATCGGGAACACCGCTGTTGGGTAAGCCTGCATGGCAATCGAGGTGTCCTTGGTTATGACGGACAACCGCCCCGGTGCCGCGCGCCCGACACCTGACAGACCCTGCACTAAGACCTCCATCCACCTGGTTTCGTCCTTGGTGTTTGCATCGATGTCGCTCTTGAGGGGAATGGTGTCACAATACTTGGAGCTCGTCGAACGCGGCCTCGGATACCTGCCTTCGCAATTCTCTCCGCCCGAAGCGGCGACGAACAGCATGCTCTTTCCATAGTCCCCATTGTAACTATTGACATATGGCCCGATTAGCGGACCAGAGTCGCTGCCTGTTAGTCCTTGGTAGCCGTTTAGCATGTGATAGAACCATTTGTCCTTGAAATCTCCCTCGGCCAACAGCACCGGATCAAAGTGTATGAAGATCTGGCCTGGCGTGCCTTCGGTCAGGGTGAGGGTTGAGTTCGGCGGAATCTTGTCAGTTGGATCCGTTGTCCACGTGACATAGATGGGGGGAGCATCGGCGATCGTCGCGGTCACACTCGGCGTGGTCGACACTCCAGCGAAGCCGGTGATCGTATGCGTGATGGTCACCGTATCTTTCTTGTAGTTGTCGTCGACCGGTGCATTCAGCGTGACTGTCTGGGGATTCATCCAGTCGCCGCTCGAACCACCGGTGAACGTGACCGCTCCGCTGACCGTGAGCCTGGTCGTGTCGCCCGAGACCGGAGTTACCACAACGGAAACGCCATCACCAGGATCGCCGTTGAGGTGGATGTCGTAGGTGGTCGAGGACGTTTCGTCGACCTCTACCGTGGACGAAGATAGTGTCATGCCAAGCTCGTCGTCATCGTCGATGGTGACGGTCAGGGTCTGTTGCGTGTTTGTGTATCCGTTGTAGTCATGGACGATCGCCAGCGTCTCATCCGCATAATCACTGTCGTCAAGCGGTGTGAGGGTCACCTCCTGGATGTGCCATTTGCCCTGTCCACCGTAGGGGAAGGTGACGGTAGTCGGTGAGATTGTCAGCTTTGATGGGTCGGGATTGGTGATGGTGACGGTTACGGGACCACCGGGGTCGCCGCCTAGCGTGAGCTTGTACTTCACGGCACTGCCGCCCTCGTCGAGCGTCAAGGCTGAGTGCTCAAGGTGCAGATCGTTCGCGATTTCATCGTCGAAGTAGAAGATGTCGATTGGCCGCGCGACGACGTCGTTGACGGTGTCGGGATAGCCCGGCAGGTTCTGTATCTGATGCGGTGACATCCCCAGCGCGACCTTCACCCAATGGCGGTCATGAGTGGTGTTGCCGTCGTCGACCTTGCCAGGGGAGGCTCGATAGTCAGTGTCTGCCAATCGTTCCAGTTGCCGGTCGGTCCGGTCGTGAACGTGAGCGTCGTCGGGTCAGCTATCAGGTGCGCTCCTGTGGGCGAGCCGCTGGGATGCGTAGTCATCACCACCTGGTTGTTGGAGCCACCCGCAGGCCCGGGATCATGGGTGAGCCGTACGCGGATGTCCACACCAGCAGTGTTGCCCTCGTCGAGGACCAGGTTGTTGTTGCGATCGAACTCGATCTCGACCTTGGCCTCGTCGTCCAGCACTTCCACAGCGACCGATTGCGTCAGCGACTGCGGACTGTAGCCATCGCCATGACCAGAGATGACGTGACTGATCGAGGGATACTCGTTAGCGTCGTCCGCGTCTTGTACCGCGGTCACGGTGACGCGCTGCTTGGTTTGCCAGTTGCCAGTCGATCCACCCGTAAAGGTCAGCGTCGCCGGACTGACAGTAACATCGCTGCTAGTGAACGTCGGCGTGACGGTCACGCTCTTACCATCACCAGGATCAGTGCGGACCCAGACATCGTACTGGCCGCTGCCACCCTCATCGAGCGTCAGCGCCTTCGGGTCGACACGCACGCCCGGCGAAGCTGGCTCTTCCACGACTACGCGGAACGTATTCTTCAGCGGAGACGGCCACTTCGGATGCGGGACCGGGATCGTTACCGTGATCTCCACATCCTCATCGTCACTATCTCCGTCAGCGACGGGCGTGATCGTGATGTCTTGCAACTCGTCGTAGTTCTCGTGGTTGAACACGAAGCTCATCGGTGAGACGGTTACCGCGCCAGGATCGGGGTTGGTGATCGTGACCGTGATCGGATTGCGAGGAACCGCGCCCAGCTTCACTTGATAGGTGAGGGAAGAGTTGGCATCACCCTCTGTCAACACATTCGGGTCTGGCTTGTTCTCTGTAATGGGATTCGTTATGCTGGTATCGTACATGCTCACCAACAGGCCGGTGCTATCCGTATTGCCTGGGTACTCGACGACCTGAAAGTGTACAATTGCTCTGAGTTGATGTGCGCCCCAGTTTCCGATGTGCTGAACACTGATCGCTTGTTCCGTGTCCCAATTACTCGGTGTGAATACCAGGTATTCGGGCGTGACCGTGAGGGATCGTGCATCGCGGGCATCTGCCACCACGGGTCGGAAGGTGATGGTGTGTGGGGGCTTCCTCCGCAATTGGTACTTCAATTCGCGTGCGGAGCCGTTCTCCCACAGGCCAATACTGGTGTTTGAATTGTTTGGATCGATGAGGAAAAGTAACTTATGGCCATACGTCGTGTATCCCCCACCCACGCTGCCGGTATCGTCATTCCGAATCGTGCCCGTCGCGGTGTCATCGGCGATGGTGACACCAGTCGGAGGATTGGATATCACTACCGTGAACTCATCGTTGATCTCGATGTCCGAGTCCTCGGTCGTGGCGATCGTAATCGTGGCGGAGCTGTCGCCGGCGGGGATCGTCACGGTGCCGCTCGCGGCGGTGTAATCATCCACGTCGGCGTGGGAGATTGCCGTGCCGTCGACCGTTTCGTAGTCCAGCGTGATTGCCGAGCTGTGCGTCGGGCTGACTGACACGGTGAAGGCGAGGCTATCTCCCTCCGCAGCCGAGGCATCGCCGATTGTGATGGTAGGTGTTGTGTTTTGCTGCTTTTTCGGCGCATCATCATCGTCGGCAACGTTGACGGACACCGCGCCGGCGCTCGATGACACCGTGTAGCCGGTGCCGGTGTCCACGGTCGCGGTGACGGAGCCGTCGGGCTCGTCGGTGCTGTCGTCGTCGGTTGGGACGGCGAATGAGGTTGAGCCCGTCGTGCCGATCGTTACGGTCTGCTTGCCGGTTTGCGTCGTGAACGTACCGGATTGCGTCACGTTGACGGAAACGTCCAGGTTGGCGCTTGGTGCAGGCGTCGCGGTGACAGTGAAGCTCACGTTGTTGCCCTCGGTCACGTCGGCGCTGCCAGCGATACTGATCGCAGGTTCGGCTGACGGCGCTGGGAAGACGACTTCGATGCATTGGATCGCCTCACGCACTGGCTTCCAGCCGGACCATCTGGTCTCGCTCTGTAGAGCTTCGGCTGCCGTGTAGGGCTTCAGATTGGCATCCTGAACATGGTGGAAGGTGATCAGGACACGTTTCCAATTCTTGCCGTAGTTCGGTGGTTTGTTTTTGTTTGCGTCGTAGTAGCCGCGAACTGTTTGGAGGATATTGCCGGTGAGGCAGTGCGAGATCTGTTCTTGTGGGGTCTGCGCCTGTGCGGGCTGAGGTGGATCATCATCGTCCGACACCGCCACGGTCGCGTGGCCGTTAGTTGATGAGACGGAGTAACCGGTACCGCTGTCGAGCGTGGCGACGATGGAGCCATCCGGCTCGTCGGTAGAGTCGTTGGTCGTACTGACGGTCAGCGCGTAGCTGCCTGACGTCGGGATCGTCACCGTTTGCTGACCGGTTGAAGCGTAAGTGCCTGTCTGCGAAACGGTGACGCTCACGTCCAGGGTTGCGCTTTGCGTCGGGCTGACACTAATGGTGAATGTGGCATCGCTGCCCTCAGTGATTGCTGATCCCGCAGTGATACTGACCTCGGGATCGGCCTGCGGCGGAACATCGTCGTCCGCAATGGCGGCGGTGGCGGAGCTCGCGCTCGACGACACGGTGTAGGCGGTGCCAGTGTTCAGCGTTGCCGTGACGCTGCCGTCCGGCTCGTCGGTGGTATCCCCGGACGTGCTGACAGAGAATGTCTTGCTCCCGCTGGTGGGAACGGTAATGGTCTGCGTGCCGGTTGTGACGCCAAACGAACCCGAGGCGGAGACACCCACGTCGACGCTGAGCGTTGTATGAGGTGTCGGCGAAGCGGAAATCGTGAAGCTGGCTGCTGTGCCTTCGGTGACATCGCCGTCCGAGGCGATGCTCAGTTCCGGGACATCGTTATCTGCGATAGCGACCGTCGCCGAACCGTTCGTCGTGGACGACGTGTAGCCAGATCCACTGACGATCGACGCGGTCACCGAGCCACCCGCTTCGTCGACACTGTCGTCTGTTGTGGTGAATGTGAACGTTGCAGTTCCCGAGGTCGGAACTGAGACCGTCTTGACCGCGCTGGAGATTCCGTAATCGCCTGCGAGCAGCGGCGAGATCTTGACATCGATCGCCTGCGTCGGCTTCGGAGTGGCGGTCAAAGTGAATGTCGCGTCGCCACCTTCGCTAATGTTCGCACCGGCGGCGATGCTCACCACCGGTGTCGGCTGCGGATTGCCGGCAGCGTTGGTCGTTACCGTGAACGAGTCATAGAACGCTCCATTGAAACTGAACTCGTGCACCGACTCGGGCTGTAATCCCGTGGCCGTCCAGGACTTCTCACCATTGAATTCAATCTTCTCTAGCTCTCTGGGGCCTGGCTGCCACCAGTAGAGTGCCAACTTCCCTTCGGCGGACCAGCTCAGGGTGATCGACGTGTCCGTTTTGACGACGGTGACCGAGGTCTGCGCGCCTGAGTCGTCGGTCGAGACGACCAGGGCCGCGCCAATGAGCGCAACCAGTGCCAGGAGACGCCAGATTCGGAGGCGTTGATGCAGGATGATCTGAGCAGCGTCGCGGACCATGGGGAACCTCCAGCTACATCGAACTCCGTGTCTCCGAACCGACGGCCCGGCTGGGTCGTCGATCGTGTGCAAGGACACTAGCAGACGAATCGTGCATTTGCGACATCGCAGGACGCTGCAATCCATACGAATCTTCGAATGTTTCGATGTAGCGAAGGGGATTGTGAAAAGTGTACTTAAGTTGGCCCCGCCCTGACCGGTGAACCCGCCGGTCGGTCGGTCCAGGGACCGCGGAATTGAGCGCCGGCCGTCCGAGATGCAGCCCGATGCGGCCTTCCGCTAAGATCGGATCATGGACGATCAAACACAACGGCAGATTCGCATCGAGACAACCCCGGCGCCAGGCGCAGCGCCGCGAGAGTTGGCCAGCCAGAGCCGACGCTTGGCTGGCGCGCTGCTCGAGGTGGTGCTGTTCGTCCTGACCCTCGGCATCGGCTGGATTGTCTGGTACCTGCTCGTGGCGCGAAACGGCCAGAGTCCAGCCAAGCGATTGCTTGGGATGCGAGTCATGCGCGATGGCGAGGTCGCCAATCTAGGTTGGATGCTGATTCGCGACCTGGCCATCCGAATCATCGCGTTTGGCGCATTGAATGGGGTGCTGATCGCCATCCTGGGCGAGGCGGCCGGCGGCGCGATCTACGGTCTGCTAGTCGTGATTGCCGCGCTGTGGTGCATCTGGGACGCCCGACGCCGCTGCCTCTGGGACATCGCGGCCGGCACCGAGGTGGTTCGCCTTCCCCGCTGAGTCGTCCCGCTGAGTCGTCCCGCTGAGGCGCAACCATTCGCCGACCGAGCCCACAACTCGATCGAACGTTGCTTCTGACGCATTAGGCGATGGCGCGGCCTAGCCAACCGATGCTTCAAAGTCGCCCACGTCTACTACAACCGAGCCCCCCCCTCGCATGCGTACACTTGATAGCGACGCAGAGTGAACGGACCCTGGTGGACCGCTCCCACCTTGAGCGAAGGCCGTACTCAGTGAAGTTACCACCCACAGGTCGCGCGCTGAGCGCTCGGTTGAAAGCAATACGCAACATGTATCGACTTACGGTACCAGCAGAGCCTGAATGTACTGTTGTCTCGCGGCCGGATGTGCTTCAGGATGTAAGTTCGGATGGCCTTGGTGGCTGATGCTGGCCCTTGGCGTCGTTGCGAACGGTTGGTGTTCGATCGCTTGCGGATGCACGAACCGATCTGTATTTTGCGAAGACCATTCGGCCGAGCAATCCAACCATGGAGACGCGCTATGTCTGATCGCAGCGACCATGTCCCCGCAGCAGCTCGCAAGCGTTCGATGTGGAAGCGTGGCACGTCCGCGCGAGGCCGATGGCAGCTGCCGCTCGTCGGTCTAGCAATGCTGGCGATCATCGCCGCGACGCTGACGTTTGGCGGCTTATCTACGAATCCTGTTGACGCCCAGAGCGAATCGAGCTGTGTCAGCGACGCCATGCTCGCGAAGGTTCGGCACTACTACGACATCAACAAGCACCGCGCGCCCGGCCACGGCCAGAACTGGAAGCGCGTCCTGGTCGCCTTTGGCGACGTCGAGGACTCGAACTTGACGGCGATGACCGCTGCGTCCGCGCGCGAGCGTGAAACACGGTGGTGGGGTTGGAAGCCCGTCCGTAAGGCACTGGAATGCATCGAGGAGGCCGCTGAGCAACAATCGCCACCGCCACTGCCTCCGACTCCTGAGATCAGCATCGCCGCTGGCAGCGCCGTCACCGAAGGTGCCGACGCCAGCTTCACGATCACCGCGACGCCGGCACCGACCTCAACACTGACGGTCGATGTGACCGTCTCGCAAAGCGGTGATTTCGCCACGACCGGCTCGCAGACAGTGACCATCCAGACCTCGGGCAGCGCGACCCTCGCGGTCCCGACCACGAATGACACCACGGACGAGCCGGATGGCTCGGTCACCGCAACCTTGTCGAGCGGCAGCGGCTACACCGTGTCCACCTCGGCTAGCGCGGCGACGGTTGCCGTATCGGACGACGACGATCCGCCGGCGACCCCTGAGATCAGCATCGCGGGCAGCGCCGACGTGTCGGAAGGCGGCAACGCCACCTTCACCCTGACCTCTACGCCCGCGCCGACGACTGATATCGACGTGTCAGTGACGATTACACAGTCGGGCGACTACACCAGCCAAGCTGGCTCGCTGACGGTCACCGTTTCTGATAGCGGTACGACATCGTTTGTAATCGGTACCGAAGACGATACGACGTACGAGGACGACGGCTCCGTCACGGCCACGATTGATGCAGGGACTGGCTATGATGTGTCCTCGACGAGTGGCGCGGCGGCGGTTGCAGTATCAGACGACGATGATTGGATGACGGCGCCGCAACGGCAACAAATCACCGACTGCGTGTCGTTCGGCGTGCTGAACTTAGCGATTCACTACTATGACTTCAACAAGGGCGATTGGCCCGACTACGGCAGCACTTGGCGTCGTGTGCTGATCACATTTGGTCGCCTGCAAGACCCGAATCTCAAGCCGATGACGGGCGCCGAAGCGCGCAAAGGCGAAGCGGAGTGGTCGGGGTGGAAGCCGATTCGCGAGGCGATCGAATGCATCGAAGCCGCGAATCCGCCGCCACCGCCGGTCGCGATACCGGAGGTCAGTATCACAAAAGGCTCCGACATCACCGAGGGCGGCAAGGCAATATTCACGCTCACCGCTACGCCCAAGCAGAGCGCGGACTTCTATGTGTCACTCACAGTGACGCAATCAGGTACGTTCAGTAGTGCGACCGACACGCGAAATGTCACGATCCATGAGTCGGGAACAGCGGTCTTGGAGATCGCGACTGACGACGACTCTAGTGATGAGCCCGACGGCAACATCGCAGTGACCCTAAACACCGGCGTGGCGTACACATTAGCATCGATCACGACGGCGTCTGTCAACGTCGCTGACAACGATGATCCGCGAGCCCCGCGGACGACAGGTACGCCGACGATCGACATTGCCGATGCCGCAGCGGTCGAGGGGCAGGCGATGAGCTTTACCGTGTCGGTCAGTCCGACGCATACATCAGACATCACGGTCGACTATCAGACGGTCAATGGCACCGCAATCTCGCATCCCGACGTGGACGATTACTCTCACGCAAGCGGAACGGTAACGATTCCTGCAGGCCAGCGCTCTGCGACGATCGCTGTCCAAACGACGGCGGACAGCAACAATGAGATCGAAGATCAGTTCACGGTCGAAATCTCGACAACGACAATTGGCGTCATGGTCGGCGATGGTACCGCGACTGGCACGATCAACAATGACGACGTTGGCAACGTCGGCGAGCAGCGGTACTATAATGGCCCTCCCAATCCCTTCTTTTCCTTGTGGACATCAAACGTAATCTTTGCGTATGATTTTACGGGCGACAGGCGCTGGATCTTTAGGCCAAAGAGACAGCCACCAATAACGATCACGGTGAGGCCGTACCTGAAGAATCAGGCGTACGCTCGGGTCGTCACGCTGAAGGAGCAGTATCTCGTGTTCAACACGAAGAACTGGAATACCAATCAGGTGGTGCACGTTCATATCGGCGCAGATTTCGATAGCAAACATGATCGGATCGATATCGGCTATGACATTGTAGAGTTCGAAGGAGAGTTCACCTCGCATGATAGCGGTCTCTTGGTCAGGGATTACGCGTGGGGGAAGATTGTCCAGCAGAAGCCTGGGTCGACGCCGCTCGTGGAGGGCGATAGCAACTCATCGGCCGTATACCGACTCAAGTTGAAGCATGCTCCACTCAAGCCGGTCGTCGTGACCTTCACCAATCCTGACCTGGACGCGGTGCAACTGTCTACAACGAGTCTCACCTTCACACCTGACAACTACGATCAGTTCCAGGAAGTCACGATCACCCCGGTAGCAGATGTCGACGGCGACGATGAGCAGGTCGAGATCACAGTCAACATTCCAGTGCCCGGTCCCAAGGGCGACAAGACGGAAACGTTCACGGTCGGCGTGACCGATTCCGGTCCCTAACGCGATGGCGCAAAGGGAGCGTCGCATTTGCTCTGCTTTGGGCGCAGGGGGGTTGCGTAACAAAGCTGGTCAGGTCGGTCATGGATGAGTTCAAACTGGGTTTTGGAGGCTGGTGGTCGGTTTGATTGGACTGAACGGCCCCTGAGAACGGTTTAATCGTACGACCGTGGTCTGTCCCGGAGCGACTGTCGAAGCGGTCAGAGTGCCGAGCGCAACAGCGAACCCTACTACAGCAGCGGTTAGATAGAGGCGTACCTGCATGTCTGTTATTGATTGCTTGGTGCAATTGGAAGTTTACCACGCGACGCGATGAATTCATCAAGGGCATCCGCCGCGGAGCCATAGGCGTTTGTGTTTGCAAGGGAGTCTGTGAGGGCGCTATAGTCTTCACCTGGATAAACTATCTGGGGTGAGTCCGTACCGATTCCGTAGGCTCGGTACATCTCTTCGCCGTGACGGTTGATGTGAATGTGAACGTTGGCACCGTCAAGGATCAGGACTTGGGCCCAACCTCCTCCTGCAGCTTCCCACGAGCTGCTAGCGACGATTGTGTGTCCTTTTGGTATTGTGAATAGAGTTCCATTATAGCGGTAGGTTCTACCAGGAAGGAGTCTATGGTGTGTCCAAACTCCGGATATGGTAGTGCCAGAACCTCCGAGTTGTCGAATCACATAGATACTGAGCGAGCTGGCGGCAGTCGCGCCGTTTGCATCGGTCACAGTGGCGCGAATGGTTTTGGGTCCTGAATCGATTTCGGGGTTGGCTTCATACCAACGGTGCTGATCATAGTCGTTGTAAGTCACATTGCCGGGGCTGGGTGCGCAACTCACGGACGCCGTGCCACTGGCACCCTCGTACGGACCAAATCCATCGCGTGGTTCGTCATCGATCACGAGCGTGTACGGACCAGTTCCGCCGCTGACCTCCCAGTGGACGGGGATTTCGGCTACATTGGCCCAGCCGGTGCTTATGTACCGCGTGCCGACGATTTCTCCTTCGTCGTCGTAAACCCACGCCTGGCCGGCGAAGCCCTCGCCGCGCTCCGTTTCGCAGACTTCGGGTGCAGTGAGGGTCAGGGTTAGCGCGGTGGTCTCTTCAGACTGTTGCTGGGGGAGCGGAGGGGATTCGTCGGCCGGAGAGGGCGCAACGCTCGCACCGGTCTGTTGGCCAATGCCAGCCTCCCGGCCAATCATCACCCCAACTATAGCCACGATCGCGACGATGGCCACGAAGAGGGCGATGTCACGTAGTGTCCAGCGTCGCCATTGGGTTGGCATGTCGCGGTCCTCATATGGTGGCGTAAACCCTAACTCATCGGACAATAGGAGGCGTCAGCGGTTCATTAGGTGCGAGTCGGAGCCGGTGGCTGTAACGAGTTCGACCACAATGTTGGTCCGGCTGCCAGGCTCGTACATCAGTCCCGGTTCGCCGAGCATTGCTTTGAAGTGGACGAAGATGCAGACGGCATCACCAGGAGCTTCAGGAGCAGGGTGATAGGGCTGCCGGGCTACGGCGGCTCGATGTACCCGAAGACGCGCGAAGCTTACGTCATGACACCAACCAACTGGAACGAGTTCCAGAAGTTCACCGTCCTGTCGCTCGACGACGCCGATACGGCGCACGAAAGCTGCAAGCTGACAGGGTTCGGCACGAGCACGTCCAAGATCTACTTCCCAGATGTACCGATCCGCGTCACCATCATCGACGACGACTAAGGCAAGCGAATGACTGCAATTCCCCCGCGAATGGAGACCTTTGAAAAATCCCTCTCCTCCCCCTTGCAGAGACCGATGCATAACCCCTCAACCGCCCCCGCCTCCGAGCGGGAGCCTGCTCCTTCCCTGGCCTCCTACCTGCGGTCATGTTTGTTGCTGCTATCTGGTCAACCGGGACTTATCGGAGCAGCCTGGGCTATGCCAAGGCGGGTCCCCGCTCAGGGGCGGGGACGGGAAACTGAGTTATGCATCATTCTCTTGCAGGGGGAGGTGCCGAAGGCGGAGGGGGGCCTGCTCCACCAAGTCCTATCTGGTACCCGCGCCGGCAGGACCCCCTCAGTCGCTCCGCGACAGCTCCCTCCCCGTCGACACGGGGACAGGCTCTGCAAGGGGGAGCAAATTCATCAAAGGTCTCCGAATGTGGGGGGTCTGCTCGGCGCCCCCGCAGGAGAGGCCGTCGGAAACACCAACTCCGTCATTCCTCAGCGGAAGTCCGACCAGGGCCGCCCCGATGGATGCTCCTCGACCACCTTCAGGATGATCGGGAACGTCACCCGATGCGGCGGATCGGCACTGTCCCAGACCTCGACGGTCATCCTCTGTAGGCCAAGACGGTCGGCGCACTTCGTCTCGTACCAGCCCGTAGCGAATCCGAGCTCCTCGTCGAAGCGCATCTCCACCAAAACCCCGTTGACACGTGCGCTGTACGGTGCCTCGCCACGGTAAACGTCCCACCAAATCGTGGCTTCGCTACCCGGCTCGCAATAGTCCGTGCTCCAGACGTGAGGAAACACTTGCAAGACATCGGTGTCGCCGAAGGTTGGATAGGCAAGGTGCCGCACGGTGGTTTCGGCCATCGCGCCATCGGGCCCGCCTTCGTGCACCTCGAGCGTGTTCTCGTGCCAACCAAGCCCGGCGCCGCACTCCAGCCGCGCCAACTTCAGGTCCTCCTGCCACGCCTGATCGCCGATGCCCAGCGGCCACCATCCGCCGCCAGCGACCCGACGTTGTGCCGTCGTACCGTCATGCGTTGGGCTGCAGGTGATCGGATCGGGCCAGGCCCAGATGCGCAGTGGCGCAGGGTTGTACACACCCCACTCGGGCAACTGCGGCGGCTCGCCGATCGAGTCAGCAATCGCGTCAATCGCCGCATGGACTTCTTCCGGTGTGGATAATGTCACTCCCGGATCCATGGCAATCTGCTCGCTGTCCACGCGTCTGTAGAAGAGACGATGACTCGTGTAGCCAAATCCCACCCAGACAGAGTTGCCGATGGTTCCCATCGACCAAGAATTTTCGCAAATCGGCTGACCGGAGTCCAGGCAGCCTCGGTGGGTACAGACATTCTCACCGCACGACACCTCCTCACTTCCAATCGTCTCGACGTGGAATTCCAGACCGTCCGGGATGGTCATTAGCAGACCTTGCATCCGATGCGTCCAGCCGCCGCGCAACGTGTCGCCGCCGTATCGACCCGCGGAGATCGCGTAGGTGCTCACCACGCCCGACGACGTTGCCCCATCAGCATCGACAACGATCGCCTGCGTGTTCATCACCTGCGAATCGACGCCATCCGCGTCGTCCCGCAACAGACCACAAGGGATCCCAATGACGCCGCTGCGGTCCGAGGCATCGACTTTCAACCAGCGGTCTCTGAATTGCACGCGATACGGCGCCCGACCGCCACTGACCTCCCACTCGACCTGTATCGACTGCCGTCGGCCGCCGTAGGAGCCCCAGTGCGTCTCGCAGATGCGCGGCGCCTGCAACACAATCTCGAGCTCAGGCGAATCGAGCTGCGAGAATCCATCAGCCGCTCGGTCCGCTGCCGGATTGCGCCCGATTGACGCCACAATCTGGTCAAACACCGATTTGATCAGGTCGTCGTCGTAGTCGTCAGGGTTGTAACCCGGGACGCCAACTAATACCGTGTGGTCATAGATCTCCCGTCTCGACTCGTCGTGGTGCCAGCGACGTAGCCACAGTGTCGAGCTACGAAACGTCAACGGAAACTCATCGCCGCAGACCGCATCTTCGGGTCGGCACACATACGAAACGTAGGAGCCGTGCCTCAACCGGACATCGGGCGGGATCGTGAGCAGAACCCCATGAATCCGATAGGTCTGACCACCGACCAGCGGCGGCTCTGAGATTCCAGAACGCGGATCGGCATTGATCACTTTGACCGCCTGCGCATACGCGAGCGCCGAGGCAGCATCGCCGTTCGCATCGATCACACTGCCTAGAATCGGCATCTGTCCCGACTGCACGTCGTCGTCGTTCCAAATCCCACACAGCGTCAGGTCTTCCCCAGCGGGGGCCTCCCGGTAGTCTCCGTGGACGAACACTCGGTACGGTGCGACACCACCGCTCACCTGCCAACCGACCTGCAACGTCGGCGAGACTGTGTCAGCATCGGCCTCGATCTCGCAGATGTCAGGAACCTGAAGCTGAATCTGCAGCGGCTCTGGCTCGGACGCCAGCGTTTGCCAGACCAGCAGACACGCCGCGAACAGCCCGCCGAGAACTGGCAACAGCATCCGTCGCTTGACCCGAGCGTTCGCCGTGAAAGAAGTCATTCTGGCAACCGTTCCGGTCGCGCCTGCTGAACCTTGACCGTGTGCGATAAGTGGAAATCGCGCTTCGGCCCTCGTGACGAGTCGATCGTGCTCGTGGCTACCATCCAGCCTGGCATCGGCGGGCAGGACAGTTCGTTCGCTCCTGAACGGTGTTCGATCCCGTCGTACAGGGTGATGTCCGATGTCAGAGTCAGGTTGGCAGCCGTTGTCGGGTCAAGGCTCAACTGCTGGTTGGTCACGCAGCCATCCTGCAGGCCGAGCAGTGGCTCCAGCGACGAGTAAGTCGACAAAGTATTGGATCGGTAGCTCCGGTCGTCCCAGTCCGCGTAGCGAGTGATCAATGGAACCTGCAACTCTGTAGTCTCTGCGTTGGCGCCATGTTCTGATACGCGCAATGAGACCACTCTGTCGGCGTCGATTGCGTCGCACTGGACTCTGGTCCACGACCTCCAGATGTCTGCCGGTTCGCCATCAACGGTGACACTCAGCGGCCACGAGCGACCGCCGGTCGCGGTCCAATATAAGTTGACGCTGCCACCGTATCTCTCATACTCGCAGACCGCTGGCTCGAAGAACGCTCTCAGTTGTAACGGTGCGTTGGACTCGACAAAGTCGTCCGGCAACGGCGGCGGTTCTGCGATCACGTCGTCCGCCCATCGGTATGGCCGAGGCAGGGCGTACATGTCCACCCGACTCGACGAAATCCGACCATCGGCGTCGACGACCGTGCCTTGGACGGGCCAAGGTTCACCTTCCCAATCGTCCGGAAGGCGTCGTGTCGGTCCGCAGGGGACCCACACCCTCCCGGTTTGCCCCAGGTAGCGTTGGCCGCTGATTGTCACTTCGTACGGTCCGCGCCCGCCCGCAATCTCCCAGCTCACATCGACACCAAGCACGTTGAAGTGTTCACCCCTCGCCACGCAGTACGTCGGCGCGTAGAGCCTCAGCTTCAGGTTGGGATCATCAGGTCCAGATCGCGGCTCCGTGACCTGATAGCGGCGCGGCGGCTGACCAATCAACTCGAGGACCGCGTCGAACAAGCGACTATCGGCCCGTTTTGTGTAGCGCAGCTCATCCTCATTGATCTCCGCGCGCACGAACGGCTCGCCCTCCAACGTGCGTGCGTACTCCGTCCCCGTCCAACGACGAATCCACAGCGAGGATGACGGGTAACCGTCAGTTGTCCAGATATTGAACCGATCGTCGCAGTCGGGACCCCAGCGTTCACAGTCGGCCGATTGGAAGTTGCCGAGGTACACTTTCTGGTCAAGCGGCATCGTCAGCAGGAGCTGGTGCACGCGATACGTCTCGCCTGCTCGCAGGACATCCTGAGAGTATTTGGATAGACCACGATCGTAGACTCGCAGCGCGTAGACGTCCGCCAATGCCGATGCGCGCCGCCCAGCGTTGTCGGTCACCGTGGCCTGAATCGTGATCGGCCCTGATACATCGGTGCCAGGCTTCAATGATCTGCAGGTCATCGAAACCTGGCCGGAGTCACCCTGATACGGCTCGCTGTTGATTAGTACCTCATAGGGAGCTGTGCCACCCGTCACTCGCCAGTCCACGAGGAGCGGTTCCGAGTCCACTTCGAGGTAGGCGTTGTAGTAGATTCTCGCCTCGCAGGTCGAGGGCGCGTCCAGCGTGATGCGCAGCGGAGCCTGCGCCTCAGAGCTCGGCGTCAACACCAACAGCAGCACCGCCACCGCCACCGCCAGCACACCACCAGACCGAACACAACCCATCAAGCCCACCTACACTCTCACCACCCAAGCTACTCGATTCCGCATCCACCTCCATCCAACCCAGGCGCACCACCCCGCATCGGCCCACATCGGCCCGCATCCCAAGGTTCGCAATACCAGACGAGGAAGTAGGACCCTCATGACCCTCTGCCGCTGGTCCTGCTCGTGCCCCGGCAACCAGGGCGACGTGATGCATGCGCTCGAACGGGAGTACGTCACACCGCCCACGCCTACTTCAAACAAGTCCTCCTCGCCTTCATCCACTTCATGACGAAACAGCGTGAAGGCCCTGGTGAGCCGACGAACACGAGCAGCAGGCTGGCCAAGCGGCGCGGGCGGATTGCAGCAGATGGGGATGTCGTCGCGATTGCGGCAACCTAGACCAAGTCCAAGTCTGACCCGCTGTTTTCGTGCTTGCCGGACTCAGCCTGCGCATCCTGACCGACTGGCCCGATGTTGAGCGTTGCCGGGCCGTAAGATTGCTCAGCAGTTTCGGGTCGCCTACGGAGGCTCTGGAGACAGCCGCCGTAATCCCACTCCGCCGTAGGTATGACGAGTGGCTTGGTGGCTCATATTCAGGCGAGTTGGCGCTCGACGAGGTGGCGAAAGGGGCCTTCGACATTCGATAGCTCGTCGAAGTCGCCGACTTGGACGACGCGGCCTCGCTGCATCACGTAGATGCGGTCGGCTTGGCGGATCGTCGAGATGCGATGTGCAATCACAATACGGGTCGCGGCGAGCCGCTCGATGCTCTGCATCACTTGCGCCTGACTGCGGGCGTCGAGCCAACTGGTCGCCTCGTCGAGCCAGATGACGCGCGGATTGCGGACAAGCGCCGCGGCGATCCGGAGGCGCTGGGTCTGTCCACCGGAGAACGTGGCCGAACCCTCAGTGACGACGGTGTAGAGCTGCATCGGCATCTGCGTGATCTCGTCTTCGATCGCAGCCTCACGAACGGCGCGCCACGCGTCCTCGATCGTGAGTTCGTCGCCCATGCCGATGATGTTGTCGAGCAGGCTGCCCGGCTGCAGTGCGCCGTCTTGCATGACCACACCGAGCTGGCGTCGCAGCGCTTGACGATCAAGCGAGGCGAGGTCGCGACCGTCGTAGTAGATGCTGCCAGCAGTCGGATCCTCGAGCCCCAGCGCGAGCCGCATCAGCGTGCTCTTGCCCGAGCCCGACTCGCCCACGATGGCGATGAACTCACCCGCCCGAGCGGAGATTGAGACGTCCTCGATGAGCGGCGTGTCAGGCTGGTAACGGAAGCTGACGTGGTCGAAGCGGACGTCGCCCTGCGGTGAGATCGGGGCGCCGCTGAGCGCGCCGGTCTCGGGCAGCTCGTCGAGCACTGGCTTGACCTGCTCATAGCCGGGCAGCGCGGCGGCGATCGCCTCAAACGAGCGCCCGAGGTTGGCAGCGGCCACGAAGAACGTCATCGCGATCGCGTAGGCGACGAGGAAGTCGCTGATCTGAAGATCATCGGCGTCGCGGGAGAGCGCAACAGCGAACAGCGCCGCGCCGACGAGCACGGGCGTCGCGGCGCTGAGCGAGACGAGGTGTTCGTTCAGTCGCGAGATCTGAATGCCGGCGAGATGTTGCTCGCGATAGTGTCGGGCCCAGGCAGCGAAGGCCGACGGCTCGGCGCCCGCGCCTCGGAGCTTGCTGATCCCGTTGATGAACTGCAGGAGCTCGCCGGCCAGCCGCCGCTCGGCGGCGAAGCCGCGCCGTTGTGGTTGGAGTTGCCAAAGACCGATGATCGCCGTCAGGAGCATCATCGCGAGGGCCAGCGCGATGCTCACCAGGGCGAGCGTGACGTCGTAGAAGAAGAGGATCGCCAGTGTCGGCAGGAGGAAGACAAACGAGAGCAGCGCGTTTGCGACAACGCCCGAGATCTGGTCGCGCATGAGCTGGAACGTCGCCATGCGGATCGCGAGCTCGCCGGCGGTGAAGCGCCGGAAGAAGGTCGGTGAGAGCGTGAGTAGTCGGTCCCAGACGGCAGCGCTGACACGAGCTGCGCCGCGTCCCTCGAGGCGCATCATCGAGGTGCCTTGCAGCACTTGAAACAGCACACCCACGACACCAAAGGCGCCCAGCGCGATCATCAGTTGGAGCAGGATGTCGCCAGCGGCGGAGGCGAGCACCCAGTCGGTGAGGACACCGACGACGATCGCTGGCGCCTGCAACAGCAGGGCCGCCAGCAGTCCCGCGAGCGCGAAGCGGGCGAAGCTCCCCGCGGCGCCTTGTCCGCCGATGCGGGCCAGATCGGTCGCGCCGACCCTGCGCTCCGTGGGCAGCGTTGGATAGCAGAGCCAGGCGTCGGAGTGGAGTTGGGCCGCGCGCGACTCATTCACTCGGACTCGCGCACCGCTGGAGGGATCGATCATCCGATAGCGACCTCCCCAGTGCGGCAACAGCGCCACGGGCCGACGTTCCTCGCCGAGGAAGCCGAGCATGGCGCCACTGTCGCCGAGCCACCAGCGATCCTCCGGTTGGAGGCGCACCTGTCGGGCGCGAATTCCAGACGCACTCAGCACCGCGGCAAGCGACGGCTCCTCCGCGACCAAGCCTGGTTGTAGAGTCGGTCGCTGGAAGCGCAAGCCTTCGTGCTTGCCGATCAACGCGAGCGCCGACATCAGCGCGGAGCCATCGGGGGCTACAGTATCGCGCTCGCGGGCGAGCAGCTGATTGAGGCCGGCCCGAGCCTGCTCGGCGTCGCGACGACGGAGCGCCTCGCGCGCGGTCTGCTCGTTAACGATGTCGGCCTGGAGCAGCAGTCGATTGAGCTGCTCGGCACCGATTGCGAGCGCGTGGAATTCGTCCAGAGCCTGCAGGAGGCGTCCCGATTGTGCGAGCTGGCGCGAGCTGAGCACGTTCAGGGCGGTCTCGGCCGAGAGCGTGAGCCACGTGTCGAAGCTGAGCGGAGCGAGTCCGATGCCGTCGGGCGATGGAGTTTCCGTGCCGAGAAAGGCTGCTTCACCCTGATCGACACCGATCCAGACCACCGCTCCGGCGCGAGTCGAGAGCACACTGTTCGCGCCTGCGTGGACGGGGGAGCGATTCGCGGAGTCAACCACGAGCGTCGGACGTGGTCGAGGATCGATTCTCGCCGCCACGGCGCCGCCGATCTCGCTGACCCAGCGGTCGACCTGGTCAGCGAGGTCATCGGCGAACTGGCGTGCCCCGAGCGCCGATCTCCGCAGCTTGGCCAAACGAGCGCCCGGCAGGCTCTTGGCGATCGCTACCAAGGGCGTGTCGTGCGAGCCGATTCCGAAGAGCAGCTGTCCAGCCTCGGCGCGAACGATGTGTCGCGCGGACGAGCTGGTGAGACCGTCGGTTTGCTCAAACAGAAACACATCAACCGCACCCTCGAGCACGAGGTAGGCGACTGACGGATCGTCGAGCGTGATCGGATGGTTGGCGGCGCTGGCGACCGCCTCGCCCTCGCTGAGTGCGAAGCTCACGAGTCGGGCTTGCTCATGAGTGTCGGTGGGTTGGTGAGTCGTCATTGCGACTGCACCAGTTGGGCGTAGATGCCGTCGCGGTTAGCGATCAGGTCCTCATGGACGCCTCGCTGAACTTCGCGACCTTGATCGAGCACGATGATCTGGTCGCAGTCGCGGATCGTGCTGAGTCGGTGCGCCACGATCAGGCATGAGCACCCGCGACGGCGCAGAGCATCGTCGATCCGCTGCTCGGTGACTGCGTCGAGCGTGCTGGTTGCCTCATCGAGGAAGAGCAGCGACGGTCGGTTGACGAGCGCCCGCGCGATCTCGAGGCGTTGGCGCTGTCCGCCGCTGAAGTTCCGTCCGCCTTCCTGGACTTGGGCGTCGTAGCCACCGCTCCGACCGACGATCTCTTCGTGGATTCTGGCGTCGCGAGCGGCGGCGACCATATCGGCTTCGGCGATGGCAGCGTTCCACATCGTCAGGTTGTCGCGGATGGTGCCGTCGAAGAGCGCGATCTGCTGGTCGACCGTCGCCAGGGACGCGGTCAGGACGGAGCGTGGAACATCACGCATGGGCACGCCGTCGAAGTGGATCTCGCCCGACCAGGGGGTGTATTCGCCAGTCACGAGTCGCAGCAGGGTCGACTTGCCGGAGCCGGTCGGCCCGACGATGGCGACTCGCTGACCGGGCTCGATCGTCAGGCTGAGGCCGTCGATCAGCGGGTCGGTGTTTCGTCGATAGCCGAAGCGGATATCGCGCAGCTCAAGTCGACCCGCGAGTCGGAGCCGACCGTTGAGGCTGGCCACTGCGCCGTCCTGGCGATCCTGCTGCGAAGACTCGGCAGCGGTGAGCGCTACGTCTTCCTCGGCGCCGAGGACGTCGGCGACGCGTTGGAGGTCGGCCTCGAGCAGCTGGAAGGAGTCGGCGAATTGGACGAAGCGTCCGATCGGTGTGAGGAAGTTGCCAGCCAGCACGTAGACCGCGATCAGCTCACCGATCGTGAGGTCGCCCTCGATCACGCGCCATCCGCCGAGTCCGAGCACGGCCATCCCGCCCATGAGCAGGAACAGTCGAGGCAACGCCGCATTGACGTAGCCAAGCTCGACGAAGCGCTGTCGGGCCGACAGTTCCCGCGCCTGGTAACCGCTCCAGCGAGCGAAGAAATCGTTCTCGGCCGCAGTGGCGCGGAGCGAGTCAATTTGTCGCAGTCCGGCCGTCTCGATCCCGAAGAGCAGCGCCTGCTCGCGACGTAGCTGTCGATTCTGGTCCAGTCGACGCTGGCTCAGCACGCGCGCCACGAGCACATTGCTAACGGCGATGGCGAGCACGATCAGGCCGATCAGCGGGTCATAGACAACAAGCAGTGCAAACAGGAGAGCGCTCATAACCAGCTCGACGACCACGCCCACGAGCTGTTGCGCGGCGCCGGCGGCGATCTGGTCGACGAGGCTGAGTCGGGAAGCGAGGTCCCCGGCGAATCGATGCGCGAAATACTGTGTGGGTAGTCGGAAGAGTCGCCAGAGCAGTCGCTGCGACTGAGTCACGGCGAGCTGGATCGTGATCTTGCGCAGCATCACCTGTTGCAGCCAGGTGAGCACGTAGACCGAGAGACCGGCGAGCAACATCGCGCCGACAATCCAGCCTCCCCAGTCGCGCTCACCGCCGATGAGGACGTCGTCGACGAAGATGCTCAGCAGGATCGGGAGTGCGAGCGCCGGGATCGCGAGTAGTAGACCGGCCAGCGTGACATAAGCCAGCGCACCACGAGCGTCACGCAGCCAGGGCCAGAGCGCGCGCCAAATGTTGGGCGGCTCGCCACCGGGTCGGAACGATTCCGTTGTCTCAGCCGTCAGGACGATTCCTGTGAACGCCTCGCTGAAGGTTTCGCGGCTCACCGTGCGTCGGCCGTTGGCGGGATCGTTGAGGTGGAAGCGATCTTCAGAGATCCCCTCCAACACGAGAAAATGGTTGAACTCCCAGAAGAGAATGGCTGGAAGATTGACCTCACTGAGCGTCTCGACCTCCTTGCGCCAACCGCGGATTCGGAGGCCGTAACGTTCACCGGCGCGGACAATGCCCGCCGCATTGGAGCCGTCGCGGCTGACGCCGCAGGCCTCGCGCAACTCCTCCAGCGGGACCCAACGCCCGAGGTGCGCGAGAACAATCCCGAGCGAAGCCGCGCCGCATTCGGCGGCCTCAAGCTGCGGGATCATCGGCGTGCGCAACCGACGTCTGCGGAAGGATGGCCTCGTTGGTCTGGAAAGGATCGCCACGGCCGCTACTCCAGCCCGAGTGGAGCGGCGCTGATCGCGGCGATCAGTCGAATCGGCGATTCGCGGCTGGTAACGATGCGCAGGTCACAGGTGTCGCCGTCGCGCCACCCTTCCGACAATGTGGCTGGCGACGTTTCTGACAACGCGTCCGACAGGCTGACTCGGATCAGTGGCTGGCTCTCATTGGCGTCCGAGGAATCGATTTCGACCTGGGAAACCCGACCATCGAGCGCTCTATCGGCGCCAGTTGGGCTGACTCGGGCCGACATCCCGACCGCGACCCGTCGCGCGTCGTCGGTGGAAAGTTGCGCCTCAGCGGTGGGCTCTCCAGCCGAGGTTTCGGCGAACACGCAGGGCGCGGAGAGGCCGCGCTCGATCGTGCCAAACACGGCCCAGAGCAGGACGCCGACCATTGCGCAGCCGAGCATCGCCAAGAAGAGCCACTCGTGCGGAGCGGTAATGCGGAGCAATCCATCGATCGGTTCGCTGCGTCCGCGTCGGGCGAAGGCTTCGTCGCGAAACAGCCGCCGACGCTCGGACATCGCAGAACACCCTCCGCCGGCTCAAGGTCGGGAGCCGAGCTTGGGTCAGCCTAACGCGCAGATCGAAAACGCTATGCGTAACTGTAGCGGAAATAGCGAGGTTCCGACCCCAAAGAGACTCCTCTGCGAAACAGCCTCGGCGCGTCCTAAAGGTTGGCGGGACCGGTGCCTAGCGGCGTCGGCGGAGAGCCTGCTGTGTTCTGGCCAGGTGTGGCCGTGCTGTTGTGTCCGCCGCCGCTGACCTGGTCGAGCTCCTCTGCGGAGAGCTCGCGGTCGTCGGCCTTCGATTCGTCGACCTTGTTGCTCTTGCGCTTGGACATAGCGAGATCCTGCCGGACTTCACCCTGTTGGACGTTGATGGGCTACGTCTTGTTCGACGACGATCCCATGCCCGCGTTGTGAGTCGTGTGCGACGACGCGGACGAGCCTGCCTTGCCGGCGGCGCTGATTTGATTCAGCTCCTCAGTGGAAAGCTCGTCAACGTTCGCGGCAACGGCATCCTCGGCGTTGTCCTTGGTTGGAGTGTCTGTTTGCTCTGCCATACTGCACCAGTTCTCGAATGCTGACCGCTCGTGGTGAATCGGGTTTGTGCCCTAGTCGATCGTTGCCTGCCACGGCTGCTGCGCGTTGTTGTAGGCGCTGCGCTTGCCGGCACCGGAGCCGCCGCTGACGTCTTCGAGCTCCTCGGCGCTGAGCTCCTCATCGACCCGCACGTCGACGGTTTCCTCGGCTTCGTCCTTGGTTGTTGCGTCAGTCTGCTTTGGCATCCCGCCCCTCTTTCCTGCCTCAATAGTAGTCAGTCCGAACCAGGTTGTCGACTCGCAACTGGCGAAACAGAGAAGAGAACTACCCACTGAGACTTTCTCAACCGTCCCGCTAGCCCTGATGCCACCCGTCTCTGCCAACCATTACCCAGTCACCCCCTCCGCGCGGGGGCCTGCTCGGGCTCCGTTCCCCTCTCCCTCAGGGTGAGCGGTCCGCCGCATCACGTCCGATTCCGCGCCCGAAGCGCGCCTATCAGTGCATGTGCGAGTGGATGATCGTACTCTGCGTCGCTCGGCGTGGTCTGATCGCCCGGGCCGAGCTGCCGCTAATCGTCGTCGATGATCGTACCGTCGGCGTAGATGAAGTAACTGGATAACGTAATTCCGCTTGTGGCGTACACGAAGAAATTGAGCGTCTCGTCGCCTTCGACGTCGCTGTCGTCGATGATGGGCATATCGATGTCAAGGGTAGTATCGCCAGCGTTCAGCGTGAACTCTTTGTACTCCGTGGTGAAGTCCTGGCCCGCTGTCGCGCTCCTGCCAAACGCTCCGTAACGGAACTTAATCGTCTCAGGGTTCACGTGCGAAAGCGTGACGGTGAAGCGCAAGTGTCCCGCGTCTTCGCTAGCGGAGGCATCCCTCAAGGTCACCGTCGGCGGCCCAGAGGACGGCGTCACTGGAGACGGATCGTCGTCATCCGACACAGCGACGGTAGCAGCACTGTTATTGGCGTAAACCGTGTAGCCCGTGCCGGTTGCAACAGTCGCGCTGACCGAGCCGTCGGGTTCGTCGGTATTGTCGTTGGTGGTACTCACCGTAAAGGTGAGGCTGCCAGACGTTGGTATGGTAACCGTCCGAGATCCCGTCGAAGCAAAGTTGCCACTCTGTGAGATTGTCACGTTGACAGTGAGCGGCGAGGTCGGCGTGGGACTCGCCGTCACCGTGAAGCTGGCATTGGCGCCCTCGGTAATACTTGAGCCTGCGGCAATGCTAATGGTCGGCGTCACCGGAGGAGGATCATCGTCATCCGACACAGCGACCGTCGCAGCGTTACTCGTTCCCGACACGGTGTAGCCCGTACCTGTCGACAAGGTCGCCGTGATCGAACCGTCGGGCTCGTCGGTGCTGTCATTGGTCGTGCTGACCGTGAACGATGCACTGCCTGTGGTTGGGATCGTCACCGTGTCCATGCCGGTGGTCGCTCCGAAGTTGCCGTTCTGGGAGACGGAGAGATTGACGGTGAGCGCCGTGGTAGGAGTGGGACTCGCCGTGATAGTGAAACTGGCGTCGCTGCCCTCGGAGATGCTTGAACCAGCGGCAATGCTAATGGTCGGCGTCGCCGGCAGCGGATCATCGTCGTCCGACACAGCGACCGTCGCAGCGTTGCTCGTTCCCGACACGGTGTAACCGGTGCCTGTGGACAACGTCGCCGTGACGGAGCCGTCGGGCTCGTCGGCGCTGTCGTTGGTCGTACTGACCGTGTAGGTCGCGCTGCCTGTGGTTGGGATCGTCGCGGTGTCGGCGCCGGTAGTCGCTCCGAAGCTGCCGCTCTGCGAAACCGACAGGTTGATGGTCAACACTGAAGTTGGATTCGGTGTCGCCGTCACGGTGAACGTAGCGTCGCTGCCTTCGGTGACGTCGCTGCCCGCGGCGATTGTGATGACCGGATCGGTTGGCGGCGGAGCGTCACACTGCGTCAGCGATTGTATTGTTCGCTTTACGCGGTCCCAACGCGTGCTGAGGATTGCTGCATCGGCCCGAGCTTGCGCTTCGGCAACAGTCATCGCCGTCTCGCCTGTGTCGACACCCAGCGCCGCTAGTACCCGATTCCAACGCAGCACCCGCGCGGTGTTGTCGGGGAATGCGTCGCGCCAGGCCGTGACCTCGGAGACAGTGACCGCGTCGGACGGGAGCGTCGGAGTACAAGTATCGTTGTCCGCGATGCCGACAGTTGCCGTACTGGACGATGACGATATCGTGTAGCCTGTCCCACTATTGATAGTCGCCGTGACGGAACCATCGGCCTCTTCGTCGCTGTCGTCCGTGGTTGTCACGGTAATGGTTTTGCTGCCTGAGGATGGGATTGTGACGGTACGAGAACCCGTTGTAACGTAGTCGCCGCTCTGCGACACGGCGATTGTGACATCCAGGTCGGCTGCGGGCGTTGGAGACGCGGTCAATGTGAATGATGCCGCAGTACCTTCGGTGACGCCAGAGCCACCGGCAATGCTGATCTCAGGCTCGGTTGGCGGCGGTGGAGCTGTTGCTGTTTCGACGCACTCCAGGGCCTTTCGCACGGGCTTCCAGCCGAACCACTTCTGCTCCCCGGCGAGCGCTTCGGTGGCGGTAAACGGTGTGAGCGCCGAGTCCTGCACGTCGCGGAACGTGATCAGCACACGTTTCCAGTTTCGGCCATAGTTCGGCGCGCGGTCTTTGTTGGCATCGTAGTACCGACGCACGGTCGCTAGCAGACTGTCCGAGACACATGAATCAATAGTGGCCTGTGATGCAAGCTGTCCTCCGTTGTTGTGTGACACCGCCACCGTTGCTGAGTCGGCACTGGTTGACACCGTGTAATCGGTACCGGCACTAATCGTCGCGGTGACGGAACCGTCTGCCTCGTTTGTGCTGTCGTCTGTTGTGGGCAGCGTGAGGGTAGCTGTGCCAGCCGGAGTAATCGTGACCGTCTGCGAGCCGGTGGTGACAAAATCTCCGCTTTGTGTCACTTCAACCGTGACATCGAGATCGGCTGCAGGCTTGGGTGTCGCTGTCAGAGTGTAGCTAGCGTCCGTTCCCTCGGTCACGTCGCCGTCCGCAACGATGCTGATTTCAGGCCCAGTTGATTCGTCATCATCGGTGATCGTGGCTGATGCGGAGCCTGAGGTCCCGATGTCGTAGTTCTGATTGGCAGTGATGCTGACGGTGACGACGCTGTCGGGTTCGTCTGCTGCATCGTCGTCAAGCGGCACTGTGATCGTGGCGCTTGTCTGATTGCCGGGAATGGTGATCGATGCGGGCTTAGCGGTCTTCAGCATCGACGTTGTTTCACTCCAGGACAGGTGGACCGTGAGCGGCGCCGACAGGATGCCGCCGCTTCGAGTCACCGTGAGGGCTAGCGTGCCGTCTTCGGCGACTTGGGACGCGCCGAGCGCCAGGGTCACCTCGGGATTCGGCAGCACGAGCGGTTCAGGGAAAATCCAGGGCCGCGCCTGCTTGATCGCGAGTTGATTGGCGGCGGTAATCTTGAACTCGATCTCAATCGCGAAGTCGTCACCGTCCGCAACCTGATACAGCGTTCTGAACCGATTGTGAATCGTGTCGAGGTTGCTACGTAACTGTTGCATCTGGGTTGCGCTCATGAGGAGCTCGTTTGACGGCGCCAGATTGGAGCGTGACAGCACCGTCGCCGCGCCGCTTGGGCTGAGCAGTAGCTGCTCCGGCTGCGACGCGGCCTCCGGGTTTGTGACCAGGTCCTCGCCCACTTGCGAGTTGATGTAGTACTGGTTGTCCAGGAAGGTCATGGGGTCATAACTGACCGCGACACCGTTGACCAACTCGTCCGAGTAGTTGGGATGCACCAGGACGCCCATGGCCACGGTGGTGTGGTCCACCCGGTGGAAGTCTCGCTCCAGGAAGGCTCGATAGTTCCAGAGACTGGCCCACACGGCTTTGATTGACTTGTCGATACCTTCCGCGGTTGTCTCGTCTGGATCCTGTGTCTTGGAGTCGTAGAGACCGGCCCCGTTGAACGACGGCAGATCCTCATTGTTGGTACTGGAGCGGTAGCGTAAGGACTGGCCATCGGAGTAGTTGCCGTGCATGGCTGTGAGCGCGGTGATAATCCACTGCGGCGACGTCGCCTTCTTGATCGCCTTACGTAGGTCGTCCAGCATTTCTTCTTGAATGTCAGCTTCCGATTGGAACTTCGAGTGGGCCAGCATCTGGGTGACCGCCGAGGCCAGCGTTGTGCCAGCCGGCAGCGTGATCTTCTCGTCTGCAGGGGCCTTTTTCTTACCGAGAACCGTATCGTCGCTCAGCGTTGCCTGCTTCATGAACTCGTCGTAGAAGTAGAACGGCACTGCGTAGCCCACGGGCGTCGTGCCGGCAGGCAAGGACAGCTTGGTGAGCTCGGCCATGTTCGCCGCTTTGATTCCGAACGCAGTCCAGTCCGCGAAGTTCACATTGGCCAATGAGGCAATAGCTGTCACCGTCAAGTCGCGCTGCAGGGTCTGAATCTGCTGAGGACGGAGCGCCGCGTAATGGTTGTCCACATCCGCTTTCGTCGCCTCGCGAATCGTGTAACCGTCAGCGGTGACCGCGAAATAGACGTAGCTGCCGATGAGCGAAGCGATGGTGTCATTTGTCAACGCGTCGCGAATGTATGCATTGGGCAGGCCGTTCTGGATTGCTCGCAGGTTGACGTGCGATAGCGGCGTCTGCGTAACCGTTGTGATGGTCCCGCCCACCCGAGGCAGGTCATTGGGCAGCGACTCATAGATCGCGATGTCAAAGGGGCTTGGTCGCTCGCCGTCCTGCATCAGTCGCAGACGGCCGTATCCCTCGGCCTGGTTGAACGGGATGTAGTCTACGTCTGGACCAATGTCCTCATTGAGTAGTACGTTCACTCGCGAGTTGTCGTAGCTAGCCTTGCCGCCTGTGTATACCTTGACTTGATTGTCTGTGAATGGATGGTAGTATAGGTTATCCTTCAAGAACGGCATGTTCGCCGCGATAATGTTGTAGTATGCCTCCACACCGGAAAACCCTGCGATACCCCACTGGCTAAAGCGGAATGCATACACCCCGAGCGAACCGTCCTTGGCGACGACGTTCGGGTAGTAGACGATCGTGCCATTACCGATTGTGGTGGGGCTGCTCGGCGGTGCGCCGATGGCCTTGTCGAAGGACGAGTGAATCTTATGCGTGTTCGAGTTGATGAAGTATGCCGGTGGGGTGTGCCCTGAAAGATCTCGTATGGAGAACTTGACGAACTCCAGGCCATTCAGGTGCTCGAGACCTCTGATGCCTGTGTCGCCGTCATTGAACGACAGCGCCTGGAAGGCTTCACGTGATTTGATGAAGACGGCGCCATTGACGTGGGCGATCTTCTTGCCTGAGTTGATTGGACTGTAGTTGCCCAGGTCCTTGAGCTCCGTGACGTCGTCGATACAGTCGCCGTCGAGGTCGCCAGGTTGCGCGACCGAGTACTTCTCCACGAGATAGCGGTTGGCGCTGAGCGGCTCGAGGTTATCGCTGAGGGTGGTCGTGCCCGATTCACCCAGCTTGACCTGAATTGGTCGGCCTTTGGTCAGATAGGGCGGCCGCGCAGGTCGAAGGTAGAGGACGAAATAGTCGGCGGTGGTCGAGGTGACTGTGATTGGGTGGCCGGTGACGGAGATCTCGGTCGGAGTCGGCGCGACGTAGCCGTCTTCACAGGGGCCGGGCGGCGGGTTGGTCGCTGAAGCCGTCGGCAGCAGCACGAGGATAGCCGCCGTCGCTCCCAGCACCGCGGCCAGAAGTCCCAGGAATTGGAGTCGGTCAGCCTCTCGGTGGCTCAGAGTCGGCGACATCGGTCCATGCCTTTGCAAGCGGCGAGCGTAGGTACCTGGTGGGCACAAGAGGCGAGAGTACGCAGCCGTTGCGCATATGCGCAATCACCCGTTTAGGCCTGTGTCGTTGATTCAACTAATAATGTGTAAGCATCTATTACGTTGACAAACATCGGAGCGGTGATAGGCTGCTCGGTCAACATATGAACGGGCCGTCGGGTTCGGCAGGTCGGCTGAGCGTATATGGATTCGGATGCCGGTGAGCGATTCTCAGCGTTCAAAGGCACCCTGAAGTGGGACCGTTTCAGCGTCAGGTTGACCGTAATAGCGGGCTGGCGTGCGATTGTCGCCTCGGCGGTAGAACTTGATCATCCGACGGTTGCGGCAATTGGCCGGGCTAGCGACCGATTGCCGCCAGTTGCTTCGGCGCTAGCAGCCACTCGAGCTCGGCGCAGGGGCCGGGCTGGAGTTCTGGCGCAGTCAGCTTCGCGATGCTGCCCGGCCGCAGGCGGATCGACGCCTCGCGGCCACCAATCAGCAGACCGATCAGCTCGCTCAGCGTTGGTTCATGACCCACAAGCAGGATCGACCGCACGCCCGCCATCGACACGTCCGCGATGATGCTTGACAGCCGCCACCCGGCCAGCGAGTCCACGAACTCGATTGGATGCTCCTGCTTGAGGACCTCGTGGACGATCTCCGCAGTCTGGCGGGCGCGGACGAGCGGGCTGCAGAGCGTCCGCTGCGGTTGGACGCCCAGACGCCGCAGGCCGACCGCGCCGTCTCGCGTGCGCCGGAGGCCTGTCGGCGCGAGCGGACGCAACTCGTCCACGGGCCCTTCGACGCCCCGCGCCTCCGCCTTGCCGTGTCGCATCACGTACAGGTTCACGGGAGCAGACTACGCCCAGATAGGGGAACTTGAACCCAGCGAGGATTGGGGGCCTCCTGAGATGTTGAGTTGGTGACTATAGCGCGATCTCCCAGAAACAGATCGGAGTACGGTCTAGTCAGGCCTACCTAGCTGCGGTGCGACGCAAGGAGTACGAGCGCTTTCCACCGGGCCCGTTCAGATTGGACGCGCGAGACGAACCCAACAGCGTAGAACTCCGATTGGCATCGCATCCACCGACCGAAACCCAACTTGGCGCCAACTCGAGGACGGTCGGATCGAGTCAGACATCCTGAACGACACTCACCGCACCGCCGAGTGATCAGAGCGACTGCGAGCCGCAGCCGTTGGGTTCAAGGTCGCCTGGCTTCAGATCCAGCATCATCTTCGGCGGCGAACCGCATATAGTGTCGCTAACACTACAGGGGCAACCTATGACTCGCACACATGAACCTGAATCCGCCAGTGCGGTCCAGTCTCTGAGTCTGCCGGAAGAGTTGTTGTTGGCGCTGCTCAACGAGGAGAGCGGCTACTTCCACCAGGTGCCGGGTTGGAACCTCAATTGCGCCATGGCCGGCGCCGCATTGGCTGATCTGTCGATGATCGGCCGCATCGACACCGACCTGGAGTCATTGATCCTCCTCGATGCGACCGAAACCGGTCATCCGCTGTTGGATCCAATCCTGCGAGAGATTGCCGCCGAAACAGATTCACACTCAGCTCGCTACTGGGTCGAGCATTTGGCTCCGCAGTCCGAAGAGGTGATTTCGCGGGCGCTGACCGCGCTGGTGCGACGAGAGATCCTCGACCTCCACCCTGGTGAGTTCTATACGTTCACGAATCACTATCGGCGTGGCGAATTGGCGCAAGAGTACTCAGCGGGCGAATTCGTGCAGGCGCGCCTGACCAGGATTATCTTTGCCGACGAGATCCCCGATCCACGGGACGCAATCGTCGTCGCTCTGGTGAACGCCTGCGATGTCTTCCATTTGATGTACCAGATCGACGATGAGCTTGAACAGCGCATCCAACTGGTCTGCAAAATGGACCTGATCGGACGGGCGATCGGCGATGCCGTCAGGGAGAGCATCAACGCGCCAGTGCTGCAGCGCGCCCCACTGACTAAACCGATTCCACGGGTGCCGTTGCGTGAGATGTTGTTCAACCGTCATCTTCGCAAGGGACGGTTGCCGGCGTTTTTCGCCTCACTCGCCGAGAAGCACGGTCCGATCTTCGAACTGCCGCGTCCCTTCCAGGACCCGCTCATTGTCCTCGCCGGACTACAGATGAATCGTTGGGCGCACCGCCAAGGGCGAACGTATCTCAGGTCCAGTGACTACTTTCAGGGAGTCAACGAGGTGTACGGTTCAGCGCGATCGATCCACTCGATGGACGGGGCCGACCACTTTCGCTACCGCAAGGCGATGCAGCCCGCCTATGCACGTTCGACATTGGTCGATCGCCTGGACGAGACCTACGCCAATGCTCGATCGCACATGGCGAACTGGCAGGTGGGTCAGGCGATCCCGGCTCAACGGATGCTACGACCGCTGATGAATGCTCAGGTATCGCCGCTGCTGACGAGTACCAATACGCAAGACCTGATCAACGATGTGCTGAAACACAAGATGCGGGTGCTGAACGTCGCGTTGGCCGGCATACTGCCGAGGTTCATGCTCAGCACGCCGACGGCCAGGCGCCGGGCCAAAGTCACCGATCGGCTCGTGAATCGCATTCTGCAGGCACATACTCCGGGCCAGCGGCTGGGCAAGTCGCGCGACGTGGTCGACAACTACCTCAGCCTGCATGCATCCGATCCGCAGTTCCTGCCCCAGACCGACCTGGGCGTGCCTATGGGCACGATGCTGATGGCCAGCATGTACATGGGCGATCAGCTCGGCTTCGCACTCTATTGGCTCGTTTCGAACCCGGACTTGTACGACCGTGTGACCGCCGAGGCCGACGCGTTGTTCGGGGAAGGCGATCCGTCCGATTCAGACCTGAATCTGGACAACATTGACGTATCCCACAGGGTGCTGATGGAGAGCCTGCGGATGAGCCCGATCGTCCCGATGGCGATGCGCACGGTGATGAATGCGGTGGTGGTCGAAGGCCACGAGTTGCCGGTCGGCGCCTCGATCTATATCGCCAACACTGCTCCGCACTACATGGAGGACGTGTTCCCCGATCCGTGGACCTTCGACATCGAACGCTACGTGGAACCGCGCAATGAGCACATAGGCGAAGGTTATGCGCCTTATGGACTGGGAACACACTCATGCCTCGGGTTCCGTTGGTCGGAGCTGCACCTGGCCGTAAACATGCTGATGCTCGTGCACTACTTTAGGATTGAGTTCGCTCGACCGTACAACGAGCTGCCAATGGATCCGTTCCCTTCGCAGTCGCCCAGTAACAAGCTGAAGTTCCGCATCGCCGAGCTACGGCACGAATTCCCCGTCTGAAGTCGTCGTCGCGTCGTTGCTTGGCGCTCAGCCACACCGGGCATCACCAAGCGCCCACGACTATCGGCTGAGTACTACCTCCATTCTTTCTCACTGCCTTAGCAGCATCCACTAAACAGCGCTCGGAGCCGACGCGCCGTGTGGGCGTCGGCTCCGAGGGTGCTGCCGATGGCTGATGTGGTGGCGCTACTCCGCCGAGGGCAGCAGCACCGCGTCGACGACGTGGATCACTCCGTTGGAGGCCACGATGTCGGCGATGATCACGAGCGAATCGTTGATCCGCACGTCGTCGCCCTCAACGGTGATGCTCACCGACTCACCCTGGACGGTGACGGCCGATTCGAGTGTGACCACATCGGCGGCGCGCACGTCGCCGGCGACGACGTGGTAGAGCAGGATGTCGGTCAGCGCGGGGATGTCTTCGAGCAGCGACTCGACCGTGCCCTCGGGTAGGGCGGCGAAGGCGTCGTCGGTCGGCGCGAAGACGGTGAACGGGCCGTCGCTCTGGAGCGTCTCGACGAGTTCGGCGGCCTGTAGAGCAGCGACGAGCGTCTCGAATCGTCCATCAGCAACCGCGATGTCTACGGTCGTCCCGGCCGCTTCCGGCTCCGCTTGTCCCTGCGCCTGCTGCTGCTCAGCCGGTTGTTCAGCCGCCACCGGTTGGGCCTGCTGCTGGGGCTGCTCCTGCTCATCGTCCGAGCAGGCGAACGCCAGCGCCACCAGGAGGCCGAGGACGGCCAGACCTCCGGCCCTGACGACCGTCCCCGGTCTCAGGCCCCGTCTCAACCCTCGTCCCAGACCGAGCCTTCGTGTCAATGTCGCAAGCATGTTGTCCTCCCAATCGTGCTCTGCTGTCCGCTTCGACGACTCGCCGAATGGAGATATCACGTCGATAGCGGGGTATCTGCCGCAAAGAGTAGGTAGATATACGGCATCATGTCAACTATATTCAGCTTGTGGACAGACTTATGCGAGAGATGATCGGTTGATGAAGCGGCCAGATCAGACCCAACTGCTGCGCGAGCGATACACGGCGGCCCTGTTGGCCGGCCAGAACCACGAAGCCGAGCTGGTGGTCGTGGACGCGCTGCAACGCGGCATCGAGGCCGAGGCGATCTATCTTGAGGTCTTTGGACCGGCATTGGTCGCCGTCGGCGAGGCGTGGCTGCGGAGCGATCTGAACATCGCCGACGAGCATCAGGCGACCAACATCACCCTGGAACAGATGGGGTACATCCGCCACGCCGTGCGCCGGCGCGACGATATTGCCGCCGAAGTCGTCGTCGCTGCTGTGAGCGGCGAGATGCACTTCGTCGCCACGCGGATGATCGCCGACCTCTTCTACTTCGACGGCTGGGCGGTGGTGCATCTGGGACCGGACACTCCGACCGAGGATCTGGTCGAACTGGTGCGGGAACGCGAGTCCGATCTAGTTGCGTTGTCGCTGTCGCACCCAGACCGGCTCGACATCGCGCTGGCGGCGGCCGAACAGCTCAAGGGGCTTGATCATCACCCGGCCGTATTCGTCGGCGGCGCCGGAATCGGTCCTGCTGATCAGTCACGATTGATCAGCGCCGATCTGCTCTCTTCCAATCCGTCCGAAGCAGTGCGCGCGGCGCGGGAACTGCTTGGCATTGAGCGCGATCGGCCGACACTGGGGTCACAGCTCGGGACACTGGGCCGCCGTGTGCAGGAGCTGCGCAAGGAGCGCGGCTGGAGTCAGCAGCGTCTGGCCTCGGCGGCCGGCCTCGACCGCACTTACCTGGGCACGGTCGAGCAGGGCAAGCAGAACATCACCATCGGCGCGGCGCTCAAGCTCGCCGACGCGCTGGACACATCGCTGCGCGAACTGATCGATCCTCGCTGAGCGGCCCTATCCGCCCTCGATCCGCGATGGATGCCTCGAGGATGTTGTTGGAAGGCCTGCGAAGCCGGCGTCAGCCAGCAAGGATTAGGTTGGTGAGATCGTCCGGGGTGCTGAGCATCGGGTAATGGCCGGTATCGAGTTCGTGCCAGCTGGCGTCGAGCTTCTCGGCGCAGCGGCGCTGGTGTGCTTCACCGGGGTTGGGCGCCTGTCGGCACCAGATCACGGTCGAGTCCCACGACTGTTCCCAGAACGAATCGAGCACGACTGGCTGGTTGAAGGCTGCCACCGGGTGCAGACCGAACCGATCGGCGGCCCAGGCGGCAAGGTCGGGATCCATGCTGGCCCGCAGTGTCTCGAGCATGCTGCCGGGTGGTGGTCCCGTTGAGACATCGGTGTCGGTTGCTGCGGCTCCCATGACGATGTCGCGGATCTTTTCTCCGCTGAAGAGCGCGAGGGCGTCGGCAAAGACCAGTCGCTGGATTCGTTCTCGCGCCAGTTCGGCGACCCTGGCCAGCACCATGCCGCCCGACGACGTACCGACCAGCACCACATCGTTGAGGTCTTCGTAGCGCAGGAGTTCAGCGATTTCCTCTGCGTGCGTCTCGGTCGTGATGCCGGGCCGGACCTGGGCCGAGCGCTCGGCGCAGCCGTCGAGGGATGGGGCCAACACGCGGTGTCCAGCGTCCTGCAGCCGTGTCACAACGGGCGACCAGATCCAACCGCCCTGGTATGCGCCGTGGATCAGTACGAATGTCGCCATGCTCGGCCTCCTCTGGTCCTGCCAAACGATGCTGCGGAGGCTAACGCACGGAGGATCGGACTCCGCCGGTCACAAATGGTGCAGTCCAGTGGTAGGGAGCGCGGGATGGGATGTTGGCATCCATGCGCATTGGCAATAGCGTTTTGTTGATGCTAGCCGGGAAAGCAAAGGAGCGGTCAGGATGAGCAAAAGTCGCATCGCGGTGATTCCAGGAGACGGTATCGGCCAGGAAGTCGTGCCTGAGGGGATACGGGTGCTTGAGGAAGCGGCCGCGAGGTTTGAGATTGACCTGGACTTTGACTACTTCGACTTTGCGTCGTGGGATTACTACGAGCGGCACGGCCAGATGCTGCCCGACGACTGGAAGGACCAGATTGGCGGGCATGATGCGTTGTTCTTTGGCGCGGTCGGTTGGCCGGAGAAGATTCCCGACCATGTTTCGTTGTGGGGATCGCTGTTGCAGTTCCGCCGTGAGTTCGATCAGTACATCAATTTGCGACCGGCTCGATTGATGCCCGGGATCGTCGCACCGGTGGTGCGCCGCGACGGCAGTCCTCGAGAGCCGGGTGAGATTGACATGTACATCGTGCGAGAGAACACGGAGGGTGAGTACTCGAGCATCGGCGGTCGAATCTTCTCGGGGACCGAGCGCGAGATGGTGATGCAGGAAACGGTGATGACTCGGATTGGTGTCGACCGCGTGTTGAAGTACGCCTTTGACCTCGCGCAGTCACGTCCGAAACGACATCTGACCAGTGCGACGAAATCCAACGGGATTGCGATCACGATGCCGTTCTGGGACGAGCGTGTTGAGGAAATGTCGGCGGAGTATCCCGATGTGGAGGTGGACAAGTTTCACATCGACATCCTGACGGCGCATTTCGTCCAGCGTCCGGATTTCTTCGATGTGGTGGTGGCCAGCAACCTGTTCGGCGACATCCTCAGCGACCTGGGGCCGGCTTGCACGGGCACGATTGGGATCGCGCCCAGCGCCAATCTGAATCCGGACGGCGCGTTTCCGTCGCTGTTTGAGCCCGTGCATGGCTCGGCGCCGGATATCGCCGGACGCGGAGTTGCGAATCCGATTGGTCAGATCTGGTGCGGCGCATTGATGTTGGACTTCCTCGGCCACCGAGGGGCGCATGACGCGATTCTGGGCGCGATCGAAGCTGTGCTCGATCCGTCGAGTGGAGCACCGCGGACGCCCGATATCGGTGGAACTGCTTCGACAGCCGAGCTTGGCGCAGCGGTCGCGGAGGCATTGCGGTAACTCATTCGAAGTGCAGCAATCTCTGTAGGGGCGACCCTTGTGGTCGCCCGCTCTGCTGGTCCCATCTGATCAGTTTCGCGATTGCCAACACGGGCGACCACAAGGGTCGCCCCTACGACTCCTACAAACGCGGGCGACCACAAGGGTCGCCCCTACGACGCGGTCGAACACGCGGCTTGAGAATGTGCGACAGGATCGGCATACTCTCTGCAATCCGTCGCACGGTCGCGTCGGACTAGCGAACATGGGGAGCACATGAGCGACAAGCAGTATTGGAAGCGCCTTCGCGAGCAGGAACTGAGCCGACGCAGGTTGTTGCAGTCGGGTGCGCGAGCCGGTCTTGGCGCTGCGGGACTGGCCCTGGTGGGTTGCGGCGATGGCGACGAGGAACAGCAGGCGGTCGCGCAGCAGCAGCAGGATCAGCCGCAACCGCAGCCTCAGGCTGATCAGCAGGCACAGCAAGATCAGCCGCAGCAGACACAACAACAGGATCAACCTGTGGTGGCGCAGACCGCCGACGATGCCAAGCGCGGTGGCGTGCTGAGAATCGGTTCCGACATTGGGCTGTCCACCTATCGGGCGCCGTACCTGTCATCGTCGGCGCACATTCCGCTCTACATCCCGTTCTGGGACACGTTGACGAAATACTCGCCAGACGGACTGGATCCGCAGCCGCATCTGGCGGAGAGCTGGGAGCTGAATGACGACCAGACCATGTTGCAGGTCAAGCTGCGACCAGGCCTGGAGTTCCACAATGGCAAGCCGCTCAACGCGACCGAGGTCAAGCGCAGCCTGGAAGCGATGGACGACGAAGGCGTGGCCAACAACCAGGTCAAAGGCATCATGACGAAGTACGTGTCGTCGGTCGATGTGATTGACGACGTGACGTTGCAGTTGCACCTGGCCTGGGGCGGCACGCTGATCTTCGACGTGTTGAACTACGCACAGATCCATGACGTCGACGACATCCCGAATCTCGACGGCTTCTCCTCGCTGAACGGCTCGGGGCCGTTCAAGTTTGACGCTTCCAGCTATCGCGTCGACAACTACGCGTCAGGTGAGCGGTTTGAGAACTTTTACGATCCGGCGCTGTTGGACGGGATTGAGCTGCATCAGTTCCCCGATGCCACGGCGATGGCGTTAGCGCTGGGCGCCGGCGAGATCGACCTGACCAACCGCCTGCCCAAGCCCGACTACGAACGCTTCAGCTCGGATCCCGACTACACGGTGGTGATTGCTCCGCCGACGCTCGCGATCTGGGTGCTGGGGATGGTGATCCCAAACGAGAATGGTGGACATGAGGCGTTTGCCGATCCGAAGGTGCGGCAGGCGATTTATCGGGTGATCGACCGCGACCGGGTGGCGAACGAGACCTTTGAGGGCCTGGCCCAACCGAAGAACATTCTCTGGCCGCCGTTCTCGCCGGGCTACGACCAGGCTCGCGACCGGAACTACTTCAACCCCGAAGAGGCTGCGGCACTGCTAGAAGAGGCTGGCTACGGTCCGGGCGAACTGACGATCGAACTAGCCCACACCGGTGGTGAAGCCAATGAGATCGCGCAGGTGATCCAGGCTGGCGCCGCCGAGGCGGGGATCAACATCAACATCACATTGCTCGAAGCGGCGGTAGGTCGTGATCGATTCTTGAACGCCGGGAACGAGGCGTATCTGTCCTCGTATGCGTTCTTCGCGCTGCATCCGCAGACGTTGCCGGTGATGAACTTCCAGATGCGGATTCCCAACTCATGTGCATACGGTCCGGACTACTACCAGGCGCTGATTGACAGCTTTGGTACGGCCGATTCTGATATGCGCCGCAACGAGCTGCTGGAGGAGTTCAACACGCTGCTCGACAACGAGCCGTGGATTGCGCCGATTGTGACCAGAAGTGACATCTGGGCCTGGTCGAGCAAGTTCAGCGGGATCGATTTCGACGTGTTGAGCATCCCCTCGATGCAGAAGATTCAGTACCACGGTTAGGCAGCGATTGGGCTGATCGATCTCGTTGCGAGGCCGAATCGAGATCGGCATGCTCTTCCTAATCCGGGCTGAGGAATGCACGGATTAGGGAGAGGCAACGGACTAATGCCCGATCGGACCTACCGGGGGCGGAATCCTTTCTACGTCGTGATGAACATTCCGCGGTTGCATCACATCTACATGGAGACGTTGCGCATGTTGACCAGGGAGTTGGGACAGCGTTCGTGAGTTTCACTTGGGGGTGATTCAGAAGTCGGGGTTCTCAGTCCCCGCCTTGTGGAGATTGATGCATAACGCCTCAACCGCGCCCGCCTCCGAGCGGGGGCCTGCTCCTTCTCTGGCTTCTTTCCGGTGGCCATGTTTGTCGCTGGTATCTCGTCAACCGGGAGCTATCCGAGCAGCCTGGGCTATGCCAAAGCGGGTCCCCGCGCGAGGCGGGGACTGGGATCCGTCTATCCGTGGGGAATTCCGAGAACCTCACATCAGAGCAGGGCCGACCTATCGCCCGCCAGTCTGATCGGTTGATATGCCGCGCTCGGATCGCGATACTCCCTAGAACTTGGCTGTCATGGGACTACTGTTGAACAGGAAGAGGATTCAAGGCTATGAGTAATCAACGATTCTGGAATCGAGTTCGTCAGCAGCAGATCTCGCGGCGCTCGCTATTGCAGAGCGGAGCGCGTGCAGGCGTTGGCGCGGCCGGGCTGGCATTGGTCGGTTGTGGTGGCGACGACGACGAGCAGCAACAGCAGCAGGCGCAACCCACCGCTGCGCAGGCCGACCAGCAGCAACAGGAACAGCAGACCCAGGCTGCACAACAGGATCAGCAACGACAGCAGCAGGCGCAGCCACAGGCCGAGCAGGAACAGCAGCAGCAACAACAGGCAGCGGCCTCGCAGGCGGCGCAGACCGACGACGGGATCAAGCGTGGCGGCACACTGCGCATTGGCTGGGACCTGGCGCTGTCGGGTTATCGCGGTCCGTACGCTCAGTCGCAGCACGGCGCGTTCCACACTCCGGTCTGGGACACGTTGATTCGATACCCGTTTGACTCGTTGGAGCCGGAACCACGTCTGGCGGAATCGTGGGAATTCAACGGCGATCAGAGCGTGCTCTCGGTCAAACTTCGTCCGGGGCTCGAGTTCCATAACGCGCGCCCGATTGACGCGGAATCGGTCAAGGCCAGCTTTGAGGCGATCCTGCATGAGGACACGCCGAACAGCCAGGTCAAGGGACCGCTGGCCAAGTACGTCGAGCGGATTGAGGCGGTCGACAAGACGACGCTCAACTTCCACCTGTTGTGGCCTGGTACGACGATTTTCGACGTGCTCAACTTCGGCCACATCCACGACCCGGACGAGATCGCCTCGCTGGAGGGCTACGGCACCGTGGCTGCTTCTGGGCCGTTCAAGTGGGATCCCGACCCGCACATCGTGGACCAGTTCGCTCGCATCGTGCGTCACGAGAACTTCTACGACCCGGCCTACCTCGACGCGATCACGTATCAGACGTTCCCAGACCGTGACTCGATGACGCTGGCCCTGGCAGCGGATGAGATCGATCTGAGTCCGTCGTTCCCGGCCGAGCAGATTGACGCCTTCGAGCAGAATCCCGACTACAACGTGGTACTCGGTGTGGCTCGAGGACTCTGGGTGTTCGGCATGGTCGGCACCGGTCGCGGCGGCGGACATGAGGTCTTCGACGATCCTCGCGTGCGACGCGCGTTGTATCGCTGTATCGACCGCGAACGCATCGCGCTCGATGTCTTCAACGGCCTCGAGCAGCCGAAGCATGTGCTTTGGCCCGACTACTCGCCGGGCTACTCGGCCGAGTTCGACCGTAGCTACTTCAATGTCGAAGAGGCCAAGGCGCTGATGGTTGATGCGGGCTATGGCGACGGGACCCCCGAGATCGAGCTCTCGACCTGGCGTGGCGCGTTGGACAACGCAATTGCGCAGATCATCATCAACGATGCCCAGCAGGCGGGGTTCAACTTCAAGATCCACCTGCAGGATCGTCCTGCCTGGCTGGAGCGCTTCCTGGCTGGCGACCATGAGTCGTACATCAACACGTATGGCTTCCACTGGCTACATCCACAGACGTTGCCAGTGATGAACTACCAGATGCGGATTCCCAACTCGTGCGCCTACGAGACGCCCGAGTACCAGGCGATGATTGACGGCTTTGCCACGGCCGACACTGACTCCAGTAGGCAGGCGTTGCTCGACGACTTCAACGAAATCCTTGATCGCGAGCCCTGGGTAGCGCCGATCGCGACGTCCAGCGGCATCTGGACCGGACACAAGCGACTGCAGAACCTCGACTGGGCGGTATCCGGATTCACCCCGTCGATGGAGAAGTTCTGGCTGGACGCCTAGCCTGTGCGAGCGTCGACGACGCACACCGCTGGCCCAGCTAACGGGGCCAGCGGAGTCACCGACCGAGAGCGAGGCGATTGAGCGTGGGACGATACCTGTTTCGGCGCTTCTTCGAGGGCCTGCTGGTGGTGTTCCTGGCCAGCATCGTCATCTTCCTGATCATCCGGTTGATCCCGGGCGACCCGGCTCAACAGCTCGCCGGTGAAGACGCCACGCCGGAAGATGTTGAGGTGATTCGCGAACAGCTCGGTCTCAACGATCCAATCCTGACGCAGTACGGCAACTGGATCGGCGGGGTTGTCCAGCTCGACTTTGGCAAGTCCTTCACCAAGCGCGTACCGGTCCGCGACCTGATCGCGCAGTCGTTCCCACCGACGATTGAGCTGGCTGTCGCTGCTTACATCTTTGCGCTGTCGATCGGTATTCCGCTTGGAGTCGCAGCGGCGGTCTGGGCGAAGAAACCTCCAGACTATGGGGCCAGTGTGTTCAATCTGTTCACGCTCGGTATCCCCAACTTTGTGTTGGGCATCATTCTGCTCTGGATCTTTGCTGTGGAACTAGACCTGTTCCCTGTCTCCGGAAGGGTCAGTGTGTTTGAGGACTTTGCCGCCGGTATCCACCGGCTGGTGCTGCCGACGATCGCGGCCGGGTCGGTGACTGCCGCCGTGCTGGCGCGGTTCGTGCGCACGTCGGTGGCGGAGGCGCTGGCCCAGGACTACGTCCGCACCGCGCATGCAAAGGGGTTGCAGGCACGCAAAGTTGTGTTCCAACACGCGCTGCGCAACGCGTTGATTCCGATTGTGACGATTGCGGCACTGCAGATTGGCAATCTGCTGGCCGGAGCGATCGTGGTGGAGATCGTGTTTACCCGTCCCGGATTCGGATTCCTGATCATTGATGGAATCAATGGGCGTGATTATCTGTTGATCCAGGCGATGCTGGCGATTCTCGTGTTCCTCTTTGTTGCAGCGAACACCTTTGCCGACATCACGTATGGCTATCTCGATCCTCGAATCCGCGTTTCTGGTTTGGCTGGCTAGTCATGGCGCAGGCTCGAACCCAGACAGAGTCGCAATATGCGCCGCCGATCAACCAGGGCTGGCTGCGCCGGATGCGTGACGAGTCGCTGACCGTTGACGCCTTCTACCGAACAGTCAAGAACCCGCAGGGATTCATTGGAATCGTCGTCTTTGGTGGGCTGCTGTTTGTCGCCATCTTCGCCGATCTGCTCGCCCCCTATGGCGAAGCGGAGCAGATCAGGGGATCCAGATTGTTGGCGCCGTCGGGTGAGTACTGGTTCGGCACCGATGACCTGTCGCGAGACATCTTTAGCCGGATTCTGTTCGGACTGCGGATTTCGCTGTATGTGTCGATTGCGGGCGTGGTCGGCGGCGGCGCGGTTGGTACGGTTATCGGCTTCATGGCCGGTTATGCGGGCGGTTGGATTGAGGCGATCCTGATGCGCCTGGTCGACACGCTGCTCGCCTTCCCCTTCCTGCTGTTGGGCATCGCGGTCTTGGCGATTCTGGGTACGGGCACGTCGCAGGTGGCGTTGGCACTTGGCATTGCTAACGTCCCAGTCTTTGCCCGGATTGCGAGGGCGCAGTTACTGACCGAGAAAGAGCGCGACTATGTGCTTGCGGCCCGCTGCCTGGGCGCGTCGCCGCCTCGGATCGTGGGTCGCCACATCGCGACGAACGCGCTGCCGCCGCTGCTGGTCCAGGGCGCGCTGGCGATGGCCTTCGCCGTGATCGCCGAGGCGACGCTGAGTTTCCTCGGGCTTGGCGCATCGCCGCCCACACCAACGCTGGGCATCATCCTCAGCGATGGGCGTCGCTGGCTGTTCGCCGGCAACTGGTGGTTCGTGCTCTTCCCGACGTTGGGTCTGTCGTTGATCCTGCTATCGCTCAACTTCCTCGCCGACTCGGTGGTCGAGGCGATCGATCCGCATCGCCGGCACCGATAGGCCGTTGCACAATCGCAACCACTGATCTCAACGAGCCCGACTTCGAATCACTAGCACCGGCCCAACAGGCCGGCGCGGATGTCGCAGCCTGCCCCGCACTTGATGCTGGGGCAATCTCGTCGAGTGTTGCACAGACAGATGAGCTGAATGCAGCGAGATATCCGCGGCGGAGCGCAGGTATGACGGGAACTCGTGGACTGAACCGCCCATGTGGACACGCCCTAGTCGGCGATGGGACCTCAGCCCAGAGGGCGCGGATATCTTGAACGACGAAGCGGTCGCAGACTGGTTCTAGTCGGAGAGGCGTCGTATGGCTGATGGGTCGCTTGAACGGGTGAAGTTTCTGACTTTTGACATCTTTGGCACGGTGTTGAATCTGACCGGCAGCCTGGCCGGTCCTGCCGGAGCATTCCTGGCGGCGCATGGCTCGGAGTTAACGGGCGAGGCGTTCTACGCCGATTGGCGGGCGCGGCAGCGGATTGAGCAGTACCAGGACAACCTGTTGATGCTGGGACACAGCGGGTATCTCGAGACCTGCCGCCGCGCGTTCGTCTACTGTCTGAAGCTGCACAACGTGCGCTACACCGCCGACGAGGTTTCGGAGTTCATGCAGATCTACCACGGCCTGCAACCGTATCCAGACGCGATTGACGGACTGCGGTCGTTGGCCGAACGGTACAGCCTGGTCGCGCTATCCAATGGTGAGCAGTGGTACCTGGAATCGTTGTTGGCCAACAACGTACCGGTGACGTTCGATGCCATCATCTCGGTCGAGCAGGTCGGCGCGTTCAAACCGTCGCCGGGAATTTATCGGAAGGCGCTTCAGCGGTTGGAGTGCGAGCCAGGCGAGGTCATGATGGTCGCAGCGCACGCATTCGACATCCTCGGCGCGCAGACCTGCGGGTTCAGGTCGGCGTATGTGGATCGGTATCGGTTGCCGACGGAGGAGTCGGCGTACCAGCCGGACATGATCGTCGGGGACTTCGTCGAGCTGGCGGAACGGTTGCTGGCATAGAAGCTGCTCAGACAAGCGAGTCCCACCAACGAAAGGGGAACGTCGTACCTGCGCCTGTAGCGGGTATCTCGCAGCTGGCCTTGCGGCAGAGGTTCAACCAAGAGAGCACGCGTGCACTGTCAGCCGTCTCGCGTTGCAACGATTGTTGCGGGTTCGGCGAGATTCCCGCGGCAAGCGCGGGAATGACGGAGTTGATGTTGGCACGGGAATGACGGGGTTGATGCTGGCTCGCGACCTGACCAGGGCCTAAATCACGCCCTGCCAGACCGAGCGTTCCTCGGCACGCCAGTGGTCTTCGACGCGGATGTTTGGCCCCAGCATGACTCGGCTTCTCGTGGTGGTGTTGTAGGCGGGCCAGGCCAGGTTGGGAGTGGAGGGGTCTCCGGAACGTGCGAAGGCGATCCATGCGTCCATGACGCTGTTGGCCAATGCGTCCGCTTCGGGACCTGAGCCGGCGAACTCTGGCATGAGTCCCTGGGTGCCGAACGTGAATGGGATGTCCAGCGCGTGGCAAGCGCCGAGCACCCCGCCGAACGCCGGCGACTTCCAGTCGAAGGTGTAAGAGAAGGTCTGTGGCTGATGCTGCGACTGCGCGTCCGCCAGCCGCTCGCTGGCGACGATAAACCATGAGTCACCTGAGGCCGCGTTGAGGATCGCAGGTGGCTCGACGGATTCTCCCTGTTGCTCGCGAGCGCTGCGATAGGTGTCGTAGGCCGAGCGCCCGTCGCCCAATAGCAGATCAAGCCGCTTAACGACGTCCGCTTCACTCGGCGGGTCTGAGGGCGCCAGCGCTCCGAACAGGTTCCACTCCTCGTCCATGGTGCCGATCAGCAACGAGATACCGGCCGCGCGACCCATGGCGATGGATTCAAGCTGAGGCTCCAGCAAGAAGTCGCCATCGACGACCGGTGCTGCCGTCGGTTCACCGACCGCTCCGCCGGCGCTTTGTTCCTCGTCGGTTGTCAGGACGACATTGTGCTGGGCATCGAGGATCGCTTCCACGTCGATCGCGCGTAAGCCGTCGGCATCGTCGTGACTCAGGCCGAGGTGGTCGCAGATTGCTTGACCGACCCGTGCAGCGCTCTCGGCTGGGACATTGCGACGGACACCGCCGCTCTGCACAATGGCTCGCTGGAACAGGCCCGCGCACCGAGGCGACGCCATCAGCGCTGCCACGGCCAGACCTCCGGCAGACTCGCCGAAGATGGTCACGTTGCAGGGGTCGCCACCGAAGTTGCCGATGTTGTCGCGCACCCACTCAAGCGCGGCTGCTTGATCGCGCAAGCCGAAGTTTGTCTCACCAAGCACCGGCAGATGCGTGAATCCGAGCACGCCAAGTCGGTAGTTGATTGTCACGACGACCACGTCCCCACGAGCGGCCAGATTGGCTCCGGTGTAGTAGGTCTCGGAGCCTGACCCGATTGTCAGGCCTCCGCCATGAATCCAGACCATCACTGGCCGCGCGTTGTCATCGAGCCCTGGCGTCCAGACGTTGAGGAACAGGCAATCTTCGCTCAGCGGCTGAGCTACTCCGCCCATCATCTGATCGAGCGCCACGTTCGGTCGCTGGATCGCGATTGGACCGAACTGGCTCGCATCGCGCACACCGCTCCAGCCGGGATGAGGCTGTGGGGCGCGGAAGCGCAGATCGCCCACAGGAGGCGCAGCAAAGGGGACGCCGCGAAAGACGTGTAGTCCATCTTCCTGTTGACCTTGCAATTTGCCTTGTCGTGTGTCAACTGTCGTGGTCATCCGGTGCTCCTTGCGTTGACTCTCCGACGCCAAGGGTCGTCGCTGATGCTAGAGCGCCAGCTCATTGATCCAGTCGAGCATCTCCGCGGCGAATCGCTCGGCTTGCTCGACGATGACGAAGTGGCCGGCGTCTTTGATGTAGACCAGCGTTGAGTTCGGCAGCGCGCTGTGCAAATGCTCGGCGTTCTCGGAATGGCCGACCTTGTCGTCGGCGCCGAAGAGGAGCAGCGCCGGGCAATCGAACCGACCCCAGTAGGAGTCGATTGGCGTGCGCTCGATCGCTCCGACGACGACGGCCCGCTGGCTTGGCGTTGTTCTCGCAAGCTGGAAGAGCCAATTGGCTCGCTCGGGATCCCGATCACTGAAGCCCGGAGCGCAGTGGGCTCGTTCGAAGCGCTGGTTCCAGGCTTGTACCGTCTCTTCGCCGTCGGGACCCACGGTCGCTGTTTGCACATCCGCCGCGGATACCAGCGGTGGAAACTTGCCGCCGCCTGAGCCGATCACGACGCCGTCGGGCGAATGGTCTCGGGCGATCACCTGCGCAGCTCGAGCTCCCCAAGCGTGGCCCACGACGATCAGCTTGTCAGTGCGATGCGGCTCGGCAAGTTCTAGTGCTGCCTGGCCGAGCTCTTCGAAGGAGTAGGTCTCATCGGGTGTCGCGCTCTCTCCAACTCCTGGCGAATCAAAGCGGATGACACGGCCAGCATCGAGCAAGTTCGGCACGACGTAGTCCCAGGTGCGCAGACTCTGGCCTGCTCCGTTAAGCAGGAGAAAGGTCCGTTCGCCGTCGCCTTCGACGACCGAGTGGATGGTCGCCAGATCGATGCTCACTGGTCACCTCCGCTCAGGATCGCCAACATAGCGGGTTGAATGTCCGGACTCCGTTGTTGGCCAGCGCACAACGGGCTAGCCTCTGCCTAGCCGCCACAAAGGAGCACTTGATGACCGACCACGACCAGCCACAACACGAAGCGATCATCATTGGCGCCGGAGTCGCGGGCATCTACCAGATGTACCGGCTGCAAGAGTTGGGTATCGACGCGACCGTGCTCGAGGCGGCGGATGGCCCCGGAGGAACCTGGTACTGGAATCGATATCCCGGCGCGCGCTTCGACTCGGAGAGCTACACCTACGGCTACTCATTCTCCAAGGAACTGCTGGACGAGTGGGAGTGGAGCGAGCACTTTGCCGGTCAGCCGGAGACGCTGCGCTACCTGAATCACGTGGTCGACAAGTTCGATCTGCGCCGTCACATGCAGTTCGGCTGCAAGGTGGCTGGGGCGTCGTTCGACGAGGAGGGCAGCTTCTGGACCGTGCACCTGGAGGACGGGCGGGAGATCACCGGCCGCTTCCTGTTGACTGCGATCGGGATGCTCTCAGCCGCGACCTTGCCGAACATTGAAGGCGTCGACACATTCGAGGGCGAAGCCTGGCACACGTACTACTGGCCGCATGATCCGGTCGAGATGGCGGGTAAACGTGTCGCGGTGATTGGTACAGGCGCAACTGGCGTCCAGGTGATCTCGGAGATTGCTGACAAGGTCGGCGATCTGACCGTGTTCCAGCGCCGTCCGAACTGGTGCGCTCCGCTGCACAACGCGCCCATCGACGAGCCGACCCAGGCCCAGATCAAGGCGTCCTATGACGAGATCTTCGAGATCTGCCGACAGACGCCCGGCGGCTTCCTGCATGCGCCTGACCCGCGCAAGTTCCGTGATGTGCCCGAGGAGGAACGGCTAACGCTCTGGCAGAAGCTCTACGAGACCCCGGGGTTTAGCAAGTGGATGAGCAACTTCATCGATGTCGGCATCAATCCGGAGGCGAATGCTGAATACTCCGAGTTCATCGCCAACAAGATCCGCGAGCGAGTGCACAATCCGATGACAGCGGAGAAGTTGATCCCCAAGGATCACGGCTTTGGCACCCGACGGGTGCCTCTGGAAACCCGCTACTTCGAGGCCTACAACCGCGAGAACGTCCACCTGATCGATATCAATGAGACTCCGATCGAACGGATCACGCCGAAGGGCGTGCAGACGACGTATCAGGAGTTCGAGTTTGACCTGATCATCTACGCAACGGGTTTTGACGCGATCACTGGCGCCTTCGACCGGATCAATTTCACCGGCGTCGACGGTGTCGCGTTGCGCGATCAGTGGGCCGACGGTCCGGACACGTTCCTGGGCATGGGTACAACAGGGTTCCCTAACCTGCTCATGCTCAGCGGTCCACAGGGCGGGTCAGTGTCGACCAACTATCCGCGTGGGATTGAGACCTCGGTTGACTGGATTACCGATCTGCTCTGCTACATGCGGGACCACGGCTATCGGCGGGTGGAGTCGCGTGAGGAAGCCGAGTTGGAGTGGCTGCAGCACGTCCAGGAGATGTACCAGTTCCAGCTCATGAGCAAGGTCAAGAGTTGGTTCACCGGCTACAACTCAAACGTCGAGGGCCACGACACCATCCGCTATCAGATCTATCCGGGTGGAGCGCCGCGTTATCGCGAGCGTCTGGAGGTAGTCGCGTCCAGCGGCTACGAAGGATTCCAACTGTCCTAGGTACCGTCGCAACGGATCATTGGGCGAGTAGCTGGTCCGTCATTGCCGCTCGGAATCTCGGCAAGCGCTGTCTGTTTGGTTGGATGATTTCAAAGCACCCACTCCCCCCCGCAAGGGGGGGAGGCTGAACGGGGCTAGGCGAACTGATCTTGGCCGACGGCCATCATCTGACCGACGTTCTCGGGGTTGCGGATTGACTCTCGCGACGGATAGGGATGGTCGTAGCCGAGGATCTTGTGTAGCTCGGGGTAGCGTTCGAGGCGCTCGGGTGAGACTGCTCCGTCGTCCCACTGGTTGATCATCTTCATGTAGGGCCGCATCCAGACCAGGACGAGAGTCACGCGCAAGCCGACGCTCATGCGGTTCATGGCACCGTGCCAGGTGTTGCCGCCCCAGACCGCGAGTGATCCGGCCTTGGCCTGGATCGGGACTGGCTCGAGCACTGCGCCTTCTTCCCAGAAATTGGTCTCGTGCGGCGCAGGGGCGCGGCCCCAACGATGCGATCCGGGCACGAAAACGGTAGGACCATCGTCGCGCGAGTCGTAGTCGGTCAGGATCCAACTCGTGTTGACCAGATGCGTGTAGGCAGCCTAGGGAGGCGGCACGCCATGAGTGTCGTTGTGGATGCCGAGGTAGTTTTTCTCGTGCGGCGGCTTGATGATCGATGAGGTGCCGCCGAGCACGGCGCTCTGTCCGCAGTGCCAGCGCGCCATCGCCAGCGCAACCGGATTGAGGACTGCCTCGGTGACCGCGTCGTCCTCGTCGATCAGTTGCCAGGCGCGCTCGTTCGGAGCGGGCATGTCGGCGGTGCGCCAATCGTCGATCTCGACGTCGTGGCGAAGCTGGTAGGTGTTGAGGATGGCATCGCGCAGTCGATCGGCGAAACCGGGGGAGGTGCCCATCTTCTCGGGAGGGATGACGGTGAAGCCATAAGCGTCGAGTTCAACGATGTGGCGAGCCAGGTCGTATTCCATGATTGTCTGTACCAACGGGTCGGCGTTGGGAGACTTACCCAGTGCGGCGATATCCATCTCAGTTCCTGTCATGGTGAAGGTGGTCGGGAGTGGCTCTGCCGGACCACGCCGCCAGTCTAGGGGCTGTTCACATGGGTGTTGAACTCCTGCTGCCTGCTAATGTGACGTTTGATGGGACGTATACTTGAGCGTTTGAGTTGGCTGATCACGGTTCGTCCGTATGTGACGCTGGCTGTCATTTTGATCGTCACCATTGTGCTGGCTGCCGGCGCGGCGCAGCGTGCAGAGATTGACGAGACCGACGGTTTCCTCCCGCCCGACAGTCCAATCGCGCTGGCGATGGATGAGATTGGCGACCTGTTCGGCGAGTCGGGCGGGATCATCACGGCAACCGTGATTTTTCGCGGGGAAGCGCTGACGCCTGAGGCGCTCGACCAGATGGTCGATCTGACTGATCGCATTTTGCTCGAACCAGATGTTCGACCATTGCTCGTCAGCGGTCACCAGGCAATCACGCCAGCATCGGTGATTGGCGCAGCGCTGGAGGTGGACGATTTCAACGGGGTCTCGCAGGACGCGATCGATCAGGCCAGCGCTGCACCGGAGATCCGGGCTGCATTGGCGGCGATGACTGGCACGGATGATGACGGGACGTCGATTGCTGTAACCACGATCCGGCTGCGCGATACGGGCGACGAACGACCATCGGCTGCCGAACTTCGGATTCATGAGTTGACCGTTGCCGATGAGGGACCGTTGCGCGTGAGCAGTGTTTCGCCGGCGGTGGTCGAGGATGAGTACACGGAAGCGAACCGGACCGGCACAGCGCCGCTGATTGGGATCGCCCTGTTGCTGATCGCTGGGTTGCTGCTGTTCTTCCTGCGATCGCTGTCGGACCTGCTACTGACACTCGGTGGACTGGTGGTGTCGTTGATCTGGCTCGTTGGGGCCGAGGGCTGGCTGGGTCCGAATGGACTTGGGATCACCGGCCGCCCGAGCGGGATCTCGGTGATGATTCCGATCATCGTGATCAGCCTGACGGTGGACTATGCGATCCAGTCGATCTCGCACTATCGCGAACAGCGGCTGGGCGACACGCCAGTGATCGAGGCACTGAGAGCGAGCATGCGGATCGTGATGGTGCCGCTGTTGCTTGCGGCAGTGACGACGATCGGCAGCTTGCTGGTCCAACTGATCTCGCCGATTCCAGCGATCGGGGACTTCGGTATCGTGGCCGGCCTGGGTGTGGGCATGAGCCTGATCGTCATGCTGACCCTGATTCCGGCGGTTCGAGCGATTCTTGATCGGCGCAGGGAAGCACGTGGAGACTTGAAGCCGCCGACGCTGGTTGCCGATGCGATTCCGAGGATTGGACCGCTGGCTGAAGCGCTGGGCCAGTCGGTGACTCGACGGCCGATGCCGTACATCGTTGCAGTGGCAGTCGTGTCAGTCGCGCTTGGGATCGCTTCGACAGGTATCGAGGCGCGATTCAGCATTGAAGATGTCTTACCGTCGGGCGGAGACGCGTTGGCTGACCTGCAATCGCTTGACGCGGCGTTTGGCGGATCGACGGAGATCACAAACATTGTGATCGAGGCGGAGGCGACAGACACGAGAACCTTCTTGAATCTGCAGGACTTTCGGCTCGCGTTTGATGACGAACAGCGCAGGCCAATCGCGGCGGCCGGACCGATTGAGAACTCGTACGAGTTGCTGGCTCTGGACTGGGTCGACAACAGCGGTGAGCCCGAAGATCGGTATGATGACGGACTTGCCGCGCTGTATTCGGAAGCAACTGCTGGCTTAGTGCTCGTGCCTGCGAAGATGCAGCCGTTTCTCGATCAGCTTGAGCTGCGCGATCCAACGATTTCCAATTATCTGGTCAACCGGCCATCCGGCGTGGATACCGTCCTCCTGCAATTCCCTGCTTATGGACTTGATACCGACAAAGTCCGGCTGCTCCAGGCTGATATCGAGGAGATTTGGCAGGGTGATGATGAGGCGATCACAGCGACGTCGGATGGCATCATTTCGGTGGCGGTGACTGACGAAATCACTAGCAGGCAAACGGAGTCGATTGTAGTGACAATCGTCGTTGCGATGCTGATTCTGATGGTGTTCTATTGGACGACGCTGCGACAGCCGGCGCTGGCTCTCGTGGCAGTGGGGCCGATTGTGCTGGTGCTGATCTGGGTGTTGGGCACGATGGCGCTGGTGGGCATCCCGTACACACTGACGACCTCGATCATTACAGCGCTGTCGATTGGTATCGGCGTGGACTACACGATTCACGTGATCCAGCGATATCGCGAGGAATTCACTCGGACTCGGAATCCTGAACAGGCGGCGATTCGCACGCTGGCAACGACCGGGTCGGCACTGTTGGGTTCGGCGTTGACGACGGCGATCGGTCTGGGCGTGTTGGCGTTTGCGCCGACGGTTGCGACGCAACAGTTTGGCATTACCGCGGCGATCACGATTGCGTACGCATTGATCATCTCTACGGTGCTAGTCCCGCCGGCGATGACGATCTGGGGCGCGTATCAAAACATGCGGTTGCGCTCGGCGCTGGAGCGGTCGTGGGCGGAACTTGACGCGGCGCTCGAGGATTAGCGGGGATCCGCTCCTTCCCTGGATTAGTGCCGGCAGTCATGTTTGTCGCTGGTATCTGGTCAACCCGGACCTATCTGAGCAGCCTGGGCTAGGCCAAAGCGGGTCCCCGCTCGGAGGCGGGGACGGGAAACTGAGTCATGCATCATTCTCCGCAGAGGAGACCTTTGCATAATCGTGTTCCCAATCCTTCTGAGCTCCTGTAGGGGCGACCCTTGTGGTCGCCCGCTCTGCCGCTCCTATCTGTTCAGTAATGCAATCGCCAACGCGGGCGACCACAAGGGTCGCCCCTACAACCTGACCAATAGCACATCGACCGATTCACGCGCAGGTCTCCAGAGCGAGGATAAGGGAGGCGGAGCGCTCCGGTGCTTGAGTTGGAATGAAGGGTTCTCTGCTGCTTCCCGCTTCCGCAGGCGATCGTTGCCTTTAGACTCGAATCCTGAGTACAGGGGGAAACCATGAGTACCGTCTCTTTCATTCAACGCAGCCTTGATTTCACGCATGCGGCATTGATTGATGCCCGCAATGGCACTGACGAGCAGCTTCACTTTGTTCCGGAGCAGGGCAGTCACTCGATTGCCTGGTGTCTGTGGCATACGACACGGATTGAGGACCTGATTATCAGCCGGGTCAGCGGCGAACCGGAGATTTGGAACGAGGAGTGGGCTTCTCGGACCGGATTGCCGTTTGACGGGATAGGCGCGGGCATGCCGGATGAGGATGCTCAGCAGATCCAGGTCACGGACATCGATGCACTGGGTGGCTACCAGGAGACGGTGTTTGAACGCACATCGCAGTTCCTGGCGAATGCCACTGACGAGGATCTGGAGCGCGAGATTCCGGCTCGGAACGGCACGGAGAGTGTCGGTGAGGCGATCTCGCTGCACATGATGGGTCACTTCAACGGGCATCGCGGAGAGATCAACACGTTGCGCGGGATGCAGGGTATGCCGACGGTGATGGCGGCCCAGGGCACGCACTAGCGGTTGAGTCCAGGGGCCGGGATTGAAGGGGCGCACTGATGCCTGACTACGTTGATCGTGAACATGAGGGTGCGGCTCTTCGCGAGGTCCGGCAGGCGGCTGCGGTGCATGACATTCAGACGCTGCCTGCGGACATTGGCAAATGGCGGGCGGCGGTGTTGATTGCGATGTTGCCGTATGACGATCCCGAGGTCGTGCTGACGGTGCGGTCGCACCAGGTTGAGCATCACAAGGGCGAGATTTCATTTCCTGGCGGCGCGCTGGACTCGGCCGACGAGCATCCGATGGCTGCCGCTCTGCGTGAGGCGGATGAGGAGGTTGGACTCCGCGCCGAGCATGTCGAGGTGTTGGGCGAGCAGTCGCACTATCGGACGATGTCGAACTTCCATGTAACGCCGTATGTAGGGCTGATTGATCGTGCGCCGTATCCGTTCCGCCCGCTTGAGATTGAAGTGGGCGAGGTGATTACGCCGTCGCTGTCTCACCTGCTCGATCCGGCCAATGTGACGTTTGAGCGTCGTGAGCGTGACGGCGAAGTGTTTCATATGCGCGAGTACTGGTTTGAGGGGCACCGGATCTTTGGAGCGACGGCGACGATGCTGGGTCGGTTCCTGGATGATCTGTCTCGGCTGCGGGGGATACCGATTCCTGAGGCGGGTTGAGCGTCTAAGTGGTCGTCAGGACGACCTGGCCGTTGAGGGCGATGGTGATGACTCCGTCTTCGCCGAAGCGGGCGATAACTTCCAGGTCGTTGATCACTTCGATTTCCTGGACCCTCTTGACGACCCACATGTGTGGGCCGACGGCGACATCGATTCGGTTGATGGCGGGCCAGAGGATCATGCGGATGTTGCCGCTTTCGGCGCGGTAGCTGACGGCCCAGACTCCCTGATCGTCGTTGGGGAGATCGTAGGGCTGGCGCTCTGCTTCGCAGTTGAAGAGGGCGGCCGCTGCGTTAATCGCAGCAGAGGTCACGCCTTCAAATCGCTGGCGGGGCTTCATGGGGTCGCGTCCCGGTCGGTTGATTCGTAGAACACGGCACCATGTAACGCGTCGGGCAGGTGTTGCTGCTCGGGAGCGATTGCGTCTTTGTAGTCGTGAGCGTACCGGTAGCCCTTGCCGTATCCGTGGGCGGCCATGAGTCCGGTGGCGGCGTTGCGCAGGTGGAGTGGGACGGGGAGCGCTCCGTGTTGTCGGACTGCGCCGACGGCGGCGCCGTAGGCCTTCATGGCAGAGTTGCTCTTGGGCGCGTTGGCAAGATAGATGGCAGCCTGGGAAAGCACGAGCGTGCACTCAGGCATGCCAATCAGGTGGGTCGCTTGTTGGGCAGCGACGGCAACTGACAGCGCCTGCGGGTCGGCGAGGCCGACGTCTTCGGCGGCGAGGATGACGATCCGGCGGGCGACGAACATCGGGTCTTCGCCGGCTTCGAGCATGCGTGCGAGCCAGTAGACGGATGCGTCGGGGTCGGAGCCGCGCACGGATTTGATGAAGGCGGAGATGGTGTCGAAGTGAGCGTCGCCGCCCTTGTCGTAGGGCAGGGCGCGCTGGGCAACGGTGGCTACCGTGTCCACGGTCACCGTTCCTTCGCGAGCAACAGCGTCGCGGACGGCGGCCTCGAGGGCGTTGAGGGCGACGCGCGCGTCGCCAGCACCGTAGTTGGCCAAGGCGTCGAGCGCCTCCGGATCGATCAGCGGCGGGTTGGGCGCGAGTCCTCGGTCGGCGTCGTTGAGTGCCCGGACGAGGAGGGCGTGGATGTCGTCGTGCTGGAGTGGTTCCAGCTTGAACACGCGGGCACGGCTGAGGAGTGGGGCGACGACTTCGAATGATGGATTCTCGGTGGTTGCGCCGATCAAGGTGATCGTGCCATCCTCGACGGCGTGGAGGACGGCGTCTTGCTGGGCCTTGTTGAATCGGTGGATCTCGTCGATGAAGAGCATGGAGCGGGCGAGACCGTCGCGGCGGCCGGCCTCGGCGGCGGTGATCACGCTACGCAGGTCGGCAACACCACTGGAGACGGCTGAGAGTGTGGCGAATCGTGCGTGCGTGGCACGGGCAATGACTCGGGCGATGGATGTCTTGCCGCTGCCGGGTGGTCCCCAGAGGATGCAGGAAGGGGCGGCGTCGGCTTCGATCGCTCGGCGGAGCGGGGCGTCGGGACTGATCAAGTGAGATTGGCCGACGATTTCATCGAGCGTGCGCGGTCGCATGCGGGCGGCGAGCGGGGCGGAGCGGTCGACAGTGTCCGGAGCGTCGAACATGGAGGTCATGCTCTGGAGTGACGGTTGGGTGGATCGGCGGGCCATGGGTCTGAGGGTAGCTGGGGGGTGACCAATAGCTCCATCATTGCTGCGAGTATGCGCAGCGACCTTGCTTTGGGGTTATTCGACGTGTCTCGATGACTCTTCGAGATACCCGCGGCAAGCGCGGGTATGACGGTGTGGCGCCGGAGATCTCTGGATCAAATCAGGCGGCGGCCTTGGCCTTTTCGGTCTTTGGTCCATTCTTCGAGGAGCATTTCGGCCCTTCCCTGGGCCTTCTTCCAGGCAACTTCCGGGCCGTGCGTGTTGATCTGGTCTGGGTGAGCGGTTGACCAGGCCTCCCGGACTTCGTCCGAGCGGAGTTCTCCGACCATGGCTCCCCGGAGTAGGGCTAATCGGAGGATTTCGCTGGCTTGATCTGTAGGGACTAACGGAGCTCCACTTGAGCCCGGTGGTTGGAAGAGCATCACGGCGGCGTCGACGAATCCGACGAGGGAATCGGCGTCGATGCCTTCGAGTCCGGTGAGGACTTGCTCCGTGGAGCGTTTCTCCTGTACGTAGGGTTGAACGGCGGCCTGATCCTGGTAGACCTGACCGATCAGGGTCATGGCGAATCGTTTGCGTCGCTGGCTGAGCAGGGCCATGCTCCAGAATGCGGGATGCGCGAGATTGCTCACGTCCCAACCACTGACTCCTGAGGATCCGGAACGGCCTTTGCGCTTGGGGAGCTGGTTGACGAAATCGTTCGCCGCGATTTGCAGGATGCTGCGGCGGACGTTGTACGTATTGGGCCGGCGGTCGATGGCTTCTGCAATTCGGCGGAGCACCATGGTGGCTACAGTATCGCGGCTATTCCTGAGCGGCGTCAGCCAACGAGCGTGACGATGGTGACGCCGTCGCCGCCCTGTTTGGGCTCGGCGCTTTCGAAGGTCGTGACGAGAGGGTGCTTGCGCAGCATTTCGCGGACGGCGCGTCGCAGTGCGCCGGTGCCCTTGCCGTGGACAACTTCCAGGCGGTTTTGTCCGGCTCGGTAGGCGACATCCAGGAAGGAGTCGACCATCGGCAGGGCCTCATCGGTGACTCGACCGCGGAGATCGATCTTGGAGCCGGGATCGACGGGCGGTTTGGGCATGTTGGATACGGTCGCGCCCATGCCTCGGAGTGGGCGGCCGGAGTCGGCGGATCGGGCCCCGGACGGGGCATTCGCTGTTGATCGCGCCTGGCTGGGCGCCAGACGCTCGACTTGCTCTACTCGGACGCGGGTGCGCAATGCCCCGAGCTGGACATCGAGTGCGCCATTCTCGACGGCGGTCAGGACCTCGCCAGGCTCGGGCAGTCCACGCAGGTAGATGAAGTCGCCGGCTGAGAGTCGGTCCGGTTGCAGTGCAGCTTCTTTGGTTGTCGCAGCCGTGTGTTGGCGGCGACGCTTCGATCGTTCGCGGCGGACTCGTTGCAGTCGGTCTCGGCCTTCTTCGGCGCGACGGTCGGCGAGTTCTTCGGCCTGGTCGCGTGATCGCTGCTTCTCGAGCTCCTTGAGGCTGGCTCGCATTGTGCGACGGAATGCGGCGAGTTCGTCTTCCATGGCGCGTTCCGCTTTGGCCAGGACGGCGTCTCGCTCGGACTCGATCGAGTCTCGCCGCTCGGCGAGGTTGGTACGGATTTCCTCGGCCTCCTCGCGGGCGATGCGCTCGGCGCGGACCTGGTCGGCGATGGTGTCTCGCTCGCGCTGGAGCTCGCCGAGCAGATGTTCCATGGAGGCGGTCTCGGAGGGCGCGGCGTCGCGAGCTCGGGCGAGGACGCGCTCGGGCATGCCGAGTCGCTGCGCGATGGCAAGCGCATTGGAGCGACCGGGCGTGCCCATCAGTAACCGGTAGGTGGGCTGCAGCGTGACAGTGTCGAACTCGGCCGAGGCATTGACGACGCCGTCGGTGGCATGGGCGAAGACTTTGAGCTCGCCGTGGTGTGTGGTGGCGACGACCATACTGTCCTGGTCGAGGAGGTCCTGGAGCAGCGAACGGGCGAGGGCCGCGCCTTCGGTGGGGTCGGTGCCTGCGCCGAGTTCGTCAAGCAGGACGAGGGTTTTCGGTCCGGCGGCCGCCAGAATGCGAACGATATTGGTCATGTGCGCGGAGAAGGTGGAGAGCGACTGTTCGATCGACTGCTCATCGCCGATGTCAGCGAAGACGTTCTCAAAGACGGGGATGCGCGTGCCGGTCTCGGCTGGCACAGGCAGACCGGCCTGGGCCATGAGGCAGAGCAGTCCGACGGTCTTGAGCGCAACCGTCTTGCCGCCGGTGTTGGGTCCGGTGATCAGGACGCAGCGTGCCTCGGCGGTCAGGGTGGTGGAAATGGGGACGACATCTCCGGAGAGCAGCGGGTGCCGTGCCGAGTGGAGGATGAGGTCGGAGCCTTCGTCGCCCAGCCAGTTGAGGCTGTCATTCTCGGTTGGCAGAGGTGCATCGAGTTCTTCGGCCAAGCGCGCCTTGGCCCGGGCGAGTTCGATCTGCGAGAGACAGCGGATCGCGGCTCGGATGGCACCCGTTTCATCGCCAATTGACTGGCAGAGCGCTCTGAGGATGCGCTCGACCTCGCGTTGCTCTTCGCGGCGGGCTTCGCGGAGTCGGTTGCCGAGTTCAACCACGGCGAGTGGCTCGACGAACAGGGTTGCGCCCGAGGCTGAGACATCGTGGACGACGCTGGGCATGGAACCGCGCTGCTCGGCCTTGATCGGGATGACGTAACGACCGTCGCGTTCGGTGATCAAGGATTCCTGCGCGACTCCTTCGGACACGGCGTGTCGCAGGGTTCGTTCGAGCTGGCGCTCAAGTCGTTCCTGGACGGTGCGGACCCGGTCTCGCGCTTCGGCGAGGGCAGGCGAAGCGTTGTCGGGGACTTCGCCCCGTTCGTCGATGGTGGCCTCGATCTCTCGGATCAGTGCGGAGAAATCGCTGATGCGTTGGGCGACTCTTGCGAGTTGTTGGAGTTCGCGGCTGAGCGGGGCGATCTGGTTCTTGGTGTGTCGGGCGGTGCGCAGGAGGATGGCGACTTCGAGAATGTCAGGCGCGGTCAGGACTGCTCCGCGGGATGCGGCGAGCAGGCTGTTGGCGATGTCGGGCGCCTGTCCCATGTGGAAGTGCGGCTTGAGTCGGGCGAGGGAGCGAGCCTCGGCAGTGGCGGCGAGACGACGGCGGACTTCGTCGACGTTGGCGCTGGGCGTGAGGTCTCGTGCGAGCGCCTGCGCTCCGGGGGAACCGCAGAGGTCGACGAGTCGGTCGATGATCTTGGGGAATTCGAGGACGGCGATGCTCTTGGCGTCCACGATCAATTGCTCTCTTTGACTACAAGGTTGCGTTGCTCGGGAACTTCGACGAGGGCGGTGACATAAGCGACGCCCCAAGGGTGCTCTGAAGCCAGAATACGCGGGTTTGCGTTCTGGCCCTGTAGCGCGCCCATCAAGATCAGCGTTGGCGAGATGACGGACTCGTCGACTTCTCGGCGCAGGATTTCGTCAATGGCCATCAGGCCTTCATGGTCCCAGTTGGCCAGGGCGTTCTCGTATTGCTGCTGGACTTCAGTTGCTCGGGGATGGAGACCGTAGGAGGAGTCTTCGGTGAGGGTGTGGACGGCGTCGCCGGAGGCGATGATGGCGGTTGGTTCTGGGAGCGTGGAGAGGGCGTCGGCGATGGCGCGACCGAAGTTGTAGTGGTCTTGTCGTGGTCGGAAGCTGATGCTGACGACTGCGATCCGGGCGGGAACCGCGTCTCCCAGCAGTCGTAGTGGGACTCCGACGGAGTGGTCGGACTGTTCCCAATGGTTGGTTGGCGTGAGCGGGACGTTGTGCGTGACAGCGGCTGATTGGATGGCGGTGACGAGATCGCTGTCAGCTTCCCGCTCGAACGTGAGCAGGTTGGCCTGGAATCGTTCGAGATCGCCAGAGAGGTTGCCGGCCAGGATGTGAAAGCGCTGCAGAGTGACGATTCCGTGGGTGGAGATGATCAGGAGTCGCTGGACGGCAAATTCGCGGAGCTGGGCGTCGACGGTGTCGTAGGCGTCAAGCGTGGATTGCGCTTCTGCCTGTCGTCCCTTGCCGATCTGCGGCAAGAGGATGGGAGGATGCGGGAGGACGGCGCCAAGGACGATCAAGAGACGCCTCCGACGATCTCGCGCAGTGCGGTGATCACGTCGTGGTCTTCTCCGGGCAGGACGGTGCGCGGATCGAGAATCAGGCGCTCTCGCTCGACGCGCGCGACGATTGGTGTCTCACTGTCTCGCAGGCTGCGTGCGGCGTCGAGCGGGTGCGGGTGGTCCAGGGACCAGACAAACGTTGGTCTGGTCTCGGCGGGCAGTGAGCCGCCGCCGATCGGCGACTCTGAGGCCTCAACCTGTCCGCCGCCCAGGGCGGCCTGCCACTGCTGGGCTCGGACTTCCAGCTCAGAGGCTTCCATGTCGATCATTCGCCAGATGGGAATGGCGTCGATCGCCTCACCGGCGAGGTAGTGCTGCAGCGTGGCAGCGAGCCCGGCGATGGCGGCTTTGTCCAGCCGCAGGGCGCGCATCAGCGGGTGAGTCCGCAGCGGATCGACCCACTCCTTACTGCCAATGATCAGTCCGCCCTGGGGGCCTCCGAGCAGCTTGTCGCCGCTGAACAAGACCAGGTCGGCGTCGGCGTCCACGCTGTCTTGCGGACGCGGTTCGTATGTCAGGCCGAAATCTCGAGTGTCGAGCAGGCAGCCGCTTCCGACATCATCGATCAGCAGGATGCCGGCGTCGTGGGCGACTTGGCGGAGTTGTGCGAGAGTTGGTTCCTCTGCGAAGCCAACGATGCGGAAGTTGGAGGAATGCACCCGCAGAATTGCGGCGGTGTTGTCGGTCACGGCCTCGGCGTAGTCGTCAGGACGGGTGCGGTTGGTCGTGCCGACCTCGACGAGGATTGCTCCGGCCTGACGCAACACATCGGGAATTCTGAAGCCTCCACCGATTTCCAGAGCCTGTCCTCGCGAGACGATGACTTCCCGCCCGGCACAGTGTCCGGAGATGGCGAGATAGAGCGCTGCGGCGTTGTTGTTGACAGCGATGCCGGACTCGGCGCCGGTGACGGCCTGGAGCAGCGACTCGAGGTGGTTTGCGCGTGAACCTCTGGAACCCTGAACGAGGTCGAACTCAAGATTGGTGTATCCGGTCGAGGCTTCGGACATGGCGAGCGCGGCGGCATCGGAGACAGGAGCGCGACCGAGATTGGTATGGATGACGACGCCGGTGGCGTTGATCACGTGTCTGAGGGAGGGCTGCAGTCGTCCGCGCAGCATCCGTTCGGCCAGTTCGGCCAGTTCGCCGGGGGCGCTGGGCGCCTCTCGTCCATTGACCAGGAGCGAGCGGGCAACATCCAACTCGGAGCGCACAGCCTCGACGACGTGCGGTCGAGGCCAGCGGTCGAGGGCATCGGCAAGGGCAGATTCGGAGAGGACTCGATCGACGCTTGGCAGCGAGCGCAGTTTGACAGACAGATCGCGGCGGCCGTTGCGGGAATTCACCATTGTCTTCACATATCGCGCTGATACGATTCGACCAGCAACACGTCTAACGGCATTGGATGTTCCAATGCTCGTGACCATCGTAGTGAACAACGTGAGATAGCAATGCCCACTAACCTTCGCATTCCCGGTCCGACGCCTTGTCCGCCTGAGGTTCTGGCGGCGGCCGGCGGCGAAATGATCAATCACCGTGGTCCCGAGTTCGCCGAGCTGCTGGACCGGCTGACGTGTGGGATCCAACCGTTTTTCGGGACCGATCAGGAGATTCTGATCATCTCGGCATCGGGCACGGGCGCGATGGAAGCAGCGGTTGTGAACACGCTGTCGACAGGCGACAAGGTGCTCTGTGTCACTGTTGGGTCGTTCGGCGACCGGTTTGGCACGATTGCCGAGCGATATGGCGCCGAAGTGACACGGTCGGACATCGAATGGGGCGAGGCGGCAACGCCAGAGTTGGTCGCTGAGCTGATTCAACAGGATGAGTACGATGCGCTGCTGATCACTCACAACGAGACATCGACGGGTGTGACGAATCCGATTGGCGCGATTGCAGCAGCGGTGCGCGAAGTGGCCGACCCGTTGATCATTGTTGATGCAGTGTCGTCGTTGGGATCGATCGAGATGCGCATGGACGATTGGGGTCTGGACGCGGTGGTGACGGCGTCGCAGAAGGGTTGGTTATCGCCTCCGGGCATTGCGATGGCGGCGCTGTCTGATCGCGGTTGGGCTGCGGCCGAGCGCTCGAACATGCCGAGCTTCTACTTTGATCTGACGACACATCACGACTATGCCGAGCGCGGTCAGCCGCCGTGGACTCCGGCGCTGCCGACGATGTATGCGATGGACGCGGCTGTGCCGATGCTGGCGGCTGAAGGTCCGGAGGCGATTTACGCCCGGCATCACCGGTTTGCGTCGTGGACTCGCTCCGCGGCCAAGGCGCTGGGTCTGGAACTGTTGGCTGAGGCACAGTATGCGTCGGACACTGTGACGGCGATTCGAGTGCCGGAGGGGCTGACTGGGCCGGCGGTGTCCAAGCGCTTGCGCGAGGATCACGATGTCGTGATCGCTGGTGGTCAGGGCAAGCTGGCTCCGTCGATCTGGCGGATTGGACATCTGGGATACCTGGACGAGGCTGAGTTTGCGGCCTGTTTCTCGGCGTTGCAGCAGGCTCTGGTTGCCGAAGGGTTCTCGCCGGCAGAGGGCGCGGTGATTCCGGGCATTGATGGTTAATCGGGATGGTCGATTGGTTGGTGGCTCCCCCAAAGGGGGGAGCAACGGGATCCAGGGAAATCCTTGAGGGGATAACGCCTCATGGCACGGATTCTGGTTTGTGAGTCGCTGGCTGAGGAAGGGCTGTCGATTCTTCGTGAGTCGGTGGAAGTTGACGCTCGCTATTCACTCTCCCGTGACGAGTTGTTGTCCGCGATCTCCGACTGTTCCGGGCTGATTGTTCGGAGTGGGACTCAGGTTGATCGGGAGTTGATGGCGGCAGCTCCGGGGCTTCGCGTGATCGGTCGGGCAGGGGCTGGGGTTGACAACATTGATCTTGATTCGGCTTCTGAACGTGGAATCATCGTGCTCAATGCCGCCGGCGGAAACACAGTTTCGGCGGCGGAGTTAGCGATCGGGCTGTTGTTGTCGTTGTCGCGTCACCTGGCGGCGGCGAATGCGTCGTTGCGGTCGGGCGAGTGGAACCGCACGGCATTTGTCGGTGGTGAACTACGTGGCAAAACTGCCGGGATCATTGGGCTGGGATTAGTTGGAGCAGCGGTGGCTCGGCGGCTACAGGCGATGGAGATGCATACGGTTGCGTTTGATCCGTTTGTCTCGGAGGAGCGAGCGCGGAGTGTCGGGACAGAGCTAGTTGGATTGCATGAGCTGTTGGCTCAGTCAGACGTGGTGACATTGCATTCTTCGGCTGCTCCCGATGCGCCGCCGCTGTTAGGTCGCGACGAGTTTGACGTGATCAAGCCTGGTGCATTGTTAGTCAACACGGCGCGAGGGCGACTGGTGGATGAGTCGGCGCTATCAGACGCGCTGGACTCGGGTCGGCTTGGCGGAGCGGCGTTGGACGTGTTCGCTTCCGAACCGGCCAATGACAATCCGCTCGTCCAACATCCGCAGGTACTGGCGACGCCGCACCTGGGAGCGTCAACGCAGGAGGCACAGGAGCGCGTCGCTGTGGATATTGCCACTGAGACGTTGAAGGTGCTGCGCGGTCAGCCGTCTCAGGCGGCGGTCAATGCTCCGCTGATTGACCCGGAGTCGTTGGAGGCGGTTGGTCCCTACCTGTCGGTTGCGGAGATGTGCGGACGGCTGGCGACGCAACTGGCGAGTGGTCAGTGGCGGGACATTGTCATTCGCTATCGCGGCGAGATTGCGAATCACGATGTGACTCCGTTGAAGGCGTCGGTGGTGGCTGGATTGCTGGCGCCGATCTCGGATGAGCATGTGAATCTGGTCAACATCAACAATGTGATCGCGCATCGCGGCTGGCGGATTTCCGAACGCAAGACGCCGGATGCGGAACCGTATACGTCGTCGATCACGGTGGAGCTGCACACGTCGGCAGGCGCGACGTCGCTGATGGGCACGCTGGAGCATGGTCGGGCGGCGGTCGTGGAGATCAATGGTTTCCGCGTGCATATTGCCGGACCGCAGCGTCGCGGTCTCGAGCATCTGCACTTGTTGGTGGTGCGCAATGAGGACCGGCCAGGGCGGATCGGAGAGGTGGGGATGGCGTTGGGTCGGCTGGAGGTGAATATCGCGGCGATGGATGTGGGCTTTAGTCCCGAGGATCCGTCGGAGATGTCGCTGATGGCGTTGACGATATCTCGGGCGCTGAGCCAGGATGAGGTCGTGGCGCTGGATGCAATCGACGGAATCGAGGGGATAGCTCAGGCGTTGATGTAGGTCGGGGTGCGGTGGCCTAGCGGAGTCGATTGTGATGATTCGATGCCCTGTGCTTGACACGGGGCCCAGACCTTGATGGGTGCAAGTGGCGTGAAGTTGAACCTCATCCAAACAGTTTGCGCGCAGGCTTCTTCCTGCGACCGCTGAGTTTGGTTGTCGGTTTCCCAGCGAGCTGCGTTTGGCGCTCTGGGCGCCGTGTCAAGCACGGGGCATCGGAGGGGGTTGTGGGAACGCTAGCTTCGACTGCTGGAGATTAACGCGCCTTGGCGGCCGGCCCCCTCAGTCCCTTCGGGACAGCTCCCCCAAAGGGGGAGCAAATGGGAACTCGCTGCCACCGATGGTGGATGCTTTCTGGCAAGCTTCAGTCCAGGGGGTGGAGGACGAGGCCTGTGGGGAGTTTGGGCACGAAGTAGGTGCTTTTCTGGGGCATGAAGCTTCCGGCGTCGGCGGTATCGATGACATCCTGCAGGGTGGGCGCGGGGAGGACGAAGGCGGCGCTGGCCTGGCCTGATTCCACTGCTCCGTGGAGTTCGTTGAAGTGATGGGTGTAGGTGACGGCCTGGCCTCCGGAGAGGACTTCGGCGTCGATGCCAAGCAGTGGTTCGAGCACGATGTGCTGGAGGACGGCGGGGGCGAGGTTGCGCCAGGCGTCAGGTACGTCGTCGGGCATGGCACGTTGGGCGGCGGCGGTGGGCTCGAGCAGCCAGGCGCCATTTGAGGTCACGAGTCCGAGCGATGAACTGCCATCGGGCAGGAAGCCGGGGATTTCAGCAGCTCCCGCCTCGGTGATGCTGAAGTACCTGCCGAGTTGGGCCAGCAGACTTGCCGGGGCGGTGGTGTGGACGACTCGATGCGTCGCTCCGACGACCAGGGCTGGGTCGGAGGCGCAGGCAATACCCATGAGGACGTTTCGAGAGTTGGGGCGATCGTCGATCGAGGCGAGCGCGGACTCGTAGCGGTGGTGCCCGTCGGCCATGTAGATGCGATCGTTGGCGAAGGCATTCGAGATTTGTTCGACGCTGTCTGGATTGTTGATGCGACGCAGCGTGTGGGAGTCGCCGGTTGGGTCGGTTCCCTCGTTGAGGATTGGCAGTCTTGCGGCTTCATCGATGAGCTCGGCGAGGACTCCGTCGGCGTCAGGAACAAATGCCATCAGCGGCGAAATGTCGGCGCCGACGACAGAGCGCAGGGCGGTCCGGGTGGCCTTGGGTCCGGGCATGGTTCGCTCGTGCGCCATGACGCCGGCCGCACCCCAGGGCGTGAGCTCGACCGCGCCGAAGATGGCTCGGCGGACCTGGCCGTCGTGGCCGTCGCCGAACCGGTGCTCGTGCAGGTAGAAGGCAGGGTCGCCGTCCTGGATGACGACCCCTGATTGTCGCCAGTCCTGTAGGAGTTGGGCGGCGGCGGCGATGTCGTCGCCTGATGCGGTTTCGATGTGTGCGATCTGGTGAGGGCTCGATGATTTGAGGCTAGCGGTCTGGTCGGCGTCGACGATGTCGTAGGGCGGACCGAGGACGGCGCCCCAGTCGCCGACGACATCGGCGTTGTAGCGGAGGCCTTGGAAGGGCTGGACGTTGACCATGTTGGAGTCCTCTCGTCGGGAGAGGGAGCGGGTCCCCGCGCCAGGGCGGGGACTGGAAGAGGAATAGGATGGTGTGAGCGTATCTCACGCGTTTGCGCGGTCGGGGGATTGGTGCGACGCTGAGGCGTATGCCGAACAAGCCGGAGCAGCGCCCGAGTCGACATTGCGTATTTTGTGGGATTGCAGACGGTAGCGAGTCGGCGTTGTTTTTTCGCGACGGAGAGCGTCGGTTCACCGACTCCAGGCGTGGCGATCCGTCTGCGGCCTGGTCGGAAGCGCGACCTGACGTGTTTGTCTTTGAGAACCAGTTCCTGTTCTTCGACCTGACTTCGCTCGTGATCCCCCTTGAGCACTCCGAGTCGGTGATTCCGTTCTATTCGCAACAGTCTGAGTTGTGGTCGGACCTGGGCGAGGTTGGGGCGACGGCTCGTGACCACGGCAAGCAGGCAGTCGACTGGTTCCAGGATCGGAATCCTGATCGTGCGCCATCGGGATTTCGGGTGTTTTGCAATTTTGGATCGATGGGTGAACAGTCGCAGCCGCATGCTCACTTGCAGGTGCATGCAGCGAAGGAGCTGGATTCATCCCGCTGGGCGCCGACGGGTGAGCCGTGGTTGGAAGCTGTGACCAAGAACGGCTCAACAGTTGTCCACGAGACGGAATCGACGATCTTCTACGACGCGCTGCCGACGTTAGAAGCGGGCAGGTCGAATCTGTGGCAGGTGACGGTATCGGTTGGGTTTTCGGCGCCGCATCGGTCGCTGCCAAAGATGGCGCTGCTGGCAGCGCCTCGGGAGCCGGTATCGCAGGAGGCGCTATGGGCGGATGTTGGGCAGCTTGGGGCGGATGTCGTCGAATACGGCGCGGAGACATCGCCCGGAGGATTTCGGGTGATGAGCAATTTCCCTGGTCAGCAGGTGGATGAGGAATTTGGCGAGGCGCATGTGCTGTTGGTCGGTGGGAGTCACCTGGGGTTGTACGCGGATTATTTCTAGGACTCGTTCACATTAGCCATCTGCTTAGTCAGAATGCCGTCATTGCCGCGCTTGTCGCGGCAATCTCGCCGAGTTGTGCACAGACTGTGGCGCCTAATGCAACGAGATACCCGCGGCAAGCGCGGGTATGACGAATAATTCAAAGGCCTCCGTGAAGCGGGGACTGGGAATGCTGACTTGTGAGACACCCTCGCGTGGGAGCTCTGTTTCATTTGAGAGCTGTTTGTTGCGCCTTGAACATCTCTTCCAGGGCCAGGTTCGCGGCGCTGACCATTTGGTTGAGTTGGTCCTGGGTGAAGGATTGGCCTTCGGCGGTTCCCTGGACTTCGACGAGGCCTCCGTCGGCGAGGCCGACGATGTTGCAGTCGACATCGGCGGTTGAGTCTTCGGCGTAGTTGAGGTCGGTGAGCACCTGGCCGTCCTTGATGCCGATGCTGACGGCGGCGACGGCGGCGATGATTGGCGATTCGTCGTACTCGAGGCGTTGTATTGCCAGGGAAGCGGCGACGAAGGCTCCGGTGATCGCTGCGGTTCGGGTACCTCCGTCGGCATCGAGGACGTCGCAGTCGATGTTGAAGGTTCGCTCACCCAGGGCGTCGAGGTTGACGGCGGCTCGGAGGCTGCGTCCAATCAGTCGCTGGATTTCCTTGGTCCGGCCGGCGTTGAGGACTCGCTCGCGGTTGGAGCGCGTGTTGGTGGCGGCGGGCAGCATGTTGTACTCGGCCGTGAGCCAGCCGCGTTCGGAGCCTCGCATCCAGCGTGGCACTCGCTCTTCGACGGTGACAGCGCAGAGGACTCGGGTGTCGCCCAATGCGACGATGCAGGAGCCGTCGGCGTGCTTCTGCACGTCGAGTTCGAAGAGGAGCGGACGTAACTCGTTGGGTTGGCGACCATCGATGCGTACCATGCGTAGGAGCTTATGCGGAGCGTCCGCACATTGCATGAGAAGACATGAGAGGCAATACACATGGCGATACAGGGATACTCCGATCTCGATGCCGTCGAACTGGCGCGAATGGTGGCCGATAAGGAAGTGTCGGCGATCGAGTTGCTGGAGGAGGCGATTGAACGGGCCGACCGCGTCAATCCGCAGATCAACGCGGTTGTGTATCCGTGGTACGACCATGCCCGAGAGAATGCGCTGCGCGGGTTGCCAGAGGGTCCGCTGCATGGCGTGCCATTCCTGCTCAAGGATTTGGGCACGCTGTACGCAGGACAGCCGATATCGAGCGGTTCCAAGATCTTTGCCGATACCGTGCCCGATCACGACTCGGAGATGGTGATTCGCTACAAGGCGGCCGGGCTGTCGATTTTCGGGCGGACGACATCACCGGAGATGGGGATCACGTCCACGACCGAGTCGCAACTGCACGGGAAGACACGGAATCCCTGGAATCTGGAGCACACGGCAGGTGGATCGTCGGGCGGCGCGGCTGCAGCGGTGGCGACGGGAATCATACCGGCTGCGAATGCCTCGGACGGCGGCGGATCGATCCGGATCCCGGCGACGTGCTGTGGACTGTTCGGCCTCAAACCGACGCGAGCGCGGACGCCGGCCGGACCTGACGTTGGCGAAGGCTGGGCCGGTATGTCGGGCGTGCATGTGGTCTCGCGCACGGTGCGTGACTCGGCAGTGTTGCTCGATGCGACGGCGGGCCCCGATGTTGGGGCTCCCTACTTTGCTCCGCCGCCGGAGCGTCCCTGGTCTGAGGAAGTCGGACGCGATCCCGGCAAGTTGCGCGTCGGCGTGATCATGAAGCCGTTCAACGACTCAGAGGTTGATCCGGACTGCATCGCGGCGACTGAGCACTCTGCCGCATTGCTGCGCTCGTTGGGGCATGAGGTCGAGGATGCGGCCCTGGATATCCCCGAAGAGGTCCGTAACCCGCTCTTTGACATCGTGCGTCCGTCGACCAAGTTGGCGTTCGATCAGAAGGCCGAGGAACTGGGCAGGACTCCGAATCCGGAAGACATGGAGCCACTGACCTGGCGGATGATCTCGGGCGAGATGCCGACGGCGACGGCGTACATCGCGGCGACGCGAGCCGTTCACGCGATTGGTCGTTACGTGGGGCGCTGGTTCGCCGGGATCGATAGTCCTGGGTACGACGTGATGCTGACGCCGACAATGGCTGTTCCGCCGCTGGAACTGGGCCGGTTGTCGCTGGATCGCGATGACCTGTTCGAGCAAGGCCAGGATGTGCAGCGCACGGTTGGGTTCACGTCGCTGTTCAATGCGTCGGGCAATCCGGCGGCCTCGGTTCCGCTGTACTGGAATGACGCGGGACTGCCTGTGGGGACGCAGTTCGTCGCACCCTACGCGGATGAGGCGACGCTGTATCGACTGGGTGCTCAGCTAGAAGCTGCTCAGCCGTGGACGGGTCGAAAGCCTCCCGTACACTCCGATTAGTCACCGGCGACGGAGGAGGGGAAGCCCCCTCAGCCGCTACGCGGCAGCTCCCCCAGAGGGGGAGCAAAGGAAACGAAGGAACTGACAAATGAAGACTGCCAACGCGATTGCTGAGATGTTGAAGCGGGAAGGGGTCGAGTTTGTTGTCGGCTATCCCGTCAATCCGATCTTTGAGGCGGCGGCCCAGGCCGATATCCGCACGATTGTGGTGCGGCAGGAGCGAACGGCGATTCACATTGCCGATGCGTTTGCGCGGATGAACTCGGGCGACCAAATTGCTGTGTATCTGACGCAGAACGGTCCCGGTTCAGAGAACTCGTTTGGCGGTCTGGCTCAGGCCTGGAGCGAGTCGGCGCCGCTGGTCGCGATTCCGGGCGGTTACGCGCGGTCGCAGACGAATGTCGCGCCGAACTTCTCCGGGCTGGTCAACTTCCAGCACGTGAGCAAGTGGACCGAGCAACTGACTGACCCCACCGATCTGTCCAACGCGATGCGTCGCGCATTCACGCACGCCAAGAATGGTCGGCAGCGACCGGTGGTGCTGGAGATTCCCGGCGACATCTGGGGTGCGGACATCGAAGAGCCGATCAACTACACGCCGACGCCGGCGCATCGCACCGGTCCGGATCCGGCAGATGCGCGCAAGGCGGCGCAGTCGTTGGTCAACGCTGAGCGACCGGTGATCTACGCCGGCCAGGGCGTTCACTACGCCAAGGCCTGGGACCAACTGAGGGAGCTGGCCGAACTGCTTGAGGCGCCGGTGACGACGTCGCTGCAGGGCAAGAGCGCGTTCCCCGAGACGCATCCGCTGTCGTTGGGTTCAGGTGGCCGCGCCTTCCCTCGCGCCGTGCATGAGTTCCTGCAGGATGCTGACGTGGTGTTCGGGATTGGCTGCTCGTTCGCAAAGACGGGCTTCGGCCTGCAGATGCCGAAGGGCCCGTACTACATCCACGCGACGCTCGACCCTGAGGACTTCAACAACGAGGTCGAGATCTCGGAAGGCGTGGTCGGCGACGCGGCGCTGGTGTTGGACGCAATCATTGCCGAGGCGCGCGAACTGATCGCCGGGCCTCGAGGCCGTGCTGACGCGATTGCGGCCAGGATTGCGCAGATCAACGGCGACTGGCGCGCCCAGTGGTCGCACAAGAGCGACTCGAACGATGCACCGATAAACCCGTACCGGGCGCTCAAGGATCTGCACGCGACGCTGGACGAGACGGTCGGGATCGACAACGTGGTGGCGACGCATGACGCGGGATCGCCGCGTGACCAGATGTCGCCGTTCTGGAACTCGACGACGCCGCTCAGCTACATCGGCTGGGGCAAGACGACGCAGCTCGGCACCGGGCTCGGGTATGCGATGGGCGCCAAAGTCTCCGCGCCGGAGAAAACCTGCCTCAACGTCTGGGGCGACGCCGCGATCGGCATGACCGGCATGGACTTCGAGACGGCCGTGCGCGAGAACATTCCGATTCTGAGCGTGCTGCTGAACAACTTCTCGATGGCGATCGAACTGCCGATCATGCAGACGGCGACGGAGAAGTACCGGGCCACGGACATCTCCGGTCACTACGCCGACATGGCGAAGGCGTTCGGCGGATACGGCGAGCGCGTGGAGTCGCCCGAGGACCTGAATGCCGCATTCAAGCGAGGAATCGAGGCAACCGAGAACGGTCAGGCGGCGTTGATCGAGGTGATCACGTCGAAGGAGATCGACTACTCGGTGCATCGGTAGGGAGACGACCTTCATGCCCTGCCTTTTCGCCGCATCAAGTGCGGCGCAGGCTGCGAATAGCGCGCGCGGCCAGGGCGTGTTCACATAGGCCATCTGCATAGTCAGAACTCCGTCATTGCCGCGCTTGTCGCGGCCTGCCCCGCACTTGATGGGGGGCAATCTCGTCGAGTGTTGCACACACAGTTGCGCTGAATGCAGCGAGATACCCGCGGCGGAGCGCGGGTATGACGGGAACTCCTGGACTGAACCGCCCCCGCATACTCCGTCATACCCGCGCTTGTCGCGGGTATCTCGCCGACATCAGCAGCCACGACTGTGCCCAACACGGCGAGATTGCCTCGGCAAGCGGGACAATGACGGGCTGCTTCTTGGCGCCGTACACCAATGTGAACTGGCCTTAGTCCGACCGAATCGGCCAAACGTTGGACGATAGGTGTGGTAATGGTCGGGTAACATGCCGCCTTTCCCAGGTCGTTAGCATTGCGAGCAGGGTGGGGAGAGGGTGGCATCGGATGGTTACTCGTAATCGTGTCGGGTTGGGTGTGTTGCTGTGCTTGCTCTTGGTTGGTGTGGGAGTGGCACTGAAGCCGCCGACCGTGGAGGCTCAGACGTCGGCTGACTTCACCGTTCAGATTGCGGCACGGCTGAATCCGGATGGTCGGGTGGAGTTCGGCTTGCGATTGCTCGATCGGGAGGGGAACCCAGGCGAACGGTTGACGGGGCCGGAACGATTCTTCCCTCGACAATTGGATCATCATCGCTGGCTCAAGGCTTCGCCGATACAAATCTCTCAACCCTCGGCCGCGCACAATGGCGAGGATGAGGTAGCTCAAGTGCGGATCGTGGCGCGCATCCACCCGACTCGCGATCAGATCGAGTTTGGCCTGCAATACGAGCTACCAGAGTGGGAAACCAGCGAGGACAACGGTGGTTACAGCGAACGGATTTATCCCAGCAAGCGATTCTGGCCGGAGAGTGTGGATCACCATCGCTGGCTGTATGCGTCAGAGACCGTGTTCACCGTGCACTATCGCGAGTTCATCGAGACGATGAGCGAGGCCGGGACGCTTGGGCAAGTTCCGTACGAGCCGGGTCCCATACCCAGCGAGACAGTCAATTCGTGCGTCGGTCAGATCGCAGAAGGCGCAGAGGCCATGGTCTCCGGACAGTGCGAAGAGGTCCTCGCGGAATACTGCGAGTCGCACCAGGAGAACACCTGGTGCCGGCAGCTCATCGCCTCCAAGGCAGAAGCTGAGCGGCGGGCGCAACAGGCCCCGACCGAGGATGGTCCGACAGCCGAAGAGATCGCAAAAGCAGAGGCGGAGCGGAAGCTGTTAGAGCTCCTGCGCCAGTGCTTGGCGGACGGTTATCCATTTGGCGTGAAAGTACATGAAGAGTGTGACCCGATCATATTCCAGTACTGCGAGAAAAAGCCGGGAGATGGTTGGTGCATCCAAAAGGGCTACCTTGAGCCGCTGCCTTCTGCGCTCCAGGCAAATGAGGACGATTTCTTCTCGGCTGTGGCCTACTGCGAAAACCGAGTCGTCAACTTGGGCAGAGACATGGGGACCGTCTGTGACGCACTCTTTCAGGAGAGTTGCGAGCGTGATCGTCTCCAGGGCTTCTGTTCAGAGCTCGGGTACGTAGAGCTGGTGCCGGCTGACTACCTTCCGAGTGGAACTCCTGTACAGCAGTGTGTCAACTGGGTTCAAACCCTGGACCTGCCTATCGATCCTCATTGCCGTGATATTTTGCAAGACAGTTGCGATGACAATCGACATCAGCAGGTATGCAGAGATCAAGGCCTCAAGGGGCCGCCGGTGCCGGCTGACTACCTTCCGAGTGGAACTCCTGTACAGCAGTGTGTCAATTGGGTGCAAACGCTGGACTTGCCAATCGATCCTCATTGCCGCGACATTCTGCAAGACAGTTGCGATGACAATCGACATCAGCAGGTGTGTAGAGATCAAGGCCTCCGGGGGCCGCCGGTGCCGGCTGACTACTACCCGGACGGCACTCCCGGCGAGCAGTGCGTTTTCTGGGTACAGGACGTGGGAATGTCAATCGATCCACACTGCCGTGAGATTCTACAGGACCATTGCGACCGTTACCGACTCGAGCCCGTGTGCGCCGAACATGGTTTCGTCGAGTTAGTACCGGCCGACTACATGCCGTACGGCACCTGGATCGAGCAATGCTGGAACTGGGTTCTCGACGAAGGTGAGCCGATCGATCCCTACTGCCGGGCAACTCTGCAAGCTGACTGCGATCAGATGGTCGCACAGTGGTGGTTCTACGAAGGGTGTGTCGATCTCGGTATGAGCGATCACCCACCATCAGAACCGATCCAGACAATAAGAATCGATCCTCCGGGCGCGATGGAAGCAGACGATGGATCGATGCTGGAAGCCGGTGATCCTGTAGCTCCCTCGGATAGCGATTACGACGATTGTCGAGAAGACCCAGAGCTCATGTGTCCAAGTATGGGTGAATAGTAGGCAATCACTCCATGACGCCTTCGGACTCGAGGCGCCGGACTTCGTCGGATGAGATGCCGAGCCAATCTTGGGCCACGCTTTGGTTGGACTCTCCGTAGACCTCGGAGCGGTTGTAGACGGTTGCGGGGGTTTGCTCGAACTGGAGGGGGAGGCGGTCTCCTTTGAGCGGGCCGAGGTCGGGATGTGGGTCATTGAAGTTGAAGAACATGTTGGTGTGGGCGAGTTGTGGGTCATGCTGTGTGAGGTCGAGTCCGGTCTGGACGACTCCGGCGGGGACGCCGGCCTGCTGGCAGCGATCCATCAGCTCGTAGCGGTCCTGGCTGCTGGTCCAGTTGGCGATTCGGGCGTCGATGGATTCCTGACGCGCCTTGCGACCCTTCGCCGTTGCCAGCTTTGGGTCGTTGAGCCAGTCTGTGGCGTCCATCAAATGACATAACGACTGCCATTGCTCGTCGGTGATGACGGCGATGGCGCACCACTGATCGTCGCCTGCACCGTCGCCTGCGCAGGGATAGATGGCGTGCGGGGTCCAGTCTTCCCAGGGTGAATCGTTGCCTACCGGTTCGGCGGCGACGCCGTTGGCGAACCAATCGAGCAGGGCCGGACCGCCGAAGTTGACGCCGACCTCGAACTGACTCATATCGATACGTTGGCCCCTGCCGGTCAGGCGTCGGCCTTCGATGGCGGCAAGCACGGCCACGGCACCGTGTAATCCGGCCATGTGATCGTTGTAGCTGAAGCCGATGCCGATATCGTTGCGTCCCGGCACGCCGGTGAGATATGTGAGGCCGGCGAGCGCGTGGACTGTGGGCGCGTAGGTGACGTAGGAGGCCCAGGGTCCGGAGATGCCCATGCCGGACATGCCGATGTAGATGACGCCGGGGTTATCGGGGCTGACGGCGTCGTAGCCGAGATTCCAGCGGTCAAGCACGCCGACGGAGAAGTTGTCGATCACGATGTCGGCTTTGAGCGCCAGTTGTCTGGCGATGTCGCGCGCTTCTGGGCGGCTGAGGTCAAGCTGGAGGACTCGTTTGTTGCGGTTCCACATGGTGTGATACGGGTGGTCGGTGCCACCGGCGAGTCCGGCGCGGGTGGAGCTCATGATCTTGACCACGTCGGCGCCCATGTCGGCGAGGACGCGGGTGGCGAAGGGTCCGGCGAGGACGTGGGTGAAGTCGAGGATGCGGATGCCTTCGAGTGGTCCGGTGGTTGGGCTGGAAGGGGCGGAGGTAGCTTCTGCGCGGCTGGGAGCCCCCCTCTGTCGCTCCGCGACATCTCCCACCGCAGGGCGTGGGGAGAAAATGGACGAGCCGATTTGCCAAGGGGTGTCCGAAAAGTGGTACGGGGCTCCAGGTCCGTTGACTGTGGTGTCGCCGACGGGGTAATCGGACCACCAGTCCCTGGCTTCGAGCTGTGGGTTACTGGCGACCTCTGGTGTGGTCATGACCCAGCCGTAGGGGTGGTGGCGGTCCTGGGCTTCGTGGAAGAACGGCTCGACTTCCTTGTTGGCGACCCAGTCTCGGAGGGTGTTCATGGTCAGCTCGACCATTTCGGCGAGATTGGCCGGGTCGGTGAAGCGCTCATCGAGCAGCTCCATGCCGACGCCTTCTTCGATCAGCCAGGCGACCTGGCGTTGGAAGTCGGGTGTCGGCGTGATCATGATCGAGCCGCCGATCGCCTGCATCACGACGTAGGCGCTGGACCAATGCAGGGAGCCCTGGCGGGGCAAGACCGGTCCTTCGGCGAAGGGCAGATGTTCGTGGTACCAGGCCCACATCAGGACGTGCTCGAGGACGGTGCAGAGCGCCTCGTGGGTGCTCAGCCGGACGATCTGTCCCCGACCCGTCTCGCGGGCGTGGTTGAGAGCGGACAGCGCTCCGATTGCGGCGTAGGCGCCTCCGACAAAGGCGTACTGGTCGCCGAAGAGTTTGAGCGGCGGCGTGTCCTTGTCGCCTGATGTGGCGGCGACGCCGGCCAACGCTTCAGCCACGAGTCCTGGGGACTGGTACCTGCTCCACGGGCCGGAGCGTCCGAAGGAGGTGACATCGACGATGACGAGTCTGGGGTTGGCCTCTAAGAGCGACTCGGGATCGGGGAGGCGCTCACAGTCGAGGATGATGTCGGCTGATGCGGCAAGCTGCTCAATCGCCGTTGAGTCGTGGCTAGCAAACGTTCGAGAACTGGCGAAGTAGGCGTGCCAGAGGGAGGCGCCGTTGTCGTGGAAGGGTCCTCGTTGTCTGAGGGGATCGCCGTTGGGAGGTTCGACTCGGATGACTTCGGCGCCGAGGTCTCCGAGGAGCTTGCCGGCGTAGATGGCTCGGTCGTCGGTGAGGTCGATGACTCGGACGTTGGCGAGCGGGCCTGTCTGTGGGGAGTTGGGCATGGTTGCGATTGTAATGGCGCTACGGCCGAGCCCCTCCGCCCTTCTGGGCAGATCCCTATAGGGGCAGGTCTTAGGCTCTGTTAATCTGAAGCCACGATGCAATTGGCTGGTAGGAGCGCGCAGACATGGATTTCAAATTCTCGACTGAGGACGTGGCGTTTCGCGATGAGGTGCTGGACTTCCTGGGTGAGCAGTTGCCTCCGGGCTGGGCGGATTTGTCGGAAGGGCCGGCGGAGGATGGGGCGGCGAATCGGGAGCGCTGGGAGTTTACCCGCGGCTTCCACAAGGCGTTGGCCGATCGCGGCTGGCTGACGCTGGGCTGGCCGGTCGAGCATGGCGGCGCGGGCGCGGGACCGGTGCGGCAGGCGATGTTCAACGAGACGATGGCGCATCATCGAGCGCCGGTCTACAACCAGGGCGTCGACCGCGTCGGTCCGACGGTGATCATGTACGGATCGGACGAGCAGAAGGAATTCTTCCTGCCTCGGATTCGGTCGGCCGACATCCAGTGGTGTCAGGGATTCTCGGAGCCGGGATCGGGTTCGGACCTGGCCTCGCTGCAGACTCGGGCGCAGCGCGACGGCGACGACTACATCATCAACGGACAGAAGATCTGGACTTCGGGCGCGCAGCACGCGGATTACATCTTCATGCTGGCGCGGACCGAGCCGGATGCGCCCAAGCATCGCGGGATCTCGTTCTTCCTGCTTGACATGAAGACGCCCGGGATCACAGTGCGTCCGCTGGTCAACATGGCCAATCGGCATCACTTCAACGAGGTGTTCTTCGAGGATGTGCGGGTGCCGGCCTCGAACATGGTCGGCGAGGAGAATCGGGGCTGGTACGTGGCGACGACGACGCTCGACTTCGAGCGATCGGGGATCTCGCGCGTGGTCTCGGGCGTGCGCCTGTTGGGCGAGCTGACCGATCTGGCCAGCGTGCCGGGTCCGGACGGACATCGCCCGGACGAGGATCCGCGAATCCGGCACAAGCTGGCCGACCTGAACATCGAATTCACGGTCGGTCGCTGGCTGGCGTATCGAGTCGCGTGGATGCAGTCGCAGGGTCTGGTGCCGAATCACGAGGCATCGATGTCAAAGCTCTACGGGACGATGATCAATCAGCGCCTGGCGGGAATGATCAACATGTTCGGCCTGGCCGGCGGGCTCTCGGGCGAGCAGGAACACGCGCCGCTGCACGGTCGGCTGCCGGACGAGTATCTGAACTCGGTGCCGCTGACGATCGCAGCCGGGACATCGGAGATCATGAGGAACATCATCGCAACTCGGGGTCTGGGCCTGCCGCGGTAGGATCGAACGGTGACGGCAAATTGGGCCAACCAGACGCTCTGGACCGGTGACAACATCGAGGTGATGCGGGGGATGAACTCTGCGTCGGTTGACCTGATCTATCTCGATCCGCCGTTCAATTCTAACCGCGACTACGCTGCGCCGATTGGGTCGGAGGCGGCTGGCGCTGCCTTCAAAGACACGTGGACGCTAGACGACCTTGATGTCGCATGGCACGGGGAAGTGGCGGAACATGAGCCGGCGCTTGCCAGCGTGATCGAGACCGCCGGCATGTCGCATGGTAGGCCGATGAAGGCCTATCTGATCATGATGTCGGTGCGGCTGATGGAGATGAAACGCCTATTGAAGCCCAACGGCAGCATCTATCTGCATTGTGATCGCACTGCAGCGCATTACCTGAAGGTCACGATGGACGCGATCTTTGGCGCTGAGAACTTTCGCAATGAGGTCGTGTGGAGACGGCACAACGCCAAGGGGCTGGCGACTCGAAACATGCCGACGAATCACGATCTACTGCTGCGCTATGCGTTAGGGCCGAATCATGCATACAACGCTCAGTTCAGACCTCATGACCAGGCGTACATCGATCGCAACTATCGAGAGATAGAGGAAGGCACCGGGCGTCGATATGCACTCGATAATCTCGTCAACCCGAACAAGAACCGGCCAAATTTGACCTACGAATTCCTTGGCGTCAACAGGGTTTGGCGCTGGACACAAGAGCGCATGGAGCAGGCACTCGCCGACGGCCGTGTTGTACAGAAATTCCCTGGTCGGGTGCCTCGATACAAGCGGTATCTGGACGAACAACCGGGAATCGCCGTTGACAGCATCTGGGACGATATCTCGCCCGTGCAGGCGCGGTCTCGAGAGCGGACTGGATATCCCACTCAGAAGCCACTCGCGTTGTTGGAGAGGATTATCTCGACATCGTCCCAGGAAGGCGATGTCGTGCTTGACCCGTTCTGCGGCTGCGCGACCGCATGCGTTGCGGCCGAGAAGTTGCAACGGCAATGGATTGGCATTGACATCTCGGACAAGGCTGCTGAGTTGGTACGGGTCCGTCTTCAGAACGAGTTGGGTCTCTTCTATAGCGGTGTGCGCCGGACGGATGTGCCGCAGAGGACGGACCTCGGTGATCTTCCTGCATATGGTTCGCCCTCTAATCGGCACCTGCTGTACGGATCGCAGGAGGGTCGCTGTAATGGCTGCCTGACCTGGTTCCAGTTCCGCAACATGACGATTGACCACGTTGTGCCGCGGTCTCGTGGAGGGACAGATCACATCAGCAACCTGCAGTTGCTGTGCGGGGCCTGCAACTCGACGAAGGGGACGGGGACACAGGAGGACTTGGTAGCGAGGTTGCGGGCTCAAGGGATTCGCGACTAAGGGCTGTTCATGTGGGGTGTTGATTAGCGGACAGCGCTACAAAGGTCAGCTGATGGGGAGCGGGACCCCCTCAGCCTTCGGCAGCTCCCCCTGCAAGAGAGTGATGCATAAGTCAGTATCCCGTCCCCGCCCCCGAGCGGGGACCCGTCTTGGCATAGCCCAGGCTGCTCGGATAGGTCCCGGTTGACCAGATACCAGCGACGCATATGGCCGGCGGCAAGAAGCCAGGGAAGGAGCAGGCCACCGCTCGGAGGCGGGGGCGGTTGAGCGGTTATGCATCAGTCTCTGCAAAGGGGAGCGTGAGCCTATTGCTTCTGACCCCTTGCGTAGGCGTTGCCGAGGGCTCCCCATGATGCGACGAGGAAGGGGACGCAGTAGGTGAGGGGGATTTTCCAGGCTAGCTCGCTGGTGGCTTCTCCTGCGATGATGACGGTTCCCTGGTTAATGGCGACGAGGATGGTTCCGACGATGGCGCTGGTGATGATTGAGCGGCGCAGCATGGCTCGGTTGCGGAGGGCGCAGCGCCAGCATTCTCGGCCGGTCTTCATCTGGAAATGGGGGCCGGGGTTGGCCTCTGTCAGGTGGGCGCACCTTGTCCGAGGGGGCTGGTCCCCGCTCGGGGGCGGGGACGGGGATTGGGATGCTGCGTTGGACATCTGGCGGTAGGCTAACGGTCGTGCGGCCTCTGAATATCTTCTTTGACGTGGACGGGTGCCTGGTCTCCTGGAATCTGCATCTGCGTCCCTATGCGCGCGAGGTGTTGGAACGGCTGCAGGAGCGAGGGCATCACGTCTACATGTGGTCGGGCTATGGCGCGCGACGTGAGGTGGCGGACAAGCACGACCTCTGGCCGCTATTGGCCGGGATCATGGGCAAACCGATCTTCCAGTACCGGTCGCGATTGCACCTGTTCACCAAGATTGAGCCAGACTTCATCATTGACGACCACCGGGAGATCGTGGATGCGCTGGGTGGGGCGGTGATCAAGCCGCCGCGTGAGCCGTTGTCGAAGGATCGGGAGATGGTGCGGGTGTATCGGCGGATTCTGGAGTTTGAGCGGGAGCACCAGCGACGTTGGGCTTGAGGCTGGTCGGGCGGACCAGCGGAGCCGAGCGGGTCCCCGCGTGAAGCAGGGACTGGGGGAGCCGAGCGGGTCCCCGCGTGAAGCAGGGACTGGAACAACTAGCCGCCGTCTTCGGATTCTTCTTCGAGGGGTGGGAGTTCTCGGCCGGTTGGGTAGAGCTCGTGACTGTTGTTGAGCCAGGTGTTGTTGAGTCGGTTGGTGGACCAGGCGTAGTCGAAGAGGCGTGGGTCCGGGTTGAGCCAGGGCTGGTGGATGCCGAGCTGGATGCCGTTGACGAGCTTGATCTGCCATTGGGCGGCGCTGCCGTCGAGCAGCATTTGCTGCACCTGATGGCTGAGGTCTTGACGCGCGCCGAGGTTGAACGTGGTTTTCATCTGGTCGAGCAGGGCGTCGAGCTCGGCATTTGCGGATGCGCTCCAGTGCTGAGCGCCGCCCGAGTGGAGTGTGTTGAGCCAGACCTCGGTGGGGTCAGCCTGTTGAGGCACGGCGCTCCAGCCGAGGAAGCAGAAGCGTTCGCCGCTGCGGAGCTGGTCGATGGCCTCTGCGAAGGGACGGTCTTCGAGAGCGACTTCGAGTCCGGTGGCGTCGGCGATCATGGAGCGAACTGCTTCGCCGGCGCCGGCGAAGAATCCTTCGAACAGGTCGGCAACAACTAGCGGCACCACGCCGATGTTGGCTGCGCCGCCGGAGGCGTTGAGCAGGCCGGCGATTTCTGTCAGGTCGGCTTCACGGTCGTTGCGGTAGCCGGGGAAGGTCGAGAGCAACTGCTCGCTGACGCTCCATCCCTCGAGGAACCAGGGCACCGGTCCTGAGGCTCGGCCGTGGCCTCCGTAGAGTCGTTCGACGAGTTGCGCCCGGTCGACGGCGAGGCTGATGGCTCGCACGATGCGGGGATCGCCGAGCGCCGCGAATCCATCCGCCGAGAGCGGCGCGAGCAACTCGACCGAGGCGTCGAGGGGCTGTTCGAACGTTGGATGGTCGGGATTTTGCTCGCGCAGCGTCTCGACAGCTTCGTTGGTCAGGGGAAATGCGGCCGTGTCGAATGCTGCGGAGTTGTAGAGGCTGACGATGTTGTTGGTATCGCCTGATGTGAAGGTGACGCCATCAGCCCAGGCGGAGTCGTCGCGCCACCAGTTCTCTGAGCGGGCGAGCGTGATTTCAAAGCCGTTGTAGAGGCGCGGAGTGTAGGGGCCGGTCCCGTTGTTGCGCATGATGTCGCTGGGATCATCGCGCCAGTCGTCGGCGTTGAGTTCGGCTGCCTCGGGACTGGTGATCCAGGCAAAGGGCGAGGCGTGCACGCTGGACAGATAGGTGGCATCGGGCTCGGCGGTTGTAAGTGTGGCAGAAGTGTCAGAGGAGGCCTCGACGGATGCCGTGCGGTTGTAGGCAGCGCGGCGGAAAAAGTAGGGATCGGGCGCGCCGGAGGCATCGAGCGCTTCTTGTTGTCGCTGGATATTCCAGGCGATGTCCTGTGCGGTGACGGCGCGGCCGTTGGTCGGTTCAAGATTCCAGAAGGCGGCGGCAGGATCGACGGTGAAGACGTAGGTCGTTTCGTCTGGCATCTCGGGGAGCGCACAGAGATCGGCGTCAAGTGCACCTGAGGAGACGGAGGAAGGCTGGACCAGGCGGTTGTACATCAGGCTGTGAGCGGCCTGCGTGTAGCGATAGCGGGAGCGATGCGGATCCCAGCGGTCGTGTCGTTCGACTGCCAACCAGGTGCGGATGATCCCGCCTCGGGTCGGTCCGCTGGGCTGTGGCCGCGATTCTTGTTGCGTTGACTGCTGGGATTGCTGACCCGACTGTTGGGACTGCTGGCCCGACTGCTGCGGCTCGGGCGGCGCGTCCGGTTGCTCGGCTTGTTGCTGGGTCTGTTGGTCAGGTTCGAGGTTTTGCTGAGCAGGTTCTTCGTCGCCTGAGCAACCGACCAGGGCGAGCGCGGCGGCACCGACGCCAGCGCGCGAGGACGCGGCGAGCAGGGAGCGTCGAGAGAGGCGATTGCGCCGAAGGGCGGACCAGTGGCGTTGGGGTCTCGTTGACATACGCGTTATCGTATCCGCGAATTCGCTATCGGGGCATTGCCCAGTATGAATTTGATCAGGTAACTAGACGAAAGCGGCAACTCGGGCGATAATGGGTGGACATGGGATGAGTGACGAGAAAAGGGTTGTTGCGATGCCGTCTCTGGTTCCTTCCTTCATGTTGCCTCAGTGGCTCAAGGACGCTCCGATTCCAATCCAGATGGCATTGCTGCTGCCTGGCTTGATTGTCGGCAACGTGATCGCGATCGTGGTGCATGCGATCCTGATCAACCTGGGCGCGGGCAATCAGCACCTGTCATCGGCCGATGGCGGCTTCGATGCGTGGCTGATCTGGATCATCGTTGGGGCTGGCCTGTTCCTCGGTCTGGCGGCTGGTGGGTTTGTGTATATCGGTGTGGGTCTGGGCGCGGACAAAGAGCTGGAGAACGAAGACGAGCACGGCGAGACGGGGATGCTGGAGCTCTAGCGTTCGACTGCGCAGGAACAGAGTGAGCGCCCCCTTGATGTAGGGGGCGCTTTTCGTTCAACTCGTTCGACGCTCGTGATTGCCGTGTTCCGACGCGGCAATCTCGCTGCGCAGGGAATCAACGCCGTTGGTAGACGCAGCGAGATACCCGCGACAAGCGCGGGTATGACGGAGCCTGCGCCCGCGCCTGTTACTAGACCTGCTACTAGCCCTGGAGTTCGGCGGCGAAGAAGGCCTTGAGTTTGTCCCAGGCGTCGGCGGCGGCTGTGGGATCGTGCACGTCGGGGCTGGTGTCGTTGAAGAAACCGTGGTGCGAGTCGGGGTACATGTGGATCTCGTTGCGGACGTTGGCGTCGTTGAGCGCGGACTGAATGCCCTCGACCACCTCACCGGTGATCCAGTCGTCGTGACCGGCGTAGAAGCCCATCACGGCACCCTGGATGTTTTCGGCATTGTCCATACCAGCGCCAGGGACGCCATAAAACGGCGCCGCGGCGGTGACGGCGGGGTTGTTCATCGCGAGCAGCAGCGACATGCCGCCGCCGAGACAGAATCCGGTGACGCCGATGCGGTCGGCGCGAACGTCGTCTCGTGCCTGCAGGGCGGCCACTGCGCCGGACATGTCGACGAGGGCGTTGGGCTCCTGCAGTGACATCATCAGCTTCTGCGCCTCGTCGGGCTCGGCGGTGACGGCGCCATGGAAGAGGTCGGGCGCGAGCGCGACATAACCCTCGGCGGCGATGCGATTGGCGATGTCGCAGATGTTGGGGTTAAGTCCCCACCACTCCTGGATCACGACGACGCCCGGGTAGGGACCGCCGTCGACAGGCTTGGCCAGGTAGCCGGAGGCGGTGCCTCCGTTGGCGGCGAATTCAATGGTGTCGTGGGCGAGAATAGCCATTGGTGGTTGTCCTTTCGGGCGGTGCTGTGAGTGGGACTCTGATCGGCGCCGTGAGTGGTACCCAACAGGGAGCCCCCTCCGCCTTCGGCACCTCCCCCCGGAAGGGGGGAGGAAAGAGGAAGGGGAGGTGTCGAGCCGGGCCAGTTAGCGTGGGGCCTGGCCAGGCCGGTTAGCGCGGGGCCTGGCCAGGCCGGTTAGCGCGGGGCCTGTCCAGGCCAGTTAGCGCGGGGCCTGTCCAGGCCAGGGGTTTTTCTGGGAGCCGAGGTAGGACTGGGCGGCGACTCGGTCGAGTTCGTCCAGGCTGAAGCTGGCGCCTGAGGCGTAGACGGCGGCCTCGACGACCGGCAGGTTGTACATGCCGACTTCGTTGCCCCAGACGAGGAAGTCGCGGCCGTTGATGTTGGCGGCGGCGTCGGTGCAAAGCCAGACGGTGAAGGGCGAGACGTTCTCGGGCGCCATCATCGCCTCGCGGTCGGCGCCGAAGCTGATGTCTCCGGCGTCGCCGGCGGCCAGCCCAGCCTCGCGCGCGCGTCGCTGGGCCTCGGCGAGTTCCTCGGTCAGGGTGAGTCGGGTGCCCGCGCGCGGACGGATGGCGTTTGCGGTGACGCTGTAGCGGCCGAGATCGCGGGCCAGCGTGCGAGTCAGACCGACGATGCCTTCCTTGGCGGCGGCGTAGTTTGCCTGGCCCATGTTGCCCAGTCCGGACTCGGACGAGGTATTGACGATCCGTCCTGAGCGCTGCTGGCGGAAGACCTGCGAGGCGTACTTGGTGACGGTGAAGTGACCCTTAAGGTGAACGGCGACGACGACGTCCCACTCTTCCTCGGTCATATTGAAGACCATCCGGTCGCGCAGGATGCCGGCGTTGTTGATCAGAATGTCGAGTCCGCCAAAGTTGTCGAGCGCCTGCTGAACCATGCGCTCGCCGGCAGCCATGTCGGAGACGGAATCGTAGTTGGCGACGGCGTCGCAGCCGGCGGCCTTGATCTCGTTGACGACCTCATCGGCCGGCGTCGCTTCGCCGTCGAGTTCGCCGCCCTGGGAGCCGCCGTAGTCGTTGACGACGACTTTTGCGCCCTCGGAGGCGAGCAGCAGGGCATGTCCGCGTCCGATCCCACGTCCGGCGCCGGTCACAATTGCGACGCGGCCTTCGAGTCGATCACCCATGAGTTTGGGTCCTTTCCTGGAGTCAGAGTGTCTGGCAGGCAGGATACAAGGCAATGGCGGTTGATCCGCTGCCGCTGAAACCTGCGGGATCAACCTGGTCTCAGGCAGCTTCCTTTGTCAGGCGAGCGCTTGATCGCACTCGGCACTGCACCAACCGTTTCGCCCCGTTTCGCCATACGCGCGACCAGCGCGGCGATGACGGAATGGAGCTTTGGCTTGACAGGACTTGTGTTCTACTTGACGGAACGGGGAGTGACTTGCTAAAGCAGTAGTGGCGGTTGGACGGGCGGGTCTCCTGGAGCGAGGGTTTGATGGTTACGACGTCTGTGGCGTCGCCGGTGGCGGCGTCTTCCCTGGTACTGAACCGAGACCCGGCCCACGTTGTGGAGCCGGCGTCGGCCGCGTCCGTGACGGCGGTGGCCTGTTCGATCCTGACGCCGTCGGGCGCGCTGCTGGCGCGGGCGATGGTCAAGCCGCGTCCGGCATCGCTGCCGGCGGACACGTATGCGGTGGAGGTCAGTGCGGTCGAACCGCAGGGCGCGCTGGAACCGTTGTTGCGGTCGAATCCACAGGTGGTGCTGCGGATGCCGCACGAAGCGCAACTGGCGCTGCGGATTGATCACATCATCGGTCCTCGGGATCGTCGGACGTATTATCTGCAGACGCCGGAAGCGGCGAACCAGTGACGCTGAGCGCAGCGTTGAGGGAAGGTTGTTGACATGGAGGTGATCGACATGGAGTCTGTTGAGCTGGCTTCGGGACTGGAGTTTCCCGAGGGACCGATTGCGATGGATGACGGATCGATCTTGCTGGTCGAGATTGCGCGACAGACGCTGTCGCGAGTGACCCCGGATGGCGCGGTCTCGGTCGTGGCCGAGACCGGCGGCGGTCCGAATGGAGCGGCGCTGGGGCCGGACGGACACGTCTGGATCACGAACAACGGCGGCTTCGAGTGGAACCGTGCCGGTGGGCGACTGTTGCCGGCCGGACAGGCTAAGGACTACACGACGGGATCGATCCAGCGCGTGAATATCGAGACCGGCGCGGTGGAGACGGTATACACGGAGTGCGACGGGATTCCGCTGAAGGGGCCCAACGACATCGTCTTTGACCAGGCAGGTGGGTTCTGGTTCTCGGACCTGGGCAAGAATCGCGAGTACGACCGCGACATGGGCGCGCTCTACTACGCGACGACCGACGGCAGCCAGATATCGCGCGCCGTTTTTCCGATCCCCGGCGGCGCCAACGGCGTCGGGCTGGCGCCCGACGACACCCATGTGTACATCGCCGAGACGCCGACGGGCCGGTTGTTCGGCTGGGAGATCGCCGAGCCGGGCGTACTGGCGGCCGACAACGCGGCGGCGGGCTTCAACTCGTTTATCGCCAACGCGGGCGGCTACACGCTCTTTGATTCACTGGCGGTGGAGGAGTCGGGCCACGTCTGCGTGGCGACGATCGGACCGGGCGGGGTGACGGTGATCGATCCGGACACGGGCGATGTCGAGCATGTCGCGGTGGGGGACGATCCATTGACGACCAACATCTGCTTCGGCGGCGCGGACATGCGCACGGCGTACATCACACTGTCGACGACGGGTCGGTTGATCTCGTGTCGGTGGCCGCGACCGGGGTTGCGGCTGCATTTCAACGGGTGAGCGAAGTCGGTGGCTTTCTCTGGCTCGATACCGTCGTAACGGCCCCGGATCTCCTTTCGCCCTCCTAACGGGCTGATAGCGGTCACGGCTTGACAGAGAGTGTGTGGCCTCCGCTGATCAGATAGGCATAGCGACGCCCCCCTCTGCCTTCGGCATCTCCCCCGCTAGGAGACCTTTGAACAACTCAGTTTCCCGTCCACGCCCTCGAGCGGAGACCCGCTTTGGCAAAGCCCAGGCTGCTCGGATCGGACCCGGTTGAACAGATGCAGGCGACAAACATGGCCGCCGGTAAGAAGCCAGGGAAGGAGCAGGCCCTCGCTCGGAGGCGGGGGCGGTTGAGGGGTTTTGCATCGGTCTTGCAAGGCGGGAGAAGAGGAACGATGCATGGCCTCGGCGAGGGGTTGCGTATGGGCAACATTGGCTTGTTCGGTTTCTGGGGCGCGGATAGCATGCAGTGAGTGCGTCTGAGAGACGGGGGTTGGGATGGAACGGTTCGCCGGACTGCTGCAACAGTTGCCCCGACATCAGGGCGAGATGCTGCGCGCGCTGCACCTGGCGCAGGAAGAGTTGGGCTGGATTTCGCGTGATGCGATCCGTCTGATCGCTCGTCATTTGCTCGTCTCGGAGGCGCAGGTCTACGGTCCGGCGACCTTCTACGCCGAGTTCCGGCACTCGCCGCCGCCGAAGACGCTGGTGACGTGGTGTTCGGGTCCATCCTGCCGGGTCGTCGGTGGGGACCGGGTGCGTCGCATATTCGAGGCTGAGTTCGGCTGCCACATGGGCGAGAACACGGACGATGACGAGCTGGGGTTGTGGCTGGGTCAGTGCAACGGTACGTGTGAGAAAGCGCCGATGGTCTGGGTCAACGGGCGCGTGGTGGGTCCCTTGTCGATGGTTGACACGGTCAAGCTGGCGCGCGGGCTGAAGGCGGGCGATGACCCCGTGACCTGGCCCGAGCGTCCGATCAAGATTGCGCCGGCGACGTTTGTCGACGCTGAGTCGACGTATGGCTCGGAAGACGCCAGCGGCGCGCATGATTCTGCGAATGATGGGACGGTGTGATGAGCAGCGCCTATGACGAGATTCGGGAAGCGGCGGAGCTCAGTACGGCGCCGCGACGCTCACCCTCGCGACCGCTGGTCCGGGTCGATCTGTCGACCTCGTCGATTGCCGCCGAGGCCGACCGGCTCTGGGAGGCGCTGGAGCCCTTGGCGGCCGAGCACGATGTCGACCTGGTGCGCGTGGGCACACTGGGCCTGTCCTGGCTGGAGCCGGTGGTCGAAGTCGAGCGTCCAGGATTGGGCGGTGGCGGTGGTGCTGGCGGGGCGGTGGTCTACGGACCGGTGCGACCCGAGGACGCCGGGGAGTTTCTGGCTGCGGCGCTTGGTGGGAACCCGGCGGAGGACGCGGCGCAGTGGCTGATCGGCGCTCGGACTCCCGTGCAGGGTGTGCCTGGCATGCAGGGCGTGCCGTCGCTGACTGATCATCCCTTCTGGGCGCCGCAGGAGCGGCGGCTGATGCAGTCGATGGGTGTGATTGATCCGGAGTCGCTTGATGAAGCAATTGCCGCCGGCGCCTATGAGGCGCTGGACCGGGCGATTGCGATGGAGCCAATGGCGATCTGCGATCTGGTCCTGTCGGCCGGCGTGGGTGGTCGCGGCGGCGGCGGCTTCCCGGCGGGACAGAAGTGGAAGTTCCTGCTGGGCGCACAGAGTCAGACCAAGTACCTGGTCTGCAACGCGGACGAGGGCGACCCGGGCGCGTTCGTCAACCGGGTGTTGATGGAATCGGACCCGCACCTCGTGATCGAAGGCATGGCGATCGCCGGCCGGGCGACCGGCTCGGACTACGGCTTCATCTATATCCGCGACGAGTACCCGCTCTCGATCGAGCGGATGGAACTGGCCCTGGCGCAGGCGCGCGAGCGCGGAGTGTTGGGCCAGAACATCTTTGGTTCGGGCTTCAACTTTGACCTGGAGATCACGCGCGGCGCGGGCTCATACGTGTGCGGTGAGGAAACGGGACTGATCGCCTCGGTCGAGGGATTGCGCGGGATGCCCAAGATTCGGCCGCCATTCCCGGCGCAGAAGGGGGTGTTTGCGGAGCCCTCGAACGTCAATAACACCGAGACCTACGCCAACGTGCCGCTGATTGTGAGACACGGCGCTGACTGGTACCGGCTGCACGGCACTGAGTCCGATCCGGGCACGAAGATGTTCTCGATCTCGGGCTCGCTGGAGCGCCCGGGCATCCTCGAGGTGCCTTTCGGCATGGGGATGGACGAGCTCCTGCTCGGCTGCGGCGGCGGTCCGCCGGACGGTCACACGCCCAAGGGCATCCAGCCGGGCGGTCCCCTCGGTGGTCTGCTGCCGGCCTCCGACCTGGGACTGAAGCTGGAGCGTCCGCCGTTCACAGAACGCGGCGTGCTGCTCGGCTCGGGCGGGTTGATCCTGTTCGACGAGCGCGCCTCGGCGGTCGACCTGACCAAGTACTTCTCCGAGTTCTGCGAAGACGAATCGTGCGGCCGCTGCACCACCTGTCACGGTGGATCGCAGCGCCTGGTCGAGGTGCTGGAACGGATCATGCACGGCGACGGGCGAGAAGAGGACCTCGAGCGGATCGGCGTGATCGACAAGACGCTGCAGAACGCCAACTGTCTGCATGGTCAGTTCACGCCGTATGCGGTGCGTGGGTTGGTCAACTACTTCCGCGACGAGCTCGATCTGCATATCAACGACAAGCGCGATCCGGCGCAGGTCGCGCCGGGACTGACCCGCTACCTGATCACTGACCAGTCCGATCCGCGTCTGGAGGAGGCAGCAGCCTTCTGCCCGACCGCTTGTATCAGCCGAGCGCCGGTCGAGTCGGATGACGATGAAGCGCCGTCGGATGAGCTGGGCGACTGGCAGATCAACGAGGCGCAGTGTATCCACTGCGATGTCTGCCGTGAGATCGCACCCGACGCCATCCGGGTCGAGGACCGCTTCCTGACGATGCTCTCGGTGGTCTAGCCAGCGGGTTGACCCTGCTTCGCCTCGCAGAGATTGATGCATCAGTCGGTTTCCCGTCCCCGCCCCCGAGCGGGGACCCGCTTTGGCTGAGCCCATGCAGCTTCGATCGGTTCCAGTTGAGCTGGCGACAGCGCCAGGTCTGGCCGTCGCCGAGTAGCCGGAGAGGGAACAGGCCCCCGCTCGGAGGCGGGGGCGGTTGTGAAGTGATGCGTTGGTCTCCGGGCTGTGGACGGGGATGGATTGCGAGTGGGTCTGCGCTACGCGACTGCGAGCGCGCAATCGGATATCCACCGGGCGTTCATGTTGTCCACTATCGGGAACGGCTGTGGTTCTCGGGTCCGGCCTCAATTGATAACCTGTTAGAGCAGTTGTATAGAACTGCGACTCAGCGCGTGTGAATGTACACGGTAGCGTGTAGCATGTAGTCATGGTGACACCGGTGCGGCGGCAGTATCTGGACTTGAAGGCTCGCTATCCGGATGCGATCCTGCTGTTTCGTCTGGGCGATTTCTATGAGACGTTTGATGAGGACGCGAAACTGGTCGCTGCGGAGCTGGATATCGCGCTGACCTCGAAACCGATGGGCCGTGGGTTGCGATCGCCCCTGGCCGGCGTGCCGGTGCGCTCGGTCGAGCAGCACCTGGCCAAACTGGTGGCGCGCGGACACCGGGTGGCGATCTGCGAACAGTTGGAATCGCCGCGCGCGTCCAAAGGTCTGGTCAAGCGCGGCGTTGTGCGGGTGGTCTCGCCCGGCACGGCGCTGGAGCCGTCGCTGCTGGAGGCCGGCCAGGCCTCGGCCTGCGCCGCCCTGCGGCTCGTCCGCCAGCGTCGCGAGCTGCATCTGGGCATCGCGACCGCAGACGTGACGACCGGCGCGGTGCACCTCAGTGAGATTCGGGAACCAGCGGACGCAGCGGACGAACTCTGGCGGCGCGGACTCGATCAGCTGGTCCAGTTGGGCGTGCGCGAAGCGCTCTGGCCCGACGACGAGCCGCTCGCGCTCGATGGTGGAGCGCTGCATGAGGGCGCGCCAGTTGACGGAGGGCTCGATGGGAGAGCGCAGGTTGACGGCGCGCTCGATGACGGAGTGCTGGGAGAGCTGACACTCACCCGGCGGCCGGCTCACGAGTTCCGCCAGGAGCGGGCCGAGCGGGCATTACAGAGACAATACGGCGCGCCGGCGGCGGCGTTTGGTCTGGATCAGCATCCGGCGGCGCTCGAGGCCGCGGGCGCACTGCTCGAATATCTGCGGACAGCGCTGCCCGACACGACGAGTGACACGACGAGCGACATGGCGCGTGACTCGGCGAGTGACACGACGCGTGACACGGCCGATCAGACAGAGCGGAGGGACGCGGGCTCAGGGACCTTGCCGCAGTTATCGCCGCCGCGCTGGTTCCAGGCGGACGCGTACCTGCAGTGGGATGCGGCGACGCAGCGCGCGCTGGCCATCGCCGAGCGCGGACCGGAGCAGACCGGCGGAGCGGGTCCGCGCACGCTGCTGGCCGTCGTAGACCGCTGCGGCTCGGCGCCGGGTCGTCGTTGGCTGCGCGCCGCACTGACGGCGCCGCTGCTCGACCTGGAGCGGGCCGAGCGCCGGCTGGACCGAGTGGCGGCGCTGGTCCGTCGACCTGCCCTGCGCCGGGCGCTCGCGCAGCGCCTGCGCGGTTCGCCCGATATCGAGCGGCTATTTGCTCGCGCCGCATCGGGCTTGGCGCTGCCCTCGGAACTGGCCGCGCTGGCCCGAGGTCTGAGCGCCGCGGTCGCACTGGCCATGCTGATTCAGGACGCCACCGCGGACGAGCCGGACTGCGCGCTGGTCGGCCTGGCCGAGCGGCTCGGTCCGGCGCCGGAGGCGGCCGGCCGGCTGGCGGACGCGCTCGCCGAGCAGCCGCCATCCGAGTACGGCCGAGGCGTGCTGCGTCCCGGCGCCGACGCCGAGAGCGACCGCTGGAGCGCCGCCCTGGACGAGCTGCGCGGACGGCTGCTGGCGTTGGAGTCGGACCTGCGCGAGGAAACCGGCATCGGCTCGGTGCGCGTCGGCTATCACCGCACGTTCGGGTATCACATTGAACTGACCCGCAGCCAGTCGAACCGGGCGCCCGAGTCCTGGGAGCGGCGTCAGTCGCTGCGCGACCGGGAGCGCTTCTCGGAACCCCGGCTGCGCGAGTTGGAGCGCGAGCTGACCGAGGCGGAGGTGGGCCTGGCGGAGGCGGAGCGAGCCTGCGTCGAACGGCTGCGCCGGGCGCTGATTGCGGAGGCGGAGCACGTACGGCGGACGGCGGGCGCGGTGGCGCGGCTGGACGCGGCCTGCTCTCTGGCGACGGTGGCGGCGGAGCGAGCCTGGACGCGGCCGGCGCTGGAGTACTCGGGCGAACTGGAGATTGTCGGCGGCCGCCACCCGATCGTCGAAGCGACCGCGTCCGCCGGCGCGTTCGTGCCCAACGATTTGCAACTGGCCGACGACGGCCTGCGCGCGCCGCAGCTGTTGCTGGTCACCGGACCAAACATGGCCGGCAAATCGACATATCTGCGCCAGACGGCACTGATCGCAATCCTGGCCCAGGCCGGCTCGTTCGTGCCGGCTGAGCGGGCGCGGGTGGGACTGGTCGATCGGATCTTCGCCCGCGTGGGCGCGCACGACGATCTCGCCGCCGGCCGCTCGACCTTCATGGTCGAGATGCTGGAGACCTCGCGCCTGCTGCACGGCGCGACGGATCGGTCGCTGATCCTGCTCGACGAAATTGGCCGCGGCACGTCGACCTGGGACGGCCTGGCGATCGCACAGTCGGTGGCCGAATCACTGGCCGGCGGTCCGCTATCGGATACTGCGGGTGATGTAGATGCCAGCTTGGTCAGCTTGGGGCCGGAACGGCCGCAGCGAGGGCCGCGCACGCTGTTCGCGACCCATTTCCACGAACTGACGGCCTTGGCCGGCACGCTGCCACGGGTCGCCAACGCCGCTGTCCAGGTGGCCGAGAGCGAGTCGGGCAGGATCGAGTTCCTCTACCGGATCGCCCCAGGCGCGGCCGACCGATCCTACGGCGTCCAGGTGGCGGCCCAGGCCGGGTTGCCGGCGGGGGTCGTCGAGCGGGCCCGGCTGCTGCTGCAGTGGCTGGAACAGAGCGGGGCGTCAACGGCGCCGGCCGAAGCCGGAGCGCCGCAACAGCGCAGCGCAGGTCCCCAGTCGCTGCCCATCGAGACGGACATCGGCGCGGTTCAGGCGGGCACGCCGCAGTTGATGCTGATGCCGCCGCCATCTGATCCGATCCTGCATGATCTGGCCGACCTGGATATCGACGGGATCACGCCCCTGGAGGCGATCTCGGCGCTCTACGCGCTGCGCGATCAGGCGCGCTCGGAGCTGCGCGGCCTGAATGGCATGGACCATACGGCGCACGGGTCCAGCGGTGTGGCGGAGGCGGGCGGATGACGACCATCGAGCCTGTCGAGTCTGTCCAGCGGGCGGCACAGCAGCCGATTCGTGAACTGGCGGAGCGAGTGGCGGCGCAGATTGCGGCGGGTGAGGTGATCGAGCGTCCGGCGGCGGTGCTCAAGGAACTGCTGGAGAACGCGGTCGATGCGGGCGCGGGACGGATCGCCGTCGAGCTGACGGGAGCGGGACGCGAGTTGATTGCGGTCCACGACGACGGCAGGGGCATCGCCGCAGATCAGGTCGCGCTGGCGTTTCGCCGCCATGCGACCTCGAAGCTGGCGCAGGTGGATGATCTGGCGCGGCTCGAGAGTTACGGTTTTCGCGGCGAGGCGTTGCCGGCGATTGCGGCGGCGGCCGGGCGGCTGACCTTGACGACGCGGACGGCGCCCGAGTCTGCCGCGACGCTGATCGAGTTTGAGCAAGGGCGGCAGATGGCGCCGCGGCCGGCGGCGCGAGCGGTCGGCACCTCGGTCGAAGTGGTCGACCTGTTCGCCGGACAGCCGGCGCGGCGCGCCTTCCTGGCCGGCAGGCGGGCCGAGCGCAGCGCGCTGCTGCGGGCGGCGTCGGACTCGATCCTGGCCAACCCGGACTGTGCGCTGCGCCTGATGATCGACGGTCGCACACCGCTGGCTCACGAATCGCAGCCCGCCGGGGACTGGTTGGCGTCGCTGCGCGCTGCGCTGGCCAGCGTCTTCCGCCCGGAGGCGGCCGAGCGAGCGCTGGCGCTGGAGGCGGATTCGCAACGGGCCGCGGTGTCGCTGGAGGGATTCGCGGGATCGCCCGACGACGCGCGTCGAACGCGAGACGCGATCCGGCTGTTCGTCAACGGTCGGCCTGTGCATGACCGGCGGCTGTCCTATGCGGTGCAGGAGGCGTACCGCGACTGGTTGCCGGCGGGCTCGTTCCCGCTGGTCGTGGCCCGATTGACCGTGCCGCCTGAGGCGGTCGATGTCAACGTCCATCCGGCCAAGACCGAAGTGAAACTGCGCGATCCAGCAGCCGCCTTCTCGCTCCTGCAGCGCACGATCCGCGCGGCGCTGTCGGGCGATCGCTACGCGTCGCCGCGACGACTCGGCGCGGAACGTTCCCGTGACGACGCAGTCGGCGCGGCCGCGGCAGCAGCGGCCGACCGATTGGCTTCTGGGAAGCTGGAGCCGCCGGAGCGTCAGGGTGGGCCAACGCGGCGCCAGCCATCCGACAACGGCGAATCGCCATTGTCGGGTGAGACGCAGCGCGGCGCAGCGGCCAGGCTGCCGCCGATGCCGCGTATGGCGTTGCCACGAACTTCTGTGGCCGTGGGGGAGTCGGCGCCGACCCTGGACTTGGGCCTGGACACGGGCCTGGACACGGGCCTACGCAAGGGCCCGACGGGGGTCGAGCGAGATCGGCTGCCGCCGCTGCGGATGGTCGGTCAGTTGCACCGCACGTTCATTATCGGCGAGGGCCCGCACGGGCTGGTGCTGATCGACCAGCATGCCGCGCACGAACGGGTGCTGTACGAGCGCCTGCTGGCTGCTGACGGCGCGCACGGTGGCGCGAGCGGTCACTCGAACAGTCTCTGGGAGCGCGGCAGCCAACCCTTGCTGACGGCGCTGGTGATCTCGCTGGACGCGCAGGAAGCGGCCCATTGGGATGCCGCGGCAGAGCGGCTGGGCGAGCTCGGATTCGAGTCGGAGCTGTTCGGCGAACGGGCGCTCAGGCTGCACGCCTTGCCGGGGGCGCTGGCGTCGGCCGACGCCGAGCGCGTGATCCGCGGCGTGTTGTCCGATCTGGGCCCAGGTCCGGATGAACCGGAGCGATTCGACCGCGCCGCCGCTTCGGCCGCCTGTCACGGATCGGTGCGCCGCGGCGCGGTGCTCGACCCACAGGCGATGACGGCGTTGCTGCGCGACCTTGAGCAGTGCGCGAATCCGCACTCTTGTCCGCACGGGCGGCCGACCCTGGTGGAGATTGCGGCGACCGACGTCCTGCGTCAGTTTGGGCGCATCTAGGCCCCCTCGATCGCCACTACCGTCATGACCGCGCTTGCCGCGGTTTTGTCGCCGCACTCGCCACCATTGTCGACCTCACAGCCAGCATCGGCCGCACTACGAGATTGCTGTGACGGAGCGCGGCAATGACGGAAGCGGGGAGATCTCTCGATCGGCCGGACCTGTTCTGAGGACCTGGATGGGTCGAGGTCCAGAACACGGACCGCCTGGATCATCAAAGCCGCTCCTGGAGGAGCGGCTTTGATGTGTTCTGACCTTGCCAGTTGCGCTTAGGTGCCGCGCAGGCGTGGGTCGAGAATGTCCCTGAGGGCGTCGCCCATCATGTTGAAGCCGAACACGGCAATCATGATCGCCAGCCCGGGGAAGACGCCCAGCCACCAAGCCTCGCTCGCGTAGAGCAGGGCGAGGCCACCGGTGTCGCGACCCCAGGTGGGGAAGGGCGGGGGGATGCCGAAGCCGAGGAACGAGATAGCGGCTTCAATCAGCACGGCCGCGCCGAGGTTGAGCGAGGCGAGAATGATGATCGTGGCCATGATGTTGGGCACGATGTGGGCGACCATGATGCGCACGTTGGAAGCGCCCAGGGTGCGGGCGGCCTCGACGTACTGGGCAGCGCGGGTGGCAAGGACGGCGCCGCGCACGATGCGCGAGTTGCCGGCGGCGAGCACCAGCGCCACGGTCATGATCACAGTGGTGGTGCGCGGGAAGACCTGCCAGAACCATTCATCGCCGATGTTGGCTTGCGGACCGAAGTTCGGACCGAAGCCCAGCCCGAAGAATCCGTCTCCGCCGGCGCCGACGATGGCGAGGATGCCGAGGATCAGGAAGATAGCCGGGAAGGCGTTCCAGACGTCGACAATGCGCTGTAGCACGATATCAACGTCGGGCACCGGCCCGCCCCTGGACGGCAGGTCGCGCAACAGCGCATCCTGCGCCTGCTCGATCTGCGTATTGAACAGCCCAAGGGTACCGATGTCGATGATCTTGACGATGATCTGCGCGAGCAGCACGACGAGCGCGAAGGGCAAGGCGAAAAACCACCAGAGCGGGAAATTGCCGATCAGACGGGGGATCACATTGGCGAGCCCGGGCCCCATCATTGATGCGGGTATGGGGATCCGCATGGCGAGGATGAAGCTGGGCGCACGCATCGCCCAGGTCGCTCCGGAACCGGCGAAGTAGCCCGAGACGAGCCCGATCGCCGTCGAGAGAATCGCCGTCGCGATGACCGAACCGAGGCCGACGAGGACCGTGACCTCGGAGCCGTAGATGATCCTGGTGACGAGGTCGCGGCCCTGGTTGTCGGTGCCCATCACGTGATCGGCGTTCGGCGACAGGAACCGCTCGGAGAACGACACCTTCGTGTAGGGCGCGACTCGGACGGCGGCGGGATCCTGTTCGACGGTCTGGATCAGGGGCGCGATCGCCGCCACGACGACACAGGCGAGCAGGATGAATGCGCCGAAGGCGCCCAGGTACTTCTTCCGCTTGTACATCCAGTAGGGCATGACCAACACACCGACGAGGAAGCCCACGGTCCCGGCGGCGATCAACAACAGGATGGCGGTAATGAAGCCGATCGGGCTGGAGACCGAGCGGTCGATCAGCAACTGCATCTGATCGCGAATCCAGGGCCCGATTCCGCCTTCGTCCTGGACCGCGTACGCCGATACGGACTCTTGCGCGTCTGACATCAGCCCGCTTCCCTTCTCACCCGCTTCGCACGGAATGGTTAGTTGTATCGAATGCGCGGATCGACGAGCGAGTATGCGATGTCGATCAACAGGTTCGCAACGATCACGACGATGGCAATGACGACCATGATGCCCATGACCACGGGGATATCGCGGTCCCTGAGCGCGGTGATCATCCGCAGTCCCATGCCGGGCAGGGTGAAGATCGATTCCATGATCACCGACCCGCCGACGAGAATGCTGGCCGACAGGCCAATCAGGGTCAAGACCGGGATCAGGGCGTTGCGCATGGCGTGCCGCACGATCACGGCGTTTTCCTGCAGCCCCTTGGCACGGGCCGTGCGGACGTAGTCCTGGCGCAGTACCTCGAGCATCTCACCACGGGTCAGGCGCATGACCGGACCGGCCAGCCCGATTCCGAGGATGATCGCCGGAATATACATTTGGCGCAGATTTTCGGCCAGGTTCTCGGTCGGATCGCTATACAACAGTGGCAGCGATGGCAGACCGAGCTGCGGGAAGATCACACGGATGATCAGCACAGCCAACCAGAAGCCGGGGACTGACAACGCCAGGATCGCGCCGCCGCGCACGACGTAGTCGATCGCCGAGTCCTGCCTGACGGCGGAAATGATGCCGACGGGCAGCGCGATCGCCAACCCGACAAACAACGACAAGACTCCCAGTTCGAGCGTCACCGGAATCCTGGTACTGAGCTCCTCATTGACCGTCCGGAACGCGCCGATCAGCGACGTACCGAGATCTCCCTGCACCAGCCGCCAGAGCCAATTGCCGTACTGCACAATCCATGGTTTGTCCCAACCGAGCTCTTCTTCCCACTTGGCGCGGATCTCTTCAACGTCCTCGCCCTGTGCGACGTGGTCAGCAAGCATCACGTCGATGAAATCGCCGGGTAGCAGCTGGGTAATCAGGGAGACGACCATGGTCACGCCGATCATCGTGGGGATGATCAGCAGGATTCGACGAAAGATGTACTGCCGCATCGTTAGTCGTCCTTACTCGTGCGTTACTCGTGAATGGTCGTCACGTACGTGCCCAGCGCAGGCAGGGGAACCCGATCCGGCTCCCGCGACGTTGCTCAAGATACGCCAGCGGGAGGCGCAGTGGCCAGACGATGCGAACAGGTCTGGGCCGCGCCTCCCGCGGGATTGCTACTGAGGGACCTTAGACGTACTCGTCCTTGATGCTCTGGTTGAGCATGAAGAACGGTTCGCCCTCGGCGCCCCAGGCGTAGTTGGCCTTGGGCCACATGCGCTGGTCGGCGTTCTCGATCAGCGTGCCGTCACGCGGGTCAAGCTGCTGCATCCAGGGGTTGAATGCGTAGACGCCCGGCGCGGCGACGTAGGGCACCATGTACTGCTTGGTCGCCATGTAGCGCTGGATGTCCTTGGTGTACTCCAGGCGCTCATTGAAGTCGAGCAGTTCCTTCTGCTTGGTGAACATGTCGTGCAGATGGTCGTCGGTCTCGGGACCGCCGCCGGAGACGGCGCTCGCGTGAGACCAGGCCTCAGCGTGACCGCCGGTGTCGATTTCGAGCACCGAGGCCAAGCCGTCTGGCGTGCGACCGCCGGAACCCCAGTTGTGACGTCCGGAGGTGCGGGCGTAGACCGCAGCCCAGATGTCCTCGGGGTCGGTGGCGCCGCCGTAGAGCGGGCCAATGGCCAGGTGGCTGGATTCGCCGTCCCAGTCGTCGGGGAAGTTGCCGCGGAAGATCGAGGCGATGTAGGCGGCGTACTCCTTGAAGAAGAACTCGAACTGGAATCCGGCCTCAGAGGCTGAGGAGGCGCAGGCCTCGTAGAGGTTGACCACGGTAGCGCCGTAGTCGGCGGTGCCGTGCAGCGTCGCCTGGATGCCTTCGGGGAAGCCGGCGGCGTCGAGCAGGGCGCGCGCCTTGGCGATGTCGCGGTGGAAGGTGAGACCAGAGTCTTCGCCTTCGAACGTCTCGCCGAATGCATCGAGGTCCTTGGGGTCGAGCCAGTACGGCGCGATCTGCGAGAGCGGGCTGTGCCAGCCGCCGCGACCCGTGTCGTCGGTAGCGGCGAGGATGCCGTCGCGGTCCATCGACATGGACAGCGCGAGTCGCACGCGCACATCGTTCCAGGGCGGAATCGAGTAGTTGAAGTAGAAGCCGCCGGGCACGGTGTTCAGGGTGAACACGTAACCTGCGGTGTCTTCAATGTCCGGTGCCGCATCCTGGGCCTGCTTGAAGATTGCCGGCGAGAGCTGCGAGTAGTCCAGCGATCCATCGCCCAGGGCGGGGATCAGGACGTTGACGTCGCCGTTCATGGTGGCGGTGATGCCATCCATCAGCGGGAAGAGCTGCGGGTCGACATTGGAGATGCCGTTGTAGCCGCCGGCGCCGGAGTCGACCATGGCGTTGACGTAGTCGCGGCTGCGGTGCCAGTTCGGGTTGCGTCGCCAGTTGATGGCCACGCCGGGTTCGAAGCTCTCGAAGATCCAGGGACCGGAGCCGACCGGGCGCTGGGCGACGGTGCCGTCGTCGACGATTTCCTGGGGCATGATCCACATGTGCTGCGAGGAGCCGGCCAGCGTCAGGAAGGGCGCGTGCGGCTTGTGCAGGTCGAAGCGGATCGAGTTGTCTTCGCCGGTGGTGAACTTGGCGATGACGCCGTCCCAGCCGGCTGCGTTGGCGGAGATTTCCTTGAATCGGTCGTGTGTCGCCTGGATGTCGGCGATAGTGATTCCGCGACCGTTGAGCGGATCGACATCGTGCCAGTTGGCGTCTTCACGCAGGGTGAAGTTGAAGACGGTCGGCTCGGGGATTTCCGGCATCGTCGCGGCCAGGTCGTTCTCGTACTGCGCCGTGTTGCCGGGGTTGACGCCGTCGCCACCGGAGATCGCCTGGATCAGCTTCGAGTAGTGGAATCCCGAAGGAATCTGGGCGCGGTAGGTCAGGTTCTCGTACGGGTCGAGTGTGGGCGGGTCGCCCGAGTAGGGGCCGACGAACGGGGCCACACGGCGACCGCCGCGAATGATGTGGTCAGCCGTGGCGACCATCGACGTCTGCTGACCCTGCTGCTCGCCGTCTTCCTGCTCACCGGCCTGGTCGGCCTGCTGCTGCGCCTGGTCCTGCATGGCCTGCTGCTGCTGACCCTGCTGCATGGCCTGCTGCGGCTGATCCTGCTGTTGGGAGACCTGTGCGGCGGCCTGCTGGCCGTCGTCATCATCGTCTCCGCAGCCGACCAGCGCCAGACCGGCCGCGCCCACGCCAGCTCGGGCGGATGCACCAAGCAGCGCGCGGCGCGACATCTGTCGCCGGCGCATCCGTTGCCAATAGTTTCGCTCGCTCATTCTTACCTCCTGCGACGGGAACGTCCCGCCGAATAAAGCTCGCCCGACACTGAGCCTGTCGGGTCAGTTCGTCGCATCGTACATCACAGATCGACGATTTCCCGCAACACATTTCCGGTTAGTTCACGAACTCGTACATTCCTTTGGGTCCCGATGGTTATCGTCGCTGGTCGACGTGACGCACCGTCGGGCGAGCCGCGTTCGTCCGGACCAGGGACTGCTGACAAGGACAAGCGAACAACAGTACGGGTGTTTTAACAGGTGGTTTAGGGGATTGTCGATGGGGAATGGGACTCGCTCAGCCCCCGTTCCGGCCGGTGGCAGGCTCTTCGGCAGCTCCACCTGCAAGAGACCTTTGCATAATCGCTTTCATGCCCCTGCGGAGCCTGTCCCCGTGTAGAGAGACCTCTGCAAGACCCCTCAGCCGCCCCAGACTCCGAGCGGGGGGCTGCTCCTTCCCTAGCTTCTTACCGGCGGCCACATTTGTCGCCGGTATCTGGTCAACCGGGACCTATCCAAGCAGCCTGGGCTTTGCCAAAGCGGGTCCCCGCTCAGGGGGAGGCCTGTGCGTTAATCGGTCGGTGCGCTATTGGTCAGGTTGTAGGGGCGACTCTTTTGGTCGCCCGCTCTGCCGCTCCTATCTAGTCAGTTATGCAATCGCCAGTGCGGGCGACCACAAGGGTCGCCCCTACAGGAGCTCAGAAGGATTGGGAACACGATTATGCAAAGGCCTCCTCAGGGGCGGGGACGGGAAACTGAGTTCTTCAACGGTCTCTGCGAGGGGGAGCGGGGAATCCGGGCTAGCCACTCAGGCGTTTTCGCATCCATGTGAACACGCCCTAGCGGGTGTGGCCGACGCTGCGGCGGATTGATTCGTAGAGGAAGTGCCAGTCTTCTTTCGTCTCGGGCGAGGCGCCGCGGTAGCGAATGCCGGCCAACATCTCGATGTCGGTGGGCGGAAGACCGGCCTCCTCGCTGAACTCTCTGAGGCTGTCGGAGATGTCCAGGTCATCGGGGAACAGCGGCTCGAGATCCTGATTCTCGTAGAGTTGGGCGACAGTCGTACCGAGGGCGCGGGCGATGGCAAAGAGTATGGCCACCGACGGCCGGGCGGTGGGCGAGCGCTCGACCTGAGACAGGTAGCCCTTGGACACGCCTGACAGTCTGGCCACTTCGCTGAGGGACAGTTTCTGTGCATGGCGCAGTGCCCGCACGCGCTGGCCCAGGGGCGCTACCTCTTCTTCCTCTTCTTGTTCTTCGATTTCTTCATCTTCGATGAGCGCATCGCCGGATTCTTCACCGTCCGAGCCGATCGGTCCGCCGTCGGCTGTTTCCGCCATGCTGCCCTCAGTTCTTGGTCGGCGCACGCGGCGCCGGCAGTTCCGGGTCGCATCCGAGCGGGCGACTCGGATGCGGTGGTGGAGACGGGGGAGAATCGAACTCCCCGTCCAGACGATCGTCGCGGGCTATCTCTACGTGCGTAGCCGTCGCTTGTGTTGTCCCTGTACGCCGGCGCGTCGGCCTACCGTTACGAGCAGGTGAGTGGAATTAATCTTTCCGGCGCGGTCCCAACCGCCCGCGACGGGCATCCGAGTAAACGGCGCCATTCTCTCTCCGACTCGGCAGCGGGTGAGAGACGACGTCACCGCGGTTAAGCGGCGAGGGCGAGTTCCCTGGATTCGCCAATTAGGGAGGTTTGGCGTGGATTTACGAGCAACGCCAGCTCGGCACGCAACAACTCGAAATCAACCGCTGTCGAACCCTTTCGTCCCCAGAAGGTCGTTCCATCGGCACGGGCCGATGCAATAGCAAGCGTATCAATAGTCGCGGCGCTGGAGTCCGTATGTTTCAGATATGACATATGTTCCGATATATCCGAGTCCCTGCCGTAGTCGATAGCAAACCCCACGTGTTTGCCAACACTATTCTGCCAACACTGTTCTTGAGGGAATCCCATTGATGTTTGCTATAGAAGACCACAGGCAACTCGGTGAGTGCGGACACAGCCGGACACAGCCGGACACAGCCGGACACAGCCGGACCAATGGGGGCGGATGGACCGTCTGCGGCACGGCCGCTGACACAGGCGAACCTGATTGGCTAGCGGCGCAGCGCCCGTTCGATCTGCCGGTTGGCGTCGCGTTCGGCGATGCGATCGCGCTTTTCGTGAATCCGGCGACCGCGACCGACGCCGATCTCCAGTTTGGCCATGCCTCGGGTGAGGTAGAGCTTGAGCGGAATCAGGGCCAGACCCTTCTGCGCGAATGCTTGCTCGAGCTGGGTGATCTCGCGGCGATGGAGCAACAGTCGACGGTCACGGGTCGGATCGTGATTGGCCTGACCGGAAGGCTCGTATCGGGCGATGTGAGCGCCGACGAGATACATGTCGCCGTCTCGAGGGCGGCAATAGGCCTCCTGGATCGAGACGCGGCCGGCGCGCGCGCTCTTGATTTCGGAGCCCGTCAGGCTGAGTCCGGCTTCGAAGCGGCGCAGGATGTCGTACTGGTAGAAGGCGCGCCGGTTGCTGGCCAGGACACGCTCGTTCTGGTTGGTCTTGGTCGGTTCAGGTTGCTTGTTGCGGGATTTCGATTTCTTGGGCATGGGATGAGAAACTGTTGATGAAGATGTCGAACATGAAGTCGGTCAGGGAGATGGCGGTTGATTCAATGAGGCTGCTGGATGGCGCCTCAGACGCTGTCAATCCTGGCCACCTGGCTGAAGGGTAGCCTGAGGGGCATGATCGCAATCGGCATCCTGGCACGTCGTGGGCGCTGGACTACCTGGGCGTTGTGGTTGTTGGGCATGCTGGCGGCGCTGGGATTGAGCAGCGCGCTGGCGGTCGGCGCGGCGGTGCTGGTGCATCCGCCGCTGTTCGCTGAGCTGCGTCCCTGGTGGCCGCCCCTGGCGGCGGTCGGATTGATCTCGACCGCCGCCGGGTATTGGCTGCTCTGGGGACGCGAGCGTTAGCTCTCTTCGGCGAGCGCGGCTTCGACCCGCTCGGCGACGTCTGCCGGGACGTACGCGGCCCAGACATCAACGTTGTTGACGAGGTACCAGATGGCGGCCTCATCGGGGGTGGCGTTGTTCTCGGCCAGCCAGATCTCGGACTCAACCTGGACAGAAGCTGCGAAGTCCCAGGCGAGGAGGAAATCGACGATGTCGGGCGCACCCTCGAGCAGATCGCGGTGGACGGCGATGCGCACCTCAGAGTCGGGGTAGGCACAACCCTGGTCGCTGTTCCAGCATTCTTCGCTCCACTCCGGCTCTTCCAGACGGTAGAGGTCGAGCGTGGCGGTCGGCTTGGTCGGTCCCCAGATGTAACCAAGCCAGGCCTCGCCGCGGTTGTAGGTCGATTCGAGGTCTTCGAAGAGCGCCGCGCCGGAACCCGGCTTGATCAATTCGAGCACGTCCTCGAGGCCGTAGGCGACCACCTTGTTGCCGTTGACCTGCTCGCAGGCCCAGCCGGGAACGCAGTCGACGAATCGCGCCTTGCCGCGCGAGTCGGCGGTGACGAAGAGTTCCATGTAATCGGGCAGATCGGACACGGAGACGAGACCCGGGTTCTCGTCCTTGACGTACTGCGGCACGACCCAACCTTCCCAGTTGGTGTCGAGCGAGTCGCCGAGGATCTCGATGATTGTCGGGTCTTCAAGGTCGTCGATCCATGGTTGCTGCGAAGGCCAGATTTCCATGGTGACGTTGGTGTCGCCGTTGATCAGGCCCTGGAACAGCGACGTGGTGTCGCCGGCAACCATGTCGACGTCGTAACCGTAGCCGTGTTCGACGATGAAGGCCGCGGCGCGCACCTGGATTTCAGACGAGGTCCAGTTGAGGTCGGAGAAGATGATCGTCGGTCGATCTTCAGCCACCATCTCCTGCTGTTGCTGTTGCGCAGGCTGGTCCTGTTGCTGCTGCATCGCCTGCTGCTGGGCGGGCTGTTCCTGTTGCTGAGCGGCCGGCTCCGGCTGTTCTTGCTGCTGCTCAGGTTGTGCGGCAGGTTGCGGCTGCTCTTGCTGCTCTTCTGGTTGAGCGGCAGGCTGTGGCTGATCCTGCTGTTCTTGCGGTTGCGCCTGCGCGGCGCTCTGCTGTTGCTGGTCGTCATCGCCCGAGCAGGCGCTGAGTATGACCGTGGCTGCGATGGCGAGGGCGCCGAGCAGGCCCACCGATCTGCGCAATAGCCCGAGGCGGATTGCGCCTCCTAAGTGGGGCACGTTCAGTCGAGGCATGTGCATGGTCCTTTCCTTGATACACACGTGCGGTTGGGATCGAGTCGAGTTCGGCGACCGAACAGGGATCAGTCTCGGCTACGGAGTAGCCCGGAGCGGTACAACGCCATCAACGTCATTAGTACGGCCAACACCACAAACAGCGTTTTCGCTCCGCCGTATGCTGCTCGGGGCGCAAGCTCGGGATCCGCGACCGCAAATCCGGCAAGCACCCAAGTGAGCAGAGAGACACACAACAGTGTGATCCCCGGCATGGTCAAAACGCGTGAAATGAATTGGCGGATGGCTCCGCTCCTGTCCAACTTGTCGACTCGCTCATTCTGAGCCTAGCGCATCTTGTTGTCGGCGCGTTAAGGCCTGCGTGATTCGATCGATGATGATCGCCAGGAAGACGATGCCGAGCCCGGCCAGGAACGCGTTGCCAGGTTCAATGCGACCCAAGCCGCGGTTGACTTCAAGACCGAGTCCGCCAGCGCCGACCAATGACGCGATGACAACCATCGAGAGGGCCATCAGCGTGGTTTGATTGACCCCTGCCATGATTGTGGGGATCGCCAGGGGAATCTTCACCTTGAGCAGCATCTGGCGACGAGTCATGCCAAATGAGTCGGCCGCTTCGAGTGTTTCTTCGGGCAGCTGGCGGATACCGAGATTGGTCAGTCGCACTGCAGGAGGCACGGCGTAGATGAGCGTGGCAAAGACGGCTGGGGTGTCGCCCAGCGAGAAGAATGCGATCGCCGGGACCAGATACACAAACGATGGCATCGTCTGCATTCCATCGAGAATGGGCCTCAGAATGGCGTCGAGCCGGTCGCTCTGCGACGCCCACACACCCATCGGTACAGCCAACCCGATCGAAAGCGTCACGGTGACGATGATCAGCGCCATCGTCTCGACCGCCGCTTCCCAGAGGCCGAAGGTTGCCAACAGCAACAGTGACGAGGCCGAAAACAGGCCCATACGGAACGAGACCAGGATCCATGATGCGAGTGATATTGCAGCGATCATCGCTGGCCAGGTGAGCCAGAGCATCATGTCCTCGAGCCCGATCAGGAACCAGACGTTGACGTCTTTGATCGCCTGGAATACGGGTGAGAAGTTGTCCTTCAGCCAATCCAACCAGATGTCGAGCCGTAGTCCGACGTCTCGTCCGACGTCAAATGGAAACTCGTCGGCGATGAACAGATAGGAGATGACGAACAATGCGGCGATAGCGAGAATCGCCAGCGGGGCCGCCAAGGCAGGATTATTCCGCAGCGGGCTGTCTTCCGACACGATGTGGCGAATCGAAAAGTCGGCGGGAGGACGTGGAAGAGGCGCTGGGCCGTCAGTCATGAGCCGACCTCCTGATCTGCGGCGATTTCAGCCGCTGCCTGGTCCGAGACCATCGCGCGCGCCAAGCGGTTGAGCGGAATGACGCCCACGAGCATGTCATCGTCGTCGACGACGGCGAGCGGGTACTGGGCGCGCAATCCGGCGGGAACGAGGTCGTCAAGCACCGCGTCGGTTCCGACGTGGTCGCCGATGTAGAGCGTGACTTCCTCGACCGTCTTGGCGCCGTTGCGCTGGGCGCGCCGCGCGCGAGCGAGATCAGATTTTCCGAGATAGCGGCCTTGAGCATCGACGCAACAGAGCGAATTGGTATCGGGAGACTCGAGTCGGTCGACGAGGTCGTTCACCGAGGCTGAGTCACGAATCGTCTCGAATTCGGTATCCATAATCGAGCCGGCGGTCACCATGCCGTGCAGCCGCACGTCCTGAGTGAACTCGCGCACGAAGCTGTCAGCCGGATTGAGCACGACATCGTTGGGCGCGCCAAGCTGCACGACCTCACCGTCGCGCATAATCGCGATGCGGTCGCCGACGCGCACAGCCTCGTTCAGGTCGTGCGTGATGAAGACGATCGTCTTGTGGACCGATTCCTGCAGCGCCAGGAGTTCGTCCTGGAGATCACGGCGAATGACCGGATCAAGCGCCGAGAACGGCTCATCCATCAGCAGTACCGGGGTGTTCATGGCCAGTCCGCGAGCCAGGCCAACGCGCTGCTTCATCCCGCCGGAGAGCTGACTCGGCATCGAGCCGGCCCAGTCGCCCAGGCCAACCAGCTCAAGCGACGCGGCGGCTCGCTCGCGTCGTTCAGCCTTGACCATGCCGCCGACTTCGAGCGGTAGCGCCACGTTGTCGAGCACATTGCGATGCGGCATCAGACCGAAGTGCTGAAAGACCATCGCCAGTTCGGTGCGGCGTATCTCACGTAACTCTTCCGAGTCCATCGCCGTGATCTCGCGGCCGTTGAGCCAGACTTCTCCGCGTGAAGGCTCGATCAACCGGTTTATGCAGCGCACCAGCGTCGACTTACCGCAGCCGGACAGGCCCATCACCACGAAGAGCTCGCCGCGGGCAATTTCGACTGTGACGTCGCGCAGTCCAACGACGGCGCCGGTGTCCTCCTGGATTTCGTCTTTGGTGCGTCCATCGACAGCCTGGTTCAGGCCGGTCCCATTGTCGTCGGCGAAGACCTTGTAGAGGCCTCGGATGGAAAGCACTATCTCCGGCTCTATGGTCTCCACGAAAAACCCTTCCACATCCACGAAGGTGTAATCACTGAGCCCCTTGCCGATCCGAACTGGAACGGCATCCCTCAGCAGGCAGACTACCCTTTCAGTGATGCCCACAGATCGTAGCGGTCTCGCTCGAATGATCATCCTGGCCCTGCCGATGCTGTTGATCCTGCCGATCGCAGCAGCATGTGCTGGATCGTCGGGTGCAGGGATTTTTTCGGGCGTGGGCGGATCTGCGGTTGCGGCGCTGCACATCGATGAACAGGCCGACGACAAAGCCGTGCTGACTCCGCTGAATCGCCCGCTCAAGCTAGACGAGCGATTCTGGCTGCGGTTGGAGATGAATGAAGTGGTCGATGCCGACCACATTCTCGTGCGCGTTGAGTATGACGCCGGGGCTCGTGAGTATTTCGAGCTGAATGACATTCGCTTCAAAGACCTTGAACCGCCCTGGCAGGTGGCGGTGATTCCGCTGCGGATCAACGATGACGGCGATTTCAATATCGCCTTGATCGTCAACTCACGCAAAGTGACCGATGTCAAGGTGACGGTCGAGAACTGACGCCACGTTCGAAGCGACGGGCCTTGCTTCTTCGCAATCGGATACCTGCGCGCATTCGAGCACGTCGTAGGGGCGACCCTTGTGGTCGCCCGCTTTGTAGGTCCTGTCTGATCATTCTTGGTGTTGCGAACGCGGGCGACCACAAGGGTCGCCCCTACGGGACGGAAGTCGACCACAATGGTCGCCCCGACAGGAGTTCAGGTCCACCGGTATCAGGCTTACGAGCTGGTCCGCTTCACAACGGGTTGGCTGTCCTGCGCTACTCTGGCCTGCGAAGCGATCTGAGGGGGAGGCACATGCGGCCAATCGTCGATGTGGCAGCGGAGTTGGGCCTGTCGGAAGATGACCTTGATCTTTACGGACGGCACAAGGCCAAACTGACTGCGGAGGCCCTGGAGCGGCTCCACTCCCGGCCGCAGGGCGACGTCGTACTGGTCACCGGCATGACGCCGACCACGGCAGGCGAGGGCAAGACGACCACGGCGATCGGACTGACCCAGGCGCTGCGGCAGTCGGGGGCGAACGCGGCGGTGGCGCTGCGTGAGCCGTCAATGGGACCGGTCTTTGGGATCAAGGGCGGAGGCACCGGCGGCGGTGGATCCCAGGTATTGCCGGCGGACGATATCAATCTGCACTTCACCGGCGATCTGCATGCCGTGACGGCCGCCAACAACCTGTTGGCGGCGGCGATCGACAATTCGCTGTTCCACGGCAATGCGCTGGGTCTGGATTCGCGCCGGATCACGTGGCGGCGCTGTATCGACATGAATGATCGGGCCTTGCGCGGCGCCGTGATCGGGATGGGTGGAACGAGCGACGGGATTCCACGCGAAGAGGCGTTCGACATCACGCCGGCCTCGGAAGTGATGGCGATTCTCTCGGTGGCGAGCGATCTCGATGATCTGCACCGCCGTCTGGGTGACGTAATCATCGGTTACACCACATCGACGCCGATTCAGCCGATCACCTGTCGCGACCTGGGCGTAGATGGCGCGATGACCGTCCTGCTCCAGGATGCGATTCGGCCCAATCTTGTCCAGACCGGTGAAGGTGGTCCGGCGTTTGTGCATGGCGGACCATTTGCCAACATCGCCTTAGGCTGCAACTCGATCGCCGCGACGCGGGCCTCGATGGCCTGTGCCGACATTACGGTGACTGAGGCTGGATTTGGCTCCGATCTGGGCGCCGAGAAGTTCTTCAACGTGGTCTCGCGGATCGGCGGGTTCGAGCCTCAGGCAGCAGTGATCGTGGCGACGGCGCGTGCGATCAAGCGACACGGCGGGCGTCCGGCGAAGGAGCTTGAAGTCGAAGACCTGGCCGCGCTCGAAGCGGGATTGCCGAACCTCGACGCACATATTGACAACGTCGTCAAGCATGGCGTGATCCCCATTGTTGCCGTGAATCAGTTCCCATCCGACACCGAGGCCGAGCTTGACGCCGTCGTGGCGCACTGTCAGCGGCGTGGCGTTCGAGCGGCCGTGGCCAATCCCTATGGCGGTGGCGGCGAGGCCTGTCTTGATCTCGCGGTCCAGGTGCGTGAAGCGCTGGCCGGCGAACGACCACAGTTCCAGCGCCTGTACCGCCTGGAGGACTCGCTCAAGGACAAGATCGAGTCGGTGGCTCGTGAGGTCTACGGGGCCGAAACCGTGACGTATCTGCGCCGGGCCGAGCTCACGTTGCGCCGCGCGCGGCGTCTGGGCCAGCAGGAGTGGCCGGTCTGTATTGCCAAGACGCAGTACTCGCTTTCGGACGACGCGGGTCGGCTGGGGCGGCCGCAAGAGCACGAGTTCACGGTCCGCGATGTCCGTCCCTCGGCGGGAGCGGGATTCGTGGTCATCATCTCTGGAGAAATCATGACGATGCCGGGATTGCCGAGCACTCCTGCAGCGACCCGGTTCGATCACACCGCGGCCTCGCACACCGCATAGATCTTGCACTCGCGCACGCAGACCGACCGGAGGGGTTGAGCTCATGCCTGAACATCGCAACACCTTCGCCGGCAATCCGCTCGATCGCGAAGCGGCGCGGCGGCGCGACGAGGAATGGGTCGGGACGCAACTGCGCGACGCCAGCGCTGAGTTTCTGCCGCTGCGCAATCTGACCTTTCCGATGCGACAGGTTGATGGCGGAATGCGACTGGCCTGGTCGCGATTGCCCGTTGGCGCAGACATCGACCGTCATCCGGCATTGCTGCTGGGCACATCGAACGGCGCGGCGCGGTTTGCGATCAATGAAGCGGCTGCGCCCGGTCAGTTTGCGTTACCCGACGACGCCTCGTTCATGGACCTGCGCGCCGCGGCTCCGGTGCTCGACCGCGATGACGCCGGGATCGCGGCCCAGGCCCGAGCATTTCTTGACTGGCATGAGCGGCACCAATTCTGCGCTGTCTGCGGAGCAGCAACAGCAGCGGTACAGGGGGGCATCTCGCGGAAGTGCACAACCTGCCCCGCCGAGCACTTTCCGCGCACCGATCCCGTGGTGATCACTGTCGTGATTGACACTGAGCGGGATCGCTGCCTGCTTGGTCGTCAAGCGTCCTGGCCGGCAGGCATGTTCTCGGCATTGGCAGGATTCATAGATCACGGTGAGTCCATCGAGGATGCCGTGCGTCGCGAGGTGGCTGAAGAGGCCGGCATCGATGCAGTCAACGTGCGCTATCACTCATCGCAGCCGTGGCCGTTTCCCTCGTCGCTGATGATTGGCTGCCATGCCGACGCGGGCAGCGCGGACATCAACTACGACGAGTGGGAAATGGACGATGTGCGCTGGTTTACTCGGGATGAGATTCGTGATTCGCTCGAACAGCCGGCGGCGCAGCTTGGACAGCCGGGATTGCCCGAAGGCGCGCTTTCGCTGCCCGGTCCGATGGCGATCGCGCACACATTGATCACTGCCTGGTCAGACGGCACGGCCTGACGAGATCGGCCCGCGCCGTTGTACGCTCGATCCCATGAAACACACTCGGCTCGCCGGTCTCGGCACCCTCGCAATCCTTCTGATCACCGCGTTGTTCGTGGCCTGCTCGTCGGACGACGACGCGCCACAGGACCAGACACAACAGGACCAAGAACAACAGGGCCAAGAACAAGATCAGCAGCAGTCCGAGTCGTTGACCGCGACTTCTGATAGCGACGAGCAATCGGAATCGCCCGAGACAACATCTCAACGCACTTCCGCGCAGGACGAGGACGATCAGCAGCAAGCAGCGCAGCCAACCGGTCAGCAACAAGGCAGCGAGCAGCAATCCGTTGGCGACGATGACAGCCAGGACGACGGGGCGCAGGGGCAATCGACGGTGAGTTCCACTGGCGAGAAGGACGCGGACGAGCAGGACGGGGACGACGAGGGCGACAAGGACTCGGCTCAGTCCGATGCAGGCGAGAAACAGCCGCAGGAGGAATCGACACAAGGAAGCGATCAGCAGCAGCAATCAGATTCGGGGGCGGAGGACGAGGATCGGCAGGCCGATGACGAGCAAGACGAACCGGCCGAGCTGCAGGAAGAGGATGAAGAGCAGCAGGTGGAAGAGGAGCGAGAGCCCACAGAGGATGATCGGCTGCGGCTTCGGGCTGAAGAGATCAGGGCTCAGGCGACCACGGCCGAGTTGACGGGCCTGAATGGCTGGCTGAATGGGGCCGAGACGACGATCGCGCTGGAGTTGGCCAAGGGCAACATCGTCCTGATCGACTTCTGGACCTACACCTGCATCAACTGCATCCGCACGTTGCCGTTCCTGACCGAATGGGATCGGAAGTATCGCGATCACGGGTTGGTGATTATCGGTGTGCACACGCCGGAGTTTGCATTCGAAGAGCGAATCGAAAACGTACGCGCAGCGAATGCCGAGCACAACGTCGAGTACCTCGTCGCCATCGACAACGACTACCGGACCTGGCGCGCGTTCCAGAATCGCTGGTGGCCGCGCAAGTTCCTGATCGGGCCGACCGACGATTCGCCGATGGGGATCCGCTATGACCACATTGGCGAGGGGCACTACCAGCAGACCGAGCGGGCGATTCGCGAGGCGCTGGAAGCGGTCGGGAGGGACCTGTCCGATGTTCCATTCGGTGTGAGCGCGCCAATCCCGACACGACAGGGCGGCACGCCGCGTCAAACGCGCGAGCTCTACATGGGCTGGCGGCGCAACGTGGGTAGCGGCGGACCGTACGCCGGTCAGGACGCGTACTTCCTCACCGGCACCGGGATAGACACGCTGTTTTTCGACGTAGACACGTCAGATCGCGAGCATAACTTCTGGTACCTGGAGGGACTCTGGCGGATCGAGGATCAAGCGATCGTCCATGCCCGAACGACGGATGACCTCGAAGACTACGTCGCCCTGCTGTTCCGTGGACGCACGGCGAATGTCGTGCTGACTGTGGCCGAGGACGGAGAGCCGTTCCGGGTCTACGTCGAGCTGGATGGTCGCTGGCTGTTCCCGAACGAGGCCGGCAGCCACATTGAGTGGGACGACGAGGGCCGCTCGTACATTCGCGTGACCGAAAACGACCTGTATCGACTGGTCTTCTTGCCCGAGTGGTCCGAGCATGAGCTCACGCTCCGCTCAGACTCCGACCAGTTCCGCCTGTTCGCATTCACATTCGGCTCTTACGTAGGTGGCGAGTAGCGTTGAGTCACGGGAAGTTTCCGAACCGATCGAACGAGGGATTTCATGACAGCACTTGATCAGGTCTTGCGGCGTGGGGTCGATCGCTGGCGACTGGGCCGGAGATGGTTCGGACTCCTGGGGTTTGCCCTTGCCGCTTTGCTGACCGTGTCGGCATGCACGTCGACATCGGACGACCAGCAGCAGGAACAGGCACAGCAGGATCAGGAAGGGCAGGCTGAGTCGACATCGACCAGTACGGCAACTTCGAGTTCGGGTAGCTCGACGACTAGCTCGCGCGCAGCCACTGCGGCATCAGAGCCGGCTGAGCAACAGGAGCAGCAGGCCGACATGGAGATGGGTGAGCAACAAGAACAGCAGGCCGAGGCAGAGCAAGACGCGATGCAGCAGCAGGCCGATGACTGCATGGGCGGCATGGAGGGCGGCATGTCTGTTGGCATTATCGAGGAGGCCAACTACGACGATCTGAGTCCGCGACTGCAGCTGCTGCGTGACTCTGGTTACCCCGTCTACGTATCAGACGATGGCTACACGATCGCCCTGGGCACGCCGGATCTGGCTCCGGGAACTCACCGGATTTCGGTTGTGATCGAAGGACCGGTTGGTCTGGTCGAGTTTCCGGCGATCGGTGTCACCGTGCTACCAGAGGATGTGCCGGGTGAGATCCAGGAAGTGGTCGCGCGCTTTTCACACTTCCCCGACGGGGTGCGCGGATTCCATGTCACGACGGTCAACTTCACCGATCCTGGACGCTGGAATCTGATCCTGCACATACCTTCCGAAGCCGGTTTCGACGATGTTGGTATCGCGATTGACGTGCCGCACGACACGTCAGCGCCCTCGGTCGGCGACTCGGCTCCGGCGTCGGACAGCCGGACGCTGACCGATGTAGCGAACATCGCCGATCTCTCCACCGGCGAAACTCCCGACCCCGGTCTATACCTGATCTCGCTGGCGGACGCGGTCGGAGCGGACAAGCCGTTCGTTGTGGTCTTCGCTTCACCGGGATTCTGCACCAACGCCTTCTGTGGACCGCAAGCGGAGGTGCTCTCGGAGGTGCGAGGTATCTTCGGCGACGCGGCCAACTACGTCCACGTCGACCTGTTCGAGAATCCGGAGCAGGTACGTCTGGGCGAAGAGCCGATCGAAACGCCAATCCTCGAGGAGTGGGGCCTGCACACGGACGAGTGGACGTTCATCGTCAACGCCGAGGGCGTGGTCGTCGCACGGTTCGAAGCATTCGCGCCATTGGCCGAGGTCGAGGCGGCGCTGGCGGTGCTGCTAGAGGGCTAGGGTCTGTTCACATGGAGCGTTGAATAGCGGACGAACACAACACAGGTCAGCCGATGGGGAGCGGGACCCCCTCAGCCTTCGGCAGCTCCCCCTGCAAGGGGGGGCAGGGAACCCAACTAGCCACGCAGGAGTTGTCTAGGCGTTTTCGCCGCAGCATGATGAATCGGGGCGTAGTTGCCCCACGTGAGCAATGCTGTGGGTGGACATTACTCGGCGAGATGCCCGTGACATGCGCGGGTATGACGGAATGAATATCGGCTCTCGTTAGGCGTCCTGCGTCTCGATCGGATGATCGAGGGCGTTGCCGTATTCGTGCCAGGATGCGTCGTAGTTTCGACTGTTGTTGTAGCCGAGCAGTTGCAGGAGCCAGTAACCGTGCGCCGCACGGATGCCTCCCTGTCAATAGGTAGTCACGGTGGTTTCGGGCGTGATGCCCAGATCACCGAGCATTCGGCGCAGCTCGGCCGGGGGCTTAAGCGTGCGCACCGGGTTCTCCAGGGTGTGCAGCCACTCCAGGTGGACGGCGCCGGGGATGCGTCCGCCGCGCTGAGTGCCGCGTTTGTTCGCGCCGGTCCACTCACCATCCGAGCGCACGTCCCAGAAGACGTGGTTGTCGTCCGCAAGCGCTCCCGGGATGTCGTCCAATCTGCAGATGGAGTCGTCATGCGGCACTGCGGGAGTCGGATACTCGACAGCCTTCGGACGCAGATTCTGGCGTGACAGCGGCCGACCCTCGGCGTACCACTTGTCGAGTCCGCCGTGCAGAATCTTGAAATTGGTGTGACCGAAGCGATTGAACGTCCACCAGGTCCGCGCCGCGTAGAGCGAACCCGATCCGTCGTAGGCAACGACGGTCGTGTCCGGAGTGATACCCAGCCGTCCGACCAACTGCGCAAACTGCTCAGGGTCGGACATCCCGTAGATCTGCGAGTCATCGCGCGGATCGGTCTTCCAGTACCGCGAGAGCGACCAGACCGCACCGGGAATGTGCAGTCGCAGATAGCCGTCCAGCAGATCACAGTCCAGCACGACCACATCGTCATCGTCGATGTGCTCTGCCAGCCAATCGGTTTCGCAGATCAGCTCGGGTCGAGCCCAACCGTCGGCGTTTGATGTCATCACGAATCCCTTTCGCTCGGCGAGACCGCCTGCTCAGCAGGTGACGCCGCGTAGGCTACTCCTCCGACTGCTGCTGCGATTCGGTGTCCGAGTCAGTCTCCTGCTGGCCCTGCTGACCGTCCTCTGTCGTCTCGTTGGTATCTTCGTCGGGCTCGCTGCCGCCAGAGTCGTCATCAGCCCCGGCGCTGGGATCGTATTCGCCTCGGAGGTACTCAATGGCGACGAACAACTGGATGTCCTGACCGGCTTCGAACCCGGTGTCGGGGATGGCAATCTCGATGTCGGGCGCGACGCCGACGCCCTCGACCTGGGCGCTGTTGGGGGTCAGGTAGCGAGCAATGCTGACGTACAACACGCTGCCGTCGGAGAGCCGTCTCGGCACGTTGACCGTCCCCTTGCCGGTGGTCGTGGTGCCGATCAGCACCGCGCGTCCGTGATCGCGCAAGGCGGCCGCCATGACCTCGGAGCCGGAGGCGCTGTGCTCGTTGATCAGGACAACGAGCTCGAGATCGATGCCGGCGCCTCCGGCACGATCATTGAAGACTTCTTCATTGCCTTCGCGGTCGATCTGACGCAGGATCACACCCTCGTCGATGAACTCGCCGGTCGTGTCGACCGTCGCGCGGAGCAAACCTCCGGGGTTGCCGCGCACGTCGATGATGAGCTGTTCCAAGCCCGCGTTTCGCGCGCCGTCGAGTAACTCGAGCAGCTCGCTGCGTGTGTCCTCGGTGAATTGAGTGATCAGGATGTAGCCGATGTCGGCGACCGGATTGCCGGAGCGGTCGGTGATCGGCAGCGATTCGACGCTGGGCACTACGATCCGGTCGCGGGTGACGATGATCAGCTCCTCTTCGCCGTCGGCGTGTCGCACCAGCAGCGCCACGTCTGTGCCTCTGGGTCCGCGGATGACTGCAACTGCCTGTTCCAGGCTCCAGCCCTCTGTTGATTCGCCATCGACCTCGAGGATCACGTCGCCGGGACGAATGCCAGATTGTTGGGCGGGTGAGTTGCGGAAGGGACGGACAATCACGATTGCGCCGTCGACCGAGTTGACGGTCGCGCCGATGCCTTCGAAGGAGCCGCCGATGTCTTCACTGGCGAGGCGATAGCGTTCGGCATCAATGAAGACGGTGTGTTCGTCTTCCAGGGCGTCGATGATGCCATTGATCGCGGCTGCGCGAGCGTCGAGCGATTCAAACTTGGCGGGATCGACGAAGTCTTTGTCCAGCACCTCGATGATTTCGTCGAGGATGGCGAATCGTGAGGCCCTGCCGCCGGTGTCAGCGGCTTCGACCACCTGATCTTCGTCAACTGAGGGCTGCACGGCTGCCGGAATGGCCGCCGGCGACCCGCCGTCCCTTGAACTGCGCAACAAGCGAGCGTCGTCGTCGTTGGCGTCGACGACGCGCATGACGCCAACGCCCAGCGCGAAGGCAGCTCCGATCATGACGAAGATCAGCAGCGCGACTGACCATCTGCTCGGTCCACCTGAGCCGTCTCGTCCACCCGAGCCGCCTTTGCTTCCCGATCGATCGGGCACGACGGCTCGTTGGGTCGCGTCTCCGCTAGGCGGCGGTTCCCATCGAAGTTCTGACATCAGCCTCAGCCTCTCCGCGCCGACGCGTCCACTCCGCTGCCTGCGTCGTCCATGATGTGTATCATCGCACTCAAATTACAGTGAGCAGTCCTGTACTTGAGCGTACGGGGAGATTGAAGGAGCGTGCCATGCCTGCCGTTGCCGGATACAGCCATGTGGCGATTTGCGTTGCCGATGTAGAGGCGTCGAAGCATTTCTACGGCGAACAGCTCGGTCTCGGTGAGATTGACCGCCCTGACTTCGGATTCCCCGGCGCGTGGTACGAGGTCGGCGCGCTCCAGTTGCACCTGATGCAGCGCGAGATGGACCAGTCAGTGGAGGGCATCGGCCCGCACTTCGCCCTCTACATCCCGACTGATGAGTTCCACAGCGAAGTCGAGCGGTTGCGTTCGGACGGCGTCAGCGTGATGGTCGAACCGAACCAGCGCGACAACGATGGCATCTGGGCGGCATTCTGCAAGGACCCGGATGGCAACATCATCGAGCTGACCGACATGGGCCCAGATCATCACAAGTAGGTCCATCGGCTCATTCAGAGGCCCAGCGGTCAAGCAAGGGCGTCACATCCGCTGTGGCATCTAGCACGTACCCTGATTCAGTGAATCAGTCGCCCGACACCGTCCTGATCTGTCCGGGACAGGGAGCGCAACGCGCGGGCGGTGTCGCTGATCTCGCCGACGATATTGCTGATCTTCCTGCGTCGGCGCAACGTGCGTTTGAGTTGGCATCGTCGGTGACCGGCTGTGACCTGTGGAAGCTGGGCCAGAGCGCAGATCCAATGGATGAGTTGGCACTGCGTCAGCCGTCGCTGCTACAGCCGTATCTGATCGCCTGGGCTGTCGCCGAGTACTCGAAAGCGTCCGAACGGATCGGTCCGCTGACGTTTGTGACCGGACACTCCAGCGGGATGAACTCGGCGATGACGCTGTCTGGAGCGCTCGACCTGGAGTCGACACTGCAGTTTGCCTGGAAGTGCGGTCTGTCAATGGATCGTGACTGCAGCGAGCAACCTGGCGGTTTGCTGGCGCTAGTCGGTGCGGGACGCGACGCGGCGGAAGCAATCGCTGCCGCATCCGGCGCTTCGTTGGCCAATCACAACGCTCCCGACCAGACGGTCCTGGGCGGAGCGGCGGACGCCCTGGAACGGGCTGCCGAAGTTGCGCCCGAGTACGGCGGTCAGGCGGTGCAGCTACGCGTTGCCGGCGCGTTTCACACGTCCGCATTTGAAGTATCTGACCGCGTCAATCGCGCACTGATTGACGCGTTGCCGATCACCAACCAATTCACTCCGATTGTGGGTAATCACTCCGGGCAGGTCATCTCGACGGCGGAACAGCTTCGCGACGAGTTGCGGGGGCAATATGTCCGACCCGTGGAATGGCAAGCCGCATTGAAGACGCTGTACGCAAGAGGCGTGCGACGATACCTGACACTGGGTCCAGGCAACGTGATGGCTGGCCTCGTCCGACGCTACGGCAAGACCTTGCCCAGGACTTCGCCGGAACGGATCCAGATTCAGCGCATTAGCCAGATCAAGTGACCAGACTCCAGATCCGAACGAAGGGACCATGACATGAGCCGCTACGAATCCGACTACATCCTGACCACGACACGGTCGGTCCGGCTGCGCCTGGACTTCGATCGCCCGATTGAGCCTGAGCTGATCGAAGAATGCCTGGAGATCGCACTGCAAGCGCCGACGGCATCCAACTCGCAGCAGTGGCAATGGATGGTCGTGACCGACCCGGAAAAGATTGCCGGGATCGCCAAGATCTACAAGGACAGCTTCATGGAGCTCGCCACCGCTCGAGCGGACGAAGGTCCGCGCTGGCCCGAGGGAGATTCGCGTGCGGCCGCGGCGGACGGAGTCACCCGGTCGGCGACCTATCTGGCCAACGAGATGCATCGCTGTCCAGCCTTGTTGATCGCCTGCATCATCGGTCGGGTCGAGGATGCCGGCTACATGGCACAGGCCGCGACGTATGGCTCGATCATTCCCGGCGCCTGGTCGTTCATGCTGGCCGCGCGATCACGAGGCATCGGGATGGCCTGGACGACGCTGCACCTGCGCGATGAGTCGTTGTCGCAGGAGTTGCTCGGGATTCCCGAGGATGTGACCCAAGCGGTATTGCTGCCAATGGCCTATTTCAGCGGTGAGACATTCAAGCAGGCGCCGCGCGTGCCGCTGGAAGAAATCGTGCACTGGAATCGGTGGGGTCAGCGCACGCCATAGCCGGAGTCCTGGCTGCCTGTTCCGTTATCGCCGCGTTCCCCCTTGCTGTAAGCGACGCGTGTCTCCCCAGTCCTTTCTCCCCCCGTAAGGGGGGAGATGTCACGGAGTGACAGAGGGGGGACCTCGCGCAACCCGCCAACGTCAGGTATTGCGAGTCGTGCCCCGGCCGACCCCCCTCTGCCTACGGCATCTCCCCCCGCAAGGGGGAGAAGGGGAGTCAGGCATCGGTTTGGGCTAGGAGGTTTAGGGAATGTGGAGTCTTCCTAGACAGGTTCTCAGCATCAATGTGAACAGGCCCTCGGTGACTAACGATCTTCGCTCAGACGTAGTGCTCCGAGCGCTTCATCCGTGCCCTGTCGTTCTCCGTCGGCGAAGCCGATCCGGAAGGCTTCTTCGGATTGCTTCTTCAGTTCGATCCGGCCCGCGGCGACCCCGGCGAACCAGCTATCTGGATTTGGCAGTCGATCGAGCGAGAGCCACTCTGAAGACTCACGTCCCCGCTCATAGCCCTTCGCCGCCTCTTCGTCGGCAGCGTCTTCTTTGCCCACGGCGACCTCGGCCGTGGCTTCCTCACGACCTCGTTCTCGCGCATCGGAGACATCCTGCTCAGTCGGACCTCGGTCGAAGACGCCCAGCGCCCCGCCCGCGGCCACAGTTAGCAGTACGCCCCCGGCGAAAGACAGGACCAGTGCCAGTCCGAACCTGCCTTTCAAGGTTCACCTCCCCATTCGACCCATTGGACGCGTTGCCCAACATCAGGTGGCGTGACATCGGGTGGCGTGGCATCGAACGGCGCCACCTCGAAGTCGCTCGCGATTGCCGACCAGGCCTGGGAGTATCCCGCCATCCATCCCTCGCGGTAGCTCTGCTCAAGATCGATGTCGGGCGAGCGCAGTCCGGCATCGAACCCGCCTTCCCAGCTAAATCCTTCTCGAATAGCCACCGTGATTGACGGAGCGACCGATGATCCTTCGGATTGTCCCAGCATGTAGGACTCCCACCAACGCGCTTCGAGTTCCTCTTGCCAGTACGTCTCGGCAGCAACGGTTCCTTCGTCGATGCCCACGCGATAAGCGGCACTGACGTCGGACGAGGTGGGCCCGGAATCGAACAGATCGGTGGCGAATCCGAGCACGCAAACGAGCAGCCCTCCAGCGAGGAAGGCGGCCGCGTACCAGCGACGATTGGAAGCGCTTGAGGGCGAGCGTTCAAGCGCGAGTTCGGTCAGTTCCTGCTGCCTGGTAGGCGGGGTCCAGTTGGACACAGCGCATCACCCGCCCCCCGCAACCGCCCCTGCAGCGAGCGGGTCGATTGCCGCAGGCGCAGAGCGCGTCCAGCCCATCACGCGTCCGAGCAACAGCCCTGCGAGCGCAACCAATGCTCCGAGCGCTGCCAGCCAGAAGATCATCTCAACGCTAAAGAATGCGCCGACGATGCCGATCAGGAATGAGGCGAATCCTCCGACATCCCAGGCAAGCTGGAAGGTGGCGGTCGCGCCTCCGCGTTGCGTTGACGACACGCGGTCAACCGCCATCGCCAGCAGTCCGGTGTGTGCGCCGCCCATTCCGATGCCTGTCAGCAGACCAGCGACCCAGAGCATCAGTGCCGTCTCCGATTGCGCCACCAGGACCATGCCACCGCACGTGGCGATTAGGCCGGGGATGATCACCGGGACGCGGCCCACTCGATCGGACAGGCGGCCGGCCATCGGTCGGGAGAGCATGGCGCCCACGCCGCTGAACATAAAGAAGAGCGCCACGAAGCCGAGATTGCGGTGCGCCTGGTCGGCCAGTGGTTCGAGGAATGCCGCGGCGACGGAGAATCCCAGCGTCACGCTGAGGAAGACCAGCATGGGGAAGACGGCTCGAACGGGAATCAGCGCCTTTAGCGACACAGGAGGTGGCGGCGTTGATGGTCGTGCAGGTTCTCGCTGGAACACGGTGACCACCAAGGAGACGGCGGCGGTCGCGGCACCGAGAATCAGGACCCCGTCGAATCCGGCGAAGACGGCGATCGCGCCGCCGCCGACCGGCGCGAGTGTTTGAGCGAAGCTGGTCGAGAGACCAAAGAAGCCGAGGCCCTCGCCGCGCCTGACGGGCGGCACGAGTTCGGCGACGAGCGAACCGGCCGAGGTCGGATAGGCGGCCATGCCGATGCCCTGCACACAGCGCAGCGCGAACAGCGCCCAGAGGTTGTCGGTAAAGATCATCAACACGAACGATGCGATGAACGCGAACAGGGCGAGTCGCATCTGCAGGATGCGGTGGCCTCCGTCGCTCCAGCGTCCGATGAAGGGGCGCAACAGAATCGGAATCGCGGCGTAGCCACCGACGACCAATCCGACCTCGAACAGGTTGAAACCCTGGTCGGTCATCTCGCGAGGGAGTGTCGTAGTCAGGTAGAAGAAGCAAGCGAAGAACGAAGCCGTGCCCAAGAGCGAGAATGCGTACTGGTAGGTCCAGAGTTGCTGTCGGCGCGGCGGCAGGCCGGAGGCCACACGGGCGACGGTGCGCAGTAAGGCAGCGTGTTGCGGAGCGGAGCGCGCCGTCAGCCAGTCTCGTCGAGCTGCGCCCTCATACGTCGTCAACGATCGCCTCCGGGCCTAGAACTCGGGCGGCCCGATTTCGGCGAGAGCGTCTTGCGAGTGCCCGTTGGTGCGCGGGCAGAGATGTTCCGATCCTTCGAGGGGTTGCTTGCAGAGCGGGCAGTCTGGTCGTCCGCCGGCGACGGTTTCTTCCGCCTGGACGGTGAACAATCGTGCCACCTGCCGGCTAAGGTCGCAGCGCAACGTGGGCGTGTCGTTGGGGCCGCCCTGTTCGATGTCGGTCGCGAACAACGTGATGCTGTCGGCGTCCTCGTCATAGCCGAGCGCGATGCGACCGGCGAGAAAGTCATGCGTGGGCCGATCTGGGAATGGCTCCAATGGACGTGCGGCGGGCCGGCGACCATCGGAAGCGCGCCGATGACGTGACAGGACCTGCTGAATCGCTTCTGCCAGGGCGCCGACCTGGGTTTTTTCGCACCAAATGGATGCCGTTTTGTCTCCGGCGATCACGCGCAGCCGAAAGCGTCGCTGACCGGGCAGGCCGATCGCTTCCGCTTCCAGCACTTCCGCCACACCCAGGTCGTACTCGGCACCGTTAGCCATGGGCGAAGTATAGCCAGCGCTTAGGCTATGGACAGCGGCCGTCGGTGGCGATCGCCATGTGGAAGAGCATCGGGCGGAAGCACACCGGCACACCGAGTCGCCAGCTAGTCGTCATTGGGCAGGAGCGGATCCATGGCAGTCGAGATTGGACAGGTCGCACCCGACTTCACATTGATGGACGGCGACCGCAAGGAGCACACGCTGTCGGAGTATCGCGGCCAGACGGTCGTGGTGGCCTGGTACGTGCTCGCCTTTACCGGTGGTTGAACCAACGAATTGAGCCGCTTCCGGGAACTGCACGACGAGTTCCAGGAGGCGGGCGCCCAGGTACTGGGCATTTCCGTCGATTCACCATTCGCCAACGGGGCGTACGCGATCGAACTCGGACTTGAGTTCCCGCTGCTGGGAGACTTCCCCTGGGGAAAGACCGGCAAGGCCTGGGGCATTCTCAACGAAGAGCGCGGGATCACTTCGCGGATGACCTATGTGATCGACGCCGAAGGCGTGGTGCAACACATCATCGACGCGCCACGTGACTTCCATGCACATCCGGAGGGCGCGCTGGAATTCGTCAAGGGGATGTCAGGCTGACCGTGCCAGTCTCGGGCGTTTGCGCGTAAACACGCTCAACGCGCGGGGTCGCTGCCCGTTCCACATAAGGACCTGTGCAGAAGCGAGAATCGGCTCCCTTCATGTAGGGGCGACCCTCGTGGTCGCCCGGCTCTGTAGCTCCTATCTGGTCACTCTCGCAATTGCCAACTCGGGCGACCACAAGGGTCGCCCTTACGTGGTGGTTGAACCCACGAAGACTGGGTCTCCGCGCATCACCCTGATGCGAGCAGCGGACCAGATGTCGAGATCGGGAGCGATGCATCAGTCGCCCGCCGTATCAAGCGGACGGGTGATTAACTTGGAAAGTGCGGTCTAATAGCATAAGGAGGTGATCAATATTAGTTAAGTTCGCACAGCTGTACTGTGTACTCGTCATAACGCGAGAATTTATGCGGCGTTGACATCGATTACAAATTCCTTCACCATAAGAACAGTCGTGGACGATACGTAAAGTACAATCCGCGAACAAGGTGTCAGGCGGCGCCGGTCTCCTAGAGAGATTTCTTATGGTCACCGATGTACCCACAGGCCATGCTGGCCCTCGTGAATGCGTACACAGCTGGCTGATTGACTCGCCCGACGGCGCGACGTCTGCTGGACACTGTCCGCGATGTGACTCAATAGGTGAGTTCGACAATTCGATTCCCGAAGAAACGCGAATCAACAACTCGGACATCTTCACCGGGCGTCGATCTGGAGCTCGTCAGTCATTCAGCGATGACGACGCTGACTCGGCCGTGCGTTCGATGTATCGGCGCTAAGTCGCCGAGTACACTCGTGCGCCAACGTACACTGTGCCTATGAGTCAACTACTGAGCAACCAACCGTGAGCACCCGCAGCGGTGGGCGCACGCCCGGTGATCCGCCGGAGCCTGGCATGCCGGCTGATCTGTCGGCCGACCTGGCCAGCTTCGCTGTGCGTTCCGTGCCCTTTGACGAATGGGTCGATATCGACACCCTGGTCCACCGCAGCTCTGTGACGTCGGGCGACTTCGACTACGTCCTTCGGCCGCTGTGTCCCGACTGCGGTTCCGAAGCAGAGATCGAGTACGAGACGATCGATCTCGAGAGCGCCGGTGGTCGCGAAGTGATCGCCGCGCTGGTTTGCGGAACCTGTCGAGTTCTCTGGGAGCCGGACCAACCGGAGGAGTAGCGCGGCGAGCATCCAGGCTGGTGAGGCCAGTCAGGCTCGTCCGTTGTCCTGACACACTGCGTCAGCCTGCGCAGACGAGGCGCCAGACCCGCGCTAACCTCTATTCAAGCAAGTGAATCCACAACGAATCGAGCTCTGTTGATGAGCGTTTCCGTGCGCATTCCGACCCCGCTGCGCGCCCTCACGTCTGATCAGGATGTGGTCGAGGCCGCCGGCGAGACCCTGCAACATCTTGTGCTTGACCTCGAGCAGCAGTTTCCCGGCATCGGCGAGCGCATCGTCGACGAGGACGGTGAAATCCGCCGCTTTGTCAACTTGTTCGTCAATGGCGAGGATGTTCGCTTTCTCGATGGCCTGCACACGTCGCTGAGTCAGGGTGACGAAGTCTCGATCGTCCCGGCAGTGGCGGGCGGCTAGATCGCCATGTCAGTCCGAATCGAAACCGACGGCAAGATCGCGACCATCACCCTGGACCGACCAGAGCGGATGAACGCGATCAATCCTGAGATGTCACAGCAACTGGACGAGTTCTGGTCGGAGTTTGAACAGAACGACGCACTGCACGTGGCAGTCATCACCGGCTCAGGACGCGCGTTTTGCGCTGGACGCGACCTGGTCCGGCCGGATGCGCACGGTGACGAGATCAACCGGGCGGCCACATCTGCTTCCAAGCGAGAAGCGGATCCGTCGAACGCCTCCGGGCTCTCCAGTTGGGGACCAGACAAGACCTGGAAGCCGGTCATTGCCGCGATCAACGGCTGGTGTCTGGCCGGCGGGTTCGCGCTGGCCTTGTCGTGTGACCTGCGGATTATGAGCGACACCGCACGGATTGGCTCGATGGCGCCCAGGCGCGGACTGCTGCCGGGCGGCGGTCAGGTGCAGCGTTTGGCTCGCTATGTGCCATTCGGCAAGGCCCTGGAGCTACTGCTGCGCGCCAACCATCTCGACGCGCAGGAAGCGCACCGGATCGGGCTGGCCAATGCGGTCACCACTCCCGATGCGCTGCTGCCGACCGCTCGAGAATGGGCCGAGGAGATTGCTTCGAACGCGCCACTGGCTGTTCGCGCGTCGAAGCGTGCCGCGTACGAGGGCGTCCTGCTCCAGTCCGGCTTCGCCGAGGGCATGACGCTGGAATCGCAGCTCTATTCTGAAATCATGACCACGGAGGACGCCCGCGAAGGCACGACCGCGTTCGCAGAGAAGCGTCCCGCCGAGTTCAAGGGCCGCTGAGGCACACCGGGCGTCTCACGGCATTTTGTCGGGAGCACGCCTGATGGTTGACACATTTTCTTCACTGACAAACATCGTTCGAGCGATCAGGGAACGCGACGTGTCCGCGTCGGAAGTGCTGGAAGCGCACCTGGCTCGGATTGATGAAGTCAACCCGACGCTGAACGCTGTCGTGCAGATGTCGGCGGAACGCGCGCGCGGGGAAGCGGCTGAGGCAGATGCGGCAATCGCTCGCGGCGACGACCTGGGCCCGTTGCATGGCGCTCCGATCACGCTCAAGGACTCGCACGACACTGAGGGCATCGTCACGACCGGCGGCACGCTGGGTCGGAGAGACTTTGTCCCAGACGCAGACTCGACGGTCGCGGCCCGGCTGCGAGCCGCAGGCGCGATCCTGATGGGCAAGACGAATACGCCGGAACTGACGCTGTCGGGTGAAACCGACAACCTCGTCTACGGACAGACGCGGAATCCGTTCAATCCTGAGCGAACGCCCGGGGGATCCAGTGGCGGCGCGGCGGCGATTGTGTGCGCAGGTGGATCGCCGCTCGACATGGGCAGCGACACGGGCGGCAGTATCCGCTTGCCGTCCCATTTCAGCGGCATCTGTGGAATCAAGCCGACCGCCGGTCGAGTGCCTCGAACCGGGCACATCGTGCCCTGGGGAATGGGCGCGCTCGACGCCTGGACGACGATTGGACCAATGGCTCGGTACGTCGAGGATCTGATGCTGGCGCTGCCGATCATCTCAGGTCCCGACGGTGTGGACCCGTTCGTTGCTCCGGTGCCGCTGCGCGACCCGGCCGATGTGGACTTGAGCAGCTTGCGCATCGCCTGGTACTCAGATGTTGAGGGCTACCTCGAGCCGGATGATGACACGAGGGCCACGCTCGACGCTGCCGTGACGGCGTTGGGCGAACGCGTTGCTTCAGTTGAGCCGGACACTCCACCCGCGCTAGCTGAATACGTCGATCTCTGGCCTCGGGTCGGCGGCGGCGATGGTCGAGCCTGGGTCCAGCGGATGCTGGACAAATGGGGCACGACTGAGGAATCGCCCTTCCTGAAGCAAGGGTTTGACACGATCGAGCCGACGGCGACGGACGAGTTCACTCAGTCGCTGGAGCGCCAGGATCAATTCCGCAGCGAGATGCTGCAGTTCATCCAGCCATACGACGCCATCGTCGCGCCGGTAGCAGCACGCCCAGCTCCAGAGCATGGGCAGACGTACAGTAAAGAGCTGCGCACGATGTTCTACACCGGTCCCTACAACATCACGGGATGGCCGGGCACCGCGCTGCGTTGTGGAACATCGAGCGACGGTCTGCCAATCGGCATCCAGATTCTGGCGCATCCCTGGCGAGAGGATGTCACACTGGCGTTGGCCGAGGCGTTGGAGTCGGATCTCGGCGGCTGGCAGCAGCCTCCGATGTAGCGGCAAGTCAAGTAGCGGCACTTCGACCAGTGTTGGCGATCTCAGCGAGGGACCCCCTTCAGCCCCCGCTCAAGCCGGAGGCAGGCTTTCGGCAGCTTCCCCCGCAAGGAGACCGTTGCAAAACCCCTCAAACGCCCCCGCCTCCGAGCGGGGGCTGGCTTCTTACCGGCGGCCATATTTGTCGCCGGTATCTGGTCATCCGGGTCCTATCCGAGCAGCCTGGGCTTTGCCAAAGCGGGTCCCCGCTCTGGGGCGGGGACGGGAAACTGAGTTATTCAAAGGTCTCCGCAAGGGGAAGCGAGGAGGACCCGCTCGGTCCATTCGACCAGGAGCTTCCAGAGGTCGTTGCGGCGTTGGCGGAGGGAATGGGTGGCCTCTTCGAGGATGTGCAGTTCTCGGCCATCGCCGGCGATGGAGTAGACCCACTGCGACAGACTTGGCGGCAGACGCCAGTCTGCTGCTCCATGGATGAGTAGCAGCGGCCTTGGGGCCAGTGAGGAGACCTCTATCGGATCGATTCCGGCGGTCTGGGTCGAGAGGGCGCAAGTTGCAACGACATCGCTTGACCTCGCGGCGGCACGGATGACGATGGCTCCTCCGTATGAGTGTCCTATCAGCCCGACCCGGCCCACTCCCTGATCGATGAGCCAGTCAACTCCGGCCAGGACATCGGCGGTGCCGTCGTCGATCGGGCCGGGCGAGGTCTTGACACGGAAGTCGAGCCTCAGGACTCCGATGCCGAGCGGCGGTAGTGCATCGCCAAGATCGGCGTAGATGCCCTCTGCAGGTCCGTCGAAGCCGCCGTCGAAGCCACCGACACAGAGCAGAGCGCCACGCGGCGCCATTCCTTGCGGTGCCATGCCTTGCGACGGATGCCAGCGGACGGCGATCGGTCCACGGCTTGATGGAATCGTGAGATCGGTCATTTGAATACCGCTTGATACGCTACTGCTGCGCCCACTGGGCAGCCAACTGGGCGGAAAGCAAAGGCCCCTACATGACACTTGTTCCGACACAATCCGGCCGCAAGGCCGATGCTCAACTTGCGCTACAGACCGCGTTTGCTCCAAACTCGCTGGCGATTGCCGGTGTGTCGCCACGGACGATTGGATGGGGCGGCGGGCAGATGTTCCTGCGCGGCATCCGCAAGCTCGACCGCGTGCCAAACGTCTATTGCCTCAATCCTCGAGGCGGCGAACTGGCAGATGGGACGCCGCTGTACCAGTCGCTAGCGGACGTGCCGGGACCGGTCGACTCGTTGATTTCGGCGGTTCCCGCGTCGGCCATCCTCGGATTGGTGGATGACGCGATCGTCAAGGGCGTGAAGGTGATGCACCTGTTCACCGCAGGTTTCGGTGAGACGGGCAGCTCGGAACGAGCCGACCTCGAGACAGAAGTGTTGCGTAAGCTGGACGAAGCGGGGATTCGATTGATTGGTCCAAACTGCATGGGCATTCACTCGACTCGCGGTGGTGTCTCCTGGATGGATGAATCAGACTCGAGACCGGGGCACGTCGGCATGCTGTCGCAGTCGGGAATGAATGCGTCCGAGGTTGTCGGCGAAGGTGTGCGGCGCGGCATCACGTTTTCCAACGTTGCCTCATTCGGCAATGCGTCCGACTTGAATGAAGCGGACTTTCTTGAGTTCTTGTCTCACGACCACGACACCAATCTGGTCCTGGCCTACCTCGAAGGCATCCGCAACGGACGCCGATTCCTGCAGGTGGCGAGAGAGATGTCGGAGCGACGCAAGCCGCTGATCGTGCTCAAGGGCGGGCTGACCGAGGCGGGATCGCGTGCGGCTTCGTCGCATACGGGATCGCTGGCCGGTTCGGCGCAGATATGGAACGCGGTGCAGAAGCAGGGCGGGTTCATCCCGGCTCAGAGCATTGAGGAGCTGTTGGATCTGGCCGTGACGATCGAGCGCATGCCGGAAGTCAGCGGGCCGCGCTGCGCGGTGCTGGGTGGCGGCGGCGGTGTCTCGGTCCTGGCGGCCGACATCTGCGATCGCAACGACATTCCGGTGCCCTGGTTCGGCGAAGCGACACAGAAGGTGCTGCGTGAGTTCACGCCGGTTGCCGGCACATCTATCCGCAATCCACTGGACGCCGGATTCATGTTCGAGGGCGACCACATGGAGACAGCGCTGAAGGCGGTCTCCGACGATCCGAACATCGACTGGCTCATGGTCCACACGGGTACAGACGGCGGGACTCGCGCGCGGGATGATGACTTCGCCGAAGAGACGGCGAACTCGCTGGCGACTGTTGCCGAGAAGTTGTCCAAACCTATGGCGGTCGTGGTGCGACAGCCGCGCACGAACGACGGCTTTGGCCGGGGTCTCGACCTGCAGCGACGGCTTAACGATCATGGTATTGCTTGCTATCACAGCATCGAGTCCTGCGCCCGAGCGGTTCGTCGCTATCTCGACTGGCAAGATCGATAGTCTGGCGTTATGGCGATCCTGAAACCTCTGAGAATTCTGCGAGTCCCTGAGGCTCGTGTGGTCGAACATCAGTCAGATCAGGCCACACTGGAGATTGACGGCCTGGTCTGCGGGATCTGTTCGAGCCGCGTGGCATCGGCCCTGCAGAGTGTTGCCGGGGTTGAGGACGCGCAGTGCGATCTCGATTCCAGTCGTGCGCGTGTGGTCTTGAACCGTGACGTGGACGGCGATGCGTTGGTTTCGGCCGTGGCCGGATCAGTGATTGCGATGCCTATGCGGCGAGCCATCGATCGGCTTGCCAGATCGTTGAGGCGTTAGCGATGGCACGAACTCCCAGCCTCGGCGCTCATGTCTCATCAGCCGGCGGAATCGACAAGGCGATCGGTCGAGCACTCGATCTGGGTGCGGAATCATTTCAGATTTTCGGGGCAGCTCCCCAGATGTGGAGGCGCAAGCATCATCCAGACGAAGACACGGAGTCTTTTCGCAAACAGATGAAGCAGGCCAAGCTGAAGTCGGCGTTCATCCATGCCGTGTACCTGATCAACCTGGCCTCGCCCGACGACGACCTGCTGCGCAAATCGACTGACACGCTGACCGAGGAGCTCGACCTGGCGTCGAGGATTGGCGCCGACGGCGTTATTTTTCACGTCGGTTCGCACATGGGCTCAGGATTTGAGCATGCGTTGCCGCGGATTGCCGCGTCGATGTCGGAGGCGCTGGATCGAACACCCGACGACTCGCTGCTGCTGCTGGAGAACAACGCTGGCGCGGGGCGATCGGTCGGGTCCACGTTTGCCGAGTTGTCGGCGATCATGAATGCCGTTGATCATCCCCGCGTGGGCGTCTGTCTGGACACCTGCCACGCGCACGCAGCGGGATACAACGTGGCAACGATTGCCGGACTGAAAGACACGGTCGACGAGTTCCAGCGCGAGATCGGTGGGGAGCGTCTGGTCGCGGTTCACGCGAACGATTCCAAGACCGAATTGGGATCGGGCAAGGATCGTCACGAGAACATCGGCCAGGGAACGATCGGCCTGCAAGCGTTCCGGCGGATGGTTCGGAATCGGATGTTGCGCAAGGCAGCGTGGCTGTTGGAGGTTCCCGGTTACGAAGGCGGCGGCCCGGGCAAAGCTGATGTCGATGTACTCAAGGCGCTGCGGGATGAGTCGGAGTTGCCGGAGATCCCCGCAGCCGAATAACGTCTGGACGCCGCAGCGACGTTACGGCGTCGCCGGCAAGCGACGACTGGCGCCTCGGCCTGTCTGGCGGACGTCGGGCATGACTTCGACTCCGAAGACGTGACCGACGAGGCTGAGGAAGGAGAGGGCGGCGTCGCTGAGCGAGCGTCTTCGCCTGCGGATGACCGCGATGCTGCGTCGAATCGGCATGGCTGACTCGATCTCGATTGGAGCGAGTTCACCTCGCAGGAGTTCCTCTTCGACGGCCACCTTGGGCAGGAAGGCGAGGCCGAGTCCGCGCAGGACCAGTCGCTTGGCCATTTCCAGGCTGTCGACGTCAATTGAGTGCCGGGGCGCCGCTCCGGAGTTGTGAAACACCGCCTGGCTGATGGCGTGGTAGCTGCTGCCGGTGTCGAAGAAGATCACCGCTTCATTGGCGATCTCGTCCGGGGAGGTGAGACCCTGAATGGCGAGCGGATGTTGCGGGCTGGCGAGCAGAACAATGTCGTCTTCGTAGAGCGGCACCGACTCGATCTCGGCGTGACCGAGTTCCCGCTCGAAGCCGATCTGGACTTCGTCGTCGAGGACCATCTGCGAGATCTCCTGGCTGCGTCCGGTGCGGATCGAAATCTCGACGTTGGGCTGGGCCGCAGCGTAGCGCTGTAGCAGTCCGGGCAACACGTATGTGCCGACGGTTGGCGCTGTGCCGATGACGAGGCTGCCTCCGCCTCCTGCTCTGAGCGCGTGGACAGCTTCGGCCGCATCTCGCGCGGCCTGCAGCGTTCGCTGTGCGTGGGGTAGCAGCGCCCGTCCAGCGTCAGTCAGCCGAACGCGCCGTCCGAGCCGCTCGAACAAGCTGACGCCGAGCTGCGCTTCCATCTGAGCAATCCGTGCAGACACCGTGGGCTGGGTCAGATTCAGGTGTTCCGCTGCACGGGAAAATGAGCGTGCCGTTGCAACTTCTACAAATGCTTCTAATCTCGCCAAATCAATACCGTGAATGCCTTGCATGATCAGGCTCACTCTCCCGAACGTACTCCAGTCTTGCGCACTGTTGCGTCGCCATACACGCCCAACTGACATGCCAGGCGGACTGGGTTCTCAAGTGCGCATCGCCCTCGCTGATTGAGCAACGCTTCTTCCTCGGCCCGGCCCATCTCCGACAGGTGGTCCACTCCTGAGACCACGGTAACGAAACAACCGGTGCAACGGCACTGCATATCGCACTGGTTGGGCCACCAGAATCCGGCTTCTCGGGCCGCCTGCATCAGTCGCTCGCCATCGGGCACTTCAATCGTCAGCCCGGATGGCTCGATCGTGACCGTATGCCGCGGTCCGAAGATCATGCTGTTATCCCGCTCCACCGGACGCGTGGTCCGAGCGGCGGATGCCGGCGAAGCCGAGGAAATCGTCTTCCCAGCTCAGCACCTGTTCGACGAACTGCTTGGGCACCGGACGAATTTGCGAGGTGTCGATGCCATCGGTGGAAAGAGTGTCGGGCGGTGGACCGACGTGGACGTTTTCCTCGATCATCTTCTGCATCACCGCTTCAACAACCACCGGACGATCATCTGGTGACACGCCTTCCTCGATGGCCGTCCATTCCATGTCGAGCACGAGGTCGACGAAGCCGCTGGTCACCATCAGTCCCTCTTCGGAGAGCTGTTCGGCGATCCATTCTCCCGCCTCGTTCATCAGTGCTTCGCTGGGTCTTGGCATCGCTCTGGTTGCTCCCCTCGCCTCATGGCGCGGCGACTTACTCGCCCACAATTTCAGGTCGGTGACTGTCGGTGATGGTGTCGTCGCTGTCGACTCCGAGGCCGGATTGCAGGACGACGATCAGCAGCATCAACAGGACGATGCTGCTGACGAGGATCAGCAGCGGTCGCTTGAGGCGTCGGGCGGCGGCAGTCGATAGCCGAGTGATCGCCGCTACGCCGGTTCCGATGGTTTCATTGACGCCGCTGGTCTTCCCTGTGTTCATGGATTCATGGTACTCCTGAGCCTGATCGCATCCAGGATTGACCGCGCGCAGCTGGGCTAGAACAATGCAGAGTGCATATGCAGGCGCACGCCGTCTGCGACGAGTGGAACGAGCGCGGCGCGAACGCAGCCGGCGATACAACAGAGTGGTGAATCATGACACGACCAATCCTTCACACCGAGATGTGCGACCTGCTGGATATTGAGTACCCGATCGCGTTGGCAGGCATGGGGCCGACCGTCGGCGGCGGACAGGGCGGCGTGGCCGGGCCGGAGCTGGTCGCGGCCATTTCCAACGCCGGTGGTCTGGGCGTGCTCGGCGCGGCAGGATTCCCTCCCGACCGCCTGGAAGCGCAGATTCGCCGAATCCAGGACTTGACCGACCGGCCGTTCGGGGTCGACATCCTGGTGCCGTCCAATGTCGCGGCACGACCCAGCGGCCGCGAGCGACCCAAGGATCCTCGCGACCTGCTGCCGGAGGAACAGAAGGAAGTGATCGGCGGGATCCGAGCCAATCTTGACCTACCCGATGTCCAGGCCTCTCGCGCCGACGTGCGCACACCGAGATTCACGCCGCAGGATCAGGTTGACACGATCACCGGGATGCAAGTGCCCGTCCTGGCGACCGGACTGGGCAATCCGGCGCCGTTCGTCGACCAGGTGCACGAGGCCAATGGCAAGGTGATCTCGCTGGTTGGCAATGTGAAGAACGCGCGTCGGGTGTCGGACGGCAACGCAGACATGGTGGTCGCGCAGGGTCACGAAGCGGGCGGTCACACGGGCCGCATCGGGACGATGGCGCTGCTTCCGCAGGTGCTCGACGCGGTCGCTCCGAAGCCGGTGATTGCCGCGGGCGGAATCGGCGACGGTCGCGGCCTCGCCGCAGCACTGGCGATGGGTTGTTCCGGCGTCTGGTGCGGCACCGTCTTCATTCCGACGCAGGAAGCAAACCTCGACGAGTACCGCAAGCGCCGCATTCTGGCCGCCAATGACGAGGACACGCGCGTCACGCGGTTGTACTCGGGCAAGACGATGCGCAACGTGACCAACGAACTGATCGAGGCGTGGGAAGATTCGGGCACGCAAGCGCTGCCGATGGGTCTGCAGGGTCTGCTGATCGCCGATATCGCCGAAGCAGCCAAGCAGGGAGATCGAGAAGACCTGCTGATGAACGCAGCCGGGCAAATCTCAGGTCTGCTCAATGAACTGAGGCCCGCAGCAGAGGTGCTCGAGGAGATGGTCCGAGAGGCCGTCGAAGTGTTCACATCGAGGCTGCCAGCGAATGTGAAGGTCGCGGTAGGGGCTTGAGCCGCCCTTTCTGTTGACACCTGTTCTGCTCATATGTGCTATGCTCAGCACAGGAGGTCAACATGGAAATCGTCGTCATCATCTGGGTCATTTTCGGGTTGGCTTCGCTCCTAGTTAGCCAAGGGGTGACGAGCCTTTATCTGGGAATGACTTTCGGCCTTCTCGCGTTCCTATTGGGGCCCTTCGCCCTGTTGATCGCGTTACTCAGCCGGGGCGGGAGCCGACCAAACCGCGCATGGGAATAGCCACGGCCGGGGCGGGAGGCACACAGGCTGCCAAGCGCGTTCGTTCCTGGTTCGCGGGAGTTTCACCACAGGACCATCGGAGAGGGCGACATTGAACACCCAGCGTGTCATCGAGCAAGCAATTGTCAATGCCGGGAAAGCGGAATATGACCGCCTAACCGCCGGAATGAACACGCAAGCGAAGGTATCAAAAGTGGACTTCGCTCTACAAGAGCTAATGAAGCTTCAGAACTCTGATGAGATGCCGGACTATGCTGACCCCTTCGTCACTCTGTTTTACTCTCTGTGGTTTCTGCCGAGTCAGATAAATCTGGCATGCGCTGTGATCGATGGCTCGTTGCGGCTCCATGGAGAGTGGCGAATCATTGACTTTGGATGTGGCTCGGGAGCGATGTCTATCGGGCTGGCTATCGCGGCTGGAACTAGTCGCCTATTCCGATTCCCCGGCTCCATTCAAGTGCACGGCATAGATTGCCCTACGATGCTTGGGTTTGGCAAGAAGCTCTGGAGGGAGATTAGGGAAGTCTCTAGTCAAGAAAGGAATGCAGAACTTCTTCACGGATTGCGACGAATCCATCCGAGTTCCTATCAGAACGTCGACGACCTGCTTGAAGCTGTGGGTACATGGCTGGAGGGCCCTTGGAACGTCGGGCTTTCAGCCCTTCACGTCGCATACGGAGCAAATGTATCGGACGTCAGCCAAAGTGTCCGGAAGCTCTGGGACACCGCCAATCCCAAGTGGGGAACAGTCACAACTGCCGACTTTGGAAAGAAGAGAGACTATGCCCAAGGGATTGCCCCTTGGCAGGCGCCGAAGCAGGCTTCAGTATCCTTGCCTTTCAGCGGGGTGCTTGATGAACTCACAGGTCTTCGAAAGGACATTCGAAAGGAGCTTCCTGCTGGTGACGAATTCAGCTTGGGAGGGCTGTTGATGACCGAAGTAAACTGGGTCCTCAATCATTCGCCTATCGTGCTTCGGTATCCTTCCGCTTGAAGGCGTGAACGATGACTGAGATATCCGAGCCCAAGCTCTTCAAGCCACCTTTCGCTCTGCCATCGCGATTGGACACACTCGGTGCTACCAACATCACCTACGCCGATGCTTCACAGATCCTGACCAAAGCCACCGGATTTATGGGTGAGTATGACTTCACCCTGAACCCTTACTCGGGGTGTGGATTTGGCTGCACCTACTGCTATGCCGCGTTCTTTGCTCGCGACCGGGCGCTTCGCGACGACTGGGGCAACTGGGTCAAGGTCAAGAAGAATGCGGTTGAGATCCTCAGCCGGCCTCGACAGCAGGCCAAGCTTGATGGTGCTCTGATCTACATGTCCTCGGTCACCGATGCTTACCAGCCGATTGAGCGCAAGCTTGGGCTGACCCGCCAACTCCTCGAAATTATGGCATTTGGCGATCCTCAGGACTCCGCACCTGAGGGACAGGTCGACATGTTTGCTGAACCGTCCCCCGCGCCCAACGGTGACAATGGTCACGCGCCAAAACTCGTCGTCCAGACGCGTTCGCCCGACGTGACTCGCGACATTGACCTCTTCCAGCAAATCAATGCAAACGGTGGGCAGGTACAGGTCAACATGACTGTCACCACCGATAACGAGGATGTGCGCAAGCGATTCGAACCGTCGTGTCCGGCGAATCAGCGCAGGATTGAGGCAATACAGCAGGTCCACGAGTCGGGCGTGCAGTCCTGCGTCACGCTGACACCTCTGATTTGGTCCGACGATCCTCACGGCTTTGCGAATCGGTTGCTCGACACCGGCATCGAGCGGTTCATCATTCAGCCATTCAAGTTCACGGGCGGCAAGTTTGTCGCGCAGACCCGCGACGGCGCATTGCAACTTATGGCTGAGTTGCTCGATTGCAAACCGCATCCGAAAATCATCGAGCGAGAGTGCATGAAACAGTATCGCGCGGCGCTCGGAATCTTCCGAGAGACGCTTCCCCTTCTCGGCGAAGAAAAGGAAGGATTCAAGCCGCCGTTCTAATCTGGGACGTAGCGCTCATGGTCGAGCGTCCCGCTCGAGACCATCGTAGACCGATGCTCGGTGGCCGATCCTTGTCACTGTCACTTCCTCGAATCCTGGGCCAGGACGGAAGATGATTCGGTAGTCACCTGCCCGCACTCGGTAGAGTTCAGCATCTGGTGGTTGTAATGGCATCGTGTCGAGGGCGTACGGATCCCGTTCCATTTCGCGCAGGGTGTCGCGGATGAGTCGCTTGGGAACGGGAGCTAGTGCGGCTCGTTGCGCTCTTGCTTCGTCCGTCAGAACAACTCGAGTTCGCATTGCAGGTCGTCGCTCTCGTCGTCTAAGTCGTCAAGTGTGTAGTAGCGACCAGCCTTGACCTCTTCCAGCGCTCGGCGCGAATGCTCGATGAGTGCCTCCTCGGCTTCAGGGGTATAGAGGGGGTCGTAGTCGATGTACACCTCGTACTGAGGGTCATACATCGGAACCCAGCAGCGACCTTGCTCGTCGTGCATGAGACGTTCACGTCGCTTATCCGACCAGATCCAGCCGGGATTGATGTGCGTGAACTGGTCGAGGAGGATCCCACGGCATCTGCGAATCTCTGACAGCGGCGTCACGGGCGGCGCGGGAAGAACGTCTCGATCGATATCTCTGGTGACCATCGTTCGTCTCCTCAGATTCACGATAGCCTGTGCCGCATGACTCAGATGGCTCTTGATGGTGTCCGCGTTCTTGATCTCACCTCCGAGATGGGGTGGTACTGCGGGAAGTTGTTGGCTGACCTTGGGGCGGATGTGATCAAGGTGGAGCCGGTTGGTGGCGATCCTGCTCGCGGTCGGGCTCCATATTGGCAAGGGACGCCTGGTCGAGAGACTTCGCTTCGGTTCTGGTACTTCAATGCCAACAAGCGATCGGTGACGCTCGACCTGGGACAGTTTGACGGGCGCTGGCTGTTTGGCCGGCTGGTTGAGACTGCCGACATGGTGATCGAGTCATGGACGGCGGCGGAACGGCGCGAGTTGGCCGAGCATGGGGTCGAGCCGGACTCGTACATGGAGTCGCGACCGGAGCTGGTCTGGGTCTCGATAAGAGGGTTTGGGTTGGATGGTCCCAAGGCTGGCTGGGATGTGACTGATCTGATTTCCCAGGCCGCAGCGGGCGTCGCGACGCTAGCCGGCTATCCGGATGGGTCGCCGATGCGAATTGCGGGCAATCAGGCGTACATCGTGGCGGGGATTTCCGCCGCTCAGGGCGCATTGCTGGCCTTGTTACAGGCCGAAGCGAGCGGAAATGGACAGCGTGTGGAGACATCGATTCAGGAGGCAATGTCGATCTGTCAGGAGACCGCGCATCTGCAGTGGGATTTCCTCCAAACTTCGCGCGAGCGGGTTGGTGAGCGATATCGACTTCCGGGGATTGGGACGTATCAGACGAGCGACGGCTACATCTACTCAATGATTGGGATTCCCGGTTTTGGCGCGCCTTGGTCGGACGTGATCGGCTGGATGGAAGAGCATGGCATGGCCGAAGATCTCACCGAGCCTCACTACGCGGAAACATTCGACACGTTCGACATGAGAATCTTGTTGGTCGAAGAGGAACGCAACAAGCACGCCGAAGTGCTCGATCGGGCGCAAGAAGTGCTCACTGCGTTCTACGCCAGCAGGAGATCGACAGAGCTGTATGAAGAGGGGCAGTCGCGTCGGCTGCTGATTGGGCAGGTGATGACGCCGCAGGATCTCGCAGAGAACCGGCATCTTGCGGCTCGCGAGTGGTGGCTGGAACTGAATCAGCCGACCACGCTCGGCCAGGACGACGCGGCTCTGAAGTTTCCTGGTCCTCCGTATCGGCTGTCTGAGACGCCTGCGACGATTCGACGTCCGGCGCCGCGGATTGGCGAACATAACCAGGAAGTTTGGGTTGATGAAGTTGGGATTCCGGCCGAAGACCTGATCGCGTTCGCCGGGGAGGGCGCTGTATGACATCTGCCGACGGGACAAGACCGCTGGATGGCGTTCGAGTGGCTGACTTTTCCTGGTTCGGCGTCGGGCCGATTTCCGCTCGGACGCTGGCTAACTTCGGCGCCGATGTGATTCGGGTGGAATCGGAGGCGCGCGTCGATGGCCTGCGACATGGCGAGCCGATCAAACCGGGCAAATCGGGCTACAACGTCTGCGCCTACTTCAACAACTTCAACGCCGACAAACGGTCATTTCTGCTCAATATGGGGGTCGAAGGCGCGCGCGACGTGGCATATCGGCTGATTGAGCGCTCAGACATCTTCATCTCCAACCTGACGCCGCGAATCTTCGAACGCTGGGGTCTGACTTACGAGGACTTGTGCAAGGTCAAACCCGATATCATCGCCGCGTATCAGCCCATGCTGGGTCTGTGGGGACCGCATCGAGACTTTGCTGGATTCGGTGCGGTGCTGACGCCGATTACGGGAATCTCACATCTCTCCGGCGATCCTGAGCGCAAACCGGTTGGCGTAGGTACCAACTATCCCGATTACGTGGTCAATCCCGGACACTCGGTCGTGGCGATCCTGGCGGCGCTGCGGCACCGGCGTCGGACGGGGCAGGGACAGCGGATCGAGTTGGCGCAGATTGAGTCGGTGGCAGCGACGATTGGACCAGCGCTGCTCGATTTCACGGCTAACGGCGTGAGCCAAGTGCGCAAGGGCAATCAGTCCAGTTGGATGTGCCCGCACGGGATCTATCGGTGTGCCGATGATCCCTCTGGTCGCGAACGCTGGATTGCCATCGCCGTTGGTGAAGATGCGCAATGGGAGTCACTGTGTGCGATTGCTGAAGGTGCTTCGTTTGCCACCGACGACCGATTCGCCACGCTGTTGGGCCGGCGGCGGCATGAGGACGTGCTGAACGGATTGATATCGGCGTGGACGGTGTCGTTTGATGCGGCTTCGCTGGCGATCCACATGCAGTCGGCCGGTATCGCCGCGTCGCTGGTGCATGATGGCGAGGACATGTGCGAGCATGACGAACACCTGGCCGAGCGCGGCTTCTACGAGTACCTGGACCATCCCGAGACGGATATCTCGCTTTACGACGGGCCAATTGTGAAGTTGCACGAGACGCCCGGCTACCTGGCCTCGCCCGCGCCGCTGTTTGGCGAGCACACGTTTGAGGTTGCGACCGAAGTGCTGGGTTACTCGGGCGACGAGGTCGCGGAGCTGACGGCGTCGGGAGTGTTGAGTTAGCCGCCGAAGTTGAGGACTTGTTCGAGGAATGGGCCGACGGGTTTGATTCCCTGGGGCATGAAGTCCCAGTGACCGCAGGGCAACCAGACGAGTTCTCTTGGCTCGGATAGCTGGTCGTAGAAGCGCTGAGTTGCTTCTGGGGTGATGAGGTCGTCTCGTTCGCCGGCGACGACCTGGACTGCGCGGCCGGCCATCATCGGAGCGTATGCGCCAGGGTCTGTGAGCTGGTCACCAAGTGCTCTAGCGCTGCCACCTCGGCCGGCGGGCGTGCTGGCACCGGAAATGCAGAAAGAGGCTGCCTTGACGCGGTCGTCGAGGCCGACGAACGGCGCGCCTCTCATGCCGCCCATCGAGAAGCCGACGAAGCCGATGCGCTCGGCATCGATTTCTGGCCGCTCGGACAGGTAGTCAAGGGTTCGCATCCAATCGACCACTGTCTGCAGGGTTTGGTCGAGTCGGCGCATGGGCCAGCGCTGGAAATCCTCCATTGAGACGGGTCGTTTAGCACGCTCACCATGTCCGGCCTGGTCGATGGTGGCGCAGATCGCGCCGCGGGCAACCCATTGCTCTGCGGGCCAGAGGACATAATCGCTGGACTTATCGAGCGTGCCCGGATGTCCAACCAGAATGAGCGGCCGTGGACCTTCAGCTTCGACAGATTGCATGAGCAGTCCGCCGACCCGGTCGTCGTAGCGCGAGGTGATCTCGAACCGCTCGACGAGCATCCCGCCACCTTCGCCGGCTTGAGCGGTCTTGGCGTCGAAGGGGAGGTCGCGGTCGTAGCCGAAGGCAAGTTCTCGCAGCAGGTTGGTGGTGTCGTTACTCATAGCGGAGCGCCTCGGCGATTGTCGTTTGCGCGGCTTGTCTTGCCGGGAAGTATGTCAGGACCAGTGACGCGACGAATGCGCCGATCAGCATAGGCAAGATGGTACCCAGTGGGATGTACATCGAGATCTCTCCGAACGTGCCTTCGGCGAAGAGTCGCCAGGCGAGGCCAAGCGCCAGCGCGGTGCCCAATCCAAGACCGAGCAGGGCGATGAAGCCCATCTCGAGCAGCAGCTCGAATCCGACCAGGCGCGCCTGGAAGCCGATCGCACGGAGGACGCCGATCTGTTGGCGTCGCTCGACCACAGCTCGCAATGCGATCACGCCCAGCGCGGCCAGTCCGGCCACCAGTCCGATGCCGATGAACCCCTGGAATAGCGCCAGGATCGAGGATTGCGTGCTTTGCTGGCGCCTGAGTTCGCCCTGAATGTCAACGGCGAAAATACGTAGTTCGCGCTCAATTCCCTGCGCCACATCGAGTGAGTCGGAGCCATCTTTGACCGAGATGAAGTGGCGGGTGGACTCGGAAGGGCCGGTCACTTGTGTCGCGAGCGTTTCAGGGAGTAGCAGTGTTGGTAGCCCGCCTTCCTCGCCGTCGAGATCGACGAATGCACCACTGATTCGCTCAAGGATGGCGATAACCTCCACCTGTCTGGCTTTCTCGCCGAGGCCCACCTCAATCACGATGCGAGGAAGCAGAGTGGCTTCGTCGGTCACGGAGTCCGGCGTTGACCACGGATCGAGGTCATTGGCAGTGAAGCCAAACGCGCCGTCGATGGCGTCAACCGTGGCGACGGCGACCATCTCGCCGTTGCGCAGCGCCTCCCAGACGGCTTGTTCGTTTTCGTAGCGATACGAGATGGCCTGGAGTTTGATTTCCTGGCCATCGATGAACTCGCTATTGATCCCACCGATCACAACCGCATCGCGATCTTCCAGGTCGACCTCCGCGAGATCGGTCTCAATCGTGCGAATGTTGCCATTGCTATCCAGTAGGTGGCGCTCCTCGACGGGATCCCAGCGCTCGGTCAGGACGGTCACTGCCCGAGTGCCTCGCTCGGGTCCAGCCTCAATGCGACCGGCGTTCTCGATGCCGTCAAGCACGTCATCGGCGCCAGCGGTGGCGAGTCCGTCGCGTATGTCGTCGATGGCGTTGACGTCGGTGTTGAACGCCAAGACCTCGAATCCTCCTGCGGTGTCGCTGCCGGTGAACGCCTGGCTGAAGGATGCGTTGATCGTGCTGAAGTTGACCAATGCAAAGGTGATCAGTGCGATCATGGCGATCGTCATGCCGGTTCGGTAGCGGGCTGCAGCCGGATAGGCGGCGGCTGTGCGGATGACCGGCGCCATTCGCCCGACGCCGCCGACAGTGGCGCGGATAGCTCCGACGATCAGGTCGAGATTGAAGACCAGCAGCAGTGTGCCGGCGGCGGTGAGCATGGTACCGGCGAGCACGAAGAGCTCTGGTCCGCCGTTGAGGTTGTTGTCGAAAAATCCCTCGTGCCAGTCATTGGGCGCGAACCACAGGAACATGACGAAAGCTGCACCGACGGTGTAGAGGAAGCGCTGATTGATGCGTCGTCCTGCAAGCCGAAGCTTGTTCAGTCCCATCACGATGCCCAGCGGGATCAGTGAGATGCCTGTCATGTACAGGAAGAAGCTCTCTGTGCCCAGGCCAAAATTGAGCAGGTAGAACCCGCCAACGATGAAGAGGGTCCACCATTGAGGGTTCCAGCGCAGGACCCGCCAGCCGAAGAACAGGACCCAGGGGATGAGTCGTTTCGACCAACGGTTGCCAACCAGGTTGAGGACGAATGCGATTGGCGCGCCAATGATGAGCGTGATTGGTGTCGTGATGACGAGCGCCAGCCCGATCGCGGTCGTGAAGATGCCAAGGATGTTGCGCAACACCCGCCACGGCGTGAGCGGGTAGGTTTCCTCGTACTGCGCCTCGGGAATGTCGCGAATGGCGGCAACGATGTTGAGCCGGGATGCGCGGAAGCTGGAGACGACGACGGTGATGAATGTGATCACGATGCCGATACAGGCGGAGATGACCAGGCTCTTGATCGTCACGGTCCAGGTGAACTGGAAGCCAAAGCTCTCGAAGCCCTGATTGAGCGCCGCGATCATGCCAATCGCGAACAGCAATCCGAGCACGACTCCAATCACTGCGGCTCCGAGGTTGTAGATCATGCCTTCTGAGATGAACATCTGAATCAGGTCGTTGCGCTGCATGCCAACGGCGCGGGCGATGCCCATCTCTGGCTTTCGTTCCTCGGCCAGCATGGCGAAGATCAGGAAGATCAACAGTATGCCTGCGGCGACCGAGAACGAACCCATGAAGAGGAACAACGTCGTGAACACGCTGGCGATGAGTTCGGCATCTTCGAGACTGTCGGCCTTGACCGGTTCGGTGGAGAAGCGCGGCAAGCCATTACTCATGTAGAGCAAGTGATTCTCACGCTCAAACAACATGATTGTCGACCGGATGTCTTCGTCCAGTGACTCTGAGAATTCCAGCGGCTCGCGGACGCCTCCCGCGCCGCTGACCAGAATGGTGTCCCATTGATCTGGTGGCGACAGTCGCGGCCCCAACAGACTCTGGTAGGTGTCCATGGATAGCAGTCCGCCAGCGCCTCCAGCTTCCAGATTGCCGGTCAGGATGGCATCTCTGCCGATTTCAGCGACAGTAAACTCACGCGGATTGCCGAGGACGTACAGGAGGACCTGGTCTCCAGGTTCGGCATCCAACTCAAGAGCGGCTCGCTGGTTGAGCACAATTTCGTTCGAGCCGAGAGACGACAGTTCGAGCAGATCGCCATCTTCGTCCCTGACCGCCTGGAGTTGATCGGCCAATTCAGGATCCATGCCGACCAGGAAAAACTGCGGCTCAATCTGTCCGGCATCAGGATGCTCGACCGGGACGAGATCGAAACGGGAGCCGAAGATGGCTTCGACCCGGTCGTCTCCGGCGAAGTGCGCCTGCAGGTCGAGCAGCACCTGATTTGGGATGCCGTCCTCGCCGCTCTCGCCGGAAGCGTCGGTTTCTTCGACCGTGATCAAGTGGTCGATGCGTTCGAGGGAGTCCAGCGCCAGGCCGCGGATGCTGACGGCGAGGGAATCTCCGGTCGAGAAGGCGATCGTGACGATGATCGTGGCCAGGGTCAGACCCATGGTGACGAGCACGGTCTGAGCCCGGCGGCGTGGGATGTTTCGCAATCCCATGCGGACGAGAATCGGACGCTTGATGAAGATGAATGCGATCACTGCAGCGGCGACACCGACGATGGCGACGACGATCCACATTAGTCGGATCGTCGGTAGGCCAAACAGTTCCTCCATGTTGCCCTTCCCTCAATCGTCCAGCGCCAGTGCGATTCAGTCGCTAGCTGCCGAGCGCGCGGTGAATGGTCTCGCCTTCGATTAGACCGTCACGCATCAGGATCGTGCGGTTGGCCCGTCGACCGATGTTCTCGTCGTGTGTGACGATGACGAACGTCTGTTGATTGCGCTGGTTTAGGTCCTCGAGCAGGTCCATGATCTGATTGGCGTTGGTTGAGTCGAGGTCGCCGGTCGGCTCGTCGCCCCAAACGATCGCCGGCTCGTTGACCAACGCGCGGGCGATGGTGACTCGTTGTCGTTGGCCGCCGGAAAGCTGTGCCGGGCGATGACCGGCCCAGTCGGTCAGTCCCACGTTATCAAGCGCCTGCATGGCGCGTTCTCGGCATTCTCGTTGTCCTACTCCGCCCAGGAGCAATGGCAACTCAACGTTTTCGACCGAGGAGAGGACTGGCAGCAAGTTATAGAACTGGAAGACGAAGCCCATCCGGCGGGCTCGATGGTCGGTGCGCTCGGTGTCGGGCATGTTGTGGATGCTGCGACCTTCGACGAAGATTTCGCCTTGCTCGATGGTCTCCAGTCCGGACAGGCAATTGAGCAACGTGGTCTTGCCACAGCCTGACGGTCCCATGATCGTGACCATCTCGCCACGGGCGACAGACAGGGTGACACCGCGCAGAGCGTGCACCGGTTCTCCGGCGCCGGCATAGGTTTTGTGGACGTCGTGCGCGGCGATGATCTCGTCGCCGCCAGCAGAAGTCAACGCGGACTTTTGCGGTGCGGCTTCGATGTCGATGCCGACTGGACGACTGCTCATGCTGACCTCCTGCTGTTGTCCTGAGGCGTGAGCGCCTCGCGACCAAAACTCAGCCTATCCCGCCTACTTGTAGGCTGAACGTCTATTCGGAAGCAAATCGCGAAAGCAGAGCGGAACGCAAACCGATTTCGTACCCGATGCTTACGAATATTCACCCATGCATGCTGCAAGCACTGGAGGATCACCGATGACCGAGTCAACCGACCTGTTGCAGATTGCCGATCAATTTGCCCAGGATCTGATCGCCAACAACATCGCCGGCCTGATGCCGTTGTTCACACCAGCGGGCATCGGTCAAGCGATGGCGCTGCAGGCGCAGCCGGGCTCGGCTGAAGGATCGGACGAGTACGAGATTGAAGACCAGGGAGGAAACCTCCTGCACATCACATTCCGCGGCGAAGACGGCGATGGAACGATCTTCACTCAGTGGATAGACGTTGAGGGTGCGTGGAAGGTCGATGGGATCGGCCGGGTCGAGTAGCCGGGTCGAGTAACAGACGGACGCAAAGGAGATGATCGTCATACCCGCGACGGAGCGCGGGTATGACGGAAGTGGAGGGTCGAGCGCCGACGATGTACGAGCTAGGTCAGGCTCAGTTCGACATCCCCGATACCTGGGAATCGAATCGTGACTTCCTGACCGGCCAGTCCGGGAACGTGGATGGCTGCGGCTCCGGTCGTGATCACTTCTCCGGCGCTCACAGTCATGCCTCGGTTGTTGATCTCGTTGACGGTCGCGACCATGATTTCGGTCGGGTTTGGGCGTCCTTCCCGACCTTCTGCGACGCTCTCGCCGTTGATCAGGATTTCGCACGGCAGCGCGACAAGATCCTTCGACTGCCAGTCATCAATCTCAGGACCAATGATCAATGCCTGGTTGCCAACACCGTCTGCGGCCATGCCGGGCATTCCCGGAGCCTCGGTAAAACGGCTGTTTGGCGCTTCGATCACGATGTATGCGTTGGAGACGCCACCAAGGACGTCATCAACGCTGTGACCTCCGTCCGTCGGCGCGAAATCTCTTCCAACGCGGAATGCGACCTCGGCTTCGAGGATGCAGTTGACGAAGTCGGAGCCGGGGATCGAGGCAGGCGAATCAAACACCATGCCATCGAAGAACGGCGCGAGGACCATGTCGCCATCGATCACGGCCGCTTTCCAGGCGACAGCGGGTCGCTGATTGCGCGACCAGCGTTCCCAGTAGATGCGTCCGCCGTCTGATGCGGTCTGCGGTCGGCATGACTCTGGAATCAAAGGCAGAGGCAGGCCGTTGGCGGTTGCCTCGTCGAGGAAATCTGCGGCTTCGATGACTTGCGCGTCGGTCAATGCTTCTGGCATGTTGTCTTCCTGTCGTTCGTCGCAGGCAGAGTGAACGGCCTGCAACGCAAACTGTAAGATCACCAGCAGGATACGGCGACAACGAACAATCCCGCGTTCGCTGAAGTTTTTTTTTCTGCGAACGATGCCGGGGCTCTACTCAGAGATCAGCGATACCCTTGCCGCAACATGAACTCTGTTCCTCGTCCAGTCTCTGAGTTGGTCGATTTCTTGCTGTCCCTGGGCACGGACGAGATTGATCACACCGGACACGACTTTCTAACCCACTTGCGAGCAGTCCACGATCTCCTGGCCGAGCATGATGCCGGCGATGAGTTGTCCGCGGCTGGCCTGTTTCACTCGATCTATGGGACGGAGAAGTTCCAGGACTTCAGCTTGCCGCTGAGCGAGCGCGCACAGGTTCGCGAACTGATTGGCGCCCGGGCTGAGCGGATTGCCTGGCTCAACTGCGTCATGGATCGTTCGACGTTTGATGCCGCGGTTTCGGCTGCGCTGGCCGGCGAAGCTGGTGTATCGATCAGTGATCGGGAGGGCAATCCGGCTATCCCGATATCCCTCAACGAACTTGGTGATCTCGCGCATATCCACCTGTTCGACTGGCTGGAGCAGGTTGAACGGTCGGAGTTTGGCTGGAGTTATCGGCGAGCAGCGTATCGAGAGATGTCGCGGCTGGTCGGTCCTGCGGCGGAAGCGCTGTATGAGGACGTGTTTGCTCGCGAGCCTTCAGGATCGACGGCGGTGGGCGGCGGCTTGTAGCCAGCTTTTTCTCTTGAGGGGATCCTCACAGGGAGTCGAGTTCACGCTCGCAGATTGAACAGGCTTTAGACTGCGCACGTTCCGCTCGATGCTAGCCACGAGGAGTTTCTGGCATCGGCGGGCATGACGTGAGGTCCTTGAGAGGAGCATGCGGTGACGACCGACATTGACACGACGGCAGACAAGTATCTGCGCGACAAGTACGCCATTATTGGCGTCGGCGAGACGACGTACACGCGAGGTTCGGGGACGACCACTCGCGGTCTCGGCACCTGGGCGATCAAGAACGCAATGGACGACGCGGGCATTCCGGCGTCCGAGATTGACGGGATGATGTCCTACTCGGGTAACGACTCGACAGCGTCACCGATGCTCGCTGGCGATCTCGGTATCCGGCTCAATTTCTATATGGACGTCCAGGGCGGAGGTTCGTCGTCGGAGGCGTTGATTGGCCTCGCGATTGGGGCGATTGAAGCCGGGATGTGTGAGACTGTCGTTGTCTTCCGCTCGATGAACGGCTACTCCCAGGTACGGATTGGCGGCACTGGCGCTCGCGCTTCAGTGCCGGTCGGCGGCGACGCCTTGCACAGCGCTGCCTACGGTTGGTTCTCGGCAGGACAGAATTTCTCGCCGACCTTCATGCGCCACATGTACGACTACGGGACCACGCCGGAGCAGGTCGCGATGGTCAAGGTGATTCATTCCGAGCACGCCTCGAACAACCCGAAGGCGTACTACAAGCAACGCGTGACGGTTGAGGATGTGGTCAACTCTCGGATGATCTGCAAGCCGCTGCATCTGCTTGACTGCTGTGTCGAGACGGACAATGCCACCGCATTGATCATCACTTCGGTCGACAAGGCCTACGACTACAAGAACACGCCTGCACGGATTCTCGGTGTGGCTGGTCGAGTCTGTAAGCCGCGGATCGACATGCACTTCCAGCATGGCCCGATCTCGACGGTGGCAGGCCACTACATCAAGGACATCATCTACCGGAATGCCGGCCTGGGTCCTGAGGACATTCAGTGCACTGGCGCCTACGACGCGTTCACGTTCACCTCGATGCTGCAGCTTGAGGACTACGGGTTCTGCGAGAAGGGCGAGGGTGGCGACTACGTGTCGTCGGGGATCATGCGGCTGGGCGGCGCGCGGCCGAACAATACCTCGGGCGGACACCTCTGCGAGGGCTACACGCACGGGATGAACATGATCATCGAGAATGTGCGTCAGTTGCGCGGTGAGGTCGACGATTACTGTCCGACCGATGCGAACGGCAGCAAGCAGCACACGTTCAACTATGCAGAGCCTGCTCAAGGCGGGGGTTGTCGGCAAGTGCCCGATGTGACGATCACGCAGAACCTTGGCTGGGCAATGCCGGGCACGGGTTCGTCGCTGATCATGCGACAGGGCTAACTGATTTCACCAATCTGAGTTACTAGAACAGGAAACGAACGGGAGCTGACGATGCCGCAGGGTGAATACCTGGGAATGACCCTCACGGTCCTCGATCTGGACAACGAAAACCTGGCCTACTTCCAGCACTGCGCCGACCACGAATTCCATCTGCAACAGTGCGTGAACCCCGAGTGTGGACTGATCCGCTATCCGCCGGGCACCGCGTGCCCGTGGTGCTCGGGTCGCGAGTTCAACTGGGTTCCGGTTGATGCTCGCGGGACGGTGCACTCGTACGGCGAGGTGCATCACGCGATTCAGCCGGCATTCCGCGAGCGTGCGCCGTACATGATCCTGCTGGTCGAGTTGGACACGCAGTCAGGCGTGCCAACCGAACATGAGGCGTTGCGCGTCGCAGGCAACCTCGTTGATGCCGACGGCAACTTCGCGAAGCCGGATTTGGTCAAGCGGGTTGGGATCGGCTCGCGGATGCGGATGGTCTTCGCCGATGTCGCTGATGGCTTGGCGATGCCTCATTGGACGCTGGATGAAGAGGCGGATCAGCCGGAGTCGCCCTGGCGCTATCCGCAGGAAGTCAACGGCGTCTAAGAACGGACTGGAACGATGGCTGACAGCGGAGTGGCCCGATTCCAGGGCAAAGTGGCAATGGTCACCGGCGGGGCGTCCGGCATGGGCGCTGAGGCGTCAATCCGGCTCGCGCGCGAGGGCGCTGCTGTCGCCGTCGTCGGACTGACAGACGATCCGCGTGGCGGCGAAGTGGTTCGGGAGATCACGGATGCCGGAGGTCAGGCCATCTACGTTGGCGCTGACGTGTCTCGCGACGCTGACTGCGAAGCTGCGGCACAAGCGACCGTCGACGCGTTCGGGCGCATCGACCTGTGCCTGGCCGCCGCGGGCATTCTGCATGCGCACTACGTCTCGGGCGAGGTGTCCGACGACGATCCATCACCGAGAAGTCGCGAGACTCACATTATCAACAAGCCGATCGAGTACTGGGAGAAAGTGCTCTCGGTCAATCTCACCGGTGTGATGCTGACCAACCGTGCCGTCGCGCGACGGATGATCGCACAGGGCGACGGCGGGGCGATTGTCAATATCTCGTCGGGTGCGGCCAAGATTCCGATGGTTGGTTCAGCCGACTATTCGGTGTCGAAGGCTGGAGTCTGGATGCTGACGCGTGTGCTGGCGCTCGAGCTGGCCCCGCATGACATCCGGGTCAATACGGTTGCGCCTGGCGTCATCGATACTCCGATGGCGCTCGGTCTATCGCAGGATGAAGAGCGTCGGGCTGCGTTTGAGCGCTTCGTTCCACTGGGTCGGCTGGGGGAAGCGGAAGACATTGCCGAAGCATCGCTCTTCTTGATGAGCGACCAGTCGAGCTACATCACTGGTCAGATTCTGCATCCGGACGGCGGCTTGTTCACTGGATCGTGATCGTCATCTGCCGTCATTTGCGCGCCAACTGGACAGTCGGGTTGACAGAACATGACAATCGTCTGACCGCGGCTTTACGCTCTGGCCGTAGCTTGCTGTGAAGAACGCACGAAGTCGGTGCGTTCTGTCGTGTCGTTCTTCCGACTCCATGAACTGGCGGGCCGGCTTTGAGTACTCAAGACGTTGACATTGATGCCCTGGTGGGTGGAGGTCGTGGTCCACGACGCTGGATGATTCTTGTCCTGCTGATCGCAATTGCTGTCGTCGCCGTTGTGGCCTGGTTGTTGACGCGCGGCGAGGAAGAGCAAGCGGTCTTTGAGCCGCAACGCATTACCGCAACGACTGGTCAACTGACGACGACAGTGGAGCTCTCGGGCTCGGCGGCGGCGGCTCAGACGGCGACTCTGAGCTTCGCGGTTGCCGGAGAGGTTGAGGCGGTGGAGGTTGAAGTTGGCGATGAGGTTTCCACAGGCGAGATTTTGGGTCGACTCGACGATGCAGATGCAGAGCGTCAGGTCGAGACGGCGGAGGTGCAACTGGAGCTGGCACGGCTGAGGCTTGAAGAACTGTTGGAGAGTCCGGCGGCATCGGCGATCGCTGCGTCTGAGCGCGCCTTGGCGACTGCGCAAGCCGGAGTGTTGAACGCCACGCTGGCGCTCGATCAAATCGACGATCCGCCTGAGGCCAGTGACATTGAAGCAGCCGAACAATCGGTCGCGAGTGCATTGTCACAGCTCTCTACGGCAGAGCAGGAACTCGAAGAGCTGATGTCGCCGGCCGGTGCCAGCGAGACTGCCAAGGCTCAGCAGAGCGTCGCCAACGCTGCCTCACAGCTATCGGCGGCAGAGGCGGCGCTGGAGGATCTGATCGGTGAGCCGAGTGACGCCCAGCTAGCGTCGGCCGAGCAAGCCGTCGCGAACGCCGCATCGCAGCTATCCACCGCCGAAGAAGCGCTGGCCGATTTGACGAGTGAGCCCACCGAGGCGGAGCTGGCCTCGGCCGAACAGGCGGTGGCGAGCGCTACTTCCCAGCTCTCTAGCGCAGAGCAGGCGCTGGCCAACCTGACAGATGAGCCGAGCGTCGTAGATGTCGAGACGGCGCGATCGTCTGCGGTTATGGCCCGAAATCCGGTTGCCGAAGCTGAAGCAGCGGTTAAGCGCACCGACGACGCCCTAGAACAGGCGCACGATGACTTTTGTGATGACATCGTCGTGTTGCCTGAGGTCTGTCGCGCCTCTCTGCCGCTGAATGACGAACTGATCGAACTGCTGGAGTCGAAGACCGAGAACAGCGGGAGCACGTTGGAGCGTCGCTCGCGGCAATTGATCGACGCTCAAGCGGCGTGGGAGGCAGCGGTCAACTCCTATGACGCGGCGGCTTCATCGTTGATGGCGGCTGAGGCTCGGTTGGCCGCTCTGACTGATCCGGATGCTGACCAGATCGAGCAGGCGACCGAGTCTGTCACGGCGGCGAGTGCGGCGCTCGATGCTGCCGAAGCGAAACTGCAAGAGCTGTTGACGCCGTCGACAGAGGCAGACGTGTTTCAGGCGGAGCAAGCTGTTGCTGCCGCCAGGGCCGGCCTGGCTGCCGCTGAGGCGAATCATGCAGACTTGCTCGATCCGGCTGATCCGAGCGACATCTTTCAGGCGGAACAGGTCGTCGCCGCTGCCAGTGCCGGGCTGGTCGCTGCACAAGCGGACCTGAACGATGTGCTGGATGGCCCCAACAACGATGACGTGTACCAGGCTGAGCAAACCGTCGCTGCGGCGATTGCCAGTCGGGACTCGGCCGAGGCCAGGCTCGCTGAGCTGCTGGCGCCACCAACCGATGACGACATCCTCGAGGCTGAGCTCACGCTGGCCAGCGCCCAGTCGTCGCTCAACGAGGCGCAGGCCCAGTACGACGAACTGAAGACGGGTCCGACGGCGACGACCATCTCGCAGCAGGAACAGAATGTCCGCCTGGCAGAGATCACCTATGAACAGGCAATCTCGGCGATGGACGACCTGGTTGTGACGGCGCCATTCGACGGCGTGGTCGAGGAGGCCAATGTTGATCCGGGCGATCGCGTGGGTTCAGGAACGGCAGCGTTCGTGATCAGCACCCGCGATCAGATTGTTGTCGCATTGACCGTGACTGAGGCCGAGATCTTTGAGTTGGAAGAACTGCAGGTCGGCGTTGCGTCGTTCGATGCGATTGATGGCGTGCAGTATCCGGTGCGGATCTCAACGATTAGCCGAGTGCCGAATGTTGAGCAGGGTGTCGTCACGTACTCGGTCGAGGCGACCGTGCTGGCTCCGCTGGCCATTCAGGCAGTCCGAGATGATTTGCAGGCGCTCGGAGTGACAGTCCCTGAGCGACAGGCTGCTGCAGGTCAGGGCGGTCAAGGAGGTCAAGGCGGTCAGGGCAATGGCGACGAAGCATCTGCGACGACGCCCGAGCAGGCGGCACGGTTCCAAGCCTGGCTGCAATCGCTTGAGCTTCCCGAAGGCGTGAGCGTGATCCAGGTGATCCAGGCCATTGCCAATGATCAGCCGTTGCCTGATGGCGTCGAGTTGCCGGACGACTTTGAGATCACCGACGCACAACGGGAGCAGTTGCAGACGCTGATTGCCCGATTCAGTGGCGGCGGCGGCGCAGCCGGAGGCCGAGCGGCGGTTGGCGAAGATCGGCAGTTGCCGGTCGACGGCATGAGCGCATCGGTCACCATCTTGACGGCAGTGCGAGATGAGGCTGTGCTCGTTTCGACTTCGGCCGTGCGTCAAATCGAGGGCGCGTTCTACGTCGCGATTCCGACTGAGGATGGCGGTTGGGAACGGTTGGCGGTTGAGATTGGTGAAACCGACGGGACAGACGTCGAGATTCTCACGGGGCTGGAGGAGGGCGCGACCGTGCTGGTCGGCGCGGATTCCGAAGGCATCGCCTACAGCGCGACGCAGTTGCCCGGCGGCGGGACAGGAGGCGGCATTGGCGGGCCAGCGGCAGTGGGTGCTGGAGGCGGTGGTCGAGGATGATCCGGCTTGACAACGTTCGCAAGACATTCACTGCTGGCGAGTCGAAGATCCACGCCCTTGATGGGGTCAGTTTGGATATCGAACGAGGAGAATTCGTCGCAATCATGGGCCAGTCCGGGTCGGGCAAAAGCACGATGATGAACATCATCGGTCTGCTCGACAGACCTGATGAAGGCGCGTATCTGCTGTCGGGACGCAACGTCGCTTCCCTGAGCGAGCATGCTCGCGCGCGATTGCGCGGCTCGGCGTTTGGCTTTGTCTTCCAGTCCTACTCGCTGCTGCCTCGTATGAGCGCTCTGGAACAAGTCGAGCTCCCGCTGATTTACCAGGGTGTTCGTGACCGGCGCCGACGCGCGGCCGAGGCGTTGGTGCGTGTCGGACTGGCCGACCGGATTGGACATCGACCGACGCAGCTTTCGGGCGGCGAGCAACAGCGGGTCGCGATCGCACGATCGTTGGTGGTCGACCCCTTGGTCGTGTTGGCCGACGAACCCACCGGCGCACTGGACACCGCCACGGGCAACGAGGTGATGACGCTGCTCAGTGATCTGGTTGATCAACATGGCATGACCATCATCCTGGTCACACACGAGCCAGAAGTGGCCGCATTTGCTCATCGCACGGTTCGCATGCGGGACGGACAGATCATCGAAGATACGGGCGCCTCGAATGCTCCGATTGCGCAGTCCGCTCTAGTAGATGAGTCGACATCATGAGTGTGCTGGACGCGGTGCGGATTGCGGTTCGCGCGATTGTCGCCAATCGGCTGCGGAGTTTGTTGACGTTGTTGGGGCTCGTGATTGGCGTCAGTTCGGTGATCGCCTTGATTGCAGTAGGACAGGGGACGCAGAAGGGGGTCAGTGATCAGATTCGCGGCCTGGGTACCGATCTGATTTTCGTTGAACCGTCGGCTGCGGCTACGACGCAGGCGGGCGGCACCACATCGCTGGTCACGACAACGCTGACGCAGGCCGACGCTCATGCGATTGCTGCGAACGGCAATCCGGCGATCTCGGCAGTGACTGCGCACATCACGGGCGACACGCAGGCGATTGCGGGCACGGAAAACGTTGGCGCGGAGTCGGTCTTTACGACATCAAACTACGCCGAAGTGCGTGACTTGCAAGTGGCGACAGGATCGTTTATCGCACCTCAACATGATGACGCCGGCAGCCTGGTGGCTGTGCTGGGGTCGAGAGTTGCGGCGACGCTGTACGGGGGCATCGATCCGATTGGGCAAGAGGTTCGGTTGTCGTTCCTGGCTGGCCGGGTCGTGTTTGGTTTTACGGTCATCGGCGTCCTTGAGGAGATCGGCGGCGCGGCCGACGCCAATGACCAGGTCTTTGTGCCAATCACCGGGTTAGCGGATCGATTCCGCTTCCTCTATACGCCGACCGGCGATCTGCGGGTGACGCAGATCGATATCCAGACCACTCCAGGCGCGGACACGGAGGAAGTCAAGCAGCAGGTTTCGGACCTGTTGTTGTTCCGACATAACCGCAGCGACCCTGATTTCACGATTGAGAGCCAGGACGACTTGTTGGACGCGGCCTCGGAGGTCGCGAACACATTGTCGATTTTGCTGGGCAGCATTGCCGGTATCTCGCTGCTGGTCGGCGGGATCGGCGTGATGAACATCATGCTGGTCTCGGTGACGGAGCGGACTCGCGAGATCGGGATTCGACGCGCGGTGGGCGCGACCGGGGCCGACATCGTCAATCAGTTTGTGACGGAAGCGCTGGCGCTGAGTGTGTTGGGCGGCGTGCTGGGGATTGTGATCGGTGTCGTGGCATCGCTGTTGGTGGATGGGCAAACGGTTGGCGATCAGGAGATGACCACCGTGATCCAGGCCTGGTCGATCGCGGCTGCGTTTGGAGTTGCGGCAGGGATTGGGTTGTTGAGCGGGCTGTACCCGGCTTGGCGGGCGACCGTGATCGATCCAATCGCGGCCCTACGCAACGAGTAGGCGCACCCAGTAGCCATAGCGGGTATCTTGACGCCGTCTGGATGAGTTGAACTGTCAATGTTCCGCAAGAGCGAGGAGCAAGACCATGCCGCTACCACCACAGGATTCGTTGGACCGATTCCAGGGGAAAGTTGCCGTTGTCACTGGCGGCGCGAGCGGGATGGGACGAGAGTCGTCGATTCGGCTTGGACGTGAAGGCGCAGCGGTGGTGGTTGCCGGGTTGCCCGACGATGGGCGTGGCGCGGAGACGGTCTCGCTGGTCGAGGCAGCGGGTGGCAACGCCGTGTATGTCGGCGTTGATGTCACCCGCGAAGCAGATTGTGACGCGATGGCGCAAGCGGCCATCGATCACTTCGGACGGCTGGACCTGTGCATCGCGGCGGCAGGGATTTCGCATGCAGGATACGTGTCGGGGGAAGTCACGGAAGGTGAGCCGCTGCTCGGTGGGGCGCATCGACATGTGATCCACAAGCCGGTCGAGTACTGGGAGAAAGTGCTGGCTGTGAACCTGACTGGTGTGATGCTGACCAATCGGGCTGTGGCGCGACACATGATTGCCCAGGGCGACGGTGGATCGATCGTCAATATCTCGTCGGGCGCGGCCAAGGCGCCGATTCGCGGGATGGCCGACTATTGCGTGTCGAAGGCCGGGGTCTGGATGATGACGCGTTGTATGGCGCTTGAGCTGGCCCCAAACCAGATCCGTGTGAACACGGTCGCTCCGGGTCTGATCGATACGCCGATGACCCTTGCCGTGACTACTGACGAGGAACGTCGACAACGGCGCACTGAGGCAATTCCATTGAATCGGTTGGGCGAGCCTTCGGACATTGCAGAGGCTGCGTTGTTCCTGCTCAGCGACCAGTCCAGCTACATCACTGGCCAGATTCTGCATCCCGATGGCGGAGTCTTTGTAGGCAGCTAACCGCGTTCCGACAGCACTAGTCGTCAACTGCTGAACGTCCGCAGCTCTAGACGCAATCCCAACTCTGGGTCCGTCCTTCCTGCTTGTTCTGGATGCACGTTGGTATCACTCCGTGTCGCCGCGATAAGCTCTAGGACGGCAGGAGGCGTCCATGCTGACCCTGGCTATCCAGCAGCTCTTGACGAAGAAATTGCGCAGTGGATTGACCATCCTGGGATTTGGCGTCTGCGTCAATCTCTACATCGTTGTAACGACGGTGATGCGATTCATCACAGACGACCTTGATCTGCAGGTGCAGCGATTCACGGGAGTCCTGTTCGTGCAATCACGGGGACTGACAGGGATGTCGGGAATCGAGTGGCCGCCGATATCGTCGACGATATCGATGTCCGAGGCGCAAATGGTCCTGTCGAATCCGGCCGTGGATCGACAGCGTTCGACCATGGTGTCCTTTGCGGCGCTCGCGCCGCCGCCATATCCGACAGCGCCACCGGAGGCGCTATTGGTTGGGATTGAGCCCGGCAAGGAGGATGTCTTCCTCAATGGTGCTGCGGCTATCGCGGGGGTATCGAGTTTCTCAGCTCAACATGCAGACAGCGAGGCTCCGCCGGCTGTGCTGGGCGTGCTTGCGGCGCGACACTTTGCCCGAATCGCTTCGTCGACAACGGAGGTGCCTTCGCCGGTTGGGCCAATCGCACTCGCCGCCGTAGGCAGCACCATTTCTGTTCGGGGGACGGAATTCGAGGTGCAGGGAGTGATCGAGCCGGAGACCAATCAACTCTTGCGCTCCGCGGTACTTGTGCCGCTGGAACATGCGCAGTGCGCTCTGCAGACACCAGATTCAGTGACCGCATTGCTGTTGTCGCCGAAGCGCGCTTCCGATATTGATCCGCTGCAAGCAACGATCGAATCCGAGCACGAAGAGCTGATGGTGATCTCGGATCGTCAACTGGCAGAGAATGCTCGCCAACTGTTGGACCGGGTGAACCAGTTGTTTGATGTCGTGCGTTGGACATCGGTCTCCGTGGCGGCCCTGTTGATTGCGATCGTGATGTTTGTCTCGGTCCTGGAACGAACCCGGGAGCTGGGCACATTGCGAGCGATCGGGGCTCCTCGTCGGTCGTTGCTGTCGCTCATCCTGTCTGAGTCGGCTGGGTTTGCAATGGCGGGATCTATGGTCGGCGTGCCGATGTCGAGGGTGGTGATCAGAAAAGCGCTGGGACCTGACGCCGCGGGGCTTCGCTCCCGGGAAATCGAGTGGGGCGCGGCAGGCATCCTCAGTTTGTGCTCGATGATTGCGGCGCTAATGCCGGCTTGGCGCGCCGTTCAGGTCGATCCGATCATCGCGCTGCGCTATGAGTGAGGTTCGGAACGTGAGCGAAGAACAGAAGGAATCGGCACCCAACGCAACTGATAGTGCGGTTCCCCTGTTGTCCGTGCGCAATCTTGAACGGATCTATCGTCTCGGAGAGCAGACGATTCATGCGCTGCGGCCGCTGACCATGGATATTCACCAGGGCGACTTCATTGCCATCGCGGGGCCTTCAGGATCGGGCAAATCGACGCTGCTGCAACTGCTGGGATTGGTCGACTCGCCGACGGCCGGCGAAGTTCGCGTGCGCGATCGATCGGCGCAGCACCTGGGTCGCGAACAGCGAGCCGCACTGCGGCTGGGCACGCTGGGCTTCGTGTTCCAGGCGTTCAATCTGCTACAAATGTTGACTGCTCGTCAGAATGTTGAGATTGCCCTGGCACTTGCGGGCACCCCGCGGCGGAAACGGCGTAGGCGCGCGGAAACACTGCTCGCTTCGGTCGGGCTGGCCGAGCGGCTCGAACATCGGCCCCTGCAACTTTCGGGGGGCGAGCGTCAGCGGGTGGCGATTGCACGGGCGATGGCCAATGAACCGGACGTAATTCTGGCCGATGAGCCAACCGGCAACCTTGATTCCCAGACTGGTCGCGAGATCGTCAAACTGCTGGAAGACCTGAACCGGGCCGGACAGACGATCGTCATGGTGACCCATAATCTTGAAGTCGCGAAGCGCGCCAGCCGGCTGTTCTTGATGCACGACGGCGAGATTCGCGAGGCTGATCCGGTTGATCCTCGAGCGCTCGATTAGCCTTACCCTGCGCAGTACACCGCTTTTGTCGATTCCGTGTGCATTTCGGAGGCCTTGTGGCGCAGCATCAGGATCATGCGATTGTTGGGGACGCCGGCGTTCCCGACTTTTGGCCCGAAGCGCTGGAGATCGTCAAGAGCGCGCCGATCGGTCTGTTCGCGACCACGCAAGGTCGGCAGCCGCATGTGCGCCCCGTGACTCCGGCGTACGTCGGACTCAATGCCTACGTACTCACTGCTGCCGGGACACCGAAACTCAATCAGATTCGTAACAACGAACTGGTTGAGCTCCTACATTGGACAGTCGATTTTCGGCACTTGAATCTCGCTGGGGTCGCCCGAGTGACCGAAGATCCGGAGTTGATTTCCGAGGTCGCGCCTCATTTTCCCTATGAGGTTGATGACTTCTTCGGACCTGACATTCGAGCCCCGGCTCTGATCGAGATTGTGTTGCGGCGAATCTCGATCACCACGTTCAACGACATCATCGCGAATAAACGGCCGCGCATCTGGCGCGCGTCATCATGACGCGACATCCAGATCAGGCCCTGGAGGCAGAGGAGAGGACATTGCCATGCGAATCGCACTGATCGGACAGGCTCCATTCGGCGCAGCCATTTTCGAGCGGTTGGTCGCCGACGGACATGAGATTGTTGGTGTGTTCACACCGCCCGAGCGAGAAGGTGGGCGTCCCGATCCACTGGCGCAAGCCGCGCGCGACGCGGGCATCACGCTCGTCCAGCCCCGTCGCTGGCAGCGTCGGGGCGTGGTCGACGAGGAAGTGATCGCTCAGTATGAGGCGACGAATCCTGAACTCAACGTGATGGCGTTCGTGACGCAGATCATTCCCTCGCGTGTGCTTGAGTTTCCATCGTTGAAGACGATTCAATATCACCCATCAATCTTGCCAAAGCATCGCGGACGGTCGGCGATCAACCATGCCATTGTGCAGGGCGACACGATGACCGGCGTGACGATCTTCTGGGTCGACGAAAGGCTCGACACCGGACCGATTCTGCTACAGCGCTCCTGCCCGATCGGTCCAGACGCGACGATCAATGAGGTCTATCGCGAGCACCTCTTCCCGCTGGGTGTTGAGACGATGGCCGAAGCGGTGCAGCTCGTTGAGGCCGGACAGGCGCCACGCCATGTCCAGAATGAAGATGACATGACGTATGAGGGTCCCTGGGAAGGCGATATTGCGCGGATCGACTGGTCGCAGGATGCGCAGGTTGTGCACAACTTCATTCGCGGCTCGGACCGCGCGCCCGGCGCGTGGAGCGAAGTTGGCGGCCAGCGTGTGACGCTGCTGGGTTCGACGAGGTCGGATCATTCGGGCGGATCAGCGGGCGAGGTCACGGCGCTCAGCTCGGATGGGATGACCATCGTCTGCGGAGACGGGGAGTCGATTCAGGTCGACACGCTTGCGGTCGGCAGGGATCGTCAACCAGCGCAGGATTGGGCATCTGCTAATGGAGTAGAGGTCGGAGCGGTGTTTGAGCCTGCGCCTGCGGAGTAAGTAGCGCTGGGCAAGCGAGAATCCGCCGAATCGTACGGGTGGTGGCTCAACTGCCCCCTTCAGCCTTCAGCAGCTTCCCCCGCGATTTGGGGAAGCGGGGATCATCAGCAGGCAGCGGTTTCCGCTAGGTCATGTCTTGAACGCGCTTGCCCGAGTCAACCAGTGGGGCGAAGCGGGTTTTGCTCAGTGGATCGTTGCGTGATGCTTTGTCCCAGGCGGCATCGACCATCTTCGCGTACTTGGGGTGCATCTCGCGCATCTTGGTGTTCTCGTCCTTGATGAAGGCTGAGCGGGCGATCAGGCGCTCGACCTTCCCGTCCGACCCACATTGTTCGCAGGCCGGTGCTGGCGCATCCATTTTGCGCGTGAAGTGCTCCCATTCGTTGCCACAGGATCGGCAGGCGTATTCGTAGATCGGCATTTTGAGCTCCCGGCAACGTAGGCGTGCGATTCGACCCGTCTCTCACGATGGTACGATCTCGACGTAACTACCGCACCTGATCGACGAAAGATGGAGGCGAATCGTGTACGGATTGCGCACGATGTTCCTCGTGGTACTGATGGCTGGGCTGCTGATGGTCGTGGGGTTGGCGGTGGCCGGCGAGATCGGTCTGATTGTGATGGCAGTGATCGCCTTCGGAATCAACCTGTACAGCTACTACAACTCGCACTCGATGGTGCCGAAGATGATGGGAGGGCAGCTCGTCACCGCTGCTGAGGCTCCTGACCTGTACCGAATCGTCGAGCGAGCGGCCTGCCAGGCCAAGATGCCGTTCCGCAAGGACTTGCTGGAGCAGTTCACTCTTGAGCACCTCGAGGCTCGCTGCATGGGTCACTGCCGCCCCGGCGACTGTCCGCGTCATATTCCGTCGGTGTACGTGATTGACACGCCGATTCCCAACGCGTTCGCAACCGGACGGCATCCCAATCACTCGGCGGTTGCCGCGACCACCGGCATTATGGGGTTACTGACGCAGCGCGAGCTGTCGGGTGTGATGGCGCACGAGTTGGCCCACGTGACGAATCGCGACACGCTGTGGTCGACGATCGTTGCATCGATGGCGATGATGATCTCGTTCATTGCGATGATCGCTCAGTTTGCGCTGTTCATGGGCTTTATGTTCGGCGGCATGGGCGGACAGAATGATGATGAGGGCGGCGGTGGAGCGGGACATCTGGCCGGAGCGTTGATCGTGGCAATCATTGCGCCAATCATCGCTGGAATGATCCAGATGGCCGTCAGTCGGCAGCGCGAGCTTAAGGCCGATGACACGGGTGCGCGTCGCTGTGGCGATCCTGAGGCGCTGGCCTACGGCTTGCTGAAACTCGAGCAAGGCGTGAGAACTCCAGAGTCGCGCTACGCAGCGGAAGAGATGAAAACCGCCGAGGCGGCGAATCACATGTTCATTGTGAATCCGCTGGCGGGTGGTGCAGGTCGGTGGTTCTCGACCCACCCGCCAACCGAGCAGCGAGTCGAGCGTCTGAGGAAGATTGGAGAGGAAATCGGCCGCCCCTTCTGATGGCTGAGGAATCTCAAGAACTGGTTGACGTTGAGGTCACGCTGTACCTGGCTGAGGCCCGATGGAGACGAGACGATCAGGATCGACACCACGCCGCGCTGAATCAACGACTCAGCACGCTGTTCGCTCTAAACTTCGCTGTACTCGCGATTCTCGGAGCATCCCTGAGCTTTGCCGATTTGAATCTGCCTGCTTATGTGGAAGGCTTCGCTCACGCCACAATCTTCATGTTGCTCGTGAACATCGTCCTCTTGATGTGGGCCTACCGGGTCGATCCGCTGAGTCGGCGACCGGGCCTACAGGCACTCTCCAAGATTGAAGATGACCATTCGTTGCCCATTGCTCAGCGGTGGTACGGCCGAGAAATCGAGTTGGCGCTAGAAACGAACGAGCGCAGGCTGGGTCATAAGCGTCGACTAATCGGGTCTGCGATGCTGACTTCGTCGCTAACGGTGCTGATGGTTGCCGCTGTGTCGGCCCTGACTTTGCACTTCGGCTGAATGATGCGTCATGAAACAGACCCAGTTCTGCTGCGCGGGCCGGTTCCTCACCTCTGACTGTTGGTCGAAACAGCGCGTCGGAAGTGTTTCGAAAGCCAGTTCAATAGCCTCCATTGCCTCATGCGCTCGTCGACAGCTTCTTCCGAGTCAAAGAGTCCAGTTGGACCGAATCCCGTCTCTGAGATGACATACACCGGACCTGGAGGGGGGAGAGCATTCTCGGAGTCTTTGTGCTGGCCGGGAGATGGTCGCGCCTGGGTCATCACGATCCTCCTTGTGTCAGGGTATCAGTCACCAGACTCCCTGCCGTTCGCGAGTTCCTCGCGTAGCGCCGTGACTTCGTCCTGTAGGACTTTGAGCTCTTCGAGGATTTGTTCTTGCTCTTTGTCTTGGTCCTGCTCGACGAACCATGCGGCGATGGTCGCGGTGAGCATCCCGAGAAGGGCGAAGCCGAGCAGTGTGACGATTGCTCCCACGATTCGGCCGGGCACGGTTGATGCTTCCTTGACGCCGTCTCCGGTTGCCATGGTATGTAGCGTCCACCAGAGCGCTGAGTCCCAACTGTGTACCTCGCTCCCGGCGCCGCTTTCGGCGGCCCAGATGGAGGCAGTCGCTCCAAACATGATGGCCAAGGCAAGCACCACAGTGCCGCGCACGCCTCTTCGGTCGAGCAGCGTCCAAAGCCTGGCTACAACCACGACCGCCCTGAGCAGCCGCAATGGCCGCAAGAATGGCACGACGACAATCAGGACATCGATCCAGTTGCGTCGCAGAAACTGTCTGCGGTTTTCCGCCAACCTGAGTCGGACGACGAGATCGACGGCGAACACAGCCCAGATGCCCCATTCGCCGTAGTTAAACACCCGATTAACGTCATGCGATAGATCGCTGACCAGCGGGAGCACGATCAGCGGCAACATGACCCCAGCGAGAATCAACAGTGGCAGATTTGTGCGAGCTTCCCAGCGCTCCAGGTGATCATCGGAGCGTCCCGCTCGCAGAACGCTCCACCACTCCAATAGAGGACTCACCGTCGAGACATCCGGTCCACGAACAGATTCAGCCATCTTGACCTCGCTGAGCCTGCAGCTCCTCCAACTCAGCTCGTAGCCTCTCATTTTCCTCTTCGAGCTGATCTATTCGGGAAACCTCGGGCGATTCCTGAGCCTGTTGCCCTTCGACGAACCACGCTGCCACATTGGCAGTCAGCACACCAAAGACACCGATTCCGGCGACCATCAACAACACTCCGATCGCTCGACCCAACGCAGTAACCGGGGTGACGTCCCCGTATCCCACTGTGGTAATCGTGGCGAGAGCCCACCATAAGGCAGTCCCCCAGTTGTCGATTGGCCCATCACCGCTTCGTTCAACAAGCACGACAATCATCGTCGCCAGGGCCAGGGCGAAGAGCGACGCAAACAAGGAAACAGAAATGGCACGGCGTCGGAGTATCTCTGAGAACACTCCACGTACCGCAGCCAGCCTGAGCAGCAAGAGGATTCGCAACGGTCTAAAGAACGGAACAACGACGATTGGGACTTCATACCAATGACTGATGAGAAATCGCCGGCGGTGCTCAGTCAACCAAACTCGCACAGCGAGGTCCACGACGAAGACAATCCAAATCACCGTGTCGCCGATGAAGAGCCATCGTTGCGCCGATTCCGACAAACTCGGATCGAAGTGACCGACGAGCAGCGGAATCATTGCGACAGCGAGAATCAAGAGCACCGGTTCAGTGCGCCGCTCCCACTTCTCGCGCAGTTCGTCGTTCCTGGCTGTGTTCAGTAACCGACGAACCTGCTTGTCTGTCGCTCGGATTACCTGCATTTAGTGAATGCTGGCTTTCATGTCTTCCCAGGCGGAGCGGGCGTCTTCGACTGAGCCTTCGTCTTCGATTGTGGAGATATCTCCCGGATCCGTGTCGAGCGTGACGGCTTTGAGGACTCGTCGCATGATTTTGCCTGAGCGGGTCTTGGGCAGGGCGTCGACGAAGTTGAGCTCGCCGATGACCGCCACCGGGCCGAGTTCCCCACGGATGGTCTGGAGAATCTCGGTTTTGAGGTTGTCACCAGGCTCGTAGCCGGCTTTGAGCACGACGAAGGCGGAAATGACTTCGCCACGCAGTTCGTCTGGACGTCCGGTGACGCCGGCTTCTGCTGCACCCGGATGCCTGAGAATGGCTGACTCGACCTCGATGGTGCCGATTCGGTGCGCGGCGATCTTGATGATCTCGTCGGCTCGTCCTGAGAACCAGACGTAGCCGTCCTCGTCTACGGCGGTGGCGTCGCCGGTGAAGTAGACCTGGCGACCGGGAACCTTTCCCCAGTAATCGGTCTGATAGCGCTCGGGTTCGCCCCAGAGACGAGCGGTCAGGCCAGGGAAGGGCCTGGTGATGGCGAAGATGCCTTTCTCGTCTGCTGGCAGTTCTTCGCCATCGGTATCTAGGACGGCGCCCTCGATGCCTGGCAACTGGATTCCGGCGGAGCCGGGTTTGATTGGCAGCATCTGGATGCCGTAGGGATTGCCGATGATTGGGCCACCTGTCTCGGTCTGCCACATGTGATCGAGGACGGGAATCTCGTCTCCGAAGATTTCCTGCTGGAACCATTCCCAGGCGGGTGGATTAAGTACTTCGCCGGCGGAGAAGACGCGGGTCAGTGATGTCATATCGACAGCTTCCGCCGGCTCAGTCCCGGAGCGCATCAGCAGCCGGATCGCCGTTGGCGAAGTGAACATGCCGGTGACGCCGTGGTCCTCGATGATCTTGTAGAAGGTGCCAACATCCGGATGGTCGAGCGCGCCTTCGAATGCGATCGTGGTGGCTCCGGCGAGCAGTGGTCCGTAGACGATGTAGGAGTGTCCTACGACCCAGCCGATGTCAGAGGTGGCCCACCAAACGTCCTCGGGCTGGAGGTCAAAGACCCAGTCGGCCATGCTGGCGATCCAGACCGGGTAGCCGCCGTGGGTGTGCACGCAGAGCTTGGGCCGCGCGGTCGTTCCTGATGTGGCAAGGATGTACGCCGGTTCGTTGGCTTCCATCGCGACCCACGAGCCGTCGCCTCCGCGCCCGGCTTCGAGGAAATCCTCCCAGCTCATCTCTTTGTCGCCACCGATGTTGGGGCTGTCGGCCAGGCGGCGCTCGACGACGACGGTTTCGACGATCTCGCCCGCGCCTTCGTTCTCGAGCGCGCCTCTGACGAAGTGGTCGAGCGGGACATTGCGGCCGCGCCGGTAAGTGGAGTCGGTGGCAAAGATGGCTTTGGCCTCGGCCAGCTTGATCCGCTCGGCAATGGCGCCTGCGCCGAATCCTGCGAAGATGACCAGGTGGACTGCGCCGATGCGGGCGCAGGCGAGCATCAGCGCGATCGCTTCGTAGTTGGTCGGCATGTAGATGGCGACGCGGTCGCCACGATCGATTCCGATGGCGCGGAGCGAGGCGGCCATTCGCTCGACCTGCTTGAGTAGCTGCGCGTAGGTGAAGACCCGTTGTTCGCCGTTTTCGTCGAGCGCGATCAATGCGGCGCGTCCACCGTTCCCGTTTGCGACCTGGGCGTCGAGGCAGGCGTAGGCAAGGTTGGTCTCGCCACCGATAAACCAGCGGAAGGCGGGGATTGCTTCGGGGGTCCACTCGAAGACCTCGTCCCATTCTCGGAACCAGGGCAACCGAGCGGCTGCTTCCGACCAGAACGCATCGGGCTCGTCGAGCGCTCGACGTTGGATTTCGCGGACAATTGGGCCGACCAGATCGATGTCGGAAGGCATGAAGAGACTCCAACTCAGGGTTGCGGTCTTGCTGGCTGGATGAGCGGGTACCGTATGCGGAGGGTATCAGCGGAGGGGTCAGAACCAATGGACGAAGCGATCATCGACGAGGTCATCCAGGCTCGCGCCCAGGCGATGGATGACGCCAGGCCCGAGGCAGTGGCGAAGGTTCACGCGAGAGGCAAGTTCACGGCCCGAGAGCGGATTGACAGGGTGCTCGATGAGGGCAGCTTCGTCGAGTACGGTGTGCTGGCGATTCCGGCCAACAAGTCGATGACTGGTCCGGCGGATGGACTGGTGCAGGGCTTTGGCACGGTCGAAGGTCATCCAGTAGGTATCGCGTCCTACGACTACACGGTGCAGGGCGGTACACAGACTGCACTTAACCATGGCAAGTTCGACCGACTTCTTGATTTGGTCCACGACCGCCGTTGGCCGCTGATCACGTTCGCCGACGGCGGCGGCGCCAGGGCGCATGACCTGGCTGGGTCGCAACGGGGCCTGACAGGTCGCTGGGGAACTTTCGACGGCATGGCGCAACTGTCCGGCTGGGTGCCCACGGTGTCGGTGGTGTCGGGACGATCGTTTGCCGGCAATGCATCGATTGCCGGACTGTCCGACTTCATCGTGGCCACGCGAGACTCGGCGATTGGCATGGGAGGACCGCCGTTGGTCGAGGGCGCGATGGGACTGAAGCTGACACCTGATGACATCGGTCCGGCGGAGATGCACGACCGGGTCGGTGGGATTGATTTGATGGTCGAGACGGAGGCTGAGGCGATTGATGCTGCCGGGCGCTACCTGCGCTACTTCCTCTACGACTTGCCGAACGGTGAAGAGGATCCCTGGGCCGAGCGGATTCGCGGGATTGTGCCGTCGAATCGGAGGCGTGCATACGACATGCGACGGGTGATTCGCGCGATCATGGATCGCGACACCATCTTCGAATTGCGACCGACGTGGGCGCCACAGTTGATTACTGCGCTCGCACGCCTAGGCGGCCGGTCGGTGGGGATTATCGCCAACCAGCCACTCTCGGTGATTGCCGGGGCGATTGACTCGGACGCGTCGGACAAGATCGCCCGCTTTATCCAGCTCTGTGATGCGCACGAGATCGCGATGGTGTCGCTGGTCGACAATCCCGGCTACATGGTCGGAAGACCGGCGGAGGAGCAAGGGATCGCGCGACACCACGCGCGGCCGATCATTGCGCATCAGAATCGGACGGTGCCGCTGTACACGATTCAGCTTCGCAAGGCCTACGGGCTCGGTCCCGCGGCCATGGGCAATTCATTTGCACCTCGCGATCTGCGCCTGGCCTGGCCGACAGCGGAATCAGGAGGTATGGGCCTCGAGGGCGCTTCGCTTCTGGTTAATCGCGACGAGATCCGTGAGGTTGAGGAACGTGACCCCGCGGAAGCGAAGCGTATCCGCGACGAGTGGGCCAACGATATGCGTGAACATAACTCAGCGATCAACGCCGGTCGTCGGTATGAGTTTGACGACGTGATTCCACCCGAGGAGACGCGGGATCGGCTGATTGCGATGCTACGGATGACGCCGAGAGCGCCGCTGTCACCAGTGAAGAAGCATGCAGTGGATGCCTGGTAGGGGCTGCGCGGCCCGCTCCGGCCCTTCGGGGCACCTCCCCCAATGGGGGAGGTCTTAGTCATTATCGATTGCGGTCGGAGGGATTGAGATTCCGGCGGCAGACTCGAGGAACAGTTGCGCTGAGAAGTGGTGTAGCTCGTCGAGTCCTGCGGCGAGTGATGCAAGGTACGTCTGATGGGTGGCATTGGCTACCGGCATCGCGACTTGATGCTCACGTGCCAGCTCCAGGGCGAGCCCGACGTCCTTCTCCGCGATGACCATTGTGGTTGTGGGGTTCTTCCATTGCTTGGCAAGGAACTGCTCTGCTAATCGCATGTACGGTCGGGCTGTGCCTTGCCTGAGCTTGTCGACCAAGTCAAGCGGTTCGAGGCCGGCTTTGGCTCCGAGCACCAACGCCTCTTGGACGATCATGTGGCCGCATAGGACGATGGTGTTGTTGATCAGCTTGTACAGACAGCCCATGCCGGCCTCGCCGAGATGGAACACGTGCTCGCCGATGTGATCGAGGAGCGGGCGGATGCGTTCGAAGGTCTCAGCGTCTCCGCTGCCGAGGATGGTGAGTGTGCCCTGCCCGGCGCGCACGACTCCTCCGGTGACGGGCGCGTCGATGTGAATCACTCCGGCGTTCGTCTCGAGTTGAAGAATCCGTTCGACGCCCTTCACGGAGTTGGTGCTGAGGTCGATATGAATGTCTCCGGGTGATGCTCCGGCCAGGATGCCATCGGGACCGGCAGTCGCAGCCTCAATCTGAGTTGGGCCGGGAAGCGAGGTGAAGACGATGGAGCAACGCGATGCGACCTCGGCGGCGCTGCTGGCGGATTCTGCGCCGAGTTCGAGCAGATTCTCCATCACCTCGGATCGCAGGTCGTAGACGACGAGCTGTTGCCCGCCTCTGATGAGCTGACGGGCTATCGGGTTGCCGATGTTTCCCGTGCCGATGAAGCCGATTTGCTGGTCGCGTGTGGAGTCTGGCATGGTGTTGAGTGAGCTCTCAGAGGGAAGCGCCGCCGCCTTCAATCTGGATGGTAGGGATTTCGAAGCCGGCGGCGGTCTCGATGGCCTGGAGGGTTGCGAGGAAGGACTGCTCGCCGAGTCCGGCGCTGAGGGCTCTGAGGTACGTCTGGTGTGCAGCGTTGGCGACGGGCATGGACACCTGGTTGACTCGTGCCGCTTCAAGCGCCAGGGAGACATCCTTCTCCGCCAGTCGAAGTGTGAAGGAGGGGTTGTCGAAGCGCTTGCCGAGCAGGTACGGAGCGAGTCCCATGTATGGGCGCGCCGTGCCCAGCCGCAGTTTCTCGACCAAGTCCTCCGGATCGAGACCGGCCTTGGTCCCGAGGACCAGCGCCTCCTGCACGATCTGGTTGCCGCAGAGGATGATCACGTTGTTGAGGAGCTTGAACAGGCAACCCGACCCGGCCTCGCCCAGATGGAAGATGTTGGATCCGATTTGTTCGAGCAACGGACGGACGCGCTCAAAGGCGTCGGCGTCGCCGCTGCCGAGCACGGTCAGCGTGCCTGCGTCGGCGCCAGGAACGCCACCGGTGACCGGCGCGTCGATGTAGCTAACACCGGCGTCCGCTTCGATTTGGGCGAGTCGCCGCACGGCCGTGATCGAGTTGCTGCTGAGATCGATGTGAATGTCACCTGCGGCCGCCCCAGCGAGAATGCCATCTGGCCCGGTGATCGCGGCTTCGACCTCGGGAGGACCTGGGAGCGACGTGAAGACGACGGAGCATCGTGAAGCGACCTCGGCGCAACTTTCGGCAGGCTCTGCTCCGAGCTCGAGGAGATTCTCCATGACTTCCGGTCGGAGGTCGTAGATCACGAGTTGATGTCCGGCCGCGATCAGGTTCCTGGCCATCGGGTTGCCGATGTTGCCGGTGCCGATGAAGCCGATTCGTTGGTCGCGTGAGGTATCGGGCATGTTGGGGCTCCTTAGAGAGATTGGTCGGGAGTGAAGGTGTCGGCGGCGCGCCACATGTACCAGCTTCCGACGGAGCGATATGGCGCCCACTTGGCACCGATCTCGGTCGCTTGTCGCGGCGTGGGCGGGTCATCGAGGCGGTAGGCAAGTTGCATTCCCTTGCGTACGCCGAGGTCGCCGATGGGCAGGATATCGGGGCGGCCGAGGTGGAACATGAGGTGCATGTGGGCGGTCCACTCGCCGATGCCTTTGACTTCGGTGAGCGCTCTGATCACATGGTCGTCGGACATCCGATTGAGTCGTGTGAGTTTGAGTCGGCCGTCTGAGGTGTGTAACGCGAGGTCGCGGAAGTAGGACATCTTTTGCCGCGAGATGCCGCAGGCGCGGAAGTCTTCGTCGGGTGTGGCGAGAATCTGCTCAGGTGTTGGCGTCGTCTGCTCGTCGCCGTAGTAGGCGAACCACTTGCGCTGAATTGCTGAGGCTGCTGCTCCGGCTAGCTGCTGGAAGAGGATGGAGCGGACGAGCGCCGACCATGGGTAGCCTGAAGGTCGTGGTTCAAATGGTCCGTGCTGATCAATGAGCTGTCCGATGACGGGATCGGCTTCTCGCAGGTGTGCATTGGCTTTGCGAATAGAGAACTTTCGACGGACAGGGGGCATGAGCGGCTAGTCGTTCCAACCGTTCCAGTGCAGGAACGTGTCGAGCGGCCTTCTGGTCACCGGGCCGAAGTTGGCGTTGGGGTGTCCCATCGGGATGATCGCGACTGGCAGGGCGTCCTCGGGAATGTTGAGTTCTTCTCGCAGTTCGTCCATGATGCCGTCTTGCGGCGTCGTGAGGACGGTGCCCAGACCCTCGGCGCGGGCGGCGAGCATGATGTTCTGGATGCTGGGGTAGATGCTGCTGCCGGCGAGCAGGCTGTCCGCCGCGCGGGCCAGATACAGATTGGAGAGAATGCAAGGAATGATCCAGACCGGCGCGGCAGCGAAGTTGTCGAAGAGATTCTTCGCGCCTCGGTACATGCGACGCTGAGTTGGGTTTTCGACCTCATCTGGATTAGGGAAGCTGCGACCGACGCGGTTTTCGAAACTTGAACGGATGGCTGAGGCGAGGCGTTGGCGCTTGTCGTCGTCGGTGACGACGAGGAAGCCCCAGGGTTGCGAGTTACTGCCGCTGGGCGCCCAACAGCCGGCCTGGATGATGCGCTCGATCACCGCGGGGTCGACTGGCTCGTCGGTCCAACGGCGGATGGCCCGCTGTGTCTGCATGACTTCGTAGATGTCATGGGTGGTCGTCATGGGATCGATCTTTCGGTGCGTCGAGTCTGCCAGGTGAGGAGCCGCTTCATGGCCCGGGCGGCGTCGCGGATGTTGTAGTAGAGCGGGAGTCCTGCGTCGGAGATCATTCGCGACAACTCCGCGTTGGACTTGCCCTGCCGCTGATCGAAGTTGATCGGCACGACCATCGCAATCGCCATACCGTGCCGGTCGCGGGCTTCGGCGATCTCGGCAATCATCCTGCGACGGTTTTCGATCTGGTCGTCGCCAAAGAAACCGACGCCCCAGCTCATTCCGGTTTGGACGATGATGGCGTCGACGCTCGGATCCTCGGCGACTGCTTGCAGGGTTGGCCGGACGCGTTCTCCGTCCCAGAGTGACATGGTGTCGACGGGATTGCGGATGCCGGTGCCGGCGACCGGTGTGACTTCGGCGAGACGTTTGAGGGTGTGGTCGCTGAGCGCGGGCAGTTGGAGTCCTTCGCGTTCGACGTCGTCGGCACCCTGCACGGAAATGCCGCCTCCTCCGACGACCAGCCCGATTCTGGGGCCAGCCGGGACAGCGCCGAATCGCCAGCCAACGAGGAGGTCGACCATTTCCTGCATATTGTGGACGAGGACGGCATTGGTTTGTCGTGCGGCAGCGGCCCAGATCTGACCGGAACCGGCGAGCGAAGCGGTGTGGGATTGGGTGGCTCGGCCTCCGGAAGGCAGGAGGCCTCCCTTGAGCAGGCCAACGGGCTTGCTGTGCGCGGCGCGGCGCAGCGAACGGAAGAAGTCTCTTGCGTCGCGCATGCCTTCGATGTAGGCGCCGATGATCTCGGTGTTGGGATCACGCTCGGCATAGTCGAGGAGTTCGGCGGCGGAGACGTCGATCGCGTTGCCGAAGGAGACGACTTTGGAGAAGCGCAGGCCACGGAGCGCGCCGTTGTAGGTGGCGTCGCTGGCGTTGGTGCCCGATTGGGAGAAGAACGCGACGGGTCCCGAGTCGGTTGGGAGCTGTTGGGTGAAGGAGACCTTGCCTTCGGGAACGTAGAGACCCAAGCAGTTGGGACCGATCAGGCGGATGCCGAGTTCCGTGGCTCTGGCCTTGAGCTGGTGTTGCAGTTTCTGGCGGTCGGCGATGCCGGTCTCGGCGAATCCGGCGGTAAAGAGGTGAATCGAGCGGACGCCCTTGGCGGAGGCGTCTTCAAGCATGTCGAGGACGTAGGCGGCAGGGATGGCGCTGATCACGTGATCGACGGGTCCGGGTATGTCCGTGAGGCGGGCGTAGGCGGGCAGTCCTTCGATCTCGTCGGCCTTTGGGTTGACGGGGTAAATGTTCGGCTGTCCGGCGTCCTTGAGCGACTGGATCCAGCCGCTGGGTCCGCGTGCACCGCGGCTGCCTCGTGATGCTCCGACGACGGCCACGCCTCGCGGGTGGAAGATGGGATCGAGTGGGTGTGTGTTGGTCACGGTTGCAAGTCTAGGCGGTGATAGGGAAGTGATTCCCAAGCGCGTAGCAGAGCCCTTGTGGGAGCACCCTCAGTCGCTCCGCGACAGCTCTCCCAGAAGGGGAGCTCTTCCTGATCGCAAGTCAAGCATTCGGTCGCTGGAGGGGGAGCTCTAGCCGGCGGTGGCGCATCCTCCGGCTCCGAGTGGCTCGGGGGCATCGTCGTGGAACTCGTCGAAGAACTGCTCGATTGCCGGCTTGTCGACGTCGTTGAGCGGGAGGCGGACTCCCCAGGCGACGAGCATGATTGGGGCGTCGAGTCCGCCGTAGGGCGCCTGGATGACGTAATCACCGTCGTTAAGGTGTGTGCTGGAGATTTCTGTGAGTGTTGTGATCTCGTCGGTGGTGAGATCGGCTGGGGAGTACCACAATGCAACCGCACCGTGTTCCATCCCGTGAACGACCATCTCGAACAGAGGAGTCGAGCTGTAGATGCCGCAGGTGAGCGCGATCGGGGAGTGCTCTTCACCGTATGGCGGGTACACGGTGTAATCGGCCGGTTGGTTGCCGATCAGGTGAATCTGTTGATCCGTTGTGTGTTCGTTGTCGTAGATCTCGAGTTCTGGACGATCACGGATGTCGATCGAGGTCTGACTCTCATTCGACCCGCCACCGCATGCCGACAAGGCGAAAGCGAAGATGACAGCGATGGTCGCTACGACAAGTCGGGGACTGAGGCGGATCATTGCGATGAGGATCCTGCCGAAACCGTGCTATCGCCGCGCTCGAGCCGATAGCGGTCGTAGTAGCCGTCGGGCGCGTTCTGGAGGAAGGCGGTGATCTGCTCGTTGCCGTCTGCGTCCCATTGGTCAACGCGCAGCAGGGTTCGCCAGGCGGCGATCACGATCGTTGCGCCGCCATGCTCCTCGGCCAACCCTTCGAAGGGCACGACTGCGAGCCGCTCACGGAACTGACGCAGGCTTTGCATCGCTCCGAGCAGCCCGCTGGTGTCTTCAGCATCGGTGTACGTGTTCGGGTCGTAGTAGATCACGACGCCGCCACGCTCCAGCAGCGGCAACATGTCAGCCGGTTGAGGAATGTTCTCGTCGTCTGGCAGATACACATCTGCATCCGGCGATTCAGACGGTTGCGGGCCTGAGGTCGGCGGCGACGAGTTGTAGCTGTCGAAGGTCTCGCCCTCGCCCAGGTGTCGCCGACCCTGATCGGGAAATGTCTGTACACCCTCGACTTGGGCCACTTCGTCAGGAGGGAAGAGGAGCTGCATCGCGAAGACGGCGATCATCGCAACCAGCAGACCACCGAGCAGGGCGACGGACATGCGTGGCATGCCGAAGATGGTGCCCCTCCGTTGCGGTTGATCAGCGGTTGCCGCGCCGGATCGTTTGCCGCCGCCTCGACCACGTTCGCTGGATTCGGTACTCGTTTCGCCCTCGGGCCGGCGCCCAACCTCGGATTCGCCGGAGCTTCCTGAGGGACGCGCTGGACGTCGTCGCCGCCGCCGACGTGCTGGCTGTTGACTCATCGTGCGACTCCTGCGGCGACCAATGCGCCAAGCTCGTTCTTGTTTAGTCCCAGTTGGCCGCAGAGCACTTCGGCGGTGTGTTCACCGAGCATCGGCGCGCGCCGGCCGTGCGTCCAGGGAGACTCGCTGAGGATGTAGGGAGCTCCGGGGAAGGTCACGGTACGGTTGCGCTCCTCGTGTTCGACCTCGACGAAGAATCCGCGTGCGTGCCAGTGTTCGTCGTCGAGGCATTCGTCGGGCGTGCGGATGATGCTCCAGGCTGCGCCGGCGGCCTGTGCGCCAGCGTATATCTCCTGAGCCTCGTGGGCAGCGATGAAGTCGGCAATGTCTGCGAGCATCATCGCCACAGTGGGCTGCTGGAGTCCGAGTTGTCGTTTGCGACCATCGAGGAGCTCGAAGTCGGAGAGGTTCTCGCCCATGCCGTGTTCCTGAATGAAGGCGACCAGCGCGAGCCAGCTCGCCTCGGAGCGTGGCATGCCGAAGATGTTGATCAGGCGTCCGTCGGCGGTGGGATATTGCCAAGGCTCGGTTGGCTGTGGTCCGGCGTGTCGGCCAGCCTGACGGATCAGTGGATGCTGCTCATAGAGAGCCCAGGGCGCGGATGACTCGATCGTGAATCCCAGGCACTCGTGCATGGCGATATCGAGGTACTGGCCGACGCCGCTCTGTTGTCGTTCGTAGAGAGCTGCGCATGCGCCTGTGACAGCGAAGTATCCGGCGATGTGGCCGGCGTGATGTTCTGTGGGCCTGATCGGAGGGGTCCCGGGAATGTTGTCATAACCGCAACTACCCATCGGTCCGCCCAGGGCAATACCGACGCCGTCAGACCAGGCGTAGTCGCGCCAGGGGCCAGTCTGTCCGAAGGGCGTGAGGCTGAGCACGACGAGTTCGGGGTAGTACTCAGAGAGCACAGCCGGATCGAACGGTCGCTCTCGTCCTGGCTGCCATGTCTCGAGCACGACGTCTGCTTGCTCGGCGAGTTGGAGGAAGAGTTCTAGCCCGTCTGCACGGTGGAGGTCGAGTGCTACGGATCGCGTTCCGCCGGCGTAGTGCCACCAGTACAGACTCCGTTCGGGGCCGGGTTGATCCTCAAGGAACGGCCCATAGTTTCGCCCGACATCGCCGTCCGGTGACTCGATCTTGATGACGTCGGCACCCAGACTTGCGAGCAGCTTGCCGGCGAAGTGTCCCTTTGGGTCGGAGAGGTCGAGGACGTTGATGCCGTCGAGCGGTCCCATAGCTAGCCCATCGCACCGTTCACCTGGAGTTCGGCGATGCGCTCGTCGCTGAGTCCGAGCAGGTCACTGAACACGTACTGGTTAGCCTCGCCGAGCGGTGGACCCGGCAGGTCTCGATGCGCGGGGGTTCGGGAGAAGCGAATCTGTAGGCCATCGGTCAGATGCTCGCCGATGACCGGATGGTCTCTGGTGACAGTCCATTCTCGAGACTTCATCTGCGGGTCTCGGACGACCAGGTCGACACCGTTCTGGACGACTCCGGCAGGCACATCGGCGCTCTGAAGGCGCTGCATCAGCGCCCTGCCGTCCTGGCCGGCCGTCCAGGAACCGATCTGTTCGTCCAGTTCGTCCTGGTGTCGCAATCGAGCGGGAAGCGTGGCGAATCGGTCATCTGTCCGCCAGTGCGGATGATCGCTGGCGTTGCAGAACGCTTCCCATTCGGCGTCGGAAGTACAGGTGATCATGATCCAGCTATCGTCGCCGGCGGTGGGGTACGTGTTGTGCGGGGCGGCCTGCGGCCAAACGGATCGGTTGCCCGGGGGATTGCCGGTTTCCCGGTAGCGGCGTCCGTTGACCGTGTAGTCGAGGGTGGCCGGACCAGTCAGCGCCATACCTGTTTCGACCTGCGAGAGGTCAATCCACTGGCCCTGACCGGTGTCGCGTCGATGTCGGAGCGCGGCGGTGATTGCCGCGGCGGCGGTAAAGCCTGCCATGTGATCGAGATAGGAGTATCCCCAGCCGGCCGGTTCGGGCGCTTCGGGCAGTCCTGACATCGCAGTAAGACCGCTGAGTGCCTGGGCGGTCGGACCCCAGGTGGAGTAATCGCGTTGCGGGCCGGAGTGTCCGAAGCCGGAGAGCGAGACGTAGATGATCTCAGGATTCTCGGCGCGTTGTTCCTCGTAGCTGAGACCCCAGTTTTCGAGGATGCGTGAGGAGTAGTTCTCGACGAGCACGTCGGAGATCCTGATCAGTCGCTTGATCAGGTCAAGACCGTCGGGATGGCGGGCGTTGACCGTGATCGACCGCTTGTTGCGATCGAGCCAGTTGAACATGGCTCCTGAGTCGGGCGGGTCGAATCCGTTGGGATGCGGTCGGCCGAAGCGGATGGAGTCGAGGGTCTGCTCATTCTCGACCCGAATGACTTCTGCGCCGAGATCGCCAAGCAATCGGGTGCACGTCGGCCCGGCGACGATCCAGGTGAAATCGACGACGCGTACGCCGTCCAACGGCGGTCTGGTGTTGATCTCGGAATCTGTCATTGACGGCGCGGCGACCTACACGGGCTCGAATTTGGGCAGGGTGTATTCGTCCGTCACGTCGTCGAAGAAGACTCTGACCCGCATCCCGACACGGACCTGTTCAGGGTCGACGTTGACGAGATTGGTCTGCATCCGCGGACCCTCGTCGAGTTGAACGACCGCGAGCGTGTAAGGAATCTCTTCCTTCCATGACGGGTGGTAGAGCTGGTGCATGCGGACCCAGGTGTAGACCTCACCGTGACCGGCGGACTCGCGCCATTCCCAGTCAGTCGACCAGTCCTTGTAGCAGCGGTCGCTGTAGGGGTACTGGAAGTGGTCGGCCGAGGGGAAGTACTGCAGCAGGAGCTTGTGCTCCTTGAGTCCGTCGAAGAACGGCTTGGTGTCTTCGTCGGGGTTGGGGAGTGGCTTCTCGTATGCCATTGGCGATGGTGTCGTTTCTGATCTGGTCCCAAATGGACTAGTTGGCGTTGGGGGACAGGATGAGGGTGCCGTGAGTATCGAGCGTGCCACCGTTGCCTGAGCAGAGGACGATGTCGTTCTTCTCGACCTGGCGTTCGCCGCCGGAACCACGAGCCTGGATTACGGCTTCCGAGACTGGCGTCATACCCCACATGTAGTAGGACGAGAGCTGTCCGCCACCGGTGTTGATCAATGGCAGATCGGCTTCGGGATCGGCCGGGTCTTCTGGGTAGAGGCCAATCGCCTCGCCCGGCTTGGCCAGTCCGTAGTCCTCAATCGTGCGCAATACGGTGTACGTGTAGCAGTCGTAGAACTCGCAGATATCGACATCGTCGGGTCCGACGCCGGCCATCTTGTAGGCGGTTTCGCCGGCGATCACGGCACCGGAGGTGGTTCCTGTTTCGACCTCGGCGTGCGGGAAGTTCCCGGGATGGCCTTGTCCCATGCCCCAGATGTACGCGGGGTCGGACTGTAGTTCGCGCGCGCGATCGGCCGTGGTGACAATCGTGCACACGGCGCCGTTGGAGACCAGGCAGCAGTCGAGCAGGTGGAACGGGTCCACGATCCAGCGAGAGTTGTGGTAGTCCTCGAGCGTCAATGGCTGGCGCATGGTCGCGTGCGGATTGTCGACGGCGTAGCGGCGCTGAGTCACCGAGACTCTGCCCAGATCGTTGTTGGTGATGCCATAGCGCTCCATGTATCGGCGAGCAGCGAGGGCGTAGGAGGTGTTGGCTCCGTAGAAGCCGAAGGCAGGCATGAGCGAGGCCATGCCTGAGGGTCCGCGTCGGCCAGCTCCACCGTAGGCTGCGCCGGCTGACCCGCCTTGCTGCAGCGGGGCGTCGGCGAAGATGCAGGCGACGTAGTTTGCCATGCCGTGATTGACGGCCATGGCGGCGTACTGGATCATCGCCGAGGCAGTCGCACCGTAGGAATTCATGTGGTTGAGCAGGCGCAAGTTGCGCAGTCCGAGGTAGCCCTGCAGCGGGATGCCGATGCCGGTACCCATCATTCCCGTGATTCCGGGATTGACGAGCAGGCCGTCGATCTGGTCTTTTTCGAGGCCGGCGTCCTGGATGGCAAGCTTGATCGACTCTCCGGCAAACCAGGAGGCGTCGTGTCCGTAGACCTTGCCCATTTCGGTGATGCCGAGGCCGCAGATAGCGGTTTGTCCTCTAATCGGATCGCTCATGTGAAACTCCTCGCAAGTTCGGCGTCAGTTTAGCAGCGGGATAGGATCCTGGAGAACACACCGGCAGAGGGCACTTACGTGGTTGATGAACTGGAAGTAGCGGACCAGATTGAATCCGTCGATGCCGCTGAGGTGTACTACGACATGGCGCTGTGGCAACTTCAGGATCAGATCTCTCGAATCGATGCGATGGATCGCAAGTTAGCGGCCATGTTTACCTTGACCGCTGCTGTGCTCGCTCTGTTGAGTGCCGGATTGGCGATTGGAGACGCTGTTCTGGAGACAGAGGCATGGGCAATGCTCATCGCAGTGATCACGATCTTCGGAACCAACGTGGTGAGTTCCTACATGGCGTACAAAGACCGGGATTGGCATCTTGAACCACGGCTAGACGATATGGAGTCGGTCTCCAGAAGATCTGAGATCAACGCAGATTCTGCGCGCTACTGGGCCGCGAGAGAAATGCGTCTGGCCATCGCCAAGAATGAAGAAGAAATGACTGCAAAGTCGCGCTGGCTCAGAATCTCTCACGGTCTGATGGCGTTGGACCTGCTCTTGGCAGCGACCACGGCGATTGTAATCACTGCGCCTGCCGGAGTCTGATGTCGTGACGAGGCTATAGACCTCTTTTGACGATGTTGGGTTTGCCTGGAGGTGGCAGCTTGACCCCACCCGTTGGTTTATCAGCGGGTTTGGGTGAAGGAGTGGAATGCTTCGTTATCGCTGTCATGAACCTTTTTCCTCAAAGGATGGTGAGGTCAGTTTACCGACATTAGAGCACCGTGATGTCTTCTCCGCCGTCGACGTTGATGGTGTTTCCGGTGACCCAGTTGGAGTCGTCGAGGCTGAGGCCGATGATGGCTCGGGCGATGTCTTCGGGTTCGGTGACTCGACCTGAGGGGTTGTGATTCTGGGCGAAGTCGAGCAGTTGCATCCCGGCCGGGATTTTCTCCAGTGCGGGCGTATGGGTGATGCCTGCCTTGATCGCGTTGGCTGCGATTCCACTCGGTGCCAGCTCGACAGCAAGCTGACGCAGATGGGCAGCGAGTGCAGCCTTGGCTGCAGAGACAGCTCCGTATTGCGGGATGACGCGCATGTCCCCACCGGAAGTCATTCCGTAGATCTTGCTGCCCTCGCCGAGCAGATCGCGGCTGACCATGTCCTGCGTCCAATAGACGACGGAATTGGCCATGACGTCCATGGTCATTTCCATCTGGCGCTGGGAGATGGGCCGATCTTCTTTCTCGCCGATGTAGGGACCGAGCGTACCGAAGGCCAGCGAATGCAACAGGATACGGACAGAACTTGGGCCATCCTGGCCATCGAGTTGTTCTCGCAGACCGTCGAGCATTTCGCCTCGCTTGGCAGCGTCGGCGGCGTTCATGTTGTGGAACGATGCTTGCCGGCCGTGGCTCTCGATTTGACTGACGATGTTCTCGACGTTGGCCATCGTGGAGCGACGATCGAGGTGGACACCGGCGATGTTCATGCCGGCCTCGGCGAGGGCGACCGCGCATGTACCGCCGAATCCCGATGATGCTCCGAGGATCAAGGCCCACTGTCCGTCAAGTTGAGGATGTCGCACGGATTGTCTCCCTGCAGGTTGGTCAGAGCGGATGAGGTGAGGACTTAGAGTCGCTGGGCGTTGGTGAAGCGCCGCACGACCTCAAAGAGGATTTGGATGCCGGTGTTCAATCCTTCGATCGGCGTGCGCTCATTGTGGCCATGCACGCCCGCGGCGAGCGAAGCATCCATCAAGGTTGGCACGAAGCCGTACGAGTGAACGCCGTGCCGACGCAGGACCCTGGAATCCGTGAATCCCACGCACGTGGATGGAATGACCAGCGCGCCTTCGACCTGCTCGCGCACGACGTCCTCGATCACGCTGACCATCTCGGTCTCGAAGCTGCTTGACGGACCCATGCTGCCGAAGACGACTTCGACACTGACCTTTTCGTCGTCGATCACGTCTCGCATGCTCTTGATGAAGTCGTCGTAGGACTCGCCAGGCAAGAGACGGCAGTCGAGCGTGGCTTCAGCGTCGGCCGGGATCACGTTGTGCTTGATGCCGCTGGTTGCGCCGGTGTTAGAGATGGTGTCGCGAGTGACTGCTGCGAAGGCTGGATAAGTTTGGCAGAGTTTGTTCAGGCTGGGTGCGGAGCCGGCCCAGGCGTTGGCGTCGCGCATCCGTTGGATTGCTTCCGCAGTGTGCGGCTGAACGGTGACCGCTCGATCCCAGTTCTGTATGGCAAAGAGCGCGCGAATCAGGCGCTCGACGGCGTTGTCGCTATGTGGCGTTGAACCGTGCCCGGGTTGACCCTCGGCTCGCAGTTTGAGCCACAGTGGCGACTTCTCGGAGGGCGAGCAGGCGAACACGGGGCGATTGGAACCTAGCAAATTGAGGGCTCCCATACCACCTTCATTGAGCGCGAACTCGGGCTCGGTGATCCAACCCTGCTCGTTCTGGTCGAGCCACTCCATTCCGTACGCGGAGCCAGCTTCTTCGTCGGCCACGGCGAGAAAGACGATGTCGCGATTGGGTGTGAGATTCAGGCGCTTGAAGAGCAGCATGACCAGCAGCTCGAGCGTCCCCATGCCCTTCATGTCGAGAGCGCCACGCCCCCAGAGCATGCCGTCCTGCTCGACGGCGGCAAATGGGTCAACATCCCAAAATTCATCCTGCACCGGCACGACATCGGTGTGGTTGAGCAGCATGAGCGGCCGCTCGTCGCCGGTTCCCTTGAGTCGACTGCGCATCGAGACTCGGCCTGGACCGGCCTCCACGTATTCACACTCGTAGCCTTCGGCCTCGAGGAGGGTGGCGAGAAACTCTGCGGCGGCCTGTTCGTTCCCAGGCGGGTTAGATGTGTTGATTTGGAGGTAGTCGCGCAGGACCGACGTGATTTCGGCGGTCACGTCGTCCCAGTTGACGCCTAGTTGGGGTGTCGTTGTCATGGGTCGAGTATACGCATCGACGGCGAGTCGTCAGGGCGGTGTCAGTGCAGCGTCAGGCAGAATCGTCGGCGAGGATGCTCTTGACCTCTGCGGTGATACGGGACATCAGCTCGCCGGCCTTGTCGTGTATCGCGACCGTGCAGTGCTGAGTGATGATCGTGGGATCGAGGTTGACTTCGATCATCGGGTGTCCGCGCTGTCCGATGGCGAAGGCGAAGTCGGCTGCCGGCGAGACGACGGCGGTGGTGCCGACGAGAATGACGCAGTCAGCCTTTGAAGATTCTTCGTAGCAGCGTTGGAGGCAGTCGGGCGGAATCGGTTCGCCGAACATGACCGTATCGGTCTTGACGATGCCGCCGCACTTGTCGCAGCGAGGCGGGAAGAGCTCGGGAATTTCATCAAACGGCGAGCGGGTGTTGCAGTTGATGCATCTGAGGAGCGTGGTGCAGCCGTGAATCTCGGTCAGGCTCTGCGCTCCGGCGACACGGTGCAAGCCGTCGACGTTTTGCGTGATGATGTGCTTGAGAATGCCGATGCGCTCGAGCTCGGCCATGGCGTAATGGGCATCGTTGGGTTGAGCGTTGGCGATGGTGGCCGTCAGTTCATCCGGGTTGCGGCGGCGTTCGGCGACATTCTGCCACCATTCAGCCGGATCGGCGGAGAACTGCTCGTACTGGTTGAGCGGCGGTTCTCCATGCTTCGTCCACAGGCCATCTTTGCCCCGGAATGTGGGGATGCCCGACTCGGCCGAGATACCGGCTCCGGTTAGCGCGATGCAGTAGTGCGACTGGGCTAAGAGCGCAGCCGCACGTTCGACGGAGTCCTGATGCTCGTCGGATAGCTGATCGGCCGGGGTTGGCATGCGCAAATTGTCCTTAGATACGACAACGCCCCCTAGCGGGGGCGCATCTTCTTGTGTGTCTTTGGCTCCCTAACGGGAGCCCGGCCTGTCAACTTGAAGGACTCCAAAGATGAGATGGATATTCAGCTTACGCATCGAATCCTCCTCTCGATTCCCAACCGTGTTCATAGTAGCTGATCGCAAGCGATTTGTCACTCGGACTCAAATCAGGGCAAACTAGGTTAAGCTGCTGACGTAATGAGGGTGGCTGATAACCATCGGTTGACTGAGGAGCCGAGCGGATGCTGAGATTGGCCGAGCCGCTACTCAGTAGTCGCCTGGGCGGCTGGTCCTTAGTCGAGAGTCCGCCGCAGCGGACCGCAGTGACCGGACAACAATGGTCTCTCCTGATCGTCACAACCGCGGCATTGGTGGCAATGCTCGCTGTCGTGTTCGATCTTCGACTTTCTTCCGATGGGGCAGCACTGACGGGGTTGCCCGCGGCGACAACCGTGGAGGCCCCACGCGCTGAGGCACGCACTCCCGCGACCGTGCCACCGCCCACTTCGACCGGGCAGCAGCAGAGTGAAGTGGCTAGCTCCGCAGCAGCTACAGACGCACTTACCTCTCCGGCAGAAGCGAGCACGCAACGAGCAGCGCTCACGTCGCCGACGCGATCGATCGAAACAGACCGAGGCGAAGCAGCGACTACGGCCGAAGCTTCGCAGGCAGTAGCCGATTCTCGACAAGCAGAGGCGGCATCGTCAGGTGCAGCGGTTAGCGGAGCGTCAAGCGATGCTGCCGCGCTCGGCGATCCGGCGTCGCGGATTCGCGACTACCTGGGACTGCACGCCGCAGCGCAGTTGCCCGTGTCGTTCTCGTACGAGGTTCAGGCGGGCGATACCGCGTCGAGCATTGCGACACGCTTCGGGCTCGAAGAGGCCACGGTTCTGTTCAACAACTTTGACATCTACGACCCGAGTCACCTGACAGTGGGTCAGATATTGAAGTTGCCGCCCGTCAATGGGCTCGTTTACACGGTGCAACCTGGCGACCACTTTGATCATTTGATGGAGAACTACCAGAGCGACCGGCAGGCGACGCTGGCCTACCCAGCCAACGAGATATCGACTCCTGACCAGATCTATGTCGGGCAGAAGTTGCTACTGGTGCATGGTTCGGCATCGCTCCCGGCGAGCAGCAGTGTCGCGACTGCGAGCTCTGGCGGCAACGGGGGCGCACAGGTCTGGACAGTGCCGACCTTCATTTGGCCGTTGGGATACGACGAGATCAGCGACCTGTTTGGCACGCCTCGTGCGAACTCTGTGGGCTACCACACCGGGGTGGACTTTGTCGCGGCAGTGGGCACGATTGTTGGTTCTACGGCGGCGGGGCAGGTATCGGTTGCGACGTGGGATCCGTCCTACGGCAACTGGATTGAAATCAATCACGGCGGCGGATATCGGTCGCGATATGCGCACCTGAATGAGATCTGGGTTCGCGAAGGGGAATGGATTGAGTCCAACTCTTACATTGGGACGGTGGGAAACACCGGAAATTCGTCCGGCGCGCACCTGCACTTTGAGGTGATCGTTGACGGCCAAGCGGTGAATCCATTGGCCTGGTTGAACTAACAGATTTCGCTCAGATGCTCGGGCTGCAGCAATGCGCCGCTCGAGGCGGAGGTTTGCATGAATGCAGTAGAGCCTGGATTCGATTCAGCAGGTTGGACCCACGATTACGCGACGACCAATGGGGTCCGCCTGCACTACGTGACCCAGGGTGAGGGCCCGCTGGTCCTGTTGCTACACGGCTTTCCCGAGCACTGGTACTCGTGGCGCCACCAGATTGGACCGTTGGCCGAGGCGGGGTTCCGAGTCGTCGCACCTGACTTGCGGGGTTACAACCTGTCCGACAAGCCTCGCGGCGGATACGACATCAAGAATCTGACCAAAGACGTACGGGGATTGATTCGAGCTTTCGGAGAGCAATCGGCAACCATTGTCGGGCACGATTGGGGCGGTGTGATCTCGCTGCAGTTCCCGATCGATTACCCCAAGGCCTGCGATCGGTTGATCGTGATGAACGCCCCGCTGGTCCGCTCGTGGTACTGGGGCAAGCGGAACTACCCCAACAACACTTATGCACTGCTGATGCAAGTGCCGGGCCTTTCCGAGCGCAGGGCTTGGGCAGACATTGACGAGACGACCAGCCGGGTCTTCACTGCGGTCGGCGATAACGAAGATGCATTCACTCAGGAAGATCTCGACACCTTCGCGGAGGCGCTGAAACAGCCGAAGGCGCTGTCATCGGCAATGAAGTACTACCGATCGATCTACTGGCCGAACTGGTTCCTGACCTGGCCTGACCGCAATGCGCGAATCACCTGTCCGACCCAGTTCATCTGGGGCAGGGAGGACCGCGCTGTGCGGTTGCCGTTCATGGAAGAAGCCGCTGAACGGGTGGACGATTTGCGGACCGTGCTGATTGATGACGCCGGCCATTGGGTCCAACAGGAGAAGCCACAGGAAGTGACCGCTGCGATGCTGGACTTCCTGGCGCCGAACGCCGTTGGAACACCACAGCAATGAGCGACCCGTCGACTGAGTCCGAACCGGTAGGCATGTGGACTCATGGATTTGCCGATGGCGCCGGTGGGGTTCGGTTGCATTACGCCGAAGCCCGTCCCGAGGGCGACCTAGATTCCGCGCCGTTGGTGATGTTGCTGCATGGGTTTCCCGAGTTCTGGTGGTCCTGGCGACTACAGATACCGGCACTAGCGGCTGCGGGGTACTGGGTCGTGGCGCCCGACCTTCGTGGATACAACCTCTCCGACGCTCCCTCGGACGTGCAGGACTATTCGATGGATTTGCTCACGGAAGATGTGCAGCGGCTGATTGCTCACTTCGGTCGTGAAGAGGCAGTCATCGTCGGTCACGACTGGGGAGGGGCGGTGGCCTGGCAGTTTGCCATGGACTATCCGGCCTCCGTTGAGCGTCTGGTCGTGATGAATGCGCCGCATCCGGAGCGGATGGCGGAGGCCTTTGGCGGCAAAATGAACTTCCGCCAGATCGGCCGCTCCTGGTACATGTTCGTGTTTCAGATTCCCAAGCTGCCCGAGCGCTGGTTGGCCACCAACGACTACGAGCGCGTGGGCTGGGCGTTGCGCGACAGCGCCGCACATCCCGAGGCGTTTCCGCCTGAGGTATTGCAGGAGTATCGACGGGCGGCAGCGCGAAACGGCTTGACGGGGCCGTTGCACTTCTATCGCGCGGCGGTCCGCGCCGCAGCGCGGGACTCTCGAGCTCGCCTTGGTCAGCGGTTCGTTGGGCTGGCTCAGGCGCTTGACAGCGTGCTTGACAGCGTGCTGGGGACTGCACCGGCGGAGGCCACTGAGTTCCCTGTGATCTCTGCGCCGACGCTGCTGCTCTGGGGAGAACGTGATACGGCGTTGGGCAAGGAACTGACCGAGGGCATGGACAACCTGTTCAGCGGTCCAATCGAGATCACGTATCTGCCGGACTGTGGACATTGGGTGCAGCAGGAAGGCGCGGAGGACGTCAACCGGCTGATGCTGGAGTTCCTGGAGCGTTACCGCGAGAACTAGAGCGGCCCACGCTGGCACAGCGAACCAGTTAGGTCAGTGGCGAGTCTGGGTCGACATCGGTGGTTGCGGCGATCCAATAGCGATGCCTGATGCCCATGGATAGTTCCTCGAGGTCGCGCGCCACCTGTCGCTCGGTCGTGGCATCGAGTCCTGCGCCACCGCAGACTCCGGTCAGCATCGAGCGTTTGAAGATTAGGCCCACTGAGGCGTCAACGAACGACAGGTCTCGCGCCTTGTGAGCGAGGAAGTATTGCATGTCCTTTGAGTCGAACGGCATCGGGCCGAGTCCGTCGGTGGGCCATAGTCCCCAACCGAGATAACCCCCGCGCGCGACGTGTTCGCGGACTGCGCGGTGATGCTCGATCACATCGTCGACGTGTCCCTCACGAGCATCGAAGTGAATCAGGTTGGGCCGGGAGTCGAGAATCCGAGTCCAGTTCGGTGAAGCGCAGCAGTGGATACCGGCGAGCGCGCCGACGCGCTGGACGGGCTCGATTGCGGCGCGCAGCACTGGAATGACTTCACGCCAGGGAAGTGGGATGGCTGGTTCTCCCACAGAGGCCAGTTCGGGCTCGTCGAAGAGAATGATCACCTGTTGGCCGAGCCGTTGAAAGACTCGCGCCTGCTCCGCCGCGGCGGCGCCGAGCCATGCCGCGAGTTGTTGAAGGGTTTGCAGATTCTCGTGCGGGGCCTTGCCGGAGGCGTCGCGAGTCCAACGCGACAGCGTGAGCGGGCCGACGATCTGACCCTTGACGACATTCGACTTGCGTTCCTCAGACACTGTCGGCAGCTGGTCGAGGAGCTCGTACAGGCCTGCAGCCCGATCACGAGGCGGCAGACCGGCGTTGGCCTGGTCGGACTCGGAGAGCGAGCCCGACCATGTGATGTATTCGCCGTCCCAAGACGCTCCCGGTAGGGAGAGCCCGGTTTGGGGAAGCATCTGCTCTTCGGGCGTGCGGTTGGGGAGCTGAGGCCACCAGGGGAGGCGCCAGTAGTCTTCGAGGATTTCGGCAGTCGCTTCGCGGGCGTCGGTGTGTCGAGTGGATCCGACGCCGCAAGGCAGCAGGGGCAAGTGAATGGGTGCGTCCATTTGGTTTGGACCTCTGTGGAACGTTTGGATAGTTGGGTACCGAGAGTGTACCGGCGAGATAGCGTGCAAGCTGGTCCGATAAGAGACGTGATCTGAACAGGCGTATCTTCAACTGTGTACACAATGTGGACAACCGGTGGAGTAAGTCTCTAGAATGCCGCACAGCTGCGTAGGCAGGTGATCAGTTGTCTTGAAGCGCAGGTTGGCCGCGCAGGAGCCTGATGCCACTGGGTGCCAGGTCAGCAGGACATTCAATGCCTTACCAGAACAGATATACTACACACTTGACGTGAGGAAGGAAACATGACCCGCATTGACGACCACACTGATGCTGCCGATGAAGCGACCACTGCATACGCGGGAGAGGCGACCGTTGAGGAAACCACTTCCGCTCAGCCTGTTGCACGTGTCGTCCGTGAGCCGCTGATTGGGCGTCACTTCACGCAGCCGGGCGAGAATGTCTACGCGCAGATTGAATGGACGTATCGCACGGCGGCGATCACGTCTGATTCCGGCGAAGTGATCTTCGAGCAGACCGACATCGAGACGCCATCGTTCTGGTCTCAGACGGCGACGAACATTGTGGCCTCCAAGTATTTCTGGGGAGAAACCGGCACGCCTCAGCGCGAGACGTCGATGAAGGCCCTGGTTGATCGCGTGGTCGACACGATCACGCGATGGGGACGCGAGGGTGGCTACTTCAGCGACGGCGCGGCGGCCTCGGCGTTCTCGCAGGAGCTGCGCTATCTGCTGATCCATCAGTACGCGGCGTTCAACTCGCCGGTCTGGTTCAATGTGGGCATTGAGGAGACGCCGCAATGCTCGGCCTGTTTCATCAACTCTGTCGAGGACTCGATGGAGTCGATCATGGACCTGGCCAAGCGTGAAGCGCTGCTGTTCAAGTGGGGTAGCGGCACGGGCTCAAACCTGTCGACGCTGCGATCGAGCCGTGAGTCGCTGACCGGCGGCGGTAAGGCGTCGGGACCGGTCTCGTTCATGCGTGGCTATGACGCGTTCGCCAATGTGATCAAGTCGGGTGGTAAGACACGCCGAGCGGCGAAGATGATCATCCTCGACTCGGACCACCCGGACGTCATGGAGTTCATTGGCTGCAAGGCCGAGGAGGAGCGCAAGGCGTGGGCGCTGATCGATGCCGGGTACGACGGATCGCTTAATGGCGACGCGTACTCTTCGGTGTCGTTCCAGAACGCAAACCACTCAGTCCGCGTCGCCGATGAGTTCATGCAGGCAGTCGAAGCGAACGGGATGTGGGCGACCCGCGAAGTGGTCAGCAAGGAAGTGGTCGAGCAGATTCCGGCACGTGAGCTCCTACGCGCCATTGCGGCTGCGACGCATCAGTGCGGCGACCCGGGGATGCAGTTCGACACGGTGATCAACGACTGGCACACGTGCTCGAACACCGACCGAATCTATGCGTCAAACCCGTGCTCGGAATACATGTTCCTCGACGACACGGCGTGCAACCTGGCGTCTCTGAATCTGCTGAAGTTCTATGACCTTGAAACGCACGAGTTCAACGTCGATGCGTATCGGCATGCTTGCCGCGTGATTATCACGGCCCAGGAGATTCTGGTCTCCAACGCCTCCTATCCCTCGCCTCTGATCGGCGAGAACTCGGAGAAGTACCGGCCACTGGGGCTTGGCTACACGAATCTCGGCGCGCTGCTGATGGCTCGCGGGCTGCCCTATGACTCGGTCGAGGGTCGGGCGTTGGCCGCGACGGTGACTGCGTTGATGACCGGTGAGGGATATCTGCAGTCTGCCCGGATCGCGGAACGAATCGGTTCATTTGCCGGATTCGCCGACAACCGCGAACCGTTCCTGCGCGTGATGCGTAAGCACCAGGCGTCGGTCGGGCGGATCGACGGGCTGTCGAGCGTGCCCGCGGTCGTTCGCGCTGCCGCCGATGACGCCTGGCGTCAGGCGGTTGAGCTGGGGGAGGCCCATGGCTATCGCAACGCGCAGGCGACGGTGCTGGCTCCGACTGGCACGATCGCCTTCATGATGGATTGCGACACGACCGGCGTGGAGCCCGATATCTCGCTGGTCAAGTACAAGAATCTGTCTGGCGGCGGCTACTTCAAGATCGTCAACCGCACGGTGCCTGCTGCGCTGCGGCGCCTGGGCTATGCCGAAGATGCCATCGAGCGCATCGGTGAACACATCGATGAGACGGGGACAATTGAAGGCGCGGCGGACCTGAACTCGCAGCACCTGGCGATCTTCGACTGTGCGTTCAAAGCTCAGGCGGGGCAGCGAAGTATTGCTCCTTCAGGTCACATCCGGATGCTGGGCGCGGTGCAGCCATTCCTCTCCGGTGCGGTCTCGAAGACGGTCAACGTGCCCGAGCACACCACCGTCGACGAGATCATGCAGACCTACATCGACGCATGGAAGCTGGGCGTCAAGGCCGTCGCGATCTATCGCGACAACTCGAAGCGGATTCAGCCGTTGGAGACCGGCGAGCGCAGCGGTCCCGCGGTGGCGCAGGCGGCGCAGGTCGTGGTTGACCCGGGACCGTCGTCGCCGACGGATGAACCTGTCGTGATCGAGAGTGCGAAGTCGCCGCCGGCGTATCGTCGCCATCGATTGCCCGACGAGCGCAGCGCGCTGACACACAAGTTCACGATCGGCGAGCACGAAGGCTACATGACGATTGGCGAATTCGAGGACGGCAAGCCAGGCGAGGTGTTCGTACACATCTCCAAGGAAGGCTCGGCCGTTTCCGGGTTGATGGACGCGGTCGGCACGCTGACATCGGTTGCGTTGCAATCAGGTGTGCCGCTGTCGACGCTGGTGAAAAAGTTTGCGCACATGCGCTTCGAGCCGAGCGGCTGGACACGATCGAAGGAGATTCCGCATGCGGATTCGATCCTCGACTACGTGTTCCGCTGGATGGGCACGAAATATCTGAACGAGGACTCCTCGGACACGGTGGCCAAGCAAGCGCGGATGGCGATGTCGGCGGACGAGGTCAAGCTCGCCGATGAGTCGGCAGGACCGTCGCCGGTGACTCCGACGCCGGTCGCGGTTCCATTGGTGGACTCCTCGTCAACGGTCGGATTCCAGAATCAGCTCGACGCTCCACCATGTGCCGAATGCGGATCGATCATGGTCCGATCCGGATCGTGCTTCCGCTGCATGAACTGCGGCGCAACGTCAGGCTGCTCATAGCGAGCTCAGGCTGATTCCTCGAGTTCCCTGAGCAGCGCCTGGCGCCGGCGCTCGTACTCGGCTTGCGAGAGTGTCGTTCGTTCACGCTCGAGCGCTTCGAGCTCTGGCGACGTTGGAACGTTCCTGGCAGGTGTTCGGCTTTCGGTGTGCTCGGTCTGAGACGCTGATTGGTCTGGTGTCGCGCTGGGTGTTGGGGGCGGTGTCGGGGCAACTCGCGGCCCAGGAGGCGCCGGTGGTGGCATTCGCACTTCGCTTTGAGCAAATGTGGCTCGCTCGGTCGCCAGTTTGGGGGCATCTCGGCGCACGACGACGAGCGTTCCGACGAAGCGATCATGAACGCACTGGCGATCGGGATTCATCAAAACCCAGCCGGCGTTGATGATCGGTCCGAGCAAGCTGAACGCGTAACCGACGAGGCCGAGTAGCAGGCGTTTGATCACCAATTCTCGCACCCACATGCGTTGTGGCGTGATCGGCTGACCGGACTCTGAAATCACGTACAGGTTGAGCAGTGACTTGGCCGGCGACTGACAGTTCCGCGAGGAATTCCACATCCAGACCAGCCAGACCGGCAGGAGCAGGAAGATCACGAGATCCAGGAGCTCTCCGCCGAGGCGGAGCCGGTAGGGCGCTGCGTAGTCGCCTGAGGTGGGATGAGATGTGAGCACACCGCACTCGCTGCAGAATGCTCCGACGCCGGGATACTCAGTGCAGACGGGGCAATGCTGGGTGCGCAGCGCGCTGGTACTGCCTGGGTTGGGCGTAGACATGATTCGCCCTCCGCCTGGAGGCTAGGACAGATGGTTGATCAGGCCTCACCGCTGCCGTGCGACGCTCCGATTGGGTGTCAACGGGGCTCTTTAGCGCGCTCAACAACGAGAGTGCCCATGACCTTGTCGTGCAACGTCTGGCGGTCGTGGTCCCAGAGCAACCAGGCGGCGTCGAAGAAGGAGATTGCCCAGAAGAGCACGGTCAGCCAGAACCAGAGGATGAGAAAATCACTGAGGGAACTGGCGACCGCTCCCAGCACGACCAGCAAGGCCACGGCGACTAAGCCGACCGCTGCGTCCCAACCAAACTCGCGGAGCCAGACATAGCCAGTCGTTGGCTGTTCGCCATCGGTTCTCAGGATGTACAGGCCCAAGAGCGACTTGCCCGGCGATTGACCTCGACGGGAGACGATTGTCAACCAGACCAGCCAGCCGATGCCGATCGTCAACCAGATAATCAGGTAGTCCAGCAGAAAGGCTCCAAGTCGTGACCAGCGGGAAGCCGCAAACGAGCGTCGCTGGGGGTCGCGGCTGAGCACATCGCAGCTGGCGCAGAAGTAGGCGCCGACTCCAGTCGGCCGATGGCAAGAATCACATTCAAGGACGAACGTCCTGCCCGAGGACGAGGTCATAGTGCCCGAAGCTCCGCACTGGTTTGCTTGACGGGCCGAATGCTGATGACCAGCGTGCCAAAGACGCGATCGTGGAGCGTCTGCCTGTCGGGGCTGAAGAAAATGGCGACACCGTCGGCGACGACCACCATCGCGATCAGCAAGACCACGATGCTGGCGATCGCAGAATCCGGGTACAGGGAGCCGATCAGGAGCATGGGCACATTGACCGCGATTCGATACCCGACTTCACGCGCCCACATCAACTTGCGTGACGCGGGTGCGCCGTCTGTGCGAACGACCTGCGTCGAGACGAGCTGTTTGCCAGGCGTCTGGCCGCGCTTGGCGACAGTGGCGAACCAAATCAGCCAAATCACGGAACCGAGCCAGAGCTCGAGCGATAACAGGCCTCCAACACTGGCCAACGTGATGATCAGGCCAATCACGCTCGGAACCAGTCCGTCGGCAAGAGCTCCCATGAAGCGCGACATTCGGGTCGCGGCGTAACGCGGCGAGTGGCCGTGTTCAGCGTCCGAGCGAAGCACCTGGCAGGACGTGCAGAATTTGACGCCCAGATTGGTGTTCTTGCCGCAGGCGGAGCAAATCGCTCCGAACAATCCACGGGGCGGCGGCGCTGATTCCTCTAGAGGCTCAAATCGGCCCATGTGCGGCGCTCCTGGCCTTGAGCTTAGTAGGACAAGTTAGTAGGACAAGGCGGAAGGTCGGTAGTCTCCGCTGCGCAGCGCCTTCATGAGATCGTCCACGCTGCGGATATCTGCCTCGAACTCGGTCGCCGCCGTTCCGACCTCGTGCAAGGCATGGGAATCGCTGCCGCCGATCGGTGGAAGCGGCCTGGTCCGTCCCCGAGACGACGCGCTCTGATTCTGCAGCGGCCCATCGCAGCCGTTCAGGCCTTCGACGCCGTCGAACAACTCCATGGCGGCGCGCGGGACGCGCAAGCCGGGATCTCGGGCGGGATGGGCCAGATACATCAGGGCATTGTGCTCGTCGCATAGCGCTCGCAGACGTTTGGCATCCGTGATCCGAGGCACCAGCGACGGCAGACCATAGACCAGTACATGCCCAAGTTCGGTCGTCACTTCCACTCCAGGTAGCACGACAATGCCGACTTGCTCGGCAAGCCGGGCGGCTCGGTCGGCGGCCCAGACGACATCGTGCTCCGTCAGGATGACGCCGTCGATGCCTCGCTCGGCTGCTCGCGCGAGCGCTTCGTGGGGCAGCAGGTTGCTATCGGTCGAGTAGACAGACGTGTGGGTGTGCATATCGATGAGCATCTAGGCAAGCGTCACGGGTGTTGGAGTGTGGGTCAACCTCATGCCTGGACCGGCAAACGCGTAACTCGGTTGTACGATTCGCACGTGAGACTGATTGAGATGACCGCCGCATTCGTCGAAGATGAACGGCAACTCGATGGCAGCCGACACGTTGAGATCGTGGGCGATACTGATGTTGCCGATGCTGCCTTGCGGTTGGTTGTTGACCGCGACGGCCAAGTTGAGGAGGCAGAGTTGAGCCTCGAGATTCACGAGGGATCGGATGGCACATTCGCAGTGATTGCATTTGATCGAGGCGCTCAGGGCGCGTCGCCAGACAACCTGGATATGCAATTGATCGGTATCGGCGGCCAAGTCGTGCTGCGTCAACGCGACGACGGCGATATTGATCTGTCCCTGACATTGTTTAGCGAACCAGGAGACGAGGTGTGAGCCGGGTCGCAGTCCTTGCCGGCGGCGTTGGAGCTGCGAGGTTCCTTGACGGTCTGGTTCGAGTCGTTCCGCCGACAGATGTCACGGCCATCGTGAATGTTGGCGACGACATGGAGTGGTCTGGTTTACACATCTCGCCCGATCTCGACACGGTCACCTACACACTGGCCGATCTCGTCAATCCGGAGACCGGCTGGGGCCTTCGTGGCGAGTCCCGCCGGACGCTGGACCGGCTTTCGGAACTGGGTGGTCCAGACTGGTTCATGATTGGTGACCTCGATTTGGCCACGCATCTGTATCGGACACATCGGTTGTCACAGGGCGACCCGCTCTCAGCGATTACCCGGGATTTGACTCGCCGACTCGGTCTGGAACTGGCGATCACTCCGGTCACTGATGATCGGTTACGGACTGTTGTGCAGACCGACGCGGGCGAACTGGCATTTCAGGACTACTTCGTGAGACGCCGGGCGTCTGATCCGGTTCATGCCCTGCGATTCGATGGCGCAGACAGTTCCAGTCCCGCGCCGGGCGTGCTTGATTCCCTGCAGGAGGCCGACGTCACCGTGATCGCTCCGTCGAATCCGTTCCTGAGCATCGACCCGCTGCTCAGCGTTCCAGGCATACGCGACGCGATGACATCGAGTTCGGCGCCTGTGGTTGCGATTAGTCCCATCATCGGCGGTCAGGCGGTCAAGGGTCCCGCGGCCGACATTTTGCAATCCCTTGGCCACGATGTTTCGGCCCTGGGCGTGGCACGAATCTATGGCTCGCTGGCCGATGTCTTCATTCTGGACGTGGAAGATGCAACGCTGGCGAACGAGATTGAAGCAGAAACGGGGATGCGCGTTGTCGTGATGGAGACACTGATGAAGGACGTGGAGGCAAAGCAGGCGTTGGCGTCGGGCACATTGAAGGCTGCGCTCGATGCCGGCTGAACTAGCGGACGTGGTTGCGGTTGTTCCGGTTCGCGGCCTTCCCGCCGGTAAACGTCGGTTAGCGGCGCTGTTGGATGTCGATGATCGCAACGCGCTCGTACTGGCGATGCTGGATGACGTAGTTGCGGCGCTCGTGACGGCGGAGTCGATTGATCGGGTGGTGATCGCCTCGCGAGACTCGGAAGCTCGGGATGAAGCGGCGCGACTGAACGTGGATTTCCTCGATCAAACCGAGCTGCGCCTGGGCTACAACCGCGCGGTCTCGTTTGCGCAGGAAGCACTGTCGGATGCTGGCGCGCTGCTGATCGTGCCGGCGGATGTGCCGCTGATTACGCCGGATGCAGTGGACCTGGCGGTGTCATCTGCGCCGGACGGCCCGGCGGTTGTCGTGGCACCAGCACATAACGGCGGGACGAATGGTCTGTTTCTGCGACCGCCGGATGTCATTGCGCCGCAGTTTGGTCCGTCGTCAGCGCGTGCGCATGCGCAGTCGGCGGCAGCGGCGGGTGAAGCCGGAGTTCCGTTCCGCGAGGCGCGGATCGATGTGTGGGCGTTCGATCTTGACACCCCGGCCGATCTGCAGTGGCTCCAGGAAGTGCTGCCGGATTTGCCTAAAGAGATTGCGCCGAATACCCGACGCTGGCTGGCGGCGCATGTCGAGGGAACAGGCACTGCGATTTAGGCTGTGCGACTTCACACACACCCAGGAAGGCGAAAGGCTACGAGCAATCGATGCTCTTTGGCCTGCTGGATTCGGTGGAACAACTCTGTCATACCCGCGCTTGCCGCGGGAATCTCGCTGAGTTACTCACTGACGTTTGTGCTGGACGCGGCGAGATTGCCGCGACGGAGTGCGGCAATGACGGAACAGAGGACAGCGTCTACATCTATCTCCCTACGCGCGGGGCAGGCCGAAGCCTCTCTGGGCGATGATGTTTCTTTGCAGTTCGTTTCCTCCGGCTCCGAAGGTTGGCATGACTGCGGCGAGGTAGCCGTTTTCGGAGGAGCCGTCGATTGGCGCTCTCGGGTCATTGCCGTTGAGTTGTCCGTAGAGTCCCATGGCATGCAGTGAAAAATTCTGCAGGCGCTGCATCATCTCGGTGGAGAAGATCTTGACCTGGCTGGCTTCGTAGTTCGGTGACTCCTCGCGCTTGAGCATGTCGAGGATGCGGAAGCTCAGGTGCTGCAGGACTTCGAGCTGAACCTTGAACTCGGCCATCGTCCCCTTAATCCCGGCGTCGTCGATTGGGCGGCCCATCGGTGTGTCGGACTTGGCCCATTCCATCAAGCTGTCGTAGACGGCCCGCACGGATGAGACGGTGAAGATCGAAATCCGTTCGCGGTCGAGTGCGTGCGCAGCGTAGTACCAACCGCGGTTCTCTTCTCCGACTAGGACGTTCGTCGGGACGCGCACGTCTTCGAAGTACACCTCGTTAGTTCGATAGCCCGCCATCGTCCAGAGCGGCTTGACCGTGATGCCGGGAGACTTCATGTCAACCAACATCATCGAGACGCCACGATGCTTGGGAGCGTCCGTGTCGGTCCGAGTGGCGAGCCAGACGTACTCGCTGCGATGTGCCCCAGAGGTGAAGCGCTTGATTCCGTTGAGGATGTAGTCGTCACCGTCCTTGATGGCGCGTAACTGCAGCGAGGCTAGGTCGGAACCAGCGTCGGGCTCCGTGTAGCCGAGGGCGAATTCGACTTCTCCGCGCGCGATCGGCGGCAGGAAACGTTCCTGCTGCTCCTCGGTGCCGAACCGCATCAGCGTCGGGCCAACCTGCTGCGTGGCGACAGTCGCCTGCGGTGCTCCGGCGTAGTTCATCGCCTCCCAGAAGAGGTACTGCTCTTCTAACGAGCGTTCCTGACCGCCATACTCGGCCGGCCAGGACATCGTCAGCCAACCACGCTCGGCCAGCAGCTTTCGGAATCCGCGCTCTTCGTCCATCGTATCCGTGGTCGGATCGCCGATGGTCGCCCTGAGTTCGGCGGTCCATGACTCGTCGAGAAACTCGTTGACTTCTGCTTCAAAGGCGAGCGCTTTGTCGCTGAATCGATATTCCATGGTGGAGACTCCCTCGGCTGGGATGCTTGGTTCTGAGCGGTTTCGAGTTGGTTGAATGTTATCGCAGGCTCGAGAGGGCTTTGTTCGGCGCGGTACGAACGATGAATGTCGCCGCGCCGTTGAGCACCTTGCGTGCGGTAGCAGGCGCGGAGTCCAGAACGGACTCGGGCGGGTGTTGCGGGACTCGGGCGCGGAGGATGACCGGGCGGAGCAGGATGATCGCGGCCAGCAGCACAATGACCGCGTAGGACATCGGTGGGAATAGAGTCTCCATTGTCAGCGTCTGGGCGACGGCGCCGAGCGGCAGGCCAACAGCCTGGGCTATGCCCATGCCGAGGAAGACCAAACCCATAATCCGTCCACGCATCTCGTTGGGGGTCTCGTAGGCGAGGGTCGCATTGGCCGAGACCATTGCGATTGACATGCCCACACCGAGCAGCAGGTTGCCCATCATGGCGTTGACGACGGTCGGCGGGTTTGTAAAGACCACGAATCCAAGGGCCATCACCATGACGCCGAACGCGGTCAGGAGGCCCTTGCGCTCGACCCATGAGAAGCGGACGAGGAAGAGTGAGGCGATCATGGCTCCGCCGCCCCAGAAGACGGCGATGTAGCTGAACTCCGACCAGGTGGCGCCGACGACTGTGGTGACCCACTGCGGTCCGAGGGTTCCGGTGGGCGGCATGATCAGCGACATCATCATCACGACGATGAATACGGTCCAGAGGATGACGGGCTTGGAGCGCGCGTAGCGCAGGCCGGCACCGATGTCGCGGATGGCCTGTCCCGGGCCTTGACCGCGTCTGGCTGCCATGTGCGCAGCGGAGAACACGGTTCGGTAGGACATCATCGCGAGGATGAGCACCTCGCCGAAATGTCCGAATGAGGAGATAGCGAATACTGCTCCGTGGCCCAGGTGATCGATCATCAGGCCGGAGGCGAAGATCGCAATCGGCATAGCGAATTGCATCGCGGCCGAGTTCAGCGCGATGCCCGCCGGGGTCAGGCGTGGCCCCAGGATTTCGGGAGTGATTGCGTTTCTTGTGGGTCCGTCGATTGCGTGGGCCGATGAGGCGATGATGGTCAGCGCAAAGAAGAGGATGATGTCCGTGGAGGTGCCCGAACCAGTCCACATGACGACTGCTATGAGAATGTTGGAGACAAATGCAATCGCCTGGGTGACCATCAGCAGCCGACGGCGGTCGAAACGGTCGGCGAGCGCCCCGCCGAACAGACCGAAGCCGATCATCCCGATGCCGCGAATCGTGCCAATAGCGCCGACCATGATGATCTCGACGCTGTCGTCGGCGACAAACTGAATCCAGGCGATTGACGCGACGAACTGGAGTGGCATCATCGATTGGCCAACGATGAAGCCGGTCAAGAGCAGTCGGAACTCACGTATTCTCAGCGGTTCCGTCATGCCGGGTCGCGTTGGTGGCGACTGTGCGCTCATGTCGATAGTTTCGCCGCTTCGAGGACTGCGTGCCGTGGTCCCTGATGAACTTTTGCGACCTGACCGGTACCGAAGATCAGTGTCAGGCGTCGTTGTAGGTAACGGCGTAGTCCGTTGACTGCGACGACGACAAGCGAGCCGCCATCCCTGAGGGCATCGTGTGCCTCGAGCAATAGCTGATCGAGGGCGTCATTGCCGGCCTGTGCGGGCAGGTTGGAAACTACGAGTTCGTACGTTCCGATGGTTTGACTAGGGAGGTCGCGAATGCCATCGCTGAGCGTCCCTGCTGCGTTGCCCAAGTGATTTCGTGCGGCGTTGCTGGTTGCGGCTTCGACTGCGCGGATATCTGTGTCGACCATATCGATCTTCGAATCAGGCCAGTGAGCGGCCAATGTCAGTCCAATTGCACCGTAACCGCAACCAAGGTCGAGGATTCGCGGCATCGGCGAAAGTTGCTCGAGTTCTCGGAGCAGCAGAGCGGTGCCTTCATCGAGCGCTCGGGCGGAAAATAGTCCGTGCCTGGTCACGAGTTCGAGCTGCCGGTCACCGATCTCGATAGTCACGCGAGGGTGTGTTGCGAGATGTTCCCGCAAGTTGTCGAGCCGGGCCGGTTCGACACGGGACAAAGTCACAACGGATCGATTCGTGCGGACACTGGAGAAAAGTTGTCCATGTGCTCAGGGTCCATCCTGCGGACGATTCCCGGGTAGATTCCGGTGCGCTTTCCGGCGGTCGATCCGGCGACGGTGATCTGGATGTGGGACGGATGGGAGACCTTCGACATCGGACGATCGAGGTCCGCTTCGGTGATGCCCTCTCGCTTGAGTATGGGCTGGGTGATGCCTCCGCCGACTCGGTCGGTGGCGAGACGATCACGGATCGGTCGTGCCGTGAGTTCCACTATCGCTTCTCGGACATTGGCTTTGGACCAACCGTCCTGGCGAAAGACACCGGCATGCTCGGGACTGATCACCAGCATGGACGGGCCGATCTGCCCGTTGGGACTGAAGATGCAGTCAAATCCCATCGCCAGGGAGCCGACGAGCGCTCTTGCTGTGCGGCTGTATTCGTCGACGCAGACTCGAGGTCCACCGATTACGGGCAACAGTGTGACGACGCTCTCGTCAGGTTGGTAGCCGTGTTCGACGTGCAGCGGTTGCCAGGGTGAAGCATCCTCGTGCTCGGCAAAGGTCAGGGTGAACTTGTGCGCGCCGCCCTGGACGGTCTGGTCGATCTCACCCTCTTGAGCGCCGCCGATGTTGCGCAGGACCAGCCGCAAGGCTCGACCGATGGTCATATTCGCACGATTGCCCTGCCCCAACGCGTTGAGTCCCCAATTCATCCCGATCTGCTCGCGAACTGGTCCATTGACAATCATCATCGGCGAAATGCCGTCGGTGCTGGCGACCGTCCCGTGTAGGGGAAACTGGCCACCGGCAGCAGCAGCGACGGCGGCGATGATGGCCGGTAAGAACATTGGCGATGCACCGGCCATGACTGCGTTAATCGCGATTTTCTCGACCGTGGCAGGCGCGTAGTTGGGCGCGATCTTGCCAATCACCTCATCAGGCAAGCGAACAGTGGTAGCCAACATCCGCTCCACGCGCTCGCGGGTTGGAGGGACGACCGGCAGGCCGTCGGTCACGCGTTGGTCGAAGAGGAATTCGTAGATGTCGTCGTGGTCGGCGACATCGATGGTGCGCGAGCCCAAGTTGATCATGAACGAACGAGGGCGGACGGAGGAACAAACGTAGGAGGAGGCGCAACAGGATTGCCGTCGCCGAAGATGCCCTGGTAGATGCTGGTCCACTTACCGGCGTGGCTGCCGGCGACGGTGATCTGAATGAATGAGGGATCGGCCACCTTCGACATGGGTATGTCGAGCTGTTCTTCGGTCAGACCGTGCTGTTCGGGCAGGTATTCGTTGATGCCGCCGCCCATGCTTGGCGTGGCCAGACGCTCGCGGAGCGGGAGCGCGGTGAATTCCATGATCGCTTCGCGGATGTTGTCTTTTGACCAGCCGTCGGCGCGATAGACATCGGCGTGCTCGGGACTAATCACGAACATGGTCGGTGAGACCTGACCTCGCGGCTTGACCACCTGCTGGAAAGCCATGGCGATCGAGCCGGTCAGCGCTCTCCCGGTGCGGCTGGTCTGATCGATGCATACTCGTGGACCGCCTGTGATAGCGATCAGGGAGACGACACTGTCGTCGGGCTCGTAGCCATGCTCGACGTGGAATGGTTCCCAGGGCGAGTAGTCCTCGTCTTCCGCATAGCTGAGCGTCCACTTGTGGCCGCCACCCTGAATGGCCTGCTCGATCTCGCCTGGCACGGCTCCGCCGATGTTGCGCAGCATCAGCCGGAGTGCGCGACCGAGGGTCGAGTTTGCTCGATAGCCCTGGCCGAGGGCGTTGAGACCCCAATTCATACCGATCTGTTCGCGGACTGGTCCGTTGACCAGCATCATCGGCGCGAGTCCGGCCGTCGTGGCGATTGAGCCGTGCAGGGGAAACTGCCCTCCGGCGGCGGCTTCTACGGAAGCCAGGACTGTGGGGAAGAACCCGGGACTGCAACCAGCCATGACAGCGTTGATGGCTGCCTTCTCGACGCTCATCGGCGCATTGTTGGGCGGCAGTGTCGCGACGGTCTTCTGAGGATCGCTCCAATGCTCTGGAGCGCAGGCGAGCATTCGGTCTACGCGCTCACGAGTGGGCGGGATGACGGGCAGGCCGTCGGTGATTCCCTGGGCGAACATGAACTCGTAGACATCGTCATGTTCGGCGATTTCGATGATTCGAGAGTAGAAATCAGTTTCGCCGGGCACGGCAATGCCTTGTCGATTGGGTGGGGAGGCTCTGCTCAGGGGAATGCCCTCACCCCAACCCTCTCCCAGAAGGAGAGGGGATTGGATAGATTCGGGGGCTCTCAGCAGAGGCGGTCTGAGAGCTATTCGACGGGCGCCATCAAGGTGTCGAGGATTTCGTCGACGAAGCGTTCGGCGTGTTCGTGCATTTCGGCGTCGGTGCGGTCCTGCATCGGATGCGGGATGAAGACGCGACGCACTTCCTCGAGTCCGAGTCGCTCAGCTTGATGGCTGGCGGCCTTGATGAACTCGGAAGTCGCGACGAAGACGCTGGGCTTGCCCTGCAGTTCGAAGAAAACGGTGTCGTGCACACTGCACGTCGTGCAGGATCCTCAATCAGCGAGCGCTTCGATGACGAAGTCGCACTCCTCCAGGATGGCATCTTTGATCGGTTGCGGGGCCGGCTTGGCGACGGTCGGCTTCATGAAGCGTCGGGTCTCGACGCCAGGAGCGCGCTCGTGGAGGAGCTGCTCGAGTCGGTCGAGGAAGATGTTGCCACGCGGCTTGGAGATGTCGAGCAGGGCGATCGTCCCATGCAGCGCTTCGGGGCGCGGCGTGAGAGAGCGCTTGATCGGCACTCGTTCGTCGGTTGGATCAAGGATCTGGGTAACCATTGGACCTCTCCATCAACGTGCTCGGTGCAGGGTCTGGCACGTTGTGTGTTTGTTGACAGTCTACTGGTCTGGAACTGATGACTTACGGTTTACGGACGCTCGGCTCGAATGCGCCGAGTCTGGGCCCGCCAGAGGGACTCTTGTTGTTACCGGCACGTCGCGGCCTGATTTCGGTCGCGCCGTTGGGACCGATCGTGGCGCTGGTTGCGGTGGAATACACGCCGGTGGCCCAGCCGCCGAGGATGGTGGAGAACTTCGCCGCAGATGAGCCGGCGACGACGAGGATGATGTTCGACTTGTCCTGGAACTTGGCTACGGGGTGGTCGAGCGCCGCTTCGCCGCCGAATCGCTCGACGATGCTGGGCGGCAGGCCGCAACCGGCGTCGTCAGAGCGGAGACGGTACTTGAGCGGGATGGACGTCTCTTCCATGATGCACTCGCGCACGTCGTCCTTGGACCAGCCTGAGCGTCCGAAGATGCCTGCGTGGTCGGGGGAGAGGACGACGAGGGTGTCGACCATCGGCGACTTTGGGTCTTGCATGCAGCTCATCGAAGCGGCGAGCGTGCCGGCCATGCCTCGCCCGTCTCGCGAGCGCTCATCGGCAATGGTGGCCGGGCCGCCCGACATCGCCATCAGTGTGGCGACATCGTCGGTGGGCTCAAAGCCCAACTCAGCGGCGAGCGATTCCCAGGGGCTCGCGTCTTCATTCTCGGCAAAATTCATCGTCAGACGATGGGGGCCGCCCTGCGTGGCTCGATCGGTACCGCCGGGGATGCTGCCTCCAACGTTTCGCACACACAGTCGCAGAGCCCTGCCGATGGCTGCGTTGGCTCGGTTGCCGGATCCCAACGCTCCGTGGAGGTAGTTCATCCCGATTCGGTCTCGAATCGGCCCGTTGAAGATGCCGACCGGCGTAGCGCCCATGGTGGTCGCGAGCACCCCGTGGATGTTGAAGCTGTCAGTGCAGGCGATCTCTATGAGCGCAATGATCGATGGCATGTATTCGGGCTTGGCTCCGGCCATGACCGCGTTGATCGCAATCTTCTCGACTGTGATTGGCGCCAGGTTGGGCGGCACGATGGCTACCTCGTCCTGAGGATCGCGGTCCGTCCCCTGAAGCATGTTCCAGACGCGTTCGCGCGTCGGCGGCACGACGGGAAAGCCGTCGGTGTATCCCTGCTCGTACATGAAGTCGTGAATGTCGTCGCTGGACGCAAGGTCAACGAGGCGCGAGAGCAGATCGCCGCTCTTGATTGCTTGCAGTCGCTCGTAGACGCCGGGCTCGTAGTTGCGTGCGCCGCATCCGGGTCGCTGGACGGGCAGCGCATCCCAATCGATGTCGGTATCGCCATCGGGTCGGCCGGCGAGCGCCATCGACTCGCTGGCAATTTCACGCCACTCATGCTTGTCGAAGCCGAATGTCTGCAATGTGCAGTTCTGTTGCTCGTCGTACAGGAACAACGTCGGGACGGTGTCGATATCAGTCTCGTAGGACAGATCGAGCGCGTCGTCGTCCAGCAACGGCATGGTCAGATCGTGACGGTCCTTGAGGACGGGGATGTCCTGGGTCTTCTGCACGGCGACCCAGACATCGAGTCCGTCGTCAGTGGCTCGGTGGACCGCTTCGAGCAGCGGCAGGGTGAGGTTGCAGGTGTCGCAGTCTTCCTTGACCAGCGCCAGCAGAACGGGGCCCTGCGGCGGGAACTGCATTTCCTGACCGTTGGCGTCTTGGAGGGAAAATTTGGTAGGTGGATGCATGGCAGTAGTTTAGCGTTGACGTTCGTCAGATTGACCCTGTCGCGCGTTAGCGCGACACTATGCCAAGACACGATAGCCGTAACGGTTGAGGGGTGTGATCCAATGTCCCAGCTTCGACGCTTGCTGCTGGCGCTTGTGGTGATAGGTGGGTTAGGCGCGTTGACGCTCGGCGTCGCAGCAGCAAGCGAGTACGCCATCGAAGAGCCGGCGCAAGTAGTTGAGGCAGGCGGCGACGAAGAGGACAGCATTCACGTTTCGGATGAGTCGCTGGCGACTTCGCTATTCATCCCATTCTGCTTTGTCGGTGCGACGTTGGCGGTGTTCGTGTGGGCGATCCGAGCCCGGGCGCGACGCGAGGACGACGAGATCCCGATGCCCTGGTGGCGGACCCGTCAGTGGTACACACGGGGCACCGAAGAGGACGAGGCGTAGCTGGCCTTCTTCCGCCTTTGCGAGGAAGATGGCGAAAGCTCCTGCATCGCTAGTGCAGATTCCCTGCTCCCCCTTGCAGGGGGGCGCTGCCGAAGGCTGAGGGGGGCCCGCATACCGTCGGCTGACCTGTATTGTGCTCGTCCGCTCTTCAACACCCCATGTGAACGGCCCCTAGAACAGCAACTGGCCCAAGCGACGCCGATAGTCCGCGACGACTGGCTGGTTTTCGCCGAGCATTGCGAAGATTCCCAGGAGGGTCTTGCGTGCGGCTTCGTCGCCGGCGGATTTGTCGATTTTGACTGACTCGAGCAACTCATCGAGCGCTTCCATCCACTGTCCCTCAACCGCCAGCAGGCAGCCGTGCCGGAAGTGGGCGAGCGGATCGCCGGGATTGCTGGCGACTGTCTGCCTGATCTCGTCCGGCTCGAACCCTTCGAGCGCCGCCATCAGCTCCATCGATGTGAGGACGCTCTTACTCAATGGGTGATTGGGCCAGCGACGAGCTAGTTCGGCCGCTCGGTCAGTCTCGCCCACCCGCGAGAGGATGGCAGCGAGTCCGACTCCTGCCGGCTCGTGGTTGGGATCTTCTTCCAGCGACGACTCAAAGTGCAATCGGGCAATCGGAATCTGATTTTCCTGCATCATCCGATAGCCCTCGGCCGCTTTCATGTCTGCTTCCGAGGGGATCAGGGAATCGAAGAAGGTTCGGACCTGTTCTTCGGGCAATGCGCCGACGAACTTGTTGACCAACTGACCGCCGACGAACGCGAACACTGCCGGAATGCCCTCGACTTGCAGCGCCTGGGCGACCTGCGGGTTCTCGTCGGTGTTGACCTTGACCAGTTGCACCTGGCCATCGCGCTCGTATGCGAGCTTCTCCAGAATCGGGCCAAGTACGCGGCAGGGTCCGCACCAGGGCGCCCAGCAATCGACGATCACCGGTAGCTCATGCGAGCGCTGGAGCACATCCTGCTGGAATGTCGCATCGGTGGAATCGATGACGGCCGCGACGTGGCCGTGCAACCCTTGTGGCTCGGCACCATCAGGCGCTTGTCCTGGCTCAAATCTCTGAGAGGGTGGTGGCGTCTCACGAATCGGGACGGGCGGTGGCGGTGGGGTGGCTGGTTGCGGCTGGACGCTTCGTATCGGTTGTCCCGAGGCCGAGTAGATGACCGGCCCAGAAGGCTGAGGCGGCTGCTGTTGAGGAGGAGGCGGTGGCGCGCCGCGTTGTACTCGTTCACGCGGGAACGGGATCGGGTCGGGCGGTCGCTGCGTCATGCGAGTCTCCGGTGAGCTGACGACTGAATCTGATCAGCTAAGTCTGATGAATTGGGTTGAACTACCAGTTGGTGTAGCGCTTGCGCTTGGGGAAGTTGGCGGATCGATTCTTGGTCGAGTTGTTCTCGAAGATAGCGGCCATGACGCGGTCGGAATCGTTCTCGCACGTCGGGCAGGGTTGCGCTTCCGAGGCTCGAGACATTGGCTGAATTCGCTCGAAATTCTGGCTGCATTGTTCGCAGCGATAGGTGTAGACGGGCATATCGTCACTCTCCGGCACGCACAGTGTTGTTGGTCTGTTGGCGCTTGCCTGTTGCAGCGAGTTTATCGCTAAGCGGGCACATCAGAGCGAGCACGCTGAATTACTCGGGCGGCGGTCGAAACACTTAACGCCCAGGCGACCTCCTGAACGTCGTGGACGCGGACCACGTGAGCTCCCAGCCAGGCGGCCATCACATTGAATGCCACCGTCGCCTCCAACATTCCCGGCTTGCCCTGGGCGTCATGCGAGCGGAGCTCACCGTGTCCCAGCAGCTCGGCCAGGAAGCCTTTTCGAGATGCCGAAATCAGCACCGGGTGACCGAGCCGGGAGAGATTGGGTAGGTCGAGCAGCAGACGAAGATTGTCGTCCAGTCCGCGGCCAAATTGGAATCCGGGATCGATCCACACGTCGGGTGCGCCCGCTTGCTTGATTTCTTGCGCTCTCCGGTCGAGGTAGGCCCGGACTTCTGCGGCGACATCGTCGTATTCGTGTGTTACTTCGCGGTGCCGCTGCGGTCGGCCTCGCATGTGCATCACGGCGATTGGCGTCTTCGTCTCGACGGCCACGGCGACGGTCTCTGGGTCGGCTCCGGTGATGTCGTTGATCAGATGAGCGCCAGCCGCGACGGCTGCCCGAGCAACTCCCGCCGTCCAGGTGTCTACCGAAATCAGGTGACCCTCACTGACCAGCGATTCGACGACCGGCGCCACACGAGCGATCTCCTCGTCAACGGAGATCTCTGCTGCGCCGGTTCTTGTCGACTGAGCACCGACGTCGATGATCGAGGCGCCTGCGCTGCGGAGCGCCTCGGCACGGCGCGGTGCGTCTCCGACAACGACGATCGAATCAGCAACGGGGGAGTCGGTAGCGACGTTGAGGATGCCCATCACATGGCAGCGGTCGGTGGCGTCGAGCGTTTGGCCGCCCAATTCGATCAGCATCGTTGTCGCCCTGTCGCCCTAGCGCCGACGTGTGAGGTAATGCGGACTGCGGCCGTAGAAGACCTGTGCCGATTCCATGATCGATTCGTTCAATGTCGGGTGTGCGTGAATCGACTCAGCGATATCCGCGACTCGGGCGCCTAACTCGACTGCCAGTACGCCTTCACCGATCAGTTCGCCTGCACCAGGTCCCACTACTTGCATACCCAGCACTCGTTCAGAGCCTTCTTCGATCACAAGACGCGTCAGACCATCGTTGCGTCCCGAGGCGGTTGCACGGCCCAGCGCAGCCCAGGGAAAGCTCACTGTGGTGGCCTCAATGTCAAGCGCGCTGGCGTCCGACTGCGTCAGTCCACACCATGCGATCTCAGGATCGGTGAAGATGACCGCCGGTACGGCGAGCGGACGGAAGGCTGACGGCTCGCCGAGGATCGCCTCCACTGCGACGCTGGCCTCGGCTGTCGCTTTGTGCGCGAGCATGGGCTCCCCAGCGACGTCCCCAATTGCGAAGATCGACGGCTCCGCTGTTCGGCGCTGCTGGTCTGTGACGATGAATCCGCGCTCGTCAATGTGTGCGTTCGTGCGTTCCAATCCGAGTCCCGCGCTGTTGGGACGTCTGCCCGTGGCGATCAACACTCGCTCGTAGACCTCGGTGCGTTCGACACCCTCTTCGTCGACAATGACGGCGGCGATTCCGCCCTCCACTTCTTCGAGTGAAGCGACAGAGGTGCTCACATGCGTGGCGCTCAGTCTGGTGCGCAAGCTGCGCTCGAGGATGCGCACGAGGTCGCGCTCGACACCGCTGAGAATCTCAGGCAGTGCTTCGACCACAGTCACCGCTGTGCCGAGCTCGGCATAGACGGTTCCCAGCTCCAAACCGATGTAGCCACCGCCGATCACGAGTAGGGACTGTGGAACATCCCGTAGCTCCAGCGCGTCGGTCGAGTCCATCACTCGGTCTGACTCTACCTGCAGAGATCGGGGGACGGCGGGCGTTGAGCCTGTCGCCACAATCAGTGCGTCGAAGTCCAGCGGCAGGACCTCGCCGTCGCTTTCGATGTTGAGTTGGCCTGCGTCGCGGATTCGTCCGTAGCCCTGCCGATATTGCACGCTGTGTTGTCGACGCAGTAGTCCCAACCCATTCGTCATCTTGCGAACGACGCCGTCCTTCCAGTCGCGGAGCGCATCAACATCGATCGTCGGGTCGCCGAATGTCACGCCCCAATCGGATGCGTGACGAGCTTCCCTGATCAACTTGGCGACATGCAGGAAGGCCTTTGAGGGGATACAGCCCTCGTACAGGCAGACGCCTCCGGGTTGCGCTCTGGCATCCACGAGCGTGACATCGAGGCCTCGCTCGGCGGCATGGAATGCGGCCGGGTATCCGCCTGGTCCAGCGCCCAGCACGACCAGGCGGAAGTTGTCGGCCGCTGAGTTGTCTGAGCTGACCACGCGTCAGCTCCCGAGCGCCAGCACGAGCGGCTGGCGGATGACGTCGGCGATCCAGGTCATGAATCGCGCGCCGTCCGCGCCGTCCATGGCTCGGTGATCGAACGTGAACGAAAGCGGAAGGATGCTGCGCGGCTCCCAGTTGTCGAGCGCCTCGGACCAGACCGGGCGGCGTTCGGCTCGGCCGATGCCGAGGATGGCGGTGTTGGGGTGGTGAATGATCGGCGTGAAGTGGCCCGTGCCCATGCCGCCGAGATTGGTCACCGTGAAGCTGCTGCCGCGGAAGTCCTGCAAGCCGAGATCGCCGGAACGGGCGCGCTCGGAGATGTCGGTCAACTCGACTGAGAGTTGGATGATGTTCTTTTCGTCGACATCGCGAATGACGGGGACGACGAGTCCGCGTGGTGTGTCGACGGCGACGCCGAGATGTACATAGTGCTTGAGCACGAGTTCGTCGTTCTCGGCGTCGATTGAACTGTTGACGTGGGGATGCGCCTTGAGCGCTGCGGCGGTGATCTTGAGCAGTATGGCCGTGATCGTCAGGCGGCCGCCTTCCTGTTCGGCGCGGTCTCGATAATCTCGCCGGACCTGCTCGAGTTCCGTGACGTCGGCGGTGTGGAACAGCGTCACGTGAGGTACCTCGTGCCAGGAAACCGCCATGTTGCGCTTGATCGTGCGGCGCAGCCGGCTCATGGGCACTCGCTCGACCGTTCCAAATTCGGAGAAATCAGGCAATGGACCGGGAGAGAGTGCCGTATGACCGAGGCTCGGCGCCTGCACAGGCGTCTCGCGCGAGTGTCGCTTGATGTCGGCCTGATCAATCCGCCCGCCTGGTCCACTGCCTCTCACGACGTGAATGTCGACGCCGATTTCGCGGGCAAAGCGTCTCACAGAAGGAGATGCGAAGACTGGACGCGACTCGAGGTCGCCCTCAACGAGCGGCGCCGGAGCGGCGGGCGAGACGTGCAGGATTGCTGCGGGATGATCTTCCTCGGCTGACGGAGGTGGAGGATCCGGCGAGAGCGGCATGACCTGATCGGAGTCGGCCGCTTCGGCTGGCGTCAGTTGAGGCGGCGACGATGGCGATTCGGTAAGCGTGGTTGGCGGTGGGCTGGTCGCGGCCTCGTTCGAAGATGCGTTTGTCGCGGAACCAACGGCAGCGTCGACACTGAGCACTGGGTCTCCTGGCCGGATGGTGTCTCCGACTCGGACATGGATCTCGGTGACTGTGCCGGCAACCGAGGAGGGCAGATCCAACGTGGCCTTCTCCGTCTCGATCTCAACGATCGGCTGTTCGAGCGCGATCAGATCTCCGACGGTTACGTAAATCTGCAGAACATCGGCTTCCTCGATGTCTTCACCGAGGTCGGGTAGGAGTGCCAGGCCGGGATTGGATGTGGTGGTGGTCATCTGATTTCCTATCGCAACATAGGATCAGTGCGGGTTGGGTCGATGCCCAATTGGTCGCGGGCGTTGAGCACCAGGCCGCCGTCGATTTCATCTCGGCGGCTGAGAGCGCTGAGTGCCGACCAGGCCACGTGGTTTGCATCGACCTCGAAGAAGTCGCGCAGTGATTCTCTCGTGTCGGACCGACCATATCCGTCGGTCCCGAGTGCCGTCATGGAACTTGGTAGCCAGCGTGCCACGAGGTCGGGCAGTGACGAGGTGTAATCGGTCGCCGCAACGATTGGTGCGTCGCATGATCCGAGTGATGTCTGGAGCCACGACTCACGCGGCTCTTCGAACGGATGCAGCCGGTTCCAGCGATCAATCTGTAGTGCTTCCCGCCGAAGCTCGGTGTATGAGGTCACCGACCAGACGTCGGCGCGGACATCGTAGTCATCGCGGAGGATCTGTTGGGCTCGGCGAACTTCATTGAGGATGGGCCCGCTGCCGAAGAGTCGCACCTGCGGCGCCTCACACGGAGACAGCGGGTAGATGCCGCGCAGGATTCCCTCGCGCACGATCTCCGATTCTGGCATCGGCGGCTGAATGTAGGACTCGTTCTCGACCGTGACGTAGTAGAAAATGCTCTCGTCCTCGTCGTGCATGCGGCGGATGCCCTCTTGCACGATCACGGCGATTTCGTAGGCATATGCAGGGTCGTAGGCGACGAGGTTCGGGATCGTTGAAGCGAGGATGTGACTGTGGCCGTCCTGGTGTTGAAGACCCTCGCCGTTGAGCGTGGTCCGGCCGGCAGTCGCACCGATCAAGAAGCCTCTGGCCCTGGCATCGCCTGCGGCAAACGCGAGGTCGCCGACTCGCTGGAGTCCGAACATCGAATAAAAGATGAAGAACGGGATCATCGGCACATCGAGCGACGAATAGGCCATACCGCCGGCGATAAATGATGACATCGCGCCTGCCTCGGTGATGCCTTCCTCAAGAATCTGACCGTCGCGCGATTCCTTGTAGTAAAGCAGGCGATCGGAGTCGACCGGCTCGTACAGTTGGCCGGTGGAGGCGTAGATGCCGAACTCGCGGAACATGCCTTCCATGCCGAAGGTGCGCGACTCGTCGGGAACGATGGGCACGATGTGCTGGCCCAGTTCGCGGTCCCGCATCAGTCGGCTGAGCATGCGCACGAAACCCATGGTGGTCGATGCTTCGCGATCACCCGTGCCCTCGTGGAACTCGGAGAATGTCTCGTCAGGTGGCGACGTGAGATGCGATTTTGGCGAACGGCGTTCAGGGACGTGCCCGCCCAGCGCTGCTTTGCGAGTGGAGATGTAGTTGGCCTCGCGGCTATCTCGCGACGGTCGATAGAGCGGCGCTCCGACTACTTCGTCGTCCGACAACGGAATAGCGAATCGGTCGCGGAACTGCATCAGTTCGCGCTCGTTCAGCTCTTTCTGCTGGTGCGTAATGTTGCGGCCCTCGCCAGCCTCGCCGAGGCCGTAGCCCTTGATTGTCCGGGCGAGGATGACAGTCGGTGCGCCGCGGTGGTTGGTGGCCGCGTCGTAGGCGGCGTGCACTTTGAGCGGGTCGTGGCCACCAAGGCGCATTCGCCACAGTTCGTCATCGGAGATGTCGTCCACCATTCGCAGCAGTCGAGGATCCACGCCCCAGAAGTGCTTGCGTATGTAGCTGCCGCCCGCGACGGTGTATTTCTGGTACTCGCCGTCGACAACTTCGCCCATGCGCTGGATGAGCAATCCGTGCTCGTCACGCGCCAGCAACTGGTCCCACTCAGAGCCCCAGACGACCTTGATCACGTTCCAGCCGACGCCGCGGAATACGGCTTCCAGTTCCTGAATGATCTGTCCGTTGCCTCGCACAGGTCCGTCGAGTCGCTGCAGGTTGCAGTTGACGACGAAGATAAGATTGTCGAGCTCCTCCCGCGATGCAAGCGCAATCGAGCCAAGGGACTCCGGCTCATCGGTCTCGCCGTCGCCGAGGAAGCACCAGACCTTGCGGTCGGTGACTGGCAGAAGATCTCGGTTTTCGAGATAGCGAATAAAGCGAGCCTGGTAGATGGCCTGCAGTGGTCCAAGTCCCATCGATACCGTGGGGAACTGCCAGTAGTCGTCCATCAGCCACGGGTGCGGATATGAGGGCAAGCCGCCGGAGAGTTCCTGGCGGAACTTGTGCAGTTGTTGGGGCGCCAGCCGGCCCTCTACATAACCACGGGCGTAGATACCCGGGGCCGAATGGCCCTGGAAGTAGATCAGGTCGCCGCCCGAGGGATGATCCTGGCCACGGAAAAAGTGATTGAATCCGACTTCGTACAGAGTCGCGGCCGACGCGTAGGTCGAGATATGGCCGCCGATGCCGTGGTTGTTTTGATTCGCCTCGACAACCATCGCCATCGCATTCCAGCGAATGATCGACTTGATCCGCCGCTCGAGGTTGAGATCGCCCGGATAGGGCGGCTGTTTCTCGATCGGAATCGAGTTGACGTACGGCGTCTGCGAGGTGACCGGCAAACGTATGCCTGAGCGTTGCGCCTCGATCTGCAGTGTTTGCAACAAGCGGGAGACTCGCTCGGGTCCGCGACGACGTGCGACATCTCGGAGCGAGTCGATCCAGTCGTTGGTTTCCAACCAATCGTCGGCCCCAGCAGTGTCTCGAACACGTTCTAGCGCAGATTGCCAGGGAGATTCGGAGGTGGTCATCGTCAACTCAGTCTACTCAACCTGACACCCTCCTCCGGTCGCGTGGGCAAACGATAGATAGAGTTAATCAAACAGCATTGGCGGCGAGAACGGTATGTCAATGTCGGCGGTGGATGTGTCGCAGCAGCAAACAGTCCGAGGACTGGAGCGGTCTCAGATCGTGCAGTCGTCGCACACAGGGACAGTGCCATACGAACAGGCCGCAGCCTGGCAAGCGAACCGCGCACAGGCCGTTGCCGCGGGATCCAAGCCGGAAATCATTGTGTTCCTGGAACACACACCGGTCTACACACAGGGGCGACGCGGTGGTCGAGAGCATGTGTTGCGCGCGCTGGACGCGCCGATCATCGACACCGACCGTGGCGGTGATGTGACGTTTCACGGTTCGGGACAGTTGGTGATCTGGCCGCTATTGCGTCTGAGAGAACGGGGGATTGGGATTGCCCGTTACATCCGGGGACTGGAAGAATCGGTGATTCAGGCGTCCCGAGCCTTCGGCATTGAGGCCGAACGTGTCAAGGGACGCCCAGGAGTATGGATCGGCAATCGCAAACTGGCTAGCGTCGGCGTCCGTGTGCAATCGGGAGTCAGCAGGCATGGCCTGGCTCTCAACTGCGATGTCGATCTGACCTGGTTTGACGACATCCGCGCCTGCGGGATCGCTGACAGCAGGGCTACGTCACTTTCCAATGAAACCGGCAAACAGATTCGCGTCGACGATGCCAGCGCAGAACTTGAGCGCTGTTTCGGTGATGTGTTTGGACTGCGAATGTCGCCGGTTTCCGACTTAGGGATGCCCAGATGACCAGCCTGCGAGAGCCAAAACCAGCCTGGATCCGCGCGCAGTTTCCCGCAGGCACACGCTACGGCGAAATTGTCCAGTTGCTGCGTGAGGAGACGTTGAACACCGTCTGCCAGGAGGCGCGCTGCCCAAACATCGGCGAGTGTTTCAATCGCGGCACGGCGACGTTCATGATCTTGGGCGACACATGCACTCGCGCCTGCGGGTTCTGCGCCGTGACCTCAGGGCGTCCGTCGCCGATTGACTGGACGGAGCCGCAACGCCTGGCAGAAGCGGTGGAGCGACTGAATCTGGCCTACGTCGTGATTACATCAGTGAACCGAGACGACGCTCCAGACGGCGGAGCGCAGATCTTTGCTTCGTGCATCGAGCTGATTCGGCGGCAACGGCCCGAGACTGAGGTCGAGGTGCTGATTCCAGACTTTGCAGGCAACTGGGATGCGCTGACGACGGTGCTGTCTGCTCGGCCGACGGTCTTGAACCACAATGTCGAAACCGTGCGACGGCTGTATTCGCGAGTGCGGTTCCAGGCTCGCTACGAGCGGTCACTGGAACTGTTGAAGCGTGCGTCTGAGTGGACTCCACACATCCCAACCAAGACGGGATTCATGCTGGGGCTGGGTGAAGAGCGCGGCGAGGTTTCTGAGCTCCTGGAAGACCTGCGAGCCGCCGAGGTCGAGCTACTGACGGTTGGTCAGTACCTGAGACCATCGGCGAAACATTTGCCGGTTGTCAGATATGTGCCGCCGGAGGAGTTTGCGTCGATCAAAGCAGAGGCGCTTGAACTCGGCTTCCGACACGTGGAGTCAGGGCCCATGGTGCGAAGCTCGTATCACGCCGACGAGCAAGCGCGAGCCGCCCGACTGGTTGACGTGCAGCTTCACCGCTAGGACTCTTCGCCCTCGTCTTCGCTGATTGGCACCAGCAGCACATCGCCAGGGTGAATGAAACTCGTGCTGTCAAGTTGGTTGAGGTTCATGATCGCTTCAACCGTCGAGTCATATCGAATGGCGATGTCGTAAAGCGTGTCTCCCTCTGCGACGACGTACTCGAAGGTGTTGGCCGCGTCCGGTGCGAGGTCCAGCTGTTCGCCTTCATCATCGGCCGGCGATGCAGTAGTTGGTGCCGCGACGACGATTGGCTTGACCGGCCCGGCTGACTGTTGGGATCCGGATGCCGCCGCAACGGTGGAGTCTGATTCTTGAGTTGCTCGCACTGAGGTCACCGTCGTGGTCGTTTGCGTACGTTGGAGCGGACTTGCTGTCGGTGGATCGACGTTCGGTGTGACCGGCTCGCCATCGCCGCTACGGTCGATGACCGTCACGCTCTGGTCGAGCGGTGTTGTTGCCGGTTCGACCGTCGTCTCGGCGGAGCCAATGGCGCCACCAATGAACAACAGGATCGCCAGTGCAGCAATTGGGGCCAGAACGGCGGCGAGCGGAACACCTGAAGTTTGCTGTTGGGTCGATTCGATTTGCGATCCCGCTAATCCATAGGCGCCGACGCTCGTGAACGGCGAAGACGGGGTCTGTCTGTAGGGATCGTTTTCGGTCGGGAATCGTTGTTGCCACCACAGATAGGCGGCGATCAGTCCTAGCAGCAGGCCCACGCCGAGTTGCCAGAGACCATATCCGGGCCAGGTCAGGCTGAAAACGAGGAGCAGCAGAAAGACAGCAGCAGCGGTTGCAGCAGCCGGTTTGAGATTGACTCGCATGATGGTCGTGGCCTCGCCGCCGAAGCACTGACGGATTCACTCTAGCCGACGAATGCATCGTGCGAGCATGGGGCTGACCGCTCAGGTCGCGTACACTCGCGGGAAACAAGCAGGATCACGCGCTTCCCGATGTGCGGAGGGCCAGCGTGATGGGAGTGCCACGCGATGTCGCAAACGCAGTCAGAGACGCCGTCGCTGAATGAGTTAGCGAAGGCCGCCGGCCTGCACATGGAAGAAATGGACGGGCACCAACGCGAGGTCGGCACGCCCGACATCTTTGAACGCATCTCGCATTTCCAGCTCGCCGACCAGGCGCGCGCTGCGGGACTCTACCCGTTTTTCCAGCCGATCGAGGTCAACGACGGACCCGAGGCGATTGTCGACGGCAAGCGCGTCATCATGCTGGGGTCGAACAACTACCTGGGCCTGACCCGTCATCCGAAGGTCATTGAGGCAGCGCACGAAGCGCTTGACCGCTATGGACCGTCGATGACGGGATCGCGCCTCTTGAACGGCACGAGTCCGGTTCATCTCGAACTTGAAGAGTCGTTGGCCGATTTCCTGGGCGCTGAAACGGCGATTGTCTTCTCGACCGGATATCTGGCCAACCTGGGAGCGGTCTCGGCAATGGTTGATCGGCATGGCGTGTCTGTTCTTGATCGAGATGTACACGCCTCGATCTACGACGCGGCTGGGCTTGCGCTGGGCAAGTACACCCGATTTCAACATAACGACCCTGCCCATCTCGACCGTGTGCTCTCCAACCTGCCAGCCGACCAGGCTCGATTGGTGCTGATTGACGGCGCCTACTCGATGGGCGGCGACCTTGCCCCGTTGCCGGAACTGCGCGAAGTCTGTCGCAAACACCAGACACGCATGTTGGTGGACGACGCTCACGCTATCGGCACGGTCGGTCCGACAGGGCGCGGCACGCGTTCGCACTTTGGTCTGGAAGAGCCTGACGATCTGACCATCGGAACGTTTAGCAAGACCCTGGCCTCAGTGGGCGGTTTCTGTGCGGGGCCGCGAAATGTGCTTGAGTACATCCGCCACTTTGCCCGGCCGATGCTGTTCACGGCCGCGCTGCCTCCAGCCTCCGCAGCGGCGGCGCTTGCGGCGCTGCGGTTGATCGATGAAGAGAACTGGCGTGTCCAGCGGGTCCAGGAGATTGGTGAGCGCATGCGCCAGGGACTCTCCGACCTGGGCTTTGACGTCGCCAATTCCGCAACCCCGATCATTCCGATCCGGGTTGGAGACGAAGTGCGGACGGCTGCCTTCTGGCGCGACCTGCTCGACAATGGCGTCTACACCAATGCGGTGATTGCACCTGCGGTGCCTCGCGGCCAGGCGATTCTGCGCACGTCCTACATCGCAACCCATACCGACGAACAACTGGAGCGGGCGTTGCAGATCTTTGCCGAAGCCGGGCGTCGACACAGCGTGATCGGCTAACCGATCGTGCGGGTGCTGTTGACCGGAGGCAGCGGTTTCATTGGCGGGCATATCGCCCGCGCATTGGCAGATGCGGGTCACGATCTTCGCCTGTTGCTGAGACCCACCAGCGATACCGCGCTCGTCAGTGATGTTGACTTTGAGCGCGTTGTCGGAGATCTACGCCAGCCCCAAACACTTGCTGCCGCCTGCGAAGGCATCGAAGCAGTCGTTCATGCTGCGGCCGTGCTGCGAGCGGTTCGTCAGGGCGATTTCATGCGCGCCAATCGGGAGGGCACCGGGAACCTGGCATCAGCGGCAGCGAGCGCCGGCGTAGAACGATTCTTGTACATCTCCTCGATCGCGGCCCAGGGTCCGGCGCCGAGTGCCACTCCGGAGCCGCCGGAAACGAAACTGCACCCGGTGTCGGCATACGGTCGATCTAAGGCCGCCGGCGAAGACGAGTTGCTCAAGCATCTGGGTCGTATGCATATCGCGATCGTGCGCCCGCCGATGGTCTATGGCCCGGGCGACACCGGCCTGCAGATGTTCTTCTGGCTCGCGCGACGACGTATCTCGGCTCGATTGGGCGATGGCAAGAACCTTGTCGACGCAATCTATGGTCCGGATCTGGCACAGGCGATACGAGCGATCCTCGATGCTCCGCCGCAAGAACTCTCCAAATACCACACCTCCAACGACGACGGTCCGTTTACCTGGAACGACCTGCTCTCCAACCTTGAAATCGTCTCGGGCAACAAACTGTGGATTCCGACGCTGGCGCCCAGCGTGTTTCATGGCTTTGCCCGATGCTCGGAAGCCTGGGCGATGTTGACGCGGTCGGAGCCGACGCTGGATCGGACGCGGGTGGTCGAGATGCGGCAGCCGGCGTGGATCTGCGACCCGTCGTCGCTGACTCGAGACACGGGTTGGCATGCCAGCACCACACTGTTGGAGGGGATGCGGCAGACCATGGCCTGGTACCAGGAACACGGTTGGGCCTGAGCACAGGATTCTGATGTCGAGGTTGTGGTCATTCGATCTGGACGGCGTACTGGCGGAGCCACCGTTCGGATGGAATCCGGCGATTAACCGGGACGTGAAACTCGCACCTGCGTTGGACCCGGTCCTGCCGGAGGCGCGCCCCAATCCCGCCCTCAATGTTGTCCTCAGCGTCACTTGGTATCGATTCCGATACGTCCTGCGACCGCCTCGCCCGGATGCACTTGAGGCAGTGCGACTCGCTGCCGGAAACGGGAACGTGATTATCCTCACCGGCCGTCATGAACGTGGTCGGAGGCAAACGTGGGCGTGGCTGGAGTCTCATGGCTTCTCGGATCACATTGACGAGTTGGTCATGAACGGCTCCAACCTCAAGTCGGCTCGTTACAAGGAGGCATTTCTCCGAGATCGTGATGTCGCCCTGCACGTCGATGACGACGCGGCGACGGCTGCGCTGTTGGCTCGCAACGAGATTAAGTCCGCTCTGGTGACATGGCCGCGCAACCGCGACTTGGCCTATCCGCCCGGCGTACAGCGTTGCGCAGACATGAACGAAGTCTGCCAACTGATCGGTGGCCTGGTATCCAATGACTGATCCGCTCGAGATATCGGCGCCTGCCGAGCATGTGTGGAGCCTGTTGGCCTCAGAGGCACATACCGGTGTCGAGGTAGGGCAAGCCGTGGTGCTCTCTGAAGTGCGCGGGCGCGAACTGCTGCTGGAAGTGCACATGGGCATCGGATTTCGGGTGCAACATGCCTATCAGATTGAGCGACGTGGTGAGCGGTGCGCGATCAGCGACAAGATTCGACCGATCGGTTGGCGCTGGCGCCTGAGCAATGTGTTCCTCTTTGGACGGGGCAGACGCCCGCTGGAAGCCGCTGCGGCCCAAGGACTCCTGAACCTCAAGGCAGTTGCCGAAGGGCAGAGAGACCAAGCGCAGTAGCGCTAAGCACTGGTCGTATCGGGTACCGACTGCACATCGACCCTCAACTTGTTGAGACTGTGGATAATGTGGTCAAGCTGTTATGTGTACAATATTGATGGCGGCAGGGGTCATCCTTGATTGAAATAAGGCACATCAGGTGTTTTCTCAAGATGGCGCGCTCACCAATCGTCTCCTCAGGTTCATGCTCGTCACTTCAGTCGTGCTGGCGGCGTTCGTCGCTGGCGCCGTGCTGAACATTGTCGCCGCCGAGGATCCTGAGCTCTCAGGAGATCTCCCTGTCGAAGCCTCGACTGCCATCACCTCGGCAGCCTCTTTCACGAAGAATCTAAGCGGTCGGGTCTACGTTTGGGACCAGGGACGGCTGCGACCCGCGTCGCAGGCTCGCGTCTCGACAGGGAGTGCCGTCGTTCGAACGGATAGCAGCGGGCGATTTGAATTCGCAGCGGACCAACGCAGCGGCTCTATTTCGATCATCCAACCCGGATACGACACGGTCAGGCGTCCGATCTACTACGACGAGACGGTCGTCGTGTTACGCAATCTCGTGGTTCGCGCCGTCTACATTCCCTTTGCCCAGGTGTTGAAGGAGTCGGTCCAGGACTACGTTCACGAGCTGGTTGACGCGGATCTGATCAACGCCGTGGTGATTGATCTGAAGGACGAGTCGGGACAGGTGTTCTCGCTGGCTGCCACACCGACTGTCCGCCAGATCGGAGCCGCCTACAACAGCGATGCGGTGACACCATTCCTTGAGTCGCTGGAGAACAAAGGCGTGTATCGCATCGGTCGAATTGTGACGTTCCTTGACCGCTGGTATGCGCGATGGTTCCCGGGCAACGCCCTGCACGACGTCAACGGCGGTTTGTTCATTGATGACATGGGCAGCGCCTGGTCGTCGGCGTACTCGCCGGAAGCACGCCAGTACAACGTCGAAATCGGCGTGGCCGCTGCTGGCTACTTCGAGGAGATTCAATACGACTACGTCCGGCTGCCTTATGAGCGCAATCTGCGCGAACGCGGACAATACTCTGAGGCTGGTCGCGTGGCTGCAATCAACAGCTTCGCTCGTGAGGCGAGCGAAGCGCTGCACTTGGCTGGACTGGCGGTTTCGTTCGATACCTTTGGCGTAGTCTCGACCGCTGGCAACGATCAGGGCATTGGCCAGTCGGTTGAAGGGGTGGCGCCCTATCTCGACTACGTCTCACCAATGGTCTACCCGAGCGGCTGGTCACCTGGCTCCTTTGGCTTCGCGTATCCACCTGAGCATCCTGGGCCAGTCGTGCGGATGAACGTCGAAGCGACCGTTGAGCGCATCGGTGAACATGGATCAGCGCTGGTTCGACCGTGGCTCCAGGACTTCCATGACTACCAGGCACGCGGACTTGGTTACTACTCCGAGGAAGTGCATGCCCAGATCGAGGCGACGGCTACAGCGGGCGGGATCGGCTTCATGCTCTGGGATCCGTCACTGCAATACGAACGCGGCGCGCTCGAACTGGCACTGAATCTGATCTGGTCAACGTTCGGATAGCGACGAACGGTCCGCCGAAGCAGCCTGATTGCAGTGCGATCCGAGCGAGCGCATCGCACACGGATCGACTTGGGACTAGCCCTCCCTCTGCCTTCGGCATCTCCCCCTCAAGGAGACCTTTCATCACCCCTCAACCGCCCCCGCCCCAGCCTCCGAGCGGGGGCCTGCTCCTTCCCTGGCTTCTTACCGGCGGCCATGTTTGTCGCCGGTATCTGGTCAACCCAGACCTATCCGGCAGCCTGGGCCTTGCCAAAGCGGGTCCCTGCACGGGGCGGGAAACTGAGTTATTCGAAGGTCTCTCAAGGGGGGAGAAGGGGAATGATGCATCACTCGCTGCATAGTGGAGATAGTGGAGCACGGACATAAGCAGTCCCTAGATTCCGTTGCCCCATCCTGCGTCTGTGAGGAATCGGCTGAGTTGGCCGTTGAACTCCTCAGCCCTCTCGAAATAGACGCTGTGTCCTGTGGCGGGAATTTCGTAGTACTGCGACCCAGGCACGTGCGCGTGCGCGGCGCGCATGGCGGCTGGCGTGATCAGCGGATCATTGCCTCCTACGATCCAGAGAATTGGCATTTGCAGGCTGGCGACGGCATTGGGGTTGGGCGCTAAATCACTGAGGGCGCCCATCAGTGCGGGATCTCGCGGCGGATTCAAGGCCATGATTTCCTCGTACAGGAAGGCGAGCTCTGGATCTCGCTGTTTCAGGCTCTGGTCGTAGGCGAGGGTCGCCAGACCCTCCTCGCGCAGCCTGGCGCGCGTGGCCTCCCAGGGACCCCGTATGGCATCTGTCATGAGTCCACCGATGGTGTCGGCCATGACCAACGCCGCAACTCGCTCCGGGGCTTGCAACGCTGCGCCGAGACAGCTCCAGCCGCCCATGGACTGTGCGACAAGCGCCGCCTGGTCGATGCTGAGCTCGTCCATGAGCGCAATGAGATCATCGACGAACGCGGCCGGCCCGGGTCCTCCTGTGGGGATGCTGCGTCCCCAACCTCGGTGGTCGAAGGCAACGCATCGGTAGTTCTTGGCAAACGATGGCACCTGTTGCCACCATGAGAGGTGATTCCCGCCGGCACCGTGGGCGAAGATGATGGCCGGTCCGCTGCCTAACTCCTCGTAGTAGATGTCGCAATTGGGTCGCTCGAGTACTGGCATCGAACCCTCCGAATCAACAACGCGTACGCTTCTGATGCAGAGGCGAGGCTACCAGTTGCCGCCGCGGGGGAGTTGAAGCGGATGTCAACGCCGCGCATCGTACTGACAGGCGCCGACCAGCCTGTCGGTCTGGCGATCTTCAACGAACTCCAACGACACCAGGTAGAGCTCCGACTCGTCGAGCTGGAATCCGCGGATGATTTCGACTCCCAGATCCGCGGCGCAACCCACGTGGTACACGCGGCGGCGTTGGTTGAACTTGGTCTGCCGGCTGCCGACTACACGGCGGCAAATGTGCACACGACCACGGCCTTGCTGGATGCTTGCCGACGCGAGGAACTTGAACAGGTGATCGTGGTCTCGACTACGGAGACCTATGGCCGGCGCCTACCGCCCTGGCCGGTGACGGAGAGCTGGGTGCCGAGACCGCTTGGGCCGGTGCTGCAGAGTCGGGTGGCGGCGGAGCGGGTGGCCAGAACCTATCGGCGGCGAGTTCCGCTCTCGATCCTTCGTCCTGCGCCGGTGATCGCCGATGGTGACGGAACGCTGATGAAAGTGATCCGTCACTTCATCAGTCGCCCGAGGGCCGCACTCGTTGCCAGAGGTGAAGCGCCGCTGTCGATCCTTGCCGGCGCCGACCTGGGCCGTGCGGCGTGGGCCATGGTGAGCCAGCCAGAGGAGTCGGTTGACCAGGTGTTTCACGTGGCGTCGGCACATACGACATGGCGAGAGCTTGCGGTCGAAGCCTGTCAACTGCGTGGAGTCGAGGAGCGTTTCTGGAATGCGCCGTATCCGCTGGCGCGGGCGCTGGACGCGTTGAGGCTGTCGGGCTGGGTGTTGCCCGAACCGGAAGGCGTAGACGCATACATCTCGCTCACAGGTCGACCGCATTTGATTGACGATTCAAGAGCGAGGGTCACGCTGGGCTATACGCCGGTGCTCGGCGTACGGGCAGCATTAGCCCAGGCTCTGGACGTCTACGGACGAAGGCCTGAGGTCAACGCTGCCAACGCAGAGGAATCCTAGCCGGCTGCCTGGACGGCGTCCGCGACCTTCTGGGCCAGACCTTCTTCGAAGATGCTTGGCACGATTCGGTCGGGGCTGGGATCGGTGACGAAGTCAGCGATCGCCTGGGCCGCCGCGATCTTGTGTGCATCCTCGATCTTGGGGATGCCGCCATCGAGCAGACCGCGGAACATGCCGGGGAAGCCGAGTGCATTGTTGATCTGGTTGGGGAAGTCGGAGCGGCCGGTGGCGATGATGGCGGCGCCGGCTTCGGCGGCCTCGTCGGGCATGATCTCCGGCGTGGGATTCGCCATCGCGAAGACCATCGAGTCATCGTTCATCGAGGCGACATCAGAGACCGTAACGAGTCCTGGTCCGGCGAGACCGAGGAAGAGGTCGGCGCCTTCCATGACTTGCGAAGTCTGAGGGATGCTGCCGTCGGCGTTGTTGTGGTGAACGCACCACTCGGCGGCTTCACGCTTCCATGGGTTCAGGTCTTCGCGATCGACCGTGAGCAGTCCCTTGGAGTCGATCAGGGAGATGTCCTCGCAGCCCATCTCTCTCAGGATGGCCGAGCAGGCGATGCCACTGGCGCCGGCTCCCAGGACGACCGTGCGGATGTCCTTGAAGTCGCGGTTGGTTATTCGCAGCGCGTTGATCACGCCGGCGAGGGCCACGACGGCGGTACCGTGCTGGTCGTCGTGCATGACCGGAATATCGAGCGACTCGTGTAGCTGGCGCTCGATTTCGAAGCAGCGCGGAGCGGAGATGTCCTCGAGGTTGATGCCGCCCAAGGACGGCGCGATTGCTTCAATCGCGGAGACGATGTCTTCGACCGAGCGAACCGAAAGCGCAATGGGAATCGCGTCAACGCCCGCGAACGAGCGGAAGAGGACGCACTTGCCTTCCATCACCGGCAATGCGGCCTGGGGACCAATGTCACCGAGACCGAGGACGGCGGAACCGTCTGTGATCACCGCGACGAGGTTGCCGACCCCGGTCAGCACGCGAGCCAGGGCCGGGTCGCGGGCGATCTCGAGGCAGGGCGCCGCGACGCCGGGGGTGTAGACCACGGACAGGTCGTCGTGATTCTCGACGGTGACCTTGGAGGCATAGTCGACCTTGCCGCCCCATTCACGATGCATCTCGATGGCGCGCTGGTCGTAGTCGCTCATGTTCCCGCTCTTTCTGGGGGGCCCTGATGGTCTTACTGAGGGCCGGGAATTGGTATTCCTGCACTGTAGTAGTGAGAGCCGAGTCGGTCACTAGTCCAACCCGCGCAGCACAGACCAGGCACGCGTTGCGTAGCAACGATTACATCTGATGAAGTTGTAGGACTCACAGCGAGCGCCCAGACACGGCTGGGGCAGGGCTAGAGCAGCGTTCCTTCAAGGATTCCGCGGTGGGCGCGGAGGACAAGTTGTCCCTCTTCGCGCCGTTCGACGATCAGCGGTTTTCGACATTGATGGCAAGGAGTGGTTTCCTTACGTCGCAGTAATCCCTTCGGCGGCACTCGCGCCACGCTCGGTTCTTTGCAGTACGGACAGGTGATATCCCAACGCATGCAGGCCCTGATCCGCATCGGCTCATCGTCTTTCTGGGCGCGCGAGACGACGAGATCGTGGTTGCAGTTGCCGCACATGGTGACGACGCGCCGCGTCGTGCCTGTCTCAGGGGGTACGCCCACATCAAGAGGCTTGGAACAGTTTGGGCAACGTATGTGCTTGGTCTCGATGGGGTTGGCCATTTGACCATGCTACTGAGGATTGGACGCCGAATCCCGATTGAGAATTTCGGCGATCACCTCACTGTTGAGGTGATCGCATACTCTGCGGATATGAGCCATCACTCCCGCGAACCTCGTGGCGCCCATGACTCTTCAAGCCCGCAGATTCGCGTTCGTGGCGCGAGTGACTTTCGGCATTACTCAAACCAGCGACTGCGGCTGCCCAATGAACGGCCACCGCTTGGTCCGAGACTCAAGCAACTCCTTGGAGCCTTGCTCACCCTGGCGGTCGTTGGCGGCATTGGGGTCGCTGTGTACTACGGCGTGACCCAATTGATTGCAGATGACGAGCCGGCGACTACCGAGGTGGCTGAAGCGACTGCTGAGGATCAATCCGCAGCGTCCGAGCCACAAGCGCTGCAGGAATCGGAGTCGGAACCAGAGCAGGTAGCAACGAGCGTCGAGGAGACCGATTCGACAGAGGTAGAAGCGACGGCCAGCGAACCAGAGTCATCCGAAAGTGGCATGGCCGAGCAAGCGGAAGCTGAGCAGACAACCTCCAGTGATGCCGAGCAAGAACCCAGCGCATCTGGCGCTCCGCCTGTGTCCGTATCGTCGATCGAGCCGAGTGTTTCAGCTCAGGTGGTCACACCGGCCCAGCTCGGCGGAGCGGAGATTAGCGCTGAGCGAGTCACAGCCGAACCGATCCCTTCAGGAATCCCGCGGACGCTGGCCGACGGCGCAGTCTACGATCCGACGGAGCCTGCGACCGTCTTTACTGCGCGTTGGCCGGTGGGGACGACGCTTCGCCTGGTGCGACTTCCGGGCGCGACGCTGCTGACCGATGAGGAGCAGGAGCAAGTGGTCGGGACCGAAACGCTGGTTGTGGTGCGGGGCACAGAGTCTTCCAACACGGACCTGCAACTCAGTCCGGCGGCGTTTGACCAGATTGCGATCTACGGCACAGAACGAATCATCGCGGTGCGAGTCGAAGTGACAGCGGGTCCGCCATAGGTGGGTCTGGTGGTGGGATCAGGAGCGTCGACGCCGCCCGAACGGCATCCGCAGTTCTTCGCCGTAGTTGAGGAAATCCTTTTCGGCCCCGCACTTAGTGCAGTGGCCGTGCGAGACCTGTTGATTCGGGCGGTCAATTTCCCAGGAATGCGAACATTCCTCAGCCTCAAGTGCCGCGCCGACAGCCGGTTGCTTGACCGCGTCAACGCGACGGTGAGCCTTCGTTCTTCGCTCGACCACTGGTACCGCCTTGTCCCAACATGTGTGTTCCAACATGCGCACTGGTTAGCCCAGCCTATGACAACCAACTAACACTTACAACGCGCGGACGTAACGGATGTGTGAAGGAGCGAGACCTCAGGAGGTTCGCTCATAGAGCGTGTGGTACTTGTCGCCACCCGAAATCGCCTGGCGGATGTCCTCGCGGTCCAGCGCGTAGAGGCGACCGAGCGCAGCTCTGGCGTCGTCCTCGGCCGTGGGATCGCCGGCGCAACGCTCGAGGATTCTATCGAAGAGTTCGGCCTCGACAAAAGAGTCGACCCGTCCCGCCCAGGGGAAGAAGACAAAGGACTCAGGGTCATCGAAGCTCGGCCGGAGTCTGCGCAACTCATTGATTCGGTCCTGAGGAGTTCTGACTGGATCCACTACTCGGACATAGGGACCTTCGGAGTCGTTGCGACGACCGTCAACCAGGAGGCGTTCCTGCAACCAGCCGAATCCGATGACGACAACATCAGACTCGCGCAGGGTGCGTAGCGTCTCTTCGAGATCAAAACCTTCATCAGCCATGGCGCCAGTATACGATCAGCCTGCATCTGATGCCGAACCCGGCTCGGTGATTCGATGAGTATGCTTCGGCAAAGGCCCTCGTCTCTATGCGTCGATCTCCAAATGCTGTGCGTTCTCACCGATCTGCTGACCAGGCGGACGCGTTTCGAACCCTGTTCCGGCAGCAGAGCGACCGCCTCTGGAATGCCGACCGTGATGTCGACTGGGCTGGTGGTTCGCAGATACCCAACGAGCGGCGCGCCGCCTGGCTGCGGATGATGAATGTGTTTCATGGGCTCGAGGTGATGGGCCTGGAAACCATCCAGGTGATGATGAGTCAGGCGACGCACCAGGTTCGCGATCCGGCGCTCAACCTGTATCTCGCCGCCCAGTGCCAGGATGAAGCCAGGCATGTGTATGTGCTCGACCGATACCTGACGGAAGTCGACGGTCACGGGTTTATCTCGAAGCCCGAGAAGTTCCTGATCGAGCGGTTCAGCGGAATGTCCTCGTGGGGCTTCTATCGCGTCGAGAATTGGCTCACTTCGACATTGTTCAGCGAGAACTTCGCGGCGCTGTTCCTGCAGCAAGCGCTCGAGCTTGAGGATGTGGATCCGCTGGCGAAACAGATTTTTCGGCTGATTCTGCGCGACGAAGTGAGGCACGTGAACTTCCTGCACACGATCCTGCCTCAGTTAATCGAGCGGTTGCCGGCGACGGGGCGTCTCTACGTCTGGCAGAGCCAGTTGCTGTTGGCCGGCGCCATGGCGCTTGGCTTGCGGCGAATCAAGGGCGATGTCGCGGCGTTGGGGATCGACGTCGACGCGTACAAGGCGAGCTTGCTCGAGAATCTGGGAGTGCAGTTCAAGGACGCCGGCCTCGATTCCTTCTTGCGGATCGATGCTTACGCGAAAGTGATTAACGCCGCAACATGACTAGCAACTCCAACGACCCCAAAGACTCCAGTCGTAGTGCCAAGATCGATGACTGGCGACGACTGAGTTCCGAGATCATTGAGGACTTCCGCTTCTTCAAGCTGCGCAAGGACATCTCGCGCCACCCAACCTCGGGTCGTGAACACCGCTTCTTCATCTTCGAGTTTCCCGACTGGGTCAACATCATGCCGCTCACGCCTGAGGGCGAGGTGGTATTCGTCAATCAGTTCCGTCACGGCACCCGCGAGCTGACTCTGGAGATTCCCGGTGGCATCGTCGATCCTGGTGAATCGGCCAGGGAGGCTGGGTTGCGCGAGATGTTTGAAGAGTCGGGCTACTACGCGCCTGAAGCGATCGAGCTGGGCTGGGTACATCCGAATCCTGCGCTGCAGGAGAATCGCTGCTGGTCTTACCTGGCTAAGAACGTGGAGCTCGTCGTTGACGATGATCACGTCGTGGGGACGTCGAGCGAGGCGATTGAAGTGTCCAAAGTGCCGTTGGACGAGATTCCCGGGCTGTTGAACGACAAACTGATCACGCACGCGCTAACCATCGCGGCGTTCGATCACTACTGGCGCTGGAGTGGTCAGGTCTCCGACCATCGCTCGCCGTAGCTGGCCCTCACCCTCATCCTCTGCCAGAGGAGACCTGGGCGTCATCCGCGACACCAAGATTCGAGTTCCGTCCCCGGATTGCCCGGGGACCTGTTCCCTCTCGGTGCGCGCTGACTCCAGCAGATGGCAGGAGGGGGACCGAGCGGGTCCCCGCGTGAAGGAGGCCTGCGCGTAAATCGGTCGGTGCGCTATTGGTCAGGTTGTAGGGGCGACCCTTGTGGTCGCCCGCTCTGCCGCTCCTATCTAGTCAGTAATGCAATCGCCAACGCGGGCGACCACAAGGGTCGCCCCTACAGGAGCTCAGAAGGATTGGGAACACGACTAATGCAAAGGTCTCCGTGAAGCGGGGACTGGGAAACAGGAGGGTGCGCGCAGGTCTCCAGAGGGAGACGGGATCGGACGGAGTTAGCTGCGCAGCGCATCGACGTCGAAGTCCTCGGGCAGGGGAATGAACAAGCTGTGGCGTGGGCCTTCGACGTCCCGGGTGATGTGTCCGCGTCCGGTGACGTCGTCGGCGAGCAGGATGTCACCGCCGTGCAACTGCAGCTTGGTGCCGTCGCCCACTTCGATCTCGACGGTCCCGCTGAGGTTCACGACGAACTGCCGCCGAGGTGCATTGTGGAAGTCCAATTCTCCGCCGATTGGCGTGGCGCGAAACATCACACCTTCGGCCTCGAACAACTCCGAGAGGCTGCCGTAGCGACTCTCGGACATTGAGACATCAATGGTCTCGAAGTGGGATTCGCCGTCGTCGCCGGTGTAGACGCGTGTGATTTGCATCGGTTCAGTTCCAATCGATTGCTCAGTCGTCGAACGAACGGGCCCAGCGGTGGACATCGAAGTCGTCGGGCAGGAAGACCATCAGACTGAGACGCGGGCCTTCCAGATCGGTGGTCAGGTGGCCCGGTCCTTCAACGTCTTCGGCGTAGCAGATCTCTCCGGGGCCGAAGCTGCGTGTTTCGCCGCTTGACACCTCGGTCTGCACCAATCCCTGGATCACGATGATCATGGTCTTGGCCGAGGCGTTGTGCCAGTCGTTGACCAGACCAGGCTCAGAGATTCGGAAGGACATGTGGTCGGGACGAAGATTGCGTGTGAACGCGCCGACGTCGAACTCCTTGAGTCCGATCTCGATGTCCTCGAACTGGGAAGTTCCGTTGTCGCCCAGGTACATCCGCGTCAATCGCATGGCCAGCCTCCTGCGCTGATGCTAACGCGAGTAGTGGAGCCGCCAGTAGTCGCCCAGCTCGGCCAGCGATTGCACGATCAAGTCAGGCTGCACATCGTCTGGAATCGGTTCGTGAAAGCGTCGGACCCAGACGGTGTTCGCACCGAGTTCTGTCGCGGCGCGAATGTCGTGAGCGATTGAACCGGCGACATGAAGCTGTTGCTCCGGCCGGATGTCACGGGAATTGTAGAGCGCTTGCCAGTGATCATGGTCGGGCTTGTAGCTACGCACATCCTCGGCGGTCACTAGCTGATCGAAGGTTCCGCCCAGTTTCCGGACGCTGACTGCCAGACTGGCTCGAGTCACGTTCGAGAGAATCGCCAACGGCGTGCCGACAGTGGCCAGTCGCTTGAGGAAGCCGCCGGCGTCCTGGAAGGGCGGCCAGTTGGCAATAGAGTCGGCGAAGGCGCGTGCAGTCGCCTCGTCGAGCTCGACGCCGAATTCCGCAGCGGTTCGCTGAAGCGAGATTGCCAGTACCTGGTCATACGGCCGGTAGTACTCGTGCTCGACTTCCAACTCGACCTCTAGTCGCCGCGCGATTAACGCGCTGGCGTCAACATCGGAGAGTTCCGGGATCGCCTCCACTGCGGCTCTGGCTCCCGACTGCCAATCAATCAGCGTCCCGTAGCAATCGAAGGAAATCACAGCCGCGTCGCGTGGATGGATCATGGAGACTCCCTGGACGATCTGGTATCGGCGCCAAAGTGGACGATATCGCCCCCGAACTTCTCGTTCAGCTCACGCACCGCATCGTCAACGACTCGCTGCCGTTCTCGACGCGCCGTCGATTGAGGAGGCTCCACCGCCGGAGCGCCGGACTGATCGAACATCGAGAGCTGTGAAGCCACCGGCCGCTGCTCCAGTCCCATCGCGCCGACGCCGATGAGGCGAAACTTGCGAACCGGGGACAGCTGCTCACGCAGCAGCGACAGTGCCGTTCGCTTTATGGTTGCAGCGTCGCTGGTTGGGCTGGAGAGCGTGCGCTGACGGGTGAACGTGGTGAAGTCCGAGAGCCTGAGTTTGATCTGCACGGTGCGAGCTCGGAACCCGTGCTCGACGAGACGCTTGGCGACGCTACTTGCTTGTTCTGAAGCGACGGCGCTGAGCTGGGATTCGCTGCCGACATCCTCAGCGAACGTTGTCTCGGATGAAATCGACTTGGTCTCGCGTTCGACTGAGACCTCACGATCGTCCAAGCCACGCGCCAGTTGCCAGAACCACTCTCCGCGGGAACCAAAGCGGTCGATCAACCAGGGCAGGGGACGTTCAGAGAGATTTCCGACGGTCTCGATGCCGGCTCCGCGCAGACGGTCGGCGGTCTTTGGGCCGACTCCCCACAGGTCGGAGATCGGCAACGGCGCCAGGAATGCGGCTTCCGTACCAGGCGCGACGACCGTCAGACCATCCGGCTTGTCCTGATCCGAGGCAATCTTGGCGACCGATTTGCTGGTCGCCACGCCGCAGGACACGGTAAGTTCGGTCTCTCGCGTGACGCGCTCGCGAATCCACTGACCCAGCTCGGCAGGCATCGCGCCTTCGCGCACGCGATGGCTCACGTCAATGAAGGCTTCGTCTACCGAAAGCGGCTCGACCAGCGGTGAAACGTCGCGGAAGATTGACATAACTTGCGATGACACTTCGCGGTAGCGCGAGAAACGTGGCCTGACGATCTCGGCGTGGGGACACAGACGGACCGCAGTGCGCATAGGCATTGCCGATTTACAACCAAAGACCCGTGATTCGTAGGATGCAGCCGCTACGACGCCACGGCCTTTGGGCGAGCCACCGACCAGGACAGGCTTGCCGCGCAGTTCGGGATTGTCGCGCTGCTCGACCGACGCGAAGAACGCGTCCATGTCGGCATGAATGATGTGCCGTTGCTGAGGCTGCTCAGACTGCGTGGTCACACCATTACGCTATCAATTCGGCGGAGGTTCACTGATGAGCTTGATCAGTCGTCTGCGAACCCGATTGACGTCAGGCGCCACACCTCAGGGCACTCAGCATGCGCTGTCTGATGCTGAGCGACTGCTCAGGAGGGGCGGGTCGGTAGCGGAGATTCGCAGTCTTGCGGAGTTAGCAGCCCCCTCAGACAACGTTGGTCGAGCGTGGCAGGCGTTGTTTCTTGGCGACGTGGATCAGGCACAGCATCTGGCCTACGAAGCGGCAGATGCACGTCCGTATGACGTTGATTCTCGGATTGTGCACGGCACGGTGCGACTGGCGCGGAATGAGCTTGAACATTCCGACCATGAGTTCGAGGCCGTGATTGAGGAGTTTGGCGCCGAGGCCGACGCCGCCGACGGACGCCGAGCCGCGATCCTCGCCCGCGGATTCGCTCCCCTGGACGACATACCGGCGTCGGACGACGATTGGAATGCTGCAGCCAACCTGTTGACGACGCTCTGGCGACTCAGCGGACTGGTTGAGACACGAGTGCGGGCGCTGAATGGCGCCCATCCGCAAGGACTTGCGGTGATCCAGTGGTCGCTGGACCGTGGCCTGGCGGTCGATTCGGAGGCTGATCATGGGTCTGTTTGACCGATTGAAGCAGCGGTTGTCCGCGCTCAACGACGTGCGCGAGGCAACCGAGGCTGAAGCGGCGACGATGGCCGACGTCGACACAGTGCGCCGAGCGCTGGTGGCGGAGTCGCAGCGTTTGGGCCGGCGTGATCGAATCTCTGTGACGATGCTGATGGAGTACTCGAAGGAAGACCTGCGACGCCTCGATCTGTTTCAGATCATCGGTCATCTCGACGCAGAGGGCGAGATCACGAACGTGGAGCAGGATTCGTTCGGCAATCTCAAGTTCGACCTGGCCACGCTGCGAGAACGCTCAGATCGGATTTCATGATCGCACTATGCAGGTTATGTAGGCACGATGGCTCCTGGCGCGACATAACAGAGGAATCACAGCTCGAGCCCGGCGCTGTAGGCGTCCGGACAGCAGTGTCGTTCACAAGAGCTTGATCTTCGTCAGGGAGCGCGTTCCAGCACGATTTGGAACTCCATGATGCCGACGTCATCGATGGAGAGCACACGGAAGCCGGTCGGCGGTTCAATGTCGTAGTCGGCCAGGGCGATTTCTGTTGATCCAACGACGACGACGAGACCGTCGACGAGTTGACCTTGCAGACCGATGCTCACCGGATTCGTGACTCCGTGGAGGTCGAGCGTGCCGTCGACCGTGACATTAAGTGTCTCCTCGCCGGCCGGTAACGCTGCGATTGGGATGGGCTGGACGAGGACGAATGTGGCAAATGGATATGTGTCGGTCTCGATCCCGCGCGTGCGCAGTGCGCCGTCACGGAAGGACTGATCGCTCGTGAGGGTGCGCAGGTCGGCCACGATCGTCACGGAGGTGATCAAGACTCCATCGAACTCCAGTGTCGCTTCAATGTCGCTGGTGCGGCCGACCGCCGTCGTGGTACCGATGTTGGCCAGCTCTTCGCCGATGCGGTAGCCAACGAATGACGTTCCCTGCCCCGACAGTGTCCAGGTGCCGGCCAGATCGCCCAACGTTGGCGGCTCGCTGCTGGCTTGCGTCTGGGACACCTCCTGCTGTGTCGCCTGCGCCTGCTGAGCGCCTTGTTGGGCGGCTTGTTGGGCGGCTTGTTTGGTGGGTTGCTGCCCGTCCTGTTGCTCGGACGCGGCCTGTGCGTCCTGCTGCTGAGATGAGGATGGTTGGTCCTGTGCTTCAGCATTGGACTGCTGCTCGGATCCGTCGCTGTCTGTCTCGGACTCGTCCTGCGCTGCTTCGGACTGCGTTGATTGCGCCTGCTGCTGCGCGTCTTCGGTTGAGTCTGAACCCTGCTCTTGCTGCTCAGGAGGGTCGGTTTTGTCTTCGGAAGTCTGCTGAGATCCCTGTGTTTGAACGGGTTGCGCCTGGTCCTGCTGTTGCTCGACCTGGCGGACCGACTCCACCGCCGACTGCAGCGACACCGGGGGCGGTGCACTGTCGAACAGGCCGACCTGCCAGAGGATGATGAGCAGGACACCGACCAGGACGCCGGCGACGATGAGGCCCGTGGCGATCAGTCGCCGAGGACTGAGGCTCAGAAGTTGACTCAACATGCGCGCCTCCCAGCGATTCTTCGTTATGTCAATCAATCGTCGGAGAGCAACGCATCGACGAACGCAGCCGCGTCGAATGGCGCGATATCGCCCAAACGCTCGCCCGTGCCAGCGAAGCGGACAGGAATGCCGAGTTCTTCGGAAATCGCGAAGACGATGCCGCCCTTGCTCGTGCCGTCGAGTTTGGCCAGGCAAACCGAGGTGACACCGGTCGCCTGCGAGAACTGCCTCGCCTGACTCAGTGCGTTTTGGCCGCTGGTGGCATCGATCACCAACAGCACTTCATGGGGCGATCCGGGATGCTTCGTTTCGACGACGCGTCTCACCTTGCCCAACTCTGCCATCAGATTGCGTTGGGTTTGCAGTCGACCCGCGGTGTCGATAAGCACAACATCCGCTCCGCGTGAGATTCCGGCTTCGACAGCGTCATAGGCGACTGCGCCAGGGTCGGAACCTTGCTGATGCGCGATGACCGGAGCGTCTATTCGCTCTCCCCAGGTCTGTAGCTGTTCAATCGCGGCAGCGCGGAACGTGTCTCCAGCGGCGAGGATGACTGATTTGCCGTCTTCCTGGTACGCGTGCGCGAGCTTGGCGATTGATGTCGTCTTGCCAGCGCCGTTTACGCCAACGACCAACACCACATGCGGGGTCGGCTGCGCCTCGAGTCCGTTCTGACTACTCCAAAGCGATCCATCGGCACTCGGCCGCTCAAGTCCGGCGATCATGCGATCTCGTAAGAGATTGCGAATCGCCGGCGCATCCTTGCCTCGCGATTCATCCCGCAGTTCTTCCACCCAACGCGCCGAGGTGGCGCCCCCGACGTCGCCGAGAATCAGCGTCTCTTCCAATTCCTCCCAGAAGTCCTCGTCGACACGCGTACGGGAGAAAATCTTGCGCAAGGCACCGAGCTGACCGCGACGGGTATTGGCGACGCTGCGCTGGTATTCCTCGCGCACATCCTCCTGTTCCTGGGCGTCCGAATCGTCCGGATGCTCATCGCGGCCACGGCGAAAGCGTCGAAACAGTCTGACCATCAGTCGCCAGACCGTCCAGTGAGCAGCCGCTCGGTGAGCCAGGCTGAGAGATCGTGGATGCTCTGCCGGCCGATTTCGTGCTGCATCGGATACTCGCGATAGTCAAGGTTCATACGCATCGCCTGCAGTTGATCGCGAGAGGTCCTGCCCTTGTCAATCCCGACAAGGGGGTCATTCGTCCCGTGCTGAACGAGCAATGGCAAGTCGGCCGCGTCTTCATGGACATCATCGGCCGCTTCATCGGACAGCCAGGTTGAGAGTATCGCGGCGCCTTGCCAACGATGTGGCTCGCTGAGCGCCAGTCGATAGGCAAGGAACCCGCCTTGCGAGAAGCCCATCAGCGCCAATCGATCCGTGTCGACGTTGTAGCGATCGCAGACGGTGTCGATGAAGGAAGAGAGCGCTCCGGCGACGCGGTCCAACTCGCCGTCGATTGGGCGATCGTTTGCCCCGCGGCGCATCCAGGTGTACATCGGCGCGTAGGAGTACGGCGCGCCTTCCAATGCGAACTCGGCCTGCGGGCAGATGACTTGCAGTTGTCCGTCGGCCAGCATTGGCGCGAGCGGAGCCAAGTCTTGACAATGCGCGCCATGCCCGTGCAAAGCGATCAGCGTTGGGTGAGGGCCCGGACCAGCAGGTGTCCAGACGGCGTGTATGAAATCCATGGCGATCAGGTTAGGGCAGAGCATCCTGCCAAATGCATGACCAACGTCATCGGCTCGTTAGGAATCAGCCTGAGGCAGTTGATCGACTCTGACAGACAGCAGGCGGCTGACTCCGGCTGCGCCCATCGTGACCCCGTAGATGCTGTCGGCCTGTTCGATTGTGCGTCGATTGTGGGTAATGACCACGAATTGCGTGTGCTGCGCCCGCTCCTTGAGCGCAGCGGCGAATCGTTCAACGTTGGCTTCGTCGAGTGCGGCATCAACTTCGTCGAGGACGCAGAACGGCGCTGGCCGGATCTCCAGCAGGGCAAACAACAAGGCGATCGCGGTCAGTGCGCGTTCACCGCCGGAGAGCAGTCCGAGCGCCGAGACTCGCTTGCCCGGAGGCTGGGCGCGAATATCGACTCCGAGCCTCGCGGGCTGTTCAAACTCCTCAGAGTCGTCGTCGGTGTTGGCCCGATCTTCGGTCAACACCAGTTCGGCCTTGCCACCGCGAAACATGAGCTGGAAGTAGCGCTGGAAGGCCTCGTCGACTTGCCTGCAAGCCTCTCGGAACTTGCGCTCGATCAACTGCTCAAGATCTCGCTCGGCAATACGCAGCGAGGATTCGGTCTGTTCGAGATCGACGATCTGCGACTCCATGTCCTGCCAGCGGGTCTGTTCGGATGCAAACTCGTGCGCCGCTCCCGGGTCAACGGGACCCAGTCGGTGGAGCTTGGCTTGCAACGCCTGGACGTTCTGCTTGAGTTCCGCAACGTCGGGCTCTGCGACAGCGACGGCAGTGCCTGTCGGTGGATGTGTTCCGTTGCCCAGGCCGTTTACGGCATGACGTCCGTTTGCGCGTACGCCGTTGGCTTCGACCAGGTCGAGAACGGGTTCGGCGACTGCTTGGGCGGGACTCAAGTCGATGCCCTCGGAAGCGGCTTCGGCCGCCAGGCGAGCTCGCGAGGATTCGGTCTCTCGTAACGCCGAGGACGCTTCAACCTCACGACGCTCGGCGACCACCCGAGCTTGCTGCGCCTGCTCTAGGTCGTGGCTTGCCTGCGCGCGTTGGCTTTCGAGCGTGTCGAGATGTTCCTTGGCCAGATCATGTGCTGCGGCATCGTCAGCGATGGATGCTGCACGTTCCAGCAGCGGCTCCCGTTCCAAGATCGCCGCCTCGACGTCGGCCAGTTCTCGCCTCAGCGAGGACAATCGCGCCCGATCGGCACGAGCCCGCTCAAGTGCTGCAGCGTGGGCTCTGGCGTCGGCGAGCACTGCAGCGCAACGGTCGCGTTCCGCTTCGAGTGTTGACAGGTCCTCGAACTGGGCCTCTGGCAACGTGGCGAGTTGTCTCGCCGCCGCTTGCTCGGCTTGCCTGGAGTTGTGCAGGCTGGAACGCACACGGCCGATGTCCGCGAGATCGGAGCGCACTTCTGCCAACTTCGCCGCATGTCGGCGGCGAGCGTCATCGACCGACATCGCCGATTCAGATGCTGTTTGTCGGGCGGCAACTCGATTGGTGTCGGCTCGCTGGCGGACGCTCACTAACTTGTCCAGGTTTTGACTCAGCTCCTGCGTGCGAGCGATTAGGCTCAGCTGCTCCCTGAGATCGCTTCGCTCTGACTTGAGCTCCGCCAATTGTTGCAACCTACGCCTAGCGCCCGGCATTGAGCCCCCGGCCTGGACGACGCCGTCCGATCGAACGACGATCCCTGACGATGTGACGGCTGTCTTGCCGGTGTCGGCGAGCCGTTTTGCGGAGTTGACATCTTCTACGAACTCGACGGATGCCAGGATCGAGTCAATCAACATTGAGGCGCGATCGCTGACCATTGCCGAAGCCCGACCAACGTCGGCGTCGACGATGTGTTGAACGGTTGCAACGGCGTCAGCGAAGTGCTCATGCAAGGTCGCGTCCATTAGTTCACCGAACAGTGCATCCGCCTGAATCGGATCAGCCACTCGATCTGCAACCAGGGACCGCAGCGTGTGCTCATGTTCATCGGTGGCTTCAAGGGAGGAGATCTGGCGATCAGTCTCCTCTAATCGCCGAGTCAAGGTCTTCTGCTCGGCCTGTTGGCGTTCCAGTGCTTGATGAGCTGCATCCTCTTCTCGCTCCAACTGGAGTGATTTCGACTCGACTTCTCGCAAACGATCTTGTGCTGTTTCGTGCTGTTGCTGCGCGACGGCGACCTTCGCTGTCGCTTCCAGAATCGCTGCGGCATTGGCTCTCCAGCGACGATTCAATCGTTGCGCCTGTGACCGGAATGATTCGATATCAGCGAGCGCACGTTCGTGCTGTGCTGTCGCCGCCGACCTGCTGCGCTCGCGACTGTCGCGTTCGCTACGCGCGGCATTCAGTCTGGCGCCGACGGCGGCAAGTACCTCTTTGGCCGCGTCGAGGTCGGAGGTCGCGGGATCGATGCGCTCTCGCGGGAGTCGCGCGGAGAGGTCGGATACTTCCCGGCTGAGCCAGGATCGATGCTGCTGGTCCAGTTCCTGTTGGTGCTCGAGCGTTCGCAACTCCGAACGCGCTGCGCGGATCTTCTCCGCTGCGCGTTCCAGGGCTCGCCGTGCGATGGCTGTCTCGCGCTCGACCGCCGCCAGCGCATTCGTAGCCGATTCTCGGCGCGCCTCTGCCGCCGTCCGGGCGGCGGCGGACGCTGTTGCGGACTCGTGGCGAGCCAGGAGCTCGTGTTCCAGATCGGCTGCGGCGGCCTGGAAGTAGCGTTGTTGCGCCTGCTCCAATTGCTGTTGGAGGTCGGCTTGCCGCTTCGCTCGGCGCGCGGAGCGCTCGAGGCTCTTCAATCGAGGCGCCAGTTCGTCTCGAAGCAGTTTCGCGCGATCAAGATGATCCTGCGCGCGTTGTCGGCGACGACGGGATTCCTCCATCTCGTGGCGGTGCTGGCGTACGCCACCAACTTCTTCGATTGCCTGTCGGCGTTCGTGCGGTCGAAGACGCAGCATCTCGTCGACCAGCCCCTGGCTCATGAGCGCGAACCCGCCAGCGCCGAGACCGCTGCTGCGGAAGAGTCCCTGTACGTCGCGCAGACGAGCGGCCCGGCCATTGACTCTGACCTCGGATTGTCCATCGCGATGGACGCGACGCACGATTTCCACTTCCGCGGCGTCGAGATTGAGCCATTGATCACTGTTGTCGAGCTGAAGCCTTACTTCAGCGAACCCGCCTGGGGCGCGATCGCGACCACCGGAGAAGACCACATCTTCGGCCCGCTTGGTGCGAAGGACTCGTCCCGATCCGGCGCCGATCACCCAGCGCAACGCGTCCATGACATTGGACTTACCGGAACCGTTGGGTCCGACAATCGCGATCACGGGCTCATCGAACTGCAACGCCGTACGCGTCGCGAACGACTTGTAGCCGTGCAAATCGATCGAGCGCAGGCGCATCATGCTCCGGTCTCCTCGAGCAGGGCCAATGCCTTCCGCGCCGCGCCCATCTCGGCCGACTGCTTGCTTCTGCCGCAGCCTTCGGCCAATGGTTCAGCTTCGACTTCCACCAAGGCACGGAACGATCGATCATGTGGCGGGCCGGACTCGCAGATGATCAGATAGGTCGGCTTCGATCCGTATCGGGACTGGGTCAAGTGCTGGAGTTGCGACTTCGCGTCGGCCTGTACTGCGTCAGTGCTCAAGGCCTTGATGCTGTCCTCAAGCAGTCCAAGAATGACTGCTCGGGCGGCGCGTTCTCCGCCGTCGAGCCAGACGGCTCCAAACGTCGCTTCAAGCGCTCGGCTGAGCACCGAAAATCGGTCGCGAGCGCCGTCGTTATCGATTCCGGCGCCCAACAACAGGCACTCGCCAAGGCCAAGCTCTCGACCGATACGTCCAAGCGTCTCATTGCGTACGAGCTGAGATCGGGCGTCGGTCATCCATCCTTCACGCTTGTCGATGAATTCTGTGTAGAGGCGGTGCGCGACGACCGCGCCGAGAATGGCGTCTCCCAGGAACTCCAGCCGTTCATTGGACTCAAGCGCCGGGGCGCTGACTTCGTTGAGATACGAGCGATGGACCATTGCCTGTCGAAGCAACGTCACGTTGGAGAATCGGTAGTCGAGCCGATCCTGCAGTCGCTCTAGCTTGCCGTCTATGTTCGAACACATAACTACCTCAGTGTACTCAGGTGATCAATTCTCGCTTGGGGTGGATGCCGGGTCCAATGATGAAGGCTTACGGTGTCAGCAATGGGGAGCGAGAGACTGACTCCGATTTCTGTCAAGAGGACTGATCTCGCGGGGCAAGTGTTGCGCCGTGTTCAGGCCCGTTCCGAAGCAGCAAGTGCCCTACTGGATATGTTATGTCATCTGGCATCGGAGAGTGGGACCTCCCTGTACGTCGTCGGCGGCGTGATCCGAGACACGCTGCTTGCAGAGCCGCCGCCGGACCAACTGGATCTCGATCTGGCCGTGGACGGGAACCCCATCCCGTTTTACGAGGCGATGGCGATGGCCGCGAGCGGAAGTCTGGCGACTCACGAGCGATTCGGGACCGCCAACGCGACACTGCCTGACGGAACATCAATCGATCTGGCGCGAACTCGTGCAGAGCGATATCCGGCTTCCGGAGCCCTGCCAATCGTGACTCCGGCACCCATTGGAGTTGATCTCGGCCGCCGCGACTTCACGATCAACGCTGTCGCACACGCGCTCGCAGGTCCGGATGCCGGCGAGGTGCTCGATCCGTACCGGGGCATTGCCGACTTGGAGCATCGTCGAGTTCGAACGCTGCACGCAGACTCGTTTCGCGATGACCCGACGAGGCTGATTCGCGCCGTGCGCTATGCCTCGCGGATTTCCGGGTCTCTGGAGCGCAAGACACTGGCCAATGCCAGGCGAGACCGCGCTCATCTGGCTGCGTTGACGGCGCATCGCTTCGGTGATGCCTGGCGGCTGTTGCTGGGCGAACGTGATGCTGTAACAGCTCTTCGAATTGCTCGAAGGCTCAAACTCTCACAGTCACGTGATCATCGATGGACAACTCCGCTTGCCGTCCTGCCGGCCGTGCAGTCTGCCGAACACTTCTGGGCGGCGACAGGGCTGCTGTCCGCACAGGACGACATCGCAGCGTGGCTGCCACAATCAGTCGGATTGAATCGAGGGGAACGTGCCGCTCTCTCTGGTGGCGCAGCTCTTGGTCGCGACCGGCGAAGCGTCGGCAAAATGCGGCGACCGTCTCGCGTTGCCGAGCGACTGAGCGGGATACCGAACGCGGTGGTCGAGGCTGCCGCAGACGTTTGGGATGGCGCATCAGGGCGTGCAGTCGGTGCATATCTTGAGCGACGCGACGTGGTTCATTCGCCGATTTCCGCCCGTCGGCTGATTCAGTTGGGCATCGAGCCGGGGCCGGAATTTGGGCAGTGGCTCAGGCGGCTGGAAGCTGAAGTCTGGGACGGTGAGCTCGACCCGCAAGACCAGTCGTCTGTTACCCGAGCGGAACAGCAGATACGATTGTCGCGATGACTACTGAGCCTTCTGTCGCTGAGGACACCTGGCCCTGCTCCGTGTGCGGCGAGCCAGCCGGTCCGGATGCACGCTCCGACTGTTACCGCTGCGGCGAGTACTTCCATCTGCGGCTGACGACCACTGCGACCGGACCGGACTGCGGTGATGTATGGCTCGACGATGAAGTGATGGCGCTCCAATTCGCCTGTCGCAACTGCCTGGCCGAGCAGGCAGGCGAAACAGCGGCGCCGGTTCAGGAACCACCTCCGCCGGAGGAACCCTCGGAGCCAGCGCGGCCAGACACACGTGGCACACGACGCGCGCGACGCGCGGCGCGTGGCGCATCGGCTCGCGACCTCGCTCGGCGGCGACGCTGACATGCCGCGTCAACGTCCGAGGAGGCGCAGGCGCCGCACGTCATCCGGCTCCACGCCGACGGCACCGGCGGTTGAGAACGCTCAGATTGAACGCATTGAGCAGACCCGCCGTCGATCGTGGCTACCAACGGCTGGCGTTGTGACCGCGATGGGGCTGGGCATCTGGCTCGGTTGGACGTTTACGATCGCCGGCGGAATCGCCGAGGATATTGCGCTGTGGGTCGGTGTCTTGATGGCCGGACTCGGGGGCGGGCGCCTCTTCCGGCGTTCGTTTCAGGCCCGCCGAGACAAACGCAATGGTTCCGGCAAGGGTCGCTAGTCGCGCTTGAGGTCGATACCACTGCCCTGGACTGAATCCAGTCGAACGACGACGGCCGTGCCGGTTCGCTCCGTGTCGCGCGCTTTCTCCAGGTCGTGCTGGCCTTCCCAGACCTGGTCACGTTCACCGGCGTCGGTGGTGACGGCCGCTTGCCCCTTGAAGATGAAGAACTTCCGGGCGGGCATATTGGTGTACATCAAGGCCACGCTTGGGTTCTTCGCGATTGCGTTGAGCGTCGATGACGACTCGCCCCGTACCCAGAGCGCCAGAGCGTCATCGCCGAAGGTTTGCGTACTGCCGCGGAAGCTGACTACCGGCTGCGTGTCATCGCCAATTGCGACCATGCACATGGGAAATCCCTCGTCCAGCGCACCATTGACCCGAGCGTGAACTTCATCAGGCAGAACAAGCGACATGTGCTACTCCTCGGCGTGTTGAGAATTGAGTTGACGCTGCATCCAGAGCGCGTCAGGCGTCACGCCGGTTGGTATGTCGCCTGGGGCGACATCGACACTGCGCACTGGCGTGTATCCCAAGCGTAACCAGAAGTAGAGCGCGACTCCATTGTCGGGTGGCAGTGGCGTCAGCGCGATGGTCGCCCCGGCCTGTTGTGCCGCCGCTTCCAGCAGCGGCACCGACGCGCCGCCGTATCCGTAGGCCCGCCACTTCGCGTCGATGGCGAGCCAGGTCCAGATCAAGGCGAACGAGGCCACGGAATCGGGGAGCCTCACGACCTTGCCGCAGAGCGCGCCCACGACTGCACCGTCACCGAGGATCCACCAGCCGAGATCGCCGTCGTCGAGTCGACTCTGCAGGTCGCAAGGCGCGGCGCGGCCTGCAATGGCCTGTGCGGCTTCAGCGAGCCAGTCCGCTTCGATGACCTCGCCTCGGAATCTCACAATGCTGGCGCGTTGACCCTCGACGGTCACGGGCCAATTTGCACTGATTGTCACTTGGAGTCACGATTCGGCGGGAGGAAGGTCTGCAACTCTCGCGCAATCTCGCTGGTCGCTTTCCTGATCACCGGCGCGGGAGGCAAGGCATCAAGGAATCGCTTGCCGTACCTGCGTGAGACGATTCGGCCATCCAGGATCACCGCAGCTCCGAGGTCCGACTGCGTCCTGATCAGCCGTCCAATCCCTTGCCGGAATTGCAGGATGGCTGCCGGCAGCGAGAACTGCATGAATTCGTTGTCGTACTGTTCGCCCCTGGCTTTGAGCACCGGATCGTTTGGTGGCGCGAATGGCAGCCTCGTCATGATCAGCAGGGACAGCGCGTCGCCAGGAATGTCGACTCCGGTCCATAAGGCTGCTACACCGAACGCAACGGTCTTGGGATCATTGCGCAGCAGCTCGACGATGTTGGTAGCCGTTCCATCGCGGCCTTGTCTGACCAGCACCAGCCCGGCTTGTTCAAGATCCTTTTGAACTCTTCGGGTGACCTGGTTCATTGCGCCGTAAGAGCGAAACAGGACCATCGTGCGACCACCGGCTGCCACGGCGAGCGATCGCACCGCGGCCGCAACTGAGTCGTGATGTTCGTTATCGGTGGCGTCGGCCATGTCGGTTGGCAGGTAGATGCGACAGCGACGCTGGTAATCGAACGCCGATCCGTATTGGGCTTCGGCCGCATCTTCAATCCCCAGGCGCTCGCGCAGGAAGTCGAATGCAGCATCCTCTTTGGTGCTGGTGGCTAACGTCGCGCCGGTCAGGACGGTGGCATGACGTTCCTGCCACAGCGGCTTCAAGTGAGCAGCGACACTGAGCGGCGCAGCATGGACGATTGAAGCTCCAGTCTTGCGATTCTCTCGGGAGGCCCAGGCGATTTCCTCGCTCGAGTACTCGGAGATGGCTCGGCCAAGCAACGAGCGTCGCTCTGATAGCTCGGCCAACACGCCCTGCGCTTCTGTGGTGACGGAATGAAGCCGTCGACGTTCTTCGCCTCCGGCCTCCCTGGCTTGCTCATCGCACGTTTCCGCGATCGCCTCGATGGCGAGGCAGACGTCGGCGATTGCATCTCTGGTTTCTTCCCACTGCAGCTCAAGGTCCGACCAGTCGTTGCTGCCTCGAGCCCCCTGACTCAGGGTGACTCGATCCTCACTGGCGCGCCGATCCTCGGAGTACTCCGAGACGAATGCACCAATGCCGTCGAACAACGTCTCAACCGCGCTCGTGGCCAGTGCTGTGTGCTGTGATAGCCGGTCTGCTTCTTCTCGTAGGCCGACATGTTCGGCAAGTCGCGTCAGCGCGTCGCTGCCTTCGGCGCAGCGTTGGAGCGTCTCGAACATCCACGACTCGCTCATTTCCAACGACAACTGATCGGTCGCGACGTCCTCAAGCGCGTGGGACTCATCGACAATGACGACCGGCGCGTCGGGCATCGTGATTGCGCCGCTCGCCATCGCTCTGACCAGCAGCGCGTGATTTGCGATGACGATGTGGGACGAGGCCGCCTGTCGCTGCACTCGCAGCAGGAAACAGGTGCCGTTCATGGCGTAATCGCAGGTTCGGTCGGACAGGCAGCCGGTGCCGCGGGCCGAAAGCTTCTCCCAGGATCGGAGCTTTGGCACAGGCAGACGGAGTTCTGCACGGTCTCCTTGGGGGGAGGTTGATCGCCAAACTGCGGCTCTCGCCAGTACGAGCGGATCTTCCCAATCGACGACCTTGCCGAGCTCCCGATCCAGCTTTTGCTGGCAGAGGTAGTGGTCGCGTCCTTTGACGACGGTCGACGTGAGCGCTTTCGAGGCCTCTGCTGAAACTCCGGCGATCAGTTTGCGGGCGAACTCAACATCCTTGCTTTCGAGCTGTTGCTGGAGGTTGATCGTGTGTGTGCTGACAATCACCGTGCTGCCGGTCTTGAGTGCCCAGAGCGCAGCCGGCACGAGGTACGCAAGTGATTTACCCGTTCCAGTCCCCGCCTCGACGATGAGCGTTCCTCCGAACTGCAGCGACTCGGCTACATCCCGAGCCATGTCAAGCTGTTCGGGGCGCTGCTCGAAGTCGTCGTCGCCAACAGCTGCGAAGGCCTGGGCCGTCAATTCTGCCAGGGTGCCGCGGGGCAGGTCCACTGGCTCCAGGGGACGATGGGGCTCCGCAGATCGCGCTCCGGACGAAGGGGACGCCGGCGTTCGCGGGACCTCAAGCGACCACTCGCGCAGTACTCGGCCCGGTCCCCAGAAGATGTTCGCTCCGGCGGCCAGTTCGCTCAGTGAGTTCCTGGCATCCTGGGGAAGCAGGGCGTAGCGATCCTTGAGTTGCAGAAACAGCAGGCGCGCAGCCTCGGCGTCGGCGAGCGCACGATGTGCATCGGTCAACTCGATGTTGAAGCGATCACATAGGTCGCCAAGCCGGTGTGATGGTGCTCCTGGCTCGATGATCTGCGCCAGCGGCAGCGTATCGATCGACGGCGATGCCGACTTGATCCCGACGACCTCGAGAAACGACTCGTCGAAGCCGACATTGTGGCCCAGCAACGTGCAGCCGTCGAGCAGGCTGCGCAGCTTGTCCTCAACTTCGCTCCACGGCGGTGCTTCAGCCAACATATCGGGCGTAATGCCGGTTATGCGCTGGACGCGCAGTCGCGGTGACTCAAGCGGTTGGACCAGCGTGCTCCAACGTTCAATCACACGCTCGGGCGTACAGCGCACGACGCCGACTTCGATAATCTCATCGAGCCCGGGCTTCAAGCCCGTCATTTCCAGATCAATGGCGGCGTAGATGCGTTCTGACACGCCCCGGACCGATTCTGTGTTGCCGGAAGCTATGGCGCCTCATCCTCGGCACATGGACCAAACGGACGGAACTCTCCGATGTTGAGACCTTCGTAGCAGACGGTCGCTCCGTCGTGCAGCAGTTGCACCGTTTGCTCGCGGTTGGTCAGTGGCTCAGGGAACACGGTGGCATAGCTACCGATGCCGGAAGTTGAGTGCGCATCCGAGCCTCCGGTGACCGGCTTGTTCAGAATGCGCGCCACTTCCAGTGCGAAGAGATTCTCGCGCCTGGTGTTGCCGCCGTTGCCGACCTCGATGCCGTGCACGACCTGGAACACGTGCATGCGCTCCGCTGCTTCTTCGGGAGTCATTGAGAAGGGCTCCTCACCCTTGCGGCGGAATGTGACTGGGTCGAAGAAGTGTCGGAAGGGGTGCGCGACAGACATGAACGCGCCGATTTCATCGCAGACTTCGCGCAGTCGCTCGGCCGAGCGGATGCCTGGGTAGTACTGGTCGATGCCGAAGACGATGATGTGTCCGAGATCGGTGGAGACTTCCATTCCCTGATTCAGATAGACTCCCGCCTCGCTCATTTCATTGGCGTAGTTGTTCCAGTCGTACCGCTCCCAGACCCGATCATGCTCGGTCAGGTTGACTCCGGTGAGGCCAATGCGATTGGCTTCTGCCAGGAGGTCGTCGGGTTGCAGCGCTGAATCTGCCGCGCCGCGAACGGTGTGAATGTGTGCGTCGAGGATCGTGCCGGGCATCGACTGAGGATCCACTAGGTCTCCAGCTCCAGGGGCGAATGTGGTAGCCCACCTGAGTATACGCACCGTCTGTGTGAATCCCGATGCACTTCCGACGCGCTCAGCCGGAAGCGAGATGCGGCAGCATCCAGCCGAAGCATCCGGCAGCGAGCAAAGAGATTGCGACGAATCGTCGCCACAGCGCGCGTTGCCAGACGATTGCTCCTAGCGCGAGCAAGACAATGCAAATGACGATTCCGGACGTGAATTGCCAAGATGGGCTGCCCAGTCCAGTCGATCCGCCGTCGGCCACACTGAGGAATAACACGCCGAGCAGCATTCCCAGCACCGCGCAGCCCGCCTGGGCGACCAGAGCGGCTCCAAGGCTGACCATGACCCAGTTCGAGGGATCGGGAAACTGCTGTCGGAGCCAGTTGGTCGTTGGCACGGTCACCAGGAGCGAGCCGAACACGCCAAGGCCCAGCACACCCACGGCTGCGCCGGCCACGAATCCGGAGAACAATGCAGCGACGGTTTCCATGCTCAATCAGTACAAATGTTGGTGGCATCGGCCCGAGCGATCGGCAGGACAACGCGAGTGAGGCCAGGCGCACCCTGGAGCTTGGTGGCAGCGGCGTGTGCCGTTTCGGGCGCCATGATCGCGAACATTGTCGGTCCTGCTCCGGCCAACAGCGGTGTGACCGGCTGAGCATCGGTATCGACGGCGGCGCGGCCAATGGCGGCCCCCATGCGACGCCAGGCAGGCGTCAAGCCCTGCATCACCTCTCGAGCTGATGCGTCGAAGGAGTTGATGCAATCGTCATGCGTTGGGCTGTTTCCCGCGAGCAACCGCTCCTTGAGCGCAGACGAATACGCGCCGTCGCGAAAATCTGACGATCGTAGCGAGCGATACATTGTCGCGGTCTTGTCCTCCGGGACCGGAATCTCAGGACGGTGCAACAGGACACCCCAGCCAACTAGCGACGCGGATGGCGCTTCAATCGACTCGACACGCTCGCCGCGGCCGGCCATCATCACCGGACCACCAATCACACAGGCTGCGACGTCGGAACCGACTTGCGAGCCGATCCGGCAGAGATCGTTGTCAGACAGTCCCAGCGTCCATGCCTCGTTCGCCAGGCGCAGGAACGCGCTCGCGTCGGTGGAACCGCCTCCAAGCCCGCTGGTGACCGGAATTCGTTTCACCACGTCAACGCGTCCGTTCATCTGCAGATCACAGTGCGCTTCGAGGGCGGACCAGGCGCGAGCGATGATGTCGTGGTTTGTCTGAATCGAGAATGGGCGCCCATCGGCGTCCTGGTAGGCGATTGCGCGCCTGTCGCCGCCAGGCGTGAGTCGAACGTCATCGGCAAGATCCAGCGAGATGGCGACTGAAGAGAGGTCGTGGAACCCATCCTCGCGCTTGCCCAGGACCTCGAGTGTCAGATTGAGCTTGGCTGCGGCGATCGTGCTCAGCGAGGTCATGGCAGCGAGTCCGTGAGATTCTCAATGTGCTCCTCCCGCCACCAGGCGAGGCGAGCCCACTCGTCGAGCGTCAGAGTCCCTGGGCGGCGTGCCGGATCGATCTGGCAGGCCTCGAGCCATGCTCCGGCACCCTCTGGCGGTAGCCAGACTCCCTGTGCCAGCGCGTTATGTAATTGCTTTCTCGGACTGCGGAATCCGCCGCGCACGACCTCAAAGAATCGCTCGACGCTGGGCACGTTGACGGCGGTTTGCTCACGGACCTGCAGCCGCACCACTGCCGAGCGCACTTGCGGCGGGGGGTCGAATGCCTCGCGTTCGACAGTGAAGAGCAGTTCTGCGTCGGCGTAAAACTGCACCGAGACGCCCATGAGCGACAACTTGCCCGGCATGGCCGTCACCCGTTGTGCGACTTCGTGCTGGATCATGACCAGCATCCAGTCAGGTCGCGCGGACTCTTCCTCAAGAAACTTACGGAAGATTGGGGCGGTGATTGCGTATGGCAGATTGCCGACGAGTCCGTAGGGCGGATGAGCCGCGACCGCTGCCAGGGTCTCTTCGGGCTGGATGTCCAACACATCGTGCTCGAGCACGACGGCGTTCAGATCGAGCCCGGCTCTAATCAGCCGCCTGCGCGCTCGGTACGCCATCCCTTCATCGAGTTCGACGGAGACGAGGGGACGATCCAGCTCAGCTAACCGCTCGGTCAGTACGCCATCTCCAGCGCCAACCTCAATGATTGCGGCCGGCGTATCGGGAACGGCATCGACGATCCGTTCGAGCACCCGCTCGTCGCGCAGGAAGTGTTGCCCCAATCGCGCGCGCCTGCGGCGTCCGCTCATCTGATGACTCGGAACGATGAAATGTCATGAGCAAGCAACGGTGTGGCCGTGCACCTGAGATCGAACGACTTCATCAGCTTGCCTTCGCTAGCCGGCTCAGCCCAGGCACTCCCGCGTCACCCGACCGACAACCGCTTACCGCTGCTTCCTCTCGGACCTGACGGGGTTCACGGCGGGCCGCCGCGCGGGACCCAAACTTCATCACTGCTTGGCGTCGGTAGTTCTCATGTCGCCGCCCTCAACCCAGGAATTCAACCCCGCTAGAGCGGATTGCGGGTACAGGGCACCGCTAGCTCCCCATCTAGCACGACCAACTGCAATCCTAGCACCAGCGGCGGCAGCGATACGTCGGAGTAAACTCATGGGAATGGCCCAACCGCGGGCAACAACATGAGCGAAGGAACAGCCCGTGCGAATCATCTCCATTGGCTGCCCGATACCCAGCCCCAGCGTTGACAACCACTCCATCGCCAATGCTTCGTCGATCTTCGATTACGACGCTTGCATCGTCGATCTCCAGTCGGTGTCCGAGCAGATCGAGGGAATCGCAGCGACGACGCTCGATGTGAAAGCACCAGACGGACGCGCCATTGGAATCGGAGAGTCGGGCGCATTTCATTTCGGCCTGGGAGAGTTGTTGCAGCAGCGCCAGCTTGAGTTTCAGCAGCTGCTCGACAACGGCGGTGTGCTCGTCGTCTTCGCATATCCAAACGTCCGTCACACAAACATTGCATCGTTCCCCGGACTGAATCGATACTCGCTGATTCCCGGGCCTGAAGGAGATCCGTTTCGCTGGCCCACGCTTCGTCCCGCCGACGGCAAGGATATCCGTCCGACGGTCCCGCAACACCCGGTCAGCGGCTTTCTCGACGACCTGGCCGGACGGCTTCGTTATCGGGCATTGTTCGACCTCAAGGCATTCGATGGCGCGCAGATCGTTGGGCGTTCGGTAGGCGGAGCAGCGGTCGCCGTCGAGTTCCGCAGCGGTCCCGGTCGAATCGTGGTGCTGCCTCCGCCCGACAATCTGGCATCATCTCAGCGCAAGGTGTTTTCGGCGTCGCTGTTGGAGATGATTGAGCGGCTGGCGCAGGAACCAGATTCGAGCGCCGCTCCCGTCTGGGTTCGCCGATACGACACTCCGGAAGCGACCTCCGCTCGCGACGAGTTATCGAGCGCGCAGGATGAATTGAAGCAAGCACAACGCCGCGTGACCGAGGCAGAGTCGCTGCTGGCCGACACGACCCGATTCCAAAGTCTGCTCTGGCAGAGCCAAAATCTAGCCTTCCGCGACACCGTTGCGGATGCCTTCCGCGTACTGGGCTACACCGTTTCGATGACCGATGACCACATGGAGATCCGCGAAGGATCCGAAACGTCACTGGTCGAACTGGCGTCGGCGAACAATGCGGTCAGCGACCGCCTGTATCTGACTCTGCAGAGCCGAATCGAAGAGCAATACCTGCGTCGGAAGAGTCGGCCCAAGGGGATCATCATCGCCAATGGCCATCGGCAAACCGACCCTAGGATTCGCCGAGAACCGTTCCCCAAGACGCTGATTAACGCCTGCGAGACGTACGGTTATGCCCTGATTCCGGTTGAAGCGCTATTCGAACTGGTCAGCTTCGCAGGAGAAGCGGCTGACGAGCCTGAAGTGCTCGAGGATATTCGCCGTTCGGTCGCAGTGACGGCTGGCGTCCTGGAGATTGCGCTGGAGGAGGAAGAAGAGGACGCGGAAGCTTCGGCGGCGCCAGCCGAGAACGGCGCCGTAGCGGCTGCAGCGGAAGCCAACCCGGCCAGCTGACGCGCGTTCCCATGAGGACATATGGGCGATGATTGGACCACGATTTCAGAAACGAATACTGAGAAATGGGCCCTAATTCTTGCCCAACTGCAGGACGGCGAGGAATGCCTCTTGCGGAATCTCGACGTTGCCGACTCGCTTGAGCCGCTTCTTTCCTTCGGCCTGCCGAGCTAGGAGTTTGCGCTTTCTCGTGATGTCGCCGCCGTAGCACTTGGCGGTGACGTTCTTGCGCAACGCACGTACTGTCTCGCGAGCCACAATCCGGCCGCCCACCGCTGCCTGGATCGGCACGTCGAATAGTTGCCTTGGAATCAGTTTGCGCAGTCGGTCGGCCAGTTCTCTGCCTTGCGTGGCGGCTGCATCGGAATGCACGATTGCAGAGAGTGCATCGACCGGTTCGCCATTGATCAGCAGGTCGAGTTTGACCAGCTTTGCCGGGCGGTAGCCAATCAAGGTGTAGTCGAGACTGGCATAGCCATGCGTCTTCGATTTGAGGTCGTCATAGAAGTCGGTGAGGATTTCTGAGAGCGGCAGCTCGTACTCGAGCAGCACTCGAATTTCGCCGGTCGATGTTCCCGAGCCATTGGATCCGTTCTCTTGGCTGGTGCGTTGCAGATACTCCATGCGATCGTAGACGCCGCGGCGGCCTGTGACGGTCTCCATCACCGCACCGACGTGCTCATGTGGCGCGATCACCGAGATCCTGACCCAGGGTTCGCGGATTTCCGCCACGTGGTTTGGCGCCGGCAGTTCGGATGGATTCTCGATCAATCGCACTTGCCCGTCGACACCTTCGACTTCGTACTCAACTGACGGCGCAGTAAAGACCAGCTCCAGTCCGTATTCGCGCTCGAGTCGCTCTTGCACGATCTCCATGTGCAGGAGTCCGAGGAATCCCATCCGGTAGCCAAAGCCCAATGCCGCCGATGACTCCGGCTGATACAGAATCGAGCTGTCGGAGAGTCTCAGTTTGTCGAGCGCGTCCGAGAGTTCCTGGTAATCGGCGGAGTTCGCGGGATAGAGCCCCGCAAAGACCATGGCTTTGGGTTCGCGGTAGCCGGGCAGCGGTTCGGGATGATGGCGTCCACCGCTGGTCATGGTGTCACCGACGCGGACATCGCCGACATCCTTGAGCCCGGTCGCGACATAGCCGACATCTCCCGCCGACAACGACTGGAGCTTGCGTAGATCGGGGGCAAAACTGCCCACTTCCATGGCCTCGAAGCGGCGATTTGTGGCGGACAGACGAAGCGGGGATTGACCCTTGACATCGCCGTCTACGACCCGCACGTGGGCAATGACGCCCTTGTAGGGGTCGTACTCCGAGTCAAAGATCAACGCACGCAGCTGATCGTCGCCGCTGCCGCCGGGCGGTGGAACACGCTCGACAATAGCCTCCAGCAGCTCGTTGATGCCCTGACCGGTCTTGGCCGAGACGTACAGAATCTCGTCGCGAGCGAACCCGATCACATCGACCAGTTCAGCCGCAATCGCCTCTGGTCTCGCGACATCAAGGTCAATCTTGTTGATTACCGGGATCAAGGTGAGGTCTTGCTCCATCGCCAGATAGACATTGGCCAGCGTCTGAGCCTGGATGCCCTCGACCGCGTCTACGACCAGCAGCGCACCCTCGGCGGCGGCCAGGCTACGGGAAACCTCGTAGGAAAAGTCCACGTGTCCTGGCGTATCAATCAGGTGTAATCGGTACTCATCGCGTTCGGGCGACTGGTAGTCCATGCGCACGGCCCGCGCCTTGATCGTGATTCCTTTCTCTCGCTCGAGGTCCATGGAATCGAGCAGTTGGTCGGACATGTTGCGTCCATCGACCGTCGCGGTCGCCTCCATGAGGCGGTCGGACAGGGTCGATTTGCCGTGATCGATGTGGGCGACGATGCAGAAGTTGCGGATGCGCGAAGGGTCCATGTGGGCAGATCGTATCAGTCAGCGTCGGTATCGCTGTGTGCCGGATACGCAGAACGGGGCCTCTCGGCCCCGTTCTGATGTAAGTCGTGCGGCAACAACTTAGACGCGATGGCAGCGGACGAAGTGGTCGTCCACGATCTCGCGCCACTCCGGGTCTTCCTCGCGACAGATGTCGATGGCAATCGGACAACGTGTGTGGAAGTTGCATCCTGGCGGCGGCGCGATCGGGTTGGGTACGTCGCCGGTCAGGATCAAGCGCTCTCGTCGCCGTTCCAGCGCCGGGTCGGGAATCGGCACAGCGGAGATCAACGCCTGTGTGTAGGGGTGCAGCGGGTTGTCGTAGAGCTGGTCGGCTTGGGCCAGCTCGACAATCTTGCCCAGGTACATGACCGCGATGCGATGCGAGATGTGACGGACCACAGAAAGGTCGTGAGCAATGAAGAGGTAGGTCAGACCGAAGTCGGCCTGTAGGTCCTCAAGCAGGTTGATGATCTGCGCCTGAATCGACACGTCAAGCGCGGAAACCGGCTCGTCGCAGACGATGAACGCCGGCTCAACTGCGAGCGCGCGGGCGATGCCGATGCGCTGGCGCTGTCCGCCGGAGAACTCGTGCGGGTAGCGGCTGGCGAAATAGGGGTTGAGACCCACAGTCTCCAGCAGCTCACGGACGCGCTCCTTGCGCCGGCCCTTCTGCAAGCCGTGAATAACCATGGGCTCGGAGACGATGCTGCCGACGCTCATACGAGGATTCAAGGACGCATACGGGTCCTGGAAAATCATCTGCATCTGGCGTCGGTAGGCCCGAAGGTTGCGTCCGGCCAGCGTGGTCAGATCGACCGGGCCGCCGTTCGAGTCGGCGCCTGGGAGCGAAACTGATTCAGCGCCACCATCGTCATCTGCGCCGATGTGCGAGGTGTACTGCGGCGGCGACATGTAGACGTTGCCGGCTGTCGGCCGGTAGAGCTGCAGGATTGCGCGGCCCGTCGTTGACTTGCCACAGCCCGACTCACCGACCAGACCGAGTGTCTCGCCCTCGCGGACCGAGAACGTCAATCCGTCAACGGCCTTGATGTCCGCCACTTTGCGCTTGAGCAGTAGCCCGGCGGTGACCGGGAAGTACATCTTCAGATCCTGGACCTCAAGCAGCGTGTTCTCATGCGGCTCGGTGCGACCGCTGCCAACGAGGTCTGCGATCGCGGCAGTCGCCGCACCAACCGAAGCGGCGGCGGCGGCCCGCATGCTCTCCGGGGTCATCGACCCGGCGCTGGCCTCGTCCTGTGACTGCTCTTGCTCAACGACTTCTGGTTGTTCGTTCTCAGACATTGGCAGTCTCCTCTTCCAACATTTCAGCGGTGTGCGCGCTCGCGAGGATGGTGTCGGCCTCAAGGGCGACAGCCTCGGAGTTCCAGCAGGCGACCAGATGACCGGGAGCGAACTCCTGGAGCACCGGACGTTCGGTGGTGCATTGATCGGTGGCGAATCGGCAACGCGGAGCGAAAGAACAGCCCTCGGGCATGTTGGTCAAGTCTGGCGGCGTGCCTTCAATCGGGATCAGGCGGCCGGTTCGGGCGTCAAGTCGTGGGACCGACTCAAGCAGACCGAGCGTGTACGCATGCTTCGGGCGAGCGTAGATTTCTCCGGCCTCGCCGCTCTCGACAATGCGTCCGCCGTACATGACGTTGACGCGGTCGGCGTAACGTGCGACCACGCCGAGGTTGTGAGTAATGACGATCACCGCGGTGCCAAGTTCGCGGCTCAGGCGAGCCATGACTTCAAGCACCTGGGCCTGAATGGTCACGTCGAGCGCGGTGGTGGGCTCGTCGGCAAGCAGCAGTTTCGGGTCGCAAGACAGCGCCATCGCGATCATGACGCGCTGACGCATACCGCCTGAGAACTGGTGAGGGAAGTCGAACAGGCGCTGCTCTGCGGCCGGAATACCAACCATGTTGAGCAGCTCCACGGCGCGCTCGTTGGCCTGCGTCCGGTTCAGACCCATGTGCAGCTCGATGGCCTCGGTCAACTGTCGACCGATGGTCAGCACCGGGTTGAGCGAGGTCATCGGCTCCTGGAAGACCATGGCGATGTCGTTGCCGCGGATTTCGCGCATCCGCGAGTCGTCAACGTTCATCAGCTCTTCGCCGTCGAACCAGACTTCGCCGTTGACAATCTTGCCAGGCGGGTTAGGAATCAGACGCAGCAGCGAGAGCGCGGACACGCTCTTGCCCGAGCCCGATTCTCCGACCAAACCCAGCGTCTGTCCGGGCATGAGGTCGTACGAGACATCGTTGACCGCCTGGACGACTCCTTCAGACGTGAAGAAACTCGTAGAGAGGTTCTGGACACTCAATAGCGGGTCAGCCATAAGTACACTCCTTCAGCGGCGCCTGTGATTCCAGGGTTCGCAACACGTCCGACCGGTTCTCAGTCGGGCGAGCATTGGTGGGGAAGAGGAGACTCGAACTCCTACGCCTTGCGGCACATGATCCTAAATCATGCTCGTCTGCCAATTCCGACACTTCCCCCGAGGAGGACAAGAAGGCCGGCGAACCGGTGTCCTCGCGCGAGAGGCGCGGAATCTGAGGCAGACCGCTCGTGCTGATGTAGCTGGTGAGCCGCCAGGGACTCGAACCCCGAACCTGCTGATTAAGAGTCAGCTGCTCTGCCAATTGAGCTAGCGGCCCCCGCGCATGGATGGCTCCCGACGCCGGTTGCGTCGAGGCGTCCCCTAATCTTACACGTCGCTCATCCAGGACGCTCATTCGACCTGGACGCTCCGCGCGGCTTGCGGCCTCACTGCTCAATGGTTGCTCCCTAACCTGGCTACTAATCGGTTGTTCCACATCAGTTGCGAATCGGGCCAACAGCGGCTTGGCGTGCAAGCTAGCCAACCCAACGCGGAACGTCAACGAGTTGACACTCATTCTACCCGCTCCATCGCGTGAGGTTCCGGGCTCCTCTGCCTACCCGTTCGTTGACCAAGCTAACCGGCGAGGCATACGATGAATCGAGCCCTGATGTCTCCACCTTGAGCGAGGCAGTTGGGCGAGGGCGGTTAGCTCAGTCGGCTAGAGCGCTGCGTTGACATCGCAGAGGTCACTGGTTCAAGTCCAGTATCGCCCACCACTCCTTGGACCACACCTGTCCTGGTATGACTCGTCAGATGATGCCGCGGGCAGAGCGCAGATAGCAGGCGGATGGCCGACGACCCGTACGACGCGGGAGTTGCGACCGATGATGGGGACGCCGCCGGCGTCGCCTCGCGTGACGAGGTCGATGAAACTGAATGGCTGCGACGGATGCGCCACTCGGCGGCGCACGTCTTGGCCCAGGTCGTGTTGCAGATGTTCCCCGAAGGCAAGATTGCCATCGGCCCACCGATCGACACCGGCTTCTACTACGACTTCGACCTGCCCAGGCCGTTGACGCCTGAAGACCTCTCAGACATCCAGAAGCGGATGCGCAAGGAAATGCGCCGCAATCACCGCTTCATTTGGGATGAGATTCCCGTAGACGAAGCACGAGATCGATTCGCCGACCAGCCCTACAAGCAGGAACTGATCGACCAGTTTTCTGCCGATTCGGACGCTCTCGGCATTTGCACCCACGCGGAGTTCACGGATCTCTGCCGCGGTGGTCATGTCGAGTCAACCAAACAGATTGGGCCGTTCCGCCTGACCAGCGTTGCGGGCGCCTATTGGCGCGGCGACGAGAATCGGCCGCAGCTTCAGCGTGTCTATGGCGCGCTGTTCGCCACCCGTGAAGAGTTGGACGCGCACTTTGCTCGATTAGAGGAAGCTCAGCGTCGCGATCATCGCCGCCTGGGTCGCGAACTGGAGTTGTTTGCATTCTCCGAGTTGGTTGGCGCCGGGGTTCCACTCTTGTTGCCCGACGGCGCGGTCATCCGACAGGAAATGGAACGCCTGATTCGCGAGTTGCAGGACGCTCGTGGATACAGCGAGGTCTGGACCGGCCATGTCGCCCGCGGCGAACTCTTTCGCCGGTCGGGTCACCTCGACAACTACGGCGATGTCATGTTTCCGGCTATGCGGGAATCTGGGCGGGAATCTGGGCGGGAATCTGGACACGAACACAGCGAATCGGCTGATGAGAGCGACAGTGAGGCCTATTTCCTCAAGCCGATGAATTGCCCGGTCCACATGACGCTGTACAACAACTCGCTGCACTCCTACCGCGAACTGCCCCTCCGCTACGCGGAATACACGACGCTGTACCGCTACGAGAAGTCGGGGCAGCTTTCGGGCCTGACCCGAGTGCGATCGCTGACCCAGGACGACTGCCACATCTTCATCACTCCCGAACAAATCTCCGAGGAAGTGTCGAATGTGCTGGAGTTGGTGCAAACGTTGTTCCAGACCTACGGCATGCCCAATTTCCGGTACGACCTATCGCTGCCCGGCGAAGGCGGCAAGTACGTCGACAATCCGGAGGCCTGGTCAACGGCGGTCTCGGCGCTGCGAAACGCGCTCGACGACGCCGGCATTGATTATGTCGAGCAGGAAGGCGAAGCCGCCTTCTACGGACCGAAGGCGGACCTGTTTGTCTCGGATGCGATGGGGCGTGAGTGGCAGCTCTCGACCATCCAGCTCGATCTAATCCAGCCGGCCCGCCTGGGCTGCGTGTACGTTGCCGACGACGGCGAACGACGCACGCCAGTGGTCATTCACCGAGCCATTCACGGCTCGTTCGAACGATTCCTCGGCATCCTGATTGAACACTACGCCGGCGCTTTCCCGCTATGGCTGGCGCCGATCCAGGCACGCTGCGTTCCGATCGCAGACCGCCATCTGGACTGGGCGCACGAGATCGCGGCCGACCTGCGAGCTGCAGGGCTGCGCGTCGATGTCGACGACGGGAACGAGCGGATGCAAGCGAAGATTCGCAATGGGCAGCGACGCAAGATTCCCTACCTGCTCGTCATCGGCGACCGGGAAGTCGAAGCCGGCGCAGCTGCAGTCAGGGTCCGCAATGGCGAGGACCTCGGAGCAATGCCGCTCGATGAGATTCGGGAGATGCTGACCGAGCTGAAGCGCTCACGTGCCATTCAGCCCGCTTGAACCGGGTGCATGATTCGATACTCTCCAGACTTCTTGGCAGGTATGATCCATACAGCCGCCGAACCAATGGTGGCCGAGACAAGCAAACAAGTTCATTTGCCGAACTCCAACACAACGAAAGTGGCGGATGACTGACTCTCAGCGTCCATTCGACACTCTCCTGATCGCTAATCGAGGCGAGATTGCCGTACGCGTGATTCGCGGCGCGCGTGATCTGGGCATCAAAACTGTTGCGGTGTTTTCAGACGCCGATCGCAGCGCTCGACACGTGAGGATGGCCGACGAAGCCATCCGAATCGGTGGCCCTTCGCCTGCTGACAGTTACCTCTCAGCCGATGCCGTTCTGGCAGCAGCGGAGAGCACAGGTGCTGACGCCATCCATCCCGGCTACGGCTTCCTGTCCGAAAATGCGAACTTCGCCCGAGCCTGCCGGGAACGCGGCATCATCTTCGTCGGTCCCTCGCCTGAAGCGATTGAGCTGATGGGCGACAAGATCGAGTCACGCCGCACCATGAAGCAAGCGGGCGTGCCGATTATCCCGGGAGCGATTGATCCGCTCACCGATCCCGTCGAGGCCCAACAAACGGCTGATGAGATTGGTTACCCAGTCGTGATCAAGGCCGCGGCTGGTGGTGGTGGCCGGGGGATTCGCGTCGTTGAACAGGCGAGCGAAATCGAACGTGCGGTGCAGCAGGCGCAGGAAGAAGCCATCACGGCGTTCGGCGACGGCGCCGTGTTCGTCGAGAAGCTATTGCGTCCGGCGCGACACATTGAGATTCAGGTCGTCGCCGACGCTCTGGGAAATGTCGTTTGCCTGGGTGAGCGTGACTGCTCGGCGCAGCGCCGGCGACAGAAGCTGGTTGAGGAATCGCCCGCGCCGGGCATGTCACCCCAGCTTCGCGCGCGAATGGAAGAAGCAGCGACCAACGCCGCCCGAGCTTGCGACTACACCTCGACCGGCACGGTCGAGTTCCTGGTCTGGGACGATCCGAAGGCGCCCGACGGACAGAACTTCGCGTTTCTTGAAATGAATACGCGTCTCCAGGTCGAGCATCCCGTGACGGAACTCGTCCGCGGTGTCGATCTCGTGCAGGATCAGCTCAGGATCGCCGGCGGCTTGCCCTTGGGCTACACCGCGGCGGAGCGTCCGATTCGCGGCTGGGCGATGGAGTGCCGGATTACGGCTGAAGACCCGTACCACGACTTCACGCCCTCAGTCGGACCGATCGCCTGGTACCGCGAGGCCGATGGTCCCGGCGTACGGCTGGACTCGATGCTCGCTCGAGGTATCGGCGTGAGCCCGCATTACGACTCACTGATCAGCAAACTCATCACTTGGGGTGAGACCCGCGAACAGTGCATCCGACGCATGAAACGGGCGTTGGGGGAATATCTCGTGATCGGCGTCAGCACGTCGATTCCCTTCCACCAGGCACTCATGGATGACGCGAATTTTCGCGCGGGCGCGATTCACACGCTGTATGTCGAGGAGAATGAAATTCTCGACAAGACTGAACGACCCGAGCACAGCTCTGAGGCAACGCTCGCTGCCGCGATGTTCTTTCACACGCTTGGCGAGCGGGCCGATCCGGAACGCAGCGGACCACAACCCAGGCGTCGCCATTGGGCGTCCTCTGCGCGGGGCCGTCGATATCCAGTGGAGCAGGGATGGCGAAGAACTACCGGCTAATCGTCCAAAACCAGCTCGAGGAAGTGGCGATCGACGACAACGGCGATGGCCGCTACGAGGCCGACTTCGGCGGCAAGACGTACTCGCTTGAGCTTGAGTCGCTCGACGACAACACACTGTTCCGACTCTGGATCGACGGCGTGAGCACGCCGCTAGCGATCAGGCGCGAGGGGATGAGCCTCGACCTGTTCATTGGTCCGGATCGGTACGTCGCAGAGATCGAACGCAGCGCCGGCGCGCTGACCCAAAGTGGTCCTGCGATCGAGGGCGAATTGCGGGTGACCGCGCCAATGACGGGACAGGTCACAGAGGTGCTCGTCGGCCCGGGTGACCAGGTTCAAGAGGGCGATCCGTTGTTGGTCATCGTTGCGATGAAAATGAACAACGAAATCCGCTCACCGGTGACCGGGCAGATCACGGAAGTGGCTGTGGGGGCCGGCGATTCCGTCGATCAGGGCAATCTGATGCTCGTGATCGACACCGAATCGGAATAACGATTTCCGCAAACTCCCAGCAAAAGTTTGAAACCTCGTGTGTGCGCGCCTACCATCGGCGTCAGTAGAGCCACACGCACTCGCGTAGACACCGGCTCGCAGCAAAGGAGCATTCCTCTGGCCGTCAAGGATCAACGAGAACACAAAGAACAGCGCGTCAACGAATCGATTCGCATCCGGGAAGTCCGGGTGATCGGTTCCGAGGGCGAACAGCTTGGCGTCATGCCCACCATTCAGGCGTTGGACCTTGCCCGGGGGCAAGGGTTGGACCTCGTTGAGGTCGCACCCAACGCGCGACCGCCCGTCGCCAAGATGATGGACTACGGACGCTTCAAGTACGAACAGTCCAAGCGGGAGCGTGAAGGTCGGCGCCGACAGAAGGGCGCCTCGCTGCATCAGATCAAGATGCGACCGAACATTGGCAAACACGACATGGAAGCCAAGGGTCGCACTGCGGCCCGGCTGTTGCGCAATGGGGACAAGGTCAAGATCTCGATTATGTTCCGGGGTCGAGAAATCACCCATCGCGACATCGGTCAGGAACGCATCTACGAAATGCTCGAGACGCTCGATCAGAACGAGGTGCCTACGGTGATCGAGAAACCGATTTCGACCGAAGGCCGGTTTATGTCGATCATCGTTGCCGAGGACAAAGCCAAGGCGAAAGCCATGGCGGACGCGAAGGCGGCCGAGGCAACGAACGAGGCATCGGAGGCCGCCGGCTAGTGCGCTGATGCTGCGTGCTCCGACCGAGAGGTCGGCCGATCCTCGCCTGTGTCGATTCTGATTGGACTGTGCCCGATTTCCTCCTAAGCTGAGGAGACGCGCCAGTGTGTCGTCGCTGATGCGCGGCTGTGTTGGAGACAGTCAACAATGCCGAAAATGAAGACTCACAAGGGCGCGGCGAAGCGATTTCGGATCACTCGCAATGGCAAAGTGATGCGAATGAAGGGCTACCGCGGCCACAACAAGCAAAAGAAGCACAAGCGCACTCTGCGCGCCCAGGGCCGCATGCACGAAGTCAAGCGACTGGGCGACCAGAAGCGGGTCAAGCGATTGCTGCCGTACGGCTCTCCCTAAGCAGGATCTGAACAGGACACCTAGCCATGCCACGAGTAAAGGGCGGCCCGCGCGAGCGACGCCGACACAAGAAAGTCCTCAAGCAGACCAAGGGCCATCACGGTGTACGCAATCGCCTCTATCGCCGTGCCTCGGAGTCGCGTCTGCACGCACTCTCGTACGCCTACGCGCACCGACGAGAGCGGAAGGGCGACATGCGCCGGCTCTGGATCCAGCGGATCAATGCCGCCGCCCGGCTGAACGGCACCACCTATAGCCGGCTGATGCACGCGCTCAAGCTGGCTGAGATTGAGATCGACCGCAAAGTCCTCGCCGAAATGGCACTGCACGATCCGGCTGGCTTCACTGCGGTTGTCGAACAGGCAAACCCAGCCTGATTCTCACAACAAACTGACAGCAACACGCCCGGCGTCGCTCAACACGTAGCAAGCCGGGCGTGTTGCTGTTTACTGTTGGATTGGGTCGCGAGAGCTAGGAACCTGACGCCAGTGTTGGGGTCCCGCTGGCCTCGGCGGCGAGTTCTGCGTCGTCGCCTTCAGGCAGGTGGTCCAGCAGCCAGTCCAACGCGTCGTGGTCGCGCAGCCAGGGCACAATTTCGGTCAGTGCCAAGAACTCCCGCATGTGCAGCGCGTTCTTGATCACGTCGAACTCAATCTCACGATTGCGCTCACACCACTCTGCCGGCAGATCAATGTGGGCATCGACGAAAGCGCGGGCAGCGATCCGCGCCTCTTCAACATCCAGTTGCAGGAGCGCTCGCAATCGCTTCGCCGACAGCTCATGCGCCATCTCGACCGTCGCGGCGCCTTCGCGTCGGGCCAGCGCCCGCATCACACGGCGAAGCTCAATCGGAGGCAGCGCGGTCGCGTCGTAAAGCGCAGCGGCCAACTCGATGTGATCACCTGCATCGTTGAGGCGATGCGTGAGATCACCCAGGTCGAAGGCGCTCCCATAGTTCTCGGACAGGTTCGGATGCACGTACGTCATGATTGATTTCTTCCCTGAGTTTGCCCTGCAGACTCAAGTCTGGCACTCTCAGAGCGAGAGTGCCAAGTGAAACTGCAAGCGTCTCGTCGGGTTGGCAAAGCGGGCAACAGAACTAGTGGAACTGAGTTGGCCTAGTGCTCAGGAATCGCGCAATGTCGCGCCAAACTGAGATTCCAGGCGACGCACAATGCCTCGTCGCGCCTTCTCGACATCGCGGTCAGTCAGGGTTCGATCGGGCGAGCGGTAGTAGACACGGAAGGCCAGGGACTTTGACCCGGCCGGAATCTGATCGCCCGTGTAGATATCGAACAACTCGACCGCTTCGACCAAGCCATTACCGGCGATCGCCGACGCCAGGTCTCCAGAGACAGTTGAGGCATCAACGATCAAAGCCAAATCTTCAACGGCGGCCGGGTAGACGGACGGTGAGGTGACGTCTGCTGATTCGCGAAGCAATGGCGTCAATGCTGTGATCGACAGCTCAAGAGCGAAGACATCCCCCTCGACACCAAATCGAGATGCATTGGGCACAGTCACTTTGCCCAACACGCCGACCTGCTGTCCGCGAACCGAAATGCTCGCTGATTGACCGGCGACGAGCGCCGCGTCCTCAGCATTCGGCGTCAACTCAAACTCCACATCAAGACCGGCGCCCAACTGCTCCACGACGCCCTTGGCATCGTAGAAGTCCAGTGCCCGTCCGTGATCTCCATGAACAGACGTCTCGGACTCGCCGCCGATCAACGCCAGCAACATGCGTTCCTCGGTCGGCTGTTGGCCGCGTCTCGCTTCGAAGGTCTTGCCGACCTCGTAGAGTCCCAGCGGACCTCGTGCCTCGCGCTGATTGGACGCGAACGTCTGCAAGCCCCAAGGACGCAGGCTGGTCCGCATCCGGTCGCGGGCGGCATTCATGGGATTTTGCAACTGCACCGAGGCTGAGGTGTCGCCGGCCGCCTCGAGATCGTCTTGGCTGACGGCGACGTAGGTGATGATCTCGCGCAATCCCAACCCCGAGAGGACATCACGAATCCGCTCGCCGAGGACGCGCTCTGCGTCGATCTCAGGATCGGGCACAGCGCCGGGTAACGGTGCCGAGGGCAGGTTGTCGTAGCCCTCGATGCGCCCGATCTCCTCCACGACGTCATCGGGAACCGTGATGTCGGAGCGCCAGGGCGGGCAGGCCACCGCGTATCGGTCGGGCGGCAGCCAACGATTGGAGATGCCCAGGCCGGAGAGAATGCCTCGCACTCGCTCCACGCTGGGCTGGACTCCGAGGATCTGCTCGATTCTTCGCTGGGTGACGACCACCTGCGGAGGATGCACCTGTCCCGGATACGCATCAACGATGCCCGCCAGTGCGATCCCGCCGGCGGTTTCGATGATCAGCGCTGCTGCGCGCCTGGCGGCTAGCTCAGCCAGCTCGGGATTGAGCGATTTTTCGAAGCGTCGACTGGCTTCGGTGCCACCTTCGGTGTGACGCGCACGGCTGCGTCGGATCGACGCTTCCTGGAAGTTCGCCGTTTCAAGCAGGATCGTGGTCGTCGAATCTGAGATTTCCGACTCGGCGCCGCCCATGATGCCTGCAAGCGCGACTGCGCGCTCGGCATCGGCGATGACCAGGTCATCCGGCTCGAGCTTGAGTTCCGAGCCGTCCAGCAGCTCCAAGTGTTCGCTGGCGCGTGCGCGACGCACAACGATTCTGCCTTCGCGGAGAATCTGGTGATCGAAGGCGTGCAGCGGCTGACCCCACTCCAGCATCACGTAGTTGGTCACGTCGACGATGTTGTTGATCGGGCGCATTCCCGCCGATGACAGCGCGTCCTGCATCCATTGCGGCGACGGACCGACGGTGACGCCATCGATCACGATCGCGGTGTATCGGGGACATCCTTCAGCGTCTTCGATCTCCACACTCGTGCGTTCATTTGCAGCAACGTCCGACTCCGGGTACGACGAAGGAGGCTCGTTCACCTCGCCACCCGTTAGCGCCGCGACCTCGCGTGCAATTCCAAGAATGGAGAAATGATCCGGGCGATTTGGCGTTGGTTTGATGTCGAGCACCACGTCGCCAAGCACGTCGGACAACGGCGTACCCAACGCGGCATCGGTCGAGAGCTCAAGGATGCCTTCGTGCTCGTCCGAGAGTCCCAGTTCGCGCTCTGAACAGACCATTCCGAGCGACGTCACGCCACGAATCTTGCCCTTGCGCAGTTTGCGCGGCTGGCGGCTGCCGGGATCAATCAGTTGCGCGCCGACCTGAGCGAAGGCAATCGTCTGACCTTGAGCCAGATTGGGAGCGCCACAAACGACCTGCAGCGGTTCGTCTGCGCCATAGTCGACGGTCGCGAGGCGTAAGCGATCGGCATTTGGATGCTGCTCAACGGCAGCAACTCGACCGACTACCACGTGCTCCCAGTCGCCACCGCTGCGTTTGATCGACTCGACTTCCGCGCCGGCCATGCTGAGCCGATGAGCCAGCTCTTCGACCGAGAAATTCCAATCGACGTACTGTGCCAACCACTTGAGCGGGACATCCATCAGCGTCGCCCCTCGAACTCACGCAGGAATCGAAGGTCGTTGCGATAGAAGTGACGGATGTCGCGAACGCCGTAGCGCAGCATCGCGACGCGCTCTACGCCCATGCCAAAAGCGAAACCCGTGTAGCGATCCGGGTCGAGCCCGGCATCTTCGATGATTTCCGGGTGGACCATGCCGCAACCCAGCACTTCCAGCCAGTCTCCCTGCCAGCGCACGCCGAGCTCAGCGCCCGGCTCGACAAAGGGGAAGTAGTCGCAGCGGAATCGCGTTTCGATGTCTGCCCCGAACACGCGACGCACGAACGCCTCCAGCGTGCCCTTGAGATGTGCAAACGAGAGATCTTCGTCGATCACGAGACCTTCGATCTGGGTCAGCATCCACTCGTGCGTGGCGTCTGTGGCCTCATAGCGATAACAGGTGCCCGGCACGATGACTCTGATCGGAGGCGTTCTGCGCTCCAGGTATCGAATCTGCATCGGCGACGTGTGGGTGCGCAGCAATTGGCGCGGACCACCGCTGCCATCGTCGGTGACCCACATCGTGTCCCACATATCTCGCGCAGGATGCCCTGCGGGGATGCGCAGCCGGTCAAAGTTGTACTCCTCCAACTCGACATCGGGACCCTCAACCACGTCGAAGCCCATGTCTCGGAAGGTTCGCTCCATCATCCGTCGAGTCAGCGTGACGGGATGCAGTGAACCCAGCGGCGGACGTCGACCTGGTAACGTCACGTCGATCCCTGGACCGTCGGCACTCGATGCCATCAGCTCGGTTCGACGCGCCGACACTGCCTCTTCCAGCGAGCCTTTGAGCCGGTTCGCTCCGGCCCCAACTCGCGGTCGTTCTTCAGCCGGCAGATCGCGAACCCCGCGCAGGACGGCTGTTAACCGTCCCCGTCGGCCCAACCACTCGACACGCCAGGACTCAAGAGCGGGCTCGTCGCCTACCTCGACGAGCGACGCATGCGCTTCCGCTTCCAATGCCTCAAGGTCTACCACTGCGCAAATCCATCGATGCGGTGCTCGACACTCACGGTTGCCCGATTGGGCATACGATTCGTATCGTACCGGTCGCCATGCAGATGCAGAATGCGCCTCAGCGCCTGGATAGTAAACTTGTCCCATCTCGACAGCCACCGTGCGGCTGGACGTTTCCTGGAGGTTCCCCAATGGCTGTGAAGAGCTACATCCTGATCGAAACCGTAGTCGGGACCGCCAAGCAAGTGGCGCTCTCGCTGGGCGAAATCACTCATAGCGACGGCGAAATCAAGTCGGTCGAGCTGGTCACAGGACCGTTCGATGTCATCTGCCTGGTCGAAGCCGACAACCTGGAGCGGCTAGGAAGCTGCATCACAGACTCAATCCAGACGGTGGCTGGCGTCGTGCGAACCACAACCTGCCTGACAATCCAGGTCTAGAGACGAGCCGCGACGCTCAGATGTCTGCTCACAAGACCCCCGAAGCGCGCTCGACCGAACCGCCTGTCGACATGCTGCCAGTTGAGGACGCCGTCGAGCGAATCCTCTCGTTCTGCCGACAGTTGCCGTCCGAGACGCGTGCCATTGACGACGCCGTGGGACAGGTGCTCGCGACCAGTGTCGCTGCGCCATTCGACATCCCTCCCCACGACAACACTGCGATGGACGGTTATGCCGTCCAGTCGTCGAGCACCCAGGGCGCATCGGAGGACAATCCGATCCGACTGCGGGTGATCGGCGAACTGGCGGCCGGTTATCTCTACGACAAGTCCGTTGGTCCCGGCGAGGCCGTCCGCATCATGACCGGCGCACCGATGCCAGACGGCGCCGATACGATCGTGCCATTCGAGGAGACCGACGAAGAAGGGCTGCGAGCTCCGGGTCAGACGCATGAAGCCATCGCTGATGTTGGAATCCTCAAAGCCGCGAGCCTTGGCAACAACATCCGACGGCGCGGCGAGGATGTCCGTCAGGGGCAACAGGTGCTCGACGCCGGCACCGTGCTACGTGGACCCGAAATTGCTGTGCTTGCCTCGCTGGGCATCGCCGAGGTCGAAGTCATCCGGCGGCCCCGGGTTGCCATCCTGTCGACAGGCGACGAACTGCTCACGCCTGGTGAATCGCCGGCGCCGGGCAAAATCTACGATTCCAACTCCTATGGACTCAGCGCGCTGGTTAACCAGTACGGCGGCGAGCCAAAGCGATTCGGTATTGCTCAGGACACGATTCCCGCGCTGACCGCGAAGATCAACGAGGCACTGGAAACCTGTGACCTGGTGATCACTTCAGCGGGCGTGTCTCGAGGCGATTTCGACGTGGTCAAGGAAGTGTTGGCTCGTGAAGGGGCCATCGACTTCTGGACCGTGCGGATGAAACCCGGCAAGCCGCTGGCCTTCGGTGAATTCGACGCACCTGACGGTCGCCGGGTGCCCCACATCGGACTGCCTGGAAATCCCGTTTCCTCGCTGTTGGCGTTTGAGTTGTTTGGGCGGCTCGCCATCTATCAGATGATGGGTCGCAGGCCGCAGCCCCGACCGATCGTTCGTGCGATTGCCGACGAAGACATCGTCAACACCGATTGGCGTCGCGTGTACGCCAGGGCGACGCTCAGTCAGGACGTCGGCGATCGCTGGCATGCACGCCTGACCGGGCCGCAGGGCAGCGGCGTGCTGACATCAATGGCGATTGCCAATGGGTACGCTGTGTGCCCAGAGGACCTGGAACGAGTCCACGCTGGTGAGGAATGCGACGTGATCATGGTTGATTGGGATCACCCGCTCGACTAAATCGCATCAGGCTTCAGGCAGAAACGAGCGGAACATGTCATTGAAATCGACCCTGCGAAACACCATTGCGCCGCTCTACATCCGAGCCCGGCTGGCACAGGAGAAGCTGCAGTCGGGGGTCGTCTGGTTCCCCCTCGATCCGAATTTCATCGCCAATCCCTACCCGACATACAAGGAATTGCGCGAGCGCGATCCGTATCATCCCAGCCCGTTGACCAAGGCAATGGTGCTCTCTCGCTACGAGGACGTTGACGCAATCCTGCGCAACTACAAGGCGTTCTCCAATGAACGAGGTCCAGTAGGTTCGCGCAACCGACGCGGGATCGGCGAGCAGATTGAGAATGAGTTGCAGCCGTCGATGCTGTCGCTCGATCCTCCCGATCACACGCGCTTGCGCAGCCTTGTCAGCCGGGCCTTCACGCCGCGACAGATTGTCAAGATGGAAGACCACATCCGCGAGACGGCACATAGCCTGCTTGATGAAGTCGATGGCCAGAACGAGTTCGACTTGATGTCGAACCTGGCCTCACTCCTACCGACCGTAGTGATTGCGGAAATGATCGGCGTGCCGACCAAAGATCGGCAGCAGTTCAAGCAATGGTCCGACCAGTTCGCCCGAGTCCTGGAGCCGAATCTGACCGAAGACGAGCTCGGTCGCGTGTTCGACACGGCGCAACTCTTTGATGGCTACTTCAGGGACATCGTTGCCGATCATCGAGAGCATCCGCGCGACGATCTCGTCTCGCGCTTGATCGAAGCCGAGGAAGAAGGCGACCGTCTCACGGAAGACGAGATGATTGTCACGCTCCGGCTGCTGTTGGTCGCTGGCAACGAGACGACGACAAACTTGATTGGCAATGGACTCAAGGCACTGCTCGAGCATCCGGATCAGCTCCAGCTATTGCGTGAACAACCTGAGTTGCTCGACAACGCCATTGAAGAGTTGTTGCGCTACGACTCGCCGGTCCAGGTCGACGGACGGACGACGCTTGACGAGTTCACGATTGATCGCCACACGCTCAAGCCCGGCCGCCCGGTCTCGCTGCTGATCGGCGGGGCAAACCGCGATCCGGAGGAGTTCAGCGATCCGGAGACGCTCGACATCACCCGCGAAGACGTAGGCAACATTTCCTTCGGTCGCGGCATCCACCACTGCCTCGGCGCGCCCCTGGCCCGGCTTGAAGGCAAGATCGCCTTCGAGGCCATGCTTGAACGCTTTGACGACATCTCCCCGGGTGCCCGCACGCCCGTGTACAAGCCAAACATTGTTCTGCGCGGCCTGAGGCACCTCGACATCCGCGTCCAGCGCGCCGGTGGAACCACACGTTCCGCGCCGAGGCTAGAGGCGACAGTCGACTAACCGAAGGAACTCTTCCCTGACGCAGCCGAACGCGGTATGTCACCCGCCCGAGATGTCATTCGCCGCGAGTCGCAGTCCGGCATCCCGCGCACCAGCGCGGCCCAAGTCTCGCGCTGCGAATCGCGCAACACTCCGACTCGCTGTCCAGCGCCAGAATCGCTAGTAGACCGTCTCAAAGCTGTCGAACTCGCCCGAAGCCACGTCCCAGTCAACTTCTACGCCGCGCACCAGCGCGTGAGCTGGGCCAATCTTGAGTTCTTCCAGGAACTCTTCCAGTTTCCTGCGCAACCCCTCGGCGATCACTTCTACCGTCGCGCCATCAGGCAGGTTCTGAATCGAACCCTGGATGCCGCCCAGACGATCCGCAGTTCCTTCAGCGAAGACGCGAAAGCCGACCATCTGGACTCGGCCGCGCAGGCGAACCGTCACTCTTACCATCAGTGGACCATCAGCGGACCATCAGTACGCGCCGACTACGGCGTCAATCGCTTGCGTGACGATTTCATGCGGTACGTCGTCACGCACAATCGGCAATCCGATGCCCTCCAGCAGCACCCAACGCTGTTTGCCGCCGACAACCTTCTTGTCTCTCGACATGGCCTCGACGATCTCCGCTCGTCCCAGACCAGGAGGACTTTGTGTCGGTAGACCAAACCGTTCAATCAGACGTCGGTGCTGAGTCACGAGCGCTTCATCGATCAATCCGAGGGCATTGCCCATCTCGGCCACAGCGACCATGCCCATCGCCACCGCCTCTCCGTGCAACACGGAGCTGTAGCCAGTGACCGCTTCAATGGCATGCCCAAGCGTGTGACCGTAGTTGAGAATCGCGCGAACATCGGATTCGCGCTCGTCGGCCGATACCACGGCAGCTTTGATTGATTGGTTGCGCGTGATGACGTCAACCAGCAGTTGTCGGGATGATTCGTCGCTGACAGCAGCAGCGGGATTGAGCAACACGTCAGCTGAGTCGTCGAGCAAGTCGAGCATGGCTCGATCGCGAATGAATCCGTGCTTAATCACCTCGGCGAATCCGGAACGGAGTTCTCTAGACGGGAGAGTCACCAACGCGGCAATGTCGGCGACGACCGCGCGTGGCTGGTAGAAGGCCCCGACCAGGTTCTTGCCCGAAGGCAAGTCGATGGCGACCTTGCCCCCGATTGAGGCGTCGACCATTCCGAGCACAGTCGTTGGCGCGTGCACCAACGGCATGCCGCGCAGATATGTCGCCGCCGCCATTCCGGCCAGGTCCGTGATCACGCCGCCGCCAAGCGCGAAGACTACATCACGCCGCTCGGCCCGGTGGGAAGAAAGCCAGTCATACAAGCGCGACAACGAGGAGAGTGATTTGCTCGCTTCACCGGAAGGTACTCGGTATGTCTCGACCGTTCGTCCCGCCTGCCGCATTGCGCCCAGAGCGGTGACGCCGTGGGTATCGAACACCGCGTCATCGGCGATCAAGAACACTCGGCCAGGAAGGTTGACTCGGTCCAACACGTCAGCAGAGCGTTCCAGCAGACCCCACGCACAGTAGACCGGATATTGAGCCGACTCAGTCTCCACGATGCAGCCAACGTCTGGTCCATAGTCGTGAATCAGCGGCGGATCGACACCGGGGCCATTGCGCATCTCCCGCAGCCGGCTCTCCGACTGAATCACTGCGCCGGCCCGTCGCTGCACCGCGCTCACTATGTCATCGACAGCATCCTCTACGTGATCATCGGTGTGGACTGTGAGATCGGACAGAGCATAGAAGGGCTGTCGGGCCGCCTTGAGCGTTTCAATGCGGCGGCGGCGATCTGCTCCCGCAAGCATGGGTCGCTCCTCGGTGGAGCCTTCCTCGGCCGCCGCATATCGAGCCTCGATCGTCCCTGTGCGCGCTTCCAGCGTGATGACAAAACCGTCATCCGCAAGGAGCGCGCGGTTTTCTGCATACAACCAGGCTCCACCGCCAGTGGCAATCACCACACAATCCTGAGCGACCGCATCGCAAACCGCCCGGTGTTCACGCGCGCGGAAGCCTCGTTCACCCTCTGCCTTGAAGATTTCAGGGATCGTCTGGCCCGCGGCGCGTTCAATTTCGTCGTCCAGGTCAATCGCATCCCACCCCAATCGTTGGGCGATCAACGGAGCCAGGGCCGATTTTCCAGTAGCGCTAAATCCGATCAAGACAACTCGTTTGAGGCCCGGCGGAAAATTCACGTCCACTCCTTGCGTGGCACTGCCGTGTCGAGAAATGCCAGCATGTTTCGCCGCGTCTCAGCAAGAGAGTCGCCACCAAACTTCTCCAGCAGAGCGTCGGCGAGGACCAACGCCAGCATCGCCTCAACGATGACTCCGGCTGCCGGTACGACGCAAACATCCGAGCGCTCGTAATGGGCTTCGACCCGTTCTCCGGTCGTCAAATCGGCCGAGGGCAACGGATGAGCCAGAGTCGCAATCGGTTTGACCGCGACCCGGACGACGAGGTCCTCGCCGTTGGTGATGCCGCCTTCTAGACCTCCTGCATGATTTGACTGCCGGCGCCAGGGGTGCTCAGCCCAGGCATCCTGGGGCAGAACCACATCGTGATAGCCGCGACCTGTGAGCGCAGCGCCACTGAATCCATCACCGATTTCAACGCCCTTGAACGCGTTCATCGAGAGTATTGCCTGACCAATTCTGCCACTGAGCTTCCGATCCCACTGCACATGGGAGCCAAGTCCAAAGGGAACACCCGAGACGCGAGCTTCCAGCGTGCCACCCAGCGTGTCGCCGTCCTGCTTCGCGGCGTTGATCGCATCGATCATTGCCTGCGCGACGCCCTCATCAGTGCAGCGCACCGGTGACATCTCCACCGCTTCCCAATCGGCTTCGACGGCCGGATCGAGCGCGACTGATCCGATCTGTACGACGTGGCTGTTGAAATCGCATCCCAGTTCCTCGCAGAGGCGCCTGGCCACTGCTCCAGCGCCGACGCGAGCTGCGCTCTCGCGTGCCGATGCCCGCTCCAGCGAGTCCCGCACATCCTCGTATCCGTACTTCAGCGAGGCGGTCAGGTCGGCGTGTCCGGGTCGGACTCGCGTCACCTGCGTTGGAGGCGGTTCGACGGAGTCAAGCGACATCGTCTCGCGCCACGGTCGCTTGTCTGGTCCAAGCCCTTTGTCAAAATCCTTGTTCTCGATCCACAACGCGACAGGACTGCCCATCGTTCGGCCCTGCCGCACGCCGCCGCGAATCTGCGCGTAGTCGGTTTCGATCTTCATCCGCCCGCCGCGTCCATAGCCACGTTGACGCCGAGCCAATTGCTGTCGAATCTGATCCTCGGACAGCGGCAACCCCGACGGCACCCCGTCGATAATCACGGTCAATCCCGGACCGTGCGATTCGCCCGCTGTGAACCAGCGCAAGCTGCCCATCAGTCTGTTCTCTGTTCCTGACTGGGAGCATCGGATGCTTCGGCCACGATATCGGCAAAGCGATCCTCAGGCAGTTCGATGGGTCTCGGTTCGCCATTGGCGGCGCGATCTGCCGTGGTTTCAAACTCACGCGCCAACGCACCAGGCGGAAGATTCCAGTCGAGGCTCATTGCCGACCTCCTATCGGCCTCCACGCAGAGAATCGGCAACGCCTCGGCAACGCCTTCAGCGTTGCGGAATGTCGTGTAGACATCAACTCGCACATGGTTGGGCCGGAAGTTTGGCACGTCGTAGAAGATCATCTCGACGAGGCGCAAGGCCGTCGAATAGGCAGTGTCCAGCGAGGAGGCGATCTGTTCACGCTTGCCGTCGACCGTGCCGAACTCGGGATCGGCCGACGTGCTCACTCGGACATGTTTGGCCGACGCTGCAACCAGGTCGAGACCCTGGACTCCCGCCCAAACCGTGGCGCTGACATCCTTCGGCGGACGCTGCGTGCGCCAGTGCTCGAGTTCCTGGTCCAGAATCCCTTGAATCGCATCCATGTCGTTGTTGGCGACGAGCTGTCGCCAGAATCGATGCGTCCGAGCTTCCTTGAACAACAGCAACCCGATGCCGCCAAAGAACAGGGCGATCAGCGCGAATCCGATGGTGACGCCTTCGTTCACGAGCTAGCCTCCGCCATTGCTGCCTCCGCCTGACTCAGCATGACTGCGACTGGCGCCTCGCGCTCAGTCCACAGTTCAAACGCCGCCGCGCCCTGGTACACCAGCATCGGCAAGCCACCGATCGCGCGACGTCCCGTCTCCCAAACTGCCCGAACCAGTGGAGTCTCGACAGGATTGGCAATCAGATCGGCAACGAACGCGTCACTGGACAAGTGCGAAGGATTGAACGGCAGCTGTCCCTCGGTTTCGCTGCCCGTCAGTCCAACAGAAGTGCACTGCACAACAAGATCGGCCGAGCGCAACGCATCGCCAACGCCATCCTCGTCTGCGCCCAGGGATCGTAGTGACGCACCTGCCGAGGCAGAGGCAAGATCGTGGCGCAGCCGTCCCCCGCGTACGGCGGTTCGATTGATGATCGTCAACGCCTCCACTCCACGCCAGATCAACGCCCAGGCAACCGCTCGGGCAACTCCTCCGGCTCCCCACAGCACTGCATGTGCTCCGGAAGGATTGAAACCAGCCTCAGACAACGACCGCTGGAACCCCGTCACATCTGTGTTGTAGCCCTGCAAGTGCCCTGAGTTGTTGACGATCGTATTGATCGCCCCAACAAACCGCGCTGTCTCGTGTAGACCGTCCATGTGTCGCAGCGCAGCTTCCTTGTACGGGATAGTGATGTTCGCGCCCAATGCATCTTCGTTGCGCAGCCCGTCAATGAAGTCTTCGAGTTCGCCTGGGGCGAGATCCCATGCGCTGTAGCTGACATCGAGCCCTGCAGCGTCAAATCCCGCCTGTTGAAAGCGTGGCGAAATGCTGTGCGCCACCGGATGTCCGATCACGCCGACACGTAGTGTCATTGCTGGCCTCCGCGATAGCGCTCGATGTTGGCCTGATGCTCCTCGTAGGTGACGGCAAACGCGTGAGTGCCATCGCCGCGTGCAACGAAGAACAGATAGGGCACGTTAGCGGGATTCGCTGCCGCTTCTATTGACGCCAATCCTGGCGATGCAATTGGCGTCGGTGGTAGCCCGGGTGACACATAAGTGTTGTACTCGGACTGCACCGCGAGGTCATCCAGCGTCAGATCGCGCTTCCACCATTCGCCGGCCGATCCAACGGCATATTGGACGGTGGGGTCCATCTGCAGCAGCATGCCCTCGTCCAGTCGATTACGGATGACGGCCGAGACCAGCACCCGCTCGGAATCCTCAACCACCTCTCGTTCGATGATCGAGGCGATGATCAGAATCTCGTGCAGGCTTCGGTCGGAGGCGTTGATCTGCTCTAGCAGACGCGGCGTCAGTGTGTCGTTGAACCGCAACAGCATCATCCGCAGCGCATCTTCCGCTGTCGCTCCCAGTGGGAACGAGTAAGCGCTGGGGAAGAGGTACCCCTCAAGCGAGGTCCCCGGTGGGCGTTGTGAGGCGACCGAGCCGGACACGACCGACTCTGCGGCGGCTTCGAGCGCTGCCGCGAATGACGCTTCATCAATGCCTGCGTCCTCTGCCAGACGTTCCGTCACCTGCTCAATCCTTAGCCCTTCTGGGATCACCACGCGCAAGGGCGAGGTCTCTCCAAAGTGTATGCGTCGCAGAATCTCGTACGTGGTCAATCCCGACTCGAAGGAGTATGAGCCCGTCTCTAGCCTCGACTCCCAACCGAGAAGCAGAGCCAGCAACTCAAATCGCGTATGCGAATCTATCGCCTCGCCCGCGAGCAGCCGCCGACCGATCACTGCGGCTGAGTCACCTTCGACAATCGTCACGGCTGATGGTCCCTGCAACGTGGTTGACTGCAGGGGCTCCGACGGCGGCGAGACCTGAGCGTCGGGCGTTCTGGAAACGGCTACTGTCGCCGCAGCAGCGCAGCCAACTGCGACCAGCAATAGAGCGACCATGGTCCAGGTTCGCCAGGGAGAGGCAGTCATCACACGCCGCGATCCGCCTGCTCGCGGGCTCGATGTCCTTGCTGCGAGTCGAGCCAGCGTTGCAGAATCCGCGCCGCCGCTGTCGAGTGAGATCGCTCTCGATCACGGCGCTGGCGCTGAGTGCTTTTCTTACCTCGAGCCCTCGATTTTCGGCCGGCGCCGGCGCGCTGGTTGACTGTCACGGTCGGAGGTTCGCTAGAGAATCGCTCGTCCTGGGCGACACACACGGCTCCAAGCGATTCCGCAAGTGCTTCGCCAAACTGGCGAAACGCCGTCGCCTGCGCGTCCTCACGACCATCGGGTCGAAGCGGCACGCCGACGACAAGCTCAGAGACGGCCTCGCCGCCCAGCATCGACTTCAACGCCTCCGCTGTTCCGGCGTCTCCCGCACTGCGATCGATCGTTCCCACGGGCAGCGCGAGGTCGGAGCCCGATGCCGCCCGTGCCACGCCAATCCATCGTTCACCCGGGTCGATCCCAACTGCGCATCCGCGCGTCATCGAACGCGCCTCATCTCACTGACCACGCTGACCACTACCCAAGCTGAGCTCGGACTGCCTCGACGGCCGAACCGAGCGCTTCGTCGAGCTTGTCCGCTTGACGTCCACCGGCTTGTGCCATGTCCGGACTGCCGCCACCGCCTCCGCCAGCGAGCCGCGCTATACCGCCGATCAGCGTTCCGGCGTTGACGCCGGCGGCCACCGCACCGTCCGTTGCCATCGCAACAAACAATGGGCGGTCGTTCGCGACGGCCCCGAGCACAATCACGCCTTCCCGGTCGCGCTCAAGTAATCGACGCCGAACTTCGTCTCCAGTGCGACGCAACGCGTCCGCCGATTCAACAGCAACTTGGCCAACAGCGACCGCGATATCGCCGACTTCGGATGCGCCTGCCGCGAGGTCCTCGGCGACGGTGGCGCCGGTCTTGGCTTCCACGGCCTGCAATCGCCGTCGCAGTTCTGCGGCCTCGGCTTGCAGTTGAGCAATTCGTTCGCCTGCCGTGTCGGGCGTAGACCGGACCGCGCCGGCAATCTCGTTGAGCGCGTCGAGGCGGGCATCCGTCCAACCGGACGCCGCGGAGCCTGTCAGGGCTTCGATTCGGCGAACCCCGGCGCCGACGCTGCCTTCCGAGATGATCTGGAATGCGCCGACAAACCCTGTCGCCGGCGCGTGTGTGCCGCCGCACAGCTCTTTGGAGAAACAATCGTGTACGTGAGGCGCCGGGTCGCAAATCTCCACGACTCGGACGGCAGTCTCATACTTCTCCCCAAAGATTGCCATCGCGCCGGTCTTGAGCGCGTCGTCGTACGACATCTCCGTCGTGGCGACTGGAATGTTCTCGCGAATACGCTCCTGAACAAGCTGCTGAACTTTGCGCAGGTCTTCGGCAGCGGGCGCCTCGGGCTGGGTGTAGTCGAAGCGCAGGTGATCGGGAGCGACCAGCGAACCTGCTTGGCGGACATGCTCCCCGAGCACGCGACGTAACGCCGCGTGGAGTAGGTGTGTCGCTGTGTGATTACGTGCGGCGTCGGCTCTCCGGTCCCGGCTGACTGTCGCCGAGACTCGATCTCCCACTGCGATACCGCCGGTAGCCACCTTGCCAACGTGTGCAATGACATCACCGAAGGCGCGAGTGTCCTCGATATCGATTTGCAGATCATCGCCGCGCAGCCAACCAGCGTCTCCAACCTGTCCACCGCCTTCCGGATAGAAGGGCGTCTGGTCGAGGACGACGGAGACATCCTCGCCGACCGCCGCTCTCGCAACCCGTTCACCTCCCGCGACGATGGCCACCACTTCCGCCTCTGCCTCAATTGACTCGTATCCGGTGAACTGTGTCGCGGTGTCGAGCTCCGCATACTGGGCTGCTGCTTCGTCATAGGCAAACGTGGCCTGCTGGCGCGAGCGTTCACGCTGCTCCTCGAGCGCCGATTCAAACTCGGCTCTGACTTCAGATTCATCTCCGATCGCCTGATTCTCTCGAGCGACCTCCGCTGTCACCTCGAAGGGAAGGCCATACGTGTCGTAAAGCTCGAAGGCATCACGCCCGCTGATCGTTGCGGACTCAAGCTCCGCAATGCGTCCTTCGAGCAGCGAACGACCCGTCGATAGTGTTCGGCGGAATCGATGCTCTTCCTGATCGAGGACGTTGGCCACGAGCGCGGAGTGTTCATCGAGTTCCGGGTACCAGGCTCCCATGCCTGTTCGTACCTGGATCGCGATGTCCGACAGCAAGTCGTCTCGAATACCCAGTGAGTCGGCCATGTACAAGGCACGCCTGATCAAGCGGCGCAGTACGTATCCGCGACCCTCGTTGCCCGGCAGCGCGCCGTCGGCAATCAGGAAGGTCATCGCTCGGCCGTGCTCAGCGACCACGCGCATCGCGCGGCGCTGGGCCTCGTCGGCGCTGTGGTAATCGAGTTCGCAACGGCCGCCGATGTAGTTCAGCAGCGGTACAAACAGGTCGGTGTCGTAGAGGTTGTCCTTGTCCTGCAGCATCATCGCCCAGCGCTCGAGCCCGGCGCCGGTGTCGATGCTCTGTGCAGGTAGGTCCTCGCGCGTGCCATCGTCGAATCGCGTCCACTGCATAAAGACGAGATTCCAGATCTCAAGCCACTTCTCTTCCGCTTCAGCCGGACCGGTCCCGTCCCGGTATCCGGGGCGCATGTCGTAGTGCAACTCGGAACAGGGACCGCACGGTCCCGTCGGTCCCGCAGCCCAGAAATTGCCTTGATCTTCGCCGTAGCGATAGATCTTCGAGTCGGGCAGGCCGATCTTCTTCCACTGGTCGTAGGCGTAGTCGTCGTCGGTAAACACTGTGGCCACGAGACGTTCGGCCGGAATGCCGATTACATCGGTGACCAGCTCCCAGGCCCATGCCTGCGCCTCGGCTTTGAAGTAATCGCCCAACGAGAAGTTGCCCAGCATCTCGAACATCGTCAGATGTGAGGCGTCACCGACCTCGTCGATGTCGGTCGTGCGGAAGCACTTCTGGATCGAGGTCAGGCGATGGTGGGGCGGTTGCGATTCACCGAGAAAATACGGCTTGAACGGCACCATGCCGGCACTCGTGAAGAGCAGCGTAGGATCGCCAGGCGCCGTTAACGGCGCGGACGCTACTGCAAGGTGGTCGCGGCCAACGAAGAAGTCTGTGAACGTCTGGCGAATCGTCTGTGCGTCCATAGCTGAATGGCTACCTCAAGAGTTGAAATGCGCACGCCGAGGCTGGCCCGCGCTGAGAGCAGGCTGCAATTTCCGAGTATAGGCAGGGACAGACCGAATTCCGTCACGAAAGTTCGGCTCGTTGCCTGCGCAGTTGACAGTCCGTGATTTTCCTACCTAGCGTTACTGCACCGGCCCGCTTGAATCGGAGCCCCGCTTGAGTTCCGACGACGATCCACCAGAATCCGAATCATCTCCGCATATCACTGCCGTGGTGCTTGCCGCTGGTCTCGGCAAACGCCTGCGTTCCGACGTGCCCAAACCGGCCTTCCCAATCTGCGGTCGCGCCATGGCCTCCCACGTGATCCACGCCCTCAGCGACGCCGGTATCAGCAAGGCGGTGGCCGTGGTTCCACCCGGCGAGCGCGGCGATCTGGTTCGTGAGGCCCTCGCACATGACGCCGGCAACACGGACCTTCGATTCGCAATCCAGCAAGAACCGCGAGGTACCGCCGACGCCGCCCTTGCCGCCCGACCGCATGTCGAGACCTCGCATGTGCTTGTCGTCAACGGCGACCTCCCCTTGCTGACGGCGAGCCACGTTCGTCCCCTTCTCAAGGCTGGAGAGTTTGATGCCGCGCTCGCTACGGCCAGAGTCAACGACCCAGCCCGGATGGGAAGAATCCTTCGCGGGCAAGACGGCAGTCTCAAAGGAATCGTCGAATGGCGAGACGCATCCAGCGACGAGCGAGCCCTCGACGAGGTCAATCTGGGCTTCTATCTGTTCAGCGGCGACTTTTTCTGGCCTGAAATCGAACACATTGTTGAGAACGCAAACGGTGAAGCCTACGCTACAGATGTGATTCCGTCGGCCCTAGCGCGGGGGAGCGCAGTCGCGATCGAGGTCGATCTGGGCGGCGTGCGACTCAACGTTGAGACGCCGGCCGACGCTGCAGACGCTGAAGACGTCATTCGCAAGCGTGTGATTGGCCGATTGAGCGAGTGCGGCGTACACATCCCCGATCGCCGTGCTGTTTGGATAGACGCTCGGGCAATCATCGAACCAGGCGCTGTGATCGAGCCCGGCAGCCATATCCGTGGTCGCACGACGGTTGCGACCAGATCGAGAATCGGGCCAAACGCAGTCGTAAGCGATTCGACCATCGGCCAAGGCTGCATCTTGGAATCGTGCACCGTCCGCGGCTCGATCTTGCGGGATGAAGTCGAAGTCGGCCCCTACTCCACGATCCGCCCCGGCTGCACGATTGAGTCTCGCGCCCACATCGGTACACATGCCGAACTCAAGGAATCTCGAATCGGCGAGGGCGTCCAGATCGGACATTTCAGCTACCTCGGCGACGCCGATGTTGGCCAGCGCGCGAATATCGGCGCCGGCGCGATTACGTGCAATTTCGATGGCGAGTCCAAGCACCAGACGGTGATCGGAGAGGATGCGTTTATCGGTTCCGACACGATGCTCGTCGCTCCGGTCGTCGTGGGTGCGCGGGCCAGAACGGGCGCAGGCGCAGTCGTGACCAAGGATGTCCCTGACGACGGCGTTGCCGTCGGCCATCCCGCTCGACTGACGCCTTCGCGCCGATCTCAGAGAGACTCGGAGCCAGCCTCATGAGCGATAGCTCGATCATCGCCCTGGTCATCCTGATCCTGGCCGTCGTGCTGCTGACCCTCGAGGCGATCGCCGAAGCCGGCGTCATTTCCCTCTCTCGTTCCCGAGCCCGACTGTTAGCCAGCAGACAGCCCGACAGCAGACGTGCCAACCGACTGACAAGAATCACCGCCGACCGCGAACGCGCGCTCGGATCATTCGCTGTCGGTCGCACCGTCGCAATCGCAAGTGGGTTCACCGCAATCTTCTACATCGTCGTCCGTGAATTTGGCTTTCAATGGGAATCGATGGTCATTACCGGCCTGGTCTCGGCAGTCGTTGCCGCCCTGATTCACTCGGTGCCGAGACGACTTGCCGCAACCTGGCCCGAAGGCTTTGCGATGAACTTCGTTCCAGCGATCGACCTACTCGACGCCGTGTTCCTCGTGCCGGCGGCGATCTTCGAAGCACCGGCGCGGTTGGTTACCGGTCTGGGACGCCGACACACCGAAGTTGCACCCCAACCAACCGACATCGAAGTCCTGATCGAGCAGGAGAACGAGACCATCGCCGACGATGAACGCGAAATGATCCGGGGCATTATGACGATTGGAGGCCGAGTCGTGCGCGAAGCGATGACTCCCCGTCCTGACATCGCCGCGTTGCCGTCCGACACGAACTTGACCGACGCAGCCAACTTCCTCCTGGAGAACGGATTCTCGCGCGTTCCGATCTTCGAAGACTCGATCGACAACATCATCGGCATTGCTTATGCAAAGGACCTGTTGGCCGAGATTCTCAAAGACCGTGATCGTCCCATTGCCGAGATTGGACGCGAACCGATTCTCGTGCCCGAGTCCAAACTGATCGACGATCTCCTGCACGATCTCCGAGGCTCGCGTGTACACATGGCGATTGTCCTGGACGAGTACGGCGGCACCGCCGGATTGATCACACTCGAAGACATCCTGGAAGAGATCGTCGGCGAAATCGCCGACGAATACGATCCCGCCGGAGCCGACGACGACGATGCCCGACTGGAAGACGGCGACCTGATTCTCGATGGACGAGCTCCACTGGCAGCGCTGGAACAGCTCGGCGGACACATCGAAGCAGCCGACTATGACACCGTCGCCGGGCTCGTCTTCGACCGACTCGGCCGCATTCCGGAAGTGGGCGATGAAGTGCGGCTGGGCAGCCTGTCGGTCATTGTCGAACGCATGAATGGCCGTCGTGTGGTACAAATGCGCGCTGTAAGCCTCGCAGCGCCTGCTACTGACAGCTAGGCCAACTCGCGCTAACGTGAGCGCCCGTGCCTCATTTCAACCAACCAACCGATAGTCCGACAGACAGCGATGTCCCCTTTCGGGTCGCGTTTTCGCACGTGACGGGCGTTGGTCCGGCGCGAATGAGCGCCCTCGAACGTCATTTCGACAGCCTCGAAGAGGCTTGGGGAGCCGACCGAACTCGGCTACGACAAGCTGGACTCGACGAGCGCACGACCAACGAGATCGAATCGACGCGAACAACGCTGGACCCTCATGACGCCTACGCACGCATGTTGGAAGCAGGCATCATTGCACTGACGCCGGAGGATGACCGCTACCCGCGCCGGCTCAAAGAGATTCACGATCCGCCTCCGTTGTTGTACGTCCGCGGCGATCTGATCGAACGCGACGAGTGGTCGCTGGCGGTCGTTGGCACTCGAAGGCCGACGGCCTACGGACAGCAGGTCACGCGCGCACTGAGCGGCGACCTCGCCGGTTCAGGCCTGACCATCGTCTCCGGGCTCGCGCGTGGAGTAGACGGTATCGCTCACGAAACCGCACTCGAACACGGCGGCCGTACGATCGCGGTCGTCGCCTGTGGACTTGATCGTGTGTATCCCCCTGAACACAAGCCGCTCGCCGCGAGGATCCTGGATAGTGGCGGAGCGATGCTCAGCGAATACCCGCTCGGCACTCGGCCCGATGCCCGGTACTTTCCTCGCCGCAACCGGATTATCGCAGGGATGACGCTAGGCACACTGGTCACCGAGGCTGGCGAAAAGTCAGGAACCTGGCATACCGTCACTTCTGCGCTCGACCAGGGACGAGAAGTCTTTGCGGTTCCGGGTCCGATCACTTCTGAACAATCGACCGGAGCCAACAACGTCATCAAGCGGGGATTGGGTAAGCTCGTCACTTGTGCCCAGGACATCCTCGAGGAGCTCAACCTGGGACCGATTGAGCGGCAGGCGGAATTGGTGGAACAACTCCCTGAAGATCCTGTCGAGGCAGCCTTGCTTGAACGCATCGGCAGCGAAGCGATCCACGTCGATGAACTGTCCCGCATCCTCCAGCAGCCTGTGCACGAAACCGCCGCTGCGATGGCGACCCTAGAACTCAAAGGCCTGATTCACCAAGTAGGACCGATGACCTATGCCCGACGCTGACAACGCCGGCTCCCGTGGCAAGAAGACGCTCGTCATTGTCGAGTCGGGCGCCAAGGCCGAAACGATCTCGCGATTCCTCGACGACGACTACGTCGTCAGCGCGTGCTTCGGTCACATTCGCGATCTGCCTCGACGGGCAGCGGAGCGACCGGCAAAGATCAAAGGGCTACCGTGGGCCGACTTCGCCGTAGATGTCGATCACGGTTTCGAGCCCTATTACATCGTGCCCAGTGAGTCGAAGAAACACGTCACCCGCTTGCGCAAGGAACTCAAGCAAGCCGACCGCGTCCTACTCGCCACGGATGAAGACCGCGAAGGTGAGTCGATTGGCTGGCACCTCGTCGAGGTCCTGAAGCCGAAAGTGCCCTACGAACGAATCGTGTTCCATGAGATCACTCCCAGTGCCATCGAGCAGGCGATCGAGTCGCCGCGTGAAATCGACGAGCACCTGGTTGAGGCCCAGGAATCCCGCCGTATTGTCGACCGGCTCTACGGCTACTCGCTCAGCCCAGTCTTGTGGCGCAAACTCGGACAGGGCACATCGGCCGGACGCGTGCAGAGCGTCGCGCTGAAGTTCCTCGTCGACCGCGAACGCGAACGCATGGCATTTGTCACTGCCGAATACTGGGGAGCGAACGCAGACTTCGCCATTGGTGAAAGCCAGCTCAGCGCGCGTCTGCTCTCGCTGGGCGGAGTAGAACTCGCCAGCCAGACTTCCGACTTCGATCCGGCCACCGGACAGCTTTCCGCAACCGACAAACGCTGGGAAACGGAAGCAACACTCGAAGATCTGCGACCAGCCGTGAGCGACGCCGATTGGGTCGTGTCCACAATCAACAAGACCCAGGCTCGGATGCGTCCGGCGCCGCCGTTCACGACATCGACGATGCAACAGGCTGCATCGAATCGGCTTGGCATGGGCGCGGGTCGCGCCATGGCGGCAGCTCAGCGGTTGTACCAGGGTGTCGATCTGGGGCGCGAGCGTGTAGGTCTGATCACGTACATGCGCACCGACTCCGTCACGCTGTCCGACCAGGCACTGGCCCAATCGGCCGATTACATCAAGACCACATACGGAGACGACTACCACCAGTTCCGCACGTACAAGACGCGCTCGCGCAACGCGCAGGAAGCGCACGAAGCAATTCGTCCGACCGACATCGCACGGACACCAGAGTCATTGCGTGCGACGCTCGACGGCGACGACTTTGCCCTGTACGACCTGATCTGGCGTCGGGCGCTCGCTTCTCAGATGGCGGACGCGCGCGTCGAGCGGACTCGCATCGAGCTACAGGCCAACCTGCCTGATCGCCCCAATGACGACCCAGCGATCATGATCGCCAATGGGCAGGTCGTGCTGTTCCCTGGTTGGTACGAGGTCCTGCCGCCTCGCGGTGACGGTCAGCAGTTGCTGCCGGACGTGGCCGAGGGCGAGAACGCACGACTCCTGAACTTCGAACCGAAACGCAGCGAGTCACAGCCGCCTCCTCGATACACCGAGGCTTCGCTCGTCAAGAAGCTCGAAGACGACGGCCTGGGCAGACCCAGCACCTACGCCGCGATCATTAAGACACTCACCGACCGCAACTACGTCAGCCGCAGCGGACGCACCTTGATCCCTACATTCCTCGGCTTCGGCGTGACCGACTTGCTCACGCAACATTTCTCCGATCTCGTCAATGCCGAGTTCACTGCCGACATGGAGGAAAGCCTCGACCAGATCGCCCGCGGTGAGACACGCGCCGAAGAACACCTGCACGCCTTCTACTTCGGCGCCGACGAAGCCGAGACCGGACTCAAGGGACGCGTGGCCGAGAAGATCGACACCATCCCATTCTGGGCGCTCAACCTGACCGAAGATGGACTAGCGCTCGACCTTGACGGCGACGAGCACGTCGGTCCCGACGACATCCAGGTGCGAATTCGCGGCGGATCGTCGTTCCTGCGCCGAGGCGTCGGCGACAGCATGCGCACTGCTCCGCTTCCGCCAGATCTCGCGCCGGCCGACCTCACGCTGACTCAAGCAGACGAGCTGATCGAGACGACGCTCCAGCTTCCGCGCCGGTTGGGACATCACCCCGATTACAACGACGACGTCTGGTTGCTCAACGGACGCTTTGGCCCATTCGTCCAGGTCGGCGAGACGGCCGGCCGACCGAAACGCGGTCAACCGAAACCCCGTCGGGCCTCGGTGCCCAAGGACATGGAGCTGCCTGAGGTCAACCTTGAGCACGCGATTGACTGGCTGCGCTGGCCCAAGGCACTCGGTTCCCACCCGGACTCCGGCGAAGAGGTCACCGTCCGTCCCGGTCGCTGGGGACCCTACGTGCAATGCGGCGACGAGCGGCGCAACCTCAAGGACGATGACGATCTGGAGACGATCGAGTTGGACCGCGCGTTATCGCTGCTGGCCGAACCGAAAGCGACGCGACGCGGTCAACGCAGAGGCGGAGCACGACGAGGTGGACGCCGATAGGACCTCGCTGGCTGTCCTACAGTGACTTCGTGCCAACGATCGAGCTCTCACCACGTCACCGTGCCGCACTCGACCGCTACCTGTCCCTGCTCAAGAACGGTCGAGGCCTCTCCCAACACACGATCCGCAACTACCGCTCGGACATCTCACACTTCCTGAGTTGGCTAGAGCAATCCAGTGTCGGCCTGGAGGAGCTCAGCCGAGCCGACTACCGCCAGTACCTGGCGGGCTTGCAGGGCGATGGCATGGCAGAGGCTTCAGTCCGACGTCGCGCCTCGACGATTCGAACCTTCACCCGCCACCTCAATCATCGAGACGAGATTGAACGCGACCCGCTGGTGCTGGCCTCAACGCCCAAAGCGACCTCATACCTGCCGTCTGTCCTGAGCACAGCGCAAATCGACGCTCTGCTTGAAGCCCCCGACATCTCCTCGGCTGCCGGGATGCGCGACCGCGCCTTGCTCGAGGTGCTCTACAGCGCCGGCCTGCGGATCAGCGAACTGACCAACTTGCGCCTCTCCGACTACGACGGCGATCACAACGCGTTCATCGTCAGAGGCAAGGGCGATAAGGAGCGTGTTGCATTGTTGGGTGAGTCAGCGCGACACTGGCTGCGCCGCTACCTCGATGACGGGCGCCCTGCGCTCGTCTCCGAGAAGTCGGCGAACTGGGTCTGGCTCAACAGATTCGGCGGTTCACTATCGAGTCGAGCGGTCCAACTCAGCGTCCGTCGATACGCCGAGCAGGCCCAACTGCCCCAGGACGTGCATCCGCATTTGTTGCGACACTCGTTCGCCACTCATATGCTCGACGGAGGCGCCGATATTCGTGTGGTCCAGGAATTGCTCGGACACGCTTCCGTGTCTACGACGCAGATTTACACGCACGTCAGCGACGCCGCTCGCCGCGACACCGTTGAGCATGCGCTCGACGGAATCGCTGACCTACTCCGCGAACGACACGGCCAGGACGCAGACGACCAGCAATGAAAGTCCTCCTCATTTCGGGACCCAACCTCAACATCCTCGGTCAGCGGCAGCCGGAGATTTATGGCACGCAGACGCTCGCCGATATCGAGGATCTGGTCGGCAAGCGGGCCAAGGAGTGGGGCGTCACGATTCGCCCGTACCAGTCCAACCACGAGGGCGCGATCATCGACTTTATCCAACAGGAGCGCTCGGCTGAGGGATTGATCATCAATCCCGGAGCACTCTCGCACTACGGCTACTCGCTGCGTGACGCGCTCGAAGCATTTCCAGGCGGCAAGATGGAAGTGCATCTATCCAACGTCCATGCGCGCGAGCACTTCCGCCACAATCTGGTGACCGCGCCAATCATGGATGGCGTGGTGGCAGGGCTCGGCTGGCGCGGTTACCTCGCCGCCCTCGACGCCCTGGTACCCATGCTGCAAGAACGACACGGGCGCAGCACTTCTAGCCCAAGCGCCGCCAGCGAACCCGACTCCTGAGCGTGACCGCCTCCCGTCTCGATCGAATCCGCGAGCGCTTGCAGCAAGCAAACGTCGATGCGCTGCTGGTGACGAACTCCGTCAATCGGCGCTACGCCTCTGGGTTCACCGGATCCAACGGTTGGCTGCTGATCCCGGTCGATGATGCCACTCCACCAACAATAGCCACCGATTTCCGTTACCTCGATCAAGCGGCCCACGAATCGCCCGAGTTTGAAGTCGTCAACATGAAAGACGGATTCGAGAAGTGGTGGGGCGAACTGGCGAAACCACTAGGTCGAGGACGGCTTGGCTTCGAGTCGAGCGACGTCACAGTGGCAGCGCACAAACAACTGCGTGACACCAACGCCAAACTGCCTGCCAGCCAGCGACCGGCGCTTGTCCAGACTGACAAAGTTGTCGAATCCGTACGAGCGATCAAGGATGAACCGGAGCTCGCGCTGCTCAACCAGGCAGTCAAACTCACCGACGACGCATTTCAGCACGCCAGGCAGACCATCGAGCCGGGCTGGACCGAGCAGCAGGTCTCGTGGGAAATCGAACAGTACGCTCGATCACACGGCGCCGACAGCATGGCGTTCGAGTCAATCGTCGCCGCCGGCCCGTGGGGTGCACGACCACATGCTCGACCTCGCGATGAAGCAATTCACGCGGGAGCACCCGTCGTGATTGACATGGGCGCTCGATTCAACGGCTACTGCGCCGACATGACCCGCACGATCGTCCTCGGGGACCACGACGAGACGTTCCCAAAGATCTACGACATCGTCCTGGCCGCCCACGAGACCGCCGCCGAGATGGTTGAGCCAGGCATGACCGGCAAGGACGCCGACCAACTCGCCCGACAGGTGATCAGCGATGCCGGCTACGCCGACCAGTTCGGCCACGGACTCGGACACGGCGTCGGCCTCCAGATTCACGAGAACCCCCATTTGGGCACGACCTCAACAGACACCCTCGAAGCCGGCATGGTCATCACCATCGAGCCGGGCATCTACCTGCCGGAGTGGGGCGGCGTCCGGATCGAAGACATGGGTCTGCTCGGCGAGGACGGCTTCCACTCGTTCACCGGCACGCCCAAGCTGCGCATGCTCGCGTAACCTGCTGGTACCACACTTCAATAGTCGAACACTCGCGAACAACCCCAACGACCACCGAACTCAACTGACAGGCAGACGATGATCTCCACCGGCGACCTCAAGCGCGGCTTCGTGATCGAACTCGACGGCAACGACTACCAGATTGTCGATTGGGAACACATCAAGGTAGGCCGGGGCTCAGCCCAGGCACGACTGAAGCTGCGCGACATTCGCGGCGGCCACACGATCGAGCGCACGTTCCAGGCTGGCACCAAGTTCCGCCGGATCCGCACCGAGCATCACACGATGCAATACCTCTACCGCGAGGACGATCTGCTCTACTTCATGAACACCGAGACGTACGAGCAGCAGCCGCTTTCGCTCGATATTGTCGGCGACGCGGTCAACTATCTGGCCGAAAATGCCGAAGCGGAAGTGCTGATTGTGGGCGAGAGTCCGGTCGCGGTCGAGCTGCCAGCGGCCGTGCCGCTAGTGGTCGAGGAATCCGATCCCGGCGTCAAGGGCGACACAGCCACCGGAGCGACCAAGCCGGCCAAGCTCGAAACCGGTCTGACCGTCAATGTGCCGCTATTCATCGGCCCTGGCGACACCGTTAAGGTCGACACCCGCAGCGGTCAGTACCTCGAGCGCGCCTGAGGAGAACCTATCCCCTCTCCTGCTGAGAGAGGGCGAGGGCCGAGGAAGCCCGGCCAAACACAGCCAATGCCCAAACGTCCGCCAACCGGCTACAACGCCCGACGCGCCCAACAGCGGCGCATCGATTGGGAGCAGCCAACTCCGGTTGCCGCGCCCTCCCCGCAGTCCCGAGCGGTCGGCGAAGTCGCCCGCCACATCCGGTCACAACTCAAGTCCGACCCGCAACTCACCGATGTATGGATCGAGGGTGAAGTCCGTAGCTTCAACCGGTCCGGAGCGGGGCACTACTACTTCGACCTCGCCGATGCCAAGACCGACGCTGCGCTGGGCTGCGTGTTCTTCCGCCGCGAAAACCGAGGAGTCGCCGTCCAACAGGGCGACCAGGTGCTCGTGCACGGCAGCGCCGACCTCTACCTCGCCCGTGGCTCGCTGCAAATCATCGTCGACGATCTGCGACCCATCGGTGAGGGCGTCCTTCAAGCCGAGTTTGAGCGCCTCTTTCGCAACCTCGATGCCGAAGGCCTCTTCAATCCTGAGCGCAAACGACCCCTGCCGACATTTCCAAGCAGAATCGGAGTCGTGACTTCTCCCAGCGGCGCCGTGTGGCATGACATCCAGCAGGTCGTCGCACGAAGATGGCCTCTCACCGCCTTGACCTTGTCGCCCTGTCTGACACAAGGAGTAGGAGCCGCACAATCGATTTTCTTGGCCATTGAGCGCCTCAACCTCCTCACTGTCGACGCACCTGAAGTGATTATCGTCGCACGAGGTGGGGGATCGCCTGAAGATCTCTGGGCTTACAACGAAGAACCCGTCGCCCGAGCAATCTTCGCCAGCGACATCCCGGTCATCTCGGCTGTCGGTCACGAGACGGACGTCAGCATCGCCGACCACGTTGCCGATCGTCGAGCGCCGACTCCATCAGCCGCGGCCGAGATCGCCGTGCCGGACAGAGCAGAAGAAGCCGCCCGCATTGCCGGACTCCGCCAGGCAGCCGACCAGGTGATTGACAGCCGCTTCGTTCGGATCGCACAGGACACATCGCTCAACCGCGACCGGCTGGAACGAGCCGTCCCGCATCCTCCGACAATGCGCATCGAAGTCAACCGGCGGCGCGAGGACCTTGAGCAGGCGGTCAATCGACAGCTCGCCTTGCTGCAGGCGCATCAACGTGCCGCTTCCTCGCGACTGAACGCACTCAACCCGCGTGGAACTCTTGCACGCGGATACGCAATCGTCTCCGACGCCGATGGAACAGTGGTCACGTCAGCAAAGCAGTTGAGAGCAGATCAGCAGATTGCCATCCAATTCGCCGACGGCAATATCGACGCCAGGACTCACGCCATACGGCACGCCCGCGAGGAGTGAATGAATGACTGATGAACCGGAACGCTCCTATGAAGAGACCGTTGAGGCGCTAGAGCAAGTGCTCTCTGAGTTGGAGGAGGGCGGGCTGCCACTTGACCAGGCCGTAGACGCCTACGAACGCGGGGTCGCGCTCAGCGAGCGAGCCCAGAAGCTGCTTACAGAGGCAGAACTGCGAATCGACACGCTGCGCAACGATTCCTGACCTGCTGCAATGACACTCCGCATCGCCTGGTTCGCTACTGCCAAGGGCCAGAGCTCGCGCAAGTTACTCAACGCTACGCTCGATGCCATCGGCACCGGCGAACTCGACGCTGAAATCGTCTGCGTCGTCTGCAATCGAGCACCCGGGCAATCTGCCAACACAGACGCGTTTCTGAACGATGCGAGGCAAGCAGGCATTCCGCTGATCGCCGAGAGCTCCGGCGAATGGCGCAGGGCGGTCGGCGGCCAGATCTCTGATCCGGTCAAGGGCCTGGCTCCTTGGAGACGCGACTTCGACCAGCATCTCTATGAGCAGATCATTGGGTTTTCTCCCGATGTTGCCATGCTCGCCGGTTACATGATGGTGATCACCGACGTGATCTGCGATCATCTGCCTTGCCTCAATCTGCATCCTGCGCTGCCCGACGGACCGATTGGCACCTGGCAACAAGTCATTCATCAGCTCATCGCCCAACAGGCCGAATCCTCAGGCATGGTGCTCCAGCGAGTCACGACTGAGCTCGACCGGGGACCAATAGTCACATGGGCTCAGTATCCGATTCGAGGTCCAGGGTTCGACGAGCTGTGGGCCGAGCTTGGCTCGGACGCCAAGCTGGAAACGCCGCTGTTCCACGCCATTCGCGAAGCCGGCGCCAGTCGCGAACCGACGTTCATTCTCCAGTCGCTCCGGGCAATCGCGTCGGGACAGTCATCGCTCGACGCCGCAACGCTTTCTGACGGCGAAATCGGCACAGGCTCGGACATCTCCGCTGCGGTCGAAGCAGAAATGTTGCGACAACGTCCGTGACTTGCCGCAGTTATGTAAAGTCACCGTCCGTGTGGAGGATGGGGGCAAACTGTATACGCGCTTAGGCCATTATCTATATGATCTGATCATGACTGACCGAGAGACGCGAGTGCTCACACCCACAATCATTGAGCCGCGTCCTTCTGCGCTGTTGCCTGCGATCCGCGAGGATCTGGCCCCATTCATCCCTGCGCTGCGCAGCGCCGCAGGCCTGATCGCCGCTGCGGCGGTCGCTGAGTTCACGACTCGCTATGCTGCACCTGCGCTGGCCGACAAGGCTCGCCAAATCATCTCACCGACACCGCAGCACACGCAGACGATTCTCGTTGAAGAGCACACCACGGTTCGACGCCGCGTTACGATTGCTTCCTGAACTTGTAGCTGCGCTTGCCATCACCACTCTCCTGTTCTCTTTCGCGAACCTCGGAGGTTCGGCAAAGGCGTCGCACGACCCGCGACTGGTCATCTCTGAGGTCCACCCCAGCGTCGTCGCCAGTGAATCCTTCACAGACTCCAACGAGTGGGTCGAGATACACAACCTCGAGCAATACCCGGTCAGTCTCGAAGGCTGGACGATCGAGGATTCTCAGGCCATCGCTCGGCTGCCGGACTTCGAGATTGAGCCTGGAGGAGCCGTCTTGGTCGTTGGAAGCAACGCAGACGTCGCAGTGCCTGCTGGCCGATCTCTGGTCATCCTTGAGTCTGCCAACATCGGAACAGGCCTGCGCAATACCGGCGACCGGGTAGCGCTGGTCAATCCATTCGGTGTCCGTTACGACGCAGTGAGCTGGGGATCGGTCCGAACGCCCAGGGCCATCGACCCACCCAATCCGCGACAGTCGATCATTCGAACTCCGACCGGCGGTCAAACGCTGTCCGACTCATTGACTCCCTGGACCGTGGGAGAGGCGATCAGCGCGGAACCGGAGCGACACCGCCATGCCCTGCCCGATACCACCATGAGAATCACCATGGCACAAATCGATCCGCCGGTCGGAGAAGCGGAGTCGATCACCATCAAGAACATCTCGGACAAGCCGCTCTTGACCGTGAACTGGTCCCTCACCGTGGGCAATTCCCTGGTCAAGCTTCGTTCGGTTCGGATTCTGCCCGACGAGTCATTCGAAGTCACCGAGCCGGATGGCAAGCTCGGAGCAGGCTTGTCTCGACGGGGAGGTCATCTGGTCCTGCGAGACCAGCACGGCAATTGGCTGGCGACCGCGAGTTGGGGTGACGACAACACATTCCACCGACAATCTGTGCCCCCTCCAGGTGAGCCGCTGCGCTTCAGTCCCCTGGCTCGCGTTCATCCTCGAATCCCCTGGTTCCAGACCATTGATCTTGGAAATCGTCTGATCATCGGGGCCGTCCCGCGACGATCTGACGCACGAGTGGCTGACGCGTCTCAGGACATCGAGCGCCCGCAACTCCCGAGCACCGCCGATCAGGAGTCCGAGCAGGCTGGTGTCTGGATTAGTGAGGTGCATCCGACGGCCGGTCAAGGCCGCAACGATCCTGCGTTCGAATGGTTCGAGATCACCAACTCGACCGATCAGCCGGTTTCGCTCAGCGGCTGGACCATCGCTGACAACACGGCATCGGACCCGCTCGGTGAACTGATCATTCCGCCCAGATCATCCGTTGTTGTCGGTGGTTCTAGCGAAGCTGTTCCGGCGATATCGGCCACAATCGAGGATGGCCGCATCGGCAACGGACTGGCGAACGCCGGCGACCAGTTGCGTTTGATTGACGCGCAGGGCAACGTCGTCAGCGCCGTGAGCTGGGGCGACGATCGCACGCACAGTTCGGTCAAATCGCCCAAGGCGGACGAATCTGTTCACGTGAGTTCGCCCGGCAGAGCTGCGATTGTCGCTCCACCGTCGGCCGGAACTCTGAGCTCTACTGCTCAGGCGCCGACCCTCCCGCACTCCGCACAGGAATCTACTCCTGTCTCGACGCCGTCGTCCTCCTCAACTGACGAGCCAACAGTCGCGCCTGCTCCTGCCCAACCGAACGCAGATGTCGCTCACGAGAGAGCGCCTCTGAGAATCACAGAAGTCATGCCCGCCCCTCTGACAGGTCAACCTGAATGGGTCGAGCTGTACAACCCTGGCGATCAACCAATCGATCTCACTGGCTGGAGCCTGGGGGACACAGTACGAGCGTCGCCACTGGTGGGCACGATTCCAGCGAACGCACGCCTCGTGATCTCGACGGCAGCGCTCGATCTGTCAGGTCCCGTCCTTGTTGTCAACCGCATCGGTAACGGCCTCAACAACGATGCCGACACCATCGCAGTCATCGATCCGCAGGGCAACGTCGTCCATCAGATTCGCTACGGCGACGATCAACTGCCAGCGCCCGACCGTGGCCTGTCGATCGCCCTCGATCCCGAGAGATGGGTCATAACTGCGGAACCCACACCTGGCTCCGACAAGGTCACTCCGCTGATTGGGGACGCCTTCCGTACGGCTTCTCCGAAACCGGAAGTCACAGAACTAGAGCGCCTCCCGATTGTTGCGGCTTCGCAGCACGGCGGAACTAATGCCTGGATGATCGTAAGTTTCGCCCTGATCGGAGTGATTGCGACCCTGCTCGTGCGCCGATGGCGTCCGGAGATCGAACCGACTGATCCGAGCACGGATAGTGTGACCTACACCGGCACTAGTGATGATCCGCTCATCGAGCAGGATCTCGAACGAGACGACGAGAATCCCGAACAGTGATCGACTCCGACAACCTTCGCATTTCCGTCGCCATTGCCCGCAGTGGAGTCGCATCACGGCGCGGCGCGGAAACGCTGGTCCGCGAACGGCGAGTCACCGTTGACGGTCAGGTCGCCACAGACCTCTCCCTGCGCGTCAACCCCCGGACGCAAGCAATCACTCTCGATGGGCGGCCGTTGCCGGAGTCGGAGCCACTGCGCTATTACGCACTGAACAAGCCTCGCGGAGTGCTCTCCAGCGCGCGTGACGACCGAGGGCGACGAACCGTCATCGACTTGCTGCCCGCTGACTCGCCGCGCTGTGTCCCGGTCGGTCGACTCGACCTGGACAGCGAGGGACTGATCCTGCTGACCAACGACGGTCCACTGGTCACAGGCCTCCTGCATCCCTCCCGCGAGGTGCCGCGCGTCTATTTGGCTGAAGTGATTGGAACTCCGACGGACAATGAGCTCGACCGCGTCTTCAACGGTGTCGATGACGACGGAGAAATGTTGCAAGCCAAGCCGGCTCGTTCCCGACGAGTCGGCCGGCGCCTGCGCGATCGTCGTACGACATCATGGATGACACTGACGCTGCACACCGGACGCAAACGCGAGGTCCGACGGCTGTGCGACGCCATCGGGCATCCCGTCGTGACATTGCAGCGTGTTCGATTCGGTCCGCTACTACTGCAGGACCTGCCCGAAGGGGTTGTGCGACCGCTAAGCAGGCGCGAGATTCGGCTGCTGCGCCGAGCCGCCGGGCTCGTTGATGACTCCGCCGAAGCTGAGCGCTAGCTCGCTCGCCACTACTATTCCCGTATGGAACAAGCGTCCGTTGCCGATTGCAAACACCAGGTGGTTGCCATCGATGGCCCCGTCGCGTCAGGCAAGACAGTGGTCGGTCGCGCCCTCGCGACCAGATTAGGCTGGCGCCTATTCGACACCGGCATCATGTATCGCGCAGCCACCTGGCAGACTCAGCAGCATGGGGTTCATCTCGATGAAGAAGAGACGGTGACTGACTTGATCAGGAAGTCAGACTTTCGCCTGGTACCAAGCGCTGAGAGCGATGCTCCGGACCTCGATGTGTACGTTGACAACGTCAATGCCACACCGCATCTGCGTGAATCCGCTGTCGAGTCGGGAGTGCCAACAGTCGCCGCTATTGCTGGTGTTCGGGTCCTGATGGTGGAGATTCAACAGGATCAGGCGACTGATGGCTGCATGATCGTGGTTGGCCGCGATATTGGAACCGTGGTGCTGCCAGATGCGCCGGTCAAGATCTTTCTCGACGCCAGCGAAGAGGTACGGGCCAGGCGTCGCGCGGCCGAACAAAATGGGGGCACTGACGAAGCGACCGTGCTCAAAGCCACACAGCGGCGAGACGCACGCGACCGCAGCCGCGAGACCTCACCGCTCATTGCGTCCCCAGATGCGATCACTCTCGACACCTCAAGTCTCACACTCGAGCAGGCGATTGACGCTGCTGAGGCAATCATTCGCGAGAGAATCCCAACCCTGGCTCAGGTTCCCGACACCACGTCGGCTAGGCAGGGATGAGCTATGCGCGGACGCATCTATCGCTGGACAACTCGTCAACTCACGCGCATGATCTTTGGCGAATATAAGGCGCTGTCCGACATCGGCATGCACGGCATGCCTAACGCGTCGCGCGTCTGGTTTCTCGTGGCTGGATTCTTCGCGCGATTCGCATTCATGCGCATTGTCCGCTGTGAGTGGGTCAATTTTGACCGTATTCCCAAGACCGGCGTGATCATCGCCTCCAACCACGTCTCATCTGCCGACCCTGCGATGATGGCATCGGCCATTTATCCGCGTTCGCCCCGATACATGGCCAAGGTGGAACTCTTTCAGAAAGCGCCAGTCATTGGTTATCTGTTCGCGCTGTCTGGCGCATTCCCGGTTCGTCGCGGAGCTGGCGACCGCCTGGCAATCCGCGAGGCCGAGCGTCTACTCAGAGACGGAGCGGTTGTTGGGATGTTCCCTGAAGGACATCGATCCGAGAACGCCTCCCTGATCGAGGCACACTCGGGCACCGCCTTGCTGGCCCTGAGAACGCAGGCGCCCGTCGTGGCAGTTGGAATCACCGGCTCCGAGCGAATGCGGGCGGGCTGGCGAGCCTTGTTTGCACGAACCCAGGTACGGATGACCGCGTCGCATCCCTTCGTGGTCAAACCCAAGGGGCGACGCGTGACCCGCGCCGACATCGATGAAGCGCATACCACAATCATGCGGGCCATTGCCGAAGAGCTACCCCCCGCGTATCGTGGCGTGTATGCCCACTTGGTCGACGACACCGTCGCCGAGCCAGAAGCGAGTGCCGACCGGTCCCGTACGAACAGACCAGGAGCCGTAGCATGAAGATTCACCGCGCCAGCGACATGGGATTCTGCTTCGGCGTTCGTCGTGCCGTCGACATGATGCAAGAGGCTGCCGCAAACGGCACCAGGGTCACGACGCTAGGCCAGGTCGTCCACAATCCTCAAGTCGTCGCCCAGCTCGAAGAGACCGGCATCATGGTCAAGAACGACCGAACGGCCGACGAAGTTGAAACTGAGACCGTGGCGATCACCGCACACGGCGTCGGTGAAACCGTCGTGCGAGACATCGAGGCTCGCGGCCTCAAGGTCATCGATACCACCTGCCAGTTCGTATCGCGTTCGCAGCGAGCCGCCCGAAATCTGGCTGAGCGCGGCTTTACCGTTGTGATCTTCGGAGATCCAACCCACCCTGAGGTCAAAGGCGTCCTTGGTTGGTGCCGAGGGCGAGGCATCGTGATCAAGAATGAGACCCTCGACGATCTTCCGGACTATCTGCCCGCCAAGATCGGCGTGATCTCGCAGACCACGCACACCCCCGAACGCTTTGCCATGTTCGTCGCCAACCTCATGCGGGCGAGGATCGACCAGATCACTGAGATTCGCGTCGTGAACGTCCTGTGCAACGCCACGACATCGCAACAGGCTGCGACCCGCGACCTGACTCAGGATGTCGATCTCATGATCGTCGTCGGTGGACACAACTCCGCTAACACCCGGCACCTGGCCGAACTTTCGCGGGCAAACGGGGTTGAGACCTATCACGTCGAAACGTCGGGCGAACTGAAACCGGAATGGTTTATCGGGCACGACGACATTGGCGTGACTGCAGGAGCCTCAACTCCGGACTTCTCAATCGACGCGGTTGTCAAGAGAATCGAAGAGATTGACGAAGTGGCGTCCGCCACCGTCTAACAGCGACCCTCAACGGTTCGGCATTTTTCCTGATGACAAGCAAGCGCCGCTCCTCTGTGCCTGCCGGCGCGATCAGCGTAATAGATCCAGACTCGCTTGCAGCAGAGGCGGGACTGCAACCGGGCGATCAGGTGCTCGCCGTCAACGGGCAGCCGATTCGTGATCCCGTCGACTATCGCTTCCAGACCACTGACGACATTGTTGAGCTCGAAGTGGTCCATCAGGGCGAAGTTGGGCTGGTCAAGTTCGAGAAACCAATCGATGAACCGATCGGCATTGAGTTCGAGGACGACGCCTTCGACGGCACCCGCATCTGCAACAACAAATGCTTCTTTTGCTTTCTCAAGGGACTGCCCAAGGGCTTGCGCAAGCCGTTGTACATCAAGGACGATGACTACCGCCTCTCGTTTCTGCACGGCAACTTCGTCACCCTGACAAACCTCTCCGACGACGACTGGGTTCGTCTCGAAGAGCAACGACTGAGCCCGATGCACGTCAGCGTTCACGCGACCGATCTGAATCTGCGCCGACAACTGCTCGGAAACCGGACCGCTCCCGACATCCTTGAGCAGCTACGCCGCCTGGCCGACATGCGAATCGAGGCGCACACACAGGTCGTGCTCTGCCCCGGCGTGAACGACGGCGACGCCCTGGACCAGACCGTTGGCGATCTGCTGCGTCAGGACAATGTCACATCGATCGGAGTCGTGCCAGTTGGCTCATCGCTCGAGGGTGAGCAACGCATCGGCGACGACGGCATGCGCGCTCACAGTCCGGCGGAGGCACAGCGAGTCGTCAAGCAACTGCGTCGCTGGCAACGAGCAGCCCGCGCTGAACGCGGACAATCAGTGGTCTTCCCCAGCGACGAGTTCTATCTCACCGCTGAGGCGCAGATTCCTTCGGCCACACGCTACGACGGATTCCCGCAGTGGGAAAACGGCATCGGCATGACCCGAACGCTCGTCGACGACTGGCGAAAGACGAAGCGAAAGATCCAGGAGGGTCGGCTTGCCGTTCCCGAAACTTCAGCGCTCATCGCCTGTGGGACGCTCATCGCGCCGACGATGCAGGCCCTCTGCGATGAGGCCGCCGAACTGACAGGGGTTGAGTTCACCATCGTGCCGATCACCAACACGCTGTTCGGATCGCGAGTCAATGTCAGTGGACTGATTCCCGGCCGCGACTACCTGTCAGCGCTGTCCACACGCGACCTGCCAGAGCACGTGTTTCTGCCGCGAGCGTCGCTCGACTACTTCGGCGCCAAATTCCTCGATGATCTCACTCCAGATCAGTTGGAATCGCAACTCAATCGACCCATTTCATTCGTCTACACGCTCTCAGAGCTTCTACAGTCGATAGCTGAAGGCGTCGACAGCTCTGAATCGGCTCGCAGGCAACCGCAGCCGAATCAGCGTTCCAACGGTCGTAGCTGGACGACTCCTGTGGCGGGGTAGACGCAGGGCATTCTCATGTGTGGCATCGTTGGTTACATCGGCCATCAGGCGGCCGGCCCAATTCTGCTTGAGGGTTTGCAGCGACTCGAGTACCGCGGCTACGACTCATCAGGCATCGCCGTCGTTGACCGTGACGGAGCACTCGCCGTACTCAAGCGGCAAGGCAAACTCCGTGATCTGCAAGCGGCCATCACCGAGATGCCGGAGGGTGCAGCCGGCATTGGGCACACGCGCTGGGCGACCCATGGTGAACCATCCGACCGCAACGCACATCCGCACGCCTCCTCGTCCGGAGATGTGGTCGTGGTGCAGAACGGCATTGTCGAAAACTACCGAGAACTCAAGGCCGAACTGCTGGAAACGCTCAATACTGAAGGCCGCACCTGGCAATCAGACACCGACACCGAGGTCATCCCAGAATTGATTTCACGGGAACTCGCCAAGGGACGCTCGTTTGAAGCCGCGCTCGCATATGCAATCGGTCGTCTGAACGGAGCAAATGCGATCGCAGCGGTACACCGCAAAGATCCGGGACGCATCTATGCGGCTCGAACAGGTTCAGCCGGGGGCATCGTCGTCGGCTTCGGCGAGGGCGAGATGTTCATCGCCAGCGATCTTCCGGCGCTGCTCCCACACACCGCAACGGTCTATCACCTCGAGGACGGAGACATCGCAACGATCACGGCCGACGATCTCATGGTCAAGCGATCCAACCAACCGAGCATTCGCCCCGAACCGAGACAAGTTGACCTCGATCCCGTCGCAATAGCCCGGGGTCCGTATCGACACTTCATGCTCAAGGAAATCCATGAGCAACCGCGCGCGCTCTCCGACACGATTCGCGGACGTGCCCGCCTCGACCCGGCCAGTGCATTGTCGGACGATCTCAACATTTCCGACGAAGCGCTCCGGTCCATTGATCGCGTCCTCGTCATTGGCATGGGCACTTCGCTCCACGCAGCGATGATCGGCCGATGGTGGATGGAACAGATCGCCGGCATTCCTGCCGATTTCGAGAACGCCTCGGAGTTCCGCTTCCGCGCGCCGCTGCTTGGTCACTCAACGCTCGTGGTCGCAGTGACGCAATCTGGCGAAACCATCGACACGCTCGGCGCGATGAACCATGTCCGCGATCGTTGGGGCGCGCCCCAGGTCGTGATCACAAACGTTGAAGGCTCGGAAGCAACGAGGCAGGCCGACGCGTCGATCATCATGCGCTGTGGTCCCGAGGTCGGGGTGGCCTCAACCAAGACGTTCGTAGGTTCACTGGCAGCCTTGTACCTGCTCGCCTGCCGAATCGGTCGCGTTCAGCGGCGCCTCAGCGACGACGACCTGTCAACTCGCCTTGAACAGCTATTGACTGCCCCCTCCCTCGTCGACCGAGGCATACAGCGCGGCGAGCGTTGTGCTGAAATCGCGCAGCGCTTCGGCTCGGCAGCGAACTTCCTGGTGCTCGGACGAGGAATCGAGCACCCGCTGGCGATGGAAGCTGCCCTGAAGTGCAAGGAAATCTCCTATGTCCACGCCGAGGGCTACGCTGCCGGCGAAATGAAGCATGGACCAATCGCCCTGCTCGACCAGGACTTCCCCGTAATCGCGCTGGCTCCTCGCGGACCATTGTTTGACAAGATGACCTCTGCCATCCAACAGGTCAGCGCTCGGCGTGCGCCCGTGATCGCCATCGGCGACGAGGGCGATGAGGAACTCAATGACTTGGTCGACCACTTCATCGGTGTTCCACCGGCGCCGCCGCTGCTCACGCCGTTCTCGCTCACACCGGTGATCCAGCTGCTCGCCTATCACATCGCCCTGGCTCGCGGACTCGATATTGACCAGCCGCGCAATCTCGCCAAGACCGTGACAGTCGAGTAATGTTCGATTCCTCGGTAAACAGGGCTGGTGATAGTAGGTGATATCTGCGTTTCGTTAACGCGGTGATATCCTGCGTCAGCCAGCCCTGAACGTCCCAACCACCACTCGCGGGCTACCTACATGACCTCTGACGCACAGCACATTGTCTGGTTCGCCCAAGTCGGACGAGAGTCTGTCCCTCTTGTGGGCGGCAAAGGCGCAAACCTGGGTGAGCTGACCCAGGCAAACATCCCTGTCCCGCCCGGCTTTGTGGTCACCACCCACGCTTATCGCCAGTTCATCGAGGACAGCGGTCTCGATCACACCCTGCGCCGGCTGCTTGCCGGTCTGAACGTGAACGACGACGACCAGCTCAACTCCAGGGCTGAAGCAGTACGCCACGCCATCGAGCAGGCTGAAATGCCGGCCATCATGCAGCAGGAGATCACCGCTGCCTACGCCCAGCTCGGTGAAGGGCCGGTCGCGGTGCGTAGCTCAGCCACTGCCGAAGACCTGGCCGAGGCATCATTTGCCGGACAGCAGGCAACATTCCTCAACATCGAGGGCGGAGTCAACGTCGTCGAGGCAGTCCAACGCTGTTGGGCATCGCTTTTCGAAGCGCGCGCGATCTTCTACCGCGAACAGGCGGGTTGGGGCCATCTCGACGTCGACCTCGCGGTGCCCGTCCAGCGGATGGTCCAGTCGGAATCGTCCGGCGTCATGTTTACCGTCGATCCGATCACGAACGACACCAATCGAATCGTGATCGAAGCGGCCTTTGGACTCGGCGAAGCAGTCGTCGGCGGCCTGGTCTCGCCGGACCACTACGAAGTCGAGAAGTCCACTGAGCGCATCCTCGATCGGCAGATACTCATCCAGGACCGAAAACTCGTGCGCTCAGCAGATGGAACGATCGATCCCGAGCACGGGGCAAACGTTTGGGTCGAGCTGTCTGAGAACGACGGCTCAGTAGCAAAATTGGCCGACGACCAGGTTGTTGAACTGAGTGCGATCGGCAAGCGCATCGAGTCGCACTACGGCTCGCCGCAGGACATCGAGTGGGGCTGGGCCGATGGTCAGTTCTACCTGCTGCAGACCCGGCCGATCACCACAGTCGCCCCGCAGACCAAGACTAACGGCGCCAATCCTGCCCCAACTCCCTCCGAGGCGCCGATTCTCAACGGCTCACCCGCATCCCCGGGGGTCGCGACCGGTCGCATCCGGGTCATCCTCGACGCCCGTGAAACGTCGAGCATTGGCGAAGGCGACGTGCTCGTCGCCGAAATGACCACACCCGACTTCGTACCTGCGATGAAGCGCGCTGCCGCGATCATCACCGAGCGAGGCGGCCGCACCTGTCACGCCGCGATTATCTCCCGCGAGCTCGGCGTCCCATGCGTTGTCGGAGCATCGGGTGCAGCCAAGCTGACCAACGGCCGCGAGGTCACGGTCGACGGCGCCTCAGGGTTGATCTATGACGGCGTCCAGACCGACCTGATCAATTGGTGGCAACACCGCGAAGAAGAACTCTACGCACCGATCGCCACAGAAACCAAGCTCTACGTCAATCTGGCCGAGCCCGAAATCGCCGACCGCGTCGCCGAGCGCGATGTCGACGGCGTCGGCCTCCTGCGTGCCGAGTTCATCATTGCCCGACTTGGCGAGCACCCTCGCAACTTCATCAACACCGGCCGCCAGGACGAGTACGTACAGCGACTGGCCGAGGGCATGCGCAAGATCGCTTCCGCGTTCGATCCACGTCCGGTGATCTATCGAGCAACCGACTTCAAGACCAACGAATATGCCAATCTCACCGGCGGCGACATCTACGAGCCGAACGAAGAAAACCCGATGATTGGCTACCGAGGTGCGGCTAGATACATCCGTGAACCGGATCTGTTCGAACTTGAACTACGCGCCCTTGAGCAAGTCCGCGAAGATCATCCCAACCTGCACTTGATGATTCCATTCGTCCGCACGCCCGATGAGATGGCTCAGGTCGCACGGCAAGTCGATGACTACGGTCTTGAGCGCAATGCGGGCGAGCCTGGAGGCTTCCAGCTCTGGATGATGGTCGAAGTGCCGTCCAACGTGCTGCTACTGGACGAATTCATCGATTGCGGAATTGACGGCGTCTCGATCGGCTCGAACGACCTCACACAGCTCACGCTCGGAATCGACCGAGACTCTGAGCGCTTCGCCGATACGTTTGACGAACGTAATCCTGCCGTCCTACGGGCGATCGAACAGGTGATCACGACCGCGAAACGACGCGGCATCACTGTTTCGGTTTGCGGTCAGGGTCCGTCGGAACATCCCGACCTGGCGCAGCGTCTAGTTGACTGGGGGATCACCTCGATCTCCGTCACTCCGGACGTGATCGAACAGACGCGTCATCTGGTCGCAAATGCCGAAGCGCAACAGCAGCGATAATCGTCTCGGCCCCTTCGCCAGCTAGAGTGACGACGAGCCCCCTCGCCATGGCATAGTGCGCGCTTGCCACGGGAGTCGTTGCAGGTCGAATCGGGTCGCAGGAGACGCATGGGCAGCCGAATCGGCTCAATCGCCATTCTTCTGGTCATCGCGGCGATCGTCGCCGCCGTGGTCGTTGTGATCAGCAGGCTCGACCTACTCAACACCGGTGGACCCGACGCGCCGGTCATGGTTGTCTCGCTCGACGAGGGCGAACTCGTCCTCCTCAATCAGCCCCAGAGCGTGACCGTCACCATCTCGTCCGGCAATCCCATCGCCACCTTGGAACTGTTTGTCGATTCCCAATCTGTCGTTTCAGTGCTGCCGTCCTACTCCCAGGACCGCGGAGCCTGGATCGGTACTTTCGTCTGGACACCCACGCAACTCGGATTCGCCGACGTGCAAATCGTCGCCCTTGACGACCAGGGAGTGGAGTCGCAACGTCAAATCCGCGTCGAAGTCACTGATGATCAGGCTCGGGTTGCCGCCGCGCTGCGGGTTCAAGTGCTCGGCATCGTTCCGCTACAACAGTTCGTCTCCGGGACCAGTATCCGTTTCGCCATCTCGGCGACCGGTAGCCAACCGATCGAGCGTTTCGACATGTTGGTCAACGATGAGCACGTCGTCTCGGTGACTCCCGTCCTGGACGAATCCGGCGATTACATCGCCCGGATCGAGTGGACGCCGGGCCAGACAGGCGAAGTCCAGGTCACGATCGTTGCTGTTGATGTGGCTGGGCGAACAGAATCACAAACGATTCCCGTCATACTGATCGCGCAAGGCGGAAGCGTCGCGAATCCGGAAGCCGACGACGAGGCACAAGAGTCATCCACACCCGACCAACCAGCAGAAGACGAACAGGCTGACAGCGGCGTGGGCACAGCGCGAATCGAATCGCCGGGGGACGGCCAACAATTCACGTTGGATTCAGACCTGGCCATTGATGTCGAACTCATCGCTCGCAATGTGGGCGCTGTCGCCAGCGCACTGCTCTACATCACACCTATCGCACCCGACAACACGCTCGGCAACTCTGTCCTGATCCACTCTTCCGAAGGTCATGGGCCTGGCGACTACAGCGAGCTAGTTGCAGATGTCCAGCGCTTCATCACCAGCTCCGGGACATACGAACTCCAACTCGTCGTCTTCACCCCGGAGAAGGATCGCTACGACGATCGCATCGTGATTCACATCGTGGCTGTGGCGGATCAGGACGACGGGCAGGCCGAAACGGATGGCGTCGACGCCGACAGCGCTTCGCAGAGCGATCAAATCGACCTCGTCATCGTCACTGCCAGACAAGTCGATGACGACCGCAACCGCCTCAACGTTTCCATCACAAACACCAGTTCCATGGACATCGAACGCGCCGACGTACTAGTCACCGTCATCAACGCCAGCAATGGCGCCGAGTTGGCATCTGCGGCCGTCACATTCGAGATCGAGTCAGACGGCGTCCGCACAATCCCCCTCGATCTCGACCTGGAACCCGGAATCACGGTCGACGCGCGAGTCCTCATAGAGGCAGCCGTCGATACGAACACCAACAACAACGAGTTCCTGATCAGCTTGCAAGGTCCCGAAGAATCAGGAACTGAGGAACGTCAAGACAGCCAGACCTCTGAAGCTGATCCAGAGGATGACCAGCAGGAACAAACGGTGAGTCCGGATCCAGGACCCGCGCCCGATCTGACATTCCTCGATGCGCAAGCGACGAGCGACGGCTACGTGTTGCTGACAGTCATCAACAACGGCGACGCACCCGCCGAGAGCTTCTTCATCACCATTGCCGATCAGTCAGGAGCTCAGTTGGAAGTCATCACCCGGCGCGACGCAGATGCCCAACCGCTTGCTGCGGGTAGCGCTGAGATCCTGACAAGCCTGCAGCCGCACTCCGGAATACTCACGATTACGGTCGTCGCTGGCGGAGACACATCGGAAGCCAACACTGCCGACAACGAAATGACGCTCGAAATACGCCGCTGAACCATCGAATCGCTTTATTCTTGTCCTAAGTCATTGATAAATGTTCCGCATCAACGTAAATTTAGTGTATGCCGCGTCCTTCCCTCCTGATTAGCCTTCACGGCCGCTGCGCATGTCAGTAGCCGAAGAAGTCAAGGCGAAGATCGACATCGTCGATCTGATCGCCACCGAAGTTCAGCTCAAGCGGAGCGGCTCCACATTCAAGGCGCCGTGTCCCTTCCACGCTGAAAAAACTCCGTCGTTCATCGTCAATCCCGACCGTCAGACCTGGCACTGCTTTGGTGCATGCTCGGAAGGCGGCGACATCTTCAGCTGGGAGATGAAGCGGCACAACGTCGACTTCCGTGAAGCGCTTCAGCGCCTGGCTCAGCGCGCCGGTATCCAGCTTCGCGCCAGGACCCCCGAACAGACTCGCCAGGACGAGCAGCGACAACGCCTGCTGCGTGCGAACGACGCCGCTCTGCACTTCTGGCGCGGCCAGCTCCAGGATCCGTCCTTCGGCCGTGAGGCGCAAGCGTACCTGCGCGAACGCGGGATCTCGCCTGAGTCGGCCCAGCAATTCAACCTGGGATTGGCCGGCTCAGAATCCGACGCCCTGGCCCATCATCTCTCTGCGCGCGGACACCAACTAGAAGACGCTCAGGCGGCAGGACTCATCCTGATCACGGAAAACGGTCCCAGAGACCGCTTCCGCGACCGTCTGATCTTCCCGATCCGCAACGGCCGGGGCGAGACTGTCGGTTTTGGTGGCAGAACCCTGATCGATGAACCGGCCAAGTACATCAACACGCCTGAATCGGACCTCTTCCGCAAGCGCGACCTGCTCTACGGACTCGATCTCGCTCGTCCAGCCATTCGCGAGGCTGGCTCGGTGATTATCGTCGAGGGCTACACCGACGTCATCAGCGCTCACGAGTTCGGCAGCCCGAACGCCGTGGCCTCAATGGGTACGGCGTTGACCGAGACCCAGATCGGGCTGATCAAGCCGCTCGCCACTGACATTCGCCTTGCGCTCGACCCCGACGCCGCCGGACAGGCAGCCGCTCGCCGCGGTATTGACACCGCACGAGCAGCGCTCGGCACCGAGCAACGCGTCGCCACCGACATCCATCGCGTCGGCGCACTGCAGAACCAGTTGTCGAACGATATCCGCATCATTCCGTTGCCCGAAGGCCGCGACCCGGACGATCTGATTCGTTCCGAACCCGAGCTGTGGAGAACGCTCGTCGAGACGGCACCGACGTATCTCGACTGGCTCGTCGATCACACGCGTTCCCTCCACGACCTTGAGGCACCTCGAGGCCGAGCGCAATTCCTCGACGACCTGATGCCCACCATCCGCACCATCGGCCACGCCGTCTTGCGCGAGGAATACACCAAGCGAGTCGCCGCCTGGGCACGTGTAGATGCCACAGCGCTGCTGACGCGGTACTCTTCGCCGTCATCCCGATCGTCTCGCCCGACACAATCAGGCGCTTCCGCTACTCGAACCCGGCGTGACCGCCAGCAATCGTTCATCCTCCAGCTTGCTCTTGCCTATCAGTCCGTCCGTGAGGGATTGCAGTTCGAAGACATCGAGCTGATCGAAGATGCTGAGGACCAGGCCATCCTGATCGCCCGCATCAACTCCGAAGCATCCTCCTGGGCAAGCGATTTGCTTGACTCTTCTGAGCGAATCGCGGACTTACTACGTGACGCGAAGCATCTTCCGCCCTACAGTGACGCGGAGGCCACTGAGGCCGCGTCAGATGCCATCGCCAGAATCCGACGAAACCGCAGCAAAGAAGGCCTTCGCCTGAAGAACCTTGAAATCGGCGAGCAAGAGCGCGAACTCGGCGTTGACGAGCTCGCCCATGCCGCCGCGCAACTAGACCAGACAAACGAATGCGAACCCGATCTGATCGCGGCCGCAGGCGCTGTCGTGTCTACCAGAGACCTTGCCCGAAATCTCCATCGACTCTCCCCGTCAGGGGCGGATTGATCTGTTCGGAAACAACGAGAACCACGCTGGGGGACCACGCTGAGAGAAGGGACCACGACCATGGTGATCGCTCGAGACGCAACCGCCGAAGCAGCGGCAGATGCCGCCACGTCAACGCTTGTCACGCCAACGGAGTCAGAATCGGCTAGCGCCACTGCGCCCGTGTCGAACGGGACAGCATCCAGCGGCACAACTGGCGACCAGGCGCCCGCTGGATTGGCGGCAAACGGTACGAATGGAACGGCGGAGTCGGCGGGAAACACCACCGCCTCCCGCTCTCGAGCCACTTCGACACCGACGCCGGCCACTCTGGCTGAGCGCGCTCGCAGCGCCGAGATAGCCAACCACATCGTCGGCAATCTGAGGCAGCTCGTCCGTGATCAACTCGGCGACCGCCGCGTAACCGCCGAGGCGCCCGGGCAGCGCAAGCCCCGAGCCGTCGCCAAGTCCGAAGAAGAGGCCCGCGTCCGCGCGTTGACCGCCCCGGTCGACGAGTTCTCGATGCCGGCTGGCCGACGAACCATCAACCTGGCCGAGCAGCCCAAGCGCACGACGAAGAAGTCCACCAAGGCCGCGCCAACGCCGAAGAAGGCCGCCGAACGCCGCAATCAAGCCAAGATGCACGAAGAGCGGCAAATCTCTCACGCTTCTGTCGCCAGCTTCACTCTGACCGGCGAAGAGTCGCCGGAAGCTGTTGATTCCCTGGGCAAGCTGCTCGGCGTCCTCGACCGTCCGCTGCAGGCTCGCCCCGAGCCCAAACCGAAACCGACTGGCCGTCGTGGTAAAGGCGGGGCCAAGGGTCGAGGCCGCGGACGCGGGAAGAAGGCCGAGCCCGCCAAGCCTGAGGTGCCAGCCGTAGACCTGTACGGCAGGACCAAGGAAGTCAGTTCCCGACGCATCATCGAAATGCGCAAAGAGGGTCGCCAGAGCGTTCATGAAGAGGCCGAAGGCATCGACGACCCGGTCCGCATGTATCTGCGCGAGATCGGCCGCGTCAATCTGCTGACCGCGCAGGACGAGCGCCATCTTTCACGCCAGATGGAAGAAGGCAACTGGATTCGCGACTTCGAGGAAGAGTGGCGCATCATCAACGGCCGTTGGCCTACCGCCATCGAGATCACGATCTTCCTGCTCCTGCAGTTGGAATCGTTGTTGCCCGAGATCGCCGTCATCGCACAGGAAATCGGTAAGTCCAACCTCTCGCTCTTCGACCTGACCAAGGACAGCGACTTCCGTGAGCGCGTCGACCAGGAAATGGACCCTGAGCTGCGCGAGGCACTGGTCAATCGCTACCAGCCTGTCGACGAGGAGTACGACGAGGCACGTGCCGAGGAGCGCCTGGTCCAGGTGTCGGTCGTGACCCACATCTTCGACCAGCGTCATGTGCGCCATCTCCTCCGTGCGACGGGTGGACTCGAGCAGTTGATCCCCTGTCCATCAGACCTCGACGACAAACTCGACCCGATTGCATTGCGCTGCGAGCGACACATCGGTGTGCTCAAGGAAGACGCGTACCTGTCAGAAAAACGCCTGACGGAAGCCAACCTGCGACTCGTGGTCTCCGTGGCCAAGAAGTACATCGGTCGCGGCATGTCGATGCTCGACCTCATCCAGGAGGGCAACATCGGCCTCGTCCGAGCTGTCGAAAAGTTCGACTATCGCAAGGGCTACAAGTTCTCCACATATGCGACCTGGTGGATCCGCCAGGCCATCACCCGCGCGATCGCCGACCAGGCCCGCACCATCCGTATCCCGGTGCACATGGTCGAGACGATCAACAAGCAGGTCCGCGTCTCTCGCCGGCTCGTCCAGGAGCTCGGCCGAGAACCCACCTACGAGGAAATCGGTCAAGGCATGGGCGTCGATGCGCAGCGCGTCCGCGAAATCATCAAGGTCTCTCAGGAGCCGGTGTCGCTGGAGACACCGATTGGCGAAGAAGACGACAGTCACCTTGGCGATTTCGTCGAAGACGAAAAGATGGTCGCTCCCGACGCCGCCGCGGGGCAGCAACTGCTCAAGGAGACTGTGGGCGCCGTCCTCGGCTCGCTCTCAGCGCGGGAACGCCAGGTGCTCGAGCTCCGCTTCGGTCTCGGCGATGGTCGGGCCCGGACGCTTGAGGAAGTCGGTCGAGACTTCGACGTCACCCGCGAGCGCATCCGACAGATCGAGGCCAAGGCGTTACGACAGCTCCGGCACCCAACCCGAGCAACGCGCTTGCGCGACTACATCGAGTAGCCGGCTCGGTCAGAAGCAACCATGTTGCAAGAACTTACGAACCTGCTCCGACGCACCGGCATCTTGCGCCCGTTGGAGGAGCTCGTTGTCCGAGTCACGGGCTATTCCATCCTGGGCCGCATGATCACCTGGAACGAAGGCGTTCCTTATGTCGACTCCTTGATGCTTCGGTCCGTCGGCGCCAAGTCTGGCGATCTTCGCGACGCTGTGCTCTTCTACGTGCCCGACGGCGAGAACTGGGTCATCATCGGATCGGTCGGCGGCGCACCCAGCCATCCGTCATGGGTACACAATCTGCGAGCCAATCCGCACGCCTGGGTATTCGTCGACCGCAAGCGATTCCCCGTTGAGGCAGAGTTTCTTGAGGGCGAAGACCGCGAACGGCTCTGGGCAGCGGCAGCCGAAGTCTGGCCGCCGTACATCCAATACGCCGAGCGGGCAACGCCGCGCACAATCCAGGTGATCCGTCTGAATCGCGCCAGTGGCTAACAACAGCTAGCAGTAGCCGACTACAGCGTCGGAGCCAGATCGCCGAGGAACTGCTCAGTCCGCGAGCGCTCGTCCTCGGAACCGAATACGACACCGACGAAGTCTGTCGTGCCCGCCTCTTGCAACTGCTTGAGCTGCGTTTCGATTTGCTCTTCCGTACCGACCAGCGCGACATCTTCCGGATGGGCTGCGCCCTGCCTGTCCAGCATTGAGCGATACGAAGGCAACCGTTCATAGTTGGCAAACTGCTCGGCCGCCGTCGCACGAGCAGCATCGACATCCGAGTGCAACATGACCGGCAGGCCGACCACGATGCGCGGATGCGGACGTCCTGCTTCCTCTGCAGCAGCGTTGATCGTCGGCGCGATGTAGGACTCAACCACTCCAGCCGCAGTCATCCAGAGAATTGTGCCGTCAGTGCGAGCGCCGGCCAGCCGCAGCATCGCTGGACCCATCGCTGCCAGCATGCACGACACCGGCTTCTCCGCGTCGGGTATGTCCAGGCTGACTGCGCCGCGATAATGCTCGCCGTCTGTCTGGACCGGATCGCCGTTCAACAGCGGCAGGAGCACGTCCAGGTATTCCTTCATGTGCCGAGCCGGACGGTCGAAGGAGTAGCCGAACATCCCCTCAATCACCACCTTGTGCGACAGTCCAATGCCCATCACAAATCGCGACCCGCCCGACGCCGCTTGCACGGTCAGAGCCTGTTGCGCCATCGCATGCGGGTGACGCGGATAGGTCGGCACCACGGCGGTCATCAGCTCGATCCGCTCGGTCTGAGCACCGGCGAGTGTGAGCGCGCCCATCGCGTCGTGCGAGAAAATGTTTGCCATGCCAAAGGTGGCAAATCCGGCTGCCTCAGCGCGTTGCGCCTGTTCGACGATGTCCTGCACGCTCGGCGCAGGACCAGCACCGCCGATGAATAGTCCAATATCCATTTCGTGTCTCCCTATTCAGATTCGGCTAAGTCGGACGGACCAGAATGCGTCCACGAACACCGCCGGCGAGGATTTTCGAAGCCGCTTCGGGAACATCTTCCAGCCCGATCCGAGCTTCAACCAGGTCCAACAGGTTGCGACCACTAAAATCTTCCGCCATCCGCGCCCAGAGGCGAGGTCGATCCTCGCCCGGCCAGTACACCGATTCGATTCCGACCAGCGACACGCCACGCAGAATGAAGGGCATGACGGTCATCGAGACTCCCGCGCCACCAGTCAGTCCTGACAGCGCAACTACGCCGCCGTACTTGGTCTGCCGCAGGATCGACACCGTCGTCGAGCCGCCGACCGGATCGACTCCAGCCGCCCAACGCTCGCGCTCGATCGGTCGCCGCGATTCAGCGGCCAACTCTTCACGATCGAGAATCTCCGACGCACCCAGTTCTCGGAGGAAATCGTGCTCAGACGCTTTGCCCGTACTGGCGTGAACCGTGTAGCCACGCGCCGCTAGCATCGCGACAGCCGTCGAGCCGACGCCGCCAGTTGCTCCCGATACGATCACCGGTCCGGCGTCGGGACCAATCCCGGCCTTCTCAATCACATCAATCGACATCGTGGCCGTAATGCCGGCGGTGCCCAACGTCATCGCCTCTTCCGAGCTCATGCCCTCCGGACGCGGAGCCAGCCAGTCGCCCGACAGCCGCACCCGCTCGGCGTAGCCGCCGGGATGTCCGGTACCTAGGTCGTATCCAGTCGCCACGACCGCGTCGCCTGCCGCGTAGCGAGAGTCGGAGGACTCCACCACGGTTCCGGCAAAGTCGATGCCCAATGTCATCGGGTAGCTCACAACGACCCGGCCGTTCGGCGTGCAGGCAAGTCCGTCCTTGTAGTTCAGGTCGGACCAATCGACGGCAACGGTCACGTCGCCTTCCGGCAGCGAGGACTCGTCCAGCGTCTGAACAGACGCCGTGAAATCATCGCCATCCTTGTTCACCACAAACGCCCGATAGCTCACAGCGCCTCCTGTTCGAGTTCTTCTTGAACCGGCTAGTGCAAGCGAGCTTCCATCATTGGATTGCCCGCAGTTTGAGGATCGCTCTCGGCGCCGTCATGCAGCTCATGACGCACCGTCGTGCCATCCGCGGCAAAGTCGACAATCGTCGCGCCACCCGAGTGACGCGGCGCGCCCGGGTAGTAGGCAGGCACCGTGCCGTCGCCGACGCCCTCGTGCACATCGATATGCCCAAGCGCGACGTAGTCAGCGCCCATCCCGGCGATTTCCGACGCATGAATCTGGTACGAGTAGCGAGACTCGCCAGTGCCCACGTAGTAGCCGTGGGCCATCGCGACGCGCCAGATGTACTGGTCCGAGCCGTTCGCCCAGGCCGGCATTGCCGAGGCGGGCGAAAAGTCGTTGTAACTTTCGTGCGCCTGGCCCCAGAACTGAATCCCGACATCCTCGAGCAAGATCAGCTCGCCTTCGGCCGAAGCAATGATATGTACGTTCGAGGGAAATGCGTCGTCGAACTTCTGGTAGATGCCCTCCGGCATGTGTGGATCGTGATTGCCCGGCAGCACAACCACCGGCCGACCGACTGCTTCCATCAGTTCGCCGGTCACCTCGACGTACGGTCGCTTGACGCGCACATGGTCGAAGAAATCGCCTGCAATGGCGACCACATCGACATCCGCCTCGATGCCGAGTTCGAGTACGTGCTTGAATGCCTTCAGCGCCGGCTCCAGCACGTCCGAGCCGTCTGGCTCCGTCTTGTACGGCTGCGACGTGTACGCGCCCAGGTGTACATCCGAGGTATGCAGCATCCGCAGCGGGCGGACCTCCGACGTTGTCTCCGACAGCCCGGCTCGCGGCGAATAAACCTCAGTACTCATGCAGTGCACGCACCCCCGACGCCGTTCACGCACGGCGAAATACTTTGCTCAGACTAACAGCAGACGGCAAGTAAACTGGCCTGTATGACCACTCAAGCCTCAGCTCATTCCGCAACCGAATTCGAGACCGTGATCGGGCTCGAGGTGCATTGCCAACTACGCACCGAGAGCAAGATGTTCTGCCGCTGCCCGGCCGACTACGCATCGGCCGATCCCAACACCTACGTCTGCCCACTCTGCCTCGGCATGCCGGGCACGCTGCCGGTGATCAACCGGACTGCGGTCGAGTGGACGATCCGCACCGCGCTCGCGCTCAACATGACAATCCCTGAGCTGTCCAAGTTCGACCGCAAGAACTATCCCTATCCCGACCTGATGAAGGGCTACCAAATCTCGCAGTACGACATGCCGCTCTCGGAAGGCGGATGGATGGACGTCGAGACCGAGGACCTGGGCAAGCGCCGCATCGGCATCACCCGCGTCCACCTGGAGGAGGACACCGCTCGCCTGCTGCACCGAGAGAGTGAGGCGGGCGAACGATTCTCACTCGTCGACGTCAATCGCTCCGGCGTCCCGCTGATGGAGATCGTCTCCGAGCCCGACATGCGCTCGCCTGACGAAGCGCGCACTTACCTCATCCAACTCCGCCAGATTCTCCGCTATCTCGGTGTCTCCACGGCCGACATGGAGAAGGGTTCATTCCGCTGCGACGCCAATGTTTCGCTGCGTCCGGTTGGTTCGACCGAGCTCGGCGGCAAAGTAGAGATCAAGAACATGAACTCGCTGCGCGGCGTCCACGGCGCGCTCGAGTACGAAGTCAAGCGGCAGGCGGAAGTGCTACGCAGCGGTGGACGCATCGATCAAGAAACACGCGGCTGGGACGAAGCGCGGTTGCTCACCCTCTCGCAGCGTTCCAAAGAGGACGCCCACGACTATCGCTACTTCCCCGAGCCGGACCTGCCGCCGCTCTCGATTACGCCCGAAGAAGTTGAAGCGATCCGTGCTGCGTTACCCGAGCTGCCCGACGATCGTCGCGCCCGATTCGAGTCCGACTACGGCCTGGGCGAGTTCGAAGCCAACCTGCTGACCGAAGAGCCGGCCCGCGCCGACTACTTCGAGCAGGCCGTCGTAGCCCTCGACGACCCGGCCAATGCGCGCGAAGCCGCCAACTGGATCACCGGAGATCTATTCGCACAGATCAACAAGGACCTCGCGCATCCGGACCTCGAAGACCAACCAATCCGACCCAATCACATCGCCGAGCTGGTCGGCCTGATCGTTGGCGGAGACATCTCACGAAGCCAGGCCCGTACCGTCTTCGAGACCATGTACGAAACCGGAGACGACCCCGCCAAGATTGTCAAGGCCAAGGGCCTCACCCAAATCAGCGGCGAGGATGCTCTCAGCCCGATCATCAACCAGGTCATCGCAGACAATCCCGACGCGATCGCCGACTACCGGAGCGGTAAGGAAGCCGCCCTCAAGTACCTCGTCGGACAGGTCATGCGTCACAGCCGAGGTCAGGCAAACCCCCAGCAAGCATCGGAGTTGTTGGTAGGCGCGCTCAGCGAGTAGCGCTGCCGTTACTTCCTCATCGCCGCCACGCGCGGGTTGTGCACGATCTGCGGTGTGTTCTGGTAAGTCGGCACTCCGACCTCATCAAAGACCTGATTGATCCCGGTCCTGATCTCTTCGGTCAGCTTCCAGTCAGTCGCCGCCACGTTTTCTTCGAGCTCACGCTCATTCCTCATCCCGACCAGGGCGCAGGAGACTCCAGGGTGGTCGAGCACCCAGGCGAGCGCGAGCTGCGCGACCGTCTTGCCGTAGCCGTCGGCAAGCTCTGCCAATCGGTTGCAGACTTCCACTTCGCGCTGGAAGTGCTCTTGTTCGAACAGAGGCAGGTTGAATGCGATGCCGCCGCGGCGCCAGTCACTCTCCTCAAATGTGTGGTCAGGAGAAAAGGCGCCAGTCAGTAACCCAAATGCGAGCGAGCCATAGGACATGAATCCAACACCATTGGCAATGCACCACGGCAACACCCGCGATTCCATCCGGCGGTCGAACATGTGGTATCCAACCTGGTTGGCTGTGATGTGTCCGTACTGCTCGCACTCCTGCATCATGTCGATGTCATAGTTCGAGACGCCATAGTGGCGAATTTTACCGCTTTGCTTCAGCTCCTCAAGGGCTCCCATGGTCTCCTCGATCGGAGTGTCAAAGTCAGGCCAGTGAATCAGCAACAGGTCTAGGAAATCGGTGTTCAGCCGACGCAAACAGCCCTCTGTGCTTTCGATGACATTGCTTCTCGTTGAGTTGAGACCGATCATCGTCGGGGTGTCGTCGTATTTGAAGCCAACTTTGCTCACCAAGACAATCTCGTTGCGTCGATTGCCCAGTGCCCTGGCCAGCAGTTCTTCGGAGAGGTATGGGCCGTAACCCTCAGCGGTGTCAAACAGCGTGATGCCACGGTCGATCGCCATGTTGACGGCCCTGGCGGCTTCGTCCACGTCGATGTGGCCGTACATCGTCGTGCTCATTTCCCAGGTGCCGAACCCGACCGCTGATGCAACCAGGTCGGTGTTGCCAAATCGTCGCTGTTCCATCGCTTCCGTCCAGGATCTATCGGTCTGGTCTCAGATCGCCTGTGGTGCGTTCTGGTAGGTCGGCACGCCGACCTCGTTGAAGATCTCGTTGATCCCGCTGCGAATCTCTTCGTTCAGTTTCCAGTCCGTAGCCGCGACGTTCTCTTCGAGCTCTCGCTCGTTTCTCATGCCGACGAGCGCACACGACACGGCGGGATGGTCAAGCACCCAGGCGAGGGCGAGCTGCGCCACGGTTTTGCCGTAGCCGTCGGCCAGTTCGACGAGACGATTGGTCGCTTCGACTTCCTTGCGGAAGTGCTCCTCCTGGAAGAGAGGCAGGTTGAAGGCCATGCCGCTGCGACGCCAGTCACCCTCCTCGAACGTGGTCTCGGGTGTGAAAGCGCCGGTCAGCAGACCGAACCCGAGCGATCCGTAGGCCATGTAGCCGACGCCGTTGGCCATGCACCATGGCAGCACGCGCGACTCCATGCGACGGTCGTACATGTTGTAGCCCACCTGGTTTGCGGCGATATGCCCGTACTGCTCGCACTCTTCCATCATGTCGATGTTGAAGTTGGAGACTCCATAGTGGCGTATCTTGCCGCTCTGTTTCAGCTCCTCCAGACCCTCCATCGTTTCCTCAATCGGCGTGTCATGATCGGGCCAATGGATCAGCATGAGGTCGACGAAATCGGTGTTCAACCGACGCAGGCAGTCCTCCGTGTGCTGGATGATGTGGCCCTTCTTCGAGTTCCGGCCGGTCACCTTAGGCATATCGTCGTAGTCGAATCCGACCTTCGTCACCAGGACAATCTCGTTGCGACGATTGCCCAATGCCTTGGCCAGCAGTTCCTCGGAGTGGTACGGGCCGTAGACCTCGGCGGTGTCGAACAGCGTGATGCCACGGTCGATGGCCATGTTCACCGCTTTGGCGGCCTCATCGACATCGATGTGGCCATACATCGTGGTGCTCATCTCCCAGGTGCCGAAGCCCACTGCCGATGCCACCAGATCGGTATCGCCGAATCGTCGCTGTTCCATGGTTGGTTGCTTTCTAGTTTGTGGCGTTTGCCGCGCGCTGGCTGCCGACCCTCACCCTAGCCCTCTCTCAGAGGGAGAGGGAACTGGAAGGGAAAGGGCCGGAGGGAGTGGGCGTTAGTCGCGGAGATTGCGGCGGGCGCCCGTGGCGCGATTGACGTGGACGACCTGATCCAGATTCTGGTATGTCGGGACACCGACCTCGTCGAAGATCTCGTTGATTCCGCTGCGGATTTCCTCGGTCAGTTTCCAGTCGGTGGCGGCGACGTTCTCTTCGAGCTCACGCTCGTTGCGCATCCCGACCAGAGCGCAGGTGACGCCGGGATGGTCGAGCACCCAGGCGATTCCGAGCTGGGCAACGGTCTTGCCGTAGCCGTCGGCGAGCACGTTCAGCCGATTGGCAATCTCGACCTCTTGCTTGAAGCGCTCTCCCTCAAACAGCGGGAGGTTGAAGGCGACGCCGTTGCCACGCCAGTCGCCCTCCTCAAACTGATGGTCGGGCTTGAATGCGCCGGTCAGCAGGCCGAACGCCAGCGATCCGTAGGACATGAAGCCGACGCCGTTATTCATGCACCAGGGCAGCACGCGAGATTCCATCCGCCGGTCGAACATGTGATAGCCAACCTGATTGGCGACGATGTTCCCGTGCTGCTGGCACTCTTGCATCATGTCGATGTTGAAGTTCGAGACACCGTAGTGGCGAATCTTACCGCTCTGCTTCAGTTCCTCCAGACCCTCCATCGTCTCCTCGAAGGGCGTGTCGTGGTCAGGCCAGTGGATCAGCATCAGATCGACATAGTCGGTGTTGAGCCGGCGTAGACAGCCCTCGGTGTGCTCGATGATGTGTTCCTTCTTCGAGTTGAGACCGCGCACCATCGGTGTGTCGTCGTAGTCGAAGCCGACTTTCGTCACCAACACCACTTCGTTGCGCCGATGACCCAGCGCTTTGGCCAGCAGTTCTTCCGAGTGATACGGGCCGTAGACCTCCGCCGTGTCAAACAGCGTGATGCCGCGGTCGATGGCCATGTTCACGGCCTTGGCCGCTTCGTCGACGTCGATGTGGCCGTACATCGTCGTGCTCATCTCCCAGGTGCCAAAGCCGACTGCCGAGGTCACCAGGTCGCTGTCACCGAATCGTCGCTGTTCCATGAGAATTCCTACGTTTCCAGTGCTATCAGGCCAGAGCCGTCAGGCCCGTGTTATGCAGCGCCTAAGCTACCGCTTGTGCCTTGGGCCGCGTATAGTGATGTTATGTTCCGGCGCACCCGTCCGAGCTCAACCGGCGCCCAGGCGTCAGATGGAGTATCGGCCCGTCCGGAGTGGCAACTGCGCAAGTGGCTCGCTCCCGGCATTGGCATCAAGCGCTGGTTCGTTCTATTGCTCTTTGGCATGGGACTGCTTGGGCTGGGGGTATCGTTCCTCGCCCGCGAGCTCTACCTGACCGTGACCCTGCCCGGCGCGTTCTATTACATCACGCTCCAGTTCCTGCCGTATGCCGTGCGAGGAGCAATCCTGATCAGCCTCGCCGTGCTCTGCATTGGCTTCGGCATTGGTAAGTTCACCTCCGGCCTCGTAATCGCCGCGCGCTCGTCTGACCGTCGCAATGGTGCCGACGAGCCACTTGTCGATCTGCTCCATCGTCAACGATTCGCAGGACGCGGCATCCGCATCGTCTGCATGGGCGGCGGGACCGGACTCTCCGTCCTCTTACGAGGTCTCAAGGCCTACACAGACAACCTCTCCGCAGTTGTCAGCGTCGCCGACGACGGTGGCTCCTCCGGCCGGCTCAGACGTGACCTGGGGATCATTCCGCCCGGCGACCTGCGAAACTGCATCGCCGCCCTCGCCGATGCCGAGCCATTGATGACGCGACTGTTCCAGTACCGCTTTCCCGAAGGCTCGGGCAACGGACTAGCCGGTCACTCCTTCGGCAACCTGTTCATCGTGGCGATGTCCGAAGTCGCCGGATCAATGGAGGAAGCGATCCACGAAACCGGACGCGTTCTCGCAGTACGCGGCAAGATCCTGCCTTCCACGCTGGAGGACATCCGGCTCGCTGCGATGACCTCCGACGGCGACACCATTCGCGGTGAATCCTCGATTACCGAGGCCGGAGAGCGCATCGCGCAACTCAACCTCGAGCCGCAACATCCGCCCGCATATCCCGAGACGTTGAACGCGATCCGCAATGCCGATTTGATCGTGGTCGGACCCGGCTCGCTCTTCACCTCCGTGTTGCCGAACCTGCTCGTGCCCGACCTGCGCATCGCCTTCCAGGAATCTGCTGCGATGAAGCTGTACGTCTCCAATGTCGCCACTCAGCACGGAGAAACGGACCACTTCTCCGTTCAAGACCATGTCCGAGTCATCGGCGACCACATCGGAGGTCTGCCCTTCGATGCTGTCGTCGCCAACAACAACAGCAAGGCGAGACTGCCGCGCGGTTGGAACTCCGAACCCGTACGGGTCGAACACACTCGCGACAAGTTGGACGCCGCGGACACCTTGCGGATCATCGAGGCCGATATCGTCGACACCGGCAACCGTTACCGACATGACAGCGCGAAGCTCGCTGATGCGATCATGACCGCATACCATGAAGGTCGCGAGGCTGGCGTGACTCCACGCCGACCACAACGCGTCGCGATTCCTGAATAGTCAGCAAACGAACAACAATCGAAACCAGGTTCCCAGCCAACGTGAGCACTTCCGACATCCTCAACATCTTCCAGATTCTGATCTCGCTCACGGTGATCGGCGCGGTCATCCTGCAAGCCAAGGGCGCTGGCCTGGGCAATATCTTCGGCGGAGCCGGCGGCGACTCCTATCGCACGCGACGCGGAATCGAACGCTCGCTCTTTCGAGGAACCATCGTTCTCATGCTCGTCTTCGTCGGCCTGAGCATCGCTGCGACTCAAGTCTGAAGTCGCCTTCCAACACTTCGGCCTGACCATGTCCGACCCGCCGAGAGTCCTCTTCTACGGATCGCCCGACTTCGCGATTCCTACCTTGCAAGCGCTGATCGACAGTCCATTCCGCCCAATCGCCGTCATCACACAGCCCGACGCTCGGGCCGGACGCGGCCGGTCCCTGCGTCCGCCTCCCATCAAGCAACTCGCCGCTGCGCATGACATTCGGGCTCTGCAACCCGCGAAGCTTCGCGACCGCGCCGCAATCGCACAGATCGCCAGCTTGCGGCCTGACCTACAGATCGTTGCGGCTTATGGACAACTCATCCCAACCGAAATTCTCGACCTGCCGCCCCACGGAAGTCTGAACGTCCACGCCTCGCTGCTGCCGCGTTGGCGCGGAGCATCGCCAATCTCCGCAGCCATCCTGCACGGAGACACCGAGACCGGCGTCAGCATCATGCTTGTCGATGAGCACGAAGACACCGGAGAGATCCTGCGCCAACAGTCGACGCCGGTTGACCCAACCGAGAACGCGGGAGAGCTCAGTGATCGGCTGGCCCAGATGGGAGCGCAACTGCTACTGGAAACGATTCCGGATTGGCTCAACGGAGCGATCACACCGATCTCACAGGACTCCGATCGCGCCACGCGAGCACGTCGGGTCAAGAAGTCGCAGGGCAAGATCGACTGGCAACAGCCCGCGGACCAGATCGCACGGCACATTCGCGCCTACACGCCGTGGCCTGCCGCCGCAACGACTCTTGACCAGACACCAATCCGAGTCACCCTCGCGACGTATTCCGACTCCGCCGCTCCGAATCTTCCGGGAACCATCTTGCAGGCAGAAACAACAATCGACGTTGCGACAGCAGATGGAGTCCTACAAATCCACCGTTTGCAACGAGCGGGCAAACGCGAACTGAGCGCAGAGGAGTTTGCACGGGGTACACGCGACCTGGTCGGTCGCCGATTCGGCACGGCCGATGACTGATCCACCGTCACAACTGCTCGACCTCGACCAATCCGGCCTCAGTGAACTTGTCGAATCGCTGGGCCAACCGGCATATCGAGCCAAGCAGATCTGGCGGCAGATCTATCAGCGAGGCGTGACTGATCCCTCGGCCATGTCAGACCTGCCGGTCGACCTGCGACGTGACCTGACAGAGAGGGAATCCACACTGACCGAGCCCGTCGAGTTTCAAACATCTGCCGATGGCTCGACCAGCAAGGCGCTGATCGAGCTCCGGGACGGCGAGTTGATCGAGACGGTCCTAATCCGTTCCAGACCCCGCGACACCGTTTGCCTCTCGTCACAGGGCGGCTGCGCCATGGGCTGCGTATTCTGCGCCACGGGACTACAGGGGTTGCGGCGCCAGCTCACGACCGGCGAGATCATGCGACAGGCCATTCTGGCTCGCTCTTGGTCGCGCGATGAAGGCCGCGAGCTCACACACGTCGTGTTCATGGGCATGGGCGAGCCGCTCGCCAACTACGCAAACGTCAGTGAGTCGATCCAGCGTCTCACCGATCCCGAGGGCTTCGCACTCTCCCCTCGCCGTATCACCGTTTCCACGGTCGGGATACCGCAGAACATCCGCCGACTCGCCAGCGACCATCCCAATGTCAATCTCGCCGTGTCGCTACATGCGCCGGACTCGAAACTACGCAGTCAACTCGTGCCGGTGCCGGGGGCATCTATCGACGACATCCTTGACGCCGTCAGGGAGCACAACCGCAGTACCAGCGGACGTGTCACGTTTGAGTACGTCTTGCTCCGTGACGTTAACGACAGTCGTGGTCACGCCCGACGACTCGCCGACCGCATTCGCGGTCTACGCGCGCATGTCAACCTGATTCCGTTGAATCCATCACCCGGCGTGGTTGGCGAGCGACCAACTCGTCGAGCAACGCTCGGATTCCAACAGGCGCTCCAGGAACGCGGAGTTCCGGCAACCGTGCGGGTAGAACAGGGACGAGACATCGCGGCCGCCTGCGGACAACTCCGCGGCGATCGAGTTCGCGATCGGAAGTAGCCGACTACTCTTCGGCTTCTTCCTCTTCCTCGACCTCCATTGGTTCGCCATCCTCGCCGAGAAGCACTTCCTCGACAGCTTCCTCATCCTCTTCAGCGACGCGCGGCGCCAAGGCGGTCGCGACCGCGACTGCGCCGTCCGTCAGGGCAACAACGCCCTCTGGCAACTGCAGGTCGCGAACCAACACAGAATGCCCAAAATCCTCCAACACCGAGATGTCAATCTCCAACACTGAAGGCATCGCCTCGGGCAAGGCTTCGAGCATCAACAGCTCAAGCGATTGCACGACGGTGCCACCCTTGGTCTCCGCCTCCGAGTCGCCAATCAGTACCAATCGCGCCTCTGAGTGGATCGCCCGCGTCAGGTCGACCTGGTAGAAGTCCAGGTGAATCAACTGGCGTGTGACCGGATGTCGTTGAATCTCACGCAGCACAACCGGAATCGTGTCTTCCGAACCGTCGATCGACATTGTCACGACCGCGTTCCGGTCGACGGCGCTGAATACCCGCCGAATCTCATCCAGCGAAGACTGAATCGCTTTCGATTCCTCGCCCCGCGCATAGAGATTGCCGGGTACGACGCCTTCGCGACGCAGGCGCTTGACCTTCTTGCCCAGGACCGACCGAGTCTTCGCTTGTAGGACCAGTTCAGCAGCGTCAGACATCGGTATCCATCCATCTCAGGCAGTACTCGGGGGTGATCTGTCGGTATCGACAGAGCTTACCAACTGACGCTATGAGCGCATCTCAGGGCAGTCAAGCAATCCAACTACTCGACGTAGACTGGCACGACGATGGCGGAACTGAGACCCAATCTGGCCGCAACTGATCATGACCGGTTGCTCGGCGTCGATGTCGGCGGAACCTTTACCGACTTCGTCTTTCTCCGCGACGGCGAGATCAACATCGCCAAACGGCCCTCAACTCCCGACGATCCCGGTCGGGCGATCATCGACGGACTCGCTGAATTCGGCTGGTCTCCCGAGGAGGTCGTCCACGGCTCCACGGTGGCCACGAACACGCTCCTCACGCGCACCGGCGCGTCGACGGCGCTGATCACGACCAAGGGGTTCCGCGACACCCTGGTCATCGGCCGCCAGGCGCGTCCCGACCTGTACGCCCTGCATCCGCAGCGCCACGAACCGCTCGTCCCACAACGACTGCGCTACGAGGTCGATGAGCGAATCGCGTTCGACGGCGAGGTTGTCACACCGCTCGATCTCGCTGAACTCGACCGCGTGCTCGATCGGATCGAACGGACCAGAGTGCGAACCGTGGCCATCTGCTTCATCTTCAGCTTCATCAACGCCGAGCACGAGGAACTGGCCGCAAATCGAGCACGTCAGCGCGGATTCAACGTCTCCGCTTCCTACGAAATCCTCCCGCAGCACCGCGAATTCGAGCGGATGAGCACGACCACGGCGAACGCCTATCTCTCACCGGTGATGTCGCGATACCTGGACACGCTCGAATCCAGGCTCAATGAACGGGCCGACGGGGAACAGGCCGATGGGATCGTGCGTCTGCGAATCATGCAGTCCAATGGTGGCTCACTCTCCGCCGATTCCGCCGGCCGCAACGCGGTCCGCACCGTGCTGTCAGGTCCGGCAGGAGGCGTCGCGGGAGCGTTCGCAGCTGCCGCGACCGACGGCTTCCCATACGCCATCACCTTCGACATGGGCGGCACATCCGCCGATGTCGCACTCTGCCCCGGACGATTGCTCGAGCGAACGGATCTTGTCGTAGACGACATGCCGATCCGCACGCCGGCGGTCGACCTGCACACCGTCGGAGCTGGCGGTGGCTCAATTGCCTGGTTCGATCCCGGCGGAGCTCTCCGCGTCGGACCACAATCGGCAGGCGCGGATCCGGGCCCAGCAGCGTATGGACGCGGAACGCTACCCACGGTCACCGACGCACACACGGTTCTCGGGCGTCTCCGCCCCGAACAGCAGCTCGGTGGCACCGTCGCGCTGGACGTCGAGCGCGCTCGCACCGCAATCTCAACAATCGCCCAGCCGTTTGGCTCAGTCGAGATCGCAGCCCAGGCCGTCATCGATGTCGTCAACGCAAACATGGCCCGAGCGCTACGGGTCATCTCCGTGGAGCGCGGCTACGACCCAGCCAGATTCAGCCTCGTCGCATTCGGCGGCGCAGGTCCGCTCCACGCGTGCGATTTGGCCAACGCCGTCGGCATTCCGCAGGTGCTCATACCACTTTCACCCGGTGTCCTTTCAGCCGCCGGCATGATGATCGCGGACATCACCCGCGACGCCGAACAAGGGCTCCACCTCACAATCAATCCTGAGGACACCGGAGCCGTCGAGTCTTTGGATGCAGCGTTCGCTGACATCGCTGCGTTGGCGCGCTCTGCAATAGCGGAGGACGGCTACTCAGACGATGTCGGCATCGAGCACGCGGCAGACCTGCGCTATCGAGGCCAATCCCACGAACTCACCGTGTCACTCAACGACGCGCATCACGCTCAGGCAGTCAGGGACGCCTTCCACGAGGCTCACCGCGAACGCTTCGGCTTCTCTTCGGAGGACACACCGGTCGAAGTCGTGACCGCACGTGCCAAGGCTCGACACAGCGGATATCGAGGCGAAGTAGGCGGCACACACCAGTCATCGAACGCTGGCCAACGAACCGAGTCGGTCACATGGGATCGAGCCCGGGACACGCTGGTGCTTGCCCGTGGATCTGTCACCGAGTCCGTATCGGGGCCGGCAATCATCACACAGATTGATACCACGGTGACTGTCCCGCCTGGTTGGTCGGCCGCACCACTCCCCTCGGGCAGCCTCCTCCTGAGCCTTAAATCCTGAGCTGACGAATTATGTCAACTGTAAGCATCGACCCCGCACGACTCGCCATCTTCGACTCCCTGGTCAGTTCCATCGCAGAGGAGATGGGCGCCACCCTGCGGCACACGTCCCTTTCTCCGAACATCAAGGAGCGCGCTGATTTCTCCTGCGCCGTCTTCGACCATGACGGACAACTCCTGGCCCAGGCTGCGCACATTCCGGTTCACCTGGGAGCGATGCCCGAGTCGGTGCGTGCAGTCGAGCGCCTTGCTCCATTACAGCCGGGCGATCTCGCGATCCTCAACGACCCGTTCCTCGGCGGCACGCATCTGCCCGATGTCACAATGGTCTCGCCGGTCTTCCCCCAGGGCGCAACCGATGGCGACCTACCCATCGGCTACGTTGCCAGCCGCGCACACCAGGCCGATATCGGCGGTATGGCCCCTGGCTCGATGCCGGTCGCACGAGAGTTGATCCAGGAGGGATTAATCATTCCACCGATCCGCCTGTATCGGGCCGGTGAATTGGTCGAAGAAGCGATGGACCTCATCCTGCGCAACGTCCGTACGCCGGACGAGCGACGCGGTGACTTCAACGCACAAATCGCTGCACAGCGACTCGGGGAACGACGCATTGCCGATCTGCACGCCGAATATGGAGACGACGCCTACCGACTCACAACGGAGGCGCTGCTCGACTACGGAGAGCGACTCACTCGAGCTGCCCTGGGAGACTTGCCGCACGGCACCTGGCGATTCGAGGACTCGCTGGACGACGACGGTCACAGGCCCGATCCCGTGCCGATCAAGCTGAAACTGACGCTGGACCGAGATCGCGCCCACTTCGATTTCTCCGGTTCCGCCCCTCAACGCGCAGCATCGATCAACGCAGTCGCGCCTGTGACGCGCTCGGCTTGCTACTACGTCATCCGCTGCCTGCTGCCGCCCGGTACGCCGATGAATTCAGGACTGTTCCGGCCGATCAGCTTCACTCTGCCTGAGCGGACCGTCGTCGCGGCACAGTCGCCCGTTGCCGTTGCCGCTGGCAATGTCGAGACTTCCCAGCGCATCGTTGACACCGTCTGGGGCGCGTTCAACCAGCTCCTACCCGAGCGCATGCCGGCCGCATCATCCGGGACGATGAACAACCTCACCGCCGGCGGGATCGATCCTCGCAACGGCCAACCCTGGGCCTACTACGAGACCTCGGGCGGCGGACTCGGCGGCGGCCCGGAAGGCCCAGGCCTGGACGCCGCGCACTCCCATATGACCAACACACTGAACACGCCCGCCGAGGCTCTGGAGCTGGCCTATCCACTGCGAGTGGTCGAGAACAGCATCCGGCCTCGCTCAGGCGGGCGCGGCAAGCATCGCGGCGGACACGGGCTGATACGGCGCACGCAATTCCTGGGATCAGCACAGCTAACGCTGATCACCGAGCGTCGCAGCCAGCAACCCTGGGGCGCGCAGGGAGGCGCGGCGGGGAAGACCGGCAAAAACACCCTGGAGACCAGATCTGCCAGCGGGAAGCCGTCTCGCCGGCGACTACCGGGCAAAGTCACCGTCAATGTGGAACCTGGCGACATTACTCGGGTCGAATCTCCTGGCGGTGGCGGATGGGGCAAACCCTCCGCTCGCTAAGGTTGGGCGCTAAACTGACATCAACGGGCAGCGGAGGAGCGACCATGTCGGACGGTTCTGACCGACTCGAACGCGACGTTGAAGAAGTCCTCTCGAACATCGAAGACTTCGACTGGCGCAAGAGGCAATCTCGACGACCTGGACCTCTGCGACTTGCAGTGCAGCGATTCGCAGGTGCATTGGTCAGCCGGGCCACGTCACTGACGCCGAATCACCTGTTGATCGTCGGTGCGATCATGCTGATCATGGGACTGGTGTTTCGCGGTGGAGGACTGTGGATCGCCGTCGCAGGCATTGTGATTTTTGTGATCGGCCTCTTCTGGACTTCTCGCGGCGGTAATCCTCAGGCGAACCAACCAAAGGGTGGTTACTGGCGAGATCGCTACATCAGCTACGAACAGCCCCCATCGAACCCGCTACGACGATTCTTTCGCCGCGATCGTTGATCCCAACGTCAGCCCCGTGACCAACCGACTCTTGCTAGTAGTCGCCGCCGCGGCGCTGTTCCTCGTTGCCTGCGGCACTGACGACACGCCCTACCAATCCGACGCACAACCACAGCTCACTGAGCAATCCGCGCAAGTACAAGCGCAATCACAGGGGACTTCGACATCCGAAGCGACGGATCCTCAGCGACAGGCGACACGGACCGACCAGAGGCAGCAACAGCAATCGACTGCGTCAACAGCAGCGCAATCATCTGACTCAGAATTCGCCGACCAATCCCAACAAGTCCAACAAGTCCAACAAGACCAGGAAACAGAACAACAAACAACGGCCACAGGTCCGGCAGCGCCCGAATTCGAATTCGAGATCGCCATCCGCTACCTCAATCACCTGGCCGGAGAGATCGGACCGCGAGCATCGGGCACAGAACAAGAACTGGCAGCGGCCGACTACCTCGTTGGCGCCTTCACACAACTCGGGTACGACACACGGATTCAGACCTTCGAGTTCACGGGAGCGCCGAGCATCAGCCGGCTCGACATCGACACCGATTCCCCCACGTACGGATTCCGATTTCCCGGCTCTTCAGCCAACGGATTGACTGGCACGCTCGTCCGAGTACCAGGCGTCGGAGAGCAGACTGACTTCGACCAGGTCGAAACGGAGGGCAAGATTGCCCTCGTCAATCGCGGGATCATTGAGTTCCGTCGGAAGGCGGCCAATGCGAGAGACGCCGGTGCGGTGGCGCTGATCATCGCCAACGCCCGTACCTCCGATTCCATCGGCGGGACACTCGGCGCGTTCACGGTGAACATCCCGGTGCTGCATGTCAGCCTGGAAGCCGGCAATCGGCTAAACGAGCTAATCGGAGAACACATCACGATCCCCGAAGCAACGCCAAGCACCGGCAATTCGCAGAACGTGATCGCTCGCAAGCCGGACAGTACCTGTCGTGTGATCGTCGGAGGACACTACGACACCGTGCCGGAAGTCGACGGCGCAAACGACAACGCCTCAGGAACAGCGCTCACGCTGGCGCTCGCGGAGATCTGGGCCAGTCATCCCGCTTCAGCCGACATCTGTTTCGTCGCATTCGGAGCAGAAGAGCTGGGCCTGTTCGGATCGCGAGAGTACGTCAAGATGCTTGGCGAGCAAGGGCAGTTGGACGATGTAACGGCCATGCTCAACCTCGACGCGATCGGCGATGGTCGCGCACCGTATCGAATCATCGCTTCGCCTGAGTTGCGTTCGCTAGGCGATACGGTCGCGGCCGAGCTGCAAATCAACGCAGCCAGCGGCAGTTTGCCGATGGATCTCGGCTCGGACCACGCCAGTTTTGTCGCAGGAGGAATCCTGGCCATCTTCCTCTTTCCCCCCGGAGCCATCATTCACACGCCCGCCGACAACCTGGACAACATCAACCGTGACGTGTTCGGTGACATCGCCACACTGAACCACGGCATCCTGGCTTGTCTGTTGCAGCGTGCCGGTAGTCCTGTCGCTCCAGCAACAGCCTGCGAATCCGAAGAATCGCCCAGCTAATGACGTGCGAAACTATCAGCGTGAACCGTTCGCTTTTGCGCGCAGCCTGGCTAGTGGCCTTCCCCGCCTTGCTGGTCCTGTCCCTCGTAGCCACTGCCTGCGATAGCAGTGCCACGCCGACGATGACTGACGAACCAACTCGACAGCCGGAAGCTCTCTCGATCAACGAGGACATCCCTGTCGAAGCGCTCCCTGACCCGTTGCCGGCGCCGTATCTGTTCACCGACGAAGTCACCTTCGAGCCCGAGCTCGTCACCGAGACTGTGTATGTCGTCCAGCCCGGAGACAACCTGGCGGCGATCGCTGGCAGGTTCTGCATCACGGTCGAGGAGATCCAACGCCTCAACACCATCGTCGACATCGCCCAGATTTCTGTTGGTCAGGAGCTTCGCATTCCGATTCGGGAAGGCGCATGCGGCGCGGCGGCGCCCGAGACCGTAGAGGCCAGCGCTGAACCAAGCGAACCGCAGCGTCCGCCGGGTGAGATTTACATCGTGCAGGACGGCGACACGCTCTCCGGTATCTCAGGGGCATTCGGCTTCACCTGGGTTGAGCTGATGAACTACAACGGACTCACTGAGGCGGAAGCCAACGCACTGCCGATCGGATCCGCACTGATCATCCCACCGCCGCCAGATCCTGCAACTCAGAGCGACGAATCCGGGCAGTCGGAACAGTCCGGGTCAAGTGAACCACCCGGATAACAGCCGGTCGACGGGACATCGAATGTTCGCCGTTGATTGTCCGCGCGATCCCCCTGTAGTAGCCTCACTCCCTGCGAAGCCGCCACTCGTCGGGTCCCGCTATACCGAGCGTCAGGTGTCATATGGTCTCAGAACCTGCCCAGTCCCCTTCGCAGAACAGCTCTCAGCGCGGTATTGATTTTCTGCTCGAAGAAGTCGCCGAGCGCCGCCTCAACGGCAATGCCAACCACGCCCGCGCAGCCGCGATGGAGCGCCAACACGGCCGAGGCAAGCTGAGTGCGCGTGAGCGTCTGGACATCCTCTTCGATGCCAACTCGTTCACCGAAATCGATCCGTTCGTCAAGCATCGAGGATCCGGATTCGGCCTGGAAAACAACCGTCCCGAGGGCGACGCCGTCGTCGTCGGACACGGCACCGTCGACGGCCGGACCGTGTTCGCCTACGCGCAGGACTTCACGCTGTTCGGCGGTTCAGTCTCAGAAGCCGCCGCCGAGAAGATCGTCAAGGTCCAGGACCTGTCGATGAAGGTCGGCGCGCCAATCGTCGCGATCAACGACGGCGGCGGCGCTCGCATCCAGGAGGGCGTGACCTCACTCCGCGGTTACGGCGAGATTTTCCTGCGCAACACGCTGTCCTCCGGACTCGTTCCGCAGATTGCGGTCTGCGCCGGACCGGCCGCTGGCGGCGGTGTCTACTCGCCCGCGATCATGGACTTCATTTTCATGGTCCAGGGCACTGGACAGATGTACATCACCGGGCCAGACGTGATCCGTGCCGTCTCAGGCGAAGAAGTCACGCACGAGGAACTCGGCGGCGCGATGACTCACGCCACCAAGACCGGCGTAGCGCACTTCTGCATTCCCGGCGAAGAGGCAACGCTCAACAGCGTGAGACAACTCCTCACCTTCCTGCCCCAGAACAATATGGAAGACCCCCGTTGGACCGACACCGGGGACTCGCCTGAGCGCAAGCTCGACAACCTCATCGACATTGTGCCTGCCGATTCCACGCGGCCGTACGACATGCGACGCGTGATTCACGAACTCGTCGACAACGGCGAGTTCATGGAGATCCAGGCGCAATGGGCCCGCAATGTCGCCATCGGCTTCGCCCACATGGGCGGCTACGGGGTCGGCATTGTCGCCAACGACCCGGACAGTCTCGCCGGGGTGCTCGATATCGACGCCTCGCGCAAGGCTGCCCGCTTTGTTCGTTTCTGTGACTGCTTCAACATCCCCATCGTCACCCTGGTCGATGTGCCCGGTTTCCTGCCTGGGACGCAGCAGGAATACGGTGGGATCATCTCGCATGGCGCAAAACTGCTGTACGCCTATGCCGAAGCCACGGTGCCCAAGGTTGCAGTCACGCTGCGCAAGTCGATCGGTGGCGCATATGTCGTGATGAGCAGCAAGCACCTGCGCTCCGACGTCAATCTCGCCTGGCCCACCGCCCAGATCGCCGTGACAGGCTCCGACGGCGCGGTCAACATCATCCACCGACGCCGAATCGCCGCAGCCGACGACCCGGCCGCCGAACGCGCCAAGCTGATCGCCGAGTACGAAGCCGAGTTCTACCGGCCCTATCAGGCGGCCGAACTCGGATTCGTCGACGATGTGATCCACCCACGAGACACGCGCACGGCCATTTTCCGGGCGCTCGACATGCTCGCCGACAAGGTCGACACGTCGCCGCCCAAGAAGCACGGCAATATCCCCCTTTGATCTCTTGAACTTCGGCTCCCAGCCACGCCAACGACAGCACCGAACTGGATCCCGACATGGCAAACGAATCTGACGCCTCCCAGCGCAGCGACGCTGACGACGTACTCGAGCGCATCAACACCGCCTACGCCAAGCTGCGTGACGGTGTGGCTGTCGCCCGCGAACGCATCGACCGGCCGTTGACCCTGGCCGAGAAGATCCTCTTCGGACACTTCACCGACCCGCGCAATCAGCCCATTGAGCGCGGCGTCGATCACGCAGCTCTTGAGCCCGACCGTGTCGCCCTGCAGGACGCCACGGCGCAAATGGCGCTGCTCCAGTTCGAGTTGGCCGGTCTCCAACGGGTCGTTGTTCCAACCACTGTTCACTGCGACCACCTGATCCAGGCCCGCGTCGGCGCAGACCCCGACCTTGAGGTGGCCATTGCCGAGAACGAAGAGGTCTTCACATTCCTGCAGACCGCCGCCGCACGCTACGGCGCTGGCTTCTGGAAGCCCGGCTCGGGCATCATTCACCAGGTCGTCTTTGAGAACTACGCCTTTCCCGGCGGCATGATGATCGGCACCGACTCGCATACGCCCAACGCCGGCGGCATGGGCATGATCGCGATCGGCGTCGGCGGCGCGGATGCCGTTGACGTCATGGCTGGACTCGGTTGGGGTGTCACAATGCCCAAACTGATCGGCGTCTACCTGACCGGCGAACTCGACGGTTGGACGGCGCCCAAGGATGTCATCCTGCAGGTCGCAGATGAACTCACGGTCAAAGGCGGCACCGGTGCAATCGTCGAGTACTTCGGGCCCGGCCTCGCTTCCATGAGCGCCACCGGCCGAGGCACCGTGACAAACATGGGCGCCGAAATCGGCGCCACAACATCACTCTTCCAATTCGACGAACGGACGGCAACCTACCTGCGCAGCACTGGTCGCGGCGACATCGCCGAGCTGGCCATAGCGAACGCTGAACACCTGCGTGCCGATGATGGTGTCGAAGCCGCGCGTCACGAGATTTTCGACCGCGTGATCGAGATCAACCTCAGCGAACTCGAACCAGCCTGGGTCGGGCCGCACACGCCCGACCTGCGCAACACCGTGGACGAGGTTCGCGGTTACATGGAGTCGCAGGACTACCCAACAAATGTCGAGAGCGCACTGATTGGCTCCTGCACGAACTCCTCCTACGAAGACATGAGCCGAGCAGCTCACATCGCACGACAGGCCGCCGAAGCCGGCCTCGAGCTACGGACCCCGCTCCTGGTCAGTCCAGGCTCCGAGCAGATTCGCGCCACTATCGAGCGCGATGGCCAAATCGACGCATTTGAGTCGGCCGGCGCCACGGTGCTGGCCAACGCCTGCGGACCCTGCATCGGTCAATGGAAGCGCGAGGACATCGAAGGCGGGCAGCAGAACACCATCGTCACCTCCTTCAACCGCAACTTCCCCGGTCGCAACGACGCCAACCGCAACACGCTCGCCTTTATCGGCTCACCCGAACTGGTAGTCGCAACCGCGTTCGCAGGGGAAATGGGATTCGACCCACGCAGCGACGCCCTCTCTACCGAGGACGGAGAGTTCCGCTTCACGCCGCCAACCGGCGACGAGCTACCGCCGAACGGATTCGATCCCGGCGACGAGGGATTCATCGCTCCTCCCGACGATGGCAGCGATGTCGATGTCGTGATCAGTCCTGAGAGCAATCGTCTCCAGCGGCTCACGCCGTTCAACGCCTGGGACGGAAACGACTACACATTCCTGTCGCTGCTGCTCAAAACCCAGGGCAAAACCACAACCGACCACATCTCACCCGCTGGCTCCTGGCTACGATTCCGCGGTCACCTGGAGAACATCTCCGGCAACCTCTTCAGCGGCGGCGTCAACGCGTTCAGTGGTGAAACCGGCACCACTCTGAATCAGATCAGCGGCCAGACCGATCAACCGATCAGTGATGTCGCACGCGCGTACAACGACGCTGGCATCCGCTGGGTCGCAGTCGGCGACGAAAACTACGGTGAGGGCTCTAGCCGCGAGCACGCCTCAATGGAGATTCGCTTCAGCGGCGGCTACGTCGTGATCGCACGCTCATTCGCTCGCATCGCCGAGACCAATCTGAAGAAGCAGGGCGTCCTCGCTCTGACCTTCAGCGATCCGGCCCACTACAACCTCGTTGGGGAGCGCGACCGATTGAGTGTGCTCGGACTGGCCGACTTCGCGCCCGGCAATCCACTCACCCTGCGCATCGACCATGAGGACGGTTCCAGCGACGAGGTGTCTGTCAATCACAGCTACACCGAAGAGCAAATCACCTGGTTCCGCGCCGGAAGCGCCTTGAATAAAATCGCCGCGGCACAGTAGCTAAGCACACGGCGGCAATGGATCAGCTCCGTGCGCTACGCACGTGGCAGACCCAAACGCGCCCATCCGATAACAAGTACATACAACTACCCGTCAATCTGCTGTCACGGGGACATGTGCCCGTGCCCTGAGAGGATGATCGAGAGATGCGAACGAAGGTCACCGTCATCGGAGCTGGCAACGTCGGCGCAACCACCACTCAGCGACTCGCCGAGCGTGGCTACGCCGACGTGGTACTCGTCGACATCGTCGACGGCCTGCCCCAGGGCAAAGCGCTTGACATGTACGAAGCCTCGCCGGTCGTCGGCATCGACGCTGCCATCACCGGCGCAACCGACTATGGCGCAACGGCCAACTCCGACATCGTTGTCATCACATCTGGTGTCGCACGCAAGCCCGGTATGTCGCGCGACGACCTGCTGCAAATCAACATGGGCATCGTTGACTCCGTGACCCGCGCGGCCATCGCCGAGTCCCCCGATGCCACAATCGTCGTCGTCTCCAACCCGCTCGACGCCATGTGCCACGTCGCCTATGACGCAGCCGGCATCGCCAGCTCCCGAGTCGTTGGCATGGCCGGCATTCTCGATACCGCTCGCTACCGCTCATTCCTCGCCGAAGCGCTGAACATCTCCGTCGAGGACATCAACGCCTTTGTGCTCGGTGGACACGGCGACACGATGGTCCCGCTCGCTTCGTACACCACTGCGGCTGGGATCCCCATTACCAAACTGCTGCCCCAGGACCAGCTCGACCAGATCATCCAGCGCACCCGAGACGGTGGCGCAGAGATTGTCAACCTGCTCAAGACCGGCTCGGCCTTCTACGCCCCCTCAGCCGCAGTTGCCCAGATGGTTGACGCGATCGCGCTCGACAAGCGCCGCATTCTCCCCTGCGCTGCCCTGCTCGACGGACAGTACGGCGTCGACGGCCTCTTCATTGGGGTCCCCGTCGTCCTCGGAGCAAACGGCATCGAGCAAATCCTCGAGATCAATCTCACCGACACCGAACAGTCCCAACTCAAACACTCCGCAGACGCAGTCCAGGGCCTCGTCGACGACATGGCCCGACTGGCCGCCAACTGATTCGAACAAGCCAAGAGCCCGTCCAAGCCCCAATTCCTTGTTGAGGACTGAATCATGACCGAAATCCGCGTCGAATCCGACACGATGGGAAACATCGAGGTTGCAGCCGATCGCTATTGGGGAGCGCAAACCCAGCGCTCGCTGGAGAACTTCAAAATCGGCGGAGAGCGGATGCCGCGTTCAATCCTCCGAGCGATGGGCATTGTCAAGCATGCTTCCGCCACCGCGAACCAGAAGCTGGGTCGTCTGGACGCTGGCCTCGCGGACGCGATCCGCTCCGCCGGTCAGCAGGTGATCGACGGCGAGCTCGACGACCATTTCCCCTTGGTCGTCTGGCAGACTGGGTCCGGCACTCAGTCAAACATGAACGCGAACGAGGTCATCTCCAACCGCGCCATCGAGTTGCTCGGCGGCGAGATCGGTTCGAAGTCTCCAGTTCACCCCAACGACCACGTCAACATGTCGCAGTCGTCCAATGACGTGTTTCCTGGCGCCATGGCAATCGCAACGGCCGAGCAAACGGTTCATCACCTGATTCCCAGCCTGCAATACCTGCACAATGCCTTGCAGGACAAGGCGGAAGCCTGGTCCGACATCGTCAAGATTGGTCGCACCCACTTCATGGACGCCGTGCCTCTGACCCTGGGCCAGGAGTTCAGTGGCTACGTCCAACAGGTTGCCTACGGCATCCAGCGCGCCGAACAGACCCTGCCGCGCCTCTACGAGCTCGCTCTGGGAGGCACGGCCGTCGGCACCGGGATCAACTCGCATCCCGACTACGCGGTCAACGTCGCCGAGGAAATCGCCGAGCTCACCGGCCTGCCCTTCGTCACCGCCCCAAACAAGTTCGAGGCGCTCGCAGCACACGATGCCCAGGTCGAACTGGCCGGCATCCTCAACACGATCGCCGTCTCACTGATGAAGATCGGCAACGACGTACGCATGCTCGGCTCAGGACCCCGGGCCGGTCTCGGCGAACTGAGTCTGCCCGCCAACGAGCCAGGCTCCTCAATCATGCCCGGAAAAGTCAACCCGACCCAATCGGAGGCGTTGACGATGGTCTGCGCCCAGGTGATGGGAAACTCGGTGTCGGTCTCGGTCGGCGGCTCCAACGGACACTTTGAACTCAACGTGTTCAAGCCGGTGATGGCCTTCAACAACCTGCAGAGCATCAAACTGCTCGGTGACGCCTCGGTCTCCTTCACCGACAATTGCATCGTCAGCACCGAGCCCAACAGTCAGCGGATCGACGAGCTGATGCGCTCTTCGCTCATGTTGGTCACTGCGCTCAACCCACACATCGGCTACGACAGTGCCGCTGCGATCGCCAAGAAGGCACACAACGACAATGGCACCTTGCTCTCAGCAGGCCTCGAACTCGGCCTGCTGACCGAGGAACAGTTCGGCGAGTGGGTCCGACCTGAGGAAATGACCCGACCGTAGCCTTCAAATCTCCCCCGATGGGGGGAGATGACGCCTAGCGACAGAAGGGGCTTCCCTCGCCTCTACACTGCCCGAAACACGTCCAGAATCGGAGATGCCATGCCTAGCCGACGCAATATGATCGCCATGACTGACGAGGAAGCCAAGGAATTCATCGAAACTGGATGGACCCTCCAGGTTGCCTCTAACGGCAACAATGGATTCCCCCACCTCGTCGCCATGTGGTACGGCGTGATCGACGACAAGATTCACTTCACCACCTACGCCAAGGCGCAGAAGGTGCTCAATCTCCAGCGCGATCCACGCATCACGGTGATGCTTGAGTCCGGCACCGAGTACACCAAGATCAAGGGTCTGGTGATCGAGGGCGAAGCCGACGTGATCCAGAACGACCCGCAGCTCGTGATGGCCGTCCAGGACGCTACGGGAAGCAAGCGCAATCCAAACGCCGCTGGCCCCTCGACCACTCCGATGGACGACGAGCAGCGCGTCCGCCAGGCCTCAAAGCGAGCCGTCGTGAGAATCAACCCAACCCGCATCTACAGCTGGGACCACGAGAAGCTCGGCGGCGTCTACTAAGCGATGGGCACTTAGTTCTCGATATCATGGGCCTAGTACAGGATTAGGCAAATCAGGCCGTGACAAACTCTCCAACTGAAATGGCCTCAACTGAGATCGGCGGGGACGCTCACAAGCTTCCTCCTGGGAAACTTGATGTCATCTACACCAGCGGTTTCCCTCCGTTCTGGCGTCGCGCGCCGGAAGATTGGACTATTGAACCGCAAGAATGGCAGTCGAGGCGACAGCCACTGCAGTGGCTGCCGCCATGGCGACGGCGGCGCTGACCATCCATCACTTCAGCTGCAACTGAGGCGCGTACACTTCTGCCGCCTGGACAAGCGCTACGGCGGGCCAGCGGGTCACCTCGTCGTTACCCGTAGGTTGTCTATTGACCACTGCGATCGCTATCCCGCATCGTGGGCGTGTTCACCTCCAGAAGGACCGTAGAAGATCACCCAGACGGCGAGGTCTTCGCTGAACTCCACGAAGCGATGCCGTGCGCCAGCGCCGACAAAGAACGTGTCTCCGGCGCCGCAGGAAATCCGCTCGTCGCCCAACTGGAAGGTCCCAGTCCCCGAAGCGATGATGTAAACCTCATCCTGATGATGCGGTTTCTGCCTGTCCACATCCTTCGGCGTGTACAACCCCACCGACATCGTCCCGTGACGCAACATCTCCTGGTATTCGCCGACCGCATCCTGATTCGCCATGACCCTCTCCTCGCTTTGCATGCAGGATATGATTAGCCAGCGCCCAACTCACATTGAGGAAGCCCATCATGTCCCTCTCCCAGATTGAAGTGATCCAGGAAGGTCTCGACGGTATGCACGGCATGCTCGACAAGGCTGTCCCAGACATGACCGCCGACCAGTGGAATGCGCGCCCCGCCGGGGATGGCGTCAGCGCCTTCTTTTCGCTCTGGCATTACGTGCGTACCGAGGACAACATCGTCAACTGGGTCGTCCATCGCCGGCCGACGGTCTGGCTCGACGGCGAGTGGGATCAACACTTCGGCCTGCATCGCACGTCGCAGGGCACGGGCATGACCAAGAGAGAAGCCGATGCTGTTCTGCTGACCGACGTAGATGGCTGGCTACGGTATCAGCAGAATGTCTGGGTGGTGACACGCGAATGGGTTGCCAGTCTGAGCGAGGCTGACCTTGCGGACGAGATCGTGATCCGGCCGACTCCACCCATGTCGATCTGGCAAGCGCTCACCGGCATGTTGCTCTACCACGGCTACCGCCACGTCGGCGAAGTCGAACACGCCAGAGGTCTGCTCGGACTCGGCGGCCTGACGATTTAGCCGCTAGAAGACCGCGATCGGATTGACCGGCGAACCCGTTCCACCCTGGATGTTCAGCGGCAGCACGCAGAGCAACATCTCATAGCGTCCTTCCTCAGCGCACGCCTCCGCCAGAGGCTGCAACAACGCATTGTCCAGCAACACCACTCCAAAGCTGTAGATCACCCCGTGGACCGGCCAGGCAAGACCATACTCGCTGGGCCGCTGATCCATCATGTCCCAACCAAGCATCGAGACATCCTTGTCGCGGATGAATGTGCTGCAGGACGCGTGCAGACCTGGCGACGGCGCTTGACCGAAAAAGTCCGTGGGATTGTCGGCCTGATACGCCTCGCGCCCCGAATACACCAACAGCGCGTCGCCCGGTTCCACAGTGACGCCCTGGGCGTCGGCGATGTCCTGCAGCTCGTCGCCCATGACCGGCTCGTCAAACGTGACGTACGGCTCTCCGCGAAACTTGGGTACGTCCAACAACACGGCTTTGGTGAATATGCCCTGGTTCCAGGCGGTGACATCGGCAAAAGTGGCGCCGGTAGCCGAATCGATCGCCTCTTCAGGATCGCGACCTTGCCAGATCCCATCGGAATCCCAGATATGGCAGAGCGCGTCCACATGCGTAAACGTGTGGCCGTGGTAGATGAATCCGTAGTAGTCGACCACTGCGCCGTCGCCGTCGTCTCCACGATCGAACGTGCGCATGAAATGCTGCGCAGGAGTCGGATTGATTGCTGACGGATCCTTCGGATACGGACGCGACAACGACACAGTCCGCCCATTCTGCACCGACGCCAACGCCGCGACTCGCTTTTCCACGGTGATCAGATTGACCGCGCCAACGGAGTCATCGTCGCCCCAGCGACCCCAGTTGCGCCGCTCCTTGAAGTTGCGCATGATTTCGTCGAGGCTCGGTCGCGGGTATCTCTCAAGGTGACTGACCATGGTGTTGCCTTTCCCGATTCATCCTCAATCCCAGCGAAGATAGCGGTAGGCGATATCCTCAAACGCGAAGCAGCATTTGCGTACATGCACACAGACAGGACGACACATGACCGATTTCGGCGTATCGATGTTCCCGACGGACTATGCCATTCAGCCGATGGAACTCGCCCGCGAGGCCGAGGCGCGCGACTTCGAATCGCTCTGGTTCCCCGAGCACACGCACATCCCAACGTCGCGTGTGTCGCCATGGCCTGGCGGCGGCGATCTGCCGCAGGAGTACTGGCACACCCACGACCCCTTCGTTTCGCTCATGGCAGCCGCAGCCGCAACCGAGAAGATCAAGGTCGGCACGGGCATCCTGCTCGTTCCAGAGCACGATGTGATTGTGTCCGCCAAGTCGGCTGCCTCGCTCGACATGATTTCGGGTGGCCGCCTGATCCTCGGTATCGGCGCCGGCTGGAACGCAGAAGAGCTCGAGAATCATGGCTGGGACTTCAAGGATCGCTGGAAGGTCACACGAGAGATCGTTCTGGCCTGGCGAGAGCTCTGGACCCAGGACGAGCCCGAGTTCCACGGGGAGTTCATCGACTTCGACCCGGTCTGGAGTTACCCCAAACCGGTCCAGGAGAACGGCCCGCAGATCCTGCTCGGCGCTCAGTCCAAGTGGGCCTTCGACCGCGTTGTCGACTACTGCGACGGCTGGCTACCGATCGCGCTACGTGGCGACATGCGCGCCGACATGGAGCAGCTCAGAGCCGCCGCCGACCGCGCCGATCGAGACTTCGATTCGATTCAGCGCACCGTCTTCGGCGTTGGGCCCGACCCGGAGCAGGTCCAGAACCTGATCGACATCGGATTCCAGCGGATCATCTTCGGTCTACCGGCTGCAGAGTCGAGCACGGTCATCCCGCTGCTGGACCAATACGAGAAGGTCAAGGCTGAGTTCAACGGCAGCTAGGACCTGAACAGTAATCGGCGGGCGTCGTGAGCGACGGAGACCAAGTTCCCAGGCTCACGCGCGCCCGCCTGCGACAGCTCCAGCGACTACAAACGGCCAAGGGTCGCCGAGAGCAGGGCGTGTTCCTGCTCGACGGCGAGAAGCTGGTACGAGAAGCCATTGACGTTGCCGCCCCGATCCTGGACGTGCTCAGCACTGATCCCAAACTGTGGGCGGACACCGGACACAGCACAGTGAGGCTCAGCCAGGCCGATGCGGAACGGTTGTCTGAGACGCGAACACCACAGGGTCACTTCGCCGTCATACGTGATCAGCTGAGCCCCCTCGAGCAACCGACCGGCGAATCTTGGTCCATCGTCGCCCTCGATGGTGTGCAGGACGCCGGCAATCTCGGCGGCATCATACGGTCCGCTGCGGCATTCGGCGCTCAAGCCGTCATCATCGGCCCGGGAAGCGCCGATCCCACACATCCGCGCGTCGTCCGTGCCGCGACAGGCGCGTGGTTTATGACAACAATCTGCAGATCCACGGACCTGGCATCCGAACTCTCCGACTTGCGAGACCATGGAGGGATCGTATTGGCCGCCGACCGACAAGGCGCTCCGCTCGACGAGACTGAGATTCCTGACAAGGTCGTATGGCTGTTCGGCAACGAGGGAACAGGCATCAGTTCGAGCCTCGATCCGTTGATCGATGGCCAAATCGGGGTGCCTCTTGCTGAAGGCGTCGACTCACTCAACGTCAACGTGGCCGCCGGCATCATCCTGCATCATGGTTGGCGACATGCTCACGACAGGAGCCGCTGATGCGAATCACCACCTGGAACGTCAACTCGATCCGCGCGCGCGAGGATCGTGTGCTCAACTGGCTCGATCAGCATCAGCCCGACGTGCTCTGCCTGCAGGAACTCAAATGCACCGAGGAGCAGTTTCCGTTCGACGGCTTTGATCAACTGGGATACCACGTCGTGTTGCACGGTCAGAAGTCGTACAACGGAGTGGCGATTGTGTCGCTCGACTACCCGGAGTCGGTCGAGGAGGCTGTTCCCTGGCCTGAGGACGACCAAGCGCGCGGCATCGCGGCCGAGGTGAACGGCGTGCGTGTGGTCAGTCTGTACTGTCCCAACGGACGCGATGTCGGCCATGAGATGTATCACTACAAACTGGAGTGGTTCGACCACCTGCGGTCATGGCTTGATGGAAGAAGCGCTACCGATGAATTGGTGCTCACCGGTGACTTTAACATCACCTTCGACGATCGAGACGTGCCTGATCCCGAGTACTGGCATGAGCGCATTCTCTGCTCCACATCCGAGCGCAACCGCTTGAACGCCCTGATCGACTGGGGTTTGACCGATGCCTTGCGGCTATTCGACGAGTCGGAAGGTGTCTACACCTGGTGGGACTATCGCACCGGCGGCGTGCTCCAGGGCAATGGACTGCGCATTGACCATCACCTCGTCAGCGCGCCGCTCCGGGAGCGCGCTGTTGCTGTCGAGATCGATATTGATGAGCGGCGAATGGAAGGCGACGGAGACAAGCCCTCCGATCACGCCCCGGTCACGCTGGTGCTCGACGAGTAATCGCCGCCTCGTTTCCGATGCGTTACTTTGGTCGCCAGATTCGGCATCCCCGCTCGCAGGAAATGCCATCGTTGTCACCATCGCCAAGCGAGCTGTAGCACGACTGCCCCCTGGAACAGGCGCCGATCGTTACCCACGCGCCTCGAGCGCTCAAGCTCGAGCGCGTATGGCTCGCCGATGGTTGGGAGGCAGGTTCAGTTGTAGGAGTCGTCACGCGGTTCCTCGGACGATGGAAGCGACAGCCTTGCTCGCACGCGACGCCATCGTTGTCGCTGTCGAATCTGGCTTCGTAACCCGCTGACCCCTGATAGCAGGGCCCGACGGTCACCCATCCGGTCGTTGTGGAGGAGCATGATGGGTCGGACACTCGTTGTTCTTGGCTGGCGTTGTGAGAGGGAGTCTGGTCAGAGTGATCCGTTGACTCTTGTGCAACGTCGTTCGCAAGATGTCGTCGCATTTCCTCGTTGATGTGGACCATGCCGTTGCTGCGCCGCACGTAGAGATCGCCGACCAACCGGCCGTAACTTCTCTCGCCATGCCAATCGAGGGTGATCAGATCGCCGTGCCTCAACATTGCGGAGAGGTGCTGGGTTGCCTCCGCTCCGCCTGCTTCGTCCACCTCAGGGGCCGACAGATTGGCGAGACGGACACGTACCTCAGCGCCGGAGTTGCAGTCGGCGGCGATGATCGTGTCGCCATCGATCACGTGCCTGACCTTGATGCAGCGCGCCGACGCCTGGACAGAGAGTCCTACCCCGATCAGGGCTGCCACCACCGTCACGACTATCAGCAGGAAAGGCCTCACGCGGTTCTCCTAAGGAATCTTTACTGGAACATATATACTATATAGAACAGATAATCGATGCAAGCGGGTTCATCTACAGATTTGCGAGACCTGCCTCTTCCAGCACAGCCGCACAACGAATCGCAGTGGCATCGTTGCCTTCCTGAGCCATGACTTGCACAGAGATTGGCAGGCCGTCCGGATCGACTCCGGCCGGCATTGCGATCGCCGGCGCCTGGATCAGGTTGGCCAAGGGGGTGTAGAGAATCGAAATCATCCAGGGATTAACAGGTTGGCCAGCAATCTCATCGATGCGAGCTCCGTGCTCATGGGCTGCGATTGGGGAGGTTGGAGTGAGCAGCACGTCAAACTCATCGAACCACGATGCCATCCTCCGCTGTAGCTCGTCCAGCTTCGCGTACACCTCGGCAACGTGCGCCCCGGTCAGCGCCAGCCCGCGACGCAAGCTGCTTCTCGTGTAGTTGGAAAGCTCGTCCTCCCGCCCCTGGCAGAGCACCGCGTAGTTTGATGCCGCGCCCACTGCAGACAACGCAGGGAATATCTCTTGTGGATTAGGAATCTCGGGACTCGCATGACTCACATTTGCCCCGGCATCCGCAAGGGCCTGTGCTGCAGCGACCACTTGCGACTCAATCAACGGTTCACATGGCGTCGGCCCGCCAAGATCGGTCGTCCATGCAACTCGCACTCCCGCCAGCGAGCCAGCTTGCGCAAACGAATGAAAATCCAATGGCGCCGATCGAAAAGGAGCAGGATCTCGACGATCTGGCCCTGCCATCACACCGAGCATCATCGCGGCATCCGCCAGCGACCTTGCCAGGACTCCGTCTGTAGAAATCTGCGACATACCTGCGCCGCGTACACGTCTTGGAATCCGTCGCCCTGTCGGCTTGAGTCCAACGACGCCACAGTAGGCAGCAGGGACACGAACGGAACCACCGCCGTCCGTACCGTGATGTAACGGCCCGTACCCTGCTGCGGCAGCCGCAGCCGCGCCACCGCTCGATCCGCCTGCCGTCCGCTCCAGATTCCATGGATTCGCGGTCGTCGGAGCGACCCGATTCATCGTTTGTGCTGCGAGTCCAAATTCCGAAGTATTCGTTTTGCCCAGGAAGACCGCTCCGGCGTCCCGCAGCCGCTCGACAAACAGCTCGTCGGTTGCGGCCGGCTCGTGAGACGTCACCAGCGATCCCATCGTCGTTGGCGCGCCTGCAACATCCACGAGGTCCTTGATCGTCACCGGAATGCCCAGCATCGGCGGCTGATCGTTGGCGTCCGAGCTCAACCACTCGCGCTCGGCCGCGCGCGCCTGGGAGAGCGCCAGCTCCGGCGTCTGGGTTATGAACGCGTGTACCGACGGTTCCAACTTGTCGATGCGAGCAAACAGCGCTTCGAGCACCTCGACTGGTGAGAGTTGACGCGTACGATACGCCGCATGCAACTCCAGCGCCGAGAGCTCGTGGATCTCTGCCATTTACAGGTTCTCGATCTTAACAGGCGTGATGTTGCCAGCCGGACTGAACCCAAAGATTCTGCCGTAGAAATCCAACTCGGCCTCCGTGGCGCGTTGAATGTTCGCCGCCTGGCGGAATCCGTGCTGCTCGCCTTCAAAGGTGATGTACGCGACCGGCAACCCCTTCTTGCGCAGCGCATCGACCATTCGCTCGGCTTGGTTCGGTGGGACAATCTTGTCTTCCAAGCCTTGCAGGAAGATGATCGGACATGAGAGTCGGTCAACCGCATGAATCGGCGATCGCTGCTCGTACAGCTCCGCACGCTCGGGGTACGGACCGATCAGAGAGTCGAGGTAGCGCGACTCAAACTTGTGCGTGTCTTCCGCCAATGCGGCCGCGTCCGAGACGCCGTAGTACGAAGCGCCGGCAGTGAAGACATTCCCGAACGTGAGCGCGCAGAGGGTCGTGTAACCGCCAGCCGATCCTCCACGAATCGCGAGCCGTGAACCATCGACATCGCCGCGTTGCACCAGGTAGTTCGCCGCCGCTTCACAGTCCTCGCGGTCGACGATGCCCCAGTTCCCATTCAGCGATCGCCGGTACTCGGTGCCGTATCCGGTCGAGCCTCCGTAGTTGACATCGACAACCGCGAAGCCGCGAGTCGTCCAATACTGAATACCCAGGTTGAATCCTGGCACGGTCGCGCTGGTCGGCCCGCCATGAATGAACGTCACCAGGGGTGGCAGGTCGCCGTCCGGAGCCTGGAAGTCAGGATTGCGAGGCGGGTAGTAGTACGCATGCGAGGTCCTGCTCCCACTGGTGGGATACGAGATCGCCTCTGCCTCAGAGATGTAGGACGGATCCAGGTCGGGTCCGGTCGAAGAGCGAATCGTCTCAACTGCGCCCGTGTCGGAGTCAATGGCGACGATCGCAGCGCCAACATCCGGGCCAGCAGCGGCAGTGATGATGCGCCCACCGACCGCGACCGTGAACGATCCGTACGAGTTGAACGGTGAATCGATACGTCTCAGATCGCCGGTCTCGAGATCGACGACGCCAATCTCGCGGCCATCGGCATTGGAGTACTGGGCGCCGATACAGCACTCATCCAGCACTGCGTACGCCGACATCGAGAATTCCCACTGGGGCAGTCCGAACTCAGCAGCCATGTCCAGTACCGGAACGAGTTGATCGCTATCCCAGCGTTGAAGGTTCCACCAGCCCGACGCATCGGAGACGCAGTAGAGCGTGTTGTCGGGACCCCACTGCGGCTGGATGATAGAAACATCGCCTTTGGCATCTCCGGCGATGCGCTTGGGCGAAAGCAATGAGCCGTTCGTCGCGACTTCAGCTAGCCAGAGCTCAGTCGCATCCCAGGGCATGTTGGGATGGTTCCAACAGATCCAGGCCAGCCTGCGACCATCGGGGCTCAACCTGGGCGAGGAACAAAAGTCGAAACCTTCATGCAGCCGCACAATGTCATCTGCGTCCGCGGCGCTGCCGTCGGTCGGAATAGAGGCGATGTAGTTCTCAGCTTCCAGACCATCACGCCGATGGTCCTCGGCCACGCAGATCAACCGACCGCGTCCCTCATCGACCGTGGCATCGGCGAAGCGAATCGGCATCTCAGGGGTCAGGGGAATCGGATCCTCGGAACCGTCAACCGGACGCCGATAGAGGCGCTGATCGCTGAAGTTCGAGAAGTACCCCACACCGTTCGACACGGCAAACGATCCGCCGCCATATTCATGGACCAATGTGCGAGCGCTGTAATCCGGGGTCGTGACCTCACTGATCGCTCCGCTCGCCGAGTAACGCATCGCGGCATACCGACCCTGTTCGTCGGGTCGCGACTCAACCCAGTAGAGGTCGTCGCCGTCGACATCCAGCTCGTCAAATCGCAACGCGCCTTCGGTCAGCATTTCGGTGGTCACCGGCGATTCCCACGAACCGTACGCTGCGATCTGTCTCTTGCCAGACTGTTCACTCATTGTTGGCCCCTCGCTCACTGCAAACCTGCAATCATCGTAAGCGAACCTCAGAAATGCGACCGCACCCAACGGACTCGATGGAGGGCGTGGCATGGCTCGTACGTCTCAGGAAGACACTCATACCGCAAGTGGAACAGCACACCTGACCAACCACAACCGAGAACGAGTCGACGCGCCGCTCGCCGCCGATGTGCGGTTGTTGAGCAGCCTGCTCGGCAACACGATCCGAATGGTCGATGGCGACGATGTGTTCGATGCCGTCGAGCAGCTACGCGGTCTCACCCAGCGACGTCGGGGCATCCGTCAAGATCCGGAACCGCAGCTGACTGCCGAGATCGTTCAGCTCGTCCAGAGCTGGCCGCTCTGGCTCGCGGCGGAGGTCGGCAACGCGTTCCTCACATACTTCCTCCTGACCAATACGGCCGAGGAGACCCACCGGGTTCGCCGGCGGCGCCTGCGATCTTCGGATTCCCCAACTGCGCCCAGGTCGATTCCTGCCGTCGTTGAACAACTACTGTCCCAGGGCATAGATGAGCAAACGATCCGCTCGCAGGCCTCGGGTATTCATCTGCAACCCGTATTCACCGCACACCCGACAGAGTCACAACGCTTGACCATGCTCGGCACGCTGCAGGATGTGCATCGCTTGTTGCTAGAACGGGAACACTCGATCCCCGATGAGCAGGAGGAGGTTGACACGGCGTTGAGAATGCACATCGAGGGTCTGTGGCAGGCCGACCACCTTCGCTATCGACGACCAACCGTGTTGGAGGAATCGCGTCTACTGCTTCGCACGTTCGAGACCACGCTTTGGGACGCCGTGCCTGAAGTAACACGACGCTTTCGTCAGGCGACCGGCGTCAGCCCTGCCGACGCGCCAGCGCCGATTGTCCTGGGATCCTGGATGGGCGGAGACGCCGACGGCAACCCGAACGTCACCCCCGATCTGACCTGGCAGACCGCGTTGACCATGCGCGCGCAAGTCTTGCGGCAGCACCTCAACGCTGTCCGGGCGATGGATACGATGCTCCCGCACTCGGTACGGCGAGTCGCAGCATCGGCGGAGCTGGAAGCGTCAATCCGACGCGACGAACGCCGCATGCCGCGCATCCAGGAACGACTTGAGCTCCGCAATGCTGCAGAGCGATACCGTCACAAGGTCCGCTACATGTCCGCGAGATTGCAGGCCACGCTGGAGGCGGACTTTGCATTGCTCGATACCAGGGCGGCGAGGATCCACGATGCACGGCTGACCGCGACTGAGCCCGACGGCGTCCCCTACGACTCGGCGCAGGACTATGTCGAAGACCTGGAAGCAATCGCCGAGAGCCTCCGCTTACACGGCGCGCATGCCGGGGCGGAAACCGTTGTGCAGCCCCTCATCGACCGCGCCCGCGTCTTCGGCTTCCACCTGGCCACGTTGGACATTCGCGATCACGCAGACCGCTTCCACACCGCAGCCGACGCCGTGCTTCAGGGCCTCGACATCCAGCCGCCCGGCGGCAGCTATCTCGAACTCAATCGAGACCAGCAGGAAGAATTCCTGGCAGGGGAACTGGACCGCGATTACTTTCCCGTCGGTCACGCGATGTCGACGCATGACGACGACACGTTGCGCCGGTTCCGCACCGCACGCCGGATCCAGCGCATCTGCGGAGAAGAGGCCATGCAGACCTGTATCGTCTCCATGACCGAGACTGCCGCCGATGTGCTGGCTCCGGTCCTGGTCGCGCGCCAGGCGGGATTGAACAATATCAACCTCCGAGCGCCCGGGGGACGCATCCGCATCGCCCCCCTGTTCGAGCGGGTGCCCGACCTCAATCGCGCGCCATCAGTGCTTCGCTCGCTCTTCAGCCACGGCGCCTATCGACGACATCTCCAGGCCCACAACAACCTCCAGGAAGTCATGGTGGGCTACTCCGACTCGGCCAAGGACGCAGGCGTCCTACCGTCCCTCTGGGGCCTGTATCGCGCCCAGGATCTGATGCACCAGGTCGCCCGCGAGGCGGGCGTTGACTTGATGTTTTTCCACGGCCGCGGTGGCACTGTCAGCCGAGGTGGCGGACCATCGCACGATGCCATCCTGGCCCTACCGCCGCACACGACCGAGGGCGGAATCAAGCTCACCGAGCAAGGCGAGATGATCCAGTTCACGTACGGAATGCCCGCCCTGGCCAAGTGGAATCTGGAACAAACCCTGGCCGCATCGTTGGTTAAACGATTCGACAGCGACCACGACGACACTCCCGATGCCGAACGCGATCGCTACCACGCAGTCATGGACGAATTGGCCGAAACCGCCGAACAGGCCTATCGGTCCCAGGTCGTCGAGGATCCAGACCTGCAGGCCTATTTCCAGCGAGTCACGCCGATCGGCATGTTGGGCAACCTGGCCATCGGCTCTCGACCGACCTTCCGTCCCGGTTCCGACGCGTCACTGACTTCCCTGCGTGCTATCCCCTGGGTCTTTGCCTGGATGCAGACCCGCCACGTGATCACCGGCTGGATGGGCGTCGGCACGGCGCTGGAGCAGTTCATCGAGCGTCACGGCGACGGCGGTGAGCAACTGCTGCGCGACATGCGAGCGCACTGGCCCTTCTTCACCACTCTGCTCTCGAACGTCGAGATGGTGCTGGCCAAAGCAGACTTCGATGTCGCCGAGCACTATGCCCGCACGCTCGGCGATGGCGACGCGGACCTACGCACCTTCGACCGCCTGCGCGGAGAGTTCTTCCGAACGGTCAACATGGTCAATCGACTGTCGGACCAGGACCGCCTGCTCGATCGCACACCGGTCCTACAGCGCTCAATCGCACTGCGTAACCCGTACGTCGACGCGCTGAGCTTCCTGCAAGTGGAGCTGCTCAACCGAATCCGCGACCTGCCCGAAAACGACCCAGAGTACGCCGACACACTGGAAGCCATCTTGCGAAGCGTCAACGGCGTCGCCGCTGGTCTGCGCAACACAGGGTGATGATTGCCTAACCCCGTGCCCGTCATTCCCGCGGCGAGCGCGGGAATGACGTAACAGCGTTGTCTACGCGACCACTTCCCAATGCACGAGCGTGAACGGATCATCGCCTTCGTGGTCTTCAAAGACTGGCCGGACCTCTGCCCCGATCTCGACGGTCTGCATCGGGTCGCCGACAAGGTTGCCGACCATTCGGACGTTCTCGTGATTGGGCAGCTCCACCAACACCACGAGGTATGGGCATGAGTCTTGCAACGCCGGATGGACCGGGTGCCAGACGCGTTCCCATGAGTAGACGCGTCCGTTGCCCTCGACCGGCTTCCAGCCCATGTCGAATGAGTGGCAGCGGTGGCATACCCACTCAGGGCCAAACTGCGGGCGGTTGCAAGTGTTGCATTGCTGTACCAGCAACTCGTGGCGATTGACGCCTTCCCAGTACTCGGTGTCGAGGCCGTCGATGGCCGGGGCGGGAGCAGGCATGCCCTCGCCCAGATAGTAGGCTCCTGGATTTGCCATTAGAGCACCGCCTCTGAGCCGACGATCATGTCGGAAACCGGAGTCACCATCGGGCCCGAGGCGACCAGCGACACATTGACATCGTCAACCTGATTGCAGGACTCACCGCGTACCTGGCGGACGGCCTCGATGTTCAACTCCAGTCCGTGCATGTAGCACTCGGCGAGATTGCCGCCGCTGGTGTTGATCGGCATCTTGCCGCTCGGCGCAGTCATGTTCTCGAACGTGATGAAGTCGTTGGCCTCTTCGTAGCTCGTCAGACCGTGCTCGATGATGCTCATCACCACACCGCCGGTGAAGTTCTCGTAGACCTGCGCGACGTCAACCTCTTCCGGCTTGACCTCGGCCATGTCGTACATACGCGGTGCGACCGTCTTGAAGTTCGAAGTGGCGTAATCGGTCGCGTTGTGCGAACCAGAGCCGGCGCGGTTGCCCGATCCAACGGCTCCGCCGAGGAAGTACACCGGCGTCTTGGCGTAGTCCTTCGCTCGATCGGCCGAGACAAAGATCATCGCCGCAGCGCCATCGTTCTCCTGGCAGCAGTCGAACAGGTGGAACGGCTCCACAATCCAGCGTGACTGGTCGTAGTCCTCTGGAGTCAGCGGACGGCCATACATGACGGCTCGCGGGTTGTTCTGAGCATGGTGATAGGACGCCAGGGAGCAGGCTTTGAGCGTGTCCTGCGTGATTCCATGGTCGTCGAACAGACGGTGGACACGCATCGCGAACGACTGCGCCGGTGACATCAGTCCGTACGGCGCGGTGTAGGCGGGGTCGCCGCGTACGTGCGACACCTGGGCGCCCTGGCCGAACCGACCGAACTGACCTTGCGCCAGGCCGCGGAAGACGACCACCGTGTCGGCCAGTCCAGTCGCAACCGCCGAAGCAGCGTGCGCGCAGGCTGCCGATCCGCCGCCGCCACCACCACCCCACTCCATGTTGGAGAAGCGTAGGTCCTTGATGTCGAGTGCCGCGGCGATTCGCGACGGATCGTTGCGGTCGTTGGAGTACGAGGCGAAGCCGTCGATCTCGCGCGGATCGATGCCCGCATCGACGCTGGCCTTGAGAATGGCTTCGACGACGAGCTTGAACTCGGCGTCCGGCGAGCGACCGCGCTTGTAGTACGTCGTTTCGCCGACGCCGATAATCGCAGTCTCGCCGCGCATGGTGCGCTTACCCATCTATCCATGTCCTTCCTGGCGGCGCAATCTAGCGGCGCGCGCCTGATGTCGAGTCCAGTCCGCGTGGCTACGGAGTCATGCCACGCAGTTTACTTGATGTTCTGGCTGTTTCTAAGCCTCCCTATTCGAGCGCTCCTGCCGCCAGCGCCTCATAGATCTCTTCGTCCGGGATGGACAAGATCTCCGACAGCACCTGGTGGGTATGCTCGCCGATCGCTGGCGCAGCCCGACGCAGTCTCGCCGTACCACCCGAGAACTTGGTCACCAGACCGTCGTACGGCGTCAGACCCATAACCGAGTGATCGAGCGTGACGAAAAAGTCGCGATGAGTGAGCTGCGCGTCCTCGTACAGGTCGGAAGGCCATTCAACCAATGATGCAGGCACTCCAGCCGCAGTAAGGCAGTCGATGACTGCGTCAGCGGTCTGTGGAAGGCACCAGTCAGCGATTTCTGACTCAATCTCCGCCTTCGCAGCGATCCGGGCAGAAAGTTCATCGAACTCGGCGCCGGACCATGTACTCAGGCCAACAGCCTGTCGCAGGCCATGCCACTGCTCGGTCGTCTCGGTCCCGATCGCGACGTAGCGCTCACGATTGTCGACCTTGAACACGCCATTTGGAGCCGCGTACATTGAGTCATGTCCAGGAGCCTCGGCGATTCGGCCATTTTCGAAGTAGTCAAGCAACAGCGGTGCGCCGAAGTGGATGCCCGCTTCGGTCTGCGCCAGGTCGATGTATTGGCCCTGGCCGGTCAGATCTCGATGACGAATCGCCGCTGCCAAGGCGCCCGAGCCGTAGCGCGGATTGATGAAGTCGGTGTATGCGCCCCAAGTACCGGCCGGCTGCCGGTCGGGCCATCCGGTGATTCGATGCAGGCCCGACAGACAAGCGCCCTGCAAACCGAAACCGGCATAGCTCGACTCCGGCCCGTATTGCCCACGCAGGCATGTGCTGAGCATGATGATTTCGGGGCGTTCTTTGCTCAGCGTGGCATAGTCAAGGCCAAACCGCTTCAGCGTGCCGGGCGTGAAGGATTCAACCACCACATCGGCCCACTCAACGAGCTGCCTTGCGTAGGAAAGGCCCTGATCCGTGTCCAGCCGAAGCGCAATGCCGTACTTCGAGGAATTGAAGTTGGACATGAATTGTCCGCGGTCGATGCCCGGCTCGTTGTCCTTGAACGGCGGAGCCAATCGCAACACGTCGGGGCGAGTCGCGGACTCGATATGAACCACCGTTGCTCCGTGGTCCGCCATCGATTTCGAGATCAGCGGTCCCACGCCAACCCAGGCAAAGTCGGCGATCTTGACGCCGGAGAGCGCACCGCCCTCCTCACCGCGAACGCCATTGGCTGAACGTGCCACGCGTCCACCGCGCCTCGGTGCACGATCAACCTCGGCCAGCAAATGCTGATCCTGACCCAACGTCGGAGCGGGTCGAGTCAGTTGCAGGGGCGTCTCCGACAGTTTGGCGAATGGACCGGGATAGCGCTTGCCGTCGACCTCCACCCAGTAGTCACGGGCGGCCAGATGCTTGTCGTTTGCGATGTCTTCGAAGGTGTAGAGCGGCGCCATCATGAAGCCGTCGTCCACGGCGCGCTGATAGCACTCGGCCATCGTCCGTTTGGCCACAAAGTGCTCTAGCTGTTGGTTCGCCACGACCAGCATGCGCTGCATCTCAGCAGGATCTTCCATGACCACGCGACCGAGCTCGGCGGCCCATTCATCGACATCTGCGCCTTCGAGTTCACCGCTGAGCTCACCGCATTCAGCAATCCAGCGCATCACCTTAGTCGAGTGACGCAGTCCGAGTCCTCCAGGCACGATATTGAACACGATGTAGCCATCAGCACAGGGATAAATCGACATCACTGCCGCCCCACCGCTTGCGCGATCGTCGCACGTGCCGGGCGGATCGCCTCCGGTGTTCGGGGGGAAGCCCGTCGCATTCATCAGCGTCCAGACGACAGCCGCCTGCATGGAAACATCAAGGTGCTGTCCCAGACCAGACAGTTCACGCTCGCGTAGAGCGATCGAGGTATCTGCTGCAGCTTGAACTCCGGCATGAATGGCAGCCTGCGGGAAGCCCACTGGAACCGGTGGTCGATCACCGTCACCTTGCAGACCGACCAAGCCACCCGCCGCTTCAAGCGTCAGATCAGTTGCTGGTCGATCCGCGTGCGGACCATCTTGTCCATACGGCGTCACGGAGACATAAATCAGCTCGGGATGCTCGTCCCTGAGATCTTCGTAGCTCAAGCCCCAATCGGCCATGACACCAGGATCGAACGACTCAATCAGCGCGTCGGCCGTGGCGACCAGCGCACGAAAGTCGGCCCGGCCGGCTTCATCGTCCAGATCGATTACGACACTGCGCTTGCCGAAACCCATAGCGGCCCAATAGAGCGAGCGATCCGGGTCTTCGTCACTAAACGGGGGCAGCATCCGAGACGGCGTGCCCGTGGGCGGCTCGACCTTGATCACTTCTGCGCCCATATCGGACAGCACCCGACCGGCCATCTCCGCTCGTGAAGTTGCCAGATCCAGCACTCGAATCCCGTCCAGCAACGTGTTCGACGCGTCTGTCGTCATACCCCTGCTCCGATCTGCCGGTTCGCTCACACACCATGCACTATCCCACGCCCACAACGCTGCGCGCGCGGATTGCCAGTCAAGATACCGAAGCAGTGGCGTTCAGTGGACTAGATGACCAGGAACATCCGAATCAGCACCGAGAACACGCCAAACAGCAGCAACGCCCCCAAAATCCACCAGAGCATTTTCGGCGCGTCTTCTCGAGGTTCTTCGGCCCGTTTTTCAGGGTCGATCCAGCGAGCATGACGCTCAGGCGGCGGCCTGCGTCTGCGGGCCCCAGGAGAATCGGGCGCAGGCGGGGGCCAGACGCCCGGGTCGCTGCGAGGGTCCTGGGCCATGCCGCTGTCCTTTGCCCGCCGGCCTGTCCATGCGTCCATTTGGTGCCTGCAGTCTAGCCAGCGCATTTCACTTGCAGCTCTGCTCGTCAATCGTGTCTGTAATCGGGTCCAACTGCGCCTATTCCTGCCTGCGTCTACCCTTTGGCGTAGCTATTGCACAAGAACCGGAGCGTCGCGTGACCCGCATCCTCGTCACTTCCACCCTGGCCCGAGACGGCAAGTCAGTGGTCGCTGCCGGCATCGCCTCGGCACTGCGAGCAACCGGCGCAACCGTGCGCCTGGTGCGGATTGACGACAGCGAATCTGCAACCGACGACGCTCGACAACTCGCGCGAGTGAATGGCGTTCGCGGTAACTCTGAGCCCGTTGCAGCCAGTGATATCCCTGCCGACACCGATCACACGGTGATCGAGGCATTCTTGGAGACAGGCATAGAAGCAGACCGGACCGTGCTGGTTGTGCGTCAGGGAGAAGCAGACGACGACACCGTGTCGCGGGCGCTATCCGAAGTAAATCCAGACGCGGTGATCGTCAATGGAGTCGCCGAGCACGGTGGACCAGCAGCGATCGAGAGAATTGCTGGCCTGGGCGGCAGCGCCATTGGCGCCATCCCGCAGGATCGACATCTGGCAGCCCCGCTCGTCAGCGAAATCGCGCCCGCGGTTGGTGGTGAGCTATCGGGCGACGAGGATCTGTTCAACGAATCCTCGCGCGACCTGGTGATCGGTCCGGTCAGCGCCCATGAAGGCATGGACTACTTCCGTAAGTACCCCGACAAGACGCTGATCACGCGTCATGACCGGATCGACATCGCACTCGGAGCATTGGACTACGAACCGCTCTGCCTAATCATCGCCGGCGGTGAACCAACGTTGCCCTACGTCGCACAGCGAGCTGAGCGGGAATCGTTCGCATTGATCACGACATCGCTGACGACGTTGGAGACCGTCGAAGCGATCGGCCCGCTGTACGGCAACTCCCCATTCATCGGAGAGCGAAAACTCGCGACAGCGATCGAACTCGTCTCCGCGAACGTGAACGCGGGATCGCTCGCCTGAGTCTCGACTCAGAGTTTCCTGAGTAACGTCAGTCCATCTCCCACCGTGAGTTGGACCGAGTCAACACGTGGATCATCGGTGATTCGCCGGTTGAACGAGTCGATCGCTTTCGTATCCGCATCGTTGACCGTCGGATCGGCGACTTGGCCACCCCAGAGTGTGTTGTCCACCGCAATCAAACCGCCCACCCGCACAAGGCCCAGCGCACCTTCGACGTAGCTCCAGATCGGTTCCTTGTCAGCGTCGATGAAGGCGAAATCAAACAGGCCGCCACCCTCGCGTGCGAGCGACGACAGGGTGTCCAGGGCCGGACCCAGACGCAGATCGACCTTGTGACGCACATCAGCCTCGATCCAGTATCGGCGTGCGATCGAAGTCCACTCATCGCTCACGTCGCAGGCGACGACTCGTCCGTCCTCGGGCAGCGCCTGCGCCACCGCCAGCGCCGACGCGCCGGTGAACGTGCCAATCTCGAGTGTCCGGCGAGCCCCGATCAGCCTCACCAGCCAGCCCAGGAGCCGAGCCTGGTCAGCCCCAATCTGCATGCCTCCTGCGGGCAAGGAAGATGTCTCTTGTCGCAACCGACGCCAGACATCGTCCTCGCGTGTGGCCGTCTGCTCAATGTACTCAGCCAGTTGTTCATTCACGGACACGGTTCGGATAGAGTTCATGCCTGAACGTTAGCTGGGGCAACAAAAGGAAGTCTGGACTATTGCCCCATGCGGATTTGGCGATAACACTATGCAAACAGTGGCAGCAGGACCGTGTGTGCAGTCCAGTACGGAAAGAGGGTGACGATGACGGACGCCAAGCCAAAGACCAAAGCCCAGATGGCCAAGGCAATCGAAGCGAAGACGGACATCCGCAGTCAGGATGTCAATGAGGTGCTTGACGCACTCGCCGACATCGTGATCGAGGACCTCTCCAGCGGCGGACCTGGCTCTGTGACTGTTGCCGGCCTGCTCAAGGTGGACATCGTCCCCCAGACGGCACGTCCTGAGCGACAGGGACGCAATCCGGCAACTGGCGAGAGCATCACGATCGCTGCGCGTCCGGCGCTGGACCGCGGCAAGGTCCGCGTACGCGCGCTGAAGCGCCTGCGCGACGTTCTCTAGACCCGATTCATCGAGCCGCCAATGACGCCCGTTCCGCCAACTAACGACGCCGGGCGCAATCTCATTGAGCGGCTCGAACCACACCTGCCGAAACTAGCGGCCTACGCGGAAACTCACGACCGCGACGCCAGCTTTCCATTTCCATCATTCGACCTCCTGCGTGAGATCGGCTGGATTGCCGCGCCGATTCCACGGGAGTACGGCGGCCCGGAGCGCTCCCTCGCCGACCTGGTCGCAGCCCAAACCGCCTTGGCCAAAGTCGACATGGCTCTGGCGTTCTCTTGCGGCATGCACCTGATGTCTGTCGGCGCCGAACGAGCCAACCGAACCTGGCCGGATCCACTTCGAGAGCGCATTTTTCGTTCCGTCGTAGAGGATGGCGCACTCTGCAATCAGGTCGCCACCGAGCCAGAAATGGGATCGCCGCAGGGCGGCGGACGACCACAAACGACGCTCACACCGAGCAGTCCGGGATGTTGGACCATCAACGGCCGCAAGTCCTTCACGACACTTGCGCCCGGCTTGACTTGGTTCCTGACCTATTGCGCGGTCGAAGACGGCTCGGGGATGCTTGCCAGGGTCGCCGTGCATCGCGACTCTCCCGGTCTGCGAATCGAGGAAACGTGGGATGTCGTCGGGCTTCGGTCGACCGGCTCGCATGACGTCTGGTTCGAAGACGTGGCAATCACCGACGACGAGTTCCTGGTTCGCCAGGACCCAAATCGAGCCGGACAGCGCCACGGCGACTTCGCCTGGTTCGCGCTGCTCGTTTCCGCGGCGTCTCTGGGCGTTGCCGAGGCTGCGCGCGACTACACCGTCGAGTTCGCACGCCATCGACGACCGGGCGGCGCGCCGGGAGTGATCGGCAGCCTGCCAACCGTTCGCGCTCAGATCGGCGAGATCGACCTGCGGATTATGTCAGTTCGAGCGCTGCTGCACGAAACGGCCTCGGCCTGGGACAGTCTGGATGCTGAGACACGACCAGCACTGGGGCCACGAGTCGCCGCCACCAAGTTGCACGCCGGTGATTCGGCCGTTGACATTGTTGACCGCTGCATGAGACTCGTCGGCGGCATATCACTGCATCGATCGCAACCGCTTGAGCGCTTCTACCGCGACGTTCGAGGACCGCTGCACAACCCGCCGATCACGCCTCGCGGCCTGGAAGTGATCGCGTCGGCAGCCCTCGACCCGCTGCCTGACGTCACTTCTTGAAGGTCGTAATCAGCCGCTGAGCAACCGACAACTTCTGCTGGTCGATTCCACCTCCGCCGAGACGTAGCCAACGCAGCTCGCGAGACCAGCGCTCGAGCGGCAGATCGGCCGACCCTCCTGCCGGCCCGTGCAGATCCATTGCCCGCTCAACAATCTGCGTCGCGATCTCACTGGCAAAGGCCAGCGCCTGCAATGCCAGCTCATCGAGGCACTCAGGCGCGGACAGATACAACGCCCTGGAAGCTGACAGCGCGATTTCATTGTCGGCGAGCGACAACCTGGCACGCTCACCCTGCGCCATCGGCACACTGTGCTCGCGTCGCGACCAGACCACGCCGCGGCACATGTCCTGAGCCGCAGAGGCGATGCCGGTCAGATGCGCAGCACTGAACAGTCGTCGGCGCAATACAAGATCGTTGGCGACGCTGGATCCCTCACCCGGAGCACCGAGGAGATTCGATTCAGGCACTTTGACAGCCGATAGGTTGAGTTCCATCGTGTCCCGGCCGACCGCAATCGTCGGCCAGGGACGCCAGCGCTGGAATCCGGTCCTATCGCTCTCGACAATGATCGCGGACACTCCCAAACGCTCGCCAGGCACAAGCTCAGTGTTGGCGTAGACAATTCCAAACGAAGCTTCAGCAGCGTCCGCAACAAAGAGTTTCGTGCCATCGAGCATCCAGCCCTCACGATGCCGCTGCGCACGGATTCGCACCGAGTCAATCGGAAGTGTGGCGAGATCAGGATCGTCCAGCCCGCGGAAACACGTCGCATCTCGGCTGACTAACGGTTTCAGAAAGCGTTCTTGCTGTTCGTTCGTCGCGGTATACAGCTGCGGCGGAGGATCAGGATCGAACAGGCCATAGGACGGGTTCATCACACCGGCGCGGTGTTGTGACACCTCCTCCGCGATCCGCAGCCGATTGGAGTCGGGGAGGTCAACATCAGGGCCGATGCCGGCCTCACGAGGAGCCATCAGGTGATCGAGGCCCAGCTCCGATGCGCGCTCTAGCAACGTGGCGAATACCTCTTCGCGCAGACGTGGGGCGTTCGGATCGACCCGTTTCTCTTGCAGCCAGACTTCGCGACGGATGAAGCGCCGCACAGATTGGACGATGAGATCGAGTTCTTCACTCACGACTCAACATCCATCCATATCGCAGACCAGTCGGCTAACCGAGCGCGCCACTGGCCGCAAGCTTGGCGATTTCATCGTCCGAAAGCCCCAGTTCGCTCAGTACTTCATGCGTATGCTCGCCCGTCTTCGGTGCTGGTCCACGCGGTCCAACGTCCGCGCCTTCAATCGCAAAAGGCGTGTTCAACGTTCTGAACGATCCCTGTGGACCATCGATTACGCTCCAGGCGTCCATCTCCTCCATTTGCGGATCATGAATCAACTCCGGCAGCTCGGCCACCGGCGCCCAGGTCAGCGACTCGGCATCTAGCAGCGGGGTCCACTCTGTCAGAGTCTTGGTAGCAAAGACTGAAGCTATTGCTGGCGTCAGTTCTTCGGTGTGTTGCATCCGCCCCATCAATGTGGTCAAGCGCTCATCCTCAAGCCAGTCTTCGCGACCGAGCGCTCGACAGACCGGCTGCCAGTACCGATCGCCGGTCGGCATGACCAGCATCAGCCAGCGGCCATCGGCTGTCTCGTAGGAGTTGAACAAAGGATTGCCCGGTCTAACGCGGTCGATCCGGCCCGGCTGATCCTCCAGAATCAAGCTCGCCGAAACGTCGGCGCCGATTGTCCAGGCGCCGGTCCGTTGCAGCGTGACCTCAACAACCTGACCTTCACCCGTTATGTCTCGCAGACGAAGCGCCGCCAGCGTGCCTGAGAGCATGTTCAGCGACGTCGCGTGGTCGCCTTGGCCTGGACGGCATGGCATCGGAGGACCGTCCGGCTCACCAATCAAACCCATGATCCCCGAACGGGACCAGTACGCCGAATAGTCAAACGCCGTCTTGGCATTGTCGGGACCGCGGGTCCCATATCCGGTCAACACGACGTAAATCAGTCGCGGGTTCAATGCCATCAAGGCTTCGCTGCCAAGGTCGTAGCGGGCAATGCGCGGTGCCGTCAGATTGGTGACAAAGATGTCGGCCTCGGCCACCATTCGTTTGACAACATCGCTCGCTCCAGGTCGTTCCAGTGAGAGCGCGACGCCTCGCTTACCTCGATTGTCAAGCTCATAGGGAGCGTCCACATCTGTGTCGGGATCGAAGTCTGGGTTGCGGCCTTGCATCAACACGTGACGCCAGGCGTCGCCGGCCGGCTGCTCGATTTTCACGACATCAGCGCCCAGGTCGGCCAACAACGCAGCCGCCGACGGCGCGGCCAGCCAGTTGGCGACTTCCACCACACGAATTCCATCAAGCGGCGCAACCATATCGACCCCCTTCGTTAGCTTGCAGTCCGATCCTACTTGCCCGACCGCAACACGATGCTTCGAATGTGAAGGAGTGCGACATGCAGAATCGACCAACCGCCGCCCGCGTGCCTGATCCGGGAATTCGGGCGCTGTTCACCAGAGAAGCCCGCTGGCAGGCCTGGCTCGACGTGGAGGCTGCGCTCGCTCGCGCTGAAGCCGATCTGGGCATGATTCCAGCCGACGCGGCCGTCGAGATCGCCCAACACTGCCAGCTCGACTTACTCAGCATCGAAAACATCGAAGCCGGACTCGCGGTCACCGCGCATCCCTTGGTACCGCTGATCTGGGAGCTGGACCGCATCCTGGGTGGCGAAGTCGGTGGTTATGTCCATTGGGGTGCGACGACTCAGAACATCACCCAGACCGGGGACATCCTGCAACTTCGCAAAGCGCACGAGATCATTCTCGACCAGATCGCTCAAGTGCTGCGACTACTCGCACCCCTGGCGATCGAGCATGCCGACGATCCCTGCGCCGGCCGGACGCATGGACAACACGCCGTTCCAGCGACCTTCGGCTACAAGGTCGGCGCGTGGATCGATGAACTCTGCCGACACGTCGAGCGCCTCGAAGATGCCGAGCCTCGCGTGTTCGTCGCCATGCTCGGAGGTGCAGCCGGAACGCTTGCTTCCTTCGGCACGCCTGGACTCGCTGTCCAGGACGGCATGGCCGCCCATCTCGACCTCCTGCCCATGCCCGTTCCCGGACGGACCAGCCACGATCACCACGCCGAGTACGCCGCAATCCTCGCCATGATGGCCGCGACCTGCCGCAAAATCGCCGACGAGACCTACACCTTGATGAAGCCGGAGTTCGGCGAGATCGAGGAGCCCGTCCCGCCCGGCACGGTCGGTAGCAGCACCATGCCACAGAAGCGCAATCCAAAACTGTCGCAGGACATTCGCGCAGCGGCCGCCCAGGTCACCGCCCTCTTCCCGCTCGCGCTCGACGCCATGCGCACCGAACACGAAGCCGACGGCTCGACCAGCGTCATGATCGAGCGCGTCATTCAGGGTTCGATCGAACTGGTCGGCGACATCCTCTCGCGCCTGTCCTTGTTGTTCGACGGCATCGACGTGAAGCCGGAGCGAATGCGCCAGAATCTCGAGCTGTCCGGCGGACTGATCATGAGCGAGAACATCATGCTCGCCCTGGGAGAGCGAGTCGGACGCCAACGAGCCCACGACATCGTCTACGAACACGCGCAGGACGCTGCGATACAGCGCGTTTCATTCCGTGATCTCCTCGTCGCCGACCAGGAAGTCCGAAACCACCTGTCCGAGGACGAGTTGGATGGCCTGTTGGATCCCGCGAGTTACACAGGCGCATGCGGCGAAATCGCGAGAACCCAGGCAGAGCGGGCGATCGAAGTCGCAGAACGCCTAGACTCCGCCCAGAGTTGAGCATCACCGAAGAGTGGAAGCGAGCGAATCATGCTGAAGTGGATCGTCCCCGTCACAAAGAAAGAAGGCGTGGAGCGAGAGTCGTTCTATGAGTTCTGGCGCTGCATTCATGCGCCGCACGTCGCCAATCTGGCCAGGCCGGAGCGCTATTGCATGACCTTCTTCGAGAGTGTGGGCTCGCTCGGAGGCCCGCCAGCCACAGACGATATGCCCTACGACGGCATGGCGGAGCTTTGGTTCCGAGACTTCGAGCACTTCGGTGAGGCTTTCGGAGAGCATCGCGGCGCTCTGCGTTCGATTGACGGTTTTGGTGAGCTGATCGAGCCCACGTCCGACGCCCTGTTCACTACAGAGAATCTGATTGTCGACGCGACCACGCCCGATGACGCACTCAAGTGGGTGGCGTTTGTCAAGCGAGGTGAGGGCGTCACGCGGGAGCAACTCTTCGCCGCATGGACCGACGGACACTCGCCGCGAGTGGCCAACACCATCGCCCGCACCAACGGCGCCTGCCTCAGGTACACGACGTCGCATGCCAATCAGGGCGCCGAAGCTGGACCGTGGGACGGCATCGCCTCGCTCTGGTACTCCGACTCGGAAGCCTCAGCGAAGGGACTGCCGCCCTCCGACGAGCCTGGCGATCCGTTCCCAGCGCTGATCGACGGACCAGCGTCCGTCATCCTCCAGGGGCGCGAGATCACCGTCGTCTCCTAGACTCGCAACAACAGACACGAACGGAGCCGCAAATGCGTTTTGGCATCTTCTACGAGCACCAACTACCCAAGCCTTGGGGCGATGGTCAGGAACAGCAACTCTTCCAGGATGCGCTGGATCAGGTCGAGCTGGCCGACCAACTCGGCATTGACCACGCCTGGGAAGTGGAGCACCACTTCCTCGAGGAGTACTCCCACTCCTCCGCGCCCGAGGTATTCCTGGCCGCCGCGTCTCAGCGGACCAAGAACATCCGCCTCGGTCATGGCATTGTGCTGATGCCTCCGGGCTACAACCACCCGGCGCGCGTCGCGGAACGGATCGCAACGCTCGACCTCGTGTCGAATGGCCGGGTTGAGTTCGGTACCGGTGAATCCGCCTCCCGAGCCGAGCTCGAGGGTTACATGGTCAATCCGGAAGAACGCCGCTCGATGTGGCTCGAGACCGTCGAGCAGGTTGCCAACATGCTCGCGATGAACCCGTATCCCGGCTTCGAAGGCAAGTACTTCTCGATGCCGACTCGAAACGTCGTGCCCAAGCCGGTACAGCGACCTCACCCACCGCTGTGGGTCGCCTGCTCCAACCGCGACACCATCCACCTCGCGGCCAAGCTAGGCATTGGCGCATTGACCTTTGCCTTCATCGACCCCGAAGAAGCGCAGCACTGGGTCAACGACTACTACGAGACGCTGAAGACTGAGTGCGTGCCGATCGGTCACACGGTCAACGCGAACATCGCCATGGTCTCATCGTTCTCTGTGCACCCCGACGCGGCCGAGGCTGAGGCTCGCGGTGGCGACGGCTTCCGATTCTTCCAGTACGCGCTGGGACACCATTACGCCGCTGGGATGCACAAGCCGGGCCGAACCAACGTCTGGAAGGCCTGGGAACAGGTTCGCGACACCTGGCCGCGACAGGGCGGCGAGGGCGGCATCGGCACCCCCGACGAGCTGCGCGAGCACCTGCGCATCTTCGCCGAGTGTGGCGTCGACCAGTCCGTCTTCATCCAGCAGGCCGGCAACAACAAGCACGATCACATCTGCGAATCGCTTGAGATCTTCGCGCGCGACGTGATGCCCGAGTTCAAGGAATTCGAGGCAGAACGTGTGGCACGCAAGGACGAAGAGCTCGCGCCCTACATCGAGGAAGCGTTCAAGCGCAAAGCCGATCGCAACGAGATGATGGCCGAACTCGCCGACGACGACATCCCGGTCTACGGACCTTACGGATTCGACGTGGTCGCCAGCGAGACGCAACCCGAGCAGGAGTACAAGAACGAAGCTGCCGAAGCTCGCGCCCGCGAGCAGATGGAACGCTTCGAGGAAATGAAGAAGACCGCCAACCTCGCCGTCGAGTTAGGGGCGTCGGACTAACCGCCCGACTCACGCCCTGACGCTGGCAACGAGCGCAGAAACGCGGTCACTGTGTCCGCCGTCCGGCCTGGATGCTGGACGTGCGGCCAGTGACCGCTGTCGTTCCAGACGTGCACGTCGGCGTCGGGAAACGATTCTCGCTGGCGCTCGGCGTAACGCCATGAGATGTACGGGTCGCGTCGACCCCAGATGACCAACGCCGGTTTCCGTTGCGGTGCAAGCGCTTGTCCGAGCATCGGACTACCTGGTTCATCGGTGTTCCGATACAACGTCAACGTTGCGTGGCGAGTCCGACCCTCATCTTCATCGATCAACTCGTTAAGCCATCGCGAATCAAGTCCGCGAATGTTCCCGCGACGCATCCACAGCTTGAACAAGGGACGAATCGTGCCCGCTTGGATAGCCTCGCCAATGCGCGGCATCCGCCACAACCTACCCAGTAAGTGCCAGCGATAATCGGCCAGGACACCGGTATCGATCAGGACGACCGATGCGAACTTGTGCGGATTCATTGCCGCCCACATCAGTCCAATCGGCCCGCCAAAGTCGTGCAACACCAGATGCGCCCGCTCAACGCCCAACTGATCCAGCGCCGGTGACAACCAGGTCTGATAGCCCTCAATCGAATAGGGAAAGTCCCTCGGTTTGTCGGCTCGACCGAAGCCCGGTAGATCGATCGCGATTGATCTAACCACCTGCTCCGTCTCCGGCAATAGCCACTGAAAGTCGCGACCCGATCCGGGCACTCCGTGCAGGCAAACGACAGCTTCCCAGCTGTCGCTGTCGCCAGCACTCGTGATCACGCCGTCGACTCCATTGATCGACAGTCGCGACTCACGGAGTTCAGACATTGGAAACACTTCGCGGAGCTGACGGTGGGCGCTGGTCGCTCGGCTCAGTCAGAATATTCCGCGGAACGGACACGGTTGGCGGCTCGTTCGATGGCGGAGGTGGCACTTCACTCTTGATCATGGTCACGCACCAGGGACAGATCTGCCAACTGGGATCGAGCACTCGCTCGCACGACGAGCACGACATCCGCAGCGGCATCGCACAGCGCGGACATGCCAGGTAATCGGGAGCGATCTCGCATCCGCATCGCGGACATGGCGGTTGCTGCTCCAACTCGCGTAGCAAGGCACTCGACTCGAGCCGGTGCTCCTCTGCTTCCTGCAACGTCAAGGGCGGCCGCAGAACCCGATAGACCACGAGCCCAGGGAAGTTGAAGATCAGCACGATCAACGTGAAGACCAGTTGCGCCATCGGCTCACTCGTGCGCTGATGTATGTCCCGCGCCGTCCAGACCACGGCTGAGACCCAGAGCACCAGAAAATAGGCGCCAACGATCAGCGCCAGGATCAGTCCGGTGTTTTCGGGAGAGCCCCCCGGCCAGGAGATGCCCACTCCGTCGAGCATGGTTCGCCTCGTATGCACCCCGCTTGAGCCACTATAGGCCGAAGCCGAAGGTATGCTCGCAGCGATGACTGAAATTTCACCGTCCGGTCTCAGTTCGGTACACAAGCCGCTCGATCTCGATCACCTCAACGATCCGCAGCGAGCGGCAGTCACCCATCCACACGGCGCGCTGCTCGTCATTGCCGGGCCTGGTTCAGGCAAGACCAGGGTGATCACGCACCGGATCGCCTGGCTGATCGAGCAGGGCATCCCGCCCTGGCGGATCCTTGCTGTCACGTTCACAAATCGAGCATCTCGCGAGATGCGCTCGCGTCTGGAAGCGCTCATTGGTCCCGAAGACAGCGACAAGGTCTGGCTCGGCACCTTCCACCGCATCTGCGTACGCATGCTGAGATCGCACGGACCTGAAATCGGCGTGCCGCACAACTTCGTCATCTTCGACGGCGACGATCAGATGCAGGTCGTGCGTAGGGCGATCAAGGAGATGGAGCTTGATCCCAAGCAGTACTCTCCCCGCGGGCTGCTGAGCAGAATCTCGAGAGCTAAGTCCGAGGGCGATTCGCTGGACGACTTCGCTACTTCGACCAATTCATATTTCGATGAGGTCGCCGCGCGGGTCTGGGAGCGCTACGCCGCAGAACTCACGCAAGCCGCGGCGCTTGATTTCGACGACCTATTGCTCAAGACGTTGGATCTGCTCGAGCACGAGCAGGTGCGAAACATCTATGAAGATCAATTCGACCACGTCCTCGTCGATGAGTTCCAGGACACATCAACCATCCAGTACCAGTTGGCCCGCGCGTGGTCGGCCGGCAGCGGAAACCTGACGGTCGTTGGCGACCCTGACCAGTCGATCTATTCCTGGCGCTCCGCCGACATTCGCAACCTGAACTACTTCGTTCGCGACCATGCCGACGCCGCAGAAGTTCAACTCAACAACAACTATCGCTCGACTCAGCAGATTCTCGACGCGGCCAATGCCGTGATCGACCGCGCCACCAATCGGATCAAGCGACAGTTGGTCACCGACAACAACGATGGCGCGTTGCCGCGGCTGCACGAGGCGTACAGCGAGCAGGATGAAGCGGAGTACATCGCCAGCCACCTGGAACAGGGATTGCGCAACGGCTCACTCAGGCCCGGCGAAGCCGCGGTGTTGTACCGGACCAATGCGCAATCGCGGGCGATTGAAGAATCGTTGGTTCAGCATGGGATTCCCTACCGATTGGTCGGTGCGACGCGCTTCTACGACCGGCGGGAGGTCCGCGACTTGCTCGCCTACCTTCGGCTGATTCGCAATCCCGCTGACGCCGTGGCATTCAATCGAGTAGTCAATGTGCCGACGCGGGGTGTCGGCGCGAAGACGATCCAGACACTGATCGACTGGTCAAACACACACTCACGGTCACCATTTCAGGCAGCGGCCGCAGCAGCCGGGAAACACGCCGACGCCCTCGGCGGTTATCTGTCGCCACCGGCAATCACGAAGCGAGCGGCCAAATCTCTCGGCGACTTCGTCGACATGATTGAAACCGCGCAGCGCCAGGCCTCGCAGGAGCCGCTCTCGGATGCCCTACGGTCCATCCTGGTCAAGACCAGGTACCGAGACTGGCTCGTCCGACAGTCAGACTCCGAATCCGAGGCCGAAACCCGCTGGGAAAACGTGCAGGAACTGGTCACCGTAACCGAGAACTACGCAGAAATCGCTCCGGGCGCAGCGCTCGACGCGTTCCTCGAAGACGTCGCACTGGTCGCGGACGTCGACGACCTACCCGACGGGCCGCCCGACGCGGTCACGCTGATCACATTGCACCAGGCCAAGGGTCTGGAGTTTCCCGTCGTATTCATGGTCGGTATGGAGGAGGACCTGCTACCTCATCAACTCTCTATCGACGACCCGGCGCAGCTCCAGGAAGAACGACGCCTCTGCTACGTCGGCATGACCCGCGCCATGCGCGAGCTGCATCTCCTCTACGCGTTCCGTCGCGCGTACCAGGGACGATCAGGACACAATCCACCGTCGCGATTCCTGGCAGACATCCCCGAAGAGCTCGTGCAGCGTCATCAGCGTCAGCAAGCGCAGGTCGGTGCCGATGTCCGACCGGCCCGCAACCGAACCGTGCGTTGGGACGACTTCGACAGCTTCGACCCGGAGCCAGCCACTGCATCAACGGTTGGCCTGAATCCGGGTGATGAAGTCTCACACGAAGTCTTCGGACACGGGGTAGTGATCTCGTTGCGCACAATCGGTGAGGATGCCGAAGTCACAGTCCGATTCGCCGACATCGGCGTGAAACGCCTGCTCGCCTCAGTGGCCAACCTGAGCCGCGTCTAGCGCCATCCCGACTCCGAGATTCCCGCGCACCAACCTAAGTCGACTCGTCACTCGACCTCTCCGCCAACCTGACTCCGCGTTCGAATGCCCCCAACGCATCACGCAGCGCATCCTCCGCAGACACATCCAACTCCCGCGCTTCCTGCACGAGATTCAGCAGACGCTCCCCGAGCTCAACAGCGCCCTCCGGTTCACGCGTAAAGCCGTTGCGCTCTGCCCGCCCAAGAATCGACTGCGCACGTGCCAAGGCTGGCAATGTGCGAGGCACACCATCCAACACCGACTCCCGATTCGGCCGCTCCCGCGCCTTCAGTCGTTCCCAGGCGCCTTCGACCAACTTGGGAGTATCGGCGGTGCCGTCGCCGAACACGTGCGGATGGCGCCTGACCAGCTTTGCGCGGATGCCCTCCGAGACATCATCGAGCGTGAACTCACCAGCCTGCTCAGCCAGCTTTGCGTGCAGCACGACCTGCATCATCAAATCACCAAGCTCCTCACACAAATCCGCCGAATCACCCGAAGCGATCGCCTCAAGCACTTCGTAGGTTTCTTCCAGCAAATGCGGTCGCAGACTGTCATGAGTCTGAGCGTTGTCCCACGGGCATCCATCCACGGGGTCGCGCAAGCGATCCATGACACCACGCACGCCATCAGGAGCATCCCGAACATCGAACAGCGGAATCGGATCAACAACCAGGGCCTCAACGTCCGAGAGATTCTGACCCACGATTCCCGCAATGGTGCTCGAGCGGAGTGACAAATCCAAGTCGATCAGTCTCAGCTCATGAGTCGACGGATAGTGCCGCAGGGCGCTCGCGACTCCCGCTGGGTCATCTATCAGGACGACCAAGTGACCAGTCGTGACTGGTGTTTCTCGGGCGGAAGCGTATGCAATAGCCAGGGTCTTGGCTTCCTCAAGACCGGCAATCTCGATGATCTGGGACAGGTTGATTGGCATCATCGACTCCACGGCCCGTTACGCTCATTCCGACGTATGAATCCTATCGCCCATCTCGTGCTGCTCAGGTTGATACGCACCGTTGCCGAGGTCGCGCTCGCGCTCGCGCTGTTCACGCTGCCCATCGCCTTCACCGTCCGCTACGCCACATCCTCAGCCTCTTGGTGGGAACGTGGGTTCGAGCGCTACGACGCCACAGGGCGCACCGGTTTGCCGCAGGACGAGGTGCTCAGGGTGGCGCAAGAGACTCGCGACTACCTGCTCAATGACGAAGACCGGCTCGATGTCAGCGTGGCCGGAGCGTCCTTCTACAGCGAGCGAGAAATTCTCCACATGATCGACGTCAAGCGGCTCATGGCGCGCACGTTCGATGCCGGTTGGGCCGCTCTCGGATTCATCATCGCGTTCGTGGCAGCCACATTAGTGCGATCGGGCAAGCGTGCCGCCTCTTCATTGGCGAGGTCGGTCCTGACTGCCTGTGGAATCGTGGCACTACTGGTCGTCGTGCTCGGCGTCATCGGCATCACCGGCTTTGACGCCGCGTTCCGCAACTTCCATCTGTTGTTCTTCACCAACGATCTCTGGCAGCTCAGCTCGCGAGACGGGTTGATCCAGCTCTTCCCCCAACGCTTCTTCTTCGACACCACGCTGCTCATCGGCGGAGTCACACTGATCTTCGTCCTCGCGGCAGGCGGCATCTCAGCCGTCTACCTGTGGCGCGAACGTCGACGCGAACCACTCAACATCAGTTAGGAGTCAGGGCGCCTCATACGCGTCCGGCTGGTACCACCCAGAGCCGAAGATCAGTCCGTCGTGCTTGACGATCCAGGTGTTCTTGCGCTGATACTTGCTCTCGTCGTCAGGATTGACGAACACGTAGGAGACCCAGCCGGAATCCTCGATTGCGAGCATCTCGGCCCCATAGTCGTATCCGGTGACATCGATGCCCGAATCGCCGACGTTACTGCCGAGCCAGCCTTCCTGTTCCGAGCGGTATGCATGTGCGACTCGTGTGCCGTCTGCCTCGTGAATGAACATGTACCACTGATCGTCGGCGCTGTCGGGCGAGTTGTAGTACTCGAGCGTCGCTTCACGACCCAGCACGCGATACATCTCAAGCGCCTGTTCCACGTAAGACTGCGTGTACGCGCCCGGAGCATGTTCCTTCGACGGCGCATCCTCGTACCAACCGGAGCCGAAGATCAGCCCGTCATGACGCACGATCCACGAGTGCTTGATCTCGGCTCGTCCCGATTCCAGATTCGTGAACTGATAATCAACCCAGGCACCGTCCTCGCTGGCCACCGCAATGACCATGCGTCCGACCGGGTATCCGTCAGGACCAAGGACGTCAGCACCAGGTACATCTCGTAAGTCGGAATTCTGATGGGCCACCATCACATCATCTTCGTCAATGATGAAGACATACCACTGACCGTCTGCGCTTGCGGCGGAGTTGAAGTGGCGGATCGCAGCTTCACGACCATGAAGCTCGTAGTAGTCGATGCCCCGGGCCACGAAGAACTGGGTATATGTAGCTGTATCGGACACTTCAGGTTCTACCGGCGCTTCGGATGCAGCCGCAGGAACGCTCACGGTCAATGAGCTGCTCGAGTACCATCGGCCTGGCTCCGGCTGAGCCGGGAGGAACCGCAAATCAGGCGTGTGTGTCATCCATTCGTGCTCGCCGACCCTCGACTGCGCCCGAGCCTCGACCCGACCGCCTTCCGTCTGCCTCGCCTGCACTCGAACATCGATTTCACCGTCGCCGCTGGTATCGGAGACAGCGAAATCGAGCTGAACGCCGACGCTGATCAAGACCACCGCGACAACAGCGGTTGTCAGCAGCGCACCCGCGGTCAAGAGCCTCAGGCTGAGATTCATGTTGCGTTCCAATTGCTGGTGGCCGTGCGCCAGGGAGCGCGCCCTCCAAGCAAACACGCCCTAGTTCAACCCGCCCATGCCTCCGGCACCACAACCGCAGGAACCACGACCGCAAGCGCAGCCACCGCCCGTCGGCATCGCTTCGGCCGCGTCCATGTCGGCAAACTCGCCGGCGACAGAAACCATGGCCGCGGTCAGCACTTTCTGCGCCACTGTGCCGCAGGCGTGCTCAAACGGTTCGGCAGCCGCGCCCATCGGTCGCCGCTTGATGAATTTCTCGTTGCAAGGTCGGCAGTAGTACTCGTACATCGGCATCGAACACGCTCCGGTTCGTTGTTCAGCTTCTGCTTGCAGGATACGAAACTCCAGACGACGATCAACGATGCCCATCGGGAATACACTCAGCGGTACCCCCCGTAGCTCAGGGGATAGAGCGGCGGTTTCCTAAACCGTGCGCGGAGGTTCGATTCCTCCCGGGGGGACCAGGAACGTCAGTCGTTCGCCGATCAAGCCGACTCTGGGCGCTGGATGTCCTTGATCGGCAACATGAGCGTCAGATCATCGATTGGCGAGGGTTCGAAGTCGAAGTGTCGGTAGAAGCTCGCTGCCTGCCGGTCTTTGGCATGGACCAAGACCAATCGCAAGCCGGTGAGCTGGGATACTTCAATCGCCTTGAGCAGAAAGTGCTTTAGCAACGCTGATGCCAACCCCTGGCTCTGGTGATCGAGGTCTACGGCTAGTCGACCCAAAAGCATCGCCGGCAACGGATCCGGTTGGTTGCATCTGATCCGGCCGGGTGCGGCGTCGCGGGCAAGCGCCGCGATGCTGGACCCGTAGTAGGCCACGACGCGCTGGCAGTCAGTAACGACCCAGGTCCGGCTAGATCCATCTCTTTGATTGCGCAGCGCCCTTCGGAGCAACCAGTCGTTGAGCGGCTCGTCGCCGCAATCGAAACGCTCCAGCTTGTGATCCGCAGTGAGAAGCTCCGGTCCCCGAAACCCGCTCACTCCGATTCCAACACTGAGGGCTGGTCAAGCAGAGCTGCGAGCCTCGGCCTGGGCGCAACCGGTCGATCAAGAATGTCCTGTAACTCGTCCCATGCGCTGGCAGACAGGACGAAGAGCCGCCGATCGGCGAGGTCATCAATCGCGGCCGCGAGGGTTTGTCTGACGACGTACTCGCTCAGCGACACTCCGCTATGTTCAAGCGCTCTGCGCACCAACCTATCGTCGGTTGGGGACACGCGGATCGACCATCGCTCGGTTTTGGTTTCGGTAGCCATATGACGAATGTACATCGATTTGCCGTACAGCGCACGGACCATCGACAGCGTATAGGCTCAGGCCGACATTCACCCTAGTGATCGCGGCCCAACGCCGACTCCACCATTGCCGCCTGACCTAACAGCGTCTCGTCGTGCCCGAACCGTCCGACCAGGGACAATCCCAGCGGCAAGCCGTCCACATCGCCGAACGGCAGCGAGATCACTGGCATACCCGCGTGCGTCCAGGGCAGATTCATTGCTGGATTGCCGGTTGAAGCGAGTCCCTTGGGCGCCGGCCCGACTGCCGACGGCGCCAACCAGACATCGATTCCGGCGCGGTCCATGCGTTCATGCAATCGCTGGCGCAGCGCAATGCGGCTCGCTCGCCCCGCCTCGGCATCGGCCCTGGGAATCGCCAGCCCTGTCTCATAGAGCTCAGCGCTTTGCGGCCTGAACATCGATCCATACGTTGCGTATCGCACTGCGTGTGTTTCGGTGAACTCGGAGGCGTTGAGATCGGCGTGCCGCTTGTTGATGTCGGCAATGTCGTGCAGTGTCATGACTTCTTCGACGGCCAGTCCCGCTGCGCCGAGGCGCGCAGACGCTTGCTCCAGCGCGGCGTGCATCTCGGGTCCCGACTGTTCGAGAAACGCGCCCGCCGGAATGCCGATCTTCGGCGCCGACGCTTCAGCGTCCTCGCCCTCGCGCCAACCGAGGAGCACGGTCGAGGCCACTAACACAGCGTCGGCGACTGAATTGACGAAGTAGCCGATCGTGTCGACCGATGGCGAGTAGTACAACGTGCCGCCGGTTGGAATGCGGTCGTATGAAGGCTTGAATCCGACGACTCCGCAAAATGATGCGGGCCTGATCACCGATCCAACCGTCTGCGATCCCAATGCCAGCGGCGCAATCCCCGCCGCGACCGCGGCCGCCGAGCCGCTGCTCGATCCGCCGGGTGTGTGCGCGCGATTATGCGGATTGGCCGTTGCGCCAGGTGCGAAGTAGGCAAACTCGGTCGTGACCGCCTTGCCCAGGACCAGGGCGCCCGCCTCTCGCAGGCGCGCAACCACATCGGCCTCGCGACCACTGAACGATTCCGGCGGGACCGCTGAGCCAGCCCGTGTCGGCATTCGTGAGACGTTGAAGATGTCCTTGACCGCCACCATTGCGCCGAACAACGGCGGGCGTAGGGACGGCGTCGGCCAGCGATCGACGATGTCGGCAGCTTCCGATGACAGCCGCTCACGTAGTCGCGGGTCTGGCAAAATGGCGCGGACCGACGGATTGACCAACTCAAGTCGTTCGAGCGTCTGCGCGATCAGGTCCTGCAGCGGAAGCTCGCCGGACCGTGTCGCGTTGACCTGGTCGGTCAGGGACAACGGAGCGACGAGCTCTGGATCGCTGGAAGTAGACACCGGACGAACCTGTCAGCCCCCGGCTAGAAGCCGAGGCCCTCCTTGCCCTGCATCGAACGGCCGACGTTGATCTGGCCCAGGTGGTTGTTCGAGTGGTTGATGATCACCTGTCCGATGATCTCCCACTTCGGCATCTCGCCCTGCGGGACGATGCGAGTGATCGAGTTGAGGTAGTCCAGCGGCATGTCGGCGATACGCGGGACGATCACGTCCGCCACATCGTTCAGATAGCTAGCGATCACTGCGCCTTCCGGGAACACCCAGCTAGCAACCTCGTCATAGCTCGTGCCGGTCCCCTGGTCGACCTTCGGCAATCCCCATGCCTCGTGCAGATCCTTGGACAGCCAGACCGGCTTCTCGCGCTCGAAGGCGAAGTGGATCAGATTGTCGGCGGTCCTGGCGATGTGCCAGGCCTCGAAGCCGATGCAGTTCTGACCCTCGTGCGTGCGGAAGTGAACCTCTTCCTGTGAGAGGTCTTCCATCGACTGAACCGTCCAGCGCAGCGCGCGATCGGTGAATTTGGCCAGCGACTCAGATAGCGGGTTGTCTGCCATTGCGATTCCCTTCAGAATCCCATCGGGGATGTGTTGTGTTCTTTGGTGAACGTTACTTGACGAGCTGGGATAGGGCGTCTGCCCAGGCGACATCATCGTCGGTATCGACCGAGACCTGATGCAAGTCGACACCGAATACCGTCTGCTCGTCGAGATGCGCCGCACAGTCCTGCAACGAGCCTCGCCGAGAGAACCTGGGAGCGATTTCCATCGCGATTTCAGTGGCCGCACCTACGCCGCCATCCTGCCAGGCCTGGCGGATCGCAGCGACCTCTTCGGCAAAGCCCTGGCGCTCGAACTGGTGGAAGTACCCAGGTCCGTTGCGAACCGCGAAGAATGCGAGGCCCTGGGCGAATCCGCGATCGATCTCGGCTTGCCGTTCTGGGTCGAGCAACACGGTTGCTGAGCCGGCGGATCGTACCTCTATCGCATCATTGGGACGTCCGAACTCACTGCACCACTGTTGCACCTGCTGAACCGATTCCTGAACCCGATCATTTGGAATCCAGGTCGGCATCCAGCCGTCTGCCAGCTCGGCCGTCATCTTGACCGACGTTGGGTGCAACGAAGCGAGATGAATCTGTGCGCTTGGTTGGCCAGGAATCATACCGCTGACCAGGGCACGTTCGACATGGATTGTCGGCCCGTCGTAGTCGAATCGCTGACGTGACCAATACAGCTGGATGAGCTCGACTGCTTCCCGAATTCGAGCAAAGGGACGCTCAAACTTGACACCGTGGAAACGCTCAATCGCGCCCGGCGCGCTCGCGCCGAGGCCGATCACCACACGCCCGCCCGACAGTTGGTCAACCGTGCCAAAGCTCTGCGCCAGCGTGGCCGGGGTGCGAGAGAAGACATTGACAATTGAAGATGCGATTCGCACATGCTTCGTCTCGTGCGCGAGCAATGCCATGCCCGTGAACGCATCGTGTCCGTAGCCCTCAAGCACCGAGATCGTGTCGACGCCGATTTCATCGGCCAGCCGGGCCCGCGCGAGGAACGTATCGACGAAGTCGGGGTTCCAGGGCAGATTTACAGAGATTCTTCTCCTGGGAGATGATTGCGCGGATGTCATAGCCAGGGGTCTCCTTCACTCACCGTCGCAGACAACAACCAGATTTTGATCGTGCAACGCACTTTGCCGTCGGGATCCACAACTCGATCGTCGTTCTGCAGATCGCGGATGACGTGTTCCATCATTCGCTCGCGACCTGATGGCAGAAATCCGAAGGCAGACAACATTTGCCACCAGGCATCGAAACTCTCCCACCAGAACTCACGCTCGATTTCCTCGATCGTGACATCGTCCAGTCTGCGTCCGTCTACTTCACACAACAACGCCAGTTGGACGGCGTGCCTGGGATCGAATTGCAACTCAACTTCCGGCCAGGCGACACCGCGCCGCTCGAGTAGGCCCAGCAGTCGCATTCCCGGTGAGCCGAAGAACGGATTGCCGATGATGGTCGCGGCCACTCTTCCTCCAAGGCGTGTCAGGCGCGTCGCTTCCTTGAGCATCTGTTGCGGTCGCTCCGCATAGGGCAACACCAGCCCGAGTCCGACCGCGCTAGCCGAACGATCTCGGAGGCTCGTAGCCACAGCGTCTTCCTGGACAAACCGAGGTTGAATCGGCGAGAGACGAAACCGCTCCCTGGCCAGCTGAAGCTGAACTCTCGACAGGTCCACTCCGACCAGACTGCCATTCGGCAGTAACGGCTCGGCATGGGCAGCTACTGCTCCAGAACCGCAGCCCAGGTCGACGAAGTCATCATGCTCGGAGAGTTTGAGGCGCTGCACCAACTCGGAAGCGGCCAGGTGGATCAGCTCTGTTGCGGAGGCCTCGTAGTTGGCTCCGCTGGCATTGAAAATCTCGGCGATATCCTCGTTGCGCACTTGCTCCGCCTTTCAGACCAATCGCAAACGAGTCCACCGATGTCTCACGATACCCCGCTCGTGATTGCACACCGAACCACAATGGGACACGCGCCCGAGAACACCTTGCTGGGCATACGCCAGGCGCTCGATATGGATTGTGACGGAGTCGAGATCGATGTTCAGTTGAGCGCGGACGGCGTGCCTGTGCTGATTCACGACGACTTGCTGGACCGCACGACGAATGGGTCGGGGCCGGTCGGCGAAGCGACGTTGGCAGCACTGCGTGCGCTCGATGCTGGTCAAGGAGAGCAGATCCCCACCTTGAGGGAAGCGCTTGAGCTGATTGACGGTCGAATGCTGTTGGTGATCGAACTCAAGATCGCCGCCGGCGCCAATGTGTCGGACCTTTGCAGGGCGGTGCTGGATGAAGTCGCCAGAGTCGACGCGTTGCCCTGGTCCTGGCTCTGGAGCTTCGACTCGGACGCGGTGATTGAACTCGCCCGGCGAGCACCTTCGGGCCGACGGATCGCTCACCTTTGCCCCTCACCGACACCGGAAGTCTGGCAGATAGCCGCTGAACACCAGCTCGACGGCATATCGATGCACTCAACGGGTTTGACACAGAGCAACGTGGAGGCCTGTCGCGCTCACGACATGGCATCGTTTGTCTGGACAGTGAATGAAGTCGAAGACATCCGTCGCTGCGTCGAACTCGGATCGACAGGAATTGTCGGGGATTTCCCGGAACGCATTCGAGCCGCAGTCTGAGTCGACCAAGGCATCAACACTGCCAAGAACGCCTAGAACTCCTCCAACGCGGCTTCGCGGTCGCCGTGGATCGGGATGAGCTCGGCAAAGCCTGAGTACTTGAACACATCGTTGACATGGTCCTTCACGGCGCAGAGGACCAGTTTGCCGGCAGCGTCACCCACACGCTTGGACGCCATCAGCAACACCCGCAGGCCCGCGGAAGAGATGTAATCCACCGCCTCGCAATTCAGCAAGATTTTGTTTTGGCCCTCTGAGATCCAGCCGAGCAGCGAGTCTTCGTACTCTTTGGCGGTCACGCCGTCGATTCGGCCTGTTGGGTTGAGGACCAGAACGTCGTCGTCGAATTCGGGTTGCAGGTCAAGCATGATGGAGTCCATCCTCTCATTCCGCTGCATCAGAATAGGCAAACGGGCATGGCATCGGGGTGGGTCCGAGGCCTCAGATACCTGCTATGCTCGGAGCTTACGGAGGGGTGTAGCTCAGTTTGGCAGAGCAACGGTCTCCAAAACCGTAGGTCGCGGGTTCGAGTCCTGCCACCCCTGCCAGAGCAACCAACCTTCGATGCCGAGGTGGTGGAACTGGTAGACACGCAGCGTTGAGGGCGCTGTGCTCATTGCGAGCGTAAGAGTTCGAGTCTCTTCCTCGGCACCACCCAATGGACAGCCGTCGTGGTTCTAGTTGGCATGCCGTCCAGGTACACCAAATGGCCAATCGACAGGTACAATGACTTCACAGAACAGCACTATGCTGTTCCAACAAGCGGAAGTGGCGCAGCGGTAGCGCGTCTCCTTGCCAAGGAGAAGGTCGAGGGTTCGAATCCCTTCTTCCGCTCCAGACAACAGCCCTCACCAGCCTCCGCGCTGATCCTCATTCCGGGCGACGTGGCCAAGTGGTAAGGCAGGGGTCTGCAAAACCCTTATCACCGGTTCGAATCCGGTCGTCGCCTCCAACTTCCCCCTGCATCCTCCCTGACAACGACCCGTGCCAGCCTTCAATCCTCGAACCGCGCTGATCGTCGTCGATATCCAGAACGACTTCGCGCACCCCGATGGATCGCTGTACGTCACCGGCGCAGCAGCGGTCGTCACCTTCGCCAACGCTGCGATCTCGGAGGCAACCGAGTCCGGCGCACTGGTCGTCTACACACAAGATTGGCATCCTCAGCACACCCCGCACTTCGAGCGCGACGGCGGCATCTGGCCGATCCACTGCGTAGGCGACACCTGGGGCGCAGAGTTCCACGAAGACTTAATCACCGACTCCGGACCAGTGGTCCGCAAGGGTGTTGACGGCAACGACGGTTACTCGGGCTTCACCACTCGCGACCCCGAGAGCGGCGAGCAACAGTCGACGAACCTAGAGACGCTGCTCCGTGGCGCGGATATCGAGCGCTGCGTCGTGCTCGGCCTCGCTACCGACTATTGCGTCAAGGAAACCGCTGCCGACGCCCAGCGCCTCGGCTTCTCTGTCGTAGTCCCAACCAATGGCATCGCTGCCGTAGATTTGCAGACCGGCGATGGGAAAGCAGCAATCTTTGAGCTCCGGCAGCTTGGCGTCGAAATCGAATAGTGTCCTAGTGTTCAAGCTGTGAACACGCCGCCACCGCTCTTCGTTGACCTCTACGAGTTGACCATGGCGCAGGTCTACTACGACCACGACATGACGGGCGAGGCCGTCTTCGAGCTCACCGCGCGCAGCTTGCCCGAAGGTTGGGACTATCTGATCGCTGCGGGTCTTGAGCGAGCGCTCAACTTCCTCGAATTGTTGCGATTTGGCGATGACGAAATCGACCACCTGTCGACGTTGCCGCAGATTGATGCCGGATTGCTCAATCAGCTTCGCGAGTTTCGATTCAGCGGCGACGTCTGGGCGCCGCCCGAGGGAACGCCGGTCTACGAGCATGAGCCGCTGATCCAGGTCATCGCACCGTTGCCGGAGGCGCAGATCTTCGAAACAGCGATGATCAACCAGATCGCTTACCCAACACTGGTCGCAAGCAAGGCAGCGCGTGCGATTGATGCCGCCGCCGGACGCCCAGTGATCGAGTTTGGCGGTCGTCGCGCGCATGGTTCGGAGGCGGCGATTGAAGCGTCACGCGCCACCTACATCGCAGGATTCGATGCCACTTCATCGGTGGAAGCTGGCCGACGCTATGGCATTCCCGTAACTGGGACGATGGCGCACAGCTTCGTCCTGGCCAGTGCCAGCGAGGGAGACGCGTTCGACGCGTTCGTATCTCGCTATCCCGGCACGACACTTCTGGTCGACACCTATGGCAGCGAACCAGGCGTCAGCAACGCGATCAAGGCGGCAAAGCGGTTCGGTCCCGGTTCCGTCGGCGCGATTCGAATCGATTCGGGCGACTTCCGTAGCGAGGCATGGCAGGCCCGAGTCAAGCTGGACACCGTTGGTCTACAGGACGTGCGGATCGTCGTAAGCGGCGGCCTCGACGAATATCAGATCGCCGAACTCGTCGCCGCAAACGCCCCAATCGACGTCTTCGCCTGTGGAACGGCCATCGTCGCACCGGCCGACGCGTCCACCCTCGACACGGCCTACAAGCTCGTCGAATATGAAGGCCGACCCGTGCGCAAACTGTCGGTGGGCAAGCCCAGCTTCGCCGCACGCAAGCAAGTCTGGCGACAGGACGATCAGGACTACATTGGACGATGGGATCAACCACCCGAATCTCCGGGCGAACCGCTGTTGAGACAGATGATCGCCAACGGGGAACGGACAGATGCGTCGCATGATTCTCTGGATACGATTCGTCGACGGGCAAGCGAGGGCCGAACCTCCAGGCGAGTTGACCTCGCGGACTCACTGATAGACTGAAATCCAAACAAACACAGTTGGAGTACTACGGTATGTCCGAATCAAGAACCGACACGCCGGGAGTTGTGATTCCGATCTGGGATGACGAACTCGACGATTTTGAAACCGAAGCCACCGCCTTCCGCGCACAGGAGCGCGAAGAAGTCGAGTTCATGCTCTACCGCCTGCGACAGGGCGTCTACGGACAGCGGCAGCCCGATGTCCACATGAACAGGATCAAGCTGCCAATGGGCGGTGTGACCTCCGACCAGCTAGATGGCCTGGCGGAAGTCTGCGAGACCTTCGCTCCGCTGCAGAAGGGCCACATCACGACCCGGCAGAACATCCAGGTCCATTTCGTACCGCTCGACCAGATGCCCGACATGCTCCGGGTCCTCGGCAAGGTCGGACTCTCCTCACGCGAAGCCTGCGGTAACACCGTGCGCAATGTGACCGCCGACCCCTGGGCCGGAATCATGGACGATGAGGTCTTCGATCCGACGCCCTATGCCGGCGCGTTCGTCCGCTACTGGGTGCGCAGCTCGATCACCCAGCTCCTCCCGCGAAAATTCAAGGTCTACTTCACCGGCCGCGAGGCCGACTCTGCCATCGCCGCCATCCACGACCTCGCTTTTTTCTCGCAGGTCCGCGTGATCGACGGCCAAGAGGTTCGCGGTTTCCGCGTCATGGTCGGCGGCGGACTCTCGACGATGCCGAAGGAAGCGGTCACCCTGACCGACTTCGTGCCGATGTCCGAGTTCCTCACGCTTTCCGAAGCCGTGATCCGCATCTTCAACGCCGCCGACGAGCTGCGCAAGAACATCCTCAAGGCCAGGCTCAAGTTCCTCGTCCACCGAGTCGGAGAAGCCGCCTTTCGCGAGATGGTCGATGAAGAGCTGAAAAAGGGCTGGTCGGCTGAGACGCCGCCGCTTGAGGATCTGCTCTACCTCGACGACGAAGCAGCGGACGTACGCCCGGCCCCGGTCTCACCACCACAACCCAACGGCGATGCAGCAGCCTTCGAGCGCTTCGCCGCGACCAATGTGCGACCGCAGGTTCAGGCTGGCTACTCCTCGATCGAAGCATCGATCGACCAGGGCGATCTGACCCCTGAGCAGTTCCGCGGACTCGCGGAACTCTTGCGCAAGTACGGTCGCGAACGAGCACGCACGACGCCACAGCAAAATGTCGTCCTGCGTTGGATCCCCAACGAGTGTGTCTACGCCGTTTGGCGTGAACTAGACGCGCTCGGCATGGGCGCGCCCGATGCGCAGGAGATTGAAGACGTTGTCTCCTGCCCCGGCACCGACAGTTGCAAGCTGGGCATCACATCTTCGATGGGCCTCAACCGCGCCGTCCAGGAACGGGTGAGAGCACTCAACATCGACGACCCGGTGACTCGCAAGATGCGCATCCACATGAGCGGCTGCCCCAACAGCTGCGGACAGCATCACATCGCCGACATCGGCTTCCACGGGGCGGCAATCAAGGTTGGCAACCGTCAGATTCCCGCGTATCACATGTTCGTTGCGGGCTCGTACCGAACCGAGGAAATGCGGCTAGGCACGCTGGTGCCCAGGATCCGTATTCCGGCCAAGCGCGTGCCCGACGCCGTCGAGCGTGTTGTCAACCTGTACCAGTCGGACCGTGAGAGCAACGAAGAGCTATTCAGCGACTGGTTCGACCGAGCAGGCCTCGCCCCAATCCAGGAAACGCTCAACGACCTCACACTGCCGCCTGAATTCTCTGCCGACACCCTGCCCATGTTCATCGACTGGGGCCGAGAAGACATTTACATCCTCCAACGAGGCGAAGGCGAGTGCGCCGTCTAATCCCCAAGACCTCTTCTCCTGGCCCAGACCTCCCCCACAGGGGGAGGTGCCCCGGAGGGGCGGAGGGGGCGTCCGGCAACGGCGCACACCATGATCACCGAACGCCGCCTCGCCCGCATGCGCCAGGTCCTCGAACACCGTCACGACGATCTCGTCGTCGTCCTTGAGAACATCCACGACGCCCACAACGCGTCTGCGATCCTGCGCAGTTGCGATGCCTTTGGTGTAGGTCGCGTCGCTCTGGTCTACACGGACCAGGTCTTTCCCGAAATCTCCAGCGGCGTCGCAGCCCAGGTCGACAAATGGCTACAGATCGACCGCTTCGACAGCGCGGAATCGTGTGTCACGGCGCTCCACGATCAAGGGCTGTCGGTTTACTCCACTCATCTGACGGACGACGCGCAGGATTATCTGAGCATTGACTTCACGAACCCGTCGGCCATCGTGCTCGGCAATGAGCGTGCCGGTTGCTCCGCCGAGATGCTCGCACTCGCCGACGGAGCGATCATTGTTCCCATGGTGGGGTTTGTCCAGTCGCTCAATGTCTCGGTAGCGGCGGCAGTAATGCTGGCTGAGATTGCAAGACAACGGCGCAATATCACTCCCGAGTGGACCGAGGAGAAGGCAGCTCTCGAACGTACCTGGATCGAACGCGAGTCCCAATCACGCTGATTCAGGGGTGTCGTGTAGCATCGCGTTGGACACAAATCTTCATATGCGAAGGAGCCCCGCATGGCCGACTACGCTGGCAGGCTGCCCGTGGCGACGCCTGAGTCACAGCCCTACTGGGATGGTCTCAAAGAACACAAGCTGATGCTGCCCACCTGTGACGACTGTGGGCCCCACTTCTATCCACGACCCTTCTGTCCCACGCCTGCCTGTTTCAACTGGGACATCAAATGGACTCAGGCCTCGGGCAAGGGCAAGGTCCACACGTTTGTGATCTCGCACCAGCCGATTCCCCCGTACAACAGCGAAGACAATCCGCCGCCGTACGTGATCGCCGTGATCGAGCTCGAAGAGGGCCCGCGCCTGATGTCGAATCTGATCATCGACGACCCATACACGACAACGGTCGACATGGATGTCGAGATCGTCTTTGATGACGTGACCGATGAGGTCACGCTGCCCAAGTTCAAGCCTGTTTAAGCGCCGATACCCAGTACTTCTCTGGAACGGAGACCACTCATGGATCAGATTCGACACAAGGTCGCCATCGTCGGCGCTGCTGAGACCGACGATTTGGGCCAGCTTCCGCACATGTCTCGCCTGGCGCTGCACGCGCAGGCCGCCAAGAATGCGCTCGACGATGCCGGCATGTCGCTGGCCGACGTCGACGGCCTGCTCTGCGCTGGCGCAATTCCCAACGAGGTCGCCGAGTACCTCGGCATCCAGCCGCGCTACATCGACGGCACGTCCGTCGGCGGTTGCTCCTTCATGATTCACGTCCGCCACGCTGTCGCTGCAATCATGGCCGGTTACTGCGATGTCGCGCTTGTCACCCACGGTGAGAGCGGACGCTCAGGCGTTGACGCCCCGCGCGGTGGTTCCGCCTCGTCACCGGGTGGCCAGTACGAGGCTCCCTTCGCCATCGGCGGCGCACCGACCACGTTCTCTATTCCCGTACTGCGTCACTTTCACGAGTACGGCACCACGAAAGAGCACCTCGCTCACATTGCTGCGGCGACGCGTTCCTGGGCCAACCTCAATCCGATGGCGATGATGGGCAGCCATCGTCGCACGCCCGAGCGCGGCGGCGGACCGATCACCCCGCAGGACGTGCTCAACTCGCGCATGATCTGCTACCCATTCAACCTGCTCGACTGCTGCGTCGTCGCCGATGGCGGTGGCGCCCTGGTCCTGGTCTCGGAAGAACGCGCCAAGGACTTCGCTAAGGACCCGGTCTATGTGCTCGGTGCGGGCGAAGCGGCAGCGCACTGGATGGTCTCGCAGATGCGCGATCACACGACCGCCGACGGCTACCGCATCTCCGGCGAGGCTGCCTACAAGAGCGCTGGTCTGGGTCCGCAAGACATCGACCACTGCATGTTCTACGACGCCTTCACTTTCACCCCGCTGATGGCAGCGGAGGACCTGGGTTTCGTGCCCAAGGGCGAGGGTGGCCCGTTCTTCGCCGAGACCAAGACCGGTCCGGATGGCGAAGTCATCTACAAGTCCGGCCCCGGCGGCGACTTCCCGATGAACACCAACGGCGGCGGCCTCTCGTACTGTCACACGGGCATGTACGGGATGTTCGCGATCATCGAGTCGGTGCGTCAGCTCCGAGGCGAATGCGGTGACCGCCAGGTGCCCAACGTGAACGTCAGCATGGCTCACGGTCCGGGAGGCATGTTCGCCTCGGCAGGAACGCTAATCCTCGCAAACGCTTAGCATGGAACCATGGTTACAGAGGCACCGCCAAGGCTAGTCACCGCCGACGAACTACTTGAGCTCTCCTCGAACGGCTTCTGTGGTGAGCTGATCCGAGGAGAGCTGGTAGAGGAAATGCCTCCGGGCTTCCGACAGGGCAAAATCGTCCTGAGACTGGGTGCGTTGCTCTTGGCGTTTGTTGACCCTCGAAGACTAGGCACCCTCGTCGTCGAGTCCGGTGTCTGGATTGAACGAAATCCAGACACCGTCCGAGGGCCCGATGTCGCATTCTTTAGTGTTGAGAGCGTTCCGCTTGCTGCCGATATTCTCGGCTACACCGAAGTCGTTCCGGATCTAGTCGTTGAAGTCCGCTCACCGAACGACAGTCGAAGGCAACTGCACGACAAAGCCATCATGTGGCTTGACTCCGGCGTTCGCGTTGTCTGGGTCGTACTCCCTGAGCGGCGGAGCGTGGACGTCTATCGCTCAACCCGGCAAGTTGAAACCGTCGCCGAACCCAGCGCACTGGAAGGCGGCGAAATCTTGCCGGACTTTCGTTGTGAGCTAGCCGAAATCTTCGGCCCCTGGCCATCCGCGACCGAGTAACTCGCGGGAGACTTATCAGCCGTTGACGCTTAGGGATCGCACTGGCGGATCCGGCCGACGCGCCAGCAGCACGCTGATGGCTGCGGTCAACAGCAGACCGATGAAGACGAAGTAAATCAGGTCGTACGATCCTCGACTGTCGATGACAAGTCCCGACACGAACGGGCCGAATGCGTTGAGCAACAATTGCGGCGGCGCAGTGACGGAACGGATCCGACCGACCGAATAGCGACCGAAGTAGTCGGGGAACGAAATTCTGTTAAGCGGCAGTTGCGCCCCGAATGCCAGACCGTGCCAGATGGCGAAGACGAATGCCATCCAGATGGTGTCGGTCATGACGAACCAGACGAGTGCGCTCGTCGTCACGCAGATCACTAACGGCAGCGCATAGCGAACTGCCAGGCGCTGCCTCAGCTCACCGCCGACAACGCCACCGATGATTCCCATGCCCGCCCACAACGCAAGCGCTGAGCGTGCCGTGTCGGCGTCGATCCCGTTCTGGGTCATGTGCGAGACGAAGGTGAAGTTCACCGAACCGCCAACCGTCATCAGCATCGTGGTCCCGAAGAGCAGCAGCCAGAACGCCCGAGTGCGGATCGCCTCGCGCACCGTCCAGTCAGGATCACTGTCCAGTAACGACTGGCTCTCTGCCGTTGATACTGACGCCCCGGGGCGTTGTCCGTCGGGATGTAGACCCACATCCTCGGGTCGGCGGCGCATGATCAATGGAGGCAGCAGGCCGATCAGGATGACGAGCAGCGCCATCAACAGGAAGGCCTCACGTAGGCCACCGAGCCAGATGCCCGCTGTGATTACAAGTGGAAAGATCATCATCCCGCTGCGTGTGCCGACCATCGTCATGCCCATCGCCGAGCCGCGGCGTCGGATGAACCAGTTGGCGATTACGACGATGACCGCGATATCGATAACCGCCACGGTGATCCCACGGCCCAGCCCCCAGAGCAACAGGAACTGCCACAGCTCGGAGATGAACCCCAGTCCCACCAAGAGACCGGCTACGATGCCGACCGACCCGAAGAGCAGCATCCGCGGCCCGTAGCGATCGGCGATCGGTCCAACAAACGTCGCGATTGCGCCGCCGCCGATCCCACCGACGACCATCGTGAGCGCGATCGAGGCGGTGCTCCAGCCGTACTCGGCTTGCAACTCGGGGGTGATGGCGCCCAGGACGGGGTTGAAGAATGAGACAGCGGCGAACGAGGACATTGACGCGGCGGCGGCAATCCACCAGCCCGCAAAGACCCTGCGGAAGACGCCTCGCCTCAAGAGTCCTGGCAGGCGTTCGCGTCGACGAGGTCTTCGGTCCATGGCAGACATACGCGCGGCCCTACCCTATCAGCAGAGCGGAGGGTTGCGATGACTGAACTGGGCGGCGAGCCAATGCGCATCGCTGTGACCGTCGAGTTGGACCAGAGGGCAGGGGATTCTCTACGAGCTGTCGCACCGAGCGCAGAGGTAGTGCTCCTCGATAGAGACGGCGGCTGGTCGGAAGAACCAGGTCAGCTCGACGCCTTCTTCTTTTCCGAAGACCTCTACTACCTGCCCGAAGCGGCAGGCGCATTCATCAACCTGTTGGAGACATCCCCGCCGAAGTGGATGCAGACGGCCAGCACCGGTGTCGACCATGCGCTGTTTGCTTACTTGCTGGAGTCTGGCGCGATCGTCACGAACTCACCCGGCGTGCATGGCTCAACCATTGCCGAGTATGTGTTTGCGTACATCCTCAGCCACGCCAAACGGTTACCCCAACACGCAGCCAACCAGGCGGATCGGCAATGGGTTCCCCTCCAGTCAGTCGAACTGGCTAGCCAGACGCTGGGGATCGTCGGCTACGGGGGCATCGGCGAAGCGTGCGCACGGCTAGCGAAAGCGTTTGGGATGCGCACAATTGCAACGAAACGCCGTCCACCGAGCGATGACTTCCTTGATCAACATTTCGCACCCGATCGACTGCACGACTTGCTCGCCGCGAGCGATTATGTCCTGCTCTGTTGTCCATTGACCGACCAGACGCTCAATCTGCTCGATGCCGACGCGCTCGCAGCCATGCAATCTCACGCGCTGCTGATCAATGTTGCCCGAGGTCGCGTGGTCGATCACGAAGCACTTGGTGAATCGTTACGAAGCGGCGCTATCGCCGCTGCTGTGCTTGATGTCGCGCCGCAGGAGCCGCTTCCGCCCGACTCTCCGCTGTGGGAACTCCCCAACTGCCAGATCACACCTCACGATTCCTGTCATGTAGATGCGTCGTACCTGCGCACTGCTGACTTCTTTTTCACCAACCTCACTCACCTGATTCGAGGTGAGCCGCTCGAATGGGTCGTGCGCGACATCGAGCTGAGCGATCCCAGCCAAGGCGACGTCTAGGAGCCCCGATGACCAAACCCAACAGCACTGATCCGCCGGGACCCCTTGCCGGGATCCGCATCCTTGACTTGACCTGGGTCCTGGCCGGGCCGTATGCGGCGATGATCCTTTGCGACCTCGGCGCTGAAGTTGTCAAGGTCGAGCGGCCGCCGCATGGCGACGTAGCTCGCACGACTGGGCCGTTTGTCAACAACGAGTCGATGTACTTCCAGTCGGTCAATCGGGGCAAGCGCAGCATTTCGATTGATCTGCGCTCGGACGAAGGACGAGAACTGTTTCTTCGCCTGGTTGATCAGGCCGATGTCGTCATGGAGAACTTCACACCCGGTGTAATGGACAAGTTGGGCCTCGGGCCGGAAGCGCTGCTGGAGCGCAATCCGCGGCTGGTATTCGCCTCAACTTCCGGCTTCGGCCAGACCGGTCCTTGGCGAGATCGGCCAGCACTGGACATCATCGTGCAAGGTATGGGCGGTGTGATGAGCATTACCGGCTATCCCGATGAGCCGCCCGCACGACCAGGCACATCGATTGGAGATATCTGCGGCGGCCTGTACACCGCGATCGGCATCCTGGCGGCGCTGCGCGAACGGGAGCACAGCGGACTTGGGCAATCGGTCGATATCTCGATGCTCGACTGCCAGATCGCGATTCTCGAGAACGCCGTCGCGCGCTACTTCACGACAGGAACGGAACCCGGACCGCTGGGCACTCGACATCCGTCAGCGACGCCCTTCCAGGCGTTTCCCACAGCCAACGGCTGGATGGTCGTTGCGCTGTCATGGGGTGTCGCGACGCAGTGGGAGTTGTTCTGCGCCGAGCTTGGTCTACCGGAACTGGTCGGCGACGAACGCTTTGAGACGTCATTCAAACGTACAGAGAACCATGCCGAGCTGGAACCGGTGCTCTTCGAAGCGACACGCAAGCAGTCAACAGACCATTGGGTTTCAGTTTTGTCCCAGTACGGCATTCCCATCGGCCCACTCAACACGATCGGCCAGGCGGTCAACCAGGAACAGATTGCAGCGAGGGAAATGATCACCACCGTGCAGCACCCGATCGCCGGAGAAGTCACAATGGCAGCGTCGCCGCTGAAACTGTCGCGCACGCCGGGTCGGGTCTACGGATACGGACCGGTGTTTGGGCAAGACACCGCAGCGGTCCTCGAGGAATGGCTCGATATCCCTGACGAAGAGACATCAAGCCTCGAAGAGGCTGGTGTCGTACTGACCAAGGGCGGTCCCGATATCGCCGCGTACCTCAGCGCCTAGGACACCAGGTGACATTCCAAGTGTCATTCAAGGTGTCCTTCAAGTCACGACTCAGCAGAGTTCAGACAACGCTGAAGCAGCGTCTGCGGCCGGAGCCGATAGAGCTTGAACTGGATGTCGTCGAGCAACTCATCGTTCAGCATCTGTTGCGAGTCGAGCAGGCGTCGTTTGCTGAACTCTCGGATGCAGTGTTGGCGGCGCGATCGACGGCGGACCAACAGCAGGTTCGTCTGTCGTTGATTCGATTCGAGTCCTTCCGCCTGGTCCAACGCATCCTGCATCCCGAGCTAGAGCCTGGGAAGCAGATGTCGTTTACGCTCACTGCTGATGGACGGCGGCTGAAACGCGTGATTCCAGACCAGCCGCGATCCAGAATCCAAACCTGGCTGTAAGCGCGGGCAATCGAAGCAAACGCATCACGAGAAGCAGGAGTAGTTGGCAATGGCGAAGTTCAAGGTCTACCACGTCGATTCGCGTCCCGATCGGCAACCGCACATAGCGGAAGCTGAGCAGTTGGCCATGGCCGACGCCGAGCTGATCGCGCTGACACCCGAACAGCAGCAGGACATTCCGGCGCACGTCACCGACGCCGACGGGATCATCTGCGGATATCGACAGGTCGGCAAGGATGTGTTCGATGCGGCGCCCAATCTCAAAGTCGTCGTGCGCTACGGGATTGGCTTTGACAATATCGACTGGCAGACCGCGATCGACTACGACATCGTCGTTTGCAACATCACCGATTACTGTATCAACGAGGTGGCGACGCACGCGATGTCGCTATTGCTGGCGCTCAACCGGAAGTTGATCGCGCACAACGACGCGGCGCGCTCAGGCGACCGAGTTCCGCTGGGACCATCGGGTCCGCTCTACGGAGAGACGTTGGGATTGGTTGCCTTCGGGCACATCGCCCAACAAGCGGCGATTCGTGCGCAGGGATTCGGGCTCAACGTGATTGCGTACGACCCGTACCAGGACCCGGCAGCGGCAGAAGCTGCTGGGGTGCGGCTTACCTCGCTTGAAGAGGTGATGCAGGCCGACTACGTCTCGGTACATCCGCCGTTGAGTCCGGAGACTCGTGGGATTATCGGCGCGGCAGAACTGGCGATGATGAAGCCGACCGCTTACCTGATCACCACCTGTCGCGGCGGCGTGGTGAGCGAATCGGCACTGTACGACGCGCTCAAGAACGGCCAGATCGCTGGCGCGGGCGTGGATGTCTGGGATCCGGAGCCGGTACACAAGGATCACCCCTTGTTGGAGTTCGACAACGTGATCGCAACGCCGCACTCGGCCTACTACTCGGACGCCTCCGCGCCGCTGCTGCTGCAACGAGTGGGCGAAGCGGCCGCCGACGTGCTACAGGGCTACATGCCGCGATCAGTCGTCAACAAGGCGGTGCTGGACAAGGTGTCGCTGTCGCCTCACCCGAATCGCTAAGGCTCATGCGATTCATTCGTCATTGCCGCGCCCCAAGGCGGCAAGCGCGGGCATGACTGGGAACTGAGACCACCGCCTCCGGCAAAGGGCTTCGTTCTTAACTCTCCAGCAGTTCAACGTCGGCGTACCAGGCGGTGACTGTCCCACCGCTGCCGTCATGGTTGCGGCTGACTGGCCGCCCGACGATCTGTCCCGGTCGGGCGGCGATTGGTCGATCGAACATTGGTCCATCGACGACGCAGGTGTGAAACTCACCGTTCTCGCCTAATGGATCCGTGCCACCAGGCAGGTCATCGAGGAACGATTGATCGAACCACCGTCCGGCGAAGCTGCGATCTAACTGCGACGTTGGACTGACCGCCGTCACGATTGCCTTGAGGTTTGACTCCAACATGGTCTGGGCAAGCTCGGCCGTGGGACTTCCCCAAACTGGGAAGATCGCATCGAATCCGGTTCCGTTGAGATTCGATTCGCGATACTCGCGAATGTCCTCAAGAAACAGATCACCGAAGGCAAGGGTGTCAGCCGCCAAGTCAGGAGGAAGGTTGCGGATGCGCTCCAGGAATTGCAGCATCGACGCTTCGTACGCTTCGTTCGGGCATGGATACGGGATGGGGATTTCGTAGAGCGGCAGTCCTAAACGGTCTGCTTGAAGTCGCAACACTCGACGCGGCGTCGCCTGGATGGCGACCCGATCGAAGTGTGGCGTCACGGTGGTGAAGATTCCGCGAACGTCATACTGCTGCGGCTGCTGGCGCAGCACATGCAGCGCCCACGCAGAGTCTTTGCCCGACGACCAGGAGACCAAAACGGGAGTGGCATTCATGGCAGAGATATCTCATCTATCGTGTAGGCTCTTTGCAACGTAGACGACAGTTCCAGTTCCCACTAGCGGAGGTACCTAATGCGACCGAACACGGTGAAACAGCTGTGGGCCGAGGGCAAGCCCGCCTTTGGCGCCTGGCTCTCCACCTGCTCCACGCTCGCCGCCGAGTCGATGGCCCATCAGGGTTGGGATTGGCTCGTTGTGGACGGCGAACACTCTCCCGTTGACCTGCTGACCATGGTCCAGATGTTCCAGGCAATCTCGACGACGGACACGATTCCGATGGCGCGGGCGCACTGGAATGACCCGGTCGAAATCAAGCGCATCCTTGATGGCGGCGCCTATGGCGTCGTGATTCCCTGGGTCAACAACCGTGCTGAAGCCGAACAAGCGGTGAGCGCAGTTCGCTACCCGCCCGACGGCCAGCGCGGATTTGGCGCGTACCGTGGCTTCCTCTACGGCGGCGCGGACTACGGCACCGAGGCGAACAACGAAATCGCCTGCATTATTCAGATCGAAACGGTCGACGCCGTCAACAACATCGACGAGATCCTCAGCGTGCCTGGGATCGACGCGACCTGCATCGGCCCGGCCGACCTGGCCATGTCGATGGGCATTCCAGTCCGACCTGACAATCCGCATCCCGACCACGTCGCGCTCTGCGCCGAGGTGTTGGCCGGATCCCACCGCATCGACAATCGTGTGGCTCCGGGCATCTTCACGTCAGGTCCGGTCGAGGCGAAACGCCGCGGCGAAGAGGGCTGGCTCTACATCCCCTCCGGCAGCGATTCTCAGTTCATGGCACAGGCTTCGACGCAGGGCCTGCGCACCGTCCGTAGCTATGGCCAGGACTAGGCGTGGCCTGGACCGGGCGGGAATCGCCCGAGACCCGTCAGCGCTATGACGCCACCGACCTGCGTGGCTTCACTTCGGCCGTGCTGCAGTCCTATGGAGTGCCAGGTGACGACGCGGAGATCGGCGCCGATGTCCTGATCGACGCAGACCTGGTTGGTATCGAGTCTCACGGGATCGCACACCTGCCCTGGCATATCGGCTACGCGCCCGGCTTTGAATCGGGTGTCGTCAATCCGACACCCGATATCAAGGTGCTGCGCGAGACTCCCGTGTCGGCTGCCTGGGACGGCGATGGCGGCTTCGGCACCATCGTCTGTCAGAAGGCGATGGCAACCTGCATCGAGAAGGCCGAAACGAGCGGCATGGGCATGGTCACCGTACGAAACGGTCGCCATTTCGGCGCCGCCGGGTACTACGCGCACATGGCGGTCGAGCACGATCTCATTGGCATGGCGATGTGCAATGTGCCACCGATCGCGGTGGCCTCGGGCGGCAAGGGTCGCGTCTTCGGCACCAATCCGATCGCCATGGCTGCGCCGATTGCCGGTGGCACTCCGTTCCGCCTCGATGTCGCGACCACCGCAGTCGCGGGCGGCAAGCTGGAGATCGCCGGACGGCAAGGCAAGCCACTGCCCGAGGGTTGGGCCGTCGACGAAGACGGCAACCACAGCGACGACCCGTTCATCCTGCGCAAGAACGGCGGCCTGTTGCCGCTCGGTTCGACGATTGAGACCAGTTCGCACAAGGGCTATGGCCTCGGGCTGATGGTCGACATCATGACGGGTGTGCTGTCAGGCGACGGCTCCGGACTGTTCTCACCTCGAGGACAGAATCTTGTCCAGGGACAATGGTTCGCAGCCTGGCGAATCGACCTGTTCTGCGATCCTGACGAGTTCAAGTCCAGCATGAAGGAAATGGCCGATGCGATTCGTGAAGTCGCCCCGGTCGACGGCGTCGAGAGAGTCGTGATTCCGGGCGATCCGGAAGAAATGGCCCGCGCCGAACGCGCCAAGCACGGAATTCCGTTAGACGACGAGACCATCGAACAACTGATCGCACTGGGCGAACAACGCGGCATTTTTTTCCCAGCATCGATAGGCAAAGGCGGCTCATCATGACGACGGCCAACTCCACGATTGACGCCTTGATTGAGAGCATCCTCGACAACTATGGCCGGGCGGCAGGGGTCTTCGACCCCAATCGACTGGAGGTATGGGAGGAGCTGGGGCTGACGATGTCACAGCTTCGTGTGCTGTACATGCTGCAGGCCGGTCCTGGCACTCCGGCCGGAGCGGTGGCCGCGCATCTCAAGGTTCGACCGTCAACGGCAACCGGCATCGTCGACCGTCTGGTCCGCGACGGCCTGGTCCGTCGCGAGCGCGATGACCTGGATCGGCGACGGGTCAGGATCTGGCTGACGGAACGCGGGATGCGGGTGATCAATGAACTGCGGGCTCGCAACCGAGCACAGATATGGAAGATCTTCCGCAACTTCAGCCAGCAGCAGCTCGACGACATTGACCGCACCTTCACCATGCTGACAGTCGAGGCTGAGCGACAGGGCGTCCTGGCGCCGTGGCCACCTAATCCTGAGGTGATGTAATGTCCGCGGGGCCGCCACGTTCGACGAACGGTCACGGGGGCGCCCCAACAGGACAGCCTCCTACAGCTCCAGGCGGCCCTCCAACAGGCGGCCCTCCGATGGGCATGCCGGGCATGGGCGAGGTCCCGCCTGGCTGGATGTTGCCACAGCGCCGCAAGGTGCTGATCATGGTCTGTGTCATGCTGGCGCTGTTCCTGGCAGCGCTCGACCAGACCATCTGGAGCGTGGCAGCGCCCAAAGCCGTCGGCGACCTCGGCGGGCTTGACCTCTTCGCCTGGCCTGCGACTTCCTACCTGCTCGGCTCGACCGTCATCGTTCCGATCATCGGCAAGCTCTCCGATGTCTACGGTCGCAAACCGTTCCTGCTCGCTGGAATCGTGATCTTCCTCATCTCCTCTGCACTCTGTGGTGCGTCCGGGAGCATGTGGGAACTGATCGGCTTCCGACTGCTACAGGGCTTTGGCGCTGCATTCATCATGGCCAACGCCTTCACAACGATGGGGGACTACTTCGCGCCTGCCGAGCGCGGCCGCTGGGCCGGGATTATCGGTGGGACCTTCGCGCTGGCCAGCATCATCGGTCCGCTCGCCGGCGGGGTTCTGACCGACGAACTCTCCTGGCGCTGGGTCTTCTACATCAACATTCCCGTCGGTGGTGCGGGACTGCTCGCGATCGCCATGATCATGCCGCGGCAGAAGCCGCAACATCCCAACCGACAGCCGACCGACTGGCTAGGCGCGAGCTTGCTGATCGTCGCCGTGACGCCGCTGTTGCTGGCTTTCTCAATGGGTGGCAACCAGTTTGGCTGGCTCGATTCGCCGATCATCGCCTGTTTGATCGTCGCCGTGGTCGGGGCATTCATCTGGTGGCGGACCGCGCGACGCAAGGGCGAGCACGGCATCATGCCGCTGCCCATGTTCCAGAACCGGATCTATCTCCTCTGCACTGTGGTGATGTTCGCCATCGGGATCGCGATGATGGGCGCGATGTTCAACTTGCCATTTTTCCTCCAGGGAGCGCAGGGAATCTCCGCCACCAATTCCGGTTTGGTGACTCTGCCAATGAGCCTCGGCGTCGTACCGATGTCGATCATCACCGGACAACTGCTCGCGAGGACAGGACAGTACAAGGTCCTCGCCATAGTTGGCTCCGCCGGCGCGGCCGCTGCGCTGTTCCTGCTCTCGACGCTTGAAGTCGATTCCAACCTGACGCTCGCCCGGGTCTACATGTTCATCATGGGCGCCTCGATGGGCACGCTAATGCCGCTGTACTCGTTGCTCATGCAGAACTCTCTGCCGTTCAATCTGCTTGGCGCTGGGACAGCAACGAATCAATTCTTCCGACAGGTTGGCGCAGCAATCGGCGTCTCACTGTTCGGCGCGATGATCGTCAGTGGATTCTCCGGTCAGCTCAGCAAGGCATTCCCGGTCGGCTTCGACACGCTCAAGGAGCGTCCCGAAACGCTGCTCAATCCAGACGCGCTGGACGGCTTCCGACAAGAACTCGAACGGCAATCGCCGGGTAGCTCGGATGCGGTGATTATGACGGCCCGCGAGGCCCTGGCAGTACCAGTGACCGATGTCTTCCTGTATTCGTCGATTGTGATGCTGGTCGTGCTGGCAATCGCGATCATTTTGCCCCGAGTGAGATTCCAGACACAAGCGGAAATGATGGCCAATGCTCGTGCGATGGCCTCCGCCAACAGAACGCCCGGCGCTGGTCCGGGTCCGGCCGGCGCTGGTCCGGGTCCGGCCGGCGCTGGTCCGGGTCCGGCCGGAGGTCCCCCTGGTGCAGCACCAGTTGGAGCGGGCGCTTCGGGACCGCCAAGCATGCCAGCGGCTGCCGTTGCCCAAGCGACGCCCGCTATGCCGACGCAGGCCGCTGCAGGCCCTACAGTAGGTTCCATACCGCGACCTTCATCGGTCGAAACCGCCACCGAGAATGGTGGCTCGCGTACCAGACGGCTGCATGAGTCGGTCCCGCTGATCGCTTCCTGGGCCAGTCAGCGACCAGACCGATTCGATTCAGACGGTTAACCGGAGCTCTGATGTCGACCCCCAACGGCAACCACCCCCACGACCCCAACGGCGCAACCAGTCAGGCGACCAGCACCGTGCTCGCACTGGATGGCTGGGGCCCCGTCGTCGCCGAACCGCCGTCCAATGGCGCGAATGGCAGCGAACCTGAAGTCATCATCGAAGAAGCGATTCCCGACGCTCCCGCGAGTCAACCCGGCAACGGTTGGCGGCGGAGCTTCAGCTCCAGAATGAAGAAGCAGGTTGCGAGACCGTCAATCAATGCTCGCATGGTTCGCGTGCTAGTACCGGCAGTCACCATGACCCTGGCCATCGTCGTTGCGCTCCGGTTGGGCGACAACTGGCGTCAAGCACAAGTGCCGGCGCCCGAGCCCGCACCTCCAAGCCGAATCACAATGCTGCGTCGGCGCGTTGCGCTGACCATCGACCCGACCCTTGAGCCCATCGAGCCGCAGCGCAACAGGCTGCTGAGCTGGCTGAGTTAGGGCGTGCCGCCTCATCTGATTGAGGCGCTGAGCTACTCCTGTGTAGCCAAGGCCATCGCTTGTTCTGCCGCTCGCTCTCTCAGGACTCGCTTGTAGTCGCGCGGGATGACCTTCACGATCTGGCGCAGAACCACATCCCAGTTTTCCAATACTTCCTGAGCGAATGGGCTGCCGGTGCGCTCTGAGTGCGTCTCGATCATCTCCTCGAGCATGGTCGCTTCATTCGGGTCGGTGACCGCCTCGAGGTCGACCATGGCGGGATTGATCCGGCGTTCGAGGTCTCCGTCGGCGTCCCAAACGTAGGCGGTACCGCCGCTCATACCAGCGGCGAAGTTCCTACCAACCGGGCCGAGCACCACGACCGTGCCGCCAGTCATGTACTCGCAGCCGTGATCGCCGACTCCTTCGACTACTGCTCGCGCTCCTGAGTTGCGGACCGCAAACCGTTCGCCGGCGCGTCCTGCGACCCAGAGTGTTCCGCCTGTCGCTCCATAGAGGACGGTGTTGCCAACCAGAACGGCGTCTCGTCCTCGGAAACCGGCGTCATGCGTTGGCGATACTGCGATCATCCCACCAGCCATGCCCTTACCAACGTAGTCGTTTGCCTCTCCACGCAGGAACAGACGCAGTCCGCGCACCAGGAATGCGCCGAACGACTGACCGGCCGAGCCAGTGAAGTGCAGCTCGATCGTTCCGCGCTGCATTCCCAAATCGCCGTATTGCTGTGCGATCCGTCCAGAGACCCGTGCGCCAACTGTGCGGTGCTTGTTCGTGATGTCGAACTTCGCCGAGATGTGCTCTTCCCCCTGGATGTGCGGCTCGAGAATCTCTAGCAACTCGTCGTCAAGTCGGATGTCGTCCCGACGATCGTTCCGCTCCTGGATGCGCATCCTGGGTAGCTCAGGGGCAGCGTCTATCGGGGCCAGCAGCTTCGACAGATCGACTAGATTTGCTCGTTCACCCGTCCGCGGCGGAATCTGTTCAAGTAGATCGCTGCGGCCGATGATTTCCTCGATCGAGCGATAGCCAAGCTCGGCCAAGATGACTCGAACCTCTTCGGCCACGTGCAGCAGGAAGTCAATCAGCATCTGCGGCTTGCCGAAGTACTTGGCCCGTAGATCCTCACGCTGCGTCGCGACGCCCACCGGACAGGTGTTGAGATGGCACTGGCGTGCCATCTTGCAACCGAGTGCGACGAGCGCGGTAGTCCCGAAGCCGTATGCCTCGGCGCCCAACATGGCAGCCACGACGACGTCGCGGCCGGTGTGGAAGCCGCCGTCCGTGCGCAGCCGAATCCGCCCGCGCAATCCGTTGACGACCAGCGCCTCGTGCGCCTCTTTGACTCCGAGCTCCCATGGCGCGCCGGCGTACTTGACCGACGACAGGGGCGATGCCCCTGTGCCACCGTCTGCACCGGAGATGTGCACGACATCGGCATACGCCTTGGCGACGCCAGTGGCGATCGTGCCGACGCCCTCGCAGGCGACCAACTTGACGCAGACCCGCGCTCGCGGATTGGCGATCTTGAGGTCGTAGATCAGCTGCGAGAGGTCTTCGATCGAATAGATGTCATGGTGCGGAGGCGGAGAAATGAGTTCGACGCCTGGTGTCGAATGCCGCAGCATGGCGATGTACGGCGTCACCTTGTGGCCGGGAAGCTGTCCACCTTCGCCCGGCTTCGACCCTTGAGCGATCTTGATTTCAATCTCGCTGGCGCTGCCCAGATAGGCTGGAGTAACTCCGAATCGTCCTGAGGCGATCTGCTTAATGTTCGAGTTCGCGTCGGACTTGTCGCCAGACGCAAGGAAGCGCCGCGGATCCTCACCGCCCTCGCCCGTGTTGGACGAAGCGCCGAGCTGGTTCATCGCCCGCGCGATGTCCTCGTGAGTCTCGGGACTGAGCGCGCCTAGCGACATCGCACCTGTACTGAATCTTGGCGTGATCTCCTCGTGCGCCTGAACGTCGTCCAGCGAGATTGGTTCGCGGTCCGACTTGAAGCCCAGCATGTCGCGTAACGCGGTCGGTTTCCGATTGTTGGCGCGCTCGGCGTACGTCGCATACTCCTCGGCGCCACCACCCTGGGCGACCTTGTGCAATGAGCGCCAGATCGGCGGTTCGTTGGCGTGATAGTCCGCGTTGCGGCGATATCGATACCAGCCACCGGCATCCAGTCCGTCGGCCGGATAGGCCAGCTCGTGGCGCGAGAGCGCGTCAGCGCCGATCTCTTCGAATCCGACGCCGCCAATCCGCGAGAGCGTGCCGGGGAACGAGCGCTCAACCACCTCTTGTCCGATTCCCAGAGCTTCGAAGATCTGCGCGCCGTGATAGGACGCACGCGCTGCGATTCCCATCTTCGACATGATCTTGAGAATCCCTGAATCGACGGCCTGCACGTAGCGATCGATCACTTCGGCGGGGTCCATGTCCTCAAACTCGCCCTCTGCATGCAGCGAGTTCAGGGTCTGCAGCGCCAGATACGGATGGATGGCATCCGCGCCAAAACCGATCAGGCAGGAGATCTGATGTACATCGCGGGCGTCGCCGCAGTTGGCGACAATCGAGGCAGAGAGGCGTTGTCCGCTATCGATCATGTGATGATGGACGGTCGAAACCGCAAGCAACATGGGGATCGGTACGCGGTCCGGTCCTACTTCTTCGTCGCTCAGAACGATCAATGAGTGGCCGTCTTCTATCGCGTTGTCGACGTGGTCGCACAGAGCATTGAGGGCCGCCTCAAGTCCGGAAGGCCCATCTTCGACCGGGAACGACGCCTCGAGTACCGCAGCAGAGAATCCTGGCTGGCGGAAACCGACCAGCGCCTCGAACTCGTCGCTGAGCAGCAGCGGGGAGCCTAGATGCACAAGTCTCGCCGCCTCGGGAACCTCTTCAAGCAGCGATTGTCGGCGACCGAGCCAGGTGTCGAGCGACATGACGTTGCGCTCGCGGATGGAGTCGATCGGCGGATTCGTGACCTGGGCGAACTTTTGCTTGAAATAGGTGTATAACGGCCGCGCGGGATCATGCAGCACTGAGAGCGGAGTATCGTCGCCCATCGAACCGACCGGCTCTTTCGCTTGCCGAGCCATCGGCTTGAGGACGTATTCGATCTCTTCCTTCGAGTAGCCGTGCAGAATCTGCCGAGACAGCAACTCACCTTCGTCGGGCTGTGGAATCGCCGACGCGTCGATGCTCGCAGTTCGCTCCAACCGACCCATGTACTGGCGCACCCAGCGTCCATACGGTCGTCGCGAGGACACGCGGCTCTTGATGTCGTCGTTGCGCAGAATCTCGTGGCGCTCGGTGTCTACAGCGACCATCTGGCCTGGTCCGAGCCGGCCTGACTCAATGATCTCCGACTGGTCCAGCTCAATCAGGCCGACCTCCGACGCCATCACGACCAATCCGCCCCGAGTGACCTGGTACCGGGCTGGTCTCAGACCGTTGCGGTCCATCGCTGCGGCGGCAATCTTGCCGTCTGTGAAGGCCATCGCCGCGGGGCCGTCCCACGGTTCGGTTAGACAGGCGTGATACTCGTAGAACCCACGCAAGTCGGGATCCATGTCGTCGTACTGCTCCCAGGCTTCGGGGATCAGCATCATCATCGCGTGCAATCCGCCGCGCCCTGATGCCACGAGCAGTTCGAACGCTTCGTCGAACGCCTGAGAGTCGGAACTCACCGATCCCAGCACAGGATGCAGTTCGGAGACGGCGTCGCCCCAGGCAGCCGACTGCAATGCCGGTCCTCGCGCCCGCATCCAGTGCCGGTTACCAAGCAAGGTGTTGATCTCGCCGTTGTGTGCGATGTAGCGGAACGGTTGGGCAATCTTCCAGTCGGGCAGCGTGTTGGTCGCGTAGCGCTGGTGGAACAACGCCAGAGCAGAGACGGTTTCGGGATTCGTCAAATCGGGATAGAACTTACTGAGCTGCGGGGCCACCATCAGCCCCTTGTAGACCACCGTCGAGGTGGACATCGACACGATGTAGGTTTCGCCGGCGGGATCGCCCGCGCTGGCGTCGCTGAGCGCTCGGTACTCGGTGTCGGCACGACGACGGGACAGATACACGCGGCGACCATATTCGTCGTCCGAGACGCCCGCGGGTCGCGCGAACAGCATCTGTTCGACGCAGGGCAACTTGCCCAGAGCCCAATGGCCGAGTACCGACGGATCGGTCGGCACGACACGCCATCCGATGACATCAAGTCCGGTCCGATTTGCGGCCGATTCGAGAATCGCTCGACCGCGCTGAGCCGCCGTCTTGTCCATTGGCAGGAAGACCATGGCGAGGCCAAGATCGGCCTGGCTCACGTTGGCTCGGCCCAGGCGGGTCAGATCGTCTTGCAAAATCGCGTAGGGAATACTGATCGTCACACCGGCGCCGTCTCCCGTATCCGGGTCGGCGTTGACCGCGCCTCGATGCGTCAGGCTGACGACGCCCTCGACGGCCTGCTGTACCAGCTCATGGGTCGCAACTCCGTCCAGCCGAGCGATGAATCCAGTACCGCAAGCATCACGGAAACTCAGCGGATCGTGCAGTCCCGCATAGTCGGCCGGCGTCGCTTGGTTGGGATACTGGGTACGTGTCATATCGTCTGCGTCTATCGATTCATGGACATTGACTGTCGGAGTCAATGCAAAGGAGGCCATCAGTGCGGATATTACGTGAATAATCCCACAATCGACCGCACCACGCTAGCGACTTCGTTACAGGATTCTGGGGTCACTGCGCGACCTAGCATCCACTACAGAATCTCATCCCGGCGCAGGTCCGAGAACGCCCCGCCGAAGCTCTCGATGGTGGCATCGATATCCGCTTCGCTGTGTACACAGGACACCAGAGCGCCCATACCCATGAGGTCCACTCCGTGGTTGAGCAAGGCGCGACGGAACGGCCAGGCGACCTCGGAGGGGGTCATCGGCAATGTCGACCGTGCGCCTCCCTGCTGGGCCCAGTCCCAGGTCACGCCGTCGCCGGGGCGCTCGACATCCTGACCGAGGATGATGTGCACCATCGACGCATCGGCCCAAACGCAGCCGGGTAGCTCTGCCTCGACCAGCGCCCGATTCAGTCCGCGCGACAACTGAGCAGCACGCTCATTGGCCACGGCGTTCGGATCTTCCTCAGCCACTGCCCGCAACGCTCGCTCACCCGCGACGGCAGACAGCGGATTAGCGTTGAACGTGCCGGGATGAGCCACGCGTCCCCCGCCGGCATCGAAGCTGATCTGATCCAGCAGATCGGCTCGCCCGACCACTGCGCCACCGGGCAGGCCCCCAGCGGCGATCTTGGCCAGCGTCGTCAGATCGGGTCGAACGCCGATCCGTTCCTGCGCACCGCCCGCGCTCGCACGGAATCCAGTGACCACCTCGTCGAAGATCAGGAGCGTGCCATGCCGTTCAGTCAGATCGCGCAGTTCTTGCGGCACGGACGGTTCGAGCGGGCACGTCCCCCAGGAGTAGCCAGTCGGTTCCATGATCAATGCTGCGTACTCGTTCGAGGCGAGCGCGGCCGCGATTCCCGTCACGTCGGTCTGCTCAAAGACCGAGATCAAGTCTTGCATCGCCTCCGGCTGGCCGTTGGCTGCCACAGCGCCTGCCGATGTTCGGCCAGCGGCAAAGACGCTGTCGTTCCAGCCGTGAAAGTGATTGGCCAGGCGAAGTAAGCGATCTCGGCCCGTCGCCGCCCGGGCGAGACGCACCGCCATCATCGTGGCCTCGGTGCCCGATGAGGTGAATCGGACCTTCTCGGCGCTGGGAATCAATCGTTGAATTGCCTGAGCCCAGCGACGCTCCAGATCGCTCGAACCGCCCATGTGTGTGCCGCGTGCCACCTGTTGCGTCACTGCCTCGACCATGTATGGATGACTGTGACCAAACAGCAGCGCTCCATGGCCCATCACGTAGTCGATGTACTCGTTGCCATCGACATCCCACTTTCGCGGTCCGACTGCGCGATCGACGACGATGCCGAACGGCTCGAAGTGGCGAGCGTCGTGAGTTACCCCACCGGGAAACACCGTCCGTGCTTCTTCTGCCCGTCTCGCCGACTCTGCGTGCTGCGAAAAAAACTGTTGGTCAATCGTCGTCGTCCCGCTCATAGTTGACCTCCTGCGTAACCCATGATTCGACACTAGCGCACAATAGCGAGCGCATCCGCTGGCTCAGGGTCAAACTAGAGTGACGACATGCAGAACTGGCAGATCAATCGGCGCCGGGCAGCGCTGCTCCTCCTGCTCGGCGTTGCTGTCATGGCCATGCTGATCGGCGCGTATCTCGCATACGAGCGGTGGTTCCCCTGGGAGCAGGCCGAAATCGAGGAATGGATCGACGGGTTCGGCGTCTGGGGACCGATCGTGTACATCGTGGTGTTCGCACTGTCGATGCTGTTCGCTCCGCTGCCGACCGCGCCGATGCCGCTGATCGCCGCTGCGGTCTTCGGTCCCGCACTGGGATTCCTCTACACCATTACCGCGACGGCCATCGGTTCGACGATCTGCTTCTGGGTCGCCAGGCGCCTGGGCCGACCGGTGCTCAGACGGCTGACATCGCAGGCGGCGCTTGACAGGATCGACGAGCTCGGGGCGCGGTTGGGGATTCGCCTCCTGATCGTGCTGCGTCTGTTTCCCGTGGCCGGGGTCGATTACGTGTCTTATGCCGCTGGGCTCACCCAAATGCGCTTCGCGTACTACATCGTGATTTCTGTGCTGGCCTCCGCGCCGATCCTGATTTTCGCGGCCGTGCTCGGCGACGCAGTGCTGGAGCGCAACCGCGAAATCCTGATCGGCGCATTCGTCGCGATCGTGCTGTTCTTCGCCGCGCCCATCTTCTGGGTCTGGTGGCGACAGCGACGTCGCGCGCAACCAACCGAAACAGAGCGTTAGCCTCCGGACATGCCGCTTTCCGATGCTCCTTCGCTGCTGACGCTGATGTGGTCGCCGCTCACAGTGGTCACCGCTGCCCACGACGGGCAACGCGGCGGTCAGATCGCGGTTGGCGCATTCGCGGCGTCCATCGTCCCCGCTCAACCACGAGTCCTGGTGCAGATTCAAAAGCGGAATCACACCAACTCGCTCATCGAGGCTTCAGGACAATTGGCAGTACACGTCATTGCCCGCGAGCAGTGGCATTGGGTCAAACATTGGGGATTTCGCTCACAGACCGAGGTCGACAAGTTTGACGGCCTTGGCTGCCATGAGCATGAATCTGGACTTCCGATCCTCGACGGCGCGGTCGGCTGGATGACCTGTCGCGTGGTCAACTACATGGACGGCGGCGACATGGCCATCTGGCTCGCCGACGTGACCGACGCATCGCGCAACACGCGGGCTCAGCCGCTCCGCTGGCACGAGGTGCAGCAGGTCCTGCCGCCGAGTTGGGCTGAGGAATACGGACGCAAACTCAGCCACGATGTGCCCGACTCGGGCCGTCAGATGGCTGAACTGACTGCCAATCCACCCTGGACGCCGGACCCCTAGCGACGTGCACAGCATCGAATAGGAGCTGTCTCTTGAGCCGCATCAGCGAAGACCCGCGGATCGATCCGCGATTCAAGGTCATCTTTGGAAACATGCCTCCAGTCTCCGAGCCGAACGTTACTAGCCGTGAGGAGGTCATCGAGCGCCTGAACACTCCCGAAGCGCCTGAGGCCCGCTATAGGGCCATGCAATCGATGGCCAGCCCCGAGCTGGAAGTTCTGGCCCCGAAGGACGGACTCACGATTACGGACGAGACGTTCGAATCCAGGCCTGACGGCAATACCGTCAACGTGCTCCTGATCAGGCCCCAGAGCGATGATCCGCTTCCGACCGTGTACTACATCCATGGTGGCGGCATGCAATCCGGATCCTGCTACGACCCGCTCAGCAGCGCCTGGGGGCGTCTGATCGCACACATGGGCGTCGCCGTGGCGATGGTCGACTTCCGCAATTCGGTCGTGCCATCTTCGGTGCCCGAGATCGCGCCGTATCCGGCAGGTCTCAACGACTGCGTATCCGGGTTGCACTGGTTGATCGATCAGGCGGACGCGTTCGGTCTCGACGCGAATCGCATCATCGTTTCCGGTGCGAGCGGCGGCGGTAATCTGACGCTTGCGTTGGGGCTTCGTCTGACGAGGGATGGCAGCGCCGACAAGATTCAAGGGCTGTACGCACTCTGCCCATACATCGCGGGCATTTGGCCTCGCGACGACTTGCCGTCCTCCATTGAGAACAACGGCATCTTCCTCGACCTGCACGACAACTCGCACGCATATGCCTATGGGATCGAAGCATTCGAGGCCCAGGATCCGATGGCCTGGCCGCTGTTTGCCTCGGAGGAGGACGTGCAAGGATTCCCCGAGACGATCATCTCGGTCAACGAATGCGACCCGCTTCGCGACGATGGTGTCGAGTTCTATCGGCTCCTGCTGCAGGCAGGACAGAAGGCCAGATGCCGTCAGGTGATGGGTACCGTGCATGGCGGCGATGTCTTTGTCGCTCCGTGCCCCGAAATCTCGAGGGACACGGCACGCGACATCGCCGCCTTCTGCAAGGGCGACTGAGAGCGGCCAGGTTTTCCTAGCGGCCCTTCCAGTCCGGCGTGCGCTTCTCGGCGAAGGCACGCGGACCCTCGATCATGTCCTCCGACTGGCCCATGATGCGCTGCTGGTGGAACGAGTGCGTCAGCGCTGCCGGCAGCGGCAGGTCGAGACCCTTGTAAGCAGCTTCCTTGGAGGCGCGCACGGAGATCGGCGCGCAGAGCAGAATCTCTTCGGCCCAGCGGCGCGCGGTCGCCATCAGGTCTTCAGCCGGAACGACTTCATTCACGAGACCCCAGCGATGCGCCTCGGGCGCGGGGACGTGTCGTCCGGTGAGCATGAAGCCCATCGCGATCTTGAGCGGGATGTGTCGCGGCAGACGATGCACGCCACCAGCACCGGCCATCAGACCGACTTTCGGCTCTGGCAATCCCATCACCGCGTGATCGGCAGCGACGACGATGTCGCAGGCCATGGCCATTTCGCATCCGCCGCCGAGAGCAAAGCCGTTGACCGCAGCGATCATCGGCTTGGGGCAGTCGAAGTCGGCGGTGATGCCGCCAAATCCGCCGGCAACAGGATCGAACGTCGGGCGCTCGGAGGATGGCACTCGCGACATCTCGGCCGTGTACTTGAGGTCGTTGCCGGCCGAGAACGCTCGTGTGCCTGCGCCGGTCAGAATGCCAATCCAGGCGGAGTCGTCGTTCGCAAACGTGTTCCAGGCGTCGGACAGCTCAGCCGTCGTCGGCGGATGAATCGAGTTCATGCGCTCGGGACGGTTGATCGTGATCGTGACGATATTGCCGTCCTGCTCGTACTTGATGAATTCGTAATCGGCCATACTCAACCCCTGTTCAGGTGTGTTCCTGTGCGTGGTGCAGTCTCGTCAAGGCAGGACTAATGCTGGACGCAGGTCCCGCCGTCCACATTGTACGACTGACCGGTAATCCACTCTCCCTGCTGCGAGCAGAGGAACGCGGTGATGTATGCAATGTCCTCACCCTCGCCCGCGCGACCGAGGGGAATCCGCGTGTCGATCGCGCGCTGCCAGAACTCGCCCCGACCCATATCGTCCATCCGCGACGTGTCGATGATGCCGGGGCAGATCGCGTTGACACGAACGCCGTGCTTGCCAATCTCCTGCGCCATCGAAGCGGTCATCGCCTGCAACCCAGCCTTCGAGGCGGCATAGGCCGCCGTGTTGGGACCAAGCATCTTGCCGGCAATCGAGGAAATGTTGATGATCGCGCCGCCGTCACCTTGTTCAATCAGATGCCGACCAAAGACCTGGCTCATGTAGAACGCGCCGTTGAGATTGACATCCATGACCACGCGCCACAGCTCCGGGTCGATGTCGACCACCGGCACGCGGTCGGATCCGCGAGCGGCGCCCGCGTTGTTGACCACAAAGTCGGCGCGACCGAACTCGCCGAGCGTTGTCGCCAGCAGTTCCTCAACAGCGCCGTAGTCGGCAACATCTGAGACAAGCGCCAGGGCTCTCTGTCCCTCAGCTCTTACCTCGTCTGCGACGGATTCGATATCGCGCCAGCCGACGGCCTTCTCGTCGTCCGGATAGTTCTCGGGCGCGCGCCCGGTGCCGGTCAGCACGACATCGCAGCCTTGCCTGGCTAACTCCACTGCGATTGGACGGCCGATGCTACGCATCCGTCCAGCGCCTGTCACCACGGCGACCTTGCCATCGATTCCGCTCAATTGCATGTCGGTTCCTCTTCGATCAATCGAACTTCAGTACGCGGCGAGGCTAACAGCCGACTTAGTCTTTTTCGTCCTCTCGTTCCTCGTCATTCAAGTCGTCCTCGTCCACACCTTCGTCGTCATCCGAGTCTTCATAGAACTCCTCCGACTCGGCCAGATCCTGGATATCGTCAAGGATCTGCTCCAGGTGTCGCCCGTTCCCTGCACCACGCAAGAGGGTCAAGAGTGGGCCCAAAACGCCCGAGAACTCAAGGATCGCCTCAGCCCGCGTGGTCCCGCCGACGCCTCGTTCAAAGCGAAAGTCGTACCGAGCGCCGGTCACGGCAGTTGACCATTTGATCGCATAGTGGCGAGGCGCCTCGCTCACAATCTCCTTGAACGCACCCTCCGTGATCGCCCGCTCGAGGACCTCAACGGTCGCCTCAAAGACGTCAATCGGCTCAGCCTCAATGTCAATCTCACGCGTGGTCATAGAGGCGGTTCGCTTTGTTCCAGGTCAAGCTTGGCAAGGTCATTGAGTGAGCGGCCCTTTGAGTCCGTCCAATCTTCTCGGCCATTGCTCGCGGTTCCACGGACAACACCGGCAGCGCGAGAGGGTGAGCTACAAACCAGGTCCTGGGTGAAGCGCAGCGCATTCGGACGGTTCTCATCCTGCACCAACACGCCTTGCTCCTTCAGCAGAGATCGGTAAGCGGCCTCGTGTGGAAACTGCACCATGTAGCTGGGAGTCTCCTCTGTTACAGCCAGCGAGTCTTTGGTGATGACAAACCCATCTGCCGATTCATAGCCACGGGCCTTGATTCCGATCAGCCTTTCCACCCTTGAGGTTGAGTAGTCAATGGTCAGATAACGCGGCTGATCAGTGAAATCGTTTGCTCCTATCGAGGGCGCCGACTCAAAGAAGTGGACGCCGACAATTGGCAGACACAAAAGGATATCCTCGAGGAAGCGCTCTGCGTCCGCAACTCTTGCCTCTGGCAGGGACGGAAGAGATGGCGAGTTAGAGTTTTCCAACTCGCACCTGCCTGCACCAACTGCGATGTTCACGAGACGAGCTTCGAGGTATTGGACTTGAGCCTTATCCAGCGAGTCGTCTTTTGCCGTGAACGCAACCGCATCAGTCCAGAAGTCTTTGTTCGCATTGTGATCGTTTAGGCGGGTAGCCACGCGCTCAGCTTCCCCTACGTACACGGAGGGCAGGAGAGCAGCTCCGTCGCGATTCCAGAGAATGTACACCCCAGTACGCTGAAGCTCGTCCCGCTTTCTTGCTTCTTCGAATCGCGACCGCGGGAAGGCGACGCCTTGGCCAGTCCAGTTAGAGCGATCAACGATTCTCAGGCCGGAAGGTTGGCCAGTCGGCAGATAGATTTGGAATGAGAAGGCCTTTGGATGAATCATGAATTCTCCGATTCGACTTCCAAAGTCTAGTTTCGGTTTTCGTTAGAGATGGTCTTGGGCTCGACTATTCCCGATCTCAACGCTGACGAACAGGCCGCCTACGACCTCGGGCTTGCGGTCCGTGCCGATGCTGCGTCTCGTGCTCCGGGATGGATTGCGCGCACGGTTGAGGTTGCTCTCAACACCAACCATGGATTTCCTCGGGGCGAGGCGCGGATTGCTCTTCAACTTGGTCCGGCTGAGGAAGTAGTTGCGACTCTGCTTCCGGCCTTGCTCTCGCCGAACAAACGCATGCGGCGACGCTCGATGACGCTGTTGCCTCGGCTCGACCCGGACGAAGTGTGCCGACAGCTCGATCCGGTGCTTGAGTCCGGACAACGAAAGTCGCGCCGTGCCGCCTGCGTCGCCCTGGCTGCGATCGGTGCTCCGGCAGCTCCGCTCCTCAAGCGACTGCTCCAGGATCCAGATCAAGCGATTCGCGACCGAGCGCATCGAGCGCTCGACGCGATCGCCGCCCGACCTCCGGACAACGGCAACCGCAACCTCTCATATGTCCGTCCCTTCGGCTTGCCATTCCGTGAAGCTCCGCCGCCCAGGCCTCAGTCGTTTGCTGTCGCTGCGTTCAACTTTTCCTATGGCGTCAACCTGGGCACGCTGATTCGGAGCGCCGAAGCCGCAGGCGCTGAGGCGGTCTGGATTATCGGACGCGACTTCTACTACCGACCGTCAACCAAGGGATCGGACTGGTGGTTGCCGGTGCTGACGTTCGACTCTCCGGCTGAATGTCTCGAGCAGGCATCCGCGGAGGGATTCGAGATTGTGGCGCTCCAACAGGGACCGACCGCTCAACCGGTCTGGGAGGCCGACTGGCCGGAGCGACCGCTGATCGTCGCAGGCAACGAGGGCGATGGGCTGCCTCAGACATTCATCGACGCCGCCGCGCTGCAGTTGGAACTGCCGCTCTCGGGCAACATCGACAGCCTCAACGTCGCCGTCGCGACATCCGTTGCCATGTTCGCCTTCCGAGGTTGGCAGGCTCGTCAATGACTCGCCGATTCAGCCGCCGAAGCTTGGTACGTGCAGGAGCAGCGTGCGCATTGACAGCGGCCGTCGGACCTGGAATCCCGGCCCTCGCTCGAGAGACCGACGGGATCGCGCTGGTTGCCGGTTGGAATTCGCATTCCTGGTGCGGTCCCGATCTTCCGATTGCAGAAGCGACTGCCTCCCTACCTCTGCGAATCGCCTACGGCTGGGACATCGTCGAACAACGATGGTTGGCTTATGTACCGCGTACCTCGATCAACACCATCGGCGTCCTTCGACATGGACAGCCGTTGTGGCTCCACATGATTGAAGACGCTCACTGGTCACAGCCGGCCTTCCGAGGCGCGCTGCCCGAGCCTGTCGAGTTGCCGGTTGGTTGGTCGTATGTCGGCTGGTCGGGAGTGCATCAGCCAGTCTGGGATGCGTTCGGTGTCGAGGAGTTTGGCTCTGTCAGCGAGGCCCGGCGCTGGAACACTGATCTCCAGGAGTGGATCTCCTACTCGCCAGGACAGCCTGCCGAGCAACTGTTCGCCGTTCTGCATCCGGGAAACGCCGTCTGGCTGCGGATGCGCGTTGCCGGAGCGCGTTGGAATCCGGCCAACGGGATCATCGAGGCCGACCGCGCGTCACGGGTCGTTCCCGGTGAAATCACCTACTACCATCCCTCGTTGGCGGGCGGTGTGATGTTCTGTCCACCGCACAATCAATACGACCCTCAGGATGTCACCGTCGGCGCCGCCGTGACCTGGCCATGTGGCACGCGCTTGCGGATCTGGCGAGACGAACGATTTGTCGATGTCATCGTCCAGGACACCGGGCTGCTGGGTCACAATCACGTCGACCTGTCCGAGGCTGCCTTCCAGCGATTGGCCATCCTTCCTGAAGGGCGTGTAAGCGTTCTGATCGAAGTTCTCGCAGGTCCCGAATAGGTAGACATCGAGCAGATAATCCTGACGTACGCTGTTGCCTTGGAGCACCCGATATGAGCCGACGCGCCACCTTCACTGCCCTACTGTGTTCGCTTGTGATCGCGTCGTTTGTCACTGCAGTAGCATTCGTTGCTCTCGACGAGGGGGAGTCGCAGACAGGTGCTGGGACAGCCGTATCGATCCTGAATGGGCGCCCCGCGCCACTGGCCGGTGCGGCCACTCCGTCCGCGCCCGCTGAACCGTCCGTCCCGCAGTCCGACTTCACACGTCCTTCTGTCAATTGGGCCGCCATCTACACGCATGCTGTGCCATCGTTGGTGACCGTGCAAACCGAAGAGGGCGCAGGCTCAGGCTTCTTCGTCAGCGAAGACGGCCACATCATCACCAACTTCCACGTTGTCGCAGACGCCCGGCAACTGCGCGTGTTCATGCAGGACGGCAGTCGTCTGGAAGCCGAGTACATCGCCAAGGATGTTGGTAACGATCTCGCGCTGCTCAAGGTCGACCCGGATGAACTGGAAATCGTCGTGCCGACCTATGGCAGCGTTGATGAGCTTCAGGTTGGAGATCCCGTCGGGGCATTGGGAGCGCCTTTCAGCCTTCCCAACACGCTCACCGTTGGAATCGTGTCGGCGCTTGGGCGAGACCGGCCGAGCGGCGGTCAGACGTGGGAGCCGCTGCGCGACATGATTCAAACCGATGCCGCGCTGAATCCCGGCAACTCGGGCGGCATGTTGATCGATGAGCGCGGCCGCGTCATCGGCATTCCGACTCAGATCGAGAGTCCCGAACGCGCCTCTAGCGGTATCGGATTTGCAGTCAGTGCAGACGCCATACTGCGCTCGCTGCCGACGTTGCTTGCAGGGGAAGACTTCGAGCGAAGCTATCTCGGAGTCAGTCTGCAAGGGCGCGATGGTGAGCTTGAGATTCTCGATGTGACATGTGGCTCCGCCGCAGAAGACGCAGGCCTTCGTTCGGGTGACCTCGTCCTTGAAGTGAATGACGAGCCAGCTCATTCTTTCGATCTGCTCATCGACGTGATGGCGTCGATCAAGCCTGGCGACGAACTCGTAATCACAATCATTCGTGGCTCAAACGAGCTGTCGCTGGAAGCGACAGCCGGATCCTGGCCGACCGAGCGGCCAATGTCGGGGTGCGGCTAGCGATCTCCATCACTCGAGCGGAGCCAGTCTTCTTTCGACACATCTGCGTACATCTGTCGACGCCACAACCACCAACGCACTCGCGGCGTTGACAAGGCCAGCAGCGCGCAACCCAGGAGACAAGCGCCCATGGCCAGGAGGCCGACTCGCGGTCCCAGTGAGTCAGCCAGCGTCCCGGCCAGCAACGCTCCGATCAGGATGGTGCCGAGAACCAGATTCATGAGAGTCAGCGCCTGACCTCGGAGGCGCTCCGGCGCGTGCGCCAGCAGCGCCAGATTTGCCACTGCCACCATGTTGTTGACGCAAGCGCTGGCGAAAAAGACACAGACTGCTACTGCCGCCAGATGCGGTGCCTGAGATAGCACCGTGAGCGCGACTCCGCCAGTCACAATGATGCCTACCATCACCGCATTCGGTGATCGAATTTCGCTCATCGACGCCATGACGATGGAGCCGAGAGTGGCTCCGACGCCCCCGATCGCGACCATATAGCCGACCCAGGAAGCGTGTTGGCCAAGTTCCTCGATCAAGATCAGGGGCAACATCACGCCTTCGTACGGTTGCAGGAAGGTGAAGAGCACTGCGGAGATGGCGAGCACAGCCAGGGGCCATCGAGTTTCGATTGCCCACTTCGCTCCTGCGCTGAACTGACGAACAATCGACTGCCTCTCTTGCTCCGACTGGTCGTGAGGCTCCTCACGCGCCCGAATCAGGATGATGAAGATGGCTGCAATGACACTGAACACCATCACCAGTCCGAAGATCCAGGTGAAGTCCGCGAACGCCAACAACAATCCTGCCAGCAATGCTCCCCCCATCCTCATTGACGTCTGTCCTGTCTGCGAGAGCGCCATGGCCGAGCGCAGGTGGGATTTGTCGACCAGGATGGGCAGCATGGCTCGCCGACCCGGATTGAAGAAGCCGGTGCTGACGCCAGAGACGGCAGCGAGCACAATGACCTGCCAACCCTCGGCCTGGTCCAACAGCAAGAGCACAAAGAGAATCCCGGATGCCACGACACTGGCGACGAATGATCCGACCAGCACAACTCGGTACGGATAGCGGTCGATGATGACGCCGGCGAAGGGCGCCAGCACCAGGTTGGGAGCCATCCACGCGGCGAGGACTGCACCCAGGAGAAACGCCGAGCCGGTCAGTTCAACGATTAAGACCGGCCGAGCCACCATCTCCAGCCACAACGCAGCGGAGCGGACGAAGATGGCAAGCCACAGCACTCGGAAGTCGCGGTAGGCGAACGGCGCAAAGGTCTCGGGATTCAACAGTCCGAAGAGCGGCTTCTGTGGCGATGGGTCACTATCGGCCTCAGGACTTGAAGACACCGCGCACTCTCAAATGACTCCCGAGACGCGGCGTTGGTGGAAGATCGAGCGTCCAGGACTTGAGCGCATTCTAGGAGCCGGACCGGATCGTCGCTGGGCCCGCCTTCAACTGATCCAAACCGGTAGACGCGAGATCGCTAGTTCCCGCCCGCAGCCTCAGCACCGTCGTCTTCACTCACTCGACGGGCCAGCGGCGAGGCCAGCATCAGGGCGGCGCAAACAGCGAGACAGACGCCCATCGTGAGCAGACCGGTCCGCGCGCCGAGTAAGTCGGCGAGACCGCCTGTGACTAACGCGCCGACCAGAATCATCCCGCGTGCGACATTCATCAGGCTCAGCGCCCTGCCGGCCATGCCTTCCCGAGCTTGCGCGAGCAAGGTGAGGTTGGCCAGGGACATGACGTTGGTCGAGCACGCGGCAGCGACGAATACGCAGACGCCGACCACGGCAATGTGTGGCGCTCCGGACATCGCCGCCAATCCGAGTCCGGCAGCGATCAACAGCATCGCCATCAGCCGACCTGGAGCGGGGATCGAGCGAAGTCCCGCAAGGACCAACGAACCGCTGGCTGCCCCGATTCCTCCGATCGCCATCAGATATCCGACCCAGGACTTGGGCTCTCCCAGCACATCCACAACGATCAGCGGAATGAACACGCCCTGATACGGCACCAGGAAGATAAACATGACCATCGAGATTGCCAGCACCGCCATGGGCCAACGCGTCTCGACAGCCCAGCGAACACCGGCTGTCGTCTGTCGCCAAAGCGATCCGCTCGCTCGGGAGGCCGCCGCAGCGGCCGTACCTCGAGTACGAATCAGCGCCGTGCAGACTGCCGCTCCGACGTATATTCCGGTCATGGCGCCGTAGATCCAGGTGAAGTCGGCAAACGCCAGCAATAGTCCGGCCAGCAGCGCACCACCGACTCGCATGATGGTGTTTGCGGTCTGCGACAACGCCACGGCCGGTCGCAATGCCGAGTCATCGACGAGCGCAGGCAAGATCGCCTGACGCGCGGGCTGGAAGAAGGCGATGTTCACTCCCGCCGCTGCCGCCAATGCAATCACGTGCCAGGCCTCGACGACGTCAAACAGCAGGAGCGCAAACAGCGCTCCAGATGCCGCAACATTTCCGACCTGCGATAGCGCAAGGACAAGGCGTCGTGAATAACGGTCCACGACTGCGCCGGCGAACAGGCCGAGGATCAGATTCGGCGCCATCCGCACGGCGAGCACGACACCCAACAGAAACGCTGAACCGGTCAGTTCGGCGATCAGCAGCGGACGGGCGGCCTGGTCGAGCCACAATGCACCGGAGCGCAGGAATATCGCCAACCAGAGCACTCGGAAGTCGCGAGACGCGAAGGGAGCAAACATGCCCGCTTCGCGCCGGCGCAGAAAGGCTTGCCGCCTGCCGTCGGTTGCTGCTCCCTCTGGAGTTCTTGAAGTCGAGGTCTACTCCTCGTCGGCGTAGGGCGCCCGACCCTGCATCACATTCAACAACCCTTGACGCGAAAAGTCATCGGACTTGGCGTAGTTGATGATCACACGCTCACGGTCCTCAACAGCCTGTGCTGCGGCTGCGACTTCCGGAGCAATGTCCTGAGGAATTCCAGTGACCCCATGCTTGTCGGCATGCAACAGGTCACCGGGATGTACGGTCATGCCGCCCACTGTGACCGGCTGTCCGATCTCGACGATGTGTACGTAGGCGTGGGAGACCAGGATTTCCTTCGACAGGAATTGAAATCCAATTTCTTCCACCTCGTCCAGGTCGCGCACGCCGCCGTCGGTGATCAGTCCAATCGCGCCCAATGCCTTGTGAATGTTGCCGTTGACCTCGCCCCAGAACGAGCCGATCGGTGGCTGATCCAGATCCTGGATAACGATGATTCGCGGCTCGGGGATTGACTCGATGTGAGCCCACCAGTCCGGCGCCGACTTGGTCTCTGGGTCGTCGCCGGGCGGAACCGAAGCGCGAATCTTGCAGGTGGCGGCGTAGCCGACGATCGGATCCATGTCCGGGAACCGGCAGAGGATGTCGGGAGTCATGAAGCCGGTGGCTCGGCTTTGAACGTTGAACGTTTCAATCGCGTTGGCAATCGCTGGAGAAGGCCAGGCGCGTAAATCTGCCAGTTGCTGGTCGTTCAGTGGTTCGGTCATCACTCACCCTTCACAGGTTGGTTCGTTGCTTGTTTCATGGCCATTGCTCACTCGTTCAGAGCAGGTGCGCGGCTACGGCGACAACGAGAACTCACGCTCCAATGCCGACGGTTTCAGGATGGTCACGCGTTGCCGGTTGACGTCCACGATGTTCTGTTTGCGCCATTGCTGCAGCTGTTTGTTCACCGCCACTCGCGAGGCGCCGATCATGTTGGCCAGCTCCTGTTGCGACACGCGCAGTCCGATGTCAATGCCTTCGTCGGTCTCTTCGCCGTGCTCTGCAGCAATCGTCAACAACCGACGTGCCAGACGTCCGGGAACATCGAGCAGGTACGCATCCTGTATCGACTGATTCGTCGCTCGTAGGCGGGCAACCAGAACATCGATGATCGCACGCTGCGCTTCAGGATGGCGGTCGAGCACTGAGAGGAAATCATGCCGGCTCAAACTGACCGCTTCGGTGTCTTCAATTGTCGTCGCAGAAGCCGACCGAGGATGGTCGTCCAGCAAGGACATCTCGCCAAGAAGGTCGTACTTGCGGTGGACGGCGAGGACCACTTCACGACCGTCCAACGACGGAATGAAGATCTTCACCGCGCCCTTGAGCACGATGTAGAGGGTCGCGCCTTCGTCGCCTTCGTGAAAAATGTCCGTGTGTGCGCGATATCGCACCGGCCGCAACTTCGATGCCAGGTCCAGCAACATCGAACGCGGCATGCCTCTCAGCAGCACGACGTTCAACAACAGGTCCAGGGCTTCGCCACCTCGATCGCTAGCTATCGCTCGTCTTGTAGTCATTACACGCTCCATGGGCAGTCTAGGCGCTCAAGCCTAGTCCGCAATTGCGCAGCATGACCGTTGACGATCAACAGTCAAGACCCCGGAGACATGCGCGAGCTGACGTCGGCATCGACATTCAGGGCCGCAGATGTCGGCAACGACCGACGCCGTCCCACTGTTGTCGGCTCCATTCGCCGGCCAGCGAGGTGCCCGGATGGTGCCAGCGCACCGGTTCGCCATTCCCACAGCAGCCAGATCGATGCAGCCAACACCAGCAAAGTCACGATCACCATGCCCAACCCCATTCGTAGTACCTGCGTTCTACTGCGATACTAGAACAGATGTCCGTCACCATGCAACCCAATACGATATCCACGATCTGTTATGCCCGCCAACCTCGACTCGGCTGGCGATTTCCAACGGAGGCTGCCACATGCCAGAGACCATTGCCGTAGAAAACGTCGGTCGTGTTGCGAGGATCACGCTGAACCGGCCAGAAAAACTCAATGCCATTTCTCGAGAGCTACAACGCGAACTGGTCGAGGCGTTGGTTGAGGCCGAGCGCGACGACGCGATTCACGTCGCTCTCGTATCCGGCGCGGGTCGCGCGTTCAGCGCCGGCTATGACCTGGTCGGCGGAACCGGAGTCGCGGCCAACCAGTCATCAGCGATCTCACGGGACCGCGACGGGCTGGAAGAGCTGAATCGAAACTGGTTGCGCATCTGGGATCTGAGATTGCCCGTCGTCGCCAAAGTGCACGGCCACTGTCTGGCTGGCGGCACGCAACTGGCGACCATCTGCGACGTGACCTTTGTCGCCGACAACGCTCGGGTGGGAGCGCCGCAACTGCCGCTGGGCGCAGGATTCGTCGCATCGTTCTGGGCCTGGCAAGTCGGCGCAAAGCGCGCGAAGGAGTTCTTCTTTCCGGTCGGCAGCATGATCTCGGGACAAGAGGCGGCAGACATCGGGCTGTTCAACCGCTCCGTACCGGCCGATGAACTGGACGGCTATGTCGATGATTATGTCGAGCTCGTCGCTAAGACGCCGAAGGAAATCCTGGTCTTGCAGAAGAAGGCCATCAACCGCACACAGGAGGTTCAGGGATTCCGCGAGGCATTGATGGGTGGGGTCGAGATCGACGCCATCGCCCACTTCACCAATCCCGTGCTCGAAATGAACCGTTCGCTGAAGGAGAGAGGGCTCCGCGCCACACTCGATGACTTCCACAAGCAGGGATGAGCCGCCGACTTCGCTGGAGGAAGCCCGGCTACCGAAGGAACAAGCCGCGCGGCTGCTCGCCATCGCCGACGGCCTCTGCTCGATTGGCCAACTGAGAACGGGGGAACGAGGCGGACAGTTCTCCGTATTCAACTTTCTGATTCGCTGCGCCATTGACGAGGAATATCCTGCGCCGGACGATCGCGTGACGCACGTGTTACTGATGCAGGCAGGCGTCATCCGCCGGCACGGCTGGTTCGCATACTTCTGGCTGCCGGATGACGAACGACCGTTGCGCCTCGCTGTGCCCTCGCCGATTGGCAAATCATGGCACTGGTATGAGGACATCGTCGAGATCAGCCGGCGGCTGGAACAGTCCGACACCTGGGTCGAGGCGGTAGGTCGAAGCGTCGACGAGCACGTCAAGCAGTTTGCGCTCGCCCTGGAATCAGCCGAAATCGTCAGAGCATCGAAGGCGTAGTGGGCATCTCTGAGGCGAGCGGCACGCCTTCCGGGCGCGACGCGATGACACCTGCCGCTTCGAGCACGGACCGCTCCTCGTACGACATCCCCAGCAGGCCGCCCAGTACCTCGGCATTGTGCTGACCAAACTCAGGGGCCGGCGCCAAAATGCAGGGACCGGCTCCGTCAGTACGCCATAGCCAGCCATGCACCGCCCAGATGCCCACTTCGGGATGTCGCAACGGCTCGTAGAAGCCTCGCGCCTTGATCTGTGGCTCTCGCAACGCTTCGAGCATCTTCCAGACTGGCGATGACGGGACCTGTTCCGCATGCAGCTTATCGAACACATCGGTTTTCGACATCGCTGACGTCCACGCCCCGACGAGTGCGTCGAGCTCTTGCCGGTGCTCCCAGCGCAGGATCTGATCGGAGAACTCAGTGCGCTCGGCCCACTCGGGCGAACCCATCGCCCGCTTCAGCCCTTCCCATTCGCCGTCGGTTCGCACGCAGATCGCGATCCACTCGTCTTCGCCGGCGCAGGGATACACGTTGTGTGGCGCCATCCAGTCGTGTCCATTGCCTATGTGTTCGGGCAGTCGCTGGTTCATCGACCAGTCCATGAAGAACTCGCCGAGCAGCGTCGACATCACTTCCCGCTGCGCCAGGTCGATGTATTGTCCCTGTCCAGTTCGCTGGCGATGAATCAGCGCCGACGCCACAGCCGCAGCAGCACAGACGCCGGCGATTGGATCGCCGTACGAGATACCGCTCTTGTAAGGAACGCCGTCATCGCCATAACCGGACGTGGATGTCATGCCGCTCATCATCTCGATGATCGGTCCGTAGCCGACGGCGTCCTTCTCCGGACCCGTCTTGCCGAAGCCCGCCATCCCGACCACGATGATGTCTTCTTTCTGCTCTCTCAGCCACTCATATGACAGACCGAGATTGTCCATCACGTCGGTGCGGTAGTTCTCGATCACGACATCACAGTGACCGAGCAGCTTGGCGAAGATCGCCTTGCCGTCGTCGGACGCCAGGTCGAGACTGAGCGACTTCTTGTTCCGGCTGTACTCGTGGAAATAGAAGTTCGTGTTCCACCAGTGTTCGCCGGGCGCGACCGGAGGCGGGAGCAATGTGCGGATGTTGTCCCAGGCACGCGGCGACTCGATCTTGATCACTTCCGCGCCCTGGTCGGCCAGGATTTTCGCGGCGTACGGACCGGCCCAGATCATCGTCAGGTCGGCGACTCGTACACCAGTCAGCGGACGGCCGGGATCAAACATCAGATCGCATCCAATTCGCGTAGTCGGACCAGGTCTTCGCGTTCATACCCCAGCTCGCCGTGAATGACGTCGACGTTGTGCTCGCCCAACAAGGGCGCGCGACCCATCTTCCAGTCATGCCCGTTGCTGAGCCACAGGCGTCCGGGATAGGTCAACGAACCTGCTCGGTCGTCGTTCAGTTCAGCGAAGAACTCCCGGCTGTGGAGGTGCTCGGAATTCGTCAGATCTTCCATCGTCGCGACGAATCCGAACGGCACACGATTCTCGATGCCCAACTGCAGCAGTTCCTCGCGAGTCTGGCCGATGAACCAGCCAAACATGATTGCCATCAACTCGTCGTTGTTGAGCAGTCGCTGGCCGGGATCGGCGAAGCGGTCTTCCTGCAGTTCCGGAAGTCCCACGGCCTCCGCAAACGCCGGGTAGTTGCGCGGCAAGGCGCAAATGCCGCCGTAGCCGTCGGAGAGCTCGTAGACGCCCCAGAGCGCGTTGAGATTGTTGCCCGAGCGCTGCGTCTCGATCCCAAGCTGGGATGCCCGAGTGTGGAACGCTTCAGCCATCGCCGCATAGGTCTCGCGCATGGACAGGTCAATGTATGAACCCTGTTCATGCATCACTGCGCCGTAGTACGCGCCAGAGATTGCCGCAAAGGCATTCAACCCGGCCTGATACGACGGCTGCGATCCGCCGTTCTTCAGCGGCGGCCGATCCGGGTGACCTGTCAGCCACATCTGACCACAAGCGGCGTACAGGGTCAGTTCCGTTGCTGGAAGATTGGCGTTTGGTCCGGTCTGTCCAAACGGCGTGATTGAGATCATCACCAGCGAGGCGTTGTCCTTCGACAGCGCGTCGTAGCCAAGTCCCCGATCGACCAGGTAGCCCGGTTCGAACGACTCAATCACGATGTCTGCTACGGCAGCGAGCTCGCGCAGGATCTCGCGCCCGTCGGACGTGTCGAGGTTAAGCGTGACCGAGCGCTTGTCTCCGTTGAGGTAGAGGAAGAGTCCGCTGGTCTCGTCGTCGGGCAGATCGTCGGGCCACGGACCGAATGCCCGCGAGGGATCGCCAGTCGTTCGCTCCACTTTGACGACATCCGCTCCAAGCGCGGCCAACCAGCGTCCGGCGTAGGGGCCGGAAATCCCCTCGGCGAGTTCGAGGACTCGCACGCCGTCATATGGCCGGGAGACACTGGGCTGGGATTGATCGTGCTCGCTCATCGATGGCAGTCTATGAGCACCTGCCACTGCGTTCTAGACTGTCCCTGAATGACCACGCCATCCAGCGATCCCACGCAAGCTCCTGACAACCTCGGCCCGCCGCTGCTGGAGGGCGTGCGTGTCGTCGAACTGGCTGAAGAGATCGCTGCTCCATTTGCGTCCAAGCTGTTTGCCGACGCTGGCGCCGAGACGATCAAGATTGAGCCTCTGACCGGAGATATCGCGCGGCGCACGGCTCCCTTTGCCGAGCCGTCGCCTCATCGTGAAACCTCGACGACGTGGCTCGCCTACAACACTTCCAAACGAAGCGTGGTCCTCGACCTGGACAGCAATTCCGGCCGCCGTGTGCTGCAACAGCTAATCTCCGAATCCGACGTCTTCATCACCGACCGCACACCGAGCCAGTTGTCGGAACTTGACCTGAGTCCCGAAGACCTGCGAGAGCGTTACCCACAGCTCATCATCGCCGCCGTGACGCCCTTTGGGCTGATTGGCAGCGCCGCGGAATGGCCGTCAACCGCCCTGACCCGAGCACACGCCTCAGGCTCCGCCTCAGGCGTCCGGCGCAACCTCGGCGCAAACACCGGCGCTCCATTGATGGCCGGAGCCAACGTGCATGAAGCCGATGGCGGCACTGCACTGGCATTGGCCACGTGGGCTGCCCTGCTGGCCCGCGATCGGTTCGGATACGGACAGATCGTTGATGTCGCCTCGACGGACGCGATGATGAACATGGACCGCGTCGACATTTCCATTGCCCATAACGATGGCGGACCACCAGCGCGTCCACCGACCAAGGGCGGCAGCGCCTTCGGTGGTCGTCTCGAATGTTCAGACGGACACATCATCGCCGTGACGCCGCAGGGTCATCAATGGGCTGGCCTGATCAAGGCGATGGACGATCCAGACTGGGCGTTTGACGCCGATGGCAAGCTGATTGATCGACTGGAACTCGGGGAGGAAGCTGGCGACGCGATTGCCGAATGGGCCCTTGCCCGCTCACGCGACGAAGTGTTTCGCGCGCTACAAACCAACAGCGCCCCGGCCGGACCCGTCATGCGTCCATCCGAAGTGATGAACTCCGAACAGGAGCGTGTCCGCGGCTTCTTTGATCTGCTTGAGCACCCGGTCGCGCCGAGCGGCCGATATCCCCAGTTCGCCGCAAAGTGGACGGCCGCGGCTCGCAGCCCCAGAGCCTCTGCTCCGCTATTCGGATCATCATCTGCCGACATCACGCGATCCCACCTCGCACCCTGGAGCCCCGCACAAGCCCGTAGAGCCGGAGTCATTGGATGACCACCACCAGTAACGGAATCAACACACTCAATGGTCAGCATGATCTGAACGGCCATTCCGGTCCGCTTGGGCCGGCGATGCGTCCCGGGCCGCTCTCGGGGAAGCGAATCATCGACTTCACCTGGGCCTGGGCCGGACCGTACGGCGCGATGCAACTCGCGCTGCTCGGTGCTGAGCTGATCAAAATCGAGTCGGCGACCAGGATCGACCACTCACGCCAACGTTCACTGGCCATGGGTTCGTTCAAGGGCGGCGTCAACCAGGCGCCGATGTTTAACGAGGTCAACCTGAACAAGTACTCAATCCAGCTCAACCTCAAGATGGAGGGCGCCAAGCAGGTCATCCGCGACCTCGCCCGGACCGCCGACGGCGCGATTGACAACTTCCGACCCGGCATCCTCGAGAAGCTCGGGCTGGGCTACAACGACCTGCGCCAGATCAATCCCGACATCGTGATGATCTCCGCCTCCGCACTCGGCGCGACCGGTCCGGAGCGACATTACACGGGATATGCGCCGACTTTTGCGGCGATGAGTGGACTCTCGTACTTAACCGGCGAACCCGAGGAACCGCCTGTAATGATGGGCGGTTCGATCGACCTGCGTGCCGGCACAGCGGCCGCGTTCGCGATGATCGCCGGATTGCACTATCGCGATCGCACAGGCATCGGACAGTTCATCGACGCATCGTCATCGGAAGCGATTGGCATGCACATCGGCGAGGAGTTCCTGCACGTCGACCTGCTCGGCAAGGACGGCGACCGGCTCGGTAATGGGCACCGATCTTACGCCCCGCACGATGTGTTCCGTTGCGCATCGATGCGTGCGCCTGTGGCGTACTCCGATGATCACAAAGGCGCGAAATCGGGTTGGCTCGCGATTGCCTGTCGCTCCGACCGAGAATGGAACGCGCTCTGCGATTGCAGTGGACTTGACCACCTGCGGGACGATCCGCGCTTCCGTACGGGCCTTAAGCGGTGGAAACATCGCGACGAACTCAAGCCGATGATCGAGGCCTGGACATCGGAACAGTCAGCCGTCGAAACGGCCGACACGCTGCGCGCTGCCGGAGTTCCGGCCGCTGCCTCGGTCTGGGGCAGCGACATCCACCACTCCGAGAACTTCCAGTCCCGTGGCGGCGCGGTCAGCGTCAGGCCGCCCGAGACGCATCTGCGACAGGTTCTGCCGCCGCCGTGGAAGCTGTCCGAGACTCCGGCCGAGATTGTCTCGCCAGCGCCTCGGCTCGGTGAAGACACCGACTACGTGCTGAGCCGAATTCTGGGATACGGCCAGGACAAGATCGACGCTCTCGCGCAAGAGGGCGCGCTGGAATAACCTGTAAGTCAATGGCCACTCAGAGCGAGACAGCGGAGGGGAAGACCATGCGAGACGTACTGCGAGCAATCATCAAGCCAATGGCGCGCCTCTCGTTGGCCGCCGCGCTGGCGCTGATTGTCATCTCCGCCATTCAACCGGTGTTTACGGGCGAAGGCGACCTCCTCGCCGCCGAAACGGCGCCGGCCGAAACGTCGCTCTCGCTGCCGCAACAGGCCGCGCCGGATGAAGGCGGCACCGGTGTGAACAACTTCGACCGCGAAGAGTGGTACGAGTTCTCCATCCTGCTCGCCCCGTTCATCGTGCTGGTCACCTTCATCCTGATCTTGACGTTCGCCTGGGATCGCTCGACCGAAAACGAAGACTAGCGACCACAACCTCTGAGCGGAGAGCTGACCAGACAATGGCCGAACCAATCGCTCAGCAGCTCATCGACACGCTGTCCGCTCGAGGACTCACGCTCGCCACTGCAGAGACTGACACCGGTGGCCTCATTGGTCACTGGATCACCGACATCGCCGGCTGCTCCAAGGTCTGGATCGGTGGAGCAGCTCCGTATCACAATGTTCCCAAGATCGATCTCATCGGCGTCTCACGCGATCTCTTGCGCGAGCATGGTTCCGTCTCCGAGGAAGCCGCCGTGGCCATGGCTCAGGGCGTACGCGATACGCTCAACGCGGATATCGGCGTCTCAGAGACCGGCATCACGGGTCCGACCGGAGGGTCCGAGAGCCGTCCCGTCGGCACGGTCTGGATTGCCTGTGTCGGACCTGGCGACCGTGTCCATGCCGAGCGACAGGTCTGGGACTCGGATCGCGAAGGCAATAAGCGACTGACAGCCCTGCGCTGCATCGAACTGGTTCTTGAAGCCGCGCAAGCGTCGGTCGACGACTAATCCGCTCACAGACGCCGAACTCACAGTGCCATTCCTCCATTGCAACGAAATTGACCTCTACTACGAGGCCCACGGCGATCCCGCCAACCCCGCATTAGTCCTCGCGCACGGCGCCGGTGGCAATCACCTGGTCTGGTGGCGCAATGTTCCTGTGTTGAGCGAGAAGTACTACACCATCACGTTTGATCACCGTGCCTTCGGTCTCAGCCGCGATGTTCCAGGAGGTCCTGGCCGACGCGCATTTCCGCATGATCTGCACGCATTGCTGGAACATCTGAACATCGACCGATTCGCGATGGTCGCGCACTCGATGGGCGGCCGAACGGCGACGCCGTTTGCACTGATCTTCCCGGGGCGCATTGAGGCGTTGATTCTGTCAGGCACACTCGCTGGCGCAGTCAATGATGAGGTCCGCGAAATCCAGGCAACCCACTACAAGACCGTCGAGGGCATGACGCTGCGTCAGCGCGCCCTCGCTCCATCGACCGAGGCAAACGATCTGCAACTCACCTGGCTCTATCGACGCATGAACGGCTGGAATCCAAAGCGACCATCCACGTTCCTTGCCCCGACGCCAGGACTCGCGACCTGGCGCGGCTCGTCGATGCCGCTTCTACGCCAGTTCGGGATGCCGATGCTCTACATCGTCGGCGAGCACGACCGCATCGTCCCAGCTCAGGCGATGGAGGCATCGCATCGTGCGATGGATGGTTCGGAGTTCGTCGTCGTACCTGAGGCCGGCCACTCTGTATATTTCGAACGACCAGCTCGCTTCAACGAAGCTGTCCTCGACTTCCTCGATCGCCGCTGGAAGCCGTAGACGGCGCTCTATCATCGAAGCATGAAGACTCCTACACCCATGGTCCGCGAACTGATCGAAGCCGTTGGCGATCAGGCCGTGGTCTGGCACGATGAAGACCTGCTGGTCTACGAGTACGACGGCACCATCGATCGTGGCAACCCCGATGTCATTGTGTTGCCGGCGAACACCGACGACGTGGTCAACCTGATCAAGATCGCCAACAAGTATGAAGCGCCCGTAACTCCGCGAGGCGCTGGCACCGGACTGAGCGGCGGTGCGCTCGCCGCCAAAGGCGGCGTGATCATCGGTATGAACCGCATGCGGCGAATTCTTAACGTCGATGTCGAGAACAAGACCGCGGTCGTCCAACCGGGCGTCGTCAATCTCGACCTCGGCGCAGAGGCCGAGCGTCACGGCCTGGCTTACGCGCCCGACCCCAGCTCTCAGCGAGCTTGCACGATCGGCGGCAACATTGCCGAGAATGCAGGCGGTCCGCACACGCTGGCCTGGGGCACCACGACCAACCATGTTCTGGCGCTGGAGCTCGTGACTGCCGACGGTGAGGTGCAGTGGATCGGGCATGACACTCGCGACGAACCCGGCTACGACCTCGTTGGCTGCGTCGTCGGTTCCGAGGGCACCGTCGGAATCGTCACCCAAGCGCTGGTCCGCCTCGTTCCCAAGCCGACAGCAGTTCGGACCATGCTTGCGGTATACGACAGCGTGCGACAGGCATCCAACGCCGTTTCGGCCGTCGTGGCATCGGGGATTGTGCCCGCCGCCCTGGAGATGATTGACAAGATGACCATCGCCGCGGTCGAGCCAGTGCTCAACACCGGATTCCCGCTCGATGCGGAAGCAGTGCTGCTCGTGGAGGTAGACGGTCCGCAATCGCAAGTCGACGCCGAGGGCGCTCGGGTCGAAGGCATCCTCAACCGCTTCGAACCTCGCGAAGTTCGCTCGGCGACCGACCCGGAGGAGCGCGAGCACCTGTGGGCCGGACGTAAGGGCGCGATCGGTGCACTGGGCCAGATCATGCCCAACTACTACCTGCTCGACGGCGTCGTGCCGCGCACCAAGCTGCCCGATGTGCTGGACGCCGTCTACGAGATCGCTGAGCGATATCGCCTGCCGGTCGCCAACATGTTCCACGCCGGCGATGGCAACCTCCATCCCTGCCTGCTGTTCGACGAGCGAGAACCGGGCGCCACCGAACGGGTCCTGGACGCTGGCGGAGAGATCATGCGCGTCTGCGTCGATGCCGGTGGCGCGATCACCGGTGAGCACGGGGTCGGCCTCGAAAAGCGCGACTATCTGCCCTGGATCTTCACCGACGCCGACATGGACGCCATGAAGTCCCTGCGAGCCGCGTTCGGTCCCACCGACAACTTCAATCCCTGCAAAATCTTCCCCAAGGGACACGGCTGCGGAGAGGCCGGTCACCAACACGCGCAACACCAAATCGCCAAGTTCGGCCCCAAGGCGTTCGTCTAGGAGTACGTGGAAGAGGTACTTTTCGTGCAACGCGACGAAGCAGTACAGGCCGCCAAGTCGATCATCACCGAGCTCTACCGTGATGAGAGAATCGGTCAGATTGGATTGGAGGAACTTCGGTTCGATCCTGACTCCGACGAATGGCGAGTCACGATCGGCTACGCGCACCCTGCAGCCAAGGACACGATTCTGCCAGACTTCGCCCAACCAAACTGGACGAAACGGAGATACAAGGTCGTTCACTTGAAGGATGGCGATGGGCGATTCGTAGCGGTCACCGACCGCTTCCTAGGCGCATGGGAATAGGTATGCCGACTTCCGGCTACCTCATCGACTCAAGCCTGCTCGTTCTTCTGGTCGCCGGCCGCCTCAATAGGCAAGTCATTGTCCGACATCGAAGGCTGCGTGAATTCTCGGTCCGAGATTATGACACGTTGCGTGACGCGATTCGCAACGCAGGCAACACGATCTTTTGCACGCCGAACACGTTGACTGAAGCCTCCAATCACCTCAGACAGTGCAGTGAACCTTGGCGCAGTCTGCTCTCAGAGAAACTGGCAGAACTCATCAATGAGAGCAAGGAAATCGTCGTCCTCAGTAGCGACGCGATTCAACACGGCTCATACACGCGGCTTGGCCTCGCGGATGCTTCTTCGCTTCAGGCGTGTGACGCAGATCGCCCACTCTTGACTGTCGACCTCGTGCTCTTCAAGGAGGCCGTGCAGCAGACTCCAGGTGCTGCCGTTTACTTCGATGCGCTCCGTCAGACTGTGCCGTCATGAACGCAACATCCTCATCAGAGACGCCACAGTTTCTCAACGCGCTCAGAAGCGAAACTATTCGCTTCGACTCGCTCAAGCCGTGGTCGGTCGATGGCAAGCTCCCCAAAGCCCTTGTGCGCCCTTCTGAGTCATCTGAAATCGAACAGACCTTGAGGGGCGCTCATGAGGCCGATCTCGCAGTAATCCCGCTTGGCGGGCGCACGATGCTTGACCTCGGCATGCCGCCGACTCGATACGACATCGCACTCGACCTATCCCGTCTGACCCAGATCGTCGATTACGAACCCAACGACTTCACCATCACGGTCGAAGCTGGCATGACCCTGTCGGATTTGCAGCGCCATCTGGCGATGAATGGACAGTTCCTACCGCTCGACCATCCTCAGTTCGAACGCGCGACGCTAGGTGGACTCTGCGCGGTCGGACGTGGAGGACTTCGACGCAACTCGTTCGGCGGTCCTCGCGATTGGCTAATCGGCATGCGTATGGTCAAAGCCGACGGCACCACCATCAAGGGTGGCGGCCGAGTCGTCAAGAATGTCAGCGGCTATGACTTGCCGAAGCTCTTTGCCGGTTCGCTTGGCACCCTGGGCATCATCGTCGAACTCACATTCAAACTGCGACCGCTACCGGCCAGCGACCAGATCGTGGCAATAGCAGCCAACAGTTTCGATTCGGCCCTGGCAGCCGGTCGCGCGGCTTCACGGGCGGCACCGTTCCTCAATGGCTGCGTCGCCCTCTCGGGCGAGGCTGCAGCCAACGCCCGATCTCTCGGTGCAGAGATTCTGAGCGACCAGCCTGCGCTTTTGCTCCGAGCCAATGGCCTGGAATCGTCTGCCAACGAGATCCTCGCTCAAGCCTTGGCCGCGGCGCGCCGGAGCGGGTTGGATGGTCCAGAACTGAGAACCAGCGCCATCGTCGAGACCTGGCAAGCGGTCACGGACCTTGAATTGCAGACGCCCGAGAACCACGTACGGCTCCGCCTGGGATTGCCCCCTGCGAACCTGATCCAAGCCCAGGGAATCCTGAATCAACGACTTCCCGATGCTACGACGTGGATCGCCGCCTCTGATTCTGGACTACTCTTCCTTGACGTGCCAAGTGTGGACGCAGAAACCATCAAATCGCTGCGGAACGATCTTGGGCCTCTGCAGGGTCGTTTGACGATCGAATCCGCGCCGATCGAGCTGAAGCAGGCGTGCAACGTCTGGGGGCCGAGCGGGTCCGGGGCGCGGCTGATGCACAGCATCAAAGAGACGTTCGACCCTCAGGCGATCCTCAATCCGGGCCGCTTCGTAGATGGAATCTAAGCTGGACAAATGAGCATCGCTCCAACTCCATCGAATGCCGAGACGATCTGGCTGACCGAAGATCGCCCCGATGTCGCCGAACTCGGTCTCTGCGTGCATTGCGGCTTTTGTCTCAACGCCTGCCCGACTTATCACGACCTCGGCGTCGAGACCGATTCGCCGCGTGGGCGCATCGCGCTGATGCGAGGACTGGACGAGGGACGAATCGAGTGGTCACCCAGAGTTCAACAGCATTTCGATCAATGCCTGCAATGCCGCGCTTGCGAGACTGCCTGCCCCTCGAAGGTTCCCTACGGACGGCTGATGGAAGCGACCCGGGCCGAGGCGTTCGCACAGGACAAATGGCCGCGACGCCAGCGCATCGTCTGGCGGTTGATCATGCGCGGACTCTTCCCCTATCCGGGACGAATGAGATTGGCCGGCTACGGCCTCAAGCTCTACCAGCGCACGGGCATGCAGACGCTGATTCGCAAGACTGGATTGCTGAAGCGGCTTTCCCCGAGGCTCGCAGGCGTGGACGAACTCTCACCTGTCGCCGACAAGCCGTTCTACTCGAATCGAGAGGCAGCTCGCGTTCCGGTAACGCAACCAACTCGCGCAAATGCCGCCTTGATCACGGGCTGCATGATGCCACTGGCCTATCCCGAAACGCACCGGGCGACCGTGCGCGTGTTCGCGCGCAATGGCGTCGCGGTCAACGCACCGGAAGCCCAGGTCTGCTGTGGCGCGCTCCACGCGCACGGCGGCGACGTTGAGGCATCACGCGATCTCGCCAGGCAAAACATCGATGCCATCACTCCAGAATCGTCCGACCTGCCCGACGCCATCTTGATCAACGCCGCCGGCTGCGGATCTCATCTGAAGGAGTACGGACACCTGCTGCGAAACGACCCTGAGTACGCTGCTCGCGCCGCCGCGTTTGCGGCGCGGGTCCGCGATGTGCATGAGTACCTCGTCGAAATCGGCTTTGCCACTCCTGAAGGCCGTGTCGAGCGCGCGGTGACATACCAGGACTCTTGCCACCTCTCACACGCCCAGAATGTTCGAAGCGCGCCGAGAGACGTCCTGCGCAGCATTCCGGGACTCACCCTGAACGAGATGCGCACGCCGGACAAGTGCTGTGGCTCGGCAGGAATCTACTCGATCGTTCAAAGCGATATCTCACAGCGGGTGCTGGCCGAGAAGATGGAAGACGTGCTCGCAACAGGCGCCGAACAGGTCTGTACCGCCAACCCCGGCTGCATGCTGCAGCTCGACGCCGGCATCGCTCGCTTCGACGATCAGCAGCGAATGATGCCACGCTCGACCCACGCCATCGAACTTCTGGACGAGTCGTACCGGTTAGGAGACGAAGAGCGCACTCGCTGATCCGTTAGCCTCCCTACGGCAAACCAACGGTCAATTGCACTGGAGAGGCGGCAATCATGGGACAATTCCAACAGCTCGAGGTCGGCGGAGCAACGCTCATCGCGGTTCAGGACTCATGGGCCGCCATGCCGCCGACGGCATTCTTCAACAAAACCGAGGATTCCGACTGGGACAACTACCGAGACCTGCTCGACGACGATGGAAACATCACGCTCAACCTCGGAGCGTGGCTCGTCATATCGCAAGGGACCACAATCCTGGTTGACTCGGGCATCGGCGGACGTCCGACCATGATGCCGCTCAAGGAGCCGCCCGCACTGCCGACGGTGATGCAAGAGGCAGGCGTATCGCCCAACGACATCGACATCGTGGCGTTCTCACACCTGCACTTCGATCACACCGGCTGGAACACCTACGACAACGACGGCACGCCCGTCCCGCAGTTCCCCAACGCGCGACACATCATCCAGCAAGTCGAGTGGGACTTCTGGACGAGCAGCGACGAACTCAAGGAGGGCGCCGGCTACGACAACGTGCTCGCTCCGATCGTCGAGGCTGGACTGGTCGACTTTGTCGAGGGCGAACACGTGCTCACGTCGGAGGTCGTCACCGTGCCAACGCCGGGCCACACGCCAGGCCACGTCTCGTTTGCGGTCTCCAGCGGCGGCGAGAAGGCGTACGTCCTCGGCGACGCGGCACATCACCTCGTCCAACTGACGGAGACTGACTGGTGTCCAGGCGCGGACGTCAACACCGACGATTCCACCGCCAGCCGGCACAAGCTCTTCGACCAGATCGAAGCGGAGAACGCGCTGATCGCCTCCGGCCACTTCAACTTCCCCGGCGTCGGCCGAGCCGCCCGCCGAGACGGAATCCGCTACTTCGCAGCCGAGTAATGCCTCAGGCGTCGATGCTGCGAGACGCCTAGTCTCGCAGCCGATCGGCGTGGCTGGCGATATCGATGTAGCGGTCGGCGACCTGTCGCAGGTCGGCCGATGTGCTCTTGCCGAACGCCATCACCTCGACCCTGACCCCGCGTGCTCCAACGATCTCCACGAGACGACGGAAGTCGCCGTCGCCTGAGACCAACACGATCACATCAACGCGATCAGACATCGTCAACACGTCGATCGCCAGTTCAACGTCGAAGTTTGCCTTGACTGATCCGCCCGAGAAGCGCTTCAGCGGCTTCGTCGCGATCCGGTAGCCATGATCGAGGAACGGAACAACGAATCGTTCGTTCTCGGTTCGCGCTGTCGGATCGTCGGAAATCGGCGCATATGCGATCGCGCGGACAAGGGTTCGTCCGTGGGACAGGAAGTCGGCGACTTTGCCCCAATTCAGTCGCACGCCTGACGATTCAGCCCCGTAGAGGATGTTGGGAACATCGACGAAGATCGCCAATCTCGGCAACACCTCGATGCGCGCCGGTGCATCCGAGTCGCCGCGGCGACCCAGCAGAGTCTCGGTCAGCAGCATCTGCGACTCCGCCAGTTGCTCGATCGTGCTGCGCTGCTGCTCCAGCAGAGCCGTCTGGCGTTCCAACAACGCCAGCAGTTGCTCAGTTGGATCCGTTGGCTTCGAGTCTTGCGCGGGTCGTCGTCCACTTCGACGTTGCGGAGGCTTCGCTGTCGAGGCCGAAGCAGAGGACGATTCCGCAGCATTCGAACCGTTGGAGGATGAGCGTCGGCGTCCGCTGCGACGCGACGGAGCGCGCGACGGGGGTTCAACCGGGGTCTGCAAATTTGATCGGGTCTGTGCGGGCGCCTGCGTGGGCGCGGCCGGCGGATTGGGTTGTGCTGTTTGTTCACTCGCGGGCGCTTCAGTCGAAGCGGACCGCCTCAAAAACCTTGCCATTACCTAGCTTTCCGTTCATAGGACGGGAATCGTGACGGGCTGGAGCAACGCCGAGGCGGCCGCCTTGACCGCGACTCGGTTCGCTATTGAAACGAAGGCTTCGGCAGCCGGATTCTCGGCGTCGAAGGCGACGATCGGCTGACCGTCGTCGCCGCCGGCACGGACTTCCGTCGCCAGAGGCACTTCGCCCAAAAAGTCAATCTCCAGATCATCCGCGGCATCCCGTGCGCCGCCATGTCCAAAAATCTCCACTCGCTGACCGGTGTCCGGCGTAATGAAGTAGGACATGTTCTCGACAATGCCAAACACCGGCACGTCGAGCTTCTCGAACATGGTCACCGCCTTGCTTGCATCCTCCAGCGCTACCTGCTGCGGAGTCGACACGACGACTGCTCCCGCAATCGGCGCCTCCTGTGCCATCGACATTGACGCATCGCTTGTCCCCGGCGGAAGGTCGATCAGCAGGTAATCAACCTCGCCCCAATCCACATCGTGCAGAAGCTGCTTGATCGCGGAACCGATCATCGGTCCACGCCAGACCACAGGAGCGCCTGGAGGCAGCAGGAATCCCAACGAGATCACTTTGACGCCATATCGCGCGACCGGGTGAAGTCCCTGCTCGCTTTGCGCCTGGAATCCGTTGGGTAAACCGAACATGGTTGGCAGATTGGGTCCGGTGGCATCTGCATCGACCAGTCCAACCGCCGCGCCCGACTCTGCGAGTGCGACAGCCAGGTTGGTTGCAATCGTTGATTTGCCAACACCGCCCTTGTTGGAGGCAACGGCGATGATGTTCTTGACTCCGCCAATCGCGGCTTGTTGACCGCTGCCCTGCCAGGACGGCACATCAACGCGAAACTCGAACGACACGGACTCAGCGCCGGCATCTCCAAGAGCCTTGGAGATGCGCTCTTCCAGCTCGTCCTGGGATGGGTATCCGTGAATCGGCAGCGTCAGGTGCAACGTCACGGATGCGCCGTCAATCACGGCTCCACCAAACATGCGCAGCGAGATCAGGTCGCGACCCATTTGCGGATCACGAACGGACCGAAGGGTGTCTCGGACCGATTCAACCGTGAGCGCCATGCCATTGCCTTTCCCGCCGGGCTGTTTCCGACCCTCGCCTCGACCCGTCAGCCGCCGCCAGACCACAACCGCCTCAGTTCCAGGACCGCGAAACCGCGGTACCGTGAGATGAGTTGCTGTGGCGAATGTGGCAAATCCAACGCCGGCATCGGCGGTGGCGTGGCATGCAAGGTCTGTTGTGATTGTGGGTAGGAATCAAGGTTGATCAATGTTGCAGAAATCGTCGCAGCAGTTGCTGCAGGATCGACGCTTCTTGCCTTCATCGTACTCCAACGTGCAGAAGCGCCTGAACGTGGCTCAACATCGAATCACACGGGACGCGCCGATCATGCAGATTTGGGTTCCGTTATTGAACCTCTGGAACAAAATCGACGCTCAAATCGTCAAGCAGTTACAGCCGCGTATTCCACTTTACAGGCCCAATTCCCGTGTGTTGCCCGTTGTATTGCCCAGCGTCCGAGCCCTACGTAGCGTCCTGCTCACGTGGGACTGACAGAGAGCGGGTTGCGTCCTCAACCCGGTTGCTCAGCCCCAGGAAGGTTCCTTGAATGCCAGCCAAGACTCGTGTGAAGAGCGAAGCGCCCAGCCACATTCACCACTGGGTGATCGACGCCCCCAACGGACCCATGTCCGAGGGCGTGTGCAGTTGTGGCGAGACCAAAGAGTTCCGCAACTCGTCTGAGGACTCGATCTGGGATCGCAACGAGGGCCGCTCGCGCTGGAACGACATGGGTATCTCGAAGCGCCGCCGCGCCGCCGGCGACGACAACTAGTCACCCGTTCCCCGGCACTTTCGCCGCCCCACGGATTCTCACTCCGCCCGCGCTCTAGCATGCGCGGCAGGAGGTCCGATGTCTTCGCCCGTTGCTGAGACGATTTCACCTGCATCCATGCCACGTGGGGATGTGATGCCGAACCTGAGCGTCGATCTCGCACCAGGCGCAAAGCGTGAGCTGATCCTGCGTAACCCGGTGATGACGGCCTCAGGCACGTCCAGCAACGGGATCGAGTTCGCGCGGCTCTTCGACATCAACCGCCTCGGCGGCGTCTTGTCCAAAGGCGTCACGCTCAAGCCGCGACGCGGCAATCCAACGCCGCGCATCGTCGAGACACCCGCCGGCATGCTGAACAGCATCGGCTTCCAGAACATCGGCGTGCGACGCCTGCTCAGCGATGTCGCGACGGTCTGGGAGACGTGGGATGTTCCAGTCGTGGTCAACATGCTCGGCGACACCGTCGACGAGTTCGCTCGCCTGGCGCAAGTGCTCGACGGCGCGCCCGGCGTCGCGGGACTCGAGGTCAACATCTCGTGCCCCAACCTCGATGTCGGTGGCGTCGCATTCGGCCGAGACCCTGTGGCGGCTGGTCGAGTGATTGAGGCCGTGGTCACGTCGACCACGCTGCCGGTCATCGCTAAGTTGACTCCCGATGTCACCGATATCTCGGTCATCGCCAGAGCGTGCGAAGACGCTGGCGCAGACGCACTCTGCGTGGCAAATTCGTTCGTTGGTATGAGCATCGACGTCAATACTCGCCGCCCGCGTACCAATCGTCCGGTCGCCGGTCTCACGGGACCGGCAATCAAGCCACTCGCTCTCAGGCTGGTCTGGGAGACGGCGCGAGCTGTCGATATCCCCGTGATCGGCTGCGGCGGCATCGTCGACGGGCGGGATGCAGTCGAGTTCCTGCTCGCTGGAGCAACGGCAGTGCAAGTAGGCACGGCTTCGTTCCGCGATCCCTTCGCTGCGATTCGCGTGTTGGAAGAGATCGTCGAGTATTGCCGAGACAACGGTGTGTCGGACATTTCCGAACTGATCGGCGCGGTCCAGGTCGACTAAACCGCGTCAGCCCATACAGTGATCAAGACCGGGGTGTAGCTCAGCTTGGCAGAGCGCACGGTTTGGGGCCGTGAGGCCGGCGGTTCAAATCCGCCCACCCCGACCACAATCTTGTTTCTTGCACGAGACGCTCAGATCTCGTTATTGCCGCGCTTGCCGCGGGTTTGACAAGAGATCTGCCGCGCGCCTGAACGTCGCTAGCGACTCTTAGATCCTTGCTCGCCCCAGCTCCGCCAGACTCGGCGGTCGATCGGCGATGACGCGGTCTTCCGCCAGCGTCGCAATCTCTTCTTCACTCATCCCCAGGACCTCGACCAACACTTCAACGTTATGTTCACCGAGACCAGGCGCGCCACGTCGGTATGTGGCCGGCGTCGCACTGAGACGGACCGGACATCCGGGATAGCGCAGCACACCCATGTCGATTCCGCCGACTTCCGCCCAGAACTCGCGCTCGGCCAGGTGCTCGGATTCAAGCAGATCTCGGGCATCTGCGGCTACGGCAGCGATCACTCCCGCTCTCTGCAACTTCGACGAAGCTTCGGATGGCGAGATTGACCTGCTCCAGATGCCCAGCGCCACATCAATCTCATCGTGTCTCGATTCTCGCTCCCAGAGTTCCCAGCCTGCCCATCCTTCTGGCAAGCCGACAACACTGCACACGGCCTGCCATTCTGCGTCGGACGTGACCGAGATGGCGATCCAGCGATCATCACCGAGGCAGCGATAGACACCCTGTGGCGCGACACCAGGCTCGCGGTTGCCACGGCGAGGCGGCGGATGACCGACTACTTGTGCTGAGAGCAACTCGTCGCCGGCGAATGAACCCATTGACTCGATCATCGCTGTCTCGATCCGCTGTCCCTCGCCACCCGTCGACATGCGACGCCAGAGGCCGACCAGCGTGCCCGCGACGGCGCTCATGCCGGAGACCGGATCGGGCCAGGCCACGCCTGAGCGATAGGGAATGCCATCGGAATAGCCCGCCATCATCGTCATCCCGGTCGCTGCCTCGATCACCGGTCCCAGCGCCACCCGATTCGCGCCGGGCCCTGTCGCGCCGTAGCCCGGCATCGAGGTGTGCACGATGTTCGGATTGATCCGTTGCAGAGACTCCCAGTCCAACTCCCACTGCGGAAACACGCGCGGCGAGTAGTTCTCGAGCACGACGTCGGATTCGGCGATCAATCTGCGGAAGACTTGCTGGCCCTGCGGAGTCGAGAGATCGAGCGACAAGCCGCGCTTGTTTCGCGCGAGTTTGTTGAAGCCACCATTGCGATTCCAGGGCCGATCGGCGAGCTCATTGTCGGGGAACAGGTGGGTTAATTCCGCCAGATCGTCCGCTACCTCCAGAGGCCCACGATTCCAGGGAGATTCGATGTGAATCACATCCGCGCCCAGGTCGCCCAGCAACCGCCCTGCGATCGGTCCGGCCCAGACTCGCGTCAAATCGAGCACTCGCAGTCCTGTGAGCGGGCCGGCCGACAAGTCACGCGATTCTGCAGGTGTTGCGTGCTCTGATTTCCAGTCGGTCAGGTCGTCAAGGGCTCCAATGCGAGGTGGCTTCGGCGATGCCGCCGCGTAGTCCTCTCCCAGCCGGAACAGGCCTCGGGGAATCACCTCCTCGCCGCGTTCGCGGTCCAGCGGGACGAAGAACTCCCTGGCCGCCATGTGAGGGTCTGACAGGAATTGATGAGTGTCCCAGACTGGTCCCATCGGCGAAAACGTCGCTTCGCCCAGTTCACAGATCTCGTCGACAGTGTGCGACATCAACCAGGGACGGATCGCGTCATCGAACCCCTGCTTGTTGCGCGCTCGCGACTCGTTCGTCGCGAGCAATGGATCCTCAAGCACATGCCCCAAACCGGCCGCATGCAGGAACGGATCCAGCTTGGCCGATCCCGCGTGTCCGAGGAAGACGTAGCCGTCCTGACACTCATACACGCCCGCCGGATGCCACATACCGGGCTGCCCATTGCCGACGCGCGACAGGATGTGGCCGGCGTGCGTCCACATGGTCGTTGTGTGCTGATGCATCGCCACCATCGCCTCGATGTGAGCGACCTCCACCGTTTGACCTGTGCCAGTCGACTCGCGCGCAATCAGCGCCGCCATCGCACCGATGAAGCCGTACATGCCAGCCGCGTACTCCGTATGCCGACCGAGCCGCCGGAACGGATGTCGGTCGGGTTCGCCATTGAGATACAAGTGCCCGCTGGCGGCATCGTCGGTGAAGACATTCGAGCGGCGCTCAGACCACGGCCCATGCAGTCCAAACGGCGACAGATACACCTTGACCAGCCTCTGAGCCTCGATTTCACGAGTCATGGGAACCAGCGGATCGGGTGCGGAACTCTCGATCACGACGTCGGCGTCCAGGATCAGCGCTCTCACGTCGGTCGAATCCAGTTCGGCCTCAACGACCTGCTTCGAAGTGTTGCAATACGCCCAGATCGACCCAACTTCGCCATCGCCCAGCGCATGCGAGGGCAGCAGTTCGCCGTGATGCAACAGCGGATCGCCGCCAGGCGGCACAATCTTGACCACGCGAGCGCCATGGTCGGCAAACACTTTCGCCGCAAACGCGCCCGCATGAGAACCAGCCAGCTCGACCACCCGTAGCTGCTCAAACGACTTCGTCATCAATTCCACCTCTTCATCACGACCTGTTCGTCACGACTGAGTTGCTGGCTGCAGCTTCAATGGCGGGCCATTCGATGCTCACGGCAGTGTCCGTTAAGCTATCGCCCGTAAGCAGTACACCATCCAGGAAGGACCCATCAGTGGCCACCGACCGATTCCCCGTCGAGCAGGGACACATCATGTTGTTCGCCCGCTCGGTCGGCGACGAAAACCCTATCTACCACGACCCCGACGCCGCAGCCGAGACTGAGCCCGGTCATGTCATTCCGCCGCCCACGTTCGTTCAGGCGTCGGCACAATTCACAGACGGCTACAGCTTGCGTCCTGTCACCGGACAGGCCTGGTTCGGCTCGGGGAAAGAGCCGACGGGCGTTAAGCGCGAGTCCTCCGGTGGCGGCGGCGGCACTGGCTTCCACGCCGAGCAGCACTACGAGTACCACGCGCCGATCCAGCCTGGAGACGTGCTCAAGGCGGTCGACAAGGCCGGCAAGAGCTGGACACGAGAAGGCCGCCGCGGAGGCAGCTTGAGCTTCAACGAATCAATCACTGAGTACTACAACCAGGACGGCGTCCTGGTCGTCACCGCTCGCTCGGTCGGCGTACAGACATCTCGCGTCGTCGAGTAACCACACCGACATCACACGGAAAGCAATAGTCATGGCTCTCAACAAGTCCAACATCAGCGTCGGCGACCAGCACAGCGAGCAGGTCGTGGACAACCTCACCCGCACTCAGATCATTCAGTACGCCGGCGCGTCGGGAGACTACAACCCGCTGCACACCGACGAGATCTTCACCACGCAGATCGCCGGCTACCCGACCGTCTTCGCCCACGGCATGCTCAGCATGGGCCTGACCGGCAAGATGCTGACCAACTACGTCGGCGACGGCCGCCTGACCAAGTACGGCGTGCGTTTTGTCGCCCAGGTTTGGCCCGGCGACTCGCTGACCGCGACCGCCACAGTCGAGGACATCCGCGAAGAGGACGGCGTCAGCCTCGTCGATCTCGCAGTCTCGACCGTCAACCAGGACGGCGCAGAGGTCGTCAAGGGTTCAGCGACCGCTCGTATCGACGGCTAACCGACCTGACTGAGTAATCTCAGACACTTCGTCGCCCGCAGCGCGAGATCGCTGCGGGCGAACGTCGTTAATCCTGATCCTGTTGCGGTGTGTTCTCAGCTACCCATTCCGAGACATCGGGGATCAGCCGATCGACGACGCCCATCATCAACATGAACGGCACGAACCCTAGGCCTGTACCGATCGCCCACCACCACTCGGCAGCAACGAGCGCCAACACGCAGCCTGAGATCGTCAGACCCATGCCAAGAATCGATACCACCCGCAGCACCACTGCGACTGGAGGAATGGGCGGAATCTGAGGTGGTTGCGCCGACATCGCGTCCACGCTTCCCTGATTGATGAGTTAGGACTCAGTGATCGTAACGGACTTCATCTTCGGGCCCGGCTCGCGTGCCCGCTGCGGGTCTCGCTCCGGGAACGCCTTGACGACTTCAATGCCCGACGTGACCTTGCCGAACGCCGTGTACTGACGGTCCAGGAACGTCGCGTCGGCGTTGCAGATGAAGAACTGGCTGCCTGCAGAGTTCGGATCCTGCGCGCGCGCCATCGAGAGCACACCTTCAACGTGCGATGTCTCGTTGAACTCGGCAGGCACGTTGTAACCGGGACCGCCGGTGCCGGTGCCGTCTGGGTCGCCGCCCTGTGCCATAAAGCCGTCGATAATCCGATGGAACGTCACGCCGTCGTAGAACCCGTCGCGAGCCAGGAAGACGAACGAATTGACATGCTCCGGCGCGAGATCGGGCCACAGCTCGAGCTCAATCGTGCCGCCGTCTTCCATCTCGATCGTGGCGCTGTAGGACGCGCCCTCGGTCAAGGCCATCTCGGGCCGTTTGTTGTACTTCGCCATCTAAACCTCCGCCGCGATGCGGCACTGTTGGGCCCGAGCGCTACTCCGCGCGGGCGATTTCGCTGATAGTGATCGTGGCAATCTGTGGACCAGGCGGTTCGCTCGGATCCGCCGGATCGCGCTCCGGGAACGCAGCCACGACGTCCATGCCCGACGTCACCTCACCAAAGGCCGTGTACTGGCCATCCAGATGCGGCGCATCGTTATAGACAATGAAGAACTGACTTCCGGCCGAGTTCGGATCGGCCGATCGAGCCATCGACAGCACTCCACGCACATGCGGCGTGTCGTTGAACTCCGCATCCAACAAATATCCCGGACCACCGGTACCGGTGCCGGTCGGATCGCCGCCCTGGGCCATGAAGCCGTGAATGATGCGGTGGAACGTCACTGCGTCGTAGAAGCCCTCACGCGCCAGGAACACAAAATTATTCACATGGCTGGGCGCGAGATCTTCGTACAGATTGATCTCGATCGTCCCACCACCGACCATCTCGATCGACGCACGGTAGTCAATGCCGTCCTCAAGTGCGAACTCCGGCGGATCGTCCCAGCGCAACGCAAGATTGGGAACGGGCGGCGGTTCGTCTTCGCCTGACTGAGTTTCGGCTGATTCAGTATCCGTTTCAGTGGCCGATTCAGGGGCCGTAGCAGTTGCGCCGTCTTCGGTGATTCGAACCGCGACGATCTTCGGTCCGGGTGGAGGAACCGGAATCCTGGACGGGTCCCTGGAACCGAAACCATGCAGCACTTCGATGCCCGATGTCACTCGTCCGAATGCCGTGGCCCCGTCTTCCGTTTCCGATTCCTGGGCAGCCAGGGTGATGAAGAACTGCGACGACGACGCGCCAGCTTCTCCACGCCTCATGGCCAACAATCCCTCAGAGTCCAGGACAGTCGCGTCGCCGGTCGTCGGTTCGTCTGGCAGCACATAGCCAGCGTCATCGGGGTAGTCGGCATCAGGATCACCGGCGGTCGGATCACCTGCGTGGGCTCGCAGTCCAGGAAGCACTTCATGGAACGTCAACTCGTCGTAGAAGCCCTCGTTGACCAGGAAGACGAAATTGTTGACGTGCCCGGGAGCCTGGGTCTCCAACAGGTCGACCACAATCACATCGCCACTTTCGAGTTCGATTTCGGCCCCGTAGTCAACGCCCTCGCTCAAGGCGAACGCTGGCGCAGCACTCCAGATCGGTTTGCCTTCAACGGCGCCGGTGATGACATCGGACCCAGTGCGGCGAACCGGCGGAGGATCTGTCGTCGGCGATGGCCCACTGCTATCGAAGGCTGTCAGAGCCAGGCTGACAACCAGTGCCGCCGCCAGGACGAGCCCGACCGTGGCAATCACCGGGCGAGAAAACAACCTGGAGCGGCGGACACCGCCTCGATCAAATCCCTGCACTTCCGCGCGTCGCCGCGCCAATCGCTGCGGACGCCGTCGGGCGCTGCGACCTCGTTGCGACACCGGCCATCCCCCTCCGAGCGCACAGCACACCAGCACGCTCAAGGCCTTACGCTATCACCGCTCCACGTTATGACGATGTCACTGGAACGCCCAACGCCAGTCGAATCGCAACTGTGAGGAACAACGAACCATGAACGCGGCAGAGCGATACAACGAGATGGTCAAGGCCCGTCAAGACCAGCAAGTGCGGTTGGCCACACCCTTGGGCGAGTGGTACTGGGAACGATTCGCGCACACCTATCGCTTTGATCCCTACCGCGAAGCAGAACCGCAGCTCGCCGAGACGCTGAAACACATCGAACCGGGCGATGACATCATCGAAATCGGCGGAGGCGCCGGACGAATCGGATTGCCCCTGGCCTTGCGAGCGCGCTCACTACGCAACGTCGAACCCTCGGCGGCGATGCGAGAGCAGTTCGCTCTCGCCGTCGACGAACACAACATTGCGAACGCCGAAGCGATCGCATCAGCTTGGCCAACTGCCGACCAATTCACTGCGGATGTGGTTCTGACTGTTGATGTGACGTATTTCATCACCGACATCGAGCCGTTCCTGCGAGCCATGCACGAATCAGCGAGTCGCAGAGTCATCATTCTGACCTGGACAGTTGCGCCTCCCAATGTGAATGCCGAACTATTCCAGGTTGGATTCGGAGAACCAGAAGCGCCGTCTCCCGGATTCCAGGAACTGCTCCCCGTGATCTGGGAGATGGGTATCGTGCCCGATGTCCAGGTCGTTGATCAGCCCTTCACCTGGCCTGAGCGCTTACCGACGACCGATGAAGAAGCCGTCACATTTGCGGTATCCGAACTCGCCGCATTTGGTCGTCCCGACGTCGAAGAGCGCATTCGTGGAAGTGTCGGGACACTGTTCGAGCGTAGCGACATCTACCGGCCTGCCTGGCGGACACCGTCAGCTGGCATGGTGATTACGTGGAGCACGAGCTGAGCAAGAAGTGTTGAGGCTGGTACCCCTAACGAGACCGTACTGCGAACCTTTACCTGGGAGGTCGCGCTTTAGTCACCAACTCAGAATCTCGGGAGCCCACCAATCCCCTCTGGGTTCGAGTCCCCTTACCTGGACCGGACCCACGACCTTGATTCCCCGCGAGGGCAGGAGAGGTAAAGGCCTGGAAGAACCGAAGAGGCTAATGCGATGAAAGGGAGTCACTCGAGTAGCGAGTGCTGTAGCGCTTGAACTACATCCCAAGCCGGATCCACATCCAGCTGACTCGATGCATAGTCCTCGTTGAGTAGTTCTTCACTCATGAACCAGTGGTGCTTCTCCGTTCGTTTGTTGAGGACCTCTTTCGCAAGCGCTTCAGCGTCCGGCCTGCGGAGCGACATCAACCCTTGCACGCACTCCTGCGTTGCGTGGACAGACATGTCCGCGAGGTAAATCGCGGGACCGAAGCGAATAGGTTCGACCTGCTGGGTTCGAAACAGTAATCCAATGGTGTTGAGTGCCCGGTCGCCCACCCATGGGAAAACCCAGGTGTTGCGTCCTTGGGGCAACACCAATCGCTTGTTGAGCTCCAATCGACGGAAGGTCGAGCGAGCCTCCACCAGGAGCTCCCGGCCGTTGGAATCGAGGTACGCAGGCAAATCGTCATCTAGATACACCCGGCGCATCTCTTGTCGAACCTGATCGTGAATCGAGGCACCATCTCCTAGAAACCAGGGGAGCCGCCCCCCTGCGGCAGGCGTCAGCTCAGCAATGTGCCGCCCTTCGTCAACTGCCACCACTCGCCAGCGGCGTCCCGCGAATATGACGAATGAATCAATGAGCAACGGAATCAAGACAGGCAAGGTCCCGAGCGTGCGCGTTCCCGAGACGAGACGCCACTCTTCCGGTGAACTGAAGGCGGCATAGAAGTCGTAGTGATTGACCAGTCGTTCTCCACTCAGATCGAGAACGATCGTCCCGTCGTGAGTCTGAGTCAGCAGTTCGTGTTCAGCCAAATCACGAAGAAACTGCGCAAACAACCTCTGATCGACCATGGAGAACGGACCTGTACCGCAAAGCACCTTGTAGGCATCAACCGCTCGAACTCCGCCATGCTGTGCAATCAGGGAGAGCACTTGCTGCACGAGAGTAGACAGATGCAAGGCGGTCTCTGGGGGAGGCTCGACCCAACCCTGCAGCAATAGACGGATCATCGCGACCGTCTGCACAAGTGAGACACGAAGTTGACTTGTCAACGCAGACTGCTCGTCGAGTTCTTCTTCCTGGATGTAGATGCGAATAACTGATGGCGAGCCCGCCGAGCGGCCGGACCTCCCAAGGCGTTGTTTGAGCGAGGCGACAGAGTTGGGCGGACCGATCTGCGCTATCGAATCGACGCTGCCAATATCGATGCCCATCTCTAGCGTTGTCGTCGCGACAACGGTCGTCGGCTGAGATCCTCTGAGACGTTCCTCCGCGTCTTCGCGAATCTCGCGAGATAGTGAGCCATGATGGGGGAGGAACTCGTTTGGCAAGTTGTTTCGGTCTGCGAGGCGCCGCAGCAGATCGGCGTGCAGTTCGACATCGGACCGACGGTTAGCAAAAGCAAGATTCGTGCTGCCGCGAAGCGTCCTAAAGAGGTGTTGAGCGATGTCAATCTCGTCTCTCGCAGCCAACTCGTCCATTCCCTCATCTACTTCTTCGGCGGATTTCTCGGGAAGGACTGGACCAGAAGGCCGCTCCTTGAGGTAGCCCCGAACCTGCATCTTCACTTCGCGGCCCTGTGCCGTGGACGTGATCTGCTCCACGGTTTCACCGTGATGGGGCCTGAGAAACTCTGCGGCCAGCAACGGGTCGCCAAGGGTCGCCGAGAGCCCGATTCGAGGAATGTTCCTGCCTGCAGCAACTTCCAAGCGGTGCATCAAGGACTGCAGCTGTCGCCCGCGCTCCGAACCGATGAAAGCATGCAGCTCATCAACGACAACGAACCTCAGATTGGCTGCGAGCGTCGGGACTGAAGTGCCGCGGGTCACGAAGAGCGCTTCCAGAGACTCGGGCGTAATCAGCAACGCTCCACGCGGCCGTTCCACCATTCTTCGTTTGACGTGTGCGGGAATGTCACCATGCCAGGGCGTGACGGCCGCATCAATCTGCTCGAACAAGTCTTCTAGCCTGAGCTGCTGATCATTGATCAAAGCCTTGAGCGGGGCGATGTAAACAACTCCGAGGGAGTCCCGGGCTGAATCGGTCAATACGCTGCAGATCGGAAGAAACGCAGCCTCAGTCTTGCCAGACGCGGTCGCGGATGAAATGAGTACGTCGCGACCGTCCAGGATTGGAGCCACTGCTTGTTCCTGAATGTCTCGCAACTCTGTCCACTGCTTGCGCCAAATCCAACGCTGAACTGGCTCTGAGAGCTGCTCGAATGCACCCGAGTTGGAATCGGTCATGAAGCGGCCTCACTTGGCGCTGATCACAACCGGAACGTCACAAGCTCATCATCCGTTTCCTCAACGGAGGGAGCCGCCACTGCACCAGTCACTGCGCTATCGGATTCGGAATCAAGGTTCAGATCACCAATGAGATCCGCCCAAGATGTGTCAGGATTCTGTTCGAGAATCATTAGGAGCTGGACGAACGCACGGATCGTGTTGCGCGGTGTCTGGAAGTACGCCTCGCCAATGCGATTGGAGCAGTGTTCCATGAATCCCGGCAGAGCTTCGTCCGGCACCACATATCTCTGCTCGTCTCCGCCCGCGTGGACGTGTCTGAGCTTGGTCAAGACGACGTAGAGTTCTTCGGCGCTGAGGTTCGCAAGACGTACGACCGGCCCAGAGTAGTCCCGAATCTCAGCCGAGGCGAATCTGTTCTCGCTCAAGCGACTCTGCAGGGCCTCGTAGCTGTAGAGGCCCCGGCGGGTATCGGTCAAGAACTCCGGAGTACCGGCCATCAAGAATCCAAGACCCCCGACCGAGCCTTGTAGGCAGTCGTTCAGGATCCGGAGAATCTGTTCGTAGTTGCTGTTCCGAGCCCGCGTGTTTGCCAGCTTGTAGAGATTCACCATTTCGTCGAAGGCAACAATCAACCCTCCGTATCCGGCCAGTCGGACAAAGCGAGCCAGCAGTTTCAACATGTCGTAGATGTTGCCATCATCGATGATCGTCCGGACCCCAAGGTCGCGCCGAGCGTCGGTCTTGGTCGAGTACTCTCCCCGCAGCCAGCGAACGGCAGACGCCTTCAGATCAGCATCACCCTGGTCATGGCCCCGCCAATAGGTGGCGACGACATCGGCAAAGTCATAGCCACCGACCAGCTCGGACAGACTCACCAGGTGCTCACGAATGACATCCTCGATTTCTGCGCCGGAGGAGCGGGCTGTCTTCTGCGCCTCTCCGATAAACCTCTCTACAACCGATTGCAGCCCGCCGCCATCTGGATTCGTGCGTGTGCTCAGGTTCTTTGCCAGCTCGGTGTACAAGCTCCTCCCCTGTCCGCCGGTCGCGAAGATGCGCCGATCAGGCGTCAGGTCGCCGTGCATGGTGACCATCTGCTTTTCGAGCGCGGTCGAGCGGATCAAGTGCAGAAAGAAACTCTTCCCACTGCCGTACTCGCCGATGATGAATCGAATCGCTGATCCACCGTCTGCGACGCGTTCGAGGTCTCCCAAGAGGGCCGTTACCTCCTGTGAGCGTCCTACTTGTACATGCTGAAGTCCGCGACGTGGCACCACGCCGGCCCCAAGCGACTGCAGAATGGCATCTCTATCGCGTGGCCGGATCCGTGCGTTGTCAGGCATCGAGCAACTCCTTGAGCGCGTACTCGTTCATATCCAGTGGATCGTCGCCTTCGATCAGAGGTTCATCGCATTGTTCGAACGCGGCGTCGTTGATCGTCTCTATGGCGCCCGAGGGCAGCAGTCCAAGCTTGTTCGAGACTGCATCGAACTCGCTTCGCGGCCATCGTGGGCGCGAAGCCAGGAACTGGACAAGCTCAGCGTGGGCGGGGTCGAGTAACCCTCCTGCGATGTCGGCAGCAGCAGCATCTGCGACATCATCTTCATCCACTTCTACCTCCAGGGGTTCCGGTGGAGTTGGTTCTTCGAAAATCTCCGTCAGAATCTCGGTCACCTGTCGAGTGTCCTTAATGATCGCAACGATCTTTTCGCGATCGAGCTCTACGACCTCCGCTGTATCGGTATCTGGGGGAGCAGGAATCCTGTGGCCGGTTGGCTCGTCGGGTTGAAGCACGGTCACTGGGCGTGTGGGAGGAGCAGATGCCAATTCGTGGATGTCCGAATGAAGTTGATCCGTGTCCAGTCCGAGCAGCTTGTAGATCCTGCTCAGCACCTTGATCTCGTCCGAGGACACGTGGCCGTCCGCGCCAGCGATTGTGATCGCGAATCGTGCTAGCAGCTGGCGGTCCGAATCCTCCAGTGCTGCCAACCGAGACTTCATCCGATTCAGCGTCGGCGGTTCGACCAACAGCCATTGGAGGTACGCGCGCAACCGCGTGCGGTCTGCGCCCGACAGATGCAGAGCGTCCTCAAGGTGAGCTTCCAGCGCTTGCTCTTCGTCAAGGCTGATCGTGCCGTCGGCTGCACTCACTGCTGCCCCTAGCTGCAACAGCACGGTGGCCGCTTGATACTCGTCGCTTGGTTCAGCGTCATCCAGGTCAAGGCGAAACACCGCTGCGTGCTGGTGCTTCATCAGGTTCACCTTGGAGAAGCGGATATCCGGTGTGACTCCGATGCCCTGGCTTTCAAGCAGTTGCGCAAAGGAAGTCGCCTCTTTAGCGGTGAATGACCCTCCTCGCTGGTTGGGAAACCCCGCCACAAGGTCCTCGACTGGCAAGGTTGCAATGTCGCTTTCCTTCAATGCGGCTTCGATTCGTCCCTTGAGGTCGATGAGATCTTCCGTTTGACGCTTCCTCGCCAGCTCTTTCGGCAACTGGGCAATCGCGCCGAGGCTCTCTCGTTCCTTATGCTTCCCAACCCATCGACTGAACGAATCGAGATCCTGGGTCGCCTCTTCAGCGATTTCCTGCAACTGCCGTACGGGCCTCTTGAGTCGGCTGACATCCGGGATATCGTCGGCCCGAATCGTGACCTGAGAGCCAAAGCTGGCGCTGGCGGGTTGATATGCGTGGGACACAGTTGTCTTGTTGCGGCGAATGCCGATCCCGGTGCCGTGACGCTGCTGATACCGGAGTTGGAAGAGCTCATCGAACTCCGCTTCGCAGCGCACGGCCGGTGTCCTCAATGAGATTTCTGGATGCAGTCGCAGCCATGACAACGCCCACGGCGCTGGCACTGGGTCGCCCGCGGCCACCAGCGAACCTAATCCTAACTTCAGCTCAAGTGGCAGTTCCCAACCTCTGCGATCTCGTGGAGGCTCCAAATTCCCGGGATCAAGGTCTGACCGCAGGCAGTTGACGACCGACAGGAACTCGCCGGCGTAACCATTGAACGAGTTGTTGTCGCCGTACAGGCCGTGAAGACGCTCAACCTCCGCGATCAGCTCGCCAGCCTCGTCCCCACCGAGGTCTGAGCGATCGAGGTCGATCAGGACGCGCCGCTCGATGCCATAGAAGAAGAGAAAGACATAGCCGATGTATGCGCCGGCAGGCCGGCCTGCCGCAAGCCAATCCAAATACGCCGCTCGGGAGTCGGAGGGAATCTCGCTATAGGACGGCCAGTAGCCCATGTACTGCCCGTCCACGTCTGGGTAATCATCCTCAACCGGGAGAGCGGGATCGATGAGGGCTGGTTCAATCGGCGTGTATTGCGAGATCCCGCGGAGGCCGGTGCCGACGTAGACCATCCCGTCGTCGATTCGGCGTCCTTGAACCGCCACTGACTCCCCTGGCGGAACCCAAGCTTTAGCTCTCCGACTAGCCGGACCCCGCTCCCGCCTTTGGACCGGAGCAGTCGACCCCTGCCCGTGTCCCCTCGGAGTTGCGCGGCCGGAACGGGTTGACTTCGTCGCTCCTGAGTCTGCGCTCCGCCTCTTCGCACTGGACGGTTCATGCTCCCTTGGTCTGTCGACCTGGCTTGGCGGCGCTGAATCTAATCCCAGTATCCGCATGACCAGTCGTAAGAGGCTCATTGCAATCACCATCTCCCAACGGGATTCATGGGTCCGGTTCTCTAGACCCCTTAGTGCTGCCATTGGACCCACGGACCAACGCCACAGTGAATGCTAGGAACGACTTCGCATATGAGAAACGAATATTGTGCATTGCCCTTAAGGTGACAAACGGAGTTTCATTGTGAGATCGAGCCACTGATCCCTGAGCCGAGACACTGTCGGCTCTGGACACGCCTCCACCGTTGCCTGGAGTGTTCTCGAGACGGCCCAGGAGAAACCAGTGCTGGGACCAGGTGTTGGCAACGGTCTATTGGCGCCAAGGTCGGTTGTATGGCTACAGTTTCTTACCCATACAAAGGCTCGCAGTACAGTCCCTCTTGGCCGACCTCCTGGGACTCGAAGTGAGCGGATTCTGTGACCGTTCGCGGCTTTCAGGTGGTCTCCACAAAGCACAATACCAAACACAAGTTCGCAAGTCGTTCCCTTTTGGCTTGGCGTCTGAGACGTCAACGAGACACGAAGCTAAGAGAAATGAAGCAAATGTTGTCCGAGAACCAATATCGGCTTCCGGCTGGCATGAGCTGAACGAGACTGACGAAATGGAGTGTCGTCGGCTACTGAAAGCCGCCGGAAGCAAATGGCAGTGATCTAGCTCAGCATCTGAGATCCTGCGACCTTGCAGGTTGACGGCGACGCGCTCGGCGACATCGGCGACCTGTGTCTGTTGGGGTGACAACTGGCGTCGACCACAAACGTTACGGGAGGCACGGCACTGGGCACAGCAGCGGCTTGCATCCATAGTGACTCTGTCGGCAACGCGGGTCGACTCCAATGAACTGCGAGAGGAGTCGCCGAACTTCACCGTCGGGAGATTCGCAGCCGAAGCAGGTGCTGAGCGCACTCTCGCGACTGCCGACCCTGTTTCACAGATCCAATGTGAACGTCAAATCGAAAGTTCTTGCTTTTAGGAAGTTTGGTGGGCAACGGAGGGGTTCTTCGGCGCCCGGTTCATGGGCCCGCGCCAGCCAACTTGCATGGAAACAGCCGATCCAGTCGTCCGCGCTGCCGAGCTATAGGCGATCACTCGAGCTGCAGGACTGGAGCAGTGACAGCCCGACTGGCTCACTGGCGATGAAATGGGGCCTGTCTATCATTGTCTAGGCGCTGCGCGGCGAGCTCGAATACAGCCGCAGCGATCCCAAGCATTACTTCGACGAGTCGCGAGTCGGCACTGGATGTCAAAGCGGCTGGATTGACCGGCGGCAACCGCAGGGAAGGTCTATTGATGCCACCAGCCGAGTTGGCGTGGCTCGACCACTCCCAGGCCGACCAGCGTCGGGCCCGGGAGATCGTCGCGATGTTCTCGCAGCGCGAGAGTCGTGACGAACTGGGTCTGGGTCGAGTTCGTGACGCCCTCAGCGAGGCGCTCTTTCCGGGAACCTCAGTGTTGCTCACCCGTGCCCGCTATCTCTTGTTCGTGCCCTGGCTGTTCCGCGAGGGAGGGCGTCGCCGACACCTTGGTCCGCAGCTTGTGCGATGGGTTGAAGGGCAAGAACGACGTCTCATCGGCGCACTGCGCAACGGCGGCGACCTCGAGGGCTTGATCGGACGAAACGTGGGGCCTGCCGTGCGGAATCTCCCCTCCAACGTCTATTGGAACAGCCTGCGACGCTACGGAATCCTGCGCCACGACGGAACGATGGCCCAAGTCGCGGGTCTCCGACAGAGCGCTCATCACTTGGACGACGCAACCGAGTTCATCGAACGCTCCGATGCGGTCTGGGCGCCCTCAATCCCGGCGCCTCCGGACGATTTCTTCAGCTTGACACGCTGCGACTTTGAGCTCACGCAGGACGAGGCGACGTGGCTCGCGGAGCGAATCGTCGATGCAGCGCCTGAGACCCTGCTCCAGCTGCTGATCGCCAGCGGGAACCGTGCCTCGCCTAGCGCTCGTTTTGTCTGGGATGATCCGGAGGCCGCCGCGGCGACGGGCCGCATTCGAGGCGCGCTCAACGAGGCTCGGCGGTTCGCCCTCGTGGTACATGGGGCCATGCTGCTCTACAACGTGCTCCTCGCCGAACGTGCTGAAGAGCTGGGTCTCACTGAGCACGATGGTCTCCGGGACGACTTCAGCACCCAGCTCAGCGACTGGAGCGACGAAACTGAGGCGAGTGACCTGGGAGCCTGGGATCTGGAACGGTTGTGGGCCCTGATAGCTGAGCAGGGCAGGGCAGTCGCTGCGCCGACGCGCTCATTCGTCGCTGACTGGCTGGCGCTGACGCAGGAACATAGCGGCCCTGAGCTCGCGGGCAGTCGAAGCGCGCGCTCACTCGTTGAGGCCCGGGAGTACTACCAGAAGAGAAGCCAGGCGCGGCTCCGCAATGACAGGCTGATGCACCAGTGGGGCGGTGCGTCCGGATCTGAGCGTCTCAACTTCCGCTGGCCAGTCGTTAGGCGACTGCTCAACGACATCGCCGAAGGGCGGGAGCGCCAGCATGCTGGCGCCTGATAGCCGCGCGCTCCTACTCGATGCGCTGAGACCATCTCCAGGGCACTCCCTGGATCACGCTGTCGCAACGACGTTCACGCTCGATCTTGAGTCTGCTCTGACTGTCCCACTCGCCTTCGCAGGTCTTCAGTTTGACGAACAGCCGAACCCCATCGAGGTCATGGAGGCAATGCGAACGATGAGCCGACGGCTCGATGTCTTTTGCCAGGCGGGCGCCATCAACGCCGGAAGATGGCCATCCGATCTGCTGGCATTACTTGAGACCGTTATCCACGAGGTCAAGCGACCACGACCGGGCCACATCTTCCATCCCAAGATCTGGGTACTCCGTTTCCTGGATCGGTCTCACGAGCCCTCCTACCGGCTCCTCGTGCTGACTCGGAATCTGACCGCCGACCGAAGCTGGGACACCATTCTCCGCCTGGACGGACGCACTGATGAGGCGCTACTAGAAATCAACGCGCCCCTATCGCGCTTTGTTGCCGAACTGCCTGAGTTAACGGTCACGCCGCTGCCGTCCGATCGCCGCGTAGCGATCCTCGCGCTGGCTGACGAGCTGCGTAACGTGCGCTGGGAACTGCCGGCCGGCGTTCGCGAGGTACGCTTCCATCCCATCGGGCTTCCAGGCTCCCCTGCCTTTCCAATCGAAGAGCACTTCAGCGGCGATTGCACGCTGACGATTTCACCGTTTGTCCGGACCAGCGCGCTTCGACGAATCTCCCGAAAAAAGACCGACCGGACATCCGTACTCATCTCCCGTGGGGAAGAGTTATCAGCGATTCCACCGGAGGTGCTAACGCAGCTGGAGGTGTACGAGCTTGACCCGACGGCTGGACTCTCCGCGGATGACGTTGAGGAAGCCAGCAGCGAGAGCTTCTTCACACGATTACACGCGAAGCTCTACGTGGTCGAGCGCGGTCGGCTCGCCCATATGTACTCAGGTTCGGCCAACGCGACGGACGCGGGCCTCGGCCTCAATGTTGAGTTCCTCTGCGAGCTCATTGGTCCGGCCGCGACCTTCGGCATCGACGCCCTTGTCGGCGAAGAGGCGCCGTTACGGACCATGCTGACGCGGTACGTTCCCTCAGAAAGCCAAGACTTCGACGAAGTCAGCGCGGCCGAACGCGCACTCGAAGATCTGCTTCTCGACATTTCCGCACAGGTCCGATTCCGCACCGTCGTATCGAGGCACGACGATGAATGGGTGGTCTGTATCGCGGTCGATACCGCGCTGCCGCACATCCCCAAAGACACTCGCGTCACGATCGCTCCTTTCAACCGTCCATCGGAGACCTGCTCGCTGAGTTCCTTGGAGTTGCAGAATGCTGAGCTGAGGCCCCGAGCACTTGCGGATATCACCCCGTTTCTTCAACTCACGGCGCACCGCACGTTTGAGGAACACCAACTGACACGCTCAACCGTCGTCTGTTCACAACTCGATGGCACGCCGGATGACCGCATCCAGGAGATCATGGCCCGCCAAATCGACACGCCGGAGAAGTTCCTGCGGCTGCTCGTCTTGTTGATCGGCTTTGCATTGGGAAGTGAAAGCGACATGCCCACGAACGGGGATGGGCTCGCTAGTTGGTCGGCGGAAGCCGGGCAGGGCATCCTGGAGCTGCTCGCACGCGCCCTGTCCGAGAGCCCTGAGGCCATCGATCACTTGGAGACGATTGTTGAACACCTTCGCCTTTCACCGAGCGGGCGAGAGGTCCTTCCTCCGGGCTGGGATGATGTATGGCTGCCTGCCCTGGAGGCGCGTCGCGCCATGCTTGAAGACGCCTCGTGAGTCACGAGAACCAGCCAGGAGTCCTGAGCGACTTCCAGCGAGCGACTGCTCGGCATGCATTTCAGCGGCTGTACCTGGACAGTGACTCGTCGCGACGCTTCCTCGTCGCCGATGAGACTGGCCTAGGCAAGACCCACGTCGCCAAGGAAGTCATTGCGCGGACCCTCGAGCACTTGCAACGCGTTGACCAAGTGGACCGCATCGACATCATCTATGTGTGTTCCAACGCCGACATCGCCGCACAGAACATTCGCAAGCTCAACATCACTAACTCCGGCAGTCCGAGCATCGCCACGCGCCTGAGCCTCCTGATTACGTTGCCAGACGTGCTGAAGGCCCCGCTCGGGCACAAGGGAAAGCCCGCTACGTTCGTCGCGTTTACGCCGGCCACCTCCTTCCACTTCGGCTCGCAGCTAGGTACGGCGAAGGAGCGTGCCGTCCTCTACCTGCTCCTGCGCGAGCACCTGGGCCTCCGCCGTGCGAGGGCGACTGCAGCGCAGCGCATCTTCCAGGGAGCCGTGACCAACCGGCGCAGATTCGTCGAGTGGCATGTGAATCCCCTCAGCGCGAGTCACTTCGAGACCAGCATCCAGCAAGCGTTTATCAAGGAGTTCGACCATAGTCCCGAACGCAGCTCGTTCCTCGCTCTCGTCGATGAGGTCACGGGACGGCGGGCGTTGACTTCTGAACAGAGAAGCAGCGCAAGCGGGATCGTCGGCAGTTTGCGCCAGATGCTTGCGCGAGCAGCGGTGCAGGCGCTTAAACCGGACCTCGTGATCCTTGATGAGTTCCAACGCTTCCGAGACTTGCTCGATGTACAGACTGGCGGCGAAGCAGCCGAGCTGGCGCACTACTTTTTCAACCAGGCGGACGCACATGTGCTCCTACTCTCGGCAACGCCGTACAAGCCATTTACGTATGCCGAGGAAAGCGCGACAGACACCGGTCACTATGCGGATTTTCTGAAGACGCTGGAGTTCCTCGCTGACTCGGAGGAACCAGTGGCCTCAGTTCGAGCTGAGCTCGATACGTTTCGACAGGCGGCGCTTTCGGGCGATCCAGTTGCTGAGATACGCGATCGTGTACAGGCTGAGCTACGAAAGTGGATCACCCGAACCGAGAGGCCTGCGGGCACTCAGCGCGCCACCACCAGTACCTCGACCACAAGCCAGTTTCGTCTCCAGGCGGAAGACTTTACGGGCTTTGTCGCCATGCGTCGCGTCGCCAACGCGGTCGAGGGTCCGCTCAACGTGGAGTACTGGAAGTCGTCCCCGTACTTCCTCAACTTCCTCAGCGGATATCGGGTTGGGGAGCACGTACGTGCCCACATGAAGATCCCCGATCGCCGGGAACAATTGATGCCACTGTTCCGAGGCGCGCAGCGAATTGCCAGGTCCGACGTGGAGCAGTTCCGGCAGCTTGAGTGGGCAAATGCTCGAATGCGCGCCTTAGCTGCCGAAGTGCTCGATCCAGGCTGGTGGCGATTGCTCTGGATGCCGCCGTCCCTTCCTTATCACTCGCTCGGCGGCCCATACGAGTCGTTTGACCCCAAGGCCGTTACCAAACAGCTCATATTCTCAAGCTGGGTTTCCGCTCCCTCAGCCATCGCTTCGCTTCTGAGCTACGAAGTCCAGCGGCGGATCTTCGCCGCAACGGGACATCGTGTGAACACGCCGGCAGCCCGAGCGGCAGTATCGAGTCGCCTGGACTACCGTGTGGTCGATGAGCGACCCGGGTCGATGTCGGCGCTTTCATTGTTCTGGCCGCAGCCAATTGTCGCTTCCAAAACCGATCCCCTGGACGCCGCCCGTGAACACCCGCTTCCATTGACCGTGGAGCGCCTGCTTGGGTGGGCGCGCGAGCGCGTCGAGCCTCTTACCGGTCCGTCCGGCGGCACGAGTTCCACCTCCAATGCTGCATGGCACTGGTTCGCATCGGCCCGGGTTGAGCGGGAATGGCAGCTCGCCCCTGCACTTCTCAAGGAAACCCGAACCAAAGTGGCCGAGGCGCTCAGCGGCGCATCTCCCGAGCACAGGCCAGCGGAGGTATCGCGCGCCCTGGATGCGCATGTGGAGCAGATGCTCAGTGCCTACAGCGGCTGGGAACCGGGATCAGAACCGCCGGCTGACCTTGTCGCGACAAGTGCACTTCTAGGTCTGGGAGGGCCAGGGAACATCGCCTGGCGATCGCTCGGCCGGTTGCGGCGGGCGGACGACCAGATCACTGAACTGGGTCACTGGCGTGCAGCGGCGATTCTTGCGTCAGGGCTGAGAAGTCTGTTCGCGCGGCCCGACGCGATGCTGCTCCTTGACGCCGTATACACAGGCTCGCACAGCGCACGTGAAGACGAAGGGGCATATTGGCGCACCGTGGCCCGCTATTGCATTGACGGAGGGCTGCAAGCGGTCCTCGATGAGTACATTCACCATCTCGCTGCCGAGACAGGAGTCGACACGCGGAGCGATGAGGGGTTGATTTCGCTGGCAGCCACTGCTCGGCGCGCGATGGCACTCAGGGAGTCGGTCTATCGGGCAACCGACATTGATCACTTCGAAAGTGAAGGGATAGCGTTTCCCAGCCGGTACGCACTCCGCTTCGGAAGTACGCAGCGAAGCAAAGACGAAGCCAGACTGCCCGAGGTCCGCGCGGCATTCAACTCTCCGTTCTGGCCGTTCGTGCTCGCGACGACATCTGTCGGCCAGGAGGGTATTGACTTCCATTGGTGGTGCCACTCGGTCGTCCACTGGAACCTTCCTGCCAACCCTGTCGACTTCGAGCAGCGCGAGGGCCGTGTCGATCGCTACAGAGGGCACGCAATCCGCAAGAACGTCGCGGCCGCTCACCGACTGGCAGCGCTAGCTGAAGGAGTCACCGATCCCTGGACCGCCGTCTTCGAGGCGGCTGCTGAAGAGAACGACCCCGACCTGGGCGACCTCGTCCCTAGTTGGATATTCCCGGGCGAAGCGCAGATCCAGCGCCGGATCATGGCGCTTCCCTTAAGTCGAGATCAGGACCGATGGGCGCGATTGCAGGAGTCGCTGGCGCTCTATCGGTTGGCCTTCGGTCAACCGAGACAGGAGGACATGCTGGCTGCGCTCCAGCGTCGAGGCGTCGCCTTGGACCAAGCGCGGATCGCCGAGCTTCGCATTGATCTCAGGCCACCCGGCACTCGAAACGAAGCAGGATCTTGATGCCGCAGTCGGAGTCACTCATGCGGACACAACAACTCAGCGCGCCACTTCGAACGGCTAAAGGTCAAGTGATGAATCCTCATCGCGCAGCACGGCGCGGGCGTCGTCCGACTCCTCGGCCGTGAGCAGAGTATTCAAACGAAAACGATAGGTTGTGTCAACCAGATTGTTGGCGAGTCTCCCACTCTGGACTCACACATAGCGGAATCCTCGCCTGGCCCGCCACTCAATTCGGACCGAACCTGTAGCAGCGACTCAGGGAAAGGGACAGCTCCGCCGGACTGCGCCCCCCTGAACCATGCATAAGTTGTCAAAATGCTAAGAATGGCGCCCCACCCTCGACCGAACGATGCCGGGCGGTTCGGATGCCGGCAGGCATGAACCAAAAGGGTGCAGTTGATAATCGCGAACAGAACGGGGCCTGCGATCACTCCGGCCAGTGTCGTAGTGGCGCAGGGGAAGAAGGGAAGTCAGCTGCCGATCTCGAACGACACCGTTCGACCGGCGCATCTTTGCCGGGATGACCGAAACAACCTCTGAGACAAGATCCTGTGCGACAGCCTCTGCTGGGCTAGGGCCTGTTCACATTGGCGCGTAGATGTGTCAGAGTGGGGATGGATGGCGGCGCGGCCCGGGTGACCAGATGACGTATCAGACGAAACTGAGCGATGCACAGTATGTGCGGCTGGAGCCGTTGCTGCCTCCGCCGGGCAATCATCTCAAGATTCCCCACCGCCAGGTGCTCGACGCCTGGCTGTATGTCTACTATCAGGGCTGCACCTGGCGCGGGCTGCCGCGCGAGTTCGGCAACTGGCACACCATCTATGTGCGGCTCAACCGCTGGGCGAAGGCCGGTGTACTGGAGCGTGTGGTGCAAGCGTTGCAGCAGGAGTTGCTGGTTGAGTCGGACGCCGACACGCTGTCGCTGGACAGTACGATCATCCACCTGCACATGCATGGCACCGGCGCGCGACGAAAAGGGGGCGCCAGGCGATCGGCCGCTCTCGGGGCGGCCTGACGACGAAGCTGCACGCGCTGGTCGCCAACGACCGCATCCCGCTGATCATCGGTCTCTCACCTGGTCAGCGCCACGACGCGCCCTGTGGCCGCGAACTGCTACGCCGTCTCGGTCCGGCCAGCAATCAACCCTATCTCGTCATGGACCGCGCCTACGAGGACGACGCGACTCGACGCGTCGCGCTCGAACTCGGCTACCAACCAGTCGTCCCACCCCGCTCCAACCGCCGCGAACCGCACGACTACGACCGTGCGGTCTACCGCCGTCGCAACGAGGTCGAACGCTTCTTCTGCCGCCTCAAGCGCTTCCACCGGATCGACTCTCGCTGCGACAAACTCGACATCATCTTCCTCACCGCCATCCACCTCGTCCTGATCTATGACATGCTCAACTCAATGTGAACAGGCCCTAGTCAGCTCACGCCGTAAGGTTCGGCAATCGATGTGCGACGTAACACGTCACAGCGAGATTGTTCGGCTCGAGCGATGCCCACATCACACAATGCAGACCATTTCCCATCACCCATTCACCGACTGATCGCAGAGTCCACTGACATGCTGGGCTCAGATCTCTGATGCCACGGCTAACTCAATTGAATCTGTTTATGTCAAGTTGGTACCCCTAGCGATACCGTACTGCGAACTTTTTCCTGGGAGATCGCGCTGTAGGACGCAACTCAGAGGATCAGAAGCTCGCTAATCTCGGTTGGGACCGAGTCACCCTTACCTGGCTCTTCGGTTCCAGCCGTGCAACGCAACACGGCAGCTAGTCAGAAGGAGGGGTTTCTCTTCCCGTGAGGATCTGTCTCTAGGTCGGCCTCGCGGCTGCCGTCCAACGCCCGATGGTTGATGGGCCAGAACGAGACTGGCCGCCCACTCCGACGACGAGACCATGGGTACGATGTGCTAGGCGGAACCTGCAGGCGGAGCACAGCACTGGGGAATCCGGGAGGAAGCGGACAACTCCACGCTCAGACGCCGGAACGTTCCCGCCTTCCTGGTCGTGAGTCGCCCTTGCTCACCAAAAGCTGATCGAGCTGCTTCAACAGTGCGCTCAATTCGATTGGTATCTCGGCCTCAGTCATTTGCGCGGACAAATGGCCCACCGTCAACGCCTTCCGGCCTTCAGCTTGGAGCAGCGTGTTTAGTCGGCGAAGCACTTCCTTGCCAGATACCAAGTCCAGTCTCCCGGGCAGTGATGACCAGCGGTCGCGAAACTGCGAAAGCGCCTCTTTCGTCAGTGTCGACTGGTCAGTACCTCGGCGCGTCTTACTTCCGTACTCCAGATACCGAGTCAGAAACTGGCTCTCGGCTGTTTCGCGCAGGTCGCACGTGATCGACCCGAGCAGTTCGACGGTTTGCTCTTCGCTCGTAGGAGATTCACTTCTCCGCGTAGTGATTGTCTTCGCAACCAGCTTCGGGCTGAGGAAATAGTTTTCTATCTCCTTCCTCCTCAGCACATGCGCCACATCGAACTCCCGTTGCAGTTCCTGCTCCAACGCAACTATCTCCTCATCGGAGCGATAGTCTCGGTCCAGCACCACTGCCACCCGAACGTCCGCCCCGATGAAGGTCTTCATGGCCCTTGCAATGTCGGCCGCCTTCCCTGGCTGATGTCCTCCCAAGGGAATGACTGGCGGCACTCTCCTGCCATTCAACACGTTCAACGACATTCGCTTCCCGACCGCGTTCAGGTACTTCAAGTCACTGGCGCCTTCGACCAGGATGGCCACGCGCTGACGCAGAACATCGGTCAACGCGAAACTGAACTTCGAACCAAGGACGTCAAAGGCTTGGCTGCGAGCGCTACTCTGCAAGCGCTTGCCTGAACGGAGCGTCTTGTCGACGAGCACCACCTCCGAGCGCTCGGCCTCGCCGACCAGCTCAGATGAGTGAGTCGCCAATAGACAATCCGTTCCAGCATCGCGCAGGAAGCTCAAGAGGTAGCGCTGCAGCTCTGGATGCAGGTAGGTTTCCGGTTCGTCGATCACAAGAATCGTCGAGTGTCGCGCTCGGAGGACATGAGTCATGATCTGCAGCCAGATATGGAAGCCGGAGCCCATCCAATAGAGCTCGCGAGGAATTCGATCCTCCTCGCACATCATGTGCAACAAGGGTTGCCCCTCGACGTCAGGCGACAGCTTGGGTTTCTCGAGCTCCAATCCATCCCAAGATTCTCTTACCACTTCCCGAAGCTCATCCAACTCCTCCTCGCTCCTCAGGTACCAGAAGTTCCTGAAGTTCCTTGAGGCACGATGCGTTTGAAGATTGCGCTCGACCGTCTGCTCGGCGACGACTTGCTCGTCGTGCTCGAAGTGTCCGAGAACGGGAACGATACCGATATCGATCGGAAACTGTTGCTTGAATCCGGCGGTCGAGCGCATGACCGGGCCATCTGGTTCGGCGACCAAGAGGCACCCTGAAAGTGGAGGGAAGATCAGCCTTAACCTGTTCCCGTTGGACAACGTAAACGTGGCCACGGCGTCCTCGTTGGAGTAGTTGTGCTGGGCGTTCTCCAATGAAATCGGAATTGCATCAGTCGCAATCCGATACCCCCTATGGTTGCCATCTGTGAGGTGCAGAATCTCCGGCTTCCGCGTTCTGGCTGTGCGTAGCGCAACGCTGAGCGCCCGGAACGCACCCACAATCGTGGACTTGCCGGCGTTGTTCGGTCCGACCAGGATCGTCATTGGTTCCAACTTGAGCGAGAACGTGGAAAAACCCTTGAAGTTGCGGAGTTGAACTCTCGTAATCCTCACTTTGCCTTTATCAACGGTCATCGCTTGTTTCCTCTTCTGGGGAAGTCGTTGTCAGTAGCCGGGACTGCGCTGGGGGGACAGAAGTCCAGTCCGGCGGGCCTATCGAGAACGTACTGCGAACTTTTTCCTGGGAGATCGCGCTGTAGGACCCTTTGGGGCCTTGCCAGAATAATCTGACCGAGGCCATGCGCGGCTCCTGGCCGCGCGCATGGCCTCCCTGCTTGAGCTGCGCTCGCTATCGTGGCTACATCAGAGGCTCCCGTCACCGCCTTTCGCCCATCGGCTATTGAGTAATTTTACTCAATAGAGTAATCTATCTCTATGACGGGATTCCAGCGGTCGAGCGTCGCCTCTCTTGTCGAACGCCTGACAGAAAAGCCGAGCCGGCTGATTACCATCTTCGGCCCTCGGCAGACCGGCAAAACGACCATCGTTCAACAGGCCCTGGACCAGATGGACCAGCCGAGTCGCTATCTACCAGTGGACGAGCCGGAGTCCGCATTCTCCGTTATCACGACAGACGCTTCGTCTCAACGCACGACGCTGTTTGGGCCGCCTCGAAACGCTGAGTGGCTGACGATGCAGTGGGAACAGGCTCGGCGCCGAGCTGAGGAGTCCGATGCTGGATTCGTGTTGGTGTTCGACGAGATCCAGAAGGTCCCAAACTGGTCCGAGACCGTCAAAGGACTGTGGGACGCCGATCGCGCCCGCAACCTGCCGATGCACGTCGTCCTGCTCGGTTCGGCTCCGTTGGCCATTCAGTCAGGTTTGAGTGAGAGCTTGGCCGGTCGATTCGAGTCGATTCGGGTGACCCACTGGTCATTTGCCGAAGTAGCCACAGCCTTCAACTTCACGCTCGACCAGTACGTGTACTTCGGTGGATATCCCGGGGCCGCCGTACTCGCGACCGACGAAGAGCGCTGGCGCAGCTACATCTTGCAAGCCCTGATCGAGCCGCACCTTGAGCGCGATCTGCTGGCGATGACACGTGTGGACAAGCCAGCGTTGCTCAAGCAATTGTTCGAACTTGGCGCCTCCTATTCCGGGCAGATCCTCTCCTACAACAAGATGCTCGGCCAGCTGCAGGATGCCGGCAACACGACGACCCTGGCCCGATATATGGACCTGTTACACACCGCCGGCCTGCTCGCTGGCTTGCAGAAGCACTCCGGCAGCATGCATCGCCGCCGCGGATCGAGTCCTAAGCTCAGTGTGTTCAACACCGCCCTGATGTCGGCGATGTCCGGCTACACCTTCGCTGAGGCGAAAGCCGACCGTACGTTTTGGGGACGGCTCGTTGAGAGCTGCGTCGGCGCGCATCTGCTCAACACGTCCTCATTGAACATGGGCGTGTCCTACTGGCGTGACGGCCCGCACGAGGTTGATTTCGTGCTCAAGATCGGTCCCAGGGTGCGCGCCATCGAGGTCAAGAGCGGCGGTGGGCGGGTAAGCGAGTCGTCGCTGATCGAGTTCGAGCAGCGTTACGACGCCCAGACATCGCTAGTCGTCGGAGAGGGCGGGATTCCCCTCAACGAATTCCTGACGGCGCCAGCCGACGAGTGGTTCCGAATGCAATGACGACCATCGAAGATCGCACCTGCGTTGAAGTTCGACCACCAAATGAGACCCAACTCGATGGACCCGTTTCCGCGCCGCTCAGCAGCTTTCGACCTGAGTCGGCGTACGTTCTCCTGGGCGACCCTGGGTTAGGCAAGTCCACGGCATTCCGCAGTGAACACCACGCGCAAGGCGAGACATCGATCTTGCTGGACGCGCGTGACTTTCTGGTGGCAGACATGGCGCAGCACCAAGAATGGCTCGGGAAGACCCTGTTCATTGACGGGCTCGACGAGGTGAGAGTCGGCTCGGCTGATGTTCGATCGGCGCTGGATGAGATTCGCAATCGGCTCGATGCGCTCGGCCGACCGAGGTTTCGGATCTCATGTCGTGAGGCCGATTGGCTGGGAAACAACAACCGGAACAGGCTTGAGTTCGTGAGCCAGGATTCGACGGTCAGGATCCTTCGGCTCGACCCGCTGTCGGACGCCGAGATCGAGCAAATCCTCGCCGGCCACCCGTCCGTCAGCGACCCGCGAAGCTTCATCGACACCGCACGGCAGCGAGGAGTCAGTGCCCTCCTGGCGAACCCCCAAACGCTCAACATGCTGGCAGAGGTTGCAGGCGGTGGAGAGCAGTGGCCGGACAGCCGCCTCGACACGTTCGACAGTGCCTGTCGGATTATGGCGACGGAAACGAATAAGGAGCACGCGATCGGCAGCCCGCAGCCGCCGCTCGATGAGATCTTGCGCGCTGCCGGCCACTTGTGCGCTGCGCAGTTGATCACCGGGAGCGCCGGTTTCTCTCTTGATCCGGGGGATGGCGACTACCTCCCGCTCGCTGGACTTGGCGACATCCCCATGGATGTAGCCAAAGCCGCGGTCTCCACCCGCCTGTTTCGCAGCGTGGGCGATCGGCGGTTCGCCCCGATTCACCGCCACATCGCTGAGTTCCTGGGAGCTCACTGCCTGGCTGGCCGCATCAACAATGGTCTCTCGGCTCGACGGATCATCGCCCTGATCAGCGGAGCGGACGGGATCGTGGTGACCGAGATGCGCGGTCTGTCCGGCTGGCTCGCCGCACTCTGCCCGCAGTCGCGCGACCTGCTGACAGACCGTGATCCGGTCGGAGTCGCGCTCTACGGCGATCTGAGTGTGTTTTCGACCGTGGACAAGCGCCAACTGATGGAAGTTATTGGGAGCCGTGATGCGCTACTGCCTCTCAGGCTTGATGCACGTTCACGCGAGATGGAGACCGCGCTGGCGCCTCTCACCTCGGACGACATGGAGCCGACCCTCGTCGAGATCCTGTCAAACCCCTCCCGGGATCCCGAGCATGAGAGCTTGGTCCAATTCTTGCTGAGCCTTCTTTCGCGAGGAGTACCTCTGCCCAACTTGGCCCCGCAGTTGCTTGGCATGGCAAAAGACGAGAGTCGCTGGCCGTACGTCAGAACTTCCGCCGTGGATGCACTGATCCAGATCAAGTCTGAGCCTGAACAACGGACCGAAGATCTCAAGTCATTGCTTGATCAGATCACAGCCGGCACTATCTCCGATCCGGACAGTGAAATGAAGGGCGTGCTACTGAGCTATCTGTATCCACGCGATCTTCCCGCGCGAATTCTCTGGTGCTATCTCACAGAGCGCTCAAATCCGCAGTTCTACGGTATGGACACTCATTTCTGGGGGCATCGCCTTCTCGAACAGACGTCGGATCAGGACGTTTCTGACCTACTGGACGAACTGCTGGTCCGACATGCCGACGTCTGGTCCGCTCTGAAGTCACACCATGCGGACGAGATTCCTCTGCGCCTGCTCGCTCGCGGACTCAGTGCGTTTGGCGATGACTTACCGTTGCCTCGGCTCTATCAGTGGCTGAGCGCTGCCGCGCCTCCCCAGTGGGGGAGGCACTCCCCGGAAGGTGATTCCGTTGCGGAGGTGCGCGTTTGGCTGAGTCGCCGTCCCGAAATCCAGCAGGCGCTCGTGTTGCACGGCTTGAGCTGTTGGCCCCAGGGGAAGCGGACGATCGAATCTGAGTACCAGGTGTACGGGCCGCTGCACGGCCTTTCGCCTGCCGCGAATCTCGGGGCGTGGTGTCTGGACCAAGCCGTTCGATTGGCGCCGTCGCAGCCGGAAGCTTCCGAGTTTCTCTTTGACGAGGCCTTCCTGTCCTACAGGGACAACGGTGTCCCACTCGAAGACTTGAGAAGCCGCATTTCGGGGGTCGAGGTTCTGGAAGAGCGACTCTCATTGCGACTCCAGCCACCGCCGCTCTCGCAGCGGACACGCGCTTCTGAGCAACGAGCGACTTGGGAGGCGAAACACGAGCGAGAGCGCCAACAAGGGATCGCATACGTCCGCGAGCATGCGGATGCGCTACGCCAGAACCAAGCTCCGCTCTCGCTGCTCCATGATCTCGGTCGAGCCTACTTCCGCCATCCGGTCTCACAAGCGAAGCCGCTGGCGCCAACCGCGAGAATCTCGGATCTACTCGGTGGTGACGAAGATTTGGTACAAGCGGCGCTAGCTGGACTGCGCGGTTCACTTTGGCGTAGCGAGCTGCCCACGTACGAGGAGATCATCCTGATGAGCGAGGAGTCACGCCTGCACTTCCTCGCGTACCCCGGTCAGGCTGCGCTTGATCTACTTCAGAATGAGAGTTCCGAGCGCCTACTGGATCTGAGCGAGGGTCGAATCCAGACGGCGCTGGCGTTCTACTACTGCACGCCGGGCTGTTTCTCACAAGAGCCTGGCTGGCACGAGAAGTGGGCCAAACTGAGGCCAGAGATTGTGGCGGCCGTCGCCACCGAAACGGCGATCGCTGCGCTGCGCCGTAAAGACGGTCACTCGCCTGCCCTGTATGCACTGGCGGACATGGGCGGGGCTCCCGATCTGAAGCACCAAGCCCTCTTCAAGGTCCTGTCCAAGTTTCCACTCCGGGCACGGCTCGAGTCGCTGCGCACGCTCGATTTTCTGCTCTGGAACCTTCTGGAGCATCCCGATGCGTCTACGCTGCTCCAGTTGATTGACTCCAGGTTGTCGACCAAGAGCATGAGCGTGGCTCAGCGTGTCCACTGGTTGGCGGCCGGCCTCGTCGCGGCGCCGGAGCAGTACATCGAGCAGTTGACTGAGTTCGTCCGGACCGAAGATCGGCGAGCCAGGCATCTCACCGGCTTCTTCGATGCTGGAGATCCATTCGAATCCAACGGCTGCGAGTTCACCTCGGCCACGCTGGGGGCGCTGATCGAACTCATGGGGCCTGCGTTTGCCCCCGACAGTTTGAACGAGTCTGGCTTCTACACACCGGAGATGAAGGGCTCAAGACAGATTGAGCGGTTCATACAGCAACTCGGGGCTCTGCCTGGCGGTGATGCCACCGAGGTCCTGGCAACACTGACATCCGAACAGAGTCTCAGCAAGTGGAAGAATCACCTCGAGAGAGCCCGGGATGACCAACGAATCCTGCACCGGGAGGCCACCTATTCCTACCCCGATCTGGAACAACTTGATCGGGTCTTGGCCAATGAAGAACCAGCGAACGCCGCCGATCTGGCTGCACTAGTCATTGATCGGCTCGCAACTATCGCCGCTGACATCCGCTCCAGCAACGCGAACGTCTGGCGCCAATATTGGAACGAAGAATCCCATCGTCGGCCACAAACACTGAAGCATGAGGATTCGTGTCGGGATGTCCTCCTGGACCGTCTCCGCCGCCTGCTCCCACTGAACGTTGATGCTCAACCAGAGGGTCGATACGTGGCAGACAACCGATCAGATATGCGGATTGCTTGTTTGGACTTCAACATCCCGGTGGAGATCAAGAAGGTCAACCACCGTGATTTGTGGAGCGCCTTGAGAACTCAGCTGATCGGCAAGTACACCCGCGATGTACACACCTCCGGCTACGGCATCTACCTGGTGCTCTGGTTTCCGGACGCCGATATGCGGCCTCCACCAACGGGAACTCGTCCACTCACACCGAAGGACTTGGAAGCTCACTTGAAGCAGACCTTGACGGAAGATGAAGCCCTCAAGATCGCGGTCGTTGTGCTGGACGTGAGCCCAGTACTGTAGTCATCGCTCCATAGCTAGTCACTCTATTGTCAGTCCTCGCCTCGCATCCATTCCGCACGATCAACTTCACACAGTCGATTACCTCGCCTGCACTTCCGCCTATGCATAGGCTCAGTTTGCTTGATCCCAGAGCCCGTTTTCGATGGACGTCGGCGGAGTACTCATGCCAACAGGTGCGGATTCGGCATAGTGTAGGAAACGCACAAAACGCTGTGGTCCTGACCATCCGGTTCTAAGGAATCTGTTGTCCAAATGCCCTCTTGAAGAGAGCCGCTCCTATCAATGGCCAACCGATTGGAGTTTGCCATCCTCGCCTCACTTCGAAATCGGTTGGGTAGTGTTTGTTGGAAGGGGAGCGAGACGTGCCTCTTTGCTGCCTAGCGGCCGAGCAGTCTGATTAGCTGCAGAGTCGACCAATCGGGACCCAAGCCGAGAAGATTTCCTCAGAGGTCTTTTGCCGGACTAGGGCCTGTTCACATTGAGTTGAGCATGTCATAGATCAGGACGAGGTGGATGGCGGTGAGGAAGATGATGTCGAGTTTGTCGCAGCGAGAGTCGATCCGGTGGAAGCGCTTGAGGCGGCAGAAGAAGCGTTCGACCTCGTTGCGACGGCGGTAGACCGCACGGTCGTAGTCGTGCGGTTCGCGGCGGTTGGAGCGGGGTGGGACGACTGGTTGGTAGCCGAGTTCGAGCGCGACGCGTCGAGTCGCGTCGTCCTCGTAGGCGCGGTCCATGACGAGATAGGGTTGATTGCTGGCCGGACCGAGACGGCGTAGCAGTTCGCGGCCACAGGGCGCGTCGTGGCGCTGACCAGGTGAGAGACCGATGATCAGCGGGATGCGGTCGTTGGCGACCAGCGCGTGCAGCTTCGTCGTCAGGCCGCCCCGAGAGCGGCCGATCGCCTGGCGCCCCCTTTTCGTCGCGCGCCGGTGCCATGCATGTGCAGGTGGATGATCGTACTGTCCAGCGACAGCGTGTCGGCGTCCGACTCAACCAGCAACTCCTGCTGCAACGCTTGCACCACACGCTCCAGTACACCGGCCTTCGCCCAGCGGTTGAGCCGCACATAGATGGTGTGCCAGTTGCCGAACTCGCGCGGCAGCCCGCGCCAGGTGCAGCCCTGATAGTAGACATACAGCCAGGCGTCGAGCACCTGGCGGTGGGGAATCTTGAGATGATTGCCCGGCGGAGGCAGCAACGGCTCCAGCCGCGCATACTGTGCATCGCTCAGTTTCGTCTGATACGTCATCTGGTCACCCGGGCCGCGCCGCCATCCATCCCCACTCTGACACATCTACGCGCCAATGTGAACAGGCCCTAGTACCTCCGCGAATCTAAAGTTACGAGGTACTTAGGCCTTTCGCACTTGATAAGCCAATAGTCGTCCACTTAGCGATGGGAACAGTATTGGTGTGTTTGAAGCAAGCTGATTTCGTCAGTCAGGCCAGACTTTGCCTGGTGCCTGTTCTCATCTACGCTCCGATGTGAACAGGCCCTAGCCCACGAAGGATGGAGACTTCCCGCTCCCAGTTCGCACATCCGCCTTTGTCCATGCAGCACTCTCCCGATTGACAAAGAGCGAACCACGTTGGTCATCTGCCGACGAACGTCTTGGATGGGTTTCTTGATTCATTCGTCGTCCTCATCGGCCGTACCCGTGACCAATGTGACCATCGCGTCGTAGTGTTCAGGGTCTACTGAGTGGATTAGCTCCAAGAGATTCCTCAATGCCGCGTCGGATTCCGCTAACAAGGTGGTATCAAGCTGGGGCGCTCCGATCGTTTCGTTGTGGGAGTAGACGTTCAGGAAGCGTAAGACCTGTGTTTTCTTGACCTCGTCGAAACTCAACCGGCTGACCTTGTCCCACAGATTGTCCGACTGCGGGTGCTTGAACGCCAGAAACGCCTCGAGAAACCTACGCGCCATGTTCGGCAGAGCGTAGTTGTCTTCCAAGTCATTGGCCTGAGTGTTCGCTGCCCAATAGATCCGGCTGAAGAGATAGTGATAGTCGGATTCGTATTGCGCCAGCAACCGGTCTAACGGGCGCAGAAGGGCAGACCTCTTTCCGTCATTGACGCTGCATCGCAACATGTAGAACCGCGCCGGCCGCTTCGCTGGATCTCTCTTGCGTTGTCCTTTGACATTCCTGAGCCAGTTGCGCATCTCACGAAAGAAGGCGAAGTTGTGCGTCAGAATGATGAGCTGCCCTGCCCCTTGAGTCCTCCGACGAATGTAAGAGGTGGCGGTGAATAGCGCGTTCTCGTCGAGACTCGACACTGGGTCATCGAGAACGACGACCCCCTGTTTGAGGTCAAATCCACGGCTGTTCAACGTTCTGAGAAAATACAGGAGCGCAATCGCCGTCATCTCGCCTTCGCTCGGATCTTTCGCCGGGCGTCCGTCGCGCGTCAGCGTGTAGCTGTGCTCATTCACGGTCAGTTGCATGGCTCCTGGACCCAGGTAGTCGCGCAAATCAGCATTCAAGTCGTCTGCAGGAGGGCGATGGTCCAAGATGTCAGATTCCAGCTCAGCGACTTCCTCTCCTTTTTCTTTCGCTCTTCGATTGACCCGCTCTTGCGTGAGTTCAGTCATCTTGAGTCCAAACTTGAGTCTCTTGTAGGTGTCAAGACGTTCGGCGATGAAACTCGATTCAATCGATTCTCGTGCCCGATCCACACTGGCCTCAAACTCGGCGCAGGACTCATTGTGCTTCTCGACGATCCTTCTTACCGACGCAAAACTGTCTCGACCATTCGAAGGCGCCTTGTATCCCAAGCTGATTGACTCGAACGCCCGCTCCTTCTTGTTGCCCAAGTCTCCGGCCAGCCGCTTAAGAAACGACAGAGCTTGGTCGGCCTCCGCGGAAAGTCGGTCCTTTGCTTCCTCGAAAGGCGCTGACAGATCGGCATAGAGCTGGTCGGCCACTGGCAGCTCAGAGCGAAGCTCCTCTATGCCCTTCGATTCTGCCTCACATTTCGAGAGCGCGGATTCGAGGTCCCTCATGAGCTCGCCGTGAGCACCATCAAAGTGGTCTTGCAAGGTCTCCAAACGCTCCAGTGGCATGGGTCGACTGCAGTACAAACATTCGTCGGTTGATCTCTCGCCATGAATGTGAAGACCGTCGAGGATCCAAGCAGCGAGCGCGGGATCGCGAACGAGTGAATCAAGGGCTGTCGATGTGACGGTCTTCGCCAGTAAAGCGGAAGCCTCCGCTTCCAGTTCAGCCAGATCGACTGGGTCGAAGTCAGGCAGAGACACCGTGTCCCTCTGTGTCTCAGCCTGGCGTTGAACGAGCGGGATGCGCGTCTCATCGCTCAGTCGAAGAATCTCAGCATCACCAGCGGCAATCATTGTGTCGGCGCGCGTCTCGTAATGCCCCCGGTTGTAGTTCCGGTAAGCGCTCTTCGGTTGGTTGCCGAGCAAATCCTTCAAGGTGCGCGCATTTGTCTGGACGTGATTGTCCAAGTCACGCCGGAAGTCGCGTTCTCTCCTTTCGGAGGCGGCCAACTCTTGATTCAATGATTCAAGCTCTCCTGTGAGCTGCTCAATCTTCTGTTGGGCCCTGATGTTCCTTTTGCCCAGCACCACAATGGGGTTCATACCATCGTCGTCAGGACGAAAGACGTTGTCTCTGACGAAGTCTTGATTGAAGACCTTCAGGGCAACGGTCTCGGCGGGAACTTCTCCGAATCTAGAACCTTGGATCCTCCGCCCCGAGACCTGCAACTCGATGTCCCCTCCCTGAGCCACTGTCCGTAGCTCGAGGTTGCGAAGGATTCGGCTAAGGGTGGTCTTGCCAGAACCATTCCATCCGTAGATGAGATTGAACTGGCCAAACTCTTGCAAGTCGGGAACGGCGGCCCATTGGAAATCTCGAAACACCCGGCAGTTTTGGAGCCTGTCAATCCGTTCAATCTGCATCGAGACGTCTCTCTAGCGTTCTTCTTCAGAAGCTGAGGTCCGTGCAAGCCCAAATCAAATGGCACGCCTCACCTTCCAGACAATACGGCAGGGGAGACCTTGGCCCGGCCGCAAGGTCGCATCCATCGGTTCGTTGCCGCGCCGGGCTGCTGCGCGCAACGAGTCTGGACCTGCGACCTAGCGACTCGGGGAACAAAAGGACCAACCATGGAATTCAAGTGAGAGAGTCACTCAGCAGACTTAAGTTATGTCAAGTGTGGTACCCCTAACGATACCGAACTGCGAACTTTTTCCTGGGAGATCGCGCTGTAGGCAGGCCGATGCGCTTCTTGGGCGGTGTCCCTCATCACCCTTCTGTCCAGCTGTAAGCGGCTAACGATTGTCGCTCCGGGAGAAGAGCCCGATCAAGGAATCGATTCGCTGGCGGAGCGATTTGCCGCCTGAGCCATCATCTTGGAAGGCATGTAAAGCCTCTTGCAGCGCATCGAGTTCGCCCCGCTTCGACCTGCGACGAATTTCTTTGTTGTCTAGCGCTTCCGCAATCCATGAGATGCCCCGGTCGTTTCGCTCGTTTAGCAGATCCGGCAGAAGCCAATCGCGGACCTCCGGGCGCAGAAACACGGAGGGATCGCTCAGCGTGTCACCGGCGAGCTCAAAGAAAACCTGAGGCAGTTTGCCACCAACGCGATTCGCTGACCTTACGACCCCTTCAATGTAAGTTCCTTGCACAGAACGAGCTATCAGGGAAACAACCGTTTTCTTCCAACTCTCCTCCACGCTTGTGGAGACCTCCGCGCCGTCTGCGATCCTTCCCAGGAACCATGAGAGCGCATGAGCGTACGTGCCGCCGATGCGGGCATCTGGCGCAGTGTCCCGAACTGTGGAGAGTAGATCTACCCAAGCATCGGATCTTTCCATCGCGGTTTGCCACTCTTCAAGGGTGAGCCTCGTGAGGGACTCACTGATCCATTCGGCGAGGCTGGCGGCCTCGGAAGGGTCTGTGAGAGCGGCAATCACAGACTCATACATCTCCATCAGCTCGGCCGAAAAAGGAGTTGTCGTAAGCTCCAATACAAATGTATCTCGGGAACTCACCTTTCTGACGAAGTCGTGCACGTCCAGACCTCTAGAACTACCCGCCCGGAATATCTGGGGCCAAAGAGCACGGAACCGGGCGCCATTCATCGCGGCGAGGAAGACATCGGACTGAGACAGTATGGCTAAGAGGCTGGTCGCCAATGCCTCACCTTGGGAGGAACCACCGATCGACGCCACTGCGCCAAAGTTTCTCAGCCGCTCGATGCTACTGGCGAGGAGCGCGACGTCTTTAGGGCGCCCAGTGGAGACCAGATTGTCAACGATGGCCTTGCCTTCTCTCGCGTGATCCGAGTATCTCCTTCTCGCCGAAGATTCGGGAGGAAACGCGCTTAGTTCCTCATTGAACCAGTCGCCAAGAGCATCCTCCGCCTCTTGCCGACGGGCAAGCCAGACATATTCCAATGCCAAACCGTCCCGAGCCAGTTCAACGCGCTTCGCCTCACCACTTGAACCGGCGGTCCTCAAGATGTGCAAGAACCATCGCGAGTCGCTGGCGCCGGAAGTCGATGGTCGTCCTCTGGAGGGCGCGCGCTCCCGCAGACAATCGTTGGCAGCAGTCACGAACTGCTCCCATTCGACGCCTTCGCTGATGGAGCTGAGGGCTACGAGCGAACTGACTGCTGACTCGGGCGCATCGGCGATCTGCTCAACAATCGCGTCGTCCAGCGATGCGCGGGCGCTCGGCTCGATAGTCAACCTGTCCGCGCACTCAAGCCAATCATGGGACTGAACAAAGTGTGCCAAGGCGTCTCGGACTTCTTTAGGCGCACCGGACGCTCGCACCTCTAGCCACTGGAGTAGGACCAGGAGCCTATGAGCGCCTTCGGCCCACGAGTGACTTCCTTCAGTAGGAATCGGTGCATCGGTCACTCGCCTGGCGACTTCAAGAGCCGCAGGCCGAGGGACTAGAGAGAGCAGTCCTACAAGCTGCTCGGCTGAATCAGGACTCAGGGCGGGCCAAACTGCGACTTCGCTCGCCTGGTGAGCGATCGCCGAGGTTATCTCGTTCCATTCTTTGTCACGACGGTTCGCGGCGGGAATTTCAAGGAGACGATCCGCGGCGTTCAGCAGGGGCCCAACTCCGATACCGGGGTTCAAAATAGGAGATTGCGGCAACGCGTCCCAGAACCCGAGGCGATCAGCGAGTTCAGTGATCTCCATGGAATCGTCTGCCCTAAGGGCATTGTCGATCAGCGGACCGAGCAGCAATTGGCGAGCACGTGCGGGTTTCGAGTTGAATGCGATAGCAGCCAAGTGATCGGCGACGTCCTCTGAGACGAGGCCGGCTAAACCTGCCGCCGGAAGCTCACTATCACGCAGGCGCTCAGCAACGTCGCTTCCTGCGCAATCTAAGCTGGCGTAATAAGCCAAGCTGCTGAAGGGGAGCTCGTGTTGCCAACGGCGATGCAATGCTCCGATCCGGTTGACGTATTGCTTCAGCTCGCGTGGACTCGGCGCACGAGCGCGATCAGAAGCGAGCCGGTAAGCGTACAGTCGGTACGCCGCGTAGCTGTCGAACTCCTCACACTCCGGCAAAGCTGTCCGCAAGTTCAGTTCGAGGTAGTTGCGCCAATCGGAGAGCAACGGCAGTGGGACTTCGAAGCGAAGTTGGATGCTCTTGTCGATGAAGGAGTCCGCTAAAGGCGCTCCCTGTTCTTCCTCATCTCCTAGTTTGTTCCAGAGCCGAGCTATGCCAGTGCGATCGTAAGGCAGCAATACCCAAACTCTTTCTACCCAACACGGCCTCTCGTGGTGTGAGTGGTGAAGAAAGGTCTGCAGTGTCGCCCATATGGCCCGCGCTTCCTCTGCCACCATGCGGTCGAGATTGTCGACCACTAACACAATCCGTCTGTCAGTATGGCCATCCAGTGCCTCGCTCATCAGTTGATTGAACGTCGTTTCGAATTCGATCGACGTCGGATCAGGGGTCTCAATCGATTCGCTAGTGGATTCAGTGACGGACTGGACAGAGATCAATGAAAGCGAAGCACCGTCTGTCTTTCCGGACCAAGCCTTGCGCCATACGATCGCCCCGGCACCTGCCAGGACAATGACTCCAAGGACAATGTAAATGGCCGAACCAAACCATGGAGACAGTTTGGCTTCTGGGGCGAATCCAGAATGAAGCAGCGCAGCTCCCAGCGACAGGAATATCGCGAACATCACTGTGAGTACACCCGCGACAATCGCTCCCGTCTCGAGCCTGGGAATGGGTCGAGTGTGCTCAACTCGCCGCCGCCGTGCCAGTTCCTCGCGCCGGTCGTTCCACGCTCCCGCATTGATCCATCGCAGGGTCACTAAGTCAGAAATTAACGTTTCGAGAACTGAGCGCCGCAGTGGATCACCCTCATGTGCCCAAGCATCGAAGACAACGACCCGCGCACTAGGCCCGTCTAATCGATCTGCGAGCAGCCTGACGATCGTCGACTTTCCCGAGCCCCAGCTGCCTTCAAGTCCGACCGTACGGCCGCCGGGTTCACTACTGACTATCTCGTGGAGAGCACTGGCAATCGTTTCGTGAGAGCCGAAGCTATCACCACTCGCTGGCGCGTCATCAACCACGAATGTGGCACAGTGATTCGCCATGGGATCGCGTGTAGACGCACCAGCAATCCAAGATTCGCGGGGGATGTCGAGGCGGTCTGACAATCTTCGAATCATTCTTGGTTTCTCTGGAACGGCCACACTGAGATTCGACTCAGCTGATCCTAACACCGGGATCTCAGCCGACCCGATCCACGCCCATTCGTCTGGCACAAGACCGCCGACCAGATCTTCGACAACCTCGCCGGATATCTCAACCGTATTCCCGACTCAGGACACTAGATTGCCTGGGCCAATTCTGCTCAGTTTGGTCACACCCGAGCTATCCAGCGCATGTTCTTCTTTTGATTGCGTCGAATACACCTGCAGCGATCACCAACGCAGCACCCACGGCAATCTGAGCCCATGTTTCATCCATCAGAGGAGAAACAACCACGGCTGACATTAGCGTCGTCCACTCAAAAGTCGCCGATGCTAACCGAACTCGTTCTCTTCACAAATCCATTGCGGCGATGTTGGCTTTCACCTCGCCCCTCGGAGAGGATTGCTCTATCCCGAGCAGCACCCTGTCTCCTCGCTCATTCCTTTCCAACTGGTCATTCCAGTTGGCCCACTTCTCCAATTCAGAGTTCTGTGATCCCAAGACAATTCGCCATACCCAAACCCACCAGGGGTAAGTTCCATCTCGCCTTCGAGCCATCCCAATCAACGATCGAATCGTCACCTGCGGTGCTGGCCCAGCAAGTGCACCATCGCCGATTCCATCGCGAGGCTGAAGCGAATCTAAAGTCGAGAAAGCCCAAGCTCTGGGGTCTGGGTTTTCTGACTGCGGGTAGTAGCGCTGCTCAGCAACGATTTGGACCTGGTCGCTACTTCTTCCGCCGATGACCGGTCTTGGTTTGCGACAGCGCTGAGCCGGCTACCGACTTCTCGGCCGGCGTACTGTTCTTGTCGCTCAAGACCCTGGATGCCTTGCTCGCAACCTTCTTCGACGTCTGTTTCTTGTGGGCTACGATTACCTCCTTTCAGACTCCGAGCTTAGCACGAAATGCTCAAGTGAGTAATCACCCGATCTGGCCGGCAGTCAGAGATTGAGAGGCCCTTCCAGTGGGGGCGGCCATATTCCTATATGATGTCAACGTCTCCATGTACAGGAAAGGTGGCCAAAATGCTCCACTCAGACTTCTCTCCGAGGCGTAGCCAGTGTCTGGGCGTAGCCGATTCCAGGCACGGCTGAGACAAGCCCTCGCCTGATTGGCCTTGCACTCCTTTATGTCACTGGGTGCCGCTCTGCGCTGCGGCAGATCGACATTCCTCGTAGGATTCGCGCAACAGTGGTTGCCAGGCTCATCCGTGCGAGAAGGGACACTCTGAGTTGTTACCTGCTATCCAAATCTCGGAATACAACGTGAGCCTATCGATCGCCCCTGGGGATGGCATCGTAGACGCTGCTATGGAACCATGGGAGCTCGATGAGATTCTGCGTTCTCCCCAGACCGCACAACTTGAAGAAGACGCCAATCGTACCGAGTACTCAAGTGCTCCGAGCCAACTTGTTTTGGAGTTTCAGGAACATGCCGTCACGCTAGCCGACGTTTCCGGCGAATTGCCTGTCAGATCGGTTTTTGTGGAAGGCTTGGCAAGTCTGCTCCATCAGTTACAGCGTCATTCCCTACTGGTCCATTCCTTCGAGTGGAACCTGAGTGGTGCTTTGCCGGATGCAATAACTCTGACGGTGATAAGTAAGCTGTTCGACGTTGAGATGGTAGATCGGGTTCTTGGCGGAGAGATTGAACCATACTGGACCACTCCCGAACTCCACTTCGGATTTTGGTTTGGTGAGAATCCCACAGACTTTCGAATGTTGAAGGTCACACATATGGATGGGAACGGCATCGAAGACCCAATGCAGTTCACATTCAATGCGACCTTCGCTGGACCGGTTGACGATCAAACAGGAACCGCAGAACAAGGACAATCGATTGTTGACGAAGCAATCACAGTGTTGGATCGATTGATCGGCGAACAGGAGGGATACTGATGGCAGCAACAGCGATCTCGAGCATGATTAGTCATCACGAATTGCCCGAGAGGACGCAAGGCGGCGACCTAGCCGGAGGCCAGAGTCACGTTGCGATGACCGTGTATCGTCTGCAGGAGCGGTGGAAGCGACCCATAGCACCAGACCGACGTCGGATAACTCTCGCAATGATGAGTTCCATAGTCGAGATTTCCGCCAACATTGAAGAGGTGGTCTCCCACCTACAGCGATTCCAAATGCGGGAAACTGCACTGGAAATCCGTGAGCTTGTTGATGATGCTCGTGAGGATCCGGATTGCGACGATGTCGACTTTGAGTCTCTGCAACGTTCGCTAGTGTTCCTGATGAATCATCCTGAAGTGCCACACCCCAGCATGGGCCTGCGTCGCGGAGGTGTTGTTGACTTCGCTTGGCAAGTTCCCCCTGACGGCAGCGCATCGCTCTCGTTCGATGCAGACGGTTCAATGACGTTTGCAACCAATATTCCAGGCGAAGACCAGAATGATCGCCAGCGCATCAGCGGCACGACGACCTACGCGAACGTCGTTGCTTGCGTGATCGGGAATTTGCTTCCTGACGAGAACGCTGAGTAGCTATCCATGACCATCCCCGATGCCGACCACGTTATTCGGTACTGCAAGCGAGGGTCAGTGGACAAGAATACGAAGAAGCCGGTGGCGAGGGCATTCGAGCCACAAGTTGGCTACCCGAACGAACTCTCGGTAAATTGGTTGGAGCATAGGAAGTTGCCAACCAACCAACATGCAATCGCCGTACTGCGCACGAGCGATTCCACGATGAATCCAGATCGAAAAAGCGCCTACGTGATACTGAATGTTGGAGAGGTGAAGGAGTCCCTGACTCCGCACGCAGGCCCCGGTGCAGATGTCGTTCATTCACCTGGCCCGGGCAACCCTTCTCATGCCGATATTGTTGGCTACGCAATTCATGCTAGGCAAGCGCAGGAAGACCTTGCGTCCCTCGCCGCCAGAAGTGAGATTCATCCTGGGCAAGAAGAAGATCCGTTTTGGGCAAATCAATAGCCCCTTCCGCTCGGACTCCTGTTCCTAATCAAGCTGCCGGAAACCCCGATCTTCATGCCTTCATTCTCCCTTTGCTGTCCATGTTTCAGGCCGTTTACCCCTCCCCTCAGCTGTTGAGCTGTGGACCGTGGGATGCAGCCGCTCTCTGATGCTGCTAGGCTCTCAGGGCGGTGAGGGGCAGGCTGGCACGCCCGCGACCCACTGTGGCAAGGCATGGCAAGGGCCTGTTCCCTCACCGCCACTTTCCGATGTAGTTTCCAATCAAAAGGGTCATCGCCGAGACTCTGCAGAACCGTCGCTCCCTGATGACAGCCGAAGAGCATCACGATAAGGACGCGGACCAAGGAGCCAATACAAAAGGCAGGAATTCTGAGGGGTAATGTCTCGCAGTCCCCATGAACTTTGATGACTTCGGGTAACGGGCGATGTCACACGTGTGTTGGGTGCGACAACAGGTCTTCGAGAAACTCCGTCCCCGGCTCCACCGCCGTCACCAGCAGATGATCCCTGGCCCTTGTGCAGGCGACGTAGAGCAGGTGTCGCTCGGTGTTGTAGACATCCTCAAGGTCGGCCTCATCGGCGATCTCTGCGAGACGCGACTCCAGGGGAATCACGTCGTCGTCGCAGGCGATCACGGCGACGGCTCGGAACTCCAGCCCTTTGGCCGCGTGCATGGTGCCGATGCCGACGTGACCTTCGGTAACTTCCATGTTCTGCCCGATCCGACCGGATTTCAGGCCGGCCGACCTCACGGCCACCGAGGCGCGGTCGAGCTGCTCAGCGGTGCGGACGAAAATGCCGATCTCGTGGACAGCTACTCCCTGCGATTGCATCTCCGACAGCCACTCGGCGACGCCGGCGGCTTCATCCTCTTGCGTGTCGAAGATGCGGATGGTTGGTTCGGGACCGTTGAAAGCCGAGACTGTCCCCTGGCGAACCTCGGAGTTGCCGTCGACGTCACTCATTTCTGGAGGCAACAGACGGTCGGCCTGACGGCGAATCTGATGGGAGGTTCGATAGTTGATCCTCAGCGTGCTGGAGCGGCCGCGCACGTCGACGCCGAGTGAGCGCCAGGAGAACGGCGTCTGGAAGATGCGCTGGCCCAGGTCGCCGGCGAAGAACAGACCATTTGACGCGTTGCCTCGCAGCGCCGCGAGGAAACGGAGCTGCGGCACGCTGATGTCCTGGCTTTCGTCGACGATGATGAAGTCGAACGGCGCCTCGCCGACTGTCGACGCCTGCTCCGCGACCCGCGTGAACACCTCCGGCTGGGTCACTAGACCCTCGGACGCCAGCCGATTGCGCACCCGCTCGTAGATCGACCAGAGAATGGCGCGCTGGTTCTCGCCCAGCCGCGTCTTGCGACCCAACCGGGCGACATCGCGGTACGCCTCCCAGGTGTCGAGTTGCCAGGCATCGACGACATCATGCCACTCGGATTCTAGGAATCGATCGGTGAAGCGGTGAGAAGCGCCGGACTCGGAGGCTTCGAGAATGATCGATCGGACGGTCGCAGCGTGAGCCATCTTCGGCGGACCGAATGCCTGCTCGTACAGCGTAGTCGCGACCTGATCGATCGTATTGAGTGTGATCCTGTCTGAGACCTCAGGTTCACTGGCTGTCAGCCGCTCGAGCTTCACCTTGAGGGCGTTCACGAGCGTGTCGCTGAAGGTGGTGAGCAGTACACGAGCATCGGGATGGGCCTTCGCCAGGTGCGCGGCGCGATGCAGCGCGACGACTGTCTTGCCGGTGCCGGCCGAGCCGGAGACCCGGGCAGGACCGTTGAAATGGCGCTCGACCATCGATTGCTGCGCGGGATGCAGGAAGACCGTCCATTGCTCCCAGGGATAGTCCAGCGCGCGCTGCAACTCCTCGACATTAGTCATCACGCGGAAGCGTCGTTGGGCGTCGGGATGAGTGAACGGGTCGTCCGACTCGGCGGCCTGGACCGATGGTGTTGGCTTGCCGCCGGTGGCGAGTTCCAGCAACGCCTCCGACGCCTCGGCGGGGAGATGTTCCGAGAGTTCGTACAGCTTCTCTTCGTCGGCAACCTTGACGTCCGCTAGCCACTCCGTGGGTACTCCGTAGGAAAGTAATTCGTCGTCCGACGCCCGCTCGAAGAGCAGCCTTCTCGACGCGGCTGGCGCTTTCTGCTCGACCTCGACGTAGCGTGGAATCTCGATCTCGCGGACGGTTTCCCGTATCTCGACGAGCTGCGCCGCGCCGGTCTTTGGATGGCGCTCCATCACACGCCGGCCCGCCCAGTCGTACGCGCGATCGTGATGATCGACGTAGCAGAGCAGCATGCTCGCCGCCGTTCGATGCAGGATCAGGCGGAGCTCCTTGCTGATCCGCGCCGACCAGAAGTTCTTGTCCTTGATCTTTTCGATCCGATGCAGCCGCAAGCCCGGACTCTCCGGGTTGATCTGCAGATCGAACGCGGTCGTTTTCGTCTGCTTCTGCTCATCTGCGGTTAGGCGCGCGAGGCTTGCCGTGAAGGTGTCGGCAATTCGGACTTCCATTGGGTGGACGCTCAGGTCCACTGGTCGGGACGGAAGACCTTCATCACTTCGTCGCCGAGGTGGTTTATGACCTTTACTGCGATGCGGCCCGACATGGGCGGGTCGAAGGGGCGTGAGGTGTCGCTGTGCAGGGTTGACCAGGCTTCCTCGTCGATCTCGGCTTTGAGCGTGGTCTTGAGTGACTTATAGGGGTCGTTGGCGCCGAGGAAGTAGGCGTGGCGGACGAAGAAGCTCTCGCCGTTGTAGTCGGTGTCGATGAACCAGCAGGCGATGCCGTCGGGGCCGTCGCTGCGGACTTCGCCTTTTGAGGGGTCAAAGACGTCGACGCCGTTGACTCGGACCTGGAGCTGGTGCGGGGAAGGGACCCCCTCCACCTTCGGCACCTCCCCCTGCGATGGGGAGGGTGAGGAAGAAGCCGGGAAGATGTCGATGTCGGGCTCGCCGAAGATGACGAAGAGGTTGCCCGAGCCGGTGTTCTTGAGGTCGTCGGCCATGTGCAGGTCGGGATTCATCCTCGCCTTGAGCACGGGGATTTTGCCCAGCTTCGAGAACTCGGTCGTGTGCGCCTCGTAGTTGAAGGCGCAGGCGATGAGTGCGTCGAAGCCGGCCTCGGCCGTCTCCCGAGCCGCCTCGAACAGGTCGGGCCGCGAGACCGTGCCGAACTCGGGACCGATCAGGATGCCGGCGCGCCTGGACTTGCCCGACTCCTCGTACCGGCCCTCGGCGCAGATGAAGTGACCCGGCCACGGCGTGAGCGAGGTGAACTCGATCTTGTCTTCCTTGTGGGCCTGCTGGACGCCGGCTCGACTCAGGTTGTCGAGCATCACCGTGGCAAAGTCCTGGGGCTCCTGGTAGGGACCCTTTGCCTCGGCGAAGCCATCGATCAACTCGTCGTTCTCGTCGACGCCGAGCACGCGGTGGGGCGAGAGGCTCTCGACCGTGAACGGGCCGGCGACGCGGACCTTGCTCTTGTCCTCGTAGGGCTTGTCGTAGAGGTATTCGAACTCGGCTTTGGCCGCAATCGAGGCGTCAATCTCGCGCTGGCGGGCGATGCGTTGTTCCCACCAGTCGGCGTGGCACTCCTTGGCGAAGTCGCCCCATTCGGGTGCGGTCTCGCGCGGGATCTCCCACTCCTCCCACGCTTCATCGCCGGACTGGTCCAGCTCGTCGTTGAGCATCTCGCGCAGCGGTTCCAGTCTGGTCTGATAGTCCTCCCAGATCACGTCGATTTCGGCGTTGTTGGCGATGTCGCGCAGGGTGATGTGTGGCACGCGCTCATAGACGAAGCCCTGGCGCAGGTCGCCGTAGGCCGGCGCGATCGACGGCTCCTTGCGAGTGACCTCGGCTTCCTTGCGCTGACCCTGGACGCTGTCGGAGAGCAAGTAGTAGGGATAGCGAGCGCCCATAATCCGGGCCCGAGCCAGCGCCAGCGCCACCCGAGACGTATCAATCGTGATCCAGCGCCGCCCCCACTGCTCGGAAACATAGGCAGTCGCCCCGGAGCCGCAGGTCGGGTCGAGGACGAGGTCGCCGGGGTCGGTGGTCATCGAAATGCAGCGCTCGATAACCCTTGTGGCTGTCTGGACCACATATACCTTTGGGTCGCCGAATCCAGACTGTCGAGTGTCATCCCAAATGTCTGCATGCGTCTGAAAGCCAAAATCACTGGCAGGACGAACGAATCCCAAAGTGCGGCCAGAGTAAGTTAGGCGCTGTGCGCGTCTTAGACGGTCCATTCCCACTCTGTTCGTCTTCCATCCACCTTTCCTTGGGCGAAACAACCGACCAAAGTGACTGTAGTCAAAAGTTGTTGTGTCACTGCCGGACTGCGACGTCATTGGATTGAGCCTGGCTATGCGATTTGGCGCTGAACCCGCGGCTATGAATCTTCCATCTTCCTGAAAGTCGTATCTGTAGTTCCGATCTGCTTCGATTCGACGCTGGAACAATAACTTTCGCGTCTTCAAATGGTCGAAGGACTTCGAATACCACATCACGAAGTCTCTGGTGCTGTCAAGCACCGCCGATGCCTTGCCCGTCGTCGTCCGATAGACGATTTCGCTCACAAAGTTGGCTTCGCCAAAGACCTCGTCCATTAGAGCCCGAACCCGATGGACGTTCTCATCGCTTATCTGAACGAACACCGAACCTGACTCGGCCAGCAAGTCCCTAGCCGCCTCCAACCGATCCCGCAGATACGACAGATAGCTGTGGATTCCGTCGCGCCAGGTGTCTCGAAACGCTCTCACCTGCTCTGGCTCTCGGGTGATATGCGCCGCGTTCCCATCGCGGACTTCGCGGCTCGTCGTTGACCATTGGAAGTTGGAGTTGAACTTGATTCCGTAGGGCGGATCGATGTAGATGCACTGGACTTTGCCTCTGAGGCCCTCACGCTCGGCCAGCGAAGCCATTACCTGCAAGGAGTCGCCGAGGATCATGCGGTTCGACCAGTTCGAGTCGTGCTCGTAGAACTCGGTCCGGTCGGCGCCCTCGGGCAGACCGTTGAAGTCGGCGAAGAAGTCCAGTTGTTTGGCGGGGCGACCCCCTCTGCCTTCGGCATCTCCCCCTGCGAGGGGGAGAGGAGAGAAGCGCATCAGGTCGGCGATCAGCGCCTTGGGATGGACCCGCTCCTGGATGTAGAGCGGCGGCGCCTGCACCTCCAGCGGCGCCGAGTCCTTGCCCCGCCAGACCAACTGAGGGTCAAGGTCGGGATTGCGCCGCTCGTAGGCGACCTGGATCGGAGACAGCTCATCCTCGTCCATCAACGAGCGGTCCTCAGCATTGGGAATGTTCGTCCGCCGCTCGTCGTGGGTGAAGGTCTCTACCCGCTTGGGCTGTTTGGTTCGCCGCTGTCGTGCATTAGCCATCAGAGTCCTCCGTTGTCAATTCGTCGAGCAGAGCTTCCAACTGGGGAACCAATGTCGGAATCGCGGACTGGACTACATCCCAGACGATGAGCGGATCGATGCTGCCGTAGCCGTGAACCAGTCGGTGCCGCATGCCGATGATCGCGCTCCAAGGAATGTCAAGGTGCGCTTCGACTGTGCTCTCGGACAAATGGTTCGCCGCCTCACCGAGCACGGTGAGGTTCCACAGGACTGCCTGGTAGACCAGCTTGCTTGACAGGAACTGGTCTCGGGTGAGGTTGCCACTGTGTTCCTGAGCATCTCGGCAGGACTGAAGCATGTCTTGTAATCGCAGGTGCTGGCCTGGTTCAGACACGAATGGCCTCTGCCTCAACCCGGGCTCTCATCTCTTCGCGCAGCTCTTTGGTCGTGCAGACATCCACAGACCGTCCCAACAACTCTTCGAGGTACGGTTGCACGGAGAAGTAGCTGATCCAGTCGGGTAGCTCGTCGTAGGCGATGAGGATGTCCACGTCTGAGTCAGGACGCGCCTCGTTGCGCACGGTCGACCCGAAGAGAGAGATTTCCTGGATCCCAAAGCGCTCGGCCAGTTCGGACTTGTGGTCGCGCAGGATGCGCAGCGCCTCATCGCGCGTCAACGGCTGGTCGCTGGTCGTCGTCATATCGCGATCTTAGCCCGCCGGGTTGGCGGCTTCGTCTATGAGCTCGTTGAAGGCCTTCTCAAACTCCTCCTCCATCAGGTAGTACTCGGTGAGCTCGCGGAACGCCCATCGGCCATAGGTTCCGAGGTTGTTGACGCCGGGCACCCAGTAGGTGTCCATCGTCAGTTTCTTGTCCTTGGCGTCCTCACCGCGGTAACCCTTAATCTCGATGATTACGTTGAGCAGGTCGTCGTGACCGTCGTCGACGCGGACGATGAAGTCGGGGATGTAACGCCGCATCTCGGAGCCGGACCGATAAGGCACTTCAAGGCCCAGCCCCTGGTTCTTTACGTAGGAACGAACCAGGGGATATTTCTCGGCGACGCGGCAGAATTCGGCCTCCCAATCACTGTCGCAGACGGCCCAGTTGATGTGGCATTGCTGGGAGTCTGTCTGCCAGCGAGTCTGCTTCGAGGTGTTGAAGTTGACGTGTTTGGTCGAGCCAGACGGGTTGTAGGGGTCGAGTACCGCCTTGATCGGCGTCTCTTGGGCAAACCGAGCGACGATGCCGGCCGTGATTCGGTCACATGCCAGGTCGGCCAGCTCCTGGTACATGAGCTGAGCCGGATTAGGTGCCGCCGATACAGACAAGGTGGTTGTCAAGCCACTGGCGAGTGACTCGCTTGAGCTGACCGAAAAGGTTGAGTTGAGGATTGCCGCCAGGATCTCTCCACTTGGTGAAGATCAACCGCTGGGTCAGGTGGAACAGCAACGTCGACTGGCGCAGATCGCCGGTGTGGACGAGGGTCAAATCGACGCCTTCGCCGATGATTGGTTCATTGCGGGTCTCCGAAGGCCCGACCCTGTCCGGCGAGAGGATCAGGGTAGAGTCCTCGCTGAACTCGGCCTCGATCCGTTGCTCAGGCAGCTCGACGCGGTAGCCCTCGACGCGCGGGAAGTGAATCTCCAGCGGATCGCGATCCGGCGAGACCGCGTGAACATGGACCGTCTTGCGCGGGGGCTGCGGCGACATGGGAGCCGGTCTAGCCGTGAAGTCGAATGGGATTCCGAGCACATCCGCATACTCGGCCGGGAGCAGTCCGTCTTCGTCTAGGTCGTACGACTGGCGCCGTAGCGCTCGTCCTACGACCTGCTCGCACAACAGCTGGGTACCGAACGCCCTCACGCCGAGCACATGCGTCACAGTGTTCGCGTCCCAGCCCTCGGTCAGCATCGAAACGGAGACGACACAGCGAATGGACTCGCCCAACTGGTCCCTCTTCCCGACCGTGTTCATGACCTCGCGCAACAGGTCCTGCTCAGTGATGTTGTCGGCTGCGGCGCGGTCGCCATCTCGGGCGATCTTCTCCCGTCGGAAGCGTTCAATCTCATCTCTAGCGGCTATGTGGAAGTTGCGGTCAAGTGCGTCCCCCGACTCGAGCTGTTGACTGTCGATCAGCAGCGTTCGTGGTCGGGCAAGCTGGTTGCCGTACTCGTCGAAGTTGCGAAACAGCTCAAGCCGACCCTCCTGGAGTTGCGTGGTTCCGTCTTCGTTTTCGCGATGGAAACCGGAGATGTAGTCATAGACGAGTTTGGAAGTTGAGGTGTTGTTGCACACCACAATGAAGCAGGGATCCACTGCGATGCCCGCCTCCTCCCAGAGGCGAAAGGTCTCTTCGTAATGGCCATACAAGGCGGCCAATGCAGTCTGCAACTCAACCGGGATGCTTAGAGGATCGAGTGTGCCCGAGTTGCCTCTACCTCTCTTCGGCATGTCGCTGCGGATGTGCTCCCAGAGATTGCGGTACATCGGCACATCGGCGCTCTGGATGTTGTCGGCGACTGGTACACGAGGCAGCTTGACGATGCCGCATTCGATCGCATCCATGAGCGAGAAGTCGCACATCGTCCAGGGGAACAGCGTGCCTTCGGCGTAACCGGAGCCGCGCAAGAAAAATGGTGTTGCGGAGAGATCGAGGACGCGCCGAAGTCCCAGCTTTCGCTGCACAGCTTCGAGTCCGGAAATCCAGAGTCGCGCGGCTTCCTGATTCTTCTTTGCCTCCTGGCGATCGTCGGCGGTGAATCTCTCTTCGTCGCTCTCACCCGGCTTCTCGCGGTAGCAATGGTGCGCCTCATCGTTGAATGCCATAATGCTGCGCATGCCCATCAACTCGGGCATGACTCGCTGCATCATCTGGCCTTCGGTCTCGGTCGACTGGATGGCGGGGCCGCGACCCTGCAGCAGCGCGCGGCTGCCTCTGGCCAGGTCCAGTGTTTCGCGCAACTTGAAGGCGTGGTAGTTGGTGATCACGATCTTGGCCTTATGAAGATCAGGCGCCATGTCACGCGGTATCAGTTCTCGGCTTTCGTAGTAGCTGTCGGGATCGTTCGGCTGCAGCACGCGCAAGCGGTCGCGGATCGTGATTCCCGGGGTCACGACCAGGAACCCTTTGGTGAAGTTGCGGCTGTTCGGTCGGCGCACGGCGTTGACCGTCTGCCAGACGATCAACATTGCCATGACCGTCGTCTTGCCGGCGCCAGTAGCCAGCTTGAGCGCAAGTCGCTCCAGCTCGGGATTGGCCTCGGCGCTGGCTGCGCTGAGCCGTTCAACGACTTGACGCTCGCGGCTTGTGCGCGGCATTCCGGGGGCGACTTCCGTGAGCCAGATCACCGTCTCCACCGCCTCGACCTGACAGAAGAACGGCCGCAGTCCGCTGAACTGATGGTGTCGCCAATGCTTCAGCAACCGAGCAGTCTCGGGCGTCACGCGCCACTCGGACTCGGGCGATTGTCGCCAGTTGTCGACAAACCGCCTCACCAGGTTGATCGTCGACGTGGTGTCGTATTGCTGCTCCTCCGTCGAGAGCCCCTTGCCTTCATCCGCAATCATCGCTGCCTGTTGAGGCTGACCGAGCTGTTTCTTTGGTTGAGCAATCGGAGTGATGTATGACGCCGGTCGACGTTGCTCCACAATGTGATCGGTTGGCTGATTGGCCTCGTCAAGCTCCCAGTGCCGTGCCGGGTACTCGTATGGAGAGTTCAAGACTGGAGCCTCGAAGAACTGGTCGGTCACTGCTGCCTCCGCTTCACCTGGCCTGACACGAGCGCCGACGAACAGTCAGCTTCTCACCATGTTCGCTCCTACAGGCCTAGAGGACAAAGGAGCAGTTATCGCGGACACACGCACGCACGTGCGCCGAGATGAAAGGCCAATCCTGGAAGGCGAGAGCTCACGAATAGCGACCGCTTTTCGTTCTCACTCGATGACGGTAAGAACCGTGGCGCGGCCTGGCTTCACCTCCATCGGGATTCTTTGTGTCAAGCTGCCGGCCCTCGGCCGCTAGCGACCGGCCGCTAGCTGGCGAGCAACTCCTGTTGCATCGGTTCGAAACTTCAGCATCTGAACGCTAACCCCGTACAACCCCGCTGCAGCATCCCCTTCCAGTCCTCGCTTTGCGATTGAGTACACCGCGGGTCGAGGGAGCAACAAGCAACCCGAAAGCCACCCCGCCTCCTCCTCCTGTTGCGCATTGAAGGACCGGAGAGTCCAAGTGCCGTCGGGGGCAAACATCATGGTTGAAGGGGCATGGCGAAGAATGAGATGGGAAAACTCGTGGGCCAGGTCGCTCGAACGCCTGCGGATCGAGTTTTCCGGGTTGTAGATCACGATCGATGTGCCGTTCTCGGAGACGGTGAGAGCCGACCAGTCTTCCGAATGGTCCATTAGCAGTGATCTGAGTGATGTTTCAGACATCCCCGGCACTTCTCTCGGCTCAAGAAGCCGAACATTGAGATAGCTCCCCAGTTGGTCCATTGGAAGTGGCGCGCTTCGTTTGAGCCCAAGGTCGCGCCGGATCGATTCCGAGATGTTTTCACAACGGGTCTTGAATCCTCGCTCGAATGGCATTGCGATTGACCTCTAGTCGCCATCCTCAGGGTCTGGTTCATCGGCGAGCATGGCTTGTGCGCGGAGGATCATCTCCCCCAGCGCGTTGCCCAGATCCAGCTCTATCTCGCGGTTTGCGCGCAAGTGTGCAGACGCAATGGCCGTTGGCTTGTTGCTGCTCGGGTCAGTGTCGTCCACGTCCAGAAACTCCGAAGGGCTCATCTGGAGCCATCGACAAAGCTTCTCGAACGTGAGCAGGTCAGGCTGCTTGCCGTTTTCGACTCTTGAGAGAGTCGCTGAGCTGACTCCAATCTCTTTGGCGGCTTGGCGAACCCCTTGGGTACCGCGCTGCTCCTTGACGAGAGTGCCGATTTGGCTGAGGCGCGCCCGGGCCATGAGCATCTCCTGATTCTGTGTGCTAAGACACAGTTTGACAAGTGAAACGTCTGCGGTCTACTCTGTGATCGATAAGCAAGACACCGTCTGACTCATGAAACGGACGGCTTGCTCGAGAGGACAGAGTGAGATGGTGACTGATCTCAAGATTACGCTGAAAATCGCAACGCCGGCGGGCCTCTTTGAAGGCACGTTCGATGCGAATGCGAAGGTTCACGACGTGATCGCCGTCGTGGTCAAGGAGAAGCGCCTGCCGGAGGGGGACAAGTACGAGCTTGCTCGCGATGGTGAGTCCCTTGATTTCGACAAGACGCTCTCAAGCCTGGACATCAAGGACGGCACCGTCCTTGACTTGATCGCCAGTGGTTCGGCGGTTTGATCATGGTCACCGTCGACGACCTGATGGTGGACTCCCAGATTGCTGAAGTCGAGGCGAACTGCGAGGCCCAGGGCCTGCAGTTCGAGCGCGTCACAGATCGTCGTTTCCGGGTCGCTTTGCGCTCCCGGAAAGGCGATCTGTATCAGCTAGAAGTCGAGTACCGGGGCTTCCCTGCAGAACCTGCGGCATTTCACTGGCGCAATCCCGATACCGGAGTGCTGGATGAGCCCGCCGATACACCGGCACCATTCAACTTCTTCCACGATTCGGGGCGGATCTGCGCCCCCTGGAATCGACTGGCTTCGACGTCCGAAGGACCACACACCGAGTGGGTGCGGACAGCGTGGCAGCAGGATCCCCACACGCAGGGCACGGTCACGCTGGCCGCGATGATCCTGCGGATCAAGAGCGAGCTGCAAAGCGCTCATTATCGGGGACGGCAAGCGTGATCCGGCGAATCTGGGAGGCATTTGGTGGGCGCGGCGCTCGATTTGAGCGCGCGGCGCCGTCACCCGTCGTCGTCATGATGAATCCATGCATCGACCGGGTCTGCCGACAGATCGCTCCCTCCACCAAGCAAGGCCTCGAATCCATCGTGTACTTTCTTGGATTGACAACCGGCGACTCGACCTTGGCAGTCGACAGCATTGCTCCAGTGAGCATTGCCACTCCAACCAGTGTCGATGTTGAGGCGCACGAGTTGGGGAAAGTCATTCGGATTGCCGCCGACTCCGACCTGCAGGTTGTTGGGCAGCTTCACACACATCCTGACAAGGCCTACCACAGCCAGGGTGATCTGCGAGGCATGCGGATCCGACATCCCGGCTACTTCTCGATTGTGGTGCAAGAATACGGAGCCCGCCTGCCTTCACTTGAAAACGCTCACGTGTTGATGTGGGGCGACGCTGGGTTTCGTGATGTCAAGCGTCCGGTCACGCTACTTGAGAAGGTGTCGTCATGACCGAGAGAGACTTTGACGCCCGATGGCAAGACCGTACCGCCCGTTATCCAGGCGGAGCACACTTACCTCTCGATTGTTCTGTGCATATCAGCGTCGAGCCGAGCTTTGGCTCGACATACTCTGGACAGGTCGCTGCAGTAACAGCTGCCAGCCTCTTTGGCCGAATGACGAAGAGGGTGAGCTTCGATGTTGCCCCTATTCCGATTCACGATGCGCTGCCATGGTCCGATGCCAGCCTGGAAAACATCGTCGAACAGACCCTCGTCGAGAGCCATCAGTACGGCCACTACGAACCGCGGACCGCCGGCAATGGTGACGTGAGGCTAGTCATCGGTGCGAGCGGAGACGGCCTGATCATGCACGGAAGTGGATGGGTCGGATACTGCGGAACAGATCCATCGACACTTGCGCCTAGCGACGAGACGAATCCGTTTGGTGCTGCATTCTCGGTTATCCGTGGAGCTGCGGAACTGCAACGAAATCCTCGTCTCGAGCATGTGCGTAAGTCGGTCACTGACACGTTCCTTTGGGACGATTCGGAACTCCCCTCCAACGCCGTAAACGTGACACCTGACTTTGAGATCGGTGAACTCTGGAGTGTTGGAGTTGGCTCGGTGGGGAGCGCCGCTCTCTACTTTCTCAGTCTGATCAGTCGAGCTTTCCAGGCTGTGCTTGTAGATGGAGACCGGGTCGAACTGGAGAATGTCACGCGTTCCCCCTCGTTCACATGGCGTCATGGTCTCGAAGAGCCTTGGAAAGTAGACGCCGTGGGAAGCTGGTTGCGCGAAGCCGGGGTCAAGCAGGTTGAGCCATTTCCATTCTGGCTCCATGAGATTCCTGAGCGATGGGTTCAGCGTGAGGCTGGCAGTCCCGATGTTCTGATCGCCGCTGCGAACGAACGAAACGTTCGCAATCTCATCGAGGACATCGCTCCTCCATTGCAGGTCTATGCCACGACAGGCCGAAACTGGCAGGCGACCCTGTTTAGGCACATTCCCATTCTGGAAGCGTGCTCATTGTGCGTCACCGGAGCCGAAGGGCAGTCGGGCGCGACCCTGTGCGCAACCGGCACGAGCGACTCAATCTCCACAGGCGAAGACAACGACGATGTTGCTTTGCCGTTCTTGTCCTACGCGGCTGGCCTAATGTCGGCAGCGGAGATTGCGAAGATCGCTATCGTGGGCAACCCCGTCACCACGAACCGAGTCTTCTTTGAGCCGGCCCACAGAGGGCTTTACAAGGTTGCGCTGAACAAGAAGGCGGACTGCGTGTGCGGGCGCCGTGATCATGAGCTGCACCATGCTGCCATCGCAGGTTCCCGCTTCGCTGCTCTGTCGGACAGGTAGCTCCGCGAGCCACTGGGGAACTTCGCACTTCGCGCTGGCTCTCCGCAGCGGGTGCGATGTACGAGGGTTTCGCCTCAAAGCAATCCGCGGATTCGTCGTTCCCTTAGAATCGCTGATCGTGAGCTTCTAGCTCAGAGTCCGTTGCCGCCTGGTTCAGCGTTCGCCATGCCGGTCCGTATGGACCAAGTTGCCTGATCCTGGCACGGTTGGAGACCTTCAGCGGAACTGAGACTTGGGCCTGGGAGATCGCGTGTTCGGCGACCCGCAGGAATTGATCGGCAGCAAGCTCATTCTCGAACACGACTAACAGCGTCGGCTGCGTGCCGTGATCGTCGGTCGGGCGAGGGGTGTGGTAGTAGCGCAGGTAGGGGGCGAGGCGGGCGGCCATAGTAGCTGGACGGACGGCTCTCCGTTCCCACTCGAGGAAGAGCGCCTGGGGTTGGTGGTCTCGTCTCACGACTGCGAAGGCGTCGGGTTGGATTGAGCGGATGCTTCCGTCGCTGTGGCGGAAGTAGCGGGAGGCTCGATTGGGAGGATCGAGCTGTTCCAGGCGCCAGGAGTTGGCGCGGGCTTGTTCGGCCAGTGATGCGATGAACTCGTGCACCGATTCGGTGTGCGTGATGTGTCGCAAGAGTTGGCGGCTACGGGCGCCTGAGACGTTGCGCCAACCGACCAACGCCTCCGAGTTGAGGGGTTCAACGCTCCAGCGCTGCCGAGCGGCGCCGACGGCGGTCCGGTCTCGGCGGGCGAGGTAGGCGATGCCCTGGTCTGCGAGCGCCAACCGCCAGCGGCCGTCGATTCTGTGAGCGGCGACGAGATCGAACTCAGTGAACCGACCAAGGAGTTGCGAGAGGCGAGAACGGTCCACTCCCAGTAGTGATCCGAGGTGCTTAGGGGCGATCCAGGGCCAGTCTCCTATCAAGTCGAGGGCGCGCTTCTCCGCCGCCGGGAGCACTGATGCGAGCGGCCTGCCGGTTGCGGTGATGTCCGCAGCGAGCCAGCGCTTCGTTAGTGGTCGTTCGCGCGGCCACTCTCGGCCAGCGCCGGCGTAGCCGAGGGCTTCTCGCAGGTTGAACCTGGCCGATCCCGACGCCGCTTTCCAGATCGAATCAGTTGCATCGGCTTGAGCGGCGTCTGCCTCCGACGCAAGAGCACAGAATGTTGGCGCTCCCTGGAGCAGGCGGCGAACCGGCCTGAGCCGGGTTTCGTCGGGCACGAGTAGCAGCACGACGCTGGGCAGATCACCCTCCCAAAGGCGGCGCATGCGCTTAGCGAACGCCGTACGTTCTGCTGTGACGCCGCGGCGGATGATGCCGAGGCTGCGGCCGTCGGGCAGCGTGATGGCGGCGTCCAGCGGGTGAGCCCGGTACCAGCGAAAGCGAATCGGATGCGCGATCTCTGTGACGGTAGAGGCGACGCGATAGATGCTAGAAGCGCCGTCCAGGCGCTGCAGCAACAGGCGCCGCTCCTGCTGCGAGACGGGATAGCGGCGCATCAGGTCGGCGACGCTGACGCCCTCATCGAGGACGAGTCGGCCGAGCCCCTTCTTGGTGAGATAGAACCGATTGGTACGCGGCGTAACCGTGGAGGCGTGGGGCATTGAGCCGACCAGCCCTTCGCGCTGCAGGCGGTTGAGCGTGGGGTAGACCGCGCCTCGCGACCAGCCGGAGATGGCGACCAGTTCCAGCCGGTCGAGGAACGGCAGCTCAGCCAGCCGGCGCATGAGATCGGTTCGGCAGCGGGAGCGGCTCATCAGACGGCCTGCTCTCGCTTGCTGCGCTGTTTTGAGCGCCTGGGTTTGGCAGGCGGCGGACTCAGCGTCGACGCAGACGAGTCACCTTCGCGCAGCTCTTCTAACCCCTGCTGGTAGGCGGCCAACCGGCGCTGGCGCTCGACATTCTGCGCCTCGATCGTCTCTGTGGGCGTGACGTAAGCGGAAGCGGCGGCGCGGATCCGAGCGGCCCGTTCGGGGTCGCCGAACTGGGGCTTGCGCACGGTCATCGAGAAGGCCGGCAGGCGCTCCGTGCCGACTGAGGCCCGGACGTAGCAGTGGTGCACGGGCTGGCCGACGATGTCGTCCTCGGCCAGCTGCTCACGGCCCAGTTCCCAGACCAGTTCGCGTGCGTCGCGGCCCGAGACCTGGAACGCGGCCAGGCAGCCGATGTTGGCCAGCAGCGTGTCACGCATCGTCGGCGAGAGATCGTCCAGCTTGCGCAGGCTCTGGGTGGCGAGCACAAACGAGGCACCGTACTTGCCCAGTTCGGACAGCATCGACTCGAACTCGACCCCGGGGATCGTCTGCATCTCGTCGACCACGACCAGCGCGCCGCGTCGTTGAGCGAGGGGCAGGCGTTCTTGCTCGCGGATCACAGAGTCGACCAGGTTGAGCAGCGAGGCGCCGACTAGCGCGGCCACATCGCGACCGACCGTGCCCTGAGCGGTCGAGACGAGCAGGATGCCTCCCTCAAGAATGGTGCGGCGAAGGTCAATGGTGGAGCGCGACTGTCCCAGGATCGCCCGCGCCCGCAGCGAGGATGCGTAGTAGGTCAGCCGTGTCTGGACCGGGGCCAGCGCCTCGGCCCGGTACTCGCGGCGCCAGCCGCCGAAGTCGCGCGACCACCATTCGAGCAGATAGGGATCGCGCAGCTTGGCCAGCACCGGACCGCGGAACTTCTCGTCGGTGAGCAGCCTCAGTCCGTCCAGGATCGTGTACTGGTCCTCGGCCTCCACGTGAGGATGGCTGTTGGCCTCGTGCAAGGTCTTGACCGTTTGCTCAAGGATTGACTGCATCCTTGGCCCCCACTGCTCCCAGAGCCCCCTGGCGACGCGGACGACTGAGTCGGCTGTGCGGTCGCGGTCGGCGAAGATGCGCGTATCTAGCAGGTTGATTCCGGGCGCGCCGCGTTCGTCGGCCAGGTCGATCAGCCGGACATCGCCGGCCAGCGACTCCGGCACCTGTTCCAGCAGCGCAGCGACGAGGTCGGCGTGCGGATCGACTACGACGATCGCGTCGCCGTCTCTGCCAGCCTCTTTCTCGCCCAGCTTGTGGGCGACGATGTGCCGCATCAGGGTCGACTTGCCCATCCGCGTGCGGGCCACATAGAGATGGTGGCGGCGCAGCAGGTCGTCGGGGAATCGGATCTCGCGCGGCTGGTCGACGGTGGTCTCACCGACCAACGCGCCCTCCTGCAGCGCCCGCGCTGGCGGCGGCAGGGCCTTCGATCCCGTCCTCTCGACCTCGCGCGTCTCGTCGCCAGCGCCGGGTGGATGCCAGAGCGCGGCGACTCCGCGCACGCCGAGTACGCTGCGCCGTCCGAACAGACCGGCCGGACGCGGATGCAGCGATATCGGGGCGGGTTCAAGCTGACGCAGCTTGCCGGTCGTGAACTGGGCGCCGGCGGGATGGTCGTAGTGACGGTAGGAGGCGGCGACCTGCTCCAGCAGTTCGGCCGCTCGTTCGGGCTCAGCCGACTGGGGCAGAATCGCTACGAGTTCCAGTTCCCCTTCGAACGCGACCCGTGAGACCTTCTCTTTGATCAGCTGCGGGTCATAGAACCGCTGTCGGGAATCCCTCCATCGCCGCCAGACCCACCCCCCTCCGAACAAGGCGACGGCGCCCCCGGCGCAAAGCGCGACCAGGTTCCAGATCTCGCCGGCCTGCAGCCAGGTGTAGCCCTGGAAGGCGGCCAACGCGAGCAGACCGAGCACGCTCAGCGCCAGCGGGTCGACGCCCTGTGTCGTTGGCCGCTGAGCATTGGACGGCGCCCGTTCCGGCTGGCCGGCTCGCTCATGCGCCTTCTCCTGGTAGCGGCCCGACCAGTCGGGGCCGAGCGAGCGCAGCAGCAGTCTCGTCATCACACGTTCGCCTGACTTGAGGCCGGACAGGGCGCCCAGGGGAGCGAGCAGCGGATCGGAGCCGGGATCGAGGAGGTCGTCATCGCGGAACACGCGCAGGGGCACGTAGTCGGGGCCGCCGGAACGCATGGTCATGCTCCAGCCCCGTTCGCCGTCCGACATCCGCAGCGGATCATTGGGCGGATCGAGCTGGCGGATCCGGGCCTGGGGGTAGTGGACGCCGATCTGACCGCGCACCACTTCGCCATCGAGGCAACGCGCCATCAGTGTCACGCCCTCGTGGTCGCCGGCCAGTTCCAGCGAGAACGGCTCGGGCACGGCGATCGACTGGAGCAGGTTCTCCACGCCGAGCAATGTGCGTTGTCCGGTGCGCGGCGGGGTCACTGCCAAGAGCACCGGTTCGGGCGGCGCCACACGGCGGAACAGATTAAGCAGGTTCAGCTTCATCCAGAGCCTCCAGCATCTACCGGATTGGCATGAGCGCCGGGCCGCCACTCGATCACTTCGGTCTCTTCGGGAGTCGCTTCGATCCGGATCGGGAAACGTTCGCCCTTGGCCAGTAGCAGGCCGTCGCCGCGCGGACAGGAGACGAGCCAGCGCTGCAGGTCCTCGGGCAAGTCGAACGCGTCCGCGACCGTCGAGATCGCGGCGGCGTCCTGCTGCAGCAAGAGTTTGAACGCGGCGTTCTGCAGTAGCGCCCGGCCGGAGTGGCCGGTGATCGTCCGTGAGGTGTCCTCGGACAAGAGATCCTGGACGTCCTGGGTGATGAACTGCAGACCCAACCGGTGCTTGCGGGCGCGCTTGGCCATCGAGACCATGAACGCGGCGCCTTCGGGATGCTGCATGATCGACCAGACCTCGTCGACGACGAGCAGACGTGGACGCGGATCACGGGCGGCGGCCGCCCAGACCGTCTCGGTGCAGACCATGGCGGCCGCCGGTCTCAGTTCTGGTTCTAGCAAGCGCAAGTCGAAGACCGTGACCAGCGCCTCGTTGTGCAGGAGGTCGTCGCCCTCGTCCGAGAGCAGATGCCTGAGGCTGCCGGTAGAGAACGGCCGTAGGAGTTTGGACAGGCCCTCGGGATCGTTTTCCTCCAGGAACCGATAGAAGTCGCGGAACCCGGTGCGTTCGCGCGGCTGGGCGTAGTAGCCGGCCAGCGCGTGGTCGAGGGCGGCGCGGCGTTCGGCGCCCAACCGTTCGCCGACCATCACCTCGATCAGACGGCGCAAGCTGCCGATCCGCTGCAGCAACTCTTCGGGATCGGTCTGGTCGAGCACAAAAGGGTTCATGCCCTGTCCGGCGACGCCGGGCGAGAGCACGCGCCCGCCGGCCGAGCGGGCCATGTCGGCGTACTCGCCCTCGGGGTCGATCACGTAGGCGACGACGCCCCGGCAGATCCCGCGCAGGACGCCCAGCTTGGTCGCGAACGATTTGCCCGAGCCGGAGCGCGCCAGCACCGCCGTGTTGGCGTTCAGGTGGGTGCCATCCCAGGGGTCGTAGACAATCGGTGCGCAGGCACGCATGTCGATCCCGTAGAGCGCCCCCGAGCGGGTGTCGAGGTCGGGCGGCGAGAAGGGAAAGCAGCGCGCGACGGACGAGGTGTCGAGCGTGGTCCAGGCGGCGACCGCGTTGACGGCCAGAGGCTGGGTCGAGAGCAGACCCTCGCGCTGGCGGAAGGGCAGCGGATCGAGCTTGCCCAGGGCGGCGGCGAAGTGAGCCGAAGCGCGCTGGGTCAGCTCCTTCAGTGTCTCTGGGTCGTCGGCATGCAGCGTCAATGAGAGCGAGGTGTGAAACAGGCGCTCACGTCCGCGCTGCACATCGTCCCTGAGGCGGCTCACGTCTTCGAGCGCGATCTCGGCCTCGGGCGACATCGTCTTGCCGCGCCGCACGGAGAGCGAGCGGGCCGACTCGAACCTGACCTTCTGCCACTCCAACTGGCGCGCGGCCTGCTCGGCCGGGATCGGCCCCAGGTGCAGGGCAATGTCCATCGGCGCGCCGGTCGCCATCAACTGCTGCAGGAAGCCGGGCGCCAGCGAGCGCGGCCACTTGGCCAGGTGCAGCGAACGCGCCAGCCGGCCGCCGAGCTTGACGTCGTGGTGGTTGAGCTCGACTTCGACCGACGCCTCTCGCCGGCCCTGAGCGGGCGAACCGCCCAGCGCCGAGGCGATCACGAGCCGTTGTAAGGTCTCGCCTTCAAGCGGATGGATCGATAATCCGGAGCGCGAGAGCAGGCCGCGCAACTCCTGCGCGTGCTCCTGTTCGCAGACGGCGTAGAAGCGCCGGTCGAGGATGCCTTCACGCGACTCCAGCTCGCTCAGCAGTCGGCGCTGCGACTCCGCCGCATCGCGCGTCTGTTCCGGCAGGTCGCCGGGCTGCGCCTGCTCCAGTTCGTTCCGCATCCGCTCCAGGTCGGGCGGGTGCTGACGCACCAGCAGTTGCACTGGGAAGTCGCAAGCGTTGAGCATGCCCGCGAACGCGCCCAGCTTGGGCGCGTCCAGTTCGAGGCCCATCAGCTCGGTCAGGCTCAGCTTGACGCCGTCCAGTCGGACCGGGCCGTCGGGTTCGACGTGCGAAATCATGAAACAGAGCGGGAGCTGGGGCAGCGGCTTCGCCGGCGGCGCGCCACCGGCCGCCGGTTCAGACAACGCGGCGTCACCCTGATCAGGTGACGCCGCTGGTTGCTCGAGAGGTAAGGAAGGTGGCAAGAATCGTCTCACGTCGTTGGACTCCTTCAATCAGTGGTTAGATCAGTGGGGCGGGGATGGGGATGACGCCGCTTGAGATCAGCGCGGCCAGGCCCTTGGCTGAGAGCGCCAGGGCCAGACCGGCGACGGTCAGGAAGACGGCCGAGCGACCGCGTGCGCTGCGCCCCTCGGCGCCGTCGGCCATCAGCAGGAAGCCGGCCCAAACCAGGCCGAACAGGGCCAACCCGGAGGCGGCGACCGCGATGGCAGTCAGTGCGGTGTCGAAGGCGTAGAGCATCTCCTGCTCTGCGAGTTCGACGGTCGGCGCGGCGGCGCTGGAGAACAGCGCCGCCGCGCCCAGAGAGATGATGCTGAGCAACGGACGTATCACGGCAACCCCCCACCGAGCAGGATCAGCAGATCTTGCAGGTCGTCCTCCGAGACCCGGGTCTGGACCGAGGGCGAGCGTTCCGGTTCCTGATCGGGAACGACCAGGGTTCTGTAGTTGTCGTCCGAGCCGATCCCAGCCCCCAACGACAACTCTTCGGTCCGCGTCTTGCTCAGCGGCGGGCGACCGACCAGTTGGGAGCGGACATGCTCCTCGTGCTCGATCTCCAGGGTCACCTGCTTTTGCACAATCGCCGAGGGAATCGACAGGTAGGCCGACACCGTGTGCGACGACGTGTTGCCCTCGCCATCGGTCCAGCTGACGGTCTCGGAGACGTACTGGCCGGTGCCCGGCCGCCGCAGGCTGACCGTCTCCGTGCGACGCTCCAGCCGGTACGGATGGTGCGTGAGCCGGACCAAGGGCGGCAACTCGATCGAGAGATGCGCAGTCAGCGCCACAGCAAGATCGACTGTGAAGATCTCCCTGCCCGCTCCCGTCGGTAGCTCAAACAGCGTCGCGCCGTCCGCCAGGAAGGGAGCACTCGACTGTCGCCCGCCCGCCGAGACCGTGAGCGTGCCTGTCACCTGAGTCACTTCGGCTGGCAAGAGCGCTGTCTGACTCAGGTTGACGTGGCCGGCTACGGTTTCGAGCTCGACCGGCTCATCGAGACCGCTCGCGCAATCCGAATCGACCGAACCGTCAATCGTTCCGCTCTGCCAACTCAGGCGGACGAGACGCAGGTCGCAGACCTCGCCGGAGACCTCGGGCAAGGGGTAGGGCAGCTGATTGCCCGAGAGCGAGATCGCGCCGGCCTGACCGTGCTCATCCCGCCAGGCAAACGTGAACGAGGGCGCAGGGCCGTCGAGCGGCATCAGGTAACTCGAGCGCCCGCCTTGACCCAACGTGTCGTCGCGCTGGAACTTCGGCTCGCGCCCATCCGGGCCGCCGAAGGCGCGAGCTTCGACTTCGAGGTTGGCCGCCGCCTTGAGCACGACCGTGGCTGCTTCGCGAGTTACGGTCAGGCGCTCGATGAACAGCCGCCGTCCAGGAATCAAGGGCGGCGGGTCGAACTCGATCTCGTCCGAGGTCCAGCTCTCCTGCTCGCCTTCGTCGGCCAACGCCGAAGGGGGCGTACAGACGGCGACCGAGGCGACGACCGCGAGCGCGGAGGCCGCGCCCAGGAGCGTGGGCCACCGCATGCTGCGGTGCGCCTTCTGCTCCTGGGCAACGATCTGGCGGGCCTCATCGAACTCGCGCTTCGGCTGCCGCTTGCGGTCTCGCTTGCGAAACCAGTCGCGCGGCTTGAACGGCATCCGTTCGCCCCGCGTGCGCGGGCGCGACGAGCCTTTGAGGTTGGCCAGCTTGCGCGCGCCGCGCCGGACCGGACCGGGTCCCTTGGCGGCGAGCTGCGTGATCGCTGCATCCGGCTCGAGGCTTTCTCTGCCCGCCTCCGCCTTGACCGGTGGCGCGGGCGGTTCGGCCCGCACGAGTTGGGCCGGTGGGCCCTGAAAACGTCGCGGCCCGATGCCGAAGCGCAGCAGGTCGGCCGCGACCGCCGGCAAGCGGCGACCCGCGACCTTGCCCACGACCATCGCGATGCCGACCAGGGCGAAGCCCAGCGCCAGCACGATCCGCAGCACTTCGGCGCCTACCGGGATGAAGTGGTAGACGCCGTAGGCCAGCGCCGCCACTGCGGTCAGCGCCACGATCTGGGGGAAGGTGAACCAGAGCAGGACGCGGTCCTCGGCCTGCACGTGGGTCGGCACCTCGTGTTCATCCATGAGGCGTCCTCCTTTCTAGAAGCGGCCTAGCCGCCGCCGGTTGACGAGGGATCGGGCGGCGTGTCGATCGAGACGACCGGATTGGCGACCGCGTCGATCACGAGCTCGACCACGCCGAACGCGACCATTGCGAGCACGATCCCGGCCAACGCGGTGAGCATTGCCGTCTTGCCGCGCTCCATCTGATGGGGCGCGCCGGAGGCCGTTAGGTACTGGTAGGCGCCGAAGACGAAGTAGCCCACGCCGACCGCGCCTACCACGCCCAACAGAATCCCGACGAGATTGGAAATGGTTTGAGTGAGATCACCCATAGGTGGTGTTCCTTTCTCGGAACCTGCCCCGGATCTCTTCCGGGGCGATTGATTGATGGCGTCCCATTCGGGACTGGTTGCTAGTCAGCACATGGCGCTCCTCCTCCATCGCTGCGGGACTTACCGGTCCGCTATTCGCTCTGGCTCCGGGGACCGCGACCGCCCTGTTCTCCGCCCGAAGACGGCGTCGAGAGCTCCGCCGCCGAGCGGGTCGCCCCGCCCACGCCGGAAGTCGCGCCCGAACCTTGCTGTCTGATCGCCGACCTCGCTGCCGCGCCGCCTGCGGCTCCTGCGCCCAGCGAGGCCACGGAGCCGATTGAGCGGGCCATATTGGCGGGCAGCGAGAAGCCGAAGTAGAGCGTCTGCAGCCAGGCGTCCAAGGGGCTGGCGTTGCCCAACATCGAGGGCACACGGGTCGCCATGTAGATGAACGCGACCGACATGAGCAGCTTCCAGATCAGGTCGCGGGCCGGTTCGAACAGTGAGATCGAGGCCAGCTCGCCGAGGAAGCCGATGCCCAGGGCCAGCGCAATCAGCTGAACCGCCTGCTGAAAGACCGTGGTCATGAAGAGGCGCAGCCAGTGCCGGCTCCAGCCGGACGAATGCGGCAGGATCCAGAGCCCCATCGCCGCTGGCGCCAGCGCCAGCAACAGGTCGATCAGGGCCAGGCGCAGCACCATCTGCATCAGCAGGTAGAGGCAGAAGAACCCGTAGATCAGGTAGATCAGCGCCAACAACAGGGCGAGGCCGACCGAGCCGGATTCGACCGCCGTGAGCAGCGTCTCGACGGGAGCGCGGAGCAGGTCAGAGGGCGTCACCTCGAGGGTGGCCGCGATGAACCCAGATACGGCGTGCGCGACATCGATGACGAGCGCGCACCACCAGAGCGAGGCAGCCGCAGCGACCACGCCGAGGATCAGTCTCGGGATCAGTTCCCGCCAGCCGGCCTGTCTCGCGCCCAGGGGTTCCTGGGTGATCAGCGAGAGGCCGATCCAGCCGATGATGAAGGCCAGCGCGGCCGAGGTCACGATCCAGACCGCGAGCCAGGCCTCCTGGACCAGCCAATGTCCGTAGGTCAGGTCGGCGGGCGTACCGGTGATGATGTCTGACACGAGGGGTTACTCCTCAACTCGGCAGCTGACGGGCTCCTCGCCGGTCAGCTCGGTTAAGACGCCGCAAAGCGTGCCGTGCACGCCCTCGATCACCCAGCCGGCCGCGGCCTTGGCCCAGCCGTCCGGGTCGAGCGCGCGCAAGAGGCTGCCCAAGAGGCCGCCCGGCTGATGCAGGGGGATGACGGCGTAGAACGTGGTCGGGGTCGGCTGGCGCGGGGTCGCGGCCAGGATCACCATCAGGTAGGTCTTGTCCGGGTCGATCGGCTCGTGCTCGTCCAGGACGGGGTAATCGAACTCGTACTCCCAGCCCTCGTCGCGCTCTTTCTCGCCGCCCGAGACGCGGTACATGTCGGTCAGCCACTCACCCGTGTCGGAGTCGCGAATGCCGTAGTAGAGCGTCGATAGCTGCTGGTTGAAGATCGGCCGGGCGCGAAACTCGCCGTGCTTCTTGCGCTCGATCCAGTCCTCGTCTTCATTCACCCATTCGAGCTGTGTTCCTGAGGGCGGCGCCTGTGCCTGGACGGCTTGCCAGGCTGCGACAGCCGCGACCGCGATTGCGAGTAGCGCGAAGGCCATGACTTTCAGCCCCGCATTTCGCTTCCATCCGGTCCTCGATTGCGGTTGCACGTTGTCTCCCATCGCACATGGGTTCTCTGTCGATGAACAAAAGTGTGTTCGGCGGCGGGATGTGAAGTAATGGCTCATAGGGGGTGACGCCGGCGTCGCCCCTTATGAGCCATGGCCGTTCAAGGGCTCTCTGTGATGTCATGGGCGTGTACAGGAATCGAGGATCGATTGCACAGTGCAATCAGGCCTCGATCAGCAGGAAAAACAGGGGCGAAGGGTGACGGACAGTGTGCAATCGGCAAGAGATCGACTTCCACCTCTGGTTCACGGTTGATTGCACTCGATTGCACTGGGTGACACACAGCGCGAGGAGGCTGGTTGGGTGATTGGCGACGACGAAGTGGACAGCGAGAGCGAGCAGGACGCAGGCCGAGAGGCGGGGGCGGGGCGGCTGGGCGCCCTCCTACAGGACCTCGCCCACACGCATGGCAGGGTGCAGGCGGCGGAGCTGCTGGGCGTGAACTACCGCACGCTGGCGCGCTGTCTGGAGTCGGGGGAGCTGACGGCGACGATGCACCAGGCGCTGGAGCGATACGCGGGAGAGCTGCCGGGGGGTGGGGACGTGCCGGATGTTGTCACGACCGACGACACACAGGACGGCAACAGCGAGGAGGACGACGCGGCGGCGCTGCTCAGACAGCTCAGACAGGAAGTGTCAGCCTTGCGCGAGGAGGTCATGCAGGCCCTGGGCGGAGTCGAGGAGCGTCTGGATCGACTAGAGCGGGGTGCGGCGGGTCAACCAAAGGCTGCTGCTTCGGCATCTCCTCAACCCGTCCATCCAAGAGCCAGAACCCATCCACAGGTGGTCACGGCGGAGCCCGGCGAGCACAAGGAGGACGAGGAGCGAGTCTACCGGGCTGCTATGCCGCTGATTGCCGAGTGGCGGGCGATGCGGGAGCGGATGGCCGGAGCTGCGTACACGCTGGACTACCTCAAGGCCGAAGAACGCCTGCTGGAACTGGAGATCGCGCTGGCCGGCGAGCACCGCCTCACCCTGCCACCCGACACCTACCCCTGGGACGGAATCCGCCGGCACGCGGAGCTGCGCCTTCGTCACCGGGTGCTGCTGCGGGTCCGACGGGAACGTCGCTGGACGTGGCTGCTGCACTGGTCGGCGCGGCTGCTAACGCTGGGACTGTGGGGGCGGTAGCGGGAAACGACAAGCTGGGGCTGGGGCAGCGTGCGTTGGATCGGCGGGTACTGGACGTGCAACGGCAGCGCGCCCCGTCCACGGTTCCGGAGGTGGCTGTTGGTGCGGGCGTCGCCACGTTCAGCTCCATCGTTAGGCTTCGCAAGATTCTGGAGGTCAGGGATGTCGACAAGAATCATCTGCTGGAACATCGCCAAGCGGAGGAAGCCTTGGCGAGAGCTCGCGTCGATGGAGGAAGTGGATGTCGGCCTGTTGCAGGAGGCTGGACAGCCGCCCGCCGAAGTGGCGGACCGGGTTCGCCTAGGACCCGAGGAACACTACGACTCCCATGTCTGGAACTCCCGCTGGTTCGAGGGACGCTGGAAGCAGTTGCATGATCGCTGGCCGATGGTCGTCGCGCTCTCGGAACGCGTGCGGGTTGAGTGGTTCAAGCAAGTCAGCCCGATCAGCAGCGTGGCCGAAGACGAGATCGCGGTCAGCGGCATCGGCGCCATTGCCGCAGCGAGAGTCATCCCCGTGGAGTCCGCAACAGCGCCGTTCATCGTCGTCTCGATGTATGCGCGCTGGATGGAGCCGCATCCTTCGACCCGCAGCAAGTGGCGCGTCGGCCACTCCGACGGCTCAGCTCACCGGATCATCTCCGACCTCTCCGCGTTCATCGGCAACACCGACCCCGCCAGTCATCGGATCATCGCGGCGGGCGACCTGAACATGATCTTCGGCAGCAATCCCAAGGACCCGCAGTCGCTCGCGGCTCGCGAGCAGACGGTCTTTGACCGGATGACTGCGCTCGGCCTCGAGTGGCTGGGACCCTGGCATCCGCAGGGTCGGCAAGCCGAGTCGCAGCCGCCGGACCTGCCGCCCGACACAAGCAATGTGCCGACGTTTCGTTCCAGCGGACAGACTCCGGCCACTGCGCAGAACCAGCTTGACTACGCATTTGCCTCTCAGGGCTTCCATGAATCGGTCCAGGTGCGAGCGCTCAACTCCGTCGAGGAGTGGGGCTCAAGCGACCACTGCCGCTTGCAGATCGACGTGGACTGATGCGCGGCTGGATGAGCAGATCAGCAGGAGTCAACAGCCGTCGGTTCTGCGTCGTTCCATCAGCCGGCGGCCGGTCGCGAGAGCAGTGCCAGCTGGGAGACGTGACAGGTCTCGCACCAGAACGACCAGCGCAGCACGCGTGGGTCGCCGTAGAACGGGACCACGCGCTCCAGTGAGACCTCGTGTCCGGCGTGACCCCAGGCGGCCAGTTCGTTGTTGGCGCGCTCCGCGACCAGGGACAGACCACTCGGCGAATAGCTGCTCTGGGGTTCAACCAGCTCGAGCGCGAGCTGGACCTGCTGCGGGGTGATCAAGGTGACAGCCTCCGCTCGGGAGCGTATCTGAGCGTGGCAGTCGAGGGTGCGACCAGATACATCGTTGTGACATTTGAGCAAGCAATCCGGCAGCGGCGTCCACCGCGCCGTTGCTATCGAGGCCTCAGGGACGTACTACTGAGGGTGGTTTCCGGCTTTTGCCAGTAGTTCTTGCCTAGAAAACTGGTGGGTTCGTCTCCGACCCGGGTCAGACCAGAGGATTGAGCCTTGCTCTCCCGATGGTCCGGCTCACTGAGAGAAAAGCGCACCCGCTGCGCGAACTGGTCAAGGGATAGAGCCTCGCTCTCCTGAGACTCGCTCGAAGTGCGGGACTGGTCTCCGAGTTCGCATCGACGACTCGTTGACCGCAGAGTGGGCAACCGACCGGACTGCCATCGCGTGATGAGGTGATGCGCAGCCCGGTCGCTTCGTGTCCAACCTGCCCCTCAGCACCCGCCGATCCGAGCGCAGTTGCACCTGATTGCACCCGATTGCGCTCGATTGCAGTGCTCCTCCCCTCTCTCCGCGCTTCGTCTCCCACGCGTCCGGCATTCGACCGTGGGTGAAGTGCGATCCCCATCACCGACCCAGTCACACCATCAACCGCAACGAACCGCGCTCTGAATGCCGGCTCGGTTCACCATCCACCACGTCCCGCCCAGATACACGGCTCAAGCGAAAGGAGCTCACGATGAGGGACACGAACGAGACGAATGGAACGAGAACGAGAGGACGCTACGTCGGCCCCACGGCCGCACGGATCGCCGAAGTGATTGCGCTCCAGCAGCGAGTCCGGTTCGAGCAAGGCTGGTTCTGGACGGTGGCCGTCTGCCATGAGTCTGAGCAGGACCGACTGAGCTTCCGCCAGCGGCCCGACGGCGAAGGAATCGACGTGCGTTGCCAGCGCTCCGAGGGCGAGGATCGCTGCTCGCGTGAACGGGCCATCCGCCAACTGGAGACGCTGACTGGAGAGTCGATCTGGTCGGCCTACGCAGCGGAGGGGGATTCGTCCCCGCAACAAGTGACTGCCAGCCAAGCTGGTGCGAGACAGCCCAACTGGCGGCTCGTCCTGCTGCCCGTCCTGCTCTTGCCGCTGGCCGTGCCGGTGGCGCTCGGCTATGACCTGCAGGTCGTAGCGCTGAACGCCTTCGGCCTCGGCTGGGCCGGCTGGCTCGTGCATCGGATCGTGCTTGGCCGCATGATCTCGGTCGCTCGCGCCGGGCGTCGCCGCTGACCGATCATCCCCATCCATCCACACGCAAGGGCCGCCTTCCGGGGCGGCCCTTCCTCGTTAACCCGCAGTCGCACGTCGACAAGGAAAGGAGACCCCATGACTGCAACCAACACCACCGCGACCGCTCTCCGGCCCACGCTGGAGGAACTGGTCGACCGGCTCATCGACGCCATCTTCGGCCTGGACGAACCGGCGCAGCCATCAACCTGCCCGGCCCGGGCGATTCACGAAGCGCGACGCCTCGGACGCGCGGGAGATCTCGACGGCGCGCTTGCCGTCTTCGCCGACATCGACTTGACCAGTGCGACCGAGGGCGAACGGCGCTGGGCCTACGCGGAGTTTCTCGGCCTGGCACGTCGTCAGATCGGCGACGTGCGGGCACAGCTCTACAACCCTGGCATCGGGCGCGCCGCCGTCCTGACCCCATGCGACGAAGGGACGCTCGAAGTCCGAGCCGTGCTCGGCATGCGTTGGCGTCCCGGCAAGGTCGTCTCGCAGCGCAGCCTCAGAGGGCTCAAGCCGCTGGCCAAGGGCGGGGCATCATGACGCGGACCAGCACTGTCGACATTCCCGCGCTGAAGGCGCGTCACCCGCTGGGCGGCGTGGTCGAGGCAGCAGGGGTTCAGTTGCGCGGCCGGGTCCGGGTCCGCCAGGGCGTCTGCCCCTTCCATGAGGAGACTGAGGGCAGCTTCACGGTCTACGCCGACACCCAGCGTTGGTACTGCTTCGGCTGCGGCCTGGGCGGCGACGTGCTGGACTTCATCCAGCGCATAGACGGCGTCGATCTGCCCGAGGCCATCCGCCGTCTGGATACCTCTCCCGCACCCGGACCTGGGGAGGCTTGCATTCCACGGCCTGCCGCCTACTTGGCCCGAACCGGAGGCGCGGCGGAACCGCCGCCCACGGTCAGAGATCCGGCGTTGCTGACGGCGGCGATGCGCTGTTACCAACGCCAGCTCGAGCTCAGCCAGGCCGCACCGGCGTACCTCGCCGAACGCGGGATCAGCGTCGCGGCTGCACGACGCCTGGGGCTGGGTTACGCCAGCGGCCACGAGCTGCACGATTGGCTCAAGCAGGCCGGGTTCGATGACGAACGGATCCTGCGCAGCGGGCTCGTCCGGGAGCGGCGTGAGCGCTTCGGCGGCATGATCGTCGTCCCCGGGCTGATTGGGGGACGTGTGCATTGGCTCGCCGGGCGATCGATCTGGCCAGAGGTCAGCCCCAGGTTCCAGGCTCTGCCCGGCCCCAAACCGGTGCTCGGCCTGAACCGGCTGGACTGCCAGACCCCCTGGATCGTTGTCGCGGAAGGGATGTTCGACTGGCTCCTCTTGAGCGCCTGGGGCCTGCCCGCCTGCGCCGCGCTCGGCACCCAGGGGATGGACAAGCTGGCTTCCTCGCTACAGGGACGACCTCGCATCTTCCTCGCGTTCGACGCCGATGAGGCCGGACGCGCCGCGGCAGACGAGCTGGCCGGACTGCTCGGCGCTCGCCGGGCCGCGATCGTGAACCTGCCTCGGGGCGTCTCCGATGTGGGCGAGCTGGGCGCTCGCCCGGACGGCCGCGCCGTCTTCCTCGACCAACTCCAGCGAGCGGCGACCGCCGCTCGCTAGCGACGCCGCTCCCAGCGGGACCCGTCCCGCTACCACCCAACTCCCCAAGTCAATGAAACGGAGGGCCTGCCTATGGCCTCTCGCTGACCGTGCCGGCCCCGCATCCCCTGGTCAAGCCAGGGGCAGGCAAGTTCGGGACAGGCGGCACGGCGCACGGTTGCCGTCACAGGCAACCGCACCCAACAACCACGAACACCACAGAATGAGGAGCACGAAATGAGCAGCAGCAACGGCAACGGGACCGCGACGGCGGTTCGCAGGAATGGCAACAGCCTGCCCCCGGCCCGAACGGGGGGAAACGGAGCGCGACCGCACGCCGCGCCACAGGCAGTCCACACGCCGACGGCGACGGAGGCGCTGCACTGGGACGCGCTAGCTCCGGTCGTCACGGAGGCGCTGGGGCAACCGCTCGACCCCCAGCTGGTCTCGCAGCGCAAGGGTCGCGGCGGGCGCAAGTTCGACTACATCGAGGGCCACACGGCGATTGACCAGGCCAACCGGATCTTCGGGTTCGGCGGCTGGGGCTACGAGCTGATCGGCGACGTGACGCTGCGCGAGATCGAGCAGACCGACTCTCGAACCGGCGAAGTGACGCGCAGCGCCGCCTACTCGGCGGTCGTCAAGGTCAACGTGCCGGGCGCGCCCTCGCGCACCGACGTCGGCTTCCAGGCGGTCACCGACGAGTCGGCCGAGGGCCACGAAACGGCGTTCAAGGGCGCCGTCACCGACGCGCTCAAGCGCGCTCTGCGCAGCTTCGGCGATCGCTTCGGCAACGGCCTCTATGGCGATCCGCCGACGAACACCCGCAACAGCCGACCACCCGGTCCGGCCCCAGAGTCGCGCCAGCAGCCGCAACCTGAGCGCCGCAGCGAGCCGCAACCGCGCCGCCGGGTCGTTCAGCCGACGGCCGAATCAGGCGGCGTTGACGAGCGCGACGCCGCGAACCTGCGCGCCCAGCTGATCGAGTTGAGTGCGCAGCAAGGCTTCTCCGAGCAGCAGGTCCGCGCGGCGGTCGAGGCGAAGACCGGTCGCCCGCTGGACGAACTCGGCCCGGACGAGATCAACCCGCTGATCGCCTCCGCCGCCGAAAAGCTCGAGCAGCGGCAGCGGTCCGAACAGGGCTGAGCCAGGTCAGCCAGCCAACCAACTGGAGCGGGGCCGCGGACCTGAGTCGCGGCCCCGCTCTTCCTCCCTACAGGTATCCCGAAAGGAACCCGACATGACTCTCAACAACCCACCCCTGTCCCCGAGTCGCTCTCGCGTGTTCGACCGCCCGGCGGCGCGGTTCACCGAGGACGAGCGGCTCGAAGTCCGCGCCTCGGCCCTGGGCCAATGCCGCCGCGCGCTCTGGTACGCGGCCACCGAACAGGAGGTGACCAACCTGATGACGGACGAGACCAAGCTCGTGCTCGAGGCCGGACAGGCGCTCGAACCGGTCGTCGTTCGCGCCATGCAGCGCCGCTTCTGGACGGTCACCCCGGCCGACCCCGACGCGCCGCTGCGGGTCGAAGTCGAGGCTGCGCCGGGACTGACCGTGACCGGGCATCCCGACGCGACCGGCGCGATTGAGTTGTTCGGCGACGAGTCGGTGATCGAGGTCAAGACGCGCGGTCCCGAAGCGTTCAAGCGCTGGCAGACGCTGGGCGCTGAGCGCAGTCACCCCGAGTCGGTGGCCCAGGCGGCCTGCTACACGCTCGGACTCTACGGCGACTTCCGCGAGACGGTGATCGCGACGCTCGACACCGGCTCGCGGCGCTGGGACTACGAAGTGATTCCCGCAGACCGCGTCGAGCGAGCATGGGACCGCGCCTGCGAACGGCTGGCGCCGCTGGCCGAGCACTACGAGTTGCACGGCCCGGACCCGCAGGCACTGCCGGAACGCGACTTCACCGCATCCGACTGGCAGTGCCGGCGCTGCCCCTACCTCAACGTCTGCCAGCCCGGCGAGGCGATTGAGGCCCCCAAAGAGGCCGACGCCGAACCGGCCGAGCCGGTCTCAGACGAAGCCGCGCACGACGCGTTGCTCGAATACGAGCGCATTCAGCAAGAGCTGAAGTCGCTCGACGCCGATAAGCGCGGAGCGCTCAAGACCCTCCAGCACTGGCTCACAGGGAAAGGAGACACCAAAGCCAGGCTGGAGGGCTCGGCCAAGACCCGCACCGTGGGCATGGTCACGAGCCGCCGCTACGCGGTCGACCACAAGCGGCTCAACGCGCTGCTCGCACCCGAGCAGCGGGCTGAGATCGTGACCGAGCAGACCTCGGAGTACCTCCGGGTTAGCTGACCTGCCACCTCATCGCATGGACGCTCGGCCGCCGGCCGCGCGCGTCACAGGGCCGTCGCCTCGAGTTGGCAACGGACCTGCCTCATTTCTACAGGCGAGGGCAATCCCCCGATCCAGTCGGGGCAGGCCGCGCCATCACACGCTCTCTGAAAGGAGCACCATCAATGTCACGCACGATCAACCGAATCGAACTGCTGGGCCGGGTCGGGACCGACCCCGAACTGCGCCAGACCAAGCAGGGAACCGCCGTCTGCCGGCTGCGGCTGGCGACCGACCGCCGCAACGGCTCGGGCGACACCCAGACCGACTGGCACAACCTCATCTGCTGGGGCAAGACCGCCGAGGCCGTTGCCGAGTACGTCCGCAAGGGCGACCGGATCTACGCCTCGGGCCGGCTCGGGTACGACGACTGGGAGAACCAGGACGGCCAGCGCCGCCAGACCACGGAGATTCACGCCAACGAGGTCGTCTTCCTCGACTCCACAGGGGGGCGCCGCTCGGACAACGGAACGGAGGGCGCACCCTTCTAACGGACCCGAGACCACCGAGCCACGACGCCCGCGAGACGGGCGCACCCCAGGGCCGCCTTCCTGCGAACGGAGGGCGGCCCTGCTTGTTTAAGCCACTGGTGCGGTCTGCCCCCGACCTGATCGAGGGACGAACCGCGCCATCACACGCTCTTTGAAGGGAGCAAGACGAATGTCACGCACAATCAACCGAATCGAACTGTTGGGCCGGGTCGGGACCGAGCCCGAACTGCGCCAAACCCGCAGCGGCACCGCCGTCTGCCGCTTGCGGCTGGCGACCGACCGCCGCAACGGGTCGGGCGAGAGCCAGACCGACTGGCACAACCTCGTCTGCTGGGGCAAGCAGGCCGAGGCGGTCGCCGAGTACGTCCACAAGGGCGACCGGATCTACGCCTCCGGTCGGCTCGGCTACGACAGCTGGGAGGACCAGGACGGCCAGCGCCGCCAGACGACCGAAGTCCACGCCAACGAGGTCGTCTTCCTCGACAGCCGCAGTAGCAACAGCCAGCCCCCGACCCGAGCGGGGGGCAACGGACGCCGCAACGACAACGACGGGGACCAGCCCTTCTAGTCACGCACCACGCCGACCGACGCCTCTCCAGAGGCGCATCCCGGGGCCGTTCTCCCGCCAATGAGGAGAGCGGCCCTGCTTCGTTCTCGCTACCAGAAAGGAACCCGAAATGACCACCCTGACCGAATCCATTCCCGCGACCGACGAGCGGCAGGCGCTGCTCGACGCCCTGCGCCAGAACCTCAACCTCCTGGGCGAACTCGCGATCCGCTACGAGGTCGAGACCAAGCCTGAGCGTCCCCTCGACATGCCCACCATCTACCGGCCCGAGACCGTGGTCGACCTGCTCTCCGAGGAGATGTCTCAGCTGGCCCAGGAACAGGTCCGGGTGCTGCTGTTGGACCGCAAGAACCGCGTCGTCGGCCAACGCACGATCTATCAGGGCAACGGCTACGCCGCCCTGGTCCGCCCGGCCGAAGTCTTCCGCCCGGCGGTGATCGAGGCCGTGCCGCACATCGTGGTGGTCCACAACCACCCGTCCGGCGACCCGGAACCGAGCCGCGAGGACATCCAGCTCACCAAGGACCTGGTTGAGGTCGGGAACCTGCTCGGAATCGAGCTGCTCGACCACGTCGTGTTTGGCTCGGACGGCTGGGCCTCGCTCAAAGGCCAGGGCCTAATCGACTGAGCCCTGCACACCCCGACGCCGCATCCAACGAAAGGACGAGCGATGCTCGACACCACCACCACGCCTCCTTCGGGAGATGACCCCGCATCAAGTGCGGGGCAGGCTCCCGGATCAAGTCCGGGGCAGGCCACCCAGCTCTACACGATCACCGCCGGTGGCTTCTCAGCCACCTGCGACGCCTTCGCTTCAGACCCCGAGCAGAACCAGCTCTGGTTCGTCTCGATGGTCGGCGCCCAGACCTCGCTCAAGGCGATCTGGGCGGCCCTGCTCAACTCGCCGCCCAGCCCGGCATTCCTAATCAAGGGCGCCGTGGACGACCTGCACGAGGGCGGCTACGAACGCTGCCAGATCCCCGAGCACAGCACCGGCACCTGGAAGACGAAGATCGCGCGGCTACCGCAAGCCGGCGCCTGGCAGGCGATGGTCTACACGCAGATGGCCGAACTCTCATTCGAGCGCGACGCCTTCCTGCTCTTGACCCCGGATGCCGCCGACGCGCCGGCGCTGCACCTGCGCTTCCTCAACCAGCGGACCGAACTGCCGATCCACCACAGCTGGGCCGACTGGCTCTGGCAGCAAGGCCTGGAAAACGAAGCGATCCGGCCGCTCAAGTCGGTCGGCCTCAACGCCTGGTCCTGCTACCACGACCCGCAGCAGCTTGAGACCGAGCTCTCGGCGGCCGTCAAGTACGGCGCGCTCAAGCTGCCGCGCGACCTGAACGGAGGCTCGGCATGAGTCACCGCTATGTGACCGTCACGGTCGAGACGAGGGCCGCCTGCCCCGCACTTGATGCGGCGGGAGAGGACGACATCGCTGGCGAAGAGATCACCGCGATCTACAACTTCGACCTCGAAGAAGACGGCTCGCAGATCGAGGAGGACGTCCACGAAGACATCCACGACCACCTGCTCAACCTGCTTGAGCAGTACCGAGAGGAAGACCAATGACCGAGTCGTCAGACGAGCAGATCATCGTCAGCGTCCGCCGCGGTCCAGACGAGACGGCCCGCTGGTGGCTCCAACCCCAGGAGTCCGGCTGGCAGATCGCGCAGATCGCACAAGACCTCGAAGACCACCTGGTCGGCCTCGTTGAAGCCGACCACGAACGAAAGGACACCGAATGAGACTCGCCGGACAACTGAAGGGCGGCTACTACCCGACGCCGCCGCGCGTGGTCGACTACATCCGCTCGCTGCTGATGGCGCCGATTCGTTACCGCCGAAACCGGGACGACATCGTCCGCTTGCTCGACCCCTGCTGCGGTCCGGGCGACGCCCTGTCGCAACTGGCGGATTCGATGAACCGCCACGTCCCGATCGAGACCTACGGAGTGGAGCTGCACCAGGAACGCGCGCAAGAGGCGGCCGAGCGGCTGGACTACGCGCTCTCCAGCGACCTCTTCCGCTGCTCGATCGCCAACCGCGCGTTCAACCTGCTCTGGCTCAACCCGCCCTACGACCACGACCGCGAGGACAAGCGCGTCGAGCACGCGTTCCTCACGCACTGTTCGCGCTACCTGGAGCCGGACGGGTTGCTGGTCTACATCATCCCTCGTTCACAGATCGCGACCTCGGCGCGGTTCCTGACGACCAACTACCGGCGCGTCCGGGCCTGGGCCTTCCCCGAGCCCGAGCGCGAGCCGTTCGACCAGGTCGTTGTCATGGGCGTGCGCAAGCCGCAGCCGCGGCCCGACGCGCGGGCGATGGCCGACCTGCTTAGCGGCATCGACGAACTGGAACCGCTGCGGCACGACCTGCGGCCCGAGTACGACGTCGGGATGTTGGCTCCGGGTCCGGTGATGTTCACGACTCGGGTGATCGACTTCTCGAAGGCGGTCGCCGAAGCTCGCCAGCGCGGGCTCTGGACCCAGGACGAGATCACCGACGCCTTCTGGCCGCCGACCGACCGCTCGACGCGCCCCTTGATGCCTCTGCGCAAGGGACATCTGGCCATGCTGGTCGCGGCCGGCTTCCTCGACAACCTCGAACTGGAGACGCCTGAGTCGCGCGTGCTGGTCAAGGGACGCACGACCAAGGAGATGGTCCTGGTCGAGGAAGGCGAGACGCACGACGTCTACCGCGAGCAGCTGCACACCAGCGTGGTCACGCTCGACCTCGACACCGGCCGAATCGAACGGATCGAGGCGTAGCGGGACCGAACGAACCCCACCTCACGACTACAGCGCGGCCAGGCGGACGCGCGTTGCCACCTACACCGCCCACACCTGAAATGGAGACCCACCTTGCCCCGACTCAGAGTCCACTACGCCTGCGACCGCTGCGGGCGCCAGTCGTCCGCCGAGTACTTCGACTACCGCTACCACGAGACCGAGGTCGTCCAGGCGCCCTGCGGCGGCTGCGGCTACATGACGCAGCACACGCCCCAGAGCGCGGAACGGATCGCGGACGACGACGGCTAACCGGACAAGCTTCCCACGAATCAAGCGAGCGGGCGAGGGACGACACCCCTCGCCCGCTCTAGTCAGATAAGGACACCTGACATGACCCAGAGTACCCAGTGCGGTTTCTGCCGCGAGACCTACGAAGTCGGAGACCAGACCGACACGCCCGACGCCGACTCGGCGCCGCTCAACCGCTGCACGACCTGCGCCCAGCGGGAGGCCCGCGGCTGCCGCGAGCGCGACTACCCGATGTTCAACTGGCAGCCCGAGGACCGGGTCGAGCTGGTCGACTGGCAGCCCACCGATCTGGTCTGGCTGGCGGCCGATGCCTGAGCACCCGCCGTCGCTGCCCGACTTCAACGCCTACGTCACGATCGGCCAGGTCGTCACCGAACTGCTCGAACTCGAGTGGATCGACCCTGATGACCTGGCCGACCGCAAGGACGTCCGGCTGCTGGCCGAGCGACTCGACGCTGTCGCCCCCGAGCGGCAGCTCACGCTTGCGCTCACGGCCTAACCCTGTAGATCGCCCGCCCGGCCGCCCGTGCGGGTCGGGCTAGAACGGAACCCGACCATGAACCTCTGGATCAACGATCGCGACTGCCACATCTACTTCGACAAGACCGTGCCCATTGACGAGCACGGCAACGAGACCGGTAAGGGCGCCTTCTCCTGGTGGTGCACCTGCAACCGCAGCCAAGACGAGTACGAGGACCTGGCCGACTGCGTTCAGGACGCCCGGGCTCACATCGAGGAATAACCACGCATGAACCATTGGAGTAACGACCGCGGCTGCGAGATTTTCTTCGAAGAACTCGTCGCCATCGACGACCAAGGCAACCAGACCGCCGGCCGCAGCTACAGCTGGTGGTGCCGCTGCGGTCTGCATCGTGACCAGTTTGAACGACTGCCCGAGTGCGTCCAGGACGCGCGGGCCCACATCGAGGAGTAACTGCCCAATGAACCTCTCAGAGTTCATCGACACCTACCGCGAGGCGATCACCAAGCGGATCGTCCACAGCTACCCACCCAAGTACCGTCCGGCCGCGGACGACCGCCTGATGCCGCAGCTCAAGCGCCGGCCGATGGGCGCCCAGGAAACCGTGATCCGCGGCGCCGCGCTGAGCCTGACCGAGCAGCGCGGCACGACCGTGGTCGGCGAGATGGGCGTGGGCAAGACATTCATCGCCATCGCCGCCGCGCAGTTGGCCGGCTTCCGCCGCGTGCTCGTACTCTGCCCACCGCACCTGGTCGGCAAGTGGCGGCGCGAGATCGAGGACACGATCCCGCTGGTCCGCACCGGCATCGCCGACTCGATCACCGACCTGGAGCAGCTGCGCCGCCAGGAGGGCCACGGCCCGCAGTATGTGGTCATGTCGCACTCGCGGGCCAAGCTGGGCCACCGCTTCCGTCCCGCCTACTGGACGCGCCGGCTCAAGGATGAAGACGGCAACCCCGTCCGCGACGAGGAGACGGGCGAGTTCGTCATGACTCCGGCCTGCCCCGACTGCACCGCGCAGATCGTGGACGCGGAAGGCGTCCCGGTTCCCCACAGGCAGTTGGACAAGAAGCGTCACCAGTGCCCCAAGTGCGGCACGCCGCTGTGGACGGCGGAGGCGCGACCGGTACGGACCGTGATGACCGACTACAACGCGGGTCTGATGGCGCGCCGCAGGCCCGGACAAGGACCGCGCAAGTACCCGCTGGCCGACTACGTCAAGCAGCACATGCGCGGCTACTTCGATCTCCTGATCGTGGACGAGGTGCACGAGCACAAGGGTCGCGGCTCCGCCCAGGGCGTCTCGGCGGGCATCCTGGCCGACGCCTGCGGCAAGTCGCTGGCGCTCTCGGGCACCTTGATGGGCGGGTACGCCTCGACCCTGTTCCATCTGCTCTACCGGTTCTCACCCGAGATCCGCAGTGAGTTTGGCCGCTCAGAGGAGCACAAGTGGGTCGAGCGCTACGGCTTCCTCGAACAGCGCGTGCGCCACGACCGCGACGATGGCCCGACGGAGGACGGCTCCGTCTCGCGCCGGCGGAACTACCGCAAGCATGTCAAGGAGCGGCCGGGGATGGCGCCGGCGGCGCTCTTCCACATCATCGGCCACTCGCTCTTCCTGCGGCTGGCCGACGTGGCTTCGGGACTGCCCGCCTACGAGGAGCAAATCCAGGTCGCGAGCATGGACACCGAGGAGGGCTTGCACGGCCTCTCCCAGGCCTCGGCCTACCGGATTCTGGCCACGGACCTCAAGCGGGCCCTGCTGCTGGCGATCGAACGCGGCTCGGCACGGTTGCTCTCGACCTACCTGCAGGCGCTGCTGGCCTATCCCGAGGGCTGCACCAGGGGCGAGTCGGTGTTCGACCCGGACACGGGCGACCCAATCGTGCAACTGCCGCCGCTCGACGCCGAGCGCGTCTACCCCAAGGAGCAGCAACTGATCGACCTGGTCGCGCGAGAGCGCCTGGCCGGACGCCGGGTGTTGGTCTACGCCACCCATACCGGCACGCGCGACATCACCGGGCGGCTGGAGACGCTGCTCACGCGGCACGGGTTCAAGACGGCGGTGATGAAGGCCGACCGGGTAGAGCCGAAGCAGCGCGAGGCCTGGGTCGCCAAGCGGGTCAAGGAAGGCGTCGATATTCTGATCTGCCATCCCAGGTTGGTCCAGACCGGGCTCGACCTGATCGCCTTTCCGACGATCTGCTGGTACGAGACCGACTACTCGGTCTACACCATGCGCCAGGCCTCGCGCCGCAGTTGGCGGATCGGCCAGACCCAACCGGTCAAGGTCGTGTTCATGGCCTACCGGAACACGCTGCAGGCCGACGCGCTCAAGCTCGTCGCGCAGAAGCTGCAGAGTTCGCTCGCGGTCGAGGGTGACCTGCCCGAGGACGGCCTAGCCGCCTACGGCGACACCGGCGACGACCTGATGATGGCCCTGGCCCGCAAGCTGGTCTCGGGTGAGACCGACTCGGAGCCGGTCGAGGACATCTTCCTTCAGGCCCAGCAAGTTGCGGCCCAGGCTGAGCAACTCTTGGTCGACGCGGACTGGGAGCGGCCGGCTCCGGAACCGGAGGCGCTGGTCTCGGCTCTGCCGAGCGAGGGGGAAGTGGTGCCAGTTGTCGAACTGGTCCCCTGCGCGAACAATCACGGCCAGGGGGAGCAGCAGCAATCCCTGTTCAGCTGGGCCGAGTTCCTGGCCGACCAGCCTGAGCAGCCGAAGCCTCGCGGGCGCAACCCGCGACCCTCGGGGCCGTCGCTCTTCGATTGGGCGCTTGAACAGGAGCAGGGCGCGACTCTCGCCGCGGCGGGATAGGCGCCGTGGGGTTCGGGGAGGTCACTGGCAAGATGCCGGTGACCTCCCCGCAGCCACATGTGTGTGGCCTTTTTTCGTGCCCGGATTCAGTGGACATCCGGCCCAGCCGTGGCTCTTCTCGCCCCGAAGTGACCGACCAGAATGCCGACATGACCGCGAGGATGCCCCCACCCAGATTCCTTTGGCGATCGGGACGTGATCTAGCGGCCATTACTAAAGCAATAGTCTCGAGTTACCTCTTACACACGCGCTGCCCCTCAAATGTCGCCGGTGACGGCTTGTACAATCGATAGGAACTCGTCAAACGTAATCGTCGTTCTACAACAGCTTACGTCAGGTGTCCACGCCCCTTGTACTGATGACTCATGCGTTTACCCAGATGAGCTGCGTAGATGAAAGCGGATGGGAAGCTGCACCGGTTTGGCCAGCATCTGACGGCACCCAAAGAGTGTCTAAATCAATAAGATCTAACATCCAAAAGAGCCACCTCCTATCGCCCACAACGAGCTGTCCGAATTGGAACGTTGAGTCAAAGATCTCTTGCCTGTTTTGGTCCCGTTGCTGGCTTCGCATAGCCGTTTAATTCGTTCGATTCTTGCCACATCAGAGCAAGTGATTGCGCTGAGCGCCCCGTTTACGAGCTTCAGATCATTGTTTGAGTGTGAATTCGGTGCTTAGCTTGGCGCCCCACTGACCACCAGTTCTGCTCATGAGCGCTGCTCGCACAGCCAGGGTGGGCCGATTCAAGCGAGTGCGCCCCATGCGAACGGCAGCGGATGTCGACAGAAAGAAGGCATGGCATGGGGCGCCGACGAGCTTCGCAGCGGGTGATCCTCAAGCCGGAGGCGGTCTGGGAGCACATCAATCGTCGCAACCTGAGCCAGAATGAACTGGCTCGGAAGTGCGGAATCTCGTCTGGCTACCTCTCCCAGCTGATCACAGGAACGCGTAGCCCGTCGGCGGAGGTCCGCAGGCGGATTCAGTCTGAACTCGGCGTGGAACACTTCGACGACCTGTTCGTGCTGCAGCGAACGCGGGACTAGACGCATCCTCACGTTGGTCCTGAGCGCAGTGCACGACAGCCGCGACCGCGCTCAGGAGCGGTTGGCGAATCGGACGGAGTCGACGCTATAGAAGCTGACTATGAAGTCGGCTCGAGTGAACAACACATTGTTTGCACCACTTGTTACTGTTCACAATCGCAGACGCTTGTTACACGATCGTTGTTGACATGCCGTCATCAATGCCGAGGCCTCTAGCTATCGATTCGATTGATAAGGAGGCCTGCCGCGAGAGGGGATAAACCGTGTACAAATGCAGTTATGCACGATTTGTCTCCTTCGCATTCGGGAGAGGTTACCGACATTCAGGGGCTCCAGGCAAGGCGGCGAGCTCAACGAGGCTGTAGTCAGCGTTATGCGGAGCGAGCGCGGCGGGCGGCGTAGTACTGCGCTACCGCGCCACGCGCGGCCGTTTCGTTGCGCGTGTAGCGCGCCGGCATGGCTGAATTACGCCAGCGTCCGGCGGTCATCAGGCTGGTCAGTTCGGTCCCCTCGCGGGCCAGATCCTGGGCCATGCCGACCCGAGGCGAGTGGCCGCTGAAGCCCGTGCCCAGCCCCGCGGCGACCGCCGCCTGCCTGATCCTGTTGGTGATCTGATTGGGCCGCAGGCCGAAGATGGTCGACTGCAAGCGGGATTCGCGGCGCCAGCGCTCAAGCGCGGCCATCGTCTCGAGTGAGAGGTAGGCGACCGCGCCTTCCCCTTCCGGATCCGTCTTCGAGCGCCGGATCAACAGCCGTCCGCTGCCGTCGGTAGCCGACTCGAGGTCCTGCCAGGTCAGCGCGGCCGCCTCCGAGACGCGCAACATGGCGTCGCGCATGACGCTGATCATGGCCACGTCGAGCAACCCGCGGGTGCTGGCGGTCAGCGCGAGTTCGCGCCGCCCGCCGCGACCGCGGCGGGGTTCGCCGGCCCGGCCGCGTATCTGGTCAAGCGCCGCATCGGTCAGCGGTCTGGCCTGCCGCTGGGCGCGACCCAACTTGCGTCCTGCGCCGCGCAGGGTGCGTCTGACCTCGTCGGCGCTGCACGGATCGGCGAGTCCAGCGGCGCGGTGCACGAAGGCGATCGCGGAGGCCGCGACCCGCACCGTGGCCGGCTTGTGCTGCTGCCGTTCGATCCGCTCGGCCAGATAGGCCGCCACCTGCTCAGGGGCGGCGGGCAGCGAGCGCACACGCCGGGCATGCGCCCAGTCGGCGAAGCGGTTCCATTGATAGCGGTAGTTCTTCACCGTGCTGGCCGCGAACTCGTGTTGCAGCAAGGCTCGCAGGTTGTCTACATCCGTGGGCGAGAGCCCTTCGGAGACCGGCAGAACAGTCGGGGATGGAAGCGGTGCGCTCCACCTGCACGGCGGCGTCAAGCGAGGTGCAGGTTCCCGGTACAACTGCAGGGCCAGGTTGGGTGAAGTGAACTCCAGTTGCTCGGAGTCCGCTTCGGCGGCAGGCGGGACCGATGACCGCGAGTGGTCGCTGCTCGGGCGGCGGTGTAGGGAGGTTTCCTGGGTCTGAGCATCGTGGGTCATATCGAACTCACTAATCGCTCGCCGAGATCATAGACACGCTGACTATAGAAATCGATGTGCTCGATAAAGCGTGCATAACTGCATTTGTACACGCTTTAGCTCGTTCGTTCTCTTTGATGCGTCCGGCGCGCTCGATCTTCCCGCCGCAGGTTCGGCCGCATACGCCAGGTTCGGGTCTCGGGTAACCGTCTCGCCGACCAAGCGGGCCGCACCGGCGTCGACCGGTCGCGTTTTCATTTCATCTGAGCGCAGGTCATCAGGTCCGGCGACGCATAGCGGCGCCGCACGGCTCTCGGACTTCGCATAGTCCCGACAAACGAACGATCGAAAGAACGTTGAGCACTTCAGGAGGTGGAGATCATGTTGCGTAGACGCGGACGACTCATGCATCGATTGGCCATGAGCGGCGGTGGCGACGGGGGTAGCGCGGAGCTATCGCACAACAGTGCTGTGCAGAGAGTAAGTAGGCGCGCGCGTATCTTTACCGTCCTCGGTCTGGCGACGCTACTGCTGGCGGTCGTCGCGGCGCTGCAGGCGCTGCAGGCGCTGCCGCTACAAGCACAGCAGGTGACTGTCAACTTAGTCAGAAATGATACAGATACAATCTATGCCGGCGTTGGAAACCGAATCCGCGTGTACCAGACGTTCACCACCGGCCCCGACCGGTACTTCACTATCACAGAAGTAGGGGTTCGCTTCCAGGAAGTCAGCGGTCGGCAAACCTCGGTACGCCTTGCAGAATACACGGGCGGGGACATCAACAACGACCAAATCCCAGGCTCCGTACTTGTAGTCTTCGACAATCCAACAACCCTCCAGGCGAATGCGCTCAATACATTCACCGTTCCCGCAGGCACAGAACTCACGCTCAGCCCGAATACGACCTACTGGCTGACGGTGAACCAAGGGGTTCCTGCGCCCTCTGCAGCGCGGCCCCAAACAAAACTCTTTGGACCTAATCAAAATGACGAGGAAAGCGATTTCGATTGGTCCATCGGTGACAGTTCTATCGCTCACCCCTTCGGAGTACCTCTCTCCAGTGCAGGATATGACCCAGCTCTAGCCATGCAAATCCGGGGCTTCGAAGCCCCAGCCCCGCCCATCCTTGTCAGCAGTTTGGAGGCGCAAGAATATGGGATTCCCTCAAACATCAGCGAGATGGTCGCTCAGCGCTTCAGGACAGGTTCCGGCTTCTACTCGCTGACCAGGGTGGAGGTTTACCTGGGCAATACTAGCGGCAGGAATACAAGGGTGCGGATCAGGGAGGATGCCCCGGCCGTTTCCAGTGACGACTTTACGGTTCCGGGAGAGTTGTTGGTCACGCTCGACAATCCGGCGTCACTGACGTCGAACGCGGTCAACGAGTTTACCGCCTCAGCGCCGGTGAGGTTGAAAACGAACACGAGCTACTGGATCACGGTGGGAGAGGGCATTGCCGCTGATTCCATCCGTGCGCAAGTGCAGGTGCACCGGGCTGAGGTGACGGGCGAGAGCGGTTTGACCATGCCGAACGAGCATCGGCGCCCCGGCACAGGAGGCGTCCGACCTTGGGGCGTCGGCCTGGACCGTTCCGTACGTCTCGCCATCTTCGGCGAAACCCGCGATCGGTGGGAGGTCGACACGTTGAGCGCTCTGACGGTCCGGGACCGACATGGAGCCGAGTTGCCGCTGAGCCCGGCGTTTGCGTCTGATGAACAGAGTTACACGCTGAATGCCGACTACTACGACGGGGTTGTCACGATCGACGCGCAGTTGGAGGACGGGTTCGCGGGGCTGCGGGTTCGAGGGGGTCCGGATGCCTCGACTTTGAAGGTAATCGGCGATCGTGACCCGGACAAGCAGGGGTTCCAGGCCTACATGGAGCCGGGCGAGGCATGGGTGTTTTGGGTGGAGGTGGTGCCGGAGGGCGGCCCGGACAAGGCGTACGTGTTGAATGTTTCGCGCAATCCGGCCCCGGACCTGGTTGAAACGGGCCACGGCGCGCTGATCGAAAACCGCTTCGGCGGCTCGGTCCCTCTGGGTGAGCACCCACTCAGCCATCCTTTGCATGCCCAGCAGTTCACGACGGGACCCGATGCGGCCTACACGATCAGCGCGGTCGACCTATACGTTTCTGGATACCTGGTATTGAGTGACGATGGCGGCGCTCTTCCCCCAGAACGTCAAACCGTGACGCTCAGGTTGATGTCGTCCACTGGCGACAGCTTCGGTGAGGAGCTGGGGGTGTTCGAAGCCCCGTCCTCGATCGAGGCCTATGCCTACAACCGGTTCACGCTCGATGAGCCGGTCGAGCTGCTCAATAGCACCAGGTACTGGTTGGTGATTAACGATGTGCTGGCTAACACCAAAGCGGTATGGCGATTCCAGCTCCAGTCCGATGATGACGACGACGACAGCTATTTCGGCTGGACGATGGCGAACAAGCGCCTGGTGGCCTCCCCCGGCCAGGACTTCGCGCGGCTCAATGGATCGCTGGTGATGAAGATTCGCGGCAGCGTGCTGTACGACAGCGAGCTGTACGATTTGCACACGCAGGGGCTGAAGGGGCTGATACTGGAGACTCGCGAGGGCGATCCGATCGACTTCAGCCCGGCGTTCGACCCGACCGTGTTCGAGTACGAGGCCACCGTGGATTATCCGGTGTCGCGCATCCAGCTGCTGCCGGTCGGACGCAGTGAACAGTTGCTGGAGGTCTATGACCGAGACGGCAACGACTCGGGGCTGAGCGGCCACTACTTCGACCTTGAGGCGCAGTCGGTGACCCGCACCGACGCAGCCAACGTGTTCACGATCCAACTCGATCACAGGTATCCGACGCCGGCGTACACGGTGCGGGTCAAACGGATCAAGACGCCCAGGGTGGTGATCGAACCGAAGGTGATCACGCTGCGGGCGGGCGAGACGCAGCGCTATTCGGTGAAGCTGGACGCGGAGCCGACGGCGAATGTGCGGGTCAACGTCTTGTCGCCGAGCGATGGTCAGATTCGTCAGATCTTGACGTTCACGTCGAGCAACTGGCACGTCGCGCAGTGGGTCAATTGGAGCGGCGGGACCGACGACGATAACGATGTGAACGATTCGTTTGAGGTGGAACACAGCGTGTCGAGCGCGGACAGCCGGATTGGCACACGTGCGGATAGCGTGCACGTCAACCTGGACGAGCGCAGTCCGAGGGACTACTACGCGGGCCGGATCACGGTGCCCTACGAACCGGACGGGACGCTCGGCCAGCGGACGCTGCCCGACGAAGTGGTCAAGCTGGAGATCCGTCACTCGGTCAACCACGACCCGGTTCGCGACCAGCTGACGGTCGAATCACACAACTTCGCACCGACCGGGATCTGGGGCGATGCGGACGAGGACACGGTCTGGGTCGTCGACCAGGATCACTTCGGCATCCACCCACTCAAGCTGTCGGCACTCAAGGAGGGCCGGATCGAGCGGCACATCGCAGCCAACACGAGCGAGTACGACTACCGCTTCAACTACGACTGCCACTTCAAGCCGTTTGCAGTCGGCGACATCTGGGGCAACACGACGCTGTCGGTTACCTGGGGCAACGACAACAGGATCTGGGTCGCCAACGGCGCTCGGCTTGATGCCTACTCCCGGTTTGGCAGCCGGAGTTGCAGCAAATTCACAGTGACGGCGCTGACCAATACCAACGTCACCGCGCCAGCGAAATCTCTTACAACGCGGTTCACCCGCTTTGCTTCAAGTGACTATGCCCTGAACTCGCAGTTGCGGACCATCTACGGCGTCTGGTCGGACGGCGACACGATGTGGCTCAGCGGGAGGAACGGTGTCTACGCGCTGGACATGACCAGCGGCCAGCTGCGCAAGTCGGATCGGTTCGGCCACGATACGGTCTACGGGCTGTGGTCGGACGGCACGCATATGTGGGCGGCCAGCCGCGACTGGCTGCGGGCCTACAATCTGCGCACCGGCGCGCGGAACGGCAGGCTGGATATCAAGCTGCGCCACAGCGGCTCAGAGGCCCCGGGCGACATCTGGTCGGACCGCGGCACGATCTGGGTGACCTACCGGAGCGGCGCGATCGACGCCTACGAACTGCCGGGGGGCGATTACAAGCCGAACTCGTTCAGGTCGCTGAGCCAGAATTCAGCGGGCGACGAATCGCAGGACAGCAGCCAACTGACGGCGCGGATCAGCGAGGCGCCGGCGTCGCATGACGGGACGACCGAGTTCGGCGTGCAGATCGAGTTCAGCCGCGCCGACCTGCGCGTCACGGCGCAGGCGCTGCGTGATGCGCTGACGGTGCTGGGCGCCGAGCTGGTCGATGTCGCGCAGGTGGACGGCCGCCTGGATCTGTGGGAGTTGCGGCTGCAGCCGCACGGCTCAGGATCGGTCTCGATCCTGCTCCAGCCGAGCGGCAAATGCCCCAAGAAGGGCGGCGCGCTGTGCACCACGGACGATCTCCCGCTGACCAATTCGCTCGGCCTGCAGCTGCCGGGTACGAAGGGCGGGAAGGTCGACTCCAACCTGTTGAAGAGCCTGGAGTCGGAGTCGCCGTTGGATAGCGCGCCGGAGGCGCCGGGTCAGCCGCGACCGCGGGCCGTGTTCATCGGCGGCGTCGATCTGGAATGGGACGCTGTGCGCGGCGCGGAGAGCTACGAGGTGCAGTTCTCGAGCAACAGTCCCTGGCTCGATCTGCCCAGCGGCGATATTGAGATCGCGTACTACGGAGCAGGGGCGATCATCAGCGGAGTGGATCCGCAGTCGACGCTCTGGTTCCGCCTCAGGGCGGCGAACGGGCACGGCGTCTCGGACTGGTCGCCGATGCAGAACATGAACGCAACCAACGAGTTCCGGCAAGGACGCCAGCCGCGTCCGGCCAACCAGCCGGCCACGGGCGCGCCGGTGATCCGGGGCAACCCGGCAGCTGGCGCGACGCTCTGGGCGGACATCTCGGAGATCGAGGACGGCAACGGCCTGCAGCGCGTCCAGTTCCAGTACCAGTGGATCGCGGGCGAAGGCGACGACGCGACGGAGATCGCGGACGCGACGCAGGCGACCTACATCTGGACGGAGGCGGACGCGGAGCGTTCGGTCAGCCTGCGCGTGTCGTTCGTTGATCGGGGCGGCTACGCCGAGTCGTTGACCAGCGAAGCGGTGACGGAACCGCCGCCGCCCAACACGCCGGCCTCAGGCGACCTGACGATCGACGGGACCGCGCAAGTCGGCGAGACGCTGACGGCGGACACCTCGACGATCAGAGACGCCGACGGTCTGACCAACGCAACCTACAAGTACCAGTGGCTGGCCGGCGGCCTCGGCAGCGACGTGGAGATCGCCGATGCGACCGAGTCGACCTACGTCGTCGGCGAGTCGGACGTGGGCCGCAACCTGCGCGTGCGCGTCTCGTTCTCAGACGACGCGGGCAATCCGGAGGTGATGACCAGCGCCCAGACCGAGACAGTAACGTACGCGGTCTCAGAACAGGTCGTGAACACGCCGGCGGAGGGCTCGTTGACGGTCACAGGCACGCAGCGGGTCGGTGAGACGCTGACCGCTGACCCGTCGGGGATCACCGACGCCGACGGTCTGGAGGAGGTCAGTTTCAGCTACCAGTGGAAGCGGTACCACCTGCAGGACGACATCGAGACCGAGATCACGGGCGCGACCGGCGCCAGCTACGAGCTGACCGACGATGACTTCGGCCACGTGGTCGGGGTGAGCGTCAGCTTCTCGGACGACGCCGGCCACCCGGAAGAGATGCACAGCGGCTGGCTTGCGATATCGCCTCGACTGGACACGCCGCCCACGGGGGACGTGACCATCACAGGCACGCCGCGAGTCGGCGAGACGCTGACGGCGGACACGTCGGCGATCACCGACGCGGACGGCCTGACCAGCGCGGTCTACGAGTACCAGTGGCTGTCCGACGACGACGGCACGGTCACCGAGATCGCGGACGCGACGGGTTCGAACTACACGTTGCAGGAGTCCGATGAGGACCACCTGATCCAGGTGCAGGTGACGATCACGGACGACCGCGAGTTCGAGACGACATTGAGCAGCGACTGGCTGACGGTGCTGGCCCGGCTGGACACTCCGGCCGTTGGCGACGTGACGATCACGGGCACGCCCCAGGTCGGCGAGACGCTGACGGCCGATACCTCGGCGATCACCGACGCCGACGGTCTGACCAACGCGATCTACGAGTACCAGTGGCTGTCCGACGACGACGGCACGGTCACCGAGATCGCGGACGCGACCGGATCGACCTACACCCTCCAGGAGTCCGATGAGGACAACCTGATCCAGGTGCAGGTCACGATCACGGACGACCGCGGGTTCGAGGCGACGCTGAGCAGCGACTGGCTAACGGTGTCCGCCCGACTCGACAACTCGCCCGTTGGCGACGTGACAATCACGGGCACGCCGCGAGTCGGCGAGACGCTGACGGCCGACACCTCGGCGATCACCGACGCGGACGGACTGACCAACGCGGTCTACGAGTACCAGTGGATGTCCCACGAGGACGACACGATTACGGAGATCGGGGGCGCGACGGACTCGTCCTACACGCTTGAGGCGTCGGACGCAGGAGACGCCATCAGTGTGCGAGTCAAGATCACAGACGACCGCGGGTTCGAATCGACCTGGGTGATCGTGCTAGCGCAGCTGGACAACCCGGCCGCGGGCGAGGTGACCGTCACGGGCACGGCGCAGATCGGCGAGACCCTGACCGCCGACATCTCGGCGATCACCGACGCGGACGGTCTGACCAACGCGAGCTACGCGTATCAGTGGCTGTCCGATGACAGCGGCACGATCACCGAGATCTCAGGCGCGACGGGTTCGACCTACACCCTCCAGACGTCCGATGAGGACACCCTGATCCAGGTGCAGGTGACGATCACGGACGACCGCGGGTTCGAGAGCACGCTGAGCAGCGAGTGGCTGACGGTGCAGGCGCGGCCCGATAGACCGGCCGCAGGCGAGGTGACTGTCACGGGCATGGCGCAGGTCGGCGAGACGCTGACCGCCAACACCTCGGCGATTACGGACGCGGACGGCCTGACCAACGCGATCTACACCTACCAGTGGCTGTCCGACGAGGACGGCACGATCACGGAGATCTCAGGAGCGACCGGCTCGACCTACACGCTGCAAGCGTCCGATGGAGGCGCCGCGATCAGTGTGCGGGTCAAGGTGACGGACGACCGCGGGTTCGAGACCACGCTGACCAGCGCGGCGACGGAGTCGGTGACGTTCGCGATCCAGGAACAGATCGTGAACACGCCGGCGGCGGGCTCGCTGACGATCACGGGTACGCAGCGGGTTGGTGAGACGCTGACGGCGGACCCGTCGCAGATCACCGACGCGGACGGTCTGGAGGAGGTCAGCTTCAGCTACCAGTGGAAGCGGTACCACCTGCAGGACGACATCGAGACCGAGATCACCGGAGCGACCGGCGCCAGCTATGAGCTGACCGACGATGACTTCGGCCATGTGGTCGGCGTGAGCGTCAGGTTCTCGGACGACGCCGGCCACCCGGAGGAGATGCACAGCGGCTGGCTAGCGATATCGGCGCGTCTAGACACCCCGCCCCAGGGCGAGGTGACCATCACGGGCACGCGGCGAGTCGGCGAGACGCTGAGCGCCGACACGTCGGCGATCACCGACGCGGACGGTCTGACCAATGCGAGCTACGCGTATCAGTGGCTGTCCGACGAGGACGGCACAGTCACCAAGATCGCGGGCGCGACCGGATCGACCTACACCCTCCAGGCCTCGGACGAGGACAACCTGATCCAGGTGCAGGTGACGATCACGGACGACCGCGGCTTCGAGACGACGCTGAGCAGCGACTGGCTGACGGTGCTAGCGCGGCTGGACATCCCGCCTGCGGGCGTCCCAACGATCAAGGGCACGGCGCAGGTCGGCGAGACGCTGACCGCCGATGTCTCGAAGATCACGGACGCCGACGGTCTGACCAGCGTCTCCTACGAGTACCAATGGCTGGCGGTGTTCAACGGCCTAGCCACGGAGATTTCAGGCGCGACCGGCCCGACCTACACCCTGCAGGCGGCCGAGGAAGGCGCGGCGATCAAGGTGCGGGTGCAGTTCGCGGACGACCGCGGCCACCCGTCGACGCTGACCAGCGCGGCCACCGACACGGTCGCCGCCGCGCTTGAGCCGCCGGCGAAACCGGACAACCTGACTGCGTCCGTCAATGCGGATGGCTCGGTCAGGTTGAGCTGGGAAGCTCCGTCGGACGACACGGTAAGCAGTTACCGGATCCTGCGGCGCAGGCCGGACCAGGGCGAGACCGAGTTCCTGGTACTGGTCGGCGACACGGGGAGCACGGCGACCGAGTTCACCGACCGCACGGTCGAGCCGGGCGTGCGCTACGTCTACCGCGTGGCGGCGCTCAACGGTACCGGGACAGGCGCGCAATCGGACAGCGTCGAGGCGACGCCGCCGCAGGTTGAGGAACCGGTCGGCAACCGCGAGGCCACGGGCGCGCCGGTGATCCAGGGCGCGGCCCTCGTCGGCGAGACGCTGACGGTCGACCTGTCGGGCATCACTGACGCCGACGGGCTGTCGGGCGCGGTCTTCCGCTACCAGTGGATCCTGACCGACGGCGGCAGCTTCCATGAACTGCGGGGCGCGACCGATTCGGCGTACACGATCGTGGTGCTCGACCGCTACGTGCGGATGCTCGTGCGGGTCAGCTTCATCGACGACCGCGGGCACAAGGAGACGCGGACCAGCGCACCGACCGACGTGATCCGCTGAGTGCCGCCAACCAGGGGAGGTCGCCGTCACAGGCGGCGGCCTCCCCCGGGTCGAAGCTCAGCGGTCGCCACTGCTCGCGGGACGAACCTGAGCTCTCTATCCGATCGACCCGTCTTGACCAACCGGCTTGTAGACGAAAACATGCGCGCGACGGCCTCGCCTTGCGTGTCCTATCCCAGAGTTGTGGCGGCGGGTATGAGCCTGGAAGTGTGAGAGGGGCCAGGCGACGATCCTGCTGTGAGTAGCAGCACAGGAGGGATGGACGCCATGACCCCGGAGGACTCAATCTACCGTTGTCGCGAGACTTAGGCCGGATGTGGGTGTCAGAGGAATAGGACTATTGCCTAAACTCTGGATCGGACGCATTGCCTGCCGATTGCGGACTCGATTGCTTCGCGGCGCTGGGCAACAGGCTGTCCAGCTGGCCTCGGTCGGCAGCGAGCGCCAGGAGTGAGAGCAGGTGACCGGCGTCCGGCCTGGCGCCATTGCGCCATCGGTGCACGGTGCGGACATTGACGCGAAGTTGGCGCGCCAACTCTCGCCAGGACAGGCCGGCGGCCATGCAGAACTCGTCCAGGCGTTGGGGAAAGTCGGCTGGAAACTGCGACGGCTCGAGAACGTAGACAGACTGCTGGCGCCGACCCATCGTCTCAACTCCGCTTCCTCCGAATGACCAGCAACTCCTCGTCCAGCAGCGTGCCGAGGCCCTCCGGCACGAACGTGGCCAGGCGCACAAGCGCCAGCATGGCCGGACCGTTGGGCACCGTGCCGCGTCGCCAGCGATGTAGCTGCCGCCCGTCGACGCCCATCGCGGCAGCCATCCGCTCCCAGGACAGCCCGGTCATCTCTTTGATCGCTTGCAAGCGCTCGGGAAAGTCGTCCGGCAACAGCGCTATACCCGGGCGCAACATCAGCTCGGGACCATTTCGCTCAGTTCTCATCACAGGGCTCCAGCACGAACAGGCAATCGAAGTTCGGAGTGTCGAGTGCCGACTGCAGTCGCTTGCGAACGTTCGCCGACGGACTTCGCCGACCGCTGATCAGCTGGGACAGATAACCCGGCGAGATGTTGGTCAAGCGCGCCAGGTCGTTCTGACTGAGATTGCGCCGAATGATCTGTTCCCACACCGCATCGGGCTTCAGCTTCACCCTGGCGTACGGTCGTCTCCGTTTCATGTTTCCTTACCTTCCTCGGTCGGGTCTCCGATGTCGCCAACAGACTCAGGCCAGCTGTTACTCCTGGAACCACCGTCGTGCGATCCATTCGCGCTTTCGTAGATCTCGGGGTGAGCCAGGTAGTGACGGGCAATGATCCGCGCCAGAACGCGCAGGCCGTCTCGCCGGGTTGTTTCCTCTGCCGCACTCAGCAGGGGTTGCTCGATCATGAACGCCTCCTTCTCGGGCTCCAGCACTCCCTGCACCTAGCGGTTGGCGAGATAGAACCCTTGTATTTTTCGGCGCAAAAGTATCAACGGGCGTCCGCGGTCTACAACGTCTCTGCCCGCCAATCCGGGCCGAGATTCCTCAATCACTTGCTGAGATGTAGCCGCGTTGTGGCTGTATCACGCCAGTGGGTGCTAATGAGCGACCATGTGGGGCGCTGCATGCCGGCTTCTGGTCCAGCCAAACGGAGATACGCACAATGGGCTCGCACTGCGCCAGCTGATGGCGGAGCGGCTGTCGGCAACGCGGCAAACGCGCAGCGTGTAACACCGTGCTCAGTTCAGGGCTGCAGGCCATTGGGAAAACTAAGCCAACTCACTATGGTGTTCCGAACAAGGAACTAGGAGTGGTGTGACGTGACTAGCCAGCGACTTTCCTCCCACTAGCAACGCGAAGTCTGAGTACGAGCCGAAAAGAGGCAACTAGTGTCGATCCAACCAGAACTGACCCCCGCCGCGCTCTACGCGCGCGTCTCCAGCGACCGGCAGGATGTCGACCTCTCGGTCGCCGCTCAGTTGCGTGCCCTGCGAGACTTCGCCGAGCGCAGCGGCTACGTCATCGCGCGCGAATACATCGACGAGGCCGAGAGCGGCCGGATCGCCAACCGCCCCCAGTTCCAGCGGATGCTGGATGAGGCCAGAGCGCCGGACGCCCCCTTCCAGGAGATCTTGGTCTGGAAGTTCTCCCGTTTCACGCGCAAGCGCGAGCACGCCGTCGCCTTCAAGTCGATGCTCCGGCGGCGCGGGATCCGCGTTACGTCAATCACCGAGCACGCCGACGACACCCCCACCGGCAAGCTGATGGAGGCGATCATCGAGAGCGTCGATGAGTTCTACTCCGAGAACCTCGCCCAGGAAGTGAACCGCGGCATGCGCGAGGCAGCCTCGCGCGGCTTCTGGGTCGCCACCTGGGCGCCTTACGGCTACCGCAAGGTCCACGTCCCCGACGGCGCCAAGACCCGCCCCAGGCTGGAACTCAACCCGCCTGCCGACGCCGTCATGCGGCGCATCTTCGACGATGCGCTGTCCGGTAAGAGCGTGCTCGACATCACCCGCGCGCTCAACGCCGACGGCATTCCTACGACCAACGGCAAGCCCTGGCTCAAGACCACCGTGCACCGCTTGCTCACCAACGAGGCCTACACCGGCACCCTCGTCTGGGGCCTCAACGCCAAGGACGGCGCCCCGCCGGTGCGGGTCGAGGACGCCTTCCCCGCCATCGTCTCGCGCCCCGAGTTCGAGCGGGTCGGGCAGCTGATGCAAGCGCGCCGACCCGAGCGCGCCCATCCCCGGCGCATCGCCAGCCGCTACCTGCTCTCCGGCCTCGTCCGCTGCGGCTCATGCCGCCGGGCGCTGACCGCCGCCGAAGCCAAGAGCGGCAAGTACACCTACTACGTCTGCCAATCGAAAATCAAGAAGGGTTCGGAAACCTGCAACACGCCCCGTCTAGCGGCCAAGCAGTTCGAGCAGTTGATTATCGACCAGCTCCGGGAGCACGTCTTGACCCAGAGCAACATCCGCTCCCTGGTCACGCTCGTAGACGAGGAAATGGACGGCCAGGCTCACGAGCAGCGCCAGAAGCTGGAGACGATCGAACTGCAACTCGCGGAGGTCCAGCACCGCCTGGACCGGATCTGGCAGGTCATCGAGACCTCCAACCTCGATGCCGCCGACGCGGGTGATCGCATCCGTGAGCACAAGCAGCGCCAGGAACGGCTCGAACTGGCCGCCGTCAAGGCCCGGAACGTCCTGGCCGAGCGGCGCCGACTGCTGGACAGCGCCGATGTCATCGCCGCCTTCGCCGCGCAGATGAGCGAGTTCCTGTTGACCAGCGAAGTCACCGAGACCAAGGCGTTCATCAATTCATTCGTCAAGCGGATCACGGTTCGGTCCGGCCGGGCCGTGATCCGCTATACCATCCCCATGCCCGAAGACAGCCCAATCGGGCCCGCTGACGCCGCGGAGGTTGGCCTAACCGAAGGAATTATGAGTACGGTACGTGTTGGTACCCCCGGTAGGATTCGAACCTACGCTCCCGGCTCCGGAGGCCGGTGCTCTATCCCCTGAGCTACGAGGGCGCGAGGTTCACGATATCACCGCGTTCAGCGGTCAGCCCCGGAAGAAGATCGTTGAATCAGCTGCAGGGTTTCTATGGATCCTCCGTCATACCCCGGTAGCCGCCATCGGTGCCAGCCGCACGGTGGAGGCTATGAATGCTGCGATATGTCCGAGATGAACATCCCGCCAGCTCGCAGTAATCCTCTCCTAAACAACCGGTGATCGACCGGAAAACGGTTGTCCTCATCTCCAGCGCTATCCGAGATTCGACCTTCGCCGATATTGCACCGCCTCGGCGACATGCTGCGCCGTGATCACCTCCGACGCGGCGAGGTCAGAGATCGTTCTGGCCACCTTCAGCACACGATGGAATCCGCGAGCCGACAGGCTGAGCCGGTCGACGGCCTCTTGAATCAGCGTTCGCGCACGATCGTCCAGCATGGCATAGCAGTGAGCATTGACCTCACGAGCCGACAATGATGCATTCGCGTTTGGTCCACAGTCACCGAAGCGTGCTCGCTGCACGTTTCGCGCTTCCACGACCCGACGCCTGACCTCGGATGACGCCTCAGCGTTAGGTGGCGCCGCCGCGCCTGAGGACTCCATCAGTTTCTGCACATCAACTCTCGGCACGTCAACAAACAGGTCGATCCGGTCCAGGACTGGGCCGGAGATACGGCGTTGATATCGATAGACCGCGCCATCGGTGCAGGTGCAATGCTGATCTGATCCGTAGTTGCCACAGGGACACGGATTCATCGCCGCGATCAGGCAGATGTCGGCTGGATACGTCACCGTCCCGTGCGCCCGTGAGATCGTGATATGACGATCTTCGAGAGGCTGCCGCATGGTCTCGAGCGCACGTACTGAGAATTCCGGCAACTCATCCAGGAACAGCACGCCGCGATGCGCCATCGTCACTTCTCCCGGACGTAAGCGCTGCCCGCCGCCGACCAGCCCCGCGTTCGAGATCGTATGGTGAGGCGCTCGGAATGGTCGTTCGCGAATCAGCGTCGATCCGCCGGTCATTCCGGAGACTGAGGCAATCTTCGTCACCTCGAGCGCTTCCTGCGACGTCAACGGAGGCAGAATGCCCGGCAGACAAGATGCCAGCAGTGTCTTTCCTGCGCCCGGAGGACCGCACATGAGCAAGTTATGTCCGCCAGCGGCTGCAACCTCCAGCGCACGCTTGACGTGCTCCTGACCTCGTACGTCAGAGAAGTTATGACCGTCATAGTTCGAGCCAGGATCGTCCTCGGTCGGACAGGTCGTCGGCCAGACCGCATCCGCCAGCGGTCGTTCTTCCGTCGCGATCTCGATCCAGTCGCGCAACGAGTCCACTGCGACAACCTCGATCCCATCAATCAGAGACGCCTCCTCTGCATCGACCTTCGGCACGACGATGCGGCGCACTGCTGCGTCCCGAGCCGCAGCAGCGACGGATAGCACGCCGCGCACATGTCGCAGCTCGCCGTCCAGGGCCAGTTCGCCCAGAAACAGGGTGTCTTGCACAGCCGACTCACAGATCTGACCGGTCGCTACGAGCATCCCAACCGCGATCGGCAAGTCGTAACCCGCGCCTTCTTTGCGAATGTGCGCCGGCGCGAGATTGACCGTCACCCGCTTCGTAGGGAATCCAGCGCCGGCATTGCGGATCGCCGATCGCACACGTTCTCTGGCCTCGTCCACTGCAGCGTCTGGCAGACCGACAATGGTCGTCTTAGGCATCCCCGACGAGATGTCCACCTCGACGCAGATGGGCGCTCCATCCAGACCGATGACTGCCCCGCCGTTGACTCGCGTATGCATGAGCGACCTCCCGGTGTTTGCTATAGAACACATTTACGGAACTAGTGTTCTCTCGTGCACAATGACTATAGAACACGTATTCTCAGGAACGCAAGCAATTCCCCCGAATCGACGAAACCTCATTAGACTCGCTGCGGTGGAGGATGAACGATGACCGACAACATGTATCCCGTGCTCGACAGCGGCCTCGCCTTTTTCAATCACGCCGGTGTGTCGCCGCTGCCGGCTGATGTCGCCCAGGCTGTCCACGACTACGCCGACCAGGCGGGAAGGTCTGGATATTTCGGCTCGACCTGGATGGACGACATGATCGACTTCCGTCAGATCTCGGCGGAGCTGATCGGCGCGCGCAGCCCCAACGAGATCGCGTTTGTGCCCAACACCGCGACCGGAGTGTCGGTTTCGGCCGGCGCCCTGAGTCTGCAGGATGGCGACCGCATTCTCGTCACCGACGCCGAGTATCCCTCGAACCGTCACTTTTACAACTCGCTGCAGCAGCGCGGCATCGAACTCGATGTCGTCGTGCAGCAGGACGACGGCAGGATCCCCACTGAAGACATCATCTCCGCCGTGTCCCCGCGAACCAGGCTCGTCGGAATCTCGCATGTTCAGTGGGGCAGCGGGTTCCGCTCCAATCTGCGACCCATCGCCGACGCTGTCCACGCCGTCGGCGGACTGCTCTCAGTCGACGCCATCCAGTCAGCAGGCGCATTGCCGGTCAACGTGGCCGACGACGATGTCGACATTCTCGCGGCCGGCGGCCACAAGTGGCTGCTCGGACCAACCGGTTCAGGCATCCTCTACATCCGCGAAGAGATCATCGACGGACTGATCCCGCCGGTGCTCGGCGCGAACAGCATGGACGGTGGCCTGGGCGCAGGCAACGAAGAACTGATCCTCTCTCCGACCGCCTCGCGCTTCGAGCCCGGAGCCACGCCGACGGCAACGATGCTCGGTCTGCGCGCCTCAATCAGGCACCTGCTCAACATCGGCATCGACAACGTCTGGGCCCAACTCGAAGCGGTGACCGCCTACCTCTGCGACGCGCTCACCGATGCAGGTTGTCGTGTCTTCTCACCGCGAGGCGAATCCGAGCGAAGCGGTATCGTCATTTTCGACCCGCCCGAGGAGCTTCTGGAACGCGAGACCGTCGACGAAATCTGGGAACGGCTGCAAGAATCCGGCATCATCACGGCCGTGCGATTCGGCCGGCTGCGAGCATCGCCGCACTTCTATACGCCGCAATCCGACATCGACCGTTTGGTCGCTGCCCTCAAACCGTAGGATCGGTTGCTCAGTAGTCTCGCTCGACGCTCATCACGCCATGGACGCCGTCGAGCTTCGACATCACCCGTTGTAGCTGACGTAGACCGTTCGCCTCGACGGTGAAGGTCAGCGTCACAGCGCCTCGATCCGGTTCGCCGGTCACGAATGAGACCATGTTCACATTCTCATCGGCGCAGATCGCCGCGACGTCTCGTGCGAGGCCAACTCGATCCCAGCCCATGATCTTCAGCCGCGCTTCGGTCAGTCCGCGGAAGGTGTTCCAGCGCACCGGGACGACACGGTCGTCCCCGCCGACCGACAAGATATTCGGACATTCGCTGCGATGAATCGTCACACCTCGGCTGCGCGTGATGAAGCCCGTGATGTCCTCGCCAACCTGGGGCGAGCAACATGGCGCCAGGCGGGTGAGCATGTTCGAACCACCCAGGACGTGTACCGCGTCTGCGCTGGGAGTCGCCGGCGTCTCCACTACTTCAACTTCGGGCTTCGCCGGAAGCTCCTCTTCATCCGCTGACGCCACCTTGAGCGCCACAGCGTGCGCCGTCATGTCGCCCGCGCCGATCAGGGCCAGGGCGTCTTCCAGACTTCGCGCTCGCGTCGCTTCGGTCACTTCCGATTCAACCTTGGCCAGCTTCAGACTCAGACGCCGCAATTCTCGCTCTAACTCGTCTCGACCTCGCGCGATGTTCTCGGTCCGCGCCTGTCGATTGAACCACTGGCGAATCTTGGTCCGCGCATGCTGCGTCGTCACGTAGCCAAGCGCCGGATTGAGCCAGTCGCGACTGGGTCCGCGGGCGGTCCGGCTGGTGACAATCTCCACCACATCGCCGTTCTCCAGCGGCGTCGACAGACGCGCCAGGCGACCGTTGACTTTCGCCCCAACGCACTGGTTGCCGACGTCGGTGTGAATCCGGAAGGCGAAATCAAGCGGTGTCGCGCCCGACCGCAGCGCCAGAATCTCTCCCTTGGGAGTATGCACAAACACCTGATCGTGGAAGACATCGGAGCGCAGTGTCTCGAGAAAATCGTCCGCACCCGCCAACTCGCCTTGCCACTCCACCAACTGGCGCAGCCAAGAAATCCGCTCGCGATCATTCATCGCGTTGTTGCGATTTTCCTTGTACGCCCAATGCACCGCGACACCGTATTCGGCTTCCTGATCCATCTGCTGCGTGCGAATCTGGACTTCAACCGCGTGCGATGACGACCAGAACGCCGTCGTATGCAGCGACTGATAGCCGCTCGGTCGCGGACTCGCGATGTAGTCGTCGAACTCTCCCGGAAGTGGACGCCAGAGCCCATGCACCACGCCCAACACGGCGTAGCAGTCGCTCGTGGTGTCCGTCAGCACGCGCAATGCCAACAGATCGTAGATGTCGTCAAACGACTTGCCTTGCGCGGAGTACTTCTTGATCTTTTCGTGGATTGAATACAGATGCTTGACGCGGCCTCGCACTTGCGCGCTAAGACCCGCAGCCTCCAGCGCGTTCTCCAACTGCACGCGAATCTGGTCCAGGTACCGCTCTCGCGTCTGCCGTCGTGACGCGACGAGTTTGGATATGCGTCGATAGTCCTCAGGCTCGAGGTACTTGAATGACAGATCTTCAAGTTGCGCCCGGATCTGCCAGATGCCCAGACGCGCGGCCAGCGGCGCGTAGATCTCCATCGTCTCGCGCGAGATCTGCACCTGCTTCTCCGGTCGCATCGCGTCGAGCGTGCGCATGTTGTGCAGTCGGTCGGCCAACTTGACGATTACAACGCGCACGTCGTCGGCCATCGCAACGAACATCTTGCGCAGGTTCTCGGCCTGGACATCGCGGTCGATCGTCCCCGTGATCCGTGGCAATTGCAGCGCAGAGAGCTTGGTCGCGCCGTCCACCAGTTTCGCCACGTCGACGCCAAACTCAGTCACCAACTGCGAGCGCGTCACGCCACAGTCTTCCATCACATCGTGCAGCAGCGCCGCCTGCAGCGCCGGCACATCAAGTTGCAACTCCGCACAGGTGACCGCCGCAGCCAACGGATGCTCGATGTAGGGATGTCCCGAGCGCCGCTGGTGGCCCTCGTGCTTCTCACGCGCGTACTCGTAGGCCGCCATGACCTGGTCGCGGTCGACAGGTGGCAGGTACTGCTCCAGCACGTCAACCAACACGTCGAGCGTGGGGTGCTTGGTCAGATCGACTACTTCGGCGGGAACGGTCTGGGTCGCCATGGATCGATCATACAAAAGCCAACGCCCTCACCAGCGTGTATCTGAGAGCGTTTGATGACCAACACTCGAAACGACAACCCGTCTGTACGATGAGGCCTGAGGATCAACGATGAGTAAACCACCGACCCGTCAGTTCCAGACGCCCAGGGGCACGCGCGACCTGTTGCCCGATGACTATGCCATCCACAGTCACATCCTCTCGCATGCCGAGGAAGAAGCGCGCCTGGCAGGATTCGGGTTCATCGAGCCGCCTACGTTTGAACACGCCGAACTCTTTGCTCGCGGGGTCGGCGAGGGTACCGACATCGTCGAGAAAGAGATGTACATCTTCGACGATCGCGGGGGCGATCGCCTCGCGCTCCGTCCAGAAGGCACTGCCTCGGTCTGTCGGGCATACCTGCAGCACGGCATGGCAAATCTGATCCAGCCGGTCAAGCTCGCCTATCACTTGCCAATCTTCCGCTATGAACGACCGCAGGCCGGACGATTTCGGCAACACACGCAGTTTGGCGTCGAAGCCATCGGCGTTCGCGACGCGGCGCTCGACGCCGAGGTCATCGACCTCGGCTGGCGCATCGCACAGTCGCTCGGCCTCTCCGAGCTCAAGATTCTGCTCAACAGCATCGGCGATGTCAAAGATCGCCAGGCTTACGTGCCGCTGCTCAAGGCCCACTTCGAGCCACACCTCAATCAAATCGCGCCAGACGACCGGGGCCGCTGGGATCGCGCTCCAATGCGCCTGTTGGACAGTAAGGACGAGCGCACCAGGCCCTTCCAGGCCGACGCGCCGCTGATTACCGACCACCTACGACCCGAGTCACAGGCGTACTACGAAGCAGTCAAGTCACACCTGGAAGCGCTCGGAATTCCGTACGAGGAGCGGCCCAACCTGGTCCGCGGACTCGACTACTACACGCATACCGTGTTCGAAATCGTCCCGGCGCAAGTCGAAGGTTCCCAGGTCACCGTGCTCGCCGGAGGGCGATACGACGGGCTGATCGAACAGATCGGCGGGCCGCCAACGCCGGGAATCGGCTTCGGCATGGGCCTCGAACGAATGTCGCACCACTTGCGAGAGCAGGGCCTCGCCCCGGAGACGTCGAGTGGCATCGATGTCTTTATCGCCGCGCTCGGCGAGGGTTCCGACGTTGCCGCCTCACGCATCGCCGGTGAGCTTCGCAGCGCCGGGATCGGCGCAACGTTGGCCTTTGGCGGCCGATCACTCAAGGCTCAACTCCGGCAGGCAAACCGCTCCGGAGCCGGGCTCGCCGTGATCGCCGGCGCACGAGACCTCGCCGAACAACGGGTCACCGTCCGCGACCTCCAGTCGTCCGAACAGTGGCAAGTCAATCTGGATGTCCTCGCCGATAGCTTGATGGACCAACTGCTGGACGAGATGCTAGACGAGGTTTCGGCCGACTTCGAACAGATCTTCGGCGGAGATTCGCCCGACCTTCCATATAATCAGGCGCAGGACTGAGGATCATCATGGCCGTCACAGCACCGTCCGACAGTGCGCCGATGTGGGCTCGACTCGAGGATGTCGCCACGCGCTTCAATGAGATCGAGCAGGAGATGGCCGACCCGGCCACCTCCAACAACCCGGCTCGCCTGCAAACCTTGGCCAGGGAGCATTCGTCTCTGCAGGAGAAGATCAACCTGTTGCATCGTTACCGCACCGCCTCGAACCAACTGCAGCAGGCCCGCGAGGTGCTCGAAGAGGCTGAAGACGACGAAATGCGCGAGTTCGCGCAGATGGAAGCCACCGAGCTTCGCGAAGAGATTGAACAGCTCGAGGAAGACGCCAAGCGAGCACTGCTGCCGCGAGATCCGAACGATGAGCGCAATGTAATCGTCGAGATTCGTGCAGGCGCAGGCGGCGATGAAGCCGGTCTCTGGGCTGCCGACCTGTATCGCGCCTATGTCCGCTATGCGGAGGGACGCCGTTGGCACACTGACCTGCTCAGCATGTCCGAGAACGCCAAAGGTGGTTTCAAGGAAGTCATCTGTCAGATTGACGGCGACGGCGCATTCTCCCGACTCAAATACGAATCCGGCGTCCATCGAGTCCAACGCGTCCCCGAAACCGAAGCGCAGGGACGAATCCACACCTCGACCGCCACGGTCGCCGTGATGCCTGAGGCAGAAGCCGTCGATGTCGACCTCGACGAGGCGGAAATCCGCCTCGACCTGTTCCACTCCGGCGGTGCGGGCGGTCAGAACGTCAACAAGGTTCAGACCGGCGTCCGGCTCACCCACGAACCGAGCGGCATCGTCGTGACCTGCACCGACGAGCGCTCGCAGCTCAAGAACAAGATCAAGGCGATGTCGGTACTGCGTGCCCGGCTGTATGAGCAACAGCGCATGGCCGCCGATCAAGAACGCGCCGATTTCCGCCGCTCGCAGGTCGGCTCGGGAGATCGTTCAGAGAAGATTCGCACGTACAATTTTCCCGAGAACCGAGTCACCGATCACCGCATCGGCCTGACCCGCCACGACCTCGACGGCATGCTCGAAGGCAATCTCGACCCCCTGATCGACGCCGCCGCCACTGCCGAGGAAGCGCGGCTGCTCGCGGAAGCGTCCGCATGACTACTCCGGCAACCCCTGCGATGCTCCGAGATGTCTGGCTGGCAGGTGCCTCCGCACTGGAAATGGCCAAGATCGACGACGCTCGCTTCGAGGCCGAAGTGCTGCTCAGACACGCCACCGGACTCTCACGCGCCCAGCTCTATGCGTCGCTGACGGATGAGATCGATCCTGCCGCCAAGCATCGATTTGAATCTGCCGTCGCGGAGCGAACCACACGCACGCCGCTGGCCTACATCACCGGCACTCGTGAGTTCTATCGTCTCGAGTTCCGCGTGACCCCAGACGTGCTGATTCCCCGGCCCGAGTCAGAGCTTCTCGTGGACGCAGCCCTCGACCACATGCGCCAAGCGAGAATCCGCACGGCAGACGTCGCCGACGTTGGCGCCGGATCAGGCGCCGTTGGTATTGCACTCGCCAAGCACCGCCGCGGCATCAATCTCATCTGCAGCGACGTCTCACGCGACGCCCTCCTCGTCGCCCGTGAGAATGCCCAGCGGATTCTGCGACGACCCAACGCTTCATTCGTCCAGGGCGACCTGCTGACGCCGCTGCCGGGTCCCTTCCACTGCGTGGTCGCCAATCTTCCCTACATCCCCGAAGAACGCCTCAGCGAACTTGAACCAGAGGTCGCCGAGCATGAGCCGCGCGTCGCACTGACACCCGGAACTCGAGGCACGGAACTGATTCTGCGACTGATCACGCAGCTCCCGTCGAGACTGCATCCCAACGGCGTCGCCGTGCTCGAAGTCGATCCAGGGCAGGAGTCGGCCATCGCCGACGCTGCACGCCAGATGCTGCCCAACGCCGACATCACTGTCCTTGACGACGTCTCTCAACGACCGCGTGCGATCCGTATCATCGCCGGATGACCACCCCAGCCGACCAACTCCCGTCGCCCGCCGACGCACCCGTGCAAGGGTTCTGCAACCCACGTTTCTCCACTGTCAAAGAGCAATTCCAACAGAACTTCGTCGATCGCTCCGAAACCGGAGCCGCGCTCGCCGTCTCCCTCAACGGAGAACTGGTCATCGACATTTACGGAGGCTGGACCGACGCCAACCACACCAAACCCTGGGCTGATGACACCATCGTCTGCTGCTACTCGGTCGGAAAAGCAATCTGCGCCATCCTCGCCTGGCGAATGGCGGAGCGTGGCGAACTCGACATTGACCGCCGAGTTGCCGACTACTGGCCGGAGTTTGCCCAGAACGGCAAAGCCGACATCCCGGTCCGCTGGCTCCTGACGCACGAGAGCGGCCTGGCCGCCATCCGTCGGCCGCTGCCGCCCGGAGCATTCCTCGATTGGGATCTCATGACCTCCGCCCTCGCCGAGCAGGAGCCGTGGTGGACGCCGGGCAAGGGCCACGGCTATCACTCCAACACGCAGGGCTTCCTAATCGGCGAAGTGATCCGCCGCATCACTGGTCGGTCAATCGGAGAGCACCTGCAAACCGACCTCAGCCAGCCAATCGAGCTCGACTTCCACTTCGGCACCAAACCCGAACACGACATCCGTACCGCCGACATGCTGCCCATCCAACAACCGCCCGACTTCCGTCGCGCGCCGCCCAACGCGCTGCAAACGCTGGGTGGCCGCAATCCGCCACAGATTCCCAGCGGACCGGGATCGCAAAACACCCGCGAGTACCGAGCCGCCGAGTTCCCATCAACCACAGGCCACGGAGCCGCCAGGGGTCTGGCTCGACTCTTTGGCGCTCTGGCAACCGACGGCCAGCTCGACGGCCACCACATCCTCAATCCCGAGACCATCGATCAGATGTCGGCCGAGCAGGTCTACGGCATCGACCGCATCCTTGGCCGTCCCACCCGGTTCGGCTCAGGATTCCAGCTCACCATGGCCGAGCGTCCACTTGGACCAAACCCGCGCACTTTCGGCCACTTCGGCGGAGGAGGCTCCCTGGCCTTCGCCGATCCCGACGCCAAGGTCGGCTGGGGCTACGTCATGAACCAGGACCGTGGAGGCTGGCAACACCGACACACACGACGCCTGCTCGACCTCTTCTACGAAGCGATCTAAGCGCCTAGTCCCGCATCATCTGATACCGCTTGCCCTCGGTCTTGATCGCCGGAGCAATCACCATCTCGGTCTGCTGCAGATCACGTATCGTCTCCGCGCCGACACTGCCCATGCAAGTCCGCAACGCACCAATCAGATTCTCCGTGCCATCCGTCCTCGAAGTTGGACCAAACAGCAGCCGATCCAGCGTCGTGTGCTGACCGACATGCACGCGGACGCCGCGCGGCAGCTCCGCGTGCGGCGTCGCCATGCCCCAGTGGAATCCCTGACCAGGCGCCTCGAGAGCGCCGGCGAATGGTGAACCGATCATCACTGCGTCCGCGCCAGAGACCAGCGCCTTACAGAAGTCCCCGCCCGTGCGGATGCCGCCGTCTGTGATGATCGGCACGTAGCGTCCTGTGCGCTCGTAGTAGACATCGCGCGCGTACGCGCACTCGATCGTCGCCGACACCTGCGGCACGCCAATCCCCAGCACCTCGCGTGACGTGCAGGCCGCTCCCGGTCCTACGCCGACCAACAAGCCGGCGATCCCCTCTTCCATCAACTCAATCGACGCCTCAAACCCGACCGTGTTCCCGACCAGCGTGGGGATCTCCATCTCGCTGATCAGTTCGCGCAGGATCAATCCACGCTCAGAACGCGAATAGTGACGCGCCGTCGTGACTGTCGATTGGACAACGAAGACATCCGGCGCTGCTGCCTTGATCGCGGAAGCCAGGCGCTTCGCGTTCGGCGGAGTCACCGATACCGCTGCAGCCACGCCGCCATCCCTGATCTCCTGGACGCGAAGGCCGATCAGCTCATCGCGAATCGGAGTGGTGTACGCACGCTGCAGAATCTCCGTCGCAGTTTCCGTGTCGCTTCCCGCGACCTCGTGCAGCACTTCCGCCGGATCATCAAAGCGGCACTGCAAACCCTCAAGGTTGAGCACGGCCATACCGCCATGCCGGCCAACTTCGATCGCGAAATGCGGATCAACCACCGCGTCCATTGCTGACGCCAGGATTGGAATCTGCAGATGCTGACCAGCCAGCACCGTCGATACATCCGTCAGCTCGGGATTGATCGTCACCGCACCGGGCACAATCGCCACATCGTCGAAGCCGTACGCCTCCTGCAGCGACTTGCGTCGCGGCTGCGGCATCGGCTCAATCCCCGATTCGTAGGCGCCCTGCACCAGCTCTTGTCCGGGAGTCAGCGGTTCGTGATGCGTCAACGTGGTCATCTGTCTCCCCTTTGCTGCTGCGCCGGACTGTCGGTTGGGCGCTTAAACGCTTGAGCGCGGCACATGGCCGCGCTCATCTGGTTGTACGCCAGTGTCCCGTGCAAACAAGCACGTTACCTACCGCCTGTCCTGCCTTCATCGGTGAGCATAAGATACTCGACCCTCGCTCCGAATGTCGTAAACAACCACTCAGAACCCCTCGCCATCCCATGCAGGGAAGAGATGCCGAAGGCAGAAGGGGGGCAGCAGCCCAAGGGACAAGAGTTCCAGCAAGACTCCTAGAGTGTCCCACATGAGTAACGATCCAGGCCGCCTCTATGTCATCGCCACGCCAATTGGCAACCTCGAAGACATCACCCTTCGCGCGATCAGAGTCCTCGGAGAAGTCGACCTGATCGCAGCCGAACACGTCCCCGTCGCTCGAACCTTGCTGCGTCACTTCGAGATTGACACGCAAGTTATCCCCTATCACGACCGTGGTCACGACGCGCAGCGACTGGTCGAGCGAATGCACAAAGGGCAATCCGTAGCCCTGGTCTCCGATGCCGGCACGCCTGGCGTCTCCGATCCAGGTAGGAACCTGATTGGGGTTGCGGTCGAGGCCGAAATCCAGATCGTTCCCATTCCCGGACCAGCAGCGTCAATCGCTCTGTGGTCGGTGAGCGGTGCCGCCTCATCCGGCGTCTACTTGCACGGCTTTCTGCCCCGCAAGACTGGAGAGCGACGTGCCGAACTCCAACAGGTCGCCGAGCGAACAACTGGGACCATCATCTTCGAGTCACCGCGCCGCATGCTCGACACGCTCAGGGACATCGCCGAGGTCATGCCCGACGCCCACCTCGTTGTCGGACGCGAACTGACCAAACTGCACGAACAGATCTGGCGCGGCTCTCCTGGGGATGCCATCGAGGAATTCTCCCTGCCGAGGGGCGAGTTCACCATCTTGATCACCCCACCGCCAGGAGCGACACGTCTCTGGACGGACTCCGAGATCGCCGACGCCCTCGCCGACGCTGCAGCACAGGGTGCGTCGAGAGCAAAGGCAGCAAAGTTCGTCGCTCAGCAGTCCGGCCGCCCGCGACGCGACGTTTACGCGCTGTGGCCGTTCGCCCAAGACCGTTGACGTTCCAAACCGAAACAGCGCGTACCCTAGAAATTGACAATCAAACTGACACTCCAGCAACCTGAAACCGACTCCCAGCAAGCAACCATGAGCGACAACATTCTCGTCTGCGTGGCCTGGCCTTACGCCAACGGCCCGATTCACCACGGTCAGCTTGGCGGAGCCTACCTGCCCGCCGACATCTTCGCCCGCTATCACCGCATCCGCGGCAACCGCGTCGCTATGGTCTCCGGCTCCGACACACACGGCACACCAATCACCGTCCGCGCCGACGATGAGGGCCGCACACCGGTTGAGGTCGTTGAGGAGTTTCACCAGTCGATCCTCGACACGTGGGAGGGGATGGGCATCACCTTCGACACGTTCACCACGACCATGACCGACAACCATCGCGAAGTCACCCATGGCCTCTTCAACGCCCTGCTCGAGCATGACTATCTGTTCAAACAGACGCAGGACCTGTTCTACGACCCCGAGGCTCGGCGCTTCCTGCCTGACCGCTACATCGAAGGTGAATGCCCGCACTGCAACGAACCGCGAGCTCGCGGCGACCAGTGCGACACCTGCGGACGGCAACTCGACGCCGTCGACCTGATCAACCCTCGCTCGCGCAACACCGGCGCTACGCCCGAACTGCGCAGCTCCGAACACTACTTCCTCCGACTCACCGCATTCGAGGACCAGCTGCAGGAGTGGCTCGACGACGACAAGGACTTCTGGCGCACTCACGTGATCAACTTCTCACGCGGCATGCTGCGTGAAGGCCTCCAGGACCGCGCCATCACCCGCGACATCGACTGGGGCGTCCCGGTCCCGCTCGATGGTTGGGACGACAAGCGCATCTACGTCTGGTTCGAGGCGGTGATCGGCTACCTCTCGGCAACCGTCGAGTGGGCCAAGACCAACGGTGATCCGGAATCGTGGCGCGACTTCTGGCAGTCGGATGACGCGCGGATCTACAACTTCATCGGCAAGGACAACGTTCCCTTCCACACGATCATCTGGCCCGCCATTTTGCTTGGCGCCGGCGGTTACAACCTGCCCTACGATGTGCCCGCTAACCAGTACATCACGATGAGCGGCTCGAAGGCCAGCACCTCCCAGCGCTGGGCGGTGTGGGTCAACGACTATCTCACCCGCTACGACCCCGATCCGTTGCGGTACGCGCTTGCGGCTCAGATGCCCGAGACCGCCGACTCTGATTTCTCCTGGGGCGAGTTCCACCGTCGCAACAACGACGAGCTCGTCGCCACCTGGGGCAACCTGGTCAATCGCGTGCTCTCGCTGATCAACCGACACTTCGACGGTCAGGTGCCCGACCCGGGGCCGCTCGACCGCGATGCCACACGCATGCTCGACCGCGCCCAGTCCGGGCTCGAGCAGGTCGGCCAGTCAATCGAAGGCGTCCATCTGCGACAGGGCATCCAACAGGCCTTCGCGCTGGCGCAGGAGACCAACCGCTACCTCGACCAGACTGCCCCCTGGCAGGCCGTCAAGACTGATAAGCAGGCCGCAGCACGCAGCCTCTACACCGCACTCAGCGTGATCGCCGCGCTGCGCACTGCCCTCGCGCCTTACCTGCCGTTCAGTTGCCAGCGACTCCACGAAATGCTCAACACTCCTGGCACGATCAACGACCTCGGCTGGCAAATGCACGCCCTGCGTCCCGGTGACCCACTGCAACAGCCCAAGCCGCTCTTTAGGAAACTCGACGTCTCAATCGTCGAGGAAGAAGAAGCGCGCCTGGGTACGTAGTACTACTCCTTCCCGTCCCCGCCTCCGAGCGGGTCCCCGCTCGGGTCGCCGATGAATGCATGGAGTCGACAATGCTCTTCGACACACACGCCCACCTCCACGACCCCTGGATCGGCGACGACTTGCCCGATGTCATGGACCGAGCGGCCGAGGCCGGTGTCAGCCGGATCGTCACGATCGGTTGCTCCCTCGAAGACAGCCGCAATGCGCTGAAGGTCGCGGAGCAGTACGAACACGTCTGGGCAACACTCGGCGTTCATCCCCACGACGCCAAGGACTGGAACACCGAGATCGAGTCGGATTTCCGCACCATGGCCAAACACGAGAAGGTCGTCGCCATCGGAGAGATCGGCCTCGATTTCTACCGAAACCTGTCACCGCACGACGATCAGTACCGAGCCTTCGAAGCCCAACTCGCCCTGGCCGACGACCTCAACTTACCCGTCGTCATCCACTCCCGCGACGCCCACGAAGAGTGCTACGGCGTCCTCCTCGAATGGGCGAACCGCCGAACCCGTGAACTCCCAATCGGAGTCATCCACTGCTTCTCCGGAGATGTCAAGCTAGCACAACGTTATGTCGAGTTAGGCTTCATGATCTCGTTCGCTGGCCCAGTCACATATCCAAAGAACAATGCCCTCCGAGAAGCAGCCGCAAGCCTGCCCCTCGAAGCCATCGTCATCGAGACCGACTGCCCCTACCTCAGCCCCCAACCACGCCGGGGCAAACGCAACGAGCCGGCAAACGTCCGGCATACGGCCGAACTGATATCCGAGGTCCGTAACGAGCCACTCGATATTCTCTCCCAGCGGATGGCCCTAAGTGCCACCAGTTTGTTCCGTCTCGACTAGGCGCTGTTCACAAGGTGTGTTGTTTGACGAACGAGCGCAACACAGGTCGGCCGGTGGAGAGCGGGGAATCCGGACTAGGGCGTGTTGACATGGGACCGTTCAGTCCAGAAGTTCCCGTCAAACCTGCTGAGACATCCGTCATACCCGCGCTCGCCGCGGGTATCTCGCTGCATTCAGCGCCACTGTCCGTGTACAACTCGGCGAGATTGCCGCGACAAGCGCGGCAATGACGGCATGCTGACTAAGCAGATGGCTGATGTGAACACGCCCTAGCCATGCAGTAGTTCTTGGCATTCATATGAACACGTCCCAGATCATCTGCAACAACTGTTCCGGTTTCCCCGCGAGAGCGGGGTCCCATACGGCGTACCGTGCCTCCTTGGACTTCTACCCAGTTGGGAAAGAGCGTTTTGTGCGATGGGAGGAGTCAGTCACAGCTCATGTGTTGAACGCGGGGTAACCTGATCCGCGATGACCTCCCTCGACCGACTCTATGAACCCATTGCCGACGATCTGGCCATCGTCGAAGACACGCTTTCCATCGTCGCCCAATCCGACTTCATGCCCCTTGAGGCGATGCTCAACCAGGTCTTGTCCCGCGGTGGCAAGCGACTTCGGCCTGCCATCTCCCTGCTTTGCGGTGGCTTTGGCGACTATGACGCCGACACCCAGATTCCCCTCGCCGCATCAATCGAGCTGCTGCACACTGCCACCCTCGTCCACGACGACGTGATTGACGACTCCGACACCCGGCGCGGCCACATCACGGCCAACGCCACCTTTGGCAACCCCGCCTCGGTGATGCTCGGCGACTACATGTTCGCCCACGCCGCCGAACTGGTTGCGCGGACCGGACACATCGGCGTCATTCGTCTCTTCGCAGACACGCTGATGGTCATGGCCAAAGGTGAGTTGGCCCAGGATGTCTCCGCGTTCGACGCCGACTCCGGCACCATGCGCGACTACTACCGCCGCATTCATGGCAAGACGGCTTCGCTATTCGCGACCGCCGGAGCAGGCGGAGCGATGATGTCCGCCTGCGACGCGCAGACCATCAATTCGCTGCGCGAGTACGGACGCTCGATTGGTATGGCCTTCCAGATCGTCGACGACATCCTGGACTTCTGCGGCACTGAAGAGCAACTGGGCAAGCCCGTCGGCGGCGACCTCTCGGCCGGCACGCTGACACTGCCGGCCATCGTCCTGATGGAGGACGATCCCGAGAACAACCCGATCAACAGATTCCTGGACTCAAAGGATGACGCCGATCGCGCCGAGTTTCTTGACGCGGCACTCGATGCAGCGCGTCAGGAGTCCATCGTCGAACGTTGCATGGAAACGGTCGAGGAATGGCGAGACCGGGGTCTCGCAGCGCTGCAATCCGCACCGACCAGCGGCCCGCGCGAACAACTCACCGCCATCGCCGAGTTCGTCACCCAGCGCGACTTCTGACTGCCACTCGCTTCGGATCCGCGGAAATGACGGATTGAGCGCGAGTTAGTCGCGCTTGACAGGCTGCGGCAGCGGCTTGCGCTCGGGCGCCTTCGCCGCCATGCGATCCCGCTTCAGCTCCCGTTCCTTGCGCCGATCCTCGCGCGCCAAGCGACGCTCGTTGATCTTCCGATCGACCAGGTCGGTGTAGTCCTGCGCAGCCATCGGCTCCTGCTCGCGCTGCTTCGTCACCTGCGGGTGCTCGTAGGGGCGCGCCTTCTTGGGCAGGTAGGTCACTTCCTGACCAAGGTGCCAGTACGTGCCCTTGTCGGGAATTCGACGTGGGTAGCCCTGACGCATCACAAAGGCCGAGAATGACGACGGCATGACCCGCTCGCACTCTTCGTCACACTCCGGGCAGGGTTGCGGTTCCGGCGCTTCGCGGATCGGTCGCACTACCTCGAAAATGCCTGCGCACTCTTCACACAGATACTCATATAGCGGCATGTTTCTGCTCCTCCTGCATTCTCTCAGTGGCGCTTGACGCCGCGCTCCGACCAATCGTTTCCGCCCTCGCGAGCGACTCAGCGAATCCGCTCGACCGTAGGCGACCGTCCAGCGCCTGTTCCACCGACAACCGCAGGTGGCGCTCAAGCTCCGCTGATGCATCTGCATCAACTCGCACCTGCGCTGTCGATTCGCACGACGAACGTCTCATATAGCGTAACAATCGAAACACCGCCGAGGACAGTCGCTGTCCGACACCGGCGCCATGACACATTGGGCAGACCACGCCGCCGTCCACGGCCGAGAACCCATTTCCATCAGGTCCGACCTCGTTGCGGCAGCGGACACACGAATCGAGCTCAGGCCGGTAGCCCTGCTGATCGAGAAATCGCAACACGAACCACCATCGAACCGATCGCGGCGACGAGGATGTCGTCAGTTGGTCCAGGGAGTGTCGCAACAACTGATAGAGCGCGCCTGAGGCCACGTCGAAGTCGGTGGACCGATCCACCAGTTCCGCCATCGCCAGCGCCTCGGTCATCCGATCCACGTCTTCATGCAACGCCGGCCACGAGTCCAATGTCTGTGCATCGGTGACCACTTCCAGCGAACGGCCGTGGGCCAGTCCAAACTGACCTCTGCTCAGCGGCTCCACATGCCCCGAAAGCTTGCTCAACGGCTTGCGCACGCCTTTGGCCACGGCTTCAATCCGTCCACGGGTCGGCGAGAACAGCACGCAGATCCGATCTGCATCGCCCAAGGGACGTTGTCGCAATACGATCGCCTCCGTACGAATCGGACGGATGCGCGGCATCAGTCATCGCCTCCTCGATCGCTTCCTTGCGCGTCGACTTCGACGCGGTGCGTCATCGCCGCTCGCAGTGTTCGTTCATCGGCATATTCGACGTCGGCGCCGACCGGCAAGCCATGCGCAATTCTCGTGATGCGCACACCCATAGCGCTGATCACGCGGGAGAGGTAACCCGCAGTCGCCTCGCCCTCGAGATTGGGATTCGTTGCCAGGATGACTTCCTCAACTGTCGCGTCTCCCAGGCGCGCCAGCAGTTCGCGGACCTTCAGGTCCTCGGGGCCGACGCCATCCATCGGCGAAATCGCGCCATGCAGCACGTGATACCGACCTCGATGGACCCCGGCCCGCTCAATCGCCGCCACGTCGAGCGGCTCCTCGACCACGCAGATCGTCGAGTCCGAACGCTGCGGATCGAGGCAGACGGCGCAAGGATCGGCATCGGTGATGTTCTGGCAGACGCCACACAGCCGAGTCGAGTCCTTGACTTCCAGCAGTGCCTCGGAGAGCGCTTCAGCCTCGGCGCGCGGCGCGCGCAGGACGTGGTAGGCCAAGCGCTGAGCGCTCTTGGGGCCAATGCCCGGCAGCCGATGAAACGCCTCGATCAGGCGGGCAATCGTCGGCGCGGTCGCCGGCGAGCGCTGCATTACTGCAAGCCTGGCAGCGACAACCCATCCGTCAGACCCGACATCCGCTCCTGCTGCATGGCTTCCAACCGGTCTTGCGCCTCGTTCACGGCCGCCAACAGCAGGTCCTGCAACATCTCCGTGTCTTCAGGATCGACGACATCGGGATCAATCACGACTTCTCGCAGCTTGTGGTCGCCGCCCAGGGTGACTGATACGACCCCGCCGCCCACCGATGCCTCAACGGTCGCGTCCTTGAGCTCATCCTGAGCCTCGGCCAATTGCGTTTGCAGTTCCTGGGCGCGACGCATCATGTCGGGCGAGAAGCCACCGGCGCCCGCAACGCCCTGTCCCCGCTGCTTGCTCGACCGCGCCGGACGGAACATCCCACCCTTCCGCTTCGCCATCGTCTGCCCTTTCGCCTTGTCCGTCGTCTGTGTCCGTCGTCTATGTCTGCCGTCTGTCGGGTCTCCAGTCTACGCGCTCGATCGCCGACTCAGTTGGCCTGATACGGCCGGGCGCCGAACCGCGCGCGAGCTTCACGTCCCACAACACTCTCGCGCTGCTGTTGCGGCCGCTGCCCCTCTTGCCGCTCTTGCCCCTGTTGAGATTGGTGGGGACTCTGCTGTGTCCGCTGTCCCCGCTGTCCCTGGCTACCGTTGCCGGAGGCATGAGCTGGATTGTCCAGAGGCACGCAGCGGACGGCGATCTGGCGCTTCAGCACCGTTGTCGCTGCCGCCGATACCTCGGTCAACGCCTCGATGACCTTCTGCATATGGACTTGCTGATAGGTCGGCAGGAATCCCAGTGTCAGAGAGTCGTCCGTCTGGGCCGTGATCCGGCACGAACCGTTCAACATCGTCGCGATCAACCCCTGGTTGCGTTGCCGCAACGCTACGCGAATCTGATCCAGCAGATCACTCGCGCCGTCAGCGCCGGAAGGCGATGGGGACGGCTGCGATTCAGGCTCGCTGCGCGCAGGAGCTGGACTCGGAGGAGGCGCCGGACGTTGATTCTGCGGAGTTGCGGCCGCACGCTCACTCTGACCTGGGGCGCGGGGCAAGTTTCGGGTCGACTGTTGCTCTCGTCGTTGACCCTGACGGCGTTGACCGTCCGGCTGTCCCTGACGGCGTTGACCATCCGCGTGTCCTTGCCGACGCTGACCATCCTGCCGCTGCTGGCGTTGTGGTCGCTGCTGTACCGGCATCGCGACCTCGACTGTCGGCGGACCGTACACGATCGACGCCAACGCCAGCTCCAACGGCAGCGGCTGATACGGATCGCGACGCACATCTGCCTCTGAGAATGCCTTGAGTGCCGTCACAGCGGCCGAAGCTTCAACGCCCTTGCTGACTTCCTCAAGTCGTTCCAATTCCGGCGCCGACAACGACAGCGTGCCGGTCGCGCCTGTCAGCGTCAGCAGCACGTGCCGCAGATGAGTCACGACCTGACGTTTGAATCGCCCGAAGTCGATCGCATCCTCTTGTACGGCTGCAAGGACGCCCAGTCCTTCAGCGAGTTTGCCGCGCAGCGCTGCAGAAGCCAGTTCCATTGCCCGAGCATCAGGACTCAGTCCCAATGCCTCCTGCGCCGCCTCCAACACCACCGACGACCCACACATCACCCACACCTGGTCGAGCAGATTGACGCCGTCGCGCAGCGACCCGGTTGCTTCACGAGCAATCAGGCGCAGCGCTTCATCAGGAATCTCGATCCCTTCCGATTCGGCGATCGCGCGCAGTCTCGAGACCATGTCGTCGACCCCGACACGACGGAAATCGAAGCGCTGGCAACGGCTCAGAATCGTCGGTTTCAGGGCTTCCGGATCGGTGGTTGCGAGGATAAAGACCACATGCGGAGGCGGCTCTTCCAACGTCTTCAACAGCGCATCGGCCGCCGCGCCGGTGAGCTGATGGACTTCATCGACCAAGTACACCTTGAATCGCGCCGATCCTGGCCGATAGTTCGCACGTTCGCGTAGCTCCCTGATGTCGTCGATGCCACGATTCGAGGCAGCGTCTATCTCCACAAGATCGAATCCGAGGTCGTCCGCCTCACCGAGTGCCGCCGCGCCGCTCGACGCAGTCCGACCATTGATTGCTCGCGCCAGGATGCGCGCTGTCGTCGTCTTCCCAGTGCCACGCGGGCCGCAAAACAGGTACGCGTGCGAAATCTTGTCCTGGGCGACCGCATTCTTCAACGTCCGCACAACGGGTTCCTGGCCTACTACTTCATCGAAGTCGGCCGGTCGCCACTTGCGGTACAGCACAGTCCCGCTCACGTCAGTCCCCCAGCGAATGCTCTCCACTTGAGTGAATGATAGAACATATTATCTATTCGTGTCAATCACGAGCAGCCGACTCCAGGCCGGCCCGCCTGAGTGCCACTCGCTCCAACTGCTTCATCTCTTGTTCCTCTTCTGCTTCTTCATGGTCGAACCCGAGCAGATGCAATGTCCCGTGGACCGTCAGCAAGGCAATTTCCTCGCTGAGCGACACCGCGCGCTCCCTGGCGCCACGGGCAGCGACAGGCAATGCGATCACAATCTCACCCAGATCCGCCGATCCATCCGGACGCCGCAGGCCGTCGAAGTCGGTATTGAACGACAGCACGTCAGTCGCAACATCCTCACCACGAAACCGCCGGTTGAGCGTCCGCACGCTGCGAGAATCTGTCACGCGAACGGTAACGACACGAGGTATCCGTAGTCTGCGTGAGGCCAGCGTCTCCTGCACGCAACGCTCAAGAGCTTCCACATCAACTCGGTGGACAAATGCTTCGTCGACCAGGACTTCTACGGGGTGGCGACCAGCAGTCACAAACGTTCAGATCAGGAGAAAATGGCGGCCACAGCGGCTTCGGCGGCGTTGATCAGGAGCGCTGGATGTAATCCAATCACAAGCACTCCGGCTGTGACCAGACCCATCGTCGCCAGCACACTGGTCGACGGACGCGGCATCGGCTGCTCTTCGTCTTCGTCAGGCGCCGAGTCGACAAACATCGCCTTCACCGGGCGCAGGTAGTATGCGGCTGAAATCACGGTGTTGATTGTGCCGACGATTGCCAGCCAGGCCAGCCCGCTCTGGACGGCCGTCTCGAACAGGTAGATCTTGCCGAAGAACACCGCCGTCGGAGGCAGTCCGATCAGCGAAATCAAGGCAAACGCCAAGACAAACGCCAACCACGGAGACCTCTTACCCAATCCCGCGTACTTGCGAATGTCGTAGCTGCCACCGTTCTGGTTGGCAATCAGGATGATCACCGTGAACGCAGCGAGGTTAGTCACCGTGTATCCGGCGAGGTAGAAGAGGATCCCGCTGGCACCCAGCAACTCGCCACGATCTGCCGAGATCGCTGCCAGACCAATCAGCAGCGTGCCCGCTTGCGCCACCGACGAATACGCCAGCATGCGCTTGATGTTGTTCTGTCTCAGCGCAAAGAAGTTGCCGACAAACATCGACAACGTAGCCAGCGCCGCAAAGATCGTCTTCCAGTGTTCCGCGAGCAGGTCGTCGCCCAGTGCCTCGAAGAAGATTCGGATCAGGATGGCGAACGCCGCCGCCTTGGAGGCGACCGAGAGATACGCGGCAATCGGTGTAGGCGCGCCCGTGTATGCATCGGGAGCCCACATTTGGAAGGGAGCGACTGCTGCTTTGAAGCCGAACCCGGCGATCAGGAAGACGGCAGCCAGCATCAACGCCTCTTCCTTGCCTTCGCCTTGCCAGGCGATGTACGAGGCAATCTCGGCCAGGTTCGTCGAGCCCGTCAGACCCAACAGGATCGCCATGCCGTAGAGCAGCACTGCCGAGGCCACGGCTCCGGTCAGCAGATACTTCAGCCCGCCTTCGGAGCCCCAGCGATCCTTGTGGAATCCAACCAGGATGTATTGCGAAATCGAAGTCAGCTCGAGCGCAATGAACACCATGATCAGATCGCGCGAGCCGGCCAAGAGTTGGAGACCGGCGGTCGAGAACAGGATCAACGCGAGGTACTCGCCGCGTCGAGATGGTGTCCGCTGCAAGGTCTCAGTGGAAACCAGCACCGCGACCATCGCCGCTGCCGCGAGCAGAATCTGGAAGAAGATGGCGAACTTGTCGACGACCAACACGCCGTCGAACGCCTGCTGGCCAACGTGCCCTTCGGTCAGCAGCACGGCCGAGTACAGGATCGAACCCATAAGCGCCGCCACCGATACGCCCATGAGCAAACGTCGGTCCTTGAGGAACAGGTCGGCGAGCAGCAGGAATCCGCCCACGACGAGCAGGACGAGTTCTGGGCCCAGCAGGTTGACGTCGCTTAGCATCAGCCGCCTCCCGCTCCGGCCGAAACGACCGCTTCAAGCTCAGTCACAATCGGCTCGACACCCATTTCAAGCAGGTCCATCACAATCGACGGGTAGACGCCCAACAGCACGATCAATGCCATCAGCGCGCCGATGATGGTGAACTCGCTCCAGTGATTCGCGTCGGGCAGGTGAGACCATTTCTCATCCCTGGGACCGAAGAAGGTCCGCTGCAGTGCCCAAAGAATGTATGCCGCCGCCAGCAGGACGCCGAGCAGCGAAACGGAAACGGCCTCGGTCTGCGAAGCGAACGCACCGAAGAAGATCGTGATCTCGGCCACGAATCCGGCCAGCGCGGGCAACCCGAGTCCAGCCAGACCGGCAAACACCATGCCAATCCCCAGCAGGGGGATGTGGTGCATCAGACCCTTCATCTCGGAGATTTCCCGTGTATGCGTCCGGTCGTAGACAAGTCCAACCATGACAAACAGCATGCCCGTGATCAGGCCGTGCGTGACAAGTTGCATCGCCGCGCCGCTCATACCGGTCGTACCGAGCGCCGCAACGCCAAGCAGGACGAAGCCCATATGAGACACCGACGAATACGCGATCAATCTCTTCAAGTCGGTCTGCCGGATCGTCACAATCGCGCCATAGACAATCGAGACGGCGCCGATGATCGCCAACGCCAGATCCGCATCCGCTCCGACCTCCGGCATCATCGTGAAGAGCAGGCGCAGAATTCCGTAGCCGCCCATCTTCAGCAGCACGCCGGCGAGCATCACCGACACGGCCGTTGGCGCGTCGGTGTGCGCGTCCGGCAGCCAGGTATGCAAGGGCACGACCGGCAGCTTGATGGCGAACGCAATCAGGATGAAGGCAAAGATCGCCGGCGCGGGCAGGAAGGCTGCGGCCAGCACGTCCTGTCGGATTTCTCGGATGTCGAACGTGTCCGCCGCGACGCCCAGGGCCAGGAATCCGACCAGCATGAAGGCCGATCCGAAGACCGTATAGAGCACGAACTTGAGCGCCGAGTAGTTGCGGTTGCCGCTGCCCCAGATGGAGATCAGCAGGAACATCGGCACCAGTTCCAGCTCCCAGAAGAGGAAGAAGAAAATCAGGTCGAGCGATGTAAACACGCCGAGCACTGACGTCTCGAGGACGAGCAGCCAGGCGAAGTACTCCTTGGTGCGCAGGTCGATGCGCCACGACACCAACACGGCCACGACGGTCAGCAGGGCAGTCAGGAACACCAGCGGCATCGACAAGCCGTCAACGCCGAACGCGTACTTGACGTTGAAGCCAACGGCCTCAGCCGAAATCCAGTCGAACTCGTCAACAAACTGGAAGCCCGAGACGGAGCGGTCGAAGATGATGAACATCACCAGGGCGATGATCAACGTGCCCGCAGAAATGCCCAGCGCGAGCCACTTGGGATAGTCGACCGCGTTGCCGGGCGCGTTCTGCACCAACCACTCAGTCGGCGTGTGCTTGCCCGGGAGCAACGCGATCAGCAATGCACCCAGGAGGGGCAGGAAAATCAGCAGCGAAAGGACGGGGAAGCCCGGATCCATCGACCGCTCCTAGAACAACACGACGGCGACCCAGATGATCACGCCGCCGAGTCCGATTGACAATGTGCCCGCCTGGACCCATCCGTTCTGGACGAATCGGGCGGTGTTTGAGACGCTCACACCACGTCGCCAGGCGTGGTTGACCACACCGTCGACTACGTTGGCGTCAAACCAGGCCGACGCCTGGGCAATCCAGCGATAGAACACACGACGGGCCAGCACCTTCTCGCCCAGCGCATCCAGGTAGAACAGCTCGGTCGCAAACTTCTGCATCTCCGGAATCGGCCAGATCCCACCGACGCCCCAACTGCGGACGCGGTCACGATGATGCATGAACAGGAAGGCAGCGAAACCTGCGCCGACCGCGAGCGCCGTCGAGCCGAGGAAAATGCCCCAACTCCAGTGGAACTTGCCTTCGTGCGGATGGGGCAATGCGCCATACACCCAAGTTTGGAACTCGCCGCCGAAGGTCAAGAATCCGGACACAACCGAGATCACGGCAAGAATGATGAGCGGAGTCGTCATGCTTCTCGGTGATTCATGCGGATGCGACGGATCTTCGTTGCCGTGCTCGCCCGGCGCCACTTCCTCGCCACCCTTGTACTCGCCAAAGAACGTCATGTAGACAGCGCGAACCATGTAAGCAGCGGTCAGTCCCGCCGCCAGCAGGCCGAGCACAAAGACGCCCTTGTTGTTGTCCCATGCTTCGATCAGAATCTCGTCCTTGGACCAGAAACCGGAAAGTGGAACGATGCCTGCAAGCGACAGCGTTCCGATGACAAACGTGACGAACGTAATCGGCATCGCGAAGCGCAACCCACCCATTTTGCGCATATCGAAGGTGTTCGTCGAATGGTTCACCGATCCTGAGCCAAGGAACAGCATCGCCTTGAAGAATGCGTGCGTCATCAGGTGGAAGACCGCAGCCGCATAACCGCCCACACCGATGGCAAACATCATGTAGGCGAGCTGAGAAATCGTCGAATAGGCAAGGACACGTTTGATATCGACTTGTACTAACGCAAGAATTGCCGCGCCCAGGGCCGTCCCAGCGCCAATCCAGGCGATCATGTCGGACGCCGTTGATGAGGCGTGAATGACAGGGAAGAACCGAGCCAAGAGGTAGACGCCGGCAGCAACCATCGTCGCCGAGTGGACTAGCGCCGAGACCGGCGTCGGTCCCTCCATAGCGTCCGGCAGCCAGATGTGCAGCGGGAACTGCGCCGACTTGCCGACTGCGCCGGCGATCAGGCCAAGACCGAACAGCGTCATCGCTGTCTGGCCGATCATCATGCCGTTGAGCGCAAACATGCCCGCTTCGGCGCCGTGATCCGCCAGCGCGTTGATTGCGGCGATGTCCATCGTGCCTGTGCGGCTGTAAATCAAGATCAACGCCGCGAGCATGCCCAGGTCGCCCAGTCGCGTGACCAGGAATGCCTTCTTCGCCGCAGCCGCTGCCGCGGGACGATGGAACCAGAAGCCGATCAGCAGGTAGGAGGTCAGACCGACCAACTCCCAGAACGCAAACAGCATCAACAGGTTGTCGGCCAGGACCAGCCCAAGCATCGAGGTCGTGAACAGCGCCATGAAGGCGAAGTAACGGCGGTAGCCGTGATCGCCGTCCATGTAACCGGTCGAATAGACCTGCACCAGCAATGACACACCAGTCACCACGACCAACATCACCGAAGTCAGCCCGTCGATCCGAACACCGAGGTTGACCTTGAGGTCGCCGGCGCTGAAGAGCAAATGCGGAGCGATATCAAGCGGCAGGCCGCGAAGCCCGATGGAATCGATCAGGTTGATGACCGCAAGCAAGAACGCGACCGCGAGTGCAATGATCAGCGGAGTCGAGGCCAGACGAGGCCCACAGAACAGATCGGCGATCGGCTTCCAGGAGCGCGGGTAGCTCGGATCCCACTCGGGTATCTGACGCTGCAGGTTCTGGTTAAGCGCCGAGATCCCAGCCAACACAAACGCGGTCAGCGGCAGGAAGAGGATGACCCAGAACATCGTCTCGGACACGCCGCTACACCTTCCCCAGGATTTCCCGCGCCACGTGCGTCTTCGAGTCCGGCACATAGAGCATCACCGGAGCAAAGTCGCCTTCATCCTGGCGATCAGGCTCAACCACGAACCGCACCGAGACGCCCTCTGCAAAGAGCAGCTCGCGCAACGTCTCGGCGACGTAGCGATTCGGCACGGTCATCAGCGGAGCCCACACGTCGTCGTCAGCCCTTCAACAAGGTCGTGCGATCGACCGAGATTGTCTGTCGGTTGCGATAGACGACCAGCGCCAGCGCCAGTCCAACCGCGACCTCCGCCGCCGCCACGGCGATGATGAACACCACAAAGACCTGTGTTGACAATGCGACTTCGGCCGAGCCAAATCGCGAGAACGCGACCAGCGTCAGGTTGACCGCGTTCAGCATCAGCTCAACGCCAATCAGTACTCCGACCGCATTCTTCTTCGACAGCGCAATGAAGAAGCCGATGCAGAACAGCAACGCCCCAAGCGCCAGGTAGTGTTCAAGTCCGATGGTCATGAAGTAGTCCCACCGTCCGCAGGTTCGGAAGCAAGTGGCGGATCGACGATGTCAGCCGGGTCAATCGAAGTCTCACCATCGAGTTCGGCCTGCAACGACGCCGCATGGACTGGCCCATCCTCATCGTCCTGCCGTGCCAGGGCGATCGCCCCGACCAGTGCGGCCGTTAGCAACACGGCGCCAATTTCAAACGGCAGAATGTAGTGCTTGATCAGGCTCTCTCCGATCAATCGCGCTTGCTCAGTCAACGCGCCGTCACGCGCTGGACCCCAGTCGGTGTCGACTGCGACCCACATCGTGGCGATCATCACCAGCAACACGACCAGACCTGCCGGAGCGCTGATCTTGGTCTGCGAGTTATCCCGCTCCGCCCTCGGCGTCAGCATGATCGCGAACAACATCAGCACGGAAATCGCGCCGACGTAGATCAACACTTGTACGACGGCGATGAAATCCGCCGACAGCGTCAGATACAACCCCGCGATGCCGAGCATCGACATGACCAGCCAGACCACCGCGTGAATCAGGTTGCGGCTAATCAGGATCATCGACGCGCCGCCCAGGGTCATCGCGGCCAGCGCCCAAAACGCCAGGTGGAAGCCAAAATCACTCATAGCTAGTCACCACCGACCTGGAACTGCGGTTCCTCGGTTCGGGAAGCAACTTGCCGCGCAGCTCGTAGTCCGCCAATCTCGGCGCCGGCCATGCGAATCCGTGCCGGTCGTCGCAGCGCTGCCGGACGCGAGACTCGAGCGAACAACATGACCGCGCCAAGCGTGAGCGCAATATTGAAGACGGCCATGATCGGCAGCGCCACCGTCGTGTCCCAGCCTTCTGAGATCAACAGCGTGCGTTCGACAAACGCCACCACGACGAACAACAGCGTCGCCGGCACCAGCGCCTTCCAGCAGAAGCCCATCAACTGATCGACTCGCAGTCGAGGCAAGGTGCCGCGCGTCCAGATCAACAGGAAATAGACGGCGCCGGTCTTGGCCAACAGGATGATCCAACTCGGCACCCACTGATCCAGACCCCACAGCCACCAACCACCAAGGAAGAACGTCGCAATGAATCCCGACACCACCAGCGTGTTACCCAGCTCCACCGCATAGAACAGGCCGAATCGCATGCCCGAATATTCAGTGTGATAGCCAGCCACAATTTCCGACTCCGCTTCCGAGATATCAGCCGGCGTGCGGTTCAGCTCAGCCGAGGCGGCGAAGAAGAACGCCACCGCCGACAACGGGAATAACAGGATGAAGATCACATCCTCCTGTTGCTGCCATTCGACAATCCCGTTCACCGACATCGTGCCCGAGAACACCACCAACGTCAGCAGCGCCAACACCATCGGCACTTCATATGAAATCGACATCGCCACAGCCCGCATCGCGCCGAACAACGCGTACTTGTTGTTCGACGACCAGCCGGCCATGAACAACACCAGCACAGCCGTCCCCGATACAGCCAACAAGAACAACACGCCGACATTGAGGTCGGCCACCGACATCCGAGGCCCGAACGGCAGCACGCCCCAGACCAGGATGCCGGGCACAAAGATCAGCACTGGCGGCAGGAAGAACAGCAGTTTGTCCGCCGAGCGTGGAGCGAGCTGCTCCTTGAGAATCAGCTTGACCGCATCTGCCACCGGCTGCAGCAACCCCTTCGGACCAACACGATTGGGTCCGTAGCGCTGCTGGAATCGGGCAATCACTTTGCGTTCGACCCAAATCAGGATCAGCAGGGTCGGACCAATCACACCAAGTATCGCGAGCGCACCCAGCACACCGGCCACGATCGACGCGATCCAGTCCGGACCCCACTCGGCGATCCATTCGGTGATCAACCGCTGCAGGTTGTTCAGGTCGCGTAAGTCGTACCACGCGCCCAACACGCTGCTGAAGCCGGACAGACCACTCATCGATCGATCTCCCCCACCACGATGTCAATCGAACCCAACGTCACGATCGCGTCAGCGAGTGTACCGCCTATCGACATTTCCTTCAGCGCCGAGAGATTGATCAACGACGGCGGTCGGCAATGGAACCGATACGGTGCCGGCCCGCCATCCGAAACCAGGTAGAAGCCCAACTCGCCACGCGGCGACTCAACACGCGCATACGACTCCCCCGGCTCCGGACGCGCATGCAATGGCACATCCGCCAGCCAGGGACCGTCGGGCAGGTTATCGATCACCTGGCGAAGGATGCGCAAGCTCTGCTTCACCTCAGCCATGCGCACGAGGAACCGATCGAAGCAGTCGCCCTTCTCGCCGACCGGCACATCAAATTCATAGTCTTCGTAGCCGCTATATGGATTCGCCTTGCGCAGGTCCCAGGGCACGCCCGTCGCCCGCAGCACTGGTCCCGACAACGACGAGTTGATCGCCATCTCCGGCGAAATCACACCGACGCCACGCGCCCGTGCATGCAGAATCTCGTTCTCCATCAGCAGCGCTTCGTAGTTTTCAATGTTCTCCGGCATATCCGCCAGAAACCGTTCAAGCGTCGGCAACAGCTCATCAGGCAGGTCAAACGCCACCCCGCCAATTCGCATGTAGTTCGTCGTCAATCGAGCGCCACAAGTCATCTCGAACATATCCAGCACACGCTCGCGGTCGCGGAACATGTGAAACAGCGGAGTGTGCCAGGCGCCACAGTCGTTGATGAACGTCCCATTCGCCATCGCATGCGACGCCACCCGCTGTAGCTCGGCGAACATCACCCGGATCGCGTTCGCTCGTGGAGGGACCTCAACGCCCAGCAGCTCTTCGGCTGCCAGACAGTAGGCCAAGTTGTTCGACATCGCCGCCAGGTAATCGATCCGGTCGGTGAAGGGAATGTTCTGCGTGTAGGTGCGTTCCTCGGCCAGCTTCTCCATCGAACGATGCAGATACCCGATGCGCATCTCCGCATCGCGAACGATCTCACCGTCGAGCGTCACCTTGAGCCGGAACACACCGTGCGTCGAGGGATGCTGTGGACCCAGATTGACGACAACCGGCTCCGAACCTTCGCCGCTGGCCAACGCCTCAATGGTGCCCTGCATCGCGAGACGAGAATCGTCCATCATCGAGCGGGTGTCGTCAGCAGTGGTCACGACGACTCCTCGCTATCATCCGCGACCGCGAGCTCACTCGGCGGCTGCGGATCGTTTGGATGTTGCGGGCGCTGAGGCACGCTGCCTGGAACCGGCCAGGCGTTCTCGGTGCTCTCATGCGGGAATCCTGGCAGGCCGGCGCGAATCTGACCCGGCATCTGCAGAAAGTCCTTGCGCAGTGGATACCCGGGAAAGCCCTCCCAAAGGAACATCCGACGCAAATCGGGATGACCTTCGAACGTAATCCCAAACAGGTCGTACACCTCACGCTCCTGCAAGTGAGCGCCGTGGAACACGCCTGTCAGCGTCGGCAGCGTCGGATCCTCGCGGTCGGTCAGCCGCGCCTTGATCGCCAGGATGTGATTGAGGTCAAGGGATTGCAGGTGGTAGACCACCTCAAAGTGCCGTTCCTGATCGACCGCAGTCAGGTTGCAGAGGAAGATCAGATCGCTCTCTTCCGAGTCGCGCAAGGATTCGATCGCCTCCGCCACCGAGGCTGGTTCGAGATAGAGCACGCCATCCTCAACGCACGCCGACCCCGGGGCGCTCGCATTGACGATCTCCATCGCCGCTGTTGCGTCGTATTGTGCGGTCATATCAGCGCCACTCCAGCGCTTGCCGTCGCCACTCGTAGACCAATCCCAGGAAGAGTACGCCGATGAAAATCAGCGCCGCGACCATGCCAGTCACGACCAGCGAGTCCAGCGCCACCGCCAAGGGGAACAGGAAAATCACTTCCACGTCGAAGAGCACGAAGATCAGTGCAACCAGGTAGTAGCGGAAGTTGAACTGGACCCACGTCGGACCCTCGGTCTCGACGCCGCACTCGTAGGTATCGTCCTTGACCGCGTTGGGCAGGTGCGGTCGGAGCCCAAACTTGAACATCGCCCAGGAGGCCACCAGCGGGATCGACGGGAACACCGCTGCGAAGATCAGCAGGATGCCAAGGTGCCCGTACTGCTCCAGGACATTGTCCATCTGGCTCAGCCCCACTCGTTCCCACTCTGGTCCAAGTCCCGCCACCGAAGTCGGGCGCTCTGAGGGAGTATATGCACCAGCCCCAATTCACTCAATCACCCCTCCCCTCTTGCCTGCCTCATCCAGATGGTTTCTCTGAAATCCGAACTCCCAGTCCCCTCTTCTCGGAGACCGATGCATAACCCATCAACCGGCCATGCCTCCGAGCGGGGGGCTGCACCTTTCCTGGCTTCCTACCGTCGGCCATGTTTGTCGCAGGTATCTGGTTAACCCAGGCCTATCCGAGCAGCCTTGGCCACGCCAAAGCGGATCCCCGCTCGGGGCGGGGACGGGAACCTGAGTGATGCCTCCTTCTCCTGCATGCGGGGACTGGGAGTTACCGGGCATGGCCTTCCCCGCTCAACCGCACTCCAGGCCGCTCCAACCGGGGTGATACCATGACATTCGCCTCTTGCCATCGATCTCTCTCACCAGTTAGATGCCTGCATGCTGATTGATCTTCACAACCACACCTGGCCGCGCTCGCACGATTCCGTGCTCGATCCCAAGGACCTGGCCATTCGCGCCAAGGAAGCGGGGCTAGATGCCATCTCGTTTACCGAGCATGACGCACTCTGGCCGCATGACGAAGTGCAGAAGATTGCTGAAGAGGTCGGCATCGTCATCATTCCAGGCTGTGAAGTATCCACCGACCCCGGACACATGCTCGCCTGGGGCATGGAAAAATACGTCTTCGGCATGCACCGTGTCGAGAAACTCGCCGAATACGTCCACGAGCGCGGCGGTGTCCTCGTCTTCGCCCATCCCTACCGACGCCAGATTGCCTGGAAGGACAACCCGGAGGACTGGGAAATCGCCGTCCAGCGGGCCGCCGACAACAACGCCATGGATCACGTGATCGCACTGGAAATCCTCAACGGACGAGGCAAGGAGCGCGAGAACCGCTTCTCCGCCGACCTGGCCGCCGCCTCGGGCATGAATGGCACCGCTGGCACCGACTCGCATGCTGTGCATGACATCGGCAAGGTCGCGACCTGGTTTGAGACCGACAGCATCGAGACATGGCAAGACCTGGTGCGCGAACTCAAGGCCGGCAACTTCTGCGCCGTCGATATGGAAACCGGCGAGGAGTTCGCCGTCCCGTCGCGTCCACCCAAGTTCAGGATCGTGGGAGCAACCGCCAGCGGCAGCTAGACTTCCATTCGTCCAGAGTTGACAATCCAACACCAGACCACCAGCAAGGGAGGAGCTTATGGCAGATCAACAGTTTGAGTCGGCCATCACCGACGAAATGCGCGCCCTGATCGGCGTCAAGGGACCGGAATCGGTCAGCGAACTCACCACGACCAGCGTGCGCATGTTCGCTCGATCGGTCGGCTACGTCGACCCGGCCTTTTACGACGAGGACGTGGCCCGCGAGCGCGGATACCGCAGCCTCCCGGCACCTCCGGGCTACCTCGGCACCCCAATCTTCAACCCAGCCGACTCCGACCCCACCTTCGGCGGACGCCGTGGCGGCGGCGGTTTCCGTTCGCCCTACCCATTGGTCCTCAACGGCGGTACCGACATCGAGTACACCGGCGAGCAAATCTGCGCCGGCGACACGCTGACTTCCGCGACCGCGCTCGCTTCACTGAACGAGCGTTGGAGCGGCGCGCTGGGCGTGCCAATGCTGATCCAGGTGTCGGAGACCACGTACACCAACCAGAATGGCCGCGTCGTCGCGATCTCTCGCGGCACCGGCATTTCTTACCCGCGACCTGCCGACTAGTCAGCGACCGAATGCCAGATACCGCGTAGACTGCCAGCGTTCACTGAAGGAGACGAACTATGTCAGACGCAGTGCCGGACCAGATCTACTTCGAGGACATCGAAGTAGGAGACAGCATTCCCGAACTCGAGAAGAACCCGACCAGCCAGCAGCTCGTCCAGTGGGCCGCGGGCTCTGGCGACTTCTATCAGATTCATTACGACACAAGCTACGCGCAGGACACGGGCCTTGACGACATCATCGTCCACGGCGCCCTGAAGCATGCCTTCCTGGGCGAACTGCTCTGGCGTTTCGCCGGCCCCGAGGGCGAAGTCAAGCGCGTCCAGTGCTCGTACCGCGGCATGGACCCGGCCGCTCAGGGCCGCGAGTCGGCGCAGGAGAAGAAGTTCACCCTGCGTGGCTCCGTGACCCGCAAGTACACCGAGGGCGAGCGCAACTTCGTCGAGCTGTCCGTCGAGGGCGTTCGCGCCGACGGCTCCGTCAGCACGCCTGGCACCGGCGTCGTCGTTCTTCCCAGCCGCGGCTAGTCGCTCCGGCTTCACGGGAAACTCAACACACCGCGTCTCCGGACGCGGTGTTTCCCGTGTTCATCGTCCGACTGACATGCCTCTTCGCTGGTAGTCGCGATCCCAGAACCACTCGCGCAGTACGTGCATCTGGTGAAACCGATGCTGGCCACGACGGACCCGTCCGCAGTCCCGGAAGCCGGCCGCGGCAAATGCCTTCTGCGCTCGCACATTCCAGTCCAATGTGTGCAGGTAGACCCTCGTCAACGCCGTGTTCGTGAACACATGGTCCAGCAACAGACCGACAGCTTCCCGGCCATAGCCGCCATTCCAGCAAGTACGATCGCCTAACAGGATGCCCAGCTCCGTCTCCCGCCGCTGGAAGTCGGTGTTGTAGTACATCACATTGCCGATGTGCCGAGACTCCTCAAGTGACTCGACGGCAAACGTCGAGCGATACACCTGAGTTGATCGCAACTGCCAGGCGTACTGATTGCGGTACTGCTCGTACGTCAGCGGACTGACCGGCGCCGCATCCAGCTCCGCCAGTTCGATATCCGTGCGCCAGATCCAGTCAAGCTGTGCGTCGTCAAGCCGCTTGCGGCGCAGCAGCACCAGCTTCCCCTCGGCCACGGTATCCACCGGACTGGTGACCACGACGCGACTCCGAATCCCACGGACCTGTTACGAGTCTGCTGGCAACTGCCGTAGGGTAGGACGCCCGTCAGACTTGCGCAGGACCCACTCGACTATCCAACAGCGCCGCCGCGTCTTCAAGCAACGTCGCCGTGTTGCGATAGCTCACCATCCGCATCGCGTCACCCAGCCCCACCCAGCGCACGTCAATGTGCTCGTCGTCGTGGTACTCAAACGAGCCACCCGTCGCCCGCATCAGCCAGAAGTGGACCGCCTTGTCAATCCGCGCCTCTTCCCCACCAAACGAGTAACGCATGACGCCGATCTTGTCGTCAAGCGCCACCTGCAGCCCTGTCTCTTCCGACACCTCTCGGAGCGCTGTCTCGTCCAACTTCTCCCCATTCTCGGGAGTGCCCTTGGGCAACGACCAACGTCGAGCAGGCGTCTGAACCAGTACGATCTCTACTTCCCCAGCTTGGCCTCTAGACTGACCACCAGCCTGGCTTCTAGCCTCTCCCTCCCGCCACACCACGCCTCCGGCGCTGACCGCGATCCCCTTGCGGATCGACTTGGGCGACTTCGTCGTTCTTCGCGTTCCTGGTCTCCTTCGGCGCTCGCTAGTGCTCTGCACGCCATTGCTCCTCGTCAGATTCAATCAACAAATTTCAATCTATCAGAGGGTCGCGAAACACTCCTGACAGTTCACGACACATCGACCGTCCCCGCATCGACCGTCCCTGAGTGCGAACTACTCGTTCGCCCAACCAAACGGGTCACGGGCCGCACTCAAGTCGTCAAAGTCATCAAGCCATGTCGCTTCTTCCAGCGCCGATTGCACCGTGGCGCGCACCGTTGGGTCGGGATGAGTTCGGAGTTGCTGCAACTCCTCCACGGCTTCTTCGCTGCCGATCTCGCCCAGCGCGGCGACAGCTGCCTGGATTAGCTCCTCCGACACCGTTGGATCGTCGAACAACTCCAGCAGCATCGGCGCGCCGTCCTCGGAGCCAATCTCGCCGATTGCCTGCACAGCGGCAATTCGCTCATCCTCGTCCTCGGCCACCAGTGAGCCCTCCAGCAACGGCAACCACGACACGTCGGCATTTCTACCCATCGCCTGCACCGCGCCGAGATGTAGCGCCGCCGCGTCACTCTCAAATGCCAGCTCGATCAACTCGGCCACCCATGACTCCGATACGACGCCCACACCCGCTAGCGCGGTCGCACGAATCTGCTCGTCTTCTCTGACATCTTCGGCAATCGCGCGCAGTGCATCTACGACCTCATCGGCGTCCTCGCTTGCCGCCCAACCGAGCTCCAAGCGCATGGCGACCTCACCCAGCGCCGTCACCGCCTCCTTTCTGACTTCCGTCTCCTCTTCGTCTGATCGTGCCACAGACAACAGGCTGACCGTCGCTCCTGCGGTCTCGCACGACGCCAGCCCGCTGACTGCGAGCGTTCGCACAGAGGCGTCGTCATCCGAAGTCATTGCGCTAAACAGGACAGTGAAGTCGTATCCGCCAAAGTCGGCCGCTACCTGCTGCAGTCTCTCAAGAATGGCGATCCGCCCCGACTCGTCCATCTCGCCAATCTGCTCGCGCACCACGTCTTCAGAGTCGGTTCGCAGCCGAGAGACAGCATGTAGATCTTCCGGTTCCAGCTCGATTTGACCGGACGCGAACGCGCCGATCACTCGCCGTAAGCCGTCCACGGGATCGGCCGCATCCTGGTAGCCGGTCGGTTCTGACATCAGCCCTCCACCGTCGGAGCTCGCTCCATCAGCACACGAATCGCCTGTCGCGGCTCCAGGTCCTTGAACAATACGTTCCCGACCACCGCAGCCAACGGCATATCGACATCCAACCCTTCAGCCACTTCGAGCACCACTCGGGTCGTCTCAACGCCCTCGACTACATGAGGATTGCCCGCCATCGCTTCGGACAGCGTCATCCCGCTGCCAATCTTCTCGCCCAGGGTTCGGTTGCGGGATCGCGGACTGGTCGCCGTGGCTAACAGGTCGCCCAACCCCGCAAGTCCGGCAAATGTCGACGGTGAGGCGCCAAGCGCCACGCCAAGCCGCGCCATCTCCGACAGGCCGCGCGTCATCAACGCGGCGCGCGCGTTGTCGCCCACATCGAGTCCAACTGCGATCCCACCGGCGATCGCAATCACGTTCTTCAACGCCCCACCCAGTTCGACACCGACCACATCCTCATTGGTGTACACCCGAAACGATGACGAGTTCAAGGCTGCCTGGACTCGGTCCCTGACCTCAGCGTCGGCAGACCCCGAGACCGTTGTCGCGGGCAAACCGCGAGCCACTTCACGGGCAATGTTGGGACCCGACACCGAGCCGACCCGATCATCCCGACCTGCAAGCCCAAGTTCCTGGCTCATCACTTCCGTCATCCGCAGGTGCGAGCCCTTCTCCAATCCTTTGGCGGCGGATGCGTGCACGGTGTTGCCAGGAGTCAGATTGGGAAGCACATTGCGCATGTTCTCGCGCAGGCGTTGCGACGGCGTCGCCCAGATCACTACTTCGGGCGGAGCGCCGGACGGATCGTGCGTGAAATCCAGCCCCTCCGGCAACGGAACACCGGGTAACAGACGCCGATGTTCACGCGCCACCGACAATTCGGCCGCTTCCGCGTCCGACCGACACAGCACAATCGCGTCATTGCCCGCTCGATCGACGCACGAGGCCAGCGTGCAGCCCCAGGATGTCGCTCCGACAACCATCACCCTCATGTGGCGGACCTGCCCATCGAGAGCACACGCTCTGTACCGGCCGCGATCCGTTCCACATTGTCCTTATGTCCGACGAAAACCAGGACCCAGGTGCCGACTGCGTACGCAATGTACGCATCGGGCGCCTGGCCGAAAGCGGCTAGCAGTGAGATACCTATCGCAGCCGACGTTGCGCCGGTCAGTGTCGCCAGCGACATGACGCGAATCTTGAGCAGAATCGGAATCGCCGTACCCAACGCAAACACCGCGCCCATCGGCATGATCGCGATCATGCCGCCCAGCGCGGTTGCCGCACCGCGCCCTCCGCGAAATCCCGCATACAGCGGGAACTGGTGCCCGATTACAGCAGCCAGGCCGCCAACCACTTCGCCGGTCGGGCTATCCCAGACCAGCATCACGATCAGGATGGGCATCCCGCCCTTGAGCGCATCAAGGACCAACACCGTGACCGACCAGCGAATCCCCAACGCGCGAAACGTGTTCGTCGCGCCTGTGCGCCCGCTGCCTGTGGCTCGAATATCCTCACCGCCGCGCCACTTGCCGATCCACAGTCCCGTCGGTATCGAACCCAGGAGATAGCCAACCACCCCAGCAATGACCCACACCTCAACCACGACGTCTACCTCCGTCGTCAGTCTGCGACGGCTCCCGACCGCGCAAGACGCAGCGCAACGGAGTCCCTTCAAATCCGAATGCGCGCCGAATTCTGCCCATCAGGAAGCGCTCGTAGGAGAAGTGAACCGCATCCGGATAGTTGACAAAGAAGGTAAACGCCGGCGGCGCCTTTTCCGTCTGTACGCCGTAGTAGAAACGAATCCGCTTACCGCGATAGGTCGCAGGAGGACGCTCCACCTGTGCCTGCCGCAGCATGGCGTTGAGGCGAGGTGTCGGGACCTTCTGTCGGCGAGCTTCGGCGACGTGCAACGCAGCAGCGACCACACTGTCGACGGCGCCTCCTGTCAGTGCCGACACCCAGATGATCGGCGCCCAACTGACGAATCGGGCCCGGCCCGCCAGTTGGCGCTCGCGGCTGTTTCGCATCCCGTCTTCTGCGTCGACCAGATCAGATTTGTTCATCACGATCACGATGCCGGCGCCGTCATCCAACGCCATGCCCAGCACGTGCAAGTCCTGAGACGTCACACCTTCATTGGCATCGATCACCACCGCTGAAACGTCCGCCCGCTTGACTGCCGCTCCCGCCCGTCGAACAGAGGCGCGCTCGATCCCTGGCTCCACGCGACCACGCCGACGAATTCCGGCTGTATCGACCAGTGACACGCGCTGTCCACCGAAACTGAGCAGTGTGTCAACCGCGTCACGTGTCGTGCCCGGTACCTCCGAGACAATCATCCGCTCATCGCGCAGCAGCGCATTCACCAACGAGGACTTGCCCACATTCGGCCGACCGACAATCGCCAGACGGCACTCGACGTCTTCTGACTCCAGCGGTTCGGCAACCGCCAACTCCGAAGTCACCTTGTCCAGCAGATCGTCAATCCAGCGCCCATGATGAGCCGAGATCGCCACCGGCTCGCCGAGACCCAACCCGAAGAACTGCGCCGCCTCTGACGCCAACGCGTCGTTGTCGGCCTTGTTCGCGCAGACCGTCACCGGCTGTCGCGCTTCTCTCAGCAGCGCCGCTACATCCTCATCGGCTGGCAGCGGTCCGACCTGCACATCTACGACCAGCACGATCGCGTCCGCCTCCAACAATGCCTGTTCGACCTGTTCCGCTACCGAGTCAGCGAATGGGCCTGTCAGTTGCTCACCCAGCAGACCGCCAGTGTCAATCACCGAGAAATGCTGGCCGCGCCATTCCGTCGTCGCGTAGTTGCGATCTCGGGTTGTCCCCGGCTCTCCACGGACGATCGCCTGTCGCCGCTTGACGAGCCGATTAAACAAGGTCGACTTACCCACATTCGGCCGACCGACAATGGCCACGGTCGGCAGCACGTTGCCCGGCACAGCGCGGACGTCAACCTGGGGCGGACTACTTGTGATGTCGTCACTCACGGTTGTCATCTTCCGGTTCTTCCTCACCTACATCCGGCTCGGAGTCGCCGTTGGCTTCGGATTCGTCCACTTCAGGCTCTGTCAGCTCCGGCTCCGGAATAGGGGACAGAGTGACAATCATCTGCTCTGGGGATAAGTCAATCAACTCGATCCCCTGCGGAGGAGTCCACCTCAGGTCGATTTGATGCCGTCCGGCAGCGTATGAGCCGAGATTGACACGGATCGGTCCCAGCGGACCCTCCAACTCTGAGATTAGGGCTACCGGACCTCTTAACGTCACCTGCGCTGTCAGCGGCGATGCAAACGGGATCTCGAGACCTTCTCTCAGATCAGTCAATTCCACGGCGATCGGCAACCGGACCGATGTAATCACTGGTTCGATCACGACGAGCACCCGAACCGAAGTGGCAGAATCGCCCGCCGGCGCCGCACCGTCAGCAAACACCAGTTCGGCCTGCATCATGACGTCGTCGTCGCGGCCCGAGACATCGACCGTTTGGGTCAGCACCTCGACCTCATCGTCCAACACATCCACCGACACCAGAACATCCACCGTCGGCGGAGTCGCTCGCACGGTCCGTACGCGGTAGCCCTCAGCAGGCGTGCCAATCACATCGGGCAGGATTGAAGCCGTCCGCCTGAAGACTTCCTGATCAATGGGCACGCGCACCTGCGCAAACCGAGGATTAATCACCACCTGAGCTACCGATCCACCAGCAGCCGTTCGCGCCTCCAGTGTCACGTCCCGTTCCACCGTCACAGTGGCGCCACCGAGATCCAGTCTGGCCACCACTGAATCGACGGCTTCGACCTCAGACGCAATCCCCGACACAATGGCCGTGTCCGGCATGACTTCCGGCGTGCCAACGCTAAATCCCAACGGTGGCAGGTTGGATGGCTCAGCGATGACCGGCACCTCCCGCTCCACCGTCTCCTGCAGGATCACCACTGCCGTCTCCGGTTGTACCGCCCGGACCCGCACGTCGCCTTCCAGCGCTTCGACTCGCACGGGCAAACTATGTCGTCCAGCCGGTCGGTTGCGTAGCGAAATGCTCGCGAGGAAATGCTCGGGGCGCGCCGATTCTACGTCCGCTTCACGACCCACCACTGTCACCGTAACCGGCAGCGGCTCACCTGCGACTACCAGATCGGTCCCAAGTTCTCGTACTTCTACCTGCAAACTGAATCCCAGCCGCGCCTCAATCTCACGATTCTCGGTATCCGCGATCACAAACCAGACGACCAGCGCCAGTAGCACTACCGTGATCAGCAGCGTCGCTTCCTGCACCGCACGTCGCACTCAGGTTCCTGTCGCGTCTCCACCGGCCGCCGACGGCGTCCCCTGATGCCGCCTCGTCGTCCGGCCCAGTACTCCCCCGCCCAACCGATCTCCCCATCTTCGCGAATTCAAGTGTCCCTCCAGCAAGGTCTCCAGTTCCGCAGGGCTCAGGGGCGGGGACAGCAACCCGCCGACCGCGAGCGATATCACGCCAGTCTCTTCAGAGATCACAACCGCGATGGCATCGGTATCCTCAGAGACCGCCAGCGCGGCTCGATGCCTGGTACCCAGATGACCGCCATTGCGTCCATTGCTCGGTCCGCGGGAGGAAAAGTCGCCCGCTGGAGTCGGCACGATGACAGCGGCAGCTACAACTTCCGAAGGACGCAGCAGCACAGCTCCGTCATGCAGCGGCGAGCCCGGCCAGAAGATGCTTTCCAACAGGTCGATCGTCGGGGCAGCACCTAGACGCACACCCGCTTCGGCCAATTCTTCCAGTCCGGTATCGCGCTCAAACACGAACAGCCCGCCCACGCGCTGTTGAGACAGCCGTTGCGCCACCGTCGCAGTGATCGGAATCAGCGATCGATACGGCTGCCCCCTGTTGCCAAGGTGCTTGAGACCTCCAGCCCGTCCAACATGCTCAAACGCACGACGGAACTCAGGCTGGAAGACCAGTAACACCAGAATCAACAGGACGGCCAGCGCATTGTCGATGATCCAATCCAGCACCACCGAGTCGATCAAGCGGCCAACTACCGAGATCGCCACCACGACCAGGACCATGCCACGGATGACCGACATGGCTGTTGTCCCGCGCAGCAGCCGAAGCGCAGCGTAGAAGACCACCGCAATCGCGGTCACCTCGAGCGCGTTCGTCCAGCTGAAGTCGCCGAATGCCACCTGAATGTCGTTGACCAGGGCATTCACGACATCCGCCTCGTAACTCTTCGTGGGTATCTCGTTATGGTCGCCGACTAATGACTCGACGCTCGCAATGCTACGCCAACGGTCGATCTCCTTGCCGACTACGCAAACAGCCAGGCCAGGAGCGCCTGTTGAGCATGCAAACGATTCTCGGCCTGGTCCAGGACAGCAGACTGCGGGCCATCCAGGACATCGTCGCTGATCTCTTCCCCGCGATGCGCCGGCAGACAGTGCATCACGCTGGCGTCGGGCGACGCGTTGCCGACAAGATCAACATCCACCTGGTAGCCGCTGAAATCTTCCAACCGCTGTTTCGCCTCAAGTTCCTGACCCATCGACGTCCACGTATCGGTATAGACCACGTCGGCTCCAGAGACCGCAGCGGTTGGATCCGAGACAAGCGAAACAGAGCCACCCGATGCAGCCGCGCGATTCGACGCCTCGATCACGCTCGCGGAGTCCAGTTCATAACCGGCTGGCGAGGAAATCCGCACATCCATGCCCTCGCCTGCTGCAGCTATCGCGAGCGACCGAGCAACATTGTTGCCGTCGCCTACATATGTCAAGGTGCGGCCAGTCGTTCCGCCGTGCTCGCGCATCGTCAGTACGTCGGCGAGCGCCTGGCAGGGATGTTCCCAGTCGCTCAAGGCATTGACAACCGGCACGCCCGATGACGCCGCCAACCGTTCCAGATTGCTCTGGTCGAATGTCCGGCAAATGATCAGGTCGCAGTAGCGACCCGCGACGCCACCGACATCTTCCGGCGATTCGCGCTCTCCCAATCCCACTTCAGGCGGAGACAGGTAGAGCGGTCGTCCTCCCAGATTGCTCACTGCCAGTTCGAACGAGACGCGCGTCCTCAGAGACGGCTTCTGAAAGATCAGCAGCGCCGTCATGCCCTCCAGCTCTATGCCTCGACGGCGACGATCCTGCTTCGCCTCATACGCGCGATCGAGCACTTCGCCGATCTCCGAGGACGACAGGTCGCTCACCGTCAACACCGAGCGAGTCATGCTTCACCCACCCTTCGATTCCAACTGGTCAATTCCAACTGTATCCCTGGCCAAATTCACATTGCGGTCCATGTTCGTTTAATGTCTTACCTACTCCAATCCCGTTCACCAACGTCGAGGGGCGCAATGACATTCTGGGCCGAGATTCGTCCACCCAGGGACGTCAATGATTCGAATCGGTCGACTGGACCTCGCAGACTCAGTGCTCAACAGCTTCGGAAATCGGCGCTCAGACTACTCGTCCATGCGCCAGCGATCGTTGCGGGCATCGTTGCACTGTCTGGCTTGATCGTCTTAGCCGACACGCACTCCAAGATCTCCTCCCCGCCCGTCGTCCTAGAGACGCCTGCTCCAACATCCGCACGGGCCGCACTGATCGATTTCAACTCCGCGACCGCCGCCGAGTTGGCGACATTGCCCGGCATCGGCGCCACCCGCGCCGATGCCATCGTGACGCTCCGCCGCCAGCAGCCGTTCGCGTCCCTTGCCGATCTCGTCGACAGGGGCATTCTCAGTCCAGCCGAACTCCTCGCCACCGCCGATCTGGCAGCCGTTTATGTCACCATCGACTAAATCCAGCCGGCGCATGCTCAATCGGCTCAGGCTCCCCTACCAGCCTCCGCTGTTGCTCTGGACGTTCGCCTTCACCGCCGGCGCTGCGTTGGCATTGACTGATGCCAGGACCTGGGTCGTCGCGCTTGCCGCTGCGACGGTCACGCTGCTTTCCCTCGCATCCGCCTCGCGGATCAACGAGATCTCGACTCACAAGCGAGTCAATCTGCTGCTCCTGTTGCTCACACCAACTCTGTTCGGCCTGGGCTTCTGGCGAGCAGAGACGACAACACTCCAATCCGACAGCATTGCCTTCGTAGATCTCGCCGGGCAGACCGTCCAACTCGAGGGTGTGGTGACAGAAGATCCGCAGTTTCGCAACAGCGGCGTTCGGCTACTGCTCCAGGCCGAGGCGCTCAGTCTCGGTTCGGAACGTCGGAAACTGGACGATCGCATTCAAGTCAACACCCCGGACGCCCACAATCTTGCCTTCGGTGATCGAATCACCTTCGACGCCGTCCTGTCCTCAACCGCGAAGGCAGAGACCGACTACATCCAGTGGCTCGCCAATCGGCGCATCGCAGCAACCGCTGAGGCGCAACCGGGAAGCCTGCGCCGCCTCGAGCCAGCCAATCTGCCCTGGTGGCAGGACCTGGCCGCCAAAGCCCGCTCTGCACTGAATCACAACCTGCGCGACGCTCTGCCGCCGCCGCTCTCCGGGATCGCCCAGGGCATGATCACCGGACGCCGCGATGCGATTGATCCGGAACTCCGGTCCGACCTCAACGACACCTCGCTCTCGCATCTGATCGTCATCTCAGGCAGCAACCTGACCTTGCTCACCGCACTTGTCATGGCTGGCTCTGCCTGGCTGATCGGTCGCCGTGGCGCGGCACTCTTGGCAATTCTGGCCGCCCTCGCCTACGGAACGTTGATTGGACCCGATCCGCCAGTTCAGCGCGCCATGTGGATGGCGATCATCTTCGCGACCGCACACATGCTGGGACGAGGCGCATCGGCGTTCTACGCCGTCAGCGCGACGGCGGGGCTCATGGTTGCCCTGGAGCCCCACATCCTGCTCGATCTCTCATTTCAACTCACCTTGGCTGGGACGATGGGAATCGTCCTCCTGATGCCGGCGCTTTCGCAGGAGTTTCTCAGCGGCGAACGGGGAATGATCGGCACGATTCGCGATGCCGCGCTTGTGACACTCGTGGCAACGCTAGCCACGATGCCTCTCATCGTCCTGCACTTTGAGCGGGCCGCGCTCATCGGACTACCAGCGAACCTCTTGGTCACTCCCGTCTTCGCCTGGATGTTCCTGGGATCAGTTGCGACCGCCATCGTTGGCCTCTGTTCCGACTCGCTCGCGGCTGCCCTCGGTTGGCCACTGGCCTGGCTGCCGCTGCGCTGGTTGACCCTCGTCGCTCAACAAGGTTCTCAGCTTCCCGGAGCGGGTGTCGCGATTCAAGGTTTCGGACACGTTCACCTGGCGATCGTGTACGCCGCCGTCCTCATCGTCGCGTTCCGCCCTCATCGAGAGCGAGTCGAACGCTGGAATCGTACTCCTCGTGACAAGCCACTCAGATTCCTGCCCATCCCTGTACATCGCGTCGGATTCGAATTCGTTCCTGGATTGCGCGATCACCTCACCCCGATGTTCGTCACTGGCACGCTCTCGGCTCTTGCCGCGGCTCTCTGGCTCTCCGCTTGCAGCACCGGTGACGAACGTCTCCAGGTCCATTTCATCGACGTTGGGCAAGGGGACTCAGCGCTCATCGTCACACCTGAGCGGCAGTCCATCCTGATTGATACTGGAGAGCAACCTCAAGCAATCCTCGGATCGCTGAGAAGGCACTTGCCAGCAGGAGTCGGGCAGATTGACCTCGTCGTCATCACTCATCCGCAGTCAGATCACGGCGAAGCACTCTGGGCCATCCTCGATCACTACGACGTCGGACAAGTTCTTGTCAGTCCGTACACAGATGTGACTCACTTCGGTCGGCGGCTCCTCGATCTCATCGCCCGAAACGAGATCCCAACCATCACTGCTCGACCAGGTACACGGCTTGTGTTGGAGGGACAAACCGATCTATTGCTCGAAGTACTCTGGCCGCCGCGCAGCGGCTTGCCGGACGAATACCTGTCCGACCCAAACTCGACGTCGATCGTGATCAGAGCCCGGTACGCCGACGCTTCCTTGTTATTCGCGGGCGACATCAATGCGAGGCAGGAACTCGATCTCGTTCGCAACTCATGCGCAGGTTCAAGAGATCCGTGCGATCTCAGTGCCGACGTGCTCAAGGTCGCTCATCAGGGCAGCCGATTCTCTTCGAGCACGCTCTTCCTTGAATCAGTAAACCCGACGTTCGCCATTCTCAGTGCAGGAACCAACAATCCACACGGTCATCCGCACGACGAGGTGCTCGACTCCCTGCAACAAATTGGAGCCACATCATTAGTGACTTCCGAGCACGGCGACATCACCGTTGCCACGAACGGCCATTCCCTGAGCCTCACGACTGAGCGATAGATCTTCGATATCGTCGAAACAGACTGCGGCGCGCCACACGAATCTGGCACGCCACAACTCGCCGGGATGGCGGAATTGGCAGACGCGGCGGACTTAAAATCCGCTGGCCTCACGGCCGTGTGGGTTCGAGCCCCTCTCCCGGTACCACGCCTCACAGAACCACGCCCCACAGGCCCCAGTCGAAGCTCTAGAATGCGCAACGTAACTGCGCGTCGTTGCGCCGTGCCCAGAAAGGATGCTCCGATGAAAGCCGCTGTCTTCCACGGCCCAAACCAGGATCTGACCATCGAAGACGTTGACGTTTCCAAGCCCGGCCCGCGTGAGGTATTGGTCAAGACGGGCGCCTCGGGTGTCTGCCACTCCGACCTGCACTTCGTCGAGGGACTCTATCCCTTCCAGGCACCCGGCATCCTCGGTCACGAAGCCGCAGGTGTCGTCGAAGAGGTCGGAGAACTCGTCCAGCAATTCAAGGCCGGCGACCACGTCATCATGTGCCTCTCCGTCTTCTGCGGCAACTGCTCCTACTGCCTCAGCGGCCGACCCGCTCTCTGCCGTAGCCCGGAGACGCAACGACGACCGGACGAAGACCCACGACTGTCCTGGAACGGCAATCCGGTCGCACAATTTGCCAATCTCTCGACCTACGCCGAATTCACATTGGTCCACGAAAACGCGCTCGTCTATGTCGACGACGAGATGCCGCTCGAACAGGCCGCGTTGATCGGTTGCGGCGTGATGACCGGCGCTGGCGCGGCGCTCAACACCGCCAAGGTGCATCACGGCAGCACGGTCGCCGTGTTCGGTGCTGGCGGCGTCGGCCTCTCGGCCATCCAGGGCGCGCGCATTGCCGGCGCGAAGCAGATCATCGCCGTCGACCTGCACGAGCACAAGCTCGCGCTGGCTCGAGACCTCGGTGCGACCCACTCCGTCGACGCATCCAGCGGCGACCCGGTCGCCGCGATCCGCGATATGACCGAGGGCGAAGGCGTCGACTTCTCGTTCGAGGCCATCGGCCTCAAGACGGTTGCCGAGCAGTGCTTCGCCGCGATCAAGCGTGGCGGCGTCGCCACCATCATCGGCATGGTCCCGCTGGGCCAGACACTGGAAATCCCGGCGCACGAGCTGCTCTCGGAGAAGGTCTTGCAAGGCTCCAGCATGGGTAGCAACCGCTTCCGCACCGACATGCCCAACCTGGTCGAGTACTACAGGCAGGGCCGCCTGATGCTCGACGAGATGGTCACTGTCACCGCGCCGATCGAAGACATCAACGAGGCCTTCCGAGCAATGAAAGCCGGCGAGGTCGCCCGCACCGTCCTCACCAGCTTCTAAGGACCACTACAGCGAGCCGCATCGGCACCCGCGACGGAAGAGCTCCCCCTCTGGGGGAGCTGTCGCGGAGCGACAGAGGGGGCCCATCGCCGCCTCATTCAATTCCCCCGCGAATGCGGGGGTCTGCTCGCCACCCAAGTTGGAGCCGAGCGCAATGTTCGCTACGCTGACTCCGACGGAGGGGTGGCCGAGCGGACGAAGGCGGCGGTCTTGAAAACCGTTAGGCGTGCAAGCGTCTCGGGGGTTCGAATCCCTCCCCCTCCGCCAGCACAGCGCCGGTCTTACGATCCGGCGTACGAACCGGCGATGGCCCGAGCGACGGTCAGCACAGCCTCGACCGTGCTTGGATGCGGCAGACCACTGCCCGTCTGATGCGCCGCCACTCGCACTCTCGACGCCGACGGCACCACCTCAACCTGGATCGTCCCCTGATCGCGCAGCACTCCACCGACCCTTTGGGCGACGCGTTCATTCGCCGTGAGCAACTCGACAACCTGGGCGACGTCAGCGCCCGTGGCATCTAACGGACGCCAGACGAAATCGGACGATTCGCCGAAGTCTCCGCGTGACTCGGTCGGCCGCGCCTGGACCGGTGTTGCCCAACGCGATGGCCATTCCGCCGGCAGCACCCTGCGGTCGATCGTCACGTGGAATCCAGTCACGGTGATACGCCCCATGTGTCCGGCGGCATCACCACCGATCCGTGTTGCCACCACATGGCGAAGTGGCACTTGATCCTGATCAAGTTCGATCACCGCCAGCGTGCGTGAGCCCTTGGCCAACGACAGTTCCTGCATGACACTCTTCGGGTCCGACGCAACCTGGCCGCTCACGTTGCGCTTGGCCAGCATGTCAATCACGGCCTTGGTCGATTCCTCGTCCGGACCGCGTCTCAAGATCCGTCTCAGGATGCTCACAGGCGCTCCTCACCATTTGCGCCATAATGCTACGCGCAACGTCTGTGCCATTGAGGGACAACAGTGAGAGGTACCAATCATGCTCGTCGTCATGCGCCGATTCTGGATTCAGAAAGACTCGTTCGACGAGTTCGAGCGTCTCAGCCGTGAGGAAATCTGGCCGGCCATCGAAGCGGCCGGCGCCCGCATCCTGGGCATGTTCCGCGCCGAGGAGCCTCATCCCAACGATCAGGTCACCGAACCCTGCGACATGGTCGTCCTACTGACGCAATACATCGACAAGGATCACTGGCTCGCAACGCGAGCCCGGCAAGATTCGTGGAGAGGTCCTGAAGATGTCCGCTCCAAGCTCGCCAATGGAGGTCGCGCGCGACATCAACTCACGCTGGCCACGCATCCTACCTTCACCGAGCCGGTACACGTCAAGATCGGCGGTCCCTTCTTCACCTGGAAGGAAGAGCCGATGGGGAGTGTTGAGTAACGCGCTTGGTCGCTCTGAGCGAAAACATCAACGGCAGTCGGGCATCGGCTTCGCCTTCACGTTGCGGCAGTCGGAAGATGCCGCGTTCCTCTTCGACCATCCACGGCAACGCCCGATACACCGTCCAATCCTGCTCGTGCAGGAGGTCAATGTTGCATCCCGAGTTGACTACCGCAGTGACGATCTCGCCAATCCCGTGATTCCACTCGTACGCGTCGCGATGCGTGAACTTCGCTGACCGATCGGCATAGTCGTCGTCGCCAACCCAATGAAACGGCTCCTGCTGTTCAAAGTAGGAATGACGAAGGACCAATTCCCCGTCCGCAACTTCGTCGTCCAGACACCAGGTGACTGGATGCACATCTCGGACATAGAGCGTCCCGCCGTCGCGAAGGAACGAAGAGCACACGTTCGCCCAACCCGCAACATCGGGCAGCCAACACAGGGCGCCGAGATTGACGTAGACGACATCGAAGGTTCCCTGTCGATCCGCAAGTACATCAGGCGACGCGTACAACTCCGACTCGACAAACTCCGCATGCAGCCCGGCCCGCGCCGCAATTTCACGGCCAGTCTCGACCGCAGACGGCGCAAAGTCGACTCCGACCACCTCAGCGCCCATTCGCGCCCACGACAATGTGTCCAGGCCAAAGTGACACTGCAAGTGCAGCAGCGACTTGCCGGCTACGTCGCCGACTTCATCGACGTCGAGTGGCAACAGCGTCGACTCGCCCGCCAGGAATCGGTCGAGGCCGTAGAACTCGGAGGCGGAATGAATCGCGACTGTCTCGTCCCAGCGAGCGCGGTTGGCCTCTCGGTACGGATCAAGTGATGACACGTGAACCCATTCGCGAAGCCAGCACTTCGGGAAGCATCACGGAGCCATCCTCCTGCTGACCGCTCTCCAGCAGTGCCGCAATGGTCCTCGGCAGCGCCAACCCCGAGCCGTTCAACGTGTGAACAAACTGCGTTCCTTTTTTCTCCGACGGCCGATAGCGAATATTCGCTCGTCGAGCCTGGAAGTCGGTGCAGTTCGAGACACTTGACACTTCAAGCCACTCCTGCGCGCCCGGCGCCCAGATCTCGAGGTCATAGCTCACCGAGGCGCTGAAGCCGATGTCTCCGCTGCAAATTTGCAGCACTCGATACTCCAGCTCCAGACCCTGCAACAACGACTCTGCCTGCGCCAGCATCTCGTCCAAGGCATCGGCCGACGCCCCAGGCGTCGTGAACTGGTACATCTCCACTTTCTCGAACTGATGCACCCGCTTGATGCCGCGCACGTCACGTCCGGCGCTGGTCTTCTCCCGACGAAAGCACGGCGTATGCGCCGCGTAGCGAATCGGTAGTTGATCTTCGCTCACGATTTCGCCTGCGTGCATATTGGTCAGCGGAACCTCGGCCGTCGGAACGAAGTAATAGTCCTCTTCTTCGTCGCGATACAGGTTGTCGCGAAACTTCGGCAACTGACCAGAGGCGCGCATCGCGTCCTCGCGGACCATCGCCGGCACATAACACTCTTCGTATCCGGATGCGCCATGACTATCCAGGAACCAACCGATCAACGCACGTTGTAACCGAGCTCCGGCTCCCTTGAGCGCATACATCCGCGAGCCGGACATCGCCGCTGCTCGTTCGATATCAATGATCCCGAGTTGCTCGCCGATTTCCCAGTGGGGCTTCGGTGCAAACTCAAATGCGCGCCGTGATCCCCATTCGCGAACCACGACGTTCGATGCTTCGTCGTCACCGTCGGGCGTTGCGTCGCCGACCACGTTGGGAATCTCCTGGAGCAGCGAATCGAGCGATACCTCTGTCTCTCTCAACTGCCCCTCGAGCTCATCGATCCGCGATGCCGACTCTCGCTGTGCCGCGATCAGCCGCTGGCGCTGCTCGTTGTCCTTGGCTTTGCCGATTGCGCGACCGGCAGTGTTGCGCGAGGCTCGCAGCTCTTCCAGCTCGACCAGCACGCGTCTTCGCTGCTCATCGACTTCGATTGCCTCGTCCAGCGGCGCCTCTGCATGCCGACGCTCCAGCGACCGCCGAATGTCGTCAGGCTGCTCTCGAATCATCTGCGCTGAAATCACGCTGTGTTCTCCTCGAATGTTGCTACATGATCAATCGCCGCAATTCCCAACACCCGCACATCCTCCGAGATGTGCGCCGTCACGCCCGAAAGCGTCAACGGCGCATCATTCTCCAGTTGCTCGCGACTCACCCATTGCCAGGCGTCTTGCAAAGTGTCGGCAGGCACACCGGGTGGCTCGTCCGATGCCGGGCGAGCAAAGTAAATCATGTCGATGTGGTGGTGAGCGTCCTCGTCATCGAAGGAGCGGATCGGCTCGACCATAATCGTCGCCGGCGGCGATAGCTGCGGTGGATCGCCGTAACTGAATGCGGATGTCGTTGGCAACAGTTCCACAACGATGCCCGTCTCCTCCAACGCCTCACGACGCGCGGCCTGCATCGGATCCTCGTTGGGCTCAATGTGACCGCCCGGCGGCAGCCACAGTCCCACTTTGCGATGCCAGTGCAACAGTGTCGCACCATTCATCGAAACGAACGTCGTCACTGTGAAGTGTCGGATACCGCTCATCCCACCTACGCTATTGCCTACTGTATCGCTCATGGAACTCATTTCTGCCGAAAACGGCATGTCCCCCGCCTGGTCGCCCGATGGCCAATCGATCGCCTTCCTGAGCAATCGCGCCGAGGGCTGGGATCTGTACACGATCCCTGCCGAAGGCGGTGAAGCGATCAGACTGACCAGAGGCGCAACCGCCGATGAACCGGCCTGGTCACCCGACGGTCAGTGGATCGCGGTTGAACGAAATCACCGGATCGAAGCCGTCAGTTCCGACGGCAGGCAACGAACAGTCCTGTCCGAGCACGCCAGCCACCCAGCCTGGTCACCATCGTTACAACTGGCGCTGGTTCGTGACCAGGACCTCTACATTCGCGAGCCAGACGGCACTGAGCAGCTCGTCATTCGCGATGCCGATCAGCCACATTGGTCTGCGGACGGGCTGACCATCGTGTTCACCAGGCGGGGCATCTGGGAACTGGACGTCGAGAGCGGCCGACTCACACGGCGAACTCAGGATCCCTCCGACGAGTCGCCTTGCATCCAGGCCGACGGCGACATCGTTTTCGTACGTCGGGCGCAGTTGATGATCATCCACTCCGACGGAACGATGACAGACATCTCATACCTGCCATCGCCGGCCGGTGCACCGTCGCCACATCCGCTTGAGATTGACACCATCGCCTATCAGCTCCATGACGGCGGCAACTGGGACATTGTCACCGCCTCGCTCGAACATGGCAACGTCCGCAAGTTGACCCGCGCAACCTGGACATCGTGGAACGCGCGGCTATGAGTCCCGCTTCGTTATCGTGAGGCCATGTCGCATTTTCTTCTCCGACAGGCAGCAAAGGTCATCGCAGGTTCTGCAGCGCCGCAGGTTGCTTCGCAGATCGCTCAGCGACTGACGACGCCGGCGACTCGAGACGAGGATCGCCGACGGTTTCTGATCTGGCTGGCAGGGCCGTTCAAGCAGTCTCAGCCGGACGCCTACGATCGGCTCTGGCCGCGTCTGAGTGGGAGTGACGAGACGGTCAACGCGCTGACGGGTGTCTTCCTGGAGTTACAGACCGCCGGACCGAGCGCCATGATGCACTGGTTCAAGCAGCTCGCCGAATCCGATCAGCAACATTTCGACGAGTTGATTACCGCCATGCAGCCGAAACAACCAGACACCCAGAAGTTGGTGAAACAAGCTTCGCAAGAGGCCGAGTCAACATTCCGGGGCGCGGCCCGTTTCCTGGGCCGCACGTACCGAAAGACCAGCCAGTCCCGACAAGAGCAGCGCAAACGAAAGCAATAGCCACGATGCCGATGATCGACCACATCACCGACGAGCAGGCCGACCTGATCCGCAACGCGAAGGTGTTCTTTGTCGCCTCCGCCGACCCGTCCATGGGTGAAGGACCCAGCGGCGAAGGCCCCGTCAACCTGTCGCCCAAGGGCGCTGCCGACCTGCAAGTCATCGATCGTCACACCGTCGCGTATTTCGACTACCGAGGCAGCGGCAACGAGACCGCGCGCCACACGGCCGCCGGTGGACCGATCACGGTGATGGTCACTTCCTTCGACGAAGACGCCGCCATCGTCCGTCTCTACGGACACGCCAAGTCAATGCCGCTCGAAGAATCAATCCTGGCCGAGCAAGCCGAAGCGCTCCGGGGCGTCGACATTCCCACCGCCGAGCGCCAGGTCATCGAAATCAGTGTTGACCGCACCCAAACCTCATGCGGCTACGGAGTCCCGGTCTACGAATTCAAAGGCGAACGCTCCCGCGATCAGCGCGGCATGCGCTACAAGTAGCTGAAGACCCCCCCAAACGGGGGAGGTGCTCCCTCAGTCACTTCGTGACAGCTCCCCCAAAGGGGGAGCGTTCACAAGAGCTACGCAATCAGCTTCGCCAGACGATCCAACTCAGGCACGACCGTGTCGGCGCCCTCATCCGGCAAGCGGAAGATGCAGCGGTCAACGCCCATGCGCTCGTACTCGGCCAGGCCATCCTCGACCGCACCAAAGACGTTGATCGAGATCTCGTCGAAGTCGCGGCCCGCCTCCGACGCTCTCGACTGGATGTCCTGGATCCCGCGCTCGACGAAGCCGGGCGCTGTGATGTTCGGCAGCCAACCATCGGCCCAGTCGACGATTCGCTGTCGCGCCCACTTGCTGCCAGCGCCGATCAGGATCGGTGGATGCGGATTCTGGGTCGGCTTGGGAATCACGTACGTCTTGGGAATGTCGACGAACTCCGAGTGATACTCAGCCTCCTCCTGCGTCCACATTTCCTTCATCGCAGCGATTCGCTGTTCCGTCACCTTCCAGCGATCGGCGAAGCGCACACCCAGCGGCTCCATCTCCTCGGCCAGCCAACCCGCGCCGATGCCAAACTCAAAGCGACCGCCGGAAATCATGTCCAGCGACGCGATCTGCTTCGCGAGCGCAATCGGCTCATGCTCGGTCACCAGGCAAATGCCGGTGCCCAGGCGAATCTCAGAGGTTGCGCCGGCCGCTGCAGCCAGGGCGACAAACGGGTCGTGAATCCGCCGATACTCGTCCGGCAGCGATCCATCCTCCGAGCGCGGGAACCTCGTTTCGCGTTCCACAGGCATGTGCACGTGCTCGGGCACAAAGAGCGACTCAAAGCCTCGCTCTTCGGCAGCCACAGCCAGCGAGACCGGGTCCATGGCCAGGTCTGTTGCGAAAATAAACACGCCGTACTTCATCATCAGTCCTCTCAGGATTTGCATTCAGCCGCACACAGACTACGCCCTTATTGCCCAGCTCTACCCTGATCCCATGCATCATCACGTGTTGAGTCCGCCCGCCCCCCCGAATAGCGTCCCGATGGTGCTCGACACCGACACCGCCAACGAGATCGACGACCAGTTTGCCGTGGTCCATGCGTTGCTCTCGCAAGATCGGCTGCAACTGGAAGCCATCTACGCCACGCTCTTCATGCGTCAGGGGAATACTCCCGCCGAAGGCGTGGCCCAATCCGAAGCGGAGATTTACCGTCTGTTGGAGCGCCTGAATGTCGATCCCAAGAACCGCGTGCTGCGCGGAGCAAACCGGTTCCTCAGCGACGACCATCCATCGGTTGAGAATGCTGCCTCTGATGACCTGATCCAGCGGGCTATGGAGCCCAGAGACGGACCACTCTTTGTTGCCGCCATTGGCGCATTGACCAACATCGCCACAGCCCTCAACGACGCGCCGCAGATCGCCCGTCATATTGTGATCGTCTGGCTCGGCGGGCAGCCTCAGCATCGCGACGACGCCCGCGAGTTCAACCTCTACCAGGATCCAATCGCTGCACGAGCCGTGTTCGACAGCGGCGTGCCGCTCGTGCACATCCCCTGCTACGGCGCTGCCTCGCACCTGCTCACGAGCACCGCCGAGCTCGACGCATATGTCAGACCGCAGGGACCAATCGGCGAGTATCTCTGCGACATCTTTCGTGACCACAACGAGCAGTATCCAGGACGTTCCAAGGAGATCTGGGACCTCTCCGCGATCGGCTACCTAATCGCCGATGCCTGGGTCCAGACCCGAAGCACGCTCCGCCCGATGCTCACCAACGACATGACCTGGGCAGCGCCGCCCGACGATGCCCCACACGCGCCATTCACCGAAGCCCACTACGTAAGACGCGACCCCATCTTCAACGATCTTTTCACCAAGCTCGCCGAGTTCCACGCCGGTACACGAACCGCCGGCTTCGCAACCTAGCGCTGCTCACAGCGCCACCGTCACTGGACGTGTCATGCCGCCGAAGGTTGGCATCCAGCATGAGTGCTTGCCTGGCCCTCCGGCGACGATGATGTGAATCTCTTCCGGCCTGTCCGAGATTGGCAACCACTCGTCGGAGCTATGTGTCGGTAACACGCCTCCGGCCATGCGGATGTTGACCGACTCGAGGAACTCCTCGCTCAGCTTGCAGGCCGGGTAACGGGCGTTTTCCCAGAGATACTCCTGGACGCCTGCTCGCGTCCAGCCTTCCGAGGCGACGGTCTCGGCATGCTCGGGACCGAACGCCAGGACTGGTTCACCCTTGCCGAGAATGTTGTTCGACCCTGCCTGACCCATCGCCCCAGCCACCGTTTGCAAGATCCCGGCTGCGGTGTTGCTGCCGTGGTCCTGAATGTTGTGCGGACCCTCGCAGGCCCAGGTCGTGACGCAACTGTCCTCCGCATTTAGCCCTCGGGTGGTCTGAAACGGCGGCCAGGGCGACGCGTCTTCGCGCTCGGTGGCGCAGAACGCGAACTTGGCCGGCGTGCCTTGCGTCGCGCGATCACCGCGGCCCGGCGTTGCACCGGCAATGTTCAGTTGCACCAATCGGACGGCGCGCCCGATCGTCGCGTTGGAAGGGAACGTCGGTCCAAAACAGCCTGACCCCCCATGAATTCCAGCAGATCGCGCCGCAGGTCCCGATGCCAGGACGAAGACGGCACAGGGATGTGTGGTCGCATTGATCCCGTCGAGATTGAATGGAGGTTGGGAGATTGCTTCGACGGCGGCCAGCACGATCGGAAACTGCTGCGGCCGGCAGCCCGCCATCACCGCATTGATCGCAATGCCCTGCACCGTCGCCTCGCCCTGACGCGGCGAGAGCACGCCAAGCACGTCGAGTGGGTCGCGCCCGCATGACGCGACCATCGCCTCAACGCGCTCAGTCGTGGGTGGGATCAGCGGCAGTCCATCCGACCAGCCCCGACGAATGCACTCCTGCGAAAAATCAAATGGATCAGACGGCAGCGTGTATCGGTCAGCCTCTCGGCCGCGTGCTGCCGTCACGATGTCCCCGCCTGCCTAGACGCCTGACCGAGCAACGCCGCCTCAAGCCGATCAACCACACCGTCATCGACCCGCCCGCGCACGCGCTCAGGTCGCAGCCCACCAAGCGGATGCGCCACGATGAGTCGGTCAAGCTCAGGCAGACCGCGCTGCTCGGCTTCGAGCTGCAGCAAGTCGGTGAAGGCCGATGTACCGACCGTGACCGTGGGAATTCCCATCTCTTCGAAGAGGACTGAGGCGTGGACACTCCACGTCGTGCAGCTTCCTCAATCGCAGCTCCCAATCAGGAGGAAGTCGGCCCCGTTCCGCAGCGAGTCGATGGTGGAGTCCGAAGGCGGTCCGCCAACCGGCTTACTCCCGACCACCATCTCACCCAAATCAAACCGTTCGCCAAGACGCTCAACCATCGTCTCCATCAGAAGGCGAGCATTTGCCTTGCGGTTCTCCAGAATCCCGGGTCGAAGCCCGTCCAACGAAGTTGGTCGAGGCGCGGCAGTCGCCTCATGAATCGCTACATGAGCCAGCGGACTCAAAATCTCAATCGTCTCCGGCATCGCAATCCTCCAGTCAGCTGCCATCTCCAAACAGACTAAGGCTTCCAATCCTCCGGCTCGACGACGATGAGCTCGATGTACCCCAGCACACGACGGTCCTCCAGGGTGGCGCCCGGGTCCACTTGGGTACCGGCTGGGCATCGTGTCGTCACCTCAACTAGGGCCTGTTCACATCGATGCTGACAACCCATACTCGGCGCGCTATCATTCCCCGCTCCCCCTTGCAGGGGAGCTGCCGAAGGCTGAGGGGGTCCCACTCCCCATCGACAATGCCCTAAACCGCCCATACGGTTGTTCGCTTCCCCATGTGAACAGACCCTAGTACCCTTCCAAGCTGGGTAGGAGTGCCCCGCAATAGCATCTCGGCTCCGATGATGCCGCCATCATCGTCCTTTATCGTGATACTGGTAGGCGCAATCAACCCATTCCAAGTCTCAACGAGTTCGTCTTCGTTCGACAGTCTGCCCCAAAAGTAATGACCCTGTAGCTGGTAAGGTTCGTCAGGGCTCGGCCGCTCTTGGATCCAACAAAAGGCATCCGAAAATTCCTGTGTTGATGTCAACACGACCCAATCGGTCCAGTGGTACGGTCGGCCGAGCTCAATGAATACGGTACGGATCAGGGCATCCGGCCCCACAGTTGTCCTGACTGATGGATCCGACGGCAAGTTGCCGAACAGTTGCCTTTGTATCTGGATTGTGCGCTCCGAAGGTGGTTCGAACGATATTGGATTCCCGGCATAGACGAAGCGAAAGTTGGCACTCCGACGCGCTTCAGCGGACCGAAAGTGAGGTATGTAGCGTTCCCAAACCGACAACATCGTTGCGACAAACTCCGGACCGAAAAACTCGTCAGGATCGGTGATAGCACGTACATAGTCTACCAGTAAATCAGCAAATGTGTCTGATTGATCAGCTTCGATAACTCGACCCTCTACAGGAATCATCGCTCGCGACTCAACGCCATTGATGAACACTGGAACCTCCGATGCTCGATCTCCAAACAAGTCAACGTGGATCAAGTCGAACAACCGATTGATCTGATACCAATAAGTCCCCCAATCAGGGCGCCAAGTCGATTCCACATCCGCGACGTAGTCGGGCAGGAAGTAGTCATTGACATGCCTGGCCCAGTCCACAGCGTCGCCAAAGTGGTGACCATCAACGCCAGTTAGTGGCCCTGAAGTAATGGAGAGCCCCAGCCGAGGTTTGTAGTATATTACCGACGTGTTCCAGATGCCGTGTCCTGTGGTTTCTAGGAATAGCACGGTACGAGGTGTGTCATCACCTCTGTTTCCCGTGCCGTCGTAGCCAGTGTGATACCAGCCTTGTTCACCATCGATAATCACTTTTCGGTCAAGAGCGTAGATGACAAAATCAGGATCAGTGACCCGCAGGTCTGTTGCGAAAAGCTCTGCTCTAGATAGACACCCTGGTGTTCCAGATGAAATACCAAGCGCATCCAGCTCAATCTGAAACTCCGCAGAGCAGTCGGCGAGGAAGGTCATGTGATCCTCGTACACGTCGATGGTGAGGAATGACCACTGATTTGGTCGACCTTGCCAAAGCAGCGTCACCTCTCCAAGATCGAGCAGTGCACCATGCTCGAAACGTTGACCTCTGATGGCGAAGCCTTCACCGCGCTCCGCGGCGTCGGCGAAACAATCTGTTATCGCATCTCTTGATACGTTGCCAGGAATTCCTTCGGCATATCTCAGCCATTGGGTTCCGGCATAGCACCATGCTGTGAGGTCGGCTCGACGTGCCTCTACCGTTTCGCTCCATGCGAAGAGGCTTGCACCGAGAAGCAACGTTACAACTGCGAATCCGACCCAAAGTCGATGTGTGCGCCTACGGTTCATATGGCGCACGTTGTGGTGTCGATCCCTAATCCAGGCAGCCATAGACCAACTCACGCAGTTCGTCCATTTCCGGGAATCGACCCATCGCCGCCTTGCTAAACACTAGCTCGCCGTTCACCGACCATTCGAACAAGCCCTTCGTATCCGGCACCAACCGCACGTCAGAGACCATGTGCTGGATATCGGTCATCAACTCGCCCAGCATCCACGACGTCCGCGGCCAGTAGCCGCAGTCGGCGCAGTAGACGACCTCGATGGTGATTTGCTGTTCGGACATGATCGGGTCCTCGGGGCCGGATTGGCTGGCGCTCTGCTGGCCCTCACCCTAACCCTCTCCCTCTGGGAGAGGGGATTGGGGAAGCGGCGGGGACGGGTGCTACCCGCCCAGGTACTGCTCGAGCCGACGCCCGACCTCAGCCGTCGTGCCCTGGGGTAGCGGAACCATCTGCAGTTCGGCGCCGGCGTCGGATCGCGCTTGCAGGAGATCCGGCACCTCTTCGATGGAGCCAATCACCTGAATCTCGCGGACCATGCTCTCCGAGAACGCCATCAGCGCGCCCTCAGAATCGCGGTCGGCCCAGGCGGCGCGTGAGTCCTTGATCTCCGACTCGTAGCCAGAGCGGGACAGCATCTGCCAGTAGAACGAGCCCATCCGGTTCGTGTAATGGAATAGCGGCTGTCGAGCATTGCGCCAGACCGACTCGTCGTCACCCTCGCCAGTGACGTAGACGTTGGTGAAGGGTGCAATCGTGACGGAGTCTTCCGGACGGCCTGCGTCGCGCGATGCGCCGGCAAGCTGGCGCTTGAGCGGCTCGAACGACTTCTTGGGCCAGTGAATCGGGTAGATGCCGTCGGCGATTTCGCCGGTCTGTTGGATCGAACGCGGTGTGATCGCCGCGATCCAGACTGGCAGGTCTTCACGCACCGGCTGAAATCCCAGCAGCCGGAATCCGCGCTGCAGCGTGTAGATCTCGCCTTCGTATTGCAGTCGCTGACCGCTGAGCAGCATCTTGATGATTTCGGTGTACTCGCGAATCCGGCGCAGTGGACGATCGAACTCGACGCCGTGGAATCCCTCGATCACCAGGTTGCCCGAAGAACCGAGTCCGCAAACCATTCGGCCGCCGGAAATCGTCTCGAGCGTCGCGAATTCCTGCGCAATGGCGCCGGGCGATCGCGAGAAAGTGTTGAGGATGCCCGTACCGATCTGGATCTTCTCGGTGTTAGCGGCGATCACCGTCAGCCAGGGCAACACGGAGTGTCCCCAGGCCTCGCCGGTGGAGATCATCTCGTAGCCAAGGTCCTCTGCGATCTTGACCTTCTCCAATGTGTCTTGCCAGTTAGCGTCGAATCCGGCCAAGATGCCGAGTCTCATGGTGTTGTCCCTTTCTGGTGGCGAGGGAACCGGCCCTCACCCTAACCCTCTCCCTCGGGGAGAGGGGATAACTCGCCTTGGCCCTCTCCCAGAGGGAGAGGGGATGACTCGCCTTTGCCCTCTCGCGGAGCGAAAGGGTCTTGATAGCTGCTACTCAATCTCGACAATCATCTCAATCTCGACCGACATGCCCATCGGCAGGGACTGCATGCCCACCGCCGAACGTGCGTGTCGTCCGGTGTCGCCGAAGAGTTCGACCAACAGGTCCGATGCTCCATTCGCGACGCCGGGATGATTGCCGAAGTCGGGCGTGCAATTGACCATGCAGAGCAGCTTCACAATCCGCGAAACACGGTCAAGCGAACCAATCTCTGCTCGCAGCGAGCCCAGGAGCTGCACCATCACGGCTCGCGCCGCCTGATAGCCAGCGTCAACGTCGAGGTCGGCGCCCAGCTTGCCACTAATCAGCTCGCCGTCCTGGAACGGTCCGTGTCCGGACAGAAACACGAGATTTCCCGTCCGCACGGCCGGCACATAGTTGGCCAGTGGCGGATTGGTGGATAGATCGAGCCCCATCTCCAATGCCTTGGCATCGGCGTAATGTGCAGACATCGCACACTCCTTCAAATTCCCACGATCAAATGCCCACGGTGAGAAGTATCGCAAGTCAGGCTATCGCAGGCTGTCTGTCCGGAGCAGTGATCGCGACCCAGTGGGACGCTATTGATCCGGATACGCGCGCAGTTCGATCTCATTGCCGTCGGGATCAGCGATGTACAGGCCGTCCGCGTAGCCCCTGGCGCCGTAGAGCTCGAAGTCCGGGTCGCGGACAATCGTGAAATCCCCCGATGCTCGCACCGCCGCCATGCTCTCCGCGGTGACGACCATGCAGAAATGGTCTAGGTTGCGCGTCTCCTGTTCAACCTCGCCCTCAATCAGATCGATGATCGTCTCCTGCGAAACTCGCACCGACGGAAACGGACACTGCCCTGCGCGCCACTCGTCGACTCTGACCGGCGCGAGGCCAAGCTGACCGGTGTACCAATCCAACGACCGGACCACATCCGATACGCGAAGGACAATGTGGTCCATGGCAACAACCTGAATCATCTGCCGCATCCTCTCATTACGTCACCTGTTACGGCTCCTGCTCAATCGACCGCTGCACCAGCATAAACATCAAACACTCGTGCTATGATGATGCGGCGATTTGAGGGTACTTGATGAGCATCGAGGTTCGCATGGCGAAGGGACTCCGAGTTCACGTCGATGTGCCTGAACGCGTCAACGTCAACGGATCGACTGCACGTGAAGCGGTCGACGATCTCATTCTGGCCTATCCGGCGTTGGCCCAGTTCGTGCTCGACGATGCTCGCCGCGTCAGACAGCACGTCAACATCTTCATCAACAACGAGCTGATTTACGACCGCCAAGAACTTTCGGATCTGGTAGCCGACGGCGACCAACTGCACATCCTGCCCGCCGTCTCTGGCGGAGCAGACTCGATCCAGCGGTGGCGGCAGGAGACGACATGAGCGAAGCAGGTTTGTTGGTCAGCACGCGTAAGGGACTGATCATCGGCCGCAGCTCGAAAGAGCGATCCCAGTGGGAATGGTCGGAGTTGCAGCGCAGTGGTTGGATCGTCGATTACTCGATGCATGACGTGCGCAACGGAAAGATTTGGTGCGCCGCCAATCACTGGCAGTGGGGTCCTCGACTGCACTACACCACCGACTGGGGCGAATCCTGGCACGAAGCGGGTACGCCCGCGTTTGCCGACGGAGAACGGTCGGTCGAGTCGATCTGGATGGTTGAGCCCGGTGGAGTCGGGGGCTCGCTCTACGCCGGCATCATGCCCGGCGCGCTCTTTCACTCAGCAGACGACGGCCAGACCTGGGCAGAAGTCACATCGCTGACCGAGCATCCCTACAGCGAGTACTGGGTCCCGGGAGCTGCAGGGATGATGTTCCATCACATCTGCGTTGATCCGAACGATCCACAACGCGTGATCGTGGGAGGTTCATCCACCGGCATCTTCGCGTCCTACGACGGTGGCCAGACCTGGGAACCGCGTAACCGTGGGATTCGATCCGACCATCTGCCGCCCGACATGCAGGAAATGGCGCCCTGCATCCACTCACTGATCGCGCATCCGCTGCAACGCGGCCGACTCTGGCAGCAGACTCACTTTGGCCAATACCGTTCCGACGACGACGGCCAAACTTGGGTCGATGTCGGCGCTGATCTGCCAGGTGAGTTTGGATTCCCGACAGCGATCGATCCTCGCGATCCCGACGCCTGCTACTTCGTCCCGCACGACTCCGACCAGGCGCGCATGCCCTACGGCGCCTCGCTGGCGGTCTACCGCACTCGTGACGCCGGCGATACCTGGGAGCGATTGTCGAATGGTCTGCCTCAAGCCGAGTTCTTCCAGACCGTCTATCGACACGCGTTGGGTCAAGACAGTTGCGATCCGTTGGGAGTGTACTTCGGCTCCAGCGGCGGCGAGCTGTATGGCTCTGCAGACGCTGGCGACTCATGGACATTGCTGCGCGAGCACCTGGCGCCCGTCACCGCTGTCCGAGCCTGGGCACTCAGCGACACCGATTCTCGCTGATCAAGCGGTATCGTCGGTACGTGGCCATCGAACGCGACGCTCCCCAGAACCGACAGGCAGAGACTCCTCCGGACGCGCCTGAAATCCGGCGACCGCTGAACTTGCGCGCCGGCGCGTTTGCGATGCTGCTCGTCCTGCTCTGGGGAGGACAACCGGTTGCGATCAAGGCTGGACTTGAAGAGGGCGTCGGACCGCTGCGTCTCAGCGCTATCCGCATGACGCTCGGCGGCATCGTGGTGCTGGGCTACGCGCTCGTGACACGCACGACCCTGCGACCAACGCGGGTCGAGTTCCGCCCGTTGTTTGGCCTCGGCATCCTGTTCGTCGTGCAAACAATGCTGATGTACGTCGGCGGCGACCACACCAGCTCAGGCCACGCATCCGTACTGATCTTCTCCTTCCCACTCTGGACCGCGCTGCTCGGACACTTCATCATTCCTGGCGATCACATGTCGGTGCGCCGCACCGGCGGACTGCTAATCGCCTACGGCGGCGTCATTGTGGTCTTCGTCGGAGGATTCAGCGCGCCCGGCGCCAGCGTCTGGGGCGACCTGATGACCGTGACGTCAGCGATGCTGCTCGGCACTCGACAGATCTATCTCTCCCACTTCTCGCAGAGCATCCATCCGGCACGGCTGTTGATGACGCAGTCCGTGGCCGCTGTCATCCTCTTCGGCCTCGGCGGAGTCTTCCTCGAATCAGGACCGTTGGTCTGGACGCCCGAGTTCCTCGTCGCCCTGTGTTACCAGGGCATCGTGATCGGCGGCTTCGGGTTCATCGGCAACACCTGGCTGATCAAGCGCTACTTTCCGTCACAGGTCTCAGCCACCATGCTCTTCGCGCCGATCTTCGGCGTCTTCTTCAGTTGGATGGTCCTGGGCGAGTCACTCGGCTTTGAAGTCCTCGTCGGAGTCGTGCTCCTCGTCACCGGCAGCGCCCTCGTCCAACTGCGACGCCAGCCCGTTTCGGAAACTCCTGAGTAGGACTCGACCTGCGTCTCAAGGCTTCGCCGCCCGATTCGATGCCCGCTCCGATGCCCGTTTCGCTGCCCCTCTCCGATGCCCCGTGCTTGACACGGGGGCCAGACGAGGGTCATCGCTCGCGGATTGCAGGCGACCCTAACCTCGTTCGCCGGACGAGGAATTCGGCACTCGACCGGTGTGCTGAGTAACTGTTCGCCTCGTGGCGACCGTTGGCTGCTCTGGGCCCCGTGATTGACACGGGGCAATGGGAAGGGTGTCGGTCCAGCTCAGGCCCTATTCCCAGTCGTCCAGACCCAGGAGCTTTCGGCCCAGCGAGGTCAACTCCGCAGGCGGCGAGTCGGCTTCCTTGCCTCGCGGATCGCCGGGAAATGCTCGCGGATTCTGGAAGGCAGGATGCGACCGCTCGCGCCACGAGGCGATCCTCGCCTCTCGCAGTTCTTCATCCGCGGGATCGGCGGGAAACAGACGAACGTACTGCGCCAGTCGCGGCTTGTCCGAATAGTTGCGGCTGTTGCCATGGGGCAGCGCCGAATGCCAGATGATGAAATCGCCCGCGTTGGCCTCAACCTCAATCGGCGGTCCGATCCGCTCCGAAAAGCGCTCGTGCAACTGTTGATGCCGCAGATCTTCGTTCGAGATGCCAGCCGATGCTTCCGCCGCTCGGCGATGAACGCCTGGGACGCACTGGAATCCGCCTTCGCCCTGCTTCGTGTCGACCAGGTACAACACGCCCTGTACCTGGAATGGTGTCGGCGACTCACGTACATCCATGTCCCAATGCACCATGCCATGGTGGTCGTACTCGGGATGCTCCGGATTTGGCGGAGGCTTCAGGTTGGCGCGATCGATGAAGACCCACAGGTCTTCCTGACCAAACAGCTCGCGAAACAGCTCATACATCTGAGGGCTCTGGCGCACATCCCACAGTGCCTGATGGTGATACATCTCCACCATGCCATTGACTCGATGTGGATCCCGATACCAGTCCGATGAATCGTTCCGATCGAACTCAAGAAAGTCCCAGATCGCGTCGACCACGGCGTCGACCTGATCGCGAGGTATCAGGTCGCGGACGACGAGGTAGCCGTGCTGGTCGAAGAAGTTGCGGTCGAATTGGCTGAGCATTGCTGCCTCCGGAGTCATTCCGAGAACGGCGGCTCGATGCCCGGCGGCATAGCGACGTTGAATGTGTTCAGACCGATCGAAACCAATGCGTAGTAGCCCATCACCGAGGCAACTTCGAACGCACCACTCTCGCCGATCATTTCTGTCAGCGCACCGTAGGTCTCGTCCGAGACACGCTGGTTCTCGATCAACTCTCGTCCGAATTGGTACACAGTCTGTTGCCGTTCGTCTCCGAATTCGGGCTGCTCTCCGTCGCGGATGGCATCGATTGCGCCTTCCGAGACGCCGGCATTCTTCGCCAGCCGAGCGTGCGCCCAGAACTCAAAGTTGGCCCGCCAGTGACCGCCCATCGTGCAGATCGCGACTTCCAAGAGGTCGGACGGCAATGATGTGTTGTAGCGAATCGCGGCGCCCAGCTTCTGAACGGCGTCACCGACTTCCGGAGACAGGAACAGTGCATTGAACGGCCCGATCAGTGCGCCGTCGGCGCCGGCCAGCCCACCGTGTTCGCGATCAGGATTACCTCTCGGGCCTGTGGTGATGTTGTCCCAGAGCACCCGTTGGTTGTCATCCAGAGTGTCGAATGTCTGTGGTTCAAGTCGCGGCACGATCATTCCTCCGATTAGTCGTTTGTGGATGCTTCAGTTCGCATGAACCGGGGCAAGAGCTCGTTGGGATATGCGATGCCAACCAGGCCCTTCGCTTCCAGCTCAGCGAGTTCGTCTTCCGAGTAACCAAGCAGATCGCAGTAGATCTCCCGGTTGTGCTCGCCCAGCTTTGTCGGCGGCGTACGTAGTTGATTGGGGGTTCGGCTCATGGTGAACGTCAACCCCGGATAACGATGCGTGCCGACTCCGTCGATGGTCATCTGCTCGAAGAAACCGACTTCGCGTAGGTGCCGATCCGATAGCGCGTCGAACGGATCGTTCAGTGGCGCAGCGCAGATGCCTGCGGCTTGCAGCTTGTGGAACAGGTCTTCCTTGCTCCAGACCCTGGTCTCCTGCGCGATCAATTCGTCCAGCGCATCCGAGTTGGCCAGGCGTCCCTCAGCGTGCGTGAAGCGAGTATCGATCGGTGCGTGTGCCAAATCAGACTGCACCGAAGCCTCGCCCGGACCAGCGGCCAACGAATCGCAGAGTGTCACGAACTCAGTGTCGGAACCGATGTCGATGGCGATCCACTGGTCTTCGCCGCGGCAGGGATAGACGCCGTAGGGAGCGCGAATGTGATGACTGTTGCCCTGTGACGGCGGATCGACGCCGTTCATCGAGTGCTGGAACAGATACTCCGCCAGCGTAGGTATGAAGCCCTCATTGAGCGGCATTTCGATCTGTTGCCCGACGCCGGTCTGCTCGCGGTGCCGCAGTGCCATCAGCACGGCGACGGCGCCCTGCACACCTGAGAGGCCGTCGCTGGCCAGGGTCTCGCCGATTCCCTCCGGACCGCGGTCGGGATATCCGCGCAAGTGCGTATGGCCGACCATGGCCTCGACATGCAGCCCAAACGCGCGATAGCTGGAATATGGACCCTCTAGCCCAAATGCCGGCATGCGCATCATGATTAGTCTGGGGTTCACCTGCTGCACTTCGTCCCAGGTGATGCCCGCCTTGTCAATCGTGGTGGGTACGTTGTTTTCGACCAACACATCGCACTGTTCAATGAGTTTGAAGAATGCGGCCCGACCCTCGGGCGACATGATGTCGCAAGTCATCGATCGCTTGTTCCGAGCGTGTGAGTTGAATGCAGCAAATCGGTTCCAGGGATCTTCGCCTGGTTCGGCATCGGGATATTGGGGTTGAACGCCGATCTCCGCACCGCGCAGCATCGTCTCACGCGACTGGACGTTTTCCGCGCCTCGTGTGTATGGCTGAATCCGATTCACCGGTTCGACATTGATCACGTCGGCGCCCCACTCGGCCAGAAGCTGCGCGACGTGAGGACCTGCCCAAACCACGGTGATCGCCGCCACTCGAATACCTTCGAGCGGCAAGTGCAATGCGCTCAAAGGCCCTTCTGGCAGCGAATGGCGCGCGTCCTCGAGTGGATCCGGCGGGGTCAGGTCGAGGACGACCCGAGAGTGCTCCCCGAGTCGTGGCGAACGCTTTGGCCGCGGCGGGTGTGATTCACTCATCCGGAACGGGAACCCGGGATATGGCAACTCCGACCCATGCCAATGGGTAATGCGATGCCACCAATCTCGGGACTCGAGCTGTGGATCCTCTAGCACATCGGGCACCGTCATCACGGCTCCCGCCAATAGTCCGGCGGCCTGTGCCGAGGCCACTGCCTCGATCTTGCCGACATCAGCGAGGTGCGCCTCCACCGCTTCGTCAACCTTGGCGCCGAACCCCGATCCCGAGCGCGGGCCAGCCAGGAAGTCCTCGTCCTCGAGCAGGTCCTCGCGCCCAACCCAGCGCAGCAACCTGGGCATCCGGTTCCCCGAACCGACGATGTTCACGAAGCCGTCGGCGCATGGGTACATGCCAAAGCCGACGAGGCGACGGGTCGGTAGCGCGCGACCGGGGGCGACTCCGCTGTACTCGGCTGCCACCAGTTGAATGGTTCGCCGATCGCGGCAGCCGGCCTGGCAGCGATAAATCGAAATGTCGACCCAGTCACCGGCCAACTCGTCATTGGCGACACGCCTGAGCGCAAGCAAGATGGCAAAGGCGGCCGTTGCGCCGGCGTGGTAGCTGGCATAGTGGCCCGCGACTTTGATCGGCTCTCGGTCGGCGGCGCCGGTCGCGTGCAACGGACCGCCAATCGCCTGCATCGTGATCTCCGAGCCACGGTAATCGCGATACGGCCCCGTTTGCCCGTACGGCGTAATCGAACAAAGGATCAGTTTGTGATTGATCGCATGCAGCGTTTCCCAACCCCATCCGGCGGCCTCCGCCTCGCCCGGCGGCAACGCCTCGACGACCACATCGACCAGTTGCGCCAGGCGCCGCACCGTGGCACCGCCATCGTCGGTATGCGGATCGAGCACGATTGACTGCTTGTTGGTATTGAGATGCATAAAGAGGCCGGAGGCCTCGGGGTCGGGCCGGCTGCCAGGGAAGGGACCAAAGCGCCGCGAGGGATCGCCACCGCGAGGCTCCGCCTTGATCACTCTCGCCCCATAGTCGGCGAGCAGCTTTGTCGCATACGGCCCGGCAACGCCACTGGTCAAGTCCAGTACGGTGATTCCCTCCAACGGACCGGCCATAAGTCTCCCACGCGAAGCGGCTGGATCTCAAACGAGCACGCACACCCGTCCAGTCGTTCTGATTCGGCCATGCTAAGCCACATCGACCAACCTGCGATAGCTGCACTAGGAATCGTGCAACTATCGGCTGCGTCGAGCTTCCATGCCCAGCAACGGACGCACACCGGCGTCGAAGTTCCACTCCAGCGCTGCCCCGTGCTGGCGAGCTGTCTGTAGATCGCGCCATCGTCGTTCCAGCGTCCAGGTCCGGCGCGCTGCCTTCGTCCCGCCGGCTCGGAACAGCTTCTCGACCGCATCCACGCAGGCATGAACCGCATGCACGTTGGCCAGCCGGCATCTCCCGAGCAGCTTGGTGTCGAGAGTCCCTTGCTCAATCGATGGCCAGGCGGTCGTCCAGGCTTCCTGCACGAGGGCGCGCGCAGCCGAGACCTCGGCCTGGGCCCTCGCAAACGCGAGACGAAACGGCTCACGCTCTCGCAAGGCCGCTGAGTCTCCGGTTGTGGACTCTGACGCGACCTCGGCCAGATCGTCCAGTGCGCCTTGCGCAGTGCCCACCGCGTGTCCGGCATTGGCAATCCAGGCCACCAGCGAACGGTCGGGCACGTTCCACTGCGGACCCTCGGCATATGGCGGATCCAACGCCGCCCAGGTATGCGCGTTCTGGACAAACGCCCTGTCAACTTCCCAATCGTGGCTGCCCGTGCCCCTCAGACCCATCGCGTCCCATGTCTCAATGATCGTTCCCGCTCGTTGCGGCAGCAATGCAAATCGCACGCAATCTTCAAAGTCCACAAACGTGGCCACGATGTAGGTCGCGTGCTCAACGCCGCTGACAAAGTTCAAGCGACCGCTCAACCGGTAGCCCGACACATCCGATTCGGCCGTCGTCATCACACGTGATGAGCCCACAATCCGGCAACTCGGCCCGCCCGGCTCCTCACCACCGATCATCTGGCTCAGCACCGGGTTCGGCAGATACGCCGCTAACAGGGATACCTCGGTGGCGATCATCACCACCCAGGCCGTCGATGCATCGGCATGCGCCAACGCCTCAATGACATGAAACACGACCAACGGATGCGCCTGCTCGCCGTAGCTGCGCGCCGGCAGATTCAGCCGATAGAGGCCGCGAGCCGTGATCGCTTCGATGATCTCACGTGGGACCGAACCAGTTTCCTCAATCTCATCCGCGCGCTCGCGAATCATCGGCTGCAACTCGCGAGCCGCCACAACGAGCGGATGATCCTCATACTGGGCGAACACACTGGACGATTGAGGCATGAGGTGAGCCATGACGCGCAGGGTATCGGTGGGCCTCTAGACTCGGGCTCATAACGATCTGGCGTCGCGAACACATCCTGAATGAAGGACCGAATGAGCACTGAACGCAACCGAACGAACGACACGGCACTGCGCGAGCGGGCCAAGTCCGTCATTCCCAACGGCATGTACGGACACCAGAACGCGGCAATCCTACCTGCCAACTTCCCGCAGTTCTTCGCCAGGGGCGAGGGATCGCACCTCTGGGATGTGGATGGCAACGAGTACATCGATTACATCTGCGCCTACGGACCAATCGTGCTCGGTTACCAACACCCCGGCGTTGACCGAGCGATCGCAGAAGCGCAGGATGTCGGCGACTGCATGAACGGTCCCTCGGCACAGATGGTGGAGCTCGCTGAGCTACTCGTCGACATCACACCCTGGGCAGACTGGGCCTGGTTCGCCAAGAACGGTACTGACGCCACCGTCTACGCGGCATCGGTTGCCCGCACCGCGACCGGCAAGGGCACAATTCTCCGCGCTCACAACGCCTACCACGGCGCCGCGCCCACCTGGATCACCGCAGGCGACATGACGCAACAGGCGGACGGCACCATCGAGTACGAGTTCAATGATCTCGCCTCGGTCCGCTCCGCGATCGACGCAGCCGAAGGCGACGCTGCGGCCATCATCGTTTCGGCATTCCGGCACGACGTTGGACTCGACCAGGAAATGCCGACGGTCGAGTTCGCGCAGGGCGTACGCGATCTCTGCGACGCAAACAACATTCCACTCATCCTCGATGATGTACGCGGTGGCTTCCGTCTCGACCTCGCCGGCAGTTGGGCGCCCCTCGGTGTCGACCCCGATCTGAGCATCTACTGCAAGGCCATCGGCAACGGCCAACCAATCTCAGCCCTGATGGGACGCGAAAGCCTGACTGAAGCGGTTGCGAAGACCTTCGCCACCGGCTCCTACTGGTTCACCAGCGCGCCGATGGCCGCCGCCTACGCGACGATCACCACGCTGCAAGAGACCGACGGCATCGCGCGTATGGACCGAATCGGCAACGCCCTGCGAGACGGTTGGCAGCAGGCTGCCGACTCGCACGGCGTCGGGATCCGGCAGACCGGTCCGGTATCAATTCCGCTCATGCTGTTCGATGGCGACGATTTCTCAACCAGGGACGTACCGCGCGCCTACCGCTTCGCCGCCGAACTCGCCGACCGAGGCGTCTACCTGCACCCGGTCCACAACGGCTTCCTCTCAACCGCATTGGACGACAACGACGTCGCCCGCACCCTCGAAGCCTCAGACGAGGCTTTCGCAGTCGTCGCCGCGGAGTTCGAGGACTAAGGCCTGTTCACGTGGGGCGAACCGTCCCCACATTTTTCGTCATACCCGCGGCAAGCGCGGGTATCTCGCCGACATCAGCAGCCACGACTGTGCCCAACTCGGCGAGATTGCCGCGGCAAGCGCGGCAATGACGGGCTGCTTCTTGGCGCTGCATACCTATGTGAACAGGCCCTAGCAATATCGCACTCGGGGATGTTGGTCGGAGGATCATTTGGACCTCCAGAGGGACCCTCACCCTAACCCTCTCCCAGAGGGAGAGGGGATCGAATGCAAGCGAGCCCTCTCCCAAAGGGAGAGGGGACGGAACAGAGGCGGTTTACCGAGGTCGATTGCGTGGATACACGAAGGAGAGCGCGAACCCAACGCCGGCGCCCAGCATCGCGGCGGCTACAACTGATCGGCGCAGACTTGGTTCAGATCGCCTGTTGTTGACGACGACATCGACGTCGTCAGGTGGATGCAACTGTGCCCGCAGTTCCAGTTCAAACACTTCCGACACGCCGTTCAATCGAACCGGTTGACTTGGACGGGTCGAGATGGGAATGTCCCGCGCTGAGCTGACAACCGAACTCGATGGACGCGACGCAATAGCCCTCGTTGGCTCGGGACGCTCGACTGCTATTGAGGCGGCGGGCATCCCTTCTCGACGCAGCCGAATCTCTTTCATCCGCAAGATGGCCAGCACCGAGATAAACACGATCGCCGCGGCCAGCAGGAAGTTGTCGGTGATGGCCGTCGCTACCGCCGCCTGCACCTGAGGCTCGGCGATTATCCAGACCTCAGGCCCAAGGTCGTTCATCAAATCTTCGCGGAAGATTGGATCGACCAGCTTCTCCGGCTGAACTCTGTCTGCGACATCTGGCTCAAGACGCTCGCGCAGTCCACTGGCCAACCGGGCGTTGAACAGCGCCCCAATCACGCCAATCCCGATCACACCGCCCACTTGCTGGAAGAATTGCGTAAACGCCGAGACGATGCCCAGATACTTCTGCGGCGACGCATTCTGTGAGGCAATCGACATCACCGGCATCATCAGTCCCATGCCAATGCCAAACAGGAACATCCGGCCCAGCACGCCGGGAATCGTGGTGTCACGAGTCATCGTCGAGAGCAGCAGCATCGAGCTGAACATCATCAAGGAACCGGTCACGGCGAGGAACTTGTAGCGCCCGGTTCGAGACATCACCTGACCGGACACGACCGAGGCAAAGACCGAGACCAGGATCATCGGTCCCATGACCAGTCCAGCCGTGGCAGCGTCGGCGCCAAGGCCCACCTGCAGGTAGAACTGCAAGTAGACGAAGACGCCCATCATGCCGACGCCGAGGAAGAAGTTGACGACGGCCGTTGTCGCGACGGTGGGAATCTTGAACAGTTCCAGCGGCACGATCGGCTGCTCGGCACTGCGCTCGACCCGGAAGAACAGATACATCGCAGCTATCGAGACGGCGAAGAGCGCCAACGTCTGAGGAGCAAACCAACCCCAGGTCGCAGCCAGGCTGAGCGAGATCATCGCCGGCACCAGCGCCGTTGTCAGCAGCACGACACCCTTGATGTCAAGACGGAAGGGCTTCGGCGGAGGCCGTAGCCACGGCATCTTGATCGCGATGACGAACAGCACGATCGGACCCAGCGCCAACATCACCCAGAAGACCCAGCGCCAGGAGAGCGTCTCAGTCAGGACTCCGCCGAGCGGCGCTCCGATCAAGCCGCTCAAGGCAAACACACCACCGAACAGTCCGATAAACCGCCCACGGTCGGCTGGCAAGTACAGATCGCCCACGACGGAGAACGTTGCCGTCATCAGGATTGCTGCCCCGACGCCCTGCACGGCACGGAACGCGATCAGCTCATAGATGCCCGGCGCAAACCCGCACAGTGCCGAGCCCAACAGGAAAATGATCAGACCGCCGAGCAACACTGGCTTGCGGCCATAGATATCGCTCAGTGTGCCGGCCACGGGAATCGTGACGACCTGCGCCATGATGAAGGCCTGGACCAGCCAGGGATACAGTTCGAGCCCGCCCAGTTCCGAGACGATTTGGGGCATCGCCGGATTGACCACGCTCTGCTCGAGCGAGGCCATGAACATGCCCAACATCGCGCTGACAATGATCAGCCGCTTGGTCTGTTTGGGCAGATCTATGCCCAATGGGCGCTGCTCATCGGGCGACGCTTGGGGATCGGCGGAGGCGGTGCGGACGGACACGTGGAACTGTTTCGGCTGCGCGAACTATCCGACAGGGTACGAAGCTGCGCGAATTCGGGCTAGTCGCGGCGACTCGGTGGCGCATTCGACCGAGTGCTAACCTGATTACATCTCCCACATCCTCGCTGGCAGGAAGGTAATCGCCATGGCCGAGATGATCTGTGATCGCATCAAAGTGATCGACTCCGACACCCACGTATCCGAGCCGGAAACGCTGTGGACCGACCGGATTTCCACTCAGAAATGGGGCGACCTCGTCCCCCACGTGATCTTCGACCCCGAGATCAACGAAGATCGCTGGGTCATGGGTGGCAAGAAGTTCATGCCCACCGCCGGCGCCGCGATGGCTGGCTGGAAGACTCCGCCGCCGAACCACCCGCCCAGCCTCAAGGACGCCGACCACGGTAGCTGGGAAATCCACGAGCGCCTGCAGCGCATGGACGAGTACGGCATGCACGCGCAGGTCGTGTACCCGAACGTCGGCGGCTTCGGCTCCGGCAACTTCCTTCAGATGACCGACGACGAGCTGCGCCTCGACTGCGTGCGCGCCTACAACGACTTCCTGGTCGAGTGGACCTCGGTCGAGCCGTCGCGCTTTATCCCGATCATGGCTATGCCCTTCTGGGACGTCCAGGCCTGTGTCGACGAGATGCAGCGCGCATACGACCGCGGACACCGTGGTGTGCTAATGACCAACCAGCCGCACACCTTTGGTCTCCCCCGAATCACCGAGCAGCATTGGGATCCGCTGTGGAACCAGGCGCAGGACATGGGCCTGTCGATCAACTTCCACATCGGCTCCGGCGACCTGACCGAGCTGCGCAACGTGACGGTCGATAACGGCCGCCAGGCTGCCTACGCCAAGTCCACCGTCAAGCTCTTCCTCGACAACTCCAACGCCATCCTCGACGTGATCCTGTCGGGCATGTGCCACCGATTCCCCGAGCTCAAGATTGTTTCGGTCGAGTCCGGCGTCGGCTGGATTCCTTATCTGCTCGAGGCGATGGACTGGCAATGGCTCAACTCGGGCTGCCGCGAAGAGCACCCTGAGATGGACTTGATGCCATCCGAGTACTTCAAGCGACAGTGCTACGGCTGCTTCTGGTTCGAAGAGGACTCGGTGCTTAAGGCAATCGAGTCGTTCGGCTCCGAGAATTTCCTGTTCGAGACCGACTTCCCGCACCCGACCTCGATGTCACCGGGCCCGAACTCAGTCGCCCGCAACCCGAAGGACCACGTCGAGGAAGTCCTCAGCGTCCTACCCGAGGAAGACCTGCTCAACGTCCTCCAACGAAACGCCGCCAAGGTCTACAACTTCGAGGTGTAGTTCCCTGGTCATTCGTTAGACACAGAGCCGCGCCGCACTCCTTGGGAGTGCGGCGCGGTCCGTTTGTCGAGCGGAACAGGTCTACCGATGATCTGTATTCTGTGTCTTGGAGAGACGACGACGCCATGACGACCGAAACCGAGCTGTTGACCGCCGGAAAGCTATTGCGCCTCCACAGCGAGGGAATACGAGGCGAACTGATCCAAGGGGTGTTCTGCGAGACCATGTCGACGGGCAGAGAACACGGAGAGATAGCGGCGAACACGGCGTTCGAGCTGTTGTCATTTGTCAAACCGGGACGACTCGGTGTCGTCACAACTTCAGACTCAGGCGTCCTTCTAGAACGAGACCCCGACACCGTGCGCGAGCCCGATGTGGCCTTCTTCGCGGCGGACCGTATCGGCCCAGAACGTGAGCCCCGATTCTCCGATGTCGTCCCCGACTTGGTTGTTGAGATTGCGTCCCCCAGCGATGACCTCGACAACGTGTTCAACAAAGCGAGAATGTGGCTGAGCTTTGGCGTGAAGCTCGTTTGGGTGGTGCACCCAGACACGCGCAGCGTCGATGTTCATCGAGACGGCCGAAACGTGATGCAGTTGGATGAGCATGGAGTGTTGGACGGGGAGGATGTCCTACCTGGCTTCTCCTGCCCGGTCGGCTCAATCTTCGGCGTGTAGTCCAGCCTGCAGCTACCACCTCATTCGCTACACTGCCGATTGACCTTCATACACAGTGTGCGCCTACGTATTGGGTGCATCAGAGAGAGGAATTCGAACGATGGAAATGCAGAATGTCGTCATTGTTGACGGCGCTCGCTCCGCCTTTGCCCGTGGTGGCCGAGGCGCGTTCACCGCGACCCGCCTTGACACCATTGGCGTCCAGGTGCTCCAGGAACTGCTGGGACGCTACCCGCAGCTCTCCCCGCATGACATTGAAGACGTTGGCATGGGCTGCGTCGGCGGCGTAACCGAACTCGCCGGCATCGGCGCCAACCACATCGTGCGACTGGCCGGGCTGCCCGAGTCCGTCTGCACCTTCGACTCCAACCGCCAGTGCGGCTCCTCGATGGAGACTATGCACCGCGTGGCGCAGGAGATCATGGTCGGCGCGATCGACGTTGGCATCGCGCTCGGCGTGGAGCGCATGGGTCGCCAACTCGGCGGCGGCGGCGGCGCAGAACCGACTCGGATTACCGAGTTCAACCAGGACCGCCACAACATGACCGAGGCGCAGCGCAACCTCGCGCCGTCTCACAACCTCGACTTCTCCGTGCCGATCCCGGACGAGATTCTCGACTCGTCGCCGGTCACCTCGATGCTGCAGACCGCCCAGAACGTCGCCGAGATGTACAACATCTCCCGCGAGGAGCTGGACGAGTTCGCGGTCGAGTCGCACCGCAAGTACGGCGAAGCGCTGGCTTCCGGCTTCTACGAGGGCGAAATCGTCCCGATCGAGGTCGAGCGCCCAGTGTTCGACGAGGAAGGCAACCTGCTGCTCGACGAGCGCGGCGAGAAAACCATCGTCTCGGTCGACGAGGGCTTCCGCCCGGGCACGAACTTCGAGGGCCTCAGCGGCCTGCGCACCGTGCGCGGCACCGTTTCGCACACACAGAGCGAAATCCGCATCACCGCGGGCAACAGCTGCCCGACCAACGATGGCTTCACCGCCGCGCTGCTGATGAGCGAGCGTAAGGCCGACGAGCTCGGTCTCGAGCCACTGGCCCGCATCGCCGGCTTCGGCGTTGGTGGCGTCAAGCCGCAGGTCATGGGTCTCGGCCCGATCCCGGCGACCCGCAAGGCCATGGCCCACGCTGGCATCGACGCCTCGGAAATCGACCGCGTCGAGTTCAACGAAGCCTTCGCCGCACAGGTCATCCCGTCGGTCAAGGAACTCGGCATCGACATGGACAAGGTGAACGTCAACGGCGGTTCACTGGCCATCGGTCACCCGTTGGGCGCCACCGGCACCCGCCTCGTCACCACCGTCGCGCGCGAACTCAAGCGCTCCGGCGGCCAGTACGGTCTCGCCACCCAGTGCATCGGCGCCGGCATGGGCATCTCGACCATCATCGAGGCTGTCTAAGGTCCGTTCGTTCTGGACAGTGCGACCCTAACCAAGAGGGCACGAGACCCAGGTCTCGTGCCCTCTTGCGTTTTCGCAAGCAGTACTTAGCCTGTTCTGAGTTGGAAACTCCAACTATCGGAAACGTCCGAAGGAAAGCAGAGTCATGGTTCAACACAGATGGCGATTGATCAGTTTGGCCTTGATTGGCGTAATCGGCCTCATTGCCGGCGCGGTCTATGCCGCATCAGATGGCGACACTGAAGTCCGCGTGTCCGCTCTCAGGCACGACGACGGACGCGTTGAAGTCGCGGTCCAGCAACGGGACACCGATGGGAACTGGGGCGATCGAGTCAGGCCCGAGCTCCGTTTCGTCCCAACCGACCAAACCGGCGTGTGGCTGAACTCCTCGCCAGTCGCAGTGCAGGTCGCTGCGATGCAGGAGAGCATGACCGAAGAGGCGAAGCCACCGGTCGCGATGCCGAGTGACGACGCTCCGGCCGAGCTGTATTGCATCGTCCATCACGGGGCAGACGACGATCCCTTCTGGACCAACTTCAACCTGGTCGCTCAGCAGAATGCGTCCGAGCTTGGTCTGACCAATGTCGAGATCAGCGGCGAGCCGGTCGTCGCAGACCAAGCTGCCGCGATTGATGACTGTGTCGACCGAGGCGCGCTGGGTATCGCCTCGTCAATCCCCGACCATGCCGGCCTCAAGGATTCGTTGACCGCAGCCCGCACGAGCGGCGCCTTCCTCGTCACCTTCAACTCCGGCGCCGATGTCGCCGGCCTCGTCGGCTCGTCCATCCACTACGGACTCGACGACCGAGGGGCTGGCGAACTTGCCGGTCGCGAGTTCAACGAAGCCGGAGCGACGGGCACAGTCCTGTGTGTGATCCACGAAGAGGTCAATATCGGTCTACTGGATCGATGTGACGGTCTCGAGAGCACGTACGCCGGCTCAGTTGAGCGGGTCACGCTGCCAGCCGGCAGCCTGAGTGACTATGCGGCGGCAGGAACAGCGATGGGCGAGGCGATCGGCGAACACCAGGCAGTCGGCGTGTTGGTCCTCAATCCGACGTTGGCCGAAGTGGCGATCGGCACGGTGAGTACCCTCGGCAGCGAAGCCATGATTGGCTCCATCGGGCGCTCTCAGTTCAGTCTGGTGCAGGTCTATGAAGGACAGATGCTGTTCGCGATCGACGACGGCGACCTCGCCCAGGCCAGCCACGTCATGCTGGCCCTGAAGAACGTCGATTCCAGCCCAAGCATCCGCGCCATGCTCGCGCTCACAGCAACGCAAGCGCCCGAGACGACGACCATGCTGATTCATCCGATCGTGCTGAATCAGGCCTACATCGACAACCAACCAGTAGGCTGGCAGCAACAGATCTGCGCGCTGGCCATGCAAATCGCTCCCGACCAGGCCCCCTCCTTCTGCGACCAGTAGCAGCCGCCAAGGAAAGAACGCCAACCAACAGAGGGCGGGCCAATCGGCCCGCCCTCTCAGTATTCCTTGAGCAGACTGAATCGCTCGGGAAACAGCGGCTGTCCATTCGCATAGGCAAACGATTGCGGCTCCCACCAAGCGAATAATGCTTCGGCGTGTTCTTCTTCCTCGATGGATTCGCAGATCCAGCACCACAGCCGCGGACCTTCTTCCTCCGGGACGAGCGCGAAGATGGTGAATGACATCCAGACCCCGTCGGGACTGTTTGACTCCGCCTCTATGTCCCATTCGAGAAAGGCTCGGTGTCTCACATATCTCGGGAATGCCCTTCCAGTCTTCCCGTGAGATGCAAGTTCAACAGAAATCCCATCCCAGCAACCTGCCTCCTTGAGCGCTAGAAAGAACTTGATGTGAATGTTGATCCGTTGAGGCCACGATCCTCGTTCGTCATCGATGTCGGACCGCAGACGCGTTGCTAGCCAGACAACGTCCGGTCGCAGCCACAGTTCCTCAATCCCTTTGGTCAGTTCAGACTCCGTCATCATGATCGTCCCCTCCTCGCGGTAGCCTGGCCTGGCAACAGAGCAATCGCAAGTTGGAGACCAAGGTGGCGACGACACGACGACCCTGGACACGCACAGAGTTGTTAGTCGCGCTTGGCCTGTATCTGCAATTACCGTTTGGGCAGCTTCATCGAGGGAATCCAAAGATCATCAAGCACGCCGTCTTGTTGGAGCGGTCGCCTTCCGCCCTGGCCATGAAATTGACGAATCTTGCAAGTCTCGACGAATCGCTTGAGCGCTCAGGCCTACGCAACGCCTCAAAGGCAGATCGCGAGGTGTGGGCAGAGATGCAGTCAAATTGGTCTGCGACGGCCGAGGCAATTGCCGAGGCGAATCAGGCGGTTGGCGCGGAAGCGTTGGACAACAACGACTCGCTGCCGTTTGCATTAGGAAAGGATGTGATCGCCGAGACCAAGGTGCGTCGCGGGCAGGCGTTGTTCCGAGCAGCCGTACTCAGCGCTTACCAGAATCGGTGCTGCATCACCGGCCGGGACGACGCGCGCCTCCTCAACGCTTCACACATCGTGCCATGGCGCGACGACCCTGCCAATCGACTCAATCCTCGAAACGGCCTCTGCTTGCCCACCTTGCACGATCGGGCCTTCGATAGAGGCTTGATCACCTTCGATGCCGATCTACGTTTGCTGCTCTCCCCCGAGTTGGATCGATCCACAAGCCAATTCATTAGCCAGGCCTTTGCAACCTACGCCGGCCGACAGATCGAGCTGCCGGAGAAGTTCGCGCCTGACACCACACTCCTGCAATACCACCGCGAGCAAGTGTTCATCGCGGCGTGAGCAGAGCAACAGAGCCGGCAAAATCCCCCAGAAGTCTCCCCTCAGCAGCACTCCAGGGCTTCGGGTACTCTCCGATCAAGACTCAAACACAGGAGACACACCACATGGTCACCGAGACACGACCCATTACGCCTGTTGGCGTTTCTCATCCACTTGACCCCCTGACCCCCGACGAGATTTCGGCGGCTTCTCAGATTGCCTCGTCTCATGAACCTCGGGATGGCTGGCGATTTCCCCTGGTCGCTCTGGATGAGCCGTCCAAGGACTACGTCCGCTCCTTCTCCGACGGTGACCCGATTGCTCGTCGGGCTCTGGTGGTGTTGATGGACGTTCAGTCCGGCGACGCTGTTGAGTGTGTGGTCGATCTTGGTTCGGGATCTGTGGCCCGCTGGACTTCTCTGGATGGACATCAGCCGTTTCCTCTTGCGGAAGAGTTTGGCCGGGCGATTGAGGCGGTTCGCAGCGACTCTCGCTGGCTGGCGGCGATGAAGTCTCGCGGCTTCACCGACGAGCAGATCGAGCTGATCCAGATCGACCCCTGGCCGGGCGGCAACTTCGGCACCGCCTGGGAAACCGAGCACCGCACGCTCAAGGCGATCTCCTACCTGCGCGATTCCGAGCAATCGAACGGGTATGGCCGGCCGATCGAGCATGTGATGGCCGTCGTCGACCTGGTCGAAAACCGGGTCCTCGATGTCGTCGACGAGCCCGGTCCCGCTGCGCCCGAATCGTCACTCGACTATCGCTACAACGACATCGCGCCGCGCGAAGACCTCAAGTCGCTCGACATCGTCCAGCCCGACGGGGTCTCCTTCTCGCTGGACGGACACCTGCTGTCCTGGCAGAAGTGGCAGATGCGCGTCTCGCTGCACCCGCGCGAGGGCCTCGTCCTGCATCAGATCGCTTACAACGACGACGGCGAACTGCGTCCCATCTGCTACCGCGCCTCAATGACAGAGATGGTCGTGCCCTATGGCGACGCATCGCCGACGCAGTACTTCAAGAACGCGTTCGACTCGGGTGAGGTCGGCGGCCTGGGCCGGCTGACCAATTCGCTCGAGCTGGGCTGCGACTGCCTCGGCGAGATCGTCTATCTCGACGGTCACGTGAGCAACGAATTCGGCGGCTCGCGCACGATCAACAACGCAGTCTGCATCCACGAAGAAGATTTCGGCATCAACTGGAAGCACACGCGAACCGAAAACGAGATCCCCGTCTCGGAAGTGCGCCGCACACGCAGACTGGTCGTCTCGGCGATCGCCACCGTCGGCAACTACGACTACGGTTTCTACTGGATGTTCTACCCGGATGGCTCCTGGGAGCAGGAGGTCAAGGCGACTGGCATCGTCCAGACGATCGCCGCCGACCCAGACGACCCGCAGATCACGCGGCACATGATTGCGCCCGGACTAGCCGCGCCGATTCACCAGCACTTCCTCTGTTTCCGCATGGACATGGAAGTCGACGGCGGAACCAACACGGTCTATGAAGTCGACACCATTCCGCTGCCAGCGGGTCCGGAGAATCCGTACCACAACGCATTCACCGCCGCCGCCAAGCCCCTGATTAACGAGTCGGACGGCGAGCGGGTTGCCAACTCGGCATCGGCGCGTCACTGGCGGATCGCGAACACCAACAAGGTGAATCACGTCGGTCACGCGCCGGCCTACCTGCTGGTTCCCGGCGAGACGGTCTCGATGATGGCCGGACCGGAATCAGCGGTCCACGGACGAGCCGGCTTCACCCAGAAGCAACTCTGGGTCACGCCGTACGACGAATCGCAGATGTACGCGGCCGGCGACTACCCGAACCAGAGCGAGCCCGGACAAGGTATCCCTGCCTGGGTCGCTGCCGACCGCGAGATCGCCGATGAGGACCTCGTGCTCTGGTACACGGTCGGCATGAACCACATCGTCGTTCCCGAAGACTGGCCGGTTGCGCCGGTGCATCGCAGCGGATTCAAACTGCGACCGTCCGGGTTCTTCAACCACAACCCGGCGCTCGACCTTCCGGAAGCGGACCACTGCGCGCACGACATGGATCACGAGGGCCACGACCACGCAGACCATGCAAACCACACGAACCACGCCGGACACAACGGCCACAGCTAGGGCTTGATCCCGACCCGGCCTCCTTGCGGGAACACGCTCCTGTCTCGGGCGGCCCGCCCGCCCAAGCAGGCCCCGCATTCGCGGGGGAGTTGAACGATGCGCCTTCGCACTGGGGACAGCGTCAGACGATGGGTGGCCTCACACGCGACATTGATCGTGCAATCGGGCATAGTGGAGGTAGTGGCCTCTGGCGGGGTGCCTGATTGTGAGGGTCGCGGATGGTTACGAGCACACCGATCATGAGCGGTCTCGACGCCTTTGCTGAGCTGGAATCCGAAGTCCGCTCATACGTGCGCGCGTGGCCGGCCGTCTGGTCGCGTGCACACGGATCGTCGATCTGGGACGAAGACGGTCGGGAGTACATCGATTTTTTCAGCGGCGCCGGCGGTCTGAACTACGGTCACAATCCCGACGAAATGATTGCGGCGCTCACCCACTACTTGCAGTCGCAAGGCATCATCCACTCGCTAGATATGGCGACGTCGGCCAAGCGAGATTTCCTCCAGCGATTCGACGAAGTCATCTTGCGACCGCGGGGCATGTCGTACAAGGTCATGTTTCCGGGCCCCACCGGGACCAATGCGGTCGAAGCATCGCTCAAGCTGGCTCGCAAAGTCACCGGCCGCCGCGACATCGTGTCATTCACCAACGCCTTCCACGGGATGACGTTGGGCTCGCTGGCGCTCAGTGGAAACGTCGTCAAGCGAGAGTCCGCAGGTATTCCTCTCACACACCAGCTCACCGCGCCCTTCGACGGCGAGTTCGGCCCCGACATGGACACGGTCTCGATGCTGGACGCGATGTTGACCGACGACGGCGCTTCCGTGGCGGCCGTGATCGTCGAAACAGTCCAGGGCGAGGGCGGCTTGCACACCGCTAGCGTTGGCTGGCTGCAGAGACTGGCAGAGTGCTGCAAGCGCCATGACGTGCTCCTGATCGTCGACGACATCCAGGCTGGATGCGGGCGCACCGGCACGTTCTTCTCCTTCGAGCCGGCCGGCATACACCCCGACATCGTCTGCCTGTCCAAGTCGATCTCGGGCAGCGGTCTGCCTATGGCGTTGACCTTGATTCGACCCGAACTGGATATATGGTCGCCGGGCGAACACAACGGCACGTTCCGAGGCAACAACGCCGCGTTCGTCACCGCGACCGAGGCATTGAATTGGTGGAACGATGACACGCTATCGAATGAAGTGCAGCGCAAGTCTGAAATCGTCCGGCGAGAGTTAGAGTCAATCGCCGCGGAACACGAGTCGCTACGCGCAACCGTTCGGGGACGAGGATTCTTGCAGGGTCTGCATACACCTGTCGACGGATTGGCATCGAAAATCTGCGGCGAGGCGTTCGAGCGCGGCCTCCTGATGGAGACCTCGGGAGGTGCTGCATCCGACGTGGTCAAGCTGATGCCGCCGCTGACCATTGAGGACAGCGAGCTTGAGCGCGGCGTCTCAATCTTGCGAGCCAGCGTCGAGGCGAGCGCGCCCTAGTTGGGACTGAGCGTCAGGCTGCCTTCGCTATTGGCCTCGATGTCGTCCCACTCGATGTAGAGCGGGAAGTACTCCATGTCGAGCCACTTGTGGATGTGGTCGCTGTAGTGCGAGCTATCGGGACGACCTGAGTTGCCCGGCGGCAAGACGATGCGTGCGCCATTGAGCGCCGACAGGTCGAAGATCTGTCGGTAACTCACGCCGTGGTCGGCTGGCTGGTTGATCAGGCCGGTCGCGTTGTTCGGCGTGTTGCCGTCACCACCCTTGGGAAAATCGCCGACGTTGAATCGCGCGGCGCGCTCCGGATCGCGTCCCAGATTGTGCCGCCAGGTAACCGAGTGGGCAGTTCCGAATTGCCACTGACTGCGGTCTGCGCCGTGTCGCTCGGTCAGCACGTCGGTAGCGGTGGCCAGCGCGTCACTGATCATGTCGTCCCAGGACTTGCCCGCCGGAAGAGTCAGTGAGTTGTCGCCCTTCATCTGCTCGTGCAGGATCCGCATCTCTTCGTATGAACTTTGTGCAATCCGCGCAGGAGCGTTGAAGTAGGGGCGCACGGTCTTGGCGATGAGCTGCTCGCAGACCTCGTAGTAGACGAGCGCTGCGGCAGAGTCGATCGCCATATGGCCGTCCCAGCCTGACAGCAGCGCCTGCATCTCTGCGGCCGCGCCGTCAGCGACGCTGGCCTGTCCCACACGACTTGCGACGAAGCGCGCGTGCAGGCTGGTCTGGTCAGACTGCACTTCGGGCATGTCCTCGGGCGCCCAGTCGTCGCGACCCTGCAGGAGTTCCCGCAACCTGTCGGCTCGATACGGCGTCTGACTGAAGGTGAGGTAATAGGGATAGTCATCGGTCGTCGTGCGGTTGTTCGCCGTGATGATCACGCCGGTCTCGGGATTAAGGTCCTGGGGTAGCTCGTCGACCGGGACATCGCCGTCCCACTCATGCGCACCGTCCCAGCCATTGACCGGAGTCAGGTTCGCGGCGCGAATCGGGATGCGACCGGTGTATTGGTAGCCGATCTCACCTTGCTGATCGGCAAAGCAGAAATTGCCCGAGATTGAGTCATAGCATCGGAACCCCTGGCGCGCATCGTGAATGTTGTCCGCCGTGAAGATGGTCAACATACCGTCGAAATCGTGGCAAGGATCGGTCAGGCTGAACCGAGCGCTCAACACCTCCTCGTCCGTCTCCGGATCGCCGTGAACGACAGGTCCGTGGCGCGTGGACCAGACGGTTTGCATGACGGACTCCTCGTCCCGGATTTCAATCACCTCATCGCGTCGCTCAAGCGCTTCCGTACCGTCCAGCCAGGCTGCCTCAGGTCCTGAGCCATTGCGTAAGACACGTTCGCGGTAGACATCCCAGCGGTCTCCCTGCGCGTGAGTCATGGTCCAGGCGATTTCGGTGTTATGTCCGTAGTAGATCGGACCTGGATAGCCGGGACTGCATGGTCCGGCAACCGTGAACTCGGGACATTGCATATGCATTACGTACCACTGCGGCGGCACGCTGAACGCGAGATGCGGATCACCAACCACGAGCGGTTTGCCGCTGGCCGTGTGCTCACCGTCGATCACCCAGCAATTCGATCCGTCCAGACCTCCACGTCGCGTGCCCGGCTCAGCTTCCAGATCGGCGAGCGCACCTGCAAACGCGTGAGCCCCGTTGGTCCACGACGCACCCGCCGGAGCGATCAGCGCCGCGTCGGCCGGCACGTCTGGAATCAGCGCCTGCAAGGCATCCACGCCCAGTCGCGCAGCGACTTCGCCGTTGCCAATCTTGGTCGCCCAGTGAACGTTTGCTGAGACCATCTTGAGAATCGCGAGCGAGTCGACTGGCGACCAGGGCTGCATCTCGTGGTCCAGTAGACCAAACTCAACCGGCGCCGGCCCAGCTTCAATCGCTGCATTGATTCCGTCCGCGTAGGCCTGCAGGATCATCCGCGCGTCATCGGACTGTTCCTCCCATTCGCGAGCGGCGTCACGCCCGAACCCGAGCGTTCGGTTCATCTGGTCGATGCGCAGCAGTCCCTTGTTCAGCAACGACGCGGCCCGTCCGTGGGCCATGTGTCGATAGAGCTCAAGCTGCCATCCGCGATCCTGCCCCAGGCAGAATCCCTGGGCGAAGAACGCGTCATGCGCCGACTGCGCTTCTGCATGTGGGACACCCCAGCGATCCCGAACAATCCGAACGGGCGACTGAAGCCCGTCAGCCTGGAGTTCGCCGTCTATCTGAGGAAGAATTGCCTGATCGGTCATCGCCAGTGCTCCGATGTTCTGTTTCGGTAGTCGCTAGGCATGGTAGACGGCGAATCTCGGGAGACCTTGGCGGTTCACAGCCACCAGTTCAGCAGGCGTCCGCCAGAGTCGGGTCAACCATTATGTAAGAAGTCAATCGACGTTATGATCACGTTCGATTGGAAACTATTGAGGTTTGAGATAGGAGTCGACGTGAAATCTGTGGGCAAGTCGCACTTGGTCACGTTGGTCATCGGCCTGATTCTGGGCGCCATCGCGCTGGGAGTCGTGCAGGCCGCGATCAGCGTGACGAGCGAAGTTCGGATCGGGGCCAGGCACGTAGAAGACGGCCGCGTTGAAGTCGGTCTCAGACAATTGGATGACGATGGGGAGTGGGTCGAACTCGATACTCCGGCCAACCGCTTCCTGGCCGAAGATGCAGAGGTCGGACAATGGCGATACAGCAGTCCAATCGAAGTCACGGGGACAGTTGAAGAAGAGCCGGTCGTGGTGATCCCGCCGAGGCAACCGGTGATGTGTGTCCTTGGTCACGCACTTCCCCAGGAAGACCGCTTCTGGCAGTGGACGCTGAGCGCCGCAAATGTGGCCGCGTATCAGTACGGCGTAGACATCATCCTGTACGGAGCCCGGGACAGCGCCGAACACGTCGGCGACATTCGAGACTGCATATCGAATGACCCGATCTCCATCGCGACCTCGTTGCCGTATGCCGATGATCTCAAGGAAGCACTTGCCGAGGCACAGGCTGCCGGGATCCAGGTGGTCAGCTTCAACTCCGGCGCCGAAGACGCTGACAGCGTCGGTTCCCTCATCCACATTGGGCTCGACGACTTCGCAGGAGGTGTGCGAGCTGGCGACGAGTTTGACGAGGCCGGTGTCACCGGCGCCTTGATCTGTGTCATTCACGAAGCAGACAACGTCGGCCTGCATGACCGTTGCGACGGCCTCGAAGAGAGCTACGACGGTGGCGAAGTTGAGCGCATGTCGGTCGACCAGTCAACTGCGACCGAACCTGGCGTGAGCGACGGTGAGCAATCCGGCCCAGAGCGCCTTCAGGCGTTGATCACAGAGCGCATCGCACAGCCCAACACGGGGGGCGATGTCGGGGGCATCTTGACACTAAACCACGACAGCGCGATTGCCGCGATCGCAGCGATTGAAGAGTCGGAGGCTGAGATTGCAGCGGCGAGCTTCGGCTTCAGCGACGAACTCGCAGACGCGGTCCGCGATGGTGAGCTGCTGTTCATCGTCTGGGACCACCCGGTCGTCCAGGGCTACCTGGCCGTCTCGGCGATGGCGATGGCCTACACGCTTGAGCTGAGCCAGCTCAATCCCGCTGTCTTCCTCAACGGCGCCAAAATCCTGATCGAGCCGACCCTGGCAGACCAGGAGCGCGCCGTTGAGCTCAGGTCGATGTTTGCCGGTCCGCCGCCCAGTCCGCAGGGTCAGTCCCAGGACTCGGAGGAGTAGTAACCGCAAACCGGCACCTGTTGCATATGGAAGTTGCATGTGCGAGCGCGGCTGATCGAGTTGATCAGCCGCGCGTTGCTGTTCAAACTGTTGAGTCAGACTGTTGACGACTCAGAGGGCATCCAGCGCAGGACCAGGAGCCTCAACATGCGATACATCATCTACGGCGCCGGCGGCATCGGCGGAGGCATCGGAGCGCTACTGACGCGTAGCGGCCGAGATGTCGTAATGATCGCGCGCGGCGACCACCTGACTGCCATGCGAGAACATGGCCTGCTCGTCCGACAGCCAGGCCGGACCGAGACGGTCGAGGTCGCGACGGCCTCGCACCCGAGCGAAATCGACTTCCGCGATGACGACGTCGTCTTGATGACCATGAAGGGCCAGGACACCTCGAACGCCCTTGACGATCTGGAGCGATGCGCCGGCCCCGAGATTCCCATCGTTTGCGGACAGAACGGGGTCGGCAACGAGCGCACGGCAGCGCGGCGGTTCCTGAACGTCTACGGCATGTTGGTCGTGATGCCAGCGACGTTCCTGGTCGCCGGCGAAGTCGCGCTGTTTGGCGAGCCAAAGCCGGGACTGCTCGACAGCGGCCGATTCCCTCATGGGATCGACCCGACAATCACACAGGTCTGCGCCGACCTGTCGGCGGCGAGCTTCAATGCCCAGGCCGATGAGCACATCATGAGGCTCAAGTACGGCAAACTGCTCGACAATCTGGGCAATGCCGTGGGAGCGCTCTGCGGCGAAACCGCGTTGCGGTCCGCGGGCGATGATGTGCGAGCGTTCATTCGTCGGATGCGAGATGAAGCGGTCGGGTGCTATGAAGCCGCAGGGATTGACTACGCCTCTCGGTCTGAGATCGGCGAACGTCGGGCCGCGACCTTCAGTGCCGGCGAGATTCCCGGTGTCGAACGGGGCGGCAGTTCGACCTGGCAGTCGTTCCGTCGAGGGCTGTCCGGGATCGAGACGGACTGGCTCAACGGCGAGATCGTACTGATTGGACTCGAACATGGTGTGCCGACGCCGGCCAATAGAGCACTCCAACTGATGGCCAAGCGGACGCACCGAGCGGGTCTGCGAGATGGCGCCGTGCCGATCGAGGATATTGTGGCGCTCGAGCAAACGCTCAAGTCTTCGTAGGCGGCGGCTCACCTGCCAGACCTTCGATGACGCGCGCATTGGGTATTCGGCCCAGGTCATCGGCCTTGATTCCGACTTTGAGTGAGCGACTGCCGCCGCCCAACCACATCAGTTCCTCGCCGGTGATTCGCGAGTCAATCAGGATGGGGATCTCGTCGGGAAGGTCGAACGGCGTCACCCCGCCCGACATCATGCCGGTGACCGCTTCCGTCTCCTCAAAGGACGCGAACGAGCACTTACGCACGCCCATTTCCTTGCGCACCTTGCGATTCACATCCAACCGCGTATTCGCCAGCACGAGACAGGCGGCATACGTCTTTGGTTCCTTCTTGGAAGCCACCAGAATGGTGTTGACCGACGCCTCTGGCGCGATCCCAAAGACTTCACAAAACACCGCGGTGTCCGCCTGATCCGGTCGGCAGACGATGCTCTCATAGGCAATCTCGCAATCGGCGAGAAACTGGCGAACGCGGGCCTCGATTTGCGCGGGTTCGGTCATTTGTCAACTCCGGGACACTCTGAACGGCAAAGCGCTATATTACGTGGAATCGAATGACAGGGGCTGCGGGAGCCTTCCCGCTGGCGTCAAGAATTCAGTGCACAGAGGAGCGAACAATGGCAGAGCGCAATTACTGGAAGCGAATGCAACGACAGCGACTGAGTCGCCGGTCGCTGATGACGGCTTCGGCGCGAGCGGGCGTCGGCGCTGCGGGACTGGCCCTGGTTGGTTGTGGTGACGACGATGATGACGGTCAGTCGGCCGCGCAAGCGCAGCCCCAGCCACAACCCGAGCAGGCAGCGGCGCAGCAACAGGCGCAGCAAACTGCCACTCAGCAGGCGTCTACTCAGCAAGAGGCTGCCGACGAGCAGGCTGTCGCCCTGCTTCCCGGCCAGTTGACCGCCGAAGAAGAGGCAATGTCACTCACCGCCGAGGAAGAGTGGCGACTGCGCTACCACTGGTCAAAACTGCAGAATCTACCAGGTCAGTCAGACGGACCGAAGCACGGCGGCACCTGGCGACTCGCGCACGCCGCACCGGCGAACTGGAACGTGCTGGGACCCAACGCCAGTCTTATGGCCGCGTTCGCGCCCATGTTCTACAGCCAGCTCGTCGTCTTCCCCATGGACGACTACGCCAACGCTCACTACTACCTGAACGAGGGCGACCTGGCAGCCGGCTGGGAAGTGCCGGAACCGACCACGGTCGTGTTCCAGCTCCAGGACGGCATTACCTGGCAGGACAAGCCGCCGGTCAATGGTCGTGCGATGACCGCCGAGGACGTGAAGATCGCGTATGACGCGCTGCGTGAGGATGGCCGCGTTCAGGCGTCGTCCTACACCGCCGTCAACACGATCGACCACGACAACGCCAGCAACACCGTCCGCTTCAACCTGGACGAGCCCGCGGCGTACCTGCTAAACAACATGATGAACCCGTTCCACACGGTCGTGGCACCGGAGTTCGTGGAAGAGCCGAGCCTGCTCGACCTGGCGGAGAACACCGTCGGCACGGGCCCCTTCCAGCTCGACAGCGCGACGACCGGTTCCGAGTGGCGCGGCAGCAAGCACCCCGAGTACCACAAGCTTGACCCGCGCACCGGTATGCAGCTTCCGTACATCGACAACATCCACGGCCTCGACTTCGTCGGCCAGCGCGAATCCGAGTGGGCCGCCTGGGAAACCGGCGAGACTGACTGGATTCGGTTGCAGGACATCACCGAGCACGAACGCGCGCTCGAGCAGCATCCGGAGATGGTCGTCCAGGTCACCGCGCCGCCGCCCGGCTGGCAGCCGCACATGACCTTCAAGGACCTGACCGCCGAGCCGTTCAACGACCCGCGCGTCCGTCAGGCGCTGTCGCTTGGAATGGACCGCGACGAGCAGGCCGCGGGCGTCTACTACGGCCTCGCCGCCGGCGGCTACGGTCAGAACTGGACCTTCTTCAAGGACGACAAGTCGCCGTGGGGCTTCCGCGAGTGGCCCTGGACCTTCGAAGAGCTGGGAGACTTCCACGTCTTCAACGCCGCCGAGGGCAAGCGATTGCTCGATGCGGCCGGTTACAACGAGGACAACCCACTCACCTTTGACGCCGCCTTCCACACGGTGCCAGGCTTCTACCTCGACCACTTCCTGTTGGTTGTTGACCAATGGAACCGCAACCTCGGTGCCAACGTGACCCACGAGCAGATCGAGTGGGAATCCTGGCTGGCACTCCTCTTCACCAAGGAGTACAGCGGCACCCTGTTCACTTGGCTCGTTGGCAGTGAGATGGACGCCGATGGTCTGGCCTATGGCCGGATGCACTCCGAGAGTCCTGGCAACATCTACGGCATCAACGACCCCGACGTCGACCAGTGGGCTGTCGAGCAGCGCCAGGAACTCGATGTCGAAAAGCGCTCCGAGATTCTCGAGAAGATTCGCGTTCGCGAACTCGAGAACATGTGGCGCATCTTCTGCGTCAACCCGTACCGCATGGCCGCGCGCCGCGAGTACCTGTTCGGTCAGATGGACACGTACAACGCGTGGAACCCCGGTTGGGGCGCCACCAACACGGAGCGCATCTGGAAGAACCTGTAGGCGGGCAACGACGCCTGCGTACAGGAAAGAGGGATTGCGTGCGCAAGACCACCCTTACTGTCGTCGCGGCGATGATCGTTTCGGCGACCATCGCCGCCGTGGCAACCTGGCTGATTGTTGACAGGGGCGGCGAAACCGCTGTCTCTGACCGGGCGGAGCCCCAAGAGGTTTCAGCGTTCGAGTCAACTGTCCTGGACATTGGGTTGGCCGGGCCCTCAACCACCGACATAGTGTGCCGCACAACCACCGGCGAAGTCGCTGCAGAAGGACTGATACGAACATCACTTTTCTCCGGGAACGGGGAGATCGTGTTCTGCGGTTGGAGTGGTGCAGTTCAGGTCACCGTGCCTCAACTCCTTGAGTCGGACGGTGAGTGGTTCGCCGTCAGCTACGTCAACGGAATCGAGCAAAAGGTCACGGTGAATCCCTAATGACCGGATACATCATTCGACGGGTCATCGGAGCGATGGTTGTGCTCCTCATGTTGTCGTTCATCGTGTTCATGCTCGTGAATGCGGTGCCCGGGAACACGCTCACGCGATTGCTTAACCAGAGCCCGCAGGGCGCCAACCTGACCCCCGCCCAGATCGAGCAGTACGAGATCGACCTAGGTCTCGACAAGCCGGTGCTCGAGCGCTACGGCGAGTGGCTCTGGAACGCCTTCAACGGAGACCTCGGCAAGTCGTTTGCTACCAGCTTGCCCGTTTGGGGAGAGATTCAGGATCGGCTTCCCAGGAGTGTGCAGCTCGTTGTCATGGCGACGCTGATTTCCTCACTGATCGCGATTCCGATTGGAGTGTTCTCTGCCATCCGGCAGGGAGGGATTGGCGACTATGTGTCTCGGGTGTTTGCCATCCTTGGCCTCGCCGTGCCCAACTTCTTCCTGGCGGTCCTGGTCGTAACGTTCGGCGCTGCCTGGCTTGGGGTGTCCCTATCGACGATCGATCCGCCCTACATCTGGGACGGAGTGGGTAGGAATCTGGAAGGTCTGATCGCTCCTGCATTGGTCCTGTCAGCATCTCTGATGGCCACCGTGATGAGGATGCAGCGGTCAACCGTGCTCGAAGTCGTCAACGAGGACTACGTGCGAACGGCCCGCGCCAAGGGGCTGGCCGAGCGCGCGATCATCTTGCGTCACGTGATTCGCAACTCGCTGATTCCGGTAATCACGATCTTCGCCAATCAGTTCGCCTTCCTGATCAGCGGCGCCGTCATCGTCGAGTTCATCTTCCGCATCGACGGCATCGGCGCATTGGCAGTCCGAGCGATTCGGCAGGTGGACTTCACTCTGGTACTGGGGATCTCGCTCGTCGTCGGGTTTGGCGTCGTCTTCATCAACATCCTCGTGGACCTGAGCTATGCCTGGCTCGATCCACGCATCCGGTACTCGTAGGGAGGAGGGAACGCTCATATGTCAAGCATCAGCGAAACTGCCGAGACCACCCTCAACCTACATCTGCCCGACACGCGGCCGTGGTGGCAGGTCTGGGCTCGTCATGCGCGCAACAAGCCGTTGGGCGCAATCGGCGCAGTCTTCATTCTGATCCTGGTGGTAGCCGCCGTCTTCGGTCAGGACATCAGCATCGGCGGATCGACGATCGTTCCCGGCTTCTCGCCCTATCCGGCCAGCGAAACCGACATCATCAACAAGCTGGCCGCGCCATCCTGGCCCGAGCACATCGCCGGGACAGACTCGCTTGGTCGCGACCTGTTCAGTCGAATCATTTTCGGAGCGCGTCCGGCAATCGTGATCGGCATCGTCGCGACGGGTCTGGGAATCATCGGCGGGATGGTGATCGGCATGACTTCGGCTTATGCCGGGGGAGTGACCGACCTCCTGTTGCAGCGAATCTCGGACGCATTCCAGGCGCTGCCTCCACTCCTGCTGATGATGACCCTGGTCACGGTGCTGACTCCAAGTATGACCACGGTGATTCTCGTGATCGTGATTTTCTTGATACCCGGGACTCAGCGTGTCGTGCGCGGCACTGTGTTCTCGACGCTGGAAAACACGTACATCGAAGCGGCCAGAACGATTGGCGCGGGACCGTTCAGGATTATCACCTTCCACATCCTGCCCAACATCATGGCGCCGATCCTGGTCATCGCCTCGGTGACGATCGGAGGGACGATTCTCGCTGAGGCTGCGTTGTCCTTCCTGGGCCTGGGCGCAAACTCAGCCCAGAATCCGACCTGGGGATTCATCCTCTTTGAGGCGACCCAGCGCGGCAATCTCGACCGTTGGCCATGGCTCGCGATTACGCCGGGCGCCGCTATCACGTTGATCGTGCTGGCCTTCAACCTCCTCGGCGACGCGCTCCGTGACGTTCTTGACCCGCGACTTCGGGGCACCGGCACCGGCGCCTGATTTCGTCGGGAACATTTTGCGACCTGCCGTCGTCTTAGATGACGGAGGGTCAGTGAGGTCAGACGGTAGAAACTGTCACCCCGCCCGCCCGCCGATGTCCGCATGTGAGACGTCGGTTGTCTCTCCGACTGGCCACCCTCCAGTTGCCTGTGTCGCGCCCTCGCCCAACCCGGCGGGGGCGCTTCCGTTTGCCCTGTAAGCCCTGTCAACCGGCCGGTGTTCGCACAAATCCCCTCCGGTCCCCTCTCCCATTGGGAGAGGGTTAGGGTGAGGGCCGGCCGCGACAGGCGTGCGACTACCGCCAGACAGATGAATTCGGGAGCCCTCACCCCAGCCCTCTCCCAGAGGGAGAGGGAGAGGGAGAGGGAAGGTCAAGAGCAAACTCGACTCAGACGCCGAGCTTGTTAAGCAGGTTTCGCGTGTCCACGACGTGCCGCGTCAGGCCCAGCTTCTCAGGGTCGATGCCCATCGCCAGTCCCATGAGCTGCGGGACGTGGAGGATTGGCAGGTTGAGGCTGCGGTCAATGACCTTTGCGGCGTCGGGCTGCTGCGCGTCGAGGTTGAGGTGGCAGAGTGGGCAAGGTGTGACGAGCGCATCCGCGCCTTTCGACTGCGCCTCGTCCAGGTGCGAGCCGGCCATGGTCAGCGAGTTCTTCTTGTTCGTGGTCAGGATCGGGAATCCGCAGCACTTGGTCATGCCGTCATAGGTAACGGTCGTCGCGCCGAGGATGTCAATCAACTGTTCCAGGCTGTCGCGGCGTGTCGGATGCGCCTCGAAGTCGAGCGTGCGCTCGGGCCTGACGATGTAGCAACCGTAGAACGGTCCGAGATTCAGTTCTTCCAGCGGTCGCTTGATCATCGAGTTGATCTTGTCGATCCCAACGTCCTCAAGCAAGATCCAGAGCAGGTGTCGCGGGTCGGCGGAGCCTCGGTACTCGATCCCCTCCGGCGCCAGGTGATGGTTGATGCGAATGCGGTAGTCGACATCGCGCAGCTTCTCGGCGGCGAGGCGGTGAACGCCGACGCAGGTAGAGCAGATGTCCATCAGCGGCAGATCCATCTGCTCGGACATCGCCATCGTGCGGGCGTTGAGCACGTCCTGCAGGTAGGGCTCGCCGTCGGAGATGATGCCGGCGCCGGTGCAGGCGGCTGCTTCCAACTCGATCAGGTCCATGCCGAGATGCTCGGCGACGGCCAGCGTCGAGGTGTACAGCTCAGGGGCTGCTCCGCGCGCGACACAGCCGGGCCAGAATGCGTACTTGCTCATGATGTTCAATACTCCCCGTTCTTCGGTCCCATGCTGCGATTGCTGACTTCGTCAGGTCTAGTGTCCGGCTAGTGTCCGCCGATGGCGGTCTCGAACTCGGCGCCGAAGGCATCGGCGTCGACATCGTGGTGATGCTTCTCGGACTCGACCTCATCGAAGATCCGCTGAATCTGCTCTCGACCCTCAGCGTTTGCGCCATGTCGTTGGGCGATCGTGAGGAGCTTGCGCGACTTGAGCAGTCGAATCGCGCCCGGCGTGTAGTCCATCATCTCTTTGTGCGCAGAGATCTGGCCGGTCAGCAGTCGGCCGAGGCCGACCGACTGGATCGGAAGCATCATCTCGTCGAGCCGGCCGCGCTTGCGCACGCCTGAGGCGAATCCCTTGTGGTGTCGAGCGCCATGGTTGTTTGTGTGCCCAGCCTCGATCGCCAGGGTGCGCAGCTCCATGATCGCGTCCATCGGCAGCACGTCCTTGGGACAGGCCTGCACGCACATGTAGCAGCGGGTGCAATCCCAGATGCCGCCTTGCGTTTCCGAGAGGTACTCCAGCCGCTCCTCGCGCTTGGAGTCGCGGCTGTCCATGACGAATCGGTACGCCTTGGCCAGTGCGGCCGGACCGAGGAAGTTTTCATCGACCGCGGCGACCGTGCAGTCCGAGTAGCACGCGCCGCAGTGGATGCAGGTCGAGGCGTGCGACCAGTGGTCAAACTCCTCGACCTTTTGGCGGTATTCCTTCTCGGGCGGTTCCTGGTCTTCATACGGCTCAAGCCAGGTCTCGGCGCGCTCGAACTGCTCCAGGAACTTCGTCACGTCAACCACGAGGTCCTTGACCACGTTCTGATTGCCCATCGGTCCGATGCGGACCGGGTCGCCGCGCTCGACAGCCGCGTCCACTTGCGTCTGGCAGGTCAGCATCGACTGCCCGTTGACCTTCATGGCGCACGATCCGCAAATCGCGTGGCGGCAGGACATACGGAACGACAGCGTCCCGTCCTGCTCCCACTTGATCTGGTTCAGGGAGTCGAGCAGCGTCTGGCCTGGCTGCACGTCGACATCGAACGACTCCTCGTAGGATTCCTCCGTGTCGGGGTTGTAGCGCTGAATGATGAATTCTTGCTGTGCCATGAGTCGCGCCTGTTCGTTCTGGTTCGGCGATGTTCGGACTTGTTCGAGTCTGTACGGATTTGCGCTAGTAGGTGCGTTCCTGGAGCGGGAACGGTTCGCGGAACTTGGGCTCCATATTGACATCGCAGTACGTCAGGGTTGGCCCATCCTCGCCGTCCTGCGGACGGTACGCGAGGGTGTGCTTGAACCAGTTCTCGTCGTCGCGGGAGTCAAAGTCGCGCCTGGCGTGGCCGCCGCGTGACTCCTGCCGTGCGATGGCGCCGGTCACGATGACCTCGGAGTACTCCAGCATGTGACCAAGTTCGATCGCGTCGAGCAGATCAGTATTGAACGTCGAGCCGTGGTCGTCGATCGCGATGTGCTTGAATCGCTCCTGGAAGTCCTTGACCTCGGACAAACACTCGCGCAGCTCGGCGTCGTCGCGGAAGACGCCGCACTTATCCATCATCGTGTCGCGCAGCTCGGCGCGAATCTTTCCGACCTTCTCTGAGCCCTCGGCGCGGAGGAACTTGTCGACTTCGCCTACGGCGTTGGCCATGTCTCCCTCGTCGATGCTGGTTGGCTCGAGGTCGTGGACAACATCGAGTATGCCTCGACCCGAGCGTCGGCCAAAGACGACCGCTTCGAGCAGCGAGTTCGTACCTAGTCGATTGGCTCCATGGACGGAGACGCAGGATGCCTCGCCGGCGGCGAAGAATCCGCTGATCTCGGGCGCGCCGGCCTGGTCCTTGATTCGCACCTGCCCGTTGATGTCGCAGGGAATGCCGCCCATCGAGTAGTGCGCAGTTGGCTGAATCGGCACAGGCGCCTCGAGCGGGTCGATACCAGCAAAGTCCCGTGCCAGATGAAGCACTGACGGCAGGGCGTACCGGATGCGCTCCTCGCCGATTGGACGCAGGTCCATAAACACGGAATCGCTCAAATCGGTCACGCCGCGACCAGCTTCAATCTCGGACTGCTCAGCCCGAGCGACGATGTCCCGCGGCGCAAGCTCCATCCGTCCCGGCGCGTAGTTCTCCATGAAGCGGAAGCCGTCCGAGTTGACAATGTGTGCGCCCTCGCCGCGCGCCGCCTCGGAAAGCAGGATGCCCGATCCCTGCAGGCCGGTCGGGTGGAACTGGACAAACTCCATGTCTTCCAGGGGGATACCAGCGCGGTAGGCCATCACGACGCCGTCGCCAGTGGAGGCGAAGGCGTTGGTGGTCACGCGGAACGCGCGACCATAGCCGCCGGTGCCGAACATGACGGCCTTGGCCGAGATGGCCTCAATCTGGCCTGAGAGAATGTCGTAGGCAACCAGGCCCTGGCAGACGTTGTCCTTGACGACGAGGTCAAGCGCGTACCACTCGGAGTAGACCTTGACCCCGCGTCGCAGGAGCTGCTCGAACAGCACAGTCAGAACGGCGTGCCCGGTGCGGTCGGCGGCGTAACAGGCGCGTGGCGCCGTGTGTCCGCCGAAGCGGCGCTGGGCGACACGGCCTTCGTCGTCGCGCGAGAACGCGCAGCCCATGTGCTCAAGTTCGAAGATGTTTTCGGGGCCTTCGCGGGTCAGCACTTCGGCGGCGTCCTGGTCGACGAGATAGTCGCCGCCCTTGACCGTGTCGAACATGTGCAGGTCCCACGAGTCCTCTGCCGAGTTGCCCAACGAGGCAGCGATACCACCCTGTGCCGCGCCCGAGTGCGAGCGCAACGGATGCACCTTGGAGAGGATCGCTACATCCAGTGTTGGATCGTTCGACACCTCAAGGGCGGCGCGCATCCCCGCCAGTCCTGAGCCGACAATCAGTACATCATGCTGCAACATCGTGCTGTCTCCCTGAATTGCGATCTCGTCGCATTCATGCCTCAGTTTCTCACCAATCGGCATTGGGCGGTAGTCGTTTTGATAGCAACTACACAGCGCCAATTCCTACTCCTGACCGCGATAGTGACGGACGATCTTACGTCCTAGCGGACCGACCGCTTCAAGCGCCAGAAACTGGATCATGATGACCGACTTCGCGTCGATGATCTCGCCCGATTCGACCAGCTCAATCGCGTCGCCGAGCGGCATCCACTCGACGATCAACTCTTCGTCCTCGTCAGCCTCAAGCGGCGACTCCACACAGTCGCGGGCGACGAATCCATGCAGGAACTCGTTGGCAAATCCTGGAGCGACGTAGAAGCCACGAGCGAGGTCGAGGCGCGCCGGGTCTAGACCGACTTCCTCGCGCAGCTCACGCCGCGCCGTTTCCACCGGTTCTTCTCCTGGATCGACCCGACCGGCGGGAAGTTCGAGCAGTGCGCGGCCGGTGGCATGTCGCCATTGACGAACGAATGCGATCAGTCCGTCGTCACGAAGGGCGAGGATGACAACGGCGTCTGGGTGCTCAACGACCTCTCGGCGCGCCTGGCGTCCGTCAGCCATTTCGACATCGTCAACTCGCACCTTAATTCTGGAGCCGTCAAACACCTGATTCGATTCGAGCACTGTCTCGGTCAGCGCGTCGATTGCTTCGGTCATGCGTTGAGCCGCTCGCGCAAGTCGATGGTGACGGCGATCTCGTCACAGGCGTTGTACTTGGGACAGCGAAAACACTCGTTCCAGACTTTACGTGGGAATGCCGAGACGCCTGAGATGCGGAATCCCAGTCGCTCAAAGAAGGCAGGCGTCGTGGTCAGGGCGAACACGGTCTTCAAACCCATGTCGACGGCCTCATCCAGGCACGCGTCCACAATGATGCGCCCAAGTCCGCGACCCTGCGTCCCAGGATCGACGACGAGCGACTTAATCTCCGCCAGGTCTTTCCACTCAACATGCAATGCCCCGGCGGCGAGCAGTCGTTGTTTGCCGGAATCGCGCACTACGACGAAATCGCGGATGGTTTCGTAGATTTCGCCCTCGGTACGGGGAAGCACGTCTCCGGTGGTCTCGAACCAGTACTGGATCAACCGATGAATCTCTGGAGCGTCACCAACGTTGGCCGCTTCTGCAATCAGTGGCACCTCGACGGCCCCGACGGCCCCGACGGCAAGGCTGAGGTCTGCGGAGATGTCCTGCAGAGCGTGGACTTCGGAGGCTCGTTGCCGGACCGTTGCGGCGGGAGTAGGGCCGAGTGCTTCGGATGTCATGACGCGACCGCCGCGTGAAGAAGGTCGGTGGCGCTGGCGCGGTTGGCCTCGCTCAGTCCGCCGAGCATCTCGGCAAGTTCGACGACGCGCTCGTCATTCGACAACTGGTGAACATCGACGCTCGTGCGCGATGCATCGGCGGACTTGCTCACCGTGATGTGATCGGAGGCTCGAGCCGCGACCTGGGGCAAATGTGTAATGCAGATCACCTGTCGATGCTCTCCCAGGCGAGCCAATCGCTCACCAATCATGCCACCGCTGCGGCCACCGAGGCCGACATCAACCTCGTCGAAGACCATCAACGGTACTACGTCACTTTCGCCCAAGACGGCCTTGATTGCCAATGTCAGGCGCGCAGTCTCGCCACCTGAGGCTACGCGCTGTATCGGGCGCGGCGGAGCATCGGGATTGAACGCGACGAGCAGATTGATCTGATCGATGCCGGTCTGGTCAAAGGCAACCGAATCCTCACCGATTTGTAGCAATCGAACACCCGACGAGGATACGACCGGCTCAAACTGAAACTCAAGCCGAGCGTTTGGTAGACGCAATGCTTCGCATTCCGCGAGTACCAATCCAGCAAGCCGGTTCGCTGCGCAGCGGCGCTGCTGGCTCAGTTCACTCGCAGCGTCGGCTATTGATGCAGCGAGTTGCTCCGCTTCCTGGGCCAATGACTCGCTGTCGGCCGATTCCTGCTCCAACCGCTCCGCCTCGGATTGCGCTGCTTTCCCGTAGGTGATGATTTCTGCAATCGTGTCGCCCCAGCGACGCTTCATGTCGGCGATCTGCGCGATGCGCGATTCCACTTCGTCTAATCGTTCCGGATCGAGTTCGACTTGCTCTGCATATGCGCGCAAGGAGCGCACGGCTTCGGCCGCCTGTTCGGCAGCAGCCTCAATCGAGAGCGCGATTGGCTCCGCCGATGCGTCAATCTCCGCGATGCGGCGCAGGGCGCTGAGCGCGTCGCCCAGCGAATCTGATTCCAGCGCTTCTTGCGCGGACGCCGCGTCAGCGGCCAGCGTCTGCGCGTTGACGAGTCGGCGATGCAGGTGCTGGAGTTGTTCGTCCTCGCCCACTTGCAGCGATGCAGCTGCAATCTCGGAGGCTTCGTGGCGCAGCAGCGCGATCCGCCGAATTCGTCCGCGCTCGTTGGCCGACTGGTCGGCAAGCTGGCGATCAAGCGTATTGAGCCGCCGGACCATCGCCGAGATCGCATCGCGCTGATGATCGACACCGGCAAAGCGATCCAGCAGGAGCAGTTGTTCCCTGGGCCGCAGCAACGACAGGTGCTCACGCTGACCATGGATGTCGGCAAGGATCGGCGCCAGTGCTCGCAGCACACCGACGGTCGCCGCACGATCGTTCATGCGTAGGCGGCCACCGAGGCGAGTTGATCCACCCATCGGTCGGCTGACGTTGCGCCGGATGATGAGTTCGCCGTCGAAGGGAACATCGGCATCGGAGAGGATACGCGCGACCGGGCCATAGGCGTCGCTGCCGGCCAGATCGAAGATTGCTTCAACTTCAGCGGTTTCGGCGCCGGAGCGAATCATCTCAATGTCGGCGGGCGCCCCGAGCGCGAAGGCCAGAGCCTGAATCAGGACACTCTTGCCGGCACCGGTCTCCCCCGTGATCACCGTGAATCCATGTCCAAGGTCGAGGTCGACGCGGTCAGCCAGCGCGAAGTCACGCAGATGCAGGCCGATCAACACCGTCGGTCTCCTTCGGTCGCTGCGCACCAACGCGCATTTTGGATCACATGTTCATCTTAACGGAATCGGAGCGGCCTTCAGTCGAGAACTATGACGGGTCAGCCGTCTTTGCGTCAAACGCTTCAACTCCGGTTCGCGAGACGGCCTCCAGCCGTCGCTCGTCCAACCATCCCAGCCGTCTGCCCAGTTGTGCAAAGAATGAACGTTCACCGAAGCGGACCAACTGCGCCAGCGACTCGCTCCGCTGCACCTTCACGCCGCCGCCGGGCTTGAGTGGATACGGTCGCTGGCCGTCAACGGAGAGCGATCCCGGGTGTTCGCGCCCCAGGCGCAACTCAATCACCGCGTCGGCTGGCAGCACGACGGGAGCCGCTTGGGCCAGGTGCGGCGCGACCGGCGTCATCACGACGCTGCGTGCCTGCGGATGCAGGATCGGACCACCAGCGGAGAGGGAGTAACCAGTACTGCCAGTCGCCGAGGCCACAACCACCGCGTCGGCGCGGACCACGCCGACCAGGTCGTCGCCAACCCAGACTGCAATGTAGGCCGGTTGCCCAAGACTGCCACGTCCGATCATGACGTCGTTGAGGGCGGGCAGCACCTCCGGCGCGTCACCCTCGACGCCGATCGGTCGAGCCTCGAGCATGGTGCGGCTCTCAACCGCGAAGTCGCCACTCAGCAGGTCGGGGATACGCTCATCTACCTGTTCGGGCAGCAACTCGGTGAGGAAGGCCTGTCGGCCCAGGTCGACACCAAGAATCAGGCAGTCATGGCCGACAGTCGCGCGTGCGGCACGCAGGATGGTGCCGTCGCCACCGAGACAGATCAGCAGGTCGGTTTCGTGCAGGCGCTCGGTCGATCGCTCCGGTTCCCAGGGTGCTGAAATCCAGACGTCGCGGCCCAGTCGTTGCAGCGTTGTTGCAACCTCGTCCGCCATCTCCTGCGCCTCGTCGAGGCGTGGGTGATAGTAGATGCCGACGCATTGAATCTTGGTCACGGTGTACGCAGCCAGATGAACCACTCGTGATTGCCAGCCGGACCGGTCAACGGCGACCTGAGCACACCACCGAAACGCCAGCCGTGTGCGATGGCCCAGGTGATCACACTGCTTACCGCTCGTCCTTGAGCCAGTCGATCCTTGACGACGCCACGCTCGTCAACATCATCAGGGGCAGCTTCAAACTGTGGTTTGACAAGCGCAATCACGTCCGAGCCCCGAGCGACGACGCTCGCGACGCAGGGCAGCACCTGCTGTAAGCCGATGAATGAGACATCGATGGTGGTCAAAGTCGGAATCTGAGGGAGCGCTGGCATCTCGCAGACGTGGGTGCGCTCCAGCGAGGTCACACGGCTGTCATGCCTGAGTTCATCGGCTAGCTGGCCGTACCCGACATCCACTGCAAACACATGAGCAGCTCCGTGATGCAGCAGCAGGTCCGTGAATCCGCCGGTCGACGCCCCGACATCCATGCAGATCAGGTCACGCGGCTCAATCGGCCAGGCATCGAGCGCCGCGACCAGCTTCTCGCCGCCGCGCGACACATAGCGCCGCGTCTCTTTGACTCTGAGGTCGGTGTCTGTACCAATCTGCTGACCGGGCTGCGTGTATCGCTGGCTCGCGTCGTGGACGCGCCCGGCCATGATCAGCGCTCGAGCAGTATGCAAATCCGGAACAGCGCCTCGTTGGACCAGGAGATCGTCAACCCGCACTCGGCGGGTTCTCTCCTCCGCTGAGGCGCGGGACATTATGCGCTTTCCTGGCGCGGTGCCAGTCGTCCGTCTCCTCGCCGGCGAATTGCTTCGTACTCCACGGCGAGTCCCTGATCGTTGAGCAGCAACGGACGCTCCTGTCGCCGCACCGTGTCGGCGTTGACGACGCACTTCTTGACCTCGGGTCGGCCGGGGACTTCGAACATCACGTCAAGCAGCAGGTCTTCAACCACGGTTCGCAAACCGCGGGCGCCCGTCGCCTCGGCGATGGCATGCTCGGCGATCGACTCCAACGCTTCCGGTGTGAAGCTCAGCTCGACACCGTCCATATCGAAGAAGCGTTCGTACTGTCGCACCAGAGCGTTCTTCGGCTCAGTCAGGATCCGCACCAACGACGCCTGATCGAGTTGATCGAGCGTGACCACAACCGGCAAGCGACCGACGAACTCTGGGATCAGGCCGTATTTTTGCAGGTCGTCGTGACTGAGGTGATGCAACAGGTGGTCTCGATCCTCATTCGAGCGAGCGGCCGATCCGAATCCGATGTTACGGATACCGGTCGTCACGCGACGGTCGATGACCTGATCGAGTCCCTCAAACGCGCCACCGCAGATGAAGAGGACTTTGCTGGTGTCAATCTGCAGGAATTCCTGGTGCGGGTGCTTGCGTCCGCCCTGCGGCGGCACCGAAGCGACCGTGCCCTCGATGATCTTGAGCAACGCCTGCTGTACGCCTTCGCCCGAGACATCCCGCGTGATGGATGGGTTATCGGCCTTACGCGCGATCTTGTCAATCTCGTCGATGTAGATGATGCCGCGCTCGGCGCGGGCAATATCAAAGTCTGCTGCCTGGATCAGGTGGAGCAGGATGTTCTCGACATCCTCGCCGACGTACCCGGCTTCGGTCAGCGCGGTGGCATCAGCGATCGAGAACGGCACATCAAGGATGCGCGCCAGAGTGGAAGCGAGCAGAGTCTTGCCGGAGCCGGTTGGTCCGACGAGCAGGATGTTGCTCTTTTGCAGTTCAACATCGTCATCTGGGTCGACGACGCTGTTGATGCGCTTGTAGTGGTTGTAGACGGCCACCGCCAGCACGCGCTTGGCCTCGTCCTGACCCACGACGTGTTCGCAGAGGCGGTCGTAGATGGCCAGCGGCGGCAGTGTCTCGGGTGGGCTCGTCGGAGTCTGTTGCTCGGGCGTGGCGCTGTTCAGTTGCTCGTCCTGGATGACGGCTCGGCATGCGTCGACGCACTCATTGCAGATGTAAACACCGGCCGGTCCAGCGACCAGGCGGCGTACCTGAGCCTGATCCTTCATGCAGAAGGAACAGTGATACTGGCTGCGACCGCCCCCATGTGCACTGCTCATGAGCTGATGCCTCCCTGCTGCGCCTCAACGCCCCGGTATCGGAGAGCTGTTGACATGCCGCGTCGAGCGGGGTCCGCCCGTTCAGATGCTACGCGCCTGCGGCTGCCGCTGCATCTCCTCCGGCCTCGCTCGCGAGGACAGAATCGACCAGGCCGTACTCCATCGCCTGCTCGGCGTCGAGGTAGAAGTCACGGTCGGTGTCGGCGGCGATCCGGTCCAGCGGCTGGCCGGTGTGCCTGGCCAGAATCTCGCGGATCGTCTCGTTGTTGCGCAGGATCTCGCGAGCGGCGATCTCGATGTCAGACGCCTGTCCGCGAGCGCCGCCAAGCGCCTGGTGCATGTGAATCGTGGCATGCGGCAGGGCAAAGCGCTTGCCAGGCGCACCGGCGGAGAGCAGGACGGTGCCCATCGAGGCGGACATGCCCACGCAGATCGTCGACACATCCGCCTTGATCAGCTGCATCGTGTCGTAGATCGCCAGACCAGCGGTGATCACGCCACCGGGTGAATTGACGTAGAGCTGGATGTCGCGGTCGGGATCTTCACGGTCGAGGTACAGAAGCTGCGCAACGATCACGTTGGCAATCTGGTCGTCGATCGGCGTGCCGAGGAAGATGATGCGCTCGCGCAGGAGCAGCGAGTAGATGTCGTAAGCACGTTCGCCGCGGTTGGTCGTCTCGACCACCATCGGAATGATGTCACTGGGACGGGTCAGGGTGTTGCTCAGGGTCATGAAACCCTCCTTCGCGGGTTAAGTGTAATCAGGATTCGTAAACGTGCGATTGCGCAGCGCACATCTTCGACTGGAACAGCGGACAGAAGCCACTTGCATATCGGGGGCGGTTATTCCTCCGAGTCTGACGAGTCTTCAGTGTTCTCGGTAGTCTCGCCCTCGTCGCTCTCGATCGAGTCCTCGGCATCATCCGTTACGTCGTCCGTGACGCCCGCCTCGTGGTTGGCCAGAGCAATCTGCTGCAGGCGCTCGATCGTGCGTTCGCGGACGAGCCGCGCCTGCACATTTGCGCGGATGCCTTCGTCCTCCAGCATCTGGGCGGCCTGTTCCGAGTCCTGGGTCGGCATCGAGGTCAGCATCTGCTGCAGATCGGCGGTGATCTCCTCATCCAGGACCTGGATATCTTCCGCCTCACCGACGTGCTGCAGGACGAGCGTGTTGATTACGCGCTCGCTGGCCTGCGTGCGGAAACTGGCCAACAGTTGATCGACCTGCTCGCTGGGTTCGCGCAGGAACGTGGCCGGATCCTGCCCCATCTGGCGAGCGAAGTCCTGTCGCATGTGCTCGATCTCGTGTTCGACCAACGCGGGCGGATACTCGAGCGTAGCCCGCTCGATCACGGCCTGCATGACCGCCTGGCTGAACTGCTCGTCTACCTGCCGATCGGTCTGCTCGCGCAAACTCGAATCCATGCGTTCGCGTAGATCGGCGATCGTCTCGAACTCTTCCGAGACCTCCATCGCGAAGTCATCGTCCGCTTCGGGCAGTTCCTCAGACTTCACGTCATGGATCGTGACGGTAAAGTCCACCGTCTTGCCCGCGACTTCCTCGTCGTCCCAGTCCTCATCGACATCGATCTGGATTTCGTGCTCTTCGCCGACAGCCACGCCAACGAGCTTCTCGCTGAGCCCGGGCACGCCGATGACCGCGCCTTCGCGCAGATGGAACTCTGCGCCCGGCTGGTCGAGAATCTGTTCGCCATCGACCTCCGCCCGAACATCGGCCGTGACTCGGTCGTTCAGCTCGGGAGTGCGATCGACGGGCTCAAGCACGGCGTGCTGGCGACGAAGTTCGAGCAGTTGCTCTTCGAGCATCTCCTCGGAGTACTCGCTCTCGGGCTTGGCGACGGCGATCTCGCGGTACTCGCCCAGCTCGACGACCGGGGACAGCGGTACCGTCGCCGTGAAGGTGACGGGTTCCCGACCGGTGATCTCGACGCTTGGCTGCGCGACCGGTTCGAGTTCCTCTTGCTCCAGCGCCTTGGTCAACGCCTGCGGAATCAGGCGTTCAGCGGCTTCTTCAAAGACGGCGTCAGCGCCCAGTGCGCTCTCGACGACTCGTCGCGGGGCTTTGCCCTGGCGAAAACCGGGGATGCGGAATCGTTGGGAGAGGCGGCGGGCGGCCTGGTCCAGAGACTTCTTGACCTGCGCGTCCTCAAGCTCGATTTCGAGCAGCATCTGCGCCTCGGGGATGCGTTCAGCAGTAACTTTCATCGGACATCTTTCGTAACCCGACCATCGCGGGCATAGCTGCGGCTGAGCATATCAGCGCATGTGCACGAATAATGCGTCAGCGACCACGAGGATTCAGGACATCATTGATCGCATCACCGAGCAGATTGAACGCCAGCATCAAGACGAGTAAGAAGGCGAACGGCACCGCCATCAACCATGGGTATTGGAGCAGCGTCGTCCGACCGCCTGCGTTATCTACCATGATCCCGAACGATGGCGTCGGCGGGGTGATCCCGATACCGAGCCAGGTCAGCACCACCTCTGCACCGGCGATCTCTCCCAACGAAGCACTGAATCCGACGATGAACCACGGGAGAATGCCGGGAAACAGATGCCGAACGAGGACGCGGGGCGTACGCGCGCCGATCGTCTCGGCCGCCAGAATGTAGTCCGACTCGCGGAGAGCGAGAACCTGCGCTCGATAGAAGCGAGCCGATCCTGCCCAGCCGACCAGTGAGGTCGCAAAGACGATGAGCACATAGTCATCGACCCCTTGATCGATGAGCCAGTGCATCCCGGTCGCATCCTCGATGGCGCGGAACCAGTCCTCCCATTGATCGCGAAAGACTGCGACGATCACGATCAGAAACAATAGCCCCGGCATCGCCAACATGACGTCGCCGATTCGCATGATGATCTGGTCGATCAGGCCGCCGCGATAGCCAGCCAATAGACCCAGTCCCAAGCCCAGGAAGAGATTGCCGAAGATCACCGAAATGAGACTGATAATCAGGGTCGTGCGAAGAGCAAACATCGCTCGCGCGAACGCGTCGCGCCCATTTCTGTCTGTCCCAAACCAGTGCTCGGTTGATGGCGGTTGCAGTGACTCGTCACCGCTGAGGACCAACTCTGTTCGAGCGGGCAGAATCGAGTCCACGGTCAAGGGACCGTACTCGTCAACGACTTCAGGATTAAGTTCAGTAATCGTCGCGATCTCAACGTCCAGACGTTGCGTGAAGGCACCGAGCGTCTCGGGCGATCCATCAACTTCACGAATCGAGCGACGTTGACTGAGATTGGACTGAGTGGGATCTTGCAGGCCGATGTCGATACCGAATGCATCGAGCATCGTGTATGCGCCCGCTCCATAGAGCACGATGATCACGGCAATGCAAACGACGGCGATCTTCTTTCGCAAGATCGCCCGGAGCGCTCTCCTCCACGGGGACTCCGACCTCTCCGGCATCGCCCATTGCGGTTGAACTTCTGCGCGGGCGGTCATGAGAATCGAGCCGTGAATCGAATACGTGGGTCGATGAAGATGTATAGGACGTCAATCAGGGCGTTGACGACGATGAAGAGCGTTGCGGTCAGCAGAGTGAAGCCAAGGATCACATTGAAGTCGCGTTGAGTAATCGATTGGAACATGAACGCGCCGACACCCGGGACACCGTAGGCGGTCTCGATGATGATTGAGCCGCCAATGATGCCAACAATGGAGAGTCCGAACACTGTTGAGAGTGGCAAGAGCGCGTTGCGTAGCACGTGTCCATAGAGGATGCTCCGCTCAGTCAGACCCTTCGCTCGAGCGGTACGCACGTAGTCATCGTCCATTGTCGACAGTGCGCTAATGCGCACGAACCGCGCCATACCGCCAACCGAAGGCAACGTCAGTGCCAGCACCGGGACGATGTATGAGGCCGGATCTCCCGGCGTCCACACATTGGGCACATTGAACCCGAGGAAGTTGAACAGGTCCGCCAAGCCATTGACCAACAGCGCCGAAATCAGCACGATCAGGATCGGCGACGGAATCGAGTCGAAAATCTTGAGGCCGCCGATCAAGGCGGGGTCTTGCCAGCGTCCTCGATGGACGGCTGCGTAGACCCCTAATGGAATTCCGAGACCGAATACGAAACCCATCACAATCAAGTTGATTTGAGCGGAGACCCAGATGCGCTCACCGAGCAGTTCCTGTACCGAGCGCACGGGCGAACGATAGTAGTACGACGGTCCCAGGTCGCCGCGGGACACGACACCCCAGACGTAGCGGCTGAAGCGCTGGACGTAGTTGCCTTCGAGTCCGAACTCTTCTCGGATCTGTTGCGCACGCTCGGGTTCGATGTCCCGCGCACCGGCAATGATCTTGACTGGATCACCAGGAGCCGCGTGCGTCAACGCATATGTCAGCGCCATGACTGCGAAGACGAGGATAGGTACCAGGAGCAATCGCCGAATGAGGAGCGGAATTGCACCTGATGCCATGGTTCGCCCCACCTACTCCGTGTGTGGGCGCCGAGGCCGCCGCCGGACCTATTCCTCGATGCTGACGAATCTTAGGTGGGGAATCACCATTCGCGTCGGCTCGTAGTTCTTTACGTAGGGCTTGACTAGCTCGTGCGCGACTGAGTAGTACAGGGGAATCCAGACGGCCTCTTCGACCAACTGGCGGTCGACCTGTTGGTAGAGGTCGGTGCGCAGTTCGTGATCAAGCGAATAGCGCGCCTCTTCCAACAAGGCATCAATCTCTTCGTCGTCGAGCTGGACATCGTTGCCCAGCGATGCGCTGTAGAACTTGTAGTCGAGCACGTTGTGGGGGTCGGGATAGTCGAGACTCCAACCGAGCGAGAAGAAGCCGTACAGGCCACGGTCGATGTCGGAGATGAAGCTGGCGAACTCGACCTGTTGGATTTCGACTTCCAGCTCCAGGTGCTGCCGCCACATGTCCTGGATTGCTTCGATGCTCGGTCCCGGCGTGGCGCCGGCGCCGGAGATCGTCAGCCGAATCTCATCGAGCAACGGACTGCCCGCGTAACGCGACGCTGCCAGGTATTCCTGCGCCAACTCCGGATCAAAGACCAGCCCTGGGTAATCGTCGTCGTGAGCGGCGAGACCAGGCGGAATGATCTGTCGCGCCTGGATCAGCAGGTCGGCCTGGACTTCCTGTGTGATCGTCGTCTTGTCGATCGAGTGCGCAAGGGCGAGGCGGACATTGACGTCGTCGAATGGCGGTGTTGCCACGTTGAACGCGAGGTAGAAGATGGAGAGCTCGGAGCGTGTCACATACTGGGAGTTCAAATCAGAGGCTGGGTCGCGGACGCGCTCGATGTCGTTGATGCCAACGAAGGCCTGGTCGAGCTCGTCGTTTTCAAACTGCTCAACTGAACCGCCGGCGAAGCGAACTGACACCTTCTCGACCTGGGCCGGTTCAAGGTGGTAGTCGTCGAATCGCTCAAGCGTGAGCCCCTCACCAAGCTGCCACTCGGTCAGGCGGAAGGGGCCGCTGCCGTTGGGATTGAGCGCCCAGCGGTCAGGGTCCGCCTCAACCTGGTCTCGATCGAGCACGTATGCAGTTGGGTAGGTCATCTTGTAGAGGAAGACCGGCGTCGACTGCAGGATGGTGATGTCGAGCGTGACATCGTCGATGACCTGGATGCCGACCACCTCATCCGCGCGGCCGCGCACGAACTCCGCCGCACCGACGATGTCGCCGAGGAAATCGGGCGCGGTCGGCGAGAGGGTCTCAGGATGCAGGTTGCGTTCGAGGCTCCATTTGAAGTCCTCAGCCGTGATTCGCTTGCCGTCGTGGAACGTGGCATTCTCACGAATCGTGAAGCGGTAGGTCACAGTGCCGTCGTCATTCGTCGTCGGGCCAGGGACGGACTCGGCCAAATCTGCGGCGATCCGCAGGTCTCGATCGAGAACCAGCAGTCCACCGAAGATCTCCACAGCAATGACTGCGGAACTCACGTCGGTGATCTGCGCGGGGTCCAGGTTGATCGGCTCGGCGCGGGCGACGCGGAACTCGCCGCTCTCGCGGGGAGCGACGGGAGCGGCGGACTGATCGTCGGCTTGAGCCTGGGCCGCCTCTCGTTGTTGCTGTTGTTGCTGCTGCTGGATTGTTGCCTGGCGTTCTTCTCTGCTGTCGCCTTGCTGCTGATCCTGCTCGGATTGCGTGCGCTCGGATCGCGTGTCCGTCTGTGGTTGATCCTGTTGCTGGGACGACTGGTCGTCTCCGCTACAGGCCGCCAGGACCAGCGCGACTCCCAACAAGGAGGCTGCTAGCAGCGGCTTCAGCCCAGCTCTGAAAAAAAACGCCGACTTCACACGTCCCCGCACTCGCTCAAGTTGATCAACTGACACGTCAGCGACCCTCTACTTCCGTTTGCAACCCGGAACGCCCAACCCCATGTATATGTTGAAGATTATCACTGAACCACGGGCTCGACGGCCTGTGAGACACGCAAATGGAGTTCGTCCAACTGCTCGTCAGTAATCGACATCGGCGCGCCGGTCATCGGATCGGATGCGGACATGGTCTTGGGGAAGGCAATGACCTCGCGGATGTTCTCGGTGCCGGCGAGCAACATGGCGACGCGGTCGATGCCGAAGGCGAAACCGCCGTGCGGCGGCGCGCCGTACTCAAATGCGTTGAGCATGTGACCGAATCGCTGCTGTGCTTCCTCGGCCCCGACGCCCAACAGCTCGAACACCTGCATCTGCAGATCGCGCTCGTGGATCCGGATCGAGCCTGAGCCGAGCTCGAATCCGTTGCAGATGGTGTCATAGGCGCGGGCTCGGACTTGTCCTGGCTCGCTGTCGAGCAGGTGCGCATCCTCGGACTGTGGGGCGGTAAACGGATGATGCAGTGCATTCCAGCGCTGACCGTCTTCGTCCCACTCGACGAGCGGGAAGTCGGTTACAAAGCCGAAGTTGAGCAGGGAATCGTCGATCAGATCGAGTTGTCGGGCTAGCTCTCGGCGTATGCCATCGAGCACGGTCGACACCATGCCCGACTTGCCTGCTGCCAGCAACACCAGGTCGCCAGACGACGCACCGCAACGCTCACCGATCTTGCGAGCGTCCTCGATGCCGAGATGCCGCAGCACGGGCGAGCGGACGTCATCTTCGGTCGCCGAAGCGGGATCGGCGCTGAACTGCAACGAGACCAGGCCCGGCGCGCCCATCGTCTTCGCGAGGTTGGTAAAGGCATCGACCTCGCGCCTCGACAACGACGCACCGCCGGGCATGACGATGCCCCGCACCCGACCGCCATTGGCAATGGTCGAGGAAAACACGCCGAATCCCGAGCTCGAGGCGATGTCGGAGCAATCGGACAGTTCCAGGCCGTAGCGCAAGTCAGGCTTGTCCGAGCCGTAGCGCTCCATCGCTTCATGCCAGGTGAGGCGTGGGAAGGGTCGAGGCACCGTCAGGTCGGGCCGCAATGCGGCTGCGAGACCAGCGAACAGTTCTTCCAACAAGCCAAGGATGTCCTCTTCTTCGCAGAACGACCACTCCAGGTCGAGCTGTACGAATTCCGGTTGTCGGTCGGCGCGTAGATCCTCGTCACGGAAACAACGTGCGATCTGGAAGTAGCGCTCGACGCCGGCGACCATTAGCAGTTGCTTGAACTGCTGGGGCGCCTGCGGCAGGGCATAGAACGCGCCGGGTGTCAGACGACTGGGCACGACGTAGTCGCGAGCGCCCTCGGGCGTCGCAGCGACCAGGATCGGCGTCTCGACTTCGAGAAATCCCTCTTCGGTCATGAAGTCGCGGATGAACTGGTTGAGTCTGTGTCGCAGCTCCAGGGCGGAAATCATCGAGGGCCGGCGCAGATCGATGTAGCGATACTGCATCCGCACCAGTTCGTTGACATCCTCGTCTTCGGCGATAGCGAACGGGGGCGTCTTGGCCGCGTTCAACACTTCGACCGAAGTGGCGACCACTTCAATGTCCCCGGTCGGGATGTTCGGGTTGCGTGTGGCTTCGGATCGCTCGATGACGCTGCCTTCAATGCGCAACACGAACTCGCCGCGCACGGTGTTGGCGATTTCGTAAGCATCGGGATTGTCGTCAGGCCGAATCACGACCTGCACGAGTCCGTCGCGGTCTCGGAGATCGATGAAAATCAGTTGCCCGTGATCGCGCCGCCGATGGACCCAGCCGGCCAGTGTGACCGACTCGCCAGCGTGCGCCGCTCTCAACGTCCCGCAACCATGTGTCTTGAGCACCGAATCCTCCAACTGTTCACCAGATCTGGTCCGCTGATCGAGTGTGTCAGCAACTGTCTACGCGGGCAATCAGTTCCGACACTTGCCCTGCGCCTGCAGTGAGACACATACACTCGAACAGTGACACACGCTCCAATCGGCCTGTACATCCATGTCCCATTTTGCACGGTCAAGTGTTCGTACTGCGACTTCAACTCATTTGCCGGCATCGACGACCTACAGGGCGACTGGCTGACCGCCGCCCTGACCGAACTGTCATTGTGGTCGCCGCGTCTACAGGGACGTGCGGTCTCGACGGTGTTCGTCGGAGGCGGGACGCCGAGCCTCTTGCCCGGCGATTCGGTGCGGCAACTGCTTGATGCGATTCGCGATCAAGTCACGCTCACGTCCGACGCTGAGATCACGCTCGAGGCCAATCCGGAGAGTGTCGAGCCGAATCGCCTGACTTCCTACCGCGAATCGGGCGTCAACCGGATCTCGATGGGCGTACAGTCTCTGGATTCTTCCGAGTTGGTCTTCCTTGACCGCATTCACAGCGCCGAGCGAGCCGAGCAGGCCTTCGCCGAGATTCGCGATGCAGGATTCGACAACGTCAATCTCGACTTGATCTACGGTCTGCCGGGTCAATCGTTGGAAACCTGGCAATCGACGCTGGAACGTGTCCTGACCTGGAGCGGAGATGGCCCAGATCACATCTCTTGTTATGCCCTGACGGTTGAGGAAGGCACGCCGCTCGCAGCCAGGGTCGCCTCGGGCCGAGTGACCGAAGCTGATCCAGATCACGTCGCTGAAATCGCCGACTGGACGGCGGCGCATCTGGCTTCTGCGGGCTATGAGCAATACGAGACCAGCAACTACGCACGCAACGACTTGGCCTGCCAACACAACTTGATCTACTGGCGCAACCAGGAATACGCCGCAATCGGTCCCGGAGCGCACGGATATGTTGACGGCGTGCGATATCACGTGGTCCGCAGTCCCAGGGTCTACATCGACCGGCTACGTGGCCAGTCCCTTGCTTCCAAAGCACCTGAGGGATTGCCGTCGCCGGCGATCGCCGGCGCTGAGCGTGTCGATGCCCGCGAGGACATCATCGACACATTGACCTCGGGACTGCGATTGGTTGAAGGCGTCGATGAGTCGTCGTTGCCTGAGACGTACATTGAGTTCCGTCCGACCCTCGATTGGGCAGTGAATCAAGGACTCGCCGAGCGCACTGAGGGTCGGTTGAGGTTGACGAAGCGAGGGCATGCGGTCGCGAATGAGGTGTTTGTACGGCTGCTTGATCCGGTGTTGGGGTAGGTATTCCCTGCGTTTCGGTGCTTGCCCACATGGGAACGCTGTCTCGAACATACTGAAGGTGGCGTGACAACGCCTCTCCGCGTTTGGAGGGACCCCCTCTGCCTTCGGCAGCTCCCCCTGCAAGAGAATGATGCATAACTCAGTTTCCCGTCCCCGCCCCCGAGCGGGGACCCGCCTTGGCATAGCCCAGGCGGGTCCGATAAGTCCCGGTTGACCAGATTGCAGCAACAAACATGACCGCAGGTAAGAGGCCAGGGAAGGAGCAGGCCCCCGCTCGGAGGCGGGGGCGGTTGAGGGGTTATGCATCAGGCTCTGCAAGGGGGAGCAAAGGGAATCGATTCCCCGCATCCCTCGCGACTGATCGCAAGGGATGCTGCAAGTAAGCCCAAGAGGGGAGCAACTCCTCGAGACCAGTTAGACCTCGACCAGCTCCTCGATATCGATGCAGTCCAGCAGGATCTTGCCGAAGTTTTTGTTCTCGGCCATGTATTGGTGCGCTTCGGCCGCCTTGCTCAGCGGGAAGACGGAATCGATAACCGGCTTCATGTCTCCGTTGACGATGGCCGGTTCCAGGTGCTGCTGGAAGTCTCGGGTGATCTCGGCTCTGTCGATCAGCGGACGTGAGCGCATCACAGTGCCCATGACTCGAAGACGCTTCTGCATCAACATGCCCAGGTTGGTCTCGGCGTTCGCTCCGCCCATCAGACCGACCAGGACCAGGCGACCAGCCATCGCCAGGGATTGCAAGTTCGAGTTCCAGTAATCCCGACCGATCACGTCAAGAATGACATTGACGCCCTGTCCATTCGTCTCTTCCCTGATCACTTCGGCAAAGTCCTGCTCCCGATAGTTGATCGTCCGGTCGGCGCCCAATTCTCGGGCTCGCTCGCACTTTTCGTCAGAGCCGGCGGTCGTCCATACTTCTGCGCCGATCAATCGACCGATCTGGATCGCCGCGATGCCAACGCCGCTGCCTCCGGCATGCACAAGCAGGCGTTCGCCCGGCAGCGTCTGCCCGAGTGTGCGAACTGCAGTGTTTGCCGTGAAGAACACCTCTGGAATCGAGGCTGCTTCGTGATAGGTGAACTCGTCGGGAATCGCCATGGTCAGCGACTCGTGCATGGTCGCCAGCTCGGCATATCCGCCGCCGCCTGAAAGTCCGTAGACGCGGTCGCCGACTGAGAATCCACGTACCCGTGCACCGGTCTCGACCACTTCGCCGGACAGTTCCAGACCAAGGATCTCCGACGCGCCGTGCTGGGCGGGATAGTTGCCCATCCGCTGCATCATGTCGGCACGATTCAGGGCCGTCGCGTGAACGCGGATCAGCACTTCTTCGTCGCTCGGTTGGGGGTCGGGAACCTCGTCGAGGCGCAGAGAGTCTGCCGTTTTGCCAGGTGGATCAACAACAATTGCCTTCATCGCGCATATCCTCCAACACAACTGGTTGCACAGATTCGTAAGTCAAGAGTCAGGGTAATCGCGTGTATGTCGTCGGAACCGCCGGACACGTCGATCACGGCAAGAGCGCGCTGGTGCAGGCGCTGTCAGGCATCGATCCGGACCGCTGGGCCGAAGAAAAAGCACGCGGACTGACCATCGACCTCGGCTTCGCCTGGTGCGAACTGCCCTCTGGCCGCGCGGTCAGCATCGTTGATGTCCCCGGACACGAGCGGTTCATCAAGAACATGCTGGCCGGCGTCGGCGGGATCAACCTTGCGCTGTTGGTGATTGCCGCCGACGAAGGTGTGATGCCCCAGACTCGCGAGCACCTGGACATTCTCGACTTGCTCGAAATCGATCTGGGACTCGTTGCCCTGACCAAGACCGATCTGGTCGACGAGGAGTGGCTGGCGTTGGTGGAGGAGGAGATCATTGAGTTGCTCGAGGACACCGCTCTGAGTAGATCGCAGATTGCGCCGGTCTCTGCGCTCACCGGCGACGGCGTAGACGACTTGCGCTCGAAGATCGACGCAATGCTTGCCGATCTGCCGCCGATCTCAAGTCAAGGCCGACCGCGCATGCCGATCGATCGGTCGTTCACGATTTCCGGCTTCGGGACCGTCGTGACCGGCACGCTGCTCGACGGTGAGCTCACGGTGGGCGATGCGGTTGTGGTCGAGCCAGGTCGACGCGAGTGTCGCGTCCGAGGCTTGCAGTCACATGAAGAGTCGCTGGACACGGCGCCGCCCGGCGCTCGCACCGCGGTCAATCTGAGCGGCGTCTCGGCAGGCGAGGTTGAGCGCGGCATGGTGCTCTCGACGCCAGGATGGTTAGAACCGACCGTTGCGATTGATGTCCGACTCCGCGCCGTCGCCCGAGCCGCCAAAGCGCTGCCCCACAACGCGACCCGGACACTGCACGTCGGCGCCGATGAGGTGCAGGCCCGCGTGCGACTGCTCGAAGGTGACGCGCTCGCGCCGGGATCATCAACGTGGGCGCAGCTTCGGCTGGAGCGACCGATTGCTGCTGCTCGAGGTGATCACTTCGTCTTGCGCTCGGCAGATTCAACTGTCGCAGGAGGACGGATCGTCGATACCCGACCACGTCGGCATCATCGCAACGACGCCTCGACACTTGAGGCATTGCAACGACTGCTCGATGGTTCGCCCGACGACACGCTGCTGACAGTGCTACAGCGGATGGAGCCAGCGCGCTGGGATGAGCTGGTCGCACGGAGCGAGTTGTCGCCGGAGGAGGCGATGGCCGCGATTGAGCGTCAGATCGATGATGATGCCGTGGTGGTGCTCGATGAAGGCGGGCTGTCTGACTCGGCGGTACTGATTTCTGACCAGGGCATGGGAGCGTTGCTGGCGCGAGCCGAGGGCGCCGTAACGGATTATGTCAACTCTTTTCCGCTTCGGGCGGGATTGCCGCGAGAAGATCTGCGCACGCGAGTGAAACTGCCCCAGCGCGCCTTCTCGTTTCTGCAGCAGGCACTCGTCGATTCGGGGCGGCTGATTCTGAACGACGCTTCGTTCGATCTCCCCAGTCGGCAGGTGGCGCTCTCTGATGCCCAGCAGTCGCAAGTTGACGCGTTGCTGCTCCGACTCAAACAACAAGGGACACGTCCGGAAACCGACCCAAAGCTCGACGCCGATTTACTCGAGTACCTGGAAGCGCAGCACTTGATCATGAGGCTCAAGGGCGGTGTCAATCTCGACCGGACGGTATACGACCAGATGGTCGCCGAGACCCGAGCGCTACTTGAGGCGCAAGAGCGAGCCACGCTGGCAGATGTACGTGATCGCCTCGAGACCAGTCGCAAGATCGCGCAGGCATTCCTCGAACACCTCGACACCAACCGGATCACTCGACGAGTCGGCGATGCTCGAGTGCTGCGCAAGGGGTAGGCACCGCTTCGGCAGCTACTCCCGCAAAGGTGGGAATCGGGCAACGGCGGCGAGCGAGCGCTGTTAGGCCTGTCGTTCGACGCGACGAACCACGCGTCGCTCTCCGCGCATTCGCAGCAGCCTCGGCAGCGTGCCGTCTTGCCAGAGGAAGACAATCTGGCTGGCAACGGCGATAGACGAATAGGTTCCTGCGACTGTCCCGATGAAGAGGACAATCACGAACGGCCGGATGGTCACGCCACCGATCAGCAGCAAGGCGAGCAAGGCCAGCACCACCGTGATTGAGGTATTGAGTGAGCGGCCCAGCGACTGCGTGATAGCTGAATTGACGACCCTGCGGAAGTCCTCGCGCGGATCGAGCAGCAAGTTCTCTCGGATTCGGTCGAACACGACGATGGTGTCGTTGACGCTGTATCCAATGATCGCCAACAGCGCCGTGATGAACATGGCGTTGACTTCAAGGTCGGCGAAGCGTCCACCGATGGCGAACACACCGGCGACGATCGTGACATCGTGCATCAACGCGACAATCGCCGCGGCGCCGTAGAGCATCGGATTGGGCAAGCGCCGGAAGGCCAGCGAGATGTAGATCAGAATCGCAACCGCAGCTACGGCGAGTGCGACGCCGGCATCGCGGGCGATCTCCACCGATAGCGTTCCCGAAACCGACGAGCTTTGCAGGACGACGATGGGTCCGATTTCGCTGCGCAGCGATTCGTTGATTCGCTGTCGCAGACCCTCAAGATCACCGTCGGACGGTTGCTCGACGCGCAGGCGGAATGCGGAATCTGCGGTCGCCTGGATCCTGGCGCCACCCAGACCAACGGTCTCGAGCGCGGACCTGACTTCGTCCTGCGAGACATTACCGGGGAACCAGAACTCGCTGCGGACTGCGGATTCTTCTACATCCAGATCGAGACTGACGCTGGCCGGTAGCTCCGCGCCAAGCGTGTTTCCGATTACATCAGCGACCGCGAACCCGTCATCCAACGACGGCGGACTGAGTGTCACGCTGACCGCGAACGAACCATCCTCGCCCTCGACGACGTTGATGGTTGCGCTTTCCGGAGCACCCTCGATACCGTCAATCGCTTCAGTCACGTCCTCGAGGTCGGTGTCGCCGAGGAACCGCACTTCGGTTTCGAGTCCACCGGCGAAGTCGAGCCCGGCCTCGAACTGCCAGAGGGCCAGGCCGATCAGCGAGGGGATGACCAACAACAGCGAGACCACAGCATAGATGCGGCGGCGTCCAACAAAATCAATCATGTGGTCGCCCCTCCGCCGTCGCTGCCTCGCGGCCGGATGGTCATCTGTCGCACGCCGAACGGTCGCAAGCCGCGCACCCAACCGGTGCTCGCGGCGATCGTCATGAAGTTGCGAGTCACGAAAATCACGGTGACAAAACTGAAGCCAGTGCCGACCAGCAGCGCCAGCGCGAACGACTTAATCAAGTTCTGGTTCAACGCATCGGCGAACAGCCAGAGGATGGCCACGGTGATGATCGTGGAGACGTTGCCGTCGCGAATCGCCGGCCAGGCGCGAGCCCAGGCGGTCTCGACCGCGCCGGTGAGACTTCGCCCCAGTCGCAATTCTTCCTTGAGCCGCTCGAAGATCAGCACATTGCCATCAACCGCGAAGCCAATCGACAACACCAGACCGGCAACACCAGCGAGGGTCAGTGTGATCGGCACGAGCTTGAACGTCGCCATGACGCCGGCCGCATAGACGACGAGCGCCAACGCGGCCACGACTCCAGGGACGCGATAGTAGATCATCATGAAGACGACGATGGCCAGGAAGGCCACCACGCCGGCTTGCACCGTGTCGATCACCGAATCTTCACCCAACGTTGCGGCGACTTCGGTGCTCTGCAGAACACGCAGGTTGATCGGCAAGGCACCGGCTCGGAGCTGTCGTCGCAGCGTGATCGCATCTTCCTCGGACAGACCATTGATGATGCCGCTGTCGGAAATGACTGCATTGACTGACGGGCTGGAGATCAGCCGGCCATCGACGAAGATTCCCAGCAGTCCTCGGCTCTCGAACAGCCGCCGCGTGATCTGCTCCATCAACCGCGCGCCTTCGTCATCGAACTCAAAGGTCAACGCCGGCGAACCGCTCTGGTCGATCGTTCTGGAGATTGAGTTGGCAATCAGGTGCCGTCCGGTGAGTTGCACCGTCTTACCCTCGGCGTTGATCCCCACCGCGGGTAGCCAGCGCAAGCCCTCACCGACAAGCACATCTTCGTCCGCTGGCGCGATGAAGAATGGGTCGGCGCGGCGAACAAAGCGGTCGTCATTGAGTGGGAGCGTCGTATCCCAGACATCGTCGATGGCGGCACTAATCTGCAGCCGGTCCAGTTGTCGCGGCGGCTGTGGCTGCGCCTGATCGATGGAGCGGAATTCCAACAACGCCGTCGAACCAACGAGGTCCGAAGCTTCATCGGCGTCGACTCCAGGAATCTGCGCATTGATCCGATCCGTGCCGACGACCGTGACTTCCGCCTCAGAGATGCCGAAGCCGTTGACGCGCTCTTCGATCACACGCCGTGATTCAGCCACCGCTTCTTCCAGCGAGGCATCGTCAACATCGAGCGGCAACGTGATCTCGGAAATGTTGTCAGGCAGCGGCAGATCGTAGGATTCCGCGTCGAGATCGGAGAGGCCTGGGTTCAGGTCGAGGAGCGCTTCCAGCTCGACGCCCTCGCGCTCAAGAAACTGGTTGAGCGACTCTCCGCGTCGAACGGGCGCGGCCTCGCCGGCGACTTCCAGGGTGATCGACACGCCGCCGGCCAGGTCGAGACCGAGGCGGAATTCGTCGCGTGTCCAGTCGCCGACGCTGACGCCACCGCCCTCGGGCCAGGGGATGAAGCTGGGCAGATAGCGCTCAGGATTGCCCGGCCAGGATGCCGCAATGGCGAAGGCAGTCAGGATGATAATCAGCGCGAAGACATAGACATCGCGGAATTTGAAGCGTCTGATGAAATCCATCGACTGAACGGCCGCCCATCAACCGCTGCTGTCCGACGCCACGGGAGCGCGGAGCATTTCTAATCGCTTAGCGAACTCTATCCCGCTTATGTCGGTTCAGCATAGGTATCAGGGTCGTTGTAATCAGCCAACCAGTGTCCGTGGAGGCCAACTAAGGGGATCGGGGACGCAGTTAGCGGGACTCCTGATCGGCAACATCCTTAGGATCGTCGTCATCCTGATCAGGCTCGGGTCGATCGATCCGCTCCGCAACCGCTCCCGTCCTTGCCCTCACCACGACGTCCTCCGAGAGCCTGAGCAATACGACCATTGGCCCGTCCTCAGGCGTCTCCACGCCTTCAACCTCGGCGATCAGACCGCCTCGCGTCAGGACGGTGTCTCCGACACGCAGCTCATTGAGGTCGCGCTGACGCTTGCGCTCTTCTGAACGGGCCGGACGGATGAAAAACAGATAGAACAACGCCACCACGAGCAGCGTGATCAGAATGACTTCGGTCATGTCATCGTTCTCCTGGTGGCTCCCGGTGACTTCTCGTGATTCCTAGTGGCTGACCGTCAGGCTGACAGGCTGAGTCGCTCGGCCAGGCGGCGAGCCATCAGCCGAGCTGCTTCTGCGTCGGCAATCTCGCCAACTGCAACGGCCTCGTCAATCTTTGCACGGATTTGCCCTACCAGTGGTCCCGGCTCAAGACCGGTCGCCGCCATGATCGCGTTGCCGTCGAGCATGCGACCCGTCTGCTGCGTACGCCTCGGCTGCCACGCGACGATCCGCGCGACGTGGGCTGCATATCCATGCCATCGCGGCAGTAAGACGTCAGCGCCGGCGGTCGCCAGCGAGTCTGCGAGGAACAGCCAGCACAACGGGACTGCCGCCTGGCCCAACGCCAGGTGGAATCGGTGCAAGGCACGCTCGGTGGGCGGCTTGCCCGGCGCGTTGACCTGACCGGGACGCAGGTGTTGTTCAATCAGGATCTGAACCTGCGCGACCGTCCTGGTCGGCACGCGCAATGCGCGCAACCGACTCTGCGCCATTTCCGCCCCAAGCTCCGAATGACCAAAGAAGTGGGTTGAACCATCGGCACCTACGGTCCGCGTCTGTGGTTTGCCGATGTCGTGCAGAAGCGTCGCCAAACGCAACGGCAATTTCCACTCGTCGAGTCGATCCACGACTTCCTGAACACGGAACAGAGGATCCAACTCGGCCCTAATCGCGGACGCTCGCTTGGCGCGCATCGAGCGTGGCCCTGTTGGTGCGGTCAATCTCGTCAGCCAACGGACCGCGTCAAGCTGATGCCAGAACACGTCCCGACGATGAACAGGCCGCTGACTCACGGTGCGGCACAGCCCCAGTTCAGGAACGATCACGTCCAGTAGCCCACTCTGCTCCAGACGTCGCAAGGCCCAGGGCAATCTGTCGCTGACAAGAATTCGTTTCAGTTCATCCCACTGCCGCTCCGCCGCCGACCTGGAAATCAGGGCCGAGTCGCGCCGCATGGCCGATCGAAGCTCAGGATCAGGTCTCCAGTCGCGTTCCGCTTCCAGCCGCACCGCGCGAAGCATGCGCAGGGCATCTTCGCGCAACGCATCATCCGACACAAGTCGCAGCCGTCGATCCTCGACGTCAGCGCGCCCACCAAACGGATCGATCAGGTGAGCGGCAATCTCACCGCGCCGGAACTGGACCAGCGGGACAGCCATCGCATTGACCGTGAAGTCGCGGCGACGCAGATCGCGGTCCAGATCATCGTCGTGAAGACCCCAGACATCGATCTGTCCGTCTTCCAGCGGGATGCGCCAGATGTCGAAGTGAGCGCTGATCTTCGCTGCAGGCGCGTTGAGCTGTTCGGCTGCGCGATGTGCCCAGTTGCCAGCGTTCGCAACTGCGATATCGATGTCGAATCGCTGGCTCTTGTCTCCGGCCAAGGCGTCGCGAACCGCGCCTCCGACTACCCACACGCCATCCGCGTCCAATCCGGACAGCGGCGACGACGAGTCATTCGTCGTCATCAAGGTCTTCTTCGTCGCCAATGTTCGCTTCGTCGTCAACGTCCTCCTGGTCACTCTCGATCATTTCGTCCAGCGTCCAGAGCTCGTCGATTGACTGTACATGGTCGATGTAGACACGACCGTTGACATGGTCGATCTCATGCTCCAGACACTGCGCCAGGAGATCATCCTCGGCGCGCACACGAATTTCCCGACCGGAGATGTCCTGCGCCTTCGCCAGGACCCGGGTCGATCGTGTCACGCGTCCGCGATAACCAGGCACGCTGAGACAGCCTTCGATCAACTCCCGCTCGCCGCTGCGTTTGACCACCTCGGGATTGACCATGACAAAGGGTCGTTCGCCAGGCATGCCGATCACGACGACGCGCATGCCGACGCCGATTTGCGGCGCAGCGATACCAACGCCGTGTGCGGCGTTCATCGAGTCGATCATGTCGGCCACCAACGACCGCAAGGATGCGTCGAAGTTGCGCACTCGCTTAGCCGGCGTCCGAAGAACAGCGGCGTCGCGAGGAAGCGTTGTGATCGGATGAACGGCCATCGGATTCAATCCGGCTCTAACCGGCTCAATCGAGCGTGGGGTGCGGTTGGCTCAGTTGCTCTTCGGCGCGGCTCTGGCGGTCGCGATTGACGGCGGCCGCAATTTCGGGGTCGGAGAGCGCGAGAATCCGCCCGGCGAGCAGCGCCGCATTGACCGCTCCGGTGCGGCCGATTGCAACCGTCGCCACGGGCACGCCGCGCGGCATCTGGGCCATCGACAGCAAGGAGTCGAGGCCGTCGGTGGCCCAACCCTTGACGGGTACACCGATCACCGGGATCGGCGTCTTGGCCGCAACCGCGCCCGGCAGCGCTGCCGCGCCGCCTGCCGCGGCGATGATCACTTTGATCCCGCGACCCTGAGCTTCGGCCGCATACTCTGCGGTTTCGTCGGGCGTGCGGTGCGCCGAGAGCACACGCGCTTCCCACGAGATCCCCAGCGACTCCAGGGTCGAAGCGGTGTTCTTGATCGTGTCCCAGTCCGAATGCGAACCCATCATTACGCCGACCAGCGGTCCGTCCGTCATAGGGCCAAATTCCTGTTCTCGGGTGCGTACTTGCCTACGTTTGTTGGTCATTCCACAAGATACCTCTGTGTAATCTGTGGATATGACGACAACGACGCAGATGCCCACCTACGACCCTTCCGAGATTGAACCGCGCTGGCGCGAACGCTGGGAGATCGACGGTCTCTACCGCGTCGACAATGACGACCCCCGCCCGCCCTTCTACTTCCTCACCATGCTGCCCTACACCAGCGGCGACCTGCACATCGGTCACTGGTACGCCATGGCACCCTCGGATGTGGCGGCTCGCTGGCATCGAATGCAGGGCAAGAATGTGTTGTTCCCGCTCGGCTTCGACGCCTTCGGTCTGCCAGCCGAGAATGCGGCGATCACCAACAACATTCACCCAAAGCAGTGGACGTATAGCAACGTCGAGAACATGACGAGTCAGCTCAAGACGATGGGCGCGTCATTCGACTGGAAGCGCGAGTTCGCAACCTCCGATCCCGAGTACTACCGCTGGACCCAATGGTGGTTCCTGAAGTTGTACGAGCACGGCCTGGCCTACCGAGCTGCGGCCGACTGCAACTTCTGCCCCGGTTGTGGCACGGTGCTCGCCAACGAGCAGGTGCAACGCAACGACGAGGGTCTCGGTGTCTGCGAGCGCTGCGACTCGATCGTCGAGGCGAAGCAGATGGAACAATGGATGTTCCGCACCACCGCCTATGCCGACGAGCTGCTCAACTTCGACGGCATCGACTATCCCGAACCAATCAAGCTGATGCAGCGCAACTGGATCGGCCGCTCTGAGGGCGCGGAGATTTCCTTCCCCTTAGGCCAGGAGGTTGCCGGTCAAGACCGGATCACTGTGTTCACGACGCGTCCCGACACGCTCTTCGGCTGCACGTTCATGGTGCTGGCGCCTGAGCATCCACTGGTCGCCGAGCTCACCACCGTCGAGCACCGCGCCGATGTCGAGGCATACATCGAGCAGGCTCGCCGCCAGAACGAGATTGAGCGTCAGTCAACGACCAAGGAAAAGACCGGTGTCTTCATCGGCGCGTACGCCAAGCATCCATTCACCGGCAAGGACATCCAAATCTGGATCGCCGATTACGTGCTGCTCAGCTACGGCACCGGCGCGGTGATGGGTGTGCCTTCGCACGATGAGCGTGACTTCGCCTTCGCCAGCGAGCGCGGGATTCCGATTCCCGTGGTCATTGCCCCACCCGACTGGGACGGCAACGACCTGTCCGAGGCCTACACCGGTCCGGGTCCGATGGTGAACTCCGGCGAGTTCGACGGCACCGACTGGCAAGTGGGCAAGTTGGCAGTGGCCGACGCTCTGGACGAGAAGGGTCTCGGCGGACGTACGGTCTCGTACCGTCTGCGCGACTGGCTGATCTCGCGTCAGCGTTACTGGGGCGCGCCGATTCCAATGGTGTACTGCGACTCCTGCGGCATCGTCCCGGTACCTGAGAGCGATCTGCCGGTGCTGCTCCCCGACGACGCCGAGTTTCTGCCGACGGGCGCGTCGCCGCTGGAGCGGCACGAGGAATTTGTCAACACCGATTGTCCGCAGTGCGGTGAATCGGCGCGTCGGGAGACCGACACCATGGACACGTTCATGTGCTCCAACTGGTACATGTACCGCTACGTCGATCCGCATAATCACCACGCGGCAATCGGCCGCGAAGTGGCGCGTCAGTGGCTGCCAATCGACACCTACACCGGCGGCGCTGAACACGCCGTGATGCACCTCTTCTACGCACGATTCTTCGCCAAGGCGGCCCGCGACATGGGCATCCTCGAGATCGACGAACCGTTCAAGCATCTGTTCAACCAGGGCACGATCACCAAAGACGGCTTCAAGATGTCGAAGTCGCGCGGCAACGTGGTCAACCCCGACGACTGGGTTGGCAAGTTCGGTGCTGACACGGTCCGTCTGTACCTGATGTTCCTCGGCCCCTGGGAGGCCGGCGGCGACTGGGACGACAGCGGCATCTCGGGGCAATGGCGCTGGCTCAATCGCGTCTGGAATCTCGTCCTCGGCGATGTCGAGACCGGCGGCGATTCGGCCAGCGCGATTCGTCGGGCGACACACGCCATGATCGGCAAGGTCACGCAGGACATCGAGCGGTTCCGATTCAACACCATGATCGCGGCAATGATGGAGTTCACCAACGAGCTGCAACGTATCCGTGAACAGGGCCCGGTCGACGCAGAAGCGTGGAGAGAGGCGATCGAATCTCTCCTGCTCTGCCTGGCGCCATCCGCGCCGCACCTGACCGAAGAACTCTGGCATCAGCTCGGCCGCAACGGATCGATCCATGAACAGTCATGGCCCGAGTTCGACGAGAGCCTGGCTCAGGCTGAGACCGTGACCGTCGTCGTCCAGGTCAATGGCAAGTTGCGAGAAAAGCTGGCTCTGCCGCCCGGCACCTCGCAAGACGACGCCGAAGCGGCCGCGCGTTCCTCAGCCCGCGTTACCGATCAACTGGACGGCAAAGCGCTGCGCAGAGTGATCTGGGTGCCAGACAAGCTGCTCAATTTCGTCGCGAGCTAACGACGAACACCGCTGCTTCTCGAGCCCAGATACACTGGCTCTGAGGAGTCGTTGATGCCCCTGCAGACCATCCGGGCCCGCTTTGCAAACGGAGTGCTCACTCCGTTGGAGCCTCTTGACCTGTCAGAGGGTTGCGAGGTCACTGTTGATGTGGCGATTGACAACGACTCTGGCAGCATGGGTGAGCCCACACGTGATGGTAAGCCCCGGCTCCTCGAGATCATCGATGAAGTTGCCCGCGAGTTTCCAAACGCCTTCGCCGACATGCCACACGACGGGGCGAAACACTACAAGCATTATCTGTACGGGCATCCTCGGGACGAGGACTGATGCCTGCCGCCTTCGCGGACGCTGGCTTTTGGATCGCGCTGCTCGACGATCAGGATCCCCTCAATGCCCGTGCCACAGAATTGACCGTTCGGCAGCCTCCGCTGAGCATCGTGACATCAGAGATGGTCTTGGTTGAGGTCTTCAATCACTTCAGTCGGTCGGGACCGCAGGGGCGATTGGCGGCCAACAGCTTTGTCGAGAAACTACTCGCGGGCGATGAGGTTGAGGTCGTGCAGCAATCGTCAGAGCAATTCCGGGTGGCAGCCAGGCGCTACGCAGACCGACCGGACCAACGCTGGAGTCTCACAGACTGCTCCAGCTTCCTCATCATGGAGACGCAGGGCATCCAGCAGGCTCTCGCCTACGACCGCGACTTCATCCAAGCCGGCTTCAACGCCCTCCTCCGAGACGAATCGGACTCCGGCCAATAGTCGTATGGTCCAACTCCATCTCCCTGCCTACGAGGGCCCGCTCGATCTCCTGCTTGAACTGATCGAGTCGCACAAGCTCGACATCTCCGAACTCTCCCTGGCCCAGATCGCAGACCAGTACCTCGCCCAGGTCGCCGCGTTGTCGCCTCCCGACGGGGAACTCAGCTCAGCGCAGGCCGATGCATTGGCTGCGTTCATCAGCATTGGGGGCAGGTTGGTGTTGCTTAAGGCTCGGCAACTGTTGCCGCCAAGCCAGGAGGCGCTTGAAGATGACGAGTCCGCCGGCGACGCGCGCGAGCTGGTCGAGATGGCGCAAGCCTACAAGCGCTATCGCGATGGCATTGCCCAACTCGGTGAACGCGACCGCGAGCGACTTCGCTCCTTCACGCCGATCGCGCCCCCGCAGCTTGAGCAGACGCTTCCGGTTGGCATGTCCGACAGTCTCACATTGGAAACGCTGGCGCGGATCGCGCAGGAAGTCCTCGATCGGGCGGCAGAACGACAGACGCAGGAAGATCAGGCTCACGACGCCGCCATCGAACGGCAGCGCATCACCGTGCGTGAACGCGCAGCCGATCTGCGTGCCCGGCTGTTCAGCGGTCACGCGGTCTCGTTCCGAGCCTGGATCTCCACAGCACAGTCAAGACTGGAGCTGATCGTCTCGTTCATGGCCGTTCTTGAATTGCATAAGTCGCTGGCGATCGAGTTTGAACAGCAAGAAGACTTCTCGGACATTCTAATCACCGAGCTGCCCAATGCGCCCGACTCTGCCTGGGCGGCGGCAGAGGCAACCTCGTTCGACGAATGAGCAGATTCCGTCAAGGCTGCTGATACTCTGAGGTTTCAGAATTGAGCGTGCGAAAGAGACCGAACAGGGTGGTGATCGGGTGGTGACTGAGCTCGCACGCTGGGAATTGCGCCGAGCCGCACTGGGGCGACCAACTGCCGTCACGATCGGCGTCTTCGACGGCGTCCACCTCGGGCATCAGACGGTGCTCAAACATGTGGTCGAAAGCGCCAACCGCGACGGTCTCGCCTCGGCGGCGATCACCTTCCATCCACATCCGCGACAAGTGCTGCGCCCCGACCTGACGACCGAATACGTGACTTCGCTGGAGGATCGCCTGTCACTGATCATGCGCACAGGACTGGACGGCGTTGCCACCGTCTCATTCACTTCAGAATTCGCCCAGACCGACGCCGGCGACTTTGTGCGCTTGCTGGTTGAAGAGTTCAATCTCGCCCGTCTGATCATCGGCGAGGATTTCGCGCTCGGTCGCCAGCGAGGCGGCGATCCCGAGACGCTGGCCGCTCTCGGTCAGGAACTTGGCTATGAAGTCGAAGTCATCGAACTGCTGACCAACGACGCCACTACGAAGGTCTCTTCCACCGAAGTTCGCAGCGCCCTGGGCGACGGCGATGTCACGCTCGTGAGCGAGTTGCTCGGCCGTCGCTTTGCCTTGCATGGTCCGGTGGTGGTTGGCTTCGAGCGAGGACGGTCAATTGGCTTTGCCACGGCCAATGTCGCAATCGGCAACGACCGTGCAATTCCGGCGCCGGGCGTCTACGCAACCATCGCGCATCTCGAGTCGGGACCCAGGCCGTCGGTCACCAACATCGGCATGCGACCAACCTTCGACGACGGTGGCGGGCTCTCAATCGAGTGCCACATCATCGACTTCGACGAAGACATCTACGGAACAGACCTGCGTGTCGAGTTTGTCCAGCGCTTGCGCGGCGAGCGTAAGTTTGACGGCATCGATGCGCTGGTCGAGCAGATCGGCAACGACCGCGACACCGCTCGCGATCTGCTGGCCAGCATGTCAATCGGAACGGACCAATGAGCGACCACATCCCCACCGAAATCGCCGCGGAAGTCGAGCGTCAGCACGCGCTGATCATGCGGGGCACGGCCTATGGCGACGAAGGCACGCGACGGGTGATGGATCGCGAGCTACGCCAACGTCTGACCGAGTCATTGATGGAGAACCGACCGCTGCGCGTCTACCTCGGCGTTGACCCAACTTCGCCCGATCTACACATTGGTCACTGCGTCACTCTGCGCAAGCTGGCGCTCTTTCAGCAACTGGGGCACCAATCGATCCTGCTGATCGGTGACTTCACAGGACTCGTCGGCGATCCCTCGGACAAAGACTCGCTCAGGCCGATGCAAGCAGCAGAGATCCTCAATCGCAACGCCGCCACGTATCGCGAGCAGGCCTACAAGCTGCTCGACCCTGAGCGCACCGAAGTCCGACGCAACAGCGAGTGGCTCGGCGAGATGTCATTCGGCGATGTTGTCCACCTCGCCTCTAACTTCACGGTCCAGCAATTCACCGGTCGCGACACGTTCAAGAATCGGATCGACGGCGGCCAGCCCGTTTATGTCCACGAGTTCATGTACGGCTTGATGCAGGGCTACGACGCGGTTGCGCTCAAGGCGGACGTCCAACTCGGCGGCACCGACCAGACATTCAACATCATGTGCGGACGCACCCTGCAGGAGCGGCAAGAACAGAACGCGCAGATCGCCGTGCTCACGCCCATCCTCGTCGGCACGGACGGCAAGCAGCGCATGTCCAAGAGCACCGGCAACTACATCGGTATCGACGAACCGGCCGACAGCCAGTACGGCAAGGCGATGTCAATCCCAGACGATGCCATCGTGCGTTTCTTCGATTACGGCACGAACCTCGCCGACGACGAAGTCGACCGGATCGAAGTTGATCTCAAGTCAGGCGCGCTTAAACCCATGGACGCAAAGCGCCGACTAGCCAAATCGATCGTCTCAGAGTGGCACGACGAGGAAGCGGCAGCAGCAGCCGAAACACGTTGGACTCGGACGTTCTCGCAGCGCAGCGTTCCCGACGACATTCCCAACGCGGCCATCGACTTCGCCGGCGCCGACCAACTCGAAATCTCACTGCCGATCTTCCTCCACGAAATTGGAGCCGCAGGAAGCCGTGCGGAGGCAAAGCGACTCGTCACTCAAGGAGCAGTCCGCATCGACGACGAAATGGTCAAAGAACAGGCTGTTGAGATTCGCCACGGCACGGTGCTGCGCGTCGGGCGTCGCAGGTGGTACCGGATCGTTCCCACCTGATTCGCGATCCAACCGCCCACTATGCTGTCTTCATGGGAACGTTTCGCCACCAGATCGAGCTATCCAATCTGAAAGAGGAGTCTTCTCTTCAGCTTGAAGCGGTCGTCGACACCGGGGCCTTCTACACCACCTTCCCAACACACATCCTTCACGCCCTTCGCGTGGAACCTATCGGCACCCGCCGCTTCGAACTGGCCGATGGACGAGTCGTAGACATGGAATACGGCCAAACGTGGATCAAGGTCGGCGACCAACGGATCATCACAATTGTCGCGTTTGGAGACAACGAAGGTCCGTCGCTGCTTGGTGCATACACGCTCGAGGGACTCGCCCTCGCAGTGGATCCTGTCGGAGAACGGCTCGTTCCTCGGGAACTCCTACTCCTCTAGCGAGCCCTCCACCCATTACCCTCCGACCACAACCATCGGAGGCTTCCCATGACCGTCACCCTAGATTGGCTCGGCTGCGCGACCTTTCGACTCCAGGTCGATGACACCGTGATTATGCTCGACGCCTACATCGATCGCGTCCCGTCCGCTCCTGATGTCGGCCTGACTGCTGCCGACATCTCCCGCGCCGACGCGGTACTCGTCGGACACTCTCACTTCGACCACATCGCCGGCGCTGAGGTCATCGCCGCCAACACTGGTGCACCGGTGATCGGCTCCAATGAGTCCGCACGTGTCCTGATTGAGGCAGGGATCTCCGAAGACCTACTACTCCGCTCCCAGGGCGGCGAGCGCCACCGCATCACCAAGGACATCACGATCGAGGTGTTCCCCAGCCTGCATTCGTGCATCTGGACGCAGGGTTCGTGGGACCCGGGCAAAGTCGTCCTCGGACAATATGGGTTGACTGAGGAGGAGCGCTGGGGCAATCGACGCACGATCGACATCGGCGGTTCGCTCGGCGAGCGCTCGCAAGACCTTGGCGATGAGGCCCAGGCCCAGATGGTCGATCACGTCGCCACCTGCCTCGGCTCCAACGACACCGGTGGCGCGCTGGCCTACCTGATCGACACGCCCTACGGCTCCATCTTCTATCACGACACCTCAGGCTGCTGGACCGGCGTGGTGCAAAACATGCGACCAGACGTGGCAATCGTCGCCATGGCCGGGCGACCCAACATCGACGGCGAACCGATCCAGGGATCGTTGGCCCAGTTCGTCGGACGCATGTCGGACATGTTGCGCGCGCCGAGAATCGTGCTTGGTCACCACGACGACTGGATGCCGCCGATGACTCACGACATGACCGGCCCCGACTCGCTCGCGCCGGTCAAGAACGAGCTCAACCACGTCGCACCGCGCTCTGAGCTGCTCGACATTCCGCTCGGCGGACGGATTGGGCTCTACTGATGGCCGCCAGAACACCCAAATTCGGTCTGATCTACGACTTCCGCAATCCGCCGCAGTGGCGCAAGCCCTGGGCCGAGTTCTACGACGAGATCCTGGACGAGATCGTCTACGCCGAGCAACTGGGCTACGACCACATCTGGATCACCGAGCATCACTTCATCGACGACGGATACACGCCGTCTGTACTGCCCATCGCTGCAGCGATCGCCCGTCTGACGAAGCGAGTCAGAATCGGCACCTGGGTCCTGCTGCTGCCCCTGCACAACGCGATCCGTGTCGCCGAGGATGCCGCCACCGTCGACATCCTTTCCAATGGACGACTCGATCTCGGCGTCGGGCTCGGCTACAAGATTGAGGAGTTTGAGGCCTTCGGCGTCAACCGCCGACATCGCGCGAGCATCATGGACGAGTCGCTCGAGATCATCACTCGGACGATGGCCGGCGAATCGGTCACGCTCGACGGTCGCCATTACCAGGTCAAGGACGTGAAGATCACCCCGCCACCGATCCAGCAGCCGTTCCCGCTCTGGGTTGGCGCGCGCTCCGAGGCTGCCGCCCGCCGCGCGGCCCGATTCAAGGCCAACCTGATGATCGTCGCCGACCGCCCGGTCTACGAGGCCTGGGCCAACGCGCTACGCGAGCAGGGCGACGATCCGTCCGAGTTTGAAGTGCTGCTCTCCGCCGGTGGCTACGTCTCTGACGACCCCGAAGCGCTCTGGGAAGAGCTGAAACCGCACCAGCGCTACCTGCGCGACACTTACGGCAAGTGGTACAGCGACGCCTCCGACCTCGGCGAGCAGGACCCGCTCGGTCAGTTTCTCAACGACACCGACGAGGACCTACGCGCGCGCTTCGTCGCCGGCACCCCGGACGATGTCGCGGCGGCGATCGAGCGCACCCTGGATTGGATCCCCGCTGATCACATCATCACCTCGCCGGTGCCGCCGGGCGCATCACGGGAGTTGGCAAGACGCAGCATGGAACTCTTCGCGCAAGAAGTGATGCCCAGATTTCGCTAGCGACGGTTCGGTAGGGGGTTCGGTAGAATGTGCCAAACTCAATCCACGCGACCATTCATGGGGAGGTCAAGATGAAAGTCAAGATCGATACCAGCCTCTGCGAGGGCCACGCCAAGTGCATGGACGCCAGCGAGGTCGTATTCGAAGTCCGAGACGACGATCTCTCCCACGTCCTCGTCGACACCGTCCCCGCCGAAGAAGAAGCAAACGTCGCGAGAGCCGTCAGAACCTGCCCAAGAGCGGCAATCTCCATCGAGGACTAGCGCCCACAATCCGCCACCACACCTCTCTCCCCTGCGACGGGAGATGAGGCAGCCCCTTTTTCCTCTCCCCCCCTCGCGGGGGAGATGCCGAAGGCTGAAGGAGTCTCGCTTACCATCGCACTGTTCAGTCACTCGGGTCCCTATCATTTTGCTTGCTACTTGAACATGCTCTAGGTCTCGAGGCAGGCACATGGCTATCAGCATCGTGGTCGCAGTTACTGATCTTGACTGGCACTCCTTCCTCAGCAGTCAACGTGATCTCACTGAAGTAAATTTCTGGTCTCCATCGCCAACGGCATTTCGATCTCTCAAAGAGGGAGAGTTGTTTCTGTTCAAAGCCAAGGCGCCGATCAACAAGATCGTCGGTGGAGGAATCTTCGCGCACTCAACCGTCATGCCCTGCTCGTTCGCTTGGCATGCATTCGGAACCAGCAATGGGGCATCGTCGCTGAATGAAATGCGAACGCGAATTGCCAGCTTGAGAAGCACCACAGCGGACGTACAGAAAGACTTCGAGATAGGTTGCAGGATTCTGACTCAACCCTTCTTTCTCGATCGCTCGGAATGGTTTGACCCTCCCTCCAGTTGGAGCCAAAACATCGTTCGACACAAGACCTATCTCAGCGACACCGTCGAGGGCTACGACCTGTGGAGCACCGTGCAAGACAGGCTCAGGCGCCAGCAGGCTGTTGGCGTCGCGGAAGACGCACCCATGTACGGCGCTCCTCAACCTGTGGCTCCGAGACTTGGCCAAGGGGCGTTCAGGCTGAAGGTGGCTGACATTTACCATCGAAAATGTGCCGTCACTGGCGAACGTACCCTACCTGCGCTGGAAGCTGCCCATATTCGACCCTACGCGGATGGCGGCCCCCACGATGCCAGCAACGGATTGTTGCTCCGCCGCGACATTCATAGCTTGTTCGACGCTGGTTACGTGACAGTGAATTCGTCCCTGCGCTTAGAGGTCAGCAAGTCAATCCGCGAGCAATTCAGCAATGGCCGCCATTACTACGAGATGCACGGATCAAGAATCTACGTACCTGGAGATCCGGGTGAACGTCCGAATCTGGCATCGTTGGAGTGGCACAACGAACGTGTCTACAAAGGCTGATCGATTAGTGCTGCCAACTGGCGAAAGCACCTGCTTCCTCGAGTCCTGCCCTCAATCCGCAAGACCGGAGCATCGAGGTGTCCTGTCCGACTTCCGAAGCCAAGGAAGAGTCGGCCCCAGCCACATTCACAGCGAGATTGAATTCCGTCCCCATACTCACCACGCGACTGCGAGAGCCATCGCTGCGGGCAGGAAACCGGAGTCCGAGGCAGACGAGACTGACAGATTCACTACCCTCGATGGCGCCTTCCGATGCCTGCTTGAGGACTTCCATGTCAGCGGAGTTGTGCCTCCGGAACCTGATCAAGGAAAATTGCTATGACCCTGGACGCCGAGGCGCTACAGGACCTGCTTTGCTCCCGTCTCTGCGAGGATGTGGGGGTTGTTGAGCGCCCGGATGGCAATCTCATGTTGCACACGCACTTCAAGTTCCCGGATGGCGACGGCTATCCCTTCCACTTGGTTGAAGCCCCATCAGGGGGTCTTCGCCTCTCGGATCTCGGCCACACCCTGATGCACATCAGCTACGAGCACGACATTGACGCCTTCCTCAGCGGTACCCGCGGCATGCTGTTGGAGCGAATCGTCGGCGAGAGCGCCATTTCATACGACGATGGCGTGTTCGCTGTCGAAACGTCGGCCGAACGTTTGCCGGAAGCGCTCTTCAACTTTGGCCAGGCCCTCACGCGCATCTATGATCTCACGCTGCTCTCGCGCTCCAACGTTGGGTCCACCTTCTACGATGACTTGGCCGACTATCTGGCAGGATTCGTGGACGAGTCCAAGCTGGACAAGGACTATCTCCCCGAGGTGCCCAATGCCGACGCATATCCCGTTGATTTCCGGATCGAAGGCAAGAGCGGCGTTCCACTGTTTCTCTACGGCGTCCCCAACCGTGACAAAGCACGGTTGACGACCATCATGCTCGGTCATTTCCACCGCCACGATTTGGATTTTGAGTCCATCATCGTGTTCGAGAACCAGTCCGAAATCCCCAGGGGGGACCTCGCCCGGCTCTCTGACGTAGGAGGGGACATGGTGTCGTCCCTGGAGTCGACCGGCGATCTTGGGCGCAAACTGTTGCGGCGCGTCGCCTGATCCGACGCAAGCTCGCCCGAGGACCACAGATCCATGGCGGGAAGAAGTCTCGCGTCGTCTTCACTGACTTGGGCGAGAAGTCGGTCAGGCGCACCGACCGCGATTCGGCGGATTGACTGCCGAGATCACGAGCAGTTATGCCAGAACGTCGGCGCCTACTGCGCTCGGTAGCGCACCATTTGACGCTTGATTCCACCGACATGTAGCGAGCTGGGAACCATCTCGGGCTCGCCGGCCAACTCAAGATTGGGCAGGATTGGCAGCAGCGAGTGGAAGATTGAGCGCATCTCCCAGCGGGCCAGGTTCGCGCCGAGGCAGAAGTGCTCGCCGTAGCCGCCGAAAGCGAAGTGGTCGTTCGGGTCGCGGCGGATGTCGAACTTGTAGGGATCGGGGAAGACCTCTTCGTCGCGATTCGCCGAGGGATACCAGATGACCACCGAATCGCCCTTGCGAATCTGTTGGCCGCGAAGTTCAAGATCCTGTGTGGCCGTGCGCTGGAACTGAATCACGATTGATGTCCAACGCAGAATCTCCTCGACGGCGGAGGGAACGAGCTCGGGATTGGCCACCAGATCATCAAGCTGTTCGCGGTGATCGAGCAAGGCCTTGATTCCGCCAGTGATCGAGTTGCGTGTCGTTTCGTTGCCGGCACCAAGCAGCAGGCGGAAGTAAGAAGAGATCTCGCGCGGAGTCAGCTTCTGTCCGTCGATGTCAGCGCGGAGCAGGTCACTGAGCAGGTCGTCGCCCAGACCATTCGCCTGTCGATCTCGGACGAGGTTCTCGTTATACAAGTTGAACTCAAGGTTCACGCGACGGATGGTCTGTTCGCGATCTTCGCCGGGCAGGCGGAACTCGGGATCGGCGGCGCCGATGCCGGCTTCCGTCCAGTGGAAGATCTTGTCCCAGTCATCTTCGGGCACGCCGCCCATGTCGCAGATTGCAGCGACGGGCAGTTTGGCCGTCAGTTCGTGTACGACATCCACCGCCGATCTGGAACCGCGGTCGGTAAAGTCGGCAACGATGGAGTCTGCGAAGTCCGAGACATAGTTCTCGGCCATCTCGCCGAAGTGATCCTCGAGCTTCTTCATCATTCGCGGCGTGAAGTGGTGTGCCACCAGCTTGCGATGCTGCCGATGCTCGGGCGGGTCCATGAAGATGAAGTCGGGCGGATCGGATGGGTGCCCGCCGTAACGGTTGGCGTTGATCTCGCGACCACGCTCGCCGATGCCGATCGACTCGGTGTCGTTGATCCGCAGGATCTGCGTGTTGGAGAAGAGTTCCGGGTGTGAGGAGATATAGCGGATGTCGGCGTGCTTGGTCACTGCCCAGAACGGCTCGAAATTCGGCCGCTGATACCAGTAGACCGGCGCCTCACGTCGCAGGATGTCCCAGGCCTCCCACGGGTAGCCATAGTCGACATAGAGCGACGTGTCGGTGATGTTCAGGGTGTCAAGCGTCAATGCGGGTCGTTCAGCGGTCACCATCGGGATTATCCGTTCCTCATCGTTGTTCCACTAGGACAGGCTAGACGATTCGCAAGCCGCTTCACGCCGTCAAGGCGGGTCAAGGCGGAGGAGTCAGAATCTCAAGCGTGATGACCTGTTGCTCCTCGTCGACCTCGAAGAACACCAAAAGCGGTTCAGGCGTGAAGATTCTGCTGCACCAAAGCCGACCAACTACCTGTTGTGCCTGGGGACCACCAGAACCCCATTTGTAAGCGCTCCAGATGAATCCTTCAAGAATCTCCAAGGCGTGTTCGTCGTCTCCAAGGCGTTCCGCCACATGCGCCGCAAACGCCTCCGACTCGCTGACTTCCCAGCCCTGTCCATATGCCCTTTTATGCTTGTTGCCGCCGCTCTTCCAGGAACCGCAATGCAACACTGAGGGCATACTCTTCGGTTTCTTGGTCCCAGGCTTCCGCGCTCAATCCGGCGCTCTCGTAAGGAATCTCCTCGCGTTCTCCTGCAAGCAGCCAACCAGGCTCACGATGCGAGTAATCGGAAGCCTCGCGCGCAGTCATTGGCCCGAGAAACTCGATCACAGAGTCGATGATTTCGCGCTCGCCTGGCGAGAACATCTCTATGTTTGAGGCTCCGCCGTCAAGTACGACAAGCCGCTTTTGGATTCGATTGAAATACGGGCGGGATTCTGTCCGCACCCGATTTTCCTCGATCAGTTCATCTCTTGCGGCGAGCAGTTCTTTCGGAGCGGGACCCGCTTGCAGCTTCCGGTATGTCGCCCCGGTAATCGGCTCGCCGAGGAGTCGGTACGCATCAAAGTCGGAGTAGAAGAGGATCTTATTCAGCTTGACGGCCCCGAATGCAGGATCGTCGGCGGAATTCTCCGCGATGTAGACGATGAGTTCCTTGAACTTGTCCGCATCGAATTCGAACTTGCGCAACTTGGGTTCGCGCTTCACGTCTACCTCCTTCCGCTGTGAGACCCTACTGACGGTACCTCGATCACGCAGGGCGGTAGCGGACCATCTGACGCTTGATGCCTCCGACGTGGAGGAAACCGATCACGTGCTCGGGGTCGGCGGTGAGTTCGAGTTGCGGCAGGATCGGTCGCAGTGCGTGGAAGATGGCTCGCATTTCCCAGCGCGCGAGGTTGGCGCCGAGACAGAAATGCTCGCCATAGCCGCCGAAGGCGAAGTGATCGTTGGGGTCGCGGCGGATGTCGAACTTGTAGGGATCGTCGAAGACATCCTCATCGCGGTTGGCCGACGGGTACCAGAGCACGACTGACTCGCCTTTGCGGATCGTCTTGCCGCGCAGCTCGACATCCTCGACGGCGGTGCGTTGGAACTGGATCACGATTGACGTCCAGCGCAGGATCTCCTCGACGGCCGAGGGCACCAGCGACTCATCATCGACAAGCATCTGCATCTGATCGGGGTGATCGATCAGCGCTTTGACACCGCCCGAAATCGAGTTTCGCGTGGTCTCGTTGCCGGCGGCGAGCAGCAGGACGAAGTAGCCGTGGATTTCGGCTGGCGAGAGCTTGCGTCCATCGACTTCGGCACGAAGCAGATCGCTGAGCAGATCGTCGCCCAGATTCTTCTTGCGCTCTTCAATCAGATTGTTGTTGTAGTGGAACCACTCGACCGAGATCCGGGTCGTGGCCTGGCCTGGCGTCTCTCCAGGCAAGCGGTACTCGGGGTCGTCCGCGCCGACCAGCACTTCGGTCCATTCGAAGATCTGATCCCAGTCTTCCTCGGGCACGCCGCCCATCGAACAGATCGCTGCAACGGGCAGCTTGGCCGAGAGCTCGTGTACGACATCAACAGCCGACTTGGAACCGCGCTCGGCGAAATCGGCGACGATCTTGTCGGCGAAATCGGAGACGTAGTTCTCCGCCATTTCGGCGAAGTGGTCTTCGAGCATCTTCATCATCCGCGGCGTGAAGTGCTTGGCCACCAGGCCGCGATGCTGTCGATGCTCGGGCGGGTCCATGTAGATGAAATCGGGCGGATCATCGGGGTCGGCGCCGGTGCGATTGGCGCCCTGCTGACGCTGACGCTGCGCCGAGCCCAGCTTCGACGCTTGATTGAGGCGTAGCATCTGCGTGTTGGAGAAGAGTTCCGGATGCGAAGAGATGTAGCGAATGTCAGCGTGTTTGGTGATCGCCCAGAACGGCTCGAATCCCGGCCGCTGGTACCAATAGACAGGCGCTTCCGCACGCAGGACGTCCCATTCGGCCCAGGGGTAGCCGAAGTCTCGGTAGCGATCCGCGTCGGTGATGTCGAGGGTGTCGACGCTCAGTGCTGGGGCTTCTGCGATCACCATGTCTGCTCCTCCACGAGGTGTGGCTCTGGAATTGTGATTTGAGACACAGAGTAGCGTTGTCGCTCTAGAATCTGAACGATTTGAAGCCGAGCGCTGTTCAATCAGGTAACCAGGCTCAGAGACGATGCAGGAGGCGACCGATGGCCGATGTCATGCGACCTGACGGCACCACGATTCACTACGAAGTCTTTGGCGAGGGCAACAGCGAGATTCCGTTGCTGCTCTTCGCACCCGGCGGCGTGAACTCGGAAATTGGGTTCTGGCGGCGCTCGATCATCAATCCGATCGAATCGTTCTCGGACGAATTCACGGTGATCGGTATGGATCAACGCCACTGCGGTCAATCGAAGACCGGGCTCACCGCGTTCAGCTACGACGAGGCGATGAAGGACCAGATCGCCGTGCTGGACGATCTCGGGGTCCAGCGGGCGCATGTGATGGGCGGCTGCATCGGTTGCGCCTACGGACTGCGGATCGCCGACCAGGCGCCTGCACGCGTCGCCGGCGTGATCATGCAGGATCCGGTCGGCCTTGACGAGACCAACTCGCCTGAGACGTTCTATGACATGTTCAACCCGACGATCCGGCTGTGCCGGGCCGAGGGCCTGGAAGCAGTGATCGCGGCTGCGCAGCGAGACCCGATCTTCATGCAGAACAACGAGGGCGGTCCATTCGCCCAGCGCATCCATGATGAACCGCTCTTCGCCGACGCGCTGCGCAGCATCCGTCGCGAGGGCTATATCGCACTCGTTGTCGAGTTTCGCGACGGCATGTGGCCAATCAATCCGCCGTACTTCGCCGTCAACGAGGTCGCGGTGCAACGGACGTACTCGCCGATGCTCGTGATTCCAGGCGCCGATCCGTTCCATCCCACAGGCATCGGCCAGCGCATCTGCAACGAGGCCCCAAACGCACGCTGCCTCGATGTCGACGCACGCTCTGCGGAGAAACTGCCGGCGACACTCGACGCCATACGCCAGTTCATGCGCGATTGCAGCTAGCTCTTACAGAGACTGACGTGTAGCTCCCAAGCTCCCCTCTCCCCCAGCAAGGAGACCTTTGAGTAACCCCCCAACCGCCGCCGCCTCTGAGCGGGGGTCTGCTCCTGCCCTGGCGTCTTACCGGCGGCCATGTTTGTAGCTGGTATCTGCTCAATCGGGACCTGTGCGGACAGCCTGGGCTATGCCAAAGCGGGTCCCCGCTCGGAGGCAAGGACGGGAAACTGAGTTGTGCATCATTCTCCGCAGGGGGGGAAGGAAGCAGGGAGCGGGCTCCACGTCGAGCGCGGATATGACGAGTGGTCACTGAGGTGGCACCGATCGCGCTTGAAGACATAGAGTGAATCAAACTCCCTTCAATGGAACGGACTATGACAAGTGCAGTACGAGATTCTCCACCGGCCTTCCTACGCCCTGGGACGCATTGAGCTGGCGTCTGGCGAGAAGCTGCAGGCCGAGTCTGGGGCGATGGTCTCAATGTCGGCCAGCATCAAGATCGAGACGGCGATGAAGGGTGGGCTGTTGGGTGGACTCAAGCGGTCGGTGCTGGGCGGCGAGAGTTTCTTCATCAACACGTTTACCGCTGAGCAGTCGGGCGAGGTTACGATCGCGCCAGGACTGCCCGGCGACATCCAGGCGCTGGAGATGAACGGCGGTTCGGTTCTGGTTCAGTCTGGGTCGTTCCTCGCGGCGACAACCGATGTCGAGGTCGATACCTCGTGGAGCGGTGCGAAAGGGTTCTTCTCCGGCGAGGGTCTGTTCCTGCTCCGCTGTAGCGGACACGGACTGTTGTTTCTCTCCAGCTACGGCGCCATCCACCTCAAGGATCTCAATGTCGGCGAGGAATACACCGTCGACACGGGTCACATGGTCGCGTTCGACGAGTCGGTCAAGTACAGCGTCGGACGCTCGGGCGGCTGGAAGACGACCCTGCTTTCGGGTGAGGGACTAGTCTGCAAGCTCGAGGGCCCGGGCCGCTTTTACATGCAGACACGCAGCCAGGATGCTTTCCTCAGCTGGTTGGTGCCGAAGCTTCCAAAGCAGTAACGCCCGTTTCGGCTCTTCATCTCTCTTCGCTGGCCCGTCGTAGCCTGCGTGGATGGAGCCTCTTACCTTCGTCGCGCTGATTGGCGTCGGTATCGCCGTCGGTGTCTATGCGACGGCGGTCGGCGCGGGCGGCGGGTTTCTGTTTGCTCCGGTACTTCTGACCAGGCACGTTGAATCGAGCCCGGCAGAGGTGGCACTGGCCTCGATGTGCCTCGTGCTCGCCTCTTCGGGGCTGGCGACCGTGCGGCTGGCGAGAGAGAAGCGAATCGACTACCGCGCTGTCGGTATGGCCGCGGCGATTGCGGTGCCTGCTGGTTTGATCGGCGCGACGGGCACAGCCGAGCTGCCGCGTGAGGTCTTTGCGCTGGGATTCACGGTGCTGCTGGCCGGACTAGGCGCGTATCTGATCTGGCGTCCGACCGGCAATGCCGGCGCCGTCGGACAACGCGGTTGGAGGCGGATGATCCGCGATGGTCGAGGAGATCGCTACCTGTACTGGATTCCCGTCCGCAGGTCGCTCGGCGTGATCGGCCTGACCTCAGTGCTGACATCATTGGCTGGCATTGGCGGCGGACTGTTCTTCGCGACGATCACGATCCGTGTGATGCGCATGCCCGCCTGGCTGGGCGTTCCGGCGTCGCATGGGATTGTGAGTTCCATCGCCATCGTCGTGGTCATCTATCACGTCGCGACGCAGCACTTCGGCGCCCCGCTCAACGATGTCCCGCCCTTGCTGATTGGCGCCATGATCGCCAACCCGATCGGCCTGAGAGTCGCGTCGAGGATTCGCGAGTCCGTGCTCTCCCGCCTGCTCGCATTTGGAATGCTGATCGTCGCCATCAGGGTGGCCTTCGAAGCGTTCTAACCAACCGGATCGACATCGACCGACCAACCCCGACCGAACTCCAGTTTGGCAAGCAGAGCCGACGGGTCGTCGCCCTTCAGTAGCACCTGGCGTCGCCACTGGTTTAGGCGGCGAGCCGGATTGGCTGGCGCCGGGCCGATGACATCAGCGACCGCCCCCGGCTCACTTGCTCTCAGGGCGACTAGCTCTCGGACGACTCGGTCCGCCTCCTGAATCGCTTCAGCCGCTGAGGATCGCGACACCGTGAGCCGTGCCAGTCGGCCGTAGGGCGGATAGTCCAGGGTCGCGCGCAGGCTCATCTCATGTCTGTAGAAGGCTTCGTAGTCGTGCGCGGCCGCTGCGACGACAGCGAAGTGGTCCGGCGCGTACGTCTGCACGATCACCCGACCACCGAGCGCGCCTCTTCCTGCGCGACCCGCCACCTGTGACAGCAGTTGAAACGTCCGCTCCGAGGCCATGTAGTCCGACTCGCGCAACGACAGATCAGCATTGACCACTCCTGCGACGGTGACGCGAGGCAGGTCGAGTCCCTTGGCGATCATCTGCGTGCCGATCAGAACCTGGGAGCGTCCCTCGGCAAATTCCTTGAGCAATGACTCATGCGATTCACTGGACGAAGACGTATCGCGATCCCAGCGTGTAATCGGCACCTCGCCCCAACGACGACGCACTTCCGCCTCAAGCTGGGCTGTACCAAAACTCATGGCGCCGATCCGTGAATCGGCGCATGTCGGACACAGCGCAGGTACCGATTGTCGCTCTCCGCACTCGTGGCACTGGAGGAATGGCCCGGGTCGGTGCAGGGTCATCGAGATATCGCAGCGCCTGCATCCAACGGCCTCACCGCAGGCGCGGCAGACAAGCGCAGACATGCCGCGTCGATTGAGAAAGAGCAGCACTTGTTCATCACGCACCAGCGCCTCCGAGATTGCCGCATCGAGCTCGCGGCTGAACACCGAACGTACGCCAGCCACTAGCTCATCGCGCATGTCGACCACATCGACAATCGGCTGTGGAATGACGATTGGCTCTCCGGCGCCCGACTGGATGCGGTCGGGCAACTTCAGCAGCTTGCTATGGCCCGACCGCGCTGCCGACATCGAGACGATGTCAGGAGTCGCGGAACCAAGCAAGGTGACCACTCGCCAGCGGTGCGCCATTTCTCGGGCAACCGCGCCAGCGTGATAGCGCGGTTGCGGATCGGTCTGCTTGTAGGTCCACTCGTGCTCTTCGTCGACGATGACCAACACCAGATCCTGCATTGGTCCAAACAATGCCGAGCGAGCACCGACCAGCACGCGTTTCTCGCCCGTCGCCACCTGTCGCCACTGTTCCCGCGCTTCGCTGCGCGACAGCCCCGAGTGGCGCACCGCGACTTGTCCAGGGAATCGCGCTTCGAATCGACCAATGGTCTGCGGCGCGAGCGCGATCTCGGGGACAAGCACGATCACTCCGCCGCCCGTCGCAAGCGCTTGTTCGGCGGCAGCCAGATAGACCTCCGTCTTGCCGCTTCCCGTGACGCCGTGGAGCAGCATGGTCTCGCCTTGACCTGCGTCGAGGGATTGAACTATGACGTCAGTGGCGTCCTGTTGGTCTGCGGTCAACCTGGCCGCTGGGATCGGCGAGGCGGTCGATTCCGTTGTGACAACGACCCGGCGCCGGACCACTCCCGTGTGCTCGAGCGCGGCGATGTCTGCTTCTGTCGCCTCACACACTCGCTTCGCTTCCACTTCATCCACATCACCCGAAGCGAGAAGTCTCAGCAACACAAGTTGCCTTCGTTCCGCCGCCGTACGGCGCAACGAATTCGCAGCTTGCCGCGCCTCGTTCTGATCGATAGCCAGACGAACAACCTCACCTTGGCGAGTGGCCAACGACGTTGCATCCAACCACGCATTCAACGCCCTGGTACCACCGAGCGTCCGTGCGGCGTCGGCGATCGCCACGTCGCCATCGCTCAATAGCAGCAGTAGTTGCGCAGGTCGCGAGGGTTTGCTCATGGGCCATGCGGCGATGAGTTCTCGAAGCTGCTGATCCGTTATGGAAAGTTCTAGTCGCTTCGGGACCTTCGGCGCGACGGGGATGATTGGCCGAAACGTCGATGCCGACTTGCGTGGTCTCGTTGGTGTGCCCAGCGGCAGAAACAGGGATACGCATGCCGAGATCGGAGCGAGATACTTGTCGGCGATCCACGACGCCAGTTCGAGCTGCTGCTGGCTGAGCAACACCGACGCATCGAGCAGGTGGCTGATCGGTCGGGGACTGGTCACTTCCGACTCGGAGGTCACCTCCAGGACGATGCCAAGAGCCCACTGCGTGCGCCAGGGCACGACAACCGACATCCCGCGCCGAATCTCCAGGTCGGCAGAGACGGCGTATGTGAACGCTCCGCGCTGCGGGCTGCCATTGAGCACTGCGATTTCGGCGTATCGGATCTCATCGGTCATAGTGCGTATTGTCGCGCCGGTGCTAGCGTCACTCCCAGCGCGACCAGTCAACGGTGGATGAAGGCGAGTACCTGATGCCCAGTGATGTCTCAGAGGATGCAGTCAGCGAGCAGCCGTTCGATGGTATCCGGGTCGTGGAGTTTGGCCAGTTCGTCGCCGTGCCGTTCGCGGCGCAACTGCTGTCCGAGGGTGGCGCGGAAGTGATCAAGATTGAGTCGCTGGAAGGCGACCCAACACGTCGCCTGGCGCAGCTTGCGCCGATGGAGTCGCGCATCTACCTCTCGCGTAACCGCGGCAAACGCTCACTGCCATTGCATCTCCGCCACGACGACGCTCCGGCGATCATCGACGCACTGCTGAGTCGCGCCGACGTGGCAATGATGAACTTCCGGCCCGGCCTGGCAGCTCAAATCGGTCTCGACGCCGACACGCTGCGCGAGAAGTATCCCCGACTCATAATTGCCACGGTGACGCCATTCGGCCGCTATGGTCCCGACGCCGGGCTGGCAGGGATGGACATCGTTGTCCAGGCGCGCAGCGGCTTGATGGTCGCCAACGGCCGTCAGCTCGACGGTCGGCCAATGAGCGGCGACCCGGTCAGTGCCGACTATATGGCGGCGATGTCGCTCTCATTTGGTATCGCCTCGGCGTTGCTGCGACGCACGAAGACCGGCAGAGGTGGCGAGGTGCACGCATCGCTGATGCAGGCCTCGATGACACTGAACAACAATCAGATGATGCGGGTGGAATCGGTCGACGGACCAGTCCATGACGAATCGAGAGAACGGCTCGCCGCTCTTCGCGAACGAGGCGCCGACTATGACGACCAGCGCGCGGCGCAGCCGTCGGCTCGAGCGCGGACGATGGCCGACATCTACTTCCGCACCTACACGACGGCCGATGGCTGGCTGGCGATCGCCTGTGGCAGCCGCCGGCTGCGGGCGTTGTTCATCGAGGCGATCGGGCTGTCCGACCCGCATGCCGGTGACGAGGTCGATAGTGAGGATTACTACGCCAATCTCCAGAGATCCACTGAGCAGCGCATGTCCGAGCGCACAACCTCCGAATGGGAAGCGACCCTGGCCGAAGCCGGAGTCCCGGCGTCGAGAGTGCTGCTGCCCTTCGAAATCCTGGATGACCCCCAGGCAGCCGCCAACGACATGCTCTACGACCTGGAACACCCACAGATCGGCACGGTGCGGACACTCGCGCCGCCGGTCGCGCTGGACAAGACCGGATTCCAGCAGCCCTCCGCGACGAAGCCCTTTGCGAGTGAGACGCGTGAGATTCTCGGGGAACTCGGATTCGGAGCATCGGAGATTGACGGGCTCGTGGAGTCGGGTGTCACGCGTGACTCGATCTGAGTTGCCTTGGTGCCAGTTCGAGCACCATCGCACGGCCAAGAGGTGTCCCAAGACCAGGTGCTGGACACCGGGTTCGGCTGAATCCGTCTCCGATGCCCCATGCTTGACACGGGGCCCAGAGCACAACACGCAGCCTGCAACAGGCTCCCACGCCTAACCCTGAACATTAGGCACGACCCCCTGTCCCGCTACGGCTGAGTTGAGCACAACCGAAGAGCACCGTGCACACTTCGAGGTCTGGGCCCCGTGTCAAGCACGGGGCAACGAGTGCTGAGGCTAACTTCGTCTGTTTGCTCGAAGCGGCGACATGTCCAGAACCGGCGCCTAGCCCGACAGCTTGCGCATCTGCGGGAAGAGGATTACGTCGCGGATTGACTGTGAGTTGGTGAGCAGCATGGCCAGGCGATCCATACCCATGCCCAGACCGCCCGTTGGCGGCATCCCGTGTTCGAGCGCGATGATGAAGTCTTCGTCCAGGAGTTCGGCCTCGTCGTCGCCAGCGTCTTTGAGCTGGAGCTGTTCCTCGAAGCGCTGTCGCTGATCGACGGGATCGTTGAGCTCGGTGTAGGCGTTGGCCAACTCCCAGCCTCCGACGAAGAGCTCGAAGCGCTCGACCAGCGTCTCGTCATACTCGGTCCGCTTGGCCAGGGGCGAGATCGCGACTGGGTAGTCGAGCAGGAACGTCGGTTGCTGCAGGTGCGGCTCAACCCGCTCTGAGACCAGCTCGTCAAACAGTTTGCCCCAACCGGCATCGGGCGGAATTCCGACTCCGTGCTCGCGCAACAGCCCTTCCATCGCATCGACGGTTGGGTAGTCGCGGAAGTCGACTCCGACATGTTGCTTGACAGCGTCGACCATATGCACTCGGTCAAACGGCGGCGTGAAGTCGATTTCGCCCTCGCGCCAGGGAACGGTTGTGGAGCCAGTGACTTCGGTGGCGACATACGACAGCGCCGCTTCGACCATCTCAGCGACGCCGTGGTAGTCGGTGTAGGCCTCGTAGCTTTCGAGCATCGTGAACTCGGGATTCCAGCGATTGCCGACACCCTCATTGCGGAAGACGCGACCGATTTCGTAAACGCTGTCGAATCCACCGACGATCAGCCGCTTGAGATGAAGCTCAAGAGCAATCCGCAGTTGCCGCGGCTCGTCTAACGCGTTCAGATGTGTGAGGAATGGACGCGCCGCTGCACCGCCCGCCTCGGACTGCAAGACTGGCGTCTCGACCTCCAGGAATCCTCGACTGTCCATAAACCGTCGCATCGCCGAAACGATTTGCGAGCGTGCGCGGAGAATCTGCTTGGCTTCGTCGTTGGCAATCAGGTCGAGATAGCGCTGGCGGTAGCGAGTCTCGACATCCTGCAGTCCGTGGTACTTCTCCGGCGGCGGCCTGAGCGTTTTGCCGAGCATCGACACGGCGTCGGCCTGGACCGAAATCTCACCGCGCCTGGAACGAATCAGTGGCCCTGACGCTTCGAGGAAATCGCCGAGGTCGAATGCGTCAAGCAGTGACCAGGAATCGCCGAGCGTCTTCTTGCTGGCCAAGACCTGGATCTGGCCTGAGTTGTCCTCGACATCGATGAACGCGATCCGACCCATGTTGCGCATCGCCGCGATCCGTCCAGCGAGGGTTACTCGCGGACCGTCTGTATCGGGCGTCTTGGCTTCATGCTCTTCAAACAGGGTGATAGCTTCGCCGATGGAATGCGTTCTGCCGGTCCGCGGCGGATATGGATCGACACCCTCGCCTCTCAGCGCCTCTGCCTTGTGCTGACGTTCGGAGATGATTTCGCGCAGACGGCGGCTCTCGGCGGCTGCCGATTCCGGCGTGTCGACCGTCTCAGGTATGGGTTCGGAGTCTGTCGCACTCACTTTGGACACTCCCTCAATGCCGGAGCGCTATGCGCACCGACGCCTGTCGGCGGCCTCCCGACCGCCGTTCTGAGGTTGAACAGAGGCTGCGCGGGGAGACCGCACGCGGTTACGAAATTGCCTTGACCTTGAACTTGCGTACGCCGGTCGGGGTCGCGACTTCCACGGTGTCGCCGACCTTCGCGCCCAGCAATGCCTTGCCCACGGGCGACTCGTCGGAGAGGAACCCGTTCTTCGGATCTACCTCGGCCGGCCCGACGATCCGGTAGTCCACGTCTGTTCGTTTAGGCAATGGACGGACCGTCACGGTTGAGCCCAGCCTGACGACATCGGAGCCCTGGATCTCCTGCTCGTCGATCACCTCGGCGGCTGAGATGACCGCTTCAATCTCGCGAATTCGTCCTTCAATGAAGGCTTGCTCGTTCTTGGTCTCGCTGCCGTCGCCCTCGTCGCGAGCACCGGGCGAGTCTTCGCGAGATTGCTGGATCAGCTCTGCCGCCTCGCGGCGGCGTTCTTTCAGCTTGACCAGTTCGCTTCGCAACCGCTGCAGACCATCTGCTGTGATTGGCACCGACCGTCTGAGTACCACGAGTCCTGCCTGACCGCTCAATCTTACGCAAAGTCGAACAACGTTATGGCAGGCTACGATAGCATTCATGGTCGAGAAATTTGCCTCCCGCACTGGGGCATCGATGTAACGTGCGTCACACTTTCACAATCATCGTCGTTTCAGCCCTGATCGGCGCAATTTGTGGCGCTGCTGTTGTGTTGATCGTTGGTTCTGACGACCAAGCTACGGATGAGGAACTGAACGCAGCCGTCGATTCAGCGGTGGAGTCGGCGATGGAGTCAGCGGTCGCCGCAGCGGTGGAACAAGCGATGCAGCAGTCGGGCGCGGAATTCGCCTTGCAGCTTGACGACACCATGTCGACCGAGCGCCGTCAGGTCGCCGACATCTTCGCGCAGATTTCCCAGTCGGTTGTCGTCATCGACGCTGAAGGGGCAGAGCGCACGAACGACCAAGGCGTGGTCGTGGTCTCGGCTGCTCTGGCGACCGGATTCGTGTTGGACGAGGCAGGACACATCGTGACGGCGGCCCACGTTCTCGAGGGCATGACCAGCTTCACCGTGATTCTGCCGAACGACGAACGTCTACCCGCCCAACGCATCGGCGACGACCGTCCATTCTCTGATGTCGCTGTGCTTCGTGTAGTCATCGAAGAGACGGACACAGAACTGATCGTCCCCAGTTTTGGCAGCACGGAAACCGTCGACGCCGGTGAGACGGTGATCGCGATTGGCAATACGCTCTTGGGAGAAGAGATCGCCGTGACGGTCGGCGTGGTCAGCGACCCTGACACGACGTTTTTCCGAGAGCGCTACGAGCAGGACAATCTAATTCAGACCGACGCGGCACTCAATCATGGCAACTCGGGAGGCATCCTGGTTGACCTGGACGGCAAGATCATCGGTATGACCGCAGTCATCGCGCGCGAGACCCAAGATGGCGGCTTCGTCGACGGCGTTGGGTTTGCCGTGCAGATCGATCCTGTGCTGGAAGTAGCGCGCGCCATCGCTGAGGACGGCTTCTATCCGCGACCCACGTTCGGTGTGATCAATGAGCGTCTGCTGACACCGACCGCCGCAGCGCAGCTCGATCTGGAAGTCACCGAGGGATCATTCTTGATTGAGTTGGAACGCCTCGGCGCATTCGCCCGGGCAGGCATCAGGCCTGGAGACGTGCTGCGCAATCTCAATGGCGTGGCGATCAACGCCGAAACTCCGTTCCTGAATGCGCTCAAGACGTTGCGTCCAAACGTGCCGGTGATTGTCCATGTCCACCGCGGCGGCGAGGAGTATCGACTCAGCATCGCCCCCGATTTGCGAGCACCGTGACGACCCCGACAGGCGGCGACTGGCAGCCGCGACCGGTACGACGGATCGGAGAGTCGCCGCAGCAACCGGCGAATCGTCCCAGACGGGCCCGTCGTCCACCGCAACCTGCGCCATTCCAGCAACCTCCCGAAGAGCCTCCGCCTCCTGTCCCGACGCCGGCCCGACGTGTGCGACAGTCTGGTCCTCCAGGGTCGGGAATGGGTCCTCCTGGAGCGTCTTCGGGCGGCCGTGGTCTCGGCATCATGCTGATCCTGCTCATGGCGGCCCTGCTGGTCGCTGTGGTGATCGTGTTGTTTTTCGAGCCAGGACTGATCGACACCAGCTTCAACACCGAAGACGATTCGCAGTCACTGACTCCAGCTGAAACCGCCGGACCGGCCGCGCCAGTGTTGTTCGAATCGCGACTGATGGAGCAAGCGCCGCCGATTCCCGACGTGTTGGGTGCAGCCTCGCCGATCTACGAAATCAACGCGCCGGATGGCCGGATTGGACCGTTCGAGTTCCAGCTCAGCCTGACCAATCCGACGCAGGACGATCGCAATCTTGGTGTGTACACCTGGAACGGTGAGGACTGGATTCGGCTCGGCGATGCCGTGCTGACCAGTGATCGCAGCGCCGCCCGCATCGCACTCAGCGAGGTCCCTGAGAACCTGGCAATCTTGCGCCGTCTGCAGTTCCGCGACGTAATCGCCGGTCGTGTGCCTCGAGGGGAAGAGCCTCAGTCAATCCTGTCCGGATCACTGACGATCGTGCATCCGGACGGTTGGCAACCGGGCGGTGACGGTTCGTTGCTGGGATCGGTCGACTTACCTGCTGCGGCGACCACGCAGAGCGTCTGGCCGACAGTCTCGGCGACAGACGATCAGACCGAACTCGTCAACGACATCCTGGCTTCCGACAACCTGCGACGGCAGCACATCGCCAACATTCAACACGCGATCAAGAGCGGCCTTCACGATGGTGTCGACATTCACTATTTGAACGTCTCGCCTGCGCTTCGGTCGCAATTCACGTCGTTTATCACTGAACTGGCGGATCGACTACACCGTGAAGATCGCGGGCTGGCTGTCCACATCCCGATCAGCGCCTCCGGCGGGATCGGTGAAGGCGCTTATGACCTGTCGCAGCTTGGAGCGTCTGCCGACTTCATCGTGATTGAGCCACCGCTTGATCCAACGATCTTCCAGGCTTCGATCGATGCATCGTTGCCGACGCTGTTGCAACGGGTGCAATCGAACAAGCTGCTGCTGGCGCTTCGATCGAATGCAGTGGTGCGGACATCAGCCGGATTTCGCCAGACCTCACAGCGAGACGCATTGGGCATCGCGTCGGAGCTCAGCATCCGCGAGCCGGGGCCCTACCGGCCCGGCCAACGCGTGACGCTCCAGGGCAACTCGATCATGCTCGACTCCCTTTCCGGCGGCCTGCGCTGGGACAACGTCAACCGCATTATGAGTTTTACTTACCCCGACCAAACGGGAGCGGCGGTGACCATTTGGCTTCACAATCGCTTCAGCGCTGCCTTTCACTTGCAGGTCGTGTCACAGTATGAGCTGGGCGGCGTGTACGTCAGCAATGCATCCGCCGACCCGGCAAATGCGAATCTCTGGCCGGCGATCGCTGCATTCTTCGAAGCGGGCATCCCCGACCTGCGCCTGCCCAACGCGATCCTGTTCGATCCCATCTTCAGCGTCGAAGCCGGCGAGCTGTCCGGCAACAGCGGCAGTGGCTGGCAGTTCTGGGACCTCCCCAGGACTCCCGGCGACTATCGCGCGCAGCTTGTCGTCTCGGATGGTGATGTCCGCGTGGGACACGTGATCACCGTGCCAGTGCGGGTTGAAGGAGTGGAGGAGTAGTGGCCCAGTCGCACGCCCGGGTCGTCGGCGGAGAGCTCGCCGGACGACGCCTGCGCTCTCCGGCCAATGGCACACGTCCGGCCACGGCGATCATCAGGTCGGCGATCTTCGATCGGCCCGAGATCGGCAAGCTGGTCGAGGGCGCGCGCGTCCTCGACTTGTACGCTGGAGCCGGATACTTGGGTATCGAAGCCCTCAGCCGAGGCGCGGCCTCGGTTGATTTTGTTGAGCGCAACGGTCCTGCCTGCGCCGTGATTCGCCGGAACCTCGACGAACTCGGCCTGACCAACCTGGCGCGTGTGCATCGACTGCCGGTCGAGCGTTGCTTCTCGCGGATTCCGCTGGACCCTGACTTGATCTTCATCGATCCTCCATACCGGGTGGACGCTCGGCCGGTGATCGAGACGTTCACCGAGCGCGCCGACCTGTCCGAAGGCGCACTGGCCGTCTGGCGGCGCCTGACTCGGGCTTCCGGCGGCGTCCCTCCTCCACCGGAGCGGATCGGGACACTAGTCAGAGTCGATCAACGGCGCTATGGTGACGGCGCTATCGACACGTATCGCGCGGAGGCACAACTATGACGATCGCGCTCTACCCCGGCGGCTTCGACCCCATTACCAACGGACATCTGGACATCGTGCAGCGAGCGGCTTCGATGTTCGATGAAGTCGTCATGGCGATTTATCCCCGGTCCAGCGAGACCTTTGGCGTCGATGAGCGCCTGGCCATGATCGAAGGCGCCACGGCGCACTGTCCCAACGTTCGTGCCGCCAAATTCACCGGCCTGGTCGTGAACTTCGCCGACGAGGTGGGCGCCAGCGTGCTGGTCCGAGGCATCCGCGCCGTGACCGGCTTTGAAGCCGAATTCGACATGGCGTTGATGAACAAGAAGATTGCGCCGCAGATTGAATCGGTCTTCCTCATGGCCGGTCACGAGCACCTGTTTATCTCGGCCAGCCGAATCCGCGAGCTCGCATCCTTGAAACATCCTGTGGATGATCTGGTGCCGCCGAACGTCGCCAAGATGCTTGTCGAACGGTATGGCCCACCGGTCCGTTAGGGTCGCTCAACCCCCAAGGGTTGTTGTTGAGTGTTCACTGCAAGTCGACCTTCGAACCACGCAACTGTTGTGGCTGTCATACTCGCGCTCCGCCGCGGGAGTGACGGCTCAGAGGAGTTGGCCGCGGGACATTGCAGCGGACAAGTAATGATCGGGCTGGCCAACATCTGCGCTACAGTCGAAACTGGCGAAACGGGCGGGGCAATAGGCGGGAGTTCACCATCGACCTCCTTGAATTAATCGATCAGATTGAAGCGGCGGTCGTTGCCGGTCGTCGCAGCCGATTCGGCTCCGGATGGACCGTCGATCGCGAGCAATTGCTCGACCTCATCGACCGATTGCGCATGGCGGCGCCGGCATCGGCCGATCAGGCTCAACGATTACTGGAAGAGCGCGAGCGCTTACTCAAGCAGACGCAAGAAGAGGCCGCCGTGCTGGCTCAGCAGGCCCGACAAGATGCCGAGCATCAGATTTCGGTCCATGAGTTGGTCCAAGCCGCCGAGTCGCGGGCGCAGAACATCGTTGACCAGGCCCATCACGCCGCGACCGAGACCGTCACCCGCGCCAATCAGGAAGCAGCTGCTGTGCGTGGTCAAGCAACGACGGAGGCAGTCTCACAGGCGCTCGAAGCCGACCGCTACTCGATGGAGATGCTGCGACGATTGCATGACCAGTTGCGATCGATGCAGACGTCAGTCTCCGGCGCGCTTGATCAACTCGAACTCAAGGTGGAGCAGGGCGAGCACTCGCAGGCCATCGACAAACGAGATGAAGCCGCTCGCCGCGCACTCTCGAGCGAGTTCTAGCGCGACGAACGGCCTCGACCGTCGTTGTTCTGTGAGCGTCCGTGTTAGTCGCCGACGGCGGCCATCTGCGGCTGCGCTGCGAGTGGATGACCGACGGCCTCGCCGACTTTCTCCAACGATTGCATCAGCGAATCGAAGTTCTCGAGCGTCAGTGACTGTGGTCCGTCCGACAACGCGTGGTCCGGGTTGGGGTGTACCTCAACCATGAGACCGTCTGCGCCGACCGCCATCGAGGCGCGCGCCATCGGCTCGACCAGGTACCAGTGACCGGTCCCGTGCGCTGGATCGCTGACGATTGGCAGGTGGCTGAGTCGCTTGACGACCGGAATCGCCGAGAGATCGAGCGTGTTGCGGGTTGCGGTCTCGAAGGTGCGGATGCCGCGCTCGCAGAGAATGACGTCGCGGTTGCCTTTGGCCATGATGTACTCAGCCGCGAGCAGCCACTCGTCGATGGTCGCGGAGAGACCACGCTTGAGCATGACCGGCTTGCGCGCCAGGCCGACCTCATCGAGCAGCATGAAGTTCTGCATGTTGCGCGTACCGACTTGCAGGATGTCGGCGTAGCGCGCCACGAGTTCGACATCACGCGCTTCCATGACTTCTGTGATCACCGGCAGGCCCGTCTCCTCGCGAGCCGTCGCCAGATGCTGTAGGCCTTCCTCGCCAAGCCCGCGGAAGGCGTAGGGCGAGGTGCGAGGCTTGAACGCGCCGCCACGCAGAATCTGCGCACCCGACGCGGCCACGGCTTTGGCGGTCGTGACCATGTGCTCTTCATTCTCGATCGAGCACGGACCGGCCATGACGACCATCGTGCCGCCGCCGATCTTGACGCCGCCGACGTCGATGACGGTGTCCTCTTTCTGGAACTCACGACCCGTCAGCTTGTACGGACGTGAGATCGCGATCACTTCGTCGACGCCGCTCATCCGGCTCATCTGGTGGCGGATGTCGGGATCACCGATCACACCCACTGCGCCAATCACGACTCGTTCCTTTCCCGGGGAGAGGTGTCCGTCGAGATCGAACTCCTTGAGCCGTGCGAGCACGCCGCGAACCTGCTCGTCGGTCGCGCCCATTCTCATGACAATCAACATGTCGTCACCTTTTCAGTCAATCGCTGTTCTAGTCGGGGTTCCCTCTGATTCTTCTCAGTAGTTCCCCGACTGAACGTGATGGTTCTGTGTCAGCTGTTAAGTCTGTTCGCAACACCCTGGCGCCCCGCAAGTAGACGTGCTGGACCTGGTTCTGTCTGAGCGGCGTGTTGACATGCAACAGGATCCGCAAGCAGGACGGCAATGAACCCGGTACTTGCATCTCGTGCCCGCACATCAAGGCGGCATGACTCCACTTGAACGTGAGCCGCGCCGCGACCGCCGGAAACTCTGCGTTGAGATCCGGCGTCGTCGTGAACCAGGCTGAGGCCACTTCGCTCGACTCGATCTCATTCGAGACGATCATCTCGGCGAGCAACTCTTCGGTCGCCTCGATAATCCCGGCGCGAGTGTTTTCCTCAACGGTCGTCGCGCCGCGAATGCCGCGCAAACGCCAGACAGGCTCGGTATCGCTTGGTGCCATTTGTCAGGTGCTCAGCAGTTCCCAGGAGACGGGAGTCGGCGTGGTAGATGTTGCAACGGTGCGATCAGCGCTTCGACGGCTCTCGTCGACACGCGATCTAGCGACCGGCTTCAAAGATGCCGGCCGCGGAGATATAGACGCAGCCAGTGAATAGCGGCGTTCCTGACGGGCGGCGGCTGTTCATGTGCTGGTCTCTTCGCTCCGGCGGCCGGTGACCACCTCAAGATATCGTTCGACGGCCGCAGCACGGCCATCAACCGGCGCCGACGCAATCGTCGAGGTCAGCGCTGAGCCGATGATAGCAGCAGGAACCAGTTTGCCGACTTCCTCGACGTGCGCACGCTGGCTGATACCAAATCCAACTGCCAACGGCGTGTCAGTCAACGACCGCACACGGGAGACAAACGCCTCGAAATCGGCAGCGACCTGATCGCGAGCGCCAGTCACTCCCGTCAACGAGACAAGATAAATGAATCCCGAGGCGCGCTCCGCGACGGCCGCGATGCGTTCCGCAGTCGAGGTTGGCGCGAGCAAGTAGACCATCGAGATGCCGTGTCGGGCGAACACCGCTCGCGCCGCATCCGATTCTTCGACCGGGAGATCGACCACGATCACGCCGTCAACGCCTGCCTCGGCGGCTCGTTTCGCCAGTGGCTCCATCGGATATCCAACTGCGGCGCCAGGATCGTCGGTTGTGCTGTCACTCGCCGTGCCGTACGACAGGAAGGGGTTGAGATAGCCCATCAGTGTGATCGGGACATCGGGCGAAGTCTCGCGTGCTACGCGGACGGCTTCGAGCGCCGTCTCCAACGTGGCTCCGGCAGCCAGCGCCACGGTATAGGCCTCTTGATGCACCGGACCATCTGCGATGGGGTCCGAGAACGGCACGCCAATCTCGAACCCAGCCGCACCGCCGCGCAGGGCTGCCCGGACCAGGTCGGGCGTTTCTTCCGGCGTCGGAAATCCGGCCGTCAGGAATGGGAAGACCAGCGGTCCATTGCCACTCGCGGCAGAGGCCGCAAATGCTTCAGCGAAGCGATTCCCAAGTTCAGTCATCCCACACCCTTCAACCGAGCTGCCTTCAACCGAGCTGTTGGTACAGCGTCGCCGAGAATCCGATTACGTTGAAGCCGAAGTGAGCCATTGACGCAGCCGTCAGCGACTCGGTGCGCAAGTACACGATCCCCAGTATCACCCCCGCAATCGCAAATGGAATCAGGCTACCCAGGTCGGCGTGCAATGCGGAGAACACAGCAGCCGAGACCACGAATGCCGGGATCATTCCCCAATAGGGTTTCAATCCGCCAAGCACGAAGCCTCGCGCAAACGCTTCCTCGTAGATCGGCGCGCAGACGATCACCAGAATGCCCAGCGCAACCATGACCGAGGTATGGACGAACAGGCGGTCATCATCAATCGTCGACTGCGGCTCGAGTGATTCAAAGCCAGCCGCAGTGACGATTGCGATGTAGGCATACAGCACGACGTAGATCGCGATCAATCCACCGACCGCCCAGCCGACGTCGGCAGATGTCGGCCGTCGCCATGTGATGATGTCTGTTCGCTGCTTACGGCGCAAAATCAATCGCGGCAGTACCAGCCAGCCGATCAGGCCTGCGGCGCCTTGTCCGATCACGAATGCGAGTAAGCCGGTCTCGCTAATCGCCTCGCTCGAGTCATCGATCATCCTGACGATCACACCCGTCACCAACAGCACCACAAGCCATGCCAGGGTGCAAAGCAGTCCCCAGCCAACCAGCTTGAACCCCTCCAGGCCGCGATCCTCCGGCTGCTCAGCTTGCAGCGCATCCTCGAGCATCAGTCGTCTCGCGATGCCAGCGCATCGCGCACGATCTCCACGTCCTTGTCGCCGCGACCCGATAAGCCGAGCAACAGCGTCTGATCGGGGCTCATTTCGGGCGCAATCTTGGCTGCGTAGGCGATGGCGTGCGCGGTCTCGAGTGCTGGAATGATGCCTTCGGTCTCGGACAGCAACTTTAGTCCGTCGAGCGCCTCATCGTCGGTCACCGACACGTACTCTGCGCGCTCGGTCAGCATCAGCCAGGCGTGCTCGGGTCCGACGCCGGGATAGTCGAGACCAGCCGAAATGGAATGCGCCTCGGTGATCTGTCCATGCTCATCTTGCAGCACATAGCTGCGGGTGCCATGTAAGACGCCGGGCGCTCCGGCGGTCAGCGTCGCCGCATGACGGGCATCCAGTCCCTCGCCGGCAGCCTCAACACCAATCAGCCGCACGGGGTCGTCCATCAGCGGGTGAAACAACCCAATCGCATTGCTGCCACCGCCGACACAGGCCACTGCGACATCGGGCAGCTTGCCAATCTTCTCCTGGAGTTGGTCTCGAGCCTCACGACCGATGCAGGATTGCAATTCGCGCACGATGATCGGATATGGATGCGGCCCGATCGCGCTGCCGATCAGGTAGTGCGTCGTGCGCACGTTGGTCACCCAATCACGGATTGCCTCGTTGATCGCGTCTTTGAGCGTCTGCGCGCCGGATTCCACGGGCACGACCTCCGCGCCCAGCAGTCCCATGCGGAAGACGTTGAGCGCCTGGCGGCGGACGTCCTCGGCGCCCATGTAGACAATGCACTCGATGCCGAATCGAGCACAAGCGGTCGCCGTGGCGACGCCGTGTTGCCCGGCGCCGGTCTCGGCAATGATCCGTGGCTTGCCCATGCGTTTAGCCAACAGGACCTGTCCGAGGGCGTTATTGATCTTGTGCGCGCCGGTATGCGCGAGGTCTTCGCGCTTGAGCCAGATCTGCGCTCCGCCAAGCTGCTCGGAGAGTCGCTCGGCGTGGGTCAGCGGCGTCTCACGTCCGACGTAATCCCTGAGCAAGCCGTCCAGCTCGGCCCGAAACTCTGGATCGGCTTGAGCGTCCAGCCAGGCTTCTTCGAGCTCGGCCAGAGCTGGCATCAACGTCTCCGGCGCGAACTGTCCTCCGAATGGACCGAATGCTCCACTCTCTTTGACCACTGCGCTACCCACCCTTCGCCGCGGCGATAAACGCGCGGATTTTGTCTCGATCTTTGACGCCATCAGTTTCGACACCTGAAGACACATCAACCGCCCAGGGACGCACGAAACGAACGGCGTCCCCGACATTCTCAGGATTCAGTCCGCCGGCCAGCACGAACGACCGCTCGGCAGCCAGCTCTGCGGCTACCGACCAGTCGATCTTCTGTCCGGTCCCGCCCCCTTGCTTCGACTTGGCATCGAGCAGGGTCACGGTGTTGGGCGCACGATCTATCTCTCGACGCACGGCGTCAGCATCCATGCCATCGGCCACGTGGACGGCACGCACGACGGCGCGGCGGATCCGACTGGCGAGCGCCGGATGCTCTCCACCGCTGAGCTGCACAAGGTCAAGGTCGACCCGATCCAGCACGCGCTCAATGTCGTCTACCGACTGACGAGCAAACACCCCGACAAGCAGCGGCTGACCGGATGCTTGCCGTTCACGCTCGACGGTGTCGGTGCTCGATTCCAGGATTTCGACTCGTGGCCCGAGTTCACGCCTCACCGCACGGGCGACTTTGATGTCAATCCGCCTGGGCGCGTCGGCGAAGATCATGCCGACCAGATCCGCCCCTGCCTCGCGGGCCCAGACGGCATGTTCGACGGCGCGCACTGAACAGATTTTGATCAACGTCATCGTCCCAGCAACTCTCGTGCTTTGGCATGTGGATCAGCCGCCGAAGCCAGTGCTTCCCCGATTAAGACCGCGTTGACGCCGCAAGCTTCCATCCGCTGCATGTCCTCTCGCGACCGTACGCCGCTCGCGGCCACGACCGGAACGGAGGCAGGAATCTTGTCTCGCAATCGTTCGGTCGTGCCAAGGTCCTCTGCAAATGTATGCAGATTTCGGTTGTTGATTCCGATTGCCGCAGCGCCTGCGTCCAGCGCCATCGCGGTTTCTATCTCATCGGTGACCTCAACAAACGCCGTCAATCCAAGCGCATCACCTGCTTGAGACAACTCCCTCAACTCTTCGGCAGTCAACGTCTTGGCAATCAGCAGGTACGCGTCGGCGCCGAGCGCTGCCGCTTCGGCGACCTGGTACGGATCGACATGAAACTCTTTGCGCAGCAGCGGAAGTCCACTACCGGCGAGCGCCTGCGATGCAGCGCAGAGATCATCATCCGTGGCGAAGAATGCGGGCGAAGTGAGCACAGACACCGCGATCGCTCCGATGTCCCGATACGTCTGAGCGAGTTCCGACGGCACCAGATCGGGAGCGAACAGGCCCTTGGACGGCGAACCACGTTTGATCTCAGCCATCAACCCGACGCCCGGCTGCTGCAGCGCCGCGATGAAGTCGTTCCGCGTCGCACGCTGAGCAGCGATGCGACGCAACTCATCAACCGGCTTGTTGCGTTTGCGCTCGGCGACCGAGGCGCGAGTGTCGGCCACAATACCTTCGAGAACGGATGCCATTATGTCGCCTTCTGCGCTTCGGCTGCGGCGGCAATCGCCCGAGATCGCTCAACCCACAGTTCCAGCTTGCGCAATGCGCGCTGGTCGTCGATGCACTCCGCCGCTCTGCTGACGCCTTCGGCGAACGTTGGCACTTCCTCGGCGGCCAGTAGTCCGGCTGCAGCGTTGAGCGTGACGAAGCCGGTCAGCGCCGACGTCTTGCCGCCGAGCACCTCGCGCATCATCTGAGCCGACTCGCTGACAGTCTCGCCGCCACTGACTGCGGACAGGGGCACAAGACGAATCTGGAAGTCCTGCGGTGAGACGGTGAACTCGGTGAGTTCACTGCCGTCGACTTGCCAGCAAGTCGTCTCGCCCGATGGCGAGACCTCGTCCAGTCCTTCGTGACCGTGGACGACCAGGCCTCGCTTCACGCCAAGGCGTCCCAGCGCTGTCGCCATTAGAGGACCGAGCTCGGGACGCGCCACTCCAATGAGTTGATGCGTCGCGCGGGCGGGATTGGTGAGCGGTCCAAGCATGTTGAACACGGTGCGCACGCCGATCCGGCGTCTGACCGGGGCGACGAAGCGCATCGCAGGATGAAACGCCTGAGCGAAGAGGAATCCGAAGCCAACCTCTCGTATCAGGCTCGCGGCCTGGTCGGGACTGACTGAAATCTGTCCACCCAGCGCCTCAAGCACATCGGCGCTGCCGACGCTCGAGGACATCGCCCGATTACCATGCTTGGCCACGGGCACGCCGCAGCCCGCCAGGACAAATCCAGCAGCGGTCGACGAATTGAACGTGTGCTTGCCCGACCCACCGGTGCCGGCGGTGTCGGCCAGCCGAGGCAGATCCGAGAGATCGACGCGCAGGGCGTGCTCACGCATCGCACGGGCCAGGCCGACGACTTCGTCGACAGATTCGCCCTTCATTCGCAGGCCGGCAAGCAGTGCCGAGGCCTGGACTTCGTCGGCCTCTCCCGACATCAAGGCATCCATCGCATCTGACGCTTCGGTGTCTGACAGGCTGCGCCTCTCGTCGATTACCGCAGTCAACGCTGGACCCAGGTCGTCACTAGTCACGGTGGTACGCCTCGGACTGGTCGAGGAAGTTCTGCAGGATGGCGTGACCGGTCTTGGTCCGGATCGACTCCGGATGAAACTGCACACCCTCGATTGGGAATGTGGTGTGGCGCATGCCCATCAGAATCTTGCCCGAGCCGTCGATCCGCTCGCACCAGGCGCTTGGAACGATCTCTTCCGGCAAGGTGTCGGGCTCGACGATCAGCGAGTGGTAGCGCGTCGCTTCGATTGGATTGGGCAGACCGGCGAAGACTCCGTCGCCGTCATGTTCGATCGACGAGACCTTGCCATGCCGAATCTCACCCGCCGGTCCCACGGTCGCGCCGAACGCGGCGCCCATCGCCTGGTGTCCCAGACAGACGCCGAGCGTGGGAATCGTGGAGCTGAAGCGCTGCAGCACGGGAACGCTGACGCCGGCTTCCACCGGCGTCTTGGGACCAGGTGAAATCACGATCCGTCGCGGCTGGAGCGCTTCGATTTCGTCAAGCGTGATCATGTCGTTGCGATGCACGACGACATCGGCGCCCAACTCGCACAGGTACTGGTACAGGTTGTAGGTAAACGAGTCGTAGTTATCGATCAGTAACGTATCAACCGCCATCGGCGCCCACTTCCTATGACTCTCGTTCGCGGAGAATGCGGCGCAATGTGCGATAGCCCTCGACCGCACGCGGGAAACCGCAGTACGGCGCGGCTGTGGCCATCACGCCTTCGAGTTCGGTTTCGGTGACGCCGTGGTTGAGCGCCCCGGGGATATGGAATTGCAGCTCATCGGGCTTGACCAGCGCGACCAGGATCGAGACGACGACCAATGATCGGTCGCGCCGCGAGAGCTGAGACCGCGACCAGAGGTCGCCGAAGGCAAACTCGAATGCGAGCTTGCCCACCGGCCCAATCCTCTCCATGCCGGCCAACGCCTCAGCTGGATCCTGCGCCTCCTCGCGACCGGCGAGCGTGCGTTGCACATCGACCGCGTCCCGATGACGCTGCTCATCGTCCTTGTACTCGGCCGGGGGAATGCGGTACGGCTCGCCATCGGCTTCGCTCCACATCTCGACCAGGACGTTGACCATCTCGTTTCCAGCCGGGAATCCGGAGTATCCGGCGATTTGTAGTGCGATCTCAATGATCTCCTCGCGGCTGACGCCGTTGGCCGGTCCGAAGCTGGCGTGGAACTGTACGGCTTGCAAACGCTCCAGCGCGCCGAGCATCGCCAGCGCCACGATCGTTCGGTCACGTCGCGAAAGCTCTTCGCCCTGCCAGACCTGGCCAAAGATGTAGTCGACCACATAGCTACCGAATGCGCCGGTGCGCTGCTCGGCTGCCGAGGCGAGTCCGACCTGCTGACCGGTCATCTCGGCCAACAACTCACTGCCTGCCTTGCGTCGTTCTGCGTGGGTCGGCATCTCAGTTCCTCATTCCCGAAGTCTGCTTGCGTGTCATCTGTTGGGGCGCATTCTAGGAATTTCAGCTCGATTGGCCGCGCAGTCGCTGTAGGCTGCGCGCCGCGTCAGAAGCACGAGGCAGTCCGCAGAACGCGGATGCGATTGCGATCACGCCATCAAGCTCGTCCCACGAGCATCCAAGACGATGGGCGGTTTGCAGATCACGTTCCAGTTCACGTGCTCGACCCATGGCCAGATGCATGGCAAACACGACCAGGGCGCGGTCGCGCCGCGAGAGCTGGTCGCGGCTCCAGACATCGCCCCAGGACCAGTCCACGGTGAGACGTCCCAGCGATCCAAGTTCGCGCTGCGCCTCCTGGGCGATGCTCCCTGCACTCAGTGGTCGTCCCAACAACGTGACAGCAACGGACGCAGCGTCAAAGCGTCTCTGCTCGTCATCCTTTCCGACTGCCGGCGTGGGCTGGTACGGATCTCCAGAGGCGGCCCAATCCGAGAGCACCCTCGTCAGGGCGAGATTGCCAACGGGGAAGCCGCACTCGACGGTCAGTTGGACACAGACTTCGACGATTTCGTCGCTCGAGACGCCATGGCGTTCGCCAATGCCGGCGTTGAACGCGAAGCCGTCGATCTGCATCAGCGCTCCAGCGGCGGACATCGCCGCCAGACTGCGATCACGTCGTGACAGCAAGCCGTCCTGCCAGATGTCGCCCCAGATGTGATCGACGAGGAACGAGCCGAATGGCCCCATCCGAGCTTCAATCGCTTCGGCAAAGTTCTCCCGACCGGAAACCTCCGAGAGCATGGCCTCACCGGCTGTTCGCCGTTCTGCGTGAGTGGCGTTCGGCACCGACACATCGGATTCCTGATCGTTACCAAACAGCGCTTCGAGGCTGGAGTCGGCGTCGAAGTCCCAACCAGACTCGACCCGTTCAATAATGGCCGCTAACAGTTCCGATTGCCGCTCGGGCAACTCGGTGATGGCGGCGGATACGTCCCACCATTCCATCGCGTCGAAGGGATTGGTCTCATCCGCCGGCGCAGAGTCCAGCGCCTGCTCCACGGTCACGACGTATCCGTTGTGAATCGTGTGTCGACCGCTCGTCGGCTCCTCGCCGTAGACGGTATGGGCATACGACGCGCGGACGCGTTGGCGCAGGAGACGTTCGAAGATTCGAGGGACCGTGTCATCCGGCTCTTCTTCGAGTGGCGTGACGTCACCTGGCAGCCACCATTGGCCGGGCCAGAGCTGCTCGCTCTGACGACGGCGCAGCAACAGCACCCGACCGTCGTCGTCAAAGACGACTCCATACCCGATGATGAGTGATTCGGCCATCAGTAGCCCCGAGACCCCTCGGCGCCGACCGTTGCGCGTGAGCGTTCCTCGGCCAGATCGAGGGCAGTGAACATGCCCATCGCCTTGTTCACGGTCTCATCGAACTCATCGTTCAGCTTGGAGTCGAAGACGATCCCACCGCCGGCCTGCACCGAAGCGACGCCATCTTGCATGATGATCGTGCGGATGGTGATCGCCGTCTCCATGTTGCCGCCGAAGCCGAAGTATCCCAGCGCGCCCGCGTAGGGTCCGCGCTGATCCTCCTCCAGCTCCGAGATGATCTCCATCGCCCGAATCTTGGGTGCGCCTGAGACCGTGCCCGCAGGGAATGTCGCCCGGACGGCATCAAACGATGTCGCGCCCTCGGCAAGCTCTGCCTCGACGTGCGAGACCAGGTGCATGACGTGGCTGTATCGCTCGATATCGAGCTCTTGCGTCACCCTCAACGTGCCCGGCTTGGCCACGCGCCCGATGTCGTTGCGGCCCAGGTCGAGCAGCATCACGTGCTCGGCCACTTCCTTCTCGTCGTGTCGCAGTTCAGCTTCGAGCGCCAGGTCTTCGTCGTTGTCGAAGCCACGGCGACGAGTGCCCGCGATCGGATGCGTCGAGACTTTGCCGTCTTCGACAATCACCAGGAGTTCCGGAGATGTACCGACGATTTGGTGATCGTCCATCTCCAGGTAGTACGTGTACGGCGACGGATTCACCGTGCGCAGCGTCCGGTAGACGTTGAACGGATGAACAAACGTTTCTCGTGAGAACCGCTGTGAGTAGACGCACTGAATGATGTCTCCGGCGACGACATAGTCGATGATCTGTTTCACATCGGAGAAGTAGCCTTCGCGCTCAATGTTGGAGCGAATGGCACTGGAGTGACCGATGGGTTCTGGCGCATCGACCGGCGGGATGGGCGGGCCGGACTGCAACCGCTTGACCAGTTCGTCGATTCGGAACTCGGCCGCGCGATAGGCAGCTTCGATGTCTCCGTCGAGACGTGCGTGCGTCACGACCTTAATCACGTGCTTGAGATGGTCGAAGAGCAGCACAGTATCGACAAACTGGAACAACGCCTCGGGCAGTCCGTGGTGGTCATGTTGCGCCGGCTTGACTCGAGGTTCGAAGTGCCGAATCGATTCATAGCCCAAATATCCGACCGCTCCTCCGTGAAAGGGAGGCAGGTCCGGATTGGGCACGAGATCGTAGCGGTCCAGTTCAGCCTCTACCTCGTCGAGCGGATCGACTGCGCCGCCCGATGGTGCGCGGAAGACCCGATAAGGCTCGGTGCCGATGAAGGAGTATCGACTGGGACGCTCTCCGCCCTCGACCGATTCAAGCAGGAACGAATACGCACCGCGCTTCACCTTGAGGAAGGCGGAGACGGGCGTTTCCAGATCGGCGAGTACCTCGCGATAGATGGCGGCATAGTTGCCGCTGGCTGATGCCCGTGCATCGGCAGCGAGCTGTTTGAATTCTTCAAGGCTGGGGGTAGGTTGACCGGCTGAGGGCATGTGAACAGGCTCCAGGGGATGTGGCGCAGTCCAGGGAAAAGGTTCGATACAGAGGGACTGCGTCGTCGTGGCGACTCAACTTAGAGTTGGTCGCGCCAAGCCCCTTGCCCGCCCGAGGTGTGGCAGTGCGCGGTGGGACGCACACGCGTCTCCGATTCACCTCTGTACAGCAAGGCCGACATCACGCGCTCCCACTTCTGAGCAAATGCTACGCCAGTTGAGCCCGCAGTCAAACATCAACGCCGACACACGACTGACATTTCGCGGCACAGTTGGGCAGCTACTGTCGACGTCGGCGCTCCGCCTCGATCACGTCAATCAATCTCCGCGCCGCCTGGTCCTGACGACCATCCGTGTTGAGAATCACTTCATCAAACCATGCCGACTCCGCCATCTCCGCTTCCGCCTCTGCCAGTCGCACCGCAATCTCCTGCTCGCTCTCGGCTCCACGCGCGCGGATTCGTTGTTCCAAGGCATTGATGTCGGGCACTGTGACGAAGACCAGCAACGGTTGATTCAACTGCTGTTTGAGCGTCTCTGCACCTTCAACGTCGGTCCGCAGGATGACGGTGCGACCCTGAGCCAACAGCTCGGCGACCGCTGCTCGTGGCACTCCGCTGCGGTGGCCATATGACTCGACGTGCTCAAGGAATGCATCCTCAGCCACCCAGCGTTCGAATTCCTCGTTGGACAGGAACACATGGTGTATGCCGTCGACTTCTCCGGCTCGAGGAGGTCGGGTCTTGGCCGTCGCCACTTTCGCCAGCGAGGTATCCAGATCCATTGCCTGGTTAATCACGGTGTCCTTGCCCGCTCCCGACGGGCCGGATATCACAACCACCAATGGCACGGACTCAGACGGCTGGGACATGACGCAAACGATCGAGGTCCCGCCAAAAGGCCGGATATGAAATCTCGACGGCGGACGCCCGCTGGATGGTGGTCGGACCGGATTCCGGATCGGCCGATAGCGCTGCCACGGCGGCGGCCATCGCAAGACGGTGATCGCCGAACGAATCAACCTCGCCGCCACGCAGCGTGCCTGGGATGATCCGCATCCCGTCGCTCCATTGCTCCACCTCGACGCCCATCGCGGTCAACATGGCCGAAGTCGTCGCAATTCTGTCGGACTCCTTCACGCGCAACTCGGCCGCGTCTCGAATCTCGGTCGGGCCTTCCGCCACGGCAGCAGCGACCGCGAGGACGGGAATCTCATCGAGCGCGCGAACGATCATGTCGCCGTCAATGGTCGTGCCGCGCAACCTGTCACCACGAACGATCACGTCTGCAACTGGTTCCCCCGACATCACGCGCCGGTTAGTCAGCTCAATCTGCCCCCCCATCGATTGGAGCACATCGATCACGCCGGTGCGTCGTGGATTCACGCCAACGTTGGGCATGACGATCTCGGAACCAGGCGTCATCGCTGCTGCAACCATCCAGAAGGCCGCCGCGCTAATGTCGCCCGGCACATCGACGTCCTGAGGCGTCAACATGGCTCCCGGCTGCACGGCAATCATCGCGCCATCAACGTCGATCGACGCGCCCATCGCCGAGAGCATTCGCTCGGTGTGATCTCGTGACGGACCAGGCTCGACGATCCTGCTTGGCTGTTCAGCCCTCAGTGCTGCGAAGACGATGCAACTTTTGACCTGCGCGCTGGCGACAGCCAGCTCGTCGTCGAATCCGAGCGACAGCCCGGCGGATCCGTCGATCCAGAAGGGCGCGGTTTCGCCGGTGTCCACGGCTGCGCCCATGGAAGCCAGCGGCTCAAGGATACGTCGCATGGGACGCTGCTGCAGCGACTCGTCTCCGTCGAACAGGCTGCGAAACGGCAAGCCCGCCGCGACGCCGCTGAGCAATCTGATGGAGGTGCCGCTATTGCCGCAGTCAAGTACGCCTAAGGCAGATCGAAACTTGTCTTGCCCCGGACTTCTGACCACGACACGGTTGTCTGTCTCTTCAAACTCGACGCCCCACTGACGCAGACACGACATCGTCGAGCGACAGTCGGCACTATCGAGCAGGCCGGCAATCTGCGCTTCGCCCTCGGCGAGTGCGTTGCAAATCAGGGCGCGATGCGAGATCGATTTATCGCCGGGGACGCTCAATTCCCCACGGAGCGGCCCGCTCGGCGCGATCGTGATGTCTATCGACATGGATCAACCGCGACCCCAACGACGACTCCGAGACTCGCGCTGCTTTTCTTTGTCTTCGCTGCGCTTGGTCATGGTGCGCACCCTGTCGTACAGCCGCGGACTGACGAGCAGCGCAGCCATCTGCGATGTCGCGTCGGGTATGTCCGGTTGCGCGCCGGCGTCGGGATCGAGATCGTCTCCGCCGAGGAATTTGGCGTGATTGATCTGCGCCGCCGAGTACTCACGGAAGACCTCCTCCTCAGGCTCGTCGAGCAATTCGCGGACTCGACTCAACTCGACCACCAATCGGTCAATCCAGTGCTGGACCTGCTCCTTATTGGTCACCGCGATCTCGGTGGTCATGCTGGGATCGCCCGAGTTGAATGCGGTCATGGCGCGGAACGTGTCGCCAGCCGCGCGTCCGAAGTCGGGCCAGCCGTCGGAGCTGCGCAGCATCGTGAACAGCGCCGAGGAGACCACCAAGGGCAGATGCGAGACGCCGGCCATCACGTAGTCATGCTCGGCGGCTTCGAGAAAGTGAGGCGTCGCACCGAGTTCGCGGACCATGCCAAGAACGGACTTGACCGCGCTGTCGGATGCCGTCGGCGACGGGCTGACAAACCAGCGCTGGCCCTGGAACAGGTCGGGACTGGCGTTGTCGATGCCGAACGCTGACGCGTCGCCGGCCATCGGGTGTCCACCGACGAACGACACGCCAGTGGGGAGGTGCTGCGAAGCCCATGCCTGAATCTGCGTCTTCGAAGCTGCCGTGTCGGTCACCGCTGCCCCGCGACCGAGGGACGGCGCGATCTCCTCCAGCAACTCCGCCGTTGCGGCGGGCGGTGTGGCGAGAACAACGAGACCCGCGTCGTCGACCGCTTCGCGTGGATTGCCGACCACCTTGTCAACGGCGTCCTGCTTGCCGGCGGCGTTGCGCGCCGAGCGCCAATCGTCGAACCCGACGATCTCGGTGTCACGCAGTTTCGCTGCTCGCAAGCCCATACCGATTGAGCCACCGATGTAACCCATTCCAATAATCGCAATGCGCGCCATCGGCGCCTCCTGTTCTCGCCCTGAACCGCCTGCGCTGATTCGCTCGTCAATGCCGCATAGGTCGCGGCCGCAGTGTCCATACGCCTGTTGACGCTCACAGTATCGCAGCGCAGAGCGAGCCGCGCCTCTCCGCGTCGGTTCTCGCGACTTCGAGCTGCAGACATCGTGGTAGAGTCGGAACGCGTGTGAGCGCACGAGATGGTGGGGCCTGGCGGGGCCGACGGGTTGATGCTGCGAGTGGATGCGTCAAGCTTCAAGCCACGCGGACGGCGACGCCTGATCGTCTGGGTGGATGGTGGGTGAGGTGAGAGCGCTGCGAGCCAAGACGCTGCTGATCATGCTGCTCGTTCTCAGCGCAGGTCTGGCCGCGGATCAATGGCTTGAGGGCGGCTCGGTCCAGGCGGCTCCGTCGAGCTGTCCATACAGCGGCGGCGGGCCTCCGTTCTCGCTGGAGGCGTATGAAGCCACCGAGTCTCGACTGACGTATCTCGACACGCTGCGTTTGGCAGCCGCCAACCAGCTCTTTCCCGAGGACGAGGACTTTCAACTACCGGCGTTGACGATCGGCGAGGATCGAATCGAAGTGCCATCGGCGACGATTCCAGCGCAGATTCTGTACGCCATCGCCTGGGTTGAGAGCAAAATGGCGCAGGCTGCGTACGAGGTCGACTGGGGCACACTGGGAGCGCCCAAGCTCTCGTTCGACTGCGGCTATGGGATCATGCAGATCACGAGCAGCATCAACAACGACGGCGGGCTACCTTCGCGGTATGAGGCGTTGGTGGGGTCGCACTTTGCCTACAACATTGCGGCCGGCGCGCGGATCCTGGCCGAGAAGTGGAACGACGCCTTTTTCCCGATCGTCGGTACGCATGAACCAACCTACATCGAGTCGTGGTACTACGCGTTGTGGGCGTACAACGGTTGGGCCGGAATCAATCATCCGCAGCATCCATCGAAGCAGCCGGGACGTGGGATTTACGGCTGCGACGAGGAGCGACGCTGGGAGTTCACGTATCCGGAACTGGTGCTGGGCTGCGTGATCAATCCACCCGTGGTGTTGGGCAGCAGGCTCTGGGATCCGCTGCCGATCTCGCTGCCGAACCTGGCCGCGCTGAGCGCTACCGGGGCGCCGTTAGACCTGGATGTGTTCTATGCCGGTCTGGATGCGATCTATGTTGAGATCAGTCCGACATCTGCGTTCGCCGAAATGAACATGCCGCTGCCTGGTGGGGCGCAATCGCGCGCGGGTTCAGGCGATCCTTCGTCTGAGGCGACGCGGGCTCAGATCCTGGGTCAGCCAGTGCTGCGTCTCGACGAAAAAACGCTGGAGATCAGTTCGTCGCAGCTGGAATCGGGTGACGTCCCGCTGTTGATTCACAACGACGGGTCGGGTCTGCTGGCCTGGTATGTGGTGGAAACACCGAGCTGGCTGAGCATCAACGTGAGCGGTGGCGTCGCGCTCGGAGAAGGGCATGGATTTGCGCCGCAGCCATCGCGGCTGAGCATCTCGGCGGCGGCAGGCGGCGTGCCCGAGGGTTCGCATCGAGGCCGGATCGAGTTGGAGTTCCACTACCCAGACGGCAGGTCGACGACGAGGTCGGTCGACATATCATTGGACAAGCGCGGAGCCGCCTTCTACGAGGCGGGCCGTCCGCAGAGCTGACCCCCCCCGTAGCTCAACCGGACAGAGCAACGGACTTCTAATCCGTAGGCTGGAGGTTCGAGTCCTCCCGGGGGGACCACGCGCCGAACTCGGCCTGTCGAGGGTGCGGACGTGCCGGGGGTAACTCCGCGATATTGCGAATGACCGTTCACTGATACCCTTGAGCAAGACGTATGGATCATCATTGAATCTGCGCACAGGATCCGACACGCAGGATCCGAATGGCACATTTGCTCCAATAGGTCCGCTAACGGGCCCCGAATCACTAAACAAACACCGTCCCCTGAGGAGTTTCCTGACACATGCCTTCTGTACCCGTAGCCGCTCGACGACGATCGCGGGCGCGCAAACCTCGACACTCGGCCACCTGCGCAGACTGCGGCGCTTCCGCGAGTGTTCCATTCCGTCCTCGCGAAGACCGGCCGGTCTACTGCAAGTCGTGCTACGCAGGTCGGCAAGGCAGCACCAGGTCGGCGCTGCCGTCTGACAGCCTCCAACGAGCGAGGCCTGCAGCGCCCGAGCGAGCCGACGAACCCATCGGCGACGTTCCGACCGAAGTCGGTCCGGTCTCGGCCTTCTCCGAGATTGGGCTGAGCCGCTCGACCATGACGGCACTGGCGGCGATGGATATCTCAGAGCCCACGCCGATCCAGGAACAGACGATTCCCCTGCTGCTCGGCGGTCGAGACGTGATCGGGCAGGCGCGGACCGGCTCGGGCAAGACCCTGGCGTTTGCGATCCCGCTGGTCGAACGCTGCGACCCCTCCGCTCAGCAGGTCCAGGCTCTGGTGCTCACACCGACCCGGGAGCTGGCAATCCAGGTTGGTCAGGTCACTGACGCAGTCGCCAACGCAAACGGGCTGCACTCGACCTTGCTATATGGCGGCCGCTCAGCGCGCACCGAACAGCAGGCGCTCAGGCGAGGCCCACAGATCGTGGTTGGCACTCCGGGTCGCACGCTGGATCACATCCGACAAGGCACGCTCGACCTCCGATCCGTGCATTTCCTGGTGTTGGATGAGGCCGACGAGATGCTGGACCGCGGGTTCGCTCGCGATGTTGAGGCAATCCTTGAACACACACCGTCCGACCGGCAGACCGCGATGTTCTCGGCAACTCTGCCCGACTGGGTGGCGAAGACCGCAGCCAAGCACTTGCGCCAGCCCGCCACGGCAGAGGTCGACGCAGACCTGCAAACGCTGCCCAGCGTCATGCATCTGATCTACACGATTCAGCGCGACCAAAAGATCGACGCGTTGAGGACGTTGCTGGACGAGCGCGACGACGAGGCAGTGATCGTCTTCGGCAAGACCAAGCACGGGGTCAAGAAACTCGCCCGTCAGCTCGATGCGCTGGGGTACCCGGTGGGCGCGCTGCAGGGCAACCTGCGCCAGAACGCTCGCGAGCGGGTGATGCGCGACTTCCGCTCCGGCGAAACCCCGATCCTGGTTGCAACGAACGTGGCCGCGCGTGGGCTTGACGTTGAGGGCGTGGGCCAGGTGATCAACTTCGACCTGCCCGATTCCCCACAGCTCTTCACCCATCGAGTCGGCCGCACCGGTCGGATGGGCCGCGAAGGCGAAGCCATCACATTCGTCACCCGCGAAGAAGAGTCGAAGTGGCGAGAGATCGACCGAAACCTGGGAGTCCGATTCACCCGTCAACCCTGGAACGAAGCCAAAGCCGCCGGAGAACGCTCAAGAGCCAGACGAACCCGCTAGCGTTCGTTGGCCGGAGGTTCGGATCCTCCCTGAGGGACCACTGTCGAGTTCATCCCTCGCAGATTCCCGTGTCCCGCTGAACCAGAGCGAAAGCGATGGATCAATCAGTGCCGTCAGTTTGCAACCAGCGCCATTACGACAGCGTGCAGGATGCGCCTTCAGAGACCGCGCTAGGATTGTCGTTCAATGGCGTCTAGCACTGGCAGCAGGTACTTTACAAACTCTTTGGGGTTCTCCTGCATGGGGAAGTGGCCAACGTTTGTCATCACCGTGTGCGTCGAACCGGCGATCGCGTCATTCGCGGCCTGACCGTGGGCAACGGTTCCCGACCAGTCATACTCGCCAGACATGATGTGGACGCCGACACGTTCCGTATCAATCTCGTGGGCGCGCTCAGTAATGTCGAAGTCGACCAGATAGTAGTACAGGTCGCCCAGAAACGCTGCCGGCCAGCCCGCTGAGTACACCTGGGAGACCTCTTTGACGTAGACCTCGGGCGACGACGGCGCGCAGAGTGATTCCATCATTCGCGACTTGGACTGATTGCTGACCTGCGGGCTCCAGAACCCGGTGAGATCGTCGGTACTGCCGCCGATCTTCAGGGCGCCCTCCAACGAAATCACGGCTCGGAAGTCGTCTGGATGATGTAGGGCTAGGTCCAGCGCCAAGAGTCCGCCGACTGAGCAGCCGACAAACACGGGTCGATCCAGGTCGAGCGCTTCCGAGAGCGCTAACGGCACTTGCCGCAGGAACGATCCTCGGAGCTGATACTCCTCTTCCCACCATCGCGGCCCGACAGGCGGGATCGACTTGCCGTGGAAGGGCAGATCATAGGCGATCAGACGGAAGCGGTCGGTAATTTCTGGCTGTTCAAACAGGTGTCGATACTGCACACCGTGCGCGCCGGCTGTGTGTTGTAACAACAGCGGAATACCTTGACCGGCTTCCTCGTAGTAGAGGCGATAGTCATGTCCCTCGAGGTCAACGTGCACATATCGTCCGACTGGGCTGTCGTGACGTGGAGTGTCGCCCGACTCAATCGCGTGGGGACGATCCGCCATCGGCTCAGACAGCAGTTCGGCGGCGCGTTCAACGGCGGGCGCGTACTGCCAATACAGGATGTCTGCCGTCGGCGACCGTCGCAGTCCTGGTCCGCCTTGCTCGCCGAGTGGAACAAGCACGCTGATCTGACCGAATGGCGGCGAGGGCGACATCAATAGCGGCGCCCACGCCTCGGACGGGCCCGTGACTTGGACAATGTTACGTCCCATCTCGGGCACCTCGGCGCTGATCGCGCCGTCGACGACGGTGAATCCCAACCACTGGTTTCCGATGCCGAAGCGCAGTCCGCCAGTCCAGTGTCGGACCGCCAGCCGCAGCTCAGGGTCCGTCGCGCAGCGAGCGCCGAACTCCTCCTGTGATGGTGGTGTAACCGAAGCAGTAGTCATGATCCAAGTGGTTTCGCACTGCGGCTAAGCCAGCGAACTGTCGGAGGACGCCTCTGGCCACATGCTCGCCTACGCAGGAGTGCCGTGATGTCCGCGGGTATCCGATGAGCCGGCTACTGCGCGTAGACGCCGGCGCCCGGGCCTTCGGCGGTCGCCCAGAACTTGGCTGAGATCTGATCGATCAGGTCGATGAGTTCTTGGCCCTTGGCGACGTCGTTGGTCTTCTTGGCTTCGCCGGCGACCTTGGTCGCGTTCCACATGAGCTCGTGGATTGAGCCGTCGGCCTCGAGGTGGTGCGGCTTGAAGAAGTCGGTCCACAGCACCCAGAGGTGATGCTTGACTTCCTCGGCTCGCTGTTCCTTGACGATTGTGCAGCGTGCTTTGAAGTCGTGGTCGTCGGAGTCGTTGTACTTCTCCATCGACTTGAGGACGGACATGGCTTCGATCTTGGCCTGGGCGGGATCATAGACGCCGCAAGGCAGGTCGCAGTGGGCGGAGGCGGTCTGGAACAAGGACATTCTGTGCTCCTATTGGATGTGTTCGCTGTTCAAATACAGTTTGAGGCTATCGAGTGGCTGGAAGTCGGGCAACTGGGGGTGAGTTGTGTGTGAGATGGTGGAGCGGGAACCCTCACCCTAACCCTAACCCTCTCCCAGGGGGGAGAGGGGACCGGAGGGAAGAGGAAGTTAGTCGGCGCGGGTTCGGGCTCTGAGGGCGAGTGCGGCGATGGTCAGGGTGAAGACGCTGAAGCCGGCGAGGGAAACGAAGGCCCAGTGGAGCGCGGGAGGATCCTTGGTCTTGGGCAGGCCGTCCTCTCCGAAGACGATCTGGCCGCCCTCGGTCACAGGCCAGGCATAACCCTCCATGACCAGACCTCGCATACCTTCCATGATGTACGTGACGGGATTAATCGTGGCGATAATCCGCAGCCAATCGTCGAAGACGGCGAGCGGGGCGAACGCCGGAGCCATGAAGAGCAGGGGGAAGAAGAGCAGGAATCCGGCTTGCGCGGCCTGGGCGTTCCCGGTTCGCATGGCGATGAAGATGCCGATGCCGCTGTAGGCGCCGCCGAACAGTCCGGCGATGACGAGAATCAGGATCGCGCCGGGGACGCCTGAGGCCATGCCGGAGCCGGCGATCAAGGCGGCGATCAGCATGATCGAGGCGAAGAAGATGGCGCGCACTGCATCGGCCCAGACCCGGCCGATGATGATCGACCAGCGCGAAGCGGGGGTGAGGAGCAGCTTGTCGAAGTAGCCGCGCTCCATGTCCAGCACGATGGCGATTCCGGATGCTGCGGATGAGCCAGCTACGGCCTGAAGCACAGCGACCGGCAGTTGGAAGGCCAGGTAGTTTTCGACGCCGAAGCCGCGCTCCGAGAAGTTGGCGATCGCGCCGGTCGAGACGGCGAGGAAGAACAGGGGAATGAACACATTGGTGATCTCGACGCCCGGCTGGCGGACCGATTCGCGGATCGCTCGGACGGCCAGATAGCGGGCATCGGTGAGGACGCGCAGCGGTCCAGACTCTTGCGAGGCTGAGGTCTGCGGCGGGCCGGATGCCGGCGCGGCGCTCATGCAGGTCCACCCTGGGCTGGCTGGGCTGACTGGCCTGGCTGGGCCTGTTGACCGGCCTGATCACCGGGTTCAATCCGGTGCCCGGTGGCCTTGAAGAAGACGTCGTCGAGTGTCGCTCGCGCCAGTCGCAGGTTGCTGAACGGTAGATCGTGGTCGTCCAACGTCCGCACGACGAGCGGCAGCGTGTCGTGACCGCTGCGGGTGTAGATGGCGATGCCTTCGTGGAAGTCCCAGCGCGCATCCTCGACGTTGGGCAAGGGCAGCAGCGCACCGACGGCGAGTTGCTGGGCTTCCTCATCGCCATCGACCTGGACGTAGATCACGTCGGCCGAAACGGTCGATTTGAGCTCGTCGGGCGTACCTTGCTGGACGATTTCACCGGCATCGAGGATGGCGATCTCGTCGCAGAGCTGGTCGGCTTCTTCCAGGTATTGCGTGGTGAGAAAGAAGGTCACACCGTCTTCGCGATTCAGCCGGACGATGTAGTCCCAAAGGTTCTGGCGCGAGATGGGGTCGAGGCCGGTGGTCGGTTCGTCGAGGAAGATGATCGATGGTGAATGGACGAGGGCTGAGGCGAGGTCGAGGCGTCGCTGCATGCCGCCGGAGTAGCCGCCGATGCGGCGGTCGGCGTCTTCCGTCAGGTCGACAACATCGAGGAGATGTGCGACGCGATCCTCAATCTCGCCGCGTGGCACGTTATAGAGCCGAGACTGAAGACGCAGCAATTCTCGGCCGGTCTGCAGAATGTCAAGACCAGCTTCCTGCAGGGCGACTCCGATGGCGCGGCGTACCTGGCGGTCGTCAACCAACACGTTGAAGCCGGCCACACTGGCCTCTCCTGCGGTTGGTCGCAGGAGCGTGGTCAGCATGCGCACTGTCGTGGTCTTGCCGCTGCCGTTCTGGCCGAGGAAGCCGAACACCTGTCCCGGTCGGACCCGCAGGTCGATGCCGTTGACCGCGTGAATCTCGCCGAAATGCTTGACCAGTCCACTCGCCTGGATCGCGAGCGTTGCGTCGCGATCATGCTGTGGCGCGGAGGCAATGAGCTCGTCGCGCAGACGATCAGCGATGCTCGGTTGACGACTGGACATGGTCGGGAGCGTATCGGTTTAGTCGGCTGACATGGGAAACACAGGCCGTTCCCTAATCAGAACATGTCATCTACGTGACATTTGTTCGTCATACCGGACGGAAGACCGGAATCGGGTATGCGCCTTCACCATCCTGCTCTTCGAACTCAACCTGGACTCGCTGTCCGATGTTGATGTCGGTAGTCGGGTTGTCGACGCCGACGATCGTGCTCATCATGCGGAAGCCTTCGTCGAGGTCGATGTAGGCCACGGCGTAGGCGCCCAACTCCTGGAATCCGGGCATGCGGTTCTGGCGGACGACTGAGTAGGTGTAGACAGTGCCCAGGCCTGAGGAGACGTTCCAACTCAGGTCGCGGTCGCCGGTCACGGTTGAGTGTCCGCGTGGATAGAAGACGACGTTGCCGTCGGAGTCGGTCTGATAGCGAAGCTCGCCCTCTTTGCAGCCGTCCCAGAAGTGCTGAGTGTCGGGCTCGGGGAAACTGGGTTGTGGTCGGTTGGCCATAGTGGAGTGCCTTTCTGTGTCTCTTCCGTCATGCCTGCGCTTGCCGCGGGCATCTCGCTGTCTTCAATACGGCGGCGCTTTGTGTGGCGAGATTGCCGAGGCAAGCTCGGCAATGACGGAGTCCTGTTAGTCAGCCGCGAGGATGACAGTGCCGCCGGTGTGGGTACCTCCGAGGAGTCCGCCGTTGCCGTGTGCGACGGCGAGCTTGGCACCGTCGACCTGGCTGGTCGACTCGCCGCGGAGCTGTCGCACCGATTCGAGCAGCAGGAAGAGTCCGCGCATGCCGGGATGGTTGGAAGACAGTCCGCCGCCATCAGTGTTGAGCGTGAGTCCGGGCTGGTCGAAGGCGAGATGTCCATCGTTGATGAACTCGCCGACTTCACCCTTGCCGCAGAACCCGAGGTCTTCCAGCATCACCGCGACAGTGATGCTGAAGGAGTCGTAGATCATGGCGATATCAATCTCATCCGGCGTCACACCCGCCTGTGAGAAAGCCGCAGGGGCGCTCTGTGCGCCGGCCGACGTGGTGATGTCGCCACCGTTCTCGCGGTACTTGGTCGCTTCGCCGGCACCGATGATCCAGACGGGCTTCTTCTTGATGTCGCGCGCGATCTCGGGTGATACGAACACGGCCGCGCCGCCACCGTCGGAGATCATGCAGCATTCGAGCAGGTGCAGCGGGTCGGCAATGATTCGCGACTCGAGCACGTCCTCGACGCTGATCTCGTCGACCTTGACGAACTGCAGGTCGGTCATCGCTTTGACCGCCTCGGGGTTACGCATCGCGTGCTTGCGCGTGGCGACCGAGATCTGGGCGAGCTGTTCGGTGGTCGTGCCGTACTCGTGCATGTGTCGGTGCGCGACCATCGCGTAGTTGCTGATCAACGTGCCACCATAGGGCGTTTCCATGTTCTGCTGCCACGATGCGCCGCCGCGGCCCATGCCGCCGGTACCAATCGGCACCCGCAGCGATGCTGCGGTCGAGCCGTACGTCGTCACGGCGACATTGCAGCGACCGGCTGCGATGTCGCGCAGCGCGTGCGAGGCGTGGAACTCGTAGGACGAGCCGCCTACCTGCGTGGTGTCCAGCAGTCGCGGCTTGATTCCCAGGTACGCGGCCAAGCCGAGTCCTCCGCCGCCCTCGCCATCGAGCGCGTCGTAGAGGCCATCAACGTCGCCCCAGTCGAGTCCGGCGTCCTCAAGCGCCTTCTTCATCGAGTCGGCCTTGATTTGCATCGACGAGACGCCTGGGGCGACCCGCAATGGGTATTCGTGGATGCCGGCAATTGCCGCTAGTCGATCCTGTGCCATCTCACAACCTTTCCTCGCCGTCTGCCCACATCGAGTAGACGCACCAAGTGGACGGGGCGTCTAGTAGCGGGCGGTCACAGGCTAGCGCCGATCCCCGCTCAGGCGTAGCCTGCCTGCATGCGCATCGGCCTGATTTCCGACACCCATCTCCCTCAACTGTTGCACTCAATGGACGAACTCGGCTCCGATGCGGGCGAAGCATTGACCGGAGTAGACCTGATCCTGCACGGCGGCGACATCACCGTGCCGGCCGTACTGGACTGGTGCGAACAGTTTGCACCGGTGCTTGCCGTGCGAGGCAACAACGACATCTTTGACGACCCAAGGATGAAAGAGATGCACTTCCTCGATGTCGAGGGCTTTCGCGTCGGCATCGCGCATGAACTGCGACCCGAATCGAGACCGATCGGCGAAATCCTCGCGGCATCGCTTGACGGTGAGTGGGTGGATGTGCTGATCGGCGGCGACACGCACGTCGAGCGGCTGGAGTATCGCGACGACGTGCTGCTGATCAATCCCGGCAGTCCATCGTTGCCGCATCACCTCTCTACTCGGCTGGGCGCGATCGGGACGCTGACCATCACTCCACACCGATTGGAAGCCGAGATCCTGGCGCTGGGACCGAGCGTGGGGCATCGCAATCCGACCCGCCCACAGCATGTGGTGATCGAGTACGGCAAGGTCGTCGAGGCATCGTTAGACGGCCACCTGATCGAACCGAGCGAATTTCTCAAGGCGCCGCATGAACGCGTCGTTCCCGCATTTGAGTCGAACGGAGCCTGACATGGACCTGCAACTGCAAGGCAAACGAGCACTCGTGACCGGTGGCAGCCGGGGCATCGGCAAGGCGATTGCGCGCGTGCTGGTGGAAGAGGGCTGCGCTGTGGCGATTTCGGCGCGCGATCCCGAGCGTCTGGCCGCCGCCGCAACGGAGGTCGGCGCATCTTCGTGGTTCACCTGCGAGATGTCGGAGGACGACTCTGTCGAGGCGATGGTCTCGGGTGCAGCAGACGCACTGGGCGGGTTGGACATCCTGGTCAACAACGCCGCCTCGCCAGGCAGCGTCCACGGACCGATGAAGCTGGCCGACCTGACCGCCGACCACGCCCTGGCGGACCTGCAGGTCAAGGTCCTGGGCTATCTGCGCTGCTCGCGAGCGGCGGCGCCGTACATGCAGGCGCAGGGATGGGGTCGGATCGTAAATGTCTCCGGATTGGCCGCGCGAGGCAGCGGCAACACGGTCGGCTCGATTCGTAACGTCTCGGTTGCCGCGATGACCAAGAATCTGGCCGACGAACTGGGTCCGGACGGCATCAACGTGACCGTGGTGCATCCAGGACTGACCCGAACCGAAGCGACTGCAGATCGGATCGCGCAGATTGCCGAGTCGAACAGCATCTCACTCGACGAGGCCGAAGCGAGGATGGCAACCGGCAACTCGGTGCGGACGATCATCGAATCCGACGACATTGCCAACATCGTCGCATTCCTGGCTTCGCCGAAATCGATCGCGATCACCGGCGACACGATTGCGGCTGGTGGTGGCGTCGGTCGGGGGATTCACTACTAGATATCAACAGCGAGCAACTCTGGCAGTCGCTATTCCCAGCATTCGTCAAGCGCCTGCTCGGTTGTGATGGACGGTAAGTCCGACATCGGCTGATTGGTGACCAGGGTGACTCCGGTGTAGTGAATGTCCGGCCCCGGTGTGGGTGACGACGTGTTGCCGTTGAGTGCGAAATCCACCACTGCCTCGATCCCGAGCGTCGCCATGCGCGCCGGGTATTGCATCACGGTCGCGTCGAACTTGCCATCGGCCACAGCCTGCACACCTGAGCATGCGCCATCGATGGTGACGATCAGCACTGCCCCGGACCGGTCGAGGTCGGCCAACGCGGCTACGGCGCCGAACGCAGCCGGCTCGTTGATCGCATAGACCAGATTGATCGCGGCATCTTGCTGCCAGAGACGTTCCATAGCGCTGCGACCACCCGCTTCACTACCCAACGTTGTGTCGCTGCCCACGATCCGCGCATCAGCCTCGTCGCCAATCCTGGAGGGATCACCGATGTCGATACCGAAGCCCTCGAGGAAGCCTTGATTGCGCAATACGTCGACCGGATCTTGATCGGGGCTGCCGTTGAGCAACGCGATGCGAGCGTCGATTCCTTCTGCGCGAGTTCGAGCAGCAGCCCACCGGCCGATCAGTTGACCCGCCTCGAAGTTGTCGGTAGCGAATGTGGCGTCAACGAGGTCGGCAGGGTCGAAGGGACTGTCCAACGCCACCACCATGACGCCAGCATCACGCGCTCGCCTGACCGCGCCGGCGAGGGTATCGGGGTCTGATGGCGTGATCAGGATCCCGATTGCACCGTCTGCCACTAGTGCGTCGATCGCTGCGATCTGTGACGCCGAATCGCCATCGTATTCTCCAAAGAACGTGCGCAGCGTCACTCCGAGTTCATCAGCTCGCCGTTGTGCATTCTCCTCGATGGTGAGAAAGAACGGGTTGTCGTCGGTTTTGAGAATCAGCCCGATCATGAGGTTGTCAGCGTCGGGCGAGCCTGACTCATCACTGCACGCCGTGCCGAACCATCCGACAAGGCTGCAACACACCACGATCATGAGCGACAGCTGTCGCCAGTCTGACGTCAGGCGGCTCTGACCCCGAGCTTGCCGTGGATGAGAGGGAGCTAACGCGGGCACTCGGGTGTGGACACGAAGGCGCACAACTAGTCGGCCGCCGAGATCGTCTCCTGAACAGCATCTCGGCGGTAATCGCGTTCAAGAGTCATGAGGTACAACGTTGTCCCGTTGGCCCATCCTTCATGTCCTGTGTCCAACGCTTCGCCGATTTCTTGGGCCAGAGCTTCATCAATGAGAGCGCCACCCTGAACGACCGCCAACAACTCGCCGAGCGGCCGACCAATCTGGTCGGCAAACGATTCGACGGTGATGCCCCTCGCCTCAAGTTCCTCGCCGAGGAATGGTCCAGGATGAACCGGATGTCCGGGCAACTGCCAAATGGCTTCGTCACGCATGGTAATCCTCCACAGACATGATACGGACCTGGTTCGGACTGGTGCCGGGCTGCACAATCAGCCGCCATCGGCCAGTCAATCTCAGGGCAAACTCGCCGGCCCGATCGCCACGCAAGGGGTGCAGATTCAAGGCACGGAACATGAACAGGCGATTCCAATCCGTCTGGGCCTGGATCACGTTTAATCGTTGCTCATAGCGGCTGCCTACATCGGCGCCCCACAGCCGCACCGCGAAGGCAGGATCTCGAAAGGCACGCTCAAGCCGTCGATTGCGAAAGATGAGCTGCACGCTGGCGCTTATGCCACTTAGACCGCTTTGGCCGCTTTGGCCGCTTTGGCCGCTTTGACGAGGTTGCGCATCAGGCGGATCGCCTCGTCGTGCGGGACTCGTCCGACTCCGCAACTGGTCGATACCAACAGCCGCTCGGGCGAAATCACTTCGACGAGTTGCTCGCTCTTCTGGCGCAATTCCGTCACCGATGCAGGCTTCGATTTGACGTCGGCGATGCCGGCGATGATTTCCATGCTCTGGGGCAACTCCGCCAGTAGCGCGTGTTCTTCCCATTGTCCCGAGTAGGAGCACTCGACGTGGACGCGGTCGACAATGCCTTCAAGCTTCTGGATGAAGGGGATCAGCGCGCGCAGATTCTGCACCTCTATCGATGGTTTGCGGGCGATGTCGCCGAGACAGAAGTGGATGGTGCGTGTGATCTCGGACGCCGGCGCCAGCGGTTCGGCCACTAACGAGTACAACGATTCCGCCGAACGAGATTCGGAGACCAGACCGATGGCCTCACCGGGTGCGTCCAGTTGGATTTCCTGCAGTCCGTTGGCGACCATATCGGCGATTTCATCCTGGACCACCTGAATCAGGTCACCAAGGTGGGCCGACTCGTCACGCTCCTTGGGCACGACGAAACCACCGCCGATCGTCAGGGGTGATGGCACGGAAGCCTTGTTCAGTCGCGGCTCGATGTCATGCTCACGACGCCAGGCGTTCGCGTGCCCGGTGCCGCGCGGCGCGGTCACCGTGCTTGCGACCCGATAGCGACCAACTCCCTGCTGACCCTTCGAGGTGACGCGCGGCGTCAGCGTCTCCAGGCCGTCGAGTCGTGGCGGAATGTGATGGAGGAAGTCGGGTGCAAAGACCTCGCCACCCATGATTTGATCGAGGCCGCAGGCGATTTGCTCATCCATCGCGATTCGTGCTGCGGTCCTGAGGACATCGCTGGCTTGCTCATCCGACAACTCGCCGGCGTAGTAGCGCTTGAGTTCGAGACGCTGACCAAACGGGATCGGCCACGATCCCACAACAGTGGTGCGGATTGGCATCGGGAACGCTCTCAATCATTCGGCGTCGGCGTAGATGCGGAAACCGTAGTCGTTGTAGCGATAGTTGGGCGAGAGGCTCGAGCGGGCGCTGACCCTGGTGAACTTGATCCGGTGTCGCCATGAGCCGCCACGACTTACGCGCCGCACGCCGGATACGGGTCCCGACGGCGCGACCTCGGGTGAATGGGCGTAGTAGTTGCGGTCGTACCAGTCCGAGCACCACTCGTGCACGTTGTCTGCGGTGCAGTAGAGACCGAACGCATTCCGGCAGACTGCTACTGGAACGTGTGGTTGCTCCGCCTGAGCCACAGGTGCTCGCACCTGATCGGTTGGCCAGAATTCCGTGTCCTCGGGCCAATCGGCGCATTCGATGCCGCCGCGTGCTGCATACTCTCGCTCGGCCTCGGTCGGCAGCCGGAATGCGGTCCCAGAGACATCGCTCAGCCAGTCGCAGTACGCCACAGCGTCGTGCCAGGAGATGCCCACGACGGGAGCTTCGGGCACACAGAACTTCCGCTGCGTCCAGAAGGGCGGCGGCGAGGCTTCGGTCTGCTCAACGAATGCGGCGTATTGGTCGTTGCTGACCGGCCGCTCGGCGGCGCGAAATGGAGCGACCATCACCTGATGCGCAGGGCGCTCGTCGCGGCGACGATCATCGGCGCCCATGATGAAGGCGCCGCCGGGAAGCATGACGAGGCCCAGGGCGGCGGATGGGCTGATCATGAGGGCAGTGTAGGACTTGGGAGATGATGCTGCATGAATATCATTCACGTCGTGAATGATATTCATTCACGGAACGGCGGAAAACCATTCTTGAACTGAATGATTGTCATTCACGCCGTGAATGATTATCATTCACATCATGACCCCGGACACCCTCCCCCGACTCATGAATGACAGCCTCGCCGAGCACATGCGGTTGATGCCTAGCACCGTCGTGACCGGCGCCCGTCAAACCGGCAAGAGCACGCTCGTACGCCAGCTCCAGAGCGATGAGCGTCGTTATGTGACGCTGGACGACACGGAGGTGCTCAGCGCCGCCCGCACAGAGCCGGAGTTGATCCTCAGCGGACCACTGCCAATCACCATTGACGAGGTGCAGCGCGAACCGCGGTTGATGCTGGCGATCAAACGGGAAATCGACGAACGGCGCACGGCCGGTCGGTTTCTGCTCACCGGGTCCGCCAATCTGCTGCTCATGCAGGGCGTCTCGGAGACCCTGGCCGGACGCGCCAGCTACCTGACCCTCTGGCCGATGACGCGCACTGAACAACTGGGACTCGCCCGATGTGGCCTGTGGGATCGCTTCTTTGAGACGCCCCACGAGGACTGGATCGACATGCTCAACGCGGAGCGCCTGCCGCGAGAAGACTGGCGCGACCTGGCTCGCCGAGGCGGCTTCCCGCCGGCGGCGATCCAGATGCAGACCAACCGCGAGCGCGCCATCTGGTTTGACGGTTATGTACGCACCTATCTGGAGCGAGAGCTGCAGAGTCTCTCGGCGATCACCGCGCTGCCAGACTTTCGTCGGCTCATGCAGGCTGCTGCGCTGCGCGTCGGACAGCTCCTGAACCAGACCTCGCTCGGGCGCGACATCGGCATGACCCAGCCGACGGCGCACCGCTACCTCAATCTGTTGGAGACCTCGTACCTGCTGGTTCGACTGCCCGCCTACGCGGTCAATCGCAACAAACGGCTGATCAAATCGCCCAAGATCTACTGGAGCGACACTGGAGTCGCTCTGCATCTGAGCCAGCAGCCCGAGCCGCAGGGCGCTCACCTGGAGAACATCGTGCTGCAGGACCTGCTGGCCTGGCGGGACAGCGGCGTCAGGAACGCCGAGCTCTTCTTCTGGCGCTCAACGCTGGGCGAAGAGGTTGACTTCGTGATCGAGTCGAGACAGCGCCTGCTGCCGATCGAGGTGAAATCGAGCAAACGCGCCCGGCTATCGGACACAAAGCACCTGCGTACGTTCATGGACGAGTACCGCGACCGCAGTCTGCCCGGCCTCCTGCTGCATGACGGTGAGCAGGTTGAATGGCTTGGACCCAATGTCCTGGCCGCACCATGGTGGATGGTGTTCTGAGCACGAGCAGGAGTGAGGCTCTGCACGGGGCGATGCTAGAATGCGTCCGCCCATGCCCAGATGATGGGTTGGTGGGCCCATGCGATGCGTTGTACAAGTTGGGGGCTCGGTTATGGGATTGCTTGACGGACGTAAGGCGCTGGTCACGGGATCCAGTCGCGGCATCGGCGCCGATATTGCACGAGGATTGGCCGCACATGGCGCAGCAGTGGCCGTGGCGGCGCGGTCGGATGAAGCCTCTCCCGACCCACGCTTGCCGGGCACGATCCGCACGGTCTCAGAAGAGATTCGCAGCGCCGGCGGACATGCGGTTCCGGTCGTGCTCGATGTCCGCGACCCGGAGTCGATCGTGCGTGCGATTGATACGACTGCTGCCGAATTGGGCGGTCTCGACATCCTGATCAACAATGCCGCCGTGCTCGTCCCGGGCACCCTGGATTCGGTCCAGGACCGACATATCGACCTGATCTGGCAGCTCGATCTGCGCGGTCCGATATTGCTGGCCAAGTATGCCTTGGAGCATATGAAGGAGAGCGGTGGAGACATCATCAATATCTCCTCCGGCGCAGCCGACTTCCCCGGCCCAGGTCCGTACGACGATGTGCGCGAAGGTGGTCAGTTCTACGGCATGGTCAAAGCCGGCCTGGAACGGATCACCCAGGGCTGGGCGATGGAACTGCAGCAGTACCAGATCGCCTGCAACATTCTGACTCTGCGCTACCTGATCAAGACGCCCGGCCACTGGTACGCACTGACGACGCCGGACAAGCCGCAGACCGAGTTCGAGTCGGCCGATTGGATGGCCCGTGCGAGTGTCTGGATCGCCAGTCAGCCGTCGTCCTACACGGGCAACATCGTCGACGACCGCGACATGCGCGATACGCTGGCTGCCCTGTAGCTGCGAATCAGGCGCCCCGAAGCGCCGAGGAGAACTTGATCGTGCCGGATCTGATCTATGAGAAGTTTGATCACTACGCCATCCTGACGATGAATCGGCCGCATCGGCTGAACGCGCTGGGCGGCGACCTGCGCCGATTGACCCGCGAAGCGGTCGCCGATCTGGAAGCGGACCCGAACATGAGGGCGGCGATCGTGACCGGCACTGGTAGAGCATTTTCGGCCGGCGCTGACCTCAAGGAAATGAACGAAGGCAATCAGCGGCGCGAGGGTCTGCGCAACACGATGGGCTACGACCTCGATGAGTCGATGCCGTTCGCACGGGCGCGCAAGCCGTTCATAGCCGCAATCAACGGGCTCTGCCTGGCAGGCGGGCTCGAGCGTGCGCTCGACTGCGACATACGCATCGCGTCGACCGAAGCCTACTTTGGACTGTTTGAAGTTAAGCGCGGAATCATGCCCGGCTACGCGATTCATCACCTGGCAAGAATGCTGCCAATCGGCGACGCGCTGTACATCATGCTGACCGCCGATCGGATCGAGCCGGAAGACGCGCTGCGCATGGGTCTGATTCGAGAGATCCTCGAACCGGAGGCGCTACTGCCCAGGGCAGTCGAGATTGCCGAGATGATTGCGGCCAACGCGCCACTGGCGGTCGAGGGCACCAAGTTCATGGCTCAGCAGTGGCGACAACTGCAGATCGACGAGTCCTACCGCGTCGGGCAATGGGTGGGCCGGACCGTCCTGAACTCGGAGGATGCAAAAGAAGGTCCACGCGCCTTCGTCGAAAAGCGGCCACCCAATTGGTCCGCTCGCTAACCGAGAGTTGACCTGCTGAGCGTCGGGACGCTGTGCTAGCGCTGCACGGTCGCTGGCCAAGAAATCTACTGATAGCAGCGCTAGCGTTCGCAACGCTTGTTGGACTTACGACACCCAGGACCTTCACACAGTCTCCGCCGACGGTCACGGCAGCCAGTGTCGAGGGCGCGCAACTCACGATTTCCTTCACCTCCACACTCCACACTGATAGCACGGCTTCGGCCTCAGATTTCACGGTTCAACTCGGCGACTCCACACTCGCAGTGCAGTCCGTCACGGTCGACGACGGGGTGGTACTCACGCTTGAATCATCGGTGCCGGATGTCGATTGCACCTCGGAGGTCATCACACTGAGTTATTCGGCGGCCAACTCATCCCTCATCGATAACGACGGAACGCCAGTGGCGGCGTTCAGCGACCAGGCCGTCACCAACAACACGGACGCTCCTCCTGAGATCGTCAGTCTGGAAACGGATTCGGTGGGGAGTTACATCTACGTCACATTCTGCGAGGGGATCGCTGACATCAGCTATCTGTGGTCAGATTTCTCCGCATTTGCTGTGATGGTCGGGGAGGACGAGCGAGCGGTCAGCGATCTCGTTACGCCGTCTGGCTCCTTAGGCCGACTCGAACTTTCCCTGGGCAGCAGTGATGCAGTCGAGGAAGGCGAGGCCGTCACGCTCGCCTATGACCAGAGCGCCGGAGATGAAAGCTATCCGCTCCAAGACTCCGATCAAGGCATGAAGCAGGTCGAGAGTTGGCCTGCGCGGGCCGTGACCAACAACGTCGACAACCCACCAGGTCTGGAGTCGGTCACGGCCCTGTATAACGTCGTGACGCTGACCTTCAGTGAGGAGCTCGATGAGGACAGCGTTCCTGCTGCTGATGCGTTCTCGATTGGAGGCGTCCAACATGCTCCGAGTGTGGAAGTTGTCTCCGTGTCGAAAGAAGTTGTGACGCTCTCGCTCAGCGGAATCCTGCACAATCGCAACTCGCCGACGTACACCTTCGAGTACATCGAGCCCAACCAGAATCCGCTCCGACAGTCAGACGCAGCACACAACGTGGCGGACATTTACTCATTCACCTTCCAGAGCAGTACACCGACGGCAAAGCCCAAGGTGATGAAAGCGGAAGTCAACGGCGCAGTATTGGAGATCACATTCAATCTTCCACTCAAGGCGGTCGCGCCTGCCGCAGCTTTCTCGATTAACGGCGAGGATGGAGTCACGATTAGCAGCACATCCTTCGCGAACAACATGCTGACAGAGTCAACGGTGACGCTGACCCTTTCTTCGGCCGTGAGCGCCGGGTCGACAATCACCGTTTCCTATACGAAGCCCGACGATACGCCAAGGATTGAAGGCCGGAACGTCACAGATGCCGACTCCTTTACGAATCAGTCAGTCACAAACAACACCGTTGCGCCTGTGCCGGAGTTTAGTAACGCAGCGGTCTCGGCTGATGGCTCAACCGCGACTGTCACATTCACGCTGGCGCTTGATGCATCTGCGGAACACACACCCAAGGCCTCGACGTTCTCGCTCACAGGAAGCGACGCCTCGGTGGATTCGGTCTCGATTGTCGGTTCGACCGTAGTCTTGTCTCTCGATCCACTTGCCGATGTCGGCGAGACGATCACACTCGGCTACACCCCGCCCACAGATTCATCGGCCGGGCGCTTACAATCGGCCGACCACGCCCAGCCGGTAGCGGCATTCTCAAACCGTTCAACGACCAACAACGCCGACGGCAAGCCGCGACCGGTCTCTGCGGAGGTCGACGGCGACCGTTTGACCATTTCGTTCGATCGACCTCTTGATTCCAGTTCGACTCCGACTCTGGCCTCAGTCTCAGTGGCCGGGACCGCGGCGACAGTGACGAAGCTATCGGTCAGTCAGAGCGATGTGATCGTGACGCTCAGTTCAGCCGTAACCCACACTGAGAGCATCAGCGTCTCTTACACCGCTCCTATGGAATCGCCGCTAAAGCGAGACGGTCACGAGATCGACGTCGACTCCTTCGTCTCACTGGCCGTGACCAATCTGGCGGAGGATCCAACGCCGACGTTTGTCTCGGCCTCGATCGATCCAACGGGCCGCGCGCTGACGATCACCATGTCCCATCCCCTGCTGACCACGGTCGCTGGGATTCCCGACCCAACGACGTTCAGCCTGTCCGGCAGCGCGGAAGCAGCAGTTGCTTCATTGTCGGTCAATGGCTCCAGCGTGATGCTCGAACTTGATCCGCCGGCGGACGTCGACGAGACGGTGACCATTAGCTATCAACCACCGACCGATACCACTTCGCCGGCGTTGCAGAGCAGCGACGGGATGTGGAAGGTCGCGGCGTGGACCGATCGGCCCGTGACGAACAATGCCGACGGTGTGCCTCGGTTGGTGTCGGCGGTGGCAAATGCCAATTCGATCGTGCTGGAGTTTGACCGAAGTCTGAATGAAGACTCGAGTCTGCCAACTTCCGACTTCAGCGTTACGCCGGTCGGGACCTCTGTCGATGAGATATCGCTGGACGGCGCCAGCCTGACGCTGACGCTTAGCAAGGCCATCGCATTCGGCGCCATCGTGACTGTCACGTACTCCGCGCTTGGGGACGTGAAGCTAAAGCGCGACGGCCTGGCGCTGGATGTTCCTGCGTTCTCGGAGTCTCCCGTCGTGAACGAGACTCCCGAACCCCTTCTTCGATCGGTCGAGGGAGATGGCGGAGAGATCGTCATCAGCTTCTCGGTGACTCTGGACACGAACTCAACGCCGGATGCATCGGCGTTCTCTCTCGATTCGGGGGAACCAACCGTCTCAAGCATCACGGTCTCGAGCATGGCGGTCACCTTGACGTTGGACGACTCTCTCGTTGAGGGAGAGACCTACACGTTGAAGTACTCCACGCCTATGACCTCACCTTTGCAGCAGTCCGATGGAACTGCGATTGCGAACTTCTCCGAGGCCGTAACCAACAACACCGATGTCGCACCGAATGCCATATCGGCGACGGGTGACGGCGACGCGGTCTCGATCGAGTTTGACCAGTCGCTCGACTCAGCTTCGGCGGTCCCAGCCAATCTGTTCAGCATCACGGCGGACTCGGAGGTGAGCGTGACTACCGTTTCCTTCGACGACGATTCGCTGGACTTGATGCTCTCGCGAGCACTCGTAGAGGACGAAACCGCTTCGATCGACTATTCGATACCGACTGAGGCCGGCATCGCCGACTCAAGTGGTAACCGCACCAAGTCGTTCTCGCTGGTCATCGACAACCAAACCGACACGGCGCCTCTTCCTGTTTCGGGTGTGGTTGAGGACCAGACGATCACTGTCATTCTCGATCAGGCGATCTACGACGACCCTCGATTCGGCGGCGATGACGGATATCCGACCGAACACTTCACACTCACGGGCACGGACGCCGTTCTCACGTTCGTGGCAGTCTCAAATGACGGACCGAATGGTGTTGGGATGGTGGTGTTGACCTTGTCCGAGGCGGTTGGAGCGGATGACTCCCTGACCCTCACGTATTTCCCTGTATCCGGGACCATCCGAATCCGCGATGACGACGACGGGCAACAACGAGCTCAGGTCGACAACCTGCTTCTGACGAACCTGACGCCAAGAATCGTTGAGGTCGATTCCGCAGCAGTTGACGGGGCGGTGCTGCGTCTGCTGTTTAGTGGCGATCTGGACGAGGACACGCAGCCTCTATTGACCGCATTTTCGCTGTCGAACAGTACCGGAATCGAGTCGGTCGCCATTTTGGGTTCCAGCTTGACGTTGAGCCTCGCCGTTGCGGCTGTCGAGGACGAGTCGATCTCACTCAGCTACACGCCCCCTGCGACCGACGCGTTGCTGGATACTGATGGCAACAGGATCGAAGCGTTTGTTCAAGCAGTTGATAATCACACGGACTACGCGCCGTATCCAGTCGAGGTGAACACAGACGAGAGTGGGCAAGTCGTCACTCTGAGTTTCGATCAAACGCTGGATGCGCTGAACACCGTTGATGATTCCTGGTTTTCGTTCGAACCAGTACTGCCGATCGATTCGGTGGTCTTTGATCCCTCGTCGGAACAACGGCGTCGTCTGATCATCACGCTTGAACCGGGTGCATCGGTACCTGAAGGGGCAGCGCTTGCTCTGACGTATTCACCACCAGAGTCAGGCGGCCTGCAAGATGACGATGCTCCAAATGCTGTATCGGGATTCACGATGGCGGTGAACAACGGCGTCGATGTTGCGCCGTCGTTTGTCCAGGCGACGGTGACTGACCGAGGTCTTGCTATTGAATTCGATCAGCCGCTCGACTCGAGTGCTATCCCTCCTCCAAACTGCGAAGCTCTGGAAGAGCTACATCCCGACTTCGAATGCGACGAACATCCAGATGTTCAGTGGATTGAAGTTCGACGGACCAACGAAGATGTCGTGGCGATCGAGTCGGTCGCGATTAGCGGCTCGACTGTTTTCCTCATCCTGGCTGAGCGAGTTGTCGCGGGGGAGCAGTTAGTAGTGACTTACAGCCCTGAATCGATCTTCGCTGGCCAATACAACCTCCGCGACACCTCGCAGCCGCCGCACGACGTAGAGAGTTTTGACCCGATGCCGGTCGTCAATTTGATTGCGGCGGCACCTCTCCGAGGCGCACTGGACCGCAGGGAGCCTGAGCGAATCGTTGTCGAATTCGATGCTGAGATGGGGACGGCCATGCAACTCGAGGCGAGTTCGCTCCGCGTCGCGGCTGACGACGAGTTACAAGCGATTGAGCAGGCATCGACACGGGACAGAAACCTGATGATTCATTTGACCGACCCAATCCCCGAATGCGCGTCATTGTCGGTGGCGCATGCACCGGTCGAGGATGCTCTGCGTGATGCGACGGGCAAGGAGATTTCGCCGTTTGATCTCGATGTGCCCAACCTGATCGATCCCGCCTGGGGTCTGCAATGCGTCACTTCGGACTTCGGCGGTCTCACACTGACATTCCTGCCAGAACTTCAGACCACACCGCTCGCGGACTACGAGTGGTCTCTGCTGATCGACGAAGAAGAACGCAACGCTGAGTTCTCGACACACGAGTCGGAAGTGGCGCTCAATCCTGATTCGGCCATCTGCGTTGGCGATCTCGTCACGGTTCGACGTTCCAGATCGGGTGAGTCGCAGTCACAGATATTCCAGCGCGAGTTGCTTCAAGCAGCTCCGTGCGTTGTGAGCGCTGAAGCCGATGGGGTGTCGCTGACGCTGACGTTCGACCAGGCGTTGGATCTGGAACTTCCTGAGCCGAGTCAGTTCACAATCAGCGGCGACGCATCGATCGAAGCGGTGACAGCGATTGAGGACCAGTCGCTCCGATTGCAGTTGACTGCGCCCGGTCTTCGCGCAGAGCAACCGGCGCGGCTGAGTTATTCGGGCGACTCCTTGCGCGGACAGGGACGGACGATTGCCCCATTTGACCTCGATGTGGTCAATGTCACAGTAGCGCCTCTCGGGGCCGCACTGGACCGCAAGAAGCCTGAGCGAATCGTTGTCGAATTCAATGCTGAGTTGGGGACGGTCATGCAACTTGATACGAGCTCGTTCCGCGTCGAGGCTGACGAAGAGTTACAAGCGATTGAGCAGGCATCAACACGGGATAGAAGCCTGATGATTCACTTGACCGACCCAGTCCCCGAATGCGCGTCGTTGTCGGTGGCGCATGCGCCGGCTGAGGATGCACTACGTGATGCGTCGGGCAAGGAGATCTCGCCGTTTGATCTCGACGTGCCTAACCTGATCGATCCGGTTTGGGGTCTGCAATGCGTCACTTCGGACTTTGGCGGTCTCATACTGACCTTCCATGCAGCGCTGCTGACCACACCGCTCGCGGACTACGAGTGGTCTCTGCTGATCGACGAAGAAGAACGTGCCGCTGAGTCCTCGACCCAAGGGTCGGAAGTGGCGCTCAATCCCGATTCAGCCATCTGTGTTGGCGATCTCGTGACGGTTCGACGTTCCAGATCAGGTGAGTCACAGTCACAGATGTTCCAGCGCGAGTTGCTTCAAGCAGCTCCGTGCGTAGTGAGCGCTGAAGCGAATGGGGTGTCGCTGACGCTGACATTCGACCAGGCGTTGGAACCCGATCTTCCTGATCCGAATCAGTTCACGATTAGCGGCGACGCATCGATTGAAGCGGCGACAGCGATTGAAGACCAGTCGCTCCGATTGCAGTTGACTGCGCCCGGTCTTCGCGCGGAGCAGCCCGCGCGGCTGAGTTACTCGGGCGACTCCTTGCGCGGACAGGGACGGACGATTGCGCCATTTGACCTCGATGTGGTCGATCACACGGCAGCGCCTCAATTCGTTTCGGCGTTTGCCGTTGGGTCGGCGGTCTTCCTGAAGTTCGACCAGCCATTGCTTGATCGGCATATTCCCGCCTCACGGTTTACTCCGGTTGGACCAGGCGTTGAGGGAACGACTCGCTCAGTCGATGTGGGCGGAGACTCGCTGTACATGCAATTGTCCAAGGATCTGTCCGACGACCTGGAGCTATTCGGGCTGGTCTATCGGTCGGGACAGCGAGGTGGGATTGCCGGGTTGACGGGAATGAGGATGGCGGACGCCGTCTTCGTGGTTCGCAACTTCACCGAGACAGCACCAATGGTCAGCGCAGTTGTCGCTGATGGTCGCCAGATTGAAGTGACGTTTGATCAGCAGGTCGACGGGAGCATTGCCCCGCCATCCGACTTCTCAGTGTCGGCCGGCCGTCGCCCAGTCAACGTCGCATCCCTGGATTGGTCAGGGAACAGTGTGACTCTCACGCTGGCAGAACGAGTGACTTCTCTCGACTCGGTAACGCTGTCCTACGAGGCGGGCGTGAAAGGGCCGGTTCGCGATCTCTCAGGACTCGAACTTGCAGGATTCCGGACTCATGCGATCAACGAAACGGATCGACCGAGGTCGATCAAGCAGCGAATCGAAGATGCCAGGTTGCGGTCATCGAATGGCGAGACGACGTTCGCCCGTGAACTGGCCCGGGGGTTTGCATCCACAGATGGAATCGATGTTGTTGTGACAGGAGGAGCAGGATGGACGACCGTCGTCCGGGCAGCGATGCGTCTGTTGATCGATGCCGAGCAGTTGGGAGAACAGACCATTCGCGTTCACGCGCATCGAGTCGAGCATGCTGCGGATGTGCTCGAGCAGATTGCTTCGGTTCCCGCCTCCTGCCTGCATGGCGCTGACGAGCCAGATGCGAAAGTCTGGTGGGTTGGATCAACGGACCTTGAAGGTGTCCCGACCGAGGTTGATACGCGGATTGTGCTCTCGGGCGAAGAAATTGGCGGTCTCTGGACGTCACACTGCGCACTTGACCTAATCTCAGGTCAGTGGCGGATCATGAGACCTGGTGACCCGATTGTTGGGCCGTCACTGATCGTGCAACGGGCCCTCCGGTTGCGGCCTACTGCGGAGTTGTGGCCGCTCGTAGGGTGACTTCCCCGGCGATGAACGTGCGCTGTTGCCCATCTTCGGTCTCGAGGATCAGCGCTCCTGCTTCATCGACTTCGACGGCTGTTCCTCGAATCGCTTCTCCGTTTGCGAGCGTGACTGTGACTTCCTGGCCCAGCGTGTCCAGTCGAGACGTCCAGGCCTCGTGCAACTCGGGTGATTCTGCCTGATTGAAGCGCTGCTCGAAGGCATTGAGCAATGCAGCGAACACCGGCTCTCGCTGTTGGCGAGCGCCAAGTTCGATCATCAGACTGGTGGCCGGGCGGTCAATCTCGGTAGCCCAGGGCGCTGGATCGAAATTGACGTTGAGGCCGATGCCGACCAGCGCGTAGTGCGGCTGACCGGCTCCCCAGTCGGCTTCGATCAAAATGCCGCCCATTTTCCGATGTTCCATCTGGATGTCGTTGGGCCACTTGATTGTCGGTTGCAGTGGCGTGGTCTCGCGAACGGCGTCGGTCGTGGCCACGGGGCTGACAATGCTGAGTCGCTTGAGTTGCTCGATCGTCGGGCGAACGATCAGCGTGGTGTGAATGCTCTGACCTGGCGGCGAGACCCAGATGCGTCCCTTGGTCCCGCGACCGGCAGTCTGCTCGTCGGCGACGACCACTGTGCCGTGGGGCGCACCATCGTCGGCGAGGCGGCGCGCGTCGTCCATGGTCGAGGTGGTCTGGACGAGATAGTGGAGCTTGTTGCCGAACTTAGAGGTGTTGAGAAGCGAGCGGACGAGGTCGAGATCGAGACGCAAGTCGGGCGGCAGAAGATCGTGGTCTGACATAGCGGAAGGCTAGCTGGTTAAACGGCACGACCCCGAGCTGGGCGGCCCGGGGTCGTCGTTGTTCGCCCAGGGATCGGGCGACGGTTCTGAAAGCGCTTAGGAGGCGCCCACCTCCACTACGCTGCGTCGTCGATACCTGGGCGAAAGTTGACTATGTCCCAAGTTGCATCACCTCCTTTCCTGCCCCGAAGGGTAGCGAGAGTCGGCAACGTTGTCTAGCGCCAAGCCGAAGAATCACCGTCAGCGGTCGATGAAGTTCAAGGGTTCGTCAAAGGATTGAGAGCCATTAGGAGTCAGCTGGCGTCTCAGCCTGATCCAGCATGGCCCAGATTGAGGTGAAGTCGAAGCTGAATCCGGGAAGGGTTTCTTCTCCGCTGAGTTCTTGCGGGCGCTCCAACTGCTCTGGTTCCTGATCGGGACGGTAGACCCAGACGCTGAAGTTCTGCGGATCGACGAGCCAGCCGAGTTGGGCACCGAAGCTGATCCAGTCGGCAATCCGGCCTTGCTGGTACGCGAGTGTGTCGTTGGAGGAGCGGACTTCAACGACGAACGCTGGGCAGAGATGCCAGAATCCTTTGCGCGGCGGCGCGCCGCCAGCATCGGCGAGCTGTTGCGGAGTCATCCAGGAGACATCAGGACCCCAGAGCGGCTTACGGCTGCGGTCATCGCTGAGGTCGAAGCCGGCGCTGGACTCCTGGACCAAGCCTCCGGCGCCTCTTGCCCAGACACGAACGTCGGTGACAATCTCTACACCGATGAATGAACTGGCTCCTCCTGCAGGCATGTTGATCTCCAGCTCGCCATAGTGGCCGCGTTCCAGGCGGAGGTCCTGATTGAGGCTGCAGAGTTCTTCCAGGCAGTCGTTGCTGAGGGCCCAATGCTCGGGCAGGCGGATACGAATCGGCCAGACGTTAGCCGGGAGGACTGAGAGCTCAGGTTCTCTGATGAGGGTGGTCGTCACGGCCGAACTCCTGTCGGTCAACTGACCCCATGGTAGTCAAACTGCATGACGACAACAGCTACAGCGCCGACGTCACCTCGCGGATGGAGTCTTCTACATCCTGCTCCTCATGTGCAAGTGCTTGGAGCGGACTGCGACTCATGCCATCAGGGGGCGAAGGCCATAGCTCTGGAACTCGGTGTTAGAGCTCAAGATGTCGGTCGAATCGGACTCTCGCAGAAGTTGAACGGCGATCACATCTTCGAGCGTCAGCGCCGAATCGCGAAACTCGCTGCGGTAGGCGTCGAGGGCTGTAACGAACCGTGCGAAATCGACGGTCTGGACTGTGCCTCGGCGCAGATACAGTGTGCGCGACAACTCAATCGCGCGATCTCGCAAGAGTGGCCCACGGTCGGACCAACGGCGTAGAAACTCAGAAATCATACCCTCCGTGGTGATGAATTCTGCGTACGCCAAGCTGTCGGCAGTTTCAGCTGCCCGACCGACCGCGACCGAATCGCCTGCGCCTATTGCGTCGAGGTAGTCGGCGTGGATGAAGACCGGCATAAGCGGTGGACCTCCTCAAGCCGAATTTCGTTCTGTTCCAACACCGAGAGAATGTAATCTCGCCGTTCGTCGTCCTGACGCCTCCATGTCAGACTCAACCGCATGATCTCACCCAGCGCATTATCCGGTAACAGATCCTCGTACAGCTCGATGTCGGTTTCCCCGAGTCGAAACAGCTCCTGCAATCGAGTCTTGCGCTCTGATTCGCTGAGGTGCGTTGTCATGATGAAGCCCTCTCCACTGGACGGCCTCGATCCTACAGCGCGGCGGTTACTTCGCGGACGGAGTCCTCGACGATATTGAGGATTTCGTCGACCTGTTCTTCGGTGGCGACCAGCGGGGGCGCGAGGAGGTAGCCGTCGTTGCGAACTCGGCTGATGAGGCCTCGGCGCTGGCAGGCTTTGAGCAGCTTGGCTCCCATGCCGTCCGAGGCCGGGAAGGCTTCGTCGGTTTCGGGATCCTTGAGGATGTCGAAGCCGCACATGAATCCGAGGCCTCGGACATTGCCGATGTGTGGGTTCTCGGTCAGGCGTTGCAGACCAGACAGCAGTTGCTCGCCGCGCGCGGCGGCGTTGTCGACCAAACCCTCGTCCTCAAAGATCTGCAGGTTCCGCAAGCCGACAGCGGCGGCTGTCGGATGACCGGCATTGGTGTAGGCGTGCATGAACTTGCCGGGACCCTGCGTGATGGTCTCGTGAACTTCCTGCGACCAGACCGCTGCGCCCATTGGCACGTAGCCGGAGGTGATCGCCTTGGCGATCGACATCATGTCTGGCTGCACATCAAAGTGCTCCAGCGCGAACCACTTGCCGGTGCGACCGAAGCCGGTAATCACTTCGTCGGCGACCAACAGGACTTCATAGCGGTCGCACACTTCGCGCAGGCGGGGGAAATAGTCCTCGGGCGGCGGGTACACGCCGCCAGCGCCCTGCACCGGCTCGGCGATCACGGCTGCGACCGTGTCGGGGCCCTCCATTTCGATCGTGGCGACGATGTTGTCAATCAGCAGGTTGCCGCTATCGATCCGGCCGCCGCCGGTGGGGGTCGCATCGGGGGTGGTCGCGTTGATGATGTCGGGCACCGGTCGGCCGAACTGCGGCTTGAAGACCTGCATGCCGGTTGCGGCGGTCATCGCGACCGTGTTGCCGTGATAGGCCTCGACGCGGGTGATGATCTTCTGCTTCTCGGGGCGACCCTTCTGGATCCAGTAGAAGCGAGCGGCCTTGACGTTCGTCTCGTTCGACTCGGAGCCGGAGTTGGTGAAGTAGACCGCCTGCATGTTGTCGTAGGCGAGATCGATCACCTTCTTGGCCAGGCGAATGGCTGGTTCGTTGGTGTAGCCCTCGTAGGAGTTGGAGAAGCCGAGCTTGGACATTTGATCTTTGGCCGCTTCGCCGAGTTCCGAGCGTCCGTGACCGACCGCGACATTCCAGAGGGCGGCGAGGCCATCGATGTACTGCCGACCGTCAGCGCCGTAGATGTAGACACCCTCTCCGCGCTCGAACATCACCGGCTCCTGATGGAAGTCGGGGTGGAAGAGCGGGTGCACCCAGTGATTGAGGTCATCCTCGACGAGTGCGCGGTATTGGGCGTTGTCCATTGGTGGGCTCCGAGTGGTTGGGCACGTCTATAGGCGAAGGGTAGGCGCTGGTCTGTTAGTGCGGTAGGCGCTCAGATATCAGTCCTCGCAGCAGATCACGGGCGACAACGCGATCGTCCCACGCTTCAATGCGATCGGCGTAGATCATCGTGGGTTCAGCGCCTTTGCCGGCGATCAGGACCAGGTCGCCGGACTGGGCCAGCGAGATCGCGCGCTCGATTGCCTGACGGCGGTCGGGTTCCTTGTCGAAGGACTGCCCGCCTGCGGCAACGAGATGCTGCGCGATTTCCTCGACCATTTCGACAGGATCTTCTGAGCGTGGATTCTCGTTCGTAATGACAGTGTGGTCGGCATATGTGACTGCGGCTCTCGCCATGCTGGATTTGCGCACGGGGTCACGCTCTCCGGCGACGCCGAAGACGAGTATCAGTCTGCCGACTGTGTGTGGCTTGAGCGTTTGCAGGGCCAGGTCTAGCGCAGGTCCGGTGGCGGCGGCGTCAACAATGACGGTGAAGGATTGACCAGCGTCAATCGACTCCATGCGTCCGGGGACGGGTCGGAGATTGTTGAGTGCGGCCTGAATCGCAATCGGTCCGACCCCGAGCGACCAGGCTGCGCCGGCGGCGAGGGCTGCGTTGCCGAGGTTGTAGTCGCCTGGGAGTGGGAGTCGGGCGGCGAGGGCTCCGGCGGGCGTAACGACTCTGACATCGGAACCGGTGGCGTCCAGTGATGAGGGGATGATGCTGACTTCGGCCTTGGTGTCGGGGGTTGCGGTCACGATCGTGGTTGCCTGGTGATGGGCCGAGACTATGGTCTCTCGCCATTCGTCCTCCGCGCTTACGACCGCGATAGGGCGGGGCGAGTTTCCCGCCTGCGCGGGAATGACGCTGGTGGGCGCGGGCATGACGCTTTGGTGATGGTCGAGGGACTGGAAGAGCTTGAGCTTGGCGGCGAGGTATTGCTCACGCGTCTGGTGGAAGTCGAGGTGGTCGTCGGAGAGGCCGGTGAAGACGGCGACCTGTGCGTTGATCTGGTCGGCTCGGTGGAGTTCTAGGGCATGGGAGCTGACTTCGAGGACGGCGTGCGTGTCGCCGGCGGCGACCATTTCAGCGAGTTTGGCCTGGATGATGTCGGCCTCAGGCGTGGTCTCGCCAGTTTCGTTGCGAGTCCACTCGCCTCCGATGTGGAATTCGACGCCGTTGATCAGGCCGGCCTGGCGTCCGGCGGCGGTCAGCATAGCGTGGATGAGATATGTCGTGGTCGACTTGCCGTCGGTGCCCGTGACTCCGACGACGGTGAGTTTCCGGGCCGGGAAGTCGTGGAAGGCCGCGGCGATCTCTGGCAACGCGGCACGAGTGTCGTCGACACTGATGAAGGCGATATCAGGATGGGCCTCGGCGATTGGTTGCCAGATTTGGCGACGGTCGGCCTGGACGATGAGGGCTGCTGCACCTTCGGTGATGGCGTCGTTGAGGTACAAGTGGCCATCGACGGAGAATCCTGGGATTGCGACGAAGGCATTGCCGGGTTGGACGGCTCGAGAGTCCTGGGTGACTCCCGTGATGACCATGTCCAATGACGATGGGTCCTCGGAACTTGTAGGCAGATCGATGAGATCGCGGAGTGACTTGTTCAACATTGCTAGTGGTTCTCTTCCGGTCAGAACATCGTTCTTTGCAGCTCAGGTGTCGCTTCGTCTTCCTGAACAACAGGTGGGCATAGGTGAGGTCGATGCGGCGGGTGATTACCCCCTCTCCTTCGTGGAGAGGGCTGGGGCGAGGGTTCACTTGCCCATCTGTCTCGTGGGAATCGTGTGTTGTTCAGGGCCAGTCCTCACCCTAACCCTCTCCCTCGGGGAGAGGGGATCAGAAGTAAGCGAACCCCCTCTACTTCGGGGAGAGGGGATCAGAAGAAAGCGAACCCCCTCTACTTCGGGGATAGGGGATCGGAGGTAAGCGTGTTGCCAGGCCGCCTGTAAGCCGGGTTCTGTTCGCGATGCTCCGATTGCTCGGGGCATCGGTTGGCGACCATCCATCTGGGACGACGGTTACCCGCCGCCTCGAGCGACCTACCCGGAGACGGCCCGGGACCAGCCAGTGTCTCCCTATTTGGTCTTGCTCCGGGCGGGGTTTGCTCAGCCGGCCGGTCACCCGACCGCTGGTGCGCTCTTACCGCACCATCTCACCCTTACCGCCGGTCGCGTCTCGTGGTGGACGAGGCGTAACCGGGTAGGCGGTGTGTTTCTGTGCACTATCCGTCAGGTCACCCTGCCTGGGAGTTACCCAGCGCCCTGTCCCGCGGAGCCCGGACTTTCCTCGACGCCCATACGAGACGTGCGCCGCGGTCGCCCGGCGGCCTGGCGAGATTTACTCTAGCGCGGTTCGCGCCGATCAAGCGCCTCGTTGGCCATGGCGTCAGCTCGTTGGTTGAGGTGCCGACGGACATGGGTTGGCTGGAACGTTTCGAGCTGGTCGATCAGAGCTTTGAGCTGCTCGAAGAGTGGTTTGAGTTGCTTGTTCTTGACTCGGTAGCGGCCCTCAAGTTGTCGCACGATGAGTTCGGAGTCGAGGCGAAGTTCCAGGTTGGTTGCGCCCATTTCGAGCGCTGCTTCGACGGCTGCGATGGCGCCCTGGTACTCGGCGACGTTGTTGGTGGCTCGTCCGATGGGATTGCCCCAGGCGTCAAGCTCCTCGCCGTCGGGGGAGCAGAGGACTGCCCCGTAAGCGGCTGGACCGGGATTGCCTCGAGACGCGCCGTCGGCGTAGGCGATGAGGTGCATGTCGGTGAGCTTAGCGCTGCCTCCGCTTCCGTCGTTGGCGCGCTGCGTCGCGGCAGTCTCGCGGCGTCCGCCACCGACGTCTGTGCTCGAAGCAGCGAGATACCCGCGGCAAGCGCGGGTATGACGAAGCTCTAGCTAAGCCTTGAGTTGGGTGGTGACGGAGTTGTCGAAGACGATTACCCGGTCGACGAGGTGTTCGACCAGGTCTCGTTGTTGCTGGAAGGTGAGGGAATTCCAGCCCTCGCGCACTCGTTGCAGACGCTGATCTCTGCGACGGCGGCGGTCGGCTTCTCGTTCCTGGGCCTGGGCGCGACTTCGGATCTGAGCAAGATCGGCGCTGGCCGTTTCCCACTCGGCGATGATGTCGGCCCCAGCCTCTTGCAGACTCGCGGGCGGTGGATCTCCGGCGGATGCGTCATCGAGTAGTTGACTGAGCTTGCGGTCGATGGCGCGCAACCGCGCTTCGGCGGTAGAGACGGCGACGGCGGTCTCGGCGGCGAGCGCGGTGTCGTTGCTGCCCATGTTGAGCACCGCAGTCTCTCCGCCCTGCCGCTCTCCGCGGATGTGCGAGAGGACTTCGGCCTCAAGGTCGTCGGCACGACGTGTGTGATACCCGCCGACCGACTGGTTGGTGCGTGCCTCGGACTGGTAGTAGCGATAGGTCGCCGCGGCAGTGTCGCCGCTGGCCTTGCGCCACTGCTGACGGCGGGTCACGCCGATCATGCGTGTCTGATCCTCGCCGCACCAGACCAATCCTGCGAGTAAGAATTCGGAGGGATGACTGACGCCGGGCGCGGTGCGTCGCTGGGACATCTGTTGAGCGACGGCCTCGAAGTCGGGTTCGGACACGATGGCGTGATGGTTGCCCGGCACGCTGACGCCGAGCTTGTCGTAGCGGCCGATGTAGACGGGGTTACGCAGCAGGTCGCGAATACTGACCATGCTCCAGTTGCGTCCGCGGCGAGTCTGAACGCCTTCTTCATTGAGGCGTTGCGCGATCCGTCGGATGCCGAGTCCGTCGCGCAAACAAAGGCTGAAGATGCGCCGAACCACGGCCGCTTCCTCTTCGTCGATCTCGTATCGGCCATCCTCGCCGACGCCGTAGCCATAGGGTGGACGGCCGATGGCCTGGCCGAGTCGGGCACGTTCTTGCAATCGTTCCCTGCGCCGGTTGGCATCGGGGTCGGGATCGCTGTGCAGACGCCAGAGATCGATCAGCGACGACTCGTCTATCGGTCCGTCATCGAGAGAGACAAGTTGGACGCCCCGAGCGCGGAGCTGGAGCACGGTTCTGACGGCATGCGTGGCATCGTGGCCGAGATTGATAAAGCTCTGGGTGATGACGAAGGTGAAGCCGCGCGACTCTTCACGCAGGTGGCGCAGCAGTTGCGTGAGTCCGGGGCGCTCGCGGTCGTGCGCGGTGTCGGCATCGAGGAATGTGGCGGTCGGCTCGAACCCGTGCTCGTGGCAGTACTCAAGAAAGTTGGCGTTCTGGACAACCAACGAGGAATCGGCGGCCGCGTGGTCGGTCCGCGGCGGGTGTTCACTGCGCTGACTGAGATATCCGATGGCACGCACAGATTGATGCTATGCGTCTCGCTGCGGCAGGACTAGGTCACGCGCAGCAAGCATCCACATGATGGACATTCGACGGCGCGAGTCCCGCGTCTGGCTCGTGTGACGACGATGGTCGGCAAGGTGAGGCGGCACTCGGCGCAGACTCCACCGGCGACGGTCGAAACGACGCGCGGCCGCCGGCGGCGATATTGGTCGTAGGTTGCCAGATCATCGTGGGACAGCTTCTCGCGCAGGATTTCGACCTGGCGAGAGAACTCATCGACGCGCTCCTGTGCGTCGACGCGTTCGACCTGAAGCTGGGACTGGCGGGCATTCCAGACATCGAGCGCACCGGTTCTCAGGTCTTGCAACCAAGCGGTGGCTTCCTGCGCGAGTTGAGCTTCGTACTCGGCGCGTGTCTGCGCCTCTGAGAGGGGCGGCAGTTGCTGGCGCTGGCTGTAGAGGTCGCGCTGAAGCTCTTCCAGTGTCCGGTGATCGGTGATCGAGCCGGAGTAGAGACGCTTGTCGGTGACTTCAATGCGGCGTTGTGCAGTCTGAACGATGGCGTGCGCTTCTCGGACTGCTTGTTCGGCCTGGCGGACGTCGTCTTCCTGAGCGGCGATTTCCGCTTCGAGCTGGTTGATGAATGGTGGATCGGAGATTTGGTCGAGAATGGCCTGCAGTTCGCGCCTGGCCTGGTCTCGCTGGATGTCGATCTCCTGGAGCTGCTGCAACCCTTCAAGATCCATATGGGCGGCTCGTTTTCGTTACTGGTGGTTGGGAGAGAATAGAGGGGTCGGTTGGTTCGATTGATTGAGTGTATGCCTGACAACTGCGATAGCCAATACAGAGCGGCATGGAAAGATTGATGAATGTATTGCGCTGATAGGCTGACCTGACCATGACTGACGAGGGCGGGAGCGCGCCGGTCGGACAACGTGTCGGACCTGCGCAGATCCGACGGACCACTTCCTTGATCATCAATGTCTCGACACTACTGCAGGAACCGATCGGTTCTCTGCGCCGGTACGAGATTGATGGTGCTCGCGCGGCCGGACTTGACGGTGCTGTGAGCGGCGCACTGCGCCTGTTGCGCACCGACCAGTCGATTCTGGCAACGGCGAGCCTGGCGACATCGTATGCCGATGTCTGCGGCAACTGCCTTGAGGACGTGGAGTTACCCCTGGACGTGTCGTTCGACGAGGAGTTCTGGCCTGCGTCGGATGCGATCCTGGGCGTGCCGATCGAGCCTCCGCCAGAGCGCGTGGGCTTCGCGGTGATTGACGGTCAGATCGACTTGTCGGAGGCCGTGCGACAATATGTTGATATGGGACGTCCGATGAGTCCGCGCTGCGGGCCGGATTGTCCGGGACTGGAATCCAGCACATCGACAGAGGCACCGGTGGATGACCGCTGGTCGGCGCTGTCGGCGTTGAAGATTGAGACTGAGGGAGACTGAGATTATGCCCCCGCTTCCAAAGCGAAAGTATGCGAAGACTCGACAGCGGCTGCGACGACAGCATCACAAGATCCAGCGTCCGAAGTTGGTCATGTGTCCCGAGTGCAATGAATCGCACCAGGCCCACCGGATTTGCTGGGCTTGCGGCACGTATCGCGGACGCACCGTGATCGATCTGGAGGACTAGCGGTGTCCGCTTCCGCGAACGGCCCGTCGACCGCATGGCTGTTTCCAGGCCAGGGCGCACAAGAGGTCGGCATGGGACGCGACCTGCACGATGCCTTTCCCGAGGCGCGCGAGATTTTCGAGGAAGCCGACGAGGCGCTGGGCCGCTCGCTGTCGAGCGTGATCTTTGAAGGGCCCGATGAGGTCCTGCGCGAGACGGTGAACACACAACCGGCGATCCTGGTGACTTCGCTGGCTGCCTGGCGCGCTGCGACGGTGGCTGGACACGAAGCCTTGGATGCTGCGCCGGCATGTACCGCCGGTCACAGCATGGGTGAATACTCAGCGCTCGTCGCTGCGGGATCGCTGACGGTCTCGGAGGCGGTCCGCTTAGTCGCCAGGCGCGGCGAGTTGATGCAGGCCGCGGGTGAACAGAATCCCGGGACCCTGGCCGCCGTGTTGGGTATGGACGAGGCGGATGTGGAAGCAGTCTGTGCCAAGGCCGGCGCGGAGGTTTGCAATCTGAACGCGACCGGACAGATCGTGATCGGGGGCGAGGTACCCGCAGTCGAGCGTGCGGCCAAACTGGCCGAGGAAGCTGGGGCTCGTCGCGTCGTGATGCTGAAAGTCGGTGGCGCGTTTCATACGTCGCTGATGTCGCCCGCCGCTGAGGCGATGGCGCCGATCATCGCCGCCGCCGACGTGTCGGATCCTTCGACTCCGGTGATTGGCAATGTTGCGGCCGAGTCATTGACCACGGCCGATGACGTGCGAGCGGACCTGACGGCGCAGATTCGCCGTCCAGTGCGCTGGCGCGACACGGTACTGCGGATGCATGAACTGGGCGTTGAGCAGTACGTCGAAATGGGACCGGGCAAGGTGCTGACGGGACTGGTGCGCACTACATTGCGACCGCTCAAGCTGGCGACCTCACCGACCCTGGTCAATATCAGCGATCGGGAGAGCGTTGGCGGATAGCGAACGCCGGAATCCAACACTACGAATTCGTCCGGACGCGGAAGACAACGCACGGGTGAGAGCCTTTTGCGCGCTGTTTGAAGCAGAGTTTGGAGTGAGGCCGGCAACGACGGCGTTGCTGCGCTCGCACGAAGTGGTGCCGATGTCGGGCGAGAAGGCGGAGCGAGCCTCGACGCTCGTCGGCGGAGTCATCAGCCGACGCGATGAGATTGACGCCTTGATTGCAGAACTGGCCGACCGATTGCCGATGGATCAGATGGCATTGGTCGACCTGACCGTGTTGCGGATTGCGCTGTATGAGATGCTCTTCGATAATGGCTCGGTACGCCCAAACACTGCGGTTCGGCATGCAGTGTCGTTGGCCAAGCGATTTGGCGACGATGGCAGTCGCCGATTCGTGAGCGGCGTGCTGGGCGCGGTCACACGGAACCGTCTGCAGGCTGGGACTGCGGAGTAGCTGGAGGTTGGCAGAATGGCCCTGTTTGATCGAATCAAGGACATCATCGTTGACCAGTTGTCGGCGGACCCGGACGATGTGGCGCCGGCGGCGTCGTTCGTCGACGATCTGGGCGCCGACTCGCTCGATCTGGTCGAGTTGATCATGTCGTTCGAGGACGAATTCCGCGACGAGGTGCCGGATCTGGAGATCTCGGACGAAGATGCAGAGGGCATCGGAACGGTGCAGGACGCGATCGATTTCCTGGTCTCGAAAGGCGTTTCCGACGAATAGCCACGATTCAGCTCGAAGCCGCGTTATGGGAGCGGCCCATATCCGGGTCGTGAGACCGCCGGCATTCGGCGGCGGATGTGGTGTAATCGGGTACGCTGACTGCCGATGAACATCTTTGGCGTTGGCATTCCTGAAATCCTTGTGGTGCTGCTGCTTGCGGCGGTGATCTTCGGTCCCGGCAAGTTGCCGGAGATCGCGGGTCAGTTTGGTCGTGCGATCCGCGAGTTGCGTGAGTATGCGCGCGACTTCCGTGACGAGTATCTGACCGATTTTGAAGAGGTCCGCGAGGAATTCATCGAGCAGCGATTCGAGTTGCAGCAAATCGACGAAGACATCCGCGCCGATCTGGAGCAGGCGCAAGCCGATGTGCGTGGCGCCGTGCGGGATGCCGAAACGATGACGGAAGAGGCGATTGAGGCGGCGAAAGACGGCGACGTATCGACTGAATCGGGCGGCACGGCAACGCAGACGGCAACGCAGTCGACGGCCGAGTCTGAGGAACGTCAGACGCGTCGCGTTCGACGGCGGCGACCGGTGGTTCGTCCACGCCGAATCGCAGCGGCAGCAGGCACGGGCGATGCGGATGGGTCGGACGCTGCAGAGCCGGCCCGACCGTCGAATGTGATCTCGTTGAACCGCCGACGCCGCGATCTTGATCGCGATGCGCAGTAGCGGCGTCGCCATGTTCGTACACACAGAGCGCTCGGTGAGTTGTTGATGGCCTCACGACCGGTCCCCTCGCCGTCCGACTTGCCGGAGCCGCCAGAGCTCTCGGAGTTGGACGTGGTCGCGGATGTGGTTGCGGACGAAATCGACGACGGTCTGCCGCCGGGCATGCCGCCCGATGGTCCACCGGGAGCACCGCCCGATGAGCCGGAGGAAGCCGAGCTCACACTCGGTGAGCACCTGAACGAGATTCGTCAGCGCCTGACCGTTGCCGTGCTCACCATGGTGCTGACGACGGTCGTCGCGTTGATCTTTGCATCAACGATCCTGGACTATCTGCTGGAACCTGGTCGCGTGGCGCTGCCCGAGTTCCGCCCGATCTACACCGAGCTGCTCGGCTTTATTGGCGCATACATCAAGATTTCGCTGATGCTTGGCCTGGCCGGCGCAATGCCGGTGATCGTGTACCAGATCTACGCCTTCATCCACCCCGGACTGACGCGGGCTGAACAGAAATGGATAATGCCGATCGTGGGTCTGGCGACGGTTGCGTTCGCTTGCGGCGGCGCGTTCGCGTTCTTCATCGCCTGGCCGCCGGCGCTGACGTTCCTGTTGAACTTCGGCCAGGAGATCGCCGATCCGCAGGTGCGAATCAACAACTACATCGACATGCTCACGCGGTTCGTGATCTGGACAGGGATCGTCTTTGAGTTGCCCTTGTTCCTGATGGGTCTGGGGGCGATTGGGATCGTGACCTCGAAGAAACTCATGGGCATGTGGCGCTGGGCGATCATCGGTTCGTTCCTGTTGGCTGCGTTGATTACGCCCTCGATTGACCCGGTCACGCAGACGTTCGTCGCGGTGCCGACGATGGGCCTGTACATCCTGGGCATCGTGTTGGTGCGGCTGGTGGAAAACCGTACGGTGATCCCGGTGATCGAGTCAGACTTGGACGGCGACGAGCCTGATGGTCAGCCGGCGTAACCGCCAACGACCCGTCATTCCCGCGCTCCGTCCCGGGAATCTCGCGGTGACCCGCACTGGCGTATGAAGCGGGGAGAACTTGCACGGCTGGCTCAGGGCGCCTGATCAAGACGTCGGAGGCCAGCACTTCGAGATACCCGCGGCGGAGCGCGGGTATGACGGAAATTGAGGCGCGGGTATGACGGAGTGGGGGAGCGCGGGTGTGGCGGGACCAGGGAGCGCAGCGTGTGCGTTGAGCTTGTGCTGCTTGGTCGTAGACTGATTTTGTGGATGCTCAGACGCTTACCTCACTGAATGCTCGGATTGCCGGTTGTACGGCTTGCCGTCTACATGAGACACGGAACTTGACGGTCCCAGGCGATGGTGACCCCGAAGCTGAGTTGATGTTTATCGGCGAGGGTCCGGGCGCGAATGAGGACAAGCAGGGACGGCCGTTTGTCGGTCGCGCAGGACAGTTGTTGGATGAGTTGCTGGGCGAGATTGGCTTAAGCCGTCCTGAGGTATTTGTGGCCAATGTGGTCAAGTGCCGACCTCCGGGCAATCGTGATCCTCAACCGGACGAGATTGGCTGCTGCGAGGTCTATCTGCGGGAGCAGATTGAGGGGATTCGGCCCAAACTGATCGTGCTGCTGGGTCGGTTTGCGACTCAGTATTTTCTGCCCGACGCGAAGATGGGCGATGCTCGCGGGCAGCCGTTTCAGGCTGGTCCGTGGCTGATCTTGCCTGTCTACCATCCGGCGGCGGCGCTGCGGAACTCGAATCTGATGCAAACCATGCGGGACGATTTCGCGATCATTCCCCCGTTATTGGCCAATGCCGAGCGTCCCGAGATTGCCGCTGTGCATGTCGGGCACTCGCATGGGGAGCCAATGCCGGGCGAAGCGGCGCAAGATGATGATTCTCAGCGGTCGCTGCTCTAGCGACCGAGACACAGAATGAGGTAACCGTGGCAGAGCTGTCCGATGTGGCGGAGGGCGTCTTACGAGTCGTGCCGTTGGGAGGTCTGGGGGAAATCGGCCGCAACATGATGGTCTACGAAACCAGCGATGACTTGCTCATCGTTGACGCCGGGCTGCTGTTTCCCTCCGACGACATGCACGGCGTCGACTACATCATTCCTGATGCGTCTTATGTCCTGGAGCGTCGCGACAAGCTGCGCGGCTACCTGATTACGCACGGACATGAGGACCACATCGGCGCGCTGCGCTTTCTGATTCCGCAGTTGCAGGCGCCGATTTATGCCTCACCGCTTGCGCTTGGGTTGATTCGCTGGCGGCTGGAGGAATCGGGCATTCTTGATGCCAAGATGATCGAAGTCACGACTGGATCGTCGTTCGACTTTGGCAGCATCACGGCCGAGTTCTTTCCGGTGGCACACTCGATTCCTGACGCATTCGGCATTGCCTTGCGTACGCCGGCGGGATTGGTTGTCCATACCGGTGATTTCAAGATTGACCACACTCCCGTGATGTCGGAGCCGACGGATTTGCAGCAACTCGCCGCGTATGGGCAAGAAGGTGTGCGGCTGTTGTGCTCGGACTCGACCTATGCCGACAAGTCCGGCGTGACGCCTTCGGAGACGTTGGTCGGCGATGCGCTGGAGCAGATTCTGCTGACGGCGCCGGGTCGGGTCATCATCGCCACGTTTGCCTCGCAGATCGCGCGGATCCAACAGATCATTGATGCCGCGGACGAGTCGGGCCGAGTCGTGTACGCGACAGGGCGATCGATGGAGAAGAACATCGCCATGTCGCGCAACCTCGGTTATGTACAAACGGATGACCGGCGCTTGCGACCGATCACCGATCTGGGCTCGGCGCACGACGAGAACACCGTGATCATCTGTACAGGCGCGCAGGGCGAGCCGATGGCGGCGTTGTCGAGAATGGCGACCGGTTCGCATCGGGACGTGAATCTCAAGCCGGGCGACACCGTTGTCTTGTCTTCGTCGCCGATTCCGGGCAACGAGTCGGCGGTCAACAACACGATCAACAACCTCTACAAGCGGGGCGTCGATGTGGTGTCAGTCGGATCGGGACACGAGCACGTCCATGTACGCGGTCACGCGGCGCAGGAAGAGTTGAAAACGGTCATTTCATTGACCGATCCACAGGCGTTCGTGCCGATCCACGGCGAGTATCGACATCTCGTGATTCATTCAAACCTGGCGGCGTCCATGGGTGTGGCCGAGGACGCCCGGCACATCCTGCTCGACGGCGATGTGTTGGAACTGACGGCGGACCAGTCGGCGGTCGTGGACCAGGTGTCGGCAGAGTATGTCTACGTCGATGGGATGAATGTCGGCGGCGTGGATCGATCGATCATCCGCGATCGGCAGAAGCTGGCCGGCGATGGATTCCTGCTGGTTGCGATTCCTGTCGAAGGCGAGAGCGGCCAGCTTTCGGGCAAGATTGAAGTGACGGCGCGCGGGTTTGCAGAGATTCGCGCGACGGAGACGTTGAAGGCCGGAGCGGCGCAGGTCGCCCGCGATGTGCTCAAGGCGCGCGCGAACTCGAATCGACCGGTGGCCTGGGAGAAGCGAGAGCGCCAGGTGCAGCAGGAAGTCTCCGCCTACCTTCGACGCGAGACCCGACAACGTCCTATGGTGGTAGTGGTGGCGGTGCAGGTCTGATTGGCAGCATCGGACTTGTTCGCGGGCGGCTGAACTGATGTATGGCGAGTAGCAGAGCCACGACCAGGACTCGGCGGGCGTTGCCCGACCGCATTTCGATGTGGGTGGCGGAGCATCGCCATGTGGCGATGGGCAGCCTGCTTGTCGCAGTCGCGGTGGCCTTCTCTACATGGGTGACGATGGCGTCGCTGCCATTTGGCGACCAGCGGATCACCGTGATTGAATTGTTCGGCGGAGGCGCCTACTTACTCGCGGCGTTCGTTGCTGCGCTGGGTGTGTTGACCGGAGTTCAGCGAGTGCGAACGACGGTTCGCCAGGATCGCCGAGTGATACGCGTGGGAGCTGGCGTCGGACTGGCGCTCCTGGCCCTGTGGGGAGTCGCCGGGGCAATCACTCCCGATGCGTCGCTGGGCGGCGTCTCGTTGGCGCGATACGGGGCAGGTGGGCAGGTGGGCGGCTGGTTGGACTCGCCGATCGGCTGGGGTGTGATTCTTCTGGGTCTGGTGATGTCGTTCGTGTTGATCGCTCCTTCGGCTGCGCGTTCGTTGATCAGGGCAGCGGGACGTTCCATGCAGGATGGCATGCGTTACCTGGGCCGCGAGACCAAAGCACGTGGGCCCGGCGTGCTAGCCGCGATCGCTCGCTCGATTGGACACGGAATTCTGGCGCTGTTGCACAGCCTGTGGAAACTGACGAAGTGGTCGGGGCGAGAACTATGGTCGGCGTTTGTCGTGGTCGGTACCCAGCTGAAAGAAACCAGGCGCAACCAGCCAGTCCAGGAGCGGCCAGCTCCTGCGCCTGTCCCGACTCAAGCAGCGCAGCAACCTGCAGCAGCCGTCACGCTCAACCAACCGGAGGCTGCATGGCCGCCGATGGCGGATCCCGTTGCTGGTTCGGAGCCAGCATCTCCAGCACCTGAGCCGCAGAAACCACCCAAAGCCAAACCAACGGCGAGCGATACGCCTCCCTCGACGCTGCGCACACTTGACCGGACCGCGGCCGATGGTTGGCGATTGCCTCCGATTGACCTGTTGGACGAGGACCCGGCAACAACGCTGCGCTCAGGCGCAGAGGATCAGGCTCGAGTCATCGTCGAGACGCTGGCGTCGTTCGGTGTCGATGCCACGGTGACGCAAATCAACGAGGGTCCGGCGATCACACAGTTCGGCGTCGAGCCGGGCTGGGAAGTCAAAACGCGCGAGGTGCCGGTCAAGGATGCGTCGGGCGCGGCCGTGCTCGATGAACACGGCCGAACGCAGACCCGGACCGAAGAGGTTTCGCGGACTCGCGTACGGGTCAATCGGATCACGCGCTTGGCCGACGATCTGGCCCTGGCGCTGGCTGCGCCGTCAATTCGGATCGAGGCGCCGGTTCCGGGTCAACCGATCGTTGGTGTCGAGGTGCCCAACGCCGACACCAGGATCGTGGCGTTGCGCGGATTGATCGAATCAGAGGCGTTCAATCAGATGGCCGCCACCGGCGGCCTACCCATTGCACTGGGTCGAGACGTGACAGGTAATCCGGTGATCGCAGACCTGACGCGTATGCCGCATGTGCTGATCGCCGGGGCGACCGGATCGGGTAAGTCGGTATGCATCAACACGATCATCTCGTCTCTGCTGATGCAGAAATCGCCCGAGGAAGTCCGCCTGATCCTGGTCGACCCCAAGCGGGTCGAGCTGACCAACTATGGCTCCGCGCCCCATCTGGCGTTCTCGCATGTGGTGACGGAGCCGGATGAAGTGGTCTCGGTGCTGGGCGTTGTCGTCGCGGAGATGGACCGACGCTACCGGCGGCTCGAGGAATACAAGGCGCGCAACATCATCGCGTACAACGCCTTGCCGTCGGTGGACAAGCGACTGCCGTACTGGGTCGTGGTGCTGGACGAGTTGGCCGACATGATGATGGCGGCGGCAGCCGAGGTCGAAGGGCAGATTGTGCGGCTGGCGCAACTAGCCAGAGCGGTAGGCATTCACCTGGTCATCGCGACGCAGCGACCGTCAGTCGATGTGGTCACCGGTCTGATCAAGGCAAACTTCCCCACCCGGATCGCCTTTGCCACGACCTCGCAGACGGACGCCCGGGTGATCATGGATCGAGCCGGGGCAGAGAAGCTGATGGGTCGGGGCGACATGTTGTACATGTCGTCGGACTCGATCAAACCGCGTCGGGTGCAGGGCGCCTACGTCTCGGACGCTGAGATCGAGCGTCTGATCGAGTCGTGGGCTGCACCGACGCAGGGTCAGACGGAGCGCGGGTCACTGGATGAAGTACTGGAGGAGTTGGCTGAGGACTCGACAGCGGCTGTGACAGAGGTTGAGGCTCGAGCGGCGCAGGCGGACCTGCGGACGTTGACAACGACGTTGGAAACCGCACTGGATGCTACCGACGAACAGGAAGAGCCCGACATCGTCGTCGAACCGCCACCTACGGTGGTAGCGGCATCCGACCTGGACACGAGACTCGGTGAGGCAACCGAGTTGGCGCGCGAATATGAGCGAGTATCGGCGTCGCTGCTACAGCGCAGGATGCGAATCGGTCGTCCTCGAGCGGAACAACTCATCGATCAACTGGCGAATGCGGGCGTGATCGAGCAGTCGGATGGTGGGCGGTCTCGTCGGGTGCTTGCTCGATCGAAGTAGAGACTTGGACTCATCCGCGCGGGTATGACGAACCACGTTGGAACGAGACTCCTCCGTGAGAACTGGCTCTAACCCTCAACGGTGGCGGCTCCGGTTTTGGTCAGGATTGGGTTGAAGGGATCGACGGCATCGCCGGGGGGAAAGGTCATGCGATCGGGATCGGAGTGCTGCTGGCTGGCTTCGTGACGAAGGTATTCGGGCCACTTGAACAGGTACATGCGCTCTCGGCGGTTGAGTCCGCGGACTCGCCGAGCCCCCATATCGACCCAGAAGTCCGGAGTGATCCGCCAGTCGATGTTGTCGCGGAGAGCCTGTGAGACGACGACCGCGCCGCCGCGCCCCTTGGCCATGATTCGCGCTGCCATGTTGACGGTTCGTCCCAGGATGTCGCCCCCGGGACGCAGGATGACATCGCCACGATGCACACCCATCCGGACTCTGACCGGCCAGTCGGCACCGAGGTGATCGGCGCGGATGGTGACCTGGGCCTGGATCCGGGCCGCGCAGCGCAACGCCTGCATTGGGTCGCCGAAGACGATCAGGAATCCATCCCCGGTCAGCTTGACCTCGAATCCGGCGTGACGATGCAGCTCCTCGCGCACGATGGCATTGTGATCGTCGATGATCGACTCCCACTGGCTGTCGCCCAGCCGCTCGGTCAGGTGGGTCGAGTCTTCGATGTCGGTGAACAGAACCGTGGCAGCTTCACCCTGCTGCGGCATCAACGAGGCCGTGACGGCACGTCCGCAATTTGGACAGAAGGAGGAGGCGGGCGGCGGCACCTGGCCGCAAAACGCGCATGCACGAACCTCTTCCTCCTCGGCGCCACCGCCCAGCCAGGATGGCGGCGCATCAACGTTTGAGCGCCGCCAGCGTTCGTGCTCGGGTCCGACAGCCACCAGATCACACTCTCACAACACCTGCCACAGCAGGCGCGCAGATCATAACAGCGCGAGCGTGGAAGCGTCGATTTGACGGTACCAAGCTGCACCCAACGCGGCAAAGAATGGGCACACCTGTCCCAGACGTTAACGCTGGCGTGACACAGGCTCTTTGCGCTTCATTGGACGACGGCGCCTGCCATAGGCCTGATCGCTCCATTCCTGGAGATCTTCGCCGAGAGCCGCCTGATCGCGGCGCAACTCGACAATCTGGTCACGGAGCGCGGCAGCTTTCTCGAACTCGAGGTCTCGGGCGGCCTGCTTCATCCGGCTCTCGAGCTCGCTGATCATCCTGGCGATCTGATCGGGCGTCATGTTCTCGGGGATCGTCGCGCCCAATCCCGCCTCGTAGCCTGGCGCATCTTCAGCGACCGCACGCATCTCGAACTCGTCGCGGACTTGGTCGGCGACGTCTGCGGCGATATCGCGGATTTCCTTGGTGATGCCGACCGGCGTGATGTTGTGCTTGAGGTTGTACTCGTGCTGCGCGGTGCGCCGGCGGTGGGTCTCGTCCATGGCTCGGCGCATCGAGTCGGTGACACGGTCGGCGTAAAGAATGGCGTGCGAATTGACGTGTCGGGCTGCGCGACCGATGGTCTGCACCATGGAGCCCTCGTTGCGCAGGAAGCCCTCCTTGTCGGCGTCGAGGACTGCGACGAGGGAAACCTCGGGCAGGTCGAGGCCCTCGCGCAGCAGGTTGATTCCGACCAGACAATCGAACACGCCGAGCCTCAGGTCGCGCAGGACTTCGACACGCTGGAACGCATCCTGCTCGGAATGCAGGTAGTAGGTGCGAATGCCGACCTCGCGCAAGTAGTCGGCGAGGTCTTCGGCCATCTTCTTGGTCAGCGTCGTGACCAGCGTGCGTTCGCCCCGTTCGGCGCGGGTCCTGATTTCGCTGACGAGGTCGTCGATCTGCCCGTCGGTGGACCGAACTTCGACATCAGGATCAAGCAGTCCGGTCGGGCGAATGAGCTGTTCGACGACCTGTTGCGAGTGGTTTTGCTCGTAGACAGCCGGTGTCGCGGAGACAAACACGACCTGGTTGATATGTCGCTCAAACTCGTCAATGTTGAGCGGGCGGTTGTCGATCGCGGACGGTAGCCGGAAGCCGAAATCGACCAGGGTTTGCTTGCGCGAGGTGTCGCCGCCGTACATGCCTCGGACCTGCGGGATGGTCATGTGCGACTCGTCGATGAAGAGCAGCCAGTCGTCGGGGAAGTAGTCGAGCAAGGTCCAGGGCGTGGAGCCGGCGGCGCGGCGGGCGAGGTGTCGTGAGTAGTTCTCGATGCCGGGGCAATAGCCGGTCTCGCGCAAGGTCTCGAGGTCGTAGCGGGTGCGCTCTTCCAGTCGCGCCGCTTCGAGGATGCGGTCCTCACGCCGCAGCTCTTCTAATCGCTGATGTAGTTCGGCCTGAATGTCTTCGACGGCGGCCGCCATGCGATCATCGGTGGTGACGAAGTGCTTGGCCGGATAGATGTCGACACGGTCGCGCTCGGCCAGGATCTCGCCGGTCAGTGGGTCGAGCTCGACGATCCGCTCGACTTCGTCGTCCCAGAACTGCACGCGCACTGCGAGATCTTCATACGAGGGATGAATCGTCAGTGTGTCTCCGCGAATCCGGAACTTGCCCCTGCTGAGGGTCATCTCATCGCGCTCATATTGCTGGTCGACGAGACGTCTCAGGACCAGGTTGCGCGAGTACGATTTGCCTTGCTCCATGCTCAGGACCATGCCCTGGTAGTCCTCGGGTTCGCCCAGACCATAGATGCAGGAGACAGAGGCGACGATCAACACGTCACGACGCTCAAACAGCGCACGGGTTGCCGCGTGGCGGAGCTTGTCGATCTCCTGATTGATGTCCGACTCCTTGGCGATGTAGGTGTCGGAGCGGGGAATGTATGCCTCGGGCTGGTAGTAGTCGTAGTAGGAGACGAAGTACTCGACCGAGTTGTTGGGAAAAAAATCGCGGAACTCGGTGCAGAGCTGCGCGGCTAGCGTCTTGTTGTGGGCCAGGACCAGCGTCGGCCGATTTAGTTGCGCGACGACGTTGGCCATCGTGAAGGTCTTGCCCGAACCGGTCACACCGAGCAGCGTCTGGGCTCGGTGTCCGGCCTCGATGCCTTCAATCAGCTTCTCGATCGCGAATGGCTGGTCGCCGGTCGGCTGATAGTCGGCGCTGAGTTCGAACGGCTTCGCGTTGCGGATCGGGGCTGAGGCAGTAGTCATGGCAAAGAGTTTAGCGTGATTTCAGCACTAATGGGCTTGTTCAGAGGTGTCATCTACGGCCCCGTGCCGATGTGTTCGAGCACCGCTCGAAGCAGATCTTCTGTTGTCTGCGGCGAAGCCAGATCGGGCGCGCTGAGGACGGCCGCGATCCAACGGTCGGCGTCCCTTCGCGTGTAGCCGAGACCAACAAGAGCCTCGAGCGCGTCGGCTGCGACCTGGTCCGTCGGCCGGACGGGACGTTGCGCCTTGGCGTCGAAGCCTTCATCGACGAGCAAGGCTTCTTCGACGACCTTGCCCTTGAGATCGGCGATGATCCGGTCCGCTTGCCTCGGGCCGATGCCCGGCAGCTGAGTCAGGGTGCGCCGGTCTTCGGCTTCGATCGCCTGCGCAATCGTCGAGACGGAAGCAGCCAGCGCCTGTTGCGCCTTGCCCACGCCCATCTGGGACACGCCGATCAGTTTTCGGAAGAAGTCGCGCTCAATCGGACGGCGAAAGCCGATCAACACCGGCACTGGAGCTCGATCCGGCACGTGGTAGTGGATGTAGAGGTTGAGCGGTTCATCCCTGCGGTCCTTCAGAGCCATCCAGACGGCGGTCGGCAGCCGCACTTCGTAGACGAGCCCGCCAGCCTCGGTGCCGGTGTCGATCTCGACGCTCTGCGTGTCATCGTGCCAGTCCAGCGCGCGTCCGCGGATGCGGGAGATCATGTCAGCTCCAGCGCAGCGTTGGCGCCGGTCATGAGGTAGTGACAGTAGGCGACGGCGAGCGCGTCGGCGGCGTCGGCAGAGGCGTCGATCTCGCTCAGACCGAGTCTCGCGATGAGCGCATCCTTCACGGCAGCTTTCTCCGCAGATCCCAGTCCTGCCACCGCTTCCTTGACCTGACGCGGCGGATACTCGTAGACCGTCATCCCCGCCGATGATGCAGCGATCATCGCCGCCGCCTGCGCCTGTCCGAGCAGAACGGCCGTGCGGACGTTCTTGTGCACGAAGGGTCTCTCAATCGCCACCTCGTCGGGTCGGTAACGCTCGATCACATCCCGGAGCTGATGGTTGATGTAGGTGAGGCGCTCTGCGAGAGCTCCATCGGGCGCCTGAATCGTGTTCCAGCGCAAACTGGCGGCGCCATTAGCTGCGATCTCAAGGAGGCCCCATCCTGTGGCCGTGAGGCCAGGATCAACGCCGAGGATACGAGCCATGTGTCGAGTCTACGCCTCAACCAGGGCTGCATCGGGGAAGTCAGCGTTCGTAAACACGCGCTGGACATCGTCCAGGTCCTCAAGCGAATCAATCAGCCTGAGCAGCCTGGCCGCCTGATCGGTGTCGACTGGCACCATGTTGGTTGCGCGCATGACGACCTCCGCCGATGCAATCGGCGCGCCGGCCTCTTCGACGGCATTGCGTGCAGATTCGAGATCAGTCGGCGCAGTAATCACTTCGACCAGGCCCTCGTCGATCTCGACATCCTCCGCGCCCCCGTCGATCGCGGCCAGCATGATGTCGTCGGCGTCTGCGGATTGCTCAACGTCGACGGCGATCACGCCCTTCTGCTCGAACAGCCAGGCGACGGCACCGGCCTCGGCCATACTCGTGCCAGCGCGGGTGAGCGTGGCGCGAACCTCGGAGACGGTGCGATTACGGTTGTCAGTCAATGAGTCAATCAGCAGAGCTGCGCCGCCTGGTCCGTAGGCTTCGTAGCGGATCTCCTCAAGCTGTGCACCGTCGGCGCCTCCGGTCGCGCGGTCAATGGCGCGTTGGATGTTGGCATTAGGCATGTTCGAGCCTCGAGCGCGCTCGACCGCCAGTCGCAAGGCCGAGTTTTCCTCCAGCTTCGGCCCGCCGGCGCGCGCGGCGACGGAGATTTCGCGTCCGAGCTTGGTGAAGAGCTGGCCGCGCTTGGCGTCCGTGACGCCTTTCTTGCGCTTGATTTGCGCCCATTTGGAATGGCCGGCCATACTCGAACTCCTGTGCGGTCACGAGGCTGAGGTCAGAGTACTCAGTTTACATCGCTGTCAGCGCGGGCATCCGCTCGTTCGGTGGTCAGGGAATCGTGATCGCCGATCAGCGTCGAGGTGTCGGAGAGCGCGCTGTGCAGCGTGAAGTCGTTGTGCAGCGGTGTGACAGCGACGGCGCCGTCCATGATCGCGGCGACATCGGTATCGGGAACCACGTCGACGTCGGGGCGGAACTCCAGCTTGCGGCGGGTGGAGCCATGCTCGCCGGCGATATCGACGACTCGCGACACGGCCATGTCCGCCATCGCTACTACACGAACGCCCTGATACTCGGAGATATCCAGGTCTGGCGCGTTCACGTTGAGCAGGTGATGTTGTCCGCTGGCTAGCAATCGTTCGGCGATGCGTCCCGCAACGATGGCCGCATCGAGCAAGTGATCATCATCGAACGACGACAGTGACGCGGCGACGCTGGGCAAGCCGCGCAGGTATCCCTGCATCGCGGCCATGACCGTACCGGAGTGCAGGATCTCGCGGCCGACATTCGGTCCGGGATTGACGCCGGAGACGACCATGTCGACATGGCGAGGAGCGAAGTGGCGGAGTCCATGGACAACGGCGTCGGTCGGAGTGCCGTTGACCTGCCAGGCGTCAACGCCGGGCAGTCGCGAATGAGCCCGCTCGGTCTCGAGGTCGCGCCTGAGCGTGACCGCGGCTGACATGGCGGATTGGTTGAATGCGGGCGCGACGATAATCACGTCGGCAAAGTGCGACACCGCTTCGGCCAGATGCCAGAGGCCGGGAGCTTCAATGCCGTCGTCGTTGGTTGCCAGAACCAGAGGTCGGTGAGTCATGGCGGGAGCGTATCAGCCGCTGCGACTTCTGCTGTTGCCAGCTACGACGCGGCGACTCTCAAGCACACTCTCAATTGCTCGAAAGACTGCCTTGAGAGTAGATGACAGTTCCCTCGACTGCCTATCCGGAGCAAACCGCGGGCTACTCTCAAACACACTCTCAACTACTCGAACGTCAAATTTGAGAGTAGATGACCGCTCCCTCGACTGCCCATCCGGACCAAACCCCGGGCTACTCTCAAACACACTCTCAGCTACTCGAACGCCCGACTTGAGAGTGAATTCCGGCGCCCACCACTGCCGATCCGAGGCGAACCACGGGCTACTCTCAAGCACACTCTCAGCTACTCGAACGCCAGACTTGAGAGTGGAGCGTTACTGTCCGGTGACTTTCCAGTAGGCAGTGGGATCCTTGGGACTCGACCCAACACGAACAATGAGCTTGAGTGAAGCCAGAACGCCCAGATGACGTAGAGCTGTAGGTCGTGAGACGCCGGCGAGGCTGGCAATCTCCCCGGTTTGCATCTGACCAGAGCGCTCGATCCAGCCGTAGATCGATCGCGCAATCTGGGGCAGCACGGACAGCTCATCGGGAATGTCGAGAGCACCGTGTAGCGCAATGCTGACTCCGCCAGGAGTCTCGGTCAGCAACGGACGCGCTTGGCCGCGCGACTCCATCGCATCGACCATTCGGCGCAGGCCCTCACCCAGCTCCTGGCCGTAGTCGAGCTCGGCCATGACCCGCGCGATCCGCGGATTGCGAGCATAGCGACGCACCTTCGTCAGATCCTTCGGTGAACTAAGACCGGGAAAACGTCCGGGACTCTCAATCTCGATGCGATCGTCGAATACGACCAGACGAATGTGATCGCCGAAGTTGCTGTATGCGCGATGAATCACAGCATTGACCAATGCCTCCAGCCAGACTTCGTCGGGAACCAGGCCGAACCAGGCGAATCGGCCGTCCTGACCCAGCGCACGGTACTGCGGCACGATCTCACGCATTGCGTCTCGCGCGGCGTCGATCTGGGCAGGTAACGGCCCCTCGAAAGCCCGGTCATAGACGAGGTTTTGACTGGAACCTGTGCGCCATTCCGTACCTGCGCAACGCAGCACCCGAACCCGCGCATGGGGAAACACCTGTTGTGGGTCTTGACCGAATAACAGCACTCCCGCGGTTGAGGCCACACCATCGGCAGTCATCAGGTCTCTGGCGTGCAGCAGTCGCTCAGGGTCGTGTCCTAACCGATCTGCGTACGCCGAGACGGCGGACCAATCGAGATCTGCGAGGCCGAGTTGCCGGACGGGATTCACTTCGAACGTGGTATCGCCGCGGTCGTAGCGCAGCTCGATGCGCTGGTCGAATGACAGCTTTCGGTTCTCATCGCCACTGCGGATGTAGGCCTCATCAGATGTTGTGGTGTAAACCTCCCGACCGGGAGGCACATCGATGAGCAGCGTCTGATCAAGTCGATCACTTGATGTGACGCAGTCGAGCAGATGTACGACGAAGCGGACCGGAGGCTCGGTGAAGTCAAGCCCGGCTTGCCGCCACTCGTTTTGCTTCTTGATCAGTCGGCTGACTCCCTCGCACTTGCCAGCGCGGAAGCCGATGGCGATCAGGCCGCCCTCGGCGTTAGCCATGGCTACTAGCGTTTTGGCCAGTTCGCGAGCCGAGATCCGGGCGCTCTTGCGATCGAACCACTGACCCTCGGGCTCGGTCAGGAGCACGTCGGTGACCTTCGCCGCCGTCAGCGATTTGAGGCGTTCAACTGTCAGGGCCATGGCGGCACTCTACATTACTCTAAGATTTTAGAGTATTTGAGAGCCATTCCGAAACGGCCGGCGTTCCAGAGAGAGAACTGGCCTCTCGAACGCTGCCCAGCGTCGCGCGAGCCACCGCCTCCGCGGCCATGGTTCCAGTCAGTGTGAGCAGGGTGGGGATACTCGTCACATCGATGTCGCCGGTCGACAGGGTGAAGACCGTGTCGCCGTCTCCTGGGGTGAAGACAGGGCTGATGGTCCGGGCGAGGCCGGCGGAGCCCATAATCGAGATGCGCTTGGATGTGCCTTTGTGCAGCTTGGCGTTTGTCGCGATGACGCAGAGCGTGGTGTTCGCCCCGGCGTCTTCGCTGGGCGCGGGCGCGCGGGCCTGGAGGAGCGTTTCAAACTCTTCAATGGATCTGTTGAGCAGAGCCTGCGACGAGCGTTGCATCTCGCCTGGTTGTTCGCCTCGAGGACCGGCGACGAGCGCTCCGGTGGTTGGATCGACGATGTCGCCGACAGAGTTCGTCGCGACCAATGCTCCGACGGCGAGGCCGGACTCGTGGACCAGCGATGCGGTTCCGACGCCTCCCTTGAGTGACGTATTCGGATGGCCGGATTTGGCGACGGTGCAACCGGTCCCGACACCGACTGTGCCTTGAGCGACCGGTCCGATAGAAGCGTTGGCTGCGGCCGCATAGCCGCTGTCAATGGTGGGGTGAGAGTAGTTCCCGATCGGAAGGTCGAAAACGACGGCCCCCATGACGATCGGCAGCGGGGGTTGATCGGGCAAGAGCGGCAGTCCGACGTCCTGTTCCTGGAGGTAGCGGCGAACACCCGCTGCCGCTTCAAGTCCGAACACACTGCCGCCGGTCAGCAGCACCGCGTGGACATCCTGGACGGCGTTCTCGGCGACGGCGAGATCGGTGTCGAGCGTTCCCGGAGCTCCGCCGGGCTGAAACACGCCAGGGCGCGCGCCGCCGCGAGCAATCACGACGGTGCAGCCGGTGGCGTTGTCGCTGTCGGTGAAGTGGCCAACCTCGATCCCCGGCACATCCGTGATGGCGTCGTGAGGACCAACCGATGTCATCGGAATCTACTCATCGTCGATCACCAGCGGCGGCTTGGGCTTGCGATTCCAGTGCAGTTGGAACACATCCGGGCGCGCGTAGTGTCCAGCCGAATCGACCCAGCGCTTGGACTCGATCGTGTCTTCGAGGTCGATTTCGGCGTAGATGATCGTTTCCGTGTCCGTGACCGGTTCGACGAGATACTTGCCGCCTGGTGCGATGATCGCTGATCCGCCCGAGGCATGCCAGAACGGCTCTTCTCCGAACGGCGTGCCGGTCGGCAGGAGGTCGGGCGACATCGTCTCGCGTGCGACGATCACGTAGCAGGCATTTTCGTAAGCGAGATGGCGCGTCGCGGCATCGATCACGGGGTGCAGTTGATCCCAGCCCGGCCAGACCGATGCATGGACCTGGATGCCGAGCGTTGAGAGCGCGTAGCGAGCCGGCGCCATCTGGTGCTCGTAGCAGATCAGACCACCCAGGCGTCCAACAGATGTGTCATAGACGTCCAGGTCTGAGCCGTCGCCGTAGCCCCAGATCAGTCGCTCGGACAGCGTCGGAACCAGCTTGCGGTGTTTTCCCAGCAGCGCTCCGTCGGAACCGATGTAGGCCAGCGTGTTGTAGATCGTTCCGGCGTGAGGTTCGCGCTCGTTGACGCCGATGACGACATGCGCGCCCGCTTCGGCTGCGGCCTGTGCGATGCGATCCCATTCGGGTCCGGGGATCGCGATGCTGTTCTGGAACGTGTGTTGATAGCTGGCGGCGAAGGCCTGGCGATCGGCGGCGCGTGAGTGGTAGTAGGGGTACGACGGGATCCAGGTCTCGGGAAAGACGATCAGGCTGGCGCCCTCGCGCGCGGCCTCTTCAATTGCTGCAATCGCCTGCTCAACGCCGTGTTCCAGTGTCAGTCCGGGCGCTCGTTGGACAGCGGCGGCGAGGTACGACATGACGTTGGCCTTCCAGCCTTCCGAGACTCGTGTCAGCGTGGATCGAGTGACCACAATCCGTAGCCGCCGGTGACCGGTACGACGGTGCCGGTGATGTAACTGGCTGCATCCGAGAGCAGGAAGGCGACGGCGCCGGCGACCTCGTCGTCTGCGCCCAGACGACGCATCGCAGTGTGAGATTCGACGCGCTGCCGGTACCAGTCGGGCATCGGCTCGGTCAGCGGCGTGTCGATGAATGCCGGCGCAACGCAGTTAGCTCTGATCGGCGCGGCAATCGAGTGCGCCCACTCGGCGGCGAGCGTGCGCGTCATCGCCTCGACAGCGGCGCGGGTCATTGCGTAGGCCGCCTGGCGTGGGAGCCCATACTCGGCCCCGACGCTGGAGATGGTGACGACTGAGCCGCCGCGCTCAGCATCGATCAGCCGCGCTGCGAAGTTTCGGGTCAGAAAAAACGTGCCGCGCTGGTTGATGTTCTGGATGTGGTCGTAGTCGTCGGGTGTGATCCGTTCGCCGCGCTGCAGGATCGGTGAGATGCCAGCCACGTTGACCAGGCCGGTCAAGGGACCAATGGTGTCCTCGACATCGTCTAGCAAGGATTCGTGATCCTCGATCGCAGCGACATCGGCTCTGAATGCCCAGGCTTGCCCGCCGTCGTTGCGGATGCCTTCCGCGACCTCTTCCACCTGGGACACGGTTCTGGCCGTGATTGCGACCTTGGCGCCCATCTGGGCAATCAGTTCGGCCGCTGCTCGACCGATGCCTCGTCCTGCGCCTGAAACCAACACCACCTGACCATCGAGAGAAAACGGAGAATGGCTCATGCTCTGCCCCATTTCGGACTTTCTTGTGGGCCTCGTTGTTGGCTTCGTTGCTGGCCTCGTTGCGGGCCCGAAGCGGCATCGGTTTGCTGCTCTTGCAATGCGAGAGTGTCGCGGACGTGAAGATACAACCAGATCAGGTCGCGGGATGCAGCCGTGATCTTGTCGATCGCGTCAATGAAGACTTCAAGCTGAGGCTCATGGATGGCCAGCGCATGTGTCATCAGCACGCGCCGGCGTTGGTTGAGCACCACGAGCGCTACCTGATCGGGATTCATGACGCGATCGGGCAACCACTCGAGCTTGTGCGTGAGCGCCGAGGATTGACGCAGCCCATCGGCGAGCTCGAGCAACACGCCCTGATCGACTTTCTGCACTCGTCCAATGCCATCGGCGACGGCGGTCACGGCTCCCGCGAACTGTCGCCAGTCCTTACGCGGGATTTCGCCGCGGGCCGCTTCGACATCGGCCAGAGTTGGCAACTGCAGGTCGTACAGCAGCTCGTCGGCGGAACGGCCGGTGGTCAGGATGCGGAAGGCTGCGACGGATGGTGCATTGAGCTCAAAGTTGGTGAATGTGGTCAGTAACGGTTGTTCGTGTCGTCGTCGGAGGGCAACGTAGAGCGCCATCAGTTCCTGCGCCGCGTTGAGGTACTCCTCAACGATGCGCATCCCAATCACCTTGCGGTCGTCGGGATCGGCGAGCGCCTGTGAACGGAACAGCGCTTCAGCAACGGTGCGATGCGCTTTGGCGCCGAACTTGGCGTAGTTGTCTAGGAAGGCGGTTTCGACCGCTTCGAGCGAACGGTCCCAACAGGGAGCACAGACTCGGGTGCGCGGGTCGGAGTTGGCGAGATCAAAGTCATCGCCGCAGTCCTCGCAGGTCGCGATCGCGACGTCATGTCGTTGGTCGGTATCAGCCTGATACGGCTGGCGAGGATACGGCTCGGACGGTTGTTGCGAGGTCATGTCCGCTTGAGGGTACCGCCAGCGGAACGCGGCCGGTCAGCAGGTCGTTCCTTAGAGCCGTGTCAAGAGGACGACAAGCACCGCCGAGGCGAGTGCGATGTTGCCGACGACAATGAGGCCCAACATCCACATCCACGCCATTACATCAACTTCCATCCGCTAGCTGTCGGTGCAAAGACTCAGTAGCAACTGTCGTATTCGCGAAGACACCTCGGTCATACCCGCGCTTGCCTCGGGTATCTCGCTGTGAGGCGCACCAACGTCCGTGCAGTATGACGCGAGATTGCCGCGACGGAGCGCGGCAATGACGGAATGGGAACTATGGCCCAGGCCTCCATTGGCTAGCACCCCTGTTTTGAGCGGGGACCCGCGGAGGTCGGGTCGACCTCACCATTCTGGTCCGTTGACGCACTGGTTGGCACTTGGGACAGAAGTGCGTGGCTCGTCCGCCCACCACGATCCGGCGAATCGTCGTACCACATTCGTCGCATGGCTCGTCGGTTCGTCGGAAGACTCGGACGAAGTACTGTTGCTCGCCTTCGGAGCCGTCGACATCGGTGTAATCGCGGAAGGATGCTCCGCCGTGACGGACTCCGTCCTCCAGCACTTGCCTGATGGTCGCGTGTAGCAATCGGCGCTCTGCGGGACGCAGCGAGCCGGCTGGCGCTTCGGGATTCAAGCGAGCCAGGAACAGCGCCTCGTCGGCGTAGATGTTGCCGATGCCTGCAATGTTGCGCTGGTCGAGCAACGCGGCCTTGAGCGGTTGCTGCCTGCCTCGCAGCGCGTGCCAGAGCGTTTCAGGTGTGAAGTGCTCAGAGAGTGGCTCCGGGCCGAGTTCGGGCAGCGCCTCGGAGAGTCGGTCGACGAGATCGATCGTGCCAAACTTGCGTACATCGACGAATCGCAGTTGGTCGCCACCATCGAGATCAAAGACCGCACGCGTGAAGGATTCCTCTTCGTGGTCCGACGGTCGGAAACGCAATGATCCGGTCATACGCAGATGCACGACGATGACCTGATCGTTATCGAGATGGAGTGCGAGGTACTTGCCTCTGCGGCCGACCGTCGTGAATGCGCAGCCGATGATCTGTGCATTGATTTCAGAGGCGGAACGTCCGCGCAGCAGACGCTCGGCGCCGGGCATCACTGCGAATCGCGTGATCCGCCGCCCGGCAATCAGCGGTTGTAGCTGACGCCGGACGGTTTCGACCTCTGGTAGCTCGGGCATGGCTGGGCGCTAGTTGCGATGCGAGTAGGCGTCGCTCAGGAGCTGTCGGTCAAACCACTCGCTGCCCTTGCCCTCCGATATCCATTCGTAGAGCGCCGCCTTGAAGATGCCCTCCATGGCCGCAACCGAGGCCAGCGCGATCCCGCCGAGGATGACACCGACGATGATCGCTGCCACCGGCGCGATGAAGACGAGGATGACAACCGGAATGGCAACAATCAGCACCGCAATCAGATAGATGATGAAGAACGAGAAGCTGGCCGTCAGTTGCTCGCCCCATGTGCGTCGCAGCAGGCCGCCGGAGTGCCGGATAGCAGTGATTGGGCCGACGCGCTCGACCACGAGAATGGGAATCACGAAGAACGTGAGGTAGGCCCAGGCGGTCTGGATCAAGGAAATGAGTATGACCGCGACGATCCGCATGACGCCATGGCTGTTCTCGCGAGCCATGCTCTGCAACGCCTGCAGAATGAGTCCGACGGTGCCGGCGATGATCGTCCAGCCAAGAATCGCCAGCCACATCCCGCGCACCGCACGGATGCCGGACATGACGTTGGGATCGCCACCTTCGAGCCGCTCGCGAGCGGCCGCAATCAGCGCTGCGTTGCAAAAGATGACCATGTACAGACCGCCAAAGTAGGCGGCCAGCGTAATGATCAGATCGACAATATTGAACTCGGCTTCGCCGCCCCCAAGGCGGTCGAAGGTGCCGGTCCCGGCGAACACTCCGGCGGCAATTGCGCCAACGATGACCGCGCCAATCGTACCCATGATCGGAAAGAAGATCAGTTCGCGGTCGAGTTGCAGCACCTTCCAGGAGAGCTTGGTGATCTGCCAGGTGTTACCGATGGTGCGAAACAAGGGTCACCTCCTTCTGTCAGACATTCGTCCCCGCCTCCGAGCGGGGACCCGGCTGGCAGTCGCGGTCTCGACTTGCCGAACCGGGCACGCCAGGCAGCAAGGGGAACGGGTCCCCGCTCGGAGGCGGGGACGGGAGTGAACTGTGTGGTGCAGGCTCCTTAGCTGACCTCAATCGGCTCTAGATCGCGCCAGTTGAGGGCGCTCTTCACTTCAATTTGCAACGGCACGATGAGATTGAGCGACGCCGGCATGATTTCTCGCAGCAGTTGCGCCAACTGGCCGACTTCCTCCTGTGGTACTTCGAAGATCAACTCGTCGTGCACCTGCAGCAGCATTCGTGAACGCAGTTCGCGCGCGCTGAGCGCCTCGTCTACTTCGATCATCGCACGCTTCATCACGTCGGCGGCGGTGCCCTGTACGGGCATGTTGACGGCCATGCGCTCGGCGGCGTTGCGCTTCTGGAAGTTGTTCGAACGGATTTCCGGCAGGTAGCGGCGGCGGCCCAGCAAGGTTTCGGCATAGCCGAGCTCCTTGGTCGACTCCTTGGTCTCCTCGATCCACGCCTGCACGCGCTCGAAGCGGCCGAAGTACGCGTCGATGAACGCCTGGGCATCCCGACGCTCCATACCGCTGCGTTGCGACAGACCATGCGCCGACAGACCGTAGATCACGCCGAAGTTCATCATCTTCGCAACACGACGCATCTCCGGCTGGACACCGTCAATCGACACGCCGTATGCGCCAGACGCGGTCGCCGCGTGGATATCCTCGCCGTCGCGGAAGGCCGTAATCAGGCCTTCGTCTTCGGAGAGATGAGCGAGCACGCGCAGCTCGATTTGCGAATAGTCGGCCGAGACGAAGCAGACGTTGTCAGTGTCCGACATCTCGTCCCACGGTCGCGCGACGAATGCAGCGCGAATCTGTCGTCCCTGTTCGGTGCGGACCGGGATGTTCTGCAGGTTGGGCGACTCGGACGAGAGCCGGCCGGTGGCGGCGACCGTCTGGTTGTAGTCGGTGTGAATGCGTCCCGTCGAGGCATGCACTTCATCGGGCAGCGACTCCACGTAGGTGCTGCGCAGCTTGGTCAGTTCTCGCCACTGCAGGACGTGATTGACGATTGGATGTGCATCAACAAGCCGCTCCATCTGCTGCGCGTCCGTCGAGTAGCCCTGCGAGGTCTTGCGAGTCTTGGGCAATCCGAGTTGGTCGAAGAGCACTCCGCTCAGTTGCTTGGGCGATCCAATATTGAACTCGTGGTTGGCATCCTCAAAGATCTGCGTCGTAACGGTTTCGATCTCGCTATTGAGCTGCTGATCCAGCTCGAGCAGGATGTCGGTGTCGAGCGTGACGCCGGCCAGTTCCATGTCGACGAGGATCGCGATCAGAGGCAGCTCAAGATCTCGGTAGAGCTTCTCCATGGCGTCGTGTTCTGCAAGCTGTGGGAGAAGCAGATGGGCGAGCCGCAAGGTGATGTCGGCGTCGGAGGCTGCGTACTTGCCCGCGTCTGAGGCCGGCACATCGACCATCGAGACTTGCTTGCGTCCCTTGCCGATCAGGTCCTCAATCGGTGTCATCTCGATGCCCAGCTCGTTGAGGGCCATCGCCTTCAGGCCGATCGGCGACTTGTTGAGCAGGAACGCGGCGACCATGGTGTCGTCGCGGAGTCCGCGCAAGGTGATCCCATGACGACGCAGGACTTTGATATCGAACTTGGCATTGTGCAGCAGTTTGGGTACGGCAGAGTTCTCAAGCACCGGCCGCAACGCCGCTTTGACCACTTCGTGGTCAAGCTGCTCCTCGTCCGTCTGATGGCCCACCGGAATGTAGCAACCGGCGCCTGCTTGGTCGGAGAGCGCGTAGCCCGCGATGTCGCAGTCGATCGTGTCAATGGATGAAGTCTCCAGGTCGACGGCGAGCAGTTCTGCGTTCATCGCGCGATCGACCCACTCGTGCAGCGCGACTTCATCGGTCACCAGGTCATAGTCGTCGAACGGCGGTTGTTGCACGACAGGAGCGGCTGCGCCCTCGTCGCCCGGGATCTGGTCGACGAGCGTGCGGAACTCAAGCTCCTCGAACTTGGCCAGGACGGCGTCGTGGCTGAAGTCGGTTACGTCGGCAGCAGCGACATCCAGAACCACCGGTGCGTCGTGGCGAATCGTGGCCAGGACTTTGCTCATGAAGGCGTTATCGCGATCGGCGATCAGTCTCTTCTGCGTTCCGGCCGGCTTGACCTCGTCGATATGTTCGTAGATTTGCTCGACGGTGCCGAACGCGTTCAGCAGTTTGACCGCGCCGACCTTGCCAACACCCTTGACTCCAGGAATGTTGTCCGACTTGTCGCCGACGAGGGCCTTGAAATCGATGATCTGAATCGGGTCGACCTCATAGCGGCCGCGAACAGCGTCGGGGCTGTCGTAGGCGGTGTACTCGCTCTTGAACGGGTTGTAGAGATACACCGAGATGTCCTGGTTGACCAACTGCAGCAAGTCGCTATCTAGAGTGCAGATCCATGTGTCGAACCCAGCCTCGACGGCTTGATCGGCGAGCGTGCCGATCACGTCATCGGCTTCGAATCCGGGCTGTTCATACACGGGCACAGAGAATGCTCTGGCGATCTCGCGGCAGCGCTGGATCTGCGAGGGCAAGTCCTCCGGCATCGGATCGCGGTGTGCTTTGTAGTTGGGATCGATCTCACGCCGGAAGACCGTGGCGTCATCGACGTCAAATGCGAACGCAGCGTGCGTCGGGTTCAAGGTGTTGAATATGTAGAGCATCGTGGAGGTGAATCCGCGCACGGCGCCGGTCGGCTCACCCGCCCTGGTCTGCAGATTGGCCCGCTGCATCGCAAAATACGCACGGAAAATCAGCGCATACGCATCGAAGATGACGATGCGCTTGGGAGTCGACGAATCGTTACCCACATCCTGCGAGAGCGTCGTCATCTGGGACTGTTGATCAGAGTCGGCAGTATTGGTCGGCATGAATCGAGTATAGGAAGCCGCAGCGAGGACAACTTCCTGGTTGGGGTGAGATACGCTAGCGGCTGATAGTGTTCGGAATTGGGAGAAGGCACTTTGCCGGCTGATCGAATCCTGGTCCGCGGCGCGCGCGAGCATAACCTCAAGGACATTGACGTCGAGCTGCCCCGCGACCAATTGGTCGTGATTACCGGACTCTCCGGCTCGGGCAAGTCGTCGTTGGCCTTTGACACGATCTATGCCGAGGGCCAGCGCCGCTACGTCGAGTCTCTCTCGGCCTATGCCCGCCAGTTCCTGGGCCGGATGGAGAAGCCCGATGTCGATTACATCGAGGGGCTCTCGCCGGCCATATCGATTGACCAGAAGACGGGATCTCGCAACCCGCGCTCGACGGTCGGCACGGTGACGGAAATCTACGACTACCTGCGTCTGCTGTTCGCCCGTGCCGGGCGACCCCACTGTCCAATCTGCGGTGACCCAATCGCTCAACAGACCGTGCAACAGATGGTTGATGCGGTGATGTCCCTGGGCGAGAAGCGCCGCTTGATGGTCATGGCGCCTGTCGTTCGTGACCGTAAGGGCGAGCACAAAGGTGTGTTTGAGGATGCTCGAAGCCGTGGCTTCGTCCGAGTCCGTGTCGATGGCGACGTGCTGTCGCTGGACGACGAGATTGAACTCGAGAAGAACAAGAACCATCAGATTGACGTCGTCATCGACCGCGTCGCGCTTCCTGCCGACGACGTCGATGAGGACGATCGCAACACGCTAGCCAATCGTCTGGCTGAATCGATTGAACAGGCGCTCGGCCTGGGTGACGGCATCGTGCGCATTCGTCCGCTGGACTCAGACGACGACTTGATCTTCTCCGAACAGCTCGCATGTCCGCGCGACATGTTTGCGCTGGGCGAGATTGAACCGCGGTCGTTCTCGTTCAACTCGCCGCACGGCGCGTGTGCCGACTGCACAGGCCTGGGCGTGACAATGGAGGTCGATCCGCTGTTGGTGCTGCCCGATCGTTCCAAGTCGCTGGACGGCGGCGCGGTCGCTCCCTGGTCTCGCTCGACGTCGCAGAGCGGCTGGCACCAGCGGATGCTCGAGGCGCTCTTTGAGCAATTCAATGCCGACACCGCAACACCGTTTGAGGACCATCCTGAAGAGTTGGTCGATGCGGTGCTCTATGGATTGCCAGAGCCGATCGTGGTTGACTTCGTCAATCATCGCGGCCGACAACGCCGCTATGAGACGCAGTTTGAAGGCGTGGTCAACAACCTCGACCGACGCTATCGCGAGACCGACTCGGAGTGGTCGCGCACCGAGATCGAGCGCTACATGACGGCGGTGCCCTGCTCGTCCTGCGGCGGCGCACGGCTCAAAGCGGAGTCGCTGGCGGTGCGGGTTGATGAGCGCTCGATTGTGGATGTGACACGAATGTCGGTCGCGACGGCGTCAATCTGGGCGAATCAACTGAGTGGCGACGAGACGCCGCTAACCGCTCGCGAGATGGCGATTGCCACACAGATTCTGAAAGAGATCCGCGAGCGCCTGACATTCCTGGTGGATGTCGGACTCGACTACCTGACACTCGACCGTGGCGCATCAACCCTCTCCGGTGGGGAGGCGCAGCGGATTCGCCTGGCGACGCAGATCGGCTCCTCCCTGATGGGCGTGCTCTACGTCTGCGATGAGCCGTCGATTGGCCTGCATCCGCTGGATGACGAGCGGCTGATTCTGACGCTCAAACGTCTGCGCGACCTGGGCAACACAGTGCTGATCGTCGAGCATGACGAGGCGACGATGCGCGCTGCCGACTACATCGTCGATATGGGTCCTGGCGCAGGAGAAGCTGGCGGGCGCGTCGTCGCTGCGGGTCCTCCGTCGGCGATCATGGATCACCCGGAGTCGATGACCGGCGCCTATCTCAGCGGTCGGCGGAGCATTCCGATGCCGCCGGTCCGTCGGCCCGGCAATGGCGATGTGCTGAAGGTTCTGGGCGCGACCGAACACAACCTGCGCGGTATCGACGCTGAGTTCCCGCTGGGCACGTTCATCTGCGTCACTGGCGTCTCTGGCTCAGGCAAGAGCACGCTGGTCAACGACTTGCTGCACAAGTCGGCTGCCCAACAGTTGCACGGTGCTCGGCAACGGCCGGGAGCGATGCGCGGCTTGCAGGGCCTGGACTCGATTGACAAGGTGATTGACATCGACCAGTCTCCGATTGGTCGCACGCCACGATCGAATCCTGCGACATACACGGGCCTGTTCACGCCGGTGCGCGACCTCTTTGCCTCGGTGCCGGAGTCGCGAATGCGCGGATACAAGCCAGGCCGGTTCTCGTTCAACGTCAAGGGTGGCCGCTGCGAGGCCTGCAAGGGTGACGGCTACAACACCATCGAAATGCAATTCCTGCCCGATGTGACCGTGCCCTGCGAGGTCTGTCACGGCGATCGATACAACCGCGAAGCGCTGGAAATCCGCTACAAGAACTGCACCATCGCCGATGTGCTGAGCATGACCGTCGACGAAGCGGCCGTCCTGTTCGACGCCAACCCCACGGTGTCACGCAAGCTGCGCACGCTGCAGGCGGTGGGCCTGGGTTACATCAAGCTGGGACAGCCGGCGACCACGCTGTCGGGAGGTGAGGCGCAGCGGATTAAGCTCTCGACCGAGCTGTCGAAGCGCTCGACGGGCCGAACGCTGTATCTGCTCGACGAGCCGACGACCGGCCTGTCGTTCTTCGATGTTGAGGCGCTGCTGCAGGTCCTGCAACAGCTCGTGGACGGCGGCAACACCGTCGTCGTAATCGAACATCATCTGGACGTGATCAAGAACGCAGACTGGATCATCGACCTTGGACCACTGGGCGGCGACCGCGGCGGACGCGTCGTGGCGGAGGGCGCACCAGAGGATGTGGCGCTGGTAGAGAGCTCGTTTACCGGTCGATTCTTGCGCGATGTGCTGTCCCTGCATGGTTGGCGCGCGCCAGCGGATGCGGTCGCGGCCTCGTAGAAGTTGCCTCTGGTCAAGAGGCCATTCTCACAGATAAATGTCATTGTTTGCAGCAAACTCATCTGGCTATTGCGAAGAGGGGAATGCCGTCCTATAAGTAGTGTGGTAGTCGCGAAAACGTCGGTGGCGGCGTCGCGCAGGTTGAGTGGACGAGAGGATGGATTCATGACCTACGTAATCGCTGAGCCATGCATCGACGTGAAGGACCAGTCCTGTGTCGAGGTCTGTCCGGTGGACTGCATCCACGCAGATGAAGACGACCGCATGCTCTACATCTCGCCGGACGAGTGCATCGACTGTGGCGCCTGCGAACCGGCCTGCCCGGTGACCGCTATCTTCTCCGAGGACGACGTGCCGGACGAGTGGCAAGCCTTCACCGAGATCAACGCGGAGTGGTTCGACGACCCCGACGCCGCGCGCACCAAGGTGGCCGAACTCGCCCCATAGCTCGGGGCAACAGGGGCAACGACACTGCACAACGCTGTCGCTCTGGAATAGCGCTTGGCGCTGTTGCAGATCCATAGCGGCGGCGTTTTGTTGTGCGTTGTGCGTTGTGCCATTCTCAGACTTGCCCCCTCGATGACACTTGCGCGCAGATCAAGGCTCCTCAGAGATCACCCGCAGTTTCCCATTCCCTGCGCAAGGAGACCTTTGCGCAATCCCTTTCCTCCCCCTACAGGGGGAGGTGCCGAAGGCGGAGGGGGTCCTGCTCCACCAAGTCCTATCTGGCGCCCGCGCCGGCCGGACCCCCTCAGTCGCTCCGCGACAGCTCCCCCTGCGAGGGGGAGCAAGTTAATCAAAGGTCTCTACAGGGGGGACTGGACTCGAGTCTTGTGGGAGCTCCTTAGAACCCCAGCCGATCCCTGAGCACATCGACCAGCTCATCGATCCTGACGCGTACCTGCTCCTGCGTGTCTCGATCCCGAATCGTGACTGAGTCGTCTTCCAGGGAATCGAAGTCGACCGTGACGCAGAGCGGTGTGCCGATTTCGTCCTGGCGGCGGTAGCGACGACCGATGGACTGCGTGTCGTCGTACTGCGTCGTCCAGAAGGGGCGGATGTTCGACCACACGTCGTGTGCGAGGTTGGCCACGGGCTCTTTGCGCGAGAGCGGCAGCACCGCGACGGTGACCGGCGCAACCTTTGGGTGGAAGGCGAGAACGGTCCGGTCGTTGCCCTTTTCGTCGGGCGTGACAGTGTAGGCGTCGCACAGCAGTGCCAGCATGATTCTGTCGACGCCGGCAGCCGGCTCGATGACGTGTGGGACGATGTGCTCGTTGGTCTGCGGATCGAAGTACTCGAGCCGCTTACCCGAGGACTCGCCGTGTTGCGTCAGGTCGAAATCGGTGCGATTGGCGATGCCCTCAAGCTCGTCCCAGCCCCACGGATACTTGTACTGCAGATCGGTGGTACCGGCCGAATAGTGCGAGAGCTTCTCGGTCGGGTGGACATCGCGGCGGATGTTCTCGGGGTTGACGCCCAAGTCGGTGTACCACTGCTCGCGTAGATCGATCCAGCGCTGGTACCACTCGTCGGACTCGTCGGGGGCGACGAAGAACTCCATCTCCATCTGCTCAAACTCTCGCGTGCGGAAGATGAAGTTGCCCAGCGTAATCTCGTTGCGGAACGACTTGCCCTGCTGTGCGATGCCAAACGGCAAGCGCCGCCGAGTCGAGGTGAGGACGTTCTCAAAGTTGATGAAAATGCCCTGCGCCGTTTCGGGTCGGAGATAGGCCTCGGAGCCTTCCTCGGCGACCGGGCCGACCTGGGTGCGGAACATCAGGTTGAATTCGCGGGCGTCCGTGAACGATTCGGATGCGCCGCAAGTCGGGCAGTCGGGGCCTTCGAGGTGGTCCGCTCGAAAACGTCCCTTGCATTCGAGGCAGTCGACCATTGGATCGTGGAAGTTCTGGACGTGTCCTGAGGCCTCCCAGACGCGCGGCGACTGGATGATCGCCGAGTCAAGGCCAACCACGTCGGAGCGCTCGCGCACGGTAGAGCGCCACCAGAGGTCCTTGACGTTGCGCTTGAGTTCAACGCCGAGCGGCCCGTAATCGTAGGTCGAACCGAATCCGCCGTAGATCTCGGAAGCGGGAAAGACAAAGCCGCGCTGCTTACACAGCGAGACGAGGGTGTCGAGCGAGACGTCGGTTGAGTCAGTCGATGTGGACATGGGCGCGCCTTCCTGGAGGGGCTATCGGCGGTCGTATGGTGATAGTCAAATCAGCGTATGGGGGAGGCGACTTATGAGGTTTCTGATCGGTTTGTTACTGGGACTACTGCTCGGCGCGGTGTTGACCATCCTCGCGACCGGCAACGCCGGTCAAGCGCTCATGGAGCAAATCCGAGAGCAATCAGAGCGAGAGCGGGCCAGCCGCTCAACGGATGGGCGGTCGGACAGCTAGACAGCTAGGAAGTGAGCTTCGTCCTGACTCCCCTTCTCCCCCGAGACGGGGGAGCGAAAAATGTCACTGGAGTGACAGGGTGCGGGCGACTCCCATTAGGGGAGACAGGCGGGGAGCCCCCCTCTGCCTGCGGCATCTCCCCCCGGAGGGGGGAGAAAGTGAACTGCCGCATCTCCCCCCCCAGAGGGGGGAGAGAGTGCAGCCTGAAGCCTCTTTGATGCGTTCCTAGAGGAACAGCGGACCAAAGACCACTGCGACGATTGACATCAGCTTGAGCAGGATGTTGAGCGACGGTCCGGACGTGTCCTTGAACGGGTCTCCGACCGTGTCACCAACAACAGCGGCCGAGTGGGCGTCGGAGCCCTTGCCGCCGTAATGCCCCTCTTCGATGTACTTCTTGGCGTTGTCCCAGGCGCCGCCGGCGTTGGCCATCATCAGGGCCAACATCGCGCCGGCCGCGATCGAGCCAATCAGCAATCCACCGAGCGCCTCGGCCGAGATCACCGCGCCGACGAAGATCGGCACGACTACGGCGAGCAGCCCGGGCAGGATCATCTCGCGTAGCGAGCCGTCGGTGGAGATGGTGATCGCGCGCTCGTAGTCAGGATCCTGGGAGCCATCCATGATCCCCGGCATCTCGCGGAACTGGCGTCGAACTTCCTGGACCATGGCCTCCGCGGCGCGTCCAACAGCGCCCATGGACAAGGCTGAGAAGACGAACGGCATGAGAGCGCCAATCAGGATGCCAATCATCACGTTCTTGTCGAGCAGGTTGAAGATCAGCGGTTCAGCGCCGGCGGCGCGAATCGTGAACTCGTATGTGGCGAGCAGCGCCAGCGCGGTCAGCATTGCGGAGCCGATCGCGAAACCCTTGCCTGTGGCTGCGGTAGTGTTTCCGAGTTGGTCCAGCGCGTCGGTGCGCTCGCGCACTTCCGGGTCGAGTCCGGCCTGCTCGGCGATGCCGCCGGCATTGTCGGCGACCGGGCCGTAGGCGTCAGTGGCCAGTGTCACGCCAAGCGGCGCGAGCATTCCGACCGCAGCCAGGGCCACACCGTAGAAGCCACCCAGTTCGTAGGCGAGAACGATCGCAACGACGATGGTGATCAGCGGCACGGCAGTCGACATCATGCCCAACGACAATCCCCCGATGATGACCGGGCCCGTCCCCGATTCTGCCTGAGCCGAAAGGTTGACGGTTGGTGAATATCGGCGTCCAGGTAGGGCGAAGCCCTCCGTTGAGGTAAAGCCCTCGGTGACCGTCCCGATGATCTGGCCGGCGACCAGGCCAACCAGAATGGCGAAGAAGATGTTGACATCGAGGCCGAGAATGGCAATCGCGATCCCGCTCCCCAACAGGACGAGTCCGGATGCGCCAAAGACGCCGGCACGCAGCGCCCAGAGCAGCCGGCCTTGATCGGCCTCTTCGCCGGTGCGAACCAGGAATGTACCGAGGACTGCGGCGAGGATGCCGATTCCGGCAATCAGCATCGGCAAGACGAATATGTTGTCCTTCCAATTCGGGTCGTCGCCTGCCGGCAGGCCGAACAGGGCCAGGGCGGAACCGGCCAGGGCCATCGTCGCCACCATCGAGCCGACATAGGACTCGAACAGGTCCGCGCCCATGCCGGCGACATCGCCGACGTTGTCGCCGACGTTGTCAGCAATCGTGGCGGGATTGCGCGGGTCGTCCTCGGGGATGCCAGCTTCAATCTTGCCAACCAGGTCAGCGCCCACGTCTGCGGCCTTGGTAAAGATGCCGCCTCCGACGCGAGCGAATAAGGCGATCGATGAAGCGCCGAACGCGAAACCAGCGAGCGGCTGGTACGTCCCCCAGATGATGTACATCAGGACGAGTCCCAGCAAGCCGAGTCCTACGACGGTCATGCCCATGACGGTGCCGCTGCCAAAGGCGACGCGCAGAGCAGGGTTGAGCCCCTCACGCGCCTTCGCCGCAGTGCGCACATTGGCGCGGACGGCGATCAACATACCGAGGTAGCCGGCAGAAGCCGAAAGAACCGCGCCGACCAGGTATGAAACCGACGTCCAGCGGACGACATCGTCGAACTTACCAAGCACGTCGAAATCAATAAAGATCAGCAAGACAACGAAGACGACCGCGACAAAGACCGCCAGGAAGGTGTATTCACGCTTGAGGAACGTCGACGCGCCGGCCTGGATGGCCCGCGCGATGGTTTTCATCACGTCGTTGCCCTCATCGACGGCCATGACGTCGCGCACGCGCAGGGCCGCGAAGCCCAGCGCCACGACGGCGGCGATGATGGCGAAGATCAGGATTTCCATGCAGTTCCTCTCAGGTGCAACTCACCCCATGCGGATACCGGTACAAACGAGCAAGACGCCCGGATGATGACAGGCGGGCAGACAGCCCACCAATCGGCAGGCTATCGCTCCCGTTTTGGCACGGCAATTCAAGTGTTTTACATGGCCGCAGTCCGGCAGCCGCTCGTTCGCTGTGGCTCACCCTGTGAACAGATCACATTCCTGCTATGTCACGAGGACGGGGCCCTACAAGTCCTTGACCGGATCGGGCAAGTCACCATCTCGGGCGGCGTCGATCATTTGCTTGGCTTCGGCGGGCATCTCGACGCCCATCTGGTCGAATCGCTCCTCCGCCCAACGACCGATCTGCCGAGGATCGCGGTAGGCGTCGGGGCCCGCACCGGGACCGGGTGAGCCATATTGCTCCAGCACCTGCGATTCGGTCTTCGGTGTGGCGAAGCGAGAGATCACCCGTTCCATCTCGTCCGATGGACAGGACTCACAGGCGGGCACAACGGCACGCTCCAGCGACCGATGGAATTGCTCCTGGATGTGGCCGCACTGCTGACAGCGGTATTCATAGATTGGCACGCGGGGCCTCCTCTGACTGGGAGCGTGAACTAGGCAAGGTCAGCCGGCAACTCCGGCGAAGCGCCGGCGGACTCGCGCCAGGCGGCGACCGATTCCGGGTCGTCTGCGTCGACGTCATCGAGCGTGTCGAACCCGGGAAAGGTCAGTTCCGTCTTCGAGCGAAACCTCGAGAATCGGGTCTGCAGGTTGCCGCCGCGACACTCCGGACAGCCGGGCAACGGGTCAGCCTCCGAGCGGACGCGACGCTGGAAGACCTCAACGGTCCGGGCGCAATCGGAACAGTAGTACTCGTAAATCGGCATAATCAGTGAGCCAACTCCGGCGTTGTCATCAGCTTAGTCGTCAACCGGGCCATCTTCGATGGCGTCCTCAATGTGGGCCACGACGACGAGTTTGCCCTCGCGATTCGGCGCCACGACCATGACATCGACGCGGATATCGATCTCGGTCTCCTGCTCCGAGATCAGGCCGTGCGCGAGTCGCCGAAGCTGCTGTTGTTTGCGCGGACCGACCGATTGCGCCGCCTCAACCGCATAGCGTCGATCGCTGCGGCTGCGCACTTCAATGATCACATGCGTGCCGTCGGGATCCAGCGCGATGATGTCCGCCTCGCCCCAGCGCCTGCGATAGTTGCGCTCAACGATTCGGTAGCCACGCGCCTCGAGGTAGACGGCGGCCAATTTCTCACCGGCAGCGCCGAGCGCTTGACGTCGATCCAGGGGTCGGTCAGGAGGCGGCGGCATCGAAAGCGAATTGCGGTTGGCTGAGCGCGGCAACGGGTGCGAACGATCGTCGATGCTCGGGACACGGACCCAGGTCGTGTAACGCCCGTAAATGCTCGGCTGAGCCATATCCTTTATGCCTGGCAAAGCCGTATCCGGGATATCGGCTGTCCAGTTCGATCATCCACTCGTCGCGAGCGGTCTTGGCGATGATTGACGCGGCGGCAATCGAGGACACCTTCGCGTCCCCCTTGATGATCATCTCGGTCGGATATGCCAGCCGTAGATCGTCGCGACCATCCGCGAGAACAACATCAGGCGGCTCGCCAAGCTGTTCAATCGTGCGCCGAAATGCCAGGCGCAGGGCAGCGGCGAGTCCGAGACTGTCCAACTCGACCGCATGCACCCAGCCGACTGCCCAGCAGAGGGATTCTTCGCGAATTACGGGAGCGAGTCGCTGTCGTTGCTTCGCAGTGAGCTGCTTACTGTCGCGGAGCTCAGACAACCACTTCGGTCTGCTGTCCAATGGCAATGAGACCGCAGCAGTCACGATCGGTCCGGCCAGAGGCCCGCGTCCGACCTCATCGACTCCCACGATGACCTGAGCGCCGTTGCGCCTGTGATGCATCTCTCGTCGTCGTGTCGGACGTTGTGCGGTCACGTCGCTAGGGTAGGGCAGTGTGTTATGTCGCGCGAGTTCCCGAGTCGCAGTATCCCAACTCGGAATGCTGTTGGAGTTGAATTGCCGCGGACACGTGAACCTGCAACTTCGGTCGGACTCAACCTGCGGAGGAGTGGTCGAGCTGACGTTTCGAGACGTGGCTGGCGATACGGCTGGCGATCCGGAAATTGACTACCACCTGACCTTGATCTATGCGGCGTTGCGATATGCTCGAAACTGTCTAAACAGGTAACCGGCGCAGCCGTCTGTGGACGGTTTGCGCAGCTTTTGAGGGACGGCGTCGATGGGTGGCTCACGATTCAAGCGCAGCTTTCTAATCTACATCCTGATCTTCGTGGTGTTGATCGTGGTGGTCTTTTCCGTCTTCCCTCGGGGCGGCGGCTCGAACGAAATCCCGCTGGCCGGCGGCACGGAGTCCTTGCTCGACCGAATCGAGAACCAGGCCGCGCTGATCGAGACGATCAAGGTCTCCTCGACGAGGGTCATACTCGACTATCGCGACGGCGCGGAATCGTTCCAGACCAACGTGCCGGAGACCGGGTTTGACTTCTTCGAATTCCTCTCCCGAGAGGGTGTTGATGTCGGCGGACAAGGCTTCCCCGACGTCGAAGTCGGGTCGGGCGGCGGTTTTGGTTCGACCATCGCCAGCGTGTTCTTCAACCTGCTCCCCTTCCTGCTGATTTTCGGTCTGATCTTCTTCTTCCTGCGACAGGCGCAGGGTCAAGGGTCGCAGGCGATGTCGTTCGGCAAGAGCAAGGCGCGCCTGGTCACAGCTAATCGCCCTTCAGTCACCTTCAACGACGTGGCTGGCTGCGACGAAGCCAAGGAAGAGCTGCAGGAGGTCGTTGAATTCCTCCAGTTCCCCGAGCGCTTTGCCTCACTCGGTGCGCGGATTCCTCGCGGCGTGCTGCTGGTCGGCCCTCCTGGCACCGGCAAGACGCTGATCGCCCGCGCCGTCGCCGGTGAAGCTGGCGTGCCCTTCTTCTCGATTTCCGGGTCCGAGTTCGTTGAGATGTTCGTCGGTGTCGGCGCCAGCCGAGTGCGGGACCTCTTCGAGCAGGCCAAGCGCAACGCGCCCTGCATTGTCTTCGTCGACGAGATCGACGCTGTCGGCCGCCAGCGCGGCGCCGGGGTCGGCGGCTCGCATGACGAGCGCGAACAAACCCTGAACCAGATCCTGGTCGAGATGGACGGATTCGACACGAACACCAACGTGATCGTTGTCGCAGCGACCAACCGGCCCGACATCCTCGACCCCGCCCTGCTGCGACCTGGCCGATTCGACCGTCGCGTCGTCCTGGACGCACCCGACGTCAAGGGTCGGCAAGCGATCCTCGATGTCCACGTGCGCGGAAAGCCGCTGGCCGAAGAGGTCGACCTGCACACGATCGCCAAAGAGACACCCGGATTCTCCGGAGCCGAACTGGCCAACCTGCTCAACGAGGCGGCGATTCTCGCTGCACGCCGGCAGAAGAAGCACATCACGCAGGCCGAAGTCGAAGAGGCCGTTGACCGCGTCATGGCCGGCCCGGAGCGCAAGTCCCGGTTACTGGTCGGACGCGAGAAGGAAGTCGTGGCGTTCCACGAAGCGGGTCACGCGCTCGTCGCCTCGCACATTCCCGGACACGATCCTGTACACAAGGTGACCATCGTCCCACGCGGCATGGCCGGTGGATACACCCGCTACCTGCCCGAGTCGGAGCACCGGCTGGCCGGCAAATCCTACTACGAGGGCTTTATGTCATCGGCGCTAGGCGGGCATGCCGCTGAAGAGATCGTCTTTGGCGAAATGACGACCGGCGCACACGACGACCTGAGCAAGGTCACGCAGATCGCCCGTGCGATGATCACGCAGTGGGGCATGTCCGAACGCCTGGGAGCTCGCACGTTCGGCAAGAAGGAATCGATGGTGTTCCTGGGCCGTGACATTTCCGAGCAGCGCGACTACTCCGAAATGGTTGCAGAGCAGATTGATGAAGAACTGCGCGAGATCATCGACCGTGCGCGCGACCGTGCGCGGACCATCCTGCGTCGCAATCGCGAGCAGTTGGATCTGCTGGCGACGCGGCTGATGGATATCGAAACGCTCGAGGGCGACGACCTGCGCGCCATCCTGGCCTGGCAACCAGGTCAGGCAGTGCCCAAGCCGACGCCTCCACCTCCTGCGCCTGAGCCAACCGCTCCACCACCTACCTCTTCCGATGGAGAAGCGGGCGAGGAACGTGAGCCACTGATGCCGCCGAAGCCGGGACTGGCCTGGGGCGGCAACCAGAATCGGAGCTCCCTCGACTAATTGCGATCCCTGCGCCGGGTCAGCTCTGCGAGCCAGCTCAGCGCGATGTGTTTGTTAGTCGCTTGACGCCTGACAGCGGCTGGCTAGGCTAGATACTTCAGGAATAACGATCCGATCAGCTTGAGATCGATGCGAGACAGCTATGCCCACTGATGTGTCCGACGTGTATGCCGTGATTCGCAGCGGCGGAAAACAGTACCGGGTGTCGCCCGGCCAGCGAATCAAGCTGGAACGCCTCGACGGCGATGCGGGCGATCCGGTGACGTTTGACGATGTCCTGCTGGTCAACGGCGAAGGCGAACTGTCAATCGGCTCTCCCATTGTTGAGTCAGCCAGTGTCACCGGCGAGATCCTTGAGCAGGGACGCGGTCGCAAGATCACTGTCTTCAAGTACAAGAACAAGACTCGGTATCGCCGAGTCCGCGGACATCGGCAGTTGCAGACCTCGGTGCTGGTCAATGCCGTCAACCTGGGCGACCAGAGCTGGACCGCTCCAGAGCGGGTGCAACCATCGGCTCAGGCGGCGATTGAAGCCACTGACGAAACGGCTGATGAAACTGCCAACGTTGCGGCAACATCCGCCGAGACTGAAGACTCAGAAGAGTAGGGAGAGCGTCATGGCTCACAAGAAAGGCGTTGGCTCGTCGCGTAACGGTCGCGACAGCAATGCGAAGCGGCTCGGCGTCAAACTGTTCGACGGCCAGGTCGTGCGCACCGGCGGAATCATCGTCCGTCAGCGCGGCACGCGCATCCACGCGGGCGACAATGTCGGCGTCGGTCGCGATCACACCTTGTTCGCTCTGTCCGACGGCACGGTGAAGTTCGCGCCCTACGCACGCGGACGACGCAAGAAGGTCTCGGTGATTCCTGCCGAGCTCGAGGAGGTGGGCGCGTGAAGGCTGAAATTCACCCCGAATACGTTGACGCGACGATCACCTGCGGCTGTGGTAACTCCTGGGAGACGCGCGCAACCAAGTCCGAAATCCGGATCGAGATCTGTTCGATCTGTCACCCATTCTTCACGGGCGAGCAGCGCATCGTCGACACCGCTGGCCGCGTCGAGCGATTCCGCCGCCGCTACGGCATGCTGGACGAAGAAAACTAACACGCCCTGAACGTCTCCGGCGGGAAACTCAACCAACCCCTCAGCTAGGGATAAAGCGGTGTGTCTTCCGCGACTGCCGGTGTCGCCGAAGGAACTTCGTACGTGGTCACGTCGAGACGAAGACCAATCGCCCCGAGCGCAGAGTCCATCTGCTCGAGTTGTGAATGGTGCTGGACGTTGAGCACTCGGTCGACTTGCGGCAGGTGCCAGCCCAATCGCCGAGCCAACTCAGCCTTGCCGACTCCTCGATCTCGCATGCCTTGGTAGAGCATCACTTTGACCGCGGTCAATGTGGGCAAGGTTGCGCGTACAGAGCCGGTCGATGGTGACGGGATATCCAGGCGGCTGTGCATCCGAGCGGCGACTGCTTCCTCAAGCGCATCCACCGCCCGAGCGAGCGCCTCTTCGCGATCCTCACCGAACGTGGTCAACTCTGGAAAATCTGGCGAAGTGACGAGCAGCGTGTCCCCGTCCTCTTCCAGGATGAGTGGATAGGAGAGCATCATTTCAGATCCAAATCCTTCTTGATCTTCGCAACCAGTCCAGGACCCAGCTCCTTGCGTCCCCCGTGTGTGGGCAATTGACTGGTGCGCCGACCGAGGCGGACGGTCACATGGCCGCTCCCGCCCTTGTGAGTTTGGAACGTGCAACCCCGTTTCTGGAGCCAGCGGCGAAGCTCCGAGGTCTTCACAAGCACACCTTAGTCAACACTACTGTTGATGTCAACATTTCTGTTTACCACTCGACACTCTAGCTGAACAAGCTTGGGCTTAGTCCTCGCCGAGATCGCGATAGAAGCAGGAGCGGTTCCCGGTGTGGCAGGTCGGGCCGTGTGGCACGGCGCGTACCAGCAGCGCATCGACATCACAGTCCTTGCGAATGCTGACCAGCTCGAGCACGTTGCCGCTGGTCTCGCCCTTGGTCCAGTACTCCTGGCGGCTGCGGCTCCAGAACGTCACGAGCTGCTTGTCCAGGGTCATCTGTACTGACGCCGCATTCATGTAACCCAACATCAGGATGTCGTTGCTCGCGTCATCCTGGACGATGGCCGGGATCAGGCCGTCAGCGTCGTACTTCAGCTCGGGCACGTCGCTAGTGGGAGATTCAGAGGACGTCGTCATAGTCCGCGTGTTCCATTCGGATGGGGATGCCGGCGGCCTGCATTTGCCGTTTGACATCCATGATCGGGTGGGTGCCAAAGTGAAAGATCGAGGCGGCCAGTACGGCGTCCGCATGGCCTTCCGTGATCGCATCGATCATGTGCTGCGCGTTTCCTGCGCCGCCCGAGGCGATCACCGGCACGCTGACGGCATCCGACACTGCTCGAGTCAACGAAAGGTCATATCCGTCCTGGTGACCGTCGGTGTTCATCGAAGTCAGCATGATCTCACCAGCACCACGTTCGACCACTTCCTGGGCCCACGCGACCGCATCCATACCGGTCGGCCGGCGACCTCCATGGGTGTACACCTGCATCGATCCATCGGCTTCCGTCTGTGCGTCGATTGCCACAACGATGCACTGTGATCCGAAGCGATGCGCACCCTCGGAGATCAGCTCTGGACGCTCGACGGCGGCAGTGTTGATCGTGATCTTGTCCGCACCCGACTCAAGCATCAAGCGCATGTCATCATCGGAGCGCAGCCCGCCGCCCACGGTGAACGGGATAAACACGCGGTCGGCGGTGTGACGAACCATGTCGACGACTGTGTTGCGATCTTCGTGCGAGGCGGTGATATCGAGGAAGACCAACTCGTCAATGCCCTCGTGGTCGTAGAGCGCCGCCAGCTCAACCGGGTCGCCGGCATCGCGCAACTCAACGAATGAGATCCCCTTGACCACACGGCCGGCGTCGACGTCGAAGCAGGCGATGATTCGTTTCGTCAGCATGTCCGCTCGCGCATTCCCGTTTCGGCTGCCTCGAATGCTTCGGCCAGTCGCAGCCGCCCGTCGTACAGCGCTCGTCCCAGCACGACGCCGGCTGCGCCGTTGGCGGCGAGGCGGCGGATTTGCATCGGATGCGCAATCCCGCCGGCGGCGATCACCGGCGATCGGGCGACCCCGGCCACACGGGCGAACTCGGCCTCGTCGTGGCCGCCGAGCATCCCGTCGGAGGCGATGTCTGTGTAGATGAATCGTCGCACACCGAGATCTTCAAGCTGCGGAATCAGGGCGACGGCAGGTAGCTCCGATGCCTCGGTCCAACCGTTGAGCGCCACCCGCCCGCCCTTGGCGTCGACTGACACCGTCAACGCATCGCCACAGAGATCGACCGCATCGCGTAGAAAACCACGGTCAGTGACGGCAGCCGTTCCAACAATGATCCGCGACACACCCGCATCGATGTAGCGGCGGACCGTGTCGAGATTGCGTATGCCTCCGCCAACTTGCAACGGTTTGCCCAGAGCTGCGATCCGCTCGACGAACTCCGCGTTGGCCGCGCGACCTTCGCGCGCACCGTCGAGATCGATCACATGCAGCATCTCGGCGCCTTCGTCGATCCAGCGCTGCGCCGGCGCAGTCGGATCGTCGTCGAAGACGGTCTCGCGTTCGTAGTCGCCCTGAACCAGTCGCACGCAGCGTCCGCCGCGGATATCGATCGCGGGCAACACGTCAATCATGTTGGGCGTCATCTCGATACTCCACTGCCGGAGTGCTCGAGCAGGAAGTTACGATAGATCCGCAGACCGTACGCACCGCTCTTCTCCGGGTGGAACTGAGTCGCCGTCAGCTTCCCGCGCTCCACGACCGCCGTGACATCGGTGCCGTAGTCGGCGACCGCCACCACGTCTTCGGGCTGCGCCATGTCGCAGAAGTAGGAGTGGACGAAGTAGAAGTGCGAGCCATCGGGAATGCCGTCGAAGAGCGGCGTCGGACGTCGCTGCTCGACCCGATTCCAGCCCATATGGGGAATCTTGCGACCCTCCGGCAGACGAACGACGCGGCCTTCGAGTACATCGAGGCAAGGATGCTCGCCGCCCTCTTCCGAGACGGTCATCAGCGCCTGCAGTCCCATGCAGACGCCGAGGAACGGACGGTCGGCAGCGATGTATTCGCGAATTGGCTCAATCAAGCGCAACTCGCGCAGATTATGCATCGTGTCCGCAGCCGCGCCCACGCCAGGCAAAATCACCACGTCCGCTTCGTCCATTGCAGCCGCGACAGACGCCACGTCAGGCTTCGCGCCAACTCGTTCGACGGCGCGGACGACCGAGCGCAGGTTGCCCGCGCCATAGTCGAGGATGATTACGTCAAGATCGGCCAAATCAGGATCGCTCACGGGCTGAGCGTATCAGTAGGATTGGCCCGCCTTCCCTTTCTATAGTGAACCCGATGTCAACTCCACACGCCTCCGGCGACGCTGAACAGATCGCAGCCCGCGACCGGGTCGAGCAACTGCGCGCCGAAATCCTGCGGCACAACCATCTCTACCACGCACAGCATTCGCCCGAAATCAGCGACGCCGAATTCGACGCCCTGTTCGCCGAGCTGCAACGCCTGGAAGCGGACTTCCCTGAACTGGCCTCGAGCGATAGCCCCACCCAGACAGTTGGCGCTCCGCCGGGCCGCACGTTTGCCGTCGTCGAGCATCGCCGGCGCATGCTCTCGTTGGGCAACGCATTTGACGCCGAGGAACTGCGTGGCTGGCAGCAGCGAGCGGCCGTTCTGTTGGACCGCGAGGAATGGGCATTCGTCACCGAGCCCAAGATCGACGGCCTCGCCATTGCCCTCGTCTACGAACGCGGCCGCCTGGTCCAGGCCGCCACACGCGGTGACGGTCGCGCTGGCGAAGATGTCACAGCCAACCTCCGAGCGATAGACGCGGTTCCCAACCAACTGGAGGGCGACCCTCCGCCCTTGTTCGAGGTCCGCGGCGAGGTCTACATGCCCAAGACAGGCTTCGACGCGATGAACGCAGAAATCGCCCTCGCTAACGAAGAGCGCCTTGCCGAAGGTCGCGCCCCGCTCACGCTCTACGCCAATCCTCGCAACGCGGCAGCCGGCTCGGTCAGACAGAAGGATGCTTCGATCACCGCGACCCGACCGCTCAACATCGGCATTTACCAACTCGGCTGGTGCGACGACGCCATCACCCCCGACACGCACTGGGAAACACTCGCTTGGCTATCCGAGTTCGGCTTCCCCACCACGCCTGAGGCAGCCCGGCATGATGGCATCGACAACGCGCTTTCCGCCTGCGAGCGATGGACGGAGCGACGGGACACGCAGGCCTTTGAGATGGACGGCGTGGTCGTCAAGGTCGATGATCTAGGACTGCAGGCCGACCTCGGCATCGTCGGACGCGAGCCGCGCTGGGCGATCGCCTGGAAGTTCCCGCCGCAGGAGGCATCGACGGTCGTCGAGCAGATCCTCGTCAACGTCGGTCGCACCGGCAGCATCAATCCCTACGCCCGCTTGAAACCCGTGCGCGTCGGCGGCGTCCAGGTGACCAACGCGACCCTGCACAATCTCGACGATATCCACCGCAAGGACATCCGCGAGGGCGATACGGTCGTCATCAGACGAGCGGGCGAGGTCATCCCGCAGGTCGTCCGACCGGTGCTCGAGCGCCGCAGGGACGACTCCGTTCCCTGGACGATGCCCGAGACCTGTCCTGTCTGCGGGTTCGACACCGTGCGAGATGCAGACGACGCCATGCACTACTGCTCGAATCGGTCCTGTCCTGCGATCCTGCAACGCAGTCTCGAGCATTTCGCCAGCCGTGGCGCGATGGACATTCGCGGTCTCGGTGAACGACAGATTGCCTTGCTCTTGAAACTTGAGCTTGTTCAAGACGCAGCCGACATCTACAGCTTGCCAGGCAAGCGAGAGGTACTGGGGCGAATTCCCTCGCTGGGACAAAAGGTCAAGCGGGGCGGCGAGGAGTTCTACGAGGCCGGCAAGCGAATCGAAAACCTCCTTGGCGCGATAGAAGCGAGCAAGTCGCGTGGGCTGGCGTACCTCCTGGTCGGACTCGGCATCCGACATGTGGGCAGCGAGAATGCGACCCTGCTTGCCGAGGAGTTCGGCTCGCTGGACGCGATCCTGCTCGCTCCGAGGGAAGCGTTGGCCGACGTCGACGGCGTCGGTCCAATCATCGCTGAGAGCATCGTCGACTGGGCCATGGATGGCGAGAACTGGTCGCTGGTGCATCGCCTGCAAGCGGCAGGCGTCGAGGATGAGATTCAACGAACTGACGAGGAGCCCGCCGAAAGGCCACTGGAGGGCTATCGCTTCGTCCTCACCGGACGCTTCGCGGAGATGACTCGACCAGAAGCTGAAGCCCGATTGAAGTCGCTGGGTGCCGGCGTTGGCTCGTCGGTGAGCAAGAACACGACAGTGCTGTTCGCCGGCGAAGCGGCCGGATCCAAGCGCAAGAAAGCAGAAGCGTTGGGCTTGCCGATCTGGGATGAAGACCGCCTGGTGACGGTGATGCAAGACCCATCTCTGGTCTCGGTCTGGTTGACGGAAGCGGAACCTTCCGAGGCCAATTGACGTTCTGCTAGTACAGGTATCGAGGGGTTAACGGGTACGCTGATCTATGTCGACTCGGCGCCGCGAGGCGTGCGCATCGCTGTCCAGCGCGCCCTATCGTTCGGCACACACGTTGCCGGATCCTGAGGAGTCCTGATGGGTTGGTCCCCGTTCGGCTGGTTGGCCCGACGATTCTCGCCTGATGTGGGCATCGACCTGGGCACCGCCAACACCTTGGTGTCCGTGCGCGGTCGCGGAATCGTGGTCAACGAGCCCTCGGTCGTGGCGATCAACCGGATCGACAACTCAGTGCTCGCGATCGGCAAGCAGGCCAAGACGATGGTCGGGCGCACGCCTGCGCACATCGTCGCGACCAGACCCTTGCGCGACGGCGTCATCTCCGACTTCGACGTCACCTCGAGAATGCTCAATCACTTCATCCACGAGGCGCTGCAACGCAGCGGGATCGGCATTGGACGACCGCGTGTCATGGTCGGCATCCCCGGCGGCGCGACCGAGGTTGAGAAGCGCGCCATTTTCGAAGCCACGCGCTCGGCCGGCGCTCGAGACGTGCATCTGATTGAAGAACCCATGGCAGCGGCGATCGGCGCCGGCCTGCCGATCTTCGAGTCCACTGGCAGCATTGTTGTCGACATCGGCGGTGGCACCACTGAAGTCGCCGTCTGCTCGATGGGCGGCATGGTCGTCAGCACCTCGACCCGCGTCGCCGGCGACGAGATTGACCAGGCGATCATCACCTATGCGCGCCAGGTCCACAACGTTCAGATCGGCGAGGCTTCGGCCGAGAAAATCAAAATCGCTGGCGCGTCGGCCTTCCCGTTGGAAGAGGAACGCGACGTCACCCTGAGTGGCCGCGACCTTTCGACTTCCATGCCCAAGGTAATCACGGTGACGACGGTCGAGTTACGCGATGCAATCTCTTCGGCAGTCTCCTCGATTATGGACGCCGTGCTGAAGACCATGGAGATCACGCCGGCGGAGTTGATTCCCGACATCATGCAGCAGGGCATCGCGCTCGCCGGCGGCGGGGCATACTTGCCCGGACTAGATCGACGCATGTCGCAAGAGACCAAGTTCCCCGTCTACAAGGCGGATGCTCCCCTCACCTGCGTCGTTCGCGGCTGCGCTGAGGCGCTCACCGAGACACGCGCGCTCGCAGCGACCGATGGTCAGGTGTTGGCCGGGCGGCGCTAGCGCCGCGAATGCGATTGGCAGGTGCTCGTGCCAATATTCGGCGCACTGGTTCGACTACTCGGAGCGCGCATTCGCTGGGTGCTGGTGATCGCACTCGTGGTCGGCGCACTGGCCCTGTTGGGACTGGTTGGCTGGGCTGCCACAATCGAAGATCAGGCTGCATCCGCACTCAATCCTGTCCAGCGAACGTTCCGTCAGGCAGGTGAGCCGATCGCCAATCTGCTGTCAGACCTCGATGACTTCGGCCGCCTGAACTCCGAGAATCGAGCGCTGCGTTCGAGAATTGAACAACTCGAAGCTGACAATTCGCGCCTGCGTGAGCAACAGATCCAGGTCCGAGCCCGGCAGGCGCTGCTGGAGGTCCAGGCCGAGACCGATGCCGTCACGATCACCGCGAATGTCACAACCAGAGACCTGACCGGACTGCGCACGGTGATCGGCATCGACCGCGGATCGAATGACGGAATCCGGGTCGGCCTACCGGTGCTCGCTGCTGGTGGCACGCTGATCGGGCAAATCTATGATGTCCGTCCACACACCTCGTTTATCCGCCTGATCACCGATCCCGACAGCGCCGTCCGGGTCTTGCACCAGCAATCGCGCAGCGAGGTCGTCGCCACCGGCGACACGCTGGGTCATCTGGAAATCCGGATCCCGTGGGAGTCCGAGGTCGAGTTGGGTCACATCTTCGTCACCTCCGGGCTTGACGGGCAACTGCCGCAGGGTCTGCCGGTTGGCCGCGTCTCAGCGGCGGAGGGCACGGTCCAGGACGCCTTCCGCTACGTCGTGCTCGATCCGATCGCACCGCTCGATCAGCTCGAGCAGGTGCTCGTCCAGCTCACGATTCCACCACCCGACCTGTCAATTCTCAGCCCGGAAACAACGGACGCTGACGGAGGGTAAGCAGTGAGCGTCATCCGTTGGGTCTTGCTACTCGGAGGCCTCTTCGTCCTGGTGGTCTTTCAGACCTCAACCAGTTCTTCATTTGGCATCTTTGGCGTCGGGCCTCAGGTGGTGCTGGTCGTGCTCTGTTGTTGGGCGATGGTCCGACCACCGAGCGAGACGCTGGTGATGATCCCGCTGGCCGGGATCGGGCTCGGACTGCTCGCATTTCAAGGCATGCCCGAATCGGTCGCAGCGTTAGCGCCAATCGGCCTGGCCGCGCTGACCTGGCGCGCCAGGTCAGTTGACCGAGGCCCTGCTCCGATAGCGCTGGAATGGGCGATGACGATTGTGTTGATCGGCGCCGCGTCAATCCTGCACTTCACGGCGCACGCAATCGCCGTTGAACTGACAACGACCGGCGTCAACTGGCTGGCAGCGTTGCGCACGATCATGCTGGGTGGGGTCCTGGGGAACATGATGCTCGGCGCCGTCGTCTATTGGTTTGTGAGGATCCCCACGTCAGGCGCCGCTGCAGTGTCCGTACCATCGCGATCGGCCGGCTTCTAATGCAACGGCGACCACGACCGGGCAAGTCGGCAGGCGTTGCACGCGAGTACTCGCAGCACATCGAGCACGGCGAAGGGTTTCCCGTCCGCGCCAAAGTCTGGGTGCTGGGTGGATTCATCCTGTTGCTGTTCGGCATCCTCACCGTGCAACTGGTCCGGCTGCAAATTCTGCGCCACGACGAGTTCGTCGCGAGAGCCGCAAGCAACCGTGTACGAACAATCGAAATTGCACCCTCCAGAGGGTTGATCTACGACTCAAACGGCAACTTGCTGGTCGAAAACGCCCACATATATCGGATCACATTAGTCTCGGCGGACATCTCCGACGACGAAGTAAAGAGTGTGTCGGAAGAACTGGCTGTACTGTTCGATGTCCGCGCCTGGGACATTGAACAGCAAATCTGGGAACGCAAGTATTCGAACGACCCGTTCCTGCCGCTGCTGATCGATGACGATCCGTCTCCGGCACAGGTCATCGAGGTCACTTCACGTCGCTCGACGTTGCCCGGCGTGCAGGTCGACACCATCTCAACTCGGCGCTACGACCACGGTCGGCTGCTCGGGCACATTCTTGGTTATGTCGGCCAGATCTCGGAGGAGGAATACGAAGAGCTATCCGAATCTCGCTACCTGTACAGCGATCAGATTGGACGGACCGGCATTGAGGCCGCCTACGAACGCCAACTCAGAGGCACGGCAGGGCGGCAACTCGTCGAGGTCGACGCCGTCGGCAATATTCTGCGCACCCTCGATAATCGTCCGCCAACGCCGGGCCTGAGCGCAGTGCTGACCATCGACATCGACCTCCAGCGACGGGTCGAAGAGATCCTGTTGGAACACCAGGGGGCGTCATTGTTCGCCTCGGCGGTCGTGCTTGATGTCAACTCAGGCGAAGTCCTGGCGATGGTCTCCGTGCCCAACTACGACGTCAACATTTACGAGGAGATCACGACAGCCGAGTACCAGACACTGCTCGAGGACCCGGGGCAACCATTGATCAACCACTCGATCCAGGACCAGTTTCCACCCGGATCAATCTTCAAGATCGTGACGGCGGTCGCCGGGCTGGCCGAAGGCGCGATCACACCCGAGACCAGGATCTACTCGCCTGGCGTGTTGGAGGTTCATAACGAACTGACTCCGGGCATCATTTACCGATTCGGCGACACGACGCAAGGGGTCTACAACATTCGCACGGCGCTGGCCGAGTCCTCGAACGTGTACTTCTACTACGTCGCCGGCGGCGAGCCGTACCGCAACCCGGAAAATCCTCCCCGACATCCCAGCGAACAGGAGCGACTCGATGCGCTGGCCGATGAAGGCATCGTCGCCGGAGATGTCGAGTTTGAAGGCGCAGGTAACGAGGCACTGGCGATGTGGGCTCGTGAGTTGGGTTTCGACACCCAGACTGGCGTCGATCTGGAGGGAGAAGCAGCCGGACTGATCACCTCAGCCCAGCAAAAGCTGGAGGCATTCGGGGAAGAGTGGCGAGACGGTGACACCTACAACATGGCTATCGGTCAGGGATTCACGACCGTCACACCGCTGCAAATGGCCGTCGCCACTGCTGCAATCGCCAATGGCGGCACGGTTTACGAACCACGAGTCGTGCGCGAACTGATCGACACGAATGGCAATGTCGTGCAGCCCTGGCAACCCGTCGTGCGCAACCAGGTTGACGTCGATCCTGAAATCCTCAGGATCGTCCGCGAGGGCATGGCGCTCTGCACGCTGGCCGGTACGTGTCACGACGCACTGGTCGAACTTCCTGAGATGCTGATCGCTGGTAAGACCGGCACGGCCGAGTTCAACCAGACCGGCACGGCAGTGTCGGGCGAGGAAGAAGGACCAACACACGGCTGGTTCATCGCATTCGCTCCATTCGACGACCCGCAAATCGCGATGGTCGTCTTCTTTGAGTTCTCAGCCGGATACCTGGCCGCCGGCGCCGGCGGTGAGATCCTCAGAGCCTGGGCCGAGACGACGGGCGCACTCTCGACAGCACTCCCTCCTCCGTACGCCAGGATCGCCTTGACCGAGGAAGAGGACCAACGGCTCTACGAGGCAATTCGCGAGCGGTCGCGATGAACTCAAGCGTCATCCACAGTGAGATTCATGTGAGGTCGCGCTGATGGTCGGACATTCGTGGCGGCACTTTGATCCGGTGATCCTGATCGCGGCCCTCGCTCTGGCCGGATATGGGGCGCTGGTGATCTATTCCGCCTCTCTGCCGCGAGGAGCGGAGGGAATCGTCTTGTCCAGCGCCGTCCAGCGGCACATCATTTTCGCCTTGGTCGGCGCGGTGCTGATGGTTGCGATGACCCGCATCGACTACCGGTTGATCGACGCCCTCGGCTGGCTCGCCTACGGCTTCGGAATCATCGTGCTGGTCGCAGTGCTGTTCGTCGGAAGCGAAGAATTCGGCTCGCGGCGCTGGTTTGATCTCGGCTTCACTGTCGTTCAGGCGTCGGAGATCGGCAAGCTGATGACGATCATCGGTTTGGCGAAGTTCCTCACCGACTATCGCGATCGCCTACAGGAGTTCAGAATCTTCCTGCTCTCCCTCGGCATCGCCGTGTTGCCGGCGGCGCTGGTCTTTGTCGAGCCAGACGCCGGCTCGGCGGTCGTCTTTATGGCGCTCTGGTTGGTGATGACGTTGTTCGCCGGAGCCAGGCTCCGACACTACGCGACTCTGGCCGCGATCGGCATGTGTCTGATACCCGTGGGGCTCGCCGCCGGTGTCCAGGATTACCAGCGCGACCGCATCCGTGCATTCATCGATCCGGAGTCCGATCCACAGGGCGCGGGATTCAACGTGATTCAGGCCGAGACCTCGGTCGGCTCGGGCGGGCTCTGGGGACAGGGCTTGACCGAGGGCACGCAGACACAACTTGACTTCGTCCGCATCCAGACCACCGACTTCATCTTCAGCGTGCTCAGCGAAGAGTTGGGCTTCGTAGGCGCCATGGCGCTCTTTGCTCTGTTCCTGCTGCTCCTCTTCCGCATGCTTCGGGTAGCCAACAAAGCAGGCGAGCCACTAGGCCAGTTCCTCGCCGTCGGACTGCTGGCGATCATCGCGATCCAGGTCTTCATCAACGTCGCCATCAACATCCGTCTGATTCCCGTGACCGGCATCCCCTTACCGTTCATCAGCACAGGCAATTCGTCGCTGTTGGTCTTCTTCGCCGGCCTGGGCCTGCTGCAAAGCGTCCTCGCCTGGCAAGACGACGCACGCCGCGGTCCAGTCCATTGACCAACTGTTGATAACGTCTCCGTCTTGCTACGCAAAGCGCCCCTCATTGCTGAGGGGCGCCCGGTTGGCTAACGGATCAGTTGGCTAACTGATGAGTTGGCGGATCAGGAAGTGGCGACCGCTTCGCCTTCTTCTTCGCCTGTCTCGTCGCTGGAGGCTTCCTCGGCGGCAGCTTCGACCTCGGCCGCGATCTCTTCGGCTCGCGAGAGGCCTTCGATCCGCTCGTAGTGCAGCATCTCTTCCTCGGCGCCGTTCTCGTTGAGCTCCTTGACGAGGTTAACGCGTATCGTGTCGCCGGCCCGGAAGTCACCGCGCAGCAACGCCTCGGAAAGCGAGTCCTCAAGCCGCTCCTGGATCACCCGGCGCAACGGTCGGGCTCCAAAGACCGGATCATAGCCCTTCTCTCCGAGCCAGTCACGCGCCCCTTCGGTCACATCGAGCAGGACTTCCTTCTCCTTGATCCGGGAATCCACCTCGCTCAGCATCATGTCGACAATGCTGCGGATGTGCGCCCGGCTCAGCGGGTGGAAGACCAGCGTCGTGTCGACGCGGTTGAGGAACTCGGGGCGGAAGACGCGCTTCATCTCCTGAAGGACCTTGTCCTTCATCTTCTCGTAGCGCTGCTTTTCCGACTGTTCGTCGTCATTGACGGTCGAGAACCCAATCGCAGACTCGCGGCGAATCAGGTCGGAGCCGACGTTCGAGGTCATGATGATGATCGTGTTGCGGAAGTCCACACGCCGACCCTTGGCGTCGGTCAGATGACCGTCGTCGAAGACCTGGAGCAGCATGTTGAAGACTTCGGGGTGCGCCTTCTCGATCTCATCGAGCAGGATGAGGCAGTAGGACTTGCGTCGCACGGTGTCGGTCAACTGACCGCCATCGTCGTAGCCGACGTAGCCTGGAGGCGCACCGACCAGTCGTGCGACGGTGTGACGCTCCATGAACTCCGACATATCCAGTCGAACCATGTTGTCGTCCGAGCCGAACATGAAGTCGGCCAGGGCGCGCGCCAGCTCCGTCTTGCCAACGCCGGTCGGTCCAAGGAACATGAACACGCCGATAGGCCGACGCGGGTCTTTGAGGCCCGCGCGGGCTCGACGCACAGCCTTGGCCAGTGCGACGATCGGCTCTTCCTGGCCGACGATGCGCTCGTGGAGGTCTTCCTCCATGCGCAGCAATCGTTCTGATTCTTCGGTCGCGATCTGCACCAGCGGAATGCCGGTCCACATCGAGACCACCTCGGCGATGTCCTCAGCCAGCACGTCCGACGAATCGCGTTCGCGCTGCTGGTCAAGATCCTCTTCGAGCTCGGAGATCCGCTGCGTCAGCTTGAGTTCGCGGTCGCGCAGGTCGGCGGCGTACTCATACTGCTGCTGGTTGATCGCCTGCTCTTTCTCCTTGCGAATCCCCTCGAGCCCCACAGTCGCTTCCTTGAGCGACGGCGGCGTGTACGAGCGGCGGATGCGCACGCGCGACGCCGACTCGTCGATCAGGTCGATCGCCTTGTCCGGCAGCGCGCGGTCGGAGATGTAACGCGACGACATCTCGGCCGCGGCGACCAGCGCCTCGTCCGTGATGACGAGCTTGTGATGCTCTTCGTAGCGATCTTTGATGCCGCGCAGAATCTCGACGGTCTCCTCGACCGACGGCTCCTCCACGACGATCGGCTGGAAACGACGCTCAAGCGCAGCATCGCGCTCAATGTGTTTGCGGTAGTCGTCCAGCGTCGTTGCGCCGATGGTCTGCAGCTCGCCGCGAGCCAACGATGGCTTGAGAATGTTGGCCGCATCAACCGCGCCTTCAGCCGCGCCCGCACCGACCAGCATGTGCAGCTCGTCGATGAAGAGGACGCAGTTGCCGGCGCCCTTGACTTCTTCGACGACCTTCTTCAGTCGTTCCTCAAACTCGCCGCGATACTTCGTGCCCGCGACCAGCGATCCGATGTCGAGCGTCAACAGCCGCTTGCCCTGCAGCGTCTCGGGCACGTCGCCCGACGCGATGTGCTGCGCGAGTCCCTCGACGACGGCCGTCTTGCCTACGCCGGGCTCGCCAATCAGGACGGGATTGTTCTTTGTGCGTCGCGAGAGAATCTGGACGACGCGCTGAATCTCCTTGGAGCGGCCAATCACCGGGTCGAGCGTGCCTGCTCGTGCCGCGGCGGTCAGGTCGAAGCCGAGCTGGTCGATCGTCGGCGTGCGAGTCGCAGAACGCGATCCCGAGCCGCTGCTCGCGCCCGCCCCGGCGCCAGCCGTCGCTGGACCGCTCTGTGAGAGGATCCGCGTGGTCTCGGCTCGCACCCGCTCGAGGTTGACACCGAGCGATTCGAGCACGCCGGCGGCAATGCCTTCGCCCTCGCGCACAAGTCCAAGCAATAGGTGCTCAGTCCCGATGTAGTGATGGTTGAGCCGGCGCGCCTCGTCGACGGCCAGTTCAATCACCTTCTTGGCGCGTGGCGTCAGACCGATCTCGCCGAGCACGGCGCGGTCGCCGCGACCGATGATGAACTCAACCGCAGAACGAACCTTGCCCAGCTCGACACCAAGATTGGAAAGCACCTTGGCGGCGACACCATCGCCCTCGCGCACCAGTCCGAGCAACAGGTGCTCGGTGCCGATGTAGTTGTGGTTGAAGCGCTGGGCTTCTTCCTGGGCAAGGGTCAAAACGCGGCGAGCGCGTTCGGTGAACTTGTCAAATCGGTCTGCCATGGCAGTCTCCAGTGCACGATGCGACTCCAGCCGGGCCGCTCGCGAGATACGGTCAGCTTATCAGAGCATGGGTCGTTCGAAAGCGGATCAATCCGCCGTTATTTCCCAACGTTCGGGCAGCGGGCTGCCTATGAATCTTCCTGTTTGCGTTCATCGAGCCACGAATAGGGGGGTGCCTTTGGTGATTCCTTCCCCTCGCAAGGGGAGGCGCCGAAGGCGAAGGGGATCCCACGCTGAACACCCAGAGGACCCCTCACCCGCGCCGCGGGAGCTCCCCCTTGCAGGGGGGAGCAAACCAATCGACAGAAGCTCGAAGAGAGATTCCCTAGCGATTCCCGCCAAAGTCCTGCTCAGTGACGCCGGCGCGCTCGAGCGCTTCCTGCATCGCCGAAACGGCGCGAACCGGTTCGGCCGCGGCCTCGGGTTGCGCCTCGTCGGCACTGCGAGGCTGCTCAGGTGTCGGCTCGGGCTCAGGCGGCGCGATCGGCGCAGACTCTTGCTCGATGCTGAAGCGCTCGGCGACCTCGTCCGGCAGACGGACAATGCCGCCGTCCTGGTTGAAGATCCAACCCAATCGCTCAGCGTCAGTACGCGCCTGTCGCAGCGACAGTCCCAGGCGGTGACGATCGCGCTCGATACGCACGATCTTCGCCGGGATGATGTCGTTCTCCAGCACGACCTCGCGCGGATGCGTGATCCGCCGGTCGGCCAGCTCCGAGACGTGGACCAGACCCTCGACCGGACCTTCGAGTCGAGCAAACGCGCCGAACGTGACCAGCTTGGTCACGACCGACGGCACGATGTCGCCGACCTCGAACTTGGCCACAACTTCGTCCCATTGCTCGGGCGAAGCGCGGCGGACCGAGAGGCCAATCTTCTTGGACTCTTTGTCGATCTTGGTGATGTAGACATCGATTGTTTGGCCGATGCTGAACATCGTCTCCGGGTCGACATCGCGTTCCCAGCTCAGCTCGGAGAGGTGCGCCAGGCCATCAGCGCCGCCCAGGTCGACGAACACACCGAATGATCGGATGCTCGTAATCCGGCCAGAGCGGATTTCGCCCTCCTGCAGCTCTTCCAGCAGGCGATCCTTCTGCTCGGCGCGCCATTCCTGGACGGCAGCGCGCTCCGAGAGGATGACGCGGTTACGGCGACGGTTGATCTCGATGACCTTGAAGCGCAGCGAGCGGCCTTCGTACTCGGTCAGTTGGGCAATCGCCTGGTCACGGTCGCCGGTGATCTCGACAATCTGCGAGAGCGGAACGAACGCGTTGACGCCTTCGACATTGACTAGCAGTCCACCCTTGTTGGAGCCGGTCACGCGCGCGTCGAAGACTTCGTTCTCATCGAAGCGTCGCTGCAGCTCATGCCAGCCCTGTTCGCCGCGGGCACGGTCGATTGACAGCTCCAGCGAGCCGCCTTCCGACTCGGAGTCGGTCACGAAGACGTGAACGGGATCGCCGGTCTTGAGCGCTTCACGCTCGGTATCGGTCAGCGAGCGCATCTCCTCGAAGTGAACGATGCCCTCGGACTTGGCGCCGACATCGACGATTAGGACCGAACCGGACCAGTGCACGACAATGCCTTCGACAATGTCGCCGCGCCTGGGGTTCAGCGGCTCCCGACCGGGTTCGGCGAGGAGCTCGTCCATGGTGGTGGGTTCAGCAGGGATAGTGCTGGCCGGCGCCGGCGTTTCGGGTACTTCCTGGGTTGCTACCGGGGCGGTCGTGGGATCGATGTCTGTGGTTGGTGTCGTCAACGGTTTGGTGGGTGGGGCAAGGTTCAGTGGTGCGCCTCACGCCCATTCTGGGGGGCGTTGCGGGCGCTGAACACCTGCCCGTCTCCTTTCTGGGGTTTGCCGAATCGTACCACAGACAATCAGGTTGATCGGCGTCGTGAGCTGAAACGAAAACCGCCCGACACGAGGCCGGGCGGAAGGAGGAAGAGAGCGAGCTGGCGATGGCCTATTTTCCGCAAGGGGTTGCCCCCCCAGTATCGTCGGCGCTGCGGCGTTTCACTTCCGTGTTCGGGATGGGAACGGGTGGTGCCACCGCGCTCCAATCACCAGCTCGTTAGTCAGCTTAGCACCGTCCTAGGCCACAGTGTCAGTGACAAGATTGACAGATACCTCTGGCAACACTCCTGCGAACATGTGGCAGCATCAAGAGGGAGCGCTATCCCGGCCAACATGGCTACGGCCGCTTGCACACCTGCCGCGTTGGGGAGCGTAGTCCTTGTCCATCTATCCGCGCATTCGGTTCCACATACCCTGTTGAACGGAGGGTCTAGGCCCGCTCTGCCACAACCACGCGCCGATATGAACAGGCCGTAGTCTTCTTCATAGCCTGCTGAAGAGTGGGCCAGAGGTATCGCGACGGTGTCCGTGGATTTCCGGCGCACCTTGCAGTGACTGAGCAGAACCCTACGACTCAATCAGTCCGCAGACCGCACCGGCAGGGTCTCGGATCACACAGAACCGACCCTCTCCCATCTCCCTGGGCCCGTCCACGATCTCGCCGCCCAGCTTCGTCACCGACGCGACGCTTTCGTCCAGGCTTTCGACGTTGATATAGACCAGCCATTGCGGTGGGATGTTGGCGTTGACTCCTCGGGCGTGGCAGACTCCGGCGACTCCGACTACGCCATCTGAGCCGTCGGGGCTGAGCATCACGTAGTCGTCGTAGCCGCCCATATCGAGCGGCATCGTCTGCCAACCGACGACCTCCGAGTAGAAGTCGCGCACGACCTCTGCATTGTCGACGGTCAGGTCCTGCCAGCCGATCCGGCCGGGCCGCTGGTCTGGTTGATTGGGCTGACCGGCAGATGCATCATCACTCATGGCGCTACTTCAATCTGATCGAACAACGGAGAAGTGGAGTGGTGGGCGAAACGCTACTGAAATGCGCACGTTCGAGTGGGCGGTGGCGCTGTAGGCGACCTACTGGAGTTTCGCCCCGGACTTCTGCCGCAGTGGTGGCTCTCCGGCGTTTGACTCTCCGAGCATAGGTGAACGGCGGCTGGGCTACTCTCGTGACTATGACAATGCGAGGTGTCGCTCGGGCTCCTGCGACCTGCGGCGAGTTGGCCCAGGGCATGCTCGAGGACTCGCTCGTGATGGTGACCTGTCCGATTGACCTCTACTCCACCGCATCGGTGGCGCTGCGAGCCGGCCGGGGACAGATTCATGGCCCGACAGATTGCTCAAAGGCGGTCCACGCAGTCGCACTCGCGCTCGAGCACCTGGATCGCGCCGACCTTGACGCCACTCTGACCATCGACAGTCCAATCCCCCGCAAGAAAGGGATGGCCAGCAGTACGGCCGACATCGTCGCATCGATGGTTGCCACCGCATCGGCACTGGGACGATCAATCGATGAACACACGCTGGCGGAACTGGCATTGGCTGTCGAGCCAAGCGATGGAATCATGGTTCCGGGGATCGCTCTATTCGATCATCTCGGCGGCAGCGTCAGGCGGAGCCTTGGGCAACCACCTCTGCTGCACGTCCTGGTCCTGGAGTTCGAGCCAACGCTCGACACAGAAGCCTTCAATGCAACCGATCGACGCGCGACGTTGCAGTCGCACAGGGAATCATTCCGTCGCGCGCTGGCCCTGATTGAAGCCGGTATTGCAACGGCCGATTCTGCACTCGTCGGTCGCGGTGCGATGCTGAGCGCGATGGCCTATCAGGCCGTGCTGCCCAAGCCTCAACTGCCGGAAGTTCTTTCGATCGCCGAGGCCTGTGGAGCCGTCGGAGTGAATGTTGCACACAGCGGGACAGTGATCGGTTTGCTGTTCGCCCAAGACGGGAAGCATCTCGATGCGGTTTCAGCTCATGCACGGAGGCGGCTACCGGGGCTGGTCGCTGTCCATAGGCGGCGTCTGATTGGTGGGGGAGCGACGACGTTGGTTGGCGAGCCGGTACCGATAGGCGCGTGCTAGGCTTGCGCGAGCGTTATTCGTCCAGGTGCCCATCCCGGGAGAATAGGGAAGTCGGTGAGAATCCGACGCGGTAGCGCCACTGTAAGCGGGGCCCACTCGATCGAGTGAGCCACACGGAGAGCTGACACCCACTGTCGACCAAGCAAGCGTCGATGGGAAGGGTTCAGCAGTAACATCCGCCCGCGAGCCAGGAGACCTGCCTGGACGAGAGGTGACAACTCTCCGCTTCAGAGAGGTCCCTCGATCTGCGGGCCTATTCGTCCTGTCAGGTCGACCACCAACCCTCCAGCGGAGCTGCTGGAGGTTTTTTTTTCTTGCCCTCCAGTAATCAACAGTTGCCACGCAAGCCTGCGATCGGGTCGACGTGCAGGTGAGCGTGGCCATGGAAGGGTGAGGTCATGTTGGGATCGAAGGTACGTTGGATCGGATGGCTTGCGATACTCGTCGTCGGTCTGGTTTTGGTCGCTTGTTCGGGAGACGAACCGCCTCAGCAACAGCCTGAGGAGCAGAACGTTGCCGTCCAGACCGATGAGCAGCAGGTTCAGGATCAACCCCAGGCTCAGCAAGCGATCCAAGCCTCAGACCAGCCGCAACCGCAGGCACAGCAGCAGGTTGAGCAACAGCAAGGTCAACCCCAGGTGGCTGCAGCCGCCGAGCAAGAGCAACAGTCCACGGCCTCTGAGGAAGTTCAACAGGAACAATCTGAAGCCGAAGCGCAGTCCCAGCAGGATGTCGCTGAGCAGCAGACACAGAGTTCGCAGCCGGCTGCGAGATCGCTCGAGGGCGTGCGCGGCATCGTTGACCCCAGCAATTCCGGTTGGCCTCGCGAGGTCGAGGGTCTGAACGGCATCGTCAGCATTCCCGCCAAGCCGATGCGAATCATCACTGCCTCGGTCGGCCATGACGAGATGACGCTCGCCCTGGTGCCCAATGATCGATTGGTCGCGGTCGGTTCGGCGACCAAGAACTTCACTTACTCCAATGTCGCAACGTTCGTTCAGGAGAAGCCCGAGATCTCGCGCGATCCTGAGGTGATCATCGCGCAGTCGCCCGATGTCGTCGTGACCAGCCCGTTTTTCCCCGTCGACGTCATCGACGCGCTGCAGCGAGCAGGCATTCCTGTGATTCAGACTGATCTGATTCAAGGACCCGAGGAGCGAATCAACAGCATTCTGCTGATGGGTTACATCTTCGGCGAGGAGCAACGCGCCTTCGAGTTCGCCGACGAGGTCCAGGCGCGCTATGAATCGCTGATCGCAGTGACCAGCGTCAAGTCCCTGCGGCCCAGTGTTCTGGCCTTGACGCAGTACTCGGACACGCTCTGGGTAGCCGGTGGCGATTCAACAGAAGGCGGCGTGATCGTCGCCGCTGGAGGCGTCAACGCCGCAGAGGTCGCCGGTGTGCAGGGCAACCAGACCACCAGTCTCGAGGGCGTGATCGCGATGGCGCCCGAGATCATCATCATCGCTCAGCCGTTGGAGTTCGGCGCCGAGGAGTTCCTTCAAAGCCTGCTGGAGCACGAAGCGCTGGCTGAAGTACCGGCCGTCAAGAACGGCGCTGTGCATATCGTCGAGAGCAAGCACTTCACGACGCTGTCGTACTGGAACATTCGCGGCGCGGAAGACCTGGCTCGAATGCTTTGGCCTGACGACTTCTCGGAACCGCCGGCCGAATCGTTCAGCTTGGCCGAGTAAGCCCCATCGCTCGGCGAATGTGCGCCATATCCAGGTGTTCGCGGACGAAGGCAGCCAGCTTGTCGTACTCGGTATCGGGGTCGATGTCGTCGTCGACCTGAGGCAAGGTGATCGCCTTGCGCTGGGCAGCGAACTCCAACACCGACCTGCGGATGCCACGATTGTGGAACAGGCCATGCATGTAGGTGCCGAGTGTCAATCCTTCGTCATCGATGGCGCCATCGGGTGAGTTAACGGTCTCGCTCGATCGAGACTCGACGACGAAGGGGCTGGTGTCGGAGCGCTCAGTCGGTACGCCCATGTGAATCTCATAGCCAGTGAGCGATGATCCGTGGCTGCCGCGAAGCATGCCCTCGCCGCTCAACACTCTCGCTGAGACTTGGTGAGTGACTTTGTCGGACAGAAACGTCGTCGATGTGGGCAGCAGACCAAGCCCCTCGGAGCGGATCTGACTGGACTCCACGCCATCGGGATCATGCAGCTCTCGTCCGAGCATCTGGTAACCGGCGCAGATGCCGATCACCGGCGTGCCAGCCTCGCGCGCGCCAATGATTTGATGAGCCAGCCCCTGAGTGCGAAGCCATTCAAGGTCGTCCATGGTGGTTTTGCTCCCAGGGATCACGACAAGATCGGGTTTGCTGAACTCACTCGCGTCCTGGACATAGCGGACTCGCACGCCGGGCTCCTGGCGCAGTGGATCGAAGTCGTCGAAGTTGGCCATGTGCGGCAACCACATCACGGCGACATCCACGTATGTCTCCGCGTCGCCCAATGGCTGTTGCGGGATTCCGAGCGAGTCTTCCTCCGGGATATGGATGTCGAAGAAGTAGGGCAACACGCCGATCGCGGGCGTTCCCGTGTGCTCTTCAAACAAGTGTAGTCCGGATGTGAGCAGCGAGGGATCGCCGCGGAACTTGTTGATCACGTGCCCCGCGACCAGAGCCCGTTCCTCTGGTTCGAGCAGCACCATCGTGCCGACGATCTGGGCGAAGACGCCGCCACGTTCGATGTCTCCAACCAGGAGCACCGGCGACTCGGCGTAGCGCGCCACGCGCATGTTGACGATGTCGTATTGCTTCAAGTTGATTTCAGCCGGACTGCCTGCCCCTTCGATCACGACGATGTCATATTCGTCGCGCAGCGTATCCAGGGCAGTGGTGACGACTGGCCAGAGCTGCTGTTTCAGTTGGTGGTACTCGCGGGCCGACTTCGTCATCTGCGGTCTACCCATCACGACGATCTGCGAGCGCGCATCCGCTTCCGGTTTCAGCAACACCGGGTTCATCTCGACGCGCGGCTCGACCATCGCCGCGACGGCCTGCACGGCCTGAGATCGGCCGATCTCGCCGCCATCCGGCGTCACGTACGAGTTGAGTGACATGTTCTGTGCCTTGAACGGCGCGACCTGGTAACCCTCCTGCGCAAAGATGCGGCATAGGGCCGCCGCCAGGATCGACTTGCCAGCATGGGACGATGTCCCCTGGACCATGACCACCTTGGCAAGCTCGCTCATCGGTCAATCACATCCTGAAGCTCACGAATCAGGCGCTCGCATTCCTCGCGTTGGCGAACCGAAATACGGATGTGCTGGGGCAAACCGAATGATGTGCAGTCACGCACCGCGATCCCTCGGCGGAGCAGCTCCATCCGCACTTGGACAGCATCACCTACGTTGACGAGTAGGAAGTTCGCCGACGAAGGCGTGAACGCGATACTCATTGAACCAAGTTGTTCGTAGATGAACTCCTTCGACGCCGCGATCACATCACGGGCCTCCGCAAGGTGTTCCCCGTCATTCAGCGCCGCCAGTCCGGCGGCCTGCGCAACAGCGTTGACGCTCCAGGCGTGCTGCAGGCTGCGCACTGCTTCGATCAGCGCAGGCGTCGCCAGCAGGTAGCCCAGCCGAACGCCGGCAATTGCGTGATCCTTGGTCATTGAGCGCAGGATGGCCAGGTTGTCGCTCGGGAACATGGTGAGTGGCAGGTAGCCAGGATCACATCGCCGGTCTGCTAGCGACGCATACGCTTCGTCCAGGAGCAACAGACCGTCCTGCCCGATGGCATCGAGAATCCTGGTCACATCGTCTTGCCTGAGGTAGACCCCTGTCGGGTTGTTGGGATTGCAGAGGAACACCAACTCAGGCCGAACTTCGTTGATGGTGTCCATCACTGCTTCCATCGACCAGCGGAACGACTGAGATTCTGTGGCGTGCAAGCGATGGATCTGTGCACCAGCAAGCGTAGCGGCGGCTTCGTACTCGCCGAAGGTTGGCGCGAATATCAGACACCGACCACCAGGCCGCAGTCTGGCTCGAGCCAACAGATGAATCAGCTCGGTCGAACCATTGCCGATCAGCAGTTGTCCGACATCGACCTGCAGTCGCCCGGCGAGCGCTTCCCGCAGCAAGAGAGAGTCGCGATCCGGGTAGGCGGCCAGGTCGGCCGCGACTGCAGCTTGCCGCACACGCTCGGATGTTCCCAGCGGATTGATGTTCGAGCTGAAATCAAGCACTTCTTCAGCGGTGAGGCCGACCATGCGGAGATCTGTTGTACTGATACCTCCGTGAACCGTGCTCATGCGGTGACCAAATGTCGAACGGTGAGCAGCCCGAGCGCCACGATCACGCCAAGCAGCGCGGTTCTTGCGGCAATTTGATTGCACCGACCGATGTCTGCAGCCTCAGGACGGGGAAACTCAGCGCCCAGGTCGTAGTGGTCTTTTTTTTCTAATCGCCGACCGAGCAGGCCGGCCATCGCCGACATTGTCCAACCCGCGTTGGGGCTCTCGGTGATCCGTTGATCGCGCAGCATGACTCGCCAGCCTTGATGAGCTGGAAATCCAAGCAAGTTTCCACTGAGCAGCATCAGAAGCGCACTCAGCCTGGCAGGAAGGAGATTGACCAAATCGTCCATTCGAGCAGCGCACTTGCCCAGGTACTCGTAGCGGCCGCGTTTGCCCCACATGCTGTCCAGCGTATTGGTCGCCCGGTAGGCGACCGCGAACGGCACGCCGAGCACGGCGAATGCCAGCCACGGCGCGATGTAGCTGTCGGTCGTGTTCTCCGCGACCGACTCAATCGCGGACGCGGCGACAAGCGGAGCGCTGAGCTCGGCGCGGTCCCGACTGACCAGACTCACCAGCTCTGCTCGAGCATCTTCCAGGTCCTCATGTTCAAGTGCCTGGCGGGTCGACTGGCCAGCGGTGATGAGTCCCCGCACCGTGAAGCTGGTGCGAAGCAGGATCGCGCCGCCGAGCAGATAACCAATCGTCCCGAGTTCGCTCAGCCCCACCATTGCCAGCCAGGTCAGTGCGCCCCATGCTCCGATCGTGAAGGTCACACCGAAGGCGCCGTAGGTCAGAGCTGCAGCCGGTCGACTCGGCGCCAACTGCTCGAGTCCACTGATCATGCGTCCCATCCAGACCACCGGGTGAACACGCGCCGGAGGCTCAGGCAAGAACCGATCCAGCAAGAGGGCGAGAACAATCACGCCAACGTCGACCGCCAGATTGGCCCACCACTCGGAGTAGATCGTCGGAATCATCTGCTTGGCGCAACCTGAGTGTGGGCCTCGGCGGTCAGTGAAGTGCTGGGGTCGCACGCATGACGGTAGACCACTGGCTCGGTCGGGTACTAGGGCGTGTTTTGCTCTAAAACTCGATGGGACCAGAGCATGGGTGTGGCTTGGCCGTGCGCGCAACTGGACCAATGGATCTCACCGGTAAGAGCTGGAGTCGGGGCCACCCGCCGAGCAGGTCCATCTAGACAGCACGATCGTCAGGTACATCAGGACGGCAGCGGGGCGCCCCTGCAAAGTGGGGCAGGCGCTCGGCCGCTCACGAGGTCGCTTGACGACCAAGTTGCACGCCATCGTGCGAGACGACCGTCTGCCCCTGGTCATGGCCCTGACGCCGGGCCAGTTCGGCGATGCCACCTGGGACCGGCATCTGCTCGAACAGCTCGGTCCGCAGACGGGCTGGCCGCAGCTGGTCGCCGACCGCGCCGGGTACCGGGCCAAAAGTCTGGCCGAGCGATTCAGTGGCCTCGCGACCCGTTACCACAAACTCGATGTCGTCTACCTACACATAGTCTATCTCGCCAGGATTGACGTCGCGATGATGTAGAGCCCACGCGTCCCAACGGACATTAGGCCATTGAAAGATCCTCGACGAGGTGCCGTTCCAGGCAGCCATCACGTTACTGTCACGCATCTCCCTGTTGGCAAAAGCCGGGGAACATTCGAATAGGCCCGGCCGGGGCTCACCAGTTCCTGTCCTCACATCGTCTTGGTACACGCGCCGTTCAAGCAAGCATCCCGAGTTTTCGGATGATGACAGAGCATCCCGCTCCATCAGTCCAACCGTTACCGAATCGGAAGGGACACGAGCTGCTTAAAGCGCACACCGGACTGCATGGATGCTAGAGCCGGTCTTTTCCAACCGCTTGTTGGCGTCGCTGATCTGACTCACGGCACTCGTGATGGTGCCGGTCATTGGCAGAGGCCGTATGGAGTTGCTTGACTCCGCCGGCAACCTCATCAAGTCGCTAGGTCAACCAAAGCTCTTCGTTCCGGCGCTGATCTACTCGGGCGTCGTACTCGCTGCTCTGAGACCTGCGTCCCGCTTGGGCGTCTGGCAGCCGAGCCTCTGGCCGGCAACGGCACTTTCGCCGAGCGATGCTCCGCGTGCTCAGCGCCGCAGCCAGCGCTCGTGGAGTTCATCGTCAACATCGAGTCGTTCGCCCTGTACATCGAGATTCCCTTACTGATACTCGCGATGCTCTCGGCGGCAATCGTCGCAATGCACAAGGGAGCCAGGTCCCAGCCGGCGTCAACGGTTGCGAGCACGTATCTCGTCTTGCTCGCTGCTCTTGCCGCCGACTGGGGTATCTGGCACCTGGCGAGCAGTTGGTCGCAGTTAGAACATGGACTCCTGCTACGCGAGTTCCTGCTCCCGATCGGGCTGACGCCAGTTGCCCGTTCCACGGTCTACTTGCGTTCCATTTGGGCGGCCTACGAAACGGCGTTCATCAGGATGAACTTCGTCAATCATGGGCCGTTGTTTGGGCAGAAGCTCGCCTTGGTCCTGCGCAGCGGAGCACGGCTTGGCAGCCTCCAGCGGCTACGCGCCGACGGCGCTCAACAACTTGGTCGGACATCCGGATTTCGCGAGGCGAGGCGTGAGGTAGGTCAGATCCAGCGCGCGCGGATCAAAGAGATCAAAGAGATCAAAGACGAGGCTGCCTGAATCTTCCGGGGCAGTGATCCGGGTCACCGACGACGGCCAGAGATGGTGCGCCGAGCGGGAAACCGTGACCGGCCACTGGTTCGCGATCGGCGCTGCCGGCCCGCCGCCCCATCAATGGCTAGACGGCGGCCAGGAGGCGGCTTCCGGTTGCCCGAAGGAGACTGCATGGGATCATCAGGGAGGTGGCCAACACTCAACGAACTGGGATTAGCCGCACAGCAGGAAGCTGCCCATGAGTCGGCCAATCCGGGAACGGGAGTGGTCAATGAGCGGTTTCGGTAGCGAGACTCCCTGCGGATTCGGTCGCACAGAGCCGCGTCGCAGGAAGTCGATTCGATTCCTCCAGCTAGCCCAATTCGCTCCAGAAGGTCAGTAATCCAAGGAAAACGTCAACTCGAAAGTTCTTGATGTTGTCCAACGTGGTGGGCGAAACGCTACCGAACTGCGAACTTTCCTGTGGACGGTCAACCTCTAGGACATCTGAAGGCACACTATTCAAGCAGGCCACAGACGCCTTGGCGCTACAGCTGGGGCGGCGGCGGTGGCTGTCCCGGAGCAGCCTGCTGATTGATGCGAGTCTTGATCTCGCGTAAAGCCTCGTCGAGTGACAAAGACTGTGCGTCTCCTGGTAGGGGCACAGTCTCGTAACCCGCCCCGTCGCTGGATGTCCGCCAAGCGACAATTCCACCGCCGTCCAGATAGGTACGGACCACGCTCTCCACTTGCCGAGTTACGCCTTCGATCCGGTCATCGGGACGTAGTCGGGTTCCCCAAAGAATGTAGGTTGCCGGCGGTGCGCTCCGACGCCAGACTCCCCAAGAATCTATCTGGGTATTGTGCTTCCGACGGCCCAGCTTGAGGTCCGTCGCCGCAAACTTGAGTTCCTTCCGCCTGTTCGACCAGTCGCTCAATGCACCCCGCGCTCTCGTTGTCCCGTAGGCAGGGCCACCCGTTATCTTGGCCTCGGCACAGACCAACGGGTCGTCTTCCCGTGCTGGCCATGCGATATCGATCTGGTGGGTTTGCGAGAACCCCTGTACCTCCTGCCGCGGTCTGATTTCTTGGCCCGTCGCGTTTTTCAGCAATTGCGCGAGAATCGTTGCAAACCAGTTGCCCTTCGAACGGTAGATGCCACTGAGCCTGTTCTCAAGAGATGCTTCTTGGTTGCCCATGTCGATCGGGGCCACTGCGGCGGAACGATAACGGTCCAAGCACCACATCAGGCCGAACCACTCATCGGCAATCGCGTTGAAGGTTCGGATGGTCGGATCCGCTCCGACCCGAGTCAGCAAGTCCTCCCAACGATGCCCTGGATGGCCTACTTCGGCCTCCAGTCGCAGGGCATGAGCATCATTCTCGGTCATCGTGGCCCTCGCGCCATACCAAGGCGACCATCCCGCATTGTGTCGGCGGCGTCCCGCAGGAACTGAACACGCGTCGTGCTCATTCCCATCGTCGAGTGCAGAAGCATATCGTTGACGCGGTTCACGACGGAATCCCATTCGCCGCTGCCCAACAGGTGGTTCAAGTGTCTCCACTCGCCCTTGATTGCTTTCCAGAATGCCTCTAGGACCTGAAGCGGGGGGACAGGGAGAAGAGCAGCCTCGCGCGGTTCTAGTTTGAGGACTCCACCACCGTAGGAGCGGCCGCCAAGCTCGCCCCCCAGCATGGTGAGGGAATTCAGCATCGCTAGTGGGAGGGCACGACGCACGAAGCTGGGCGCGTCGGCAACGAGGTGCAGACCATGCATAGAGTTCAGGAAGGTGACTCCAGCGTCGTTCGCAACGAGGCGCGGGAAGCGGTGGCTCATGTAGGTGAAAAAGAAGTCAGGAGGCACACTCCCGGGCGGTCGCCACCACTGAGACCGAATCCGGCACTTATAGCGATCGGGAATGTCGAGCTGTTCGCCGACCCGCTTGTATGCCTCGACAGCAGCGGACTGATCTTCGGGCGCGGGACGGAACAACCATACCCGATGCCCTTCGTCGCGTAGGCGGTCCCAGTCCGCCTCGGTGAACGCGAGGCTCTCCAAATGCCTCGATCCCGGCGGGCTCGTCCTCAGGACTTGATCCTCCGTGAGGCCAAACTCACGCCGTGTTTCCTCGCCAATCACGAAGTACTCGTTCGCCCCAGTCACGGCGCCCAGTTCGACTCGTCCATACTCGGCTTCCAGCCCCCCGAAAGCCTTCACTCCGTGTCGGTAGGCTGACGCTTGATGGTCGGTCAATAGAAGCGCCGACCACTTCCCGCCGTTGAGAGCAACGTCCCGTCCGCTTCCGAATGGGTCGATACGGTCGAGAACGGAAGCATCCGTTACCTGGGCGACATGCACCCTGTCGGTACCGCCCTCGCCGTCGGCGAGGAGCAGCACAACGTTCGCGAGAGCGTCAAATTGGAGCTGACGGAAGGTCACGATGCCGATTCGTCCGAAGTGGGAACGGAGCCAGTGCCTCACCGGAGCGGCATAGTTGACAGTCAGCAACTCTGCTGGGAGAACCACCGCCAGGCGTCCGCCTGGTTTCAGGAAGCTTGCGGCGTGGACGAGGCAGGCTGCCCAGGCCGACGCCAGTCCATTCAACTCGACACCCTGAGCCAGTGCAGCGTTATTCGCTGCAGTTCGCGTGTCGCCGGTATGATCGTGATAGCGGATGAATGGAGGGTTCCCTACTACCGCATCCGCTTCGAAACCTCCGGGGGTCAGGGTGCCCGGAGCAATGTCGAAGACGCTGGAGCAGAACAGACTGGCTGAGAGATCATCTTGCCGGAGCCGTTCTGCGGTCTGCTGGAGCGCCTCCTCATCAATGTCGATGCCCACTAAGGCAGGCTTCGCCACGCCGAGGGCACGAAGCTCCCGGCCCGCAGCTTGGAGAAAGATGCCGTCACCGCATGTGGGATCCAGAACGATGGCAGGACGGCAACCGATGGCCCAGCGACTGAGGAAGGAGGCAATCTCCGGCGGTGTGTAGTAGGCACCCCGCGCCTTGCGGGTTTGGTGGCTCACCGTGGTCAAGGCACAACTCCGACATTATTCCTGAAGAGTCACTGACATCGTAGTGTGCGAACGACCTGTTGGCATGCGCCCCATCAGGCTCAATGAACGAGCCCACGCACCTGAACCTGTCCTAGTGTCCTGAGTCGGGAATGCGGTTGAGATATCAGGCGAGGTTGTTGAGGATCTGATCGGCGGTCTTGTGCCAGACGAACGGACGCGGATTCTCGTTCCATTCGTCGACCCAACGCTCGACGGCGGAGGTCAGGTCGGCCACGCTGCGGTGGGCGCCGCGCCTCAGCCATTTCGTCGTTAGTTCCGCGAACCAACGCTCGACCAGGTTCATCCAGGAGCTGTAGGTGGGGGTGAAGTGGAACGTGAAGCGGGGATGGCGCTGGATCCAGCGCTGGATCTCGGCGGTGCGGTGCGTGGCCACGTTGTCCAAGACGACATGCACCGCGTGTTCGTCGGGCACTTGCTCGTCGATCAGGTCGAGGAAGCGCCGGAACTCGCGGGCCCGGTGTCGCGGAGTCAGGTCGGCGATCACGTGGCCCGATGCGATGTTGAGCGCGGCGTAGAGGTTGGTGGCCCCGTGTCGCACGTAACCGTGGGTCTGACGGCGCGGCACGCCGGGCAGCATTGGCCGCGTTGGCGCGGTGCGGTCGAGTGCCTGGATCTGCGTCTTCTCGTCCACGCAGAGGACGACGGCCGCCTCGGGCGGGTTTGAGGTACAGGCCGGCCTCGTGGCGTGTGGTCGCGCACCTTGTCGATGAACTTCGGGTCGGGTGAGAGCCGGAACTGCTCGACCAGGTGCGGCTTGAGACCGAAGGCGCGCCAGATCCTGCAGACCGCAGTCTGGGACATGCCCATCTCGGCGGCCATCGAGCGGGTCGACCAGTGGGTCGCGTTGCGCGGTTGCGTTTCTAGCGTCTTGACGATCACCGCTTCCACCTGCTCGTCGCTGATCGTGCGGGGCGCGCCAGGACGCGGTTCGTCGCTCAGACCATTGAGCCGCTGTTCAGCGAGGCGCCGCCGCCACTTGCCGGCTGTGACCGGATGGCAACCGAGCGTCGCGCCAATCTCAATATTCGCCTGCCCGTCCGCCGCCGCGAGCACGATCCGGCTACGCAGGGCCAGGGCCTGCGCCGTGCTCGGTCGTCGCGCCCAGTGCTCCAGAGTTTCGCGTTCCTCCGCAGTCAGCACAATCGTCGCCGCCGGACGGCCCCGTTGGGTACGCATAACACTCCATTGAGAGTCCCGGACGGCCAAACCAGCTCCAGCAACACCATACCCGTTTGTTCATCGCTTTAGCGACTCAGGACACTAGACATCGAAAGGAGCAAGGAGTGCCGCGGACCGCTAGTTCTTAGGCGATGGGCGCTAGTCATTCGGAGGTTGAGGCTCGACTGCGCGCTGCTGAAACTCCGCCAAGATATGGTCATAGAGCCGATGCACGTCAGACAGCGCCCTGCGCGCGTGGACAGCCGAGGGCCGTCAGCTGTAGTCCGGACAGCGGCCAAAAAAGCCCTGATCGAGCAACCATTCCAAGTCCAGGGACGCATCCGCTCGGGCAACAAGTCGACCAACTTGTCCAGTTGATGCGTGGGCGGCACTCCGATTTGCTCAAGAGATAGCACCGCCTTCAGCGACTTCTCAACCATCTGCTGTGCGTGCCAGCAAGCCGGACCGGCCAAACCGGGCGGCTGATCCAGTTGGGCCAAGATGAGATCGGCAGCGGCAATGTCCTCGCGCGCCGCGTTCAGCCATTGCAACGCCATCGCCCGGTGCGCGTCCTCTTCCTCGTAGATCAACTTGCCCCTCTTCCAACACATTGTTAAGCACCGTCACGGCGACATGGCCACGGCGTACGATCTCTCCCGGGGTAGTCACGACGACATTGATGCCGATCGGCACGTCGGTCAACAGGCTCTTGATCTCGATCTGACCGGCACGTCGATCGGGCGCTTCGTCCAAGACGACCAACAGATCGACATCGCTCCATTGGTCCGCCTCGCCGGGTGCACGGGAGCCGAAGAGGCTGATCTGGATCGGCTGCATAGCCTCGGCGATGCGCTCGGCCATCGACGCGTTCAGGTTATCGACAGCTAGCGATGTCGTATGGCTTGCGCTCGTCACAATTCGCTCGCGTCTCCTGAGAACAACGGTATCTATCTCGAAATCGAAGCTCTTGGCTAGCGGGCTCCCTGGGCGCAGGTCCCGTGGCTCCCGCGGATGCCCTCTCCCCGCCAGCGGTGTTCAACGCTCCTTTAGTCAGTCCGAAGATAACTTGCATTTGCGACCCGCGGGTAGGCAAGTGGCCAAAAACCTTGGGGGACATGACAGATCTAGAGGGAGAGGTCGCGCCACTCTGCCTCGGAATCCTGATATCTTGCTCGGCCTTCATATGACTCTGCAATCTGCCTAAGGACTTTTGCTGTGAACGGGTGAGTGGCGCGGACCTTCTCGGCATCGGCCAAGAGTCCGTCGCGATTCTCTCGTTCTTGCTCTCCGCCGTCATCAAGACTTCGGAGTGTGACGCCCTCCCGGTTCAGTTTGCCCAGACTGAACCCGTTGGCCATCGACGTCGAGGAAGTGAAATCGAGCTGATCGCGAACAGCGGTACAGGGCCATAGGCCGTCGGGATCAGCCGGGCATCCCGACAACAACTCCCCGATTTTGGTGTCGCCTATCTCGCCCCGCCCATGTTCCCGGCACAGCCGTCGGGCTTCAGAGACCCACGACGAGAGAGCCTCGTGGTCAATAGAGTCCTCCCCGTTCACTCCTGGCAACGCGTCGAACTTGTCGAGCACTGTATTGGCCAGAATCGCACGGTTCTGCGTAACCGTGTCTCTTGCATCATCGTCTGCTGAATCGTCATCTCGCAGGTAGGCCGCAGAAATGAACTCGGCGAAGTATGCGGCATTGCCGGCGATCAGCCTGCTGACAGCCAAGTCCGAACGGTGGTGTTCCAGGAGTATGATGAAAGGGAATTCTAGACCCGCAATCGCTTCATCACTGATCGAATCGTCAGCGTCGAGCACCGCCAGGAGCTTGGCAATCTCGAATGCCGCCCACCCCAGTTCCGACCCTATCGGGATTGTGTCTTGTGGGAGCTGTCGAAGGATGTTGATGATTTCCTTCGAAGGCAGCGCTTCAGAGTCGCGAAGGAGCACTAAATCCCACGAACGCTCTGCCAACAAGAAGTTGGACACTAAGTATTCTGCGTCAGATTCGCCGTCAATGGAGACCAAATGCCGGTTCACTTTCCGCCAGTACTCGGTCTGGACGGTCGTGTCCTCGTAACTGAGATACTCCCATGCCGCACGATCGGAGTCAGCCGCGAGGTACACATCGCACACTGCCAATGGCTCCTTCGACTCCCGTGCCATCTCGAGGCAGGGATCCAGCGCCTCCCACCCTTTCATGCTGGCCAGCTTGCGAAGCACGCCCTTGGCGAATGAACGGGTATCTTCGCTCGGAGACGCGAAGTGGGGTGCAGAGAGTTCGAGCATGGGTTCAAAGTCGAGGACTTCGGCGCACACAAGCCCGAGTGCTGCCGGCTCTATAACTCGACCGATTAGGGTAGTGATTCCGTCAGGTCCCTCGTTTTCCCAGATGTCTGATATCGCCTCTCGCTGTGCCGTCCGGACCTGCTCGTTATCGAGACGCCAACGCGCCTCGGCATCCCCAGTGCTCGTCGGATTCGGTATGGCGGGAGAGGGCCCGAATAGCCATGCGCAAGCCTCGGCGGGGTCTTCGGGGGCGAGCAGCGAATACGCGTCCTCGAACTTGTTCAGGATTGACGGATCCATCGACCATGGCGCATCGCGATGCTTCCGATTCTTGTGGAGGAGTCGGCGCAACTTATCCCGAAGGTCGGGCGAGCTGGGAAGTGTGCTCAGGTCATCGACAGCCGATAGCAATCGATCCGCCATGGCTTCGGACACGGCAGCGGGCAGCTTTACGTAGACCTCAAACCTGAGGAGGTCGAGCCAATGGCCGATGTCGCCATCGAGATTGTCGAGCAACAGCTCGTAGGTTTGGTTGACGTACTCCCGGATCTCGCGGCCCGAAGCTCTAAAGTCGGCGTCCTGTCCCCAGGGCCGCCAATCTGGCGGATATCGATGGACCATTGAACGATGAGCGCGCGTGGCAGCGCTAACCAGGACCTTCCAGCCGACATCTGGATATTGCGCGAGGAGTCTCTCGAGTGTGTGTAGCCGTTCCTCATCGGTCGAGTCAGTGAAGCGAAGATCAGGGACGAACAACTCTTCCAGGTGGCGCGCAGGTCCATCGACAAGCACCAGGGGCGCTGCTTCGACCAATCTTGCCAGCAGCAACGCAACCCGTCCGAAGTAATCGGCCGACCATGACAACAAATCCAGCGACCACAGCACCTGGGCGTAGTGATTCGGCGCGAGGACTCCGTTTCCAGACTCACCGAACAGCGCCGCCAAAGGCTCCCTCTCCGACGCTAGCGCGCGCTCCAGTGCGTCAAGAAACTCGTCGGGCGCGATCTCCGCCAATCGCGGCAGCAGGCGACCTAATGATGCCCACACACGCCAATCCGATACTTGGCTCAGAACTGCACTTACCACTTCCCGAGCGAGCCGGTCAGTCTCGGCCACTGGACAACCGTCTGGTTGGGCGGCCATCAAGGCCAAGGTCGTGACGATGCCGTCGCGCAAGACGTCACTATGTGCTGGGTTCCGGCCAATGACGGCTGCCATGTAGCGTTGGTCCGCGTCCATCTCAAGCGCAGGGGACAAGGCCGACAAAACTCGGATCGCCTCGTCCTTGAATCGTCGGGTTTGCTGCGAGTTCAAGCGGCTGCCGACTAGGTACCACGCCTCTTCTCGGGAATCGACATGCCAGCGATTCCCTACTCTGGTGAACGGCTGGGCAGGTTGCGAACTGAGCGCGATCACTGCGTTCTCAACCTTCTCGTATGAGGTACCTGTGATTCGCTCGATGACACTGATATCACCCTCGCCAAGTTCACCTTTATGAGTTACCAACTCTCCAGATTCGTTCAGGAAGCTGTATGAACCGTCGTTGTCGCCGTCCCACTTCCCGATCAACGTCAAGATCGCAACCTGTTCCGGTTCCGCCATTGAGCACCAATCGGGCGCTGTGTAACTCGAGTCTTTCGTGAGCCGTAGTCGGACGAAGACCAAACGCCGCGCCGTCTGGCGTATCAGGGATCGCGCAGCACTTTCCGACAGCCCCATCTCCTGCAGCGCGGGAATAGCTTCAGCCCGCCCAAGCCTTGGCAGCGTCGTTACCGATTCTCGGGTCGGTTGCCTCGTGTCGAGCACGACGGCGACACTGTGGCCCCGGTCTGTAGCACTCCTGGGTGACCACTCGGCATCAAAGGCACGTATCAGGATCATCGGGGAGGTTAGTTGCTCAAGCCGTCGCCAGGCGTCGAGGTTCTCGACGATGACGGCGTTGGTGAGCACCTCGCTTCCCCATTCCTCGTACTGCGCGTAAGCACAAGCGGCGATGAAAGCGATTGCTTCCGGCTTGGTGTCCGCTTTGATGCTGATCAATCCCGCGCTGTCGTTAATCCATTGACCGACGCGTTCTTGCTCACGAGCCCGTCCGGCCACGACAAGCTCCGTCGTAATCTGGAGGCTCGTCGCACTTGACCACTGTTCCCAGAAGAGGTCCAGCGCTGCAACACCGTCGACACTTTTGTTGACCTTGTCGGCAAACCAAACAGCTACACCCGGTGCGTCATCCAGCCAGGCGATCAGATCGTCGGCATCGATCACGCTGACATCGGCCCATTCGCCTTCGCGACGACGGTCCTTGACCCACTTCTGCTTGCGGTCCCACCGCCGAGGAGTCACGAACACGAACTCAATCTCTTTGGCAACTTCGGGATCGAGTTCGCTCGAACGCTTTTCGTAGTCGCTCTGAGCCTTCGATTCCACACGTCTCTCGCAACTGACCTCCCATCTGGAGCGCCCTACTGGCACCCAGGTGTTGCCGTCCGACACATTCACCCGACCGTCCCACCCCCGCAGGTCTATAGAACTACCGCTGGGGAACCGAAGCTGTGTGCCCTCCGTTCGGTCAGTTGTCGCCAAGATCAACCGCCGGACAAGCGCCGGAAGATCACCACGAGCCTCCAGCGTGCCGGCCCATTGCTCAAGGTCCCGTACATCGAAACTGATCATCTCTATCAACGATATTGGGTATCTCTGTCTGTGTCCCTGAAGAACATCAGCAGATGCGGCGTGCTTCAGCCTTCGGATGCGTTCGTGGAGGTGGGCGGCTCGGGTGACTGGCGGAATCCCAAGAATCTTACGCCGAATTCTCATCCACATTGTGCTTCGGAACGCTCGGGGAGAAGCTTCGCGCGATCGGACCGGGTAGCGAAGCACAATCCGTGTCTTTGGGCCTCGCACTTCACTCCGATGATTTACTTATTCGGCATGTTGTTTCGAGCATCTCGTAAGTCAGCTGACATCAGCTGCGGATCCCCGAAGCAGCAGAGGCTAGAGAGGAAGTACAACGACCATGAGTGGAAAGCCTGCGACCTTTCCGTCGCCCTCTACGCCCATGTCTCCAGTGAACGTCAGGACTTCGACCTCGCCGTCAGCCGTCTGGTAGGTGCGTAGTCAGTAAAGCTAGGCCTCACCTCCTGCCTGCCGTTGGAAGTGATCGTTGGACGCGCGTGCCTAGTCCGGTAGGACTGGCCGTTGGTCATGAGGATGTGGGCGTGGTGGCCGAGGCGGTCGAGCGAGGCGGTGGTCAGCTATTCGTCGTCGAAGACCTGGGCCAATTCGGAGAACGCGAGGTTGGTGTTGACAATCGCGGAGCGCCGCTCGTAGCGGCCCGAGAGCAGGTTGAAGAGCAGTTCGCCGAGGGTCCGCTCGAAGGGCACGAAGCCGGGCTCATCAACGATCAGCCGCGCGACGCGCAGTTGGCGTTGATGTAGACGGGTGAGCGTGTGTTCGTCGTGCGCCTCGACCAGTTGTCGGACAAGATCGTCGGTCCGGACGAAGGCGACACGCTGGCGTCGCTGGAAGGCTTCGACCCCAAGCGCGATCCCGAAATGGGTCTTGCCGGTCCCGATCGATCCGGCGATCACGACGTCCTCGCCGCGTTCGATTTACTCGCAGGTGGCCAGCTGGGCGAGATGCGGCCGCTCGATTCCGTGCAGCGCGTCCCAATCGAGTTGGTCCAGGGCCTTGAGGTCGGGGAAGCGGGCCACGCGCGAGAGCCAGGCGACCGCGCGATCGCGGTGGACCAGGACCTCGGCTTCGAGCAGCTGCAACAGGAACACCGCGTAGTCCCAGCTGTCGTGCGCGGCCTAGCGGACCAACTCCGGGTACTGGCGGCGCACGGTCGGCAGCTTCAGTTCGCGGCAGTGAGCGCCGAGAACCGCCGCGCGGGCCGCATCATTGACCGGGCCGCCTACGATTCGCCTCGTTCCAGCAGGCGGTCGCGGTCGGTGACTTAGTCGCGCTCAACCGAAGTGCCGCCATTACGCTAGCTGATTCCTATCGCTGTTCAAAGGCAGAGGGCTCAGTCACGCGTGACGGTGACACTACGAGCGTCAGCTGACTGGCCCTGGCCCTCGTTGTCGGCGGTTTGCACATCTTCCAAACGAGCGAGGACATAGCTGAGAAGCGTCAACACCGCGTCGGCTACCGCAGGATTCGGCGCCGCATCGTTGTGAACGACTGGATTTCTGCTGACCGAATAGAGGCCGCGCAAAAGACTCAGGTAAGCCTCGCAGTCCTTGTCACTCAGCGAGTCCCTGAGGACGCCACTACTGCCGAACAGTTGGACTGCCAGTTTTGCTCCATCGATGTTTTCGGAGAGATCAAAGCTCCCGACGCTGCGGGTCTTGAAGGACGCCCAACCCTCTCTGACCGCGCTGTTGACGTGTGCCAACTGAGTGAATGCCTCAAGCTGCTGCAGCAGCTCAGGGTCGAGGCGCGACTGAGCCTGGTACCAGGCGTCGAAGCGCTCAATGAGCAGAGGCAGGTCGCGGTGCAGAATATCGTCAGCATCGTGCGCACAACTGTCAGGGGATTTCTTCCGCAGGTAGTCCCGTGTGAACATCAGGTGCCGTCCAAGATAGCCAGCGTGGCGCAACTCTTTAGGGAGAACGGCGCGCAACTCCTCGATTGCCTGTTCCAACTCCCCAAAGGCGTCCTCGACTGCCCGGAGTCCCTCATCAAAGGCTTTCTGCTCATCTTCAGGAGTCTCGACAGCGGTAAATCTAGGTCGTCTAGGTGGGGGAGGGCACTTGGCGTGGCTCAGCACCAACTGAACCGCCTTGCGGTGAGCAGCATGGAAGAGGTCGTAGACGCGAACTCGGTACGAATACATGGCACCGATCCTATCAACACCGTGCGGCCCATAGGTAAAGGACAATCTGCTGACCAGCAGCAGCGCGTTCGGAGAAGCCGGCAGGACTTGGGCGCCCAAGCCCACCAAACTAGGGCCTGTTCACATTGAGTTGAGCATGTCGTAGATCAGGACGAGGTGGATGGCGGTGAGGAAGATGATGTCGAGTTTGTCGCAACGAGTGTCGATCCGGTGGAAGCGCTTGAGGCGGCAGAAGAAGCGTTCGACCTCGTTGCGACGGCGGTAGACCTCACGGTCGTAGTCGTGCGGTTCGAGGCGGTTGGACTTGGGTGGGACGACTGGTTGGTAGCCGAGTTCGAGCGCGACGCGTCGAGTCGCGTCGTCCTCGTAGGCGCGGTCCATGACGAGATAGGGTTGATTGCTGGCCGGACCAAGACGGCGGAGCAGTTCGCGGCCACAGGGCGCGTCGTGGCGCTGACCAGGTGAGAGACCGATGATCAGCGGGATGCGGTCGTTGGCGACCAGCGCGTGCAGCTTCGTCGTCAGGCCGCCCCGAGAGCGGCCGATCGCCTGGCGCCCCCTTTTCGTCGCGCGCCGGTGCCATGCATGTGCAGGTGGATGATCGTACTGTCCAGCGACAGCGTGTCGGCGTCCGACTCAACCAGCAACTCCTGCTGCAACGCTTGCACCACACGCTCCAGTACACCGGCCTTCGCCCAGCGGTTGAGCCGCACATAGATGGTGTGCCAGTTGCCGAACTCGCGCGGCAGCCCGCGCCAGGTGCAGCCCTGATAGTAGACATACAGCCAGGCGTCGAGCACCTGGCGGTGGGGAATCTTGAGGTGATTGCCCGGCGGTGGGAGCAATCGCTCCAGTCGCGCGTACTGTGCATCGCTCAGCTTCGTCTGATACGTCATCTGGTCACCCGGGCCGCGCCGCCATCCATCCCCACTCTGACACATCTTCGCGCCAATGTGAACAGGCCCTAGCCAAAATCAAGAACCTTCGATTTGATATTCCCGTTGGGCCTGTGAAGCAAGAGGTGCATGCAGGAAGGTAAGTGTATCGTTCTGCTCGAGGAGAGGCGTCTCGCGGCGAGAACTAGCAGGCAGCTGAAGAGGGGTGCGGAAGAATGGGAGTCGTACTGAGCCGATAGTCGAGAGAGGTCTGCGATGCGCGGCGAGTCAGAGCGGCAGTCGACGGTGATTGGAGACCGACGCCGGACGGCTTTGAATCGTAAGGTCGCCCCTCGCGTCGGATCAAGCCCTTGGTCGATTCGGGCTTGGGATGTATGTCTCCCTTGTCGACGAAATCTACGCGTCCGCTGTACGGCTCTCGATCCCCAGAGCACTTGGTCAAGTCGAGCCTGCTGACGGCCCGCTACACGGTCCGCTCGGAGCGCCAGTTTTGCGAGCAGCTGTGCGACAACATCCTGTGCAAGTGATTCCCTCAACCTGAGCGTCTGGGATCAGCCGTTCCAATCGAGGACGTTCACCAAACGATCCTCCCGCTTTGGGTCACGGCCTGAGGAGGCTTCTGCGCACATTTCCCAAGCTGCCGCTGGCGACTGCACCTCGTAAATGACGTCGAGCGCCTGCGACGGTCGCAGTTGGGTATCAAGGAACACCCCCTACTATCCCTAGATCGTCTGCGGAATCTAGCACCGTTTTCCGTCTGTAGATGCTCTTGGCCCAACATGCTGTAATCTGGCCGGAAATCTTAGCACTTCTGGGAAGGAAGACTGATGGACCCCGACTACATTCTGAGATACGCGCGCCAACAAGTCGAAATCGAACTTGACGAACAGCGCATGAGAGAGCGAGTCGAGCGAATCGTTTCGCTTCGAGTTGACCAATTCGTTGCGGAACTCGTCGAGGAAGAATTCGCTACCGGAATCAAGGCGATCGTCCGGAAACAGCTTTCGCCTAAACGTGGGAGTTAAGCGGAACGAGGCTGCCATCCGGATAGCCCCGTGGCTCTATCAGGCTGCTGAAGTATCGATGGTCGCAGCCGGATCACGCCATGATTGCCGGGTGAGCTGCGGCTGACCGCGGAGAGTGATCGGGTCCTGTAAGCCTGAAGATGCGAGGTTGGACTGTAGTTCCGACGCGTGAGGCCGCGTCGGACGCAACTCAGATACCGCTTTGCGAGACGCCGATGTTGACGGTGATCGGGCTGGCAGGGGCGAGGTCGCGCTGATCGTGAAGGAGGCCTAGCCGCCCTCAGTGATCCCGCTGCCGCCCGAGATCGCGATCACGAGGGCCGGGCCCGGGTCCGCCGGCGTCACTCCGTGCCGGCGTCGTAGTCGAGCTTGTACTGGATCGCCTCGGCGGTACCTGCCCAGGCCGTGTTGGCACCTGGACCGCCGTGGTTGTAGAGTTCCGTCGCTCGCGCCACCGTCACCGCAGCTTGCGGATAGTTGACGTACCCGGGATGCCCCATCGCCTTGAGGAAGCGCTTGTTCCAGCCACCGGATGGGCCGTCGCCGTGCTGGGCATTGGCCGTGATCCGGTCGTAGAACGTTTGGATCAGCATCGCGTACTTGACCAGCGGCGGCTCGGGCGATGACACAGTGTCGCCTTGAGTCTGCGGGACTGAGCTTCCAAGTATCCCCCCGCCGTCGTCGTTGTCAAGGATTTGAATGCTGTGGGAGATTATCTGTCCCATTGTGTAACTGCTGTCGGGTTTCAGCTCCACCTCGATGCGGCCGTCCGGCTCTGCCACGCTGTCATCGTCCGTCGGCAGCGTGAGCGTCCCGCGCCCGTCCGTGCCGATGGTGACGGTTCGCTCGCCCGGCGTGACGCCGAAGTCGCCCTCGACCGCGATTGCCAGCTTGACTGGCAGCGGCGACAGCGGCGCGGGGTCAGCCGTGAGCCTGATGGTCAGGTCTTCGCCTTCGGTGTCGGTCGCGCCGAGGGATACACCGGCCACGCTCACCTCCGGGAGTTGCCTATTCCTCATGCGCACATTCACCCGTGTCTCGCTAATCGAGTCCGACGCGCGGTAGTTGAAGCGGCTGTCCGTCTGTTCAATCCAACTCACTTTCGCCGTGAACCAGTTATACGGTCCGGGGGTCGCCGGGTCGCGCGTCGGCAGGCTGAATGAAGCGGATGTCGAGCCGGACGGTATCGTAACGGTCCTTCTGCCTTCGTCAGAGCGGTTGAGAATAGTCCCCGCGTTGCGGCGCGTCTGACACCCAGACATCAACATCCATGTCCTGTTCCGGCGCCGGACTCGCGTGCACCGTGACACTCGCCGCGCTGCCCTCGGTGACATTGGAATCGCTCGTGATATAGACGCAGTGCATGCACGGCGCGTTGTTGTCATGCGGTCCGATGTCGTTGTCCCGCACCTCGATTGAGAGCGAGTCCGTGGTGCCCACGTTGTAGGCGTCGCCGGTGTTCACCGTGACCGTCAGCTCGCCGGTCGGCTCATCCGTGTCGTCGTCCTCGGTCCAGATCAATACTTCCGCGGTGTCCGACGAGGATGAATAGTGTTCGGGGAAGAAGGTCACCCATTGTTCAGCGCGATTATGCGCCCCCGGCAGCCGGTACTCCGCGCCATCTGGCTGGGTCACCGTGAATGTCACCACCATAGCCTGCTGCGGATAGTAGTTACTCATCGTCACCTTGAGCAGGAAGTACTGACCCTCCTCAATCGAGCGCGGCCAACCCTTCACTGACCTCGGAGATTCATCGTGATGCGAGAGGGTGATGAGGGGCTTGCCGCCCTCCCTGTCGCCCACCCTGACCAGGTAGGCGTCCAACTTCGCTTGGAAATTGGAATCAGCGCTGATCATGCTATGACTGATCACCACCAGCTCGTCGATGTTGTTGGCGTCCTCGGGCGCGGTTACCGTCACCCGATGCTGCGCTGGGTCATTCCAGTTGCTACTGGTAATGGTCAGCGACGAACTGTTGAGGGTGACCGAGGTCGTACCGACCACGGTGGACGCCACCAAAGACACCGTCACGTCGCTCGTCGGCGCTCGCGCCAGCCGCAAGGTGTAGCTGGCGCTCTGCCCCTCCGTCACCCTCAGTGTGGGCGGATCCTGAATCAGCAAGTCATCGTCCAGAATCGTAATCGTCGCGTCGCCGCCCACACTGAGGCTTAAGCCACCGAGCACCTGGATGGATGCGGTGAAGACCTCGTCGGGTTCGAACGCGCTGTCGTCGATCAGCGCGATGTCCACGCTGGCTTCCGTGTCGCCCGCCGGGATGGTAACGCGGTACTGGTTCGGCGCGTATTCAAAGTCGGCGCCAGCGGTCGCCGTATCGCCGCTCAGGACGACGTTGACGGTTGTCGGCGCGCTGCGAGCCTCGCTCAGCACGACGGTCAGGGGCGCCTCGCCCGCATTCTCGCTGATCGAGACATCGGTCCTTTTGAACTTAATGTCCACGTGCACCTCGAACACTGGGGATAAGGCGAGGAAGTTGTAACTGGCAGTCTTGGCACCACGTACAAGGCGGTTCAGGCCTTCCGAACCATCTCACAATCTGATATTCGCGCCGGTCGTCCCAAGCTCCTCCCCGGAGTATGCGGTTCCATCGGTATTGCTGCCGGTGGCAAAGATCGCGGCCCCAGAGTTGGTTCCAAACTCGGTCTTCTGCCGACCGCTCCATGCACTGGCGCCAAGGAAGTCGGCATAGTCGTCGGCTGTCTTGCCGCCGCCCAGCCAGTAGATAGGAACACCCGTCCCGGTCAAGCCGGCGTTGACGCGGGCCTTGACGGCAGTGGTGGAGCCGACGACCTCGAATTGGTTGCCGCAGCCGTCGGTCATCGCGCTGTGGCCATTCTTGGCGGCAGTCTGCACATGGGTGTTGTAGTCGGCGATGTTTGTGGAAGTGGCGTCGCGCGTGGTCGAGCTGATGAACATCAGGCGTAAACGGTCGCCGGGGTTGAGACCCGCCGGAGTCAGCTGCCAGTCCGCCGGCACGCTGTATGCGCCGCCGCTTGCCGTCTCGCACACGGGGAGGGGATCCCTTGGATCCCCGTTGATGCGGATTTTCTTTTTCTCACCAAAGCTATTCCAGACGGTTGTGCCATCATGCCAAGCTCTGAAAACGCTGCCGTTGGCGATGCTCTAGTCGGACGCGGCGCCGGCATCCTCTGAGTTCGATGTCGTCTTTCGGTTAGTGTCCACATTTTTTTGGTGTACTAGGGTCTGTTCACATGGGGAAGCGAACAACCCTATCGATGGCTTAAGGCACTGTCGATGGGGAGTGGGACCCCCTCAGCCTTCGGCAGCTCCCCCTGCAAGAGACTGATGCATAACTGGGTGTGCGTTTTAGCCTAAGGCTGTAGGGCCAACAGCGAAGGAGCGTTGACGATGCATCGACAGATTGGCGAGCGATCGTTGGTGGAGGCGTGGTTGCCGGAGGGCTTGGGCCGGGATGAGCGCTTGGAGCGGATCGCGGAGTTGGTCGAGTGGGATGAGTTGGCGGCGCTGGTGGGGGAGATCTATTCGTCGCCCGAGGGTCGGCCGAGTTATCCGCCGCTGATGATGGTCAAGGCGCTGCTGTTGCAGGAGTGGTACGACGCCTCGGCGGCGGAGTTGGCCCAGGCGCTGAGCGACCGGCTCTCGTTCCGGCGTGTTGTCGGTCTGGGGCTGCAGGACGCTGCGCCGAACGCGTCGACGATCACCCAGTTCCGTAAGCAGCTGACCGAGCGCGAGTTGGCGGCGCCGCTGCGGGAGGCGGTCGCGGGACAACTGGAGGCGCGCGGCTTGCTGGTCAAACACGGCAGCCTGCTGGACGCGACCTTGGTCGCGGCGCAAGGCAGCGGTCGGGCCCGGCGCGAGGGTGAGTGCGCCGACCACGACGCGGCCTGGTCGCGACGCGGCCAGCGCCGCCATCATGGCGACAAGGGACACATCGGGATGGACGCCGGTTCGGGCCTGATCCGCCGCGTGCGGCTGACCCCGGCCAACGTCAACGGCACCGAAGTGGCTGACGAGTTGATCGTCGGCGACGAGCAGGTCGTCTACGCCGACCGCGCCTACGACAGTGCGGCGCGCCGCGAGCGGCTGCGGACGCTGGGCATCGAGGACGGGATTATGCGCCGAGCGAACAAACATCACGCGCAACTGGCGCCGGCCGAGCAGGAACGCAATCGTCGGCTGGCCCGCCTGCGGATGCCGGTCGAACAGGTCTTCGCGAACTTGAAACGCGCCGACGGCTACCGCCGAGTCCGCTATCGCGGGCTGGCCCAGAATGCGACCGAACTGGAACTGAAATGCCGCGCCGACCGGCTGCTGCTCGCCGCCTAAGCGCCGAGGTCCAGCACCGGTTCAGGCGGTCAGCCCACCACCCACCCACGTCTGGTCGCCAGCAGCGCCTCCCCCAGAATCCAGACCCACACGACGACGCCAACCATCAACCGGCCCAACACCCTCAGCACCTACCCCGCAACGAGTTATGCATCAGTCTCCTACAGGAGCTTAGAAGGATTGGGAACACGATTATGCAAATGCCTCCTTCACGCGGGGAACTGCTCCTTCACCGGTAAGTTACCCACCACCAGATAGCCCGTACCGCTCGAGCGGGTACCCGCCTTCGGAGACCTTCGCGAGGACAGGCTCTGCGAGGCGGCACAAGTTAATCAACGGTCTCGGTAACGTGTGTTACGCGCGGCTTAACCGATGCCATAAGCGCTCGCGATAACGGAGATTGGGCCTTGACTCGGACTCTGAGGGCGTTCGGCGGACCTTCGTGATTCTGCTACGCTCGGTAGCTACTGCCGATGCAGTCTCGCGATCAGCTGGTGAATGGAAGCCGCCATGCCCGACCGACACAACGCTACCCCCCCCCCACGATTCTCGCCGGCGCGAGAGTTCGAAGCGTGGTCCGATGACCCGGGCGAGACTGCGGGTGCCGCTGTTTGGTCTGGCGATGCTGGCGATCATCGCGACGGTCCTGACATTTGGCAGTTCATCCACGAATCCCGCCAGCGCCCAGGGTGCATCGAGCTGCGTCAGCGACGGGCTGCTCACGAAAGTTCAGCACTACTACGACGTCAACAAGCACCGATCGCCGGGCTACGGCGAGAACTGGAAGCGCGTCCTGATCGCCTTTGGCGACGTGGAGGACGCGAACCTGACGGCGATGACGGCTGCGGACGCGCAAGTCCGCGAAACGCGCTGGTGGGGCTGGAAGCCGATCCGCGAGGCACTCGAGTGCATCGAAGAGGCCGCTGAGCAGCAGATTGAGCCGCCACCGCCGCCGCCTCCGACGACACCTGAGATCAGCGTCGCCTCAGACGGCGACGTCAGCGAAGGCACGGACGCCAGCTTCACCGTGACCGCGACACCCGCGCCTGCGGCAGACCTGACCGTCAGCGTGACCGTCTCGCAGAGCGGCGACTTCGCCTCGACCGGTTCACAAACGGTCAGCATCTCGACCTCGGGCAGCGCGACCCTTGCCGTTCCGACCACGGATGACAGCGTGGACGAGGCCGACGGCTCGGTCACGGCGACCCTCGCCAGCGGCAGCGGTTACACCGTCTCATCGAGTTCGGGCGCGGCGACTGTTGCCGTCTCGGACAATGATGTGCCCGAACTGAGCATCGCCTCCGACGGTGATGTCAGCGAGGGCAGCGCCGCCAGCTTCACCGTCACCGCCAGTCCGACGCCGCATGCCGCGATGCTGGTCAGCGTCACGGTCTCGGCGACCGGCGCCTTTGGCGTCACGACCGGCTCGCAGAGCGTCACCATCCCCACGACTGGCTCCAAGTCCTTCACGATCAGCACGAGCAATGACAGCGTGGACGAGGCCGACGGCTCCGTCACCGCGACGCTCGGCACGGGCACGGGCTACACCGTCTCATCGAGTTCGGGCGCGGCCACGGTTGCCGTCTCGGACGACGATGTGCCCGAGTTGAGCATCGCCTCCGACGGTGATGTCACCGAGGGCAGCGCCACCAGCTTCACGATCACCGCCAGCCCGACGCCGCATGCCGCGATGCTGGTCAGCGTCACGGTCTCGGCGACCGGCGCCTTTGGCGTCGCGACCGGCGCCTTTGGCGTCGCGACCGGCTCGCAGAGCGTCACCATCCCCACGACTGGCTCCAAGTCCTTCACGATCAGCACGAGCGGCGACGCGATCGACGAGCCCGACGGCTCGGTCACGGCGACGCTCGCGAGTGGCGCCGGTTACACCGTCTCGTCGAGCGCGGGCGCGGCGACGGCTGCCGTGTCGGACGACGACGATCCGCTGCCCACACCAACTCCCACACCAACTCCCACACCAGAAGAGCAGGAGACATCCACGACTTGCAACCTGCCAGCCGACGCCGTCACCGTGGCTGAGGTCACGGGTTGGCGCGACGCCCTGGATCCGGGCAAGGCCTCGGCCGGGATCAAGCGCTGGAACCGCGTGCTTGAGGCGCTCGGAGAGGACACCGGCACTGGCGTCACCGCGATGACCCCCGAACAGGCGCAGAGCGTCGCCAACTGGCTGGGCAACACGCGCTGGGATCGCGCGGCACGCACGATCAGCGCCGCCGCCAACTGCGACGCCGAGCAGGACACCACGCCGGACACCGACACGGACACCGACACGGACACCGACACGGACACGGATACCGACACCACGCCAGACACCGACACCACGACTCCATCCGATCCGAATGCCCCGCCTGTGATCAGCGTTGTGGGCGGCGGCGCGGTCACCGAGGGCGGCGATGCCACTTTCACCGTGACCGCCAACCCCGCGCCGACCGGCACTATCGCCATCACCTTCGTTGCCATGGTGACGCAGGACGGCCGCTTCACCTCCGGCGACGGCCAAGTCGTGGAGGTGATTGGGACGTCCGGCAGCAACACGATCACCGTGTCCACGCTGGACGACGACCGCGACGAGCCCGATGGCTCTCTCACACTGACGTTGCAGGCGGACTCGCGCGACACTCCGCGCTTCTCCGTCTCGGCGACGCAGGGCGCAGCGACGGTCGTCGTCTCCGATGATGACGCGCCGGGTTCGGGCGCGACCCTGACCTACACCGAGTTCTGGGCGCCTTACCAGGACCTGATCGCCAAGGTGGAGGCGGAACGCAACCACGAGCTGTTCGGCCAGTTCTCATCGCACACCGACCTCTACGACTCGGTCCTGCTCGCGCTTGGGCAGGACGTCGCGAAGCAGTCAATTGAGCCGCTGTCCGCCTCGAAGGCGCGCAGCCTGGCCGCGCACCGCTCGACCGACATCTGGGACGAGATTGCGCCGGCGCTGGATTGGATCTTCCACAACGGGCCGCCGCCCACGCCGCTGCCGACGCTGGACCAGCCGTTGCCCACGTCGATCAACCTGTCCACCAGCCTCTCGCCGTCGCAGCTCACGCTGACCGATTACTTCGGCCACGAGACGGATGCCGAGCTGACCTTCACGGTGACGCTCGACAACCCCATCGCCACAGTTAGCCAGTGGGACGAGCTCATCTCGATCACGCAGACCAGCAGCGGGACGGCCACGCTGACCGTCACGGCCAGTGACGGCACGAACAGCATCAGCGCCACCGCCAGCGTCGAAGCACAGTGCAACCCGGGTACGCGCCTGTCCTCTGATGGCACCTTCTGCGTCGCTGCGCAGTCGGCGCTCTCCTACAACGGCACCTTATCCCCCCACCCGAGCAGCCCGAACGGCCCGGGCGACTCCTTCGTCGCCAATGTCAGGCTGAAGGAAGGCACATCGGGCACGATCGAGGTGCGGGTCTGGGTCAACAAGCCTGAGGCCGGCAGCAATTGCCGGATGCGCGGCTACATCACCATCGAGCCGCAGACCGGTGGCCAAACCATCCCCACCGGGGTGGCCACGAACACCTGGGGCGTGACCAGCAGTCCGCATGACACCCACCAGGGCTGGTTGGACGGCACTTGCGCCAACGGCTTCCTGACGTTCAACGACCGCAATTACCGCCGGGCCCGGATCACCTACAACCTGGCCGACGACGGGATGCCCGGCACGACCCTCAACGGCGCCAAGCTGGTCTACCACGACGTGGGCGCCTCAGGCACCACCGTGGTCGGCACCTACGACCTCGTGAGGATCAACTTCCGCGACAGCATCGCCACCGTCACCGTGACCGGGAATACCGGCACCCTCGGTGCCGACGCGGACGACGATGGCGACGGGTCGACGTTCACCATCAAGGAAGCCACCAAAGGCACCCAGACCATCACCTTGTCGGGTGAGCATCTGAGGGGCTATCTCGCCCCGCGGGAGGAGGACATCCGCAAGGGCGGCAGAGCCTCGGCGGCGCGCATGTACCTGGAGCACGGGCATGCCGTCTACTGGCAGCCCAGCGTCTGCGCCTTCAACAAGGGTGCAAACGCGGGCGCGAACCAGGACCCCCGGACGGCCACCTGCGAGGTCTCGTGGGACTGGCTGTCAGACGGCTCCAACGGCTCGAACGGCACCGTCAAGCTGGTCTGGCACGAGACCGACGGCACCGGCTGGGACGCTCCGGATGTGCACACCACCGAGGTCAATACGATCACAATGGACGACACCGGCATGTACCGCGCCACCACCAATCCGAACGGCTGGAAGGCGACTGACACCACAGTCATCGCCAATGTCTGGTTGGTGGCTGCGAAAGGTCAGAACACTGCCAACACCCCGATTGGCAGAGTCACCACGATCAATGAAGGCGACCAGTTCGACCTGTCCCTGGAAAGCGGCACGAGGGGCGGCAATAATCGGGTCGCGCTCCAGGTGCGCACGGCGACCAATGACGACGGCACCCAATGGTCGGCCTGGCAAAATCTGGATCAGGAGGTCGGCCACCGCGCGCTGGCAATCCGGCAAGAGTCCGAGTGGCACCTCTACACGAGCAATTTCGCCGAATGCTTTACGCCGGGCGGATACAACTGCTTCGGAGGCGACGCGTGGACGAATCATCCAACCGGGAAGCGGATGAAGTTGACGTTCAACTCCCACGACGACAACTTCGTCTACCATCCCGAGCGCTACTACCAGTTCCGGGTCAAGGACACGGAGTCGACCAAGCCGAACCCGATCCTCAAGGTCGTCGAGGATGATGCCGTCAGCTTCACCGTGCATTCGCAACAGGAGAACGGCAGGCTGCGGGTCAACCTCGCCAAGAAGGTCTGGACCGACGTCACCCTCCAACTGGACACCGATTCCCGGTCCAGCGCTTGGAACAACTGGGCGGTCGTGTTTGACGCCGAAGCCACCAATGACCTGGACCGCTCCGGGTCCAAGATCATCGATCAAGGCTGCGACGGCGGCACTAGCGACATCAGGGTCTGGGCCAGCATCCTCGTTGGTCAGCACAGCGGCGTGGAGGAATACGTCGACCATAACGACGGCCGTGATGCCATAGACAAGAACGACGACCGCAAGGGCGAGTACGTCCTCGTCAAGTGCTAAGTCGCCCAGACGAGTGCGAACGAGGGTGCGCCACACGCGAGGCGCACCCTCTGCGCACGTCGGGCGCCGCATAGACCACCGACCTCAGCGAACAGTCATCCGTCCCCGACTTGATCGGGGACTCGCTCGGGCCGCAACCTGACCCCATTTGCCGCCGCCGAGGCCAGCCTGCTGTTCTTGTTCCAGCGCCCACTCGAAGAGTGAGGCAGACGGCTGTGCCTGCTTCCGGCTGCGACGCTTGGTCGGCGTCGGCTCGTTGGAGAGGAACTCGGCCCACGAGAACAGGTCCTGCTGCTGCGGCGCGACTCCCGTGTGGTGGCCGCATGGAATTGCCACGACTGCTGGCTCGCCTTCGAGGTTTGGCAGCTCGATGATCGACGGCGCTGCTGGTGCCGGTTCGACCGGTCGCCAGGAGTCATCGACCAGCAGCGATTCAGCGTCGGCAGCGATCTGCTGCGCCTGCGCGAAGATCGATTCGACTGACTCCGAGTTTTCATCGTCGCCGGCGACCAGCTTGCGGGCCAGGGCCAGCATCAGGTCGTCGCCGTCGTCTCCGTAGGCGGCGAGGCCGTCGTCGGGCAGCTCGCCCTCGACCGCCAGCGACGACTGCAGCTTCTGCGCCACCAGCTTGAGCGCGTCGGCCTGAAGGGTGTTCCTGTAGGCCATGAACATGACCTTGACGGGCCGCGTCTGACCGATTCGCCATGACCTGCGCGACGCCTGCCCCATGGTGTAGTCGCTGTAGTCCCTATTCGAGCACGTCCTTCCCCGGCCCGCGCAGGGAGATTCGATACGATACACAGGCCGACCGTGAGGGCGCGCCCATGTCCGCCCTGAAGATGCAGCAGGTGCAGCTGGCACATCGGTTGCTGGACCCGGGCCTGGGGCCGAGCCTTGCGGCCTGCCTGCGAGCGGCGAGGGTGATGATGAACCTGGAAGCGTGGTAGGACGTGCTGGACAGCAGACGCATCCCTGGCGGCTCGATGCGGGGCGTGCTGCTAGTCGTGATCGCCGCCTTGGCCGTCGGTGCCGCGACCCTCGCGGCCTGCGGCGACGAAGAGCGGGCGCCCCTCAACATCGGCGCGCTGATTGTGAACAGTGAGGCGCAAACGGAGACGGCGCTCGACCGGCTGCGCTCCTTCAAACTGGCCATCAAGCACATCAACGAGGCCGGCGGCGTGTTCGGGCAACCGGTGAAAATCGCGGAAGGCGACACCTTCAACCCGGCCGAGGAGGCTCGACGCCTGATTGAAGATGAGGGCGTGCATGCCATTGTCGGACCCAACTCCAGCGCTCACGCGCTCCTGGTGATGGAGGTCTCGGCGCCGGCGGGGGTGCTGGTGATCAGCTCCTCGGCCTCTTCCCCGCTGCTCACCACCAACGAGGATCGCGACCTCTTCTTCCGCACGGTCCTCTCTGACGCCGCCCAAGGGCCGGCGCTGGCGCATCTCACTCGCGACCAGGGCTTCGAGAACGTGGGCGTCATCTACCGGGACGACGCCTGGGGCCAGGGTCTGGTGGAGGCCTTCCGGCAGGCCTGGACTGGCGGCATCGTGGTCGTGAGATCCCCGGTCGAGCTTCGTGAGAGCTACCTCGACTTCATCGAGGAGAGCGCGCGCGATGGAGCCCAGGCGCTCGTCCTGCTCACCTTTGGGGCCGAGGCCGAGATCATCCTCCAGGAGGCGCTGGACAACGGTCTCTACGATCAGTTCCTCTTCGGCGACGCACTCAGGCGGGCCAGCCTGGCAGAGGCCGTGGGCAGGGGAAGGCTGGCCGGCATGTACGGCACCGTCAGCGGCCCCTCCCATGAGAACGCCCCTGCCCGGATCTGGGACGAGGCGTTCCACAACGAGTACGGGAGGGGCACCGAGGCGACCTACGTGAAGGAGACCTACGACGCGACCATCGCCATCGCCTTGGCGGCGGAGGTGGCAGGTGAGGCCGAAGGAACGGCCATTCGCGATGCGCTGCGGGGTATCGGCTCGGCGCCTGGCGAACAGGTTCTGCCTGGCCCGGAAGGCATCGCTCGTGCCCTGAGCATCATCCGTGACGGCGGAGATGTGGACTACGAGGGCGGCTCCGTCTCCATGGACTGGGACGAGCACGGCGACCTTCGGCGAGGCTACATCGGCATCTGGCGGTTCACTGCGGACGGCGACATTGAGGACGTAGACGTCATCGCCTACGAGCGCTGAGCCGAAGCGGTAGGAATCGACGACCGGAGTCGAACAGGGGAGATGACAACCTGAGTGCGTCGCGGCACTCTGGCATCGGAGCCCAGCAGCAGGTTGACCGAATGTGGCGCCAGAAACGCCGCAGTATCCGTGGGGACGAGGCTCAGCCCGTTCGTGCGTCGAGTCCAGGCCGCGACCTCGGCGTGAACTTGCTCGGCGCGACGCCGATTGGCGGTCGCTGAACTCGTCGAGCGCGCAGAGTAATCGCCCGAACTCAGGCTCGGCAGAGTGATCGTCCAACCCAACCATGATGCAAGCGATTCGTGGGTGTGTGTCGATTACGTTCTGCACACAGATACGACACAGTTGAGCACGGTCCGAAGCTGCGAGCGATATTCTCCCGGGCACGAAAAAAGACGGTCACACATGGACTTGGGGGGGGTCGCCGCAATCGCGACGACCCCCCGTTCAAGTCGGGGGCAGGCTCCCGGTTCCACTACCCACCGGCGGCAGCGAGGCCGGCTTGCTGCTCGCGTTCGAGCGCCCACTCGAAGAGTGAGGCCGAGGGCTGTGCCTGCTTCTGACGGCGGTGCTTGGTTGGTGTCGGCTCGTCCGAGAGGAACTCGGCCCAGCTGAACAGGTCTCGCTGTTGCGGCGCGGTGCCCGTGTGGTGGCCGCACGGGATCACCGCGACTGCGGGTTCGACGCTCACTGCCGGCAGGTCAATGGCAGGCGACGGTTCCGGCGTTGGTTCGACTGGTCGCCAGGCGTCATCGACCAGCAGCGACTCGGCGTCGGCGGCGACCTGTTGCGCCTGTGCGAAGATCGACTCGACGGAAACGGCATCGGAGTCCTCGTCGCCGGCGACCAGCTTGCGAGCGAGGGCCAGCATGAGGTCGTCGCCGTCGTCACCGTAGGCGGCGAGGCCGTCGTCGGGCAGCTCGCCCTCGACCGCGAGCGAGGACTGCAGCTTCTGCGCGACCAGCTTGAGCGCGTCCGCCTGGAGCGTGTTCCGATAGGCCATGAACACGACCTTGACGGGCCGCGTCTGACCGATCCGCCACGACCGGCGCGACGCCTGACGCATCGTGTAGACCGAGTAGTCCGTCTCGAACCAGCAGATCGTCGGGAAGTCGATCAGGTCGAGTCCGGTCTGCACGAGGCGCGGGTGGCAGATGAGCACATCGATGCCTTGTGCCACCTGATTGGCGACCCAGGCCTCACGTTTGTCGGGCGCGACGGCGTCTGCCTTCATCACTGCCGAACGGAAGCCGTGCTTGGTCAAGAAGGCCTGCATCCGACCGGTGATGTCGCGCGTGCCGGTGTGGGTCACGTAAACAAGGACACGTCGCCCTGCCATGCGCTCTTGCGCGATGAGGTCGATCAGCGCCTGCTCCTTGGGGTAGAGATTGTCCTCGGTCAGCGGCGGCAGTTGGACGAGGATGTTCTCCTCGTCCGATTCGGGGTCGAGGACGGTCTCGCCGCGTGTGCAGCCGTCGGGATAGGCCAGCAGCGACTGGAGGTACGCAGCCAGCAGTCGCTTTGACCCCTGCGACAGGGCCGACTTGAGCGCGGCGCGCATCGTCGCTTCGAGGTCGGCGTAGGCCGAGCGTTGTGAGTAGGCCACGCCCTCAGGCGACTTGGCCTTTGGGTCCGGCTCAGAGTCAAGCGACGACAGCATCACCTGCTCCTCATAGCTCGGGAGTCCGGATGCAACATCCGCAAGCCTGAGGAACACCGTGTTGCCGATCAGGTGGAACAGCGCCGACGGTGCCAGTCCCGGCCGCTCACGGACGACTTTGCGATAGCTGCGCCGCTTGCTGGAACGACCGTCAGCGGCATCGTCGTCGTCCGACTTGCCAATCGACTGCTCCAAGAATCCGTAGCGCTGAATCCAGCGCGACTCCTCGGTCCGTGCAAACACCGAGCGAATCTCGGGCGAGAACCGGTAGAGCAAGTGGAAGAGCGTGGACGAGTAGCCGCCCATCAGGGTGCCGCTCAAGCTGAGCGACTTGCCGCAGACATCGGCCAGGATGCCAGCGGCGACGCCTTGTGCCGAGCCGCGACCCTTGTACTCGTGGACTTCGTCGGCGATGAGCAGGTCGAAGAAGCCGCGCATCCGCAGCTTGACGTAGTCGGCCAGCGGGAATCGCTTCGGCCCCGAGGGGTCGGCCTGCCAGAGTGCCGCGCCGCACTCCGCGCAGCGCAGCTTGCGTCGCTTGAGCGCCGTCTCCGCGAGCGGCACGCCGTGTCGGTCGACGACCTGCGCGAAGCAGTCGGGACAGCACGGGACACGAATCGGTTCGCCGGTTTCCTTGGCCTGCCCCGCACTTGATGCGGGGTCCCGCGCGAGTTTGCCATCGGAAACGGCAAGCCGCTCGATCGTGGACGGTCGCCAACGATAGGAGAGCTTAGCCCGCTCCCGCGACATGACCGCGTAGAGCGGTCCGACGGTCGAGAGTCGCTGGAGCTGTTCGAGGTCGGTGATTGACGAGACGATCACGGCGCGAGCCGTGGGAATTGTCTCCTCGATCTCGCGCTTCCACTTGCGAGTCAGGTGTGGCGGGCAGAGCACGAGCACGCGTCGGAAGCCGGCCAAGTGCGCGGCGGCCGCGCCGATGAATGTCTTGCCGGTGCCCATCTCGCCAACGACGGTCGTGCCGCGCTGCGAGTTGAGCGAGAGCGCCGCGCCGCGAATCGCGTCCTCCTGCGCGCCCAAGGGCGAGCGCCGCAATCGCGGCATCGGACGCTGGTCGGTGGCGGGGCTGTAGATCGGTGGGTAGGACGCGATCACGCGCTCGGTGATGGCGTCGCGGTAGGTGTCGATGAACTCGTCGAGGTTCATGGTTGGGTGTCCTTTCTGTGGACTGTGTGGTGGCGATCGATGTGACGAAACCCCGTCGTCCAGAGAGAACGACGGGGCTTCTTGCTTGAGAACGGCTCACCGATAGAGATGAGCTGGCTGGGTGTTGGTTAGAGGACGCTGCTCCGTTCTTCGATTGCAGTGGCGGGCTTGCCGTGCCACCGGTCGAACATCGGGTAGGCACGATCACGGGTGCCCCGGGCTTCCTGCCGAGCGCAGAGCGCGCACTGGTTGAGCGGCAACGAGTCGGCGTCGGGCGTGAGAATCTGGTCGCCGATCTCGTACTGCTCGCGGCAGAATCCGCACTGGGTGGTTTGGGTCATGCGAGGTCTCCAATGCTCACTGAGGTGTCGATCACAGCCGGGGATCGGTGATCCTCTTCGCAGTCGAAGTCCGCGCAGCGTTCGCACGGTTCGTCAGTGAGAACGATCAGCGCTAGGCGCTGAATCGCTTCGAGCACCTCGTAGGGATGCCCCTCGCTGCTGAGTAGCACGCGTTCCAGTTGGTCGCGGCTGATCCGCTCATCCAGCGACTCACGGATGTCGTGCAGGGCGCGGCCCAGCAGCTGCTCGTAGGTGTGGTGGTCCAAGTCGTTCAGTTCGACCAGGTGGTCGGACCGAGACACGGCTCTGGCTTCAATGGGGTTCATGCAGGTGTCCTTTCTGTGGACTGATTGGTGGTGATGGACGTGACGAAGCCCCGTCGTCCAGTGGGAACGACGGGGCTTCTGGATTGAGAACGGCTCACCTGTAGAGATGAGCGGGCTGAGTGGTCAGGCGTCGATGTCGGTGATCTCGCCGGTCTGGAGGTCGAGCGCGACGACGGTGGTGCGCATCCGCTCGCGGTAGACCTCCTTGTCTGGCGTCTCGTCGACCAGGATCATCTCCTTGGCCGTCCGACCCTTGACCAGGATGCGAGAGCCGCCTGCCCCCGACTCCGAGCGGGGGCCCGACTCCAACTCAAGGTTGTCGAGGAAGCCGGCGGCAACCAGCATCGCCAGGTGACCTCGTCGGAGCGGCATCAGCGGTCGGGTGCGAACGTCCTCCTGTGGCCAGAGCGCGTCGGTGACTTGCGGACTCTGCCAGAGGCCCGAGCGTCGAGCCTCAGCGGCAGCCGTGACCGGGTCGATCGTCCGCGTGGTGAACAGCACCTCGCCGGCTGGCTCCGCCTCGAGTCGATACTGCGTGTAGCGAGCATTGTCCAACGGTTCCAGATCGCCATCGGCCCAGCGCCCGATTTGCCCCTCGGCGTAGGCGTCCGGGAACGTGTCCTGCTTGCGCTCGCCGATCACGACGACCTGGTCGAAGTCCTCACGCTCCGGCTCAGGGAAGGTCCAGCAACTCAGCCGCGAGTAGTGCGAGGCGAGGTAGCGGGCCGAGACCCGCAGCCGCTTGCGCGGCACGATGTAGACGAGCAACCCGTCCGGCGCGAGATAGCGGGAGCACTGGGTCAGAAACGCGTGCTCGGTGCGTTTGTCCTCGGCGTCGTAGTCATACGGTGGATTCAGCCAGAGCAGGCTGAAGGCGCGGTTGGCGATGGAGCAGCGGAAGATATCCGCCGCGAGGGTGTGGTCGAGTGTTTTCTGAGCGAGCGACGACCGTTCGTGATGCAGTTCGACGCCAAAGGTCTCGACGTCCAGGCGGGTGCGCCGTCGCAGTTCGCGGGCGACGACGTTCAGCGCTTCACCGGCTCCGCAGCAGGGGTCGAGCAGCCGCAGTGTTTGCGGCGCCGAACCCCGTCCGAGGCTGGCGCGCTGGGGCGCGATCAGCTGCAGGATCAGCTCGATCACGCGAATCGGGGTCGGGTAGAACCCGCCCTTGGCTTGGGCAGCGAGTCTCATCGGGATGCTCCGTTCGTGGTTGCGGACTCGGTGTGGTTGGGAAGAACCAGTCGCCCGGAAGCGACAGCCTTGGACAGCTCCTCGCGGAGCAGGTCGTGGTTGGGCGTGCAGCGATAGGCGGCAACGCCGACCGATTCGAGCGGCACGATGGTTTCGTGGCGCAAACCGGTCTGCCAAAGCCAATCGGCCCAGTCGGGCGGCAAGGGCAAGTCCGAGCGTCGGTCGAGGAAGCGTCGATGCAGCGCCGGTGCGGCCTCCTCATCGGGCGCGAGGAGCAGGAACTCATCGCGCTCGAAACGAAACTCGGCCAGCTTCGTGTAGACCATCGCTTGCCAGCCACCCGATGAGGGCAACCGCGCAATCTTGGTCGTCCACGTGCCGATTATCTCCTCGGGCACGAGGCAGCGCTGATAGCCGCCTGAGTGCGGCAGACCGTCTGCGCCGCGAATCAGGAACGCGGCCTCGGGCGGTTGCTTGAGCAAGGCGGCCCATATCGCCTTGACCGCTGTCTGCGAGCCGAGCATCGAGAGGAACCAGAGGCCCTCCGTCTGCTCATCGCGGGCGAACGCGTCGACCGTGGCCGAGAAGCCGCCGGCCGAAATGGTGTAGAGCTGGGTAGCCTGCCCCGCACTTGATGCGGGGGATGCGGCGTCAGGTTCAGCTAACGCCAGGTTGATGTCGAGCATGGTGCTCGTCCTTTCCAGTGAAACAGGGGTGTTCGGGGGTTGAGAACGGAGTCAGTCGAGGAAGCCTCCGTTCTTGATCGAAGCGAAGGTCCCATCGCCGATGACGATGTGGTCAAGCAGCTCGATGCCGAGCAGCTTGCCGACCTCGACCAAATCCTTGGTCAGATTGATGTCGTTCTGGCTCGGCGTGGCGTCACCTGATGGGTGGTTGTGGACCACAATCAGGCTGGGCGCCGATTCGACGACTGCAGGCCTGAAGACCTCGGCTGGCCGTACCAGCGCCGAGTAGGCGTTGCCCTGATAGATCGTGCGCTGACCGACGATCCGCAATTGGCGGTCGAGCAACAACACGCGGACCTGTTCTTGCGCCAGCGGCGTCATCTCCGCGCGGAGCAGGTCGAACACCTGCTTCGAGGTCGCGATTTGCTCCGCTTCGGGCGAGCGTTCGGGCCGCGTCTCGACCTCGTAACGAATCGCGAGTTCGCTGAGCAGCGAGACGTTCCGGCGCAACGCGGTGAGCAGCTCCTGCCGCTCGGTGTCAACCAGCAACAGCTGGTCGGAGTCTTCGTTCGCGAGAGCGAACAGTTCGGGTTGGTTGGTCGTCATCCGAGAGTTCCTTTCTGGTGTGGGAACAAGAAGAGGCCGCGTCCTCGGATGAGAATGCGGCCTCGTTGGTGTCCGTCGGCGACAGACAGGCTTGTGGTGGGAGTCCGCTAGAAGGGCGAGTCACCGCCTTCCTCACGGTCGTCGCGGTCGTTCCGGTCGCTGCGCGAGTCGAGGAAGATGACTTCGCTCGCGTGGACTTCGGTACGCGAGCGCCGTTCGCCCGAGTCGGTCTGCCAGCTGTACTGCTGCAACCGACCGGTGACGTGGACGCGGTCGCCTTTGCCGACGTAGCGAGCCACCGCCTCGGCGGTCTTGCCCCAGACGACGACGGAATGCCAGTCGGTCTCTGTGGTCTCGTTCGACTTGGAGTACCGGTCGGTGGCCAGCCTGAGCTGGACGACCGCCGTGCCGGACTTGGTGCTGCGCAGTTCGGGGTGGGCCCCGACTCGGCCCAGCAGCGTGACGTGGTTGATGGTCCGTGCCATCGGTAGTGCTCCTTCCAGAGCGTGTTGCGGCGCGGAACGTCCGCGCCTGATTGCGAATGGAAAGAGGCCGCGTCTCCAGTTGGAAACGCGGCCTCAATGGTGTCCGTCTGTGACGGACAGGTTGGTGGTGCGAGTCCGTTAGAAGGGAGAGTCACCGCCTTCCTCACGGTCGTCGCGGCCATTGCGGTCGCTGCGCGAGTCGAGGAAGATCACCTCGCTGGCGTGGACTTCGGTGCGAGAACGGCGCTCGCCCGAGTCGGTCTGCCAGCTGTGTTGCTGCAGCCGCCCGGTGACGTGGACACGGTCGCCCTTGCCGACGTATCGCGCCACCGCCTCAGCGGTCTTGCTCCAGACGACGACCGAGTGCCAGTCGGTCTCGGTGGATTCGTTCGACTTGGAGTAGCGGTCGGTGGCCAGCCTGAGCTGGACGACCGCCGCGCCGGACTTGGTGCTGCGCAGTTCGGGGTCAGCCCCGACTCGGCCCAGCAGCGTGACGTGGTTGATGGAACGTGCCATCGGTAGTGCTCCTTTCGAGAGCGTGTTGCGACGAGGGAACGTCCCTCGCCTGTTTGGAAACGAAAAGAGGCCGCGTCCTCGGGAGAGAACGCGGCCTCGTATTGCATCCCGGCGAAGGTTGCGATTAGCTCACTCGGAGGTACTCCGACCGCGATTCGGTGACGATTTCGGCTCGTTGCTCTGGGGCGAGCAGGGAGTTGAGCCGTTTGTGGTCGACCTTGTAGCGCTTGCTTGAGACCATCCCGACCGTGCGCGTCTTGTCGCGGCCATTGAGCTGGGCCTTCGTCGCACCTTGGGTCGCCAGCCAGCGTTCGAGCGTGCCTAGTGACTCACGCTTGTCGGCGTTGAGCGACTTGATCAGCTCCGCGATCTCCTCGTAGTGCCACAGCGCCGACTGGGCCTCCTCGTCCGAGACGGGCTCGGTAGGCGTGTCAGTGGATGATTCAGCCGGCGTCGCCTCGGAGACTGCCGGCTGGCACGTGTCCAGGTAGGGGCAGCTTCGACACTGCCAATCGGTCGCCTCGAAATCGCGCTCTGGCAGGACTGTGGGGTCCGCGCCGTTTAGCTCGTAGTGGTCGGCCAGCTTGCCGAGTCGAGCGCCTGCTCGTTGCCAAGCTTGGTCGACCCGCTCGGCTGGGATCACCTCGTAGTCCCACCGCCGAGAACCGGTATCGAGCGTGGCGATGACCACGTCGCGGCACTCGCCGAAGAGGCCCAGCGAGTAGCAGGCGGCTTGCGCGACCGAGTCGGGATGACTGCGTTCTGCGCCGAGCGTCTGCCAGCGTTTGAACGCCTCGGGGCCGCGCGTCTTGACCTCAATCACGACGGGATCGTCGTCAGGGGTCAACGTGCGTTCGCCGTCGAAGAGGAACGCGTCGATGGCCATGATCTCGGCAGGGGTCTTCGGCAGGAAGCCCGTTGCGTCGGGATGTCCGCTCAGGACGAGTGTGTCGCCCAGTTCGACCGAGACCGCCTTGGGCGACTCGCGGTCCTCGGGCTGAATCGCCCAGCCGGCGCGTTGCATCGCGCGAACGACGACGGGCTCCAGCGCATTGCCGGACTCCATGATCGTCAGCGACTCGGGCGAAGTCGGGTTGGTGATTGGCTGCTCGGTTGCCGAGTACCACAAGGCGCGTCGGCAGCGTCCCAGCGCCGAGGCTCGGACTTCGAGGCGGTCGTCGGTGAACTTGGCCATCGGCCGGTTGTAGGGGTTCGGGTTGGTGTGGTTGGACATGTTGGTTCCTTTCTGTCCGATAGAGAGAAGCGGGGCTCCCCGATCGAGTCGGGGACAGGCGCCGTCGCTTGGAAGGCAACCCCGCTCAGGTGGATGTTTCGCAGCGGAAACGAGGCGCGTCAGCTCTGGCGCTGCTGCAGCTTGTCGGCAGCCGAGGCGATCAGCGGCGTCAGGTCGGCGACCGTCAGTTCGTCGAGGTCGCGACCGTTCTTGCGCAAGACCGCGGCTCGCACCTGCTCCTCCGAGAAGCCCTGCTGGGCGCTCAGATCGATCAGCTGTGCCCGCAGGGTGAGGCCATCCGAGTCGGCCGAGCGAGGTCGCGTTCCGTTCGATTGCGACGAGCGAGCGGCTGATGCCGGCGCAGGCCGTTGCTCAGGTCGAGGCTGCCGCCGCTCCGGTTGCCTACGTTCGGGACCCGTCGTGGTCGGTGGGTCGCCCGCCTGCGCCGGGCTTGACCCGGTGTAGAGGCCGTTGCCGAAGCGGTCGCCGAAGCTGCGCAGCGCTCGTTTGAGCGCGTCGGTGACCGCGCCTTTGTACGCCGTCTCGTGACCTTCAGCAGAATCGTCCGAAACCGGCTGGAAGCCGACATCGGTCCGCGATGGCGCGCCCGGCACGGTTACGCGGACGGTCGCTGAGTAGGCCGCGCCCGACTTGAACTCGCGCAGCGTCACCTCGCCAACGAGTTCGTAGCCCCAACCGCCGTAGCCGAAGACTTGATTGGCCTGGTCGATGGCGGTGTGACCCTCGATGTACGAGAACCGCCGCCCGCCGCGACCCTTGCGCTCGGAGACCAAGGCGGGGTCGAGGGGCTGGCGCAGGGCGTCGTTGACGTTGGGCGACAGCGCGTCCCAGTGCAGGGGCGAGTCGCCGTTGAGGGTGATGGGTGTGGTGGGCGCCGCGCCGTTCTTCGGTCGCGTCCCGTTGCCGTTGATGGTGGTTCCGTTGCTGTGGGTTCCGTTGTTCACGGTGGTGTGCTCCTTCCTTGAGCGATGAGTTGGGGTGGATTCGGTTCGTGCCACGGGCACGACCAGGCTTGGGCCCAGAGGCCCTCCGTTCGTGAATTGGGGCTGGGTGGGTGGTTGCCTCAGCGAACGCGGGCGGTTCGCCTCAGAGAATCGAGGAAGACGGCGCGACCGTCAGGGTGAATCGCCAGGTCAGCGACGTCGTTGACGCCCCCGTGTCCAAGCACGGGGCAGGCGTCAGGCAACTCGACGACCCGCGAGCGATGCTCACCGAGCAGATCGCGCAGTCGAACGGCTGCTGTTTGACCTGCATCATCGGAGTCGAAGGCGAGGAAGATGCGCGGCTGTCCTCGAAGCGCAACCGCGACCTTGTCCAGACCCTGCGTGCCGAGCGCTGCCACCGCCGGCACACCCCAGTTGGCCAGCGTGAGCCAGTCGAAGAGACCCTCGGTGACGACGATGCAATCGGCCGGGTTTGCCATTCGACCGAGCCCGAGCACTGGCTTCGGACCCGGCAAGGCGGTGAATCTCTGTCTCGCATCAGCTGAGACGGATCGTCCGGCGAGCCAGTGCACTCGTCCAGCGATGACCTCGGGGACGACGATCATCCCCGTGAACCACTCACCGCGCTCGGCGAACAGACCGCCGGATTGCAGCCGACCATCGTCGAAACCGAGCGTCCTCAAGTGCTCACGCAGATCGTGTCCAGTCGAGTACCCCAAGCCAAGTCGCCGGGCCGACGCGAAGTCGATTCCGCGCGACGCGAGATAGCCAATCGCCTCAGGTGACCGGCGCAGCTGCGCCGCGTAGAACTGAGTCGCCGCGGTCAACAACTGAGGGTCAGAGTCGTACGGCTGCGCCGGAGGCTGATGAGAAACCGGGCGACTTCGCCGCTGAACCGGTTCCCAAGAGCCGCCCTGCAGTCGACGAATCGCCTCGGGCAGATCGACGCCGTCCAGACGTTGGATGAAGTCGAGCACGTCGCCGCCGAGTCCGCAGCCGAAGCAGTACCAACGCCGCGAGTCGGCGTAGACCGTGAAGCTGCCCGCGGTTTCCTCGTGGAATGGGCAGACGCCTTGTCGGACGCGGCCTTGTCCAACGAGCTTGACGCCCGACGCCTCGACGACATCACCCAGTGGGTATCGCCGCTTGAGTGCCGGGACGTCGACCGAGTTGGTGGTTGCGATCATGAGGTGCCGCCTCTGATGGGGCGACGGCGATGCTGCCGTTGCTGCCGAACGCGCCTGACAACCAGGTAGGCCCAGCCGAGTCCGAAGGCGTTGAGCGCCACGACCTCGACTCCGTAGCCAAAGGCCAGTGGCGCGATCAACATCACGAATACTGCCCCGACGACCAGCAAACGGATGTCCTTCAAGCTGAGTCGGCGCTGACCCGTCGCGGGAGGCTCAGTCGCAGGTGCGATCATCTCAGCCTGCTGGTAGGCCGACCAGATCGACTCGCCGATCAGCTCTTCAAGCCGCTTGATAATCCGCTGTCGCCGGCAGCCAGCCGTGTGACAACGAACGTCGATCGCTCCGCCGTCGGGCCGCTGTCGGAACGACAGGCGGTCGTCGAGCGAGCCGTGGCAGACCGCCGCGGTATGAAACCAGCCGCGCTCGAATCTGACCCGATGCGGCAGCCGGCCGGCAATCTGCCAAGCATCCGGCCCGACGTAGCGGCCTTGTCCTGCAGTTGGTGTGTGGAAATCTCTCATCGTGGAACTCCTTTCCAAGGTGTCGAGTGGTGACGAGAGTGTGTGAATGAGTGGTGGAGACCGGCGTCGGCATCGAGACGCACGGTCAGCGAGAGTTGGTGAGTGGGAGTTGGGTGGCACGAGACGCACTTCGCTCACGGTCGGATGCCGTGACACGTGGAGTCGAAGCGCGGGAAGAAGGAGGCGCGAACTGAATCAGCCGAGATTGGCAAACTCGCGCGGACACGAGGCGACCGAGCTGCCCATCCGGAGAGCTCGATCATTGGAACGACGCAACGGGCAGCGGGCGCGATACCGGCGCGGCTGCCAGTGGTCTCCTGAGCCGACGTACCTGCACACACGTGGTGCGGTGCGCATCGCTCTGGCGTGACCCGCGTTCCGAGCAGTCAGGGGAGAGCAGACCTCAAATCCCGTGACCACTGCACGCAGCGGGTGCGCGTCTGTCCCACACTGAGTCCGGCGCTGGGGAGAGCAGACCTCAAATCCCACGGGCCAGGCAGGGGTCGGGGACGAACCCTCCAGCGTTTCAAGGCAGGAAATGCTGGACAAAGCCTGAACAGAGTCTTCAGTAGTACACCCGTGCGAGAAGTTTGTCCAACGAGCGAGCGTCTCGCTCTGAGCAGTCCACAGTCTGCGTGTGTCTGCTGGGTAACGCACCGGCGAGATAAGGCTCAGTCCCTGCAAGCGGCGCTCGTGCCTCGAGCGAGTCTCCGCTGGCGATCTGGTCACGACCCTGGCGATCTGGTCACGACCCTGGCGAAGTGGTCAATAGCTCCTGGCGATTTACATCTGGCTCGTCAGGCGGTTCAGATGTTCACCGTCCCCACACACCCAGTGACAGCACGCGCAGCATCCAGTGAAGAGACCAGGTCAGGGGCAGCTGCCAGCGCAGCCGTCTGAGCGCCCGCCGTCGCCAGTCCAGTTCTCGCTCACGCCGGCGTTCGCGCCAGGGCGCATCAGCCGGAGGCGGAGTCAGCCCGAACTCGCCGATCAGCCGTGACTCCAGTTGCAACCGCAGCCGCTCCGTCCGCAACCAAGCCAGCGTGTGCCGCGCCGACTCGCGTTCCGACCAGGCCTCGCGCCAGGCAACGATCAGTTCGGTCGCCACGCCGTAGACTACTTCCTCACCCGACTCGGCCGATTCGGTGACCAACTCTGGGAAGACGCGGCGGGGTGCGACGACTGACCGCTCTTGCTCTTCGTCCTCACCGAGATCAACATCGTCTTCATCGGCACCGTCAACGTCGTTGCCGGGCCCGCGCTCTGGCCAACCCTCGATCGCCTCCAGCCGCTCACGCAGGTCGGCCACTTCCGCCCGCAACGCCTCAACTTCCCGACCAAGCTCATGCTCCGCTTCCTGTAGGCGGGACACCGGCTGCGCATCGGACTCGTTCGACAGAGACGCTACGGTTTGCTCCTCGCCCGCTTCCTCCTCCGGCTCCCCCTGTTCCCGTTCACGCAGGTGCTTCTCCAGCACCTGGCGCATCCGCCGGCTGACCTGCCGTGACTCCTGGCAAGTGGACGCCGTGCGGTACGTGACTCCCAGCAGCTCGCCCGCCTTGACGATGCCCTCGAGTTGGACCAAGCGGTCGAGCGCAGCCAGCAACTGTTCGTCGCTGTGTGCCCCTTCGCGTCCCTGCTTGCTCATCCGACCCCTCCTCTTCTGTTGCCTGGCACACAGGCCGCCCGTGTCCATGAGCTGTCCAGAACCTCGCTCCGCCCCCCGTTCAACCCGGACAAACAGCAACAACAGTGCAATCTCATAGCAAACTCTCTGCAATCCGGGGGGAAGGAGCCCTGGCACCCGACTGGTTGCCGATTACCTCCTGTAGGTGGGCTCAGTTCCAGCCCAGGACTGGAGATCGGGCCCCGATTGCCATTGTCAATCGCGTCTCGATTCCTGTACACGCCCCTAGCCGCCAACGATGTCAATCGGCTGTGCGGACTGAGCCGGTGTGTGCGAGGCAACACTCCCGGCCGACCGGGATCAGATGGTTGCCAACCTGACGCGTACGCCATTACCAATACCGAACTATTGCGCTACATAGAGAAGATAGCCGAACTCGAAAGGGAAGCCGAGCGATGAGCAGGTGAGCACAACCAGACACGCATTGTCGCGGTCTCCGCGACCAGAACGAATGGAACCGAAGATGAGATTCAACCCACTCAGTCTGATTCAAAGCCGCCGGCCTCAGGGGCCGGCGCTGCTAGAAGTGACCCCACCGCGCACCGGCGAGCGCACCCTGCTCGGGGTCGAGAACCTGCTCCAGTCGATCGCCGCACCGGAACCCTTTTCGCTCGAACTGAGCGGCCAGGCATCGGGCGTCAGCCTGCTCGCCCGCTGCTCGGGCGACGACGTGGTCCGCGCCCAAATCGCGGCCCACTACCCCCAGGCCCGAGTGCGCGAACTGGAACCGGCCGAGGACCCATTGCAACGGCGCGAGGGCGAGCAGGCCTGGTCGATCACACTGCGGCCGGACGGCCCCGCCTATGCGCCCTTGCGCGCCTTTCATGACCGCGACCTGCTCGATCCCGGTTCCGACCCACTGCTCGCCTTGGTCGGCGCATTGGGCCGAGCCGGAGGGGGCGAACGGCTCGTTGCCCGGCTGCGGTTGCGGGCGCTGGGATCGGACTGGTCGCAGCCCTACCTGGCCCAGGCGTTCGAGCGAGTAGAGCAGCGTCGGCCACGTCCAGAGCCCGCCGCTCAAGCCCAGGGCAGCGGTCCCGATCCACTGGCGTTATCCGTGCTCGCCGTGGCTGGCCTCGGTGTCGTCGTGGGCTACAACTGGTTGCAGGCTGGCGAGATCTGGAACCTGGTCGGGCTCGGGGCCGGCGGGCTTGCCACCCTGTTCGCGGCCGGCTGGCTCAAGGTGCGCTGGAACCGCGGCCGCAACCGCGTCATGGATCCGATGCTGGTGCGTGAGAAGCTCGCCCAGGCCGCCTTCCAGACCGAGGTCGAGGTCGTAGCGCTGCTCCCAGCTGGCGCCGACCGCGAGCGGGCTGAGCAGCTCTTGCAGCCGGTCAGCGCCGCCTACCAACGCTACGACCATCCGGCCGGGGCCCGCTTCCAGGCAGGCAAGCTGCGACGCTGGTCTGGTGAGCGCCTCTCGCTGGCGCCCTCGGCGCCGGGCTGGTTAGGTTCGCCCTCGATCCTCAGCGTGCGCGAATTGGCAGCGCTCTGGCATCCGCCCGGTGCGGGCGACGAGACCTACGAGGTCGGACGCTCGGGCGCCAAGGCGCTTCCGCCACCCCAAGACACGCTCAAGGCGGGCGCCCACGTCGGCGACGCGGTGGGCGAGCTGCAGCGCCCGATCCATTTCCCGCCCGATCTCTTGGGCCGCCATCACCTCTATGTGGCCCGTACGCGGATGGGCAAGTCGACCCTGATGCGCCACCTGGTCGAACACAAGCTCCAGGAGAAGGCGGCCGGCCGCGATCGAGACGCCGTGATCGTGATCGACCCGCACGCCGACCTGGTCGCGTCGATCCTCGAGCAGGTGCCCGAGTCGTTGGTCTCCGAGGTCCGTCTGATCGACCTGGCTGATGAACAGGGCGCGGTCGGCATCAACCTGCTCGACGCGCACGTGTTCACTGACCGCGACCGGACCGCCGACGCTGTCGTCCGCGTCGCGCGCGGCCTGTGGGAGCAATGGGGCCCGCGGATGCAGTCGATCCTTGAGCAGACGGTCAAGACGCTGCATGAAGCCAACACTCACCCAGCGACCGTCGCGGGCGCGCAGTACACGATCCTGGACGGCCTGCGCCTGCTCTCCGACGAGTCGTTCCGCTCTGAGGTGCTGACCAAGCTGCGCGACCCGTACCTGGTTCAGTGGTGGGCGAACGACTTCGGTCGCTGGCGGCGCGAGTATCGGGCCGACGCCTTGGCCCCCGTCCAGACCCGGCTCAACTACTACGCCTCCTCCAAGCGTGCCCGTGCGATCCTCGGTCAGTCGCGATCCACTGTCGACCTCAAACGGACGATCCTCGAAGGCGGCATTCTGCTTGTCTCGACCGCGCAAGGCTCGGTCGGCCGCGACGTGGCCGCCCTGGTCGGTGCTTCGATGCTCAACCTGGTCGACGCCACCATCCGCGAGCAGGAGCGGCTGCCCCAGCACGAGCGCCGCGGCGCCATGGTCGTCGTCGACGAGATGCAGACCATCCCCGGGGTTGAGTTCGAGTCCATGCTGTCCGAACTGGGTAAGTACGGCGCCGCATTCGTGCTCGCCACGCAGAGCCTGGCCAAGCTGGACGAACTCTCGCCCACGATGCGCCACACGCTCCTGGCCAATGTCGGCTGTCTGGCCGCCTTCCAGGTCTCGGGCACGGACGCCCGCGAACTGGTCTGGGAGTTGGGTCGCGAGCGGGTCTCCGAAGAGGACCTTGTCTCCCAGCCCGTGCATCACTGCTACGTCCGAGCCACGGTCGGCGCAGAGCGTACGCCCGCGTTCTCGATGCAGGTCCGCAAGCCTCAGTTCGGCGATCCTGAACGAGCCGCCGCGATTCGCCGCGCCTCGTCCGCCTATCTGACCCCTCAGCACCGCATCGAGGCCGAGGAGCTGGAACTGGCCCGCAAGCTCAAGCAGCTGCAGGACGGCGTCAACGCGATTCGCGAGGGTAAAGAGGAGCCACGCGAGCTTGACCGACCCGACCCACCGAAACGGGAAGACCGTCGGGCCAAGCCCGACGCGGTCGGGAGCGACCGATGAGAGGCCGCGACCCCGCTGGTAGCGTCCTCGTTTGGCTCAGCCATGCGCCGCTGCTCGACCGGCTCGAACTGACAGCCATCTCGGGTTGGTCGCGCAGCGCCGTCTACCGGGCGGTCGAGACCCTGGAGCGGGACCGGCTGGTCCGCTCAGTCGGGCACTCCTCTGAACTGATCGCTCCGACCAGGCGTTACATGCTCACCACCTCGGGCCTGCGACGCTTGGAGACAGCGGAAGGCGTCCCGATCGATCGGCTCCTGTGCGAGCGGCCGGTCTCGGAGCAGGCGCGCCGCCGCTGCCTGGGTCGGATCGACGCCCTGGCCTCGCTCTACCGGCTTTGCTGCTGCGTGGCCGACTGCTCCTATCCGCTCCAGATACGCAGCTACCGAGCCTTGCCCGTCGATCTCTGCCTGCGATTGGCGGACGGCCGCACCATCGCCTTGGCCCGGTTGGGCCGACTGAACGAGCGCAGCTCGGTCACGAAGCGGCTCGCGCGACTGAGAGACGGCCTCGCGTTCGCCGCCCTGCTGCTGCTGACGCCCGATGAGACTCGGCTGCGCTACGCCGCCCGGCGGTTGCGAACGATGCCTGGACCTTGCTTCTTGGCCCGGGAACGCGACGCTGCAAGCGCCGGACCGGACGCCCGTATCTGGCGCACGCCCTCCGGCTCCGTCGCGCTCAGCCTGCGCGAGGCGCTGGCCCTCGCCGGGCCGCACCAGTCATGGCCAGCGGAACGCCCGCTGGTGCGCGTCTCTGAGCCCATCCGGGAAGGCGCTTCCGGAGGACGAACGGACTGGACGCTGGCCGCCTCGCTGGGGCCGTCCGAGAAGCGCGCCCTCGATCTGCTCGCCGACTGGCCCTGGTTGAGGCTCGATCACCTGGCAGCGCTGCTCGGAGTGCGGCGCACTCGTTTGGGCCAACTGCTCCAACATGTCGGGGACGCGGGTTTGATCGTTCGAGCTCAGATCGCCAGCCGGACGCGGCTCGCGCTCTCCAACCCCGGCTTAGCACTCGCGGCCCGACGCCACCGCGCCTCGGTCGGCGAACTACGTAGGCGTTGGAGCATCGAGTTGATCACACAGGATGACGGATTCGACTGGCGCAACGTCAAAGGAACCAGGACCCGCCAACTGCTGCGCAACCTCACCCACACCGAGTCGGTGCACGCGTTCCTGGCGACAGTGGCCGAACAGGCTCGCTCCAACGGCTGGGATGTGACTCAGCTCGATCCGCCCCAGCGCGCCTCGCGTTACTTTCGCTACCGGGAGCGCTTGCGCTCGATCCAGCCCGACGCCTTCGGCGTGCTCAGTCATAACGGCCAAGACCAGCCGTTCTTCCTCGAGTGGGAGCGCCGCGCGATTCGGCCCTCGACCATGGCCCAACGGCTCGCGCCCTACCTGCGCTACTACCGTTCCAACCGACCGCTCGAGGATCATGGGGCGATCCCGCTGGTCCTGGTCGTGTTCGAGCACGAACTGGCCGCCGACCACTTCCTGCGAGTCGCCCGCGTGGAACAGGATCAAGCGGGCATCCGTGTGCCGCTCTTCGTGTCCGACCCCGAGATACTGGAGCAAACCGGCCCGTTCGGCAATGCATGGCGCACGGTCGACTCCGCTCACCCGATAGAAGCGTTCGACTCGACGAACGCAGTTAGGTGACTCGCAGGCGTCAGATTTGGTGCCTAATCTGCCCTATGAGACTGTCTCAAAAGTCGGATATTGAGAGGGGGCGGGGCCTTTTGGCCCCGCCCCCTCTGATTTGGACTGGGTTGTCCGGTTGCGCGAGAACTACGCGCGGTTGCGGACTCGGCGCAGGCCGAGACCGGCGACTGCGGCGACGCTCAGGGCGATCAGCAGGCCGATCAGGCCGGCTGAGACTCCGCTGCCGTCTGCCAGACCACCGCTACCCGTGCCGGGGTACTCGGTGTCTCCCATGTGCCCGTCGCCGTCTTCCATGGCTGGCTCATCGCCGTCGAGGTCGACAAGGTCGCCATCACCGTCGGTGAGTTCGTCGCCCTCTTCGCCGCCTTCCATGGCTGGTTCTTCCATGGCCATGGCCGTGACGGCAACGGCGGACTGGCCGGAGCCGGCGGAGGTAACTTCGGCGTCGGCGGACTTGCCGTTCAGCGTGAAGCTCACGTTATCCGCGTCGTCGCGGTCGACATCGATGTACCAGCTACCGTCCTCGGCGACGGTGGTCGAGCCGAGCTCATCGCCCATGTCATCAACGACGCCGATGGTGTCGCCGGCTGTCGCGCCCGTGCCGTAGAAGCGGTGGGGCGGTTCCTGCTGCGCCGAGGCCAGGCTCAAAGTCGCCACTGCGACAGCCAGGCCCAACACCAACGCTCCAACCCTCGCCATCAGTCTGTGCTGTTTCATCTCAGCATTCCTTTCTTGAGGCTTCCGTCCCCGCCTCCGAGCGGGGACCCGCTTGGGCCCCCGCCCGCAAGTTCGGAGCTAGTTGCTGATGTAGAGGATGTCGCTCTTCGTGACCATGAAGTCGCTCGAACCCGGGACCATGGCACCATCGACGACGGAGTAACGAACCCAGGTGGAACCATTCCACAGATGGAGGGCGGTCACACCGCGACCTGAGACCATGTCAAAGATCTCAGAGGCATCAGCCTCAACGCCACAGCTCCAAGTAGCAAAGCCAGAGAGTTCGGAGAGACAAGAGACCGAGGCCTCCTCCTCAGGCATCGCTTCCGGCTCGACCATGCCAGCAGAACTGTTCACGACAACCGAGTCAGTCTTGCCACCAGTGCTGGCAGTGATGACTACGAGTCCAGGACCGGTCACAACGAAGGTTGCGGAGGCAGCACCATCCTTGGTGTTAACGTTGCCCGACGTACCAACACGCTTCGCGATCTTGTCGTCGCTCGACTCGAAGTTCACGAGTGTGTCGTCTGCAGCGGCGGCACCGTCTCCATCAACGACCATTGCCGTGACGGTCAGGCCCTGACCAAGCTCGGTCGGGTTCATCTCGTCAACATCGACAGTGATCGTGTCGACGGCTCCAGCAACAGTGAACATCGCCGTGTCCTCAATCGACCCCGACTTGGCCTTCAGCGTGTACTCACCGGTCTTCAAGGCGGCAGAAACAGAGTTGCCGCTGACGTTGGTCACCGTGATTCGCCACTTGCCATCCTTGCCCTGCTTGGGGGATGAAGCGCTGATGGTGTCGGCACCAATGGCGTTGCCATCAGGACCGGCGATGGTGGTGACCAGGCCGGACGGTGGGTCAGCTGCGTTGCCACTCTTGTCTTCCGCGTTCACGAGGAGCGTGATGGTGTCTTGGACCAACTCGTCGTCGTCGTTCTTCTCCACGTTGACATTCCGCAAGGTTTTGGTTGCGTCATCAACTGTTAGCGATGCTGCGGGACCAGTGAATGTCAGCGGGACTGCATCGGTTGTTGCGACACCAGCGACGGTGCCAAGCACAATGGCGTAGACCTCAATCGAGCGCGCCGCGGAGCCGGCGGACATGATCTGGATGTGAGCCACGCCCTTGCTCAGCGAACTTCCCATGATGGTGTTGTCCGTCGCCTCCTCGAAGCTGTCGCCGTCCCAGTAGTAGACCTTCGCGAAGGGGGCGACGACACGAATCTGATCGACATCGCTCGCGTTCGCAGGGTTGTCAATCGCGTTCGTGACCGTCAGCTTGAGGTTGACCTCACCATCCTGAGGGCTAGATCCACTCTCTGCCCGGTCGTTCGTCGGGTCCGTGTCGGTTGGGTCCTCTTGGAGGCCGAGTGCTAGACTTGCCCCTCCAACCGTGTTGCCCGCCTCGCCGATCCGTAGTTCGGCCGAGAATTTCGAAGACGTGACAGCGGTCGCACCGCTTCCGTTGGTAGCCGTTGCGGTTACTTCATACTCGCCTTCTGGAGCACCGTCAGTAATCAAGACATGAACGCCTTGAACGGTCACCGTCGCAAGGCGATCCGCGGTGTCAGCAGTGGCAGCGTTAGGGTTGCGGATCGTATTGGCTGCCGCTGGCGTTGAGGCGAGTCTCTGAGTCGTTCCGCTTCCGCTCTCGATGGAGATGCCGGTCGTGGGGGCACTCAAGGTCACTACTGGACTGTCTCCCTCCGAGTAAGACACAGTGATTCGCACATCGATGTCTGTGCCGGCCGCAAAGACATTGTCGTTATCGACAGTGAAAGAATCATCATCACCGCCAAGGGTGTTGTCGCTACCTATGTCTAGCACACCGAACTCGATCTTCGTGACCGCAACCTTGTGCACGACGATGGTGTAAGTGCGTTCGGGCTTTCCTTCGTCGTCCTCTGTGTCCGGATTGTCCTTCACCGCAGGATCGGTGAACGTCGCAGTGCCAACAGCCAATGCAGTGATCGTGCCAGAGGTGTCGTCAGCAACATCGGTATCGCTACTGGTGGCAACGATACCGCTGTCGTTGAGGGTGATAGTGCACGTGTCGTCGACGCCCAAGTGGGTAGGGCCGTCGGTGTTGCAGGTGCCTAGAGGCGCCGCACTCACCGACCCCATGGCCACGAACATCGCGCCCAACAACGCGACGAGCGTTGCCACGGCCGCCAAGTGAGACAGTCTCACAGGAGACTGTCTCAAAGGTCGGATATTGAGAAGGGGCGAGGCCGATTGGCCCCGCCCCCTCTGATTTGGACAGGATTTGTCCCCTACTGAGAACTACGCCCCATTGCGGACTCGGCGGAGGCCAAGTCCCGCGACTGCGGCGACGCTCAGTGCGATCAGCAGACCGATCAGGCCGCCCGAGACACCGCTGCCGTCAGCGAGACCACCGCTACCCGTACCCGGGTACTCGGTGTCGCCATTGGCCATGATCCTGTCGTCGTCCATCGAGCCGTCGTCTATGGAGTCGCCCCCTTCACCTTCGAGGTCGGCCATGCTGTCGCCGTACTCCATGCTTGGGCCGCTGACCAACTCAAATCGCAGGCCCGAAGCGTTGCCTCAGTAACTTCGAAGTCGCGGCGATCGGGACGTTTGCGCCAGTGTCGGAGCGACGTCGATCGCTTACTCTGTTTCGAACATAGACCGTGGCACATCCCTAGCCGCCGCCGGAGGAGCATCTCATGCAGCAAACTCAACCAATGACCCCGGTCGCGCTCTACGCTCGTGTCTCCTCCGACCGGCAGGATGTCGACCTCTCCGTCGCGGCGCAGCTCCGAGCCTTGCGCGACTTTGCCGAGCGCAACGGCTACGTCGTGGCGCGGGAATACATCGATGAGGCGGAGTCGGGGCGAACCTCCGACCGTCCGCAGTTCACCAAGATGCTGGATGAGGCGGCTCAGCCCGACGCGCCGTTCCAGGAGATCCTGGTCTGGAAGTTCTCGCGCTTCACCCGCAAGCGCGAGCACGCCGTGGCGTTCAAGTCGATGCTACGCCGTCGCGGGATTCGTGTGACCTCGATCACCGAGCACGCTGACGACACGCCCACCGGCAAGCTGATGGAAGCGATCATCGAGAGAGCGTCGATGAGTTCTACTCAGAGAATCTGGCGCAGGAGGTGACACGCGGAATGCGTGAGGCGGCATCGCGCGGGTTCTGGGTGGCGAGTCGGCCGCCGTATGGCTACAAGCGGGTGAAGGTTCAGGACGGCGCCAAGGAGCGTCCCCGGTTGGAACTCAATCCTCCCGTTGATGACATCGTGCGCCGCATCTTCGACATGGCGATCAACGGCAGCAGCGTGCTCGACATCACGCGAGTGCTCAACGATGAAGGCATTCCCACGACTAACGGCAAGCCCTGGCTGAAGACCACCGTGCACCGCCTGCTGAACAAAGAGGCCTACACCGGGACGCTGGTTTGGGGACAGAACGCCAAGGACGGCGGTGAACCGATTCGCGTTGTAGATGCGCACCCGGCCATCGTCACCCGCGACGAGTATCAGTATGTCCAGCGACTATTGAAGTCGCGTGCGCCGAAACATGTCAATCCGCGACGTGTCTCGAGTCCCTACCTGCTATCGAGCTTGCTTAGCTGTGAGCTGTGCCATGTGAGTATGTCGGGCGCCGAGGCGAAAGGCGGGAAGTACAGCTACTACGTGTGTCAGTCAAAGATCAAGAAGGGAACGGAGACGTGCGAGACGCCGCGACTCAGCGCCCGGGATTTCGAGCGCACCATCATCGAGCAGCTGCGTGAGCACATCCTGACTGAGAGCAACATCCGTGAGCTCGTCAAGATGGTTGACGAGGAGATGGACGGTCTGGCGCGCGAGCAGCGCCAGAAGCTGGAATCGGCCGAGCACGAGCTGGCACAAGTCACGCAGGCGTTAGACCGCATCTGGCGGATGGTCGAGACGACCGACCTCGAGATGTCAGATGCAGCAGAACGAATCCGCGAGCACAAGCGTCGCAAGGAGCAGCTGGAGGTCGCAGCCGAGACGGCTCGTAGGACGTTGGCCGACCGGAGGCAGTTGCTCGACTCCGAGGACATGATCGCGGCATTCGCCGAGGAGATGAGCGATTTCCTGCTCACCAGCGAGCTGACCGAGACCCGTGCCTTCCTGCGGACGTTCATTCAGCGAATCGAGGTTCGTCCTGGTCGGGCCGTGATCCGCTACACCATCCCCATGCCGGAAGACAGCCCCATAGGGCACTCAGATCGCGCTGAGGTGGGTCTGGAAGTCGGAGTTCGCAAATCGGTACGTGTTGGTGGAGCCGAGGGGATTCGAACCCCTGACCTCCGCCGTGCAAGGGCGGCGCTCTCCCGGCTGAGCTACGGCCCCGGGATGGTCAGCGTAACGTCTGGCGACGCTCTAGGCCGCAGGACGAGAAAAACTCCCGCTCTGGCCTGCTAAGGCGTAGACGGGAGTTTACTGGTTGGTGGGCCGTCGTGTACCGAGCTGCGAACTTTTGAATGGGAGTTCAGAATCTGACTTCCGCGAGATGCTACGGGGCGCTGAGTTGTCACACGTTCGGTGCGAAACCGGCGTGGAGTCTAATGGAGGACAGAAGCGCATTCCGAACCCAGGGCATGATCCCTAGCTTCGAAGACGATGGCAACATCTGTGCCAGTTGACTCAGGACCTGTTTCGCGTCTCGCTCGTGCCGCAGGTCCGCTACCAGCAAATCGAGGATCAGCAGCAGACCACTAAGAGGGGCCTCGCCTGACAGTTCGACCAATACCTGTGCAGCCACCTGCACGGCAGACTCTTGCGTGCAATCAGGCCCTTGTAGGGTCCGGATCATCGCGAGAATGCCCTCACTGGACTTGTAACCGTTCGAGCGGACTCGTCGCACGAGATCGTCTGGCTCCACGCACACAAACGAGTAGTTCATGGACGCGAGCTGCTCTACCGCTGCCGAGTGATCGTCTGCCGTTATCTTGCCCGACCGACGAAGTTCAAAGACCAGACCCTGGCTGTTGACGACTCGTTTGCCCAGCGCCCGTGCGATATCTGCAAGCCCCAAATCGTCAGAAACGAGCAGAAGCGGCGTGCCTTCGAGCTGGTCATCCGCATAGATCGTTGCAACGCCTGCAGCTGTGAAGGTCTGGATCATAGGCTCAGTGTCTCCGAGGTCGAGCACGCCATGCGAAGGTATGCGTTCGAACGACTCGGCGAAGTCGAGCAATTCTTGCGTGAATGCCTCCCACTCGATCGCCCTGCTGTCGGATTGCTCCACGAAGAAGTATCGCCCGTCATCTGTCTTCCCGAATCGGCCTTCCGCGCGAAGCGATACAGCCATGTCATGCGCGTCCCGAAGTTCGTCTATGACGTACTGAGGAACCGCGATCATCGAGAACCTAGATCGGAGCTGTTCCCCGAACTCGAGCTTGTAGATCGTGGTCAGGGAGATTAGGTCCAGGACGACGCCTTCGGCCTCGAACAGCAATTCAGCCATGCGAGCTACCGACTCGGGTTCGCCGGAAGCGAATCTGATGGGTACGGACTCGCGATTGGTGCAGGCGCTCCAAACCTCAAGGACCGACTGTTGGAGAAGCGATGCGAAGCTCGCGAAAGGCAGCTGTGGACGAGCACTCAGATAGACTGCTTCAGCTCTCTGGGTCTGCTGATTCTGCTGATCCGCCATCACGAAGAGCTTGGTGAAGTCGCCGTCCGCAGCATCCACACGATGGAGGCCTGGATGATCAGGAAAACGGGTGGAGAACTCGTCGGCCGTTTCCTGAAACGCCCTCACATACTTGCTCTGCACCGACAGAACTTCATAGTCCAGTTCTTCGATGCCGCTTCGAAACGGAACAACCTCTCCAACTCGCCGGCCGATTAGCAGCTGGGCGGGCTCGCTGGTCCGCCTCGATTCGTTGGGTCCCTGGGGCTCCTCTCCATCCTCGAGAATCAGCCACCACCTGCGCTCCTCGGTGCGCGTGTTTCGCAGTTGGACGGCGTGTCCAGGCTCAACGATTTCAGGTTCGATGAATTCTCCTTGCTGCATCACGAACATCCCGAAATAGACGACATGGGTTTCTGGGTTGTCGCCGCCGAAGCGGCGGGCAAGGAATGCGTCTTCCAGCCAACCTGGCAATTGCAGCACGCGCTTGAGTTTGGCCAGCCTGATGAGCAGCAAGGGGTCATTGGCAACCTCCTTGGAGTCGATGCTGTTGGCTGTCTCTGCAGCGTCTTCTTTCTCACCTGCACGAAACTGAGCAACTGCCAGCCCAACTCGATCTAGAGGAGTGGAGTCCTCACGTTCGCAGATCTCTTCGCGAAGCGATGTCGCGACGCGAAGATCGCCCGCGATTTCGAGGATTTGCGCTTCAGCGTCGAGCACCACTTTCGGAACATTCTGTCTCTCGCTGTGAATCCTTCTGGCCCATAGGAGCGCCTCTCGAAGTCGTTTCGCGTTAACGAGACAGACAAGCAGATCGACTGCAACTGGGTGCTTGCCGGATCCGCCAGCCATCTCTTCGTACACACCAGCGGCGTCGCTAAACCGATTCCACTCTTGATAGAGGCTGCCAAGACGGAACTTGATCTCGGCCTGTTGGCCTCCCCTGGTCAGCGAGACAGCCCGCTGAAACAGCTGCTCAGCAATCTCGAATTCACCAGCTATTCGACTTCGAATCGCAGAAACCCCGAGCAGCCACGGGTCGTCGGGCCGCTCATCTATGGCCGCCTCAAAAGACGCCCAGCCTGGGTCCGCCTCACCCGACGCAAGCTCTCCTCGGCAGACCAACTCCGCCTTCCACAGATCGTCCGGCCCTGCCTGCTCGAAACTGAACCTTCCTCGCACCAGGGACGCCGCTGCCTGATCGGCACCGGTTCGGAACAATACCTCAGCCAACGGAGCCGTGACATCCATGGATTGATCGAGACTCTGCACGCGCTGGAAGGCGCCTCGTGCCTCCTGGTGTCGTCCCGCCGAAAGCAACACTAGCCCTCGCACAAGGTAGACCGACGCCTTGTCCGGAGTTGCGAGGCGCGCGGCAACGAGATCGTCAAGCGCTGCTTCGTGCTGCGCTCTGATTCCTCGAATGAAGGCGCGGGCGACCAACGCCTCGCTCAGGTGCGACCTTCGTTCGGTGGACTCCAGTAGCTCTATCGCTCTCGAAGCTGAGGACTCTGCTTCCTCCAATCGAGCAGACTGGGCCTCTCCATCGTCTCCTCCAACTGCGAAATTGGCCTGGGCCTCCGCAAGCAGGCACTGACTCAGCATCAGATGCGCTCCGAAGTCATCCGCATCCTCGTGCAGAATCGACCGACAGAGTTGCTGGGCTTCCTCATATCGAGCCTGTTTCACGCGGACATCGGCCAGCACCAAGCTGCTCTGGCGGTCCTTCGCGGACCACGGGTGGGAGGCGACGAAGTCGCGTAAGCGCTCGCCCTGTCCGGATTCCCAAAGAGATTCGATGATGACCGCTGCTGCGTGTCCGTCCTCTCCGTTCCGTTCCAGGGCGTTATGGGCCAGTGAGATCGCTGACTCAAAGTCGTCCCGAAGCAGCGCGGCGACTGCCACGTTGGAGATAGCCTTTGGGTTCTCGGGCTCAGTCTCGTAGGCCTGTTCGAAGTACGAGCAGGCCGAGTCATCGTTCCCTTCCGCCAGCGCACAGGCGCCAAGATTGGTGATGAGACGGAATCTCAATTCGGCTGGCAGCTCACTGCCGTCGCCTAACGAAAGAAGCTCCCGCTTCGCCCTTCCGACTTGCTCGATCTCAATGAGGTCGCGAGCCCGATCAATCTTGGCACGCTCTTCCTCGTGTTGCGTACTCGTGCCCCCTCCGGCATCGCCTGCCACGGCCGTTGCAGCGGCTCGGGCCTCCAATCGGCCGACACTGGTTTCAATCTTCCCGAGCGAATTCTGAATCTGGTCGAATCGGTTCGTGTCTTCGAGGTGTATCACCTCACCGCGGTTTGCCATTGCACTGTGTGCAAAATCGCTTCGGTGGATTTCGTCACTTATCGCGCCGAGAAACCTGAAGATGACATCCTCCGTGGGCTTTCGGTTCTCGTGACCGGGCGGCGCCCAGTGCTGACTGTGTTTGCAGAACGACTCGACAACTGACTCTGGATCCAGACCACGCTGACCCTCTGCGATGGCGTTGAACATCTCCCAGAACGCATCCGACTCGATCCATTCCTTCAGATCGCTGCTTAGTCGGTCGAACTGAGGGAACTCGGCACACGTAGTCTCAATCGCGCGTTCAACGTTCACTTTTTCGCTCGAAAAGGCCGCCTTCAATGCCTCCACGGTGACCGTGGCCAAGACGCTCGCGAAGTATGCGGTGAGGACTTCCATTTCCCGACCACCCCAACTAGGGCCTGTTCACATTGGCGCGTAGATGTGTCAGAGTGGGGATGGATGGCGGCGCGGCCCGGGTGACCAGATGACGTATCAGACGAAACTGAGCGATGCACAGTATGCGCGGCTGGAGCCGTTGCTGCCTCCGCCGGGCAATCATCTCAAGATTCCCCACCGCCAGGTGCTCGACGCCTGGCTGTATGTCTACTATCAGGGCTGCACCTGGCGCGGGCTGCCGCGCGAGTTCGGCAACTGGCACACCATCTATGTGCGGCTCAACCGCTGGGCGAAGGCCGGTGTACTGGAGCGTGTGGTGCAAGCGTTGCAGCAGGAGTTGCTGGTTGAGTCGGACGCCGACACGCTGTCGCTGGACAGTACGATCATCCACCTGCACATGCATGGCACCGGCGCGCGACGAAAAGGGGGCGCCAGGCGATCGGCCGCTCTCGGGGCGGCCTGACGACGAAGCTGCACGCGCTGGTCGCCAACGACCGCATCCCGCTGATCATCGGTCTCTCACCTGGTCAGCGCCACGACGCGCCCTGTGGCCGCGAACTGCTACGCCGTCTCGGTCCGGCCAGCAATCAACCCTATCTCGTCATGGACCGCGCCTACGAGGACGACGCGACTCGACGCGTCGCGCTCGAACTCGGCTACCAACCAGTCGTCCCACCCCGCTCCAACCGCCGCGAACCGCACGACTACGACCGTGCGGTCTACCGCCGTCGCAACGAGGTCGAACGCTTCTTCTGCCGCCTCAAGCGCTTCCACCGGATCGACTCTCGCTGCGACAAACTCGACATCATCTTCCTCACCGCCATCCACCTCGTCCTGATCTATGACATGCTCAACTCAATGTGAACAGGCCCTAGTCTCAACTGTCCGACGGATCATTCAACTTAACGAATTCCTGCTGTCTTCGTGCACCCAGACAGTGATGGCACCGCAAGTCTGAATATTCCGCAACACGAACGCTCCAGCAGTCTGCCGGAGCGTTGATCGGGACAGCGACATCAGGTGATGGTTTCTCGCTGGGCGCATACCCGGCGGCTACAGCCACTCATTTCTGTGAGTGGGGATCTACGTGGCTTCGCCTCAGGTGCCTCGAACAGCGTGAGCTAGGCGAGTCTCGTCGTCTCGGCGCAGGGTTTGCCGTACTTGAGGGCGGTTTCGAGGACCTGCCAGGCGTGGCCGAGACGGACCATCTCGGCGAAGCGGAAGCGGTCGACATCACGAGAAGTGGCGGGAAGGCAGACATCGATCGGCTCTGTGAGACGATTTGATGCGCATCTTCGACATGGCGCGGCGCGGTCAGGGCATCCTAGAGATCGTGACGACCCTCCACTCAGAAGGCGTCCCCAAGGCCAAGGACGAGCGCTGGCTATCGACTTTGGTCCACAGCCTGCTCGCGAACGCGGTCTACCTGGGGAACTTGGTCTGTAGTCAAGGCGACCGACGTCTCCGACCCGATCCGGGTCGAAGACGCGGTGCCCGCCACAGTCTTCAGAGAGGAGTCGAGCAAGTCCGGGAGGTGCTCGAAACGCGTGTGCCGGCCAATGCCCATCCGCTACGCACCGCCAGCCGCTACTTGTTCTCCGACCTGGTCGCGTGCGCGTTTTGCGGCAAGAAGCTAACCGCGGCCGAGGCCAAGGGCGGGCGCCCCTCCCTGATACGGCTGCGGCTCCCTGCTCAAACGCGGATCAGACAGCTGCGAGGCGCCCAGACTTAACGCCAAGCGGTTCGAGACCCTGCTGCTCGACCAACTGCGCAACCACGTGCCGACCAAAAGCAACATCCGCGAACTAGTGAGACTGCTGGACTAGGAGATGGATGGCGCGGCGCGCGAAGAGGGTGAACGGCTCGAGACGAACGAGGTCGAGCTGCACGAGATTCGGTTGATGCTAGACCGCCCCTGGCGCGTAATCGAGAAGACTGATCTCAATGTCGACGACACTACCCCGTGCATCCGCGAGCAAATGGCTCGCAAGGAGCAACTGGAGCTCGCCGCCGCGCAGGCGAGAACGGCCTTAGCCGAGCGCAGAGTGTTGCTGGACAAGGCTGAAGTGGTGGCACATTTTGCAACCGACATGGCCGAGTTCCTGCACGCCATTGACATCACCGAGTCAAAGGCCTTCCTACGTACGTTCGTCAAGCACATCGCCGTCGAACCTGGTCGGGCCGTGATCCACCACACGAATCCGATGCCGGAAGACAGCCAGATCGGGCACAAAGACTCCGCGGAAGTTGTCCTCGCAGAAGGTGTTCGCAATGGGAACTAAGTATTTGACTCCACGTGGGCATTCTGGCACAGTGGGGCGACTATGGCAAATCCCAACTTCGACAACCGTACTCTATTCCACGGCGACAACCTCGATTTCCTGCGAGGGATGGACTCAGAGACCGTCCACCTGATCGCCACCGACCCTCCGTTCAACAAGAACAAGGACTTCCATGCGACTCCGGATTCTCTTGCGGCCGGTGCGAAGTTCGAGGACCGCTGGTCATGGGATCGTGACGTGCACGAGGAGTGGGTGGACGCAATCGAAGACGACTGGGAAGCCACGTCATGGGTTATCGAGGCTGCGAAGATCGCTGCCGGCGACGACATGGCTGCCTATCTCTGTTGGCTCGGCGTCCGACTGATCGAGATGCGTCGGATTCTGCGCCAGGATGGATCAATCTATCTGCACATCGACCATACCGCCCAAGCATGGGTGAAAGCCCTGATGGATTCCATCTTTGGCAGACAGAACTTCCGCAATGAGATTGCCTGGTGCTACACCGGACCACAGCGAGCGCTGAAACACTTTCCGCGCAAACACGACACGATCCTCTTCTACTCGTATGCGGACGCGACATTCAATCGTGATGCTATCCGTGTTCCGTCAAAGTGGAACGAGCTTGGTGGGTTCAGCGCACCTGACGTGGCGAGAACAAACAAGGGCAAAGTGCCAGAGGACTGGTGGCATATGACCTTTGGTCCAAACACCAAAGAGCGAACTGGTTACCCGACCCAGAAGCCGTTGGCCGTTTACGAGCGAATCATCAAGGTGTCCTCGAATCCCGGTGACATGGTGCTCGACCCGTTCTGCGGTTGCGCCACAACGCCCGTTGCCGCTGAAAGGCTGGGGCGCCAGTGGGTAGGTATCGATATCTGGGACAGTGCGCATCAGACCGTGCTTGATCGATTACAGAAGGAAGGCCTTGCTGGACCAGTCGGCGACACCGATCGATTGCTGACGTTCGGGCAGATCATCTACTCCAAGGAACCGCCTGAGCGCACAGATGGCGGCCAGGTCGCCGCTCCTCCACTCGTTCTCAAGGTTCAGATTCCAGAGCCCGCCGACCAGAAGATGAGCCGTGCTCAGATGTTCGAGATGCTGATCCGCAATGGCGGAACCGTCTGCCAGGGTTGCGATCGGGTGTTTGACGACCAGCGCTACCTGGAGCTAGATCACAACACACCCCGTGCCGACGGTGGGATCAACCACATCTCGAATCGCGTCCTGCTATGCGGGCCGTGCAACCGGCTGAAGAGCAACATCTTCACGCTTTCAGATCTTCGACGAGAAAACCAGAAGCGCGGATTCATGGCGACGGCTTAGTGGTCCTCAATCCGCATCTCGAAATTTGTGTTGATCTTCGGGTAAGCGCGATTGACCAGATGCTGAAACTGATCCCACGTTGCTGATGCCCTCATCAGAGCAATTACCCCGGCTAGATGATCCTTGAGCTTTGGGTGACCAATATCTTCTGTGAACCATTGATGGTGCATCTGCCTACGGCGCCCACCTGGCCGAACAGGGTTTACCCGTCGGAGTTCATCGAGGACGCCCGGCGCGATTCGTGCGTAAACCAGATCATTTGTGTACCTGCCAATAACGGCGGGGCGATGATTGCTATTCGGTTCACCCCACTCTCTCAATCGATAAATCTGCTTGTAGAACTCATATGGGAAGGTCTTTGTCCAAGGCCTGAATTCTTCAGCGATGAACTTGTTCAGGATTTCTGCGAGTGCATTCCTTGCCCTGATGTACTGGTATCCGGTTGCCTCATCAACCAGCGATACGATTGCGACATTCGCGAGCCCACGGATGATTAGGTCCGCACGTCGTGCCATTGGTCCCTGGCGACTAGTCAAAGCGCCGGCATCTCTCGCTGCCAAGATCGCCTCGCAGATGTCAACCAGAATCTCTGCAGGATATCCGTGGGCGGAGCGACCTCCACGTGGATTCGAGAACCGAATTGGCGAACTCAGCGCCAGCATGAGATCGCGTGAAATATAGGGATTTAGGGCATTTGAGGTGGCAAATCGGGGAATTTGGGCGCCAGCACCTCGGGCACCTCCCCTGCTGACGCCAAGGGCGTCGAATGTGCCGCGCTGTGACAAGACTCTCGTCTCATCTTCGAGCACATAGCACTCAATCTTGAAATCTCCGATCTCCAGGATGGTTCCGGGTTCACCCGCAATCACCTTGAGATCTGGGTCGAACACTTTGTCCGTAATGCGATCCAGTGCGTCCTGTTCGATCATGCGGTCAGCTCCTTGTAAGTGATCCGCACCTGGAATGCACGGTCAGCGAACGCCGCTAGTCGGTCCAGTGTGTGGATGGCGACATTCGCCTCGTTGAGGCGGAACGTCGCCTCGTGGACGTATCGCTCAAGATGCTTGACCGAGACCGAGTGCCAGGTCCCATGAATGCTGCGCTTGAGCACTGCCCACATCGACTCCGCACCGTTGATGTGGATATTGCCAGGACCGACGTACTCACCGGCGGAATGTGAGACAGAGCCGCGCTGGTACTTGGACAACCCATCGTAGCCACGATGCTCGTCGGTGTAGACCGTCGATCCAACCTTTACGTGGCGCTCAATCTCTCCGTGCAAGGTCGCCTTATCCGTACCTGAGATCGGGTGAGCGATTGATCGCCCGCCACGTTCTCGCAAGCCAATCACCGGCTGCTTGCCCACGGTTCCGCGACCAGCGCGGAGCCGTTTGTTGGAGTGCTTGTTTTTCTCTTTCCCACCTACGTATGTCTCATCGACCTCGATGATTCCATTGAGCTGCTCGAAGTCATCGCCGCATGCCTCGCGGAGGCGGTGAAGCATGAACCATGCAGTCTTCTGAGTCACGCCGATTTCCTTGGCGAGTTGGAGTGACGAGACACCCTTGCGGGCGGTGACGACGATGTACATGGCGTAGAGCCACTTGTTCAGCGGCACGTGAGAGCGCTCGAAGATGGTTCCTGTTCGCACGGTGAATTCGTTGCCGCAATCACGGCAACGGTAGTAGCCGGTTCTCTTGCCGCCGCGCTTTGTGATCTCGTCGCCATGATCGCAGTGTGGGCAGATCGGACCGTTCGGCCATCGCCTACCCTCTAGGTACTTCCGTGCCGACTCAGCGTCGGGGTACATCTGGAAGAGCTGATAGGTGCTGATCGTGGACTTGCTCATCGCCGATCTCCTTATGAGACCAGCTTAGCGAATCTTCCACGTGGAGTCAAATACTTAGTTCCCTTCGCAATTCGGTACGTGACGGTCCGAAAAAGTTGACCGTGTACCGAACTGCGAACTATCGCTTGGGAGTTCAGCCTGTAGAGAGCGCATTCCGCAGCGAGATGCGCTGGCAGAATCACGCTGCATCGCGAACCCTCGCCAAATGCCGTGTCTTTGCCATTCGAAGAACGTTGCTTAGGCTACCCCTGAGAAGAGCGCCCCCCGCTCATATGCACAAGGTAATGCTTCGTCAAATGCCGGACATCTTCGACAACCTCACTCCTGGGACCCGACTGCTGCCCGCGTTGCGCAAGATGCTCGATGCGGCCTCGCGCGCCGACTTCTGCGTCGGCTACTTCAATCTCCGTGGGTGGCGGGACATCGCCCCACACATCGACCGCTGGGGCGACGGCGAGGGCCCGTGTCGCGTCCTCATCGGGATGCAGCCCAGGCCTGACGAGGAGCTGCGTGAGGCACTTCGAAAGTCTCTGAACCTGCCGGGCGATCCATCTGGTATCGACAACGCTATCGCCAACCGCCTGCATTCTGAATTGGCCCAGCTGATGCATGATCAGCTGGTGGCCGGCGCGCCTACCGACGAGGACGAGCGGACGCTTCGCCGGCTCGCTTCTCAATTGCGTGCGCGCAAGGTCGTGGTCAAACTCTTCTTGCGACACCCGCTGCACGCCAAGCTCTACCTGATGGGGCGTGACGATCCGATCGTGCCCCTCGTCGGCTACGTCGGAAGCAGCAATCTCACATTCTCCGGGCTCGCTGGTCAGGGCGAACTCAACATCGATGTGCTCGAACAGGACGCTGCATCCAAGCTCCAGGCCTGGTTCAATGACCGATGGAACGACGCATTCTGTGTCGATGTAACCGATGAACTGGCGGACATCATTGATGCGAGCTGGGCGCGTGAAACACCCGTACCGCCCTACCACATCTACCTGAAGATGGCTTGGCACCTATCGAACGAAGCGCGAGCTGGGCTTGACGAGTTCCGCATCCCTTCAGTCTTCGGCGATCGCTTGCTGCCCTACCAGGAGGCGGCGGTGAAGATCGCCGCGCGCTACCTCAACCAGCGCGGCGGCGTGCTCATCGGCGACGTTGTTGGTCTCGGCAAAACGCTCATGGCCACCGCGGTCGCCCGCATCTTTGAGGACGACCAGGGCATCGAGACGCTCATTCTGTGTCCGCGTAACCTCGTGCGGATGTGGGAGGACTACGCTGCCGAGTATCGCCTGCACGCGAAGGTGCTCTCGATCACACGAGCAATCACCGAGCTGCCGACGCTTCGCCGCTATCGGCTCGTGATCGTCGACGAGAGCCACAACCTCCGCAATCGCGAGAGCAAGCGTTTCCAAGCTATTCGGGACTACATCCACAAGAACGACAGCAAGTGCATCTTGCTGTCTGCGACTCCTTACAACAAAACCTACCTCGACCTCTCCAGCCAGCTTCGGCTGTTCCTCGACGACGAGCAGGAGATCGGCATCCGGCCTGACCATTACATCGCCTCCATCGGAGAGGCGGAGTTCGCCCGCAAGCATCAGGCCGCGCCTGGAACGCTTGCTGCGTTTGACCACAGCGAGGAGCCCGACGACTGGCGCAACCTGATGCGGCTCTACCTGGTGCGCCGCACGCGCAGCTTTATCCAGCGCCACTACGCCGAGATCGAGCCAGCCTCTGGTCGCCGTTTCCTCACCCTTGACAGCGGCGAAGCCTCGTACTTCCCAGAGCGCTTGCCGAAACGGGTTCCATTCCAGGCTGATCCAAACGACCCGGAAGACGCCTACGCCCGTATGTTCGCCAAGCCCGTGGAGGAGACGATCGGAAACCTGCGACTGCCGCGCTATGGTCTAGGGCTCAACCAGTACCGTGCACCAAATCCCGACCCACAACCTTCGGACAACGAACAGCGACAACTCGATGACCTCTCACGGGCTGGCAAGCGGCTCATGGGGTTCTGTAAGACCAACCTCTTCAAGCGCCTGGAAAGCAGCGGCGAAGCGTTCCTGATCACCCTCGAGCGTCACGCGCTTCGCAACCAAGTCTTCCTCCACGCCCTGCGCGAAGGCCTACCGCTCCCTATTGGCCCGCAGGACGCTGCTCTGCTCGATTCCGGGTTCACGGACGCCGATGAGCCTAATCCGGATGAGGATAGCGACGCGCCCACCAGAGACGAGGCGGAACCCGCTGCTGAGGGCCTCCGCGACAAGGATGCATTGCGAAAGGCGGCAGCCGAGGTCTATGGCGTTTATCAAGACCGTTACCGCACACGCTTCAACTGGCTGCCTGCCCGTCTCTTTTCCGACAAGTTGACCGCGGATCTCCAAGCGGACTCCGATGCGATTCTCGCTCTGCTGCACGAGCACGGGCCGTGGCGACCGGAGCGCGACGCGAAGCTTCTGGCACTCCGCGATCTGGTCACTACTGCCCACCCCGACCGTAAGATCCTCGTGTTCTCACAGTTCGCCGATACGATCCGCTACCTGGAGCGTGAACTACCCAAGTTGGAGGACGGCGACGGTCTCGCGCTTGCTGCAGTTACGGGCGACTCAGGAGATCCCTCCGCGCTCGCACGCCGTTTCAGTCCCGTAAGTAACGGGGCGAAGGACGAGGTCAGCAGCGACGACGAGATCCGTGTGCTGCTCGCTACCGATGTCTTGTCCGAAGGGCAAAACCTTCAGGACTGCTCCATCGTTGTCAACTACGACCTGCCTTGGGCCATCATCCGCCTCATCCAGCGCGCCGGACGGGTCGACCGCATTGGCCAGAAGTCCGCCGAGATCCTCTGCTACTCCTTCTTGCCAGCAGACGGCGTTGAGAACATCATCGAGCTTCGCACGCGCATCCTTACACGTTTACGCCAGAATGCCGAGGTGGTTGGGGCCGATGAGGCATTCTTCGAAGAGGAAAGCGCTACCGCGATCCTGGATGACCTGTACAACGAGCGCGCCGGCATCCTCGACGACGAACCCGACGGTGAAGTTGACCTGGCCTCACACGCCTATCAGATCTGGAAGGATGCAATCGACGCCGACCCATCGATCGAGCAAGCCGTCGCCAGCCTCCCCGACGTCTCCTACTCCTCACGCGAACCGTCAGATACCGACGCCGGAGCCGATGGAGTACTGGTGTTCGTGCGCACACCTCAGGGCGCTGACATGTTGACTCGCGTGCAGCCTGAAGGCACGGTCACAAGTAGCTCGCAGTTCGAAATACTTGCCGCCGCCGAGTGTGGACCGGAGACACCAGCGACTCAACGGCGGGCCAACCACCACGAGCTCGTTGCCGCAGGTGTGCGCGCCATAGTGCAGCGCGAACGGAAGACGATGGGCCATCTCGGACGCCCATCCAGTGCCCGCCACAGAGCCTACCTTCGCCTTCGCGACCACCTTGGCAAAATCGCTGGGCAGTTTGACGAGGCGCCGCTGCGCGCAGCCGTCGAAGCGATCTACCATCGGCCCCTGCGCCAAACGGCGACCAACACCATCAACCGTCAGATTCGCAGTGAAATCAGCAACGCCGCGCTCGCCGCGCTCGTCACCGACTTACACACCAAGGATGAGCTCTGTGTGCCCGACGAAGGTCCGGAGCGCCGAGACCCCCGTATCATCTGCTCACTCGGCCTCTTCCGGTCCTCAGAAGGAAACACTTGATGTCCACCACAGAGGTACTGCGTGAACTGCTCGAAAACGGGCACTACAACACGCTTCTAATCGAGCATCTCGGATGGAACCACCCTGGTGCGGTATCTCTCAAAGTGACCATTGACGAAGATGAGTACGAGCTGCGCCCCGTCGCGGAGAAGGCCGGGTTCGCCATCTATGAATGTTCGCCGGATCCCTCTGGCGCAATCCCCCTGTACGCCGTGCGCCGGAAGATCGAAGGCTCGACCGACTTGCCGCTGGAGCGCGCCATTGTCTTCACCGACATCCGCCGCCAGGCTCAGGTCTGGCAGTGGGTGAAGCGCGAGACGGGCGCTCGTCCTCTGTGCCGTGAGCACTGGGCACGGCGCGGTCTGAGTAACTTGGCGCTCCTGGACCGCTTGCGCATCATGCGATTCCGTCTTGAGGAAGAAGCGGGACTCACGGTTGCCGATGCCGCCGCCCGCGTGCGCGAGGCGCTCGACCATGAGACCCCCTATGGGCGTTTCGGCGAGCGCTTCCGTAGGCGGACCGAAGCCCCACCGGACTCAGCGCCGCTCGCCCCTGTGCCACCGCTCGCTGTCGCAGTCAGCGAAGAGCTCGCCAATACACTGCGCGGGTTGCATCCTAGCTGGGGTGATCGGATCGACCGAATTGAACCCGAGATCGGAGAACACGAGGGCGCAGGAATTGTCATTCGTCATCCAGGAGGCGCGCCCGTCATCGCCTCAGTTGAGGTCGACGCCAGTGTCGCTGAGGAACGGGCCCGTCAGACCCTTCGCGTGGCCGTCGATGACGCTGGTGCCTATGCCGAGGTCGAGCAAGCGATCGCTCTCGTCGTACCTGACGAAATGCGAACTGACCAATCGGCCCTGGCTGTCCGTGTCGGGGAGGCGCAGTACGAATACTGTCTGATCTCCCGCCACGAAGACGAATCCGAGGTCACGCGTTGGCCTGAGACCGGCTGGCTGCAGGGCGACACCAACGCGATTGCGGACCTGATCGAGCGAGCGGCCGTCTCCGAGCGCATGATCGCCCAGGGGCTGCAGGTGCTAGAGAATAGCGTGCGGAATGCAACGGGAGCGCTGCGGGCGCAACTTGACCGTCCGGGACTACCCACTCTCGGAAAGATCGCCGATGTTCTGAGGCAGGAAGAGGTTGAACAGACGACGCGCATGGCCGTCACGATCATCGCCAACGCCCTCACTGTGCACGATGGGGTCGCAAGTGCACACCAGACGGTCCCTTCGTTGGCCTCGATTGCCGAGCGCGGTGGCACTGGTAAAGAGCAGACGTTGGACGCATGGGACCGAATCCTCAAGATCAACTATTGGCCGATCTTCGACGTCGCACACGACATTTTGAGCTGCATTCCGAAGTCAGAAGCGGACAACCTCATCGATGGGCTGCGGGCCGCGGCCGACGATCTCGCGAGGCTCGGCATCACGACAACTCAAGATCTCGCGGGTCAAATGTTCGGGCGGCTGATCGCAGACCGCAGATTCCTGGCAACTTACTACACAAGGCCGGCCTCCGCCGCCCTCCTTGCCGAGCTTGCCGTTTCGCGGCTGAGCGCTGACTGGACCGACTCGGAGTCGGTGCAGGAACTGCGCATCGCCGACTTAGCGTGCGGGACAGGTGCACTGTTGTCTGCCGCTTACCACGCGGTTGGCGCCCGCCACCGACGGGCAGGTGGCGACGACCGCGAGCTGCATCGCCCGATGATGGAGCAATCGCTGATTGGTGCGGACATCATGCCTGCAGCCGCGCATCTCACCGCCTCAATGCTCTCCAGCGCACAGCCTGCCCAGCCTTACGAGCGAACGCGCATTCACACGATGCCGTACGGGCGAATAGAGGGCGGTGGCGTAGCTATCGGCTCCCTAGACCTGATCGGTGAAACGGCAAAGCCAGTTCTGTTTGCAACGGGTCAGAGCGAGCACGCGAAAGGCGAGGGAGGGAATGTGATCTCTCTTCCGCCCGCGTCGCTCGATCTCGCCATCATGAATCCACCATTCGCACGGCCAACCAACCATGAGGGATCGCTCGCTGATGTGCCTGTGCCTTCTTTCGCCGGATTCGGTGCGAGCGAGAAAGATCAGGCCGACATGGCGACAGCTCTGAGAAAGGCTCGAGGCAATCTCTCCGAACCTGCCGGCCACGGCAACGCCGGTCTCGGCTCGAACTTCATTGACCTCGCCGATCAGAAGACCAAGGGTGGCGGCGTGCTTGCACTGGTGCTACCGCTCACCGTTGCGAACGGCAAGGCGTGGATGGGTTCCCGTAACCTGCTGGCTCGCCAATATCGCGATGTCACCGTGATCGCCATCGCTGCAACCGGTTCCAGGGATCGTGCGTTCTCGGACGACACAGGGATGGCCGAGGTTTTGATTCTCGCCTCAAAACGTGACAAGCGTATCGAGCGTGATCCCGATGACGTTCCTGTTCTCTTCATTAACCTGCTGCAGCGCCCCCGGACAACGATTGAGGCCGAGGGGCTCGCGCGTATCATCGCTGCCTTACCCGAAGATGCCAGTGGATTTATTCGTGCTGGGAATGAAGAGGTGGGTTCGTTCATCCGGGCAACACTTGCCGAAGGCGGGTGTGCGGCCCTGGACGAACCGTATCTCGGGTCGGCGGCGGCTGGCATGGGCATGGGCGAACTGCGACTTCCTAGCCTGGCTGAGCCCCTCAAACTGCCACTTGCACCTTTGGCGGTTATGGGCGTTCGCGGGAAGTATCACCTGGACGTTGACGGCCCAGAGAAGAATCAGGCCGGCCTTCCCCGCGGCCCCTTCGATATCGAGCGGCCCTACCGGAAGGGAACGCGCTATCCCGCCTTATGGAACCACGATGCTGACCGCGAGCGCCGTTTGGTCGTGAATCCTGATAGCCGCGGCAAGGTGCGAAAGGGGATGCGGGACAAAGCGGCGAGGGTATGGGATACAGCAACACAATTGCACTTCACTCTTGACTTCCAACTCAACTCGCAGAGCTTGGCGGCGTGCCTCACGCCCGAGCCCGCGATCGGCGGTACAGCTTGGCCCAACTTCAACGTCGAGGGCGACCCGCGTCGCGAACAGGCGCTCGCGCTCTGGGCAAACACCACGCCCGGTCTGATCAGTTTCTGGTGGATCTCCGGACGCCAACAGCAAGGTCGCGCGCGTCTCACCATCTCGCAGCTACCGCGTCTCACGGCCCTCGACGTGCGGACTCTCGACGAGAAACAGCTCAAGAAGGTGGAGTGCCTCTTCGCCGATTTCGCAGAGCGCGACTTCCTGCCAGCGAATGAGGCCTATCGCGACAAGTCGCGCCAAGACCTGGACCGCACTGTCCTGTGCGACCTACTTGGCCTCCCGGAGTCGCTCCTGGGGCCGCTCGCGGCGCTGCGACACCAGTGGTGCGAGGAGCCCTCGGTTCACGGCGGCAAGTCAACTCGACCGGGTGGCGGGGGTTAGAGTGCGGGATTGTTTCGTGTTCGCTGCAGTTGCAGTGCTATTCCGCGTATTCGACAACACGCAGGACGTTCACCTAGAGCAGCATCGTAGTTATGTACGCTCTCCGGACAGCGTTTTCTGCTCGGGTGCGTAGCGGCTAGGCGAACAGGAAGCACCGAGGGTATGAGCCGCCGGCGCGAACGGCCGGCGTCTTACTGAGGGGGCCACACGGCCATGAACCAAGATTGAAGACCGTCCCACTCAGACCGTAGATCAGCGGGACCCGGAAACATGTCCTTGTTGTGTATCCACTGATGCATCTGGGTAACTGACGGCGCGAGGAAAGTGCCCCGCTGAGCGGCTCGCCTAGCTGGCTTTGCTTCGTCGCCGGTGAGCTTCTGGCGCGTCACCAGATCATCCGTCACGGCGTTGAGCTTCCCGCCAAGTTGGGTTACCTGCGTTGCGAGTTGCCGATTTTCGATATACCAGTCAGTGGTCAACTCGAGGAACACACGAAGCAGTACGCTTACGGCATTCGTGTAGGTCTCGATGCTCAGATAGCGAAGCTCGGTCTCGATGGCGTGGAGACGCGCATCAGAGACCTCGAGCAGGCAATCCTCAGGGATGAGGCGGTCCCGCGGTTTAGGCAACCGAGGTCGCCTGCGCCGCCTCTTCGACGGCTCCGGGCGATCGGTGCCAAGCGCGACTCCCTTTCCGGGTTCGTACGTCTGCTGGGGCACAACCGCAGCCGGCAATGCATCGATGTATTGCTTCCGCTGATCAACGTAGTAGACATCATTGACCTTTGTTTGGCCATCGGTAATGTCGTCAACGATATGCAAAAGCGCCGCCTCGACCTCATCCTCGGGGGCGAGCGCGCGGAGTTTTCCGTCTACCAACTCGACGCCGAGACGGTCGCGGACATGCGGTGTAGAGAGCAGTCGGCCCAGCGTAGATCCCGGCACAAGAACTCGACGCTCAGCGGCGAGACTCCCCTTGTTTTGTAGGAAGTCCAGCGCTTGCATGTAGGGCTCAACATGGGTTTCGCGTTCCAGAAACCGCGACCGCGCCTGCCCGCTCCAAAGGACGGCGCCGGCTCCGCCCCTCTCACCTGTATGCCGTAGCTCAAGCCAATGATCAGCAGACTCCCGGTCTGCGAACAGCACACAGGAGATCTCGTAGATCGGATTCTTCTGGTACACCTCACTCGACTTGCGGAACGCATTCAGGACTGCTTCGGGGATCGCTCCCTCAATGATCTCCGGTGCTTCCAGGGCTCTGATCGCACCCAGCCTGCGGTTCCCGTCGAGCACGATGAATCGTCCGGGCTCCTCGGAAGGCATGATGATCGTGAGCTCGCTTGGGTCGAGTCCGTACTCGACGATGTCTGCTGCCAGCACCCGGAGCTTGGACCCCTGCTCTTCCGCCAGCGCACGAAGGGTCTCCCGCTGACCATTGCTGGATGCACCCAGCCGGGGATTTCCGGAATCCAGGAGCAAGTTCGCTGTCGGCACCGAGATAGATTCAGCCATGGCAAGGCTCTTCCAGATTTCTGAAGCATTCTGCTTTCCTACAAGGCCCACGACAAGACATGAGGACCGAGACCGCCTGTGTCAAGTTGCCGTTCCCATCGCCCTCCACCCGGCCACATATGCTAGGCCACCCCTTGTGGATGGTCCTCATGTCGCTATCGGCATCACTGGCGTACATGGGTTGCGCAGCACATTGGCGTAGTGGGACCTCGTTCGCACGCAGACAACATCGATGTCGTCTTTGCTGCAATGGATGCCCTCGTCCCGACGACCATGATGGTCGTCGGGACGAGCACGCACCACGTCAGCGCGAACTGTATAGGAGGATGCAGGAAAACGCTCACTTTCACTGAACAATCCTGGCTCGTATCAAGGCTTCGTGTTGAGCTGCCTCGCAAGCGGCGAGTCCTTGCAGTTCACACAGAATGCACTCATGTATATGCGAGGAGGCTTCTTGATCATTCCTAAGGATTGGCGATAGTAGTTCTCGCCGGGATCGATGGGATCCCCACACGAGTAGCATGTCCATGGTTTCCTTGCGCGCGTTCTCTTGAGTTCAATCGCATGCTCATACTTGGACGAGTGGCTCATGGCTAGTGTCGCCCTCCTCGGCACTCCGGTTTCGGCTCCGTGCATTCTCCATCCTAGCGCCGGCGCAGCCACGGCCCCTCCCTCGGCGCTGTCACGGCACGGGATCTTGCACTCAGACATTTGGTCCGCCCTTGCCGTTGAAGCCAGCGCCTAGTTGCCCGAGCGCCGCCGCCAATAGCGATCCCGCCGGCGCTCACGCCGGCCCGGATCGCCCCGCACAGCGCTCCATGCTGCATCGGTTCTATAGCGCCCACTGGAAGAGGGAGAAGAGCCAGCTCGTGCTACCGAAGCGAAGATGGAAATCGGTTCACCGAATCTCCAGTTAGAGAGCAATGGCAGAGCGCCTGCGCCTTCGAGGTTCTACGATTCAGCGTTGTCGCAAATCCGCACTTCCCGGCGCTCTCTCGCCCTCGTCGCCGATGCATCGAGGCAAGCAGATGGCCCATCTGGATGGAGCGAGACGGTAATTCGGTATGGGCGGATCCGCCACGGTCGAAGGTTCTCTACAGGTTCGCCCGCCAAGACGACGATGGCACACCTCCCCAGGCTGGTAGCTTCGTTCGAGTGGACTGTCTCGCCGGATCAACTCCACGTTCGCCGTCAGCCGATACATGCACTACGGGCAGACCACGCTCTAGGGCCTGTTCACTCTATTTCGTCATGAAGTGGATACAGGCGAGGAGGATTTGGTTGAAGTAGACATGGGCGAGTTTGTGGTAGCGATCGGCGATGCCGCGGAATCGCTTGATGCGGCCGAAGTAGCGTTCGATCCCATTGCGGGCGCGGTAGGCCGCACGCTTCAGTGGCCAAGGATGGAGCCGATTCGACTTTGGCGGCGTGACCAGTTCCCAGCCGAGTTCGGCGGCCAGTGCGCGCATCGCATCGCCCTCGTAGGCGCGGTCGGCGAGCAGTTGCGGCTGACCAGATACGGTGCCGAGCCGCTCCAGCAGCCAGCGTCCCCAGGGCGCATCACCCCAGTGGCCCGGCGTCAGGGTCAGAATCAGCGGGAGGCGGTCTTCCAGCACGATGGCGTGCAGCTTGGTCGTCAAGCCTCCGCGCGAGCGTCCGATCGCCTGCCGCCCCTTTTGGTGGGCGCCCCGGTCCCGTCCTGATGGACCTTTACGATCGTGCTGTCGATCGACATGCGCAGCGGTCGGTCTGGCTCACGTTGATCGAGTTGCGCCTCCAGTTCGCCCCGCTGGAGCTCGGCGAAGACGCGCTCCAGCACGCCCTTGTCAATCCAGCGACGACCGCGCATGTAAACCGTGTGCCAAGGACCGAACCGCTCGGGCAAGGCACGCCAGCTACAACCTTCCTTGGTCACAAACAGCCAACCATCCAGCACCTGTCGTGTGGGCAGCTTGCAGTTCCCGCGCGGAGTAGGCATAAGCGGCGCGATCCGCGCCCACTGTGCATCGGTGAGTTGCATATTCCCATTGGCCCGGCCGCCAGACCGTTCCCTCAACTCTGACAGGAGACCCGATTAGAGTGAACAGGGCCTAGCTTCCTCATTGCGAACTTCAAGCGGCCGACGTCAGTTCGCCGTGTCACACAACGGTCGCAGTGGCCAAACTCAGGGGCAGTGGCGTTCGCAGCGGCTTAGGCGTGATCAGAATCTCCTCGCCCTGGCGCCGTTCGGACGCCGAGTAACTCAGGGAGAAGCTCTGGACGTTCGCCCATGCCTCATAAAGTTCGCGAACCTCCGGGCAGTCGTCGTAGGTCAGCACCCAAACAGCGAGATCGCCCATGCCACGCAGCTTCGCGGCAAGGCGCTCGTGGTAGTCGGGAAGGGGGACGTTCAGGTACAGCCTCGATCCCTTGCCATAGTAGGGCGGATCGATGAAGTACATCGTCGATGCTTGATCCAGCGTCTCGATGAACTTGATACCGTCGAGGCCTGTAACGGAGATCTCTTCGCGACGTGCGGCGACGCGTTCCAGGCGCTTGCGCAGAGTTGGCTTAGTGAAGCGGGCGCCAATCTTCCACTGCCCACCTTGGTCGAGTCCGCCGATGACGCCGCCGTTCTTGATGATCCCGGACCGATTGCAGCGGTTGAGGTAAAACGCCGCGAAACCCACTTCCAGCCGCGATGTTCCGCCAGTGCGATAGATGTCCCGCTGCCTCTTCCATTCGTCTACCGACACGGGGCGCTCGTCAAGCAGGCTAAGCAGCGCTTCGGTATCGTAAACCGCCGACTGCCAGAAAGCATGGATCGCTGGGTCCAGGTCGTTGATGTGGATCTTAGGCGTCTCGCCGCAGTACAGCAGGGAGAGTGAAGCACCTGCGCCTCCCGCAAACGGCTCGGCGACGGCGTAGTCACGAAGCGCGTTCAAACGCCGGATCTCACTCAGGACGCCAGTCAACGACGCTTTGCCGCCCGGGTATCGGAGGGGACTCGCAAACCTCATGCGCACCATTGGTTCATTATGGCGATTGCGGCAATCTCAAGAAGTTCAGCCGAGTGCTGCTGCGGTCCACGATGCACAACGCTCCGCTAGCCCCCGATCGAGATCCCCGAGCAGCCTCGCGATCCTCAGGCGGTCAAACAAGATTTGTCGCTCGTGCAGTGCATCGGTCTCCCACTGCGACTGTCCGATTTGCCTTGGCACGAAGAATGCCGCGAGCGGCGAAAGCGCCGGTGGGTATTGCATCCACGAGCGACTGAAATGTACGGGTTGGAGTTCAGTGATCTTGTCCCTCCAATTCTGGCCTGCCGCACATTGGCCGAAGACGCTCAACTGATTCAGGCGTCCGTCTCCGAACGGAACCCAAGCAGCGAGATCGAGCCCAGCATCTTTCATGTCGGACCTTTTCATTCTAGAGGCGCTGCCGCCCCCCTCACCCATCGTCTCGCACAGCTCATCGATCGCCTGGCGGAATGACCGCAACGTGTTCCGCCGAGGGGAACCGAAATCGAACGAACGCACGCTCCCTGCGCCACCGAGGTAGTTGACGAGCGCCTCGGCGCTAATCCTCTCGAAGAGCGAGGCGCCCTCAAGGGTTCGCGGTCCAAAGTGCGTTAGCGCCACGAGAAAGGCGTAGGGCGAGGACACCGCCCCGTCCTTCGCGGTTAGCAATGAGCCGTCCACGCTGAACGGATAAGCGGCTCCGATGAGCTCCTCACGCCCCGTAAGCAGTTCGAAGGCGGCATCGGCGATGGCCTCGAGTTTGTCATCCTCGCCCTCGACAGGTTCATCGAGAGGTTCGTCATCGTCGAAACCGTCGGCCTCGCTGGCCGCGTCAATAGAACCGGCCCGGCTGATGGCATTCGTGAGATCGTGCCCCGAACTCTCTGAGTCACCAGCGACGATTGCGGCCAGTTCAAGCCAATCGGCGTGCCAGAGTGCTCCGGACGAAGCTTCAGGGGCCCGTAATGCCGACAGAACTGCTACCTCCTTCTCGACGATTGGCGGTTCTTACGGCGACGGTTCGCAACGATGCTTTGCATATCATCGTGGAGCGTCTCCGACAGCGTGACGATTTGTGCGATCTCTTCGAGTTGGTCTGCCTCACCGGCGAACCCCGTGAGCACCTTCCCGCGGGCCTTTTGGAGCGCCTGCCTCGCCTCGATCAGCGCCTCCCGGAACAAGGCAGTGTCGCCACGATGGACATCATAGGCGACTGAGAGGCCCAAACCGGCCCGGAGAGCGCTGAGACCACCCTTCGATTGAAGCGCCTCGTCCAGTTGCCGGAGATGCGGATTTTGAGTCTTGATCTCTGGCTTGATGTTTCGCGTCTTATCTCCCCACAGCCAGACGCATAACTCGCCGAAACGCTTCATCTTTCGCGGAGGAATTGGCTTCTCGCTCGGTGGGTCGAGGTCAGCGATCCCTGTGAATTCCTGTATGCCTCGATAATCGAGTCCGGTATAGAGGTGTGAGAAGGCGAAACGCTTGCGCGATCTCTGCTCATCCATGTCGTATGCACCGGCGGCCCTAGCCTGATTGAGTGCCATGTATGCGCGGTACAGGCGAGCCACCGTGCGGTGCCGGTCGCCTATGGTTTCCGCGATGTCGGCTAGATCCTTGCCGACGTCGTTCCTCACCCAGGCAATGTACTCAGCCTTAGCGAAAGAGCCCCACGCCTGCGGGCCATTGACGTGCTTGAACCCGACGTACTGCCAAACATCTTCCCGGTTGCGCCGAATCACGGGCAGCGTGTCAAGCTCGGCGACCTCTTCCGGCGAGATCTCCGGTAAGTCTGTGGCCTTCATCTTCCTGCGGAGATTGGGATCGCGCAGCAGGCGGACCGCAGCAAGTCTGCGGTTGCCCTCGATGACGACTAGAGCGCCGTCCTCCTCCGCGGCGAACAGCGCTTCGTGCGGGAAGTAGCCGTTCCGGGCGATGGACCAAGCCAACTCGTCCACTGAGTACTCGCGCCACAGGATGCCGAGTATCTCGTCCTGGCTGAGGCGCTCCCCCGCGCGCTGGATGCGGGGATTCTGGGCGTCTAGGCTTAGCTCGTCCACGGGCACCTGCTCGGGGGCGTTCCGCTCCGCCATGGTTTGTGTCGTCATGCGCTTGCCGCCTCCGCGAGGACGCATGTAGTTTAGCGCGGTCCCGTGTGCGGCTCCCGATGGCCCAAGCCGCAGGTCACTGCTGATCGACCTAGGGCCTGTTCACTCTATTTCGTCATGAAGTGGATACAGGCGAGGAGGATTTGGTTGAAGTAGACATGGGCGAGTTTGTGGTAGCGATCGGCGATGCCGCGGAATCGCTTGATGCGGCCGAAGTAGCGTTCGATCCCATTGCGGGCGCGGTAGGCCGCACGCTTCAGTGGCCAAGGATGGAGCCGATTCGACTTTGGCGGCGTGACCAGTTCCCAGCCGAGTTCGGCGGCCAGTGCGCGCATCGCATCGCCCTCGTAGGCGCGGTCGGCGAGCAGTTGCGGCTGACCAGATACGGTGCCGAGCCGCTCCAGCAGCCAGCGTCCCCAGGGCGCATCACCCCAGTGGCCCGGCGTCAGGGTCAGAATCAGCGGGAGGCGGTCTTCCAGCACGATGGCGTGCAGCTTGGTCGTCAAGCCTCCGCGCGAGCGTCCGATCGCCTGCCGCCCCTTTTGGTGGGCGCCCCGGTCCCGTCCTGATGGACCTTTACGATCGTGCTGTCGATCGACATGCGCAGCGGTCGGTCTGGCTCACGTTGATCGAGTTGCGCCTCCAGTTCGCCCCGCTGGAGCTCGGCGAAGACGCGCTCCAGCACGCCCTTGTCAATCCAGCGACGACCGCGCATGTAAACCGTGTGCCAAGGACCGAACCGCTCGGGCAAGGCACGCCAGCTACAACCTTCCTTGGTCACAAACAGCCAACCATCCAGCACCTGTCGTGTGGGCAGCTTGCAGTTCCCGCGCGGAGTAGGCATAAGCGGCGCGATCCGCGCCCACTGTGCATCGGTGAGTTGCATATTCCCATTGGCCCGGCCGCCAGACCGTTCCCTCAACTCTGACAGGAGACCCGATTAGAGTGAACAGGGCCTAGTCGCGCTCGTGGTTGGCTGCAGGTGCCGCCCTCCACGAGCTCGACCCATCTCCAGTTGCCCGACGAAACCTTCTGGCGCTCCAACCTGCTGACCCAGTCCCGGGCCCGGTTGACGGTAAGCAGTCCCACACAAACACGAGAAACTGAGGGGCACCGCCAGGTGGCGGCGTCCCCCGCTCCCGCTCCTGCGCTCACGCGAAGAGCGAGATCGACAGAGCTTCGTAGCGCCGCCGGCGCTTCGGCAGCTCATCGTGCTCCCCGGCCATGAATTCCACTGGGGCGTCAGTTGCTCCTCCCTCGGCGCCTCGGTCGGCGCGGACCGGTCAGTTTAGTGTGGCAAGTCGTGCCTCATCCGGTTCGGGACCGAGCGGCCGTGTACCGGCCGCTTCGGCTGTCGCGGTGTAGCGACCCACAGTCGCTCGCGAGGGGCCCGTGACCCTCGCGATCCGACGTTGACCGCCGCCCAAGTGCCAGCGTCGTATGACATCTTTGATTTCCACACAAGACACCTCTCGGTAAGCCATCGCTGCCTCCTCCGGATGCTGCGATGATCGCCATCTCGCCGACCAACATGGCTCAACGCCAAGAGAAGCGGCCCAAAAGACCCCTGGCGAACTTGCGAATCAGTGGCCCAATTGTCTTGGCGATTTACACCTACTAGGCTGCTGAACTTCGGATGTTACCCGCCAGACCTGGCTGAGTGGGGGTTTCGCGCTGGCGGTAGCAGGCTTCGGATACGTACTGTGCCCGCGGAAGGGCACAAACGGCAGGTGGATTGCGGCGCTTTTGGCCTCCGGATACCGCAGTCAATCACAGAGTACGAGTATCCGCTCATTGCCCGCTCCGGAGCGTGAACAGCTCTGGTCGTTGGCTGCGAGGGCTCAGCCGAGCGGAGACCTGGTCGGGGGTCAATCTCGCTGATCACTATTCAGTCGGCAGCGGCGTGCAGATGTCGTCAATGCAGAAATGACCTTCGCGCAGCCGCTGCCATTCTGCGTCGCTATCGGACTCCAGCTGTGATGCGAATTGTTCGGCGAACGCCTGCTGCTCCTCCTCGCTCCAGCGGCCGCCTGGCTGGGACCAGTTTGCCTGATGCACAATCTGATCGCAGTTGCCCGACTGTCGAGTCGGGACCGCCCCGTAGGCGCTCGCCGACTCAACCCTGGCGGAGGCCACGCAGCGTTCGCCTCCGGCGAGCGCGTCCACCGGAGCCATGGCCGTCATGCTCAGCTCGCAGAGCCCTTGCTCATCGCTCACTGACTGGTAGTGGAATGGAGTTTCGCGAAACGAATTCTCGTCCAGCGTCAGCGACAGCTCGGGCAGGGTTTCACAAGCGGCGACTGCGGCCAGCTGTTTGAGGTGCTCTTCACCGTTCACATACGGGCGTGTTAGTGCGGCGTCGGCGCGTGCCTCGGCCGGCGAGTCGATTCCGCCGAACCCCCAGCCGCCCCACCAAACCAGCTCCTGGCAGCCGGTCGCGGAAATCCGGCCGTCGACGACTTCGACGACGCATGACTCGCCATCGGCAAAGCGGAACGGCGCGGCGCGATTGGGATCCCGCGCCACGCTGATGTAGTAGTAGCAGTGGCTCTCGGCATGAATGTTGACGGCGTCGATCCGCTTAATCTCACCGAGACTCGCGGCGTCGGCCTCGATCAGCAGATTCCTCGACGCTAGACAGGGGTCGCCGCTGCGCAGTTCCGATGCGATGTCTTGGCCCGCGCCTGCATCGATCCGCCTCGCCGGCAACCCGTACGCGGGAGTGCTCGATCCGCTACCGATCGCCATACGGCAAGGGCCGTCGTATTGAAGCGAGCTGCCCATGCCTTGACCGCCGCTCGTAACGAAGTTGTACTCGGTGACCGTGCAATCAACGCTCAAGTCGTCCGCGTCAGGATGTTCGGCGTGCAGGAAGTAACGCCAGCGTCCCGAACCGGAAAGGACGCCCCGCTCGACAATGGCGTCGTGGACGAACGATTGCGAATCAACGCGCAGCACCACCGTCGGTAAGCCTTGCAGCGGCTCGCCTTCGCCTGCCAACGCAGGGATCTCGACAGCATCGCGCTGTCCAACCAGCACCATCCCGGTCCAGCAGGTCTCCGGGCCGCAGTCTGCTACTTCTCGATCAACTGCCACGCGCAGCACCCGCGCCGTCCCCGCCGCCGTGTGGCTCCGTTCCATGTTGATCCCGCGGCCGACGTAGCTGCCCGCATCGATCGTGGCGGCAAGCTGCGAGAGCAGTAGGCCGTCGCTCTGCAGATGGGCGACGACGCGTGCAGGCGGCCGCAGCGGCAATCGCAGGTAGAGCCATCGTTCGTCGCGCTCCTGGCCGACTTGCAGATCGATGCGCAGCGGGAACGGGGCGCCGGGATTGTCGTGCAGGTGGACGAGGCGGAGCACAGGCAATCCGTCGAAGATGCCGTGGGGCAGCGTGCGCAGGGCGTTGCCGTTCAGCCGCAACTCCCGCAGCCTGCGCAATCCCTCGAAGTCGCCGGCCTGGAGCGCCGCGATGTCGCGACCGCTGAGATCCAGCGTTCGGATCGCTCTCAGGTCGTGCGCGTCAATAAACGCGCAGCTGTGCACGCGGTCGGTCTGAGCGACAATCGCCTCGCGTACGGCGAGCGTCCTTGCACAGATCCCAAATTCCGCCGGCGGCTGCCAGGTCTCGATGTCATCGGCACAGGCGCTGAGCGTCAGCAGGCAGAGGACCAGCGCGGCAATGGCGCCAACGAGCCGAACCATGACCGGCCTCGTCTCAGCCGTCGGCGCATGGCGCCGCTGCTCTCAACGGTAACGCGCATGGGCCGCCGGAACCGAACTCGACCTACTCCCTTGGCGTCGGTGCGGTGCTGAAGCACCGAGAGCCCGGAAGAGCGACGAAAATCCCGGTCAGAACCATGGACGCCTCCCGGAAGCTCGCGGATCGCCCAACCTCAGCTGAATGAGCCCGCTATACCCAAGTCATCGACCCACCTGATCGACCCCAACACGCAGGCAACGCGGAAAGGTGTAATCTCGCGGACTTCGCGGACGCCCACCCAGACCGTGCAGATACTCCGTGGCTACTCGCTGGACCGACCTGCACTTCGATGTCAAGGTCGACGAAGGAGCAGGTGAGGCGTGTTGGGATGTGACGAGCCGGTGCTCAATCCTCCTTGACGCGAGCAGCACCTTCTCCGACGCCGTCAGGACGACCCAACTTCTCTCGCATGTCCGCCCCGCGTCACTGATAACCTGGCCCGCCGGTGCACGCCGAACGAACATGCGACGATGGCACGGGGCGCGTGGGCTACTCCGTCTGAGCCCGCCGTCCCCACAACCCAAGCGTGAGCGCGCGCAGCAGCCAGTGCAAGCACCAGGTCAAGGGCAGCTGCCAGCGCGAGCGTCTGAGCGCTCGTCGGCGCCAGCCCAGTTCCTGATCACGACGCCGTTCACGCCAGGGCGCGTCGGCCGGGGGCGGAGTCAGCTCGAACTCTCCGACCAGCCGAAGCTCTAGTGCCAGCCGCCGCCGCTCCGCCCGCAGCCAATCAAGGGTGTAGCGAGCCACCTTGCGTTCCGCCCAGGCCTGACGCCACTCAACGACCAGTTCCGTTGCCTCGCCGTAGATCAGGTCCTCGCCCGGTTCGGCATCCTCGGTGATCAGCTCGGGGAAAACGCGGCGGGGTGCGACCGCAGGCCGCTGCTGCTTACCCTCGTCGTCACCGTGGTCCACATCCTCCACATCAACGCCGTCATCGCTGCCTCCCTTCCCCTGTGAGACCCGACCCTCGATCGCATCCACCCGTTCGCGCAGGGACGCCAGTTCAGCTCGCAGTTCGTCCACTGCCCGACGCAGGTCCTGCTCAGGTTCCTGTAGGCGGGGCCCCTCCCCACCGCCCGGCTCGCTCGCCGTTGGTGGAGTCTCCCGTTCTTTGCTCCCCTCCTCCTGCTCTTCCTGTTCGGCCTGTTCGCGCAGGTGCTTCTCAAGCACCCCGCGCATTTTCCGGCTGACGTGCCGAGACTCCTGACAGTTGGACGCCGTGTGGTAGCTGACCTCCAGCACCTCAGCCGCCTTGACGATGCCCTCGACCTCGACCAACCGGTCCAGCGCCGCCAGCAACTGCTCGTCGCTGGGAGCCCCTTCGCGTCCCCGCCTGCTCATCCGACCCCTCCCCTCCTGCTGCCTGGACCACAGGCCGCCTGTGTCCGCTCACTGTCCAAAACCCCGGACAACCTGGCCAGAACTGCAATAGAAGTGCAATTTCACTGCAATCTGACTGCAATCCGGGGGGAAGGAGCCCTTTCCCTCAACTCGCTGCCCGTTACGTCCTGTAGGAGGGGTCAAGTCCAGTCCAGGACTGGAGATCCGGCCCCGATTGCAATTGTCAATCGAGTCCGGATTCCTGTACACGCCTCCGACCCCCAACGTGGCGAACCCGCTGTCCGGCCAGATCGAGGGTGTCCCAGGCAACAGATCCGGCCCGCCGGGATCAAGTGCTTGCTGACCGGACGCGCGCGCCATTACCAAGACCGAACGATTGCGCTACAGAAAGAGGATACCCGTACCCGAGGAGGAGCCGAGCGATGACCAGATGAGCGGAGCCGAAGCCGGATCGCCTGTGCCCCGCCGCGGCGCTTGCCGATCTGCCATACGCACTGCCGCGGCCTCCAACCGAGGAAGAACGGATACGAAGATGAGATTCAACCCACTCAAGCTGATTCAACGGCGCCGGCCTCAGGGGCCGGCGCTGCTCGAAGTGACCCCGCCGCGCACCGGCGAGCGCACCCTGCTCGGGGTCGAGAACCTGCTCCAGTCGATCGCCGCGCCGGAGCCCTTCGCGCTGGAACTGGCCGGACAAGCGTCGGGCGTCAGCCTGCTCGCCCGCTGCGCGGCCGACGACGTGGTCCGCGCGCAGATCGCAGCCCATTACCCCCAGGCCCGGGTGCGGCAACTGGAACCGGCCGACGACCCGCTGCACCTGCGCGAGGGCGAGCAGGCCTGGTCGCTCACACTCAGGCCGTCCGGTCCCCCCTATGCGGCCCTGCGCACGTTCCGCGACCGCGACCTGCTCGATCCCGGCTCCGACCCGCTGCTGGCCCTGGTCGGCGCACTGGGCCGGGTCAGGGCGGGCGAACGGCTGGTCGCCCGGCTGCGGCTGCGCGCGCTGGGGCCGGACTGGTCGCAGCCCTACCTGGCCCAGGCGTTCGAGCGCGAGCAGCAGAGCCGCACCCGTCACGAGCCTCCGGCTCGAACCCAGGGCTCCGGCCCCGATCCGCTGGCCGTGACCGTGCTCGCGCTGGGCGCCGGCGGGATCGTTCTGGGCTACAACTGGCTGGAGGCCGGCCAGATCTGGAACGTAGCCGGGCTGGGCGCCGGCGGACTCGGCACGCTCTTCGCGGTCGGCTGGTTCAAGGCGCGTTGGAACCGCGGCCGCAACCGGGTCCTGGATCCCGAACTGGTGCGCGAGAAGATCGGTCAGGCCGCTTTCCAGGCCGAGATCGAGGTGGTGGCGCTGCTGCCTGCCGGCGCGGACGACGGGCGGGCCCGACAGCTGCTGGAGCCGGTCGCGTCCGCCTACAGCCGCTACGACCATCCCGCCGGGGCACGCTTCCAGGTCGGCAAGCCGCGCCGCTGGTCGGCGGAGCAGCTGTCGATGACGCCCTCGGGTCCGCGCTGGTTCGGCTCGCCCGCGATCCTCAGCGTGCGCGAACTCGCCGCGCTCTGGCATCCGCCCGGGGCCGGCGATGAGACCTACGAGGTGGGACGCTCGGGGGCCAAGGCGCTGCCGCCGCCCCAGGACGCGCTCAAGGCCGGCGCCCACGTCGGCGACGCGGTCGGCGAACTCGACCGCCCGATCCACTTTCCGCCGGATCTGTTGCGCCGCCACCAGCTCTACGTGGCCCGCACGCGGATGGGCAAGTCGACCCTGATGCGGCACCTGGTCGAACACAAGCTCCAGGAGAAGGCGGCCGGCCGCGACACGGACGCGGTGGTCGTGATCGACCCGCACGCCGACCTGGTCGCGGCGATCCTCGAGCAGGTGCCCGAGTCGTTGGTCTCCGAGGTGCGATTGATCGACCTCGCCGACGAACGGGGCGCGGTCGGGATCAACCTGCTCGACACCCGCGTGTTCGCGGACCGAGACCGGACCGCCGACGCGGTCGTCCGGGTCGCCCGCGGGCTGTGGGATCAGTGGGGCCCCAGGATGCAGTCGATCCTCGAGCAGACGGTCAAGACCCTGCACGAGGCCAACAGCCATCGCGCCACGATGGCCGAGCAGCAGTACACGCTGCTCGACGGGCTGCGGCTGCTCACGGACGACGAGTTCCGCGCGGACGTGCTGAGCAAACTGCGCGACCCCTTCCTGGCCGAGTGGTGGGGGCGCGACTTCGGCGGCTGGCGGCGCGAGTACCGGGGCGAAGCCATCGCTCCGGTCCAGACCCGGCTCAACTACTACGCCTCCTCCAAGCAGGCTCGGGCGATCCTCGGTCAGCCGCGGTCGACCGTCGACCTGCGCCGCACGATCCTCGAGGGCGGCATCCTGCTGGTCTCGACCGCCCAGGGCTCGGTCGGGCGCGACGTCGCCGCCCTGGTCGGAGCCTCGCTGCTCAACCTGGTCGACTCGACGATCCGCGAGCAGGAGCGGCTGCCCGAGACGCAGCGCCGCGGGGCGCTCGTCGTGGTCGACGAGATGCAGACCATCCCCGGGGTCGACTTCGAGTCGATGCTCTCTGAACTGGGCAAGTACGGCGCCGCGTTCGTGCTCGCCACCCAGAGCCTGGCCAAGCTGGATCAGCTCTCGCCGACGATGCGCCACACACTGCTGGCCAACGTCGGCTGCCTGGCCGTCTTCCAGGTCTCAGGCGACGATGCCCGCCAGCTGGTCTGGGAGCTGAGCCGTGAGCGGGTCTCCGAAGAGGACGTCGTCTCCCAGCCCGCGCATCACTGCTACGTCCGCGCCACCGTCGGCTCGGATCGCACGCCCGTGTTCTCGATGCGCGTACGCCGGCCCGAGTTCGGCGACCCCGAGCGGGCCGCCGAGATCCGCCGCGCCGCGTCCGCCTACCTGACCCCCCAGCACCGGATCGAGGCGCAGGAGACTGAACTGGCCCGCAAGCTCAAGCAGTTGCAGGACGGCGTCAACGCGATTCGCAGCGGTGACCAACCTAGGCCCTGTTCACTCTAATCGGGTCTCCTGTCAGAGTTGAGGGAACGGTCTGGCGGCCGGGCCAATGGGAATATGCAACTCACCGATGCACAGTGGGCGCGGATCGCGCCGCTTATGCCTACTCCGCGCGGGAACTGCAAGCTGCCCACACGACAGGTGCTGGATGGTTGGCTGTTTGTGACCAAGGAAGGTTGTAGCTGGCGTGCCTTGCCCGAGCGGTTCGGTCCTTGGCACACGGTTTACATGCGCGGTCGTCGCTGGATTGACAAGGGCGTGCTGGAGCGCGTCTTCGCCGAGCTCCAGCGGGGCGAACTGGAGGCGCAACTCGATCAACGTGAGCCAGACCGACCGCTGCGCATGTCGATCGACAGCACGATCGTAAAGGTCCATCAGGACGGGACCGGGGCGCCCACCAAAAGGGGCGGCAGGCGATCGGACGCTCGCGCGGAGGCTTGACGACCAAGCTGCACGCCATCGTGCTGGAAGACCGCCTCCCGCTGATTCTGACCCTGACGCCGGGCCACTGGGGTGATGCGCCCTGGGGACGCTGGCTGCTGGAGCGGCTCGGCACCGTATCTGGTCAGCCGCAACTGCTCGCCGACCGCGCCTACGAGGGCGATGCGATGCGCGCACTGGCCGCCGAACTCGGCTGGGAACTGGTCACGCCGCCAAAGTCGAATCGGCTCCATCCTTGGCCACTGAAGCGTGCGGCCTACCGCGCCCGCAATGGGATCGAACGCTACTTCGGCCGCATCAAGCGATTCCGCGGCATCGCCGATCGCTACCACAAACTCGCCCATGTCTACTTCAACCAAATCCTCCTCGCCTGTATCCACTTCATGACGAAACAGAGTGAACAGGCCCTAGGCAACCGAAGTCCGACCGCTCCGAGCCGCCGAAACGGGAGGACCGTCAGGCCAGGCCCGATGCGGAGGCGACAGGCGAGTGAGAGGCCGCGATCCCGCCGATAGCGCCCTTGCCTGGCTGAGCCGGGCGCCGCTGCTCGACCGGCTCGAACTGGCCGCCCTCTCGGGCTGGTCGCGCAGCGCCGTCTACCGCGCGGTTGAGGTCCTCGAACACGATCGGCTGGTCGACTCGGTCGCTCACGCCTCCGAGCTGACCGCCCCGACCAAACGCTTCACGCTCAGCGCGGCCGGCCTCAAACGGCTGGCCGAGGCGGAAGGCGTCGAGCCTGCCCGCTTGCTGCGCGAGCGGCCGGTCTCCGAGCGGGCGCGCCGGCTCTGGCTGGGACGGATCGATGCCCTGGCCTCGCTCTACCGGCTCTGCTGCTGCGTGGCCGACTGCTCCTATCCGATCCAGCTGCGCAGCTACCGTGCGCTGCCCGTCGATCTCTGCCTGCGATTGGCGGACGGCTGCACGGTCGCCCTGGCCCGGCTGGGCCGGCTGACCGAACGCAGTTCGGTCACGAAGCGGCTCGCGCGCCTGCGCGAGGGCCCGGCGTTCGCCGCGCTGCTACTGCTGGCGCCCGACGAGACTCGGCTGCGCTACGCCGCGCGGCGACTGCGGACCTTGCCTCAACCCTGCTTTCTGGCCCTGGAATGCGACGCCGCAGGCGCCGGAGCGGACGCCCGGATCTGGCGCACGCCCTCCGGCTCCGTTGGGCTCAGCCTGCACGAGGCGCTGGGCCTCGCCGGCCCGCACAAGTCGTGGCCGGCCGAACGCCCGCTGGTCCGCGTCTCGGCGCCGGTCGAGGCAGGCGCTTCGCGAGAGCGAACCGACTGGACGCTGTCCGCCTCGCTGGGGCCGTCCGAGAAGCGCGCGCTCGATCTGCTGGCCGACTGGCCCTGGCTCAGGCTCGATCACCTCGCCGCGCTGCTCGGCGTCAGCCGCGTCCGCCTGCGCGGCCTGCTGCGGCGAGTCGAAGAATGGGGCTTGGTTGGTCGCACAAAGGTTCAGGGACGATTCCGCCTCACGCTCTCTGACCGCGGCCTCGCCTTCTTAGCCCGGCGCGACCGCACCTCGGTCGGCGACCTGCGCAGACGCTGGAGCGCCGAGTTGGTCGCGCAGGAAGGCGGGTTCGAGTGGCGCAACGTCAAGGGCGCTCGGGCGCGCCAGCTACTGCGCCACCTCGACCACACCGAGGCCGTCCATGGGTTCTTGGCGGCCCTGGCCGAACAGGCCCGCACGACCGGCTGGGAAGTCATCCAGCTCGATCCGCCCCATCGCGCCTCGCGCTACTTCCGTTTCGACTCCAAGCTGCATTCGATCCAGCCCGACGCCTTCGGCGTGCTGCGACGCGAGCGGCGCGAGCGGCCATTCATCCTCGAATGGGAGCGCCGCGCGATCCGGCCCTCGACCATGGCGGCGCGGATCGCACCCTATGTGCGCTACTTCGGCTCGAAGCGACCCGTCGAGGATCACGGCGCGATACCGCTCGTGCTGATCGCGTTTGAGGACAGGCTCGCGAGCGATCAGTTCCTGCGGGTAGCGCAAGAAGAATCGCATCGTACTGGTGTCGAGTTGCCAATCCTCTCGTCGGACCGCCGATTGCTTGCGCAGCAGGGCCCGCTCGGCCCTACCTGGAGAATGTTTGACAAAGGTCGAGAGCGGTCCGCGTTCGTTTAGCTCTGCTGGATATCGCTCGCGTCAGCCCACAATCTTGGCAGTCTGCCAACGCTGCGAAGGGAACCGCCCATGATTGACGTCGTCCTCACGTTGGCAACGGAGTTGCTTGCGATCTTGGCCGGAAGACTGGTCATTAGGTTGAGGCGCGTACCGTCGAAGCAAATGAAGCGACTCCTGCCATTCGATGAGATCGCGAAAGACCCGGCCCCGTCCAAGCTCAAACGCGCCGTCCCCATCTCTTAGCTCGATCTGCCCAGTCACTGCTGGAAGACGGCAGCCAGATCGATTAGGTACACCGCAGGGTGCCCCATGACTTGCTGATCCACGGCGGCAAGGGGTCCGGCATCGTATTCACCGACGACGGAGAGCGTTCGATCAGATGGGGTGTTGGCCATATCTATCAATGCGAGGTACGTCTTCCCGAAGTCATCAATCGTTAGAATCGTCACCTCTCGACGCAAACGCAGCCTTGCACCAGTTCCTCAGGCTTCCGCCTCCACCAACGCCAGCGCTGTGGAATGCCGAAACGAGGTGCGCCCCGTGGATGCTCCAGACACGAGCGAATTCGGACTTGACGGTGTCAGGTAACTCCAGATCTCCTGCACCGTCGTGGATCATCCCGAGTAGCCACATGTACCCCAATATCACGCACACGAGCTCCGCCTTTTGAACATCATCTTCGCTTTCCGGCGGTGTCGGGTGGGGCGCAATGCTGGTGCTCAAGAAGAGAAGACCGGCGCTCAGAATCGGCTCTCCACCATTCGGCTGGTTTACGTCGTGATCTATGAGCGAATAGAGATGACGCTTTTGTCCCGTTTCCGCGAGATCGTCTAGATGCAGCTGGCGCGCTGCGACATTAAGAAAGTCATGATTGCCAATTCCGACGCCGTAGCCGATTGCCGACAACGTCGCTTGCCTCAGAGCGCGACGAAGCTCATCGCTACCTTCCGGGGCCTCTTCGCTGGCAAGAATCGTAGCTTCCAAGTATCGGAGAAACATTTCAAGAAGGGCACAAGCTTGCTTCCCGTCGCCTTGTACTTCCCTGCTTCCCAACGCAGCCCTAGAGGCTGAACTATGTATGACCGCAATCACACGTCTCGCGAGCCGGTCTCCTCGGGCACCGCCAGCGGTCGCGATACCCCGCCCCAAAGCACGCAATAGCGCATCCGACAGCATTTCCTCTTGCGGCGATCGAAATCTAAACGACAGCTCTGTATCGGCCAGCCTAGCAACGAGCTTTCGTTCCGATTGGACGCACTCGAGCATGACTTGCACAAACAGATCATTACCTGAGGTTATGTTCTCGCCCAACCGATAAGGTGTGCCCAAGGAGCTTTGCGCTTTCTGAAGGTCAGCGCGAAAGATTGCCCACAGGACAGATTCGCTCGCGGGGCTGTTGCCTGCGGTAAGTAGCATGCGCTGCATGCCTGACAGGATGTTGTCGTGACCAAACCACCGCTGATCTCCAACACCGCCTATCTCCGGCATCTCGTATCCACCATCTTCGAGCTCTTCGCGGATCGTCGAACAGATCAATTCCAAGAGCTCCATGCCTTCACGAATCTCGGTTAGCTGGGCTCGCTCGACTGCTTGGTGCGCGTGGTCTGCGGCTCGCTCGATTGCGCGGGCTGCCTGGGTCTCCGGGTCGTTCATTACGCCCGTAATCTGTCGTATGCGCTCTGATGATGATGGTGAAGATCGTGCCTGAACCTGTGAGCGAGCGCCACGACGAACTTGATCGAGAACTGCTTCTTGGCGGTAGGGACGATATTGCTCCGGACGCAGAACGCGAAGAGCGTTGAGAAGAAACAGAAGAACCAGAACTGCCGCAGCAACCAGGGACACTATGCCCAACACGTCACCGCGGGGGTGATCGAGAAGACCAACCCAACCAGTGATCGGGCCAAGCAAGTAGACGAGCGCAGTTCCGACGAGCAGTGCCACCGCTGCGGCAAAGACCAGCCGCGCCCACGATTTGCTCAGGAAGAGTTCGTAGAGCGGATCGTCGAGTCGCTCGCGCCGCTGCACTGCCTCGACGATGAAGATCATCGCCGCTAGGAAGATGGCAGTCATCGCGGCCTGCGCCTCCAGCACCGACCCCAGATTCGACCCTCCATCGTCGGTCGCGGGCTTCCAAAGCCAAATCAGCAGCAAGCACAATACGGCGAAGCCCACGCATACCGACAAAGCCGAGATCAAGCACGGCTTTAGCAAATCCTCCCAGCGACGATAGAAATCGGCCGCTGTGTTCAGCTTGAGCTTGTCCTTCACACTCCCAATCAATCCTTCGGAATTCGATGAGATGTTCACCGGCCTTGTGATCTTATGCGCAGTCGTGGAAATGAAGTCACTGCCGCTCCTTGTCTCGCTCCTCCGCCAGACGGCTGAAAGTAAACGGGCGTTCCTGTGTGCCGCGGAGACCTTCGCGCGCGCACCCCTCCGGCTGCAGCCACCTGCCCATCATTGCCGAGCTGAGGGTATCGAGCCCGTCCTGCCGCCGCCCCACCACCTTCCAGCGTGTTGCCCAATCAAAAACGATAATCTCGCGTTGGGAATGCTCCATCCGCCTGACACGGATGTTCCGTTGTTGTCCCACGACACATCTCTGTCGGGGCACTGGAGCGCATGCGCGGAGGGCTCTTGCAGCACGCCAACAATCTGCTCAGCGTCGTCTTCGAATTTTCTGCACCTCAGATCACGGCCGGCCGATACGTTTCCAGCATCCGCTCAACGAAGGGCCTGCCGATTCCATAGTCGATACGCATGGTTTCACTGGTGAGGGGCACGCCGCTAGGGACCTCGGTCAGGCAATCGTCGGGCACGCGATCTTCGAACAGGAAGTAGACGAACCCCTCCAGCTCACGGTGCGTGCACCAGGTCGGGCCGCCACACCACGGTGCCCATGTACGGATCGCCGATGCCCACGCCCACGTGAGTTCGTAGTCGCTCGCGGGGCCGGCCTTCACCCTGGCGTCCTGCCCTATCGCGGCTATGCCTCTGCCGGGGGTCTCGCGTCGTCGCCGCTCTACCGATTCACAAGTCCACGAGCCATGTGCCGAATAGCAGGCGTGCGTCGCATCTTCAAGCAGCAGCATTCGGATGCAACTGGGAGTTGACCAGTCAGTCTGCGACGGCAGGGTGCTAATCCGTTAGATGCACCTTCCGTCAGCCATCTACTCAGGACCTTGGGTTCCTTCCACTTCCTCATTGGGCGATTGGCGATCTCTCCACCCATCCGCACGACAATCAGGATCCCCAGAGCCATCCTTAGTCAGCGCTCATGCTGAAAGGTTGCTGCATCCATTCTCCACTCGGGCACACATGGACGAATCATTGTGGTACGATTGCAGCAAGAACCACAGAAAGGACTCGAAGCGTGAACACAAACGTAGAGGTCGGGAGTTATCTCGCTCGCCTTCGAAGTCAGGCGGGGATCAGGCAGAGTGAGCTCGCCACTCGATTGACCTTCAGCACGACCTTGGTGTCGCGCGTTGAGTCAGGCGATCGGGATGTTACCGGGGAGGAACTGCACTCCATTCTCGATGCGATCGGCACTGAGGAAGCAATGCGCTTTCGCGAAACCATGGGCCGCAACTGGCAGCATCTACCGAGACCGCCGCTTGGACATCCAGAGGAAGACATTGTTTGGAATGCAGAACTGGCTTTTGGACGAGTTCAGGAGCTCGCCAATGCTCCTGATACCGCGCACCCGTTCGCGCGGCGCCTAGAAGAGTCACTGGCAGAAATTCGACAAGTCGCCGAACTGGTCCTGGCTCACGAATACAGCATCGCCTTTGTCGGCGATATCGGCGTAGGGAAGTCAACGGCTATCTGTCGCATTTCAGATCTCGAAACTTATGATGAGGCAACCCGCCGAACTCAGCCTGTGCTAGATGCTGGAGCCGGAGGCATCACTCTCTGCGAGGTCCAGATCGCCGAAGGGCCAGGCTACGGCCTGCTTGTAGAACCGCGAAGCGAAGCAGAGCTGTACACCGAAATCCGAGAGTTTGCCCGTTCATTCGTTGAATCCTCGGACTCAAGACAGAGTGACGACGAGGAAGAGCCTGGCTTTGCCGGGACATCCCGAGAAGTCCAGCGGGTCATTCGGAACATGAGCGGTTCGACAATCAAACGAACCACCCTTCCTGATGGCAAGCGCACTACGACCGATCCGGTCAGGCTATTGGCGGCAGAATGCACCAATGCGGACGACTTGGCGGTCGCCATCCGAGCGAGGATGAATCTTCACAATCGAACTCGACGTGAGATCTGGCGTCCTGACTCGACAAACTTAGCCCCATTGTCCTGGCTGGCCGAGCATTTCAGCCAGGTGAACAATGGTCGGCACGCCGAGTTCTCTCTCCCGCGCCGGATCGAGGTCGTGCTTCCCAAGCGCATTCTCGGTAGCGCGACTGATGGTGTGTTCTCCATCCGTCTCATCGACACGAGGGGAATCGACAGCACAGCTGAACGCGCGGATTTGGAAGCGCACCTCGGCGACCCTAGCGCCATCGTGGTGATGTGTTCACTCTTCAACAGCGCCCCGTCAGCCTCGGTCCAAGTGCTGCTGGATCGGGCTGTCCGTGGAGGGTTCCCAAACATCAAGGAACAGGCTGCGGTGCTGGTCTTGCCCCGGCCTAACGAAGCTATGGCTGTCAGAGACGACGAAGGATTTGCCGTCGAATCACCGGCCGAAGGCTACGAACTCAAAGGGGAACAAGCCGCCAATAGCCTGGCCAGCAATAGGTTGCCCAATGTGCCCTTGCAGTTCTTCAACGCTCACGAGGACGATCCCGACGGCCTCATCGCGTTTCTTGTAGGCCTCATCAAACGCAGACGGAAGGCATACGTCAACGAGCTTCGCACGGTGGTAGACGCAGCCAACGTGCTTGTCGACAACCACGCTGACGAACAAATTCGAGCGGTGCAACGCCAAGCAGCAGGCCAGTTGCTGACCTGTATAGAGGCGATTCAGGCAATCGGCCCGCTCGCGATTCCGCCTGAAAGGAGTCTGCTCAAGGCAATCCGGCAGATGCGTTACGCGAGCTCGCTGCATGCGAGCATTCGCCGTCGAGGCGAGTGGCACAACTTGGAGTATGCGCACCAGCTCAGCTACGGCGCCAGGGTAATGGCGGTGGAGCAGGTTCAACCCAAGCTTGTGAAGTTTCGAGCTGTGGCTGAAAACCTAATCAACACTCCAGAACTGGAGGCGGCAACTGGCCTAGTTGAACAATCGCTTCGGATGCTTGAATCAGGTTACGAGTCCGTCTTGCGAGATTGCGAATTGCTCGGACGGACGATTTACGCCGAGGAAATGGCCTCTGACCCAGAGCTCTGGGCGAAATGCGAGAGGGAGTGGGGAAGGGGCAGCGGGTACTGCGAACGGGTACACGCCCACCACGAGAACTGGTTTGACAATCGCCGGGAGCAAATTGATGCGCGCGTCAACGCGATCCTCGGCTCGAAATGGCAAGAACTCGTAGAACGCATCTCATCCATCCTGGAGACCGACTAAGCGAGTTCGACCTGTGGGAACCGGAGCAACTGGCCCAGGCCGCATCAGAGCCGATGGTATCGACCTGCTGGCTACTGAACTCGATCGCTCTGAGCAGTTGAGTGGGGATGTTGCTGACCGTTTGGATATAATGTTCCAAACCCGAGTAACGGCAGTGTTTCCTAGCTTGACCTGACGAGGACAACAATTGGCGCTTGGGCCGAAGAGCAGCGACCAAGAGAGGACCAACTAGTGGACGAAGCAAGAGCTGAGACAACAGCCGCGCTGTATGCCAGGGTGTCCAGTGACCGCCAAGACGTCGACCTCTCGGTCGGAGCACAGCTGCGCGCCCTGCGAGACTTCGCTGAGCGCAACGGCTACCGCGTCGTGCGCGAATACATCGACGAGGCAGAGTCGGGACGCGTCGCCGACCGGCCCCAGTTCCGCAAGATGCTGGACGAAGCCTCGGAGACCGAATCGCCCTTCCAGGAAATTCTGGTCTGGAAGTTCTCCCGCTTTACCCGTAAGCGCGAGCACGCCGTCGCCTTCAAATCGATGCTGCGCCGGCGCGGGATCCGCGTCACCTCGATCACCGAGCACGCCGACGACACCCCGACTGGCAAGCTGATGGAGGCGATCATCGAGAGTGTCGACGAGTTCTACTCCGATAACCTGGCACAGGAGGTGCGTCGAGGAATGCGCGAGTCGGCCCAGCGCGGCTTCTATCTCTCTTCCGTCGCCCCCTTCGGTTACCGCAAGGTCTACGTCGCCGACGGCGGCAAGCAGCGGCCGCGGCTCGAACTCGACCCGCCCAAGGACGCCCTGGCCAGGCGCATCTTCGAGATGGCGCTGCGCGGCCAGAGCATCCTCGAGATCGTAAAGACGCTTAACAAAGAAGGCATTCCCACGGCCAAAGGCAAGCGCTGGCTCAAGACCTCGGTCCACAGCATGCTTTCCAACGAGGTCTACATGGGCACCCTGGTCTGGGGACTCAAGGCGACCGACGGCTCGGAGCCGGTGCGGGTCGAGGACGCGGTCCCGGCGATCGTCTCGAAGGAAGAGTTTGGGCAGGTCCGCGCAATGCTCGAAGCGCGCGCGCCGGCCAAGACGAACCCGCGCCGCGCGGCCAGCCCCTACCTGCTCTCCGGCCTGGTCGGCTGCGCCCTCTGCGGCAAGCAGCTGACCGCGGCCGAAGCCAAGGGCGGACGCTACTCCTACTACGTCTGCGGTTCCCTGCTCAAGCGCGGCTCGGGCAGCTGCGAGACGCCGCGGCTCAACGCCATGCGGTTTGAAACCCTGATCCTCGACCAGCTGCGCGACCACGTACTAACCGAGAGCAACATCCACGAACTGGTCAAAATGCTGGACGAGGAAATGGACGGCGCCGCGCGCGAGGAGCGCGAGCGGCTGGAGACGATCGAGGCGGAACTGCGCGAGATTCGGCTGATGCTGGACCGCATCTGGCGGGTGATCGAGAAGACCGACCTCGAAATTGATGATGCCGCGCCGCGCATCCGTGAGCACATGGCGCGCAAGGAACAGTTGGAGATTGCTGCCGAGAAAGCTCGCAACGCCCTGGCCGAGCGCCGCGTACTGCTCGACAAGGCCGAGGTGGTGGCAGAGTTCGCAGCCGACATGGCCGAGTTCTTACGCACCAGCGACATCACCGAGTCGAAGGCGTTCCTCCGAACCTTCATCAAGCAGATTGCCGTCGAGCCCGGCCGGGCCACGATCCACTACACGATTCCGATGCCTGAGGACAGCCCGATCGGTCGCAAGGACACCGCTGAAGTGGCGCTTGCGGAAGGTGTTCGCAGTTCGGTACGTGATGGTGGAGCCGAGGGGATTCGAACCCCTGACCTCCGCCGTGCAAGGGCGGCGCTCTCCCGGCTGAGCTACGGCCCCGGGATGGTCAGCGTAACGTCTGGCGACGCTCTAGGCCGCAGGACGAGAAAAACTCCCGCTCTGGCCTGCTAAGGCGTAGACGGGAGTTTACTGGTTGGTGGGCCTGACTGGACGAAATCGAGAACTGATTCTTGGTCTTGGGTCGCTCCGTCGGAGGGCATGGGGATGGTGTACCGAATCGATACCTCATCCCCATCCACCTTGATTCCCTTGACGAAGTTGCGGATCAGCGCCTTCCGCTCCGGGATGGTGCCCGCCTGAAGGAACTCGCGGAAATCGGCGACGTATCGCTTGATCTCGGGAGTCGATGGCAAATCCGAGCGCCGCTGCTCCAACTGGCGGACTGCGTCGTCCCTGGCTGCGGCCAACTGATCCTCCTGTTGTCGCAGTTTCAGGATTCGCGGCGAGAGCGCCTCGTAGGTCAGGTCGCTGTTTTCCAGCGCGTCGTAGAGCTTCTCTAGCCGGCGATGAACGTCGGCCAAGTCTGACTCGACGATGGCCAGGTCAGCAGCACGCTCTTCTGCCATCCCGTCAACCTCCTCGGCAACCATTTGCACGAGCTCGGTAATCGTCGCCTCGTTGAGGATGCGGCCCATGATGTTGCCGACGACTTGATCCTCCATACGCTGCGCGTTGAGGTATCGGCCGTCGCAAGTTCCGGCTCCTTCTCGAAGCAACTTGTTGCAAACGTAGTACGCAAACTGTCCGCTCTTGGCGCTCTGACCGGTGTACGGCTTGCCACAAGTACCGCAACGTAGAAGTCCGCTGAGCAGGAACTTACTACCTGTTCGAGCCGGCGATTGCACTTTCGGCGCTCTGGCTCGTAGGCCCGCCTGAACAGAGTCGAACAGCTCTCGAGACACGATGGCTGGCCAGGCATCGGAAACCCGCACTGGATCGGGCGTTTGGCCTTCCTTGGCCGTCTTCCCCCAAACAGCCGTGCCTGTGTACGCCTCGTTGGTCAGCACGTAATGCAGCATGTTTTTCTGCCAGCGTTTGCCGTTCTTGGTGATTCCGCGCTCGTGCAGGTCGTTGCAAATCTCCTTTAGGCCTTGACCACGGGCGGAGCGCTGAAACGTCTCCTGCACGATCGACGATGTCGCCGGGTCGATCTCGAGCGTAGGTCGTTCCTTGGCGCCGTCCGCGACCTTCACACGCTTGTAGCCATACGGCGCACGCGAGCCGAGGAAGAATCCTCGCGCTGCTGCCTCGCGCATCCCGCGAGTGACCTCTTGAGCTAGATTCTCGGAGTAGAACTCGTCGACGCTCTCGATGATGGCTTCCATCAGCTTGCCAGTCGGCGTGTCGTCGGCGTGCTCGGTGATCGAGGTGACGCGTATGCCGCGCCGACGCAGCATCGACTTGAATGCCACAGCGTGCTCGCGCTTGCGAGTGAACCGCGAGAACTTCCAGACCAAGATCTCTTGGAACGGCGCATTCGCTCCGCTTGCCTCGTCGAGCATCTTGCGGAACTGCGGCCGGTCGGCGACACGGCCCGACTCCGCCTCGTCGATGTACTCGCGAGCGACAACGTAGCCGTTGCGCTCGGCGAAGTCGCGCAGGGCACGGAGTTGGGCTGCGACGGAAAGGTCGACATCCTGGCGGTCGGAGGAGACTCGCGCATAGAGCGCAGCGGGGACGAGATCGGCTTGGTGTTTCATGGTGATGCTCTTCTCGAGCGGCGGGCATTGGCGTGCCGCGTTCCTTGTTCGAAACATCTTATCAGCGTTGTGATAGACCAACCTCCGGCGTCCGAGGGGCTAGATTCCGTACACCTCCCGCAAGGTGCGCAGGAACAGTCGGAAACTCGACGAGCGATTGTGGTCAGGGCTCAGGTCGAGGTGCCTGGCGACATTTCGCGCCACCTCGATCTTCGGCATTCGAGTCACGTAATGGCCACGACGGATCAGCAGGCGTTCCAACCATTCCCATGCATCGGGCACACTGTCAGCCTCTCTCCACTTACGCAGGCGCAGATCACCAGCGGTAACTCCCGAGTAAGCCGCTCGCGTGGCCTCTGAGTCTCCGATAAACCAAGCTTCAAGTTCTGTCACCGCAATCCGAACCCAGATGTGAGTCTCGCTCGGCCGCGACTGTTGATGATCTGTGCACGTGGCGACGACCTCCTGCAGCCTCCGCTTGAGCTCTACGCAGTCATCCTTGTCAGCATCAATCAGAACAACCACAGCATTTGCGAAATCGGCTTGGAGAATGCCAGACAGAACGTTTGGCAATCGAGTCAGCATCCGCTGTTTGCCGTTGAACGGGTGGATACGCCATGTGTGTTCATCACCATTCGGCGTTGCCCTGAGCAACCGGTCCAAGAGCACTTCGATGGCCGCTTCCGAGGAGGAATCCTCGACCAGAAACTCAACGTGCATTGCTCAATGTTTGCACAGGGTCAAAGAGTCTCAGCTGCCAGGCTTCTCCTAGCATGCCACCCTCAGCAATGAACTCGTTGAGTCCCTTGATGTCCGCCGCAACCCGTGTCCGGGTAAACCCATCTGGGCCGCGATCCAGGACTCGTACCTGATTTGGTCGCAATGCATCTAGGAACTGAGGGGCATGCGTGGTGACCAAGAATTGGGCCCGCACCGACGCTGAAAGGCACTCTTCTGCCAGCTCTTGCAAGAGGCTCGGGTGCACGAAATTCTCCGGTTCTTCAATGCCGATGAACCGAGGTGGATCTGGATCGTCCAGCACCACCAGATATGCCAAGAGCTTCATCGTGCCGTCTGAGACGTACCGAGCCAGGATCGGCTCATCAAAGCTCCTGTCTTGGAGTTGTAAGAGCAGGCTGCCGTCGCGCTGTTCTTCCGCGGTAACGGAATCAAGCTCGGGCACTCTTTTCGCTAGTTTCCCAAACACCGCCCGGAGCCGGTCGGGATCGGAAGACTGTAGGTGTTGCAGGACGTTTGCGAGATTCTCGCCGGTGGTGGATAGTCGTCGTTCAGGCCCGGCATCCCTGGCTCGTCTCAACCCAGGAGTCGTCAGATATGAGAGATACCACCCAGTGATGAACTCACGTAACGCTGCCACTCTCGGGTGACTCTTGAACTGGCCGAGCGTGTTGACCGCTAATAGGTCGTTGGAAGTTAGCGGCTGCTCAATTCGTTCGGCATCCTCGTCAGGGGCATCTCCGGCCACGGCCGAACCAGTGCCGCCTTGGAAGTCGAGAAATCGAAACGGCTGACCTCGCTGTTTGCGACGCCACGCCAACCATTCTCGCTCGACGACCGGCAAGCGATCGTGTTCATCGATTTCCAGGTGGTAAGTGATCCGTGGCGAACCAGGTCGCTCCCGGTACTTGACCTCAATCGTGATCGGCCCATCCATTCCCCGCGAACGCAGCTCACGCATCCCCCCCCGCTTCGCCCAGGCTTGGGGAAGGCCAGCGGTGAAGCATTCGGAGAGGAACGCAAAGACGTCGAACAACGTCGATTTGCCGCTGCCGTTCGGCCCTATGAGGACCGTCAGCGGGGTCACATCACGGAGTTGCACATCACGCAGCACACGGTAGTTCTTGACGTGAACCGCCTCAATGCGGGGCAAGGCGCGGGTGCCGTTGTCGCTCATAGGACAAGAGTAATCGAAATCTGCACCTGTATTGGATGGCGACTCGAGGCACGTTCAGCCGGAAGCTCCGACACTACCGCTCCGCCTCAACAAGCGGCGGAAGGTTGTCGACAATCTTCATCGTCTCGACGGAGACGGTGGTGACTCGCTTGATTAGCTCGATGATGTAGCGGGGGTTGGGCGGGTCGAGTTCGAGGCCCCAGTCGTTGACGTCGTTGACGATGCCGGAGGCCTTGTCCGTCTTGACTCGGTAGCGGTCGATCAACCATTCGAGCGCAGTGCGCGGGCCGACGACGTAGCGATGTGCCTCGTCGGGAATGCCGGAGAGGGTGACCCAGTCGTTGACGATGATGGTCGAGCGGTCAGGCTGCTTGCGGTTGCCGGCCCACTTCATCTTCTCGACATACCAGCGTTCATCGCCTTCTGGAGCGCCGATGGCGACTTGCTCGTGAAGTTGATATGGCTCGGCCTCTTCGTAGCCGATGTGGAGGTCTAGCAGGTGCTGACCGGCCTCGGCGAAGGCGAAGAAATCATCGGCGGAGGCGACTTCGGGAATGCGGGGGAGCATCTTGGCGAGGTCAGTGGCATAGCGCTCTCGGTAGTCGGGCGAGTGGAGGATGCCGTAGACGTAGGCGAAGATGTCCCCCTTACTGACGGAACTGCTGTAGAGGGATCGGTATTCTGCAACGGCAAGACTGGAGATATTCTCCCTCAAGGGAGCTAGCAACGATGCTTGCCCATCGGCTGCGTCTAGGTCATAGACATACCGCGGGAAGACGAAGGCCCGCTCACCTACGCCACCACTCACAGTCTTGTGCGTTGACACTGTTTCAACTGCAAGCACTCCTTGCGATCTGCCTGGGGCTGGAAGCTTGCTCTCTACAACGATTGTCGGTGTTCTCGCATCTTGACTCGGCAAGGCAGACTGCGATAAACCTACATATCCGTTTAGGATCTTGTCCATGTATAGCGCTTGCTTGAAAAAGGGTCGGTACACGGCCGTCCTGAACTGGGAGTCGCTGATCGTGACGTGCTTGCCCCTTCTTGCTGCCTGTTCCGCGATGGGGTCCCACTTGAACCGTTTTGGATCGCGAATGGGCGACTCACCGTCAATCAAGCCGTTCACGACCTGCTCGTTATAGAACGCTGCTTGCTCGTGCATACGCAGGCGGAGAGCTCTAGGGCCTGTTCACATTGAGTTGAGCATGTCATAGATCAGGACGAGGTGGATGGCGGTGAGGAAGATGATGTCGAGTTTGTCGCAGCGAGAGTCGATCCGGTGGAAGCGCTTGAGGCGGCAGAAGAAGCGTTCGACCTCGTTGCGACGGCGGTAGACCGCACGGTCGTAGTCGTGCGGTTCGCGGCGGTTGGAGCGGGGTGGGACGACTGGTTGGTAGCCGAGTTCGAGCGCGACGCGTCGAGTCGCGTCGTCCTCGTAGGCGCGGTCCATGACGAGATAGGGTTGATTGCTGGCCGGACCGAGACGGCGTAGCAGTTCGCGGCCACAGGGCGCGTCGTGGCGCTGACCAGGTGAGAGACCGATGATCAGCGGGATGCGGTCGTTGGCGACCAGCGCGTGCAGCTTCGTCGTCAGGCCGCCCCGAGAGCGGCCGATCGCCTGGCGCCCCCTTTTCGTCGCGCGCCGGTGCCATGCATGTGCAGGTGGATGATCGTACTGTCCAGCGACAGCGTGTCGGCGTCCGACTCAACCAGCAACTCCTGCTGCAACGCTTGCACCACACGCTCCAGTACACCGGCCTTCGCCCAGCGGTTGAGCCGCACATAGATGGTGTGCCAGTTGCCGAACTCGCGCGGCAGCCCGCGCCAGGTGCAGCCCTGATAGTAGACATACAGCCAGGCGTCGAGCACCTGGCGGTGGGGAATCTTGAGATGATTGCCCGGCGGAGGCAGCAACGGCTCCAGCCGCGCATACTGTGCATCGCTCAGTTTCGTCTGATACGTCATCTGGTCACCCGGGCCGCGCCGCCATCCATCCCCACTCTGACACATCTACGCGCCAATGTGAACAGGCCCTAGATGATGAGGCAAAAGCCCAAGCATCCCTCGCTGAGGTCAAACCACTTGATGCTGAATCGAAGAGAGGCAAACCGCCGCCGGGCTGGCTACGAACAACTGCAAGTGGTCGCAGTGTAAGAAATCTTTCGCTACGTTGGTTAATCCAATCGCCATGACCGTTTGGCTCAATTGGAGTCCAATTTTCATCATACAAGGCTGAGCCGCCTATAGTTTGTAGTTTCTTCTCTTGCGTCAAGGAATCGCCGACTTCGCGGTAGTGAATCTTTGCCCCGGAGTGCAAGACTGGCCCGGGACGCTTGACCAGCAATAGGATCGCTACGCCAGCGCGGCTACCTGAACCGAAGACCTTGCCGCCCTCGGTCCTCGACTGTTCACCCGATGTTCGTTGATTACCGCGCAGGTTGTACACGTGAATGGCGTGGAATTCAGCGGCGACGGTATTGCGGAATCCATCGAACGCCTTGCCGTCAAGGAAGCCGCTATTCGTGACGAAAGCGACGATCCCACCGTCGCTGTCAAGCACACGATTGGATGCCCAACGGATAGCACGAACGTATGAGTCATAAAGTCCTTGCTTGAGACCCGGTGACGCGGGCTTGACGTACGTTTGCACAATCGACTCATCCAGTCCGACGTAGCTGACATTTTGATTATCGTCGTCCTGGCTTCGCTGCCCGGTCGACCACGGCGGGTTACCGAGAATCACGCGGATGTCAAGCGCCAGTTGCCGCTCTATGCGCTCGCTATTCCGCGGGAACATCGTTGCCTCTTGGCGGTTGTGCGGCTCCGACGACTGGAACGTATCGGTTAGGACGATTCCGTCGAATGGCTCGTAGTCTGGGTCGCTGCCGGATTCGCGAATCTTTTCGTGGTAGGTGTTCTCGATGTTGACCGCCGCGATGTAGTAGGCGAGCAACATGATCTCGTTGGCGTGGATTTCGGAACGGTACTTGCGCGGCAGGTCGTCGGGGCCGATCAGGCCGCTCTGGATCAGCCGGGCGACGAATGTGCCGGTGCCAGTAAAGGGGTCGAGGATGTGGACTCCCTCGTCGCTGAGCGATGCTCCGAATTCCGTCTGCAGCAGGTCCTCGACCGAGCGGATGATGAAATCGACGATCTCGACCGGCGTGTAGACCATGCCGAGGCGCTCGGCGTCTTTGGGGAAGGCTTTGCGGAAGAAGTTGTCGTAGAGCTCGATGGCGACGCGCTGGCGGCCTTCGGCATTGTCGATGCCTTCCGCCCGACGGCGGACGCTGGCGTAGAAGTCGTTCAGTTCCTCGGTCTCGGCCTCAAGTCCCTGGTCGGCCAGAGCGTCGATCATGCCCTGCATGGCCTGGCTGACGGGATTGAGCTCGGCAAACTTGGAGCCGGCAAATAGAGCATCGAAGACCGGCTTGGTGATCAAATGCTGGGAGAGCATCCCGGCTGCGTCGTCGTCGGTGATTGATTCGTTGAGGTTGGCTCGCAGGGCTTCGACGAACTCATGGAACTGCTCGCCCACGCCGCCGGGCTGGTCGATGATGGCGGTGATGCGCTTGTGGTGACGTCGGGCGATATCGCTGACGGAGTCGGCCCACTGTTCCCAGTAGCGGCGTTCGCCACAGCGATCGACGATCTTGGCATAGATCGCTTCGCGCCACTGCTCGAGGCGATCCTCGTCCAGCCCTTCAAAGACAAGCTGCGCCGCACTCTCGGCAACCTTCGGCTCAGCATCGCCTTCTTTGTCTTTTCTGTTGCGCGGGCCGACGCCGATCAAATTGATTGGGCCCTGCTTGTTCTTGTTCAGTTCCAACTTGTTGATCCAGGCCTCAAAGCGGTCATCGTGGGAACGCAGCGCCTGGAGCACTTCCCATACATGCGCATAGGCGTTGTTGCGGTCGAGCATGTCGGCCGGATCCTCGCCAGTAGGCACGACGACGGGCAGGATGATGTAGCCGTACTTCTTCTCTTCCGCCCGGCGCATCACGCGCCCGACCGCCTGGACAACATCGATCTGCGACTTGCGCGGCTGGAGGAAGAGCACGGAGTCGAGCGCGGGCACGTCGATGCCCTCGGTCAGGCAGCGGGCGTTTGAGAGGATGTGGCACTGGTTGTCCATCATCATCGTTTCGCCGCCGAGCCAGGCGATTTCCGCCGCTCGTTTGAGGACGCCGGTTGTGCCGTCAACATGGCGCGCCTGAGCGTGCATCCTGCGTTCGGCAATGCCGGTGCCATCCTGCAACGCGTCAACCAGGTCGACGAAGCGCTTCGACGCTTTGATCGTGTTGGAGAAGGCGACCGCCCGCCGCATCGGCTCGGGGTCCTCCTTGAACTCCTTGTTCTGCGGGTCCAACTTGGCCAAGCCGTTCAGGCAACCGATGACGCGCCCGACATCGTGGATCGGCAGTCCTCCGTCCACTTCAGCGAGTTCCTGCTGGTACTCCTCAGCGATTTGCTCTTCAGTCATGACCAGAATCGAGACCTTGTAGTCGCTAAGCAGATCGGCTTCGACCGCCTTGGCGAAGCCGAGTCGGTGGAACTCGGGGCCATAGGTTCCTTCGTCGTCCATTGAGGCGACGTACGCATCGGCCTTCACGGCCTTGGCTTTGGCCTTTGGGTTGTAGAGACGCGGTGTCGCGGTCATGTAAAGACGCTTGCGTGCCCTGATCGCCTCTGCGTTGTGGATCATGAGGAAGTTGGAGCGTTCCTCGTCCTTGAGCGAGTAGCCGGTGGTGCGGTGGGCCTCGTCACAGACGGCGAGGTCGAACTGGGGCATTCCGGCCAGTTGTGCGTCGCGGATCACTTGCATCGACTGGTAGGTGCTGAACACAACGGTCAGCTTGTCCGGTTCATCTATCAACGCAGCCTTGGCGAGCTTGGCGGAGTCAGTAGTCGCCGGAATCGGCAGATCGTAGATATGAGCGCCGTCGCTGTCCGAGCCACGTCCGACCTTCGGATCAGAGCAGACGGCGAAGGCTCGAATCGGGATCTCCGAGTCCTTAGTCCACTCACGTAGCGCCTGCGCGACCAGCGAGATGGACGGGGCGGCAAACAGGACGCGTCCGCCCGGCCCGGCGATTTCTTCGGCGCCACGCAGCGCAGTGAATGTCTTGCCGGTGCCGCAGGCCATGATCATCTTGCCGCGGTCGTGCTCGGCGAATCCGGCATAGACGTCATGCAAGGCGTCTCGCTGGTGCGGTCGCAGCCTCTTGCCAGGAACCGCGATCAGCGGCGCCTCTTCATCCTTGATGTGGGCGTCCCAATCGATCGCGGTCGCTTCGAGTCCAAAGAAGTCCATACGTTGGACAGGCGGCTTCTGATTGGAAATCAGTGCCAGGAGATTCTTGCTCCAGTTGGATGTAGTGCTGATCACCAAGCGCTGGTCGAACTCCGCATTGGTGTTGGCCAGGAATGTGGTGAGATTTTGCTCATAGATGGTGCTGTCGGGGTCGTAGCACTTGCATTGGATCGCGGTCAGGCCGCCGTCCATGTTGTAGGCAACCAGATCGATGCCGATGTCGCCACTGCTTCGGCCGGGCCACTCGTTCCACTGCCAGACTTCCGCGTACAGATCCTGGTAACCGGGATCGGTCCTCAGCACCTCTTGAACCAGGGGCTCGAACTGACGACCTCGCTCGCGTGGGTCGGGGTATTGCTCAACGAGTTGTTGGTAGACGTCGCCAAAGGTTGCCGGCATCATCCTGCTCCAAACGCTCGCTCGGTGGAGTCGGGATCAGGCTACCAGCGGGCTGCGACGGCTCTCTGTTCCTCGGAGCCCGCTGGTTCAGGAACGGTGACCCGGTCCGGCAACACGTTAGGCACTCCATCATGGCAACTCGTTAACCTGAGGGTGAGGAGACGTTCGACATGCAGCAAGCGCTTCACAAGCAGGCAACAGTTCAGCCTGGCGGGAAGATCGAGATCGTCGATCAGGATCTGATCGTCGGCGAACAGGTGCAGGTGGTGATTTCCTCCTTGGATACTCCAACGCATCGATCCGCCTGGCAGATCATCTCGGAGGGGCCACCGCTGCGAGTGCTCGATTCCGCTCAGGAGGTTGATGAGTATCTCGCCGAGGAGCGAGCGACTTGGGATCGATAGCGCTTCCCGCCGACGGCGTGGTCTATCTCGACTCGTCGGCGCTGATCTATAGCGTGGAGCGTCACGAGCCGTACTTCGGGCTGCTGGCTCCTGTGTGGCAGCAAGCGGCTAGAGGTGAACTGGTCTTGGTTTCGAGCGAACTAGCGCTGGCTGAAGTACTGGTGCGGCCAATCCGTGAACAGAACGAAGTGCTGATCAGGCGCTATCACGACCTGTTCGGCACGTCTGATGTCCATATGGTGCCCGCCTCTCGTCAGCTGTGGGAGGACGCAGACGGCATTGGCGACTCATCCATTTGCTCGTCGTCGATCTCGACCGGTACGACTAGATCTTCTCAAACAGGTTGCGACGACGACGGCCTGATAGGCCGGATATCGTGGTCGCTACCGCAGTCTCAGAGGTAGAAAGGAAACGCCGTGTGTCTATTCGTATAGTCGTTCAAGCCAAGCGAGAAAGTCTTGAACCATTGGCACTTGCAGTTCAAGTTCCCCGGTCCTGATGGCCTCGCCCATCAGACCCGGCCTGCTTCGGGTGGCGAACCAGGCGTAGACCATCGCTTTCAGCACCTTGTCGTTCCGAAACGGTCGCTCTTCAAGCGGGATTTCATTGATGTACCGCCTTGATCGAGGCCAGATGACATCCTGAGAGGGAATCATCTCACGGACGAAACTCTCAATCTCACCCTTGGAACTATTGTCAGGCATGAGCCAGATACCGATCCTCTTCTCGCTCTCAATGATGGTTCCGCCAGGTTGGGGGCTGGCAGGCGATTGAATCTCCACCGGCAAGTGTGATTGCAGTTCTTCCCAGCGGGCCTGGACGTCATCGTCTGCGTCCACGAGGATGCCAAGCGTTTCCAGCGCTTCACGCTTGAGTTCTCCAGAAACTCCGCTCAGGACGTTGCTCAGTCTCCGCTTGTTGACAATGCGGAAGTCTGGTAGCTTTCCGTGCCTCTGTGCAAGGTGACGGACTACGTATGCGTCGCTCTGGCCCTCCACCAGCAGTACGCGCGAAGCATCGGATGATTCGGAGTCGATCTCAAACACCGCTCAGCGAACCTCGATGCGTTGTTCGGCCGCCACTCTGAGTTCATCCTCCGAGTACTCCACAGTCCGTAGATTCCCATTCGAGACGCTGAGCCGAACCAACGCGCCTTCAGCATCCTCCAGCTCAGCCAATGCCTGCCCGAATCCGACCCAACAATCGCGGCTATGAGTTGTCGCAATCACCTGCACATCATTGGCCGCTGCTGCTTGCAGCACCAATCGCCAATAGTGTGTCATCAGGGTGTGATGTATCCCATTCTCGGCCTCGTCAATGAGCAGAAACCCGCCGCGAGCGTTGGTGAGGGCCAAGACGACGGCGAACAATCGAACCGCCCCGTCACCCAAGCTCCGCAACGGAACCGGCCTATCAAGTCCCTGAAGTCTGACTCTGGGACTACGGGGAGATGTGTGTCGGCTTCCGTCATGTCCCGTCATTGCCACCTGCGTGATTCGCTCACCGAAACACAGATTAAGCGCCTCGATCGCTATTGCTTCGTCATCAGTCAGCGCCACCTTGTTCCAATAGCGCTCAAGCTCCTGATCGCGTGGCGCACCGGGACCAACTCGTTCCCAGGGCAATGGCACGGCGAACGCCTCATCGTTGCCGTCTCTTAGGAAACGCCCTCGATACCTGCGGGTCTCAAGACCCCAAGAAAGATCAAGTGCGGTGATTCGGTCTGCGTACCTCGACCAAACGCCAACGACACGCGAGCGCTCCCTAAACCTGACCCGAACCGCATACAAGTCCTCGAACTGAAGATCACCGGCCAAATGCTCCGGAAGAGTTTCGAGCAAACTGTCGTTTTGGTCCCCGTCAAGGGACGTGACCTCCACGTGCAATCTGTCAGCGCCAGCCGTTGGGCCGATCTCTATCTTGGCTCGTTGAGAAGCAGACCTGCCGTGAAACAGAGCGGTCCAATCGGTGCTCCAGCTAACTTCGCCTTCGTCGCTTCTAGCCGAGATTGTCTCTCCATGCGCTTCGAGGATTGTGCGCAGTACCGACCGGCGGCCGCGCGCCGCGAAGGCCTGAACAGCCTCAAGCACAGTAGTCTTGCCGGCGCCGTTCTTGCCCGCCAGGAGGGTCACCCGACCAAGGCGAGAGATAGCAAGTTCGTCAATCCCCCGAAAGCCGCTGATCCTTAGACTTGGTAAGGGAAGACAACTCACTTCGGACATGGCTCGCTCCGAACACAAGTCGCAACTCGGCGATGCGCTTCCACCTCATCTTACTTGCCCGGAGTGACCTTGCAGGTTGCTGAACCACGGATGGAAGGGGGCTGATGTTTTGATCGCTCTTGATCTAGTGTCCTGAGTCGGGAATACGGTGGAGATATTCGGCGAGGTTGTTGAGGATCTGTTCGGCGGTCTCGTGCCAGACGAATGGAGGTGGATGCTCGTTCCAGTCGGCGACCCACCGCTCGACCAGGTTCATCCAGGAGCTGGAGGTCGGAGTGAAGTGGAACGTGAAGCAGGGATGACGCTGGAGCCAGCGCTGGATTGCGACGGTGCGGTGGGTGGCGACGTTGTCCAAGACGACATGCACAGGGAGGTCGTCGGGCACTTGCTCGTCTATCGGGTCGAGGAAGCCCCGGAACTCGCGGGTGCGGTGTTGCGGAGTCGGGTTCGCGATCACGTGGCCCGAGGCGACCCCGCATCAAGTGCGGGGCAGGTTGTTGAGCGTGGCGTAGAGATTGGTGGCCCCGTGTCGCACTTAGCCGTAGGCCTGACCTCGGGCCACGCCGGGTAGCATCGGCCGAGTCAGTGCGGTGCGGTCGATCGCCTGGAGATGGGTCTTCTCGTCCATGCACAGCACGACGGTCGCCTCTGGCGGGTGGAGGTACAGGCCCGATCACACGCTCGATCGTGAGCTCTTCGTCGGGCTCATGGGCAGCTTGGATTGTGGTCAGTGCGTGGCAGGCGCTCGCGACGAAGGTATCGAATGGCCGCGGATCGTCGAGCAGCGCGCGGTTTTCCGGCAGTGCTCGGAAGTCGTGTTCGAGGAAGTCGTCCGACCAGATCGGCAGGGTGATCGTCATGCCTGCAAGCTATCCCGTCGCGGCGTCAGTCACCCTGGCGCCGACACAATGTCACGCGTGTCACAAGAGTGGATGTCCGCAAATGCCATTACAGAAGCTCGATTGGAGGTGCGGGCGTGTACAGGAATCTGAGAGTTGAGGACCTCATTGTTGGGCCACCGCCTGAACGGAGGTGAAGCCCGCCCGACAATGACCACCAATACCACCCTCACGTGGATCACTTCTTCACCGATGCGGTTGTCGACGAGTAGTGAGTCGGTCAGCAACTACGCGAGCAACGTTCGCATACCTGCAGCTGTCTTGGTCACACGCCCGGCGAAGGAGGTAATCGTTTCTGGCGATTTCCACCTCACATGGCCCACGCCGGTAGCGAGAGCACCGGCATCGGACTGATTGGGTGCCAAGTCTGGCACCTGAGGTCAGATCATTTCGTTGGCTGCGTCGAACGCGGCGGTTGGCCGAGCGGAGTCCACCGTGCGCCATGCTTGGCCGAACGGACCAATTTGCTCCAGCACCTCGCGATCTGAGACGAACAACGGCAACTCAACACCAGCCCGGTCCTGCTCCTCGTAGGCGATACGCAGGGAGTGGTCGGCGGCCAACTCGTCGTCGAAGACGACCAGCACGAGCGGGATCGCGCCATGATCTTCGAGCGGCCGTGTGGTGTCGTAGTAGCGCAAGTAGGGCGCGAGCCGTTTCGCCATGGTCGACGGCCGGATGGCGCGGCGCTCCCACTCGAGGAAGAACGGCTGGTCTTGGCCATGACGGCTGAGCACGCCGAACGCGTCGGGCTGGATCGAGCGCAAGCGCTCCTGGTAACGGAAGTAGCGCGAGGCGCGCTGCGGCGGATCGAGCTGAGTCACTCGCCATCCTTGCGGACGGCACTGGTTGGCCAGGGCGGCAAGGAAGGCGTGCACGGCCTCGGTATGAGTGAGGTTGCGCAGCAGTTGGCGAGTCCGGCGGCCGCGCAGATTGCGCCACTCGAGCGGCATCTCGGGATCGATCAGATCGGCGCTACAGCGCCTGCGAGCCGCGCCGACCGAAGCGCGATCGCGGCGGGCGAGCAGGGCCAGTCCCCGATTGCTCACCACGAGCCGGCGCTGGCCCTCGATCCGATGAGCTGCGAGCAGGTCTTGCCGCGCAAGCCCGGCGCTGAGCTTGGAGACGCGGCGCCGGGCGACGCCGAGCAGCGCGGCCAGGTGATCGGCTCTGATCCAGGGCCAATCGCCGACCAGGTCGAGCATGCGTTTCTCGGTCGGCTTGAGCCGGGCGGGCAACAACCACTCCGGCGCTCGTCCCTCTGGACCAGCATCCAGTGGGCCAGGGGCGCGAGCGCGCCGAGCAGGTGGTTCGAGCGCCCACCATCGCTGGGGAGCGAGATGGTTCAGGGCCTGCTTGAGGCTGAGCTTGACCGCGGCGGTCGGCCCGCGCCAGACCTCCGCCTCACAGCTCGCCCAAGCCGCGTCGCGCTCCAGGGCGAAGAAGCAGATGAAGGGCGCGCGACGCAGTAGCCGGCGGGCGTGGCGCAACCGCACCTCGTCGGGCGCGAGCACGAGCGCCCCCGAGTACGACGGCCCTTCGCGCAGCCGGCGGGCGCGGATCGCGAAGGCGGTCCGATCGGCCGTGCGGCCCCAACGGACGACGGCCAGGGTGCGACCGTCTCCGAGGCCCAAGGCCGCGTCGGCCGGCTGGGCTCGATACCAGCGCAGGCGCAGCGGACGCTTCTGTTCAGCCAGTGCGGAGGCGAGCCGGTAGATCACAGCGACCGTGTCCAGCCGTCCGGTTAGCACGCGCCGCCACTGCTCCGAGATCGGGTGCTCGCGCAAGAGCGTCTCGCGGCTGCGTCCGGTCGTGAGGGCGAGCCTCTCAATCCCGTCTGCGCTGAGCAGGAACCGTCGCGTCGGACTGATCAGTTCGGATGCGTGAGCCAGGTCTTCGACCAAGCCGGCTTGCCGGAGCGACGCCAGGCGCTGATAGACGGCCCGCTCCGACCAGCGTGAGAGCCGCGCCAGCTCGATCCGGTCGGCCAGCGGTAGCTCGGCCAGCAGCTGGAGCAGGTCGCGATCAATCTGCCTCATCACGCTCATTTCGCCCCGTCACCGACTGCTGGTCGCCCTGAGAAGGGGCGATGCGATGGGTTCAGCATATACGACCTGATGTGCTATGTTCATGACATTGTCCGCCCGTCCGGACTGGAGTTGCCCCACTCGGGAGATTGCACCCGTGTACAGGAATCAGGAGGTGGGGAACATGCCACAGGAAGTGCGGACAGCGAGTGTTTTACCGTCTGAGGACAGCACAATGGAGACCAAGGCGACAGGAGATTCTGCGCCAGCTGGCTGCACGGAGATTGCAGTGACCGGGGACTGTCCGGACTGCGAGCGGACAGGCGATGAGGGCGTGGTAAACGGTAATCAGGCAGTTGAGGGCAGGGGGCAGGCAAGCACCACGGTCGGGGAGGGGAAGCTGCGGGGCTTCCTACAGGACCTCGTGGAGCGGGAGGGCCGGGCGCAGGCGGCGGAGCGGTTGAGGGTGAGCGAGCGGACCTTGCGACGGGCCCTGGCCGGCCCCCAGTTGAGCCCGTTCATGATCGAGGCCTTGCAGCGCGAACTGGAGGTTGAGGCGCAGGCGACGGCCGACGAGGAGCGGGAGCCGGCCAGTCTGCCCGACCAACTGCGGAAGGTGGAGCGGCGGCTGGCTGAGATTGAGGACATCGCCGATGCTCAGTTGGATGAGCTCTGGGAGGTGGGGCAGGACCTCCGCCAGATCCGCGACGCGTATGCACCGGAGCCCGCACTCGGGACTGAAGGGAAGCACGCTCCAGACGATAAGCAGCGACGAACCGGCCCGGGCCTGGTCACCGTCGAGCCGTTGCCCGACGACGGCGAGGTCTATGGCGAGGCCTTGCCCATCGTGGCCGACTGGCGGCGGACATTGCGCGCATTGGCGGAGCCGCCCCACACCCTGGCCTGGCTCGGGACGACGGAGCGGCTGCTGCGTCTGGAGATTCAGCTGATCGACGACCGCCTGTTGACACTGCCCCCAGCCGACGCCCCCTGGGACGACGTGCGCCGGGAGCATGAGCTGCTGGTCCGTCAAGACCGACTCCGCGAGCTGCGCGTCCTACGCCTTTGGACCGAGCCCCTGCACTGGGCGTTTCGGCTCCTGACCCTGGGCCGCTGGGGCCGGGGTCTGAGCCTGGAGCAGCAGATTCAGCACGAGTTCGAGGCACGACGAGCGGAGTTGCTCTCGCCAGATGCGAGGCGTCTCGTCGGCCGGATCAGGAACGGCCGCGCGTGAAGTGAGGTGCAGTCGACCGATTGCTGAGCTCACGTCTGGTGATCTGGTCACGACATTGGCGAAGTGGTCAGTAGCGCCTGGCGCTTTCCATGCTAGGTGAGTGCCCGCCTACAGGACTGCACCCGTGCAGGTGTCGGGAGCAACGCCGGCACGCGCTGCCGAGACATCTTCTCGTCGTGTTACCCACCACACATGTTCTTGGTCAGTGGTTCAGCAAACTGAGCGCCTGCGGACTGGCAATCCCGTCCATACGGGTGTACTACTGAAGACTCAATTCAGGCTTTGTCCAGCATTTCCCGCCTTGAAACGCTGGAGGGTTCGTCCTTGACCCGAGTTTGACCAGACGGATAGAGCCTTGCTCTCCCGACGGTGCAACTCACTGAGGACAAGCGCGCATCCGCTGCGTGCAGTGGTCACGGGATTTGAGGTCTGCTCTCCCCTGACTGCTCGGAACGCGGAACCGACACGGTTGGTAGCCCGACAAGGCGTGCCGACCACGATTTGGACAACTGACCGGACTGCAAATCCCGCAGTTCGGTCGCTTCGTGTCCGCCACTCTCCCACTCCACGCTTCGACTCCACGCATTGCGGCATTTCCGTATCAAGTACGGGATAGGCCGACCGTGGGATAAGTGCGTCTCGTGCCACCCAACTCCCACTCACCAACTCTCGCTGACCGTGCGTCTCGATGCCGACGCCGGTCTCCACCAGTCAACCCAGTTTCCACCCACTCATTCACACACTCTCGTCATCCAACGACACCACTGGAAGGAGTTCTACCGATGAGAGATTTCCACACACCAACTGCAGGACAAGGCCGCTACGTCGGGCCGGATGCTTGGCAGATTGCTGGACGGCTGCCGCATCGAGTCCGGTTCGAGCGCGGCTGGTTCCACACGGCAGCGGTCTGCCATGGCTCGTTGGAAGACCGTCTGTCGTTTCGACAGCGGCCCGATGGCGGCGCAATCGACGTTCGTTGTCACGCAGCCCAGTGCTCACGACAGCGCGTCGTCAAGCGGCTCGAAGGGCTGACCGGCGAGTCGATCTGGTCGGCGTACCAGCTAGGCGACGCGGTCCCCGGAACGACTGAGCCTCCGACGACAGATCAGCGCCAGCGCCGCCGAAGTTGGATCGTCATCCGGTTGCTGGTCGTCGGTGCAATCATCGCGATGCTTGTTGCGCCTCTGGCCTTCGGCTACGAACTGGAGGTCGTGGCGCTCCACACGTTCGGGCTCGGATGGGCCACCCTGCTGGTCAGGCAGGTCCGACGGGTCAGCGAACAACGACGGAATCCACGGCGACGATCGAGAGGTAACACCTCATGATCGCCTCCACCAACTCGGTCGACATCCCTGCGCTCAAACGGCGATATCCACTCGGCGATGTCGTCGAGGCGTCGGGCGTCAAGCTCGTTGGACGAGGCCGCGTCCGCCAAGGCGTCTGTCCGTTCCACGAGGAGACCGCAGGCAGCTTCACCGTCTACGCCGACTCGCAACGCTGGTACTGCTTCGGTTGCGGTCTCGGCGGCGACGTGCTCGACTTCATCCAGAGGTTGGACAGCGTCGACCTGCCCGAGGCGATTCGTCGGCTGCAGGGTGCCTGCCCCGTGCCCCGACACGGGGGCGGCGACTGGCACACGCCTATTGCCCCTGTTGAACTTGCTGCGCCGACACCGGCAGAGGTTGTTCGCGACCCGCAAGTGTTGACGGCGGCGATGCGCTACTACGCGACGCAGTTGAGACGCTCAACGACGGCGTTGGACTACCTCGCTTCGCGCGGTATCAGCCTCTCGTCAGCGCAGCGACTCGGTCTTGGCTACTCGACTGGACGCGGGCTGCGCGAACACCTGCGGTCACTCGGTTTCGACGATGGCCGGCTGCAGTCCAGCGGCCTGTTCACTGACCGTGGCGAGCGCTTCGCCGGGATGATTGTCGTCCCCGAGGTCATCGCAGGACGTGTCCACTGGCTGGCTGGTCGCTCCACGTTGCTGGACGCCAAACGGCGATTCACGGCATTGCCCGGCCCGAAACCCGTGCTCGGACTCAGTCGGTTGTCAAGCCCCATCGATTGGCTCGTCGTCACCGAGGGGCTCTTCGACTGGCTCACGCTGGTCAGTTGGGGCCTCCAGGCGGTTGGAGCGCTCGGCACTCAGGGTCTGGACAAGGTCGCAGCTGCGCTTCGAGGACAGCCGCGCGTCTTCCTCGCCTTCGACTCTGACGACGCGGGTCGTGAGGCCTCGCGAAGGCTCCGCGAACTGCTCGGCGAGCATCGCTCGCGGACCGTCGTGTTGCCTGACGCCTGCCCCGTGCTTGGACACGGGGGCATCAACGACGTCGGTGACCTCGCGACTCACCCCGCCGGTCGCGCCGTCTTCCTCCATTCGCTGAAGCGCACCGCTCGCGTTCGCTGAGGCAACCACCCACCCAACCCCAATCAACGAACGGAGGGTCACTGGACCCACGCCTGATCGTGCCCGTGGCACGACATCAACCCACACCAATTCAGCTCAACGAAGGAGCAACAGCGCCATGAAGAATAGCCTGCCCCCGACTCGATCGGGGGGCACCCACATCCGCACGAACGGCAACGGCAACCACAGCAACGGGACGCGCCCGACGAACGGCGCGGCGCCCACCACACCCATCAACCTCAACGGCGGCGAGTTCCACTGGGACGCGCTGTCACCCAACGTCAACGACGCACTGCGCCAGCCGCTCGACCCCGCCTTGGTCTCGGAGCGCAAGGGTCGCGGGGGACGCCGGTTCTCGTACATCGAGGGTCACACCGCCATCGACCAGGCCAACCAGGTCTTCGGCTACGGCGGCTGGGGCTACGAACTCGTCGGCGAGGTCACACTCCGCGAGTTCAAATCGGGGTCGGCCTACTCAGCGACGGTTCGCGTGACCGTGCCGGGCGCGCCATCGCGGACGGACGTCGGTTTCCAACCGCTTTCGGACGACTCGGCCGAGGGCCACGAAACCGCCTACAAGGGAGCGGTCACCGACGCACTCAAGCGCGCCCTGCGCAGCTTCGGCGACCGCTTCGGCAACGGACTCTACGGCGATCCGCCGACTTCTACGGCTCAGAACCGACCGCAGAACCGGCAGCCTAGATCTGAGCAACGGCCTGCACCAGCATCAGCCGCTCGCTCGTCGCGCTCGAACGGGACGCGACCGCGCACGGAGGAATCGGACGCTCGCAACCTGCGGGCGCAGCTGATCGACCTCAGCGCCCAACAGGGCTTCTCTGAGGAACAGGTGCGGGCTGCCGTCTTGCGCAAGACCGGTCGCGACCTGGACGAGCTCGGCGTCGACGACCTGACGCCGCTGATCGCCTCGGCCGCCGACAAGCTGCAGCAGCGACAGAGCTAACGCGCGTCGTTTCCGCTGCGAAACACTCACCTGAGCGGGGCTGCCTTCATTGCGAGGGCGGCCCCGCTCTTCTCTATCGGACAGAAAGGAATCCACATGTCCGACCACACCAACCCGAACCCCTACAACCGGCCAATGGCGCGATTCACCGACGACGGCCGGCTAGAAGCCCGCGCCTCGGCGCTGGGTCGCTGCCGACGCGCGCTCTGGTACTCGGCGACCGAGCAGCCGATCACCAACCCGACTTCTCCCGAGTCGCTGACGATCATGGAGTCCGGCAATGCGCTGGAGCCCGTCGTCGTTCGCGCGATGCAACGCGCGGGGTGGGCGATTCAGCCTGAGGACCGCGACGCGCCGACCAGCGTCTCGGTCGAGCTGGGCGACCACCTCGTCGTCAGTGGTCACCCCGACGCAACAGGCTTCCTACCGAAAACGCCCAGCGAGATCATGGCCATCGACGAGTTCCTCTTCGACGGCGAACGTACGCTGGGCCCTGATGACGATCCCGTCGTGATCGAGGTCAAGACCCGCGGGCCGGAAGCGTTCAAGCGCTGGCAGACCCTCGGTGCCGAGCGCAGTCACCCCGACTCGGTGGCGCAAGCCGCCTGCTACTCGCTGGGCCTCTTCGGCGAGTGCCGCGACGTGGTCATCGCCACACTCGACACGGGCTCACGGCGTTGGGACTACGAAGTGATCCCTGCGGAACGAGTAGAGCGGGCCTGGTATCGCGCCGGGAATCGGCTGGCAGAACTGGCCGACCACTTCGAGATGAATGGTCGGAACCCTGAAGCCTTGCCAGACCGCGATTTCGAGGCGACCGACTGGCAGTGTCGAAGCTGCCCCTACCTGGACACGTGCCAGCCGCCAGTCTCCGAGGTGACGCCGGCTGAATCATCCACTGACACGCCTACCGAACCGGTCTCGGACGAGGAGGCGCAGTCGGCGCTGTGGCATTACGAGGAAATCGCGGAGCTGATCAAGTCGCTCAACGCTGACAAGCGGGAGTCGCTCGACACGCTCGAATGCTGGCTGGGGACCAAAGGCGTCGGCAAGGCCCAGCTCGACGGTCGCGACAAGACGCGCACCGTCGGGATGGTCTCAAGCAGGCGTTACAAGGTCGACCACAAGCGACTCAATGCGCTGCTCTACCCAGAGCAGCGAGCCGAGATCGTCACTGAATCGCGCTCGGAGTACCTCCGAGTGAGTTAATCGCAACCCTCACCGGCATGCAAAACGAGGCCGCGTTTCCAACCAGGGACGCGGCCTCTTCTCGTTTCCAAACAGGCGAGGGACGTTCCCTCGTCGCAACACGCTCTCTGGAAGGAGCACACACGATGGCACACACCAACAACCACGTCACGCTGCTGGGCCGAGTCGGGGCCGACCCCGAACTGCGCAGCACCAAGTCCGGCATGGCGGTCGTCCAGCTCAGGCTGGCCACCGACCGCTACTCCAAGTCGAACGAGACCACCGAGACCGACTGGCACTCGGTCGTCGTCTGGGGCAAAACGGCTGAGGCCGTCGATCGCTACGTCGCCAAGGGCGACCGCGTCCACGTCACCGGTCGGCTGCAGCAGCACAGCTGGCAGACCGACTCGGGCGACCGCCGCTCGCGCACCGAGGTCCACGCGAGCGAGGTCATCTTCCTCGATTCCCGCAACGGCCGCGACGAGCGTGAGGAAGGCGGTGACTCGCCCTTCTAACGGACTCCCTAAGCAACCCGTCCGTCGCTGACGGACACCACTGAGGCCGCGTTCCCTTCCTGGGACGCGGCCTCTTCTCGTTTCCCAACAGGCGCGGCCTGCCCCCGGCTTGAACGGGGGGCGTTCCGCGCCGCAACACGCTCTGGAAGGAGCACTACGGATGGCACGCACCATCAACCACGTCACGCTGCTGGGCCGAGTCGGGACCGACCCCGAACTGCGCAGCACCAAGTCCGGGACGGCGGTCGTCCAGCTCAGGCTGGCCACCGACCGCTACTCCAAGTCGAACGAGACCACCGAGACCGACTGGCACTCGGTCGTCCTTTGGGACAAGACGGCTGAGGCGGTGGCTCGCTACGTCGCCAAGGGCGACCGCGTCCATGTCACGGGTCGACTGCAGCAGCACAGCTGGCAGACCGACTCCGGCGACCGGCGCAGCAAGGTCGAAGTCCACGCCAGCGAGGTGATTTTCCTCGACTCGCGCAGCGACCGCAATAGCCGTGAGGAAGGAGGCGATTCCCCCTTCTAACGGACTCCCACCACCAATCCCGTCAGTCGCTGACGGACACCACTGAGGCCGCGTTCTCTCTTGAGGACGCGGCCTCTCCTCGTTCCCACGCCTGAAAGGAACTCACGGATGACCACCATCCAACCCGAACTGTTCGCCACCACGACCGATGACCACGACCGACCACGGCTGGTTGACAGCGAGCGGCAGGAGCTGCTCACCGCGTTGCGCCGCAACGTTTCGCTGCTCAGCGAGCTCGCGATTCGTTACGAGGTTGAGACTCGGCCCGAACGCTCGCCTGACCGTGAGCAAATCTCGACGTCAAAGCAAGTCTTCGACCTGCTCCGCGCGGAAATGACGCCGCTGGCGCAAGAGCAGGTCCGCGTGTTGTTGCTCGATCGCCAATTGCGGATCGTCGGTCAGCGCACGATCTATCAAGGCAACGCCTACTCGGCCTTGGTTCGGGCTGCCGAGGTCTTCAAGCCGGCGATCGTCGAGTCGGCGCCCAGCCTGATTGTGGTCCACAACCACCCGTCGGGCGACGCCACACCGAGCCAGAACGACATCAATCTGACCAAGGATTTGGTCGAGGTCGGCAAGCTGCTCGGCGTCGAACTGCTCGACCACATCGTGATTGGCGACGGGACCTTCGCTTCGATCAAGAACGGAGGCTTCCTCGACTGATTCCGTTCGCAACCCCAAACCCATCCGTTTCACAGGAAAGGACGAGCGCCATGCTCGATACCCCAACCATGCCTCCCGATGTAGGCGACCAGCTCTACACCATCTCGGCCGGCGGCTTCTCGGCCACGGTCGACGCGTTCGCTCGCGACGAACAGACGGAGGGACTCTGGTTCCTCTCGATGCTCGGCTCGCAGACCGCGGTCAAGGCGATCTGGGCGGCCTTGCTCAAGCAACCACCCGAGGCCGCGTTCCTGATTCGCGGCGCAGACGGGCTGCCACACTCGGGCGGCTATGAGCGCTGCCTCGTGCCCGAGGAGACGATCGGCACCTGGACGACCAAGATTGCGCGACTGCCCTCATCGGGCGGCTGGCAGGCGATGGTCTACACGAAGCTGGCCGAGTTTCGCTTCGAGCGCGATGAGTTCTTGCTCCTCGCCCCCGATGAGGACGCCGCGCCGGCGCTGCATCGACGCTTCCTCGACCGTCGCTCGGACCTGCCGTTGCCGCCCGATTGGGCCGATTGGCTCTGGCGGACCGGTCTGCGACACGAAACGATCGTGCCGCTCGAATCGGTCGGCATCGCCGCCTATCGCTGCGTCCCCAATCACGACCTGCTCCGCGAGGAGCTGTCCGGGGCCGTCGCCTCCGGGCGACTTTCCCTTCCCAAACACACCGAGTCCGCGATCACGAACGGAGCATCCCGATGAGACTCGCTGCCCAAGCCAAGGGCGGGTTCTACCCGACCCCGATTCGCGTGATCGAGCTGATCCTGCAGCTGATCGCGCCCCAACGCGCCAGCCTCGGACGAGGTTCGGCGCCGCAAACGCTGCGGCTGCTCGACCCCTGCTGCGGCGCCGGCGAAGCGCTCAGCCTCGTCGCAGGTGAATTCAAGCGGCGCACCCGCCTCGACGTCGAGACCTTCGGCATCGAGCTACATCAAGAACGGTCGTCGATTGCTGAGCAAACGCTCGACCACACGCTGGCGGCGGACATCTTCCGCTGCTCCATCGCCAACCGCGCCTTCAGCCTCTTGTGGCTGAACCCACCGTACGACCACGACGCCGAGGACAAGCGCACCGAACACGCGTTTCTGACGCAGTGCTCTCGCTACCTCGCGCCGGACGGTCTCTTGGTCTTCATCGTTCCGCGCAAGCGGCTGCGGGTGTCGGCCCGATACCTCGCATCGCATTACTCGCGGCTCGGTTGCTGGGCGTTTCCGGAGCCGGAGCGCGAGGTGTTCGACCAGGTCGTTGTGATCGGCGAGCGCAAACACGACACGTTCCCGGACTCCTACGCCGAATCGCAGATCGCTCGCTGGGCCGATGGCGATCTGGAGACGTTGGACGACGCTCGCTACACGCAGTATCGACTCGAGGCGGAGCCAGCAGGCGAGGTGCTGTTCACGACGCGCACCATCGACCCTGTCACGGCTGCCGCTGAGGCTCGACGCTCTGGGCTGTGGCAGAGTCCGCAGGTCACCGACGCGCTGTGGCCGCAGGAGGACGCTCGCACTCGACCGCTGATGCCGCTGCGACGCGGACACCTGGCAATGCTGGTCGCGGCCGGCTTCCTCGACAATCTCGAGTTGGAGTCTGGCAACAGCCGCATCCTGGTCAAGGGTCGGACGGCCAAGGAGATGATCCTGGTCGACGAGACGCCGGAGAAGGAGGTCTACCGCGAGCGGATGCGCACGACCGTCGTTGCGCTCGACCTCCAGACCGGCGAGATCACCGACATCGACGCCTGACCCAGCCGACCCGCTCATCTCTACAGGTGAGCCGTTCTCAACCTCGAAGCCCCGTCGTTCTCTGTGGACGACGGGGCTTCGTCACGTCCATCGCCACCAATCAGTCCAGAGAAAGGACACCCGCCATGAACCCCCTTGAGAGCAAGGCCGAGTCTCGGTCCGACCAGTTGATCGAACTGAATGACTTGGACCGCCACACCTACGAGCAGCTGCTGGGCCGAGCCCTGCACGACATCCGCGAGTCGCTGGACGAGCGGATCAGCAGCGACCAGCTGGAGCGAGTACTGCTCAGCAGCGAGGCGCATCCTTACGAGGTGCTCGAAGCGATCCAACACTTGGCGCTGATCGTTCTCGCTGACGAACCGTGCTCGTTCTGCGAAGTCTTCGACTGTTCGGAGCATCACCGATCCCCGGCTGTGATCGACACCTCAGTCAGCATTGAAGGAGGAAACGTCCTCTAACCAACACCCAGCCAGCTCACCCCAATCGGTGCGCCATTCTCAGCTCAGAAGCCCCGTCGTTCTCTACAGGCGACGGGGCTTCTGCACGTCTATCGCCACCAAATCAGTCCATAGAAAGGACACTCCACCATGAACCTCGGCGAGTTCATCGACACCTACTGCGACGCCATCACAGAGCGTGTGATCGCGTCCTACCCACCGATCTACAGCCCCGCCGCCGACCAGCGTCCGATGCCGCGTCTGCTGCGCTCGCCCTTGGGCGCGCAGGAAGACGCCATTCGGGGTGCGGCGCTCTCGCTCAACTCGCAGCGCGGCACGACCGTCGTCGGCGAGATGGGCACGGGCAAGACGTTCATCGGCACGGCGGCCGCGCACCTGGCCGGTTTCCGCCGCGTGCTCGTGCTCTGCCCGCCTCACCTCACCCGCAAGTGGAAGCGCGAAATCGAAGAAACGATTCCCACGGCTCGCGCCGTGATCGTCTCGTCGATCACCGACCTCGAACATCTCCAGCGGCTCACGTCGGTCGGGCCACTCTATGCGGTCATGTCACGGGAGCGAGCCAAGCTCTCCTATCGCTGGCGACCGTCCACGATCGAGCGGCTGGCTGTTTCCGATGGCAAACTGGCCCGCGACCAGGAGACCGGCGAGCCGATCCGCGTGCCCTGCTGTCCCGACTGCTTCGAGCAGATCGTCGACCGACACGGCGTGCCGCTCGCGGAGACAGCGCTCAAACGACGCAAGCTGCGCTGCTCGGGGTGCGGCTCCGCGCTCTGGCAGGCCGACCCGACTGGGCCGAAGCGATTCCCGCTTGCCGACTACGTCAAACTGCGGATGCGGGGCTTCTTCGACCTGCTGATCGCGGACGAGGTACACGAGTACAAGGGTCGAGGCTCGGCGCAAGGCGTCGCCGCTGGCATACTGGCCGATGTCTGCGGCAAGTCGCTCAGCCTGAGCGGCACCCTTATGGGTGGCTACTCGTCGACGCTCTTCCACTTGCTCTATCGGTTCTCGCCGGAGATTCGGTCTGAGTTTGCGCGGACCGAGGAGTCGCGCTGGATTCAGCGCTACGGCTTCCTCGAGCAATCGATTGGCAAGTCGGATGACGACGATGCCGCTGACGGGCGCTCGAGCAAGCGTCGCAGCTACCGCAAGGTGGTTCGCGAGCGACCTGGATTGGCGCCCTCGGCGCTGTTCCACTTGATCGGCAACACGGTCTTTCTCAGGCTCGCGGACGTGGCCTCGGGACTGCCGGGCTACCAGGAGCAGGTGATGCTGTCGTCGCTGGACTCCGAGCCCGATCCGAAGGCCAAGTCGCCTGAGGGTACGCCCTACTCGCAGCGTTCGGCCTACGCCGATCTCGAAGCGACGATGCGGGCGGCGCTCAGGTCGGCGTTGTCGCAGGGCTCGAAGCGATTGCTCGCCGCGTACCTGCAATCGCTGCTCGCCTACCCCGACGGCTGCACGCGTGGTGAGACCGTCCTCGATCCCGAGTCGGACGAGGAGAACATCCTCGTCCAACTGCCTCCGCTCGACGGTGACAGGCTCTATCCCAAAGAGCAGGCGCTGATCGACCTCGTCGCGCAAGAACGCATGGCGGGGCGACGGGTCCTCGTCTACGTGACGCACACCGGCACTCGCGACATCACCGGTCGGATGCAGGCGTTCTTGACCAAGAACGGCTTCCGTTCGGCAGTGATGAAAGCCGACGCTGTCGCGCCAGACAAGCGAGAGGCCTGGGTCGCGAACCAGGTGGCGCAAGGCGTCGATGTGCTCATCTGCCACCCGCGACTGGTTCAGACCGGCCTCGACCTGATCGACTTCCCCACGATCTGCTGGTTCGAGACCGACTACTCGGTCTACACGATGCGTCAGGCGTCGCGGCGCTCGTGGCGAATCGGTCAGACGCGGCCCGTCAGGTGGTGTTCATGGCCTATCGGAAGACCCTGCAGGCCGACGCGCTCAAGCTGGTCGCGCAGAAGCTGCAATCCTCGCTCGCAGTCGAGGGCGAGCTGCCCGACGACGGACTCGCCGCCTACGGAGACGACGGCGACGACCTGATGCTGGCCCTCGCTCGCAAGCTCGTCGCTGGCGACGAGGATTCCGATGCCGAGGCGGTCGAAGACATCTTCGCCCAAGCGCAACAGGTCGCAGCTGACGCTGAGTCGCTGCTGGTCGACGATTCCTGGCGACCAGTCGAGCCGACGCCAGAGGCGCCGTCGATCATCGAGCTGCCAAACCTCGAAGGCGAGCCAGCAGTCGTGGCAATTCCATGCGGCCACCACACGGGAGTTGCGCCTCAGCAGCGAGACCTGTTCAGCTGGGCCGAGTTCCTCGCCAACGAACCGACGCCGACCAAACGCCGCTCTCGGAAGCAGGCGCAGCCCTCTACCTCACTCTTCGAGTGGGCGCTGGAACAAGAACAGCAGGCTGGCCTCGCCGGCGGTGGATGGGGTCAGGTTGCGGCCCGAGCGGGTCCCCGATCAAGTCGGGGACGGATGACTGTTCGCTGAGGTCAATGGTCTATGCGGCGCCCGATGTGCGGCGAGGGTGCGCCGTTGGTTTGGCGCACCCTCCCTTGCTCGTCTGGGCGACTTAGCACTTGACGAGGACGTACTCGCCCTTGCGGTCGTCGTTCTTGTCTATGGCATCACGGCCGTCGTTGTGGTCGACGTATTCCTCCACGCCGCTGTGCTGACCAACGAGGATGCTGCCCCAGACCCTGATGTCGCTGGCGCCGCCGTCGCAGCCCTGATCGATGATCTTGGAGCCGGACCGGTCCAGGTCATTGGTGGCTTCGGCGTCAAACACGACTGCCCAGTTGTTCCATGCGCTGGACCTGGAGTCCGTATCCAGTTGGAGAGTCACGTCGGTCCATACCTTCTTGGCGAGGTGGACCCGCAGCCGGCCGTTCTCCTGTTGCGAATGCACGGTGAAGCTGACGGCATCGTCCTCGACGACCTTGAGGATCGGGTTCGGCTTGGTCGACTCCGTGTTCTTGACCCGGAACTGGTAGTACCGCTCGGGATGGTAGACGAAGTTGTCGTCGTGGGAGTTGAACGTCAACTTCATCCGCTTCCCGGTTGGATGATTCGTCCACGCGTCGCCTCCGAAGCAGTTGTATCCGCCAGGCGTAAAGCATTCGGCGAAATTGTGCGTGTAGAGGTGCCACTCGGACTCTTCACGGATTGCCAGCGCGCGGTGGCCGACCTCCTGATCCAGATTTTGCCAGGCCGACCATTGGGTGCCGTCGTCATTGGTCGCCGTGCGCACCTGGAGCGCGACCCGATTATTGCCGCCCCTCGTGCCGCTGTTCAGGGTCAGGTCGAACTGGTCACCTTCGGTGATCGTGGTGACACGGCCGATCGGGGTGTCGGCAGTGTTCTGACCGGCCACAGGCGTCAACCAGACATTGGCGATGACTGTGGTGTCAGTCGCCCGCCAGCCGTTCGGGTTCCTGGTGTCGCGGTACATGCCGGTGTCTGTCATTGTGATCGTACTGACTTCGGTGGTGTGCACATCCGGAGCGTCCCAGCCGGCCCCGTCGGTCTCGTGCCAGACCAGCTTGACTGTGCCGTTCGAGCCGTTGGAGCCGTCTGACAGCCAGTCCCACGAGACCTCGCAGGTGGCCGTCCGTTCCGCGTATGTCATCCCGTCCGCGTTCGCTCCCGCGATTGGACCCTTGTTGAAGGCGCAGACGCTGGGCTGCCAGTAGACGGCATGCCCGTGCTCCAGGTACATGCGCGCCGCCGAGGCTCTGCCGCCCTTGCGGATGTCCTCCTCGCGCGGGGCGAGATAGCCCCTCAGATGCTCACCCGACAAGGTGATGGTCTGGGTGCCTTTGGTGGCTTCCTTGATGGTGAACGTCGACCCGTCGCCATCGCCGTCCGCGTCGGCACCGAGGGTGCCAGTATTCCCGGTCACGGTGACGGTGGCGATGCTGTCGCGGAAGTTGATCCTCACGAGGTCGTAGGTGCCGACCACGGTGGTGCCTGAGGCGCCCACGTCGTGGTAGACCAGCTTGGCGCCGTTGAGGGTCGTGCCGGGCATCCCGTCGTCGGCCAGGTTGTAGGTGATCCGGGCCCGGCGGTAATTGCGGTCGTTGAACGTCAGGAAGCCGTTGGCGCAAGTGCCGTCCAACCAGCCCTGGTGGGTGTCATGCGGACTGCTGGTGACGCCCCAGGTGTTCGTGGCCACCCCGGTGGGGATGGTGGCGCCGTCGGTCTGCGGCTCGATGGTGATGTAGCCGCGCATCCGGCAATTGCCGCTGCCGACATCAGGCTTGTTGACCCAGACCCGCACCTCGATCGTGCCCGATGTGCCTTCCTTCAGCCTGACATTGGCGACGAAGGAGTCGCCCGGGCCGTTCGGGCTGCTCGGGTGGGGGGATAAGGTGCCGTTGTAGGAGAGCGCCGACTGCGCAGCGACGCAGAACGTGCCATCCGACGACAGGCGCGTGCCCGGGTTGCACTGTGCTTCGACGCTGGCGGTGGCGCTGATGCTGTTCGTGCCGTCACTGGCCGTGACGGTCAGCGTGGCCGTCCCGCTGCTGGTCTGCGTGATCGAGATGAGCTCGTCCCACTGGCTGATCGTGGCGATCGGGTTGTCGAGCGTCACCGTGAAGGTCAGCTCGGCATCCGTCTCGTGGCCGAAGTAGTCGGTCAGCGCGAGCTGCGTCGGCGAGAGGCTGGTGGACAGGTTGATCGACGTGGGCAACGGGTTGTCCAGCGTCGGCATCGGCGCTGGCGGCGGCCCGTTGTGGAAGATCCAATCCAGCGCCGGCGCAATCTCGTCCCAGATGTCGGTCGAGCGGTGCGCGGCCAGGCTGCGCGCCTTCGAGGCGGACAGCGGCTCAATTGACTGCTTCGCGACGTCCTGCCCAAGCGCGAGCAGGACCGAGTCGTAGAGGTCGGTGTGCGATGAGAACTGGCCGAACAGCTCGTGGTTGCGTTCCGCCTCCACCTTGGCGATCAGGTCCTGGTAAGGCGCCCAGAACTCGGTGTAGGTCAGGGTCGCGCCCGAACCCGGCGCGTCATCATCGGAGACGACGACCGTCGCTGCGCCCTGCGTCGCCGAGACGGAGAAGCGCGGAGTGTCGCGCGAGTCCGCCTGCAACGTCAGTGTGAGAGAGCCATCGGGCTCGTCGCGGTCGTCGTCCAGCGTGGACACGGTGATCGTGTTGCTGCCGGACGTCCCAATCACCTCCACGACCTGCCCGTCGCCGGAGGTGAAGCGGCCGTCCTGCGTCACGATCGCGACGAAGGTGATGGCGATGGTGCCGGTCGGCGCGGGGTTGGCCGTCACGGTGAAGGTGGCATCGCCGCCCTCGGTGATCGCTCCGCCGCCCACAACGCTGATCACAGGCGGGGCATTCGGATCGGATGGAGTCGTGGTGTCGGTGTCTGGCGTGGTGTCGGTGTCCGTGTCGGTATCTGTGTCCGTGTCCGTGTCGGTATCTGTGTCCGTGTCGGTATCCGTGTCGGTGTCCGTGTCCGGCGTGGTGTCCTGCTCGACGTCGCAGTCGGCGGCGGCGCTGATCGTGCGTGCCGCGCGATCCCAGCGCGTGTTGCCCAGCCAGTTGGCGACGCTCTGCGCCTGTTCGGGGGTCATCGCGGTGACGCCAGTGCCGGTGTCCTCACCGAGCGCCTCAAGCACGCGGTTCCAGCGCTTGATCCCGGCCGTGGCCTTGCCCGGATCCAGGGCGTCGCGCCAACCCGTGACCTCGGCCACGGTGACGGCGTCGGCTGGCAGGTTGCAAGTCGTGGATGTCTCCTGCTCTTCTGGTGTGGGAGTTGGTGTGGGAGTTGGTGTGGGCAGCGGATCGTCGTCGTCCGACACGGCAGCCGTCGCCGCGCCCGCGCTCGATGAGACGGTGTAACCGGCGCCACTCGCGAGCGTCGCGGTGACCGAGCCATTGGGTTCGTCGGTCGCGTCGCCGCTCGTGCTGATCGTGAAGGACTTGGAGCCACTCGTGGGGATGGTGACGCTCTGCGAGCCGGTCGCGACGCCAAAGGCGCCGGTCGCCGAGACTGTGACGCTGACCAGCATCGCGGCATGCGGCGTCGGACTGGCGGTGACGGTGAAACTGGCGTCGCTGCCCTCAGTGACATCACCGTCGGAGGCGATGCTCAACTCGGGCACATCGTCGTCGGAGACGGCAGCCGTAGCCGCGCCCGCGCTCGATGAGACGGTGTAACCGCTGCCGCTCGCGAGCGTCGCGGTGACCGAGCCGTCGGCCTCGTCCACGCTGTCATTGGTCGTGCTGATCGTGAAGGACTTGGAACCAGTCGTGGGAATCGTGACGCTCTGCGAGCCGGTCGTGACGCCAAAGGCGCCGGTCGCCGAGACCGTGACGCTGACCAGCATCGCGGCATGCGGCGTCGGACTGGCGGTGACGGTGAAGCTGGCGTCGCTGCCCTCAGCGACGTTGCCGCCTGAGGCGATGCTCAGTTCGGGCACATCATTGTCCGAGACGGCAACCGTCGCCGCGCCCGCGCTCGATGAGACGGTGTAGCCCGTGCCGCCGGCGAGGGTCGCGGTGACCGAGCCGTCGGCCTCGTCCACGCTGTCATCCGTGGTCGGAACGGCAAGGGTCGCGCTGCCCGAGGTCGAGATGCTGACCGTCTGTGAACCGGTCGAGGCGAAGTCGCCGCTCTGCGAGACGGTCACGCTGACGCTCAGCGCCGCCGCAGGCGCGGGCGTCGCGGTCACGGTGAAGCTGGCGTCCGTGCCTTCGCTGACGTCGCCGTCTGAGGCGACGCTGATCTCAGGTGTCGTCGGAGGCGGCGGCGGAGGCGGTGGCTCAATCTGCTGCTCAGCGGCCTCTTCGATGCACTCGAGTGCCTCGCGGATGGGCTTCCAGCCCCACCAGCGCGTTTCGCGGACTTGCGCGTCCGCAGCCGTCATCGCCGTCAGGTTCGCGTCCTCCACGTCGCCAAAGGCGATCAGGACGCGCTTCCAGTTCTCGCCGTAGCCCGGCGATCGGTGCTTGTTGACGTCGTAGTAGTGCTGAACTTTCGTGAGCAGCCCGTCGCTGACGCAGCTCGATGCACCCTGGGCGCTGGCGGGATTCGTGGATGAGCTGCCAAACGTCAGGACCGCTGCGATGATCGCCAGCATCGCCAGACCAAACAGCGGCACCCGCAGTCGCGCCCGGGTCATCGGACCACGCTTCGAACTCTCGCGCCGGCGAGAATCGGGGGGGGGGGGTAGCGTTGTGTCGGACGGTCATGGCGGCTTCCATTCACCAGCTGATCGCGAGACTGCGTCGGCAGTAGCTACCGAGCGTAACAGAATCACGAAGGTCCGCCGAACGCCCTCAGAGTCCGAGTCAAGGCCTCATCTCCGTTATCGCGAGGTCTTATGGCATCGGTTGAGCTGCGCTTAACACACGTTACCGAGTCAGTCGCAAGCTAAGCTGGCACCCCAAACGCGGCGACCGCTCCCAAGTCCACCTGAGACCGTCTTTTTTTTCGCGCCCGCCAGACTCAGCCCGCCTCGATGCACTCGAGTGCGACGCGCACAGGCTTCCAGCCGAACTACCTCGACAGCCGGACTCTGGCCTCGGCGGCGGTGAATGGGGTCAGGTTGGCGTCCGATAGGTCGCCGAAGGCGAGCAGGACTCGCCGCCAGTTCTTGCCGTAGCCAGGGGCTCGATGCTTGTTAATGTCGTAGTAGTGTCGCACCTTGTTGAGCAGCGACTCTGAGACGCAACCAGGCGGTGGTGTGGCTACTGCCTGCGCATCCTGTCCGATTGGACCCACGTCGATCGTTGCTGTGCTGGCGAGATTGCTTAACTGCTTCGTGTCGCCATTCTTATCGACATACTCAGGTGTCGCGGTGACCGTCAGTGTCAGCGGCGCCGTCACCGTCTCGCCCGCTGGCGGAACCACGCTCAGGTCGGGAGGCGGGGTGCCTCAGTCGCTTCGGCGACTCAACACGATATGTCGGTGGAGAGCGGGGTGGGGATTGCCGCGGGGCGCAAATTTACTCTACGATCATCAGAAATTGGCGGGATCGGACGCACTCGCGATTTCTCGGGGCGTTACACCACAGAGTCCGAGACGAGCAGAATATCCTCGTTGGCGAGACCACAGTCTGGGTAGAAGGCTGTGATGGAGATGAATGACATGCGGAAGTTCCTACGCTCATCCCCCCCCCCACACACACTTCGCGCAGGTGGTGTGATGCGTTTACCCCAATGGCGGCTGCCCCTTCTGGGACTCATGGCGGTCATGGCGGCCGCTATGGTCATGTCTGGCCAGCCCCTGCCACAGGCCGATGCGCAGAGCGAGGTTAGAGTCCAGTTCGCGAAGACGACAGACCCTAACAGTCCCCCGAGGATCTACTACGACTACAACGTCGTGGAGGGTGGTACGCTCCCGCTGACCCTCAACTTCAGTGCGCCAACGCCAAGCGAGACGAGGTTTACGGTTAATGCTGGAGTCGTCACCGGCCATGCCGTGAGAAGCGATGATACCGCGACACCGGACGTCGATTTCATTGCCGGCGACCATGTGATCACAGTGCCGGCCGGCGTTCGCAATCACCGGGTCTGGATCCCCATCCCGTGGGACGCGAAGATCGAGGGCTATGAAACATTCACCCTAACCCTCGCCACGCCGCCTGCCGGGTATACGTTCGGTTCGGTAACCTCGGCATGGGTGCAGTTCGGTAACCTCGGCATGGGTGCAGATTGTCGATGCCGAGGTCGTGCCCAGCAACTGGGGCCTCCGGCCCGATGATACCGCCGTGGGTGACCAGTTCCGCCTTCTGTTCAAGACCGGAAACAAGCGGGACGCCATCCCCAAGGACCTCAGCGTGTACGACGAGTTCATCCGCAATCGCCCGCCTGAGCATCCCTGGCACGCCGATCTGGAACCATTCAAGGACACCTTCCGTGTCCTTGGAAGCCTTCACAACGGTAAGTACAACTGGGCAGCGTGGCACACGGCGACCAGCATAAATCTGAATGATAGGCGCTGGCCGTACACCAATGGGCATACGGCATTCGACACACCGGTCTATTGGGTGGGTGGGGTGCAGATTAAACCCGGCTACAACCAGTTCTGGACGGGCGGATGGGCTCCGGCCAACAGACCGGAGAATCAGCGCCATGCTGACGGAGAAGTCGCCACCAATGTCGGTGGCGCCTACACCGGCACCCTTGATGTATCTTTGGTAGACCACATATACGATTTCACTGCTGGCACTTTCAACGCGATCGGGCCTCTTGGAGGTAGAGTGGATTCCAGTGAAACCCGAGTCAGAGCTGGTTCGAATAGAGCCGGCACCTGGGATAGTGGCAGCGCACTCGCCGGCGGGTGGGGGAATTTGAATGAACCGGGCCCGTATTTTGGCATCTCCACCGTCTTTGAGCTGGGAGATTACAAGGCGGGAGACCCGGAGGCGTGGATCACTGCCAATCAGGCGTCCGTGACGGAGGGCCAGAACGCCGTCTTCACCATCACGCTGGACAAGGCTGCGCCGCGGGACCTCACTATCAACCTGATGGTCGCGAAACGGGAAAAGGCTCGCCGCTACTATATCGACCTCACCAAGGAGGGAGAGCAGACGGTCACCATACGCAAGGGCCAGCACAGCGTGACGTTCACAGTAGGCACCAACGATGACAAATACGACGAGCCTGACGGCGCGATGTACGTCTGGCTCGAGCCCGGCTCTCGCTACGTCATGACGCGCGGCGCCGTCGCCACGAGGCAGACCGTCGCCAAAGTGACAGTCGCCGATAATGACATACAGGCCGCCCCGCAGCTGCCACAGCTGGTCGAGACAGACGACACGATGGGATTCGGCGACTATTACGAGGCGTTCATCAAAGAGGGGTGGCGCACACAGCAGGCGGCCAGGCTGCCGCTCAGGGCGTCGGTCAATGATTTCACGCTGACCTATCGAATCGTCCCCCCGAATGAGTCAGGCGGCAGCACGGCAACCTACGGCGAGGACTACCGCCTGCGCACGATCACCGGCCACGCGTCATCGCCGGACCACACCTACAACCCCGCCACCAATCGAGGTGTCGCTGAACACCAAACCGGCTACAGCCCGTGGATGTGGCTCCCCTTCGAGGTGATTGAAGACAAGCGCCTCGAGGGAGACGAGACCATCGTCATTGAAATGATCAACACAGCCGACGATCGTGTGGCCGGCAAAATCCGCCACACGATCACGCTGAGGGACGATGAGCCGCACAGCATCCTCAAATTCGACGAGCGCGAGGGTGTCGTCTATGAGGGTGGCCAGCGGGACATCTACGTGCACCTCGAGAAGGGGTATCACGATGTTGAGCATTGGGCGTTGCCGCGTGATGCGACGTTCCAGTACTGCTTCTCGAACCGGAGCACGGCTAGATTCAACGTGGACTATCAGGTAATTCTGGCCGGCGGCGGCACGAGGGTGACGCGAAGTGGATGCCGTACTGCCGTCATGCCTGCCGGCGTGACACGCATGAAGCTGCTCACGCTGCACATTTTTGACCCGGACGATAGGGTTGAGCCGGACGAGTCCATTGAGATTCGGATGTGGCCGAGAGGCGGCAGCAGGTCTCAGAACCGGCTCACCTATTAGTTCAAGGCGCACGATGACCCCACTGCGGTCATCTACGGCTATCAATTCCCCGGTGACCTGTTCTATGTGCCAGATTCGTCTCCCGGCGAGATTCGTCCCGCGTTGGAGCGCGCAATCAACCAGCCCGGCGCATATCTGACCAATCGCGCATGGACCACGATCAAGGACAACGATGTCCCAATCCTGGAGATCACCGGCCAAGATAGGCCCGGCAAGGACGGCGAGCTCATCACCTTCACCGTCCGCGCCACAAATGGCGCCCTGCTGAATCCCGTGGGCTTTGATTGGACGGTCAAGGATACCAAGAGCGTGATAGACGACGGCATGAAACAGATCGATTGCGAGCGCACATTCATCGTCGTCAAAGAATACGATGCCATGGGCAACCCCATCAGATGGGTCACTGACCCCAACGACCCCACCATCGACGACACGGTCATGGCAAACGCGCTTCAGTTCACCAACGAGAGTTGCGTCGGCGGCAAGGTGAGCGTGACGAAACACCGAGGCAAGTCGGGCTATTTCTACATGGACGCCGGTGAAACGGAGCGCGACATCACGTTCCTCGTCCGTCGCAACGGCGCGAACGGATATGCGCAGTTCATTCCGGAGCAGAAGCCGACGTATACAACGCCGGAGGGCATGGAGACGGCGTGCATCCCCATCAACAATGGCAGCTGCCCTGCCACCCAGAACGGGGAAGGCATGGGGGCGAGTGAGCCCGCCATCGTCGTTCCAACCACGGCAGTCGCCAACGTGCAGGTCACAGCGGTGGATGCCGTCAGCGCCAGTGTCTCCTGGGATGCGGTGCCGCACGCGGCGTCGTATGAGGTGTCATGGGACGGCAGCGGCTCGCAGACCGCCAGCATCGGCGTCCAGCCCGGTGTGACGGGAACCACGGCCACCATCCCGCACAACGCGCAGGAGGCCATGACACTCACGGTCACCGTCACGCCCGAATACGTGGACGGCAACGGTCAGACGCAGCTGGCGAGCGACCTCGCTGGCACGGCGACACTGGACGTGGGACAGGACGCGGACACACAGGCTGCGCCGGAGGAACAGGAAGCCCAAGACGAGCAACAGGCGCCGGTCGCCGTGCCCACCTCACATTGCGTCTCTGACAGCCTGCTCAATCTGGTGCGCTACTACTATTCCGCGAACCAGAATCGTGCCCCGCATTACGGCGAGAACTGGAAGCGGGTCCTCATCGCGTTCAGCGATATGCAGGATGATCAGCTGACACCATACAAGGCCGCCGAGGCGACGCAGGGCGCGAAGATTTGGTCCGGCTGGACACCTGTCCGTGAAGCGCTGGAATGCATCGAAACCGCCACTGCCCAGCCAACACCCACGCCTACGCCGCCGGCCACGCCGCCCACGCCGGAGATCAGCATCGCCAGCGATGGCGAGGTCACCGAAGGCAGCGCTGCCAGCTTCACCATCACTGCCAGCCCAGCGCCGGCGGCAGACCTGACGGTCAGCGTGAATGTCGCGCAGAGCGGCGACTTCGGCGCAACCACCGGCGCCCAGACCGTCACCATCCCGACCAGCGGGACGTACACCCTGAGCGTCGCCACCAGCGACGACAGCACGGACGAGGCTGATGGTTCGGTCACGGCAACGGTCAACGCCGGCACGGGCTACACCGTGTCCTCGTCGGCCGGTGCGGCCACGGCGGCGGTGTCCGACAACGATGACCCGCCGGCGGTCTGCAATCTGCCGGCCGACGCCATCACGGTGGCCGAGGTCACTGGCTGGCGCGACGCCCTCGACACCACCAAGGCGGCCGCGGGCATCAAGCGCTGGAACCGGGTGCTGGCCACCTTAGGCGAGGACACGGGCCTCACGCCGATGTCGGCGGATCTGGCGCAGGCAGTCTCCAACTGGCTCAAGAACACCCGCTGGGATCGCACGGCGCGCACCCTGGACGCGATGGAGCAGTGCGACAATTGACCGGACGCAACTGAGGCGACAACCAGTAGCCCAAGCCGTCGCCAGCCGAAAGGCTGGCAACGGTGTCGGCGAGGGTCGACCGCACGCGCCGTCTGGCGATCGAGTTGGACTGAGAGTCCGTTGTGCCACCCAAGTCCAATCTCCGCCGTCCTCGGAACGTCCACGCACTTGCGCTGATCGAGAGCAATCTGGGGATGAACCCCTACTACGACTTCGCGAATCACGTCTTCAGGCATCGGGCGAACGACAAAGTGGTTCAGACGATCCGGAGGAGCATCTTGGCCGATTGTCACGAGCCGAAGACTGCCTTCAGCCGATGACGCGTAGGTCTGCAAGCGTTCAGCCTCCGATAGGCTGCACTTGTCTACCACCAGGGTCACCGAGAGGCCAGGGCGATCCCGCATCCATGTCAGGACCTTGACCGAGAGTTGCTCTGCGTAGGGCACATACACAGCGGTGCTGGACCGTTCAGCAAACGTCTCCAACACTAAGCGGCTCTTGCCAACCCCGGTCATACCAGAGACTCTTAAGGGTCCGCCAGTACCTGGATGGATGATTTGATGGCGCAAGGCATCGCGCAGCGACTCGGTAGAGTCCGACCAGCAGTACTCAACGCTGTGCAACCCCTGCTGCGCCAAGAATTCGTGCACACCCCAGAACGGGCTCGTTGGGCGACCGAGCAAGTGCCAAACAGCCGGGTACTTGGTGGCCCATTTGGCGATTTGGCTGGCTGATCGAAGCCTAAACGGTGCGCCCGCCTTGATTCCATAGATCGCGTTGAGTGCTGTGTTGCCCAGAGTTGATGTCGCGACCAAGCACTACTACATATGTGCAGCCTCTTAAGATCGCTTGCTTCACATCTTCCTTATCGAGCTCATCCTCGTAGCTGGGCCAACTACTCTTGCCTGCCTTGACTTGCCAGATCGATGAACCTGCAGGCAGGAACTCGTTACCGGCGAAGCTGGGAGCGTCGATACGGGCGTCGGGAACGTTGACCTCATCCGAAGCCACTAGCAGGCTGCTGAAGAATGAACGTGTGAGATCATGAAAGAGGTTTTGAGCCGATAGTCGAGGGAGAATAGCGATGCGCGGCGAGAGCGAGCGGCAGGCGACGATGATGATGGCGCTGACGCCGGACGGGTTCGTGCCCAAGGATCATCCGCTGCGGCGGATCAAGCCCTTGGCCGACTCAGCGTCGGGGCGCATGTCGCCCCTCTTCGACGAGATCTACGCGGACAACGGGCGGCCCTCGAGACCTCCGGAGCACCTGCTCAAGTCGAGCCTGCTGATGGCGTTTTACACAGTCCGCCCGGAGCGCCAGTTCTGCGAGCAACTGCGCTACAACTTGCTGTTCAAGTGGTTCTTGGACCTCAATAGCCTGCCCCGCACCTGATGCGGGGTGGAGGACGAGCCGTTTCATCCAACGACGTTCACCAAGAATCGCGAACGGCTGCTGGAGGCCGATGCGGCGCGGGTGCTGCTCAAGGAAGTGGTCAGGGAGGCCCGCCGGCGGCGACTGCTCTCAGCGGACCACTTCACGCCTGCCCCTCGCTTGAACAGGGGGTGGACGGCACGCTGCTCGAGGCCTGGGCCTCGCACAAGAGTTACCGTCCGCGCGACGAGCCAGGGCCCGCCCAAGGGCGGTTGGCGCAACCGCGACGCCGACCCCCGTTCAAGACGGGGGCAGGCTTTCCAGGGCGAGCGCCGCAGTCGCGAGACGCACGAGTCGACCACCGATCCCGATGCGCGCCTGTATCGCAAGGGCAAGCAGCAAGGGGCGCAGCTCTGCTGCTTCGGTCACGTGCTGACCGAGAACCGGAATGGTCTCGTCATTGCTGTCGAGCTGACCGAAGCCGACCCCTGGTCAAGCCAGGGGCAGGCGGCTACGCCGAACGCGAGGCGGCACTGGCGATGCTGGAGCGCAGTAGCCCGCCCCGCACTTGATGCGGGGTCTGTGGACCGGCCACGCTCGGCGCGGACCGTGGCTACGACACGCGCGACTTCGTCTGGGACCTGCGCGCGCTGGGAGTGACGCCCCATAGCCTACCCCCGGCTTGAACGGGGGTCGCCCAGCACGAGCGCGGCCGGCGCAGGGCGATCGACGGCCGGTCCACGCGGCATGAGGGCTACCGCCAGAGTCAACGTCGGCGCAAACGGGTCGAAGAGGTCCCCCGCCTTCGCGGGGGCAGGCTTTCGGCTGGATCAAGACCGTCGGCGCCGGCGGCAAGCTGCGCTACCTGGGCCGGGCCCGCAACAAGCTCTGGTTCGAGCTGACCGCCGCCGCCTACAATCTCACCCGCCTGGCCAACCTCGAGGCGGCCGCCGCATAGTCGCACAGCGCCGAAGCGGCTTCAGACCTCGGAACTGCGGTCCGACCTCACCACTTCCGGCCTGCGGCACCCCAACCGTTGTCCCCGGTCAGCAACAGAACAGCCGTCAATCACCGCATACTCCGGCTGCGACCATCGATACTTCAGCAGCCTGCTCGAGACCTCACTACTGGCGCAATTCTGATTCTTCGTCCTCAACGCGATACTTCTCTATCTTTTGTTCGAGGCCCTCAACGACACGCTGAGCCCACCTGCGGATCGTAGGGTCCGCGTCCTGCACCCACTCTCGAGCAGCATCGAGCCGCGGCTGCTCGGCATCGGCGAAACCACCCCAGAACGTTCGCATTCCGTGCTGGACCATTAACTCGCCTAGCACTTCTTCGGAGTCGCCATGTTCGGTCACTATCCAACGGATAACCGGCGTCAACTCGGTATCGACGGTAGTTAGCTTGGCGACCAGTTTCACTCTATGTCCATCTCCGTCGCCAGACTCTTCGATCCATTGATTCAGGTTGTCGACGCCGACCAGCTCAGTGATTCCCGCCTCGGCGCCCCAGGTTGTCAACACCCAATTGCCAAGCGTGACATTCCTGATGGCATCGGCGTACACGCCCCACGCCCCGACTGGGTCGGCTCGGAAGCAGGCTTCAAGCGTTTGTCGAACGTAGGCTCCCTTATGTAGTCGTTCTCGTTCAGATTGCACAGCGGAGACGATGGCGGCGACGAGGCGTCGTGGATCAGCTTCCACCAGCGGCTTGGCGCACTCGGACCACGAGAATGAGGCATGTCCGTCTGTCGCTAGGCCGACTAACTCTGAATTGCCGACGAGTTCCCAGAGCAAATCATCGAAGATCCGATCGGAAGCCCATGCGACCTCAGCGTTGTTGCTGAGGAGGTGATTCAGAATCGACCAGACCGTTCCGGTCAGCGGCTGTCCGGCACCAACCATGGCACGGAGCAGCCTTGCGAACGAGTCGAGCGAGAGGTCCAGTTCGCAGCGCGCGAATTCGAGACAGAGTAAGACTTGCGGATCTAGTCCATGTTCAAGCAGCGCCAATAGCCGAACGATCCGCCGCTCGGTGAGTCCCAACGCGGCAGTGACCGGAGGTACGAGGTAATGCAACTCCTTGCTGTCTGCCCACTCGTCAAGCAATGCGTCTACATCGTGAATGACGGGTGCGAGCGATAGTCCGAGTACGTAAGACGAAATGATATCGGGGCGATTCTGCGCCACTGAAGCTTGAATCACTGGTTCGAGCCATTCTTGCTTGGCATCCTGCTCGGCCAACAGCGTTATGAATGGGCGTCCTTTGACAGCTTCTTCCGAAGTAATCCAGTCGAACTCGTCGCGCAGAACTTGAGGCCGTTCTATTAGTTCTGCGACCAGTTCTTTGAGTTCGGCCGTCTCCAAGTCGATTGGGTTTTCAGAAGTCTCGCGAGCTGCGTAGTAGAGGTCTCTGTTCCAGGAGCCCAACCGAAGGTGCAGTCGCTCGCGCAGCGGGTCGGCGAAGATGGATCGACGCAAGACCTTCAATCGATCCATCAGCTCGTCGTTCATGAAGGCCTTGTTGCGGTCATAGGTCACCACATTATCCGCCTGAATGGCAACGCTCCGTCGAAAGCTCTCGGGCAGGTTTGTCCGGTTGGCTAGTCCTAGCGCCTCATCGCCAAGGCCCAGCCAGAAGAGGCTGCGGAACTGCTCGAGCAATGCTGACTCCGCAGCGATTCGTACTGTGGCCGTGCCATGGTCAAGCTGCTTCTCCAGTAGGACGAACGCATTGCGGCAGTAGGCAACGCGCTCCTCCCAAGACTCAGGGGCCCATGCCGGGGGAGGCGGTTCGCCACCTGGATCAGCGGAGACGGCGTAGCGGCCGTGAACGTCGAAGATGCCCTTGAACGCCCCGATTGCTATGTGCAACTCCTGGTCGTCTTCTGAGCCGAGTATTTCGGCAAGAAGTTGGAGACGCTCGTCGCCGTTCGCTTCAGTAACGCGGGCAGTGGGATTGAAGAGCGATTGGAAGACACCCGTCGAGTTGTTGACGAAGTGCTCGTTTTCCGCCACAGCGAGGCGAAGCAGCAGTCGAGCTGCCCGTGGAAACAGGTTGCGGCGTGCGACCAAGCGCTCCAGCGTCCAGACGATCTCTCGCCGACCGATATCAAGTGATTGAAGTTTGGGTGCGTCGAGCTGATCGAATGCCCGCTCTAGAGCACCGACTGCAGCCCCCGGGGCAATATGCGAGAAGTCGCCAAACAAGCGTGCGTTACGGGGGTGGTTCAGGACGGCCAGAGTTCGAAAGGGTCCATCGGGCCCCAACACCTCCTTCGCGAGGTCCGCGACATCATCAACATGCGCAATCTGGCGAAGACGATTCGACATGCGGTCGGCCATATCAGGATGAGCTTGGCTGAAGATCTCCAGTAGGCCGGTGCGATCTGCGCTCCATGCCTCGGCCGCGAACCAGATTGCCAGCAAATCGGGAGTGACATAGCGGTAGCGACCTGTGTGACCTACGTAGCCGCGTTGCTCCAAGCTTCTGATAACACGCCTGCAGACCGACCAGGGAATACCCATGTGGTCGCTGAGTGTCTGTCCTTCCACTTCGTGTTCGGCATCCCATCCAACATGGGAGAGCAGCGCAACGACTGTGAGGGCATCACGATCTTCACGTGTGAACATTCCGCCGAGCAAGCCCGGAACGTCTAGGCCGGTCAGATTGATCCCAGAATGCCGTGACAGTTCCGCCAGTTGGCGGGCGAGTTTGACGAATCCTCGCGCCTTGTCAACAATCCACTCGCGCTGCTCGAGACTGATCTGTGGGTGAGTTCTTGCTACAACATCACGAATCACGTCGTCCGTCATTGGTCCCACTACTAAGTGGTTCAATCGATCCGCGGGAGGGTCCGTACCGATGGTGACGAGCCGAACTGTACCTTTTGCCGAGGACAAGTAGGTCTGGAAGCGCTCAGCATTTGGCAGGGTGCATTCATCGACAATCAGCGTCATCGAGAGACCAGGCCGGTCGCGCATCCAACTCAAGACTTCGACTGACAGATCGTCGGCGAACGGGACAAACAAGGCTGTGCTCGATGGTTCGGCAAACGTTTCAAGCACCAAGCGGCTCTTCCCAACACCAGCCATGCCGGAAATCCTCAGCGGTCTAGCCGAGGTTGACTGGAGGATCTGATTTCGCACTGCATCCCGCAGAGACTCAGTGGGCGCTGACCAGCAGTATTCGACATCGTGCAGTTCCGGCTGTTCCAGGAAGTCTTGCACGCTCCAGAGCGGGTGAGGTGGACGTCCAAGCAAGTGCCACACTGCTGGGTACTGAGTGGCCCACTCGGCGATCTGACTGGCGGAGCGAAACTCGAACAGCGCACCTGGCTTGATTTCATCGATCGCGGTGCGGAGCTTCTCGCTTTGGGTCTTGCATTGCCCAGGGTTGATGTCGCGACCGAGCGCCATAACATATGTGCTGCGCTCTACGATGCCTTGCGTCACATCTTCCTTATCGAGTTCATCCTCGTAGGTGGGCCAACTACTCTTGCCCGCCTTGACTTGCCAGATCGATGAACCTGGAGGCAGGAACTCGTTACCGGCGAAGCTGGGAGCGTCGATACGGGCGTCAATGCCGCCGTCGGGAACGTTGACCTGATCCGAAGCCACTAGTGCAGTGACCGGCAAGCCGGCCTGTGAAATCTCGATCTCCAAAAGACGATTCAGCAGCCGCTGAAGCTGGGTACTTTCAAGTGCGGTTATCTCATTGGTACCGACCGTGAGGGGATGAGTCATTCCATGTATCCGCGCTTGCCTGTCCTCTTGCCAATGGTACCTGGACGAGATACCGATGGTTCCAAGCTCTTGGCACACGAGCGCTGCGGCAGCCCCAGCATGTTCTGATATCTTCTGGCAGGTCTTGATAATCGCCATGTGCGAGCCGCGTAGGTGGCCCACCGAGGTTGGCGAGCAGTATCCCGCACTTGCGTGGGGATTCCCCTACTCTGGGTCTCCCGCAGGGTGCTTGGGTAACCGCGTCGCCAAAATCAGTCGACCCAGCGAACGAGGGCGATGAGTGAGTTGAGCGATGCCCCTTGAGAGGAAACACCCTTCGCCTGCACGCGAGCAAGCATGGTTGGCCTGCCCCGCGCTACAGTTCCAACGCGAAGCGAATCTCGAAGGTTCTTGATTTTGTCCAACTTGGTGGGCGAAACGCTACCGATCTGCGAACCTTCGATTGGGAAGTCTCCTTGTAGAACTTGCCAAGTTCAACGCCGATCATTCAACCAGCTCAGGACGGAGCCAGGGCGACGCTCGAACGAAAACAGATCGAATGTCTGGACGTCCGTGGCCTGGTTGCGTCTCGCATGGGCATCCGCTTCTTTCTGCTGCTTGATCCACGAGGCTTTTTCCGTTGGCCACAGCGGATGACAGAGGATTGCCCAGCGCCCGCTTCCACTGCTGCGAAGTGCTGTCAATCCTGCGGCAGCCTCGCAGTGCAGTCCAGAAGGCGTAGTCGTTTGCCTCGCCAACGCGGCTGCGCCGTCGAGCCAGCGACGTTCGTCGAGTGGGTTGCCAAGCGCTAGCTCGGCCACGTCCAGCGCCAGACGCCAGTTCAAGGCCGAATGCAGCCACCGATTGTCGTAGCTGCGCAGACAATCTGGGCAAGAGCCTGTGCAATCTGCTGCGTGAGGCCCGCGAGCGAACTCGCGACCCAGGGCGGCCGCCTCGCGGAGCAATCGTGGCAGCACGTCAGACCTTCCGAGATATGTCGCATAGCCGGCGCCGTTGGCCAAGTCATCGGCGAAGAAAATGCGCTGCGTCAGATGCCCCTCCCAGAGGGTTGGCTGGAGCCCGACATCGAGTTCTTCGATACGCACATCAAGGATTTGCTGAGCCGCCGTGACCCGGAGTAAGGCAGCGTAGGACAACAACGCTGCCAGTCCCGGCTGCAACGGAACATTGGAACCTACTGGAGTTGCGATTGGCCCGATTCCTCCTGGCAGTTCGAGTTCTGTCAACAGCAGGGTGAGCGCGTCGGTGCGTCGAATCGAGCCGATGGCAGCTGACTCTTCTGCATCGCCGAGGTTTAGTCTTAGGTCACGCGGCGGATCGTCGTAAAGGCTGGGGTCACACGCGATCCAGATTGGCCCGTCCCGACGTAGCGGGAACATGCGGCCATGGTTGTCGTTGATGGTGTAGACGTCTGCGGCATCAAAGACTCCATACTTCAGAGTGCTGGTCTCACCTTCACGACGCCCAGCCGGCGTTACGCCCAGCCTTGGCCACTTGGCGGACGGACCGTGCTCGACGCGATCATCGAAGTCCGTAGGCCGAAAGTCCGTCACGAACCCCTGCGGTTCGTACATCGTGATCGGCTCAACTGCCTCCTCACATACCTGACACTGATGCGGGCCGCCTTCTGTGTGTTCTTGAACCGCCCCGCACAAGGCACAGCTCAACAACGTGTGCCGCGGCCCCAGAGGATCGGGCGATGCTTCAGCGCGGTTGCCCTTGCGGGTCCAATGGCCGAATCCGACCACTGTGTGCTTGTGCTTGTCCTTGATCACCTCAGAACCAGGCGCAAAGCTAGAGATCGCAATCTCAATGTCCCGATCCGCTACCTGGGCTCCTTCAATGTCGCGAGCTCTCTTTGGCTCTTTCGAATAGAGCGACCGGACGCGAGTGGGAAATCCAAACATCGGCAACAAGCCAGCGTTGGCAAGCAGTTCACTCAGGTCTTCATGCCGATAGGACGGGTTTGCAACGGCTTCGTCGATCTCCTCGACTAGGCGCTCGCGCACCAGGGAGACAAGCTGTGTCTGGTCGCTCGAACCGAGACCGGTGTACTGGCACAGCCGCCCCACTATCGCCTCGTTGTCGATTACATCGCTCAGAAGACGGCGGATCCGTTCGCGCCATTTGGGCCAGTCCTCAGTTGCGCCGAATCGCCCATGTACATTGCGCCCGCCGTCAAAAGAATCAGGCAATGAGCTGAACGCCCGACGCAGTGCTTCCGCATTGACGACGCGTCGCACTATTCGAGTGGACTGGAGGTCCAGATACGGCGGCGCCGGTGGATCTGAGGTGATCCGCTCTGGATGGTTGAAGTAGAAGTCGTCATGTGTCTGATCGCGGCACACAGTTAGGGCGTACGAGAACGGTTGACCCTGTCGACCGGCCCGCCCGACACGCTGCTGATAGTTGAACCGCTGCGGTGGCATGTTCGCCATCACGACCGAGCGCAGGCTGCCGATATCGACGCCCACCTCCATCGTCGTGGTCACGCTGAGCACATCGATGCCGTGGCTCAGGGAGTGCTCTTCGTCGGGCAGGAAGGCGGCCTTGAAGAATCGCTGCCGTCGACGTTGCTCTGCCAGCGGTTTGGTCTGACCAGTCAACTCCTCCACCCGCAGTCGGAACGCTGACTCCCCAGCCAGCCACTCGTAGTAATCGCCCGCCCACTCCGTACCACGCGACGCTTTGATTTCAGTGTCTTCTGCAAGCTGGTCGCTGTTGCATTTGCGACCCGTGCAGATGCCAGCCGACCCATGCAGATGCAATCGCGAACAACGAAGGCAACGCATCGGGCTGCTGTCCTGCTCATTCCAGCGCAAAATCTGGATCGCGCCAGCGTCGAGCTCCCACTCATCGTTAATCACTCCAGTGTCCCGCAGGACCCGCTCAACCCCGTCTTGTAGTATCTGCGCGTCACTGCTGTGGATCTCTGCAACCGCTGCCAGGTAGTCTCGAAGTGGCTTGGGCATAGAGTGAACGCCGTAGAAGTAGGTAGCGCCGCGATAGTGACCCTGGCGACCAAGGATCCGGATGGCGCTGCGGATCACCTCCTCTCCGGCCTCGTCGTCAAGTTGGAGTCTGGGTATCGGATCGAGATTGATGGGCTCAACCCAGCCCAGTCCGATCGACTCAAAGTCGCGGCCACTGAAGTCGAAAACTGCCTCGAAGAGTGATAGGGACAGTTTGTCGTCGCGCACAGTTTGACGCCGCTCTTCTCGAGCAAGCGGTGTGCCGACTTGCGACCAGGCGTCTTGCTCGGTGCCCGGCGGCGGATACGCGGTCCACCAAGCCGCTTCTCTTGCTGGACCCCAGGAAGCCAACAACGGGTATGGCCCACCAGGATTGACTCCCAAATCAACTAGACGACGTTCAAGAAGGCGCACTAGCTCGTCCCAAGGCAGCCTCCGCTCCAGAGCCGACTGTGATTGCTCGAATTCGCGAATCAGCAACTGACCAGCCGGCGAGTCTTGGCCGAACTCATACGCGCCCCAGACTCTTGGGTGATTGGTGATACCTTCCTCCAACTGACGCTGTTCATCGCCTGTCAATGTCGCTCCACTGGCCGCGTCACGCATGAGGTCTGCTAGAGAGCGTTGTTGGGTGAGGAGGTTGTCGCTGAAGTGGCGGATCAAATCGCGGAAATGGTTAAGTTCAATGCCGGCGGCTGCGACCGCAGCGTCCTGTCGGCTGTCGGAGAACACGATCGTCTGGCGTTCGCCGTCCCGCTCCAGTTCTCGCACCAATGCATCAAGCGCGACTTGGGTGACACGTGCAAAACCGGTGCGCATTGCACGGATGGGACTGTTCACCACTCCGCCAAAGAAGACGTTCAGCTTTGGATTCCGCCTCGAGGCGCTGCAACCCGGACACCTTTCAGGCAGAGCTGGGATTGGCCTGCCCTCCGGGTCTGGGCCAACGCTCAACATCACGCCATCGGTGCGGCGTCGATCCGCCCGACGAAGCATTCCAGTCTCGGCATCAAACCGTGCCGGCATGAACGCCAGCTCGACGCCACCGTGCTTCCATGACTTGAGGTCTATCTCAAGCGGAAAAGGCCGATACCACATATAGCTCCGATAATGGCGTTGCTGTACGAGCGGGTGCAACCGAGATGGGAACTCAGGCTCGTCGGTCGCCAGGTAGTAGGTACCGTTCCCGCCCTGCTCGACTACGACCCCGCCCAACGATTCTTCACCGCATTGGTCGCAACGCAGCAACTCCAGGACTCGCCCTCCGCAGGTACAGGAGGGACGCGGCCGGAGGTACAGTTTTCCGATCTGACGCTCAGCGTCTTGGAACTCAGCGTCAACTGCAGAGCACGCAGGATTGCTACAAGCCCACATGCCGACCACGTTTCGGATGAACATGTGCGCGCGGATGCTGATACCGCCCGCCGCGGACGGTCGAGCGGCAAGGACGGAGAGAACGCCGTCCATCGCCGTTGAGTCTGGGTCCTGCGAGCCGAACAGCGCTTGTTCGATGTCACTCAGTCGCTTGGCTTTCACTGGTGACCCGCATGCCGTCGCGATTGCCGCTGCCAGCTGCTCAGCCTCCTGATCCGAGGCTTGGTCAGTGCGTTCGGGATCGGCGAACGACTCGTAGCGCCTGCGATCCAGCCGCGGGCTACCACGCTCAAGCTCCTGCTGGGCTCCTGGGATGACCTCGAAACGCGTTCGGTCGACGCCGAAGACCTGTTCGAGGTACTCCGCTGAGGACGCAGGATCATCATCGAGCGATGCGCTCGTTCCGATGCAGCGCAGTTGAGACGAATCTGGTTCCAGTCCCAGGCGCTGCAGCAAGTTGCGCAATAGCAGTGCGACCTCGCTCCCAGCCGTGCCGCGCTGCTGGTGCAGTTCATCGATCACCAGCGTGAATGCGTGCGATGGATCGTCAGCAAGCCACTGACGGGTCTGTTCCCAGATCGGCTCCTCCAGACTTCGCATCAACATCACGTTCAACATCGAGAAGTTGGAGACCAAGATGTCGGGCGGCGTCGCGATCATGTCCCATCGTGTGACCAACTCCCCGCGCGATGGATCGGGAAACTGTGCGCAGACTTCCAGGTCAATCCCCGTCTGGCGTAGCTGGAGCGCGTCTCGCGCCATCTCCTGGAGTTCCCGCGCTGCTTGCTTGGCGACCTGTTCCTTCAGCGACGTTGGGCCAGCGATGCGAGCACCACCGATGGTCTCGCCCGTGTAGCGTCCGAAGTAGAACTGAGGACCACGGCGTTCCTTGCCGCGCGCGGACCAGACAGCGCGTCGAAGTCTGGTGATCTGATCCTCGACCAGGGCATTCGTCGGATACAGAATCAGGGCCCGCACGGCTGCGTTGTGGCTCGCATCCTCCGATCGCACCGGCCGCCACGGCTCTGCATCGCCGCCGTCCCACCAACGATGCGTAGTCTCTTGCATCCATACGTCATCGCCCTCCGCCTCGCGGAGTAATCGCGCAAAGATAGGCAGCAGAAACGCCTCTGTCTTGCCCGAGCCGGTGCCCGCAGTGACGACGGGATTGGTCACGGACGAGTCGCCGGCGGATAACTCGAATGCTCGCGCCTGGTGCTCATAGAGAGCGAAAGAGGCGTCATCTGGCTGCCGACCCGGGAAGAACATGCGCTTGAGGGTCTCCGCAATGCCTCGACTGAGCCCAATCGTGTCGCACACTTCAGCTATTGACGCTCCCTCGCGAAAGGGCAAGGTCGGCTCGAGCAAAGGCTCCTGAAAGATCGCGCCTTCAGCCTCTAGCAGACGCCGACGCTCAGCACGGATTGACCGATTGCGCACCCAGAACGCTGTGTCGTAGTAGCGGAGATACGCATCCCGCAGACGCTGGTAGACAACCTTCGGCTGGGCAATCGTTTCCGGCACGTCAACGCCTCCATCCAGCCGGCCCGAGTTTCGCAGCGATCCAACGGTGTACGTTATCGGGCACATTGCCATAGATGCATCGATGATCTCCGGGCGTCCGTGGAAGCTCGCCGCTGCACAGAATCAGCGCCCGCTCAAAGAGCCCTGGTGGTCTGGCGCCCAACAGACACGTCAACTCTTGCCGTTCTTCGTCGTACGCCATGATGTGCTCGCCGACTGCGGCTGCACCGGCATATTTGGCCGTCGCACTGCCGCACTCCCGCCAGACACCGTCAGTCCAAACGGCGTTGCGTTGTTCTCCCGTGGGGAGTCGAATCTGATAACCGCCTGCGAGGCGCCCGTCTGAGGCATCGGTTCTGCGCCAACTGTTGGAGGCGCGGTCGAACCGCCCGAATGTGCATTCGTCGGGGACGAACAACTCCGCCTGGGCTACCAGGATCTCATGGATCGTCGGCATCCGCTCGAGAATTCGACGCGGCAGGTCGAAGATCAGCGGAATCGCCACAGCATTTGCGATGTTCTGAAGCACTCCGGAATGTTCAGCATCGACCAGGATTCGAGAGGGGCGACCGTCGGCCGCCGACTGGACCACATCAGCGGCTTCAGCACTTGCTGCTGCGTTGAGCCGTTCGATTAGCTCTGGAGTCCTCCGGCCAGTGACTATTGCGCTCTTTCTCGTAGGCAGTGCCAACAGTGCAGGCGGCGACAACGACCACCGACGAGGCGCTGCGCTCCGCTGGTCAACCTCGACATCCAGGTAACCCAGCGCACGCAAGGTCCGCAGCGCCTCATGTGGCTTATAGCGCTCCTCATCGGAGTGGTCGATCAGTCGACGGAAGGCGTTCCAGGATCCCGCACCGATCACGGAGAGTGCGTCGAGGATGAGGTCGAGATCAATGCCCAAATCGTGTGAGCCTTCCGTTGACGAGGCTAATGAGCGCTGCCCGGGTTGAGACCGCGGGCGAATCTTGTGCAAATGGAGAGTGCCCGCCTTTGTGCGAACTAACTCGCCATTTTGGTGTTCGACGAAACCCAACCTTAGGTACGTCCTGGCGAGTTCAAGATCAGCTTCCCTAGCCGCGCCTGTACGACGCTCGACCCAAGCCTCAATAGACTCGACTGGCTCCATGCCTCCCATTTCGCGCCCAAGCCTGGCTTCGGGCACGGCGCGAAGACCTGCTCGCTGGTCGATTACTGCCCCTCGCAGGAGCCCTGCTGCCGACTCATCCACCTGACCTGCAGAAAGGGCCGATCGGGGTGAAAACGTGGGGGTCGCCGGGTGTGCCAGATCCTCGCTTGATGACTGTGGCGGATCGAGGTGCGCCGAGCTGCCTGAACGCAGCTTGAGCGCGCGTGACGTGATCTCGGCCCCGCCTTCCTCAGTCAGAACGATGCGGTAGTCGCCGTCGGCAAGCTCACGACTAGCGAGTGTAATACTGGCCTGTCGTGCGTGCGTGCCGAGATCACGCGGTTTCTCATCTAGGTTGGACTGACTGTGCAGCGTCACGTCAAATGATCGGCTGTGCCCATCGACGGCAATGATCGACGGCGGCGCCTGGGTGTGCCAACGTCCATCTGTCAGTTGTACGCCGCCCTCGAGCTCCACTTGGGTACGCGATAGCGGTCGCAGCGATTGAAGGACATCTCCCGCGACAGACGGCAGCGACTGCAGTCGCACATCGCTGAAAAGCGTCCATCTTGTTGACAGATTGTGAACTTCAGGCGCCACCAGGCTGAAGCCGGCCTCGGCCGACTCCTCAAGAACTTGTCTCACTTGGCCGGTCAGGGCGTCATCCACCAATAGGAGCATCTCGCGACCGAGCTCCACATGCGCTGACTGGATGTAGACCTGGCGAAGTTGGTCGAAGAGCAACACGATGACTTGCTGGTAGGCAAGTGAGAGAGTGACATCGAGTGTCTTGTGTTCAAGTCGTAGCCCGCCCTTGAGAGCCTCCTCGACCAGCGCCCGTTCGCGTGACGGGTCGCCATCGCCAGAGCTCAGCGTCATCAGGCCATCCGGATCCCGTTGCGCTCGTACGGCCGTACCGCTGTCATTCAGGTACTCTCCGCTGATGCCTTCCGGCTCGGACGAACGCACGCAGAGAAACGCATCAAACTCCGCTTCTGGTTCCTCGTACCAGGTCGCTGCCACGAGGAGCGATCGCTGTTGTCGTCCCGTGCCGTTCAACGATGGTCTATCACCCGTCCAATGCTCAAGTTCCGTACAGACAACATCGGTAATCCGGCGACGCATTTCCGGGCCGCGTGCCCACACATCGCGCAATCCTGACGCGCCCGAACCAGGAATCCAGCGCCCGAGCATTATCTCCATGTCGGCCCTGGCCACTTGCTGACCGGGATTGAACTGGTAACGCGCAAAGAACTCCGACAACCGATCGCGCTCCTGTGCGCGAATCAGTGCTTGCGAGATTGGCAAACTGACGAATCGCTGATGCCCGAGCGACACGGCCGTCGGCAATCCCCGCTGACCATGCAGGTCCCGCAACCAGACGTTCAGGCTCTCCCAGAGCAACAATGCGTGCTCGCGGTACTTGCTTCCCAACTGATGCGTGTGTTCCTCGGTCAGGTCAAGCACCTCTGCGAGACGACCGTAGTAGTTGGTGGCCGCCTTGTCGCTGTCTGCGCGCATCCGCTCTGCCGCAAGTGAGCAGGCTGCCAACAACGCAATGCAGGGCGGCGGCCCATCCAAAGGATTCGTCTCGGTCTGACGTTCTTTGCGCCACGCCCGCGCTCGGTCGGCGTGCGTGGTGAAATCGATGCTCATGTCCCATAACTTGTCCCGCTCAATAGGGGTGTGCAGGTTCGGATATCGAGTGACGCAGGTCCGGCCAACGCTGCGGCGAAAGGCTTTTTCCACGTCGAGGCCTGCATCAGCAACCGGCGGCCAGATCTCCTCCGCTGCCCGTTGCAACACTTCAGGTTCCATGTCCAGATAGACCGAACGTCCGGCGCGCTCAGGGGTGAAGACCGTCTCCGCTAGTGAGTCGTTCCAAAGTTCATATGCCCCCCAAACGGCTCGGGAATCGTCAACAGCACTACGCCGACTGCGCAAGAGCATCGTGCCGCGTGGACGTAGCGGACGGGCCACCTCTCGCAACAACGACCCCGCCTGCTCGACATGACCAAGGCCGTAGTCATTCACGAGTTGCTGCTGCACTTGCCACTCGTCGGGGGTCAGGCCGGTCACGGCCGACATGCGGAAGAGCAGGTCTTCGAGCCCAGACTTCACGTCGTCGTCGAACAAGCTGGTCAGTTGCGTCTCAGCTTCTCGCCGCACGTCGGCAAGCTCGTCCGCGTCCCAGTCCTTCAGGACGTCTCGATCTTCGTCCATTTCCAGACCACGTCGAGCGCGAAGAGCTGCGCCGCCCAAGCCTTCAAGGCACCAATATGCGGCTAGCAACTCTCCCAGCGCTTCTACCGCCTGCTGCCGATCTAGCATCGAGATCGTCCCCTCCGTCAGTGTGCAAGTTGGAAGATAGGTGGCCACCTTGGTGTGCAACAGTTGACCACCAAAACTCTCACGCACGATTGATCGATGGACAGTCAGACATGATGGCTTAGCAGGCTGCTGAACCACGGATGATGCGCACCAGACCTGCCATCTTCGACGAGTGGGCGCAGGCTGAGCAGCGAGCGACTGGAGGTCCTGTAAGTGAGAAGGCGGGATCCGGAACGCTGGATCCGATGCCTGATGCCGCGGGTCATCCACCGGGAGACTCTTGCGTTAACGCGTGGGTGGTTCCGGGAAGAGCGCAGGAGTCAGATCAGAGTGCGGGTAGGGAGAGGTACCCCGGTCTGGCACTATTGCGGAGAGTGTACGCGCGTGCGGGGGAACCGACTACACGGTCTGCATCGGCCTCAACCGAGACGATCCGTCCCCGCGCGTGCGGGGGAACCTTGTACATCGTCTCCCACAACGCCTATTCCCACGATCCGTCCCCGCGCGTGCGGGGGAACCTCACACTGGAACAGAATCAGAGCGAATGCGCCTGGTCTATCCCCGCGCGTGCGGGGGAACCACGGGGTGGCTGCCGCGCAGCGCGTCACGCTCGGGTCTATCCCCGCCCGTGCGGGGGAACCGGTTGCCCTAAACGCTTGAGTCTCCGCGTTGGTGGTCTATCCCCGCGCGTGCGGGGGAACCTCGGACATATTCATCTTCGTCCAGTCTGAACCAGGTCTATCCCCGCGGGTGCGGGGGAACCACCAACGACGCCTTCAACCGAATCAAGCAGTCGGGTCTATCCCCGCGCGTGCGGGGGAACCAGATCGGATGGACGGACGGTAGGCGCCATCTACGGTCTATCCCCGCGCGTGCGGGGGAACCTCTCCGCGACGCCGTCCGTCCTGCATTACGACGGGTCTATCCCCGCGCGTGCGGGGGAACCGCAACTGGTCGACGCCTGCCAAGCCGAAGGCGAGGTCTATCCCCGCGCGTGCGGGGGAACCTGTACCAAATCCCGCTACCGGGGGGATAGTCCGGGTCTATCCCCGCGCGTGCGGGGGAACCCATTAGGCCGCCGCCTCGGTGCACTCCGCGTACGGTCTATCCCCGCGCGTGCGGGGGAACCCGCATCGACAGACGGTACCCCTGGTACGCAATGGGTCTATCCCCGCGCGTGCGGGGGAACCTCGGCGGGCGATGCGCTGGGCTACTCGCATGGGGGTCTATCCCCGCGCGTGCGGGGGAACCGTCGGCGATAGCAGCGTCGCGGATCGCGTTCGCGGTCTATCCCCGCGCGTGCGGGGGAACCACGTCGTACCGGGTGATCGCTGAACCACCATTGGGTCTATCCCCGCGCGTGCGGGGGAACCATGCTGTAGCGAGACGGCGGATCGCCTCCGACGGGTCTATCCCCGCGCGTGCGGGGGAACCGACTACCCCCACCCTTTCCGACCCGACCCAACCGGTCTATCCCCGCGCGTGCGGGGGAACCGTGGGGATGGTGGTAGGTCCGGGGGGAGAGGTCGGTCTATCCCCGCGCGTGCGGGGGAACCCCGTTGAGCGACAGCGTTTGCAGGTCATCGGGCGGTCTATCCCCGCGCGTGCGGGGGAACCACCAACCCCAAGGAGATGCAGGTTGTTGGTGACGGTCTATCCCCTCGCGTGCGGGGGAACCTTGCCCGTCGGGTCGTTGGGCAGGTTGAGTTCGGGTCTATCCCCGCGCGTGCGGGGGAACCACGCTTTCGGGCTGCGGGGGTGAGTCGTCCGAGGGTCTATCCCCGCGCGTGCGGGGGAACCGGAGCGCGACCGTCGTTGGGTCGTGGTGGCGAGGGTCTATCCCCGCGCGTGCGGGGGAACCAACCCCGCCGGCGGCGCGACATCTGGCTGTGGCGGTCTATCCCCGCGCGTGCGGGGGAACCTCGTTTCTTTCTGGGTCGGTCGGTTGTTTTCTTCGGTCTATCCCCGCGCGTGCGGGGGAACCATTTCTTGCTTGAGTCGGTCGAGTACGGGCTGCGGTCTATCCCCGCGCGTGCGGGGGAACCGTGACGCGAAGCTCGCCGTATCGATAATCGCCAGGTCTATCCCCGCGCGTGCGGGGGAACCCCGACGTGGGCCGTAGTGGCGTGCATGAGCACGGGTCTATCCCCGCGCGTGCGGGGGAACCAAGGGTTGGGTCACCGGAGACGAGTGTGGAGACGGTCTATCCCCGCGCGTGCGGGGGAACCATTGCCTTAGCCCGCAAGTCTGCCAACGTCATAGGTCTATCCCCGCGCGTGCGGGGGAACCCCAATCTCTACGCGGCGGTGAAGGCAATCATTGGGTCTATCCCCGCGCGTGCGGGGGAACCCGTTCCAGCGGGTGTCGGAGACGACTGAGTTCCGGTCTATCCCCGCGCGTGCGGGGGAACCACCTGTACCCGAGGCACAGTAGCGACGAAGGCGGGTCTATCCCCGCGCGTGCGGGGGAACCACCTGGACGATGATCCGCCGAGTCGCAGGGACAGGTCTATCCCCGCGCGTGCGGGGGAACCGTCGGCTCATCCAGGAACGCATTGCGGACGCCGGGTCTATCCCCGCGCGTGCGGGGGAACCTGAGCACGGCCCGACCACCCCACAACGACGCGGGGTCTATCCCCGCGCGTGCGGGGGAACCGAGAGCAAGTCGGTGGCGCAATCCACGTTGACGGGTCTATCCCCGCGCGTGCGGGGGAACCGTGAGCAGGTCAACCAGGTCGCGGCGGCTTCGCGGTCTATCCCCGCGCGTGCGGGGGAACCCGGCGTTTGCAATCATCAGGCGCGTCACACTGGGGTCTATCCCCGCGCGTGCGGGGGAACCTCGATGTCGTGGACGAAGATGACATCGCTGGCCGGTCTATCCCCGCGCGTGCGGGGGAACCTTCGTCATCGACGCGACCAACACGCTCGCGTTGGGTCTATCCCCGCGCGTGCGGGGGAACCTTTTCGAGCCATGTCTAGGTTGCTTTCACGGTCGGTCTATCCCCGCGCGTGCGGGGGAACCCGTGAGAAATTGTTCCTGACCCAGCCCTGGACCGGTCTATCCCCGCGCGTGCGGGGGAACCCAGATTGCGACGCAACCCCGTCGCGACCCTCACGGTCTATCCCCGCGCGTGCGGGGGAACCTTCAGGACAACCCGGTTCCATGCCTGGATGCCCGGTCTATCCCCGCGCGTGCGGGGGAACCCTGCCATGTCTAGATGTTAGGCAGTCTGGATCTGGTCTATCCCCGCGCGTGCGGGGGAACCTATCCGACGCTGCCGTCGCCGGTTTGGTCGGTCGGTCTATCCCCGCGCGTGCGGGGGAACCCTCGCCTCCGTGATGTCCACGAAGTTCATACTGGGTCTATCCCCGCGCGTGCGGGGGAACCCCGGGCTAGCTGTTCGCGCAACGGTTGGCGTGAGGTCTATCCCCGCGCGTGCGGGGGAACCGCCTGGTTGAGCGTGGCGATCTTGTAGTCGCTGGGTCTATCCCCGCGCGTGCGGGGGAACCAGGTGGCCGACGGCGAGCGGTTCGAGCTCACGGGGTCTATCCCCGCGCGTGCGGGGGAACCGGGCGATGCTCAGCTAGCCGACTACCCGCCTCGGGTCTATCCCCGCGCGTGCGGGGGAACCACGGACGGATCGACCCTGAACTACCGCCGCAGCGGTCTATCCCCGCGCGTGCGGGGGAACCGCGGCGGCTCCAGCCTCGATGCAGACGACCCGCGGTCTATCCCCGCGCGTGCGGGGGAACCGCCAGCGGTGGCGGTGTTTCGAAGCGTGTCCTGGGTCTATCCCCGCGCGTGCGGGGGAACCGCGGCGGCTCCAGCCTCGATGCAGACGACCCGCGGTCTATCCCCGCGCGTGCGGGGGAACCGCCAGCGGTGGCGGTGTTTCGAAGCGTGTCCTGGGTCTATCCCCGCGCGTGCGGGGGAACCGCCAGCGGTGGCGGTGTTTCGAAGCGTGTCCTGGGTCTATCCCCGCGCGTGCGGGGGAACCGCCATCGACGAGAACGACGAGACGCGCAAGAACGGTCTATCCCCGCGCGTGCGGGGGAACCCGATCGCACTGAAACTAGCGCTCGCAATGGGCGGGTCTATCCCCGCGCGTGCGGGGGAACCGACTCCACGTGCCCGTGATCCCCCGCCCGTTGTCAGGTCTATCCCCGCGCGTGCGGGGGAACCGCGCTGCCGGCCACCGTCGAGGCGTTCGTCCTGGGTCTATCCCCGCGCGTGCGGGGGAACCGTTCTCCAACTCCTCCAGGTTCTCCATGCGGGAGGTCTATCCCCGCGCGTGCGGGGGAACCCGGCAGGACTGTCCAGGCGAACAGGCCAACCTGGGTCTATCCCCGCGCGTGCGGGGGAACCCCCTTGAGGATAACTCCCAACGAAGCACCAGATTTCTCCTCAATCAGGCTGGGTTGGGCCTTGATAAGGCTAGGTCGGGATTCCTACGAGCTGGCAGGCTCCGCGCTGCGGTAACGCACCAGGTGGACCCCATCGGCTTCGACAATCTCCTTCGGCGGCTCCCCGAGGCTGCGAATCTGCTGCCCGCCGGGGGCACGTGGGTCCCTCCAGGTCATGACGATCGATCCAGTGCCAAGTTCGTAGTACCACCGCGCAATCACGCCCCACACGCGATCGCGAATCCCTTGCGTCATGGCTGGCGAGGTGTACACACCCGGGGCAATCTCCAGCATCACCGAGGCCAGGAATCCGCGGTAGCGCGCTTCAACATTGATGGTGATGATCACGGTCATGGGGCATTCCCGCTCAGCACCAATCTCAGACAGCGCTTGATTGGTCTTGAAACAGCGACTTGATCCGCTCGATCATTTTCGGAATCACCCGCTCGCTGCGCAACATCTCGCCTGTCGTGCGCCGCGTCAACCGCTCAATGTTCAACGTCGGATTGTCGGAAACCGCCTTCGCCGACTTGAATGCCGCCGGCAGCAGAATCGTGTCGCGAAACAGGTCGGCGACATCAAGCACAAACGCTTCGCCGCTGTGCTCATGGATGAACCCGAGCTGTGGGATCGCCCCGACCGCCGTGACTGCGATTGCAGCGGCCGAAGTGACGGCGACTGAAGCATGGTTGATCGCCTGGTTAGGTAGATCTGCCGCCAGTGGGTTCGAGCGATCGTAGCGGCGCCCCTGCCAGTCGATGCCGAATCGCTCGGCGACCAATCGATATGTGCGCTTCATGCGTGCGCCTTCAATCCCACGCAAGGCGTCCAGCTCGCGTCTGGGCAGCACTTCGCCCAGACGCAGCGCATACATTCGCCGGGCGACTTCAATTCGCTCGCCGTCAGCATCACCCCAGGCTCGCATCTGCCACCGAGCGACCTCGGAGGTATCGGGACCTAACGGCGGAGCGGTGTAGCAGCGCACTCCGTCCTCGCCGACCACGATCAGGGCAGTGCCATGCCGGGCCATCAGACGTAGAGCGTCATGGCTCACGGTGGAACCGGGGCCGAGCAGGATCATGGAGAGGGATTGGAAGGGGATGCCGTATTCCCCGGTCTCCAGCGGACTCTGCTCGTCGGCACCGGCCTTGCGCAAAAATCGCAGGGTTCCGTCGCGCACCGTCAATGCGCCGCGGGAGAGCCACAGCAATCCGAGTCGGTCGGCGTGCGGCACTCTTGCTGTTTCCAGACCCAATCTGCCTTTCAGCATTGGTTTCCTCCAGACTGAGGCAGGGCGTGTGCGATACAGCTACGGCGCATGTCGCGCGATCGCTGCCACAGCATTCAAGCCTTCAACCCCATTCGGAATCTTCGGTTGTCAAGTATGGCGGACGGCTGGCCGCTCATGTCCACCTGCTTACAATCTAACTGCAGCCAGTGGGGGACGGTGTTCAACGTTAGCGGCGAGCAGGACGCAACAACAGCATTCCGTAGCCATAGGCGCGATGACGACCGACCCCACGTGCGAGCAGCTTGGAGAACGCTTCGGGGTCGGTGATTGTCAGCGTGCCGCGCATCACCGCCTCGGGGCCTTCGCTGTGTCGGCTGCCTGGTTTGTAGCGCGACCGCACACGCCGAAACGAAGTCATCTGTGTGTACGCCCTCTCGAGCCGCGCACCGCCAGGACGATCCAGCTCTCGCGACAGCCAGTCGACATAGACCGCTTCCCTGTTGCGGGGCATCTCGCCACGAGGATGATGCATCGCTTCAATCTGGAAGGCATCGCGCTCGCCGCCGAGCCCTTCGGCACCCTGTGAGCGTCGTACAACGGGTCGGATTCGAGTTTCGAATCCAAGCCGTGCCCCCGAGCGCCAAGCAGGCGGCATCGGCTTGCTCTGAATCCTTTCGAGTGGGATCGCCTGAATCTGGAGCGGATCTGCGCAAGTGGCTCCCTGCTCTTGAAGTGCGGAGGCATCTGCTTGCCCGTAGCCGTAGAGCACACCTAGGCGTCCGCTGCGTGGGGCGATGAGACGAAAGGGTTTCGGGGCCAAGTCGCCGAAGCATTCGGTCAACAAGGCGTGCATTGCGCGGTCTATGTCCTCGATCCGCCGCGAACCCATCCAGCGCTGTAGCTCGTCCAACCGGACATCGGCCCGAACCATCTGGAGCGCGTTGGTCTCTAGATCTCCAAGAGAATCAGACATCGTTTGGCGCTCACTCATCCCTGGTCGTTGGAGCTTGCGGGGAAGTGAACGCGGCGTGGTCGATTACCCCTTCACAGACCATGCGACCGCCACCGTGCAGACCCGAGCCGGCCCAATTGCGCTGATCGGTGATCGCGTAGGTTCGTGTCGCGATCACACTGCCTGCCGGCTCGCTCTGCGGCCAGAGCACTGATACGGCCTCACCAGCCGATTCCGGATCGAACAACGGGATCGCCTGGAGGGTTGCGAACGCCGTGTCAGCGTCGAAGAAACCGGAGAACATGGCCTCCGATGGTAGGCAGGGCTTGCGGCCGATGAACAGCGGTCGCGCCGGTTCCCGCAGGGCGACAGCAACCTGATCGATGTCCGGCGACTCGTCAGCTGGTTCCAACCTGAAAGCGACGGTGATCAGCATGTCAGCAAGGTACTCACGGTAACGCAAGTGCGGCGATACGTACGTGGCCGGACCTCCCGCGCGGCCCTCTGGAGTCCCGCGCGTGGTCCAACCCCTGTCGTTCTTGCCCAATTGCGCCGTCTGGAAATCCTGGAACGGCGCCCCGCCCGCCGGCTCGCGGTCGATTCGCGCGGCGAACACCAGCCGATCCTGTAAGCGTTGGTGTGACGTTCGCTCAATTCGGCGCCAACCCAGTGCGTTGGCGATCAGCCCTGTGAGCATGGAGGCAGAAGGAAAGCGGCGCGTGACGCCGTAGTTGTCGATGATTTCGCCGCCGAACGACATCAGCGGACTCTCGAGGCGTAGAGCGATGTGGCGCATCGGTTTAACTCACGCTGAAACCACGAACGACGCTTGCCGTCCAGGTGGCGAGTTCGTCCAGGTTGACCCGCTCGGCTTCGGAAGCTTCAAAGTCGTCAACCGACATCAGGCGGCGCTGCTCGTGCGCGCCGTACGCGGCGTCAAGCCGGTCGAGATGTACGGACAGGGCGGAGACGGCGTCGGACAGCTGAGGCGCGACCGGATCGCGGAAGGCGTTTGCGAGACTGCGCGGCTGGCGCGAGCCGGCTTCGACCAGCATCAGCTCGGCGTAGCTGTACGGTGCGGTTGAGCCGCGCTTGGCACCGGGCGAGACGGTCGCAATCAGATGAATGAGCCGTTCAACGACATCTGCGGCCAGATCACGATCGGCGTCGATCCAGTCGTTCGCCTCACAGCCCTCAAGATTGGACACGAGTCCTGGTAGATCAACGACGACATAGCCGTAGAACAGCCCGGCTGTCAGTTCGGTGTCGCCGATATGCGCAGCGCCCGCGTCTTCATCGTCCGATTGCAGGTCGTCAACGACCGAGAAATAGTCGCTTTCACTTTCCTCGTGATGCACGGTGAAGGCGTGAGCAACATGCACTGCGGCCTCGATGTTGGCGGCTGGGTCGGACGTGACCATGCGCCCGAACAAGGCACCCTCAACTCCACCCGGAAGTTTGGCCTGCTCGCGGAATGCGCGGAAGTTCGCACCCTCGCCCGCCCGCGCTTGGAAAAGCTGCTTCGCCGCATCGGCGGCGGCCTTGGCGTCGTCGGGACACGCAGTGATGATCTCCGCGGCCTTCGTTTGCAGATACTCGACTTCGGGCAACCCCAGTAGCAACGGCTGCCGGCCACGTTCCGTAGTGCCGCTGTCGCCGTAGACGCCGACGTTGAATGCATCCTCCACCGCCTTGAGTACATCTTCCTCGGATTGTGCTGCGTCGCGTAGCGGGTCAATCAACTGTCGCTCAACGATGTTGCGAGAGCGGATCGCCAAGCCATCGGTGGTCGCATTGCGAATCGCAAAGTCGTCCTCCGCCGTTCGCCAGTGACGCTTCAGGCACTGCGAGGAAATGCGGGTTCTGATCGCATTACCGAACGGCATCCGCTTTGCGAGGCCACTGTCGTCGCGATTGATCAGTGCGGCCGGATAGGAGTGCAAGCTGTGCACCTGCAAGAATCGGGGGTTGGTCACATTCTTCTCCTCGTCAGCAGTCCGTCACTCATTGTCGGACGCGGTAGATTGTCGTTCAGCTTGGAACTCGGCGCGGAAGTAGTCCCTGGCGATCCGTTGGCGAGCACGTTCGGCCCCGGCCGGTTCAAACCCGTCCAGCAGGACAAATCGCGCCATCTCACGCCAGTCGAATGCGACGCCGCTCGAGGCGAGCATCCGGAACGATCGCTCCAGCAGCACATGCAACACGTCTCCGCGAGCAGTCAAGAGCCGGTTCAGACGCAGTTCGCTGTAGAACGCGGACGTATTGGAGGAATCGCTCCCGAACAACGCCGATCCAACGGACATCTGCGGGTCGTGAGCGCCCGATGCAGCTCGATCAGGCGCCGCGGTGGGAGTCATCAGCGCGATTCCGTGGATGATCAATGCCCACTTCCGCTCGACCTCCGGAGCGCCGAGCAGGTCGTAGCGGGCGGCCAGCCGCCAGAAAGCGACCGCATACCGGCCGCTGCCCGGCGACATCCGCCGCAGCGCAGCGAGATCTCCGCGCGGAAAGTCCTCGCGAGCCAGACGCCCAGCGATACGAACGGCCATCCCACCCCAGCTAAGGTCAATCTTTGTCTGAAGAGCCGGCGTTTCAGTTGTCATCATCATGGTTGCTCTCCGCAAACAAGAACGGCAACCCGCCGTTGCCGCGCAGCCGTCCCTCAAACAGCGATTCCGCCCTCGTCCGCGCCCGATAGCGGTGAATCGCCCGGGCGGGAAGGGTTTCACACGCATCTCGCAGCATTTCCCGCGCGCTGTCGACGACGCCTAGCAGCCAACTGTCCCGGATCGACTTGCGCCGTGTGTCGGGCGCTTCGAACTCGTCCTGGAGCGCGGCGAAGAAGTTCACATCAACGATCTTGTCCAACCGATTCAGCCACGCACGGGCGCGCTCGCGGTCTTCGGGGGTGGCGTTGTCGGCGCCGCCATTGCTCAGGAAGGTCTGAATCGCGTGGCTGAGGATGCGCTGCACGATCGCCACCTGATCGATCCGATCTCGCGAGAGCATTCCAAGGTCCTGCGTCCTAGAAGCGTTGCCTAGAGCGCGGATCGTTCCCTGACGCATCGGCACATTGCGTTCGTGATAGCCCTCTGTCTTGCCCTGTCCGCGGACTATCCCTCTGGCCACGAGGCGCATCGATTCCGTCGAGCGTGCTTCGGCGTCGGTCGGGCGCAGCAAGATCGGCGGGTACCAATCACCTGATGTCAGGTAATCGGTCACGCGCTTGTAGGTGAAGCCGCCGCCGGCGAGCGTCAGCGACTTCTCTTCCTTCAGGTTGATCGGCGTCCAGGGGTCGCCCGTCCTGCCGTTCAAGTGCTTGGCCTCGATTCGCGGCGCTTTCGTCGTAGCGCGTCTTGCGGAGACTCTGTTGGCTGTGCTCACCAGCAAGCGAACACGACGACACACTTCGATGTAGAACGGATCGAGTTCGTTGAACAGCAAAGCCTCGCTTTTCAGACTATTCCATGGAATCGTCCAGATAAGCGCCGTGCCTATCTCACTGAGCGGGTAGCCGTCGAGAATCTCTGGTCTCGCTCGGAGCAGTGCGATGGTGTCGCGAGCAACATGGCGTCCTACCCCACCCATCGGGGCTAGGGAAAATGCGGGTCGGCTGCCGTGTCCACCGTTCATCCGGGAGATTCCGTAGTTTCGACCCGGATTGCCATCCATGGTCTGCAGGGTGATGAGCGCGAACAGCCAATCGTCAACTCCTGCCTCCTCTGCGACCGCGCCTTTCACGTCATGATTCTTCGAGGTGACGAGCATGTCCAACTCGTCCGGCGCAACCACAACGTTCTTGAATTCCTTCATCAGGTCCGACGATGCGGCTGGAGGCTGCAGGAACGCCGGCTGGGTAAGATCGTCAACGACCAGGTGCCACGGTGCGTCGTCCTCGTACTCAGAAGTCAGCCCCCGAATCAGTGACGCCCACTCGTTCGGCGCGTGAGGCGGCTCGTCGCTCAAACCAGCGCGGTGCATCGCCAACGCGCCCAATTGCACCAGAAACGCGTGCCAAGCGTGGCGCTGATGCGGTCGCAGCGCCGGAAACGACGCCACCTTATCTGCCATCAGAGCCTCGTAGACCTCGGGTAGACACGCTGAAACGCGCTCACCATTCTCCGAGTCAAAGCGAATCAGTGGCTCAGTCAGAAGGTTGAACACCGAAGTTGCTCCGGGCACACTCTGACTCGCGTAGACCCAAGGGCGGCGTCATGAGGACACCGGTTCACTCCGTAGGCCGAGTCGATCATACTTGAAGTAGCGGTTAGCGACACGGAGCGTAAATCCAGCTGGATCGGAGTCTACCGATAGAGAGGCGTTCTCCCAGGAATCACCGAGCCAGCGTCGAGGGACGGAGATTCGCTCGATCAGACCTGCTCCAAACGGACTCTGCTGCGGAGGGTCTAAATCGAACTCAATCCCCTCGTCACCCAAGCGCGTGCGGATGCGCTCTTCCACCGACCCAAACAGTACGTCTCGGTTGTCACGACAGAACGCAGCGTCGCGCCGCACCACGATACTGCGCGCGGAGAGACCCTCCGCCAACATTCCTCCCTCCAACTCGTTCGCGTGCACGCGCCAGTCCGCCCCCAACTCCGCAACGATGGCTTCCAGCGCTTCTGGGTGTGTGGCCCGCTCGACGAGTTCTCGGTTCATGCCGGGTATCACCCACTGTGGTTGCTGAAGGATGAGCCGGCGCGTCGCTTCGAGAATGCGAAGGTCTTGGTATACGTACTGACCGAGGCCATTGATGCCTCGCTTCAGCAGAGGTGCGAGATCATCGGAATCGGGGAGGAGGACGATGCAAACTGGCTGACGATGAGCCCCTGGACGGTCGTCTCGCGGATGACGGTGAAGTCTGCCGATCCGTTGCAGGAGCACATCCAACGGACAGAGATCGGTGATCAGCAAATCGGCGTCAATGTCCAGCGACTGCTCCAGCGTCTGAGTCCCGACCACGATCACGCCTCGCTCGGGCCGACGCTTGCCCAGCCGGGCCTCGACTTCCCGATCGAGCAGCGCGCGATCGCCTGGTACGAAGCGACCGTGATGGAGCGTGACAACCCCTCCGCAATTGAAGAGCAACGTCTCTGCACGACCCAAGGCGGCACCCTCCACCGCTCGTTGTGTGCGAACTGCGTAATCCACTGTGTTGCGCACGATCAGAACTTTTGCCCCCTCGCGCGCAGCGTCGAGGGCGAGCTGGGCCGCCTGCCCGAATTGCTCCATCAATGGCAGAGCATCGACCTGGACAGTCTTCTCACGCCCGTTCTCTCCAACGCCCAGCACCTGTTCAGTCGAATCCAACGGAATGCTTACTGCCGGGTACGGAACACGAATCGCTTCCTCTAGCGGCAGATCGCTCGCGCCGGCAGCAGTTCCGGCTGTCAGCCACCTTCGCCGCGCTGTCGAACCAAGGGTGGCCGACATCAGCACTGCGTGTCCGCCTGCGCCGAGGTGAGCTTCTAGCAACGAGCGCAGGATGGCGGCCATGTAGGTATCGGAAGCATGTACCTCGTCCACGATTAGCAGATTGCGGGCCAGACACGCGGCGCGCATGTGCGAGTGCTTGACTTTGAGCGCCGCCTGCATTGCCTGATCCACGGTTCCAACTGCGATCTGCGCGGCCAGATATCTCTTGGATCCCTGTGCTGCCCATCTTCGCCCGCTTATCGCGTCGTCCAGATATTGGTCCCACCAGACCTCGTAGGGTTGCAACGCCTGACCCATCTCACCGCTCGCGGACGCATAGCCGGGCACAGCCAGAATCACGTCAGGGCGATGTTTGTCCGGAAATGCCGCATCGACGAAACGACGCACACGCTGATACATCTGGGTCGCCGCAGAGCGGGTGGGGAGAGCGAAGTACAGGCCATCCACTAGTTCGGCTTCATACATGCGGATGAAGCGCCACAGCGCCGCCTCAGTCTTGCCCGAACCGGTCTCCGACTCGATCACGATCAGCGGCTGCTCCGTCGCCGTGTCAAGTGCGGCTTGCCGCTGAATAGCGTTCGCTGACGCGTCGAGAATGCCGAACAACTCGGCGAAACCGGGCAAAGCTTCTCGATCACGAAAGGCGCGGCGCTGTCCCGTGATGTCCAATCCGATCTCTGCGATCGCTGCTTGCGCCTGCGCTTGAGCAAGGCTGAAATACTCGTCCAACGGCTCGGCATGAAACGGAAACCAATGTTCGTTCGAGCCGATCCAATCAGCCAGCGTGCATAGGCCGAGAAACATGTGCTGGAAGGCCGGAGCCCCCGGCAATGGCGGCGCTGCCGAATCCCAGGCGACCGGAAACCAATCCTTCAGCAGGAGTCCAATGCGGCGAACGTAATGCTCTGGATTGAGCTGTTCGTAGGGGCGCCAGATCGTTGGGTTGGGCTCGCGGCCGCCGTCAAGCTGCAGGGGCAGTCCGTGATGCGACAACGCGGCGATCAGCAAATCGCTGACCGCTTCGCCGCCCCTCTCGTCCCACTGCGTTAGCTCGTCCCACCCCAGGGCATTGAAAAACCAAGACTCCGCTCTTTCATCTTTGCCAGTCAACACGGGTATGAGGTCGAGTGTGTGCCCGGCTCGGCGTGGCCGCTGCTCCGGCAGTTCTGCGTGCCGCCAGACCTGCGTCTGAAAGCCCACATTGACTTTCCCGATGTCGTGCAACGCCGCGAACACACACAGCCTCGCTGTCGTAGACGCGTTCAGGTCTTCTTGGCCCGCCGTACGCGCCAAGCGTCGGCGAATTGTGGGCTGGCGCAGTAGCGCCTCCAGGCAGGCGCCCACGTCGGCGAGATGGTGTTCGAGCAGGTGAATTCGTTCCGGCCCCTGTGTTCGCTGAGGTAGCGCCTTTGCCCAGAACTGATCCAGATAACGAGGCCGCTGAGCGGCTGTGAACTCATCGTTTGACACGGCAGTCGCTCCTCCGCGCCGCTACGATTCGGCGAAACTAGAGTATTGCTCCTGGCCCCGCGCGTCAGGCCGTGATCACCCTTGAGGACACCATGGAGCAGGCGAGCTTCAGCGCGATCGATGTGGAGACGGCTAACGCCGATCCCGCGAGCATCTGCCAGATTGGCGTCGTGCATGTCGGCAACGGCGAGATTTGTGAGGAGTGGCAGACCCTGCTGAACCCGGAGACACGATTCCGTACCGCCAACATTGCCATCCACGGGATCAGCGAAGAGACGGTCTGCCACAGCCCACGGCTTCCCGACGTCTATGATGAACTCTCCAGTCAGATTGAGGGTGCCATCCTTGTCAGCCATACGTCATTCGACCGGATCGCGTTGGAGGGCGCGATGCGCAAGTATCACCTACCCCAAGTCAAGGCTGAATGGCTCGATAGCGCAGTGATCGCACGCCGGACTTGGCCTCAGCAGCAGAGTAGAGGCGGCTGGTCGCTTGCCGCACTCGCTGCGATGTTGGGGATCGAGTTTCGGCATCATGTGGCCGTCGAAGACGCTTGGGTGGCGGCGGAAATCGTTCTCCGCGCATGTGAGTCCCGAGGTTTGAGTGTGGAAGATTGGCTCACCATGCAACGTTGAAGTCCGATAGGCCAAAGGCTGGATGCACAGCTCAGAACCGTCGCTCGATGGTCACGCGGCCGCCATCATGAATGTCTACGCAGAGTCGATGGTCGTCCAACAGACGCATGCCGACAAGAGGTGTTGTGTCGGCGGCTTCAGCGTCGACGGTTACTGCCTGACTGTCCCACATCACGGTGACCGCGTGCATTGGAAACGTGGTTTCGCGTCCGTCTGCCAATGTTGCGCGCCCCATGATCTGGAATGGCAAGTCCAACGCTGCGACCATTGCCGGAGTCACCGTCAGAAACCCTGTAAATCCGGTGTCAACGATTGCCTCAATCTCTCGTGTCTGACCAGTCGGCCCTCGCAGAATGAGCGTGACGACCGCCTCGTAGTAGGCGGTTACGCGACCAGTGATCACTGATCAATCCGAATCGGGCGTCCGCCGAAGTGATGAATCGCACGGAATCCGATTCGCACACCCCAGACATCTGTGACGCCGGCCTGTTGTTGATCTAGCTGCGCCCGTGCCTCGTGTGCTGTCTTGCCGAGGCCCCAGCAGCCGCTGTCGACATCGATGGCGATAATTTCGCCGTGGTGGTCGGCCTCGACCTGGGAGCGGATTTCGCGCTCGTAGATTTCGTCACCGAGGCGGGCGACTTCGTCGGCGGGTCGTTGGAGGGTCATATCCGCATCCTCGATGTTGTGTATCTGTGGTGACAGGATATCGCGCTGCGCCACTCGAACCCGACGCGCGCGCCATTGTGGAGGTTGGGATTCTGGGTACACACTCGAATCAACACTCCATGACAGGAGAGAGTCGAGTAGGCGTGACGCAACCGCATGACCCGGAGTTACTGAACGCCGTCCGAGACTATCTGCGGAGCCACGCCGAGCGACATGGCCAGCAGCAGACTGCGGAGCAGTACGGCGTGTCGCGCTACACGCTGTGGCGCTTGCTGTGGAAGGACCACGTCAGCCCTCGGCTCGTTGCTGCTGTCACTGCCGAAGTCGGCGACTCGATTGGACGGTTGCACTGGGACACAGAGCGGTTAGACGACACCGGTGCGCAACGGCGGTCGGGCGCAGCACGTCGTCGGCTCACACCGGCCGATGCAGAGACGCTGGAAGTCCTCTGCCACACGCCGTTTGCGACGGTCGGCGAACTGTCAGCGTTCATTCGTCTGCCGGCGAACACAATCCGAGAACGGCTTGTACGGTTGTTGAAACGTGGACTGGCTGAGTCGCGTGCGCATCGATTGCAGATACTCGGAGCACGGCCCCAGCAGCGGTTCGTTCCGACGCGCGAGGGCGTTGTCGCTGCTGCGGGTGGCGAGACACGATGCGAGCGACTGCTGGGTCTGTACCCCGTGTCTCGACAGTGGTTCCGGGTCCTGGCTGAACGGTTGGACTCGGTGGCGCTGCTGTACCGAGTGGCGGAGATGATTGCGGAGTTGCGGGCTGGTGAATCGCCCGTGGCGGTCGAGCATTGCCGTTCAGGTCCGTACGACCTGTTGCTGCGCATGTCCGGCGGCTCGATCGGTCTCGTGCGACAGGGCCCGATGCTGAGTCATGCCAGTCTGCGTTACCGCATCCGTACGATTGAGCGGATGGACGTCGGCAAGCGGCCCTTGGTCACGCTGATCCTCGTCGATTCGGAGCAGGACATGCGGCGTGTCCTTCGTACGATCGCCGACCCATCGCTGCATCGACAAACGTTCGTCGCGGTGATGGGTGAGGTCATGGTCGGCAAGGGGAGGTACGAAGTCTGGCAGCAAGGCGGATATGGCTTTGCCTCAACGCCAACGCTGAAACCCGAAGCATCGCTGCCCAGCATCGTCAAACACGTACAGCGGCTGGGTGAGGCGTATCCCAAGATCAATGGCTCGCGGACGCGGCGGTCTGCGCCTGCCATTCGCGCATCCCTGCCGGACGCAACCACGCAGCTGGAGCGGGCGCTGTCACTCATTTTGAGCCGTGCCGAGAAGCAGGTGCTCGACCTCCTCGCCAACTGGCCGTTCTGTTCAGCGGAGCAGCTGGCTGGGTTGATGGGCGGCGTCAGCAAGCGTCAGGCCAATCACGTGTTGCGTTCATTACGAGACCGAGGCCTCGTCCAACGCGAGGAACTCGGCTACGCACTGTCAGACAAGGGACTGACGTACCTCGCTCGTCGCGACCGCGCTTCCGTCGGGCCGACCCTGGACCGCTGGACGCCGCTGCGAGATGAACAGGGCTACATCGGCTCCGCGTTGCAGACCATGGCCAATCAGCATCGACACCAAGCTGGAATCACGGAGTTCTGTGCCAATCTGAGCGCTGAAGCAGCCCGTTCCCCCGACCACGAGATCCTCGACCTCCTACCGACTCATCGCTCGCAGATCAGCTACGAGCACAGCGGCACGCGCTACATGCTCTACCCCGACGCCTCGTTCCAGCTCCGAACTGGCGAAGAATGGCAATGGTGCCTTCTCGAGTTCGAGCGTCGCGCCACCACACCGAAGCGGGTGCCTGAGCGTCTGCGCGCCTACCAGCGCTACTTCCAGAGCGACTACATCCGGCCCGACCATAGTGGGCAGCTGCCGCTGGTGCTGTTCGTCTTTGAGTCCGAGCAAGCCGAAACGACCTTCCTCGACACTGCCGAACAGGTCAGTCCTGCACCGTTTCTGAGCACGCACCTCGGTGCTCTTTCAGAGCATGGCATCCTCGGTCGGAGCTGGCGCGCATGGGGCGCAACCAGCCCAGAACGACACCGATTGCACCAGTTTGGCCTGTTCCTCAGTGCCCCAACCACCCGTGCTGAACACTTCCTGTAGGGAGGGCGCCCCGCCCCACCCGTTGCCGGCCTGTCCTCGCTGTCCACAATGACGAAACTCTGTTCTACACCGCACCACAGCCCCCGAGTGCAATCTGGCCGGACACCAGATTGCACTCGATTGCATTTTGCAATCTCCTGTCAGGGCCGCATTGCCGAGCGCTGGACAAATGTTGCAGCAGCTGAGGCGGGGCGTCTTCGAGCCTCGCCTCGCCGCCGGGCCCTTGACAGACTCAATTCGCAGGGACGAAGCGTTGCCTGAGCCACTTCGATGTCGCGGCAAGTGGACGCCTGCGCCAGTGTCAGAGTCGGCCCGATCGATTACGCTGTTTCGAACACGGAACGCGGCGCATCAATCGGTGCCGCACGAGGAGCATCCCATGCAACCAGCACAGCCAATGACACCGGTCGCGCTCTATGCGCGCGTCTCCTCTGACCGGCAGGATGTCGACCTCTCCGTCGCGGCACAGCTCCGAGCGTTACGAGACTTCGCCGAGCGCAACGGCTACGTCGTCGCACGCGAATACATCGATGAGGCGGAGTCCGGTCGAACCTCCGACCGTCCTCAGTTCACCAAGATGCTGGACGAGGCTGCGCAACAGGACGCACCCTTCCAAGAGATCCTGGTCTGGAAGTTTTCGCGCTTCACACGCAAACGCGAGCACGCAGTGGCTTTCAAATCGATGCTGCGCCGGCGCGGGATCCGCGTGACCTCAATCACCGAGCACGCCGATGACACGCCCACCGGCAAGCTGATGGAAGCGATCATCGAGTCGGTCGATGAGTTCTACTCGGAGAATCTGGCGCAAGAGGTCACGCGCGGAATGCGCGAGGCTGCCTCGCGCGGGTTCTGGGTGGCGAGTCGGCCGCCGTATGGCTACAAGCGCGTGAAGGTCCAGGATGGTGGCAAAGAGCGGCCGAGGCTCGAACTCAATCCTCCCGTCGACGACATCGTGCGCCGCATCTTCGACATGGCCATCAACGGCAAGAGCGTGCTCGACATCACCCGCGTGCTCAACGATGAAGGCATTCCCACGACCAACGGCAAGCCTTGGCTGAAGACCACGGTGCACCGCCTGCTCAACAACGAGGCGTACACCGGGACGCTCGTCTGGGGGCAGAACGCCAAGGACGGCGGTGAACCTATCCGCGTTGTAGATGCGCACCCGGCCATCGTGACTCGCGACGAGTATCAGTACGTCCAGCGACTATTGAAGTCGCGTGCTCCGAAGCATGTCAATCCGCGTCGTGTGTCGAGTCCGTACCTATTGTCGAGCCTGCTCAGCTGTGAGCTGTGCAATGTGAGTATGTCGGGCGCCGAGGCAAAAGGCGGCAAGTATTCGTACTACGTGTGTCAGTCGAAAATCAAGAAGGGAACGGAGACTTGCGAGACGCCGCGACTCAGCGCCCGGGATTTCGAGCGCACCATCATCGAGCAGCTGCGTGAGCACATCCTGACCGAGAGCAACATCCGTGAACTCGTTAAGATGGTTGGTGAGGAGATGGATGGTCTGGCACGCGAACAGCACCAGAAGCTGGAATCGGCCGAGCACGAGCTGGCACAAGTCACACAGGCGTTAGACCGCATCTGGCGGATGGTCGAGACGACCGACCTCGAGATGTCAGATGCCGCCGACCGCATCCGCGAACGCAAGCGTCGCAAGGAGCAGTTGGAGGTCGCAGCCGAGACGGCCCGAAGGACGTTGGCGGACCGGAGGCAGCTGCTCGACTCCGAGGACATGATCGCGGCATTCGCCGAGGAGATGTCCGAATATCTGCTCACCAGTGAGCTGACCGAGACGCGCGCATTCCTGCGCACCTTCATCCAACGCATCGAGGTCAAGCCCGGTCGAGCGGTGATCCGCTACACGATCCCCATGCCCGAAGACAGCCCAATCGGCCGCTCGGATTCCGCTGAGGTGGGTCTAAAGGAAGGAGTTCGCAAATCGGTACGTGTTGGTGGGCCTGACTGGACGAAATCGAGAACTGATTCTTGGTCTTGGGTGGCGCCGTCGGAGGGCATGGGGATGGTGTACCGAATCGATACCTCATCCCCATTGACCTTGATGCCTTTGACGAAGTTGCGGATCAGCGCCTTGCGCTCTGGAATGGTGCCAGCTTGCAGGAACTCGCGGAACTCGGCGACGTACCGCTCGATCTCGGGGGTCGAGGGAAGGTCGGCACGTCGCTGTTCCAACTGACGGGCGGCGTCGTCCCTGGCTGCGGCGAACTGATCCTCCTGCTGTCGCAGCTTGAGGATTCGCGGCGAGAGCGCTTCGTAGGTCAGGTCGCTGTTTTCCAGGGCGTCGTAGAGCTTCTCCAGCCGGCGGCGGATGTCGTCCAAGTCCGACTCGACGATCGCCAAGTCCGATGCTCGCTCTTCAGCCATCGCGTCGACTTCCTCTGCGACCATCTGCACGAGCTCCGTAATGGTCTGCTCGTTGAGGATGCGACCCATGATGTTGCCAACGACCTGGTCCTCGATGCGCGGTGCGTTTAGGTAACGAGCGTCGCAAACACCGGCGCCTTCTTTCAGCAGCTTGTTGCAAACGTAGTAAGCGAACTGACCACTCTTGGCGCTTTGACCTGTGTACGGCTTGCCGCAGACGCCACAGCGCAGCAGACCGCTCAGCAGAAACTTACTGCCGGTGCGCGCCGGCGACTGGACCTTCGGCGCTCGCGCGCGGAGGCCAGCTCGCACCGCATCGAACAGCTCGCGCGACACAACTGCAGGCCAGGCCTCAGCGACGCGCACAGGATCAGGTGTTTGCCCTTCCTTGGTCGTCTTTCCCCAAACAGCAGTGCCGGTGTAGGCCTCGTTGGTCAACACGTAATGCAGCATGTTCTTCTGCCAGCGTTTGCCACCCTTGGTGATGCCACGCTCGTGTAGGTCTTGGCAGATTTCCTTCAGACCTTGCCCGCGAGCCGAGCGCTCGAACATCTCTTTCACTATTGGCGCTGTCGCGGAGTCAATCTCCAGTGTCGGCCGCTCCTTCGCGCCGTCCTGCACTTTCACTCGCCTGTAGCCGTAAGGCGCGCGCGAGCCGAGGAAGAATCCCCGCGCAGCCGCCTCGCGCATTCCGCGCGTGACCTCCTGAGCGAGGTTCTCGGAGTAAAACTCGTCGACCGACTCGATGATGGCTTCCATCAGCTTGCCGGTTGGCGTGTCATCGGCGTGCTCGGTGATCGATGTCACCCGAATCCCGCGCCGCCTGAGCATCGACTTGAACGCCACGGCGTGCTCACGCTTGCGAGTGAAGCGCGAGAATTTCCAGACCAGAATCTCCTGGAACGGCGCATCCGCTACGCTGGCCTCGTCAAGCATTTTGCGGAACTGCGGCCGGTCAGCGACGCGACCACTTTCGGCCTCGTCGATGTACTCGCGTGCGACGACGTAGCCGTTGCGCTCAGCGAAGTCGCGCAGGGCTCGCAGCTGAGCGGCGACTGAGAGGTCGACATCCTGACGGTCCGAGGAGACTCGGGCGTAGAGGGCTGCTGGGATGAGGTCAGGTTGGTGTTTCATGGGGTGCTCCAATCGAAGGGCAGGCGACGGTGTGCCGCGTTCCTTGTTCGAAACAGTGTACTTTGCGCCGGCGGCTGGTTCACCAAGTGGATGGTGAAGCTATCCAGTCTGAGTCGAGCGATTGACGTCACGAGTCGCTACACCCATTGGAGTAAGGCGATAGCGCTGGGCGGGGCTTCGAAGCCTTTCTGGCAGAGTCATTTCGACCAAGCCAGCTTCGAGCGCGGGCCTCAGATAAGCAGCAGTGAAGTGGTTCCGGTCGGCTAGGCTCAGCGCCTCCATCAACTCAGATCGGCTCATGCTGCCGAGGAAGGCAGAAAGAAGCTGCTGGACTTGTGGGGTGACTTGCGGGGTCACATGCTGGGTGACTTGCGGGGTCACATGTGGGGTAGCGTCCGCGGGTCGCTCGAAGGAGATAGTGAACCAGTCATCCGATACCTGCATCGTGGGTGGTTCGATACCATGCTCCTCGCATGCGTCGATGATGCGACGAATGCCGCTGCCAATCTGCTCGACGAGCCTCATCCGGTACAGGACGTTGAACAGCAGGGGATTGCGAGGCACGCTCTTGCTGCCCAAGTCCGCTTCACTCATGCCTGCCGGCAGCCCGCCGGGAGTCACGATCTCAACTCGATCCTGGAAAATATAGACCTGCACTTTGGCCGAGTGCCGGTAATCTCGGTGAGCGATAGCGTTGACCAACGCCTCTCGCAGAGCAGCTTCGGGCAGTTCCAGTCGCTCATCTCTGCCTTGTGCGGTTGGAATCAAGGCAACATTGAGTCTGGTCTGGAAGTATTCCATCACGTCCTGGTAGATGGCATAGAGATTGCCATTGAAGTCTCTGCGGTCGACGATGTGGGTCTTTGTTGTGCCGCGAAACACGGCGCACGTCACGCCTGCTTGAAGCGTGAACCGTGTGATGTCGTCGGCCAGCACCCACGCGCCCGCGTGCGTCATTGCCCCATCCTTGAGTAAGCGCAGGTTCTCGAACACCGCAACAGGATCCAGGGTGGACTCGATCCCGGCGTGAGCGGCAAACTCCTGCCATCGCTCTGGCGTGAGCTCCACCGCCGGGTCGAAGGTGTCGCAGGGGGTCTCGTCCAGCCGGATCAATCCCTCTTTGAAGAAGAAGTCTCTGATCTCGTCGCGAGAGAGCTGCTGGGTTGATGCGCCCTCGCGGATGAAGAAGCGCCCTCCGAACGAATGGGGTTTACCTTGTTGCTCCGGCACAGTCACACAAAGAACCTCGTCAACACTCTCCACGTCCACCGCTATCGGAGGATCAGCGCTCCGACCATGGCTCTGGACCTGCGACTTGACTCGATTGTGATCCTCGACACCGACTACCTCGCCGGCGTCGTCTACCCCGATCAGGATGACGCCGCCGCTGGAGTTGGCGAAGGCGCAGATTTCGCGGCCCAGGTCGGAAGGCATGGCCCGCTTGAACTCCGTCGTGAAGCCCTCTCCGAGCGCGATGAGCTGGTCAAGTTCGGAGCGTTCCACATGGTCATCATATGCTTCGCTGCGATCGTGAGCGCACACTATTGGCTGCAAGTCCCGTATCCGACGGGGCGGCAGATGCGGAGGTGGTGCTTGGACTCGATACTCGCTAAGTCGTTACGAGCGACGGCGGCAGTGCCGCGATCACATCAGTCGAGCGGACGCTGGCGTATGCGGGCATAGAGGGCAACTGGGATGGGGTCAGTTGGTGTTTCATGGGGTGCTCCTCTCGGCCTGACGAGCAACGGAGTGCCACGCTCCTTGTTCGGAACATTCTAGATTCCTGGATGACTGGGGGGAGCGGACTTGGAGACATGCTATGCCTTGCAGACATGAGCCCACTGAATCGCCCTGCCTTACCCTGCCGTCGAACGAGGAATATGCCTGCATGAATGCCCGAACCCACGCCGAACTGGCCAGCTTCATCTGGAACATCTGCAACCTCCTGCGCGGGCCGTACAAGCGGAACGAGTACCGCAAGGTCATCCTGCCGCTGACCGTGCTTCGTCGATTCGACTGCGTGCTGGCCGCGACCAAGGAGGACATGCTTGCGGCCGCGGAGAAGACCAAAGGCCAGAGCCAGACCATGCGGGACTTCGCACTCAAGGGCGCGTCGGGTCACGACTTCTACAACACCTCTCGGCTTGATTTCCAGCGGCTGCTTGACGATCCGAATCAAATCGCCCCGAATCTGAACGCTTACATTGCGGAGTTCTCGGAGAACGTGCGGACAGTGATGGAGCGGTTCTCATTCGGCGAGCAGATCGCCAGGATGGATGAGAAGAATCTGCTGTTTCAGGTGGTGCAGGCGTTCGCCAACATCGACCTCTCGCCTGATCGCGTCGACAACGTCCAGATGGGATACGTCTTCGAGGAACTCATTCGCGTCGGCGCTGAACAGGCGAATGAAGAGGCGGGCGAACACTTCACTCCGCGTGAAGTGATTCGCCTGATGGTCAGCCTCCTGCTGTCGGACGAACCCGACCTCGGCAAGAGCCACGTCGTCAAGCGGATCTACGATCCAGCGTGTGGCACTGGCGGCATGCTCTCAGTCGCGGAAGAGTTCCTGCGCGAGCACAACGTCGAATCGCTGCCGGTGCTCTTTGGGCAGGACTACAACGACGACGCGTGGGCTGTCTGCAAATCGGACATGCTGCTCAAGGGAGAGAACGCTGAGAACATCATTCTTGGCGACACCTTCACGCACGACCACTACCAGTTCCAGCCCGACGGCACCAAATGGACCTTCGACTACATGCTCGCCAATCCGCCGTTCGGCGTGGAGTGGAAACAGCAACGTCTGGCGATTGAGCGGGAACGCGACACGATGGGTCTCGGTGGCCGCTTCGGCGCTGGACTGCCGCGCATCAATGACGGGTCGCTGCTGTTCCTGCAACACATGATCTCGAAGTTGCAGCCCGTCGACGAGAAAGGCGAGGGCGGCAGCCGAATTGCGATCGTGTTCAACGGCTCGCCGCTGTTCACAGGCGACGCTGGCAGCGGCGAGAGCAACATCCGCCGCTGGATCATCGAGAACGACTGGCTCGAAGCGATTGTCGCGTTGCCTGACCAGCTCTTCTACAACACCGGCATCTCGACCTACATCTGGATTCTGACCAATCGCAAGGAGGAACGGCGGCGCGGCAAGGTGCAGCTCGTCGACGGCCGCCAATTCTTTGTCAAAATGCGCAAGAGCCTGGGCAACAAGCGCAACGAGCTGTCGGACGAACAGATTTCTGACCTGACTTGCATTCACGGAAACTTTGAAGGCGGCGAAACGCGCGACCTGCCCTACGAAGACCCCGTCACGCACGAGACGCGCTTGCGACCGCGAGTGGTGAGCAAGGTTTTCGCCAACGAGGACTTCGGCTACCAGAAAATCACAGTCGAGCGTCCGCTGCGGTTGAACTTCGCTGCCGCTTCCGAGCGCATATCGCGACTTGAGGACGAGAGAGCCTTCCAGAATCTGGCCAAGAGTAAGAAGCGAGCCGGTCCCGCGCATGACGACGAGGTATCCGCCGGCTTGGCACGGCAGCAAGCGATTCGCGAGCTGGTTAAGGCGGTTCAGGAGGAGACCGACGGGGCCGTCTACGACGACCGCGAGATGTTCATCTCAGCGTTGACCGATGCAGTCAAGGCCTGCGGAATGAAACTGTCAGCGACTGAGCGCAAGGCAGTCCTTGCGGCCTTGTCGGAACGCGATATGGACGCCGAAATCTGCCGTGACCAACGCGGCAATCTCGAGCCGGATCCAGACCTGCGCGACACTGAGAACGTCCCGCTCTGCGAGGAGATTGACGAGTACATGGAGCACGAGGTGTTGCCGCATGTACCTGACGCCTGGGTCGACGAGAGCAAGACGAAGATCGGCTATGAGATACCGCTCAACCGCCACTTCTACGTCTACGAGCCGCCGCGTCCGCTGGAGGAGATCGAGTCGGACATTCAGTCGTTGGAGGCGGAGATCGCGGGGTTGCTGTCCGACATGGTGAGGAGTTGACGCTCGTGGGCGGGCGCATCGACCCGCCGAGAAACGGGAGGTGCGCGGCGTGCCAACCGTGAGAACTGCCATCCGCCTGGTCGAACGTGACGGCTGGTACCATGTCCAAACGCGGGGTAGCCATCGCCAGTTTCGTCACCCCGTGAAGTCAGGCAAGGTCACGATCCCCGGCAACCTGGGAGACGACCTGCCGAAGGGCACGTGGATCAACATTCAGCGACAGGCGGGATTCCGCCGGAGGGCGCGATGAAGCTGACCTACGCAGTCGTGATTGAGCGGACGCCGAACAACTACGCGGCATATGCCCCGGATGTGCCTGGTTGCGTAAGCACAGCCTTGACATGGGACGAGATGCTGGCGATGATCCGCGAAGCGCTGACCGCTCACATTCAGTTCCTGGTCGAGGACGGCGACCCCGTACCCGAACCGACGATGTCGATCGACGACGCAATCGCGCACTACAGCCAGGCACTTGCCGAGTTCGACGCAGAGGCACCAGATGAATACGGCGATGCCCCTCCGACTATCTCGACGACGTTCAGTTCGGTTGAGATCGAAGTGCCCGCCCTGCAAGCAGTCCGAGCGGGCTGAATCTCCTGTGTGCTGTACTGATGATTGCTGAACCTGCTCCGGAAGAGGCTCGCCCGCAGCCGCCGCCACTCAAGGTGGAAGAGGCGAGGATCAATGTCGTTACCCCTTGGACTGACGACGCACTTGATCGTCAGAAGATCGCCGATCGCCTGACGAAGGTCATCGAAGACCAGAAAGCGCCGTTCGTCATCAGCCTGGATGGGCGATGGGGAACAGGCAAGACCTTTCTGTTGAAACGCTGGCAGCAGGATTTGGTCAATAGCAGGTACCAGGCCATCTACTTCAATGCTTGGGAAGACGATTTCTGCGAAGATCCTCTCTTGGCGATCATCGGTCAGCTCACTGAGCACTTCCAGGAAGGGAAGCTCAAAGCGATGGCTGCACGAATCGGTGAGGTTGCGCTACCGATTCTCACCGGCAGGCTCTTGGGCGTTTCGTTGAAGAGGGAGGATCTGAGTCGGAAAGATCTTCTCGCCGACTACAGAACCCAGTTGAGGACAAAGCGGGAGATCCGTGAGCGACTCACGGACTTGGCTGCTCTCGTCAGGAGAGAGTCCGACCAACCGTTAGTTTTCATCATCGACGAGCTGGATAGATGTCGCCCTACATTCGCGATCGAGCTGTTGGAGCGGGTCAAGCACCTCTTCGATGTGCCGAACATTGTGTTCGTCTTTGGGATAAATCGGGGCGAACTGGTGAAGTCGCTGGAGTCGATCTATGGCGAGATCGACGCTGGCATGTACCTGCGACGTTTCTTCGACATGGAGCTTATTCTGCCGGACGCTGATCCAGTGAAGTTCTGCGCGCATCTCGTAAAGGCGTACTGTTTGGATTCCTTCTTCTCTGAACTCAGCAAGAGTCAGGGGAGTCGATTTCACGACGAAGAGTTCAACACACTATCGGATGTCCTGCCCATTGCCCTCGGGCACATGGGTCTCTCACTTCGCGATATGGACTACTGCCTGCGCTTAGTCGCCTTGATGGGTAAGGGACTGCAGAAGGGTCATACCACCTTCCCGGAGGTGCTCGCCCTTCTTGTAGCCGTGAAAATCAGTAATCCCGGTCTCTATCAGCGATTTGTTCAAGGCAAGGTGCGAGGAGCAGCGCTTGTGGATTACGTGAACGAGCGACGAATATCAAAAGGTAGCGAGGTGCAGCGGCTAGGGAGAGACGAAGAGTGGCAGCGCGATTACCTCGAAGCTGCAATCTACTACTCCGATGACGGTTCCACAGCGATGCGTCAGCTGAAGCTGTTGCAAGCTATGGGGGAGTCAGATCAGCCGGCAAGTGCAGCGATGGAGCCAGATCAGCCCGAGACTGTGGTGTGGGAACTAGATCGACCTGAGTATCTCGCGAAGGAAACCAGAGAACTCGATCCCGTGTCGGAGGTTGGCAAGAGGCGATTGGAAAACTTGATCCGCGTATTGGTGCATCTTGGGGAAAAGCGGATCAACTACGCCATCAGTGCTCCTTATCTGGGAGAGTTGATTGATCTTCATGTAAGAGACCCTAGGCAGTGAACCATGTGTCCGTACTCCACAAATCGCGCGTCAGGGCTCAACTGGTTAGTCGATGTTCCGGAACACTGGACTCTGGTGGAACTCGGCCGCATAGGCACGTTCTCGAAGGGTGGAGGCGGAACAAAGGAGGACGAAGTTGATGATGGAATTCCTTGCGTGCGCTACGGAGACCTCTACACCAAGCATCAATTCCTGATCAGAGAAACACGCGCCCGCATTTCGAAAGAGAGCGCAGTTCGGTATGTGCCACTTCACTACGGCGATCTGCTGTTTGCAGGATCGGGCGAGACGATCGAGGAAATCGGGAAATCGGCGGCCAATCTCCTGACTGAGCCTGCATATTGCGGAGGTGATGTAATTCTCTTTCGTCCAGCTATCGAGATTGACGCGACCTTCCTCGGTTACGCTGCCGATTGCTCACATGCCGTCTACCAGAAGTCTTGTATGGGTCGCGGCGTGACCGTCATGCACATTTACGCAAGTGAACTCAAGCACTTGCAGCTTCCCATCCCGCCCCTTGACGAGCAGCGTGACATTGCTGCTTTCCTCGACCGGGAGACGGAGCGGATTGACTCGCTGATTGCGAAGAAGCGGTTGCTGATTGAGCGGTTGCAGGAGTATCGGACGGCGCTGATCACGCGCACAGTGACGCGCGGTCTCCCGCCCGAGGCCGCCCTCGCCGCTGGCCTCGACCCATCGCCCCGCCTCAAACCCTCAGGCGTGGAGTGGATAGGTGATGTCCTGGAGCATTGGGAGGTCGGTCAGCTGAAGCGCTGGTTCAAGATTATGAACGGCGGTACGCCAAAGAGCGGCGAGGACAGGTTCTGGGATGGAGACATAGTCTGGCTAACCCCCGATGATCTTGGAAGGAACCAGGCAACGTACATTAGCGAAGGCAACCGCAAACTGACCACTGAGGGACTAGACAGTTGTAGCGCGCGGCTTTGCCCGGAAGGATCCATCGCCCTGTCTACCAGGGCTCCGATTGGGCACGTGGCCATTACGTCAAATCCATCTGCAACAAATCAGGGCTGCCGCACGTTGGTGCCAACCGCAGAGATAGACAGTGAGTTTGCTTACTTTGTCATCTTGGCTGGCAGATCGATTCTTGAGAGTCTGGGACAAGGTTCTACGTTCATGGAACTAGGCCAAAGTGACTTGGGATGTCTCCGACTTGCGAAGCCACCTCTTGACGAGCAGCGATTGCTGGTGAGTTTTCTCACTCGCGAGATTGAGAAAGTGGCAGCTATAGTCTCGTGCGCTGAAGTTGCGATGAGATGCCACCAGGAGTACCGCACTGCCCTCATCACGGCTGCGGTGACGGGTAAGATCGATGTTCGAGACGAGGGTTCGGTCACTGCCGGTCTCGGCGAATAGCGGCTTTCACGGCTTCGGGGATCTGGGCGAAGGCTAAGGCGCCGAGTTGAATGCGCTCAAGTAGTGGCGCCGATACCGGATCGTGCGCCTCGTAGCGCCCACTGGCCACACGCTCACGGATGAGGCGCAGGTCGGCAAGCGCCGCGCCCAGATAGAAGATGCAGGAGTCGTGGGTGGGATAGGCATGCTCGCTTGGGACGACGATGACGCAATCAGTGCCGCAATGTAATCGCCTAGCCGGGTCATGAGTCGTGAAGTTGACGGCGGCCACACTTCCGTCGTCGCCAGCTTCGGACACGATGATCCAGAGATGCCCCTTCTCGTCGAGGCCGAAGAACGTATCGCCGATGTTCACCCGGTGCGAACCAGCTGAGTGTGCATCTGGTAGACGGCCTCGGCGTTGTCCGCTACCAGCTCGATCGCGTACTCGCTGTAGCCGGCGTAGCGCAGGATGTCGGTCGGATCGATCGGGATCGCGGTCTCGCCCAGATTTTGCCACTCGGGCAGGGCCTGGGTCTGGCTGACCACCTGTGATGGCCGCAACTTGCCATAGGTCTCGTAGATGTCGTTGAGCACGCTCACGTCGTACTCCGAGAGCCGCTCGGATTCGACCTGTCCGCAGAGGAAGGCGTCGAAGTAGCGCCGTTTGACGTAGCGATGCCAGATCGAATCTTCGGGCGGATGCTCGTGCAAGATCAACTCGAGCACCTGGCAGGGGGTGGGGCCGTGTTTCATCGAGGCGTAGTGGTCGAGAGTGATCGGCCTTTCGGTCTCGATCAGGGCGGCGCGATCGGCGAGGTAGAGCAGCTTGAGCAGCTTGATGTACTCCATCGAGCCGCCGGCGCGATCCAGCAGGATCGAAGCGGCTTGGGCCGCACGGTGCTCGTCGAAGACAAATCTCATCATGGCGGTCACTCTATCCCTTAGCTGCAAGTGTCGCGCCGACGGGGAAGGTCGTCAAGACGCCGTTCGAGGCAGCGATATCTTGGATGCAGTTCCGTAGAACAAACGAGGATCGTTCGCATGAGCACACAGACCAAGGAAGCGGCGTTCGAGTCGTCCGTCGAGGCCATGCTGCTCAACGCCGGTTGGGTGAAGGGCGTCCGCCAAGACTGGGATGTCGAGCGGGCGCTGTTCACCGAACCCGCGATCGCCTTCATGCGCGAAACGCAGCCTGAGCAGTGGAACAAGGTGCGGGCACTGCACAAGGATGACCTCGAAACACGAATCATCGAGGTGTTGCTAAAAGAACTCGACAACAAGGGCTCGTTGCACGTCTTGCGTCACGGGTTCAAGTTCTTCGGCCAGACCTTCCGGCTGGCCTACTTCAAGCCGGCGCACGGTCTCAATGAAGACGCGCTGGATCGATTCGAGCGCAACGAACTCTCGGTGACTCGGCAGGCCCGCTGCCATCCGGGCCAGGGTCACGAGATCGACCTGCTCTTGTCGCTTAACGGCATTCCGGTCGCGACCTGCGAGCTTAAGAATCCGATGACCGGCCAGACCTGGAAAAGCGCCATCCGCCAGTACCAGCAGGACCGTAATCCCGACGCCCCGCTGTTCCGATTCCAGAAGCGCGCCCTCGTCCACTTCGCCGCTGACTCGGACGAAGTCCACATGACTACACGGCTGCGGGGAGAGAAGACTCGCTTCCTCCCATTCAATCGCGGCAGCAACCCGGGCGGGATCGAATGCGGCGCCGGAAACCCGCCGAATCCGGACGGATATCGGACGAGCTACTTCTGGCAAGAGGTGCTGGGCAGAGAGCGGTTCCTGGACATCATTGGTTCCTACATCTTCACCGAGACGCGCGAGGAGAAGATCGAGGACGAAAAGGGCGCGCGAACCGTCAAGAGCGAATCCGTCATCTTCCCGCGTTATCACCAGCTCGATTCAGTCAACCGGCTCGTCGCAACGGCGACAGCCGAGGGCGCGGGCCACAACTACCTGATCCAGCACTCGGCCGGCAGCGGCAAGACCAACAGTATCTCCTGGCTCTCGCATCGTCTGGCGAGTTTGCATACTGACGCCGATAAGAAGGTGTTTGATTGCGTCATCGTGATCACCGACCGCCGCGTGCTAGACCGTCAGCTACAGGACGCGATCTACCAGATCGAACACGCGCAGGGCGTCGTCAAGCCCATCGACCAGGGCTCAAAGCAACTCGCGGAGGCACTGGTCGACGGCACCAAGGTTGTGATCACGACCTTGCAGAAGTTCCCGTTCGTCATGAGGGGTCTCCTGGCGGTTGCAGGCGCCGAGTCACTTGACGCTCCCTCCGAATCCGATCTTAAGCGACAGGGAGAGTGGCGGAAAGAGATTGCGAAACGCCGCTATGCGGTGATCGTTGACGAGGCGCATTCCAGTCAATCGGGCGAGTCCGCGCGCGAGATGAAAGGCGTCCTCGGTTCACGGGCAGAAGAGGCGCTAGAGGCAAGCGAAGACGGCGAGGATGTGCTCAACGCGGTCGTAGAGTCACGCGGCCCGCAACCGAACCTCTCGTTCTTCGCCTTCACGGCTACCCCCAAGGGCAAGACGCTAGAACTGTTCGGCCGCAAAGCAACGCCAGATGTTACTCCGCTTCCGTTCCACCTCTACAGCATGCGCCAGGCCATCGAAGAGGGGTTCATCCTCGATGTGCTCCAGCACTACATCGACTACGACGCCTACTTCAAACTCGTGAAAGAGGCTGAAGACGATCCTGAGTTACCCAAGCGTCGCACCTCGACGGCGATCGCTAAGTTCGCGCATCTGCACGAGCACAACATCGCGCAGAAGACGGAAGTGATCGTTGAGCACTTCCGCAACAACGTGCGGTTCCTCATGGGCGGCCGGGCCAAGGCGATGGTGGTCACCTCGTCGCGGCTGCACGCGGTGCGTTACATGAAGGCATTCATGAAATACATCGCCGAACGGGGATACGACGACGTTCGTCCGCTAGTGGCGTTCAGCGGGACAGTCCGCGATTCTGAGACGGGCGAGGACTTCACGGAGCCGGGCATGAACATCGATGTCGTCTCTGGGAAGCCAATCAGCGAGTCTGCGCTGCCGGCGAGATTCGGCTCATCCGACTACAACGTGCTGCTCGTCGCGGAGAAGTACCAGACCGGCTTTGATCAACCGCTGCTCCAGGCGATGTACGTCGACAAGCGCCTTGACGGCGTCCAGGCTGTGCAGACGCTCTCCCGTCTCAATCGCATGGCGGCCGGGAAGCAGCCGCCATTCGTCCTCGACTTCGTCAACGACCCTGAGGACATTCGAGCGGCATTCAAGCTCTTCTACGACCAGACCCAGCTGCTGGAGGAATCTGATCCCTACCGGCTGGAAGAACTGAAGCATCAACTCGATCAGACGCAGGTCTACCACTGGAGCGAAGTAGAGGCGTTCGCGCAAGCATTCTTCTCGGCTGGTCCCGGAGGGGCGAAGAGCGTCCATGCCCAACTAGCCGGACTGCTGCAACCAACAGTCGAACGATTCAGCGAGTTGGACGACGAGGGCCAGAAGGAGTTTCACGACCGCTTACAGGCATTCCTAAGTCTGTACGCCTTCCTCAGCCAAATCATTCCCTACGGCGATCACGATTACGAGCGACTCTCCGCATTCGGTCGCGCGCTCTTGCCGTCTGTGCGTCCAGATAGAGAGGACATCATCGACATCGGCGACGATGTGGAGCTTGAGTTCTACCGACTCACCCGCAAGTCTTCAGGAGCAATTTCGATTGCCGAAGGACCGCCCGAGTTCGTCAGCAGCCCAACCGAGGTCGGCACCGCAAATCCCGAAGAAGAGCGGGCTCCGCTCTCGGAGATCATCGAGAACCTCAACGACCGATTCGGCACTGAGTTCACGGATGCGGACCGGCTGTTCTTCGAGCAGATCAAAGAGAGCGCCGTTGAGGACGAAGTGATTCGGAAAACTGCTCTTGCCAACTCTTTGGAAAACTTCAAGCTGGTCATCAGCCCTCAGGTCACGCGCCTCATGTACGAGCGAATGGGCGCGAACGATCAGTTGGTCACGAGGTACATGGATGACTCTGAGTTTCAGATGTTGGTCTTTGACGGCATTGCCAAGGAGGTTTTCGAGGCCGTTGCTCTTACGGAACGAGGGACTGCCGTGCTGAGCGGCGACAGAGAAATCAACTAACCACTTGACATCAAGCGCGATGGCTAGAGCTGTCCCCCTGCAAGGTCTTGCAACAACTTCGTGCAAGCTAACCGATTATCTCCTTCATCTAGAACGCCGTCGTTAGCGCCATGACTATCCACATAGAAGGCTTTGGCCAGACACTCGGTCGGTGCCTCGACTTTGACGGCGTCGAGCTGGAGGAGCTGGAGTTGGTCCTGGCAGAAGCATCCTTGCCGCTCGAGATGCGGTTTGCTGAGCCGTCGGCTGAGGTACCGCTGATTCGGTCGGGGTCGGAGTTCACGCATCTGGTATTCGTTCAGCATGGCGTGGTGACACCCTGGCAGTCGCCGTACTCGGAGCTGGCGGCTCCGTTTCTGATCGGTGTGCACGAGTTCCTGATGGGCGCCGAGCGCTGGTCGGCGAGCTACTCGGCGCTCAGCGAAGCTGTCATCGTGCGGATTCCAAAGGAAGTGATCCACCTGGTCACAGAGCGCCTGCCGACGGTACGAGAGCGCATGCATGAGCTGGTGATGCGCCGGTTGGCGCGGTTCTACTGGGTGTCGCTGGCGACGAGCGGCGCACCGGCGTCTCGGGTGGCGGCGGCGTTGGTATCGCGACTGGCGCTCGACGATCTGGATTTTGGCACCGAGCGCGTGATTTCGATTCGACAGAAGGACCTCGGACGGCTCACAACGCTGTCACGCTCGGCGGTGGCTGCCGGTCTCACGGAGTTGGCCGGCTCGGGTGCGATTTGCTGGGGAGACGGGCCAGGCGCGCGATTCAGAGGTGAGGTACTCGTCCCTGATGTCGATGCGCTGAAAGATCGCGCCTTTGAGGACGTGCGAACCCGTGAGATTCAGCCGCTGATAGCAGGCCCTGTGGACGAATAGCCACGTCCCTGCTTTGTCGGACCTAGACCAACCTCGACTGAACGAGTGGTTGTGTGGCCTGGGCGTCGTTTGGGATCACGAATAGATTGGGTTTTCCACAGCGTCAGTTATGACGTCATAACGACATGATAGATATCGGCTCACCTCGGATACAATCGCCTTATACAGAACTGATGTACTTCGTAAGGAGCGTGTGCCATGACCTTCCACCGACTCCACTCAAGCCAGCTAGTGCAGTGGAGGGATGACGGTCATGCGAACAGAGGAGATGACCGAAGCGGAACAGCAGGTGCTGCGCGAGGGCCTGCGCATTTTGGCGCGGCTGATCGCGCGGCATCATCTGGCTCAACAAGAGGGGGACTTGGAGTCCTGCGCGCCACAAGCGAGCGCCGATGGGGACGTCAATGCCGTCAAGTTCGAAGGAACAGGATCATGAGGAGACGTTCCAACGCTAGCCATCTGGACCTGGTTGGAGGCGAGGCCCAGCTACCGGGCAACTTCCCTGAACGGCTGCTCGGTCTGAAGGAGCGAGCCGGCATGACTTGGGACGCGATGGCGTTCGCACTCGGAGTTGATAGCCGCCAGCTGCTGCGCTGGCGACGCGGCAGCACACCCAATGGTGGTGCGATGCTCTCGTTGGTGCGGCTCGCCGCCCAGGTGCCCGGCGGGTTGGCCGAGCTGATCGGAGATGAGTACGTCACAAGTCAGAGATCCACACTGGAGTAACTCAGTGTCGTTCGATTCCCAGCGGTTTACTGACTCAGAGAGATCTGGTTTTGCCGACGACCTCCCGAACCGACTAGAGCGGCTGCGGGAGGCGTTAGGTCTCACTTGGAAGGGTCTGGCCCGAGAAACCCGACTCAACATCCGCTCCATACATCGCTGGCGGAGAGGCACGAAGCCCGACGCGACGCACCTCTTGATGTTGTTGAACTTCGCCGCAGAGCACGATGTGTTGGAATGCCTATTGGACAGGCCACGTTTGTACGACCGCCGTCAGGGAATCCTGTTCGACGATGAGACATGGATTCACCTAGCCGGCGGCGAAGACTCCATACCGAACCCGGACACCGACTCCTCGGGTGAGGACAACCTTCAGCGAACGGCCTGACTCGCAGACAGTAGAGCTGCTGTCGAGCGGTCAGGCAGTGAGCGCCAGGCGTCTGCCAACGGACCACTGCGTTCCAGTTCCTCTCTGCACGAGACCATGAGCGGCAAGTTGACGCCGCTCCTCGACTGTTCCCGCCCAGCCAATCCGAGAAAGTGATCCGCCGAGAGTTCGTCCTCGAACACGACCAGCACGCCGGGGATGACCCCGTGGTCCTCAAGCGGTCGGTGGGTGGAGTAGTAACGCAGGTACGGGGCGAGGCGGTCTCGCATCGTGGCTGGACGGTCCGCGCGTCGCTCGTACTCAAGGAAGAACGCTTGCCGGGTTTCGGATGTCTGCATTTCGAGGTAAGCGTCCGGGTGGATAGAGCGGACCGCGCCCTCGAAGCGGAAGTAGCGCGAGGCGCGGTGGGGTGGGTCGAGCTGCTTCACCGCACTTTCGGAACCAGCCGCCTGCCGCGCCACTTGCGCGATGAACCAGTGCACCGACTCAGTGTGTTCCAGGTGCCGCAGAAGCTGCCGCGAGCGAGCCCCGTTGACGTTGCGCCAACTCATAGGACGGTCCGGGTCAACCGTCGTGACGCTCCAACGCTGGTTGGCGATGCCTATGGCAGCGCGATCGCGACGAGCGAGGTGCGTGATACCCGCGTCCGACAGCGCCAATCGAGGTTTTCCTTTGGCGAAGCCTCGGACTACCAATCCGTCTGATTCGAGTGATTGCAGGACTTGACCTGTGCGCCGCTCTCCGCAATCGAGCAGGTCGGCGAGATGGGCCGGCCGCAGCCAGGGCCAGTCGCCGATCAGGTCGAGCGCTCGCTGCTCAGTCGCGGTAAGCGAAATGGGGCGGGTTTCTGTGAGCGAACGCGGCATCGACATTCTGCTGAGTGGCTGCTCGATGACCAGATTTTGCGTTGATAGCGCATGGCTGAGCGCCTCTTTCAGGTTGAACTTGGAGTTCCCAGACTCGATTCGCCAGATTGGAAGCTCGGCGTGCGCATTGACCACTTCCCGTTCGACGGCGAGGAAGGCCATCATTGAGAACCCGGCGACGATGCGCCGCGCATGCCGCAGGCGCACCTCATCAGGCAGGATGACCAGCGCGGCGCCCACTCCCAAGGCCTCATCCAGCCGGCGCAGGCGTTTGGAGATTGCGGTGCGATCGGCTGTACGCCCGATCCGTGCGAGCGCGACGCTCTGCCCGTCCGGTAGCTCGATCATCGCGTCCATCGCTTGGGCGCGGAACCAGCGGAATCGCAGTGGATGCTGCGACCCGCCGATTGTCGTCGTCAACCGATAAAAGACAGCGGCGGCATCGAGCCGCTGCAGGATCAGCCGTCGCCACTCTTGCGAGACTGGCCAGTCTCGCAGTTGCCGCGCCGCCGGCTCTCCGTTGTCCTGCACAAGCTGGCGCACACCCTCTGCGGTGAGGCAATAGCGGCGGGTGGTCGGGATCAGCGACGTGGCGTGAGTCAGGTGCTCGATCAGACCGCATTGCTCCAACTTCGCCATCTGACGATAGACAGCCGACTGCGACCAGCCGCTCAGTGCGGCCAACTCAAGGCGGTCGGCGAACGGGGTCTGCGCGAGCTGGTGCAGCAGGTCGGACTGACAATCACTGAGTTTCATCCGGCCTGCTCCATCCGACGGCTGCGGACCCGGCGCGGTTTGGATTCGTCAGGCTCGGCTGAGGCCTGCGACTCCTCGCGCTCGGCCAACGACTGCTGGAACTGGATCAGTCGACGCTGACGCTCGATCTGTCGCGCTTCGAGTTGGTCAGCGGATGTGACATATTCCCGTGCCGCCTCGCGGATGCGCAGTGCTTGTTCGGGATCGCCCAGTTCCGGTTTGCGCACAGTCATTGAGAACGCGGGCAGACGCTCAGTCCCAACCGAGGCCCTCACATAGCAATGGTGCGCCGGCTGACCGACCAGATCCTCTTCGGACAGACGCTCCCTTCCAAGCTCCCAGACCAGTTCACGGGCGTCAGCGCCTGAGACCTGGAACACGGCCAGACAGCCGACATTCGCCAACAGCGTGTGCCGCATCGTCGGCGAAAGGTCATCCAGTTTGCGCAGACTCTGGGTCGCGAGCACGAACCGCGCGCCGTACTTACCCAGCTCCGAGAGCATCGACTCAAACGGCACGCCGGGAATCGTTTGCATCTCGTCCACCACGACCAGCGCACCGCGTCTCTGGGCCTGCGGTAACCGCTCCTGCTCGCGGATTACGGCGTCCACCAGGTTGAGCAACGAGGCTCCGACAAGCGCGGACACATCGCGACCGACCGTGCCCTGAGCCGTCGAGACCAGCAGAATGCCGCCGTCGAGGATGGTCTGGCGCAGGTCGATAGTGGAGCGTGCTTGACCCAAGATGGCGCGAGCGCGCTTTGACGATGCGTAGTAGTTGAGCCGCGTCTGCACCGGCGCCAGCGCCTCGGCGCGGTACTCCTTGCGCCAACCGCCGAAGTCGCGAGCCCACCACTCCAGGAGGTAGGGGTCGCTGACGCGGGTGAGGACGATGTTCCGAAACGGGTCGTCAGCCAAGAGGCGAAGGCCATCGATGATCGTGTGTTGGTCCTCCCGCTCGGTTAGCGGATGACTGTTGGCCTCGTGCAGCGTCTTGACCGTCTGCTCGAGGATCGACTGCATGCGCGGTCCCCACTGTTCCCAGAGACCGCGCGCGACGCGGACCACGGCATCAGCGGTGCGGTCGCGATCGGTGAAGACGTGAGCGTCGAGCAGGTTGATCCCAACGGCGCCGCGGTCGTCGGCCAGGTCGATCAGCTTCACCTGATCGGCGAGCGACTCCGGCACCTGTTCCAAGATGTCGGCGACGAGGTCCGCGTGCGGGTCAACGACCACGACCGCGTCGGAGTTGAGTCCCTTTGCCTTCTGCGCAAGCTGATGCTCAACCAGGTGCCGCATCAACGTGGATTTACCCATCCGCGTGCGAGCGACGTAGAGATGGTGGCGCCGGGTCAGGTCCTCGGGGAAGTGCACCGAACGCGGCTGGTCGCCGGTCGTCAGACCGACGTTGGCGCCCTCTCTGATTTGCTGCTTGGGCGGCAACAGCACTTTGGAACGGCTGCGATCGAGCTCGTGCGTCTCGTCCGATGCGCCCGGCGGATGCCAGAGTGACGCCACCTCGCGTACGCCAAACACGCTGCGTTTCCCGAACAGGCCTTCACTCGCTGGCGCCAGCAGCGGCGTGAGCGTTTCTGCTTGCCTGACGGTTCCCGATTCGAACCGAGCCCCAGCCGGATGGTCGTAGTGGCGGTAGGCCAACGCGAGTCCATCCAGCAACTTCGCGCCGCGAGATTCCTGCGAGCCCTCAGGCAGGACGGCGATCAGCTCCAGATCGGCCTCGAAGGCGACCCGTGAAATCTTCTCCTTGATCAAGGCCGGGTCCCAGACGCGACGGCGTCGCGACTTCCACTTGCGCCAGAACCATCCACCGCCGATCAACACGACGGCCGCACCAGCGCAGAGCGCGACCAGGTTCCATATCTCGCCGGCCTGCAGCCAGGAGTAGCCGCGGAAGGCGGCGAAGCCGACCAGCGCCAGCACGGTCAGCGCGAGCGGGTCAGTCGCGGTCTTGGGTTGATGCGGCTGACCAGGTGGAGTAGGTTTCGACGGCGAGTCGTCCAGCAGCGCTTGGTGGTGCCGCGACCAGTCGGGGCCGAGCGGCTGCAGCCGCAAGCGGGTGATCACCCGCTCCCCTTTGGCCAGCCTGCTGAGCGCTCCTAACGGGGCCAAGAGCGGATCGGAACCGGGATCGAGCAGATCACGATCACGGAACACACGCAGTGGCAGGAACTCAGGCCCGGACGAGCGCAGCCGAGTCGCCCAGGCTTGTTCGCGTTCGCCAATCTGCACTGGGTCAGCCTCATCATCGATGATCTCGACCCGAGCCTGCGGGTAGTGCGATGCGATCTGACCTCGTACGAGGTCGGGCTGTTTGGTGCGGATCATCAGTCGAACGCCGCCGCTGTCCGCCGTCAGCTCAAGCGCGAACGGCTCATCCGTAGCGATCGCTTGCAGTAGGTTCTCGATGCCCAACAGGGTGCGTTCGCCGGTGCGCGGCGGGGTGATCTGCAAAAGCACTGGTCCCGGCTTGGGTGCTCGTCGGAAGGGGTTGAGTCTCATTGCGAGGCTCCTTTCTTTGTAGGTGTGGTTTGCTGACCTGGGCGCCACTCGATCAGTTCGGTCTCTTCGGGCGTGGCCTCGATGCGGATCGGAAAGCGTTGGCCCTGCGCCAGCAGCAGGCCGTCTCCGCGAGGGCAGGACAAGAGCCAGCGCTGTAGGTCTTGCGGGAGGTCAAACGCGTCGCCGACGGTCGAGATGGCGGCGGCGTCCTGCTGCAGCAAGAGCTTGAATGCGGCGTTCTGCAGCAGGGCTCTGCCCGAATGTCCGGTGATCGTGCGGCTGGTGTCTTCGGAGAGCAGGTCCTGCACATCCTGGGTGATGAACTGCAAACCCAGACGGTGTTTTCGGGCTCGCTTGGCCATCGAGACCATGAATGCGGCGCCCTCGGGATGCTGCATGATCGACCAGACCTCGTCCACGACCAGCAATCGAGGGCGCGGATCGCGCGCGGCGGCGGCCCAGACCGTCTCGGTGCAGACCATCGCCGCCGCCGGACGCAGTTCCGCCTCTAAGAGGTGCAGGTCAAACACAGTCACGAGCGCCTCGTGCTGGAGCAGGTCGTCGCCGTCGTCGGAGAGCAGGTGCTTGAGACTGCCCGACTCGAACGGCCTCAGCAGTTTGGCGAGGGATTCCGGGTCGTTCGCCTCCAGGAAGCGGTAGAAGTCGCGGAAACCGGAGCGCTCGTTCGGTTGCGCGTAGTACGACGCCAGCGCGTGATCGAGGGCGGCGCGGCGTTCAGCCGAGAGCCGCTCGCCGACCATCACCTCGACCAGTCGCCTGAGTGAGCCGATGCGCTGTAACAGCTCTTCGGGATCGGCGCGGCCGACCACGAACGGGTTCATCCCCTGTCCTGGCACGCCGGGTGAGAAGACACGGCCGCCGGCTGCTCTGGCCAGGTCGGCGTACTCGCCTTCGGGGTCAATGACGTAGCAGACCACGCCGCGCGAGATGCCGCGCAGCACGCCCAGCTTGGTCGCGAACGACTTGCCCGAGCCGGACCGGGCGAGCACGGCGGTGTTGGCGTTGAGGTGGGTGCCGTCCCATGGGTCATAGACGATCGGCGCGCAAGCGCGGAGGTCGATCCCGTAGAGCGCGCCCGAACGCGTGTCGAGGTCGGGCGGCGAGAACGGGAAGCAACGCGCCACGGACGAGGTATCGAGCGTGCGCCAGGTCGCGACCGAGTTGAGCGCCAGCGGCAAGGTCGAGAGCTTGCCCTCGCGCTGTCGAAAGGGCAGCGGATCGAGCTTGCCCAGCGTCGCGGCAAAATGGGCTGAAGCGCGCTGGGTCTGTTCAGCGAGTTCCTCGCTGCCGTCCGCGTGGAGGGTCAGCGAGAGTGAGGCGTTGAACAGTCGCTCGCGACCGCGCTGCACGTCATCGCGCAGGCGCGAGACATCTTCGAGCGCGATCTCAGCCTCCGGCGATAGCGACTTGCCGCGTCTGACCGACATCGAGCGCGCTGACTCGAAGCGCACCTTCTGCCACTCGAGCTGCCGCGCCGCCTGCGCTGGCGGCACTGGGCCGAGGTGCAGCGACAAGTCCATCGGCGCGCCGGTCGCCATCAGCTGTTGGAGGAAGCCGGGCGCGAGCGAGCGCGGCCACTTGGTTAGGTGCAGAGAGCGTTGCAGGCGACCGTCAACGTCGAGTTCGGCTCGGTTGATCTGAACCGTGGACTCAGCTTCGAGGTCGCGCTCGGTCGGCGTACCGCCAAGTGCCGATGCGATTACGAACCTGCGCAGCGACTCGTCCTCAAGCGAATGAATCACCAGCCCGGCGCGAGCCAGGACACCGCGCAGCTCGGCGGCGTGTTCGGACTCGCAAATGGCGTAGAAGCGCCGATCGAGGATGCCAGGCCGCCCCTCCAGTTCCTCTAACAGGCGTCTCGACGAATCGGCTGCCTGTTTCGTTGCGACTGGCAAGTTGTCGGGCTGAGCCGCCTCAAGCTCCCGTCGCAGCCGACTGAGGTCAGGCGGATGCTGACGTACCAAGAGCTGCAGCGAGAAGTCGCAGGCGTTGAGCGCGCCGGCAAACGCTCCCAGTTTTGCCTCGTCCAACTCCAACCCCATCAGCTCGGTGACCGACAGCTTCACGCCGTCGAGTCGTACCGGACCCTCATCTTCGACATGCGAAAGCATGAAGCAGAGCGGCAACTCCGGTGGCGGCTTGGGAGGAAAGTCCTCTCTGGGTTCGGACTCACCATCAATTGCAATTGGTGAACTTTCGCGCCTGCGAAGTCGTTGTGTGAGTAGTTTCATGTGGAATACTCCGTTCGTTAGGGGACGGGAATCGGGATAGCGCCGTTAGACATCAACGCGGCCAGACCCTTGGCCGACAGCGCGATGGCGAGACCGGCGAAGGTGAGGAAGACCGCGGAACGAGCGCGTCCGCCGCGCTCGCCGGCGCCGTCGGCCATGAGCAGGAAGCCGGCCCAGACCAGGCCGAACACCGCGAGTCCTGAAGCGGCGTAGGCGACCGCCGTGAGCGCAGCGTCGAAGGCGTCGAGCATGGCCTGCTCTTCAGGCGAGTCGGCGGCGGTCGTCAGAAGCCCGACGGTGGCCAAGACCATGGCAGCGAAGGTTCGGCGCATCAGTTCAGGTCCCATCCGAGCAGGGACAGGAGATCAGTGAGCTCGCTGCCGCTGACCACGGTCTGGGTTGAGCCGGTGTTGAACGGTTCTGGCTCGTTAAGCGACTCGTATGGCGCGTCGGCGGCGATGCTCGTGCTCAACGCCAACTCTTCTGAGCGCTGCTTCGTGAGCGGCGAACGCTGCACGATCCGCGCCTCGACTCTGGCCGGATGCACGACCTGAAACGTGACCGTCTGGGAGACGCTCTCGCCAGACTCGGGATCGGTTAGTGAGACGGTCTTAGAGAACGTCTCGGTGCGCTGCGGCACGTGCGCAAGCTGCACCAGCGGCGGCAACGCAATCTGCAGGTCAGCGGTGAGTGTGGCGCTCAAGGAGACGGCAAGCGTTGCCTCTTCGGAACCCATTACGAGTTCGAACGTCGTGACACCGTCCGCGATGAAGGTTGCGCTGCTCGTCCGATCGCCGGCGCGGACTTGTATCGTTCCGCTGACAGACTTCACCTCAGCGTTGAGCACCAAGTCCTGACTCAGGTTGTGAAGACCCGAAACCGTTTGCAGTTGGACTTGCTCATTGATCGAGTCGACGCAGTCAGACTGAACCGCACCAGACAACCTGCCGGGCTGCCATTCGAGTCGTGAGATAGCCAGGTCGCAGAGTTCGCCTTCACTGTTTGGCAGCGGAAATGGCAATTGTTCGCCCGCGAGTGCTACTGCGCCGGCCTCGTTGTACTCGTCCAACCAGGCGAACGTGAATGATGGGCCGTTTCCGCTCAATGGAAGTAGCTGCGTTGTCCGCTCACCTTCCTCAAGCTGTACTGAACGGTTGACTGCCAGTAGTTGGCCGTCAGCGCCGCCGAAGGCCTGCACGTTGAGGTCGAGATCGGCAGCGGCTTTGAGCACGACGGTTGCTTCCGACTCCGTGACCGATAGTCGTTCGATGAACAGCCGTCGGCCCTCAATCAAGGGCGACGGCTCGAACTCGATCTCTTCAGGCAAGGTCGGCTGCAGCGAGGGTTCCTGTGCGACCGCGAGTGGCGGCGTGCAGACGGTTACGCTCATCGCCGCTAGTACGCTGGCCCCTCCGACGAGCGTCTGCCACCGCCCGAGGAACCTGGGGCGGTGGATTCGGCTCTTGCGGACGAAGCTCTGCTTCGCCTCGTCCAGCTCACGCTTGGACGGTCGCTTGCGGTCGCGCTTGCGGAACCATCCGAGCGGAACTCGCGGCATCCGCTCGCCTCGCGTGCGCGGACGGCGGGCCGACTGCTCATTGGTCGCCGGCGGAGTCGGCGGTTCGGCTCGGACCAGTTGCATCACTGGTCCCATGAATCGCCGCGCGCCTACGCCGAAGCGGAGCAGGTCGGCAAGCACTGCCGGCAGGGGTCGTCCGCCGACCTTGCCTGCGACCATGGCCACCCCAACCGCAGCAAAGGCTGCGCCCATCAGAACGCGCACCAGCTCCGAGCCGAACGGCGCGTAGTGGTAGACGCCGTAGCCGAGCGCGGCCACGACGGCGAGCGCGATCAGCTGCGGGAACGTGAACCAGAGCAGGACGCGGTCCTCGGCCTGGACGTGGGTCGGCACTTCGTGTTCATGCATCTGACACCTCCTTTCCAGAGGCTGGAGACGGCCTAGCTGCCGGTGGTCGGGTCGGGCGGCGCATCGACGTCGACGACCGGGTTGACGACGGCGTCGATCACGAGCTCGACCACGCCAAAGGCAACCAAGGCGAGCACGATGCCGGCCAGGGCGGTGAGCATGGCCGACTTGCCGCGCTCCATCTGGTGCGGCGCGCCGGAGGCGGTCAGGTACTGGTAGGCGCCGAAGACGAAGTAGCCGGCGCCGATCGCGCCAACCACGCCGAGCAGAATGCCGACGAGGTTGGAGATGGTCTGAATCAGATCAGCCATTGGGTGTGTGTCCTTTCCAGAACGTGTGGTGTTTGCTGTTGGTGGTAGTCCTCGATGGGACGTGGTTGCTACTCAGCACATGAGGTGTTCGCTCCTTCCCGTTACTCGTTCTGGCTGCGCAGGCCGCGCCCCGAAGACTCGGAGCCGCCATTGCCGGCTGCCGGTGACGACAGCTGGGCCGTTGACTGAGCCGGCGTGCTCGCCGCCACCGCAGCGACCGCTTGGTCGCTTGGCGCTGCTCGACCACCGCCGCCCACACCGCTGAACGCGGCGAAGGAGGCCGCCGAGCGGGCCATGTTCATCGGCAGCGAGAAGGCGAAGTAGAGCGTGCGCAGCCAGGAGTCGAAGGGTCCCGAGTTGCCCAACATCGAGGGCACGCGGGTGGCCAGGTAGACGAACCCGACCGCCATCAACAGTTTCCAGACCAGGTCGCGGGCCGGTTCGAACGGCTCGATCTCGGCGAGCTCGGCCAGGAAGCCGATACCCAGCGCCAGCGCGATCAGTTGGACCGCTTGTTGGGCGACGGTGGTCGCGAACAAGCGCAGCCACTGCCGACTCCAACCTGCCGTCTGCGGCAGAATCCACAACCCCATCGCCGCCGGTGCAAGCGCCAAGAGCAGGTCGATCAGGGCCAGGCGGAGCACCATCTGTAAGAGCAGGTAGAGGCAGAAGAGGGCGTAGATGAGATATATGAGCGCGAGCAGCAGGGCGATGCCGACAGAACCAGACTTGACCGCGGTCAGCAGCGTGTTGACCGGGGCGAGCAAGAGATCGGCGGGTGTGACATCGAGCGTGGCGGCAATGAAACTGGAGACCGCGTGCGCCAGGTCGATCACCAGCGCGCACCACCAGAGAGATGCGGCGGCTGCGACGAGTCCGAGCAGCAGGCGGGGAATCAGCTCGGGCCAGCTCGACCCGTGTCCGCCGAGCGGCTCCTCCAGGATCAGCGACAGCCCGATCCAACCGATGATCAGAGCGAGCGCGGCGGAGGTGATGATCCAGACCGCAAGCCAGGCTTCCTGGACCAGCGCGTGTTCGTAAGTGAGACCAGCCGGCGTGCCGGTGATGATGTCCGACATCTGCGCCTACCCCTCGCACTGCGCAAGGCCGACGCCCGCGAACTGTTCGAGCACCCCGCACAAGAGTCCGTGCACGCCTTCGATCACCCAGACCGCCGCCGCTCGCGCCCAGCGCTCGGGATTGAGCGCACCCAGAATCTTGTTGAAGATGCCGCCCGGCTGGTGCTCGGGGATGGTCACGTAAAACGTGGTCGGTGTTGGATGGCCAACCGCCTGCGCCGCAATCACCAAGAGGTAGCGCTGCTCCGGATCGAGTTCGGGCTGTTCGTCCAGCGCCGGGTAATCGAAGTCGTACTCCCAGCCCTCGTCGCGCTCGTCCTCGCCGCCGTTGACCCGGTAGATGGCGGTCAGCCACTCACCCGAGTCGGCGTCACGAATCCCATAGGTCAGCCGTGAGAGCCGGAAATTAAAGATCGGTCGAGCCCGAAACTCGCCGTTCTTCTTGCGCTCGATGAAGGGCTTCTCTTCGTCCTCGTTGACGATCACCAGCGGCTCCAACGCCGGAGGTGTCTGTGCCTTCGCCACTTGCAGCGCCGGTATCGCCACTGCAGCAGCCGCGAGCAGTCCGGCGACCGCAAATTTCAATCGTCGTTTCCAAGTCGGTGTCACGTCCGTGCCCTTCAAGGAACATATGTTCTCTATCGATGACTCAGAGTGTGTCCGATGTCGAACCCCTCGCGCTATGGCGCGCAGGCCATGTCACGCGTGACACTGTCCTCGGCGTCAGTGCCTGCCGTTACAGATGGCCGATTGGAGGTGTGGGGCGTGTACAGGAATCTGACCGGTTGGATCGTTGGACAAACTGACTGAACGACCAGTGTTTTCTGCGGCGAACGCTGGACAAACGGGGTTCGGCGGCAGCGGTCTGGGTGGAATAGCTGGTTCCACGCTCGATTGGACAAACTGGCCTGTTTTGGCCACCAGGGGACGGGCGTCTGGGTAGGTTGAGGGCATGGAGACGACCGTGAATGGCCCCGATGCGACCCCCGAGGTGCTGTCGGCGGAGCCCCGTACGGAGGAGGATGGGCGGCTCGTGGCCCTCCTACAGGACCTGATCGCCCGTGATGGTCGTGAGGTGGTGGCGCGTCGATTTGACGTCAGCGAACGGACACTCAGGCGCGCGCTGTCGACCGGTCAGCTCAGCAAGCGTCTGACTGAGGCGCTGGAACGTGAGTCGAGCGGTTCCTCCGAGGTTCAACTGGGTCTGCTTCGACAACAAGTGAAGGGGCTCGAATCGCGACTGGTTGAACTGAAGCGGTCGAGCAGCGAACAGGCTCGCGACAACGGCGCTGAGGAGCTGCAGCAACAGGTGGAAGGGTTGCAGGGCCGCCTACAGGACGTGGAGCAGCAACTCGCTCAGGTCGTTGCTTCTGTGACGGAGCTGCGGGAGTCGCAACGGCCTGCTGCTCACCCAGTCGTCGCTGAATCAAGCCGGTCCTACATCCCCAATCGCATCTACCCCACGCTGGTCGAGCTGGAGCCGCAACCCGACGACGAGCAGGTCTACGGTTCTCAGGCGTTCGTCGTCATTACCGAGTGGCGCGAACTGCACGTCGAGTTCAAGGCGCATTGGCCATCGGTCGAGGGTTACGTCGCGGAAGTGCGAATGGTCGAACTGGAGATTGAGCTGATCAGCGAGCACGAGCTGACCATGCCGCCCGCCGACCTCCCCTGGCAGGACTGGCAGCGCAAGCGTGAGCTGCAACAACGCCATGCCAGGCTGGATGAAGCGCGCCGCAAGCTCCGACGCAAGCGGATTCGTCGATTCGTCGTGCGGCTGCTGACGCTGGGTCTATTGGGATAAGGCGCCAGGAGACAGCAGTGCCGAGGTACGTGGCTCAGCGAGGCTCGCGAACCACCTGTGTGCCGGCTGCGATGTCCCACAAACAGCGACGTCGGGCGTCCCAGACGCACCATAGCGCGGCGACCACGACCATCAGGCCGTAGATCGCGCCGCCGGCTGTCTCGCCCAGGATGGCGATCAGCACCCCGTTCACCGCCCCGAACGCGATGATTCGGATGACCAGGTCGCGAATCAGCATCCAGCCCAGATTGGCGACCTCGCCCTCGCGTATCACTCGCATGCCCAACAGTCGCTTGGCCGGACTCTGACCGGTGCGCGCCGCGATGAGGTACCAGACGACCCATCCGATGCCCAGGGTGAGACAGAACAGCACGACTTCGAGCACAGCCCCGGCCAACCGTCGGCTCTGGCTGGCCAACTCTCGCGACGCTGCGCCTGTCTCCGGCGCTGACTCGATCCCGGTCTGCCGCAGTGATTGCTTGTCCATCATCCGATCTTAGCTGTGGACCACATCGGTCTGCAGCGCGGTGGCCGCCACCTGGTTCCAGCCTCTTGCCCAGGCAAGACCCGCCAGGTCGATTGCACTTTTGGGGCGTCGAGGAGGCATGGGGCATGTACAGGAATCTGACTGCGATTGCACTTTGCAATCGGGCTGCAATCCCAAGTAAAACACTGGGTTTGCTGCCGCTCGGGGGAGGTCTCTGTCAACTGCGCGCATGGAACAGCTGGTTCCACGCCGATTGCACTCAGATTGCACCTTGCGGGGCAGGTGAAAGGGGCTGGGTTGGGGGTTGGGGAAGGGCGGAACGAGGTGGGTGGTGGGCAGCAAGACGTCCAGTCGGAGGTGCCGCATTGCTGTGTGGTCGAGCGGGCGTGTGGAGCTGGAGTTGCTGGCAGTCAGGGTCGTCTAGGAGACGGACTGCACTGGTTGATGGACAACGAGGCGTCGCTGATCAGGGCTTTAGCTGGATGGGTTCGAGCCCTCACCTCTACAGGACGTGGAACAGCAACTCGCCTGGTCACTGCTGGGTCTGACCGACCTGAGGGGCTTGCAACGGCCTGCTGCTAGACACCCACCGACTTCACATCTTGCTCCCTTCCGCCGTCCAACAGTCAATTGCACTTGCAGGTCGAACTCCCCTGCTCAGAGTCAGGTGTTTCTGACTGCACACAAACTCGGCGAACCCGACGCCGGCGACATGGTGACGCGGCGGCAATCCGTGTCTAATGACGGTGGTTTGCGGTTTCAGCCAGCGGTTCCTCCTCAGAACACTGGTGGGTTTTGTCTCCGGCCCGAACCTGACCCGACGGATTGAGTCTTGCTCTCCCGATGGCGGTTCGCACAGAGAGACACCCGCGCACTCTTGCAGCGCGAGGTCGGTTGACGGGTTGAGTCTTGCTCCCCTGACGCGCGACCCGAGATTGCAGGAACTGGCATCGCGGTTGGCATGATGGCTCAAAGCCCCGCCAATCGCCGGATTTGCCTCTGATCGAGCTCCCTGGATAGGCAGCTCGCTTGCTTCGTGTCCGCGCGAGTACGCCAACCACGGTTGATCCTGCTCGCGCTTCCCTCTCACCACGCTTCGATTCCCATGATTGACGGCATCCGACCGTGAGCGAAGCGTGTCTCATTCCACCCAGTTTCAACTCACCAACTGCGCTGACCGTGCGTGTCGATGCCGACGCCGGTCTCCACCTGCCAACACCGATTCACAGTTCACCAACTCACCCACTCTCGTCATCCACGACACCAAACGGAAGGAGTTTTCGATGAGAGATTTCCACACACCCGCCGCAACACAGGGACGCTACGTCGGACCCGATGCTTGGCAGATTGCCGGACGGCTGCCGCATCGCGTCAGGTTCGAGCGCGGCTGGTTCCACACCGCGGCGGTTTGCCATGGCTCGCTGGACGACCGATTGTCGTTCCGACAGCGGCCCGACGGCGGTGCGATCGACGTGCGTTGCCACTCGGCTCGGTGCTCACGACAGCGGATCATCAAGCGACTCGAGGAGATCACCAACACGTCGATCTGGTCGGCGTATCAGCAGGCTGAAACGATCGCATCTGCGACTGAGCCTCTCACGACGGGTCAGCGCCGGCGCAGCTGGATGAATGTCCGATTGCTGGTGCTCGGAGCCGTCATCGCGATGCTCGTCGCTCCGTTGGCCTTCGGCTACGGAGTCCAGGTCGTGGCGCTCAACGCGTTCGGCCTCGGCTGGGCGGCGATGCTGGGCTGGCGGTTTCGACAGGCTCTTCAGCAGCGACGACATCACCATCGACGCGCGCGAGGCGGCGCCTCGTGATCGCCTCTACCCAGTCGGTCGATATCCCGGCGCTCAAACGTCGCTACCCGCTCGGCGATGTCGTCGAGTCGAGCGGCGTCACGCTGCGCGGTCGCGGCCGCGTGCGACAGGGCGTCTGCCCGTTCCATGAGGAAAACGAAGGCAGTTTCACCGTCTACGCCGACTCGCAGCGCTGGTACTGCTTCGGCTGCGGACTCGGCGGCGACGTGCTCGACTTCATCCAGCGGCTCGATGGTGTCGACCTGCCTGAGGCGATTCGGCGACTGCAAGGAGGCTCCTGGCAGCCGGTCGAACAACCACGCGCTCAAGTCGACCACCAGTCGACCGAGCCACTGTTTACCCGTGATCCGCAGCTGCTGACGGCGGCGATGCGGTTCTACGCGGCTGAGCTAAGACGCTCGTCTGAGGCGTTGGACTATCTCGCTTCGCGCGGGATCGACATCGCGGCGGCGCCGCGGCTCGGTCTGGGCAACTCAACTGGTCGCGGGCTGCGCGAGCACCTGTGGTCACTCGGCTTCGACGATAGTCGGTTGCAATCCAGCGGTCTGTGCAGCGAACGCGGTGAGCGATTCGGCGGGATGATCGTCGTTCCTGAGGTCATCGCGGGTCGTGTCCATTGGCTCGCTGGTCGTGCCATCGCGCCGGACGCCACGCTCAGGTTCCAGGCGCTGCCCGGTCCGAAGCCGGTACTTGGACTTGGTCGGCTGACATGCCCGACGCCGTGGCTCGTCGTCACCGAGGGCCTCTTCGATTGGCTCACGCTGGCCAGTTGGGGCATCCCCGCGGTGGCCGCGCTGGGCACGCAAGGGCTGGAGAAGGTCGCGGCTGCGCTTCGAGGACAACCGCGCATCTTCCTCGCCTTCGACTCCGACGATGCCGGCCAAACAGCAGCCGTTCGACTCAGCAACCTGCTGGGACGGCATCGCTCGCGGATCGTCGAGTTGCCTGACTGCGTCAACGATGTCGGCGACCTCGCAACGCTCCAAGACGGCCGCGCCATCTTCCTCGATTTGCTGAAGCGAACCGCCACCGTTCGCTGACGCATCCACTCACTCAGCCCCATTTCACGAATGGATGGTCACTGGACCCAAGCCTGATCGTGCCTGCGGCACGACATCAACCCGCTCGAAACACAGCTCAACGAAGGAGCACACCACCGTGAAGAACGGTACCCACATCCACCCCACCAGCAACGGAAACGGCAACGGGACGCACCCCAAGAACGGCGCGGCGCCCACCAGCATCAACAGCCTCGGTAGCGAGTTCCACTGGGACGCGCTGTCGCCCAACGTCAACGACGCCCTGCGGCAGCCGCTCGATCCCGCGCTGGTCTCCGAGCGCAAGGGTCGGGGCGGTCGCCGATTCTCGTACATCGAGGGTCACACGGCCATCGACCAGGCGAATCAGGTCTTCGGCTACGGCGGCTGGGGCTACGAGCTCGTCGGCGACGTGACGCTGCACCAACTCGGCTCCGGCGTCGCTTACTCGGCCACGGTCCGAGTGACTGTGCCGGGAGCGCCGTCGCGCACCGACGTCGGCTTCCAACCGGTCTCCGATGACTCGGCCGAGGGTCACGAAACGGCCTACAAAGGCGCCGTCACCGACGCGCTCAAGCGGGCACTGCGCAGCTTCGGCGACCGCTTCGGCAACGGGCTCTATGGCGACCCGCCGACCTCGACGGGCCACGAACGACGGCAACCGCAGCATCGGCAGCATCGAACCGAGCAACGGCCCACGGCGGCGTCAGCCTCTCGCTCATCGCGCTCGAACGGGACGCGACCACCCACGGAGGACTCGGACGTTCGCAACTTGCGGGCTCAGTTGATCGACCTGAGCGCCCAACAGGGCTTCTCGGAGGAGCAGGTTCGCGCCGCCGTTCTGCGCAAGACCGGTCGCGACCTCGACGAGTTGACGGTCGCCGACTTGACGCCGCTGATCGCCTCGGCCGCCGACAAGCTGCAACAGCGACAGGAGGGCAGTCGCTAACGCCGACTGTTCCCTCGACCGAACACCCAACAGAGCCGGGCTGCCTTCATCGCGAGGGCACCCCGCTCTCTTCTATCGGACAGAAAGGAACCACCCATGTCCGACACGACAACCACTACCAACAACCCGTACCACCGGCCGATGGCTCGGTTCACCGACGACGGCCGAATCGAAGTCCGCGCCTCGGCGCTGGGACGCTGCCGTCGAGCCCTCTGGTACGCGGCCACCGAGCAGCCCGTCACCAACCCGACCTCTCCCGAGTCGCTGACGATCATGGAGTCCGGCAACGCGCTGGAGCCGGTCGTCGTCCGCGCGATGCATCGAGCCGGCTGGATGATCCAGCCAATCGACCGCGACGCGCCAACCGCTGTCACGGTCGAGGTCAATGAACATCTCGTCGTCAGCGGTCACCCGGACGCGACTGGCTTCCTGCCATCCACGGGCGCGGCCGCCGTCGACAGTTTCCTGTTCGACGACGAGCCGCCGCTTTACAGTGACGAACTCGTCGTCGAGGTCAAGACTCGGGGTCCAGAGGCGTTCAAGCGCTGGCAGACATTGGGCGCTGAGCGCAGTCATCCCGACTCGGTCGCGCAGGCGGCCTGTTACTCGCTGGGACTCTTCGGCGAGTGCCGTGATGTGGTCATCGCGACCTTGGACACCGGCTCGCGGAAGTGGGACCACGAAGTGATCCCTGCCGAGCGAGTCGAACGGGCCTGGCAGGTTGCCGGCAACCGGCTCGGCGAGCTCGCCGACCACCTTGATGCCAACGGACCCGATCCTGAGGCCCTGCCGGAGCGCGACTTCGAGGCGACCGACTGGCAGTGTCGCAGCTGCCCGTATCTCGATGTCTGCCAGCCGCCCGTCCCAGAGACATCACCGGCAGAAGCATCCGCCGACGCAGCGGTCGAGCCCGTCTCAGATGATGAAGCCCAATCGGCGCTGTGGCACTACGAGGAGCTGTCGGAGCTGATCAAGTCAATCAACGCCGACAAGCGCGAGTCGCTCGACGCCCTCGAACGCTGGCTCCAAACGCAAGGCGTTCCCAAATCCCAACTCGATGGGCGGGACAAGACCCGCACGGTCGGCATGGTCACGAGCAAGCGCTACAAGGTCGACCACAAGCGGCTCAACGCGCTGCTCGACCCCGAACAGCGGGCTGAGATCGTCACTGAGTCTCACTCGGAATACCTCCGGGTGAGCTAGCCGCGTCCCTCGCGGGATGCAATCGAGGCCGCGCTCCCACTCCGGGACGCGGCCTCTCCACATTCCCATGTCCAAACAGGCGCGAGCGTTTCGCGCCGACACACGCTCTTTGAGAGGAGCACTACCGATGACACGCACCATCAACCAGGTCAATCTGCTGGGCCGCGTCGGCAACGAGCCCGAACTGCGCAGCACCAAGAACGGCACCGCCGTCGTCCAGCTGCGACTGGCGACCGACCGCTACAGCAAGTCGAACGGCGGACAGCCCGAGACCGACTGGCACAGCGTCGTCGTCTGGGGCAAGACCGCCGAGGCCGTCGTCCGCTACGTCGCCAAGGGTGACCGCGTGCATGTCAGCGGTCGACTGCAACAGCACAGCTGGCAGACCGACTCCGGCGAGCGGCGCAGCAAGGTCGAGGTCCACGCCAACGAGGTGATCTTCCTCGACTCCCGCAGCGACCGCTCGGACCAAGACGAGGGAGGTGATGCTCCCTTCTAACGGACTTCCGTTCCCAGTTCTGCCCGTCTCGCACGGGCACCCATGAGGCCGTGTTCCCACCTCGGGACGCGGCCTCTTCTCGTTCCAAATCCTGAAAGGACCCTCGAATGACCACTCTCATCCAACACGACCTGTTCGCGATTGCGAACGACGACTCCGACCAGCCTCGGCTGGTCGACTCCGAGCGGCAGGAGTTGCTCACGGCGCTCAGGCAAAACGTCTCGCTGCTTAACGAGTTGGCGATTCGCTACGAGGTCGAGACTCGACCTGAACGCTCTCCCGAAGCGGAGCAAATCGCGACCTCGAAGCAGGTGTTCGACTTGCTCCGCGCCGAGATGTCGCCGCTGGCCCAAGAACAGGTGCGCGTGCTGCTGCTCGACCGCCAGCTGCGGATCGTCGGTCAGCGCACGATCTATCAGGGCAACGCCTATTCGGCCTTGGTGCGGGCTGCCGAGGTCTTCAAGCCGGCCATCGTCGAGTCGGCACCCAGCATCATCATCGCGCACAACCACCCGTCGGGTGACGCGACACCGAGCCAGGCCGACATCAATCTGACCAAGGACTTGGTCGAGGTCGGCAAGCTGCTCGGCGTTGAGCTGCTGGACCACGTCGTGATCGGCGACGGGACCTTCGCCTCGATCAAGAACGGAGGCTTCCTCGACTGACTCCGTTCGTTACTGCAAACCCACCCACTTCACCGGAAAGGACGAGCACCATGCTCGACACCCCAACAACGCCTCCTGACGGAGGGCCCGATCTCTACACCATTTCGGCCGGCGGCTTCTCGGCCACGGTCGACGCGTTCGCCCGAGATGAGCAGACTGAGGGACTCTGGTTCCTCTCGATGCTCGGCTCGCAGACGGCGGTCAAGGCGATCTGGGCGGCCCTGCTCAAGCAACCGCCCGAGGCCGCCTTCCTGATTCAGGGCGCGGACGGTCTGCCGCACTCGGGCGGCTATCAGCGCTGCCTGATCCCCGAAGAGACGATCGGCACCTGGACGACCAAGATTGCTCGGCTGCCCTCCTCGGGCGGCTGGCAGGCGATGGTCTACACCAAACTCGCCGAGTTTCGATTCGAGCGCGATGAGTTCCTGTTGCTCGCGCCCGATGAGGAGACCGCGCCGGCGCTTCACCGACGCTTCCTCGACCGACGCTCGGACTTGCCGCTGCCGCCTGCTTGGGCCGACTGGCTCTGGCAGACCGGCCTGCGCCAGGAGACGATCGTGCCCTTGCAGTCGGTCGGCGTCGCCGCCTATCGCTGCATGCCTAATCACGACCTGCTGCGCGAGGAGCTCTCGCAAGCCGTCGCCTCCGGGCGACTCACCCTGCCCAAACACACCGAGTCCGCTATCACGAACGGAGTGACCCGATGAGACTCGCTGCCCAAGCCAAGGGCGGGTTCTACCCGACCCCGATTCGCGTGATCGAGCTGATCCTGCAGCTGATCACACCGCAACGCGCCAACCTCGGACGGGGTTCGGCGCCGCAAACACTGCGTCTGCTCGACCCCTGCTGCGGCGCCGGCGAGGCCTTGAGCCTCGCCGCCCGCGCACTAAAGCGACGCACCAGCCTCGACGTCGAGAGCTTCGGCGTCGAGTTACACCAAGAACGGTCATCGTTCGCTCAGCAAGCCCTCGACCACACACTCGCCGCGGACATCTTCCGCTGCTCGATCGCCAACCGCGCCTTCAGCCTCTTGTGGCTCAATCCGCCGTATGACCACGACGCCGAGGACAAACGCACCGAGCACGCGTTTCTGACCCAGTGCTCTCGCTATCTCGCGCCTGACGGGTTGCTCGTCTTCATCGTGCCGCGCAAACGGCTTCGAGTGTCGGCCAGGTACCTCGCCTCGCACTACTCACGGCTGAGTTGCTGGGCGTTTCCCGAGCCGGAGCGCGAGGCGTTCGACCAGGTCGTGGTGATCGGTGAGCGCAAACACGACGCGTTTCCGGACACGTACACGGAGAACTTGATCGGTCGTTGGGCCGACGGCGAGTTGGCGTTGCTGGACGAGGTTCGCTACTCGGAGTTCAATCTCCGCGCGGAGACGGCGGGCGAGGTGCTGTTCACGACCCGAACCATCGACCCGGTGGCCGCTGCGACTGAGGCGCGACGGTCAGGCCTGTGGCAAAGTCCACAGATCACCGATGCGCTCTGGCCGCAGGAGGACGCGCGTACTCGACCGCTGATGCCGCTCCGTCGAGGGCATCTGGCGATGCTGGTCGCTGCCGGTTTCCTCGACAACCTCGAGTTGGAGTCCGGCGACAGTCGCATCCTCGTCAAGGGTCGCACGGCCAAGGAGCTGATCCTGGTCGAGGAGACGCCCGAGAAGGAGGTCTACCGCGAGCGGATGCGCACCACTGTCGTGTCGCTCGACCTGCAGACCGGCGAGATCACCGACATCGACGCCTAATCCACCCAGCCCGCTCATCTTGACAGGTGAGCCGTTCTCAATCTCGAAGCCCCGTCGTTCTCAGTGGACGACGGAGCTTCCTCACGTCCGTCGCCACCAAATGGGTCCACGGAAAGGACACCCGCCATGAACCCCCTTGAGGCCAGAGCCGAGTCTCGGTCCGACCAGTTGGTCGAACTGAACGACCTGGACCACCACACCTACGAGCAGCTGCTGGGCCGCGCCCTGCACGACATCCGCGAGTCGTTGGATGAGCGGATCAGCCGCGAGCAGCTGGAGCGCGTCTTGCTGAGCAGCGAGGCGCACCCCTACGACGTGCTCGAAGCGCTGCAGCATCTGGCGCTGATCGTTCTCGCTGACGACCCCTGCCGGTGCTGCGAGAACTTCGACTGCACCGAGCATCCCCGCCTCCCGACTTTCGTCGCCGGACTTGCGTCAGATCTGGCGGGCTCAGCATGACCGGAATGACCCAATGCGGTTACTGCCGCGAGTTCTACGAGGTCGGCGACCAGCGCTTCACGCCTGACGCCGACGCGCTGCCGCTGAACCAGTGCGCGACTTGCGCTCGGTTGGAGGCTCGCGGCATCCGCGAGCGTGCCTACCCCATGTTCGACCAGTGGGCCGACAACCTCGCCACCTCAATCGACGATCGGAGCACCGTCTTCTAACCAACACCAGCCAGCTCACCGATAGGGGTGAGCCGTTCTCAATCCAGACGCCCCGTCGTTCTCTACAGGCGACGGGGCTTCTGCACGTCCATCGCCCCCAATCAGTCCACAGAAAGGACACCCCAACCATGAACCTCGGCGAGTTTATCGACACCTACCGCGACGCCATCACCGAACGCGTGATCGCGTCCTACCCACCGATCTACAGCCCCGCGACCGACTCGCGCCCGATACCCCGACTGCTGCGCTCACCACTCGGTGCGCAGGAAGACGCCATCCGCGGCGCGGCGCTCTCGCTCCAGAGTCAGCGCGGCACGACCGTCGTCGGCGAGATGGGCACCGGCAAGACGTTCATCGGCACCGCAGCCGCGCATCTGGCCGGATTCCGACGCGTGCTCGTGCTCTGCCCGCCGCACTTGACCCGCAAGTGGAAACGCGAAATCGAAGAAACGATCCCGATGGCTCGCGCCGTGATGGTCAGCTCAATCACCGACCTCGAACAGCTCCAGCGAGTCTCGACCGTCGGCCCGCTGTTCGCCGTGATGTCGCGAGAGCGAGCCAAGCTCTCCTATCGCTGGCGACCGGCCACAGTCGAGCGGCTCGCCGTTTCCGATGGCAAACTCGCTCGCGACCCCGAGACCGGCGATGCAATCCGCATCCCCTGCTGCCCCGACTGCTTCGAGCAGATCGTGGACAAGCACGGCGTGCCGCTGGCTGAGCCTGCGCTCAAGCGACGCAAACTGCGTTGCTCAGAGTGCGGCTCCGCCCTCTGGCAGGCCGACCCGACGGGGCCGAAGCGATTCCCGTTGGCCGACTACGTGAAGTTGCGGATGCGCGGCTACTTCGACCTGCTGATCGCCGACGAAGTTCACGAGTACAAGGGTCGCGGCTCGGCCCAAGGCATCGCCGCCGGCGTGCTCGCGGATGTCTGCGGCAAGTCGCTGAGCTTGAGCGGCACCCTGATGGGCGGCTACTCCTCCACGCTCTTCCACCTGCTCTATCGGTTCTCCCCCGAGATTCGCTCGGAGTTCGGGCGGGCCGAGGAGTCGCGCTGGATTCAGCGCTACGGCTTCTTGGAGCAGTCGATCGGCAAGTCGGAAGACGATGACGCCGCCGACGGTCGCGCCAGCAAGCGGCGCAGCTACCGCAAGGTGGTGCGGGAGCGACCGGGGCTTGCCCCTTCGGCACTATTCCATCTGATCGGCAACACGGTCTTCCTCCGGCTCGCGGATGTCGCATCCGGACTGCCGAGCTATAAGGAGCAGGTGCTGCTGTCGTCGCTCGACTCCGAGCCGGACCCGAAGGCGATGTCGCCCGACGGCGTTGCTTACTCGCAACGCTCGGCGTATTCGGAGCTCGAAGCGACGATGCGAGCGGCGCTGAAGTCGGCGTTGTCGCAGGGCTCGAAGCGGCTCTTGGCCGCCTACCTGCAATCGCTGCTCGCCTACCCCGACGGCTGCACGCGCGGCGAGACCGTCCTCGATCCCGAGTCGGACGAAGAGAACATCCTCGTCCAACTGCCGCCGCTGACGGAGGACAAGCTCTACCCAAAGGAGCAAGCCCTCATTGACCTCGTGGCGCAGGAGCGGATGGCCGGGAGACGCGTGCTCGTCTACGCGACGCACACCGGGACTCGCGATATCACTGGCCGGATGCAGGCGTTCTTGACCAAAAACGGCTTCCGTTCAGCCGTGATGAAAGCTGACGCGGTCGCGCCCGACAAGCGTGAAGCGTGGGTGGCGAAACAAGTCGAGCAGGGAATCGATGTGCTCATCTGTCATCCTCGGCTGGTCCAGACCGGCCTCGACCTGATCGATTTCCCCACGATTTGCTGGTTCGAGACTGATTACTCGGTTTACACGATGCGGCAGGCGTCGCGGCGGTCATGGCGGATCGGTCAGACGCGCCCCGTCAAGGTCGTCTTCATGGCCTATCGGAACACGCTGCAGGCCGACGCGCTCAAGCTCGTCGCGCAGAAACTGCAATCGTCGCTCGCGGTCGAGGGCGAGCTGCCCGACGACGGTCTCGCCGCCTACGGAGACGATGGCGACGATATGATGCTCGCGCTCGCGAGGAAGCTTGTGGCTGGCGACGGGGACGACTCGGAATCGGTCGAGTCGATCTTCGCCCAGGCGCAGCAGGTCGCGGCAGACGCTGAAGCACTGCTGGTTGACGACTCTTGGCGTCCGGTCGAACCAGCGCCAGAACCGCTCGCGCTGCCGGTCGGCGCAACGGTCGACGCAGAGTCCACTGTCGCGGTCATCCCATGCGAGCATCACACCGGTGATGTGCCTCAGCAGCAGGACCTGTTCAGCTGGGCCGAGTTCTTATCGGACGATCCTCAGCCGACCAAGCGTCGCGCTCGCAAGCAGGCGCAGCCGTTAACCTCACTCTTCGAGTGGGCGCTCGAACGCGAGCAGCAATCCGGCATGGCCGCCGCCGGCGGGTAGGGGAATGGGGGAAGCTCGCCCCCGACTCGATGGGATGGTCGTCGTGCATCAACCGATGCGCGGCGACCTCCCCCGAGTCCATATGTGGCCGTCTTTTTTCGTGCCCGGGACCGCCTATGGCGTGTACGACTGTGCATAGGCGATCGCATCGGCGGTACCTGCCCAGGCCGTGTTCGCGCCGGGACCTCCGTGGTTGTAGATCTCTGTTGCTCGCGCCACGCTGACTGCGTCCTGCGGGTAGTTGACGTACTCGGGATGGCCCATCGCCTTGAGGAAGCGCTTGTTCCAGCCGCCTTCGGGACCTATGCCGTGCTGGTTCCTGGACGTGAGCTTGTCGTAGAACCGTTTGACGACCGACGCGTACTTGACCAGCGGCGCTTGCGGTTCTTCGACTACTGGAGACGGCTCATCGTCGTCCGAGACCGCGACCGTCGCCGACGGTATCGATCCAACCGTGTAACCGTTGCCGGATTGTACGGTTGCCGTGACCGAACCGTTTGGTTCGTCGGCGTTGTCGTCCGAGGTGGTGACGGTATACGTCGTCGTCGCGCTGCTGACGCTGACTGTCGCCGCGCCCGTCGCTCCGAAGTCGCCACTCTGCGCGACGCCGATGTTGACGGTGATCGGGCTATGCGGAGCAGGACTCGCGCTGATCGTGAAGGAGGCAGTACCGCCTTCGGTGATTGCGCTGCCCGCGCTGATCGTGATCTGCGGCACGTCGTTGTCAGCGATCACAACTGTCCGCGTCGAGTTCGCGCCGACCCTGTAACCCGTGCCGCTGTTCACGGTCACCGTCACCGATCCGTCGGCCTGGTCGATGTTGTTGTTCGGGACCGAGACGGTGTACGTCGCCGATGTTCCGCTCAAGGTCACTGTCGTGCTTGGTCCGGTGGCTTCGTAGCCGCCAGTCTGGGTTAGGCCCATGTTGACGGTGATTGGGCTGCTGGGTGCGCTGTCCGCATTGATCGTGAAGCTGGTCGAGCCACCCTCGGCGATCGGGCCGCCGCCTGAGATCGTCAGAACCACGGGCTGCGGAACGATGGGTGTGGCATCGTCGTCGGCGACGCTGACCCTCGCCATCGGCGTCGAGCCAACCGTGTAGCCGCTACCCGACTGTACGGTCACCGTCACATCTCCGTTCGGTTCATCGACATCGTCGCCTGATGTCGTCACCGTGTAGGTCGTCGTGGCGCTGCTGACGCTGACCGTCGCCGCGCCCGTCGCGCCGAAGTCGCCGCTCTGACTCACGCCGACGTTAACCGTGATCGGACTGGTTGGCGCAGGGCTGGCGCTGATCGTGAAGGACGCGGTACCGCCTTCGGTGATCCTGCTGCCTCCGCTGATCGTGATCTCCGGCGTCGCATCCTGCGTGGTTGGTGTCGGAGTCGGCGTTGCGTCGGGATCGTAGGTCTTGGCGTAGGTCAGCGCCGCGAGGATCTGCGGCCAGATGTCGCCAAAGCCCCAGTCGACATTGCTCTGCGCCTGCGCCACTGAGAACGGCGGCTGACCGATGCTCTTGTACTGCGGATGGTCGAGCGTCTTCAGGATTCGCTTCCACCAATCCTTGTAGAAGTTCTTCAACCCGTCGTCGGTCTGCTCCGCGATCCTACCTTCCAGGGTCGCAACCAGGTCGGCGTACTTAAGCGTCGGGTGATGCGCCGGCAGCGGCATCGCCTTCACCTCGGGCTCCGCTTGCGTGAGCGGCAGCTCGACAAATCCGCCCACGTCGTCGTCCAGGATCGTGATGGTCCAGAACCAGAACAGTGGCGCGCGGGTGTAGCCGTCGCCCTCGTTGATGGTCAGCGTGACCGTGCCGTCCGGCTCGTCGTTGCCGTCGTTCGTAGTTTCGATGACCAGATCGCCGTAGCCGCTGCTGTCGATGGTGACAGTGCGCTCGCCGGTCTGGACGCCGAAGTCGCCTGTGGCTGTGACGGTCACGCTCACGGCGATGGTCCCGCCCGGCGGCGGAGCCGGGTTGGCCTGCAGCGTGAAGCCGGCCTGGTCGCCTTCATTGCCGGCGAAGGCGGCCAGGATGCTGATTTCGGCCGGCGGGACCTCAGCGCGCGGGCCGCCGTCGTCGTCGATGATTCTCACCTGGGCGAACGGGGGCGCAAGATAGATGTTGTCCAGCTTGCCGCCGTAACCGTCAGGATTCCTGACATACGAGACCTGGTAGTGCCTGCGGAGATTGTTGTGAACCACCCCCTCCACAAAGGCGTTACCGCCCTCCGACACCGTGCGGCCCAGGTGGTCCGTCAGGACGACCGTCATATTGTTGGACGGTTCGGCGTTTTCGTCATTCACGGTCGGTACCATGAACGTTTTCTCGGTTTCTCCTTGCTGGAACCTGACTGTCCGGCGCCGGTCGTAGCCGTCTGGGAGGAATCCGTCGGCTCCATTGACCTTGAGATGCACGGTGAAGTTGTTGGCGGGTGCGCCGGAAGCGAGCTTGACCTTGAAGAAGGCGGTCCGTCCTTCGCTCTTGCTCGTCGCATATGTTTCATCGAGGGGGTTGTCCACGACGATCGAGGCGCGGACGCCAGCATCGCTGCTGCGAGTTCCGTCGCTGCCGTCCTGGATCCAATACTTCAGGTAGCCAAGCCCGCCGATGTAGTCACCGTTTCCGGACCCCAACAGCCGAATGTTCACCTTGTTGTTGCCGTCGCCGCATCCCGTGTTCGCGCTGATCGGAATCTCCACATCGAGGTTGCCCGTGCCTGCCGGAAGGGTGACTTGCTTGTAGCCTCCTTCGGCGTGCCGGCACTGCGGCAGCCCGCTTCTGTTGTCGGTCACGTAGTAGTTGACCGTGATGTCGCGATGGAAGCCGGTCGCTACCTCCTCCTCACGCACGTGGGTGATGCGGAACTTGAGGGGACTCGTGGCCTCGGGCCAGGGGAACTCATCCTGGTAGTGAGAGTTGCCGACCGCGCGATTGCCACTGGAGTCGAGCGCGACCAGCGCGATGTAGGCTTCCTCGTACCTGGTGGAGGTGGCCACCACGAACACCGGTGACATGGCATACAACGTGTGGAGGTTGGCCTGGCCATTGTCCACATGGTCGATCGGATTGTGGGCGCTGTGATCGTGAGACCTGCCCCGGCGAACGTTGCTAGTGCCCAGCGAATTGGTGTGGGAGTCGCCGTCGCCTTCGCAGCCCGTCCAAGGCCAGTTGGCCGCCGCCGGCTGCTGGCCGCGTTCGTCACGCGTGTTGCCGATGGCGTCGTCGTCCCAGCTTCCGTCGTAGAAGTCGGCGTAGTCATCGGCCAGTTTGGGGCCGTTCAGCCAGTAGATGGGGACGCCGCCCGTCTTGGCGGTGCCGGTGTTGGTGTGCGCGTCCACCGTCGCGGTGCAGCCCAGCGCCTTGAACTGCGAAGCGTAGGGCTTGATCGAGTCATGGGCGTTCGCGCTGTTTGCCGAGTTTTCCACCCGGGTGTTGTAGGTGGCAATGTCCGTAGACGCCGCGTCGCCCGTCTGCGATGTCTTGAACAGCAGCCGGAAGCGCCCGCCGTCGGGGACTCCCGAGGGCTTCAGCGGCCAGTCAGCGGGCACGGTGACGGGAGTGTTGGACGTGACGACCGTCGTATCGGTGACGGTCACCTGGACGTTGCCGGTCGCTGAGCCGTAGCCGCCGCCCGATGCGCTGTGGCTGATCGTCGCCGTGTCGTTGGCCGTGTCGGTATCCGAGGCTGCCGACACCGTCACCGTCTGCGCCGTGTTCCAGGTCAGGGTGGTGAAGGTGAGGGTTGCCGGGCTGAACGTGACGTCGCTGTTGTTCGACGACGGGGTCACCGTGACGTCGGCTGTCGGGGGCGTCCCCAGCGCCACCGTGTAGGTCGACGTCCCTTCCTCCGTCACTGTCACCGAGGTCGGGGCGAAGACCAGCGTCTTCGTCGTATCGGTGACGGTCACCTGGACGTTGCCGGTCGCTGAACCGTAGCCACCGCCCGAGGCGCTGTGGCTGATTGTCGCCGTGTCGTCGGCTATATCGGTATCCGAGTCTGCTGACACCGTCACCGTCCGCGCTATGGAGAAGTTACCGGTGGTGAAGGTCAGGCTGGTGGGGCTGAAGGTGACGTCGCTGTTGTCCGACAACGGGGTCACCGTCACGTTGCCCGTCGGCACTGTGCTCAGCTTGACCGTGTAGTTGGCGGTCGCGCCTTCCGTCATCGTCAGCGAGGTCGGATCGAAGACCAGCGCCGAGGCGCCCAGGTCGGTCAGCGTCAGGGTCTGGCTGAACGGAGTGCCTCTGCTTGCCCGGCCGCCCACGTTGGTGCCCAGGCTGTCGGTTCCGAGCACGGTGTCGTTGTCGAGCTCGACGGTGATCGTCTCGTCGGCGGTGTCGCCGTCGGTGCGGCCGGAAACCGGGGTGAAGGTCACCGTCGCCTCATGCACGGAGTCGGTGTCGTGCCCGGTGAAGATCACGCGCGGTCGGATCGAGTTGAGCAGGTCGCCGGTGACGCCTTCGCCGGCCACGCTGGTCATGAAGTCCGCCGTGGCGTGGCCCGGCAGCCGCGCACCGGTGGTGGTCCTGACAACCAGCCCCACCACGATCTTTTCGCCGGCCACGAGCTGGCGGCTGAGGGTCACCGTCGCCTGGGCGGTGTCCGAGGCGGTGGACTCGGTCATCGTCAGGTCCGTGCCTGTGAGGGTCACCGTGGTGGCCTCGTCGTCCGTGACGATCAGACTGCCGGACGGCTCGATGAGGGACGCCCGATAGCCGGTCTGCGAGCAGCTGCTGTCCGAGGGGTCTACCACCGTGACAGTCACCACACTGTCGGAGTCGTCGTTGGCGTTATCGCTCCAGTTGACGAAGTAGTCCACGCTCAGGCTGTTGGCCGGAATGGTAGCGGTCAGCGACCCCTTGGCCGAGTCCGCCAGCCGGTTGCCGCCGGTCTCGGTGACCGACAGGCAGACGGTCAGGCCAGAGGTCGTCGCGGGGGTCGAGGTCAGGTTGAGCGTGCCCGTCCCGGTGCCTTCTTCCAGAACCAGCGCGCCGTCGCGCTTGGTCACGCCCTCCAGGCTAGGCAAACCGACCGACACCACAGGGTCGGCACTGACCAAGAAAACCGGGGAAAGCGCATAGAGCGGACGCTCAGTGCTTGACGCGCCGCCGGCTTCGTTGATCACGCCGTCGTTGCCGCCTGCGTGGGAGGCGCCCATCCTGACGCGGGTGTCGCCCAGCCGCTCTGAGGCGTGGGCGGAGCCGTCATTGTTGCAGCCGGTCGCTGGCCAGTCGTCGTTGCCGACAGTTCCGTCTTCGTTCCGCACTTCGGCCAGGGTTCCACCGGTGTCCCAGCTACCGTCATAGAAGTCGGCGTAGTCGTCGGCAATCTTGTTGCCTCCCAGCCAGTAGATATTCTCCCCGCCGGTGGGGGTGGTGCCGGTGTTGGTCCGGGCGTTCACTGCCGAGGTGCAGCCCACGACATTGAAGGTCGAGGCGTAGTCCCGGATATCGGTGTGCCCGCCCCGGGCCGAGTTCTGCACGAAGTGGTTGTAATCGGTGATGTCCGAGGACATGGCGTCGCGCTTCTGGGAGGTTTTGAACAGCAGCCGGAACTTGTTGCCGTCGGCGATGCCAGAGGGCACCAGCGGCCAATCGACGTGAACGGTGTAAGAGCCGTCGGCGTTGGCCGGCGGCGAGTCAACCCGGAAGACCGGGGAGAGGCCGTAGAAGCGGTTGCGGTTGCTCGCCCCATCTTCGGTCGCGTCTGATATTGGATTATCGGTACCCTGGAGGTGCCCATAACGGACGTCGCCGCCGCTGCCCAAGACTTCAGTCGCGTGCTTGGTTCCGTCCTGGTTGCTGCCCGTGAAGACGGCCCCACCGGCTCCCGACGTTCCGGACTCGTCCCTGCCCTGGATGCTGTCCCAGCTGCCGTCGTAGAAGTCGGGGTAGTCATCGGCAAGTTTCTGGCCGTTCAGCCAGAAGATTCGCTCACCCGTGCCCGTGGTGGCGGTGTTGTCCCGGGCGTCAACAGTAGAGGTGGAGCCCACGACCTTGAAGAGGTCGGCGCAGCTATCGGAGATGGCCCGGTGGCCCGCCTTGGCGCGTTCCTGCACGAATGTGTTGTAATCTGCGATGTCCGATGAATCGGCAAACCTCAGGGTCGACGACACGAACAGCAGCCGGAAGGTGCTGCTGTAGCCCACGCCCGCGGAGGGTATCAGCCCCCAGTCGATGGGCACGGTGTAGGTGCCGTCGGCATTGGCCGTCGCGCATTCCGGGGGCGCCACGGGAGGCGGGGAGACCTGGGCCGCGGTCGGCGGCGTCAGCACCTGCGCGACCGCCACCGTCGCCAGGGCGATCAGCGCCACCAACCCCAGCAGCGAGCGAAGGCGTCTCGGCGCTAAGCGTACCCCCCCCCCAATTTCAGGGGTCTGCGAGCCGAAGCCGCCAAGATCAGGGAATTCAAAGAACTGCGTGGACCGGTCAAGTCGCTCATCATCCGCTCCTCCTCCGCTCCTCCTCCGCCGTCGGTTGGATCAACCGTAGGTGAGCAAATGCTACACACAAAAGCAACAGGAGAGCAGATTTCGCAGTCGAAGGGCCGATAATCGCCGCAACCAAGCGGTATGTCACGCGGGTCAGGTCATTGCTGCACGCCCGACCAGAACACAACGAACCCAGAATGGCCCACCAGAGCGCCCCATCAGTAAGCGAAGGGTCCGCGGATCGAAAACCAACCGAGTCACCGCCGCATCAAAGGAGGCAATCTGGGCTGATTCTCATTCTTGGTCTGTTTGCCTTCAAGGTGTCGCCAAGTGCCGATACTCTCTCCACTCGGGCATTTCTCCGTTGCTAAGCCAAACGTAATCACCTGACTCAACCGCACCCTCCGGAGTCCAAATGGGAATGCAAAGATTTGTATCGAAACTCAACAGCGCCTTGTAATCAGGTGATCTCACAATCATTAGGGTGTTTCGCCCACCTGCGCAGAGCAGATCTCCTTTGCCAAGAGCGTCGAGAAGGAACTCGAGATCGTCGGCTGCATATGTGCGGCCCGAATGAAGACCGTGTGGGCATTCGACAGGCGGTTCGATTGCCGCTTGTCCACCTCTTCCGTCACTTGCGAACATTTGCCCTCGCCTCGTTGCTGCGCCAATCATCTGGCGCAGCAAGGCTTGCGATTCATCGGGATTCATCTTGTCAACCTCCTTCTCTGGTCGCTCTATGACCTTCGAGTCCGCGGTGGCGCTTTCATTCTGAAACAACGCGCGTGCCAGGACAACCGGATTTTCGATAGCAGGGTCACAGATCAATGACACTGCGTCGTGGCCACTTCGTGGCGTTCCTAGGAACGCTCTGATCAAGGTCTCCGGTTGACGGTTAGGATCCTGATGGCGAGAACCGGAGGGAGCGGTCTGATGCAGGAACCGACGCTTGCCAGCCTGGAGTTCAGACCCAAGAAGCGCCGGACGAGACGCGAGCGGTTCCTGGAGCGGATTGAGGCGCTGGTCGAGCGGGTCAACTTCAAGCCGGGCCGCGGACGGCGGCCCTATCCGCTGGCCGTGATGTTGCACGTGCACTGCGTGCAGTTCTGCTACAGACCCCGCCTTCGCGGGTGTAGGCTCTCAGTTACCCGGCGATGGAGGACCTGCTCTACGAGGCCGAGTCGGTGCGTCGCTTCTGCGTACTGAACCTCAGCGGTCCGATCCCGCACGAGTCGACGACCCTGCACTTTCGCCACCTGCTGGAGCGGCATCAACTGGGCGCGGCGGTGCTGGAGACGATCAACGCCCATCTCGCTGGCCAGGGACTGCGGCTGCAGGCGGGTACGATCGTCGACGCGAGCATCATCGCGGCCCGTTCTCGACCAAGTACCAGTCCCGCGCGCGCGTCCCGGAGATGCATCAGACCCGCAAAGGCAACGAGTGGCACTTCGGGATGAAGTTGAATATCGGGGTGGACGCCGAGAGCGGCCTGACCCACAGCCTGCGCACGACCGCGGCAAACACGGCCGACGTGACTGAGTCGCATCGTCTGCTGAGCGGCTACGAGCGCGAGGCCCGGGGCGACGCCGGCTACTAGGGCGTCGAACAGCCTGCCCCTGGCTTGAACAGGGGGTGTCCCGAACTGGCCATTCGGCAGTCAAGTGGCGGGCCGCGACGCGTCCTGGACGCCGGTGCCGGCTGCCGCCGGACCACCCGCTCGCCAAACACGAGCGTGCGCGGGCGTCCCTGCGAGCCAAGGTCGAGCATCCCTTCCTCTTCATCAAACGGCACCTCGGATACAACCGGGTCCGCTGTCGCGGCCTGACCAAGAACCACAACCGGGCGGCGCTGTTGCTCGATTTCACCAACCTGCTGAACGCTGAGCCACAACTGGCCTGACGCTAGGCGAACCGCTTCCGCCGCCTAGCTCGGCCCTCACCACGGCACCAACCGGACCCCGAGCAAGGCCCTGACCACCGCCCCCAGACCACTACTCATCGCCGTCAATCAACCACCTCCGCCTAATCAGCGCCAAACACCCTCAATGGCCCCTGATCAGAGCGTTCCTAGCAGCTGAGCCCATTGCTCTCTTGATCTTGCAGCCAGGTCTTGATCGCCTACCTTCACTCCCCCTAAATCGCCCTACCTAGATGGCGCTCAATGATGATCTGAAGTTCGTCGATTCCGCCGACTGCTTCGACAATTCGACCTTCTACCCTTCGATCGTGGCCGCTTCCGGCGAATCGGCTGTCTCGACCCTTCGGCTGTTTGCCGCAGCCACACATGCAAAGCCCTAAATCTCGAAGCTGCTCTGCTCGAGTTTGATTCCGCCTCAGCGGAGCCAGGTCTCGATCCTCAATGGTTTGCTCGAAGCCGGGCTGACTGAGGCGACCTTGTTCTGCTTCATCATCCTGACGCGGAAAGAGCTGAGGTCTTGGTTCTGACATGGTGTCCTTCTCATGCGCCGGAGCCTCGCTCGTGAATTGTGTCAAGTATAAGCACGAACTTGCGGGAGGGATGGGCGAGCGATCTATGGACAACCTGGACAGTGTTGGCAGCGCGCTCTGACAGGCTGCATAAGGAGGTGCTGAACTTATAGGCCTGGGAGGTCCGCAATGCGCGGCGAATCAGAACGACAGGCGGCAATGATGTTGGGGTTGACGCCGGGGTGCTTCGTCCCGAAGGACCGCCCGCTGCGCCGGATCAAGCCGCTGGCCGACTTGACCCTGCGGTGCATGTCGCCGTTGTTCGACGAGATCTACGCGAGCAACGGGCGGCCCTCGATCCCGCCTGAGCATCTGCTCAAGTCGAGCCTCTTGATGGCCTTCTACGCGGTCCGCTCGGAGCGCCAATCCTGCGAGCAGCTGCGCTACAACCTGTTGTTCAAGTGGTTCCTGGACCTGAACAGCCTGCCCCGCACCTGATGCGGGGTGGAAGACGAACCCTTCCACCCACCGACCTACACCAACTACTGCGAGCGGCTGCTGGAGGCGGACGCGGCGCGGGTACTGCTCAAGGAAGTGGTCAGGGAAGTGCGGCGGCGGCTCTCGGCCGACCACTTCGCCTTGGACGGCACGCTGCTAGAGGCCTGGGCCTCGCACAAGAGCTATCGACCGCGGGACAGGCAACCCGCCGCAAGATGGTCAGCGCGGCGGGCGCAACCGGGCTCGCGACTTCAAGGGCGAGCGCCGCCGGCTGCCACGCCGACACACCGGCCATTTTGTGACCAAGTGCTAACTTTCCTTGAACACTCGGCCGCCCCAGTCCAAGAGATCTCGTTTCCTGCCCAAGCCGGCGCGATAGTAGGCGCTGGCTAGGGATTCTCCGTAATCCTGCCACACGCGATCGAACTCGTCTCTCGCTTCTTCTGGCAGGGTCGGCTCACCAGCACAGCCGTAGATCATTCCAAGCAGCCACATGTATCCGAGAACGACACACTCGCCCGCCGCCTGATTAACCTCCAATTCGGTCTTTGGTTCAAGTGGTTGGCCCCTCATTCCCACCGTCAGCCCAAGGAGACCACCAAACAACCTTGTTTCTCCTTCGTACCCTAGTTCTACATCTTCGCGTATGGACCTACAAATGTCATCCGCTGCCGACTCGTCAGGGATCTCGCGCCGCCACACTTTGGCCGAGGCCCTATCTGGCAAACTGTCGCTTCCTATTGCCACGCCGTATCCAACTGCTGAGACGCTAGCGCGCCGCAAGACGGTCTCCAAGGAGTGATCCGTATCCGCTGGCCTCTCGCTCGGCAATAGCGCGCTCTCGGCTAAGGGGAGCAAACACGCGAGCAACTCAGCCGCCTCATCGCGCTGTTGCTCAAATGCCGAACTTGATGCCGCTTTGTGAACGAACACCACGATGCGTTTCGCAATCCGACGTCTACGAACGTTTGTTGAGTTATCACTGCCCTTCGAAAGCGCGGCGGTGAGGGCGTCCGAAAGCATATCGATCCAAGGTGCTTGGGCGTGAAACGCATGTGGGAAGGGAGCTAGCCGCTGAACAGCTGGCTTCTCTTGCTCCATACAGTCAAGCATGATTTGCACAAACAGTTCATTGCCATTCTCAACATTGGCGACAAGACGGTAGGAGTTCGATATTGCAGTTCGCATTCGATCTACGTCTGTATGGAAGACTGCCCGGAGAACTGATTCCGGCGCGTCTGCATTGAGAGCGGCGTTCACAATACGTTGCATGCCGACAAGGATGTTGTCGTGCCCGAACCGTCGTTGTTCATTTGGCGTGTAAGCACCAATCCCGTTATCTTCAGCACGCTCCAACTCAAAGAGGATTGTCCTGCAAATCTCCTCCATGAGAGCCATGCCCTCTCGCAGGTCCGATAACTGCGATCCAGAAGCTGCCCTAGACGTTTGATCCGCTACTCGCTCGATAGCCCGAGTCGCCTGCGCTTCTTTATCGCTAAGCTCCCCTGAGAGCTGTCGCAGAAACTCCCGCGTGGAACCACCCGCAGTTGTGCTTGAGCGCGCGCCGAGACTGACTTGAGCGAGCAGTGCTTCCTCTCGGAATTCGCGATATCGCTCCGGGCGCAAAAGGTCAAGTGCCCTAAGCAGAAACGCAAGCAGCAGAACCGCTGCCAAGATCAACGAGATTATCCCCAGCACATCCCCGCCATTGTGAGCGAAGATGCCGATTCTGTCAGTGACGGGACCGAACAGGTAGACAAGCGCTGTGCCGACGAGTAACCAAACCGCTGTTGCGAAGATCCATCTCGCCCACGACTTGGTCAGAAAGAGCTCGTACAGCGGATCATCGAGACCTTCCCGCCGTTGCACCGCCTCCACGGTGAAAATCATCGCCGCCAGGAAGATGGCGGTCATCGCGGCCTGAGCTTCCAGCACCGACACTAGATTCGACGCTCCCTGGCCACTTGCGGGTTCGCCGATCCAAACCAGCAGCCAGTAGAGGCCGAAAAAGCCTCCGGCAACCACAAGTGCCAATATGACGATTGGCCCGAGCCAAGTACTCCAACGGCGATTCGGATCGGCCGGTAAGTCGCGATTGCGCTTGTCCCTCACACGCTCACCAATCCCTTGACGTCAATGGCGTTGTTTGCCGATCCTGCAATCGTATGCGTTTTAGTGATCGAGATTTCTCCAATTGCATCTCGGTTGACGTTCGCCGGTGACAGGGAGCGGAGAGTCAAGTGAGATGATTTAGGCCTGTTCGCAGCAGTTGGAGGGCGTCGAAGATCAACGCGTGGTGGATAAAGGCGAGAAAGATCACGTCGAGTTTGTCGTAGCGGGTGGCGAACCGGCGGAAACTCTTGAGCCGGCGGAAGCAGCGCTCCACTCTATTGCGGTCGCGATAATCGTCTTAGGGCTCGAGGCGGCCAGCCATGAGCGGTACGACCCGATCGCAGCCGAGTGCCCGGACCAGCGATCCGGTCTGGTCGCCTTCGTAGGCGCGGGCCATGATCAGCGCCTGGAGCTTTGTCGTCCAACCGCCGCGCGAGCGTCCGAGTGACGGGTGCTCCCTTTTGCGGAGCGCCTGCCGCATCCAGGTGCAACTTGATGATCGTGCCGTCAAAACAGGGTGCGCCCCAATCCCGTTCGGCCAACAGTTTCTGCTGCAGTTCGGCCAGCACGCGGGCCAACGCATCTCCGGCGCCACCACCAAGGGTCGCTCAGACCTCCAAAGAGAAGGTCAACTCGAAGGTTCTTGATTTTGTCCAGTTTGGTGGGCGAAGAGACAAGAGATGCCACCTCCGCGAAGTCGAGCAATTCAAGCATGGATCAAGAACCCGGCGTTGCGCTTGAGGGCGTCCGAGATCAGGGCAAGACGCCGGAGTATCAGGCTTTTCGCGCGATCTGGATCTACGCCACGCGCAGGATCGAACGGCCGCAACCGTCAAGACTCGCCACCTGCAATATCTGGAGCAAGGCAACGACGTTGAGATCGACGGTCCGATCAGGACCGGCAAAATGCAGTTCGCGATCCTTCGCGGGGTCGAAGCCGTTCAGCAACGACAGCGGGTCGCCTTCATCCACGCCGCCAAGCTGGCCCGCGAACTGGTCGAGGCGCGCGTCGAGCTCATCCTCTCACGCCTGCACCGGTGCTACCCATGAGTCGTCGCCATGATCGCCAACGAGCTGGGCTTCCTGCCCTTCGACGGAGATGGCGGCAAGCTGCTCTTCGACCTTCTCACAGACCGCCATAGGCTCCGCACCACGATCACCACCACTAACCTCGCGTTCTCCTTGTGGCTCGAGGCTTTGGCCGACGAGAGGCTGAGTACTGTACCGTTCGATCGGCTTGGCCACCACGCCCACATCCATCCGCCCAACAGTCCGCCCTTCTGGATCCGCGATGTAGTAGCCAACTGGGTCGCGGATCCAGCGGGCAGAGGGTGAGGCCTAGCAACCACCGTAGTGAATGACTGTATCCGTCTCCCTGTAGCCATGTCTTTGGCAAAATGCCTGACCAAGATGAAGGGGAAGCATGTCGTGTGAATCCAATGTTCCAGCCCTTCCGCTACAGAGCGTGGTGGCGCACGGCATCATTTTGGATAAACTGATTCCACCGTAGAGCCTTTTCGCGAGAAAACAGAGGCAATGAGCAGTCATGGAGTTTGAGCTGATAGCTCAGATGTGGGAGACCCTTGGGCCTACCCTGTTTCGTGGTGGCATAGCGGCGATTCAAGCTCTGCTTGCTCGGAATCCTGACGTCGTCGCAACGGCAATCGCCAAATCCACCCTGAAAACGCCCGATTATGCGGTCGAACCAGCACTCGAGCGTTGGACTCAGACTGAGGCATTCCATGAAGCGTTGAGTTGGCTCGTTGATGGAAGACGCGGGGCCATTGGCGAGTTCGCCGAGTCGTTTATTGACGAGAGCGGATTCTATGTGGTCGAAAACCTGGAAGAATCGGCTAAGGAAGTTCTCGCAGTCTTCTTCGGCGAATTGCTTGGGGCACTTCTACGAGGACCAGACGGCATCCTCGTCCTCCACAATCGCGTAGATAGAGTCCCCGCTGATAGTGCAGCCTTAGTCAACCAAAACACGGATTTCCGAGCCGACGAACTCAAAGCCGAGATGAGGGACCTAAGGGACGCCGTTGCTTCCCTTCAGGTGACACCAGCGGGGGAATCGACATCGCATGAAGATACGTTTGCGATCGACAGCCTAGATGAGTCGGTCGAACCCCAACTCTCTGCGGCACGGGAACTGATTCAGCAAGGCAATGTTCGGTCCGCCCGGGTCCTCCTTCAGCTGATCAAGGGCGAACGCCACAGCCTCTCCCCGGTTCAGGAATTCCGTCTTGCGACGAATCTTGGCGTCTGCGCTTTAGCTATGGACGATGAAGAGTCCGCGTTCGCAGAGTTCGACCGTGCCCTCAAACTCCGGCCAAACGACCCTATGGCGCTTGCTAATGGCTCTGTGGTGGCACGCTTAAGAGAAGAACATACGCAAGCCGAAGACTTGGCCAGAAAGGCACTGGCGTTCGACGCTGAGCACTCGCAGGCCGGCGTGGCGCTGATTGAAGCCCTTCATGCTCGTGGTGCGCTCGACGAGATTGAGATGACTTTTGAGGTTCAATCGTGGATGGCTACGGACGGGCCGTGCCGAGCGACAGTCGCAAGAGTGTTCTCGGAGCAGCATCGCTTCGACGAGTCGATCGCACTAGCCAGAGGCGCAGTCGAGATAGATCCTGTAGACATCATCGCTGGACTGACCCTGGCAGTCTGCCTCTTGTCCGCAGCTCAGAAGGGCCAGCGACGAGACGCACCAAGACTGTGCAGTGAAGTGATCAAGCAATCGGACCAAACCTGGGGCTCACTCGATGGCACTGAGATGGAGCAGCAACGTCTTCAGGTCTTGACCGTTCGCGGTGCCGCTCTCGCGATGCTAGGTTCCACTACTGAAGCGATCCGTGATTTCGACGAAGTCCTCCGCAGGGCCCCTGGGGATTCCATTGCATTACTCAACCGAGGATTGGCGTTGTGTGCGGCTGGAGAGTTCAAGGATGGGCGACTGTCGCTGGAACAGATTTCAGACGAGGCGTTGAGAGAGCAGGCGATCCTCCCGCTTGCAGCAGCCGCACTTGCCGCAAATGTACCGCTGGAGGCGGTCGCTGCATTACGTGGCTCGTTTTCCCTCAACTCAGCAACATGGGAAGATGTTCGCCGCGCTGAGATACTCATTGAAGCCGAGATTGCCGCAAATGTGGAAGACACCGTGAGTCACGACTTGGCGGGTCTGCAGACTGGCCAACGTGATGGCCCGCTCATTCTAGTTCTACAGGGGAGTCACTCCTTGGCCCGCGGAGATGCCGAAAGTGCAGAGCAAACTTACCAACAGGCGCTGGAGCTGGTTCCCGATCAAGACAAGCATGAGGTTCTTTGGCGGTTGGCGAACTGTTACTCCCGCCTGGAACGCTACAACGACGGCGCGAATTGTCTGGAAACGGTCGTCAACGGCGACGTGGTGCACGAAGGCGCAATTCCACTCCTGTTTCAGTTGCGAAACAGCCTCCAGGTTCAGAAAGCGCTCCAATGGTCGAGGCGGATCCGCTCAGAACATCCCCAGCCATCGAAGTTCGCCTTGCTAACTGAGGCAGAAGTCCTCACATACTTGGGGGACTCGATAGGTGCGGTCCGGTGTTGGGAGGAGATTTGCAAGCGCGATGACGCAACCATGTCAGATTTAACAAGCTATGCACAGTCGCTAATCTGGATTGGCTCTCGCGATGACGCAAGAGCGGTGACGCTGACCGTCCGGTCGAATGAACTCCGTGACGAACCAAGACAACTGCTTCGCTTGGCGAATGTCAAACTGTTGCTCGGTGAACGTGACGGCCTGGATGATGCCTACAACGCCTGGCGCTACGGCATTGGGGACCCAGACGTTCATCTTGGTTACTTTTCCATGTTCATGAGCCAAAGTACCGAGATCGCCAATCCTCAACAGGTTACCCAGGGGTGTGCCGTGCTCCTCAAAGAAGGATCGACCGAGGAATGGTGGAACATTCTTGATCATGGTGAAGAGCTACGGGGACAAAGGGAGTTTCTGCCGGCGGACGAAGGCACCAAGGGTCTGCTCGGTGGACAGGTTGGCGGCTCTGTCGTGCTGCGCGACGATGTCGAACAGCGGGTCTGCAAGGTTTTGGCCATCCAATCGAAGTATGTGCGGGCATTTCAAGAGATCGCCGTTAGTTACTCCACTCGCTTTCCCACTAGCCAAGCGCTGTCTAGCATTCCGGCGGACCCAGACGAGATGGCCAATATCCTCGGACTGGTGGATGAGCGCCACCAGTTTGTGCGTGACTTGGAGCAGTTGTACCTAGACGACCAGATACCTCTGTCTCATCTCTTTGGACGACTGCAAAGGCCTGCTCCTGAAGTTTGGCGGGCCTGCACGCGGTCCGGCGGCCTACGGGTTCGCTTCTCGCAGGGGACGGACCTCGAAGCGCAGGTTTCAGCGCATCATCTTTCGGTCGCTGACTCGATCGTGCTCGACATGGTCTCTCTGCTGACACTGCACAGGCTGGCATTGGGAGAGCAGCTGAAGCAACGATTCAAGGCGGTCAGGATTCCCCAATGCGTAATCGATGAGATTCGACAGATGGTCTTTGAAGTCACAGTTGGCGCCCAACCTGGTGGATATCTCGGGCGCAACGTGGATGGAACATACGCCTGGGTAGAACTGACGGAGGCGGAATGGCTTGACCATCAATCCTTCGCGCGCTCGGTTCTGGAGTTTGTCAATGGTTTCGATCCTATAGCCGCATATCCTGCCGCAGAATTCGATTATGAGTCCGTGGAAGGCCTACGCGACTTCCTTACCCCAGCCGGCGCAGGAGCGATCTTCGCTGGGGACGAAGATTCAACAAGGCAGCCCCTCCTAGTCTCGGATGACTATGGCTTGTCCTCGATCGCTGGCGCATTGGGGATACACGCAGTGAACTCTCAGGGACTTCTGCTTGAACTACGACGTTGCGCATTCCTTACTGATCTGCAATACTCATCGCACATCGCGGAGCTCGCGAGTATGAACTATCGCTTCATTCGCGTCAACGCTGCAGACGTCCTTCGGCTACTTGAAGAGAACGGGTATGTGACCGACGGGCACACACTGGCTTTGCTCGGAACGTTGGAAGGGCCGGACTGTAACGAGGACTCCGCCGTCGCCGTGATATCCGACATCATTGTTTCTTTATCTCTGCAGAGTCTGCTACAAATGAGAGAATCTCTGCTCATTACGGCTCTGTTGGGCACGCTCCATCGTGGCCGAGGGACTTCGTTGGCCTTAAGGAAATGCCTCGCCATACTAGATTCGAAGCTCTCGGCGTTCCCAACCGTGAGGTACCGCATACAGTCCATAGTGAGAGACTACATTGCCTTCGTGAATGGGTAACTGGATCCATCTCCGGGCGAACGGCCAATCGCCGAGGCATCCCGCCACATCCTTGTACTCCTTACAACGGCGCTTCCCATAACGCGCCTTCTCGCTCACCGGGACCCAAGACAGATTCACACCTCCGGTCTCAGCTTTGCCCAGTAGTCTCAAGGGCATACCTCGTCGGTGCGGTAATCGAGCCTGCATGCCCGTGCAAGGACTCAGTCGCTCCCTCAGCTATCTGCAGCGCATCCCTCGGCTTAACCACCCTATCGACTCCAATATCGTCAAACACGGCCTGCGCCCGATTGAATGTCTCCTCACCATCCTCGCTGTCCGGAAACAGGCAAACAACATCCACGACTGCATCTCTGACCACGGGGATTGCTGCTTCACCATCTTCAAGAATGATGCCCCCGTTCGATCTGAGGTGACGCATCGCATACGCCCAAGATTGAATGTCGTATTGTAGGGATTGAGTATCCTCTAGCTGGAACGAGTAGCATTGCACGAAGTGCGAAGCGGCACCGTTGTACACGGCAAAGTCGTTAGGGACTGTGATACGGCCATTCTTACCGACTCTTAGCGTACATCCCTGAAGGAGATTAGCTTGCCCAATCCCAACCGCCTGAAACGCCATCCTCATGGCCTGCTGCGCTGCCCTCTTGTCTCGAACCCGTCGTCGACGTGGCCCGCCATCGCCGACCATGTCGTACCAAAGCAGGTTCATCCCCTCCTCTACTGTGTCTACGTCAATCGGTGACGGATACGAAAATTGCAGGACACCTCGAAACTGGTTGGCCATGTTCCATAGCCATTCTTCGTTCGGTCGATCGATATTCGGTAAACCGTCACGGTGGCCTTCAGCCAGTGATAGGGATTGCTTAACTAATCGGCGTTGCAGTTCCTTGAGGCGCTTGAACACACCTGGCAAGATGCCAGATTCATCCAACATCCTTGCGCTGCGCTTCCTTTCCTGAATTCTGATATCCCACTGTCCAGTGCTCTCCGATCCTATGAGCAGACCGATGTTTACGCACTCACCGTTGTGAGGCCTTGGGAAGAACCGTACGACCGAGTAGACGTGTCTCATGACTGGACTCCGAACTCAGCAGCTGCACGAAGGCGAGCCGCTACTTGTGGTGCGCGCCGTTCAAGAAAGTAGCCAATGAGATCTAGGTCGTACGCTTCGACTGGCCACTCGCTTGGAACGGCGTTTAGGACACGCGCGATTTGTTCGGTGGTTACGGATTCAAGCTTTGAAGCGAAGGTAGTGAGGGCAATAGGCCGCATTCCGAGTCCAGCTTGCCAGAGCTTCAGACAATCAGACGGCGGTGGCGCTTGGTCTGCTTGTTGCTGTACTGCCTGCGGAGATTCATGCCAGTCTGGCCCACCTGGAAAGTAGAAGCCATGATCGTGGGAGTAGGTGCGTCGGTCGGTCTCCTGAAACAACCACTGAAGATCTCCGCCCCAGCACCAGTCAACTAAGGCCAACACTCCTGCATGTCGTGTTCTGTTGTTATCTTGATCTCGATAGTCAAGGCTGTAGCTGGGAATGGTATCTGGGACTTCCAGGGAGCCGTGTGCAACTCCGGCCTTAACTCTAACACCGGACACGATGCCGGACAGGGAGGCGGGTATCTCAATCAGTGCAACTGTGCACACGGGGGCACCAATCAAGGCTCCACACCGGGCAACTATCTGCTCGTTCACTGGAACCATATGACTCTTAGGGTTGTCGATTTGCTTCACCCAGTAACGATTTCCGTCAATTGCCCGACCGATGAGGGCTTTGGATCCACCGGTGCCCCCTTCGGGATTGTGGTCCCACCCTATCAGCCGAAGAGCGTCTGTGGCACTTCGGGTTTCGCGAACCACACCCTTCCAGTCTTCTCTTGTCACCATGACGGGAAGTATAGGAGTCAGTCTCGCTGAACGAAGCCAGACAACCGGGCGGCCAGATATCGGCAGGAGCGTCATCGCGGAGGAAGTCAGCAGGCGCGTCATCCCGATTCATGTACGACAGATTCGCTGCGCACGGACTGTCGCACGGCATCGTCCACCGAGATGCACCTGCGAACCAGATTCCTGGCTAGTGCAGGGAGCCTCGTTGCTTCGTTCGATGTTTCCAATGGTCGCTACGTTGAGATGGAGTTCGGAACTGTATTGGTCCGCGAGCCTGCAGGCAGCGTCGGGCCATCGGTCGCCACGATTCTGGGCTGAGAATGCGTCGGTGTCGATCAGGAACATCAGTGGTCATGCATCAGAACCGGCACGCCGGGGCGCTCGTATTCGTCTACCGCGGGCACGGCCACCGCGGGCTTGCCACGCTGCGTGACACGCTGCGGGGTGCCGGCGAGCACGGCATCAACCACGGCGGTGATGCAGTTCTTGGCGTCCTGCCGGGGCGGGTCACCCATCCAGGCTATAGGGCTAGACGGATCGGCTAGCCGAGTGCGGTTTTCGGAATTAGTGATCGTGGGCGACATCTACAGGACGACTAACAGGCTGCTGAACTACGGACAGAGGGAGTCAGATCCAGTTCTGATTCAAGGCTGGGCGCTTGCGGAGCGAGTGTGGTGAGCGAGTCTTGTAAGTGTGAGGGTGCAATCCTGAGCGCCGGCTCAGGCGTCTGAAGCGGGCGGCGACCGGTTCAGCTACGCGGCGGCCGCGGCGATGTTGGCAGGCGGGTGAGGATGTAGGCGGCAGCAGTGTGTTTGAGCTAGAGCTTGTGGCGGGCCTGGCCGAGGTACCCCAGCTTGCCGCCAGCGCCGACCGTCTTGATCCAGCCGAAGCCCTCTTTGACGCGTTTCCGCCGGCGTTGGGTCTGGCGGCAGCCCTCATGCGGCGTGGTCTAGCTATCGATCGCGCTGCGTCGGCCGCCCTCGTTCTGCGCCACATGGGGCGTCACGGCCTGGCCGCGCAAATCCTAGACGAAGTCACGCGTGTCGCAGGCCCGATCCGCGCCCAGAGTGACAGGCCCTCTGACCCTGCATCAAGTGCGGGGCAGGTCGTTGCGTTCGAGCATCGTCAGGGCGGCGTCGCGTTCGGCGTAGGAGCCTGCCCCTGGCTTGACTAGGGGACGGCCTAGGTCAGTTGGACTTCGACCACCAGCCCGTGACGGTCCTCGCTCAGCACAAGGCCCACTTAGCAGAGCCGTGCCTCCTGTTGCTTGCCTTTGCGGTAGAGCCGCGCTTCCGGGACAGTGTTCGATTCGTGCGTCTCGCGGCAGCGGCGCTCGCCCTTGAAAACCTGCCGCCAGCTCGAACGGGGGTCGCGGGCCCGGTTGCGCCCGCCGCGCTGACCATCTTGCGGCGGTTGCCCGTCGTGGGGTCGATACTCTTGTGCGAGGCTCAGGCGTCGAGCAGCGTGCCGTACACCCCGTGTTTGAGCCAGGGGCAGGTGTGAAGTGCTCGGCCGAGAGCAGCAGCCGCCGCGCCCCATCTCCTCTCCGACGCCTGCGATAAGTCACCCTCCGCCAGCAACTCTCGCGCATACTGTCAACATCGCTCGGAAAGTGACCCACCTCATGGGTGAAGAGTTGAACCGCTTGGGGTGGTGGAAGTGGTCAGGTTGGGTTTGGCTTCACCTCCGTTTAGGCCGTGGTCCGACAACGAGTCCGGTAGGACTGGCCTTTGGTGGTGAGGATGTGGGCGTGGTGGCCGAGGCGGTCGAGCGGCGCGGTGGTGAGCTTCTCGTCGCTGAAGACCTGGACCCACTCGGAGAACGCGAGGTTGGTGGTGACGATTGTGGAGCGCCGCTCGTAGCGGTCGGCGAGCAGGTTGAAGAGCAGTTCGCTTCCGGCCCGGTCGAAGGGCACGGAGCCGAGTTCATCGACGATCAGCAGGGCGACACGCAGGTAGCGCTGGTGCAGGCGGGTGAGCGTGCGCTCGTCGCGCGCCTCAACCAGTTGTCGGACGAAGTCGGCGGCGCGGACGAAGGCGACCCGCTGACGGCGCTGGACGGCGCTCGACCCCGAGCGCGATCGCAAGATAGGTCTTGCCGGTCCCGATCGGTCCGGCGATCACGATGTCCTCGCCGCGTTCGACGTACTCGCAGGTGGCCAGCTGGGCGAGTTGCGGTCGCTCGATCCCGCGCAGCACATCCCAGTCGAGTTGGTCTAGGGTCTTGAGATCGGGGAAGCGGGCGCTGCGTAAGAGCCGAGCGACCGCGCCGTCGCGGCGGACCAGGACCTCGGCTTCGAGCAGCTGCAGCAGGAACGCCTCGTAGTCCCAGCCGTCGTGCGCGGCCTGGCGGACCAACTCGAGGTACTGGCGACGGACCGTGGGCAGCTTCAGTTCGCGGCAGTGAGCCTCGAGCACCACCCGGGCCGCATCATTGACCGGGCCGCTCAACCGACCACCGCCTCAAGCAGACGGTTGTAGTCGGCGGCCGATGCGGTCTCAACCTGGTAGCCGAGCAGCGCCTCCGGGACCGCGACCGGCGCGGGCGGATCCTGATCTGCGAGCAGGCGCTCCAGGCTCAGTGGCTCGAACCCGCCCTCGGCGTCGAGTTGTTCCAGCGCCTAGCGGACCCGCTACTCGCCGTGCTGGTCCAGCGTTCGCAGCAGCCGGGTCAGGCTGCGGGACGCCTCTTAAGCGTGGCCTTCGGACTCATTCGGCCGACCGAGTCTGACGAATATTCTGCCTAGTTCAGCCACCAGCTCCGGAACAAATCTGGAGCGCCGCTTAGAGCCGCAACAGCCCTGTCCTCGCCTGTCAGAGGTCTGACATCGAGTAGGACGAGACACTCACTCTCCTGCATGTGCGTCTTGATTCACAGGGCGAGTGGGAACGTCAATTCGAAGGTTCTTGATTTTGTCCAGTTTGGTGGGCCATCCTGGACTCGAACCAGGGACCTCAGTCTTATCAGGACTGCGCTCTAACCTGCTGAGCTAATGGCCCGGGATGGCCTCGGCCGGCTGTTGGGCCTTAACCGTTGGAGAGCGGAAGTCAGTGCATCTGAGGAGCCGGATCACGCCGTTGACTCGTCGGCCTCGGCCCGGGTTAGGGGCGTCAACCTTGGAGCGCCGTTCTCATTGCTGAGGTGGCTGGCGGATCGACCTGGGAGCTCACTCGATGATGGGATCATCGAATGGCGTTCTCCCTAGAAAGGAGGTGATCCAGCCGCAGCTTCCGCTACGGCTACCTTGTTACGACTTCGTCCCAGTCGCGAGTCCCACCTTCGGCGGCTGCGTCCCTAAGGTTCGCGCACCGACTTCAAGTGTTACTCACTCCCATGACGTGACGGGCGGTGTGTACAAGGCCCGAGAACGTATTCACCGCAGTATGGCTGACCTGCGGTTACTAGCAACTCCGGCTTCAAGCAGGCGAGTTTCAGCCTGCTATCCGAACTGGGGCCGGTTTTGAGGGATTCGCTCCTGCTCGCGCAGTGGCTGCCCGTTGTACCGGCCATTGTAGCGTGTGTGTCGCCCTGGGCGTAAGGGCCACGCTGACTTGACATCGTCCCCACCTTCCTCTGCGTTGTACGCAGCGGTCTCGCTAGAGAAATACAACTAACGACGAGGGTTGCGCTCGTTGCGGGACTTAACCCAACACCTCACGGCACGAGCTGACGACAGCCGTGCAGCACCTGTGATCCGGCCCCGAAGGGAAGCGGGCTTTCACCCGCGGTCCGGACCATGTCAAGCCCAGGTAAGGTTCTTCGCGTTGCATCGAATTGAACCACACGCTCCGCTGCTTGTGCGGGCCCCCGTCAATTCCTTTGAGTTTTAGCCTTGCGGCCGTACTCCCCAGGCGGGATGCTTATTGCGTTAGCTGCGTCACAGAGGGGGTCGATACCCCCCACGACTAGCATCCATCGTTTACGGCGTGGACTACCCGGGTATCTAATCCGGTTCGCTACCCACGCTTTCGTACCTCAGCGTCAGGATGCGTCTGGCAAGCCGCTTGCGCCACTGGTGTTCCTCCCGGTATCTACGCATTCCACCACTACTCCGGGAATTCCGCTTGCCTCTACGCCCCTCGAGCGCCACAGTTTCCATCGGCCGCTCCCGGTTGAGCCGGGAGATTTCACGACAGACTTATGGAGCCGCCTACGTACGCTTTACGCCCAGTAAATCCGGATAACGCTTGCCACCTACGTCTTACCGCGGCTGCTGGCACGTAGTTAGCCGTGGCTTATTCGCCGGGTACCGTCAAAATTCTTCCCCGGCAAAAGGGATTTACAACCCTAAGGCCTTCATCACCCACGCGGCGTTGCTGCATCAGGCTTTCGCCCATTGTGCAAGATTCCTCGCTGCTGCCTCCCGTAGGAGTCTGGGCCGTGTCTCAGTCCCAGTCTGGCTGATCATCCTCTCAGACCAGCTACCGATCGCTGCCTTGGTAGGCCGTTACCCCACCAACTAGCTAATCGGACGCAGGCTCCTCCCAAGGCGCCGGAACATTTCCCCACCGGGCTGAACCGGTGGGCGTATGGGGTATTAGCTCGCGTTTCCGCGGGTTGTTCCCCTCCTCGGGACAGATCACCTACGCGTTACTCAGCCGTTTGCCACTCAGTCACCGACCCGAAGGCCGGGCTTCGTTCGACTTGCATGCGTAAGGCACGCCGCCAGCGTTTATCCTGAGCCAGGATCAAACTCTCCATTGGATCAGCCGATCTGGTCGGCTGCAAAAGTAGAGATTGTTCGGACATCGCGACCGTCGCCACTCCCGAAGGAATCGCGACGATTTTGTGTCCGGACTTGGGGGGGCTCCCCAAGCACACTGGACTTCCGCTCTCCAATTGTTAAGGCCTGGCTCTTGCGGGGCGCCCATCAGGCTTCTTGCCGAGTGGGGTGCTCTGCATTTGCGCAGAAGACAATCTTAGCCCGGCGCGATCCAAGAAGTCAACCGCTCTCTGTGTCCGGTGGACTACTCCGCTCAAATGTCACCACGCCCTCGGCCACGCGGAGGCGATCGCCCTCCGGCAGCTCTACCACGCCGTGCCCGTTGTGTATCACCTGCAGCGCCGACGCCGTGCGCTCGGACGACAACGTCACGCCATGCGCCTGAGCCAGTGCCCGGATCACCCTGACCTGCAACGGACCTGGCAGCGACATGAATATCCGACGAGGCACGCGGCCGTCCGCGTCGAGCATCTGCTCGAGCGCCTGCCGACCCACCAGATCAAGCAGCGACCGATCCAGGCCGACCGCTTGGGCCAGTTCAGCCAGCCGCACCGATACGTTGGGATTGATCTCGCGCATCAGCGGCATCAGCGACTGCCGCACGCGATTTCGCGTATGGACGAGGTCATCATTCGTCGGATCATGCGCGGGCGTCCACTCGTACGCCCGACAGACCTGCTCAGTCTCGGCCCGGCTCACATCGAGCATCGGCCTCACTAACATCACGTCGTCGCTCAGCGGTCGTGAGCGTGGCATTCCACTGAGCCCGTCGAGCCCCGATCCACGTAGCAAGTGCAGCATGACGGTCTCAGCCTGGTCATCCTGCGTATGCGCCACTGCCACCGCCGGCGCCCCCAGACTGAGGGCCAGCTCAGTTAGCGCGCGATAGCGGACCCTGCGCGCTGCGGCTTCGAGTCCATCAGATGACGCATCGGCCTCAGTCGCTGCATCCGCCTCCAACAAGTGCAGAGGCACGCCAGCGGTCTGCGCCAGCTCAGCGGCCGATGCGCGAAACTCGCTTCGAATCGAATCGGATTGAATCAGATGATCAACGTGCGCCGCCCGGACGCGCCACCCGTGTCTTGACTGCGTATCGGTCAGCAGCAACAGCAACGCCGACGAATCTGCACCGCCCGAGACCGCAACGACCAGCGATCGTCCCGCGCCCGATCCGAGGTGCTCCACCACTTGCCGCGCGATACCTCGTCCGACTTCACGGATGTGTCGGTCTGTCGGCAGCGTCACAGCGGACTCCGCCCCGGTTGGATGCTGTAGAGGACGAGACTACTCGGCCTCTTCGGGAAGCAAGTTCGCCCACCAGGGCGAGCGGCTGATTTCGAGTTGCCCCCGTCGGGGCGCGTGAACGCCGAACGCTTCTTCGCCGGGCCGGACCATGCCCAGGTCTTCACGTGCGATGCGTTCGATGTAGGCATCAGAATCCAACCATGCGACTAGGGCAGCGAGCTGGTCGGCGTCACGTTGGAGCTCGACGATTTCTGCTCGGGTCTCGATGATTCGACTATCAAGGCTATTCGCTTGCAACAGACCCTCGACACCGCTGTAGACGACGAATCCCACCAGTAACAATGAGCAGATGAAGGCCACGCGACGCAGCAACCAGCGCAACACCGGAGGCGTTGCAGAGCGCCCGGGCCTCGGAGGCAGAGCCTCTGCAGGATCTGTGACCAGTTCGACCGATCGGTCGACCGTTGTCTCAGCCATGGTTCGTGATCAACGCCGCCGCCGCTGGCACTCTACACCCGCAACGAATCGATGTGGGGCGCTCAGAGGCCGTTGAGATGGTGACGATCGTTTAATCGCTCCACAGCCGGTATGCCATCGGAAATGCGAAATGACGTGATGCCGGCCAGGCCTGTATCGATTCGACGCCAGGCATGGTGCGGCATCGCCAGAGCATGCACGACCAGCATCTTGACGACAAAGTTGTGGGTCACCAGGAGGCCAGTGCCTTCGGACGGATCCGCAACCAGCGCGTCAAACACGGGATGAGCCCGCTCCAACACGTCGAGCAGCGACTCACCGCCTGGCATCGGAGCGCTGACCGAATCATTGCCGCGCCAGTTGAGAAGGAACTCAGCGAAGCGCTCACGTACGATGGGCCACTCAACACCTTCAAGTTCACCCACATCCAGCTCGAGCAATCCATCATTCGGCATCGCCTCGACTCCATGTGAGTCTGCGATGGCCTCTGCCAGGTGCCGAGCCCGTGAGAGCGGACTCGTCACGACGCGCGTGATCGGTTCACTGCTCAGTGCTTCGACGGTCGCTTGCAACTGCCGCAGTCCGAGTTCGGTCGCCGGAGAATCAGTCCGACCCAAACCGACGCCCGATTTGTTCGCTTCCGATTCGACATGTCGCAGAACGATGATCCGGTTCATGCGGTCACGGCTTTGGCGTTGGAATCCGCCGATAACTCGATCGCGGTTCGGTGAATGGTCGTCGGCTCCCCGCTGGCGCCGAGCGCCAGCGCCACCTGTTCCGGTCGTCCTGCGCCGCGTTCGTCGTTTCGCAGACGCATATGCAACGAGGCCACGCCGTCTGAGACGTCACGAACCTCGATGCCAAGGATCAGCGGCCGCAGGTCATACGACTTCGTTTCCTTGCCGCGCTGGTGACTCCAGGGGATCTCGTCCAGGGTGAGGAGCTCGTCGACGGCCTGTTGCCATTCCTGTGCTGAGCGTTGATCAGGAATCTCAACGTCGTAGCACGCTGCCTGCAGCATCGATTGCAGCGAGGACTGCTTGAGTGGGCTCTCGCGTATCTCAAGCAGCCGTAGTCCCGCGGAGAGTTCCTCTGAGAGGTCGCTCATCGTCGATACCAGATCCACGCGCTCGGTCAGCAGCACGTCGAGGATCTCAGCCTCGGAGGTGGCTCCGACGGCCAGCGGCGCTGCCAATGCAATCTTCGGGCGGGGCGAGAATCCGTGCGACGTCGCCAGAGGCAGTCCGGCCCGTTTGCAGACACGCTCCCAGACGCGCATCAGGTCGAGGTGCGAAACATATTTCAGCGGACCTTCTGCCGCGAATCGAATCTGCAGCCGTTGCACCGCGTCAGACTGACTCATGATCCCGCGAGCCATTCGGCAGCGGCGGTATGTGGATCGGAGCTACGAGAAGCCACGTCGTTAGCCAACTTGGCCAGGCGTTCTTCGCCCGACTCAGTGTTCAGTCGGTGCAGGATCGTGGCACGTGCAAGGGACGTGATCTGTTGCCGCGCGCGATCAAGCTCCGCCGACTGCATCTTGCCCGAGGACTCCAGTTCCTCAAAGTGGGCGTCGCAGGCTTCGGCCAGCTTCTCGATTCCCTCGCCTTGTGTCGCAACGATGGGAACCACCGGAGGATCCCAGCCTCGATCGGGATTGAGCGAGAGCAGCGCCTTCAGTGCCGAGACCATGCGGTTCGCGCCGGGCAAATCGGATTTGTTCACGGCGAGCACATCGGCGATCTCCATGATGCCCGCTTTGAGTGTCTGCACTTCGTCGCCCATGTTGGGCGTGTTGACCAGGATCGTGGTTTGAGCTGCGCCGGCGATATCGACCTCGTCCTGTCCCGCACCGACGGTCTCAATCAGAATCACATCTTTGCCGTAGGCATCGAGCACATGCACCACATCCTGCGTCGCCGCCGATAAACCGCCCAACGCGCCGCGCGAAGCCAGTGATCGGATAAACACGTCGGAGTCCGAGTACAGCTCAGACATCCGTACGCGGTCGCCAAGGATCGCGCCCATCGTGTACGGAGACGACGGGTCGATCGCGACGATGCCCACCGTCTGCCCTCTAGAGCGAAATGCCTTGGCCAGTTCATTGGTGACGGTGCTCTTGCCTGCCCCGGGCGACCCGGTCAGACCGATCGTGCGTGCGCGTCCGCTACGCGGGTAGAGCGCCCGCAGCATGTCTCGACCACGTTGATCGCCGCTCTCAACCCAACTGAGAACGCGCGCGAGCGCTCGCCGATCTCCGGAGAGCAACCGCTGCTCAAGTTCGGCCAGCCTGCCGCTGAGTTGCGACGAAGCGCTCGTCTCGGTCGTCACGACCGGTCAAGCTCAGGCACGTGGGCGCGGACGTACTCGGCGATGTCGCCGGTGTGCGCGCCCGGTCCGAACACGGCGGCGAAGCCAGCGCCCTGCAAGACATCGGCATCCTCATCGGGGATGATGCCGCCGCCCAGGAACAGCGTGTTCTCGGGAGTGATTCCGCGTTCTCGACAGGCGTCTACGACACGTGGAAACAGTTCGAGGTGTGCCCCGGATAGCACCGACAGCGCCACCACATGGACATCTTCCTGCAGGGCTGCTTCGGCGATCATGTCCGGCGTCTGTCGGATGCCGGTATAGATCACCTCCATGCCGGCATCGCGCAGAGCGCGGGCAACAATCTTCGCCCCCCGGTCATGCCCGTCAAGCCCCGGCTTCGCCACCAGTACTCGGATCTGTTCCACGGCGGTTTCGGTCATAGCTTCACCTCATCGAGTCTGAAACAGTTCCAGCTTAGGATGTCGGCGCGCCAGGATCACTTGATCAGGCAATAGACTTCGTGGGAACCGAGCCGCGAGCCAGTTTCCCAGTAAGGCGACGTGATGGACCAGACGGTGTTCCAACAAGTGACGTTCACCCTCAGTGGCTTGATCGAACAAATCAAGACTGGTCAGATTGGCCTACCGGACATCCAGCGCCCATTCGTCTGGAAGAACGTCAAAGTGCGCGACCTGCTTGACTCGATGTATTGCGGCTACCCGGTCGGCTATCTCCTGCTATGGCAGACAGGAGTTGACGTGACTCACCGTACCATCGGCGACAGAGAAAAGCAGGTTGCTCCATCCCTCGTCATCGTCGATGGCCAACAACGCTTGACCTCGCTGTTCGCCATCTTTACCGGCGAAGCAGTAGTCCGCAGTGACTTCTCCCGTGACCGAATCCGGATTGCGTTCAATCCGCTTAATGGCCGCTTCGACGTGGCCAGCGCCGCGACGAACAACGATCGCTCGTTCATCCCAGACATCACCCCTTTGTTGAGTGGCAGAAAGAATCTTATTGCCTCGTTCAATGACTACATCACTCGCCTCGAGCAGACGCGCCCTGTGTCCGACGCAGAACGAGGGGCAGCCGAAGAAGCGCTGGGAAGATTGCAAGGGCTCTCCACGTTCCCTTTGACCGCGCTTCAGCTTGCTAGCAACGTCGCCGAAGAAGACGTGGCTGAGGTGTTTGTCCGGATCAACAGCAAGGGTAAACCGCTCAACCAGGCCGACTTCATTCTCACGTTGATGTCGGTGTTCCGCGACGAAGAACGTGCCGCGTTGGAGGACTTTGCGCGACGCTCGAAACAGCCCAACCTCACCGACCCGTCCCCGTTCAATCACTTCATCGAGCCGACGCCGGAGCGCCTGTTACGCGTCGGGGTCGGGCTAGCCTTTCGTCGCGCTCGCTTGGAATATGTCTACTCAATCCTGCGCGGGAAAGATGCCGCTACCGGCGAATTCTCAGACGATCTCAGGGATCAGCAGTTCGAACGGCTGAAGGCAGCCCAGGCGAAGGCGCTCAATCTCACGAACTGGCACGACTTCCTGCAGTGCCTGACCCAAGCAGGCTACCGAAGCAAGCGCATGGTCAACTCAGAGACTGCGCTCTTCTTTGCCTACACGCTCTACCTAATCGGTCGGACAGAGCTGCAGGTTCGACCGAAACCGCTGCGAACGGCCATTGCGCGGTGGTTCTTCATGTCCTCGTTGACAGGTCGCTACACCGGCTCGCCAGAATCTGCGATGGAGTCCGATCTGGCGATGCTTCGTTCCGCCGACACCGCCGAACGCTTCCTGGCCGCCCTCCAGGGTGCCTGTGACATCGCGCTGACCAGCGACTTCTGGAGTGTCACCCTGCCGAACGAACTTGCAACGTCCACGGCCCGCAGCCCGTCGCTCACGGCCTATCACGCTGCCCAGGTGATCCTCCAGACGCCGGTGCTGTTTTCAAACACTCATATCTCGGACTGGTTCGATCCACTCATCAAGCCCGTGAAATCAATCGAGCGGCATCACCTGTTCCCCAAAGCGTTCCTTGCCAGGTTGGGCGTAACCGGCCGCACCGCAACCAACCAGATTGCCAATTACGCCTACGTCGAGTGGACGGACAACCTTAGAATCAGCGACTTGCCGCCTGAGGAATACCTGCCCGAGTTCGACAAAGCGATGCGCGCAGCCGGATACTCGGACCTAGCGATTGCGGAGATGTATGAGCTGCACGCCCTGCCAGAGTGCTGGCAAACCATGCCGTACGAAGACTTCCTCAAGGAGCGCCGTCAACTCATGGCGGCGCTGATCAAACAGGGTTTCGAGCAGATTGGCGTGCAACAGGCGAGCAGGTTAACCAGGCCCGCTCCGCTTGATGTCGCTGAGCTAATCGCCGGCGGCGAGAGCGACGATGTTGAATTCAAGTCCACATTGCGCATGAACCTCCACAGCAGATCGAAAGATTCCCGCATGGAAGGTGCCATTGTTAAAACAGTGGCTGGTTTCCTCAATCAGAAGGGCGGTTCGTTAGTGATCGGAGTACAGGACGACGGCACGCCGATCGGCATCGAGCATGACGGGTTTGAATCGGAGGACAAGATGAATCTTCATTTGACCAACCTTCTCAATGATCGATTGAGTCCAGCGATCTTTGCGAACGTTCATGCCAACTTTGAGGACTATGGAGCAAAGCGGGTCCTGACTGTGCGCTGTGATCCCTCATCCCAAGCAATCTACGACAAGGAAGGTCGATTATTCGTGCGGACCGGCCACGCCACCGTCGAGCTGTCTGCTCAGGACGCATCCGCCTTTGTCTCGCAGCGATTCGGCTAAAGCCTCACCCCATCCAACTAAGCCTCCGACAGGCGTAGCCGTGCGCCGTACGTGTGCTTGGGTGAAATGAATGCTCCGGCGTTGGCGTCTGTCACCGTCCAGCCTTTGCCTCGCAGGTGATCAACCGACTCCGCGGCGTCTCGCACGGTCAGCGCGAGCATGAACATGCCCTCGCCCGATTGGTCGAGCTTGCGCGGCAACGGACCTCCGCTGCCGGGCAAGGGACGCACCAGTTCGATCGCCGTGGGGCCGATGTCCAGGAACTGACCCTCCAGACCCAGCGCCTCGGCGCTAAACGGCTCGCGCCCGACCAGACCGAAGCGCTCGGTCCATGACTCAGTGACCGGCGCCACTTCGTTGACCGCCATCGTCATATGGTGCAGCGCGTGCGGGCCGGGACCGGATTCCGGACCCGTGTGCTGAGGCGCGTCGTCGGGCGGCTGGGCATATTCGATCAGCACGCCGTGATTCGCACGTGGGTGGAGAAAGCCAATCATCCCGGTCAGGCCGACACGCGGCTCCTCATCGATCATCTGGATGCCAGACTCTTTGGCGGTCACGAGGTCGCCCGCCACATCCGTCGACTCGAAGCAGATGTGGTGAAAGCCTTCGCCGTTGGTCTCCAGATACTTCGCGACCCCTGTGTCATCGCGCGTCGGCTGGAGCAGTTCAATCTCGCAGTTGTCGAGCGGGAAGATCACGCCGCGGACGCCTTGCGAGTCAAGCACGGTGTCAAGCGCGACCTCGAGACCGAACGTGTCCCGCCAGACCTCAGCCGTCTTGTCCGCGTCATGCACGGCGATGCCGATGTGGTGAATCCGTGTCAGTGCCATGTTGCTCCCTGCTCGCTCAATGGAGGATCAATCTTCGGCCAGCGCGCCGAATCGCGATTCGAGCTGCCGGCGATGTTCACGGTCATGTTCCAGTGCAACGCCAAGCAGGATCCTGGCCGGGTTACCCTGCGCGTTGAGATGCTCATCCGGCAAACGCTCGACCAGAATGGCGGTGCGTTCTCGCAAATCTTGCAACGCACGAATCAGGGCGCTCAGTCGTCGGTCGCCGAGTGACGCGACTGCGGCGGCGTTGGTAGAGTCGATCCTGCGCGTGGGAAAATCGAGCAGTGTCGGAAACGCGTCGCCGAGGTGTTCCTCAATCGCAGCACGTTCTTCGGCTTCCCAGAACAGTCGATGCGCGGCCATGCCTTTGGGCGACCAGCCGCCTGCTTCAATCTCGATATCAACGGCGTCATCCGGGACGGCTGCGAGCGTCTTCAATAGCAGTTCCCGCTCGGCCTGCCACCAATAGCGCAGGCGACGGGCATCAGACCACGCCTGATCGGAGCGGCCTGCGGAGCCGCCATCGGCGTTGCGCCCAACTGCTTTTCTCCCGAATGGCACGTCGCCTGTTCTTTCTTCGCCAGATCTGTCGTCGTCTGACCTGTCGCCTGATCGATCGTGGTTTACACGACAATCCGTTCGCGGTACTCGCCCCACACCTTGCGTAACGAGTCCGATATCTCGCCCAGCGTGGCCGATTGCTTGACGGCGTCGAGCATCAGGGGCACCAGGTTTTCGTCGGTATCTGCGGCCTGTTGGATCGCATCAAGCGCAGCCGAAACCGCCGATGCGTCACGGCCATCGCGAAGACGTTCGAGCTTTTCAATCTGCCGCTCACGCACGGTCGGATCGACGCGGACAATCTCAACGTCGGCATCCTCATCAGTCTCAAACCGGTTGACGCCAACAATCACACGTCCCTGCTTGCCGGCCGTGCCGTCGCCGGCGCGCGCTGCCTCCGATTCGGTTTCGACTTCGCGCTGGAAGCTGGACGCTGCCTCGAGGATCTCGGCCTGCTGGTACCCCTGCTCGATTGCCGAGACCGCACCGCCGAGCGCGTCGATCTGGTCGATGTAGTTGCGCGCCTCAGCCTCAAGCTGATCCGTGGCTTGCTCGATGTAGTACGACCCGCCAAGCGGATCGATCACATCGGCGACACCGGACTCGTAGCCGATCACCTGCTGCGTGCGCAAAGCAATCTCAACCGCGTGTTCGGACGGCAATCCCAACGCCTCGTCAAGCGAGTTGGTGTGCAACGACTGCGTCCCACCGAGCACGGCAGCCAACGCCTGCAATGTGGTGCGGATCACGTTGTTGTCGGGCTGTTGCGCGGTCAGCGTCACGCCGCCGGTCTGTGTGTGGAACCGGAGCATCTGCGCCCGCTCGTTCTGTGAGCCGAAGCGCTCTCGGGCGATACTCGCCCACAGACGCCGTGCCGCACGAAACTTGCCGATCTCCTCGAGGAAGTTGCTGTGACAGGCGAAGAAGAACGAGAGCCTGGGGCCAAAGCTGTCAAAGGCCATGCCCTGCTCCAGTGCCGCCTCGACGTACGCAATCGCGTTCGCCAGCGTGAACCCAATCTCCTGCGCGGCCGTGCAGCCGGCCTCACGCATGTGGTAGCCGGAGATCGAGATGGTGTTCCAGCGCGGCACCTCGCGCGTGCAGTAATCGAAACTATCCGTGATCAGACGCATCGACGGCTTGGGTGGATAGATATACGTCCCGCGTGCGACGTACTCCTTGAGGATGTCGTTCTGGACCGTGCCGCCGATCTTGTCGCGACCAACGCCTTGTTCTTCAGCCACCGCTGCATAGAGCGAGAGCAGAATGTTGGCCGTTGAGTTGATCGTCATCGACGTGGTCACGCGATCGAGCGGAATCCGATCAAAAAGGGTGCGCATGTCGTCGATCGAGTCGATCGCCACGCCGACCTTGCCGACTTCACCCTCCGCCATCGACGCGTCGGAGTCGTAGCCAATCTGGGTCGGCAGGTCAAATGCCACCGAGAGTCCAGTCTGGCCCTGATCCAGCAGGAATCGATATCGGCGATTCGACGCCTCGGCATCCTCCTGGCCCGCATATTGGCGCATCGTCCAGAGCCGGCCGCGATACATCGTCGGCTGGATCCCGCGCGTGTAGGGATACTCGCCCGGAAGCGGGTCGGAGTCGCCGTTGACGTAGATCGGGTCCAGCGGATCACCGGACGAGCGATGAAACGCTTCCCGACGCTCGGGAAATCGGCCGGTCGCCTTGGCGTACGGCCCGTCCAGCCACTCCTGTAATCGTGAGGTCATCGCACCCTCCCACGGTCGAAATCACCATCAGGCGCAGCAAGAGGCGCACTCACCTAGAGGCTACTAGAGGCCAATCCGCAGCGCAGCGACTGCGTTCAGGCCGGAGCAATCGCTCGCAGACGTTCGAGTCGATGAGTGACAATCGATGCCCACTCGCCGTCGCCCATCTCCACGTCCGAGACCTCGCCAACGAAGGCGCTCGGAAGTACGACATCTGGTTCCATATCGCGCAGTTTGACCAGGCTCTGCTCCATCGCCTCAAACGTGCCACCGTATTGGTCAACGACAAATGTCGCCCACTTGCCCAGACTGGGCACGATCGTGTCGCCGGTGAACAGATAGCTCTTGCCGTGCGGCGACTCGTAGCGGAAGCTGATGCTGCCGTCGGTGTGACCGGGAGTGTCGAAGATCTCAAGACCCGCCAAGGCCGGATCATCGCAATCTGGACCAACGATCAGGTCAGGCTCGGCGTCGGCGCTGATCGACGACACTTCGAGCTTGCTGCAGGCAAGTCGCGAGCCAAACCGCTCCCGCACCTGATTCAATGCCGGGCTGGTCTCATCGCGATGACTGAGCACTTGCACAGCAACGCCGCCCAGTTCCTCGATGGCATCCAGATCAGCATCCTGTCCTTCACCGATGCCGTAGAGCAGCAGGTTCCCCGTCGGACGAATCAACAGATACGCATGGGTCGCCACCATGTCATCGATCACTCGTGGAGATGTCTGCCACAGGTCAGGTTGGATCTGTTTCATGTTCGTATGCCTCCGTGCTTCTCAGACTAGGGCTTGTGCGTGGATCAGCTTCAACCCAGTTGCACCGTCATACCCGCTATATCCGCCATACCCGCGACGGAGCGCTACTCGCTCAGCCGGTCACGCAATTGCTCCTCCTGCTCGGCCAGTTCCGGCGTCAACGCATCACCGAAGTCTTCGAGTTCGTAGAACGGACGAATCTCGATCTCGCTGGGGCCGGGCATTGGGTTGGGACAGCGCTTGACCCACTCGACCGCCTCAGCCAGGTCCGCCACTTCCCAGATCCAGTAGCCGGCAACGAGTTCATTAGTGATGCCGAACGGACCATCGATCACCGTGCGAGATTCACCGTCAAAGGCGACTCGCTTGCCCTGAGCCGTCGGCGTCAAACCGTCGGCATCCTTCATGACGCCCGCGTTGACCAGTTCCTCGTTGTAGGCGCCCATCGCCTCAAACATCTCCGTCGTCGGCATGACGCCCGCTTCACTGTCCTCAGTCGCTTTGACCAGAATCATGACCCGCATTTGAGTACCTGTCCCGATCCAGATGTGGTGGGCGATGGAGGACTCGAACCTCCGACCTCCCGGGTGTAAACCGGACGCTCTAGCCACCTGAGCTAATCGCCCCTGATGCCAATCCCAATCGTCATTGATGCGATTCGATCACACCTGACAGGTTATCGGCGGCTGCCTCGAACAGCGCACGGAAACTGTCGTAGAGCGTGACAGCGGTCGTCATGCCGTCGACATTGACTGCCTCAACTGCGTCGCGGACCAACGGACCGGCCGCGTTTGCGATCTGTGCGAGCGAGTCCGCCACCTTCTGATGCAGCTCCGTCCACTGCTCTGGTGGAGTCTGACCGGAGAACTGCTCAGCCAGATCCGACCAAACCCGCGTCTGGGCCACCATGTTGCGTTGCCAGCCGGGGTCGCTCATCACATCAGGGTTGTCTCGCCAGCGTTGGATCAGTTCCTCGGCCGTCGCGAAATTTGCGTTGGCGGACTCGATGATGTTGAGCGTCGCTTCACCGTATTCCTCAGGCATCGCTTGCTCGGAGCTGGCGCCGATATCCTCGCTGATCAGCTCGCCAACCAGCGTCCGCATCTTCTCGATGCTCAGTATGCCGACCCAGAGATCCTCGATGACTCCGTCCGCTCCGATAAAGAACGTCGTCGGACGGCCGACTAGCGGATACGGACCGCTGGTCATCGAACTGGTCGGATCGAGCAGGACGAGGTAGCTGACACCTGTCACTTCGTAGGCGAACTCGCGCGCCGTTTCCACGCTCTCGCCGTCGTTGACGCCGATGAATGTGACACGACCGGCCGCCTCCTGGCTGACGATCTCGAATTCGGGCATCTCCTCGATGCAGGGCTCGCACCAACTGGCCCAGAAGTTGAGCACAATTGGACCGTCGATCTCAGAAAGCACATGCGGTTCGCCCTCAAGGTCTAGCAGGCGGAAGTCGGGAGCCAACGCGCCCTTGTCGGAGGCGTCGCCGTCACGCTCGAGGTAGCCGAGCCTTGTCGCCTCTTCCAACTGTTCAATCCGCGCGTCGAGTTCGTCAGAACTGCCCGATTCATCCCGCTCCAGACGCGCTTCCTCAAGTTCAGCCAACTGAGCAGCAAACGCCACCCCTGCGCCTGCTGTCGCGTCGCCGCCGCCTCTTCCGATGAATATTGGCAGCACAATCGCAGCGATGATCGCAGCCACAACCAGGCCTCGATTCGCGGCATCGCGGATTGAGTACGGCTTTCTCAGGAACGTGAACAGGATGTAGGACTGCTGCTTCTCACGCAGTCGGCTCAAAATGCTGTTGGCCATCGCGTGATCCTCCCCTCATCCCTCGCTAGCGCTGCGGCGTGACGCGGTCGTCTACTAGTTGTTCTGCACCGACGGCCCGTCGCTGGCCCTGACTCCCTGTCCGCTAGCGGCCGCGCTGGAGGCTTGATTCCAGAGCGTGGCCGGATCGCTGGTCAATGGATCGAATGCCTCGTGATCGAGGACCAACCAGCCACCGCCCTGGATCTCGCTTTCAAGCTGGCCCGGACTCCATCCAGCGTATCCCGAGAAAATTCGCAGATCACGAACCACCCCGACCAGCGCGCCCGGCTTTGCGCTGAGGTTGACGATTCCCACTTCCCGGCCCGGCTCGGCGATCGTCAGGGAGAACGCCGACTGCCCGGGATCGACCGAACCGTCGGGACGCGCCAATCCGATGGCCGCGGTGCGCTCGACCGGTCCACCGTGGAACACCACTGGCGGCTGGGCGCTCAGATCCTGCCAGTCGGGTACAACATCGGCAATGGTGATCACCGTCGGACGATTCAGCACAACGCCGAGCGCGCCCTCGCGGTGTTCCAGGATCAGGACGACCGTGCGGAAGAAGTTCGGGTCGGCGAGGTGTCGCGAGGCGACAAGGATCTGTCCGGCCAGAGAGGAGAATGGGTCGTTGGGGCGCCACTCGAGAGCCATAGCCGCCGCCGTTCACAAGGTGAGTGAACCAGGGTCACTTCATCTGCGTCAGAGTATGCGATTGGGCGCGAAGAGCGGGTCCGAGCGCTTTGACGACAGGGCCCAGCCGCGATAGCGTGCGCTAGCCTGATTGGAAGTGGCAGCGTAGCTCAGTTGGCAGAGCAGGGGACTCATAAGCCCCGTGTCGCAGGTTCGAGTCCTGCCGCTGCTACCAGCACCTGAGGGTGCGACAGAAGAATCAGCACCTGAGGGTGCGACAGAAGAATTGTGCAGCACCTGGGGCGATTAGCTCAGCTGGCTAGAGCGTTCGGTTCACATCCGAGAGGCCGCAGGTTCAAGTCCTGCATCGCCCACCAGCACTTGCCAGTATCGGACGATATCCCCCGGACAGCGATTGCCCGATACGCTTGAGAGGGTTGGCAACAACAACGAGATTCGAGGAGTCGAACCAGACTTCGGGTCACTGCCGACGTGGCGAAACTGGCAGACGCGCTACGTTCAGGGCGTAGTGGGCTTAAGCCCGTGGGGGTTCGAATCCCTCCGTCGGCACCATCACTCCGAATCTCAACCACTTCCAACCTTTCCGTCAATTGCGCCCGTAGCTCAGCGGATTAGAGCGCTGCCCTGCGGAGGCAGAGGTCGCAGGTTCAAGTCCTGCCGGGCGCGCCACACTTCCTTCCTCAAGACCGATGCAAACCCTCCAATTCCCTTTCGTTCTGCGTAGGGGCGACCCTTGTGGTCGCCCGCGTTAGCAAATGCAACACTGACCAGATACGAGCCAGACAGCGGGCGACCACAAGGGTCGCCCCTACAACGTGATTGAACGCTCCACCGCCGACCTACGCACGGGTCTTCCAGACGGCCGAGCCCACTTCGATACCCTGAATCCCGTGACGACCGACGCACCCGACCAGTCCACTCCCACCTCTCCCGAGCAGGCGCGCGCGCAGCTTCAGGCTCAGGTCTCCGCGCTGCCGGCGAAGCCTGGCGTCTACACGTTCCGCGACGCCACAGATCGAGTCATCTACATCGGCAAGGCGGCCAATCTCAGATCCCGAGTCCGCAGCTACTTCGGCTCTCCACGCTCGATGGAAGGCAAGACGCGAGTCCTTGCCTCGAAGATTGCGCAGCTCGAGTACGTCACCACGCACACCGAGCAGGATGCGCTCCACCTTGAAGCGACGTTGGTCAAGCGACATCAGCCCTTCTTCAACGTCCGACTCAAGGACGACAAGCACTATCCCTACCTCAAGATCGACGTCGACGCGCCCTGGCCGCGCGTGACGATCACCCGCCGCGTCGCGCGCGACGGCGCGCGTTACTTCGGTCCCTACGCTTCGGCGAAATCGGTGCGTACGACGCTTGATCTGGTCAAGAAACTCTTCCCCTGGCGCTCCTGCGACAAGGAAATCACCGGCTCCGACCCTCGGCCCTGTCTCGAGTACTACATCCGCCGTTGCATCGCTCCCTGCACCTCCTTCTGCACGCCGGACGAGTATCAGGAGGTGATCGACCAGACCATGCTCTTTCTCGATGGCAAGAGTGAAACGGTTCTGACGCAGCTCAAGACATCGATGACCGACGCCGCGGAGGAGCTCAACTTCGAGCGTGCAGCGCAGCTACGCGACCAGATCACGGCAGTCGAGCGGGTGACTGAGACTCAGCTCACTGCCGACACGTCGGCTGCCGAGATCGATGTGTTCGGTCTCGCCGTCGATGGCGACGAAGCGGTCGTTCAGGTGCTCTTCATTCGCGGACAGAAGATGGCCGGCTCCGATCATTTCAATCTGGCCGGCGTCAAGGACGAGTCTGCCGGATTCGTCATCTCATCCTTCCTCAGGCAGCACTACGAGGGTGGGCTGCAGCCGCCCAAGCTCGTGCTGATTCCCGACGAGATCGAGGATCTGGACCTCTTGCAGTCGTGGTTGACAGAAAAGCGGGGCACAAAGGTTGAAGTGAGGCATCCGCAGCGCGGCGACAAGCGACGTCTGGTCGCAATGGCCACCGAGAACGCCTCGGAAACACTGGCCATGTCACGCGTCCGTTGGATGGCCGATCGTGGTCGCACCGATGCTGCGCTGACAGAGCTGGAAGAGGCGCTCAGCCTGCCAACGCCGCCGAGTCGGATTGAGTGCTACGACATTTCAAACACGCAGGGGTCCAATGTGGTCGCCTCAATGGTGGTCTTTCTCGACGGGCGGCCGGCGACCAACGAGTATCGCCGCTTCAAAATCAAGACCGTTGATACCAGCGACGGTCCGAACGATTTCGCCTCGATGGCCGAAGTCATCCAACGACGATTCAAACGCCTCGGAGAACAACGGCGAGCTGAACGCGCCGAAGGCTTCGACGTTCCTCATGAACCTGATTCGAGCGCGACGGAAGATGAGGAGCGAGAGACGCAGACCGAGTCTGAAGGCTGGGGCGCGATTCCCGACCTCGTGATCGTCGACGGTGGACGCGGCCAGGTATCCGCCGCGCACGATGTCATGCGCAATCTCGCCGTCGATGACATTCCGCTGGCCGGCCTGGCCAAGCGCGAGGAGCTGTTGTACCAGGTCGACTCGGCAGATCCGGTCAGACTCGATCGGCGCTCGCAAGGTCTCTACCTGGTGCAGCGCATCCGCGACGAAGCGCATCGTTTCGCCATTTCCTACCACCGCCGACTCCGAGCGAAACAGACATCGCAAAGCACGCTCGATCGAATCAAGGGCATCGGCCCCAGGCGAAAGAAAGCCCTACTGAGAAAGTTCGGCTCCCTGCAAGCCCTGCGAGAAGCCGACGTCGCCGACATCGCCGCAACCCCAGGCATGACCAAGAGTCTCGCGGAACAGCTCAAACTCGAGCTGTAGGTCAATCGACCCCATCACGCAAACCAGAAGCAATCCTTGAGACTGTCTCAAGAGTCCCATTAGGTGGTTGAATCCCAGTCCCCGCCTCGCGAGGGGACCCGCTCGGGCGGCCCGGAGTATCTGCTGGTGGGGGACTCGTGGTGGGAAGGAGCAGGTCCCCGCGTGAAGCAGGGACTGGGAACATCGACTTCTGAGGCAACATGTTGTGAGACTGTCTCAAAAGTCCCATTGGGTGGTTGAATCCCAGTCGCCGCCTCGCGCGGGGACCCGCTCGGGCGGCCCGGAGTGTCTGCTGGTGGGGGACTCGTAAAGGGAAAGAGCAGGTCCCCGCGTGAAGCAGGGACTGGGAGCATCGAGTTCTGAGGCAACATGTTGTGAGACTGTCTCAAAAGTCGGTTAACGAGAGGGGGCGGGGCCAAATGGCCCCGCCCCCTCTGATTTGGACTGGGTTGTCCGTTAGCGAGAACTACGCCCGATTGCGCACTCGGCGCAGGCCGAGACCGGCGACTGCGGCGACGCTTAGTGCAATCAGCAGGCCAATCAGGCCAGCCGAAACACCACTGCCGTCGGCGAGACCACCGCTACCCGTACCCGGGTATTCGGTGTCTCCCATATGCCCGTCGCCGTCTTCCATGGCCGGCTCGTCGCCGTCGAGGTCGACGAGGTCGCCATCGCCGTCGGTGAGTTCGTCGCCCTCTTCGCCGTCTTCCATGGCTGGCTCTTCCATGGCCATGGCGGTGACCACGACTTCAGACTGGCCGGAACCAGTGGAGGTGACCTCGGCGTCGGCGGACATGCCGTTGAGCGTGAAGCTCACGCCATCAACCGCATCGCGGTCGACGTTGATCCACCAGCTACCGTCCTCGTCGACAGTGGTCGAGCCGAGCTCGGCGCCCATGTCGTCGACCACACCAATGGTGTCGCCGGCGGTCGCATCGTAGCCATAGAAGCGGTGCGGTGGCTCCTGCTGCGCCGAGGCCGAGGCCACGGCAGCGATCGCAATCACGACACCCAGCGCAACACCGATGACTCGAGTCATCATTCCAAATCGTTGCATTTCAGCATTCCTTCCTCAGGAGTTCAATTCCCCCGCGCATGCGGGGGTCTGTTCCCGTCCCCGCCTCCGAGCGGGGACCCGCTTGGGCCCCCGCTCGATTGGCGAAGCTAGTTGCTGATGTAGAGGATGTCGTTCTCAGTGACCATGAAGTCACTGGAACCGGGCACCATTGCCCCATCGACCACCGAGTAGCGAACCCACGCGGTGCCGTTGTGCAGGTGGATCGCGGTCACGCCGCGGGCACTCACGAGGCCAAAGATCTCCGAGGCGGAGCTCTCAACACCGCAAGACCAAGTCGAGAAGCCACTGAGGTTGCTCAGGCAGCTCACGGATGCTTCTTCCTCGGGCATCGCTTCCGGCTCAACCATGCCAGCGGTGCTTTCGACCACGACAACACCGACCTGGCCATCGGCCGTGGCTGTGACAACCGCGGATCCAGCGCCAATCACGACGTAGGTTGCGGTCGCAACGCCATCCTTGGTTCCAGGAGTCTCACTCATTGTCGGCACGAGAACCGAGTCTGAGTCGCCAGTTGTGTCTCGCGACATGAACGTCACGACAGTTCCATCAGCCACTGGTTGGTCACCACTGCGGACGGTTGCCGTTACGACAACACGCTCTGCGATCTCGCTTGGTGCCATGTTGTCGGCCTCAATGCTGAGTTCATCCGCACCACCGACGACCATGAACATCGCCGAATCGTCGATTGAGCCAGACGTCACCTTGACGGTGTACTCGCCAACCTTAAGCGCTGTATCCGCGTCGTTGCCGCTACGATTGGTGACCTTGATGACGGTCTTTCCGCTTTCGGCCATCCGCTCGGCGTCGATCTTCCTGCTGTCGCCAGACGTTGCGAGTTGCTTACCGTCAGGGTCATGGACCGTGATCGTCAGCGGGTCCGGTACCGCAGCGGTGTTTCCGCTGGAGTCGGCTGCCGTCACCATCAGTTTGATCGAGTCCATCTCGTCCTTCAGGTTGATGCTGCGCAGGTTCTCAGTCGCGTCTTCGAGTTCAACGGACGCAGCGTCGCCGGTGAAGTTCAAGCTCACGGTCTCGGTCGTTGCGACACCAACCTTGCCAAGAACAATGGCGTAGGCATCGATCGTTCTCGCCTTCCCGCCTGAAGAAGCAATGTTGATTACCAGTGAGCCCTTCATGAGTTTGCTCGCCATGGCCTTCGGGTCCGCCGCAACTGGTTCAGGACCACTACCGTCGTAGTACTTCACGTCTCCGAACGGCGCCACGACGCGAATCTCATCCACGTCCGCAGCCCTCGCAGGGTTGTCAATGCCATTGCTAACCGACAAGACCAAGTTGATGTTGCCAGTTCGTCCAACAGAACCAGTTTCTGATTCATCGTTGGTCGCGTCACCGTCACTTGGTCCTTCCATCAGGCCAAGTTCGAGTGTTGCATCGGCCACAACGTCGCCGGCGTCGCCAATTCTGAGCTTTGCCGGGAACTTCGCCGAAGTAACCAATGTGTCATCTGATCCTTGGGACGCAGTCGCTGTGACTTCGTACTCACCGTCCGGAGCGCCATCGGTGATCAACACGAAGTCTGTAGTGGTCACTGAGCCTTGGCCTGCCGTGACTGAAACGGTCGTGTCGGTATCTGACTCGCGCTGAGTCGTACCACCCGCCGTGGCCTTCAGCGATAGACCCGTCGTCGGCACACTCACAACAGTGGTGATGTCTTCACCGTCGGCATTTGCGTGACTAACAGTGAGACGAAGCACAACATCAGTGCCTGCCTTGAACACGTTATCCGTGTCCGCAATGAAGTCTCCGTCTTCTCCAGCACCGAATTCTATCTTCGTCACGGCAATCTTGGCGGTAGTGACTCGGTATGTTGTCGTCTTCGTGGACTCAGCAACAGGGGGAGTCGCGGTTGCATTCGCGGCTGTGTAGTCGACGACCGTGATCGTCGCAGTCCCGTACGTTGTGCCGGCTGTCACGAGTCCACTGTCGTCGACGTTCGCAATCTCGTCGTTCGAAGAGGTGACATAGTCCTGCTTCGTCGGCGCAGTGGCTCCGCTGTCTACATCCACGACGGCTTGTGGTGCGCCATCGCCAACCGCGACTGTACACATATCCCCGATTCCCATTGAGGTCGGAGCGCTTGGGTTGCAGTCATTCAGCGAGACCGCACGCACCGACCCCATGGCGACGAACATCGCCCCGACCAGGGCGACCATCACCGCCAGCGCGGTCAAGTGAGACAGTCTCGCAGAAGCTCACTCCATGCGGGCTTGCCACATCCGCGTGAACAGGCACTCAGACCAACCGCGACGCCTGAGGTATTGCGTCCATCCCGGCGTAGACCGCCCGATCACCCAATTCTTCGGCGATTCTCAACAGTCGGTTGTACTTTGCGGTCCGTTCTCCCCGAGCAGGCGCGCCTGTCTTGATCAGGCCGGCGTTCGTCGCCACCGCCAGGTCAGCGATCGTTGTGTCCTCGGTCTCTCCCGAGCGATGGCTGATGATTGCCGTCCATCCGGCATCCTGCGCCATCCTGACTGCCTGCAGCGTTTCCGACAGCGTGCCGATCTGATTGACCTTGATCAGAATGCTGTTCGCCGCGCCGATTTCGATGCCTCGCTTCAGGCGTTCGGGATTTGTCACCAGCAGGTCATCGCCGACGGTCTGCGCCAGGGAGCCAATCTCGGCGGTCAGCGCCTGCCAGCCTTCCCAATCGTCCTCGTCCATGCCGTCTTCAATTGAGACAATCGGATAGCGCTCGCACCAGTCACGCCAGAGCGCCACCATTTCGGCGCTACTTAGTGATCGGCCTTCAGTCTGCAACTCATAGCGCCCGTTCGACCAGAGTTCGCTGGCGGCAGGATCCAGGGCGATGGCGATCTCCCGCCCTGGTTCGTATCCCGATGTGCGGATCGCGCTGATGATCAGATCCAGCGCCGACTCATTGCTCGGCAACGACGGCGCGAACCCACCCTCATCGCCAAGTCCCGTCGCCAACCCCTGAGCGCGCAGCTCGGCCGCGAGTGAGTGGTACGCCTCGACGACCATCTGCAATCCGAGTGCCATCGACTCAGCGCCAATCGGCGCAACCATGAACTCCTGAAAGTCGGCGCCGTCATCGGCATGCGCGCCGCCATTCAGGATGTTTGCCAATGGGACGGGCAAGACGACGGCTCCATCACCGCCGATGGATCGATACAGAGGCGTTCCGAGCGCGTTGGCAGCCGCCTTGGCTGATGCCATCGAAACCGCCAGCATCGCGTTCGCGCCAAGACGACCCTTTTGCTCCGTGCCGTCGAGCGCGATCAGCGCGTCATCGATTGCCGATTGTTCTGAGGCATCGTGAGCGTGCAGCGCGTCATTGATCTCGTCGTTGACCGAAGCCACCGCATCCTGGACGCCTCGACCGAGATAGCGGGCGGCATCGCCATCGCGGCGCTCGACTGCCTCGTGCGATCCGGTGCTCGCACCCGACGGCACGGCAGCGCGGCCCCACGCGCCGCCATCGAGGATGACATCCGCTTCCACGGTCGGATTGCCGCGAGAGTCGAGAATCTCGCGCGCACGAATGGACTCAATCCTGGTAGAAGCCACGCTCGCCTCCGGGCAGACTCGGATGTGCCGACTGGTGTAGCTAGCTGGCGCGGGGATGGGCCCGATCGTAGACGTCCCGCAGGTGTTCATCGGTTAGCTGGGTGTAGAGCTGGGTCGTGGAGATGTTGGCGTGGCCCATCAACTCCTGGACATTGCGAAGCGGCGCTGAGCCACGCAGCAAGTGAGTGGCGAAGCTGTGGCGCAGCGTGTGCGGCGTGACGCCGGAGATGCCGGCTTCCTGCGCGTAGTTCTTGATGATCAGCCAGACACCCTGGCGCGTCAGACGCTCGCCGCGCCGGTTGATGAACAACGCCACCTCGCGCCGACCGCGGGCCAGCTTTGGTCGAGCCTCTTGCAGATAGTGATGCAGTGCGGAGACGGCGGCAGAGTGAATCGGAATCAACCGCTCACGCCGACCCTTGCCCACGCAACGAACCGACGCTCGCTGTCCCTGAAGTTCAATCGACGATAGGTCAAGCGAAACAAACTCCGACACACGCATGCCGGTCGCGTACAGCATCTCCAGCATTGCCTGGTCGCGAGCCGCCTCCGGAGTGTCCCAACGGGCTGGCTGCTCAAGGAGTGCGTCGACCTCCTGGATCGTCAGCGTGCGCGGCAGACTGCGGCCGACACGCGGGGACGAGAGCTGTTCCGCCGGATTGACATCGATCCGACCCTCGCCATGGAGATAGCTGAACAGGCTCTTGACCGCAGCGACCTTACGCGCCACGGTCGCGGCGGCATATTGCTGTTCGCGAAGGTGAACGATGTATTCCTGGAGCTGCTCTGCATCGATCTCTTCGATCGGAGTCACGCTCGCAGCTTCGTCATCCGGCTTCGGCTGATGCTCGACGAAATAAGCCCGAAGCTGGGCCAGATCGTTGCGATAGGCGGAGATGGTGTTCGCCGAGGCGCCACGCTCCGCCGCCATGTAGGTCAGAAACTGCTGGATTTCGTGTTCCATATTGCCGCGTCGCCTCTTTCATGCTCGCCATCCTGGTTGGAGTTGCGGCGCCGATAACAGGCATCGGCGCTGGATCTGCTCTAGCAAGCCGCTCAGTGACAACGCGTGGGTGATCGGTAATAGCAGTTATCAGTTATTCCACGTAACGTTCAGACAACAGAATCCGCCGTTATCCGCCGACAGAACTTCCCGCGATAACCCTTGAGATAACCTAGGTCCGTGCCCTCATCACCCTCCCCCGATTCCGATGCCACCCAGCTCGCCCAACCGCTGACACAACCTCGCCATGAGCGTCTTCGCGCCTGGTGGGATTCCGGCTCGGGCGGCGCCATGGTCTACAGCGAACTGCGCCGCGTCCCGGCCAGTCACTGGTCCGTCGCGCTGGAGCAAATGACCGAGGACGACGGACCAGAACCGGTTCCGCCTCCAGATCGGCCACCTGCACGTGTCGTCGATCTGCCCGAAGTACTTGCCCTGCGCGCGTTACTCATGGACCGCCGCGTCGCGTTCGACACGGTGGAACGATGGATCCGGGCACTGACCCAGACCACAAGGATGCTCGACTACGAACGTCCCCTGATCTGGAATGCCCACCATGTCGCGACTCGCCTGGCAGAGATTGCCAATGGCGGCGAGGGCAGCACATGGTCCACCTTGGAAGTCGTGCGAGAGCTGTGGGATTGGCATCCCGACCGGCCGTACATCGAAGCTCAGAGCGAACGCTTGCTGCTCTGGTTAGAGGCGCTGCTCGCTTCGCGTGAACAGGGAACCTCGACGCCATGACCGCAGACCCTGCTCATGCCCCGGGTCCGCCCCGTCAGCGGATCTCGCCGATCACGTTCCCGTCCGAGACGCCCACATTGGCCAAGCCACGCGACGATGAACCACAGGTACGCCGCGACGCGTTTCGCGAGACCTCATTCGCGTTACCGCTCGATCTTCGCTGGCTGAACGACGCCTTCACCCTGCAGCGCAAGATCGTCGAGCAGTCTTATGGCTCCTCATTCCGCAACCGACGTTATGCCTCTGCGCTCATCTTCTGGTCCCGCGTCTACAGCGCTGGACTCGAGGCGCGGACTCTGACGGCGCGGGCATCCTACTCCGCCGCGTTACCGCTCTTGAGGGCAATGATGGAATGGCTGGGCGCAGAACAAGCCGTGGTCGGCGATGAGCAGGTGGAGTTCGAGGATTGGCTGCGGGATGCCTGGTCAAACAACCAGGAACACCACGCCACCGAGATTGGCATGGGCCAGTACATGGCCGGCCAACAGATTGCGATGGCTCCTGAGACCGCCGACGCGTATCGGGCAGTGTCGGAGTTGTCGCGATCACACTTCGGCGCTTCAGCCCTGCTCAGCGCCGACGGATCCCATGACAAGCGCTTCCTCGTCAACTGGTCCGACGAGGCGTTTCATCTCGGTTGGGCTCAGCTCCTGATCGGCTGGCAGATTGTGGTCCAGGATCGGCAGTGCCGCTTCGCCGTCGGCAGCGGCCTCTTCGGTGTGGAGTCCGAGGATCGGCAGGAGTACCAGCGCCTGCACCGCCAAACGCAGTCGCTCCTCGAAGACGCCAGGCGCTGCAACGCAACCTGGATCATCGACAGCGGACGCCAGAGGCTCCTGATCGACAACTACCGTCGTCAGCCCTCGGGAGCGCCCAAGAGAATTCTGCTGTAGCCCGAGAAAAAAAATGAGGCCCCGTGCGATCCGGGGCCTCGAAGCCAGCGGTCTGCGGTCCTATTCGGCCAAAGCCTACTAACCGAACCTCCCTGACCAACTCAGGTTATCCAATCCGGATTTGATTGGCAAATGGTACTCAGAACAGGCTGATTCTGTTCTCGTATCGCCTTCCCACAGGCGTGATCCCTTGAACAGAGGCACTGACAGATCTGATCGCAGCCAAGGAGTTGTCCAGATTTTGCATTTCAGCTTCTCCTTCGACCGACCTTCGACGGATGCCAGCGATGAGATCGGCTATCTGTATGGCATTCGAGGTTGCTGAATCCGTGTAGTAGATGCCAGGGTGGTGATTCAGACGTCTGGTCACAACGAAACTTGCCACACATCTGTTCGCATGCGAATCGAGTCCTTGTTCTGACCAATCAGACACGATCATGCCCAGGCCACCTTCGGACTCGCATTCTTGCGTGAAGTGACCTATCAGCACCTGGAGTTGAAGCGGCATGGTTACCGAGTGGCCCATCTGATGGACCATGTTCCGCTTGTCAATGCTGACGGAATACACCGTGCAATCGAGGGACCCGAGGATCCTCAGAATCTCTTCCAGGAACTGACGATATCTCTGTTGTTTTCGATGCCTGGGAGAGTTCAACTTGGTTGACTTAATCTCCCAGCTTGCTGGGTCTCCCCGCCCTGGGAAGAATCTTGACTTCGCTCCTGCGATCCTTCGATGCAGCGTCGGAACGTGATCCGAGGGAATCGAGAAGCCTGCGATCACTACTGCTCGAGAAGAATCGCGAGGATGTGGTTTTCCAGAGTCGTCAAGAAACAGCACCCGGGTTCCAACACTCGAAGACATTGAGCTGTCGCTTCCAATCTCTCGTTCATTGAGGCACAGAGTGAATATACTTCGTCTTCGAAGGCTTGTTCTGGATAAGAAACAGGCGCCGTTTTGCATCCACCATGCTTGAGCGCACCGCCTTGCTCTGCGATCCTGCGAATGAACTCATCGTCCCACACACACTCAGGAGATCTTCGTGACGACGAAAATTGGCATCAATGGATTCGGCCGGATCGGTCGGCAGGTGCTCAAAGGCATGCTCGACTTTCACGGCGATGATCTCGAAGTCGTCGCGATCAACGACCTGACCGATTCCGAAACCAACGCCCACCTGTTCAAGTACGACACCAACTACGGCCGCTACCCCGGCGAAGTTGATGTCGTCGATGGCGACCTCGTAATCGACGGTCAGCGCATCGCCGTGATCTCCGAGCGCGACCCGGGACAGATTCCCTGGGGCGACCACGGCGTAGAAATCGTCGTCGAGAGCACCGGCATCTTCACCGACGCGACCAGGGCCGCTGGGCACCTCAACCACGGTCCGTCCAAGGTCGTCATTTCTGCGCCGGCCAAGAACGAGGACCTGACCATCGTGCTCGGCGTCAACGACGACGCCTATGACCCGGCAACGCACCACGTGGTTTCCAACGCCTCCTGCACGACCAACTGCCTGGCGCCGATGGCCAAGGTGCTCGATGACACCGTCGGCATCAAGAGCGGGATTATGTCGACGATCCACGCCTACACCAACGACCAGGCGATCCTCGACACCGTCCACAGCGACCTGCGCCGCGCCCGCGCCGCTGGGATGAACATTATTCCGACCACGACCGGCGCGGCCAAGGCCGTCGGACTGGTCCTGCCGCACCTCAACGGCAAGCTCAACGGCATGGCCTACCGCGTCCCGACCAGCACCGTCTCCGTCGTCGACCTCGTGATCGACGCCGAGCGCGCCACAGACGCCGAAGAGATCAACGCCGCCTTCGAGAAGGCCGCCAACGAGCTTGAGTCTCCATTGCACGGCATCCTCGAGTACGAGACCGAACCGCTGGTCAGCAGCGACTTCAAAGGCTCGCCCTCTTCGTCGATCATCGACGCCCTCTCAACCATGGTGCTCGAAGGCACCCAGGTGAAGGTCGTCAGCTGGTACGACAATGAGTGGGGCTACAGCGTCCGCGTCGGCGATCTGTGTGTGCGCATGGCCGAGGCCGGTCTTTCCTAGCTACGGTTAAGGTCTAAGAGCGCCAACCGGGAGTCACAAGCATGGCGATGTTTGATGCCTTAAGCGGCAAGCTGCAAGGCGTCTTTGCGACGCTCGGCCGTCGCGGTGCGATCTCCGAGAAAGATCTTGAGGCAGCGCTGCGCGAGGTCCGTCTCGCGCTGCTCGAAGCCGACGTCAACTACAAGGTCGCACGCGATTACATCAAGGCCGTCCGCGGACGAGCCAACACCGAAGAGGTGATGCGCTCGCCGACACCGCTCAATCGCGTCGTCGAGATCATCAATGAAGAACTGGTCGCGTTGCTCGGCACCGAATCGCCCAGCCTGCAGCGAGCCTCGCAGGGACCAACCGTCATTCTGATGGTCGGTCTCCAGGGTTCCGGCAAAACGACTACCTCAGCCAAACTTGCACTCCGCGCCAAGAAAGCCGGTGACCGTCCGCTGTTGATCGCCGCAGATGTCTATCGTCCTGCTGCAATCGACCAGCTCCAGGCGCTGGGCAAGCAGCTTGACATTGAAGTCTTCGAACTTGGCGCAGACGAGAAACCGGTCAAGATCGTCGAACAGGGACTTGAGCGCGCCTCACAACTTGGCGCTGCAACCGTGATCGTGGACACCGCCGGCCGATTGCACATCGACGAAGACATGATGTCCGAGATCACCGAGCTGCGTGACCGCTTCAAGCCGACTGAGGTGCTGCTGGTCGCCGACGCCATGTCAGGACAGGACGCCGTCAATGCGGCCGCATCGTTCGATGAGGCGGTCGGAATCACGGGTGTCGTCTTGTCCAAGATGGACGGCGACGCTCGCGGCGGCGCGGCGCTCTCGATTCGCGCAGTCACCGGCGCGCCAATCAAGTTCCTGGGCGTCGGAGAGCGGCCCGATGCGATCGAGCAGTTTCATCCGGACCGCCTGGCCGGCCGCATCCTCGGTCGCGGCGACATGTCCACCCTGGTTGAGCGCGCTCAGGAAGAGTTTGGCGACCAAGACTCGAAGGTTTGGCGACGCCGACTCCAGGACGGCGAGTTCGACCTCAACGACTTTATCGAGCAGATCAGCAAAGTCCGCCAGATGGGGCCCATCTCGCAAATCGTCAACATGGTTCCCGGGCTGAACTCGATCAAGGACAAGATCAACGTCGACGAGATCGACGACGACTTCTTCAAGCAGTTCGAGGCGATCGTGTTCTCGATGACGCCAGAAGAGCGTCACAAGCCAGAAATGATCAACGGTTCACGCCGGCGTCGGATCGCGAAGGGCAGCGGCACGTCGCCGCAGGAAGTGAATCAATTGCTGAACCAGTTCAAACAGGCCAAAGGCATCATGAAGGATCTGGCCTCGGGCAAGGTGCCGGGCATGCCCGGCGTGCGCACGGCGACGGGTCGTCGCTGACACGACAGCACAAATCGCCCAATGCGTCTACGCTGGATCGATACGCACTGAGGAAGATCAGGTAGAGCAGAACACATGCTGAGAATTCGACTCGCCCGGCACGGGCGCAAGGGACGGCCCTTCTACCGCGTAGTTGTCCAGGATTCGCGTAAGCCGCGCGACGGACGATTCGTCGAGAGTCTGGGCCATTACGACCCATTGACCGAGCCGGCGACCTTCGAGATCGACAACGAACGCGCGAAGCACTGGCTGTCGCACGGCGCCAAGCCCAGCGAGACGGTGCATCACTTCCTGGCCAAAGAAGGCCTGATTGAGCCGTGGAAGGCCAAGCCGCGTAGCAAGCGAGCCGACGCCAAGAAAGCCGCTGCCGCAGCGGCAGCCGCCGCCGAATAACGCGCACGCCTGACTGCAACACAAGGACTCTGATGGAAGATTTGATCGAGTACGTCGCCAAGTGGATGGTCGATGATCCTGACGCCGTCAGCGTCGAGCGCACGCAACACGGCGACCACGTCGCAATCCAACTTAATGTCCACGAGGACGACATGGGCCGAATCATCGGCCGCGAAGGTCGTCTCGCAATGGCGATGCGTACACTGCTGTCCGTTGCCGGACATGCTCGCGCCGTAGACACGTCGCTCGACATCCGCTGACCGACCAATGGCGCTCCGCCTTGGACGCAGCGCTCCAGAAGATCGCATGCCGCGCGACGGCTTCCGCGCGGTCGGTGTGATCGAGCGTCCGCGCGGACTCAAGGGCGAAGTCAAGGCGCTGCCGCTGACCGATTTCCCCGAGCGATTCGAACCCGGCGCTCGCGTGTTCATTGCCGGAGAGCCTCGCCAGGTTGAACGCAGCAACTGGCAAAAGGACCGTGTCTACCTGTTCATCAATGGCGTAACCGATCGCGACGCCGCCGAAACGCTGCGAGGCGAATTGATCGAAGTGCCCGAGGAAGAACGGCCCCGCACTAATGAACCATTTTGGTACCTCGATGAAATCGAGGGCCTGCGCGTGCTCGCCGATGATGGGCAAGAGCTGGGAACCATCCGCGAGGTCCTGCAGACCGGGGCAAACGACGTGTACATCGTCGACCGGGGCGAGCGACGCGATCTGTTGGTCCCAGCCCTGCGCGATGTCATAGTCAACGTCGACACCGTTGCCGGAACGATGGCCGTTGACCTTCCCGACGGCTTGCTGCCCGACGATGAACCGGTTGATTGAATGGCCACGCGTCACGGCTGTACGCTGAGGGCGTTCGGCTACTGCGTGGGGATATAGCTCAGCTGGGAGAGCGCGTCGTTCGCAACGACGAGGCCGGGGGTTCGAGTCCCCCTATCTCCACCAACGCATTTCATCCCATTGCTGATGCTCACTACGTGAACTGCGTCAATGCAGCCTAGGGCGTATTCACATGGGGTCGTTCAGTCCAGGAGTTCCCGTCCTACGCGCTGAGATATCCGTCATACCCGCGCTTGCCGCGGGTATCTCGCTGAGGCCAGCACCAGAGTCGACGCTGGTAACACGTCCGTAGTTGCACATCGGCGTTACCAAACAGATCGAGATTCCCGCGCTGCGCGCAGGAATGACGGAGTTTGTGGATTACGCAAAGGCTTCCTTCACGCGGGGACCTGCTCCTGCCTCGGTAAGTTACCCACCACCAGATAGCCCGCACCGCCCGAGCGGGTGCCCGCGTGAAGGAGACCTTTGAGTAACTCAGTTTCCCGTCCCCGCCCCCGAGCTGGGACCCCTTTTGGTACAGCCCAGGCTGCTCGGATAGGTCCCGGTTGACCAGATACCGGCGACAATCATTGCCGCCGGTAAGAAGCCAGGGAAGGAGCAGGCCCCCGCTCGGAGGCGGGGCGGTTGAGGGATTATGCAAAGGTCCCCCTGAAGCGGCGACTGAGATTCATCCAGCTGGGTTGAATTCTGAGACACCCCCACGTGTGCTGTCTCAACCTGCCGATTCGTTAGCCTGTATCAGGACGGTCGCGCCTATCGGGCGCGTGTGCGGGAATGCCATAGGTCCGAACGACACGAAGGGAAGCAACGGTGTCAACTTCTGCAGACTTTTCCGAGCTGCCTGGTCGGCTGATCGTGGTCGAGGGCATTGATGGTTCCGGCAAGAGCACCCAGCTCGACTTGCTGCACAAGTGGCTGCGCAGCGAAGGTTACGTCACGGTCTTTACCGAGTGGAACTCGTCGCCCATCGTTCGCGATACGACCAAGCGGGGCAAGCGCAAGCAGTTGCTCACCCCAATGTCGTTCAGCCTGGTTCACGCCGCCGATTTCGCCAGTCGGACGCACGAGCAGATCTTGCCTGCGTTGCAGGCTGGGGTGATCGTCCTCGCTGACCGCTATGTCTACACGGCGTTTGCGCGTGACGCCGCGCGAGGCGTCAACCGCAAATGGGTGCGCGATTTGTACTCGTTCGCGCCGCCGCCCAATCTGGCGCTCTACTTTCATGTATCGCTCGACGAGTCGATCCGACGCATCGCTGCCGCCCGCGCCGAGATCAAGTTCTACGAAGCGGGCATGGACCTCGGACTGTCCGATGACGTGCAGGAATCGTTCCGTCTGTTCCAGGGCAGAATCCTGGACGAATACGAGGCGCTCTGCAAGGAGTACGACATCACCCGGATCGATGCCTCGGAGTCGCTCGTCAATCAGCAGGTCTTGGTCCGAAAACTGGTTGAACCTCTGCTTGAGGGCATGCCTAAGCGCGAGGTTTCCAATGTGCCAGTGCACATCCAGACCGGATACGCCGCGCTGGCAGCCGGAGGTGGCCTGTGACTGAGGTCAAGTTCTACGGCGAACCGCCGCCAGGCATTGAACAGGACTGGCTGCCGGGCCGGTTAATCGTGATCGAAGGCACCGACGGCGTCGGCCGATCGACAATCATCTCCATTCTGCGCGACTACCTGGAGGCGCAAGGTTGGGGTGTGGTCGACAGCGGCTTGCGACGTTCGCCGTTGGTCGGTCCCGGCATCGATGATGCCAAGCAAGGCCACACCCTCGACCCAATCACGCTGAACTTGTTCTACGCGACCGACTTTTGGGACCGCTTCGAGCGGATTATGTTGCCGGCGTTGCAGGCCGGGATGGTCGTCCTCGCCGACCGCTACATCTTCTCGCTCATGGCCCGGGCAGTGGTTCGTGGGGCCTCGCGTGATTGGCTGGAGCAGATCTACGGGTTTGCGATGATTCCCGACCAGGTGATCTATCTCGACATTGACGCCGAGGACCTGGTGCTCCGGGTGCTGGAGCGCGGGTTCGACTTTTGGGAATCGGGCGGCGACTATCTGCACGACCGCAGCATCTACGACGGTTTCATGCAGCACCAGCGCGAGCAACTGCAAGAAATGTCGGCGATGGCGGAGCGATACGAGTGGGATGTGGTGGACGCTCGCGGCACGATCGAAGAAGTCTTCGAGCAGGTCCGTCAGGCGGTGCTGCCCACCGTCGAAGTGATGCCGTAGCGCAGATCCCGACAGCGGAATTCTGGCTCGCGGAGTGTATGCTGAGTCAGCTATCGCGCCGAGGTAGCTCAGTTGGTAGAGCACACGACTGAAAATCGTGGTGTCGGCAGTTCGACTCTGCCCCTCGGCACCAAATCTCTACGACTCACTCCTGCGAAATCAGTGCCTCCGTCAGGTACTCGACTACGTGTCGTGGTTCATGGTCGGTGAAGTGGCCGATCTGCTGCCGGCATGAGACTCCAGTGATCGCGACGGGAGTGTCTGCTGCTGCTTCCAGTGCTGGGAAGAGCCGCAGCGCGCCCATGCGTTGCGACATCTCGTAGTGTTCGGCCTCGAAGCCAAACGACCCGGCCATACCGCAGCAACCACTATCGATGGCCTGCGGCTTGAATCCCGCTCGGTCGAGCACGTCAAGTGTTTGCTCAAATCCGGCCAACGCCTTCTGATGGCAGTGCGTATGCAACATCAGCGGGCCGTGGTCGCCGATGAAGATTCGCGGCGCGTCTTCTGCGTCGAGTTCTCGGGCTAACCACTCATCGAAGAGCAGCGCTTGCGATGCCACGAGCGAGGCGGACTCACTGCGAAGCAACAGCGGATACTCGTCCCGCAGTGTCAGCAGGCATGACGGTTCGGTACCAATGATCGGCAATCCCGCATCGGCATAAGACCGCAACGCGGCGACGTTGCGGTCTGCCAGATCGCGAGCATCGTCGAGCAGTCCCTTGGAGATCGAGGGGCGACCGCAACAAGCACGATTCTCAATCCTGATCACCCGATATCCGAGGGCCTCAATGATGCGTGTCGCCGCGACTCCAACTTCGGGATGGACGAAGTTGGTGAACGTGTCGTCATAGAGGACAACGTCGCCCCGGGTAGCTTCAGGCCTCTGGCGTCGGCCGAACCACCGAGCAAACGTCTGCTTCGCGATCCTCGGAACCGGACGCTGCGGATGTACTCCGAGCCGATGCAACAGCCATCCCGCGATTGGAGTCGAACCAAGCAGATTGGCGATGCCTGGTGTGAACGAACCCAGCCGAAGCAGAGTGGCGATGTTGGCAAACGCTCGATCTCTGAGCGGCACACCGTGCGTTTGATGCCGGTGCGCCAGCACCTCGTATTTGATCTTGGCCAGGTCGACGCCCGACGGACACTCCGCTTTGCAGGCTTTGCACTCGACGCAAAGATCGAGCGCGTCATGCAGCCGATCGCCCGACAGCTCCTCGAGCGGCATGGCACCGTTGAGCACCTGGCGTAGCAGGTTGGCCCGTCCACGAGTCGAGTGTTCTTCGTCCTGTGTCACCTGGAACGAGGGACACATGCCCCCGTCGAACTTGCGGCAAGCGCCCTGCCCGTTGCACATCTCAACTGCTCGGGCGAGTCCACCCTCTGAGGAGAAGTCGAGCCACCCAGACGGATCGGCATTGATCGTCTCCGGACTCAGACGCAGGTTGTCGCGGAAGGGCGGCGTGTCGATGATCTTGCCGGGATTGAATAGTCCGTCAGGATCGAAGACCTGCTTGGCCTCGCGGAACGCGTCGACCAACTGCGGTCCGAACATCTTCTCCATGAATGCGCCGCGCACGATGCCGTCGCCGTGTTCACCGGAAAGCGAACCGCCGAACTCGACCACGAGATCGGCGATCTCCGATGCCAGCGCCTCGGTCTGTTCCAGGCCGTGTTGGTCCTTGACATTGACCACGGGTCGGATGTGCAGGCAGCCGGCCGCCGCGTGTCCGTAGTAGCCGGCTCGCAGGCCGCGCGCTCGCACTGCAGCGTCGAATCGTGCGACGAATTGCGGCAAGCGTTCGGGCGGCACTGCAGTGTCTTCAACAAACGCGCCTGGCTTGGGATCGCCGTGCATCGACATCAGCAGGCCCAGCCCGGCCTGTCGCATCTGCCACATCTTCGCCTGCGCGGCGGCATCGGTCTCTGTCACATAGGCGTAGCCCATGCCCTGCGATTTGAGGTCGGACTCAATCGTTCGTAACTGATCGTGCAGGTCACCGTCGGTGTCGGCGAAGCACTCGATCAGCAGAATTGCACCGGGTGCTCCGACGACGAATTCGGCCAGCGGCGCGTAGCCGGCGCTCGATCGGCAGCGCTCGATGATGATGTCGTCAACTAGCTCAATCGCCGCCGGCTTGTGAGCATTCGCAGTGACTGTCGCTTCGGCGGCTTCGATCAACGTGCGGAAGTGGGCAGCCAGAATTCCGCGCCGCCTCGGCAGCGGAGCAAGCTGGACCGTGGCCTCGGTCACGACGGCAAGCGTCCCCTCAGATCCGACGACCATGTTGGAAAGATTGACGCCCATGGGATCGAGCAGCGTGTCCAGGTTGTAGCCCGATACGCGTCGGGGAATGTCAGGGAATCGCTCACCGATTTCCGCCCGCTCGCGCTCAGCGATTTCGCGTAGGTCTCGGTACAGGCGCCCTTCGCGTCCACCCGAATCGATCAGAGCCCGCAGCCGGCGCTCGTCGACGTGATCGAAGCGCAGGTTGGCGCCGTCGGAGAGCACCACGTCGACTGAATCGACGACGTCAATCGTCTTACCGTAGAGACCGCTGTGTGTGCCGCACGAGTTGTTGCCGATCCCGCCACCGATCGTGGCCCGATTTGCGGTTGACGGGTCAATGGGGTAGTGCAAACCGAACCTTCGGGCTTCCTTGTTCAGCTCCGACAGCACCAGTCCCGGCTGAACCCGCGCAGTGCGGGCGTCGGCATCGATCTGCAACACCGAGTTCATGTGCCGGGTGAAGTCCAGTACGACGGCGTGATTGACACCCTGTCCGGCGAGGCTGGTGCCGCCGCCGCGCGGCAAGACCGGTACGCCGTGCGTGCGCGCGACGTCAACGGCAGCCGCGGCATCCGCGGGCGAACGCGGAAACACGACCGCGACCGGCTCCATCTCGTATAGCGAGGCATCGGTTGCGTAGAGCAGCCGGGACGGCCGGTCGATGAGGACATCTGAAGCATCCGACACCGCCTCCGCCAGGTCCGAGGCGAGTGCGGTCAACGCGTTGGGTCCGTTGTTGAGCATGGCTCGGGCGCGGCGAACGGAGGAGAAACTCGACGGGCTGCGTCCTTCGATGACGGATCTGAGCGGGGCGTCGGTCGTCATTGCGGCAGGCTACTGTGCAGTCGATACGCCGCCTCAGAGGGATCGTCCGCTGAGAGGATGGCGCTGCGCACGGCCACTCCCCAGGCGCCGGCCTCGATCACCGATGGAGCGTTGTCAACGGTGATCCCGCCAATCGCGTAGCAAGCGATGTTGCCCATCAGCGCGCGGATGTCCGACAGATGAGTCAGCCCGGCGCCCACTCGACCGGGGTGCGAATTCGTCTCGAAGACTGTGCCCACAATGGCGTAGTCCACTTCGTCGCCGAGGGCGATGTCGGCCTCTTGTGCGTCATGCACAGAGCGGCCCAGGAGTTGGTACTGACCCCGGGGCGTGTCAGCCACAGCAGGCAGGTGAAGTCCAATCTCGATTGCTCGCGCGATGTCTGGACGATTGTTGACCATCAGCACAGTCTGGGGCGGCACGCGGCGCTGGACGGCGCGGATTAGCGACATCACTTCGACGTCTCCCAGATCCCGGTCCCGAATCTGCACCATCAGTCGACCGCCGACACCATTGGCAGCGCGGACGATCACGTCTGCCAGCGGCCGACCATTGGTTCCTTCTCGATCGGCGATCAGCATCAACCGGTGCAGAATCATGATTCACGCCTTTGGAAGTGCCAGGGGATCGCCCGTCGCTCGATCAGTACGACGGCCAGGAATAGGAGATAGCTCAGCAGCGCCACGACGAATATCGCGCCGAACACCAGGTCAGTCCGAAACGATAGACGGGATTGCTCGAGGAAGATACCGAGCCCATCCGTTGCGCCGGCGAGCTCGCCAAAGATTGCGCCCAACACGGCATAGATTGCCGCGATTCGTAGACCAGTGAACAGGTCGGGCAATGCAGCGGGAATCTTGACGTAGCGATACATCTGCCAGCGCGACGAGCCAAACGTACGCATCAGATCCAACGTCGGGCGCTCGGTCGATGCCAGTCCGGCGGCGAAGCCGAGCACGATCGGCACGAAGGTGAAGAGGCCAATCACGATGATCTTGGGCAACACGCCGAAGCCAAACCAGACGATCATCAGCGGCGCAACGACCGGAATTGGCACCGTCTGCGAGGCGACGATGATCGGGTACACCGCACGTCGGAGGGGTGTCGACAGATCAAGCAGCAGGCCCAGCGCCAGCGCGCAGATGATGCTGATCGCAAATCCCGCCGCGACCTCCGACATCGTGACCAGCGCGTGCGACCAGATGGATCCAGCAGACTCGACACTCTCACGCACGATCCGGATCGGTCCGGGCAATATCTGGGGTCGGATGTCGGAGAGCCAAACGTAGATCTGCCAGCCGGAGAGCACGAAGAGCGTGAGCGTCAGCGGCGCGACCACGTCGAAGAACCATCCGCGCAACCTGGGGAGACTGATGACCCACCACATCATGAGTCGGCGCCAACGCTCTCGGTCTCATGGCGCAACACGTCAATCAGACGATGCGCTGCTTCCGTCTCTGCGGCACGTGCGGTCCGCGGACGCGGCAAATCAACCTCGAGAACGTTGGTGATCCGGCCCGGTCGCGACGACATGACGTAGACACGATCCGATAACGCCACCGCTTCGTGTGGGTCATGCGTGACCAGCAGCGCCGAACCGCCGATCAGGTTCCAGGTCTCTGCCAGCCAAGTCTGGAGTTGTCCACGGGTGATGGCGTCGAGCGCGCCGAACGGCTCGTCCAGCAACAGAAGCGGTCGGCCGAGCAAGTATGTGCGCAGGAAACTGGCGCGCTGACGCATGCCGCCCGAGAGTTCATGCGGCCGTCGATGTTCAAATCCGCCCAATCCGAACTGAGGAAACATCTCGGCAGCGCGGGCGCGAGCCTCTGCGCGATTCATGCCTTGAACTTCGAGTCCCAGCGACACGTTCTCAAGCACCGTGCGCCAGGGAAACAGCATGTCCTGCTGCGGCATGTAACCGAACCGCCTGAGCCGCTCCTCCGCTGGCGGCGATGCGCCATCGACCAGGATGCGTCCCGCATCGACATCGTCCAGTCCAGCAATCAGGTTGAGCAACGTGGTCTTGCCGCAGCCGGACGGACCGACCAGGGCGGCGAACTCGCCATCGGCCACTGTCAGTGACACGCCGCTCAGCGCGACGACCCGGTTATCGCCGCGACCGTAGGACTTGTCGACCGACTCAACTTCTAGCACGGCGCCCGCAATCGCTAGAAGTCGCTGCTAGTTGTTCGAGGCTCGCGCTGCTTCATACAGGTCATTCGTGAATTGTGCGGCGTAGTCGGGCGGATCGACGATGGGATCGCCATCGACATCGAGTAGCAGTCCATGTTCGAAGAGCCACTCTGTGTAGCCCTCCCACTGCTCAAGCGTCTGCGATCCCCAGCGGCCTTCAGGGTCGACGTAGTACTGCGCAGCCAGTAGACGGGCTGATTCGAAGACCAGCTCCAGGTTGGGGAAGACATCTTCGCCGGCGATGTCAATCATCATCTGCGCCGCCTCATTCGGCTCCGAAACCGCGTACTCGTAGCCCTTGATCGTCGCTGCGAGGAACCGAGTGAGTAGATCTGGGTCGCTGTCGACCAGTTCGCGAGCGGCGACCAGCACGGTACCCGGGTAGTCGGGAATGCCGAAGTCGGTGTACTTCCAGGTGCGCAGCTCGATGCCGCGTTGCCTCGCTTCGATTCCCTCCCAGGTGACGAACGGCTCGACCGCCTGGACCCGGCCTTCGTAGAGCGCCTCATAGGCCGCTGTGTCGAGGATCACACCGGAGATGTCGCCCTGGCCACCGTCGGCGCGGACGACCCATTCCCACTGTGCCTGCTCGGCCGGACCGCCGAATCCGCCGTAGGTCTGACCATCGAGATCGCGCGGACGCTCAATCGGGCCATCCGCGAGGACGGCGACTTCTGTGGGATTGGTCTGCAACACGGCTGCGATGGAGACGATGTCCAACCCCTGGGCGCGGAAGAGCGGCAGGTATGTCGGGAACGAGAATGCGACATCGGCGACTTCCTGGTCGAGCAGGAGTTCACCGGCTGCGCCGCTGTATGGCAGGATCTCGACCTCGATGCCCTCCTCCTCATACCAGCCCTGGGCCATCGCCACGTAGATGCCGGTGTGATTGGTGTTGGGCAGCCAGTCCAGTTGGACCCGAACGACATCCGGTTCCTGGTCGGATTGCGCCTCAACGACCCGGATTGAATCGGACTGCGGAACGTCGGTCGATTCGGCGCAGGCAGCTACAGCGAGCGACGCGATGCTGATCAATAGCAGTGAACCGAACAGTTTCCAGAGCTTCATTATTCGTCCCCGTTCACCCACGCTGAGTCGAAGAAGTTATACTCAAGCTCCATCGCGGTGCGGAACTTGATCGCTTCCGAACCGGAATCTTCGCCGTGTTCATCCAGCAGTCGCTGGATGATGTCGACTTTTTCCTGATAGTCGGGGCTGGAGTACATGTTGATCCAGAAGCCGTACTTGTCGTCGTACGGTTGATCGGCGAGGCGCAGTCCCAGCCATCCATACAGCTTGGCGCAGGGCGCCATGGCCGCGAGATGCTCACCGACCGTTCCCAACGACGCTGTGGCCAGGAGAAAGTCTGTGTACTCGCGAGCGGCAGGCAGCGGCTGGACATCTTCGAGCGAGACGCCCAGCTCCGGCGCGGTCTTCTCATGCAACGTGCCCTCTGTGAGGATGCCCGACATCAGCTCGCCGAACTGGCGCCGCGTTGACCAATCCTGGGCGCGGACCGCTCCCCAAGCGTATGAACGGGCATAGGCGTCGAGGTAGAAGTGATCCTGCTGCGCGAAGAGTCCGTAGCGGGACTCGGACAGGCTGCCGTCGGCGAGGCCGACCATAAACGGATGCTCGAGACAGGCTTCGGCCAAGTCGCGGTTTTCATCCCAGAGGCGTTGTGACAATGCAGTCAGAGGCGGCTCAGACACGATCGGTCTCCTGTTCTTGTTTGCTTCCGTCATTGCCGCGCTCCGTCGCGGCAATCTCGTTGTGCCCTGCAGCTACGGCGATGTGGGATTCGGCGAGATACCCGCGGCGAGCGCGGGTATGACGGAGTTGGGGGCGTACGTTTCGCAAGTTGCAACCGGCTTGCCATCTAGGAGGTTTCAAGGGGAGAGAGCATCCCCTCGGAGGGTGAGGATGCATCGGCGTAGAACTTGCGTGGCATTCGGCCCGCGAGGAAGGCGTCGCGGCCGGCGCGGGCGGCGGCATTCATCGCTCGAGCCATCTGCACCGGATTGCGGGACCGCGCTACCGCGGTGTTCATCAGCACAGCGTCGCAGCCGAGCTCGAAGGCGATCGCGACATCGGAGGCCGTGCCGACGCCGGCATCGACGATCACGGGCACGCTGGCTCGCTCCTTGATCAACTGAATGTTGTGCGGGTTGCGAATACCGAGACCGGAGCCAATCGGCGCACCCAGTGGCATCACGGCCGAGCAACCCACATCCTCCAGCTTGCGCGCGGTGACCGGATCGTCGTTGGTGTAGGGCAAGACCTGGAATCCGCGACGCACCAGCTCCTGCGCGCCTTCGAGCAGTCCCTCGGTGTCGGGTAAGAGCGTCTCTTCGTCGGCAATCACTTCCAACTTGATCAGCGAGACGCCGAGCGCCTCACGCGCCAGTTCTGCAGTCAGGATGGCGTCAGGCGCGGTGAAGCAACCAGCGGTGTTGGGCAGCAGACCATAGCCGCGATCGGTCAACAATGTGTAGAGGTTTGTCGGGTCGGTGCCGTCGGCGGAGCCGACGTTGACGCGTCGCAACGCCACCGTGACCAGCTCAGTACCAGACGCCTTGAGCGAGTCCAGCAGCGTCTCCTGCGATGGATACCGCGCCGTCCCCAAGATGATCCGCGAGGACATCTCACGTCCAGCCAGCGTCCAGGTGTCTTGTGCGGCTACGTCCATAATGTGCTCTATCGCTATCCACCCTGTTTTGCGCCGACGATGTCGATTCGGTCGCCGTCCGACAATGTGGTTTGCGCCCATTCGCTGCGCGGCACGACGGACATGTTGATCGCCACGGCAATGCCCTGTTGCTCGGGGTCGTAGCCGATCTCGCAGAGGGCTTCGGTCAGTTGTTGGTTGGACAGCGTGACGGCGTCTCCATTCAGCGACACTTGTAACGTCGTTTGCGGCTGAGTCATGTTGCCGCCTCCATGTTCATCGATGACTGTCCTAGTCGGTCGATGCCGTACGGCTTCAGCATGACTGGCACGTCTCCGGACTCGATCGCCTCGGCCAACCAGTGGGCCGTAGCGGGCGCAAGCAGGATTCCGTGCTGATAGTGGCCGGTCGCGATCCAGAGTCCCCGCCGGCCCGCCGATCCGATCACCGGCATGCGATCCGCGACGGCCGGGCGCAGTCCGACGCTGTGCTCCTCGACCTCCAGTTCGCGAATTCCAGGCAGCAGACCGTCGGCTCGAGCGAGCAGTTCCTCGCGTGCCTCGGCAGTTGGCTCAAGGCTCCAGCCGGCCTCGGGTTCCTTGGTTGAGGCGACAATCAGTTCGCCGTCTCGGCGTTGGGCCAGACTCACGGTCGTCGATCGGACGACGCGGTCAATCACACGGGGGCCGCGCAGCCGCAGCAGTTGTCCCTTGACCGGACCCACGCCCGCAGGGGACAGGGCTGTACCTGGTTGCCGGGAGGAATCGACAATCTGATCACACCACGGTCCAGCGGTGAGCAGCACATTGCGGGCCTTGACGAATGGATTGTCGGAGCCTGCTTGCTGACTGCGAACCTGGACCGCCCAAACTTCTTCAGACTCGTCAAACTCGCCGCCGATGGCTTCGTGCTCGGTGAGCACCTTGACGCCCGTCACGTTGACTCCGCGCTTCAGCCGTTCGAGCAGCCGTCGTGGATCAACCTGAATGTCTTCGTCGATCCGTAATCCGCCGACAAGGCCGGCGGTCAGTTCAGGCTCAATCAGGAAGATTTCATTTGCTGCGACCCGCACGGACCTCAGTCCGAGTTGAATCCGTTTGTCATGTAGCGCCTGGAGTTGCTCGTCTTCGTCCGCATCGCTCGCCACCCAGAGCGTGCCCTCCAGGCGATAGCCGGCGCTGCCCCGACCGATCGATTCGACCTTGGCGATGTACTCGGGATATCGGCGCAAGCTGTCGAGCTTGAGCGGGAAGATGTTGTCATCTTCTCCGACCGGCAGAGAGGCCGTGCCGAGCAATCCGGCTGCGACTCGGCTGGCGTGTTGTCCCGGCTGATCGCGCTCGACGACGACCACTTTGTGTCCGCGCCGCGATAGCTCGAATGCGCAGGTGAGCCCGATGACGCCGCCACCGATAATCGCTACATCCCAGATACGTGCTTCGCTCATCCCGCTGCCTCCTGCTGGGCTTCGGCGCTGAATCGATGGATGCCGAACGATGCAATCGGAGTTGGAATGTTGCCGGTCGTCATCAGGTCGGCCATCCAGTGCGCGGTGCTCGGGGCGAGTAAGACGCCTCCGCGATAGTGCCCACCGGCGATGAAGATGCCCTCTGTGTCCGTTGGCCCAATGACGGGTTGGTGATCGGACACTGCCGGTCGCAGCCCTACATCGATTTCGCTCACATAGAGGTCATGGATGCCGGGCAGGATCTCGAAGGCGTAGCGGAGCAGGTCGAGGGTGCCTCCGGCAGTCGGCTCCATGTTGAAGCCCTGTTCTTCCTCAGTCGCGCCGAGGAGTAGCTCACCGTCCGCTCGTGGGACGATGTAGACATCACTGTTGCGCAGTACGTGACTGATCAGCGGCTGTCCGGTGAGATGCACAATCTGACCCTTGATCGGTCGCATACCGATGCGAGGCAGCGGAGTAATCAGGCCGTCCTCCAACCAGACACCCGCGGCAAGCACGGCCTGGTCTGCGTGCAACGTATGTGTATTGCCTTGCGATTCGATCGTGAGTGCAATCCGACCGCCAGTACGTTCCACGGCCGTGACGCCCGCCTGCTCGACCAACTCAACTCCAACAGCCAGGCAGGCCGCACGCAGAGCCGTAGACAACAACCGGCTGTTGACCTGGTGGTCTGTCTCGACGAGCAAGCCGCCGATGATTCGGGGTGACAGATACGGTTCGATGCCTCGGGTCTCGCGGCCGGTCAGACGCGTTGCCGGCAGGCCACGGTCTTCCTGGATCTGACAGAGATGATCGAGCTCGAGCTCATCATCACGGTGGCGCGACACCCAGAGTGTGCCCTCGTCCCGATAGTCGCAGGACAATCCTGAGGCAGCCTCGACATCGGCAACGAACTGCGGATAACGATGCAAGCTGTCGAGCTGAAGCTCGACCAACTCCGGCGACGTCATCTCAACTTCAAACGACGGCGTCAGCATCCCGGCGGCCACGGTCGATGCGCCAAAACCCGTTTGCTCGCGCTCGATCACAGTGACCGACTTGCCTCGCCGGGCCAGCTCGAACGCGCAGGACAATCCGATCACTCCGCCGCCGACGACGGCAACATCAAGCGAACCAAACTTGGAAGTCATGGACGTCATTCGAGTGCCCGCGCAATCTCATCCGCGAACGCTCTGCATGACTTCTGCGGATCGTCCTGGCAGACAACAGCCGAGAGCACCGCGACGCCGTACGCCCCGACAGACAAAACATCGGCGACGCGATCGATTGTGATGTTGCCGATCCCGATCACTGGCTTGTCTACCGCCGCACAGATCTCGGCGAATCGCTCGAGACCGAGCATCGGCGCGGCGCGATCGCCCTTTGACGTGGTCCCAAAGACTGGACCAACACCGAGATAGTCGACCGGCTGCCTGGCGACCTTGACTGCTTCCTCAACCGAATTGGCCGTACCACCGATGATCGCGTCGGGACCGAGAATCTGCCTGGCGACGTCGGGCGGCAAGTCATCGCGGCCCAGATGCAGGGCGGTCGCGCCGACCGCAGCGGCGACATCGACGCGATCATCGATCAACAGCGATGCACCGAGATCCTTGCAAGCCAGGCTCATCAGCCCCGCGACGCGGATCATCTCCCTGGTCGAGATTGATCGCTTCTCGCGGTACTGGATGACGTCGGCGCCGCCAGCGGCTGCGGCGGCAGCAAGCTCGGCATGGGTGAACTGATCCTGGAGGACCTCGTCGGTGATCACGTGTAGGCGACCTACGTGTTTCATGGTCATCAGTCGTTCCACGGTCCCCACTCTTGCCCCCAGAAGGGCTGCGTGGGGCCCACGCCATGTCCGAGGTCCAGGCCGTAACGGATGGCTTCAGTCAGCCAGTACTTCGCGTCCTCGACGCAGTCGAACAGGTCCCATTCCTGCGGATAGGCCATCCGTGCAGCAATGGCAGAGGCATAGGTGCAGCCGGTCCCGTGAGTGTGCTTCGTCTCAATCCATTCACGCTCGATCAGGTGCGTTTCCTCGGGTGTGACCAGCACGTCGGTGCCGGGCGCCTCCTCCAGATGTCCGCCCTTGACCAACGCGGCGGAGGCGCCCAGTTCCAGCAAGGCTTGACCGGCTCGCGTTGCCTCTTCGACGGTCTCCACGGAGACACCCGTGAGTCGTTCCGCTTCGTGTGTGTTGGGCGTGATCAGCGTTGCCAGGGGAACCATGCGCGACTTGAATGTCTCGACCGCCTCGTCGACAAGCAGCGGGAAACCGGTCTTGGAGATCATCACCGGATCAACGACAATCTTGGGCGGCCGGCGCTGTTCCAGCTCATCAGCGACGGTGTTGATCATCTCGGCATCGCCGAGCATTCCAGTCTTGACCGCTGCGACATTGAGATCGGAAAAGATTGACTCGATCTGAGCCCGCACGATCGCGGTGGGGAGCTGGTAGGCGTCCTGGACACCGAGGGTGTTTTGCGCGGTGACCGCAGTGATCACGGTGGCGCAGTAGCAGCCGTAGAACTGCGATGTCGCCTTCAGGTCAGCCTGGATCCCGGCGCCGGCGGAGGAGTCGGATCCTGCAATCGACAGGACAACGCGCACAACATGCTCCTGCATGAGGGCGGTCGACGGTCTTGCGGGTGGGCCTGGAGTTCGCTGCGCTCGCTCCCTGCGCCGGCATTACCCGGATCAGGTTCGGCGGGTGTGTTCTCAGGCCCGTTCCCGTCAACTCGACGGTCGGACCACCCCGGCTTGATCGTGGCACTCAGGTTAACACACTCGACGCCTCAGCTCGCGTCGCCGGCACCGCCCTTGATTCGTGGATTCCATGTGAAGAGGGTCGCGCTCCAGAGTTGCAGCGGAAACGGGTAGCTATTCACACCACCGATCGTAATCAGGCCGGTAGCGTTGTAGCCGCCGATGGCGATCACACCGACACTGTTGACGCCGCCGATCGCTACGACGCCTACTGAGTTGACCATGCCCAGCGACACCACTCCGATGGCGTTGATACCACCAATGGCGACGAGGCCGATTGCGTTGACCGAGCCGGCTGCCAGCGCCTCGACTTGGCTGGCGACGATGTCTCCCGCGACTTCGCTGCCGGCAATCACCGCCACGATGACGATCATGGCGATCAGCGACAGCGCCCAGAAAAATGTGATGCCCTGTTTGGTGTTGTGATCGAGATCGACTTGCGACATTTGGGCTCTCCTGTCTCGAGTGCATGCACGCTATACGACAGAGGCCGCCCCCACTTCATTGAGAGGGCGGCCTCGAAGGTGCGGACCTGGTTCGGTTGGTTAGTCGTCGGAGACGAGCACCAACGTGCCGGTCGTGGAGAGCGAGCCACCGGTGCCGTTGACCACGCAACTGCGTGCGCTGGTCTGCTTGCCCGGGTCGCCCGAGAAGCCGTCGTCCTCAGCGGTGCCGGAGAGCTGACGGTAGGCCTCGACGAGGAGCTGCATGCCGTACATGCCTGAGTGGTTGAAGCTCAGGCCGCCACCGTTGGTATTGATCGGCAGGCGTCCGCCTGGCGCCGCGTGGCGGTCTTTCCAGAGTCGGAAGCCTTCGCCGGCGGGAGCGAGACCGAGCATCTCGGCTGTGATCCCGGCGGTGACGGTGAACGAGTCGTAGATCATGGCCATTTCCATGTCCTCGGGACCCATTCCCGCCATCTTGTAGGCCGCAGCCGCCGAACGGCTAGCCGAGGTCTGGGTATAGTCGCCCATCTCGAGCATGTTCCAGTGGGAGATCGACTCGCCAGCGCCGGCGATCCAGACCGGAGGGGTCTTGGAAGTCTTGGCCAGCTCCGGACCGGTGATCAGTACCGCGCCGCCGTGGTCGGTGACCAGGCAGACATCGAGCAGCTTGATTGGCCAGGAGATTGGTCGCGAGTTCATCACGGTATCGACGGTGATCGGTCCACCGAATGTGTGGCCGCGCTTGCCGCCGCCCCATTCGCCCTTCTCGAGCGGTGGCAGGTCGCCTTCGCCCGCCTTGCGGTACATGACCGCGCGCGGGTTCAGCGTCGCCCACTCGCGCGTCACAACGGCGATCTCGGCGAAATCTTCCTGCGTCGTGCCGTAGCGAGACATGTGGCGATTGAGCGCGTGCGAGTACGCGGTCGGCGCGCCGCCCAGGCCGTAGGCCGAGGTGTGCTGTGTGCCAGGATCCCAGGGGTCGCCGCCGCCGAAGGGGCGTCCGCTGCCCTTGCCGCCGGTGAACCGCTGGCTGAATCCCATTTCGCCATGCGTGACCAGTGCGACGTCGATCACGCCGGCGTGGATCGCGGCCAAGGCGTGGTGGACGTGCATCTCGAACGAGCAGCCGCCGACCGCTGTCGTGTCGATGTACTTGGGGTGCAGGCCGAGATACTCGGCAATCTGCGGCGACCAGCCTGCGGAGAAGATGCCGTCGATGGCGGAGATTGGAATCCCCGTGCTCTCGGACACATTCTTGATCGCTTCGATGTGGAGGGTCAGCGACGACTTCGGGGTCTGCGGGTAGCCGATGTCGTTCGCTTCGGCGGCGCCGATGATCGCGGCGGACTTTGATGCTTCACCAGGCATATTGTGCTCCTGTGTGCTCCTGAATGATGTAGATCGGCAGTGCTTAGACAGGCCGCCAGAAGGGGATGTGGACGTCTTCGGAGGCTTCTTCGAACTCGATCTGCACGGCACCGCCGATTTCGATCGACTCGGGGTCGTTGGGGTCGACGCCCTTGAGCACGGTCAACATCCGGTCGCCCTCGGCGAGGTCGATGTATGCGCTGACGTACGGGACTTCGTCGCCCCAGCCGCGCGCCACGAGGCCCTTGTTGTGCTGCACTGCGAAGGTGTGGATCGTGCCCTTGCCGGTCGCCTCAACCCACTCGATGTTCATCGAGTGGCAGAACGGGCAGATCACCCGTGGGTACCAGTGGACTCGGTTGCAGTCGGAACAACGGGGGAGCATCAGCTTCCCCTCTTTGGCCCCGTCCCAGAAGGGCTGTGAGACCGGGTCGGGACTCGGAATGGGCTTGGTGTACTCAGCCACCGCGCTCCCCTCTCAACAATCGCTTGTATGGGCCGCGCAGCAACAAGCTGCACGAACATGGTGTGACAACGTGATTTGATTCACGCAGCCCGCAGTGTACCAGCGACCCTCCGGAGACCGAAGCTTGTTGGGCATGGTGGGGTTGGGAACACTGCCGGCGTGCCGTACGTCGCTGTTCCTATGAGAGTCCTGTGAATTCGCGGTGGGCTTCTGATGGCGACATCGGATTATGAGTGCAGAGTCGATTTCAGAGGCGTAGTGTTCGGGGTGGACGGAGGATGGCAGCCCACGAAAGGAGGAACGCAATGACGTTCCGAATCGCCGCCCTCATCCACAAGCACGCGACGCAGCAGCAAAGGCGCATCATCATCCCCTGAATCTCCCTGGCGGCCGCCGCACTCGTGGCGGTCGTGTTGTTTCTTGGGAGCTTCGAGACCACCCAGGCCGAAGGCAAGCGATCCGGCCCCGACTGTTCCGGTCTTGGCGCCATCAGTCTGACCGCCAGCTCGAGCTCAGCCGCGAGTGGACTTTCCGCATCGACATCCCAAAACTGTGATGTCTCCCTAGAAGTGAGTCAGTTTCCGGCAGCATCTGAACGTCCTCCCGACGCCGAGCCATGCGTCATCAATGCAACGCCAAGCCCGATTGGGACCACCGGAACTCGCGTCGATTTCAGTTCGACGGGGAACTGCGACGGAGTGCGGATCAGATTGACAACTAACGTCGGCGCATCGCTACAGTCCTCCGGTTACGCGGCTGCCTACGCGAAGCTTGTTGGCGAAGACACATTCGACCTCGACATGTGGCACAACAAATCTGCGGTTACCTGGGGCTACACATCGACCACAGTGAACAGCGCGTCCCACTACCCAAGTACCTGGTTGCTGTGGAACGGCTGGGAGGTGACAAACCCGTCATCCAGCCTCACGAGAGTCGGCGAGACCTACAGTGGCTTGTACGAAGTGGAGTTTCACGCATTCCAGTACACGATTGCCTACACCGAGGCAACGCTGATTGCGAAGCCCAGCGGGGCATTCTCCTGCGACTTCGACATTGAATGGGACTGGAAACCGATCGGCTTCGACCACTACACCGTGTGCGACTCAGAGTGAATGCTCGTGCTGCGGCGACTTTCCGTCGCCGTAGCACGTTGCCGAGTATGGAGGACATATGAGACTCACGCTGACACACCAAGCGAAGCTGGTTGACGCCAGCTTCGCTCTCGCATCCTTGATTTGGATCGCTTCGCTCGCCACGATGATGTCCATCGGGTACATCATTGCTCCATTCTCAATCCCGCTGTTCGTTGTCGGCCTGGCCGGGCGCTTCACCCGGCACCGGGCGTTCATTTCAGCGCTGGGGATCGGCTGGGCAGTGTGGGCATTGCTGATCGCGGTAGCGGTTGCTTAGACGGATCCTTGGAGACGCGGATACCGAGCAGGGCTGACCATGCCTCCCTCCGATCGACGAAGGCACTGGTCCAATGTCCTGCTGTTGGTTGGATACATTGCTACCTTCCTCGGGCTTGCTTCTTTGGCTGGGGGCGTTGGATTCGTCATTCTGTTCTTTGTCCCACTGCTGTTCACCGGAACGGCGCTGCTCGTGCGCTCACGGTGGCGCGTGGCGATAGCGCTATTCGCGTGGGGCTGGTGGTTCTTCGGCCTCTACAACGTTTTCACGTGATTGCCCGCTCAGTCAGGCGATCGCGAAACCCGAACCCAAAGATTCTGCGGTGCCATCTCGTGCGACAGTACGGACCGATACACCATCGCAATCACCCAGCCGATGGCGCTTGCTGACCTGCTGACGGCGGAAGGAGGTACGAATGGGTGTTGGGGCGCGACTATGGGACTGCGTATCCGCGACGGGTCAACCCGGCGGCTACTGCGTCGTACAGGGCCTGCGCGATGTCGATGCCCCATGCTGCGTGGGAGTCGGAGAACTCGGCGGAGGCGCTTGGGTATCTTGATTTCGCGGCCCACCCGCTCAGGCGCTCCAGATCTTCGGCTGCGGTTGGTATCTGCCAATCCAGCGGCAAGAGATTTCTTAGCTCGTTGAGATCATGCGTCCGCGGTGGATCAATCCGCTCCGCGACCAACGCTGCTTTGAGCGACTTCTCCGCTGCCTGTTGCGCGTGGAAACAGACCAGCAGCGGCTCGGTAGGATCGGCGGTCAGCCAATGCCGAGCAGCGCGAAAGTCCACTCGCGCGTGCTTCAGCCAGTCCGACACGGTTTCAGCCACGGGGTCTCCTCTACCTCGGACGTACAGCGTCCGACCCTCGACCATCGCAGCGCGCTCGATTGTGCCGGCGACGGTCGCCTTGCGCACGACCTCCGCCGGGGTTGCGAGCTTGACATCGCGACGGGTCTTCGTGCAGTCCAACGCTCGCTCGATCTCCGATCTCAGGGCGGGATAGTCCTTGACCTCGTCCATCACCACCAACAGGTCAATGTCGCTTTCCGCGTGGTGGTCCCCCCGCGCGCGCGAACCAAACAGAATGATCTGCAGCGGGTCCCAACCGGCGGAGATAATCTCCACCATCTGAGCGACCGCTGCGTCGACCTCACCCTGGGAATGGACCTGCGTCGTCATGGCTCAATCGTAACCAATCCCTGACCCTCGGAGGCGAAGAAGGGCGACCTGCGTGGGCCGCCCCTCTGTGAGCCTCCTGAGTCTTGGGCTGGCTTAGCGGCCGCGGAAGAACGAGTCGTTGAACATGCTGTAGACCGGCGAGAACGAGTTGGCGACGGCTCGGCCTGGTCGAAGGCGGCGAATCTGGGTGACTCGGTCGGTGACCCTGCCTAGCTGCTGGCGGCGGGCTTGCTTGCGGGCCTGCGTCTGCTGGCTGACCCATCGACGCCGGGCGATTTCGCGCATGTACGTCTCGTTGAGCTGCGGCTGAATCCGCGCGTACGGGCTCGATTCGGGCATCGCGTTTGACACTGCTGTCTCCACTGCACTGGTTGGAGTCCGGCGGGCTGCCCTGTGCCGCCCATCCGTTGCCTCCATTGCCGACGTTATGCAGAACGATGCCCGCTGGCGTTTCCGAAATGTCAACGGACGATAAAGCGCATACTTGCCACATCTCCGCTGACAAGCACGAATCAGACTGGCGGTACCCTGCTCGACAGACCATCAGAACCGGCCCGCGGACATGTGCAGATGCCGCGGAGCGCAGCCCTGGAGCGCCGCCATGTTGAAGCAGTTTGCCGTCCCTGAAGAGATCGCCGTCCGCATCCCCGGCGACGTGATGCGCGGCGCCGTGCACGAGATCTTCCTCAAGCTGGGCATGCCCGAGGATGACGCGGCACGCAGCACCGACACGCTGCTCTACGCCGACCTGCGCGGGATCGACTCGCACGGCGTCTCCAACATGCTGCGCGCCTATGTGGCGGGGGTGAACTCGGGCGACATCAATCCGACGCCGAACTGGACCTTGGAGCGCGACGCCCCGGCAGCGGCGACGATCGACTGCGACCGCGGCCTGGGTCTCACAGTTGGACCGCAGGCGATGGAACTGGCGATCGAGAAGGCGCGCAACTGTGGTGTCGCCACCGTCGTCTGCAACAACGGCCGACACTTCGGCGCTGCCGCCTATCACGCGCAGATGGCGCTCGAGCACGACATGATCGGGCTCTCGATGACAGTCGGCGGTTTGCTCGTCGCCCCGACGCATGGTGCGCAGGCGATGGTTGGACTCAACCCGCTCAGCATCGCTGCACCGACCAACGAGGAGCCACCGTTCATCTTCGACGCCTCGATGTCGTCGGTGGCGGGCAACAAGGTTCGTCTCGCGCAGCGCCTGGGCGAGGACCTGCTGCCCGGATGGGTCGCCACGGCAGACGGCACGCCGATGATGGAGTCGGGACCGACTCCTGATGAGTTCCTGATGCTGCCGCTAGGCGGTACGCGCGAGATTGGATCGCACAAGGGTTACTCGCTAGCCATGTCAATCGACATTCTCAGCGGGATCATGGCCGGTGCTGGATCGGCGTTGCATCGCTTCAAAGGCGTCGGACACCACTTCACGGTGTTCAACATCTCAGCGTTCACCGACGTGGATGAGTTCAAGGCGAATATGGACCAGTATCTGAAATCGCTACGGGAGACCCCGACTGCGCCGGGCGAAGAACGCGTGATCTACGCGGGCTTCGAGGAGCACGAGCAGGAGATTGATCGTTCCGAGCGCGGCATTCCCTATCACCCTGAGGTGATCGAGTGGTTCCGCTCAGCGTTCGGCGACCTCGGAATCCGCGACCACTTCGCTGGCGTCGCCTGAATCGTGCGCTGCGTCCGGGACAGACGCCTTAGTTGTGGTACGCTATCAGCGCTCAAAGATGAGCACAGCGGAACAGGAGAAGCCATGATACGAGAGGTCAGGGGTCAGAGGCAAGTGGCAAGTGGCGGTGGCGACGCCTAGGCACCTTTGCCATTGCGTTGTCCTTGTCAGTAGGTATGGGCATTGGGATGACAACCCTGAATGCCGACGCCGCCCCTGTCGCAGAAACCCCAGAGTCGGAAACTTCGGCCCCAACCCCAGTTCCGGAACCAGACGACGAAACCTTCCTGCCCGACTGGGCGCTTGACGCTGCCGAGTTCATTTTCCATGACACTCCGCTCAGTATCATCAACGAGGACATTCCGATTCCTACAGGCACCGAGCAGCTAGAGGAAGTCATAGAGCATGCATTCGATCACGAGGGTGCCGTCGAGCGAGACCAAAGTGAGCGGCAAGGGACCCGGGAGGTCGTAGACTTCGTCGCTGAAGGGGCGTCGAACAGCTTAGGGAACACTTGGGACGGCATACAGACCATCGGTGACGCGGTCGGGGATTTCATGGATTGGGCGCAATGCTGGCCTCCTGGACCGCTTGGCAACCCACATTGCGACTAACTGTCGCCTGCTGACATCACGAATCGCTGCCAGAATTCTTCGTCGCAGGAGCTGGCTGTACAGCCAGCTCCTGCCGAACCGTTCGACGTACAACGTAGAACACCCAGCCGAATAGGACAATGTTGATCGGCCAACCGACGACTATTCGTAGCCACACATAATCATCGATATCCCATACACCAAGAATCCACATATCCATTCCAGCCCCCAACGAATCAAGAAGCCAGACCCGAAAAGCTCCCATCGCTAGGTTCTTGATAGCCCAGACAGAAGTGATCGTAAGCCATATGCGGTGCTCACTTGGCAGAGTCCGGCGCATGTCGGGAAACAGCTCGCGCAATACCGGTCCTACGATTGGCCGTCGGATGAGAGCACTCAGTAGAAACAACCCGCCAACGAGGAAATCCTCAATCGGATCAAAGGTCCAGAAGGTCTTGGCACTGTCCTGAACCATGCCGAGGATGCCAGTTGCGATCATGAGTACGGAGCCGAGAGCTCCCAAAAGGAATACGACACTGGTGCGGCTGAGGGTGCGTTTCTGGTACCAGAACACGCCGACAGTGCAGACAACACACAGGCCAATCGCAGGCCGCGTGTCGATCAAGCGGTCAACGACGATATAGAGAATCACCGGCAGCGCACCGAGTAGGATCACCGGATCCGCCTGAGGGAAGCTGTTTAGCTTTACGGCCCATGCAGGAAGCTCCGGCTCGGCCGGCGGTTGCTTGTCTTCCGCTGATTGCTGCTCAGGGGCTGAGGTCAACCGATTTAGTGCTTCCAGAGTGGCGAGGCGACGTTGAGCGAGACTTCGGCAGCGGCCTCGCAGACCGCCTTGATCGTGACCGTCTGTACGACCTCAGCCTCGGGCGAGGTGCGAGCGTGCTGATCGGGGTACCAGTTGACCTCGGCAATGCCCCACTCGTCCGAGTCGACGGTCCGCTCGCGGCCACCGGCCGAAGCCAGCGTGCCAGGGCCGTCTTCAATTGTGAATGCCACCGGAGCGCCGGCGAGTGAACCCTCGCGGCTGCTGATTGACGCCGACACCATCCGATAGCCGACCTCTCCGCGATCGGCCATGCGCACGCTTATTTCAATGCTGTCTTCGGGCATCGCCCCACTCCTGAACTTGTTGAGTGATCTCAGACTACCAGCGACCCGCGCTTCTCTCCCCTGGGCGGGGGAGAGGGGAAGCGAAGGGAACACAACATCGGATATGGTCAGAGATGGTCAATCGTCCATTCACTGGAGCCTCATCATGGTCAGAACAGAAGACATGCACCCCGACATGGCCAAGAATCTGCTCAGTCTGCCGCTGCCGGAGATTGAGCCTCAGCCGTGGATTACTCCCAAGCCGTTAGCTGAATCGACCGTCGCGATCGTCACGACCGCCGGTCTACACGCGCACGACGATCGCACGTTCAATCCTGGCTCGGTCGAGTACCGCCTGATCCCCGGCGACATCGACTTCGACGACCTGCGCATGTCGCATATGTCGGTCAACTTCGACCGCTCCGGCTTCCAACAGGACATCAACACCGTCTTCCCGCTCGAGCGGCTGCGTGAGCTGGCCGAGCAGGGTGTGATTAGCGGCATCAGCCGATATCACTACTCCTTCATGGGCGCCCAACCGGAGCCGACTCGATTGGAGAAGACCGGCGAGGAGATTGGCCGTCTGCTTGCCGAAGATGGCGTGACGGCTGCATTCCTGACGCCTGTTTGACCGTTCTGCACGCGCTCCGTGTGTGCGCTCAGCCATTACATCGAACGCGGCAGCGAAGGCCGCGTCGCCACGACCGGCGTCTCGCTGATTCGGGCGCATCCAGAAGGGATGAAGCCGCCGCGCTCTCTGTGGGTACCGTTCCCGCTGGGTCGACCGCTCGGCTCGCCCGACCAACCCGACTTCCAGCGCGATGTACTCAAGTCTGCCCTCGACTTGTTGGAGACAGCAACAGAGCCGACTATCGCCGACTACCCGCACGATGCTCCGACATCGGGCGACGACCCCTGGGCCTGCGCTGTCGCTCTGGCTCCGCCTGAGCCTGCCAATGAGACGGAGGCGCTGCGAGATCAGCTCGTCGAAGAGATTCGACAGCTCGCTCCGTGGCATACGGAGCAGGTCAAGCGTCGTGGACGAACCACGATGGGGATCAGCGGCGCTTCGGTGGAGCAGGTCGAGGGTCTGGCCAGGTTGCTGGCCGACTTCGCCACCGGCGCGGAGCCGTCGGACGGTGAGATCGACTGGAAGCACCCGATGCCGCTACGGCTGAAGTTCGCCTCCGACGATTTGCGAGCGTTCTACCACGAAGCCGCAACCGCGCAGCCAGGCGCCAGCTATCCCACCGACGCCGACCTCAACGACTGGCTCTTCAACCAGACCCTGCTGGGAACCGTGCTACGCCAGATCGTTGGCAGGATGCGAGCCAGCGATGATCGCCGAGTGTCGGGCCTGGTGATCGGTATGATTCCAGCCGGGTTCGCTCGGGCTGGGTAGCCACTTTGTCGAGCGAGCACGCTCCCTGCTTCCCACCCTCCCCCTTGCAGAGACTGATGCATAACCCCTCAACCGCCCCCGCCTCCGAGCGGGGGCCTGCTCCTTCCCTGGCTTCTGACCTGCGGTCATGTTTGTTGCTGCTATCTGGTCAACCGGGACTTATCGAAGCAGCCTGGGCTATGCCAAGGCGGGTCCCCGCTCGGGGGCGGGGACGGGAAACTGAGTTATGCATCATTCTCTTGCAGGGGGGAGCAAAGAGAATGCGCCTGCGCTTGGCACTGCGTTGAACACTCGGCTGTGTTGCGTGTCAAGTCTGTGGACGCAGCGGGTCATCCTCGTCGAATGGGTCGGTGAACCTCGTTCCGACCATCGACAGGTCTCCTTGCAAATCATCGCCTGCAGGTGTGAAGCCCAGCGACAGCCAGGTGATGATCCTGGTGAAAGCGGCCAGGGCTTCGCGCTCGGAGAAGGTGCAGTGGCCGGCCCGACGCACGGTCTGGATGACCAAATTTCGATCCCAGCCCGATTCCTGCAGGAGGCGTTGGTAGTCCCGATCGAGATGAATCGGCGTGAACAGGTCGCCGGTGGTCTTCATGGCCAGCATCGGGACCTGGAGTTGTCCGGTAGGAATACCGACTCCTGGATCGTGACGCCGGTCAGGATCGGATGCAACGCGGATCACCTCTTCATTGAGCCGCTGCAAGTCGATGCCGGCGGCCGGATCGGCGCTGTAGATGTGCTCCCTGGTATCAGCCGGCGGCAGATCGTTTGAAACCGAGACGACCGCGCCGCTGGACCAGGCATCACCAACAGCGATGTTTGGCCAGAAGGTCACGCCCAGACCAAAGGCGATGTTCCACTGCTGTCGCAAGCCCTCGTCGAAGCCCCAACGCTCGCCGCCGGTGAAGTCCTTGATCAGGGCTGCAAACTGCTCGCCTATTGGCGTCAACCGCAACCCATGCTCGTCGGCTTCTCCCAATGCCCGAGCCCAGGCAATCATTCCGGCCGGGTCCATCTGATCAGGTGCTTCGCCAATCAGCCAGTGGGCCAGTGCGTGCCAGGCGGCGGTGTAGTCGACCACCCAGACGTTGCCCATCGCAGGGCAGAGCGCCAGGGCGGCAGCGACTTCTTCGGGAAACTCTTGCGCCATGAGTTGAGCAGTGGCGCCGCCCATTGACCCACCGGCGATGTACGTTCTGCGAGCCGGTCGGGCGATTCCAGCCACCCGATCTTTGACGCGCAGTAAGTCGTCGACGCCGACTCCGGGCACGTAGCCATTGACTCGATAGGTCGAAGTTGCCCAGCCGTATCCCTGCCCAATGATCACGTCCCGAGCAGGTATCTCGTCGAATGTCAGGCGTCGACTGAAGCTGGTGCCCTCGTCGTTGAGCCCGCGGAAGCCATGCGCCCAGAGGACCAGCTCACCGTTCCACTGCTCCGGTAGCTCGATTCGGTACCCGGCGCCCTCGATCTCGCCGAAGTCCGCTCGAGCGCCATCGATCGGAGCGAAGTCCGGATCTTCGAGCTCGTATCCGTCGCCGACCACGTTCGGGACCAATAGCCGCCGTTCCGCCGGTGGCGCGGGCTGTGCGGCCTGTGGTTGGGCCTGTGGCTGTCGATGCGCAGTCTGGCTCTGCTGAGCCTGCTGCGGTTGGGACGGCTGAGCCGAGGGCGGCGTGGTTTGCCCAGATTGCTGCTCGACCAGCTCGGCAGCGGTCTGCTGGACTTGTTGCTCTAGTTGTGGTTGCCCCAGGACTTGCTGGTCTTCAACTGCTGGCTGTACTTGTTGGCTCAGCGCTGGTTGGCGAGTGTCATCGTCGTCGCAGCCGGTGAGCGCCAGGGCGAGCGCGCCTCCGCCTGCTATTCCCATCCGGCGCATGAAGTCTCGTCGGTTGAGTGTCATACGCAATTGCCCAAGTACCTATGCGCGGCTATGTTCGGTATCGACGGTACCGACAATTCCTCCCGACTGCGCACATCTGGCTGGCGACAATGAACATCCACGAGTATCAGGCGAAGCAACTGTTCAAGGCGCACGGCGTCCCCGTACCCGGCGGCGGCGCGGCGACGACTGAGCGTGAAGCTCGGGCGCTGGTGCAGGAACACGGTCCCGATGTGGTGATCAAAGCGCAAGTCCACGCTGGTGGGCGCGGCAAGGGCCGCGTCGTCAAGCGAGACCGCGCCAGCCGCATGTACAACGACCTGACCCGCGAACCGGAGCGCAGCGAGGGTCAGATCTCCGGTCGTCGCCGTGGCGGCGTCCGACTGGCCAGCGGCGTTGAAGAAGCGCTCAAAGAGTTCCGTCTCATGATGGACACCGACAGCCGTCTGGTCAGTATCCAGACCGGGCCCGATGGTGCGCCGATCTCGGCGGCACTGATCGAACAGCAGACTTCGATCGCCAAGGAGTATTACTTCTCAATCCAGGTCGACGGAGCCAACGGACAACCGCTGATCGTCGCTTCGGCCGAGGGTGGTCAGTCGATTGAAGAGGTCAACAGGACCAATCCGCGAGCCGTGCTGCGAGTCCCCGTCGATCCGGTCGAGGGCTTTCCCGCATTCCGGGGACGTTCGCTTGCCAGCCAGTTGGGATTGCCCTCATCGGCGATTCGGCCTGCCGGCGACATGTTCGCCAATCTCTACCGAGTCTTCTCGGAGATGGACGCCTCACTGGTTGAGGTCAACCCGTTCGTTCTGACCACCGAAGGCACGGTCGTCGCCATCGACGGCAAGGTCGGGCTCGACGACAACGCATCGTTCCGACACGGCGGCTATGAAGAGTGGCGCGACCGCTCACAGGAGAATCCGACCGAGATCGAGGCCGAAGAGGCCAACATTGGTTCCTACATCAAGCTCGACGGCAACATCGGCTGCGTCGTCAACGGTGCCGGACTGGCGATGGCCACGATGGACACGCTGATGCTGCACGGCGGTGAGCCGGCCAACTTCCTCGACATCGGCACCGTCAACCGCAAGGACCGCGTGATCGAGGCGCTGCGGATCATCGTCAATGATCCCGACGTGAAGACCATTTTCATCAACATCTTTGGTGGGCTGGCGCGTGTTGACATTGTCGCCGAGGGCGTCGTCGACGCGGTCAAGGAACTCAACATTAAGCAACCGCTGGTGGTCCGGTTGAACGGATCGAACGTCGAGGAAGGTCGTCGCGTACTGCATGACTCTGGCATCGACATTCAGACGGCCGACGAACTTGGCGACGCCGCCGCACTGGCGGTCGAAGCGGCCAAGTCGGGAAAACGCCGATCACGCTCGACCAACTAGCGAACAGCATCGAACACATCCGAGCCAGACCGAACACTCCCGAACATCCCCGAACGAGGAACCGGCGCATGAGCATTCTTCTCAACAATCGCACCCGACTGCTGATCCAGGGCCTGGGCAACGAGGGTCAGAACCAGATCCGGCGTTCGCTCGACTACGGCACCAAGGTGGTCGCGGGCGTCCACCCAGGCTTCCGCGGCGGCGAGACTTTCACGCATGGCAATCACAGCTTTCCAGTGTTCGCCACGGTCACCGAGGCTGTCGAGAAAACGCAGGCCAACTGCACGATCATCTACGTGCCCGCACCGGGCGCCGCAGATTCGATTCTCGAGAACATCGCTGCGGAAATCCCGCTGATTGTCTGCATCACCGAGGGTGTGCCGGTCCACGACATGATTCGGGTCCGCAACACGCTCGCGTTGAAGAACGAAGAGCGGAAGAAGTCGAACCTACCTCCCCTCAATTTGATCGGTCCGAATTGTCCAGGAATCATCCAGCCGGCGTCGCAATGCCGCGTCGGGATCCATCCACCGGATGTCTTCATGGCCGGCAACGTCGGCGTCGTCTCGCGCTCAGGCACACTCGTGTATGAGGCGGTCGACCAACTGACTAGAGCCGGCATCGGCCAATCGACCTGCGTCGGCGTCGGCGGCGACCCGATCATTGGCGAGCAACAGCAGGCCATCCTGCGCCGCTTCCAGAACGATCCCGACACCGATGCCGTCGTCCTGATTGGCGAAATCGGCGGACTGGCCGAGCAGGCAGCCGCCGCCTACATCAAGCGCAGCATGACCAAGCCGGTCGTCGCCTTCATCGCCGGTGCCACCGCACCTCCAGGACGGCGCATGGGACACGCCGGCGCGATCATCGAAGGCGAGGCCGGCACTGCCGAGGCCAAGCTGTCAGCACTGGAAGCGGCCGGAGCGGTGATCTCGCGAAGCCCGGCAGAGATCGGCTCGACGATGCGCCGTGTCCTCGAAGAAGCTGGCAAGTACCAATCGCCGGGCGCGGCAGAGTAGGGAAGCTCGATGAGCGACGACCCGCTCGACCCGGCTCTCAGTCCGAAGCAGCAGGGTCAGATTGCGACTCTGGCTGGATTCCTCGCGCCGCTATTGGGCATATTGCTGATGGTGATCTTGAGCGTGGTCGTGAATGTCGTCGTGGGGATCATCGTCGGCGCGGTCGCAGTGCTCGTGCTGGTGCCAATCACGCAGCGGCTGCTCAAGCGACGCGCCAAGTCCTGAGCCGGTTCAGATCGGGGACCGAGCGCCAGCACGCTCTCCGCCATTCCGCGCTTGATGTTGGAGTTGCGCCTCGTAGCGGCCGGCGCCTGATAGAGGTGCCAGGTAGCGGCTCCAGGAATCGTAACTAGTCGTCGTCATTTTCATCGTCATCAGGCGGCCAACATTCGAGGTCGGGATCGGCGTCCTGGGCTTCGTTTCGCGTTTCCTTACCGATGATTCCATCTGGATCAGCGAGGAAATCGACAACCTCCTGCACGGCATCGGGACCGATCTGTTCGTCGTCGAGGATTTCCGTGCCGTGCAAGTCAGTCTCGAAGATCACCAGTCTCACCGGCTCGCCTGCGCGCTTGAAGTAGCGATTTGACTGCCAGTAAGCACATTGGTTGCGAGCGCCGACCATGTACAACTTGGGCACTTGAATGTCGGCCACGTTGGCGAGTCCGTCAAGCTTGTCGAAGCCGTCCTCCCTGGCTCGGTCTGAGTCTTTGGGCGCCTTGTTGGGGAAGATGTTGGGACTCGAAATCGCGCTCACGGCGGTGAACTCTGTCCGGTATGCCGCCACCTGCATCAGGCTCGTGCCGCCCATACTGACGCCAATGCCAAACATTTGATCGGCCCCTTCCTCGATCGCGTAATCGATCGCCGCTTCCCATTCCATGTAGATGTCAGGCACATCCTCGATCTGCAGCCTGCTGTAGACGCACGGTGTCGCGCCGTGGCAGCGGAAGTCCCAACGCAGCACGCGGTAGCCCTCCTCGACCAGGCGCTCGGCGAACTTGTCCCAGATCCGCCGGTTGGTCGGGTTGGTGTTCTTGGTCCGATACATGTGACCGAGCAACACCCAGTCGTCGCCCGAACCATTGACCTCAGCCACGAATCTTGCACCGTCCTCCGCCTTGAGAACGAACGGGTCGTTCTCGTCGCTCTTCGTGCCAAGTGCCAATGGGACTGCGACGGCCAGGGCAACGACGATGGCGAGTAACGCGCCAATCATCGGCATCCAGTGATTCGACGTCAGGACTTGCAAATGCTCGCGGTTGAGAATTCCGATCGCGTCCGGCCGACCCGGAAGGAGCTTGCTCAGTCGTTCCCGCATCGCCAGGCCGCCAATCGTGCACCGTCCAATATGCAGTATTCAGCGCAGCATATGGCGCTCGCGCTGCTAATCTCGTAGGTGGAGGGTTCGCATAGTGGCCTAGTGCGCCCGCCTGCTAAGCGGGTTCGGGGGAAACTCCGTCGAGGGTTCGAATCCCTCACCCTCCGCCAGTGTCAACTCACATCGCTTCACAGAATCGCACCGAGAAATCATGCCTCAGTACCACATCTGGACCGTCGGTTGCCAGGTCAACACGGCCGACTCGGCCAAGCTGGCCGCCGGCCTGCGACGCCTGGGCATGGACCCCACCGATCAGCCTCGCGACGCCGATCTGATCGTGCTCAACACATGCGCAGTCCGGCAACATGCCGAAGACAAGGCGCAGGCCAAGCTGGGCTCGCTCAAGCATCTCAAGCGCGCCAATCCCGATCTGCGCATTGCCGTGATGGGTTGCATGGTCGGACCGCACACTGCCCGTGGCGACGATCCGATCACGAAGCGCTTCTCCTTTGTCGACACCTGGGCGCAACCTCAACGATTCGATCAGGTGGTCAACCTGCTCGATCTGCCGGGACTGCCCGGCATTCCCGAGCCGGAAGACGATGGCGGCGAGTTCTGGCCAGAGATTTTTCCAGTTGAGTCGAAACCAACGGCGTATGTGCCGGTGATTGAGGGCTGCGACAAGTTCTGCACGTACTGCATCGTCCCGCTCAGGCGCGGACGCGAACGATCCCGGCCGATCGATGAGATCGCCCGTGAAATCGAAGCGCACACCCAGCGTGGCGTCCGTGAAGTCACGTTGCTGGGACAAACCGTCGAAGCCTACGGCAAGGACCAGCCTCCCGTTGACATCAACACCGAGCACGCCGACCTGTCGGACCTGATGCGTGCGATCCACGACCTGCCCAATCTCCAACGCATCCGACAGCTAACGAGCTATCCGCCCGACATGACCGACCGCATCCTCGAGGGCATGGCCGAACTACCGAAGGTCTGCGAAGCGTTCTCGCTTCCGGTCCAGGCCGGATCGGACGATGTCCTCACCAACATGCGACGCGGCTACAGCGTGGCGCAGTTCCGCAACCGCGTGGACAAGGTTCGCTCGCTCTGGCCTGATGTGAGTATCTCCACAGACGTCATCGTGGGCTTCCCGGGAGAGTCTGAGTCCGATTTCCAGGACACCTATGATCTGCTGGAGGATCTGCGCTTCGACAAAGTGCATGTCGCCGCGTACAGCCCGCGCACCGGCACCTTCGCTCAGAAGAATCAGCCCGACGATGTGCCGCATGACGTCAAGATGGAGCGGCTGCACCGAGTCGAGGATCTACAGCGCGAGATCTCGTTCCAGATCAACAATCGCTACCTGCTCACCGATGTGGAAGTCTTGCTGGAATCAACCAAACCCTCCGAGACCGAGGGTGTGGAGCGGCACACAGGTCGCACCCGGACAATGAAGCTGGTCCACTTCGACGCCCCGATTGGCGCATATCAAGCGGGCGACATGTTGACTGTCTCGGTCACTCGCGTCGGCGCTTGGAGCCTGCAGGGCCAACCGGCCCTGGGGAGCTTGCAGGGCCAGCCGGCCCAGACGTAGCCAGATGACCACCGAGACCACGAGCCCGATCAACAGATTGTCCACCGAGGCGCGTCGGCCCGCCGTCGCCGTCCTGGTCGTGATCTTCACGGTGGTCGACGGCGCATTGCAGGTCCTGTTGATCGAGCGCTCAGCTCCGCCCGAAGAAGGCCGATGGGCGATCCCCGGGGGCGCGCTGCAGCACGGCGAATCGCTCGAACAGGCAGCAGTGCGCAAGCTGGCCGAAGAGACCGGCGTCACTGATCTGTTCCTCGAGCAGCTCTACACATTCGGCGACCTCGATCCCGCCTCCGAGGATGGCAGTGTCGGCGTGGCCTGGTTCGCGTTGGTCGACCCGTCGCGTGTGCGCCTGGCCCAACGCACCGCCTGGCGACCGGCCTGGTGGAATCTGGACGACGTTCCGTCGCTCGCATTCGACAACGAAGAAGTGCTCAAGGTGGCGCGGACACGGCTGATCAACAAATTGCAGTACACCGATGCCGCGTACTCGCTGCTTCCCGCTCAATTCACGATGCGTGAGCTGCAGGAGGTCTACGAAGCGATCCTCGGCCGACCGCTAGACAAGCGAAACTTCCGCCGCCGCCTGCTCGCAACCGACTTCATCAGCGCCACGTCCGAGAAGCGCACCGAGGGTCGGCACCGACCGGCTCGTCTCTATCAGTTCGCCAGCCGTCCTTGAACGTCCTCATTCGCTCCGTTCCCCAGTGTTCCGCCCCCGCTGTACGGAGAATGATGCATCACTCAGTTTCCCGTCCCCGCCCCCGAGCGGGGACCCGCTTTGGAATAGCCCAGGCTGCTCGGATAGGTCCCGGTTGACCAGATACCAGCGGCAAACATGACCGCCGACACTCATCCAGGGAAGGAGCAGGCCCCCGCTCGGAGGCGGGGGCGGTTGAGGGGTGATGCATCGGTCTCCTGTACGCGAGGACCTGCTCCGTTCCTGGCTAGGGCGCAGTGGGTGACTTGTCGCCATACATGCTCGAAGGGAGTGAACCGTGCACAGACGTCGGTGCTGACACAGCGAGATTGCCCCCGCATCAAGTGCGGGGCAGGCTGCGACGGAGCGCGGCAATGACGGATCTGAGGAATTGTGTCTGGCTCAGAGGCGTTATGTCGAGACCCGTTTGATCCACGATTCGTTTAACCACCTCTTGACAACCAACACTCAGGTTTGCAACACTATTCCCTATTGATAGTGTCAGTCTGACACTAAGTAACCGGTCTGAGAGCTAGCCATGACTGAAGCCACTGTCGTCGAGACCAACTTCGTCCCGGAGATTCTCCCGCCGAACTTGCCCGACGAAGCCTGCGAAACAGACATCGCCACGATCCCGCTCGCTGCCGAGCCGCATCTGCCCGACTGGCAGCCGGAGATTCCACAGCGTTATCTGAAGCTGTCGGGGGACGAGCTGCGAGAGCGCATCCGAGCTGCGCGCGCCGAACTCGGTGACCGCCTCGTGATTCTTGGCCACCACTATCAGCGCGACGACATTATCGAGTTTGCCGACTTTCGCGGCGACTCCTTCAAGCTGGCCCAGCAGGCGGCTGACAACTCCGAGGCCGACTACATCATCTTTTGCGGCGTCCACTTCATGGCCGAGAGCGCGGACATCCTGACGACTCCCGAGCAGTCGGTGATTCTGCCGAATCTCGCTGCCGGTTGCTCGATGGCCGACATGGCTCAGCCCGAGGATGTCTACGACGCTTGGGACGACCTGAGCGAAGTCGTCGACACCGACCGGGTCATCCCGATCACCTACATGAACTCCGCCGCATCGCTGAAGGCCTTCGTCGGCAAGAACGGCGGCGCGGTCTGCACCTCGTCCAACGCGACTGCTGTGCTTGAATGGGCATTCGAGCAGGGCGACCAGGTGCTGTTCTTCCCCGACCAGCACCTGGGACGCAACACGGGCAAGCGGCTGGGCATCGACCCACGAACGCAGACCGCCGTCTGGAGTCCGCGCAAAGCCCTTGGTGGTCTGACCGAGCAGCGAGTCACTGATAGCAAAATCCTGCTCTGGCAAGGCCACTGCTCGGTGCACATCCGATTCCGCATCGACCAGATCGAGCGAGCGCGGCAGGAGCATCCCGGCGTTCGCGTCGTGGTCCACCCTGAATGCACCGAACCGGTCGTCGCCGCTGCCGATGCCGACGGCTCCACCGAATTCATCATCAACTACGTCCGCAACGGCCCGCCCGGCGTGTACGCCGTCGGAACCGAAATCAACCTGGTCCACCGACTCAACGAAGAGGTCGCGCACGAGGGCAAGACCGCGTTCTGCCTGGACCCGGTCATCTGCCCCTGCGCGACGATGTACCGGATTCATCCGGCCTACCTCGCCTGGGTGACGGAGTCGCTGGTCGAAGGCCGCGTGGTCAATCCGATCACTATGGACGATGAGACTCGCAAGTGGGCTCGCGTCGCCCTCGATCGCATGCTGGCAATCACTTAGCGCGAACCAGAAGCTCGAACCATGCGCATCCTGATCATCGGCAGTGGGCTGGCCGGCATCAATGCCGCGCTGTTGGCGTCTGAATTTGCCGATGTCACGCTGCTGAGCAAGTCGGCCCTCGACGAAACCAATACACAGCGGGCCCAGGGCGGAATCGCCGCCGCCGTCACGGCGCTCGACGACCCAGCCATTCATGCCGCCGACACGATTCGCGCCGGCGCGGGACTCTGCGACCCGATCGCCGTCGAAACGCTGACCGCAGACGGCGCTGCTGCCATCGATCGATTGCTCAACCTGGGTGTCGAGTTTGATCGCGATCCGGACGGCCAGTTGGCGCTCGCCAATGAAGGAGCGCATTCGACGCCGCGTGTCCTGCACGCTGGCGGCGATCAGACTGGATTGCACATTCAGTCAGCGCTGTCGAGACGCCTGTCCGAAGCGAACATCGAGGTCCGCACCGATGTCGCCGTGTCGGATCTCGCGATCGAGGCAGGTCGTTGCGTCGGCGCGACTACCGACGATCGAGAAACGTTCCTCGCAGACGCCATCATCCTGGCGACCGGCGGCGCAGGCGCGCTCTATCGCACGACGACGAATCCAGCCAATGCCACCGGTGACGGTGTCGCGCTCGCGTTTCGTGCTGGAGCGCTGGTCCGCGATCTTGAGTTCGTGCAGTTCCATCCAACGGCGCTCGTCAGCAATGGCAGTGCGTTTCTGATTTCCGAAGCGCTGCGCGGAGACGGCGCGGTGCTGTTGGATTCGGCCGGTGATCGCTTCATGCCACGCGTTCATCCAGATGCTGAGCTGGCGCCGCGATCGGTGGTCGCGCAAGCGATCACGGAAGCGATGCGGCGAACCGGCACGGACCATGTCATGCTCGATATCTCGCATCGCGATCCCGAGTATCTGCGCCAACGCTTCCCCGGCGTCTATCGCGGAGCCCTGGAACGCGGACACGACCTCACCGCAGGCCCACTTCCCGTCGCGCCTGCCGCGCACTACCACATGGGCGGCGTCTACACCGACATTGATGGCCGAACGACCGTCCCCGGTCTCTGGGCCGCTGGAGAGTCCGCCTCGACCGGGGCGCACGGTGCGAACCGCGTCGCATCAAACTCGCTCCTGGAAGCCGCGGTGTTTTCCACGCGCGCCGTCGAGGCGATTCGGAGCAACGGCGAATCGGCACCGGTTCCGTCGGTCGACATTTGCACAGCGCACTGGCATCGCGAGATTGCTGCGCCCTCTTGGGATGCGTTGCGCTCGACGATGAACGACTTTGTCGGCATCACCCGTACGGCCGACCGTCTGCAAACGGCGGTTAACCACTTTGCAGAGTGGTCAGAATCGGATGATGCGTCGGCTGACCCGTCACTCCCGCTAGCCACGCTCACTGCTCGGTTGATCGCCGAGGCCGCACTCCAGCGAACAGAAACACGTGGCGCACACTTCCGACTCGACCATCCACTCACCGACGAGACATGGCAGCGTCATAGCTACTGGCAGTTGGCACGCGAATGACCGCGCTCGATCTTGCCATTGTCCAACGCCTCGTCGATGCAACACTCGCCGAAGACCGTGCTGATCTCGACGTCACAACCGGCTCGCTGAGCAAGTGGATCGATTGGCGCCAGGGCAACGCCCACCTGACGGCTCGCGCCGATGGTGTGGTCTGCGGACTCGATTTCGCGCTGGCAGCCTTTGCCGCGCTCGATCCCGACGTCCGCTTCCTGCCCGAAGTCAGCGACGGTGACCAAGTCTCGGCTGGTCAACAGATCGCGGTCGTCGGCGGGCAACTCGATCCACTGCTCAGAGCCGAGCGCACGGCGCTCAACTGGCTGCAACGCCTGAGTGGGACGGCAACACTGACCGCGCAAGCGGTAGCGGCGGCCGGGACTCGGACCAAGATTCTCGACACTCGCAAGACGACGCCAGGTCTACGTCCGGCAGAGCGCTACGCCGTTCGCTGCGGCGGCGGGCTCAACCACCGGGACTCGCTCGCGTCCGGCGTCCTGATCAAGGACAACCACATCGCGGCAGTGCGACAGGCGGGCGGAACCCTGGCCGATGCTGTCTCAGCGGCGATCGCCAACGTCGGCCCAGCCACGGGCGTCGAGGTTGAAGTCACCAATCTCGACGAGGCACGCGAGGCGCTGGACGCAGGAGCTACCGCGCTGTTGCTGGATAACTTCGCGATCGACGATCTGCCGCCCGCTGTCGAAGTCGCGCGAGTCTACAACGCCAAGACCGAAGCCAGCGGTGGGATCAGCATCGAGCAGATTTCCGACATCGCTCGAGCTGGCGTTGACTACATCTCCCTCGGAGCGTTGACCCACTCCGCCCCGTCACTCGACATCGCCCTGGACATCGCACTCGAACTCGCGCCGGACTAAGGCGCACTCGCTTGCCTCCGGTAGCGCAGTCTCCCGTCATACCCGCCCAGGAGTTCCCGTCATACCCGCGCTTGCCGGAGACCTTTGCATAATCGTGTTCCCAATCCTTCTGAGCTCCTGTAGGGGCGACCCTTGTGGTCGCCCGCGTTGGCGATTGCATTACTGACTAGATAGGAGCGGCAGAGCGGGCGACCACAAGGGTCGCCCCTACAACCTGACCAATAGCGCACCGACCGATTTTCGCGAAGGCCTCCGTTTGCCGCGGGTATCTCGCTGCGTTCAGCGCCACTGTCTATACACAACTCGGCGAGATTGCCCCCGCATCAAGTGCGGGGCAGGCTGCGACAAGCGCGGCAATGACGGAATTCCAACTGAGCAGATTGCTGACGTGAACACGCCCTAGCCCCGACGAGGTCGCTCAAGGTCGGCTGAATCAATCACGATGGTGAACGGGCCGTCATTCGTCAACTCCACCGACATCATCGCGCCGAAGACCCCGGTCTCGACCGGTATGCCCTGTGACCGAAGGGTTTCGGCGAAGTGATCAATGAGCGGCTCTGCGACCTCGGGCCGTGCCGCTCCTGTGAAGCTGGGACGACGGCCTTTGCGCACGTCGGCATGCAATGTGAACTGGCTGACCACGAGTGCAGAACCGCTGATGTCCAACAGGCTCTCGTTGAATCGGCCCTCGGAGTCGGCAAAGATCCTCAAACTCACCACTTTGCGCGCCAGAGCTTCGGCCTGCGTTTCCTCATCTCCAGCCGCGACGCCGACAAGGATCAACAGACCGTGTTTGATGGCGCCAGCCACGTGGTCGTCGACAGAGACCGACGCCTGCGTCACACGTTGCAGCACGATCCTCATATGTGAGGCCTTGAAACACCGCTTGGATCGGAAGGGCTAGTCCGCTGTCGCGGCTGAAGCTTCGCGTTCGCCGGAGTCGGACTCTGACTCACTGGAGGACTCGCCGTCCGACTCGGAGTCGCCGCCCTCGGGACGGTCTTCGTCGCGGCGGGACTTCCAGTTGCTCTTCTTGCTATCGGTCGAATACCATCCGGAACCCTTGAAGACGATTGCGGGCGCACTGGGAATTCGCTGGAGCGTGTGCTCACACTCCGTGCAGGGTTGCTGCGCGGGTGCGCTCCAACCCTCCAGCTTTTCCACCGTGTGGCCGCACTCGAAACACTCGTAAACGTAGCGGGGCACGTACTTCCTCCGCGCAGATCATCAGACAACATCAACTAAGTTATCACGTAGTCCGACTCAGTGCGCGTACGCCGACCACACCCCTATACTCAATCCATATGCCCGCCTGCGGGGCGGGTTCGACGTGACTTCACGAGCCAACCTTCTGAGGAGCCGGATGACGACATCGATCTCAATGCGCGACCTCCTGGAAGCCGGAGTGCACTTCGGTCACCAGACGGGACGCTGGAATCCAAAAATGGCGCCGTACATCTACGGCGCGCGCAACGGCGTACACATCCTCGACCTCGCCCAGACCGTCACCCGGCTGCAGGACGCCACCGAGTTCGCACAGGAACTGTCCGGCTCCGGCCAGCAGATTCTGTTCGTCGGCACCAAACGTCAGGCCCAGGACGTGATCCGCAACGAGGCCGATCGTGCCAACATGCCTTACGTCGTGACTCGCTGGTTGGGCGGCACGCTGACCAACTTCCAGACGATCCGCAAGCGCGTTGACTACATGATCGAGCTTGAGCGGCGCGAAGAAGCGGGGCATCTCGACCTCCTGCCCAAGAAGGAAGCGCTGAAGCTGCGCGACAAACTGACGCGGCTGCATCGCTACCTGCGCGGTCTGCGCGACATGACCACGCTGCCCGGGGCCTTGTTCGTCGTCGACGTACCGCGCGAGCACATTGCCATCGCCGAGGCGCAACGGCTCAACATCCCCATCATCGCTGTCTGCGACACCAACTCGGACCCCAACCAGATTGACTACCCGATCCCCTCGAATGACGACGCAATCCGCGCCGTCCGGCTGCTCACCGCACAGATTGCCGACGCAGCACAGTCGGGTGGGATGATGCGTCAGAACGCGGTCGAGAGCGAAGAAGCCTACGACGAGATGACCTCCGCGGAGCCTGTCGCCGCGAACTGAGTCACAAGACACACATCACGCCACTCGCATACTGAGTGGCTGTCCAAGATCAAGCCCAACCAACGACCAGAGGAGCCACCAACGTGCCCGTAACGATTGATCAAATCAAGGAGCTTCGCGCCGAGACCGGCGCCGGCGTCATGGACTGTCGCCAGGCCCTGACCGAGTCCGATGGCGACATCGAAGGCGCCCGCCTGCTCCTGCGTGAGAAAGGCATCGCCACCGCCAACAAGCGTGCCGACCGAACCGCTGGTCAGGGTCTGATCCACAGCTACATCCACGGCGGGCGGATTGGCGTCCTCGTTGACCTGCGCTGCGAGACTGATTTCGTCGCCAAGACTCCACAGTTCGAGGAGCTGGCGCACGACATCGCGATGCAGGTGGCCTCGATGAACCCAGCCTCAGTCAGCGCCGACAACATGCCCGATGATGCGGGCGAAGGCGCCGTGGCGCTGCTCGACCAGGAGTTCATCAAAGACGGCTCACAGACCATCGCCGACCGAATCAACGACGTGATCGCCTCCATCGGCGAGAAAATCGAAGTGGCCCGCTTCACCCGCTACGAGATGGGGGAGTAAGCCAGGTTGACGTTCGACTTCGCAGAGAGCGAGCGCACACTCCCCTTCTCCCCCTTGCGGGGGAAATGCCGAAGGCAGAGGGGGGTCCCGCCCAAGGTCTTGCCACATCTGGAATCGGCGCCGCAGCGAACGTTGTAAGAACGCGAAAGGCGACTCGTGAGCGACCAGTCAGCTACGCCAGCTACACGTCGAGTCGTCCTCAAGGTCTCTGGTGAGTCGCTGCAAGGACAGCGCGAGTCCGGAATCGACTCTGCCGCCCTCAACGAGATCGCCCGGCAGATTGTCGAATGCCGCAATCGCGGCGTTGAGATCGGCGTCGTGGTCGGCGGAGGCAACCTGTTCCGCGGCAGGCTTGCCAGCCAGTTAGGCATGGCCGAGGCGACGGCTCACTACGCCGGAATGCTTGCCACGGTGATCAACGGGCTCGCCCTACAAGATGCGATCGAATCGGCCGGGGCAGAAGTACGCACGATGTCGGCGCTCCAGGTTCGGCAGGTAGCGGAAATCTTCATCCGCCGCCGAGCGCTTCGTCACCTCGAGAAAGGGCGCATCGTGCTGTGCGTCGGCGGCACCGGCAATCCGTACGTCACCACCGACACTGCAGCCGCGCTTCGGGGGATTGAACTCAACGCCGACGAACTGCTGATGGGCAAGCACGGCACCGACGGCGTCTACACAGCCGATCCAGCCCTGCACTCCGACGCCAAGCGCTACGCCCGACTCAACTATCGTGAGGCGCTGCAGCAAAATCTCGGAGTCTTGATGGACGCCTCGGCGCTCGCGCTCTGCGAAGAGCATTCACTGCCGATCGTGGTGTTCAACATCGAGGCGGCTAACGCTATCGTGAGCACTGTGATCGACGGCCCTGACCTTGATCTGGCCGGCACGCGCGTCGATCATGGAGTCACCGTCCTGGCTGACTGATCCAGGGCCGATTGATCCAGGGCTGATTGATCACAGCACCGAAGTTTCCACAGGAGCGCGACATGTCCGACAACGAGCTCCTTGACCTGGCATTCGACGACGCCAACTCTCGCATGGCCGGTGCCCTCAGCGCGCTGGAGCGCGACCTGATGGCCGTGCGCACCGGTCGTGCGCATACATCGCTCGTCGATCAGATGCGCATCGACTACTACGGCACAACAATGGCGCTGAACCAGCTCGCCACCATCTCCACGCCGGAGGCCCGCCTGATCGCCATTCAGCCGTGGGACAAGAACGCCTTCGACCCGATCACGAAGGCCATCCAAACATCCGATATTGGCATCAATCCACAGTCCGACGGCATCCTGATCCGGCTCGCGTTGCCTGAGCTGACGGAGGAGCGCCGCCGTGACCTGGTCAAGGTCGTACACCAGAAGTCCGAGACAGCGCGCGTCGCGATCCGCAACGTGCGACGGCATATCCACGACGACCTGCGCCATATGCAACGGGACGGCGATCTGTCACAAGATGAGGAACGCCGAGCAGAATCTCAACTCGACACTCTGACCAGCCAGTTCATCGCTAAAGTTGATGCTGCGGGCAGTCAGAAGGAGCAAGAGCTCCTCGAGGTCTAGTACGTGTCAAACCGATCCGGTTCCACCATCACGCTGCCAGCCAGCCACGCCGTCATCGCACCTGCCATCAATGGCGTCCATGTCGCCGAGAGCCTGACGGAAGCTCATATCCCCGAGCATGTCGCGGTGATCATGGATGGCAATGGACGCTGGGCGGCCCAGCGCGGGTTGCGCCCGACTGATGGTCATCGTGCGGGCACCGAGAACATTCGCGCCGCGATTGAATCCTTCGCCGAGCGCGGCGTTGGCTGTCTGACGCTGTTCGCCTTCTCTACGGAGAACTGGAAACGACCGCGACCAGAAGTGCGCGGACTGATGCGTATCCTTTCTGCGACGATCGATCGCGAGGTGAAGCCGCTGCACGAGGCGGGAGTCAGGCTGCGCTACATCGGACAGATTGACGCGCTCAACGCCACGTTGCGGCGCAAAATCGACGCTGCCATCGAGCTGACGCAGCACAACAACCGGATGACCGTCTGCGTGGCGTTCAACTACGGTGCACGCGCGGAGCTCGTGGATGCGGTCCGCCGCATGGTCGCCGACGGTGTGTCCAGCGACGACATCACGGAGCGAACGATCTCGGACTACCTCTACACCTGCGAGCTGCCCGATCCGGACTTGATCATTCGCACCGGTGGAGATCAGCGCATCTCCAACTTCCTGCTCTGGCAAGCCGCCTACGCGGAGTACGTCTTCTCCGACACCTACTGGCCCGACTTTGGCGAGCGAGACGTCGATCAAGCCCTGGCCGAGTACGCGAATCGAACCAGAAACTTCGGCGGACGCCCCGCCCATGCCGACTGATCATTTCCGTTTGAACAGACTGATGAATGGAAATCTCGGCCCTCGGCTGCTGAGCGCGGCCATCGGGCTGCCACTGATCATTGCCGTCATCCTGGTCGGTGGACCGCTATTCGCAGCGCTCATGGCACTCAGCTTGGTGATCGCCCTCGGCGAGATCGCGGTCGTGATCAACCTCAAGCTGCGTAGCCTCTTGTTCGTCGTCGCGGTCGCCGCCATCGGCGCGATCATCGGCGTCGCAACACAGATCGACCTACCACTCTTCTGGCCGATCCTCGCCGCAATGCTCGCGATCGCCTCAGTCACGACCATCACCGCCGTGCGAACGGTACCAACCGCCGATCCGACGTTGCTCGCACCAGTCCTTCTCAGCGGAGTCGCGATGCTCGGCGCCGTCTCCTACCTGGCCCTTCCGGGGGCGACGTTCGTCATGGTGCGCGCAACCGACGAGGGAACCGACTGGATGCTCCTGGCGGTGCTGGCGATTATGTCAACCGACGCCGCCGCCTACGCCGGCGGTCGCCTCCTGGGTCGGCACCAACTCGCGCCGTCGGTCTCGCCCAACAAAACCGTCGAAGGCGCCATCTTCGGTTGGCTTGGCGGATTCGGTGCGACGATTGCGCTCGACCAGATCCTCAATCTCGACGCCGAGATCTGGCCGCTCGTGATCCTCGCCGTCATCTTGCCAATTGCCGGTCAGATCGGCGATCTGGCGGAGTCCCTGTTCAAACGAGCGATGGATGTCAAGGACTCCTCCAACCTCATTCCCGGACACGGTGGCGTGCTCGACCGGCTCGATTCGCTCCTCTTCGGATTGCCCGTCGTATTCTTCTTCTTGCAATGGACGACATGACCGGCACTCACGAGCAACCGATCAATCTAGTCCTGCTGGGCTCGACCGGCAGCATCGGCCGTCAGACACTCGATGTCGTGCGTGCCATGCCAGGACGGTTCAATGTCCTGGGACTCGCCGCCGGCCGCAATCTCGATGCTCTCGAGGCGCAGGCTCATGAGTTTCGTCCGACATATCTATGGGCGGCGACGGAAGACAAACAGCGACTTGGCCAGATCGCTAACGACAACGGGTCGACCGTGACCCCAATGGATGACATGGCTGAGGATCCAAACGGAGACGTACTCGTCGTCGGAACGGCCGGTCGCGCTGGACTAGAACCGACGCTGACATCGTTGGAACGCGGCGGCGCAGTCGCCCTGGCCAACAAGGAAGTCGTCGTCATGGCCGGTCAGCTCGTTCGCGACGCCGTCGATCGTGGTGGTGGACAGCTACGACCCGTCGACTCCGAGCATTCCGCCATCTGGCAGTGCCTGTGGGGCGAGGACGGCCACGAAATCCGCCGCATCCTGCTGACCGCGTCGGGTGGAGCACTGCGTCACCTGCCCGCCGACGAGCTCGCCGATGTAACACCCGAGCAGGCGCTCAATCATCCAACCTGGAGTATGGGCGACAAGATCACCATTGACAGCGCCACGCTGATGAACAAAGGCATGGAGACGATCGAGGCCAAATGGCTGTTCGATGTGCCCTACGAGCGTGTCGAGATCGTCCAGCATGCAGAGTCCATCGTGCATTCGCTCGTCGAGTTTGGAGATGGCTCCGTCAAGGCGCAGCTCGGCTATCCAGATATGAAACTCCCCATCCAATTGGCGCTTTCCTATCCGCAACGGCTGGAACCGACAGTCGAGCCGCTTGACCTCGCCGCAGTCGGCACACTCAATTTCTCGCGCCCAGACCTGGATCGATATCCCTGCCTGAAGCTCGCGCAACAGGCCGGTCGAGCGGGCGGCACCTATCCCGCCGCCATGGCAGCTGCGGACGAGATCGCGGTCGAGGCATTCCTGGAACGCCGAATCGCCTTCACGGAAATCGCCGACTACGTCAACCAGACCATGGACGCACATCGCAGCACAACAAACCCCAACATCGAAGCCATCGACGCCGCCGACTCGTGGGCTCGTGGATTCACGACTGGGAGAATCGCTGCGGCGGTGTGATGCCGCGATTCTCCCAGTCCCCGCTTTACGAAGGCCTTTGATTAATTTGCTCCCCCTCGCAGGGGGAGCTGTCGCGGAGCGACTGAGGGGGTCCTGCCGGCACGGGTACCAGATGGAACTTGGTGGAGCAGGACCCCCTCCGCCTTCGGCACCTCCCCCTGCAGGGGGAGGAAAGGGATTATGCAAAGGCCACCTTTACGCGGGGACCCGTTTTCTCCCAGCCCCAGACTCCAGATTCAGGTTCCCGGTGCCGCCCAAGCGGGTCCCCGCGTAAAGCGGGGACTGGAGCCACCACGCGAAGAGGTAGTGATCAGTTCTCACTGCTGAACAGCCATCATTCCCACAACCAGTCGACATTTCCGATCCACTAGTACGCTGAGCGCATGGTCCTGATCGACACGGTCCTTCCCTTCATTGGCGTCCTGCTGGGGCTCGTGGTTCTGCATGAGCTGGGACACTTTGTCGCCGCCAAACTCGCGGGCGTCAGGGTCGAGGAATTTGGCGTTGGGTTGCCTCCGCGAATCGGCAAAGGATGGCAGTTTGGCGAGACCTTGTACTCGTTCAACTGGCTGCCGATCGGCGGGTTTGTCCGGCTCACGGGCGAGGAAGCCTCAGGCCTCCTGATCACCAGGGTCGATCCAGCAAGTCGATTCTCTGAGCATTTCGTCGCCGGCGACCGCATCCACAAGGTCAATGGCAAGCGCGTGGTCAGTCCCGACCAATTCCTCGACCAGGTGCTGCGCAATCTTGGACAGCCAAAGCTGGAAATCGCTTACGACCACAACGAGGACGACGGACGCAAGACCTCTTGGAATGTCAGCCTCATACCGCGCGAAGACGACATCGATGCGCCGCCGCTCGACAACTACAAGACAACCCAAGAACAGCGCGAGTCGCTGCTCGACGACAATGGCGAAGCGTCGATTCTTGGCCTGACCGTCGGCATCGACCCACGCTCGCTCGGTGCCAAGTCACGCCTCACTCGCATCGGAATCCTCGCCGCGGGAGCTGGTGTCAACGCCGTCTTGCCGCTGATTCTGTTCGCCGTGGGCGCATTGATCCCCGACAACGTCTCTGCCGGACCGGCTGTGGTTACCAGCACGATCGAGCATGCGCCGGCGCATCAGGCGGGCATTCGCGCCGGCGACCGAATCGTCGCGATCGATGGGGAGCCAATTCGCAATGCGCAGGAACTCGCGCGCTCGATCCAGCTCAACCTCGGCGAGACGCTTGTCGTTGGAGTCGAGCGGCCTGTCACGGGATCGCTCACGTCCAGCCGCGCATCGCAGGAGCCGGAGCGCTTCGACGTCAACGTGCATGCCAGGCTCGCGCCAGATCCCCTGGTGCACGTCGTCCAACCTGGTGACTCAGTGATCGACATCGCAGACGAGTTAGGGGTCACACCTTCCTCCGTGATCGCGGGTTGGGGAATCGAGACAGCAGAACTCAACCACGGCCTGGAGATGGAACTGCCCGGTGGCTTCACTTACGTCACCGAAGCGGGCGACACGATGCTCAGCATCGCGATCGAAGAGGCTGTGCGCATGGCCGCGATCTACCGCGCCCTCGATATTGACCCTCTCCATCCTCCGCCCGGAATCATGATCGAGGTCCCGCAGGGAGCCACAGGCATCAGCATCGCCAATGCCTCATATGTCGTCGCCCGCGAGAGCCCGTCGGTCGGCGAGTCGATTGCCCTCGGATGGACTCAGACCCGCGACACCTTCGTCCTCGTCCGCAACCGCATCCGCTCGTGGATCGCCGGCGGCGAGCCGATCGAGTTGTCGGGACCAGTGGGCATCGCCCGAGTCACCGGCGAAGTCGTCGATCGAGCCGGCTGGTCACGGCTGATCGAGCTGGCCGCGCTGATTTCGCTCAACCTGGCCATCATCAATATCCTTCCGCTGCCCATGCTCGACGGCGGCCGGATCATGTTCGTCCTGATCGAAATCGCACGCCGCGGCAAGAAAATCAGTCCCGAGCGCGAGGGCCTGGTCCACATGGCGGGCTTCGCAGCTTTGTTGGTGTTCATCGTCGTGATCAGCTACTTCGACATCATCAAAGCCGTCTCGGGCGAGCCGGCGATTCCATAGAGTCCATTGACTCGGCCATTGCCACACTCCTACCCGGCCACCTGGATGAGCCAGGGGCGCCAGGAAAGGGATCGTGCAGGGCGCAGCGAGATTCCCGCGTCGGAGCGCGGGAATGACGGTGAGGATTAGTGCGTGAGTGACGGCGAGGAGGAGCGCTGAATTTGCGACAGGGACAACTCACTGTTTCCCCCGTTACAATGTTCACAATCTGAATCCGTGACCTGATCTGAAGGAGTTTGCATGGCGTTCCAGACCTTTATCGACGCCGACACACACATCACCGAACCTGCCGACCTCTGGACATCCCGCGTCTCCTCCAAGTGGGGCGACATGGTGCTGCACGTCAAGCAGGACGACAAGGGAATCAACTCCTGGTTCGTCGGTGACGAGAAAGTGGCGGCCGCGCCCTCCGGTGTCTTTGCCGGTTGGAAGGGCAAGTTCCCCAGCTCGCCACCGACCTACGAAGAAGCCCACCCTGCCTCGTTCGACGTCCACGAGCGACTCAAACTGATGGATGAGACCGGCGTCTATGCGCAGGTGCTCTATCCCAACGTTGCCGGTTTTGCCTCGCAGCGGTTCCTCTCGCTCAAGGATCCCGAGCTCATGCTCGAGTGCGTCCGCGCGTGGAACGACTTCCAGATCGACTGGATCTCCGTCGCGCCCGAACGCTTCGTCGCCAATGCCTCGATTCCCTTCTGGGACATCGAAGAGTCGGTCAAGGAGATTGAGCGCGTCGCTCAGAAGGGCATGCGCGGCATCCTCTTCACCGGCGACCCGCAGTCGCATGGACAACCGTTCCTCGGCGACCACCACTGGGATCCGCTTTGGAACGTCGCCACCGACACCGGCCTGCCCATCTCCTTCCACATCGGCTCCGGCGACTTCACCGATGGGTTCACCCCGGAGCGACTCGCGGTTGACGGACCGGAAGTCACCTACGCGCGCACCTCGACCGTCCTCTTCATGGCCAACGGTCTGCAGATGACCGACCTGTTGCTCTCCGGCGTCCTGCCGCGATTCCCCGAGCTGAAGTTCATCTCGGTTGAATCCGGCATCGGCTGGGTACCGTTCTGCCTCGAGAGCTGCGACTACCACTTCCTCGCCGCCGACATTCGCAAGGCCCGACCCGAGTTCGAAATGATGCCGTCGGACTACTTCCGCCGACAGGTCTACGCCTGCTACTGGTTCGAGAAGATTGCTCCGCGCAAGCTGATCGACGACATCGGCGCCGACAACATCCTCTTCGAGACCGACTTCCCGCACCCGACCTGCCTCTACGGCAACGTGCAGGAGACAATCGAGGACGGCCTTGAGGGTCAGAGCGAGGAAGTCCGCCGCAAGATTCTCTGGGAGAACTCGGCCAAGCTCTACAACATCGACATCCCCCAGGTCATGCCCGAAGGCCTCGCCGCAGCCGCAGCAGCCGGCGGAGGAGGCTAACGCTCGGCTTCCCCTTTCCTCCCCCTTGCAGGGGGAGGTGTCGCAGGGCGACGGAGGGGGTCGCGCGATTCACGAGAGACCGCTCCAATCGGAGCGGTCTCGTCACGTAAGCGAGAAGAGGAACGCCCATGGACATCAACGGCAAAGTCGCAGTCGTCACCGGCTCATCATCAGGCGTCGGCGAGGCGACGGCAAAGCTGCTCGCCTCGCTGGGTGCCTCCGTCGTCGTCAACTACTTTCGCGGAGCCGAGTCGGGACAACGAGTCGTCGACGAGATCCAGGCAGCGGGCGGTGCAGCCATCGCCGTCCAAGCCGACACCCGCTCCGACGCCGACTGCCGCCGGTTGATCCAGTCCGCCGTCGACGAATTCGGGCACCTGGAAATCCTGGTCAACAACGCCGGAATGACCCACTTCATCGCCCACGACGACCTCGAAGCCGTCACCGACGAGGTCTGGGACGACATCATCGGCGCAAATCTGCGCGGTGTCTTCAACTGCGCCCGAGCCGCCGCACCACATATGCGAGCCGCCGGCGAGGGCGCGGTTGTCAACGTCAGCAGCGTCGCAGGCGCCGGCGGCGGAGGCTCCAGCATTCCCTACGCGGCAAGCAAGGCCGGCGTCAACGTGATCACCAAATCCCTCGCCCGAGTCCTCGGTCCGGAAATCCGGATCAACACCATCGCCCCCGGCTTCATCGAGGGTCGCTGGCTCCGAGGCGGTCTGGGCGAAGACACCTACGAGGCAGGCCGCAAGCGTCTAGGACAAACCGCACCGCTAAGGGGAGTAGCCACACCCGAGACCTGCGCCGACGCCATCATCGCCCTGATCGAAAGAAACGTCTTCGTCACCGGCCAAACCATCACCGTCGACGGCGGCGCCACGCTGTAAACCCATCCGAGATTTCCCTAGCTAACAAGACTGAACGTCACTCTCTGTACTCACCCTCCCGGGATTCCCTAGGTATCATTTCGCTGCCACCTAACAGGATCATCAGGGTGTCTTCTGATGCCAGGTGTTAGTATTCGTCTGTATGGTACGACATACAGGATTCGTGGCGCCCAGAATATGATACGCGTACGTGAGAGGAGGTGGCAATGACCACCAGCAACATCATAGACGACGAGCTCCTAGAGCTTGTCAAAGAACGGCTAGCAAGACACATCGCCGATCGTGACCGGCTAGATTTGGAGATTAGCCAGTTAACCGAAAGGCGATCCAGGATAGAAAGGCTCGTAGCGGACCTAGAGGACATTGTTGCCATGGCACAGCATCAAAGCGAAGAGGACCTCAATGAAGACGGCCCCGCTAGACGGAGTCCATCCCCCTGGCTACCTCGACAACACGCTCCTGCCGCCAACGGCTCCTCTTCGGGCCGCAAGGCAACCGCTGATGACGTCGTCGAGTTGCTCAAGCGGGAAGGCCCAATGCATTACAGAGACATCCACACTGCCATCAAAAGCCAGGGTCTTGAGATAGGCGGGAAAGGAAATGCCGACACCCTACTGTCCCGCTACTTCCAAGACTCCAGACTTGAACGAATTGCCAGGGGCACATACGCCGCAAAAGACGAAGGAGAACAACATGACTAAAGTGAACGACAATCTCGCAGAACACATTAGCGAAAGGGAAACCAGAAAAATGACAGATCCTCAGAATTACCTCCTACTTGAAATCAACTCCGCCGTGTCGCTTCGTCGTGAACAACTTCTCCGCAACGAGCTCGGCGTAAGCGGCGCTTTGCCCGATTTGGTTGTAGAGATTCTCGAACACACAGGAAAATAATGTCGTATCGATGAGTTGCGTTCCCTGCTTAGCCATCGCTTTCAGTTCGGTCGGAATCCTAAGGCTCAGATTGCTCGGGCATGCTGCGATGACCAACGAATTGCCATTGTCGGCAAAGGACTGTATGGCCTAGCCGCTTGGAGAACTAACCTCTTCGGCGACGGCGATGTTCCGGACAAAGTTGTACTACTCCTAGAGCGGAAGGGAAAGCCTCTGCATTACCAGGACATATACGTCTATCTTGCAGGTGAAGTAGAAGCAGGAGGAGAGAACCCTGGTAGCTCCCTTTGCTCCCGTTACCGCTATGACCCTCGGATCTCTACCGAAGGAGGAGGCTACTACGGCCTCAAGGAATGGTCCGAAAGGATGGTGGCTGCCTAGCTAATGATGGTCAGCAGAGCTTAGATGCATCAGCCCCTGTCTCGAAAGGGGAGGCCATGTCGCCAATCACGAGGGCCTTTCCACGGCTCACCTAATCGACCGATAACTCATTGGTAGGCGCTTGATCCCTCCGATGAGGCCTGATGCTAGACGTTCGACGTCCCCCTCGATTTGGAAGTCTTCTAGCTTGCCGATCACGTGACGGAAGACTGAGCGCATCTCCAGTCGGGCTAGGTTGGCTCCGAGACAGAAGTGCTCACCGAAGCCCCCGAAGGCCAGGTGTTCATTTGGTGACCTTGCGATATCGAACACATCGGGATCCTCGAACACGTCCTCGTCGCGATTTGCCGAGGGGTACCACATCGCGAGCGTTTCGCCGGCCTTCATTGGCACACCGCTGACTTCCGTATCCTGCGTCACCGTGCGAGCAAAGTGCACCACTGGTGATGTCCAGCGCAGCATTTCCTCCACGGCGCTGTCCAACAGCTCCGACTGATCGCGAAGTCTGTCGTATTGCTCGGGATGCTCAATCAGCGCCAGCAATCCACCAGAAGTGGCGTTCCGCGTCGTTTCGTTCCCAGCCAGGATGAGTAGCACGGCGTAGGAGAGAATCTCTTGGTCCGGCATCGGCTCGCCGTCGATCTCGGCCTGCACCAGCGTGGTCATTACGCTGTCATCCGGCTCACGGCGCTTGCGAGCGATGTGCTCGGTGAAAAACGTCTGCAAGCCGCGCAGCCCATCCTGCCACGTTTCGCGACGCGTGCGGCCTTGCTGATACTCCGGGTCCTCGGATCCCAGGAATTCATTGGTATAGCGGAAGATGTCTTCCCACGAGTCCCGCTCAACCGCGAGCAACTCACAGATCGCCGCCATCGGCATCTTGGCTGCGACATCGCGCACGAAATCGGCTGAGCGCCGATCGGTCAGTTGATCGACGAGATGCGCCGCTGCCTCGTCAACCACTGCTTCGGCGATTTCGTCGATCCGATCTTCCAGCAAACGCATTCCTCGCGGCGAGAATCGCCGACTGGTCGTGTTTCGGTACTTGCCGTGCTCGGGCGGATCCATGTTGATCAGGTTGGGCACCGTCAGCGACGGATCGCTGGCGCCGCCGTCGCCCGATCCGGCGGAACGAATGACCAGCCGCTTGCTGCTGATGAAGGTCTCGGGGTCACGCGAGATGTGCTGGATGTCGTCGTACTTGGTGATCGACCAGAACGGTGCCACGCCCGGCCGGTCGTACAGGTAAATCGGCGCTTCGCGGCGCTGGATCGCCCACTCTGCCCATGGATAGCCGCGCGACCCGTAGAGCTCGGGAGTGACCAGGTCAATCTGATCTAGGCGGCTGATGGTCGTCGTCATGATCGATCCTGTCCCAGGCTGCATTAGCTCAAGGCGCAGCGTATCGAACTCACACTCCCGTCTGCCTCAACCGAACCGGTGACTCACTCATCCCCAAGTGAGAGCAGTTGGTGACGCAGCGGAGCCAGGGAGTCGGCGAGTTCTAGCAGCTGTTGCCGCAGATCCTCGGCCTCGGGGTCATTCTCTTCGTCGTTGAGCGGCACAATCTCCTTGGGCAACAACGCCTTCAACGCTTCCAGTTCGACCTCCTCACTGAGCTCGTTGATCGTGGCATTGAGCCGTACCTGCGCCGCGATCACCGCGGTCAGCAACACATTCATCTCCATGACCTCTTTGTCCTCCGCCTCAGCTCGGATCAGACACGCCTGGAACAACCGCCGATAGATGTAGCTGAGCTCGTTGGAGACTCGCAGGTCGCTGAGTAACATTCGTCGTTCTGCACCGGTCAGTGACCCTCGCAGCTCTTCTGAATCTGCCATGTTGAGACATCCCTTTGCTCGCCGGTCACTCTCGGTGCGACGTGCCATCTCGCACTGCACCGCCACACAGTTACTCTGTGCAGCGTATTCCCACCAAGAGCCCTACGATCAGCGCCGAGGGTAGCAATCTCGCGCAATCCGACCGAGATCTGGATGTGAGGAAACCAATGTCAGACCAGCGATCACTGCTCGGCGTCTACGAACACTTCACCGAAGAGGTCGCCGATGGCTACGAGCGCGAGTCGCGCTACCTCACCATGGGCGACGGCTGTCGGATTGCGATCGATGTGCTGCATCCCACCAAGTCTGGCCAGCGGATTGCGACGCCGTCGCCGACCGTCCTGCACGCCACGCCCTATCGTCGCTCTTTCGTCCGAACCGGGCTGGGAACCTCGACCGCGCGCTATGCAGACGAGCTCAGCGCGGTGGAGCCAGGTCAACTGGTGACCCAGTATGAGGAGCGACCAATCGCTCGCGACCTCATCCACCACGGCTATCGCTTCGCTTCGGTCGATATCCGAGGCACCGGCGCATCGTTTGGCGAGCTCTACAACGATTCCTGGCTTGCCGGCCACGACCTCGCGGCTGTGATCGACTGGATCTGCGACCAGGAGTGGTCCAGTGGTCGCGTTGGCATGGTCGGTATCTCCTACGAAGGCATGATGCAGTTCTTCACGGCGGCCCAACAGCCCGAGGGACTCAAGTGCATCGCGCCGCAATATCCGGGACTGCCACATTGTTATGTCGACGGCGGCCTGGCGATCAGCAGCTTCGCCCGAGTCTGGGAGCAGCTCCACAAAGGAATCTCCGAGAATGAGCCCGCCGCCCCCGTCGAGGGACCCGATGCCGAGACGCTCCGCGATGATGCCATTGCCTCTCACTCGCCCGATGGTTACCGCTGGGTCGAAACCTTCTCGGAAATGGACCCTCGCGATGTCACGCGGATGTCGTCTTTCGACGGACTGAATCGCCGACGTCCCCGTCCTGATCTCGGCCTGGGCGACGTGGCCAGCGGCTGGTTCGACTCCTGCGACCTGATCAACGAGAGCGGCGTGCCGACCTACATCGTCACCGGCTGGTGGGACCTGACCTTCCCCGGCTACCTGATCGACGCATTCAACCGCCTCGACGTGCCCAAGAAGCTGATTGTTGGCCCCTGGAATCACGGCCAGGGCGGCGATCCCGAGTTACGCCGCTGGTTCGACTACTGGCTCAAGGACATCAACAACGGAATCATGGACGAGCCGCCAGTCCACTACGCGGCGACCGAGCCATCCGGCGCAACGACCTGGAAGTCGGCCCCACGCCTACCACTGCCCGAAGCCCGCTATCGCAGCCACTGGCTGACCGCTGACGGAAAACTCTCTGAGGCATTCCCTGCCGAAGCCGAATTCGCCGAGTATGGGGTCAACCACGACGTCAGCCTCGGACAGATGACCCGACACAGCTACTACGTCGACGACATGTTTATCAACACCACCGACCTCAATGCTCGGGCCGAGCAGTGTCTCTCCTTCACGACTGAGCCGCTGTCCGAAGACATCGAGGTCACCGGTTGGCCCGCGTTGGAGATGGAACTCTCAACGGATTCCGACCGGGGCGCGATCGTAGTCACGCTGGAACAGATCTCCGCGGATGGTGGAGCGGCTTATCTCTCCGAGGGCTTCCTCAACTTCGCATATCGCCGTCTCGGTGATGACCCAGGAGGGCACGAAGGCCCGTACTGGCATAGCTGGAGCAAGGCGGACCTGAGCCCAGTCACGCCCGGCGACCCGATGCGCCTCAGCCTCGAGCTCTACCCAGTCTCCGCAACAGTCCGAGCCGGAGCTCGCCTGAGACTCACCATCAGCGCCGCCGACGCCGACAACCTCGTCGTGCCCACGCAGGGAGACGAAGCAACGCTCACCATCCTGCTCGGAGGAGAAGGAGCCGCCCGACTGCGGCTGCCAGTGGTCAACCAGGCAGTCGTACCAACCACCTCAGTCGTCGAAGGAGCATTCAACGGAGGCCCCGGAGGCTTCGCCTTCCGCAGACCAGGGGATCCGGTGGTGTCGGGGTAGCTGACCCCTCACAGTCCCCGCTTTACGCCGGGACGGGGACTCAAACAGCCAGAGTGACGTTTGAGACTCGCTCGAAGGTTTCTAGCAATCTCTCAAACTCCGTCATTCCCGCGCTCCGACGCGGGAACCTCGATGAGTGTTGCATCGAATGGAAATCTCGCAAGATGATTGCCAGCTTCAAGCACCGAGGCCTTCAACGTTTTCACGAACGGAACGACCGTAGCCTGTTGCCACAGGCGCACGTCACCAGAATTGAGCGCATTCTGGACCGCCTCGATGTGGCCAAACAGCCAAGCGGAATGGACGTGGCGGGCTTCGCTTTACACCCGCTGAAGGGCGATCTGGACGGACTCTGGGCAGTCCGGGTTTCAGGCAATCTCAGAATCATCTTTCGCCTGGATGGAGGAGATGCTTACGATGTAAACTTGATTGACTACCACTGACCAAGGAGTGCGCGATGTCACGCTCAAATCCGCGCCATCCCGGTGAATCGGTAAGGTTCGACTGCATCGAGGCGACGAACTTGACGATCGCCAAGGCTGCCGAGCATATGCAAGTTTCGGAACGGCAACTCACCGATGTCTGTCATGGTCGTGCCCCGATCACGGCAGAGATGGCCATCCGCCTCGACCTAGCCTTCGGCGGAACGGCTGAGACTTGGCTGGCGCTCCAAGCCGCTTACGATCTCGCGCACGCCCGACGCCAAAACAATGGTCTCAACGTCAAGCGGGTCGAATATGCCGCCTGACAGCGCGATCCTGTCGGGTACAGGCTCAGCAACTCCTTGAGGTTCAAATCACTCCCCGACAAACGCCGGCGGCCGACGCTCGAAGAGCGCCCTGATGCCTTCCTTCGCATCTGACGACGCGCGTGCTGCCTGCACGAGCTCGTCGACATCTTCATGCGGAATGTGATCGCGGAAATCCATCTCTCGCACGATCAGCGCCTTCATGGCAATGAGGCTGAGCGGCGCGTTCTTGCTCAGGCGATCGATCAGTGCGTCGGCAGACTCTTCCAACTCACCCTCCGGCGCAACTCTCGCAATCACGCCCCACTCGTGCATCCGCCATGACGGGATGCGATCTCCAAGCAGCAGGATCTCCCTGGTCGCGACCGGACCAGCGACCTCAAGCAATTTCTTCGCCAAGAACCACGACGGTGCCAGGCCAATCTGCGCGAGCGACATGCCGAACTTCGCCTGGATGTCGGCAACGACAAAGTCACAGTGCAGCGCAAGCTCATTGCCACCGGCGATGGCGTCACCCTGCACTACTGCAACGACTGGCAATGGCCAATGCTGAATCGCATCCAGCATTTGCTCGATTGACACCTCGCCGCCGGGCAATCCTTCCTCGCGTTCGCGCAAATCGAGACCAGCACAAAACACGGGCCCAATAGCACGGATCACGGCGACCCGCTCCTCAGGTGAGGGCTCGCCAGAGAATGCGGCATGCAGTTCAACGAGCATCTCGCTGTTGAGCGCGTTTCGCTTTTCTGGACGGTTCAGTGTGACCGTCCGCACGGCGCCCTCGACGGCGACTTCGATGATTTCGCTCACGCTCCGGCTCCTCTTCAGTTCGCTCGGTCGGTGGGGATGCAGAACTCCCTCACGCTAACCCTCCTGGGGGAGAGGGAACACCTGGCTACCCGCTGCTGCCGCGACCCAGCAGGTCGCGCGCCATGATGATCCGCTGTACCTCGGACGGTCCCTCACCAATCCGACGGATGCGCATCTCGCGATACCAACGCTCGAGCGGCAGGTCCTTGGTCACGCCGATACCGCCGTGAATCTGGATGGCGCGGTCGACGACACGGCTTGCGCCCTCGGTCGATGTCAACTTGGCCATCGCCGCCTCGAAGCGGAATGGCTCGTCCTGCTCGGCCTTCTCAGCGGCGGCGAGGTACATCATCCTGCCCGTGCGGATGTCAATCTCATTGTCGACGATCATCCACTGGATCGCCTGTCGAGATGCGAGCGCCGCGCCGAAGGTCTCGCGCTGCTGCGAGTACGAAATCGCCATCTCCTGGGCGGCAACGGCGATACCAATGCAGGTTGCCGAGTAAGGAATCCGTTGACGTGTCAAGTTAGCGTTCGCAAGCGAGAACCCGCCGCCCTCCTCGCCCACGAGATTCGCGGCTGGCACTCGGACATCATCGAACGACAGCTCGGTCCCATAGTTCGCAGAGCGCAGCGTATGCACGACGCGGCGCACCTCGAAACCGGGTGAGTCCGTGTCGACGAGGAACGCGGAAATGCCTCGTCGGCCCTTGGCTGGATCGGTACGTGCGAAGACCAGGCCGAAATCGGCACGGTCTGCACCTGAGCTGAACAATTTTGATCCGTTGAGGATCCAGTCGTCACCGTCCTTGACCGCCTTGGTCTGAATCGCGCGCGCCGGGTCCGATCCTCCTGATGGCTCGGTCAGACCAAAGAAGGCGCGCTTCTCACCGTTCAGCATCGGATACAGATAGCGTTCCTGTTGATCGTCCGAGGCGGCATACAGTTGAGCCAATCCCGCCGATCCGAACGCCCCGTAACAGGGCAAGTACAGACCAGCGCGATGCTGCGACATTTCCTCGGCCACCAGACCGCGCGTGGTCAGCTCCAGGCCGGGGCCGCCGTAATCCTCGGGCACGTCGATGTGATAGAGCCCCATCTGCTGGACGATGCCCTTGAGCCGGTCCAGCTCGCCGGGAGGCAGCTCGACCGCGTCGGGATCCAGATCGCGCTCCAATGGTTGCACCTCTTCGCGCACGAATCGGCGCACGGCGCCGGTGATCATCCGCTGTTCTTCCGACATCAACACTTCCATCGGATTCCTCCCTCAACCGATCTGTTGCGATCGGCGTAGCCGACCCAGTTCCGGCGTGTCTCGCCAGTCTCCCGCCGGATGGGCAGGCGGCCATTCAGCGCCTTCGTCGCGCTGAAACTGCATCAACATTTCGAGTCGCTTCGTCGTGTATTGCTGATTCGCCTCCCAGCGAAACTGCGAGGCTCGTTCTCGGAGCACGGGATTAGGATCATCACCGCCGAAATGCAACGCCATCCTCGTGCGTAGCCCGAACGGCTCGCGACCGCCGGCCTGTCCGATGTAGAGCAAGTTGCCCTCGGCGTCCGCGATTTCATAGACGCCAACGACCGCGGGAATGGCGCGAATTGACTCTTCGCTCGGCTGAATCCAGGGCTTTCGAATCGGCATCAACCCTCCCTCTCAAGTCCGCTAGCGCGGGCGCAATCGATCACTGGCTGCTCCTGATTCGATCAGTTCAGCGATCCGCTCATCTGAGTATCCCAAGATCTCCTGCAACACGGGAACTGTATCGGCTGCGAACAACGGCGCCGCATTCTTGGGCGGCGTCGGAGTCTCTGACAGTCGAAACGCAGCCTGGGGCGCCGGAGACAGTCCAACCTGCGGATGTTCGAGCCCGCCAACTGAGTGCCGTGATTGCACCTGCTCGTCGCGCAGCAGCGTTCGCGCTCCCATCACCGGTGAGGCGGGCACTCCTGCTTGCTGAAGGCACTCGGACAGTTCAACCGGATTCCATGTCGTTGTCCAGACTCGAAGCATCGCATCCAACTCATACCGGTATCGCCAGCGGCGCAGACCTGTTGCGAACCGGCGGTCGCACGACACCGCTTCGTGTTGCCAGATGCTGAGCAGAGCCTCCCACTCGGAATCGTCACGACATGCAATGGCGATCCACGAGTCCGAATCGTCCAGAACCGGCTGCGCTGGATATACACCATGCGGAGCGGCTGACGTATGTTCGTTGCCAATCCGCGTGGGCTCTCGACCGGAGAGCTGCTGACCGACCATTGCCTCGCCGATGAGTTGCAACTCGCCTTCCAACATCGCCAACTCGACCGTCTGTCCACCTACTCGACCGCGCGCCATGATCGCGGCCACGGTCGACAGCGCTGCGTGCAAACCAGCGTTCTGATCGCAGTAGAAATTGCCCGGCTTGAGCGGCGAGCCATCGGCGTAACCGGTCAGCCAGGACATCCCACTCATCGCGTCAATCCCCGGCCCATAGGAAATGCGGTCGCGCCAGGGACCGGACTTCCCGAACGCCGGCATCGCCACATAGATGATGTTCGGATTCCGCTGGCTCAGGGCGTCCCATTCAAGACCGAAGTTGCCCATGACCCGCGGCGAGTAGTTCTCCAGCACGACGTCCGAGCACTCGACCAGATCGAGGAATGTCGCTCGCCCCGCCGTAGTCGTCAGGTTCAATGCGACCGAGCGCTTGTTGATCGCCAGTTCGTTCGCACGGGCGTCGCGGTTCCACGGTTCGTCAGGGCCATGACCTCGATAGGGCTGCGAAGTGGCAGGCGTTCGCGGTCGAGCCCAGGGGGTCTCAATTCGCAGCACCTCCGCGCCCAACGATCCCAGCAAGATCGCGGCAACCGGACCAGCGACAGCGGTCGTCAGGTCAAGAACGCGAATTCCGCTGAGTGGACGGCATGGTGAGTCCGGGTACGGCTTCAACCGAGGCTCAGGCAACACCAGCGCGCCTCCATCGAACCCGATCCTCGAGTGACCCAAGCCGATCGTTGTCCTGTCCCAGCAACGGCGCTGTGCCATCAACCCACTTCGTCTTGCCAAACCGTACCGCCGGTCCCGACGCCTGGTACTCGCCGCCTCGAGGATGCTCGGTCGCCTGCCAGAAGTCTCGTGAGGCATGATGGCCATCGGCGTCGGCCATTACCTCCGACGGGGCCAGCACTTCTGTAAAGGGAATCCGCAATTCCTGCGCGCGCTTCACGACCTCGCGGCGCGGTGTCTGCATGAGCATTGGGGCCATCAGTTCGTCTACTTCGTCTGCTCTGCCCATCAGCTCAGCCAGCAGATCTGGCGCGGCCAGACGCGGCTCATCAAACAACACCGCCATGGCTTCGGGATAGCGATTGTTGCAATGCGCGTGGACCCAGCCATCAGCGCAGGGCCGGATGGTCGATGGATACAGGTGTCCAGGACCGAATCCCACCAGGCGTGCGCCATTCCGCTTCGGCTCGGAATCGGAAAACCAGGCGTGTTGATAGCCGCCGCCGAGCAGAAACGCGAGCGCCTCGTAGACCGCCGTATCGATTTGCTGTCCTCCTGCATCGGCGTACAGGGCCGAGAGAATGCCCAACGCCGAGTGCAACCCAGCCTGCCGATAGCCCTGCTCGCCCCATGCCTTGACCGGTTCACGATCGGGCTCGCCGCCAATCCGCAGGTATCCGCCTGAGGCGTAGAGCGTCAGCTCCGAACCGATCCATTCCGCTTTGGGTCCCTCAGTTCCGTACGGAGTGATCAAGCAGACATGCAGGTCGGGCTGCTCGGCGCGGAGCGCGTCTGGATTGATTCCGTAGTCATCCCACCGCCGTCGATCCACATCGACCACAAGCACATCAACCTCACCCAAACACGCATCAAGCAGCCGACGACCAGCCGACGTGCGCAGGTCGATTCGCATTGAACCCTTCCGTCGATTCAAATGTAGGTGTGTCGCTCCGCCCTCCATGTCGGGCATATCGTCTCGAAAGGGCCCTCGACGTCGGAGCGGCGACCCTCCAGGTGGCTCGATCATCGTGACTTGAGCGCCGAGTCCGGCTAACAGTCGTCCGCAATATGCGCCTGCCGCTGTTTCCGACAACTCCAGCACACGGACACCGTCCAGGGTCCGTAGCGTTGTTGCTGCTTCAGAAACTCGCTCGCTCACCGAGGCAGGATACCCCCGACATCGTCCGCAGCCTGAAATCTCGTATCGTGGTGACAACTGAGACTTGGAGCAACAGCATGACCACGATGGAGCCGATCGAAAGTCACGCGGTCCACAGCCAGCGCATGCTGGACCACGCGGCCAAGATGATCGAACAAGGCGACCGGCTGCAAGCCTCGGAAAAGATCTGGGGCGCAGCGGCGCACAAGGTCAAGCAAATCGCCGCTGATCGCGACTGGCCCAACGACAGCCACACTGATGGGTTCTCAATTGTGTACTACATCGCTCGTGAGGTCAGCAACAGGCGCATATCCGAGCTGTTCGGTCTCGCTAGCGATACGCATCAGAACTACTACGAAGACAGGCTCCAGTTGGACATACTCGACGAGCGACTTGAGGCCATTACGGAGTTCGTTGCCCTCATAGAACGTGCCCATCAGTCCCTCCCGCCAGACTTGCCCATGCCCGACGACCGCCATTACCGCAACCGCCACGCCTGACACGGCGTTTACCCTACAACTCCAACCCGAGCACGACTACCAGAGAGGAACACTCTATGTCGGACGTTGGCTTCATCGGCGTAGGCAATATCGGCAACCCCATGTGCGCGAACGTGATCAAGGGTGGACACCGGGTCGTGGTCAATGACCTGGTCGAGGAACAGGCCGCCAACCTGATCGAACTCGGTGCGATCTGGGCAGATTCTCCCGCCGAAGTCGCCGCGCAGACCGAAGTCACGCTGCTATCGCTGCCGGGTCCGCCAGAGGTTTCGAGCGTCTTGCGCGGTGTGGACGGCTTGTTGCAGGGCGCAGAACCAGGAATGGTCTGCTTCGACCTCTCCACCAATCTGCCCTCGACCGTCAAACTGCTCGCCGAGCGAGCCGCCGAGCAAGGCGTCATGTTCCTCGACTCCCCTGTTTCAAACGGCGTCCAGGCGCAATCGACGCGACCCTCGCGGTCATGGTCGGTGGAGACAAGGCCGCCTTCGAGAAGTACAAGCCCGTACTTGAGTGCATCGGCAACAATGTGTTTCACATGGGAGACTCGGGCATGGGCGCGCTGACCAAGATTGTCAACAACATGGTCAGCATCTCCTCGATCCAGGTAGTGATCGAAGCGCTGGTGATCGCTGAGGCTGCCGGACTGGAAGCCGAACGAGCCTACGAGGTCATGAGCGTCGCCTCCGCCCAGCACTACGTCCACAACGTGCCGACCCTGCTCGAGCGCGATTTCGACGACGCATCATTCTTCCTCAAGTGGGCAGCCAAGGATGTCTCCCTAGCAGTCCAGGTCGCTCGCGAAACTGGTATTCCCTCGCCCATTGCCTCGGCTTCCAGTGACACGCTCAATCGGGCCAAGAACCGCGGACTGGGCATGAAGTCGGTGATGGCGACACTGCTATCGGCAGAAGAGGACGCGGGAGTTTCACACTAGTCCCTGAGATGCTCAGTCATCCCCTGGTTGGCGTAGACTGACCGTATGGCGATCGCAACCGGGGCCGTTGGCGGACAGACCACTGCACGACGAGTCGTGTTTCTGCACTCAGCGTCCTTTGTGCTTGGGTTCAGCGTCGTCTTTGTCGCGCTTGGGGCGTTGCTGGGAGCACTCGGCTCCGCCTTCCAGGACGAACTGATCTGGTTCCAGCGTGTTGCAGGCGTTCTACTGGTGATTCTCGGGCTACACCTCGCAGAAGTAATCACGATCCCGCTGCTGTACCGCAGTTTCCAGGTCGGCGGACCGGGCGGACCCAGCGGACCATCAACCGCTACACCTGACGGCCAGGTGTCCCGCACCCGTGCCGCCGCAGACTACGGACGATCAGTCGTCGTCGGTGTGGCGTTCTCGGTCGGTTGGACACCATGCGTCGGTCCGATTCTGGCCGGCATCCTCGTCCTGGCGCTCGATTCCGCCTCGCTCTTCCAGGCGATCATCCTGCTCATCTGCTACGCCGCCGGACTTGGCATCCCCTTCCTGATTGTCGGCGCGACCTTTGGCGCATCGACCCAGTTCCTGCGCAAGCTGAATCGCTGGATGCCGCTGATCGGCGTCGTCTCCGGAGTGCTGCTGGTCTTTGTCGGGATGCTGATCGCCCTTGATCGCGTCGTGGTGCTCAATGAAGCGTTGGGCAGCTTCGGTGTTGACGTTCTGGCCGGTTCCGACGGCTCATCGACGGAAATGCTCGACCTCAACGCTGGCTCAGCCGCGATCGCATTCGCGGGCGGATTCGTCAGCTTCATCAGCCCCTGTGTCTTGCCGCTCGTCCCGATCTATCTCGGACACTTGGCCGGCATCGGCTCCGAGCAGGCGCAGCAGCGCTAACGCCTGAATCTCAGCTACCCGCTGACCACTGCGTCGGCGCAAGCGGCAACCTCGTGCCGCGATCTTGCAGGGTCGCGCTGACCTCCGCGACTGCCGCTGGCTCTCCGCCCAGCGTCACATAGTCGCCGCGCATGAGCACCGTGTCGCCATCCGCGACCATCGACTCACCTTTCCGTCGTACCACCAGCACCCTTACACCGCCGGCAAAGCGCAGTTCGCGCAAGGCCCGACCATGGATGGTGAGATTGCGCATGGCCACTTCGACCACCCCGGACTCGGCGTCGCTCAATGCGTGATAGAGGCCGGGACGCAACAGCGCACTCTCCAGGGCGCCCACCTCTGACTCCTCTTGCAGGATGCACTCGACTTCCAACTGCTCCAGCCGGGCATTTCTCTCGGGCAGCCACGTCACGATTCGCAGATCGCGGTGGTTACGCCGTATCGCGGCGGCAATCGCTTCGACTTGCTCGATGGGTTCAGAATCCGCTATCACCACTGTCTCAGCAACTGGGATCCCGGCCAGCCCCTGCACTCGCTCGTTCAATGGATCGCCTGGAATCAGCATCACGCGGTCTGGTCTCGGCACATCGTGAACATCCACCTCCGCTGTGCTGATCACCGACACCAAGCGACCGGCCGATGCCAATCGACGCGTGATCGACTGGGCCAGCGGACTGCCCCCAATGACGACGATGGGGCCCTCCGACGGCTCTGGCGCACGCCCGGAGATCGCGTTGAACAGGAGCGGTGCGAGCACGGTTGAGAGCAACGCCATCAGTAGCAATGCCCCGTACATCTCATTGTCGATGAGACCCAGATCCTCGGCGATCGCTCCTGCTGCGATCACCAGACTCAGGTTGGCGCTCAGCAATGCGCCTCCGCTCAGACCGCTACGAATCCCGTGAGCGGGCGAGAGCGTCAGCACCGCAGGCAGCATCTTGATCAGGAACGCCAAGAACAAGAACACCGCAGCGATGACGAACGCGTCGAGCGACTGAAAGGCCACACCAAAATCGAGCGTCGCGCCTGCATGGATAAAGAACAACGGGACGAAGAAACCGTAACCCATCGCGTCAAGCCTGACTCGAACGGCCGAGCCATGCTTGGGGGAGATCACGGTCGCCGCGAGTCCTGCCAGGAACGCGCCCAAGACCAATTCGGTTCCGACGACCTCAGAGAGCGCCACAAAGGCGATCATCACGACCAAGGCGGCTCGAATCTTGAGCTGCGCCGACGTGTCGGCCAGCTCCTGCAGGGTCCTGCCGATGATCGGGAATCGCACGCCGCCGCTCTTGGCCAGCCAGACGAGGAACCCCAGCGCGACAGGCATCGCCACCAGCAACGCCATTTCAAGTCCCACGCCGGTTCGCTCGAGCGCTGCCACAATGCCCACACCGACGATCGCCACCAACTCAACCAGGAATCCACCCATCAAAATCGCCTGACCCACGTTCCCGAGATCCGGTCGATCCTTAAGCACCGGCACCAGCACGCCAACCGAGGTAGCTATGAAGATAAAGACGAGCATCAGCGTCGACGGGGCTTCGATCACACCGATCTCTTGAAGCAACCGCAGCGCGATGTACGTCACCGCGATCGTGAGCACGGTGAACAACAATCCGGACACCAGCGGATGACGCAACGCGACGCGCGGGTTGTACCAACGCGGTCCCAGCGAGGTCGTGAGGAGATTGAGGTTGATCTCTAGTCCCGAAAGGAACATCAGATAGGCGAAGCCGAACAGGGCGAGGAAGTCGAGCCACTCGCTTGGAGTAATCACCCCTAAGACGTGCTCGCCAAAGACGATGCCAATCACCACCTCGCCCACCACCGCGGGCAACATCCCACCGGTCAAGCGAAACGTGAGAAACGGAACCAGAACCGCAAACACAGAAATGACCAGCAGGGGGAGAAAGCTAATCTCCTCATGCATGTCTACCTCCTGCGTAAGAAACTTATGATTGCTACGCCTGTCGACGTTCGAAGAACGCTAGCGCGATTCGATTGAAGTCGTCGGCGGCGCTGATGTTGACGGCGTGGGTCGCTGAGACTCGCTCAACCCGAAAGTTCGCTGCATTGGCCTCGACCCACTCGCGCGCGGGCGTGAACGCCTCTTCTCGATCGCCGGCAACCAGCAGAGTCTGCACCGGATTCGATGGCAGCCGATGACGCAGCGGGGTGTACGGCGATGTGTGCAGCATGGTTCGAGCTATGCCGGCCGGTGTGCTGAGCAACATCGCATCGTCGAACTGCAGTCGACGTTCGGCATCAAATGCTCTGGCTCGCCGTGGATTCAGCGGGTGTTTCATGATCGCGTCGATTCCGCCGTCGATCATCAGTTGCGCCCGCTCCCGCGCTGCTTCGGGATTGCCGATTCTGTTCGGTTCACCGAACGCGGAATGCGAGTTCGTGACGACATGAGCGATCACTTCATCGGGCCGTGACATCGCGTAGTTCAGAGTCAACGCCGCACCCAGTGACTGACCCACCACAAACCATCGCTCCGCGGCGACGAGTTCGCGCAGCGCGCTAAAGCGGTCGACGTAGCGGTCCGGGTGGTAAGCGTCCTCGTCCTCGGGCGCTGGCGAAGATCCGTGCCCGAACAGCTCGACGGTGACACTGCGAAATCCCGCTTCATGAAACGCGGGCAGGTTAAGCAGCCAGTGCGCGCGACAGGTCAGGATGCCGTGCACGAACAACACCGGCATGCCGTCGGCCGGGCCGCCGATCTCGTAGTTCAGCTCGATCGCTGGGGAACTCACGGCGTAATGATACGCGAGAAACTGGCGTCCGCGACTGGCCGAACGCGGCTAGCCGCGGTCCGTCGCCGAGGTGCCTGCTGTCGCCCCCTCGGTCAATGCCTCGGGAGTGAGTGCCGTGAGCAACGGGTCCTGCGTAGCCAGACCAAGAATGCCCGCCGCCTCGCCGATCCGGTTGAATCCGTGATCGTGCAGGCGATGCAGGTAATCGTGGTACTGCTTCTCGCGCAGCTTGCGCAACTCTTCGACTCCCCCATCGAGACGTTCGACGCCGTCGGCATAGAGCACCGCCAGCGCTTCACGCTCGATCGGCGACTGCGCCATCTCAGATGCGAGACCGCCTTCGGCCTTGATGAAGAAGATCGGCAACTCCATCTCGGCGCGTTCGGCGTAGCGGTTGTACCACTCGAGGTGCTTCAGACCATACTCAAGGTGTCGCTTGCTGTCTTCGGCCAGTCGTGCGAAGAGGTCCCGGTCGAAGTCGGATCGCGCCCAGTCAGTCGCGCACTCGAACGCGGTCAACTCGTAGGACTTGTAGACCACGTCCAACGCGATGATCATGTCGGTGAAGGTCAGCGCGTTGTACCAGGACTCGGAAACATCCGAGAGCGGCGCCTTGCCGATAATTCCCGATCCATGCAGCGCGCGCTTGCGCAACGCCTCGACCTTGCGGCCGGCGTCATAGACCTGCGTCGCCAGGAACAATTTGACCTCGTGGAAACCGTAGGAAATCTCCTCCAACCACTTCGAGATCACCTTTTGCTCGGCGATGCCGTAGGTTGAGTACACCGCGCAGATCTGTCCAGTCGCGCGCTCGACCTCGGGAGCCAGCTCTTCGCGATTCTCCCAATCGAGATCGGTGGCCGGAATCCAGCGGTCGCGAATCGCGTCTTCGTAGAGGTCGGCGACACCATCCGCCCAGATTTCCGTGCGGTCGTAAATCGCGTATCCGGCGGGCATGTACATGCCAGGCACCGGCTTGGTCCCTCGTGGAAGATCGTTGCGGTAACCCCAGACATCCGGCACGTGACCATAGGAGCCAATGTCGACATCGCTCAAGCGCATACCGTCTTCGGACGCCGTGGGCTTGAGGCCAGTCTCGCCACCGTCCTCGAACATGATCATTTGCGCCCCGGCGAACGGGTGCTCCGGATTGTTGTCGACGAACTCGAGCCATTTGCTGACTCGGTCCGGCTCAATCGAGATATTCAGGATGTTGTCGATCTGGCGGCCCGAGGCGCTCGAACTCTCAACTCGCTCGACCAAATCGGCTGGCCAACCGCGTACCTGGGCACGCATCTTCTGCGCTGGTGAGAGAGGCGGCATGTTGTTTCCCGTCTGTTCCGGGGTCTGGTGTTCGAGATACGTCCTGCCGGTCGGCTCGACTGCTAGACGGTGATCAACTCACGCAGGTCTGGCGCCATCCGGTCGAGCCGGTCGCCGAGGCCAACGACCTGCAGGCGGTGGTAGTACTCGTTCATCTGCTTCTTGCGCATGAGCATGACGAGGTTGTATCCATCGTCCAGGTACTCGATGCCGCCGCCGGCGAGCACGGCCAGTGCCTCACCCGTGATCGGGTTCGTCGTCAGGCCGGCCTGCGTATTCTGCACGGTCTCGTTGATGTCGAGGTAGTGGTGCAGTTCTTCCTTACGCCAGGGCTGCGTCTCGACGGTGTACTTGGTGTGCGTGACACCGAAGGCCAGGTGGCGCGACTCGTCCTGTGCCGAAAGGCGGAACATGCGCTTCTCGGCTTCGTTCTGGCCAATCAGTTCGCCCATGCGGAAGAGCGACTGGACCAGGCCCTCGGCAAAGAGGTGCAGGATCGCGGTCATTTCGGTGAAATCGTCAATCGCGAGCAGGCCCACCGCGCCAAGGCCGGCCGGCGACATCCCGCCGCCGTTGACCAATACGCGCTTACGGAACACGTCAAGGTGACGCGCTTCGTCCATGAGCTGCGTACCGAGGAAGAGCTGCGACTCGAAGAAGTCGGGGTGGACCGACTCGAGGAAGCGGCCCGGAACGTCACCGGCGATGAATTCGACCTGGGTCAGGAACGTACACAGCGTGCACATCGCCTTTTCAATGTCGTCCGGCTGGTCGCCGATCGTGTCCCAGGGAATGTCTCGCGCCGAAGACCACTGCCGCTGCAGCGCTTCTTCGTAAAGCAGCATCGCCGACTCGGACCAGACATCGCCCTTGTCACGGTACTGGCGAGCGTGCGCGTTGGATCGCGGGTCGGCCTCAATGCCGCGCGGTGCGAACGAGCGCCAGTCCGCCTGGTCAACGCCGTCGGCGCCGGCCATCCGCTGGTTGATCGACTGCAGCGTGACGCCCTTGCGACCCGTCTGAATGTCGAACTCTTCGTCGGTTTCCAGGTTCAGCCAGTCAAGGTTGAGTCCCGGGTTCTCTATCGCGGTGACCATGTTCTGTTCCTGTCAGGCGGAGGCGACACTACGAGAGCGAGCAGCGTTCGTCTCAGTTGGTTGGATCCAGCGTATCAGTTGACCAGAGTTCATTGGGCGCCAGGACCATCAAAACTGGCCCGCAAGAAATTGACCAGATCCCAGCGCTCCTGGTCGGACAGTTGCGGCGACCAGGCCGGCATCCCGGTCCCGCGAATCCCGTCCGTGATCCAGGCGAACAGCACGCCGTCGGGGTGGAACGGGACATGCACTGTGAAGTTGGCCGGCGGCGCAGGCAACGAGTCCGCCAAGGGACCATCGCCGGCCCCCGTATCCCCGTGGCAGGAGACGCAGTTGGCGGCAAACAGACCGGTTCCACGTTCGACCGACTCAGCCGTCCGCTCGACCGGATTGGCTAGCGTGCGTCCCGGCTCGACGTGCAAGCCGGTCAGCAGCACCACGGCGACGATCAATCCCAGCAGTCCCGAGACAAACGCGCCATCGGCCGCTTTCGCACCGAACGCCGCTCGCAGGCGAGGCCGATTGATCCAGGCCAGTCCGCCTATCACGAATGCCCACAGCGCGCCGACTCCGTTCCAGTCCATCTGTGTCAGTGGCAAGGCCAGCGCGCCGCCACGGTCGGCGGCAAACGGCGACGCCTGGAACCCCGACTCCACGTCGCTCAACACGGCGACAACGAAGTCATCGCCCGACGCGCGGCGCAGTTCCATCTCGATCGTCCACTCGCCAGGCAGGCCAAAGTAGGCGCCTTCGAGCCGGAATCGGCCATCGCCCAGCGGCTCAGTCCTCACCGTCACCGGGCCTACGCTCGGATCCTGGTAGCGGAAGCGAAGCAGTAGATCCTCTACCGGATTGTCCGTATGACCTTCGAACGTCGCGGTCCAGGTATTGAAGCCGACCAGATTCGGCGAAACCTCCATCGAAGCCACGATGTCGCCCCGAGCGACCGTCTCGACAATCGTGTTGTCCTTTTGTTCAATCTCCGGCTGAGCGCTGGCGGGCGATGGAAGCTGCGTCAACGCAGCAGAAGCCGCGATCACAGCAAGACCCAACACGGCCTCGAACCGCATCAGCATCGAGAACCGCCTGGCGAGTCCGGAATCACCTCCCGTCCGCGCAGCGTCGCGAGGCCTCAAGAGGAACGCATTTGCGCCGGCGGCAGCAAACAGTGCAAGCAGGACAAGGATCTTAATCAGGAACGCCAGTCCCCAATCGGTCTCAAACAGACCACTGACTTGAGGAATCTGGATCAGTGCCGAAATCAGACCGGCGGCGGCGAGGATGGGCACGGTCGTCACGGCCATCATCGAGAATCGCCGGACCAACTCCACGCGCTCGTCGGGTCGGGACCGCACCGTCAAGAGCAGACTGATGAGGCCACCAATCCAGACCGCTGCAGCAGCCAGGTGCAACGCATCGAACAGTGTGCCCCAGATCCATCCTGAGCCGACTGCCGCGCCGTGAGAGATCGCTGAGGTCGAGGCCAACCAGGCGACAGCCAGCACAAACAGCAATGCCCGCAATCCACTGTCACCGAGCGTCGCCGGACGAATGAACCGCAAACAGACCGCCAGAGCCGCAACGATCAGCACATACCAGCGCTGCTGCAGCCAAAGCCCGTTTCGAGTATCAAACAGGACGTCGCCAAGGAAGCCAATCTCACCGAGACGCAGCGCGCCGGCGATGGCTTCATAGCCGGTCGTCGCGACACCGAGCAACACCATCGTCGACATGAGTGGCAACACTGACGAGAGCGGAGACGGGTTCAGCACTAACGAGAACACCACCGCCCCCGCGAACAACACCAGCGCCACAAGTCCGATCGCCTTGACCACAGCATCGGCCGCGACCGGCGGCCCTGGACGATTGAGGTCGACGACCACACCGCTGCCCGCCGGAGCCGAACCATCCGGATTCAGCACCGAGAACACATACGACCCGGTCCAGGTATGTCCGTCAACCTCGGACAGCGTCTCCCAGACAACTGTGTAGACACCAGGGTCCAGACGCAGCACGCCGACGCTCATCTGCGTGGGGACGGCGTCGGAGAATTCAGTCCCGCCAATATCGCGGCGCTGCCCGGCGCTATCGAGAATCTGGACCGAGCTATGGCTGCGCTGCAGTTGCTCGGTCATGAACAGCGTGATCCGCGTCGGCGATTCACGCAGCGAGGCATTGATCGGCGGGTCGGCGCGAGCAAGCAGCGCATGAGCATCTGCTGTGCCAGTCGAACTGAGGATTCCGACCATCAAGCCGATCGACGCTGCGGCCAGCAGACCTAACAGACCCAGTCCTCTCATTGCGGAGAATCCTGAATCTGGAACACCGACTCGCGAATCGCCGCCCACTCCTCGTCATCGACGACGCCGACCCAGTCGATGCCGCCATGGAACTCACCTGGCGCAATGGCATACGGAGGATCGGTCGCTTCGGTCGTCACGAGATACATGCCGAACGCTCCCATGACGAGTACATGACCTCCATCGTCCGAGATCGCAAAGTCAGGCTGATCTTCGCCAATCGCTGCAATCTGCAGTAGCTCGCGAGTCTCGAGATCGACCAGCCACAAGTCTTCGGGCCCATTCATCCCTATTGCACTCACCGAAACCTGTGGCAGAAACTGACCGGCCGAGAACACCACGGCGTTAGCGTCAGGCACAAATCGAGGAATGCGATACGGCCGAGGCTGCCATTCGCGCTCTGGATCGAGCACAATTTCCGAGCCATCCGCGAGGTCACGCACGACGAGATGAGGATCGCCGCTGTAGGGCGCACTGACAAACACAAGCCGTGAGCCATCCGCCGAGATATCGGCATCGCGTGCATCCTCGCGCAGGATGTCAACGACACCGCGTTGCAGATCAAGGCGAGCGACCCGAATCAGCAGCTCGCCGGGTTCGTGAGTAAAGATCAGCGATCCACCATCGGGCGACCAGCGCGGATTCCAGATGAACTCCGCCTGTTTCGTGTGTTCGACCACAATCTGCTGTTCAGGCTGCTGTTCAGATTTGCTGAGATCGGCAATCGCCAGATCAGTGCCGATCGTCGATCCCTCCGCTTGCGTGACTTGGAACACGATGTAAGCCACGCGTGCACCATCGGGTGAGATGGCAGGATGCAAGAGCTGCTGGTCCTGGCCCGCTGCGATCAGCAAACGAGCTCCATCTTCGTCCTGGATCCACAGGTCGACGCCTTGCGTATAGACAAACGTCCCAGGCGCGGGAATGCGTTGTTCAACGACTCGTTCACTGCCGCCACCACAAGCAGCGAACAACGTCGCAAACGACAACAACGACCAGACGACGATTCGCAGTTTCATTCAGCTCGCCTCTGCCCAGCTCGCCTCCACCGCGTCCGCTGAAGCACCAGAGTTGCTCCAAGCATGAGCGCTGCAACAAGTCCAACGATCAACCAGATGACAGGTCCGACACCCAGACTCACATCGTTCGACGACTGAGTCCGCACGACGGTCGGGGAAGCCGACGGATTGGCAACCTCAGGCTCCGCTTGCTCGACATCATCTCCTGGATACGAGATCAGTAGCTCAGCAGCGATCAGCCGGTCCAGCTCAATCTCGTCATCATCCGGTTGCCTCGCTACATAGAACGGATACGACCCCGAGTCCGAGTCCCCGTCCTCGGCCGACAGGTTTGTCCATGACACCACATACCGACCCGGTCTCAGTTCCAGATCAACAGTCAGTCGCATGACGTGACGATCATCGTTGCCGATCTCTGCCTCCGGAAGATCCCAGTCGTCGACCACATTTCCGCGAACCTGTTGCAGAGTCAGAGAGTTGGCGCCGGCTCGACGGAACAACTTTTGAGTGAAGCGGACACTGATCTCGGACGGAGACTGCGTAAGGACTTCTCCAAACGACGGACTCGAAGACTCATACGCAGCATGCGCCGAGACGTCGGCGACCTGCACCCAGCAGGCTGCGACGGCCAGCGTCAGCGCTGCCAACAAACGCCGCCAGCCGCCGTTAGTCGCTGTGCGCGTCGTGTTGAGCATTCTCGTTCTCGCCGTGCGTCGGAGGCTCAAGTCCAGCTAACGCTGGAACATCGGGGAGCGACTCGTTGCCCAGCCAGGCTTCAAGCGTCGACTCGAAGGTATGGGCGAGCGCGTGCGTAATCTTCGATGGTTCCGACGCCGCCATCGCATCGTCCTCGCGGAATGCGGCCAGAAGTGAGTCGAGCCATTCCGCGTATTGCTCGACGTGGCCGTGGAGTTCATGTGGCCAATCGACCCAGGCGAGCACTTCTCGAGCCCTGGTCGCCCAGATCACAGCGTCCGCCGGAATCTGGTGTTCCTCGCGGATGATCCGGTCGAGGTGGTGGTATCGCAATGGATTCAAAGGCTCCAACGCCGCTAACACCTGCGCTCGCTGGCCAGCCTCGGTGGCCAGCGCCGCGTCGGTCCGAACGTCGTCAATGGCGTCGCTATCACTCCCGCTGCAGGCGCTGAGCCCAATCGCGAACGCCAGCATCGTCAACACGCTCATCACTGCCCACAGCATCTTCACAGAGTCACACTTTCATCGCACGGCAAATGCGTGCTCGGTCCGAGAAAGCGACTAGACAACGGAAAACGCGGGAGGCGGACGAATCGTGATCCGCAATGACTGGTGTTGAGGTCGAGGAACCGTCGCATCTGGAGGCGGCCCAACAACGTTCGTGCGCGCATCGGCAATCCGCGATACAGCGACGTCGGCAATGCCAACTGGCGACAGCGGGACCGGCTGCGCCGCGTCCGACGACGCCAGTTGCGGCGCTTGTTCCGGAGTGATGGTGCAGTCGTCGATCTGCGTGACGGACAATGGCTCCTGGTTGCCTGCGCCTTCTTCAAGTTGCGCTGCAGCATCCATGTTTGGCGAGGCCGTGCGCAACAGAACCGCCACGGCGACCGCAGCAGTGAGACATGTGAACAGGACAATCTGGCGCTTCATCTAGACTCAGTCTATGCGCCGATCGGACCCTCGACGCGGCGTCCATCCGTTCATCCCTTACAGAATTCGAGGCGAACCATGTATCTGGCCATGAACCGCTTCAGTGTCAATGTCGAGCGCGAGGCCGAGTGGGAACAGATCTGGAAGGAGCGAGAGAGCTACCTCCAGGATGTCCCGGGATTCGTGCAATTCATGCTGCTCCGCGGAGCGGAGCCTGGGGACTACATCTCCTACTCAGCCTGGGAAGACGCGGCAGCCTTTCACGCCTGGACGCAGTCGGAAGCGTTCCGCAAGGGCCACGCCCAGGGCACCCTCGCCGGAGTCCTGACCGGTCCACCCCAGCTCGGACTGTTTGAGCCGGTCATCGAAGAGACACCCGGCGCCCGCACCCTGTCCGATTCCGCGCCCGACCCCAATCGTCGCGGCCCCCGGCACTAGAGGCGGAATCCTCGTCATTGCCGCGCTCCGTCGCGGCAATCTCGATGTGCAAGCGACAACCGCCCAGTAGGCCAGTAGGACCTTCCAGTATGCATCGAGATACCCGCGGCAAGCGCGGGTATGACGAGGAGGGTTTGGCGCGCGGAAGCTAGCGATCCGCGATGGTAACCTGAGCCCACCTGTGAAAATTTTCCCGCGAGCTTCACTGAACAGCGTCGCGGGCTGAGAGGAACACCACATGGGGATGCTTGACGGCCGAGTGGCGATTGTCACCGGCGCAGGACGCGGAATTGGGGCCGAAACGGCCAAGTTGTTTGCTTCACAAGGCGCAAAGGTCGTGGTCAACGACCTCGGCGGCGCCGTTGACGGCTCCGGCGGAGCCGCTGCGCCAGCTGACGAAGTCGTCGCAGCGATTCGCGACGCTGGTGGCGAAGCCGTCGCCAACTACTCCTCGGTCTCCGACTACAACGCCGCCGAAGGCATCGTCAAGGATGCCCTCGACAACTTCGGCGACCTCGACATCGTCGTCAACACGGCCGGCATCCTGCGCGACCGCATGGTCTTCAACATGACCGAAGCGGAATGGGACGCTGTCGTCGCCGTCCACATGAAGGGTCACTTCAACCTGACCAAGTACGCCTCGATCCACTGGCGCTCCGAGCGCAAAGGCCACTACCGACTGATCAACTTCTCGTCGGTCTCCGGCATCTTCGGCGCACCAGGTCAGCCCAACTACGCGGCGGCCAAGATGGGCATCGTCGGCTTCACCTATAGCTGCGCCAATGCGCTCGGCCGCTACGGCGCGACCGCCAACGCGATCTCGCCCGGCGCTTCGACCCGCATGACCGACACTGTGCCGGAAGAGCGACGCCGCGCCGGCAGCGACATCGGCGACTCGGAAGAAGAAGACCCGCAGCGCTCGCCGGCCAACGTCGCCGTGCCGCTGGTCTACATGGCCTCCGAGGAATCCGACTGGCTCACAGGTCAAATCGTCGGCGCGTCCGGTTACGAGCTGCAGCTCTTCAACAAGCCCGCAGTGATCCGCCAGGTGCGGGGCACCCAGCGCTGGACCCCTGAAGGCGCCGCCGAGCAGATCGAAGAACTGTTCAAGCCCGCCGTCACCGGCGGCGGATTCTTCGGCTAACTCCCTCTGTCACGTCGTGACGCCTCTCCCCTACGGGGGAGAGCAGGGAAACAGGAAGGAATCAACAACATGGCAATGCTTGACAATCGTGTCGCAATCGTGACCGGCGCTGGTCGCGGGATCGGCTCCGAGGTCGCCCAGTTGTTCGCCGCCAATGGCGCCAAGGTCGTAGTCAACGACCTCGGCGGTGCGGTCGACGGCTCCGGCGGCGAAGCCGGTCCGGCCGACGACACCGTCGCGGCGATTCGCGACGCCGGTGGCGACGCCGTCGCCAACTACAACTCCGTTGCTGACTACGACGCCGCTGAAGGCATCATCCAGCAGGCGCTCGACGAGTACGGCCGCCTGGACATCCTCGTCAACGTCGCCGGCAACCTCCGCGACCGCATGGTCTTCAATATGACCGAAGCGGAGTGGGACGCCGTCGTCGCAGTACACATGAAGGGCACCTTCAACACCACGAAGTACGCCTCGATCTACTGGCGCGCCAACCGCGAGGGTCACTACCGGCTGATCAACTTCACGTCCGGCTCCGGCCTGCACGGAGCGCCCGGTCAGCCCAACTACGCCGCTGCCAAGTTGGGCATCGTCGGCTTCACCTATAGCTGCGCCAACGCGCTCGGACGCTACGGCGTCACCGCAAACGCGATCGGCCCAGGCGCATCGACGCGCATGACCGACACCGTCCCGCAGGAGCGCCGCAGCCGAGGCTTCGACGAGGACTCCGAGGCGATCGTCGACCCGCGCCGCTCGCCCGCGAACGTCGCCGTGCCGATTGCCTACATGGCTTCCGAGCACTCGGACTGGATGAACGGCCAGGTCATCCGCGCGATGGGCTTCGACATTGGCCTCTACAGCCAGTACAAGCTGATCCGCGAACTGAGCGGTACCGAGATGTGGACCGTCGAACGCGCCGCCGAGGAAATGGAACGCGTCTTCCGGCCCGCGATCGAAGCCGGCAACGTCGTCGGCGGCTAGCTCGTCGACCACACGCAGTTCACCTACGCTGACGGCGGGCCTCACAGCCCGCCGTTTCGCATTCTTATGCACATGGCCATGCACATGGATGATCCCATGACCGACGATCTCACCATCCGCTCTGCCGTTGACGCCGACGTCCGTCAACTCGCCGATCTGTACAACCACTACATCCTCACCACTCCGGCAACCTTCGACACTGAGCCGCACACGGTCGAGACCAAGCGACAATGGTTCTCGCAATACTCCGACAGTGGACCGTACCGCGTGATGGTCGCTGTCGAAGCGGATGGCAGAATCGTTGGCCACTCCTATTCCAGCCCGCTCTATCCCAAGGCCGCATACAACAGCAGCGTCGCGACGAGTGTCTACCTGTTGCCGGGTGAAGTTGGCCGTGGCCTGGGCACCAGACTCTGGAATGCGCTCTACGACGAGTTGTTGAAGGTGGACGAGCTGCACCAACTCTTCGCTCTGATCACACTGCCCAACGACGCATCAATCGCCATGACCGAGAATCGCGGCTACAAGCTGACCGGCATTTGGAGAGAAGCAGGCCGAAAGTTCGACCGCTACTGGGACGTCGGCTTCTGGCAGCGTCCGCTGCGCCCCTAATCTGGCGCGCCATCGCGATATGATTGGTGAATCGGAGCGATCCAATGGCTTTCATCGCAGACCTCGCACAACCCGTCCGACGACGATTCCGACTGCCAAGGATCTTTCGACGCAAGCCCAACGATCCAAGATTGCCAAAGCCCGGCACTCCTGAGTGGGAGCAAGAGATGCGTCGCCAAACCGCACTGATTGCCCAGAGCCCCGGTGAAGCGGAAGACATCGCCTTCATGGAGAGCTTGCACCAAGACTAGTTTGCGCTGATGGATCCCAGCTGTGGCCAGATCTGGTACGCCGAAGGCGGAGGAGACTTCCTGAGCAAGGGACGGCCGGTCGTCGTGATGCAAAGCGATTCGGCGATCGAAGTCGACTCGATCACGATCGGTTTGCTGACAACAAACACCGACTCGATGGATGTTCCATTAGTCCGAGTCCCCATTTTGCCCACGGAGCAGAATGGTTTGAGAACACCAAGTTGGCTCATGGTCGACAAGATTCAAACCGTCAAGCGCCGAAGGCTGAAACGGCTCATCGGCACGCTGGAAGAGAATGTCGTCGCCGATGTAAGGAGTCGAATCGTGCCGTTTCTAGGATGCACCACACGAAGTCGAACGCTGTGGGCGGCCGTCTCCCGTGGGTGGCGGTGATCGCGTTAGCCAGTTGCGCTCATTCATTAGTCTGAATGCATGAATCGGAGGTACCCGATGGAACGTCCGACAGACCAGTATCCGGCCCGACTTGCGATTGACTATCCCGAACGCCTGAGTCGGCTCAGCACACTGCTGCGCATCCCGTTCAGCATTCCGATTTGGATCTTGTCTGCTCTCATGCCGATCGCGCCCGTGATCTTGGTCTCCCTCGCAGCCGATGGATTCATTGATGGAAACTCCGTCAACGGTGCGGCCGCGGCCGCCTTCTTCCTGCCGCTTGTGCTGATGCTGCTGTTCCGACAGAAGTACCCACGCTGGTGGTTCAATTTCGCGCTCGAGCTCACCCGCTTTCAGTATCGCGTCGGCGCGTACGGCGAGCTGCTCACTGACAAGTACCCATCCACCGACGAAGAGCAGACGGTTCATCTGGATCTCGACTATCCAGAGGCCGAGAATCTCAATCGGTTCCTGCCGATCGTCAAATGGATCCTGCTGATACCGCATTACGTCGTTGGCATCATTCTGGCCGCACTCAGCCTGGTCGCCGTGATTGTGTCCTGGTTCGCGATCCTGGCGACGGGACGTTATCCGCGCCCGCTGTTTGACTTCGTCGTCGGCGTGGGCCGCTACTGGCTGCGGATCAGCGCCTACGGATTCCTGCTGATTACTGACCGCTACCCACCGTTTAGGCTGGAGGCATAGACGACGACTATTGGAGGACCTGATCATGAGCGACCGGATTGGTATGGGACTGGCCAACTTCCCCTTCTCCGACGTTGACACCATGTGGCGCTGGATCGACCTCTGTGAAGAGCACAACGTCGATTCGATCTGGCAGACCGACCGCTTGATCTCGCGGGAGCCGATCCTGGAATCGATGACCTTCATGGCGGCGTTGGCTGCGCGCACCGAGAAGCTCAAGTTCGGCATGAATGTGGTCGTAGTGGGATTCCGCGACCCGCTGGTGCTGGCCAAGCAGTGCGCGACGATCGACTTCCTCTCCAACGGCCGCATGTTGCCGGCCTTCGGTGTCGGCGGCGCCTTTGCCCCCGAGTGGAACATCACTCACCGTCAGCTACGCGGGCGCGCACCAATCGCCGACGAGATGCTGGACATCATCCACGGGCTGTGGAACGAGGAATCATTCACCTATCACGGCGAGCATTTCACCTACGACAACGCCACCATTTCGCCGCGCCCGGTACAGAGTCCACTACCGCTCTGGATCGGCGGGCACAGCAAGGCCGCCATCCGTCGTACGGCGAGGATTGGCACCGGCTGGGTCGCAGGGGTCCAGTCGGCGCCAGAGATCGGACCAATCATTCAACAGATCCGCGCCGCGCTCGCCGAGGCCGGGCGCACCGACTACGAACCCGACCACTTCGGCGCAGGATTCGGCTACCACTTCGGCTCGTGGGACGACCCGGACGTGCAGATGACCATCAAGGGCATCAAGGCCAGGCTGCCGGAAGTCAATCCCGACACCTACTTCGCCGTCGGCACCGAAGCAGACATCCTCGAGCGAGTCAATGAGTACCGAGCTGCAGGCGTCAGCAAATTCATCATGCGACCAATGGCACGCGGTGACGACGCCATCATGTATCAGTCACAGCGCCTCTTTGACGAGGTCCTGCCAGTCGTCCACGCCTGACATCGGGCTGCGCAAGCACCGTCATTGCCGCGCTACGGATAAGAAGGCAGCGGAAGATTCGGGAACGCTCGCTTGACACTCTTCACAGCGGCGCGCTTCGCCGTCGCAGTGACGCTCTGTTCTTTCTTCAGCGCAGCGGCCGAGGCCGGCAACACTGATGCGTCGCCTGCGACCAGCGGATCACTCCACTTACGTAACCGCTCCATATTGACCGGACCATCGATCCTGTCGCCAAACCTGGTGAACGGACGCCAACGCTCTTCGCTGCCCCGGCCCTTGGTGTAGACGGCGCGTCCAGCCGCGATACAGAGGGAGACGCCACCGGCGACATCCCAGATCCGAGAGCCATCGAACAGCGCCATCTGCACTGATCCCTCAGCAGCCAGCGCCAGTTCGGTCGCCGTGCTGCCGAATGTGCGGGCGATGCCAAACCGGCGCCCGGCGGGACCAGTCACTCCTCCGGTTCCGGCGGGAACAGTGCTCAAACGTGACGCAGCCTGCAGCGCCGGCGCGCCGCAATCCACCGCATCGCCATTGAACATCAGTCCCTCGCCGGCTTTCGAGTGATACACGCCGGGAACCAGGAATCGATTCGATGGCAACCACAGCGCTCCCGCGATCGGCGTTCCTTTGTGAAGGATGCCAATCGAACAGGCAAACATGCCAATCCCATTGATGAAGTTTGAAGTGCCGTCGAGCGGATCAATCACCCAGACAATGTCGGCATCCGCTGGACCACCATTGTCGCGTTCCTCGCCAAGCACTCCATGCGTAGGGAATGTCCGATGAACCTCATCACGAATCATGTCCTCGATCGCGTGGTCGACCTCGGTCACAGGATCGTGGGCGTTCTGCCCCTTGAACGAGATCTCGATCGTGGCGTGGAAGCGATCCATCAAGATGTCGCCACCGCGCTGGGCCAGTGCTTTCGCGGCCTCAGCAATCTCGTCGAGAACGTCGCCGGAAAGCGACGTCATATGAGGCAAGTCGGATAAATCTGATTTGTCAGATGGCTCGGAAGTATCAGTTATGTGAGTCATACCCGCAGGTTACCCTTTGAAATGCTAGCCGCACCCTCAGCGAACGGAACGCTCAAATGTCTAACCAACCGTCAACATCAGACGAAACGGTCCGTCGCTCGAGCGGTCCGGGACAGGCCACAGTACGGACGACAACTGCCGGAGCATCGGCTGCAGTCGCCTTCGAAGCAGAGTGGGAAGCAGCCTGCGACTCTGCCTTACGCGGCATGGATCTCACCGCGACACCAGACCTGTTGCTCGTGTTCGTCGACTCGCGATACACAGGCAACTATGCAGAGATTATCGCCCGTCTCAAAGAACAAACAGGCGCTCGCCATCTGATTGGCGCATCGGGTCAGAGCGTAATCGGATCTTCACTTGAGGCGGAAGAGGGATCGGCGATCGCCATCCTGGGACTCTCCCTTCCCGGTGCGGAGCTGACCCCGATTGCCGTCGATCCACAATCCATGCCCGACGATCTGTTCACGCCGATTGAGGACGGACCTGGCACCTGGCTGCTGTTCAGCAATCCGTTCACGATCATGACCGACCAGCTCGTCTCACACCTGCAAAAGTTGCGTCCCGAAATCGTACTGCTGGGCGGCATGGCCTCGTCTCATCGCCAACAGCAAGGCTGCGCCGTCTTCATCGACGACCGCGTGCTGATGGGCGGCGCGGCGATGATGGGGCTGCAGGGAGTCTCGGTGAGACCTGTCGTTGCGCAAGGAGCAGAGCCGCTGGGTCAGCCATGGATCGTGACTGACTGCGAGGCAAACACTGTCAAGTCTTTGGGCTCTCGTCCTGCACTGGAAGTCCTGCAAGAGACGCTCTCCGAGTTGGACGATGCCACTCGCGAGCGAGCCGTGCGCAATCTGCTGGTCGGCCTCGCCATGGACGAATACAAGGAGTCCCACGAACGAGGCGACTTCCTGATCCGCAACATGATGGGCGCCGACCGCGAACAGGGCACCGTTTCGATCAATGCAATCCCCAGAGTCGGCCAGACCTTCCAGTTCCAATTCCGCGACGCCCAGGCAGCCGACGACGATCTGCGGACCAGGCTCTCGGATCTCCGAGACGCCCTCACTCCTGAAGAAGAAGTCCTGGGCGCGCTCCTCTGCTCATGCAACGGGCGAGGCCGTGGGCTCTTCGGAGAGCCGGACCACGACGCAGGAGCGCTCAGCGAAATCTTCGGTCCCGTACCAACCGCCGGATTCTTCTGCAACGGAGAAATCGGCCCCGTCGGAGGACAAAACTACCTCCACGGCTTCACTGCCTCGATCGCAGTGCTGACGGCAGACCGCAGGTAGCACAACAGGCTAAATTGAATGCGAAACGAGCTTGTTCATGCCTGAGCCTCCTTTTGCGGTCACGATGTACTGGCCGTCGATTGACGAAGTCCGCGAACAGCAGGACATCGGACTACGACCAGTCGTACTTTGGCTGCCTGCCTGCGATTCGCCAACATTTGTTTCCGAAGCGCGCCGACAACTCACAGACCTGCAGCAGTCTGAGTTGAATGAAGAGCAAGAGATTCTCGCTTGGTTGGACTCACACCTTAGTGAAGTTTGGTCCGACAAGGAAGAAGAGGCGTGAATCGAGGAGACTTATGGACAGTCGTCGGCGGGAGCGACTTCCTGTCTAAGCCACGTCCGGCTGTCGTCATTCAGTCAAACCGACACAGCACGGCAGATTCAATCACCATCTGCCCATTGAGCAGCACTGCTTCTTCTGCCTATGAGTTTCGTGCTGGAATTCAACCTTCTGACGAGAACGGGCTGATCACATTATCTGTGGCGAGGGCGGACTTGGTCACAACCGTCCTGCAATCGCGGCTGGGCCGGTGCATCGGACATTTGAATCCAGCGGACCTGGCAAGAGTCGAGCGAGCGATCATCCAATTCTTGGAACTAGAAGTGACCGAGTGAGCCCCCGCTGATTTGCGGCACGATTGCGATTTCGGCTCCTTTGGGGACCTTGGTGATCAGACCTGTCGAGACCACGTCTCCATTGATGGCCAGCGATATGCCTCGGCCGATCTTGCCGCCGTCAACGAGGCGCTCAGCCAGTTCCGGATAGTCCGGCGCGAGGTTGCGGATGACCGCCCTGATGTTGTGACCCTCAGCCGTCAGGACCGACTCACCGTTGGTGAGGGTCCTGAGCGGCTGGGGAATGAGGACGGTAACCATTTGCCGCCTGCGCGGGTCGCTACTCGTCGAGCACCGTCGCTTCGAGGATGGCGCGCGGGGACATTGGCAGCTCCGACATGTGTACGCCGATTGCGTTGGCAATCGCGGCGCGCACGGCCGGGGCGGGCGGAATGATCGGCACCTCGCCGACGCCGCGGACGCCGTAGGGGTGACCAGGGTTCGGCACCTCGACGATGATCGGCTCGATCATCGGCAGGTCAAGCGCAGTCGGCATGCGGTAGTCAAGCAGACTGGCGTTCTTAAGGTCGCCCGAGTCGTCGTAGTAGTATTCCTCGTTCAGCGCCATGCCGACGCCCTGTGCAACACCGCCCTGCATCTGTCCTTCGACATATGCGGGGTGAATCGCCGTACCGGCGTCCTGGACTGCGGTGTAGCGCAAGATGTCAACCTTGCCAGTGTCGGGGTCAACCTCAACGTCGACGATGTGCGTCGCGAATGCCGGACCTGAGGAGGTCTTGTTCACGTCGGCACGACCAACGATGTGACCGCCGGTCGAGGCGAGCTGAGCGGCGAGCTCCTTGAACGTGAGCTGCTGGTCGTTGCCGTCCTCGTCGGCGGGACCGCGGATGATCGCATCATCGCCGTAGGTGACATCCGAGGCGTCGCACTCCCAGATCACGGCAGCGCGCTCTTCCATCTGGCGACGGATGTCCATGGCGGTCTCGTAGGCGGCCCAGCCACCGGCGAAGGTGGTGCGGCTGCCGCCGGTGACCTGCGTGTAGCCAACCGAGTTGGTGTCGACCACGTGCGGTCGCACTTCCTCAGCAGAGATGCCGAGCGTCTCGGCGAGCTGCATGGCCAGTGAGGCGCGAGTGCCACCGATATCGGTCGAGCCGAGCACCAGGGGAACAGTGCCGTCGCCGTTGACCTGTGCGTAGGCCGAGGATTCGAAGCCGATGTTGAACCAGAAACCCTGGGCCACACCACGACCGCGGTTCGGTCCTTCAAGCTCCGACTGCCAGTGTGGCGACTCCTGCGCGGCGGTCATGCACTCAACGTTGCCGACCACGCCGTAGGTGAAGCCATCGGCGCGCTGTGCGCCTTCTTCGGCCGCGTTCTTCATGCGGATCTCGATCGGGTCGATGCCCAGCTCTTCAGCGAGCTCATTCAGCACCGACTCGGTCGCGAACTCGGACTGCGGCGCGCCGGGGGCGCGGTATGCAGCGGTCTTCGGCTTGTTGACGACCACGTCGTAGCCGTCGATTCGCTGATTGGGGATGTCATAGGGCGCGAGGGCGCACATCGCACCAGCGCCGACCGGTGAGCCGGGATACGCGCCAGCCTCAAACGCCAGGTGGACGTCGGCGGCGATCAGCGTACCGTCGCGCTTGGCGCCCATGCGAACCCGCATGTACGTGCCCGAGGTCGGGCCGGTCGCGAGCAACACTTCCTCGCGGTTCATGGTCAGCTTGACCGGGCGGCCAGTCTTCTGCGAGAGCAGTGCTGCCAGCGGCTCGAGGTAGACGGGAATCTTGCCGCCAAAGCCGCCGCCGATTTCCATCGGCGTCACCTTGACCTGCGACGGCGAAAGCTGCAATAGCGGAGCGACCGAGTCACGAACCACGAACGCGCCCTGCGTCGAGGTCCAGACGTCCAGCGTGCCGTCGGCGCGGTAGTAGGCCGAGCCGTTGTGCGGCTCGATGTAGCCCTGGTGTGCCATCGAGGTCTCGAACTCACGCTCGATGACCACTTCAGCCTCAGCAAAGCCTGCGTCCAGGTCGCCCTTGGTGAACTGTAGGTGAGACGCGGTATTGCTGGGGTTGTCGCTCTTGGAGCCATCCATCGAGCCGGTGTGCAGGCTCTCGTGGAGCAGTGGCGATCCGTCAACCATCGCGTCGCGCACATCCAGGACCGGCGTGAGCAGTTCATACTCGACGTCGATCAGCTCAATGGCGTCTTCGGCGATGTGATGGTCGGTCGCGGCGACCGCGGCCACCGCGTGGCCCTTGTAGAGCACCTTGTCCGAAGCGATGACGTTGTCGAGCACCCAGTTGAGCTGGGCCGTGCCTTCGCCGGTGTCGATCACCTCGTCGGAAGCGCGAGGGAAGTCGGCGTTGGTGATCACCGCGAGGACGCCATCGAGCGCCTCGGCCTTGGACGTATCGATGCTGACGATCCTTGCGTGTGCGTGCGGGCTGCGCAGCACACGACCGGCGAGCATGCCAGGCAGGTTGAGATCTGCGCCGTATTGCGCCGCCCCGGTGACCTTGTCGACACCGTCGTGCCGGATCGGTCGCGTCCCGATGACGTTGTACTTCTCGGTTTCTGCCGACTGTGGTTGCGACTGAGCGGTAACCATGCGAAGAGTCCTCTCGTGTGATGCCTGAGTTGAGACGGCTTGCAGCCGTCAGGATTAGACGACGTTCTGTCCGGCAGCCTGCTGGACTGCCTTGATGATCTTGTCGTAGCCGGTGCAACGACACAGGTTGCCAGCCAGCCAGTAGCGGATTTCGTGTTCCGACGGATCGGGGTTCTGCTCCAGCAGCGACTCGGCCGCGACCAGGAAGCCCGGCGTGCAGATGCCGCACTGCAGCGCCGCCTGCTCGAGGAAGGCGTTTTGCAAGGGCGAGAGCTGGTCGCCAGTGGCGAGTCCTTCAACGGTCCGAATTTCGGAGCCCTCGCATTCGGCTGCCATCACGAGGCAGCTATTCACGATTCGGCCGTCCATGTTGACGCAGCAGGCGCCGCAGTTGCCGTTGTTGCAACCCTCTTTGGCGCCGGTCAGTCCAATCCGGTCGCGCAACGCTTCCAGCAGCGAATCGCGCTCGTTGGCCAGGAAGACTTGCTGCTCGCCGTTGATGGTGCAGTTGACAACAATGTGCTCGGTGGTGGTCATGAACAATGTTCCTCCGTTGTTCGATGAAATCTGATGGTCAGGCGGCGCGCTCAGCGGCCTGTCGGATCGTGCGCTCGGTCAACACGCCGGCGAGATGCACTCGCTGGCGGATGCTGCCACGCATGTCAGTGATCGGGTTGGCCACAGCGCTCGAGGCGGCGGCGGCGGCGGCGATCGTTTCTTCGCTCAGCGGCTGACCGACCAATGCGTCGGCGGCATCCGAAACGAGCAGCGGCGTCGGCGCAATCGCGCCAACCGATACACGCGCCCAGGTGACGGTGCCATCAGCAGCCAGGCGGACCTGCGTCGCGGCGTTGGCGACGGCGATATCCATTTCGTTGCGCGGAATGAAGCGCAGGAATCGCGCGCCCGAGCCTTCGGCAGGTGCCGGGAAGTGCAACTTGACCACGAATTCACCGTCGCCGAGGACATTGCGTCCTGGCGCGGTGCAGAAGTCCTCAACCGCGACAGTACGGCGACCGTTTGGGCCGGCAATCTCCACCTGCGCCTCAAGCACAATCAGCGACGGAATGCCGTCGGCTGCGGGCGAGGAGTTGCACAGGTTGCCGCCCAGGGACGCGCGTCCCTGGATCGCCGTGCCGCCGATCAGCGTGGTCGAGTCAACCAGCGCCGGATAGAGCTCCGAGATCGTGGAGTCGCCGTAGAGCTGGTAGCACGGCGTCGCTGCGCCGATCGTCAGGCCGGAGTCGGCCGAGTATTCGATGCTGATGAGCTCAGGAATGTGCTTGATGTCGACGAACAGGTTGATGTCTCGTGTGCGCTCCCGCGCCTGCACGATGACATCAGTTCCGCCTGCGAGCGGACGCGCGGTGTCGCCTCCGTCTTGCAGGAGGCTGACCGCCTCTTCCACGCTGCCGGCGCGGGCATATTTCACCGCTTGCACGAATTCCGCCTCCTCTTGGTTTGGCGCTCTCTGGCGCTCGTTCTCATTTCCGTCGTTCAGGGCGACGATGCTGACGCGCACAACGGCGCTTCAGGCATTCTGCCGTGGAAAGTGTAGCGCACTACTGGTCGGCAGCTCCGCTCTCGACGCGGGGCGGCGATTCCTCATCCCTCGTCACTGGACCCGTCTCAGATTGGCCCGTTCCCGGGTTAGAAGCGCGGCTTGACGCCGCGCAGGATTGCGTAACCCAGCACCGCCGCCACGATTGACGCCGCGAATATGCCGATCTTCGCGGCTTCAAGCAGTTCGGTCTGCTCGGCGTCGAAACTGAGATTGGCGATGAAAATCGCCACCGTAAATCCGATGCCGGCCAGCAGCGATGCGCCTGCCAGATGTGGCCAGCGCAACTGCTCAGGCTTGAATGCAATGCCCAGCTTGATCGCGATGGCCGAGGCGCCAAGAATTCCAACGAACTTGCCCAGCAACAGGCCCAGGAAAATGCCCCAGGCGATGTTGGAACTGAGCGCTGCTTCGATGCTCTCGCCGGTGATATGGATGCCAGCATTGGCCAACGCGAAAATGGGGACGACCACGAACGCCGAAATGGGCGCCATCCCTTCCTCCAGGCGTTCCAGCGGGCTCAGACCCTCTCGCGCGACATGCTCGATGTTGCGCAGCGCTTCGTGTGAGTCATGCTCGCGCACTGCTTCGTCAGGATCCTCCTGGACATAGCGCAAGCGTTGCAGGAGATAGTCGATCCTACGCGAGACCCCCTCGTCCCCATATAGCGCGTCGGCTGGCACGATCAGGCCAAGCATGACACCGGCCAGCGTGGCATGGACACCCGCTTCCCAGAGCGTGAGCCAGAGAAACACGCCACCGATCAGGTGAATCCCGAAGTGACGGAATCCATACTGTTTGAGCAGCAACAGGAAGGCCACCGCCCCCACCATGCCCAACAGCCATTCGAACTGGATCGACTCGGAATAGAAGATCGCAATAATCAGAATGCCGCCGACATCGTCGGCGACCGCCAGGGTGAGCAGAAACACCTTGAGTTGGATCGGCACGCCGCGTCCGACCAGCGCCAGGACACCCAGCGCAAAGGCGATATCGGTGGCGACGGGAATGCCCCAACCGGAGGAGCCGTCGCCGCCGGTGTTGAGAATGGCGTAGACACCGGCCGGAATCAGCATGCCGCCCAATGCTGCGAAGATCGGCAGTGCAGCCTGGCGAGGACTACGCAGTTCACCGTGAGTCACCTCGCGCTTGATCTCCGCGCCAACGACGAGGAAGAAGACGACCATCAAGACGTCGTTGATGACGTGTTGCAGCGACTGGTCGAAGGACCAGATCGCCAGATCCAGCTTGATGTGCGCGTGCCAGAAGTCCCCGTAGGAGCTGTAGTCGACGTTGGCCCAGATCAGAGCCACGGCGGCGGCGAAGACCAGCACGATGCCGCCGGCGGCTTCGACCTCCATGAAACGCATCGTGGTCTGGACGACCAGCCGGCGGAACGGGTCGTTGCCCTCGCGCCAACGCGGTCGGAACAGATCAGCCATGAAGCGCCTGCATCTTCACCCTCGGAACCTCTCCCACATTGAGTTCAACCGAACGCATCCTATCGCGCCGACGGCCTAGATACTGAACTAGATGCTGAAATAGCGCGCTTCGGGATGATGCACGATCAGCGCCGACGTGGACTGCTCCGGGTGCATCTGGAACTCCTCGCTCAGCCGCACGCCGATCCGTTCCGGATCGAGCAGTTGCCAGAGCAAGGCCTGATCCTCGAGGTTGGGACATGCGGGATAACCGAATGAGTACCGCGCGCCCTGGTAGTTGGTCTTGATTAGCTCCTCGGGCGTCGCGCCGTCCAAACCGTCAATCTTCAGCTCCTGGCGGATCCGCCGGTGCCAGTACTCGGCCAGCGCTTCAGCGATCTCAACGCCGAATCCGTGCCAGTACAGGTAGTCCTGGTAACGGTCCTTGGCGTACAACTCCTGCGCGTATGCACCGACCCGAGGGCCCATCGTGACCACATGAAACCCAATCACATCCATCTCGCCAGAGTCGACGGAGCGGAAGTAGTCGGCCAGGCAGCGACCCTGCTTGCCCTGTTGTCGCGGGAAGCTGAACCGAACCGCTTCGATCCTTGCATCCTCAGCTTCGTAGACGATCAGGTCGTCACCGTCTGACTGAGCCGGGAAGTACCCGTAGACCACTGCGGGTTCGAGAATCCCATCGCGCAACGCCTGTTGCTGAATCTTGGACAGCGCGAGTTCCGCGCTCGCCGCTGTTTCGACATCACGACCTTTGAATCCCCATTGGCCGCGCAGCAGCGCCGTTCGATTGAGATAGGGAAAGACATCGGTCAGTGGAAGTCCACGGATGACCCTGGTCCCCAGAAATGGAGCGACGGGAACTGTCAGGGCCGGGGCCAGCGTCGATCGCACGGCGGTTGCGGTCGGAGCTGACCGGCTGGCCGCGGGGGTAGCAACCGGCTCAACTGGCTGAGCCTCGAGTTCGATGCCGTCGCTCAACGCGTTCATGATTCGCAGGCCGTCGAACGCGTCAGATCCGTAGAAGACATCGCCGTGGAAGGTATTGCGCAAGTCCCACTCGACGTACTTGCGCGTCAGCGCCGCGCCGCCCAACAGGACCGGCCAACGATCCGAGAGCTCACGTCGATTCAGTTCTTCCAGGTCTTCTTTCATCACCAGTGTCGATTTGACCAGCAGCCCCGACAGACCAATCGCGTCCGCGTTGTGCTCGATCGCCGCCTCGATGATGCTTGAGATCGGCTGCTTGATGCCCAGGTTGATCGTCGTGAAGCCATTGTTCGACAGAATGATCTCAACCAGGTTCTTGCCGATGTCGTGGACATCGCCGCGCACCGTGGCCAGCACGATCGAGCCCTTACTGGTCGATTCCAGCTTGTCCATGTGAGGCTCGAGATGGGCGACGGCTTTCTTCATCGTCTGGGCCGATTGCAACACGAATGGCAACTGCATGTCGCCGGCGCCGAACAGGTCGCCGACCTCTTGCATCGCCGGTAGCAGCAGCTCGTTGATGATCGGTATCGCCTCACGCTTGCGCAGCGCGGCGTCGAGGTCGTCCTCCAGCCCTTCGCGCTGACCATCAACGATGCGCCGGTGCAACCGCTCCTCCAGCGGCAGGTCCGCAAGACTCTCACGCTCCTGCGTTGCCGCCTTCTGGTCTTCAAACAGGGCCATAAACGCCTGCAACGGATCGACGGGACCGTCAGCGCGTTCGATCCACTCATCGAAGATCAATCGCCGTGCGGCGTCGAGTTGCTCGTCCGGGATCCGATTGATCGGCAGAATCTGCGCTGCGTGGACAATGGCTGCTTTCAGCCCGCGCTCGACGGCGTCGTGCAGGAACACCGAGTTCAACACCTGCCGAGCGGCAGGATTGAGACCGAAGGAGATGTTGGAGATGCCTAGAATTGTCTGGGCTCGTGGGAACTCACGAGAGATCGCCTCGACCGCGTTCAGCGTCTCCAGTCCGTCCTTGCGCAGATCCTCCTGGCCCGTGCTGACGGGCAACGTGAGCGCATCGAAGAACAGATCCTCAGGCGCGAGTCCGTAGTCCTCGGTCGCGATTCGGTACAGGCGACGCGCGATTTCCAGCTTGCGATCACAGGTTCTCGCCTGTCCCTCTTCATCGATCACCAGCGCCACGACACCGGCGCCAAAGCGAATCGCGGAGGAAAGCGTCTCGTCGAGCCGCTTGCCGCCGTCCTCGAGGTTGATCGAATTGACCAGTGCCTTGCCACCGAGTTGCTTCAGTCCAGCTTCGAGCACCTGCGGCTCGGTCGAGTCGAGCATCAGTGGCAGCGTCGACAGCCCACGCGCTCGCGAGACCAGCTCGGCCATATCCGGCGTGCCGTCGCGGCCGACGAAGTCAACGCAGACATCAGCGACGTGCGCGCCCTCGGCGGCCTGGTCGCGGATGACATTCGCCATCTGCTCCCATTCCTCGTTCTGCAACAGCCGCTTGAATCGCCGCGATCCGTTGGCATTGGCCCGCTCGCCGACGATCAGGAACGAGGCGTCCTGTCGATACGGCGTCGAGACAAACAACGAGGCCGCGCCAGGTTCCGGCTCGGGCTGTCGTGCTGCGGGAGTCAGACCATCCATCGCTTCGCGCATCGCGCGGACATGCTCGGGTGTCGTGCCACAGCAACCACCGACGATCCCTACGCCGTATTCGCTGACAAATGTCTGATGCGCCTCAGCCAACGCCGCCGGCGTCAGGTCGTAGATCATCTGCCCATCTTCTGTGCGCGGCAACCCTGCGTTGGGAGAACAGAGCAGCGTCGTCTCGGCATTGGCCGACAGATAGCGCAGCGGCTCGTGCATCAGGTCGGGGCCCGTGGCGCAGTTCAGCCCGATCCCGTCCAGGCCGAGCGGCGCGAGCGATGTGAACGCCGCGCCAATCTCGCTGCCGACCAACATCTGACCGGTGGTCTCAATCGTCACCGTGGCAAACAGCGGCGTGGAGCTATTGAACTCGGCCAGCGCGTCTTTGCAGGCCAGGATCGCGGCCTTGCCTTGCAGGAGGTCATACACCGTTTCGACCAGCAGCGCATCGACGCCGCCTTCGAGCAACCCACGCGCCTGCTCGAGGTAAGCCGCGTGGATCTCATCGAAGCCAATGTGTCCTAGTGTCGGCAGCTTGGTCCCGGGTCCCAACGAGCCCAAGGCATAGCGCGGCTGTTCGGGCGTCGAGAAACGATCGGCCACGCTGCGAGCAATGAGAGCCGATTCACGGTTGATCTCGCGAGTCCGCTCGGACAGGTCGTATTCGCCGAGCGTGACCACCGAACCACCGAAGGTATTGGTCAGAACAGCGTCGGCGCCGGCGTCGAGGTAGGACTCATGCAATGCCGCCACAGCGTCAGGTCGGGAGATATTGAGAATCTCGTTGCAGCCTTCGAGACCATCGAAGTCGGAGAGCGACAAGTCCAGAAGTTGCAGGCCAGTACCAGTCGCGCCATCGAGCACAATGACACGTTCAGCCGCGGCAGTGCGAAAGTCAGGGCGTTGCATCTGTTGATCGTAGCCACCACGCCAAGGATCGGCAGTATTGCGCTAACACATCAAGGTCCTGCCACCAACACCAACTCTGTCATTCCCACCCTTGCGGGGTGGGGGTTTATCCGCCGAACCGGCGCCGCAGCGCCCCACCGAGACCGCCGCTGGACTCTGCTATCTGCGCCTCTAGCTGCTCCACCTGCTTCTGCAGCCGCTCATTCTCACGACTCAGGCGATTCCGCTCTTGCCGGAATTCCTCGTGCCGTTCATCGAGGGTGGCCTGTAACTCTGTCGCCTTGCTCTCCGCCGAAACTTGCGCCGCCGATGCTGCCGACAACGAGGAGGCCGACTCTTTCGCTGCCTGCTCGTAGAAGGTCGACTTCTCCGTCAGGGCCTGATGTTCCGTTCGCAGTCGACCGAGTTCCTGCTCCGCTGTTTCCGCTCGTACTTTCAGTCCAGCAAGTTCAGACTGCGCCGACTCCGCAGACTCAGTCGCAGCCGCGGCCGTCGTGCGCAGCGACTCTAACTCCGTCTTGGCCTCGCGCAGCTCATTGCGCAGCGGCTCAACTTCCTCGCCAGCCTTCGACAACCGGCCGGCAAGCATGTCGAGATGACCACGCAGGTCGCGGGCCTGCTTCTCGGACTTCTTTGCACGTTCCTCGAGTGAATCCGCCCGGGCAACCGCCGTCTTGCGACCAGCCTCGGCACGCTCCGCTCGGGCTCGCTCTACGCGAACTGAGTCAGCCATGTGTAGACCTGTGATCCGTTACGCAGACTCTACGCGCCGGCGCGGACGGCCTCAATCGCTGCCGTCCAGCGATCGTCGAGAGACGAATCGTTGACCGTTGCCAGCACGTAATCGCCGAATGCGGCAGTGGTTGCGCCGCTGTCGCGGCCGGTCATCACGAGTTCCTTCTCGTACTGACCGCAAAGGTCCATAGCCTTGTCGAGCTTGCCACCCAGCTCGGGGAAGCCAATGTGGGAGAGCAGCATCGCTCCGGCGCGCAGCATCGAGGATGGGTCGGCGTAGATGTCGCGACCCTCGCGCACCATGCGCGGCGCTGAGCCGTGGATCGCCTCGAACATCGCCGTCTTCGTGCCAATGTTGGCCGCGCCGGCCGTGCCGACGCCGCCCTGGAACTCGGCCGCTTCATCGGTCAGGATGTCGCCGTAGAGGTTCGGCAGGGCAAAGACCTGGAAGTTGGAACGGCGCTTCGGGTCGACGAGCTTGGCGGTCATGATGTCGATGTACCACCCTTCCCATTCGATCCCTGGGTAGTCCTCGCCGACCTTCCTGGCGGCGTCGAGGAAGGCGCCGTCGGTAGTCTTGATCACATTCGCCTTGGTGACGATCGTGACGGAGTCCTTGCCATTGGCCTGGGCATAGTCGAACGCGGCGCGAATGATCCGCTCGGATCCGGGATTCGAGAGAATCTTGAAGTCGATGTTCAGGTCGCCAATCGAGAACCCCTCGGAACCAACGGCGTACAGGTCTTCGGTGTTCTCGCGGAAGAACGTCCAGTCAATGCCTTCGGCCGGCACGCGAACTGGTCGCACGTTGGCGAACAGATCCAGGACCTTGCGCATCGCCACGTTGGCCGACTCAATGTTGGGCCAGCCGTCGCCCTGCTCCGGAGTCGTGGTCGGACCCTTGAGGGTGACATCGCACTCGTGGATTTCCTTCAGCACGCCCTCGGGAATCGCCGCCAGTTCGTCGGCGCGACGCTCGATCGTGAGACCATCGATGGTGCGGAACGTGACGCGTCCCGACGACACCTGGTCAGCCAACAGCGCCTCAAGCACGCGCTGTGATTCATGCGCAATCGACGGACCAATGCCGTCGCCGCCCAGCACGCCGATCTCAATGTGGTCGAGCGCGGTGAAATCGGTCGGCTCGCCTTCGGCCTTGATTCCATCCACCCGCGCCTGTTGAGCTTCGAGCAGTTCGCCAAAACGCGTCTTCGCCAGCTCGATGGTGTCAATCGTGGGCATGGTCGTCCTCCTCAGCGGTCGACTCCGTGAGACCGCGTCCTCAGGCAGTCTACCTGCTGCCTCCGATGAATCTATTCGTGGTCGGAGACTCCACCCCAGACCACATACTCGATTCCCGCAGGCGACCATCCCAACAGCACGAGAGAACCGTAATCGCCAGCACTCACTTGCCGTTCGGTCCCATCCACTGAGGCCACCACGAGCCGTCCACTGCCTGTCGGAAACACGACACCGCTGCTGTCAGGCGCCCAATGCACACTGTGCGGAGGGGCATAGGGAAACGAATGAGACTCACCGGAGGTCGATCTCAACACAAGCTCATCACCAGTCATCTCCACACGCCATTGCCCATCAGGAGATTCCTCGGCTTCCCCGAAATCGGGGTACGGAATCGGGCCATCGGCTGGTATCGATTTCCCAACTAACCTCAACTGTTGGCCGTATGAGTTTGAGCGGTACCGTTGGTACGTTCCGTATTGTTGACGCTCCTCTATGGCTATCCACTGAGAAGATGGCCCTACTGTTATCAGGACCCGCGCCTGTGAATACGTGAGTCGTAACGCTAGCGGCTCTCGAAGCTGGATTGCCGCATCCACCGCCAGCTTCGGTTCAGCGGGAACAAAGCGCCCTACAAAGGCGGGGATACTCCGTTGGCTTTCGTCGTGAGCATGGACCATGATCAGGCCCTGCCGTTGGGAAGAGTATTCTATGCGAACACCCTTCGGTATCGTTAGCAACCCGTAACGCGTCCCAGACTCTGGATCTACCACTGTCAGAATCGATCGATCACCGCATTGCGGAGTGAGCACAACCGGCCAACCTGTAGCTTCCATCCACCCATAGACGGGACTCAGCGACCATATTCGCGCCTGCACACCATTAGTCTCAGAGACGAAGGTGATCAGCCTCAAGTCTGCCGAAACACCACATGGCTCAACGATAGGCCTCAGTGGAAGAGCTACCACGACGGCAAGCGTATACAAGACCAAGATGTGCAAGAGCGCGAGAGATGCCATCATAGCCAGACATGTCCCCACGCGAGTGTTTCACTTCCGAAACACTACGTGCCCAATCCGAGCTCGCGCAGGAACGCGTCGGCGCTTGGCTCCCGACCCAGGAATTGCTGGATCAAGTGCTCCGCGTCTGCGGTTCCACCGGGTTCGAGAATGCTTCGGCGATACTCCGCGCCCACCGAGGCGACCGACGCACCTGGCGCTTCAAACCGCGTAAACATATCGTCGCCAAACACACGTGACCACAAGTAGCCGTAGTAGCCCGCATCGTAGCCGAAGAGATGACCGAAACCAGCCTGGAAGTGCGTGTCCTCGGGGAACGGGAAACCAGTAATCGGATGTAGTTCGCGGGCGATATCGTCAGTGCTCTTGCCCGACTCCGAGTGATACGCCAAGTCCAATCGCGAGAAGTACACCTGCCGCAATGTGGCAATCGCCGATGACGTATGTTTCGCCTCAATCATCCGATTGATCAGCGAGGTCGGCAGCGGATCGCCTGATTCGAAATGTCGACTGAAGCCGCCCAACATCGCCGGCTGCCAGCACCAGTGCTCGAGCATTTGCGACGGCGCCTCGACAAAGTCACGCTCAACACGCGTTCCGCTGAAGCGTGTGAAACGAGAGGTCGTCAGGGTCTGATGCAGAATGTGTCCGAACTCATGGAACAGCGTCACCACCTCAGTGTGTCGCAATAGCGACGGAGAAGTCTCGGTCGGCTTGGTGAAGTTGGCCACGACTGAGGAAATCGGGCGCTGATACTCATCACCCAGCCGCCGACCGCCGCGCAGCGTGAACGCCGCGGCGTGTCCGAACTTTCCTGGTCGGGGATAGAGGTCCATGTAGAAGCGTGCCAGTACTTCCCCGGAGGACGGATCAACGATGTCAAACGGTTGCGCATCCTCGTGCCAGGCAGCATCCGTTGCATCCGGACGTGCAACGAACCTGACGCCTACCAACTCTTCGTAGATCCTGAACATCCCGTCCAGCACAGCGTCGAGTGGGAAGTATGCAGCGACTTCAAACGGATCGACCTGGTACTGCTCCTGAACCACCTGATTGGTGTAGTAGCGCCAATCGGCGATATCTACTGGCCTCTGTTCACCGGTACGGCGCTCCTGCTCCTGTGCAAGTCTGTCCAGGTCGGCCGCCAGCTTCGGCTGCAACCGCTCTTCGAGGTCAGTGAGGAAGTCGAGAACGGCATGGGTCTGCTTAGCCATCTTGATCTCGAGTGCATAGGCGGCCCATGACTCGAATCCCAGTCGTTGAGCCATATCCGCGCGGACGTCGAGTGCTTCCTCGAGAATCTCAATGTTGGCCTCGGACGCCTTGTTGTGGTTCTTATGAAACAGCTCCCGCCGTCGCTCGGCGTCGTGGGCGCTGTCCAGGAACGGATGCAGCTCGGGATAGTCCAGCCCGACCTTGTAGCGAACGGCGCCATCGACCTCAACAGTCCGCAGTCGCTCGATGTATCCGTCCGGCAGACCATCGAGTTCATCGCGGCTGAGCTCAACGAAGTCTTCGTAGTCATCAATGTTCTTGCGAAACTGAATGCCCAGGCCGACAAGCTGTTCCTGCAACGTCTTCAGTTCGTCGCGCGTCTGCTTGGGCAGTTCGAGTCCGTTGCGACGATAGTCACGCAGCGCAAACTCCAACAGCCGTCGAGCGTCATCGGGCAACGCCTCCAGCTCGGCCCTCGTCGCATAGGCCTTGAGAGCACGATCGATGTCCTCGCGAAACCCGATCCCAGCAGCGAAGACGTTCAATCGCTCTTCGTGCTGATGGGCAGCGGCCCTCAGGTCATCGTCGGCCGCGACCTGAGAAAAAAAGCCGAACTGACCCGAGGCCTGGTTCAGCACATTGCCAATCTCATCAAGCGGCAACACCGTGTTGTCGAAGGTGCGCTGACCATCGGGGACAGAGACCAGTTCATCCGCTAGTCGGTCCACGGTCCGCATGGCATCATCGACGCCGCGTTCGATGTCTCTGGCGGTCGTGGTGGCCCAGTTCGGTGTCTCGATCTTCATATGCCCAACTCCTGTCCGAGCCACGGTACCCGCAGCGCAGGCATCTGCGTATGATCATGCGAGCAGAAGCAACAAACGCCGATTCGCCAACTCAGACGCGAGGAATCCCATGACCGACATCACTCACTCCCAGATCGATCTCTCCACTGGCATCAACATGCACTTTGCCGAGGCTGGCGAAGGCCCGGCCGTCGTCTTCTGCCATGGCTTTCCCGAGCTCTGGTACTCGTGGCGACATCAGATTCCAGTGGTCGCAGAGGCCGGATTCCGCGCCATCGCACCGGATATGCGCGGCTACGGCGGCACCGACTCACCGCCCAACGCCGAGGATTTCACCCAGGAACTGATCTGCGCCGACATGGTCGCGCTACTCGACGCGTTGGAGATTGAATCGGCCGTCTTCGTCGGCCACGACTGGGGCGGCGCCGTCATCTGGAACATGGCCAAGCATCACCCAAGCCGCGTCCGCGCCGTCGCCGGGATCAACACGCCGGCTGGCCGACGACCGCCGATTAATCCACTCGAGGCGATGAAGATGGACCCGGGCCGCTTCGACTACCAGCTCTACTTCCAGGACGAAGGAGTGGCCGAGGCCGAACTCGGCGGCAATGTGCGTCGCACGATGTCCTTGATGCTGCGCACTTCAAAGCCTGAGGACCGGCTCGACGTGATCGGTATGACCTCCGGCGTGCGCGAGCGAGGCGGCCTCCTCGTCGGCCTGCCCGACGACGCCGAGCGCTCGATCATGCTGACCGAAGCAGACCTGGACACCTTCGTCAGTGCGTTCGAGCAGAGCGGATTCCGGGGCGGACTCAACTGGTATCGCAATCACGGCCGAAACTGGGAGTGGGACGCCGCTGTCGATGGCAACAACATCGAGCAGCCGGCCTTGATGGTCACCGCCGGCAAAGACGGAGTCCTGCTCCCCTCAATGACCGAAGGCATGGAGGACTGGATTCCCAACCTATCGCGAGGCCACATCGAAGACTGTGGCCACTGGACCCAGCAAGAAGAACCAGAGGAGCTTAACCGCATCCTCGTGGGTTGGCTCGGGACGCTGTAACAGGTTCCCTGAATCCCAAACGGCTACCTGAGCGCTACGTTCCCATCTCCGTCATTCCCGCGCTCCGTCGCGGGAATCTCGACGCACACGGCATCAGTCGCCAATTCGAAGAGAAGGGTTTCCCATTGGGAGACCAACTCCGTTGTCGTTCTGTGGTGCAAATCGCGATACACCCGCCGCAAGCGGAGACCTTTGCATATTCTCTTTCCTCCCCCTGCAGGGGGAGGTGCCGAAGGCGGAGGGGGTCCTGCTCCGTCAAGCCCTATCTGGTACCTGCGCCAGCAGGACCCCCTCAGTCGCTCCGCGACAGCTCCCCCTGCGAGGGGGAGCAAAGTAGTCAAAGGCCTCCGGCAAGCGCGGGTATGGCGAAACACGATTGTTGACTTCTGCTCAGCCAGCGAAGCGCAACCAACCGATTCCTTCGTGTCGATGCTCATCGACATCGGGATTGATGATCTCCGCGATGATCTCAAGCGTCTCCACCACTCTTGGGCCAGGTCGATTGACGTACTGATTTCCGTCGATCAACGCGATGCGGTCTTCGCGCACAGCTCGGAGCTGTCGCCAGTCCTCGCGCTCGTGTAGCAGCTTCGCATCCTCACGCGTTCTCTCCAGGTCGTAGCCGCATGGTGCGATGATGATCACATCCGGGTCCGCCTCGGCCAGATCAGACATCTCGAAGTGCAACGACGGACCAGCAGGTTCGCCGATCACCGGTACACCGCCTGCTCGCACGATTAGCTCCATCGTCCAATGACCCGCTGTCATCAGCGGATCGGCCCACTCCACGACTGCAACGCGTGGTGAGTTCGACGTTGCCGGAACTTGTTCGATCCGGCGTTGCAGGTCCGAGACAAGCGCCTCTCCACGCTCGGCAATCCCAAGCGCGTCGGCGGTTCGCTTCGTGTCGTCGTATATGTCACTGAGTGAGTTGGGAGCGAGCGGAATCAGCTTCGTGTCGAATCCGGTGAGTTGCTCGACGGCGCGCTCCACGTCTCGCAGGCTGACGGCGCAGACCTCGCACTGCGTTTGCGTGACGATGTGCGACGGCGCGAGATCCTGCAAGAGATCCATGTCAATCGCGTAGACGCCGAGGGCGTCCTCGGATCGAGCCGCAAGCGCCAGCTCACGTACCTGGCGATCGATTTCTCCACTGGCAGCGCCAGGCAGAAACCTGGGACTGGTCAGCACCGGCAGATGTTGCGCCTCGGGCGGATAATCACACTCGTGCGACCGACCCACCAGATCGTCGCCAGCGCCCAACGCGCAAACGATCTCGGTGGCGCTCGGCAGTAGCGAGACGATCCGTGCCATGACTCGTCCTTAATCTGTCAATGGTTCAATGTCGCGGCTTTGACCCGTGCTCCACGACTCCCAGACGGCATCGGTGAAGCGCATGTAGCGGACTCCGTCGGCGAAGCTGGTCAGGGTAACTGGGACCCCGTCTCGGACTGAGCGCATGAAGTCATACTCGACCTGCCAGTCGTGCGCAGTGCCGGGATCGGCGACGATTGAAGTTACGTCCTCGCCGTGCTTGCCCCACTCGCCCGTGTCCCCGAAGCGCCAGTGCAGCCGACCCTCAGAGCCGTAGATGTCGATGCTCGGCGGCTGCGGAGCGCCGGCAGTCACGGCGCTGACCCGATAGGTGCAGCGCGCCCCATTGGCCATATCGGCGAAGATCCCCAGGCTGTCGGGAATCACGATGTTGTAACGCTCGCCGGACTCCTCATCGACACGGCTGGGCACGAACGTTCGAGCGTGCGCCGTGACGCGCGTCGTATCGCCGAGCCAGCGCTGGATCGTCTCGTTGAAGATGCCGAGCTGCATCATGTTATGTCCGGAGTAGTCGCTTCGGTGACGCCAATGCAGCGGTCCCGATTCGTCCAGACCCGAGCCGTTGAGCAGCGTCAGATGGACCTCGATGATGCTGCCCAGCGAGCCATCCTCGCAGAGCCGCTTGATTGTCTGGCCCAGACCGAAGTCGAACGGCGCAGGCACGAGTTGCGCGACGAGGTCGGGATGCGCGCGATCGAGCGCGAGCATCGCCTCAGCTTCGGTGGCATTGGTCGCCATGCGCGCCTCGCAGAGCACGTGTTTGCCCGCTTCGAGCGCTGCTTTCGTGTACTCAAGATGCATGTAGGGCCAGGTACCAATACTGACTGCATCGACGGCCGGGTCGGAGAGTAGTTCCTCGACCGATTCCGAGACCTTCGGAATGTCATACTCAGCGGCAACTCGCTCACCCGATTCGCGCGATCGATTGACCACGTTGACGATCTCCACGTCGTTGATCTCGCGGAATCCGGGAATATGTCGCAGCTTCTGGTTGCCGCCTGCACCGATCAGTCCGATTCCAAACGCCATGGCCGGTTCCTCCCGTTGCATCACCCGTCGTTGAGGATTGTGATCTCTGGGTCAGGGTAGTCGGGGCTACCCTATGCTGCCCGAAGAGCCTGATCAACCAGACCCCAACCAAGGAGTACACGCTATGCCGACTGCCGACGAACTGCGCGCAGGAATCCACGGGGGTGTCGCCGCACTGCGCACCGCCATCCAGGTGTCCGAGGCCAACTGGGAAACCGCGAAGGGCACTGCAGACGACGGCGAGGCCGGCTGGTCGCCGCGCCAGGTCGCCGAGCACGTGATTCCGTCGACGTTGATGTTCGCCAACGGGATCTGCGCCGCCTGTGGCTACGACGGCCCCGAGAACCCGCTGAGCAGCACCGAAATGCCCACCGCCGCAGACGCGCTGGCCGCGCTCGACGCCGTCGTCTCCGCTGCCGAGAGCAAGGTCAAGCACGTCCAGGACGACGAGCTTGGCAAGTCGGCTGGTGGCGAAGGCCTCGGCGCCGCGCCGGTCGCCATGCTGATGCAGGGCGCCATGTGGCACTTCGTCGACCACGCTGCCCAGATGAGCAACCCCTTCTAGTCCCAGGACGAAGACACACATGTTGCGAACCGCAACCGTTGCCCTGGCACTCATCACTGCCGCCCTCTTGGGCGGATCGGTGATGGCTGCCGGTGGCGAAAGCGGGGGCGGCGGACTGCATATCGGACAGATCGTGGCCATCGTGATCGGTATCACGATGGCAGCGATCCTGCTCGGTCTCTCAGCCGCCTACATTCTGCCCAAACCGCCAAAGTTCTAACCGCTCCGCACGAAGCGGTTTCGGTCCCCTCTCCCTGGGGGAGAGGGTTAGAGCTTGCCCCCGCGAAGGCGGGGGGTGAGGGGCGCTCGCTCATGACCGACCAACCCACTGACGCCTCCTTTGAAGATGCCCACTTTCAACGTGTCGACGAGTCTGCTGACACGAACTTCTACGTCCACCCGAGACTCGTTACCCACATCGATGATGCGGCGATCGACGCGCTACGCGCCCACTACGCCAAGTTCCTACCGAAGCAGGGCCGCCTGCTCGACCTGATGTCGTCGTGGATTTCGCACTACCCCGACGACCTGGAGTCCCACCGCGTCGCCGGCCTCGGTATGAACGCCGAGGAGTTGGCCGAGAACCCTCAGCTCACCGAGTGGGTCGTCCACGACCTCAACGCTGATCCCATCCTGCCCTACGGCGGTGGCGAATTCGATGTCGTCACCATCGCCGTCTCTGTCCAGTACTTGAAGCAGCCGCTCGAGGTCTTCCGAGAGATCGGCCGCATCCTGCGTCCCGGCGGAGGCTGCATCGTCTCCTTCTCAAACCGTTGCTTCCCGACCAAAGCCGTCCGACTCTGGCAAGGAATGGGGGATGAAGGCCACGTCCAGCTCGTCGGGGCCTACTTCCACTACTCGGGAGCCTTTGACCCGCCCCAATGGCACGACATCTCCCCCGCCAAGGGCCAGAGCGATCCAATGTACGTAGTCCAGTCAAGGACGCCTCAGGCCTGATCGAAGTCGCGTTTGTCGATTTCCAAGTCGCGCAGGATTTTTCGAAGGGTGCCGGGCTTGAGGTCCGTGCTGCGCCAATTGGGAATCGTCGCCCGCTTTTGCGTTGCGGGGTTTCGCCAAGTCTCGTGCGAACCGCGTCCCTGCTCGTCAAAATGGCAACCGAGTGCCCGTAGCTTCTTCGTCACTTGCCTGTAGTTCAAGCCGACACCAGCAACTCGCCTACCTGAACGATTTCAGGAGGCAGAGGGTCGCCATGCTTGATGTGGGAGGCGATGAACGCCTCGGCGACGCCCTCCAATATCCAGAGCGCTTCCTCCGGCGTCTCGGCCCAGGCGCAACATCCTGGCAGACTGGGCACTTCCGCCAGGAACATCTCCCCGGTGTCCTCGCACGGTTCCCGCATCGTGTAGGCCAGTCGGTATGTAGCAGCCATCAGAGAACCTCCCGCATCGCATACGTTCAGCGCCATGGTACCGCGCTGAGGCTGAGGTCAGTCGCAGAAGGTCGCGGGGTCTTCGGGCAGACGGAACTCGATGCCGGTGACGTCGGCGTTGGAGACGCGTATCTGCCTGGCGCTGTTCCAGTGCTCAGTCGGACCCCGATTGCTGTGGTGGATCCGACACTCGGCGAAATCGGTTTCCATCAGATAAGTCCCGCTTGCTGGGACAGCGAACGCGAACGAACCGTCAGCACCAGAATGCGCTCCACCCGATCCTTGCCTTCCGCTCGCCCTGACCCACTGATTGGTGTGGGGACTTCCATCAGGATTCAACAGTCTGCCTGATATGCGTCGCTCGCACATTCCGTCAGCAAGTTGCAACGTGACGTCGGAGACATCCTTGCTGGACACCCGCACCAAGGTCGCCCGATCCCACATACTCGTGACACCGCCGCGCCGATGGAAGACGGTACAACCATCGATACGTGCGGCCACCCGAAAGCGACCTGGTTCGGAAATTGCTACGGAGAATCCGCCATCGGAGTCTGTCCCAGCAGACCCGTGACCACCGTCATCGCTGTTGGCCCACACGCTGACATCAGGGATGGGAACACCATTCGCGTCCAGCAGCTGACCCGTGATCTTCAAACTGCAGAGGCCGTCGACCAATTGGAACTTAAGGCCACTCACATCGCGATCTTCGATATTTACCTGCGTAGCCTGGTTCCAGCTCCCCGCCGGGTCTCCGCGCCGATAGTAGACCCGGCAATCATGCTCATCGAGCCAGATGCTCAGTCGGTACAAATCAGGGAGAGGGACCGCGATTTCAAACACACCGCCTGTATCTGTGCTGTCTCCGACCCTCGCAGACTCAGATTCAGCCAACACACGGACATCGGTAAGTGGTTTCCCATTCGGACCGACTAGCACTCCGTTGATCCGCCAGACGCAAGTCTCGTTCGTTAGTGCCATGGAGACCCTCTCGACACCTCCCGATGACGGCATAAGCGTTTCGGCATGTTCCCAGTTGTACACGGCCCCGCTGGAGGTGTAGTAGACCTCGCAGCCGCCGAGGTCTACGCCGACTTGGATCACGCCGAGTTCGTTCACGGCCAAATCAAAGTTTCCCTGTCCATCCGTAAGCGTCTCGGTGTAGTCATAGCGATGTTCGTCAGACAAGCGTTGACTACGACCAACGACTTTGACGTACGGCAGGCCCTCACCGTCTGGTCCGATGACACGCCCTTTGACTGAGTTCGCCGCGAGCCCCCCGCGCCATTCAGCAAACTCTTCATAGAAGTCATCGACCGTAATCCCGAAGACGCCTTGGAAGACCACCGGCCATGGTGGATCAGATGTCCAGCGCCCGAGCGGCCCCAACTGCACCGGCAGTAGCGCTCGCCAGAACTCGACCAGCGACTGTTCGCCGCTGCGCGATGCCAACTGCTGCGAAGCGAGCGCGCCGAGTGTATAGGCCCACGGTTGATCATGCCGTCGTTCGGTGTGGTCAAGCGGGGGACCGTCTGCCCAGCTATACCCGCCATATGTTGTTGTTCGGTTCGATATCAATTCGCTGTCGTAAGTCGAGCCTGCATCTTGGAGCATCAGGCCTGCCTCAGCCCAGTCCGCGCCTCCTTCAACCAACCACGTTGGCGCTTCGGTATCGCTCAACTGTTGTTGGATGGAGTGGAAATACTCGTGTGCCATGATCCCTCGACCTCTGGAACACTCTCCATTCCCGCAAGTTCGGAAGTTTCGGAAGACCTGTTCCCAGTACTCGGTTTTGAGCACTACATAGCCATTCGCATTCGCCCAGCCCCCGGCCTTGTACCAGGTTTCATGAAGACCTCGTGTCTCGAGTCCATCAGCCTCAAACACCTTGACCAAGGACTCCACATCGGCCGCGACGTACACCGTCAGGATCGATCCGTCTGGCTGCAGACTGAATCTATCGGCGAAGTGGTTCATCACGTCGACCGAGTCTCGACGCACCTCTGCCTGTACCTCCGCCGACACCGCGCCGGCGAACTTGATCGTGGGCATGATCCCCGCTGGCTGGAGCCATTGGACGTCACGCGAGACCTCAATCCAGAGCGCCTCTCCGCGTCGTACTGTTGGCAAGGGCTCGATGCTCACGCTTGACGCAGGAGCGTAGGTTGCATCACTCCACTGAGCACGAACCAACGCGCGACCGATCCCAAGCACTACGCGATCGATGGCCCAATCGTCTGGTCCCAACCAGGCAACGAGATTGCGTCCGCGCCGCAACAACAGCCGACTCTTGACTGGTGTCTCTGGCGGTTGCCACTCAATCGGTTCTTCGCCCGACACCACAATCCGAACGCCCATGCCAGGCTCGACCACGGCGGGCTCATACTCACGTTGGTGCAGCGCGTCCCATGCCGCGACCTTCTCGATCGCCGAAACTTGACGCCTCATGTAGACCACTGAGCGGGATTCGCCAACCCATCCGACGAGATTGTCGCCTGGCAACAGGACCGGCGACGATGCCTGTTCCGACGCCGCGCCCTCGCCCTCCTCAGCTGAAGCGAGCACTGCTCCAGCCGCCAACAGTGTGACGACTGCAGCAACCAGAGCGCACCCCAGGCGAACCAGCATTGCGTCTACCGGAACTCAGGAATCACAGTCTCTGCGAACATCTGGGCTGGCTCGATGGTGTCTCGGCCGAAGAATTCGATCATGAACATGTCACAGCCGAGCTCGACGTGCTTTTCGATTCTCTCTTTGATCATCGACGGCGTGCCCGTGAGGGCCATGTCGCCGGCCGGGTTGCCCATGTGACCTCCGAAGATCTTCTGGGCTCGTTCGACCATCGGGCCGACCTTGGCGTCGTCCTCGACGATCGTGACCAGACACTGCTGCGAGACGCGTAGCTCGGACGGGTCGCGGCCCAGTGCTTTGGCGTGGCCGTGCAGGACCGAAACTTTGTGCTCGAGGTCGTCCTGGGAACCGGCCGAGTTGTTCCAGATGTCGGCGTACTGCGCGGCGATGCGCATCGTGACTTTCTCGCCGCCACCGCCAACCAGAATCGGCATGTCGCGCGGAGGCTTGGGCTGCGTGACGAGGTTCTCGGTGTGGAAGAACTCGCCCTCAAACGAGAACTCGTCCTGATCGGCGTCGAACATGCCCTTGAAGATTTGCAGGCCCTCTTCGAGTTGGCGCAGTCGGTCGCGAGTGCTGACAAAGGGCATGCCGAAGTCGGTGAACTCGCGCGGCATCCAACCGGAGCCGAAGCCGGGGATCACGCGCCCGCCAGCGATGTTGTCGACGGTGGCGATCATCTTGCCGGTGTGGGCCGGGTTGCGCATGCCGACGGGCGTCACCAGCGTGCCGATTTCAGAGGTCTCGGTCGCTGCGGCGATGCCGGCTGCCAGGGTCCAAGCCTCGAGCATCGGAATCGCAGGCGACTGCGGGCCGTAGAGATGGTCATTGACCCAGAGCGAGTCGAAGCCCATCTCCTCAAAGGCCAGGGAGGCGCGACGCGTCTCCCGCCAGGTGCGCTTGATCTGCGGAACCATCACGCCAAAATGCGGGCTGTTGGTCATGTTGGAAAAGTCCTCTCATGGGTCGGTGCAATATCCACAGGCTAGCGCAGCCCTCACTCGCAGAGCGACGAGGGATCGCTGGGGACGACAAACTCAATTCCGGTCAGGTCCTCGTCAGCGACGGTGATTGGGGTGCGGTCTTCCCAAGTTGCGGTTCCTCCTGATTCGGTATACATGACATAGCAATCCTCCCACTGGAAATAGAGACTGTAGTCTCGCGAATCCGGGACGGTGATGACAAACGTGCCATCCGCATCAGTCGTCGGGTCGTTAAACGCAATAGAGTCGTCGTGCGAAGCGACCAATTGGATACCTTCGATCCCATTACCTTCTTTGCCAGTGACCCTTCCACTAATCTGTCGCACACAGCGTGTGTCAGGAATACGGAATGTGATCGACACTGGTTCTTCCCCCAACGTAAGCAGCTGACCAGAGTTCATGGATCCCACCAGTCCCATCTCGTGATACCACAACACGCAGCCATCGAGATACAGCCTGACTCGGTACTTTCCAGGCTCCGGCGCGAAGACGACATCTGTGAAAGAGCTGTCCCGTGCGGTGTGGAACCACTGGTTCCCATCTTCGCTGTATAGCAAAATCTGCATCCATCGGTCATCACCGCGGAGAGGCAGCACAGTTGCCTTTAACTCGTTCTCGCAGGCTCCCTCGGGCAGAGTTAAGTTCAAATCGGGCAAATCGCGGGTGTCCAGGTCACGATACTGATTTGCTTCAGGCTCCTTGGTCGTGAGACCATCGTCAGTCAGCCAGAGCGTGCAACCTTCTCGCATGAACCAGACTCGCTGAGTCGTATCCGGCGTGACTCCAATGGAGAACGCACCTTCGTCGTCCACAATTGCTACACGTTGAAGGTCGTCTGCGACAAACTTCCCGCGCAAAGGCGCAGCGAATAGTATGAAATGAACTGCAGGTGACCGATCTGGGTTACGTAGTGTTCCCGAAAGGTTCACATCATCTTGGTAGTAATCATAGCGATGAGAGGGCGCTGGTAGCGTCTCGCGCCAAGCGGCAAACTCCTCGTAGAACGAACCGGCGCTGATTCCGAACGTGGCTGCGAATGCTTCCTGCCACGGAGGATTCTGCATCCAGAGTCTCTCCGCTCCGCTGATCTGCGGATGCATTTGGCGGTAGAACTCCAAAGCCGCGTCCTCATTGCTCAGCTCGACCAAGCGCTCGATTGCTAGCGGTCCCATCTGATGTTGCCAATGTCCATTCCGCTCTTCGACGCTCTGGAGGCTTACCGATGTTCTGGAGGCTTGTTCAACCTTCCACTTGTGATCCCTCTCATAAGGAACAGCACGCCAATCCGCAGGCAGCAGCCATTCCACCCACATAGCGGTTCCTTCTGTCATCCATTGCGGTGAAACAAGGTACGCCTCTCTCGCCGCTAGCTGATCCTGCAAGATGTGGAACCACTCGTGAGTCAGAGTTTCGATAGCCTTGTGGTTGCAAGGTTGCGGCTCCGGAGTTTGCCAGGCGCATGTAGACATGTAGAAGCCCCACGGCCAAGCGGTTGCTTGGCTACCTTCAGTTAAGATGCCGCGAAGCCAACCTGGCGGATTGCGCCAATAGATCTCCGAACCGGATTCCAAGTACTCGACTGCTGCGTCGATGCTGTGATAGAACAACAGAGTTACTTCCGAGAAGTCGCTCTCGACCGCAAACTCCTCCGCGAAGAAATCAACGACGCGTCGGGCATCTGAAGTGATCTTGTCCTGCAATGATTGTGGTGGATCACCGACAAACACGATCTTCGGCATCATCCCCGTCGGTTGGAGCCAGCGCAGGTCCCGATTGACTGTGACCCTCAGGGCATCGCCTCGACGGAGGGCGGACTCACCGGTCAGCGGCTCGATGGCCTCGGCGATGTTGTCGTTGGGCTGATAGACGATGCCGCGTTCCTCGACCTCGATGCTGACCAGTGACGTCCCAAACCCGCGCGCGACCTGGTCGAGCGGCCACTCGTCGCGACCATTCCATGCGACCCAATTGACACCCGTATAGAGCGTCACCATCCCTTTGGCTGGCTCGAGCGAACGCTCCCACTTGACCGACCTTCGGCCGTCAATCCGAATCCGCGCGGACATCCCCGGGTCGAGCCGCTCGAGCGTGCCGCCGACGTCGCGGATGGCGTACCGATACGAGCGCGAGTCCGCGTCCCAGGTGTAGATCAGCGTCGCGGCAGAGATCTGCTCGAAGATGTCAGCGGCCGCGATCGGCTCGGCGACCCAGCCGACGAAGTTGTCGCCGGGATGCAGTTCCAGGGTCTCGGTCGGCGAGTCAGCAGCTCGCGCGTCGGAGGAGACGAGACCCAATGCCACCAGAACAGCGGCCGCGGCTAGCAGCCCAATCAGCAGCTTCGGCCCACTAACGAGCCGAAGTCGGGGGGGGGGGGGGGGGCAGAAGCGGCATGTATCATCCTGTCGGTCCAAGTCACGCGGTCAGGCTAGACCGACAGAACACGTCTACTTGACAGAACGGCCTCAGTCGGCGGCCTCAACACTGGCCTCGGCCTGACGCGCCGCCTCAGCATCCGCCTTCTCCAACGCCGCCTGCTTGATGAAGCGAATCAGTGGTCCGCGAGGATGTCTCGCCTTGAGTCGGTTGATTTCGTCCCGCTCGAACTCGATCTCAAGACGCATGATCCCAGGACCCTTCTTGGCGGGATCGTAGGGAATCTCTTCCGCTTCGGAGATCGGTGGACTCATGATGTGCAGACGGCTGCGAGATTGAGAATCGGTCATCGTTGTCTCATCCTACCTCCTGGCCGTTGGTAGCGTACTCTCTCCTCATTGTCCGACGGCCAACCGGTGACCACATGCGCAACTGAGTCCCCTCCAGGCGCTTCAAGGATGAAGGTAAGCATCCGGCCAGTTCGATCGGGGCCAATCATCACCACACGAGCTGGTTGGCGTCTGAGGATGCCAGCATCGTCAACCTGTTCCCGCGCTGCCTGATTGAAGTATTTTGCCGGGCCCTCCCAGACATCATCGGCATGGTCAATGCTGAGGCCATGAGCCCACAACTCTTCCACGGTCACATCATTGCTAGTGACGCCGCGATACGGGATTTCAGGCATTTCGAATCACAACACTTTGACGACGAAGCCCCGCCGATGGCGGGGCTTCGTGGTTACTTGCCAAGTCGTCAGGACTAGTGTGCGGCGACGGCTTCCTCGGTGAACTGGGCAGCCTCGGTCGAGCCGCTCAGCGCGGTCGTGGCGGCGTCTCCGCCGGTGACCGTGAGCAGCACCTCGTCGAAGTAGGACGTGCCTGCTTCGCGCTGGTGCTTGGTCGCGGTGTAGCCATAGGCCTCGGCCTCGAACTCACCTTCCTGCAGCTCGACGTAGGCGGCCATGCCGCGGTCGCGGTAGCCGCTGGCGAGGTTGAAGGTGTGGTAGTTGATCCCGTGCCAGCCGGCCAGCGTGATGAACTGGAAGCTGTAGCCCATGTCGGCCAACTGTTCCTGGAAGTTCGCGATGGTCGAGTCGTCGAGATGGCGCTTCCAGTTGAAGGAGGGTGAACAGTTGTACGCGAGCATCTTGCCCGGGTACTCGGCCTGCACCGCCTGCGCGAAGTCACGGGCCTCGCCGATGTCCGGCACCGAGGTCTCGCACCAGATCAGGTCAGCGTGCGGGGCGAAGGCGAGACCGCGAGCGATCGCGGAGTCGATCCCGCCGGTGACCGAGAAGTAACCCTCGGCCGTGCGTTCGCCAGTGGTGAACTCGCGGTCGCGCTCGTCGATGTCGGTCGTCATCAACGTCGCCGAGAGGGCGTCGGTTCGCGCCATCAAGATGGTGGGCACGTCCATGACATCGGCTGCGAGGCGAGCTGCCTGCAGCGTGCGAACGTGCTGAGCCGTGGGGACGAGCACCTTGCCGCCCATGTGCCCGCACTTTTTCTCGGCCGCGAGCTGGTCCTCGTAGTGGACGCCGCCGGCGCCAGCTTCGATCATGTTGCGCATCAGCTCGAACGCGTGGATCGGACCGCCGAAGCCTGCTTCGGCGTCGGCCACGATCGGCAGGTAGTAGTCCACGCTGGCACGACCCTCGAGTCGGTCGACCTGGTCGGCGCGCATCAGCGCGTTGTTGAGGCGCTTGACCAGCGAGGGGACGCTATTGACCGGGTAGAGCGACTGGTCGGGATAGGTGTGACCCGAGGTGTTGGCGTCGGCAGCGACCTGCCAGCCAGAGACGTAAATGGCCTGTAGTCCAGCCTTGGCCATCTGCACAGCCTGCGCGCCAGTGACAGCGCCAAACGTGCGAACGAAGTCGGTGTCCTGCATTGCCTTCCAGAGTCGGTCGGCGCCATTGCGGGCGAGGGCCGATTCGGGCAGCAGCGAGGGGCGCAGCTTGAGTACGTCGGCGGCCGTATAGTTCCGCTGTACTCCCGCCCAGCGCGGGTTCGTCGCCCACTCGTGTTCGAGTGCGGCGGCGGCGCTGTCCAGGGGGTTGCCCGTCCCGTTCGTGCCGTTCGTCGTCATCAGGGATCCTCCGTGGCTGTACGTGGCCGAACCTTGGCGTCGGTTCACGTCTCTCAGCGGCTTGGTCTAGCCGTTATGCCTGTGGTTGGGTGCTCGCCTACTTTGACCTGTCATGTCCTCTTGGTCTAGCCGAATGGTCTAGTCGAGGTATTCGTAGGCGGGCAAGGTAAGGAACTCAGGGAACTCCTCGGTCAGTACGAGTTGGTCGAGAATCTCGACCGCGTCGCCAAAGCGTGATTCTTCCGAGCCGCCCAGCGAAGCCAGTTCCTCGTCGCGCAGCGTTTCGTACAGGTCCGACGTGATCGAGCGGCCGTCGTCGAGCTCGGCATTGTGTTGAATCCACTGCCAGAGCTGTCCACGGGAGATCTCCGCCGTCGCTGCGTCTTCCATGAGGTTGTTGATCGCAGCCGCGCCGACTCCGTTGAGCCAGCTATTGATGTACTGCAACGCCACAGAGATGTTCAGCCGCAATCCGGCTTCCGAAACCGAACCACCGGACTGATCCAGCGAAACCAGGTCGCTGGCGGCAACGCTCACGTCCTCGCGCATCCGCTCGCGTTGGTTGCGGGCGCCCTTGAGATTGGTCTCAAAGATGTCGCGGGCGACGTTCACCAGGTCAGGGTGCGCGACCCAGGTGCCGTCGAAGCCGTCGGTCGACTCGCGCTCCTTGTCAGCGCGCACGCCGGTCAGAGCGATCTCGTTGATCTCAGGGTCGCGCCGCGATGGAATGAATGCGGCCATGCCGCCCATCGCGTGTGCGCCGCGCTTGTGACAGGTGCGCACGAGGAGTTCGGTGTAGGCGCGCATGAACGGTGTCGTCATGGTCACCTGGACGCGGTCGGGCAGGGTGAAGGTCGGTTGCGACTTGAACCGCTTGACCGCCGAGAAGATGTAGTCCCAGCGACCGGCATTGAGTCCGGCGGAGTGGTTGCGCAGCTCGTAGAGGATTTCTTCCATCTCGAATGCTGCCGGCAGCGTCTCGATCAGCACTGTCGCGCGGATGCTGCCCTGGGGCACGCCCAGGTCGTCCTGGGCCTTGACGAATGCGTCATTCCAGAGGCGCGCTTCCAGGTGTGATTCCAGTTTGGGCAAATAGAAATAGGGGCCGGTCCCACGAGCGACGCGCTCGGCGGCGTTGTGGAACATGTACATGCCGAAGTCGAACAGTGAGGCGGCGACCGGTTCGCCGTCGACCAGCATGTGCTTCTCGTCCAGGTGCCAGCCGCGCGGCCGAATCAGCAGCGTGGCGATCTGCTCGTTGAGCGTGCGCACCGAGCCGTCGGGGTTCTCGAAGGTGATTTCCCGACGAACAGCGTCGCGGGCGTTGATCTGGCCATTGACGACATTGTCCCAGGTCGGCGACAGGGAGTCTTCGAAGTCGGCCATGAATGCATCAGCGCCCGAGTTGAGCGCGCCGATCATCATCTTGCGGTCGACCGGGCCGGTGATTTCGGCCCAGCGCTGTTGCAGGTCTTCGGGTGTCGGAGCGACCTGCCAGGAACCGAAGCGGACTTCCTCGGTATCGGAGAGGAAGTCGGGCAGCCCGCCCTGGTCAAACTCGGCCTGGCGCACCATGCGGCGCTCCAGCAGTTCCTGCCGGCGCGCGTTGAACTCCCGGTGCAGACCCGCGACAAATGCCAACGCGTCCTCGGTCAGAATCGCGTCGAAGCCGTCCTGTATTGCTCCGACGACTTCAACGCCGTCTGGAGTACTGATTTCGGTGGTCTGGGTCATCGAAGTGCTCAGTCCCTGCTCGCGGTCTCTCTGCCGCATGGTGGTGATGACAGGCTTCGCACGACGATCGTGGGAGCCGTTGGTGAGTATCCTTTGTGAACGTTTGATTAAGGTACGGATGATGCGGGTATCGTCAATAGTTAGCGGTAATCACGATAGATGATTTTGATATCGCAAGTAATCCAGTCGATAGAAATGTCCTCCAGCCCACAATCGCTCCTCGCCATTGCCAGACGAGTATCCTGAGAGGCCACCATAGTCCGAGGAGCGCGACCGATGACGACCAATGACTCCCAGCCGACTGACTCCCCGACCAAGTCAACGGTTGGCAACTTCAACGTCTCCGGGATCAACCATCTGGCGCTCGTCTGTCAGGACATGCAGCGCACGGTCGACTTCTACAGCGGCGTCTTGGGTTTCCCGCTGGTCAAGACGATCGAGCTGCCCGGCGACATGGGACAGCACTTCTTTTTCGACATCGGCAACGGCGATTGTCTGGCCTTCTTCAACTTCCCCAATGCGCCCGAGCCGGCGCCGGGAATTGCGTCTCCCGATCCCAACACGTTCTTCGATCCGTCGGCGGAGCTGGTGACAGCCGTGGCGTCGATGAACCACGTCGCCTTCAATGTCGACGCGGACGAGATCGAGGCGCTGCGGGACAAACTGATTGACGCCGGCGTGCGTTGTACGCGAATTCTGAACCACGACGATTCAGCGCGCGGCATCGCTGCCGAGAACCATCCCGGCGTCTTCGTGCGATCCGTCTACTTCTACGATCCCGACGGGATCATGCTGGAATTCGCGGCCTGGACACGTGCCATGCGGCCCGACGATGTGCGACACGCTCCGGGCAAAGCGGCGGAGAAGGCAGCGGACAGGGTCGCCGCCGTCGCAGACTGACCAGGACTCAGTTCTCTTCACCACATCCCGACTGTCACTTTGTGACGTTGACGCCGCGTCGGTGACGGCGGGCGCACTTCTCCCGTACAGCGGGACGCAGTTGCTTGCAGGTTCGGGAACAAACTCGCGGCCATTTTCGTACTGTTGGAGAGCGCGCTGGAACCCTGCTGCTCAGAGCAGCAGGAATCGCCAGTAGCACTGAACGAAAGGGGGATCGGATGACGTTCGAGCAACGACTCGGCCACGATAGCGCTGACATTGAGGCGCTGATCGAAGAGCACAGCGAGGTGATGGGCGATGAGCGACACACCGCACCGGAGGGGACCAAGGACATGCTGATCCCGCTTGACGGATTCGACATCGGCGGCACGCGGGCGCCGACCAAGCACGTCGCCGCCGCCTGGCGGCGACGAATGAGTGACGCGCCGCGTCCGACGGTCCGATTCAGCGAACTGACTCCGACCTGGAACTTCGCCAGCGATCCGGATGAAGCAGAACCTGCGGCGCCCAAGCGCAAGTCTCGTCGCCGCCGAGCTGCCAGTCTGGATGCCGACCCGGACATCGACGCCACGCGCGCCTACTTCAACGAGATCGGCCGCCGACCGCTGCTGACTGCCGAGCAGGAACAGGAGCTGGGCGCCGCGATCGAGCGAGCGCGATGGGTTGACGCCCTCGAGCTTGGCTTGGCCGATGAGCTTGGCTACACACCGAAACCGATGCAGGTCTGGGCCGAGTTGCTTCGACAGCTCGGAGAACTGAACCGCATTACCGAGATCGCGGCGCGGACGCTGTACCTGCACGCCTTGCCGTTTGACGAGCTGATCGGGAACGAACGCTTCCGCGAGGCCGTCGATGGCAAACTCGAACCGCAGTTTGCATCGCGGCTCAGCGCCGAATGCGGACTGGAACAGGAGTACGTCGCTGACCTGGTGATCGCGCTGTCGATCGTCTCCTCGATCGTCACGCCGCGCCTGTACCGGCGCTCGGCCGTCGCGCTGGGCTGGGACACCAGTCCTGAGGACCTGCCGGCCGATGCCGAAGCCCTGCTCTCGCATGACGAGGGCCTGGTCCGGCGAGCCGAACGACGACTGACCGAGGCCAAGTGGGACGGCTACGACGCTGAACGGACGATGTACATCTCCAACCTGCGACTGGTCGTCTCGGTCTCGAAGAAGTACCAGAAGAAGGGCCTGCACTTGCTGGACCTAATCCAGGAGGGCAACGTCGGCCTCTTCCGTGCAGTCGAGAAGTTCGACTACCGCAAGGGCAACAAGTTCTCGACCTACGCGACCTGGTGGATTCGACAGTCCGTCACACGATCGTTGGCCGACACCGCCAACCTGATCCGCGTGCCGGTACACACCTCGGAGCTGATCAACAAGCTCAAGCGAGCCGAACGACGGCTGCGTCAGGAGTTCCAGGCGCAACCAACCGACGCTGACCTCGCCCTGGAATTGGACGAGACCGCGGATCGAGTGCGGACGCTGCGGCGGATCTCGATGACCCCGGCTTCGCTCGACAAGAGTGTGTCGGATGAGGACGATGATTCCGATCTGACTCGCTTCCTCGCCGACGAAGACGCGCTCTCGCCGGAGGACGAAGTCCTGCATCAAGCGCTCACCGGGATGACCCGCGAGGCACTGGGACGGCTGGAGCCGCGTGAAGCCGCTGTGCTGGCGATGCGCTTCGGCCTCGAGGACGGCACCGAGTACACCCTGGAGCAGGTCGGCAATCGCTTCGGCCTGACCCGGGAGCGAATCCGGCAAATCCAGAGCAAGGCCTACCGCGAGCTGCGCAAAGACCCTGAGTTGCGTCAGCTCCGGGAGCGGTAAATCACCGACCGCCCGGGCTCGTTGAGTCCGGGCGGTCGGCCGCTAAGCTGATCGGGGTGAGCGGGGGTAGCTCAGGGGTAGAGCTCCTGCCTTCCAAGCAGCTGGCCGCGCCCCAATATCACCGACTGGTGAATCCCGTCCCCCACACATCCGGTACGCTCTACTTGGCCGACGCGGGGGTAGCTCAGGGGTAGAGCTCCTGCCTTCCAAGCAGGTGGCCGCGGGTTCGAATCCCGTCCCCCGCTCCACTCGGCCCGCCAGTTTCGCATCACGTGTAGGGGCGTCCCTTGTGGGCGCCCTTCCCTGTTGGACCCAGCACCATCGCCAAGCGGGCACCCGCAAGGGGTGCCCCTACCGAACACCATCGCTATTGCAGCGGCAACAGAATCTCCGTGTGCCACTTCGATTGATCCGGCTCTGCCTCCGGATCGGTGATGTATCGCTCGATCGGTCCACTGCTTGGCGCTCGACCGAGCTTCTCGACGAAGGGCCAGATTGACTCGTGGGTCTGCCCCAGCTGTTCGTAGGGGCCGAAATGGTCAGCTTTGACGGCGTCGCAGGCTGGCATCTCAAGCAGCTCCAGCGGTTCCGCGAGCTCGACATCGTCGCCAATTTCGATACCCGCCGAAAGCGACATCTGATTTGCGTCCATCGAGTGGTAGACGGCAATCACGTGGCCCATCTCGGTCACACCCTGCTCGGTCAATGCGGCGTACACCGCCGGGAAGATGCGCGCAAACGTGGCGGGCAGCTCCTCGGTCGACGCGTTGGCGTGCATCACAGCGGCGCGTCTGGCAGCTAGCTGAACAACCTCGGGCATGTCGATCCTCCACTTGCAACTCTGTGTTTGGAACAGACTACGACAGCGGTAGCCAGATCTCGGTATGCCACTTGGATTGATCTGGTTCCGCGTCGGGCAACGTGAGATAGCGCTCAACGACTATGCCGCTCGGAGTTCGACCTACCGAGTCCAGTTCCGCCTCCAACTGCGCCTGTGTCTGTCGGAAGTCGGCAAACAGGTACGGTCCGAAGTGATCAATCATGCCGGCCTCACAACCGCCCAGCTCAAGCAGCGCCAACGGTTCCCGAGGGGAGAAATCGCCCTGAAACTCGATCCCCGCCGACAACACCAACTCTTCCTCCCCGATTGAGTGATAGACCGCGACCACTTCTTCCAGTTCGGCTCCACCTTGATCCTGGATGGCATCCCAGACCGCCGGATACATCTCTGCAAATGTGGCAACCAGATGGTCTCGTGCAGTGACCGCGTGAAACACGGCCGTGCGGCGCGAAGGCATCCATTGGACTATCGACACGTGATCACCCGCAGTTCGGTCACAATCAAATCTACCGGCTCGTCATGGTTCACTCGCGGGATCGTATCGACCAACTGCATTTCATATGCCAGGGCGATCCGTAGGCTTTCGCACTGCGAGAGAAATCGATCGTAGTAGCCGCCGCCCATTCCCAGCCGATGTCCGTCGGCGCTGAATGCAACACCTGGGACGACCACAATCTCCGACGAACCCGCATCGCCAGGAGCGCACAACTCCGGATCCGGTTCTTGTAGGCCAAACGCGGAGTCAGTCAACTGGGACAGCTCCGTCACCTCTCGGTGGTCCAGTTGTCCGTGCGGGCGAATACGAGGACAGATCACCTGCCGGTGATCGCGCAACGCACCGTCAATCAAGCGCTTCGTGCGCACTTCACCGGGCAGCGCGCCGACGTAGCAATGCACGATTCCGGCCTGGCGCCACTGCTCCAACGCGTTCACCCGAGCGCAGATCGCCGTCGACCAACCCTCAACAAGTTCAACTGGCAATGCAGCTCTAGACGCTCGAAGCGCGCGTCTCAAACCGGATTTCGACATGGCGTCGACCGCGGATTCTATGGCAGACCTGCGCCGCCGACTTCGACATCGAAGGCTCGAATGCGTCCCAGTCGCGGATCACCTGGCTGAGGATTCGATGACGGCGCTTCAAGCGAGAACAGCGTCTTGCGTTCATCGCCGCCCAACATGCAGGCGTAGACGCCCATGTCGGGCACCTCAATCCGTTCCAGGACTTCACCCCCCTCGGCGACACGAGCCAGTGCTCCGGGATTTGTCGGCACCGCGACCCAGATTGCTCCGTCGGCGTCGAGACAGATGCCATCAGGCGGGAACCTTAAGTCCGCCCAAACGCGCTGGTTGGACAGTGATCCGTCCGGCTCGAGGTCGAAGGCGGTCAAGCGCTGACCCCAGCTCTCACCGACGATCAGCGTCCCTCCGTCGGGCGTGATCACCGTGCCATTGGGGAACTGAATGCCATCGGCCACGATGGACGATTCACCATCGGTCGTGACCTTGACAATCGTCGTCGCACGCGGCGCAGAGCCATCCGTGAGGTCAAAACCAAAGTTGCCGATGTATGCGGTGCCGACAGCGTCAACCACCATGTCGTTGCAGTGATACGGCGCCAGGTCGGAGATGTCCGCAACCTCGTACAAGCCGTCGGGATCAAGCCGCAGCAGCTTGCGGTCGATCATTGAGACGATCAGCAGGCGTCCATCGGGAAGGAAGCCCAGCCCCGAGGGCTGGTTTGGCACTTCGACAATCGTTTCGCGTTCTCCGTCGGGCGTGACTGCAACGACTTCATGCGCGTGCATATCAGAGAACCAGAGCCGGCCTTCAAACCAGCGAGGGCCTTCGGGAAAGACGAGTCCATCCAACACCAACCGAGGTTCTCGTGACATATTCGCTCCGTGTTGGCTAGTCGGCTTCCAGCAGCTCTTGGCTGTCCGCAGCCGCTGCACGCCGGTCAGCCTCGGCCAGCGCAGCATCCTTGATAAATCGGGTGATTCCAACAGGGCCTCTAGGGACACCACGTTTGAGACGGTTGATTTCCCCCCGGTCAAACCTGACTTCAATCGTCATCGTGCCCGGCCCCTTCTTCGAAGGGTCATACGGAATCTCGACTGCCTCCTCGATGGGGGGATTCATCGTGTGCCATTCGTCGCCATGCTCGTTCATCAGCGTCTCATCCTTCCTCCTGGTTGATGGTAGCGAGATTGCTCCCCGCGGGTCGAAATCCAACCCGTCACGACATGAGACTCTTCGTGAAGATCTGGCGGTTCCAGAATGAACGTGAGTAGCTTTCCACGTCCATCTGGGCCAATCATTGTGACTCTCGCTGGACGCGCAGGAGACCCAGGTCCCACTTCTTCAAATGCCCTGGATTCCTGATCGAAGTACTTCGCCGGACCCTCCCAAACATCGTCGGCGTCCCAAATGGTGAGGCCATGCTTCCAGAGATGCTCGTCCGTCTCATCGTTACCCTTCACGCCACCGTATGGAATCGCGGGCACCGATTGCTTCCCTTAGCCGTTCGGGTAAACGTCGAGCAAATCAAACCTTGGACCGTCCTTGCAGCAGAGCTTCACGCCTTGCTTGGTGAAGACGGCGCAGCCGTAGCAGATGCCGGTTCCGCAGGCCATTTCGGTTTCCATCAGGATTTGGACCGGGCGATTCATGCCGTCTCGCCGGACGATGGGCGACATCGACCGGAACATCGGAACCGGGCCGCAGGCGAACGACTGGTCGGCCCAGGTCAGGTACTCGGCAAACAAGTCGGTCACGAATCCCTGGGTGCCCATCGAACCGTCTTCTGTCGAGACCTGGTACTCGACCTGCGGCGGCAATAGCTCGGCCGGATACACGCCATCGGCGCTGCGCGCTCCGAAACACAGGACGATTGATCGCGATCGCGATGACCGTTCGGATTCCGCATCCGCCAACGCCACCAGCGGAGCAATCCCCACGCCGCCACCGACGAGCAACAGATTCGAGGCCGTACGTCGCACGTCGAAACCTCGGCCAAGCGGTCCGGTCATCCAGACACGGTCGCCTGCCTGCATCTTCGCCATCTGCTCTGTGACGCGTCCGATGACGGTATACAACAGCGCGAATTGGCGCTCGGAGTCCCTCGCCGAGGCGAATCGGAATCGGTAGTAGGAAAACGCCCGGGGTAGCAGCGGATCGAAGGTTCCGTGCTCGCTGCCGGGATCAACCATCACAAACTGGCCTGGCTGCGCATGCTGCGAGAGCGATGGCGCGTCGTACCAGGTGACGAACGTGCCGGGATAGATCTCTTCGGTCTCGATCACCCGGGCAGCGGCGCGACGCACCTGTTTGACTCCCCGGTTCCCTAGACCCGGCCGCCCGTATAGTCGGGCAGCGGTGCGATGTTGTAGTCCGCGCCGCCTTCGAGCATCGCGCCGACGGCGTGATGCGCCGTATCGATGGATGTGAAGCAGGGGATCCGTTGCTCGGCGGCGGCCCGACGGATATGGAACCCATCGCGGATGTTGCTGCTGATCTGCTCGGGCGTGTTGATCGCCATGTCGATTTGTCCTGAGCGAATCAGGTCAATCACGTCAGGATCGCCGCCAACTTCGCGCTTGGGAGCGTCGTGGACCTCATACCCGAGACCACGAATCAGGTTCGCCGTGCCGATGGTGGCATGGAACTCGTAGCCTGCTTCGCCCAACTCTCGAATCAACGAGAGGGCGGCTGGCTTGTCCTGGTCGGCGATGCTGAGCAACGCTTTGCCCTTGGCCGGGACGGCCATACCGGCCGCGATCAACGCCTTGCTCAGCGCCTTGTCGTAGTCGATATCGACACCCATCACTTCGCCGGTGGATTTCATCTCCGGCCCCAGGTGCGTGTCGACACCAGACAGCTTCGACATCGAGAAGACCGGCGCCTTGACGGCAACCAGCGGTGTCGCTGGCCAGAGTCCGCCCGGATAGCCCTGTTCGGCCAACGTCTCGCCCAGCATGGCGCGCACGGCGACTTCGACCATCGGCACGCCGGTGATCTTGCTCAGGAAGGGCACGGTACGACTGGCGCGTGGATTGACCTCGAGGACGAACACATCGCCGTCATGATCATCCGACTCGCGCATGATCACGTACTGGATATTCATCAGACCGGCCACACCGAGTCCGATGCCGATCTCGCGGGTGTAATCGATGATCTTCGCGACCTCACTTGCACGGAGATTCGGCGCCGGATAGACAGCCATCGAGTCGCCCGAATGCACGCCAGCGCGTTCGATGTGTTCCATGATTCCCGGAATCAACACCGCATCGTCACCGGGGCCACCGCAGATCGCATCAACCTCGACCTCAATCCCAGCCAGATACTTGTCAATCAAGATCGGCTTCCCGGGCGCAGCGGCCTGCGCCTGCACCACGTAGCGGGCCAAGTCACCGACACCCTGCACGATCTCCATCGCGCGTCCGCCGAGGACGTATGACGGCCGCACCAGCACCGGATAGCCAATCGCATCGGCAGCCAGCACGGCCTCATCGACACTGCTGACCGCCGTGCCTGGCGGTTGGGGAATGCCGAGGTCGGCGAGGAATCGTTCGAATCGCCGCCGGTCTTCGGCCAGATCGATGACATCGGCGGAAGAGCCAAGAATCGGACGCGCAGCGCTGGTCAGTGGGCCGGCGAGATTGATCGCCGTCTGTCCACCGAACTGGAGGATCGATGAGACTCCGCCGTTGCCGTTCTGCGCTCCGTCCTCGTTCTCAAGAATGTCGCGGACGGCCTCTTCGTCGAGCGGCTCAAAATACAGGCGATCTGAAGTATCAAAGTCGGTCGAGACGGTCTCGGGATTGCTATTCGCCATCACCGCGCCCCACCCGGCAGCGCGCAGCGCTTGTGCGGCTTTGACAGACGCGTAGTCAAACTCGATGCCCTGACCGATGCGGATCGGGCCCGAGCCAACGACGAGCGCGCGATTGCCTTGCTGTGGCTCGGCCTCGTTCTCGTCTTCATAGGTCGAGTAGAAGTACGGAGTCACCGCGTCGAACTCGGCGGCGCAAGTGTCGACCATCTTGTAGACCGGCCTAATGCCCCATGCAACACGTTGCTCTCGGATGCGTTCATCGACGCTGCCAGCCAGGTTGGCGATCTGCTCATCGGCAAACCCCATCCGTTTGGCACGACGCATCAACGTTGGCGTCAATGGTTCCGCGAGCAAGCGACGCTCCATCTGCACGATCGTCTCGAGCCGTTCCAGGAACCAGGGATCAACGCCTGAGCGTTGGGCGATCTCGTGCAGAGGCACATCCGACCGCACCGCGGCCAGCAGGTGCCAGAGGCGAATGTCGGTCGGGGTTTCGGCAGCTTTGACCGGCTCCGCCTCGGCTTCTGAGTCCTCCCACAGGACAGACTTGCCGCCAACTTCCAGCGAGCGGATCGCTTTCTGCAGCGCAGCCTCGAAGGAACGGTCGATCGCCATCACCTCGCCCGTGGCTTTCATCTGCGTGCCCAGCACGCGGTCACCGGCCTCGAACTTGTCAAACGGCCAGCGCGGAATTTTGACGACGCAGTAGTCGAGCGCCGGCTCGAATGCCGCCTGCGTTCGGCCCGTGACCTGGTTGGCGATCTCGTCCAGACGTTTGCCGGCGGCGATCTTCGCGGCCACGCGTGCGATTGGATAGCCGGTCGCCTTCGATGCCAGCGCAGAAGATCGGCTGACGCGCGGGTTCACCTCGATCACGTAGTACGGCAAGGGTTCATCGTGCGGGACGCCAACGCCTCCGCCTTCGCGCATCGACTCCGGCGGCCAGGGAACCACATCCTGTCGCGGCGCCAGCGCGAGCTGGACGTTGCAGCCACCCTCGATGCCCAGCGAACGAATGATGTTCAGCGAGGCCGAGCGCAGCATCTGATAGTCCTTGTCGGACAGCGTCTGCGAGGGAGCGACCACGATGGAATCGCCCGTGTGGACGCCCATCGGGTCGAGGTTCTCCATGTTGCAGATCGTGATGCACGTGTCGGCGCCATCGCGCATCACTTCGTACTCGACTTCTTTCCAGCCGAGCAGTGAGCGTTCGATCAAAATCTGCGTAATCGGCGACGCGTCCAGTCCGGTCTGCACGACCCGTTCAAACTCATCCATCGTGCGGACGAACCCACCGCCGGTGCCGCCGAGCGTGTATGCGGGGCGAATCGCGACCGGCAGTCCGATTTCTTCCAATGCCTCGCGAGCTTCGTCGACCGTCGTGACGACTGCCGACGGAGGCGTCGGCTCACCGATATCGCGCATGGCCTGGCGAAACAGCTCACGATCCTCGGCGCGGCGAATCGCGTCCAACGGCGTGCCGAGCAATCGGACATTGAATTCATCCAGCACGCCGGCTTCATGCAGATCGACGGCGAGATTCAGGCCGACCTGTCCACCAAGCGTGGGCAGCAGACCCTCGGGTCGCTCTTTCTCGATGATGCGCCTGAGTACCGGAACAGTCAGTGGTTCGATGTAGACCTCATCTGCGACGCCTTCGTCGGTCATGATCGTGGCCGGATTGGAATTGACCAGGATCGAACGCACGCCCTCCTCAGTCATGGCTTTGCATGCCTGGGTGCCGGCGTAGTCGAACTCGGCCGCCTGACCGATCACGATCGGGCCGCTGCCAATGATCAGGACGGATTCAGGCTTCTTCACGTTCACCGCATCCTTGTGTTTCAGCCAACTCTGGAGATTCCGCTGCGGCAGGCCGGCCTGCGGCACGCCCAATGAGTCCGAGTCCAAGCCCGAACGGCAGCAGCACGAATGGTCCCAGCAGCCACAGCTCGCATTGACCGCCGATGATGTCGAAGATGCAGCACATTGCGAGCGTCAGGCTCGTGATGCCGGCAATCCCGCACAGGGCGGCGCCGACGAACATCCAGCCTCGCAGCGTCAAGCGAAGATCCCGTCACAGTGGCAGCTCGAATCTTGAGTCTGGATTGATCAGCGGCGCGAGCGCACCGATGGCGCTGAGGAATGAGAGCGCAGCCTCATTGTTATCCGGGACCGATCCGACGACGCGCTCGAAGTGCTGTTCGCGGGCATGCGACAGCAGGTATTCCGCCAGCACTGTGCCGATTCCGCGCCGTCGCCACTCCGACCGCAGCCAGACGCCCAGCGTCGCCGTCTCGGGCTCGCGCGTGTTGTAGTCGAGCGAACCGAAGCCAATCAGCGTGTCGCCCTCCACGGCGACGTAAATGGCGCCGCTGTTGCCCAGGCGACGCCGCCACATCGAGACTTCCTCGACGCTCCAGGGCCGATCGAAGACGACCGGATTCGGCCCTTCGACGACATCGCGGATCACGTCGGCAATGGCCGTGGCGTCGTCGGCCGTGGCCAATCGATACTGAGGTTCGGCGCCGTCGTCGGGGCCGGTTGCTTGCGTCATGTCAGTCTCCCTGGGCCTCGCCGATCAGGTCGAGGAATCGGTCGAAGAGGTGTCCGTTGTCCAGTGGACCCGGTGACGCCTCTGCGTGGTATTGAATCGAGAACACTGGCTCGCTGCGGTGCGCTAATCCCTCGACGGTCTGGTCGTGCAGATTGATGTGCGTCACCTCGACATCGGCCGAGAGCCCGTCCGGATCGACGGCGTAGCCGTGATTCTGTGCGGTGATCGCAATCCGTCCGGTCGGAACCTCCAATACAGGATGATTGCCGCCGCGATGTCCGAACTTGAGCTTGAACGTGTCGGCGCCGAATGAGCGGCCCAACACCTGATGTCCCATGCAGATCCCCATAATCGGCAGCTTGCCGATCAACGATGTCGCGGTCTGCACCTGCAGTTCTCGCAACTGTGGATCGCCAGGGCCCGGCGAGAGCAACACGCCGTTTGGGTTGACCGCGAGGATGTCCTCGACGCCTGAGTTTGGAGGCATCGCGGTGACCTGGCAACCGCGTCGCCGCAGGTTGCGCAGGATGTTGAACTTCAGTCCCTCGTCCAGGACCACGATGTGCGGACCCGGTTCGCCGCTGCCGTTGACCAACGTCTGCGGCGCGCCATCACGCCAGCTGTATGGTTCGTCGGCGCCCACGCTGATGAAGTCTTGCGTGTCGTAGTCGGGCAGTTGCGAGAGCTGACGCTGGGCAGCTTCGACCTCATCTACAGGAACGATCATGCCCATCATCACGCCTTCGTGACGGATCCGGCGCGTGATCGCGCGGGTGTCGATTCCCGCGATGCCGGGAATCCCGGCTGACGCCAGATAGTCATGCAGGCGCATCCCTCCGCGCGGGTGCGAGGGCGAATCACATTCTGAGCGCACGACCAGTCCACGTACCTGGATCTGGCGCGACTCATCGATCGGCGGGTCGATGCCGTAGTTGCCGATCAGTGGGTATGTGAGCACCAGGATCTGTCCTGCGTAGGACGGATCGGTGAGCATTTCCTGATAGCCGGTCATCGAGGTGTTGAAGACGACCTCGCCCCACGTGTCGCTTGCGGCGCCGAGCGCTATGCCGCGAGATACGGCTCCGTCAGCCAATACCAGCGCCGCCTCAATATGTTCTGAGTGTTCTGACATCAGTGCTCCCGACCATCCCAAACAATGCGTCCCTGAGATATCGTCGCCGCGACCACGCCGACCAGCGTGTGACCCGCGAGCGGAGTGTTCTTGCCCATTGAGGCCCATGACGCAGGCTCGACCCGCGACACGGCGTCGGTCGACAACAACGTCACGTCTGCCGGCGCGCCGACCTGCAGCGTTCCCAGTCCGGCCAGATCGCCACGATCGAGGTTCCAGGCACGCACCGGACCAATCGTCAGTCGCTCAATCGCCTCAGACAGCGTCAATCGTCCGGAGTCGACCAGTGAGTTCACAACTCCCCATGCCGATTCCAGTGCCGAGATGCCGAACGAGGCGGCGTCGAATTCACATTGCTTATCAATCGCAGCGTGAGGCGCATGGTCGGTGGCCACAGCGTCGACAATGCCCGCGGCCAACGCGTCGATGCAGGCCTGAACATCAGCTTCGGTCCGCAGCGGTGGATTGACCTTGGCATTGGTGTCGTAGAGCAGATCGTCGCCACTACCCGCGACAGCGTCATGCGTCAGACAGAGATGATGCGGCGTCACTTCGGCAGTGACATGCAGCCCGCGCGCTCTGGCATCCGCGACGGCGTTCAACGCCGGCTCGGTCGAGAGATGGCAGCAATGCAGTTGAGCGCCCGCCGCTTCGGCCAATGCAATGTCGCGTTGGACGATCGACAGCTCGGCTGCTGCAGGCTGTCCGCGCAAGCCAAGTCTGGCCGAGATCGCGCCATCGTGCATCACGCCGCCTTGCGAAATCGCCGGATCCTCGCAATGCTCGGCCAACGGAATGCCGATGTCCGAGAGGTACTCAAACGCGCGCCGAGCCAGCGATGTGTCTGCTACGGCATCGCCGTCGTCCGAGACCGCGACGGCTCCGGCATCTCGCAAGGCCGCCAACTCGGTCAACTCGTAACCCTGGCGCCCCTTGCTGACAGCCCCAATCGGCAGCACCCGACAGTCGACATCGCGGGCGCGCTGCAGGACGCCATCGATGATCGCCGCCGAGTCCATCGCCGGATCGGTGTTCGGCATCGCGCAGATCGTGGTGAAACCGCCGCGCGCAGCTGCTCGTGCGCCCGAAGCGATTGTTTCCTTATGTTCCTGCCCCGGCTCCCGCAGATGCGTGTGCAGATCGACAAATCCCGGCGACACGACCAGGCCGTTCGCCTCCACCACTTCCACACCATCCGTTGTCGGTAACTGCGCGCCGACTTCCGCGATCCAGCCATCGGCGATCCGTACATCGAAGATCTCATCAATACCCGACATCGGATCGACCACTCTGCCGCCGCGAATCAGGAGCGCTGTCATGCGCCGCCTCGAATCAGGAGGAACAACACGGCCATCCGCACTGCCAGTCCGGCCGAGACCTGTGCCTCAATCCGGCTCTGCGCTCCATGAGCCACGTCAACGGCGATTTCCACACCCTCGTTCATTGGGCCGGGATGCATCACGATGGCGTCGGGCGACGCGTTCCCAATCCGCTCAGCAGTCAGTTGATATCGACGCGCGTACTCAGCCGATGAAGGCAGCAACTTGCCCTTCAGGCGTTCATTCTGAATCCGCAATGCCATCACTGCGTCGGCGCCTACGATGGCCCGGTCGAGGTCCGATTCAATCCGAACCGAAGGCAGCGACAGCGGATGCTCGCGCTCTGTGGCGCCTGGCGCCAGTGCGGCAGGGAGCAGTGGACGAGGGGCAACCAGGGTGACCTCAGCACCCAACGTCGTCAGAGACCACAGATTCGATCGCGCCACGCGTGAGTGGAGAATGTCGCCGACGATCACGACCTTGCGTCCGGCAAGGTCGCCAAACTCTCGGAGCAGAATGTAGGCGTCCAGCAGCGCCTGCGTCGGATGCGCATGTTGACCATCGCCGGCGTTGATGACGTGACCGTCAATCGTCCGCGACGCCAACCAGGGCGCGCCCGAGGCGTGGTGTCGCATGACGACCGCGTCTGCGCCAACGGCCGAGATGGTGTTCAGCGTCTCGACCAGCGATTCGCCTTTCTCGACGGAGGATCCTGAACCAGAAACGTTGATCACGTCAGCGCCCAGAATCTTGCCCGCCAGTTCGAAGGAGGATCGTGTCCGCGTCGATGCTTCGTAGAACAGATTGAATATGGTCACACCGCGCAGCGCCGGCGTACGCGCGACCGACCGGTCCAGAACCTCGGCCATCGCGCTGGCCGTCGACAACACGCGCAGAATTTCATCCTTGGACAAAGTGTCGACGTCCAGCAGATGCCGCTGCCGCCAGTCGGTGACCGGCTCATCGAATGGCGCTCGCGACGGCTGAGCGATCCGCCCAGTCGCATCGGACGCATCGGTTGCATCGGTTGCGGCAGGTGGCATCGCCGTTTCAGTGGCTTGGTCAGCGACCACGCGACATCCTCTCTTCGTACACGCCGACGCAATCTTGCCCGTCTGACTCCAGCAGCGACACGCGTACGTCGTCGCCGCGTTGCGTGGGAATGTTCTTGCCGACGTAGTCGGCTCGGATCGGCAGTTCGCGATGACCGCGATCGATCAGGACCGCCAGCTCGATCGCAGCCGGGCGACCATAGTGAATCAGCGCGTCCAGCGCCGCCCGAATCGAGCGTCCGGTAAACAGCACATCGTCGACCAGAACGATCACTGCGCCGTCGATGTCTTCAGGGATTCTCGACGGCTGCATACGCGCATGCGGACGTTGTGCCAGGTCGTCCCGATATAGAGAGATGTCAATCGCGCCCACCGGAACGCGTCGCTTGTCGATGCCTTCGATCCGCAGGGCCAACCGTTCGGCCAGTGGGACACCGCGCGTTCTCATCCCGACCAGCATGAGCGGTTCGGGGTCGGGGTGTCGCTCGACAATCTCGTGCGCGATTCGTGTGATGGCGCGGTCCATCGCCGCAGCCTCCATGGAGGTCATCATGATCTGACCTCGACAGGGAACAATGCCCGCGAAGACGCACGGGAAGACGAAAAAACCAGCGACAAGCGCTGGTTGTGCGGCTGATACGCGTGTACGTCAGAGGTGGGAAGCAGATACTTCAGATACATCTCGTTGACCTTCCCGGCCTCGCGGGACCGGATTAAAGTCCAACTGCTGTTCCGAAGAGCTTACATCGCACGACCAGAGATCGCTGTGTATCGCGACACCGTGTGCATCGTGTGGATGTTGCCGTTCCCTTTCCCTTCCTTGCGGGGGAGATGCCGTAGGCCTACACCGACTCACCGGCCCGGCGCTGCATGTCCGGGGGCAGGAGGTTGGGGATTCCGTCCTCGATCGGATAGCGGAAGTTGATCCGCTCCGAGACCAGTGCCCCTTCCAGCACGTCGCCGTTCTCGTCCTCCCGCGCGATCTCCAGCTTCAGCGGATCGCGCGTGACCGGACAGACCAGTTGCTCAACCAGTTCCCGTCTCATGGTTCTTCTCGCGTTCCCGTCGTGCTCGCCGTTCTTACCTGATGCATATACCGAGCGCTGCGGCCATACTGCAATACTGTACGCCAGCACGAACAGATTTCGGCAGCGCGCACTGCCCAGCCCGAGACGCAGAAAGCGGAGAAGACAACCATGGCCGATGTGAAGTCGCCGATGGCCGGCACCATTTTCGAGCTGATCGCCGCAGTTGGCGACGCCGTTGAAGAGGGCGACGAGCTCGTTATCCTCGAGTCAATGAAGATGGAAATCCCGGTCGAGGCGCCCAGCGACGGCAAGGTCGCCGAAATCCACATCGCCCAGGGCGACCAGGTTCAGGAAGGCGATGTGCTGGTCACGCTGAGCGACTAGTTCAACAGACGTAACCATGTTTCAACGCGTTCTGATCGCCAATCGCGGCGAGATCGCCGCTCGTGTGTCTCGCACCTGCCGACGGCTCGGCATCGAGTCGCACGCTGTCTACTCCGTCGCCGACGCCGACGCCTTGCATGTCCGTGAGGCGGACGGCGCTACGCATATCGGCGCTGCGCCAGTCGCTGAGTCATACATCAACGTCGACGCCGTGCTCGACGCCGCAGTCGAGGCTGGCTGCGACGCCGTCCATCCCGGCTACGGTCTGCTCTCCGAGAACGGCCACTTCGCCCAGGCCTGCGATGAACGCGGGATCACCTTCATCGGTCCCGCGGCAGCACACATGGAATTGATGGGCAACAAGAACCAGGCCCGCACGACGATGCGCGACCTGGGCATGCCGGTGATTCCCGGTTCGGCGGCGACTGTGGCCGATGAGGACGCTGAAGCGGTCGCCGAAGAGGTCGGCTATCCGCTGCTGATCAAAGCCTCATACGGCGGCGGCGGGATTGGCATGGCGACCGTCAAGCGACCCAACCAGTTCTCCCGCTCCCTCCGCCGCGCACGCTCATCCGCTCAACGCGCGTTCGGCTCTGGCGAGGTCTATATCGAACGACTGCTGGTCGAACCGCATCACATCGAGCTCCAGGTCTTCGGCGATGGCCACGGCAACGCCGCCATCCTTGGCGACCGCGAATGCAGCGTCCAACGCCGACACCAGAAAGTGATCGAAGAGGCACCCGCGCCTGCCCCGCACCTGACCAGCGATCTGCGTGAACGGCTCTACAGCCAGGTCCGCGATGCGGTCGCGGGACTGAACTATCAGAATGCCGGGACTGTTGAGTGTCTGCTCGACGCATCGGGCGAGATCTTCTTCCTCGAAATGAACACCCGACTCCAGGTCGAGCATCCCGTCACCGAGATGGTCACGGGACTCGATCTCGTCGAGTGGCAGCTACGCATCGCTGCTGGTGAGCCACTGACGGAACTGCCCGGCTACGGAGACCCGCCGCCAATCTCAGGGCACGCCATCGAGACGCGCATCTACGCCGAGGATCCCGAAACCCTGCTGCCCAGCCCCGGCTCGATTGACGTCCTGGAAGTCCCCGACGAACCGTGGCTGCGCCTCGACGCCGGCGTCGCCTCGGGCGACGAAGTCTCGCACTTCTACGACCCGCTGATGGCCAAGCTGATCGTCTACGGCGACGACCGTCCGCAAGCACTCGATCGCCTGCGCCAGGCGCTCGACAGCGCACGTATCGAGGGCCTCAAACACAACATTCCCTTCCTCCAGAAAGTCCTCGACGCTCAGCCCTTCATCGACGGCAACTACGACGTCACCCTGACCGACGGGCTGCTCAAGTCGTAGGGGCATCCCGGCAGCAAGCCGAGATGCCCCCAGCGTCGCCCGGCCGAGTCTATTCGCAGACCGTTACCGTGCCAGCAGGCACATGTCCGTACACCGTGAAGTAGACCTCTCCTCGCCAGTCGCGTTTCTCTTCGACCACGCCCCATTCGTAGACCGTTTCCGTCGTGCAGTCGGGTATGTCATTCTCGATCTGCGCGTCGTAGGTCACGTGCGTGTTTGTGCTCGGTGAGAACGGATCTACGGTCACAGCCACTTCGGTTTGCGGCGAATCCGCGATGCCATCGTCCATGGAACCACGTGGAGCCCCTTCGGTGGTGTTTGCCGTTTCAGATTGGTGTGCCGCTTCGTGGACAGACTCCATTGGATCGGGTGCGGGGCGGTCAGGATGTCGATCCACGTTCGTACTCTGAGCACCTACGTGGATCGTCTCTGAGACAATGCCGCACGGAGAGCAGATCGCTCCCAGCATGACATCAGTCGCTGTAGTCCCCAAGGCGGTGACCAAAGGATCGTTAGCAGGGTCATACCGAGGCTGTGGCTCAGTGTCGCTGTAGGAGTTGTCGTCCTCAGGATCGTGCGCAACGACCGCCGAGGGAAACGCGACAGCTGAGATCAAGATCAGAGCACTAGCAACGCCTACGACTAGTCGTAGGCGTTGCTAGTGCTCTGAGTATAGTAAAACTAGGAACTAACCATACTCAGAGCGCTAGCAACGCCTACGAACAGAGAACCCGAGACCATTGCTCTCCGGTAGAGACGTAGGGCCATGTAAGTGGCCATCCCCAACCCACCAGCTATGCCGAGGACGATTCCCCAAGCTACAGATGTCCCAACGTTCAAGGCAAATGCCGTGAGGATGAACACCTGAGTTCCAACTATTGCTGCACCTTCAGCGGCCATCCAATGCAAAATCCTAGCTGTACGATCTTTCATCGCACACTCCTTCCACTTCCACCCGCGCAACTGTTGCGTGGCGTAGTACAACGAAACCTAGTAGTCATCCTAATGAAAGTCAAGAGTTCAGATACGAACCTGGCGCTTGCCAGTGTTCCCAGTAGCTGTCAATCGCCCAGGTACATCAACGCGTTCTCCGAGACCCGCTCAACGTCCGACCACGAGTACCACGGCGGCACGTCGCCAATCTCCGACCAGATGCGATGAATCACGGCCAGCTTGTACAGCTGGTGCAGCATCCAGTAGCGCAGATCGCGCGCGTCCCGCCCCGTTCGCTCGAATGCCGGCGCGGTCAGCGGGTGAGTCTCGGGCGGCGCGTCCATACCTTTGAGCGATCCCAGCGCAGTGATCAATCCCCAGTCCGATAGTGGATCGCCAAGCTGCGCCTGTTCCCAGTCGACCACGCCCGCAATCATCTCGTCTTCGCCGACGAGGTAGTTGAAGACGTTGATGTCGCCGTGACAGAGGCGCGGCTCGGGACTTTCCGGCAGATGCTGATTGAGGACCGCGTCGATCTCGGCAATCAGGTGATCGTGCTGACAGTTGAACGCGATTGCCCGCGCGCGCACGGCATCGAGGTCGCGCAGCGCCGCCTCGTGCCCCGGTGACGGAGGATCGAGGAAATCGAGTCCGTAGGATTGCCACTCGAGCGCATGGATCGACTCAACCATCGAGCGATAGCTGTCCACGACCTGCGAGGTCATCGGCACCATGCCCATATGCGGATAGTCGAGCCACTCAAGAATCACGTACGGCGACTTGAGCGGCGAGTCGACATCGGCTGTGCCCAGCACGCTTGGCACAGGAATTGGGGACGCTGCCAGGCATTCAATCACTCGCGCCTCGCGGATGACGTCATACGGCTGAAAGATGCCGTGCTCACGCTGCAACCTGAGCACGACGGGTGCGTCATCCTTGCGTCTGATCTGCCAGGTCAGGTTCGAGACGCCACCGTCCAGCCGCTCAACAGAGGCAACGCGTCCCCCAACGCCGCAAGCCAGCAGCGACTCAGTCGCGAGCGCTGGGGTCAACTCGATGTCCATCGGTTCAACCTGTTTGCGCAATTGAGTACGTGACCCGCGCCTTGGCGATCAACTTGCCTTGATCGCTGAGCAGGTCAACATCGCCAACCGCCAGCGTGCGGCCCTTCTTGATCACATTCGATTCCACCCGAACCTTCGAGCCCACCGCCGGCCGCAGGTACGAGATGTTCAGCTCCGACGTCCCCTGCATCGCCTCGCCGACCCGACAGGTCGTGAGCACCGCCGCGACCACGCCAATATCGGCTAGCGAGGCCAGCACACCGCCATGAACGCCACCGCGAGCGCCGCCCGCCGTGTCCCGAGTGATCGGCATCTCCAGCACCGTCCGGCCTCGAGAAATCTCGGTGAACTGCTCGCCAAACAGAGAGTTAGTCCCATATCGAGACTCAATCTCGGGAAGAGGAACCAGATACTGAATATCGTCGGGCATAGCAGGAGTGTAGAGGCAGCCTCGCACTTGGCGCCGGTGACAATGAAGCGCCTGGTCCCCGCTTTACGCCGACAGCAGCCGATCCGTCGGCTCCGAGTACATCGCTGCGATGGCATCGATGTCCCAGTCGTGGATGACGCTGAGGGCTCCGGTGGCTGAGGAGTGCTTGTAGAGCTGATGCAGCGTCCAGTAGTGCAGATCGTCGTCGCTACGGCTGTAGCTCTCCAACGTTTCTCGCATCACTCCCCGGGCGCCTTCAGACAGGTCGAGATTGCCAAGCAGGTCTTCCGCCGCCAGTCGTCCCCAGTCCGACAGCGGGTCGCCCAGATGCGTCTGTTCCCAATCGAGCACCGCGGCGATGTCCGGTGAATCCCCTACGCCGTCACCACCGTCATCAGGGCTGAGGATGAAGTTACCGAAGTTCACGTCTCCGTGGACGAGCATCGGCTCCGGGCTGTCAGGAACGCGGCTCTTCAGGCCGTCGCGCAGGCGCTTGATGTGCGGCAGATTGTAGACGCCGAATGCTTGCAGCCGCTCCGCAATCTGCGCGCGCTCGTGCATTGCCGGTCCAGTCGCGGGAGGCAGCGGTAGCCAGTCGAGACCTGCTTCTCGCCAGTTGAGGGTGTGAATCTGGCGCAGCGTCTGGCAGTAGACGCGAGCGACCGCTGCCTCGACTTGACGTTTCAACATCACTTCGCCATCCACCCACTGGACCACCATGCAGCCTCGCCCGAATTTGCCAGACGGATCCAGGTCGTTGGAAACACCCAGCACGGCTGGAACGGGAATGCCCGCGTCAGCCAGACAACGCATTAGCTGGGCCTCGGACGGCAGATCGTATGGAGGCAGGATTCCTCGCCGCGGTTCCATTCTGAGCACCACTGGAGCGGCGGCGATCTGCTCGACTCGCCAGCTCAGGTGCGACTTGCCCTTGAGACGCTCAACTCTTGAGACAATGCCGGGAACGTCGCAAGCCGACAAGGCCTCTTGCGCTCGTTCGAACTCGGTCGTTGAGGACTCGGAGTCGTGGCTCACGTCAGCGCCCGCAGCCCGAGCCGGCGGCCAGCCCTATCCCACACCGCGCCACATCGTCCGGCTGCAATGATCAGCCGCAATGACTAGCCGCAACGCTCGGCCGGTTAGCCCTGGCGCTGCTTGTTGCGCGGGTTCTTCTTGTTGATGATGTAGACGCGTCCCTTGCGGCGGACGATTTGATCGTCGCGCGAACGCTTCTTGACCGAGGCTCTGACCTTCATGAGGGCTCCGATTGCTGATACTGACCGAAATCGTACCACGAGGCCCGCTCATTCAGGCCTGTCAGCTCTGTTGCAGACTCGTCATCGCTGGTCGCTATCATAAGATCGATGCCTCCGGAAAACACAATTCGCGTATGCCGTTGAGCAACGCGATCGCTGACGAATCAGCAGTTCGGCTGCTTGAGCGACACGAAGATGTCGCAGCACTCGCTGATCGCATTCGCGCCGTCGGCATCATGGGACTCGACACCGAGTTCGTCTCAGAACACACCTATCAGCCCCAGCTTGCTCTGCTCCAGGTGGCAACGCCGGACGAACTCTGCCTGATCGATCCGCTGTCCGAACGCATCCAGAAGGCTCCAGATCAGCCCATCTGGGATCTGATGGCAGATCCGAGCGTCCGCACGATCGTTCACGCGCATGACCAGGAGGCGCAGTTTTGCCTACAACGAACCGGCAAGCCACCGGGCGACCTGTTCGATGTGCAACTCGCAGCAGCGTTTAGCGGTCACTATTTCCCCATCGCCTACGACAAGCTCGTCGGGCGTGAGCTGCGCCGCAGCGTCGGACCCTCGCAGTCGCGGACCAACTGGCTGCAGCGACCTCTGACGGAAGCTCAATGCCGCTATGCCGCCGACGATGTGCGCTGGCTGTTCCGTTTGCACGATCGCTTCGTCGAGCGCATGTCGCGGAACCCGGCCCAGGAGCGGTTGTCCTGGCTGCTCGAAGAGACAAATGCGCGACTGAATCGGCTCGGTCGCCGAGAAGCCGACCGCTATCGCCGACTCTCGGGGGCAAACAAACTGTCGCCCCGTTCACTGGCCGCCTTGCGCGAGTTGTCGAGCTGGCGAGAGCAAGTCGCCAGCCGTCGCAACGTTCCATTCCGCAGAATCGCCTCCGACGGTCTGCTTGTCGCCGTCGCTGCTAGCCGGCCCAAATCGCGCGGTGAGCTGTCGAGCGTGCGCGGAGTTGGCCAACTCAAACAGGACTACCACCAGGACGTACTCGCTGCGGTCGAGGCTGCGCTGGCCGCGCCGGAAGACGCGCTGCCCAGCCCCGTGAGCGGCCACAACCGCGGCAAGCCATCGCGCATGGTGCTGCTCTTCCTCGAGTCCGTGCTCGCCGCTGCTTGCGCTCGACATCAGATCGACTCCGAGCTCGTGGGCAGCAGCTCGCAGTTGCGCGCGCTGATCTCCTGGAACGAGTACGGCCGTCCACCTGACGACATGCCGGCACTCCTCGTCGGTTGGCGAGCCGAGGTCTGCGGACAGCCGCTGCTTGACGCGCTCGACGGTCGGATCAGCCTGAGCATCAGCGATCCGCTCTCGGCCAATCCCCTCGCCGTCGCTGGACTGGGCGCACCCACAGGCGGCTAACGAGCGGCTAGCGAGGGACCGTGAACTGCAATCGGCTGGTCAGTCGGCAGGTGACCCAAGCGCCCGCATCCCGCTAAGATGACTGAGGCGATGCCCGGTAGCTCAATTGGTAGAGCGGGCGGCTGTTAACCGCTAGGTTGCGGGTTCAAGTCCTGCCCGGGCAGCCACCATCGCCGAACCTGATCAACATGCACCAATACCAAATCACCATCTACTGGAGCGATGACGACGGCGTGTTCGTGGCGGATATTCCTGAGTTGCCGGGCTGTATGGCGCATGGGGACAGCCATGAAGAGGCGCTCGCTCAGGCTCAGGCCGCCATTGGTTACTGGCTCGAAGGTGCCGAGAGGATTGGCCGGACGATTCCACAGCCCGCCGGTGAACTTATCGCGCCGAGCAACTGAAAGTGCGGCTGTCCTCGAAGGCAAGCCCGGTTTATCTGTCCGGCCGTCTGCCACGTCTTCTCGATTCACGCGACATTTGGCGGCGCTGACACTGTTGAGGCACTCCTACAAGCAATGCACAAGTACACGATCACGATCTACTGGAGCAACGAAGACGGCATGTACGTAGCTGCCGTCCCTGAACTTCCCGGCTGTTCGGCTCTCGGCGACACTTACGAAGAAGCCCTTCAAGAAGCACAGGTCGCAATGGCTCTCTGGATCGACACTGCCAAGGAATTCGGAGATTCGATTCCAGCGCCAACATGTCAGTTGGCGGGGCATCCCGCGGGCGGCGATTAGCCAGTAGGTTGCGGGGTCAAGTTCTGCCCGGACAGCCACCATCGCTGCACCCGACTCACGATGCACACGCACCAGATCAACATCTACTGGAGCAACAGAGAGAGCGTGTTCGTGACACACATTCCCGAGTTGCCCGGTTGCCTGGCTCATGGGGACCCGTATGACGGGCTCTCGCTCAGGCTCAGGTGGACATTGGTCACTGGCTCAATGGTGCCGAGAGGATGGGCCGGCCTATTCCGCAGCCCGCTGGAGAGCTAGGGCCTGTTCACATTGAGTTGAGCATGTCATAGATCAGGACGAGGTGGATGGCGGTGAGGAAGATGATGTCGAGTTTGTCGCAGCGAGAGTCGATCCGGTGGAAGCGCTTGAGGCGGCAGAAGAAGCGTTCGACCTCGTTGCGACGGCGGTAGACCGCACGGTCGTAGTCGTGCGGTTCGCGGCGGTTGGAGCGGGGTGGGACGACTGGTTGGTAGCCGAGTTCGAGCGCGACGCGTCGAGTCGCGTCGTCCTCGTAGGCGCGGTCCATGACGAGATAGGGTTGATTGCTGGCCGGACCGAGACGGCGTAGCAGTTCGCGGCCACAGGGCGCGTCGTGGCGCTGACCAGGTGAGAGACCGATGATCAGCGGGATGCGGTCGTTGGCGACCAGCGCGTGCAGCTTCGTCGTCAGGCCGCCCCGAGAGCGGCCGATCGCCTGGCGCCCCCTTTTCGTCGCGCGCCGGTGCCATGCATGTGCAGGTGGATGATCGTACTGTCCAGCGACAGCGTGTCGGCGTCCGACTCAACCAGCAACTCCTGCTGCAACGCTTGCACCACACGCTCCAGTACACCGGCCTTCGCCCAGCGGTTGAGCCGCACATAGATGGTGTGCCAGTTGCCGAACTCGCGCGGCAGCCCGCGCCAGGTGCAGCCCTGATAGTAGACATACAGCCAGGCGTCGAGCACCTGGCGGTGGGGAATCTTGAGATGATTGCCCGGCGGAGGCAGCAACGGCTCCAGCCGCGCATACTGTGCATCGCTCAGTTTCGTCTGATACGTCATCTGGTCACCCGGGCCGCGCCGCCATCCATCCCCACTCTGACACATCTACGCGCCAATGTGAACAGGCCCTAGTACCTCCGCGAATCTAAAGTTACGAGGTACTTAGGCCTTTCGCACTTGATAAGCCAATAGTCGTCCACTTAGCGATGGGAACAGTATTGGTGTGTTTGAAGCAAGCTGATTTCGTCAGTCAGGCCAGACTTTGCCTGGTGCCTGTTCTCATCTACGCTCCGATGTGAACAGGCCCTAACCCTTACCTACTCATCGGATGCACACCCCGATTGGGCCTTGATTCTCTTGCATCAGGTTGAGAGTGTTTGGCTATCGTGAAGTGGCTGCCGAGCCAGGATTCGAACCTGAACTGAGGGATCCAAAGTCCCTAGTGCTACCGTTACACTACTCGGCAATCTCTGGTACCGAGGGCCGGACTCGAACCGGCACGGGCTTTACGCCCAATGGTTTTTGAGACCATCGCGTCTACCATTCCGCCACCTCGGCAAACTCTGACCAGCTTATCAGGACTCCGGAGGCGCATCCGGCACGTCCGGGCGAGGCCGTCTGATACCCAACTTACGGAAGCGCACCAGACGAATTCGGCGGTTGTCCGACTCGACCACTGTCCAGCGATAGCCGTAGAGGTCGATTGACTCGTCGGCGCGTGGGAAGCGGCGGAAGCGCTGCAGCAACATACCTGCGACCGTTTCCGCTTCCTCTGCCGAGAAGTCAACTTCCAGTTCCGCGCCGAGATCGGTCAGGCCGCGGCGACCCTCGACGAACTGCTCACCGGCGATCCGCACGGGCACCGGCTCCGAGCCGGCGCGCGTCTCACTACGGATGTTGCCTACGACCAGTTCCAGAATGTCCTCCAGGGTGACGAGCCCAGAGGTCGCGCCGAACTCGTCGATCAGCAGCATCAGGTGATGCCCGGTCGTCTGCATCTCTGTCAGCACGCGCTGCACCGAGGCCCGCTCCGATTCAAACGGGGCCTCGCGCATGACATCGCGCACATGACGCTCGCGATTGCCCTGGCCCAACTGGGCCAGCACGTCGGATCCGTGCAAGTAGCCGATGTAGTGGTCCTCGGTACCCGAGCGGACTGGTAGTCGCAGGAATCCGGCCGTGCCAAAGGCCCGGCCTGCCTCTTCCAGCGTCGCGCCTGAGTCGATCGAGGCGATCTGCGGCCGACCGGTCATGATGCGGCGGACCTGCGTCTCGCCCAGACGCAACGCACCGAGCAGGACGGACGTGTCCTGCACCTTGAGCTCGCCTTCTTCACGCGCCTGCACGATCGCCGTGCGCAACTCGCCCATCGAGAGCGCGGTGCTGGCTTCTTCCTGTCCGCCGACCACTCTGAGCCAGATGCGCGAGGTCCAATCCAGCGCAATCACCGCCGGACGAGTCAATCGCGCCCACCAGGTGAGCGGGATCGAGTAGTACCGAGCCACAGCCAGGTTGTGGTGCAGCGCCACCGACTTGGGGCCGATCTCGCCGAAGATTACGAGCAGAACGGTCACAGCCACCGTGGCCACGACAATGCTAAGTCCGCCGCTGCCGCCGAAGAGTTCCTGCGCAATCACCGCGCCAACGGTCGCTGCCCCCGTGTTGACGAGGTTGTTGCCAACCAGGATCGAAGCGAGTAGGCGGCGCGGCTCCTGCAGCAACACGGCTGCGCGGTCGGCGCCGGGCAATCGACGCCGCCGTTCATGCTCAAGCCGCACGCCTTCGATCGAAAGGTACGAGGTCTCGGCGCTGGAAAAAAATGCCGATAGCGCCAGCAGCGCCGCCAGTAGGACGAAATACTCAATCACGGACCGACTCCCTGTCCCGTCCGACACATAGCGGACGGAAGCTGTCCCCTGTTCGAGGCAGGGGCTGTGAAACCCTACGCTACTCTTCGGACATGGTGACACCGACAGAAACCCTCAGCGTTGTAGACGCAGCCGACATCCTGAATGTCGATTCCGATGCGCTGCTCAATGAAATTCGCAGCGTCGCAGCTGCAGCCGAGCGACCCTCGGCGCGTGATTGAACGATTCCCGGACCGGCGCTCAGTGTGAGCGTCTTCTTCGGTGGGAAGCTCGCAGTCTGCGAACGGGACAAGCCCGGCTCGGACGATTGGCGCGTCCGGCTCCCATGAGCGCAGCCAACAGCACGGCAACGGCGCGATACCGTTCGGTGATCTTCGATCTCGACGGCACACTCGCCGACACAGAGCCGCTGGTCATCGGTTGCATGCTTGAGACGATCAACGCGCACGGCCATGCCGTCGACAAGGAATTGCTGCTCAAGTACATCGGACCTCCGCTGCCGGTGATGCTCCATAACATGCTCGGTCTCAACGCCGAACAGGCGCAGCCGATCTACATGGATTACCTGCGGCGCTATGAAGACACCTACATGCCGCGCACGCGTCCCTTGCCGGGGGCAGAGGCGCTGCTCGACGCGCTTAGCGAGGCGGATGTTCCGATGGCCGTGGTCACGAACAAACGTGAAGACGCGGGACGCAAGACGGTCGAGCTGCTCGGCTGGACCGATCGCTTCGAAACAATCATCGGCGCCGACACCGCGAGCGACCCAAAACCGCATCCTGCTCCACTCATGCACGCGCTGGAAATCCTCAAGGGAGAACCAGAGACATCGGCAATGGTGGGCGACACGGAGTCGGACATGGGAGCGGGCAAGAACGCCAACTTCGCCGGAGTGATCGGCATCGTCGGAGTGCGGGATGACGAGTACCTCCGCCGATTCGGAGCCACTCACACGGCTGGAAATCTGGCCTCAGTTCAACGTTTGCTCTTGTTTAGCTGACCTGCAGCGTTGGCGGGCCCATGGCAATATCAACGCTCTCGGAAACTCTGGTGAAGTCTCGATCGTAGGTTGCGAAGTAGCGGGCCTCCGCGTGGACCGCTGAAGCCAAGTGGATGGCATCAAGAACCGTCAACCGCTCACGCTCGTTCGATGCGACCCGAACGAATTGCCTGGCTCGCAGGGCAACTGATTCGTCGAGCTGCACCAGACCTATGAGGCGTTCGTTCAGCAACAGCGAATTGATTCGCCCATCGAGCTCTTCGGGACTGAGTCTCGAATGCGTCTGTCGCAAGTACACGACTTCGGCCAACGAGACGATCGAGGTGATCACTCGCAATGCCCCCCTTGACGAGGCTGTCAGAACGCGCTCTATGGTGTCGGCTCGACCAGGTTCGTCATTGAACCAGGCAATGAACACCCCGGCATCAAAGTAGACAGAGTCAACGTCGGGTGGCATCGCGCAGCTGTCGCAGTATCACGTGCGCTGGCGGGTCATCCTCGCTCCAATCGAAGATTCCCCTCGTCGCGCGCCAGTCACCGGAGTCGGACGATTCGTCATCGTTCCCAACACGACTCTTGCCTTGAGGCTCGGCAAGAGTAGCGATTCCTGCGATGGGCAGCAGGGACTGACAATGTGGGCATCGCGCCTCGGACGCTGATGAACGCTCAGTCACGACTCCGGCACCCTTCTCCCTCAAACAGCCTATCTAAACCTGCTACTGATTGAAGACCGGTTCACGCTTCTCCAGGAACGCTGTTACGGCCTCGGTGTGGGATGGCAGGCGACGCGACTCCCGGTCTCGGGCGCCTTCTCGCTCCATGACTCGCATGAGGTTGGGCTCGGTCACGTTGTCGTTGAGCAGCGTCTTGATCTTACGCACGACAGCCGTGGGGTTGTTGGCCAGTTCTTCGGCCTTGGCCATTGCGGTGTCGAAGAGCTCTTCCTTGGGCACGACTGCTGAGACCAGGCCGATTCGCGCCGCCTCGTCCGCCGGCACCATCCGGCCCGAGAGACAGATGTCGGTCGCATGTCCGAGACCGACCAGTTGCGCCAGCAAACGGGTCGAACCAAGCTCTGGAACCAGGCCGACCTTGACGAAGCGAATCGACAGTTTCGTGTTCTCCGCCGCGTAGCGGACGTCGGCAGGCAGTGCGAGCGTCAGCCCGACGCCGACGGCGTAGCCGTGAATCGCCACGATGACCGGCTTCGACTCTCGGATGAACTGGGTCCAGTTGACTTCGCGTCCCGAGCCCGCGCTGGCTTCGGGATCGTCGGCCAGCCGTTGGTTGAAGCCCTGCAGGTCGGCGCCGGCGCAGAAGGCCCGACCCTCGCCGGCGAGCACGATCGCGCCGATGCCGTCGTCATTGTTCCAGGCCTCGATCTGATCGGTCATCTCCTCGGCCATCTGACTGGTCCAGGCATTCAGCTTCTCGGGCCGGTTCAGCCGGATCACGCCGACGCGTCCGATCGTCTCGGTCAGAATCTGTTCGTGTGCCATCGAACTCCGCTCTCCACTGGTTTGGGAAGGATTAGCGCAAGTCTATAGGTGGCTTCCCTACGTACTCGAAGCAGCAAACGCCTACCCTGCCTACGTGAGTGCATCGCCCGACCTCAACGGAGTTGACCAGCGATCGAAGTGGAGACGTAACCTGCGTCTCTACCCGATCTTCTACTTCTTCCATGACCTGCACTTCTGGATGCCGGTCTGGATCATCTTCGCGACCGACGAAGTGGGTCTCACTTTTGCCCAGCTTGGCGCCATCGGTCCGGCGTTCTATGTGATCACGTCGTTTGGGCAACCGCTGGCCGGGGCGCTGGCCGACCGATTCGGCCGCGTGCGGACCATCCGTGCATCGCTGATCATCTTCATGGTCTTCACGGCCTGGTTTGCCTTCTCCGACGGGTTCTGGATGGTAGCGGTGGCCTGGTCGCTATGGGGACTCGCGATGGTAGCGATCACCGGCACCGACAGCGCATTTCTACACGACTCATTACAGGCGTTGGGCCGAGAGCGAGATTTCGAACGTCAGGCGGGACGAGCGTTCGCAGTGCGATCCGGGGCACTGGTCCTGGCGACGCTCACCGGCGGAGTGATCGCCGGCGAGATCGGCGGTCGCGGAGCGCTACTGGCCGGGACTACGGCCACTGGGCTCGCCCTGATGCTCTCGCTCTTATTCAGGGAGCCGCCCAGACACGACAGCGAACTCGCTTCACACGGACCGTCGTACATGGAATTGCTGAAGGAGACGCTTCGCCTGGCCGGAAGCACGCCGACGATCCGATACTCGCTCCTCTTCAGCGCGATCCTGATCGCGTCGATGGTTCCCGAGTTCTACCTGCTGCAACCGTTCCTCAGGGAACAGGGAGTGGAAGTCGGCTGGCTGTTCTCAGTTCTGCAAGCGCCGGCGCGGATTGCCACCGTGTTCGCTGCTGCCCTGGCATTCTGGCTGGCAATTCGCTTCGGCATCGTGCGAACCCTGGCCTCGATGCCGTTCTGGGTTGTGCTGGTGTACCTCGGGGTCGGATTGATCGATCACCTGGGCGTCGTCGCGCTGTTTATCATCCTCGGACTGGCACGTGGCGCACAGATGCCGTTGATGGAGGGCTATCTCAACCGGCGCATCCCGTCCCACCTGCGAGCGACCGCCTTGTCGCTCAATCACATGGGTTGGGCGCTGATCATGCTGCCCTTCCTGCCAATCTTCGGTCGAATCGTCAACGACAACCCACTGCCCAACGTCTTCCTCGGCCTGGCCGCCTTCTTCGGACCGTTGCTGCTGATCGTGATGATCCTCTGGGTCCGCGCCGACCGAAACGAGGGAGGCCGGCTCCGGCTCCCGCCAGCGATTCCGCAGCTACTGCGCGAAGTCCTGTGGAAGCCACAACGACGTTCCAAGCCGATACCCCGCCCCGTTCACTTTGACTAAACAGCGAAAGGACAGCGCTCATGCCCGACCGACTTGCTGGTAAATCCGCCATCATCACCGGCGCTGGCTCTCGCGCGGAGGGGATTGGCAACGGCCGCGCCACTGCCATCCTCTTTGCGCGCGAGGGCGCCGACGTGTTGCTCGTCGACCGCGATGAAGAAGCGGTGCAAGCGACCCTCGACATGATCCGTGCCGAAGGCAACGACGCCGCCATTGCGGTCGCCGATGTCACCGCCACCGAAGACTGCGCCCGTATCGTCGCCGACGCCGTCAGCCGCTACGGCAAGCTCGACATTCTGCACAACAATGTCGGCATCGGCGGACGCGGCACCGTCGAGCAGATTTCCGAGGTCGAGTGGGACCACGTGCAGCGGGTCAACGTGACATCAATGATGCTGACCTGCAAGCACGCGATTCCGGCCCTGCGCCAGAACGGCGGCGGCGCGATCATCAACGTGTCGTCAATTGCCGCGCTGCGACCTCGCGGCCTGACCGCCTACAGCGTCAGCAAGGCGGCCGTTGCGACGCTCACCCAGGCGCTGGCGGTCGATCACGGTCGCGACCACATCCGCGCCAATTGCATCATGCCCGGCCCGGTCTACACGCCGATGGTCTACTCCGCCGGGATGTCCGACGAGCTGCGCGAGCGTCGCAAGAACGCCAGTCTGCTCAAGCAGGAGGGCGAGCCCTGGGACATCGGCTGGGCCGCAGTCTTCCTCGCCAGCGACGAGGCCAAGTATGTCACGGGTGTGATCCTGCCGGTCGACGGCGGTGTCACGGTTCGAGGGCCTGACCGGTAGACGGCCGGTCTGCCGTTGTTCCGGCGGAGGCCCTACTCTTCTTCCTCGATCGGCAGTTCGTAGACCGCTGCGGCGCCGGCGTCTTCACCGGCTGCGGTGTCGGCGAGCCATGCGCCCACGACTGCAGTTGATCCGTCGATCTCGGTGACCCAGCCAAACTCTGCTCGCTCGCCGGCTTCGACGGCGTCGACCGGACCGAGCACGCCGACCTCGACCCACTCGTCATCGATCAACTCAAATGCGTAGGCTGCGCCGCTTCGGTAGGTGCCAGTCTCGGGATGTGCACGATGCGGTGCGCCGACCACCATCCGCCCGTCCTTGATGTCGACCGAATAGCCGAACCAGTCTCCCGGCTGCATATCTGACGCTTGAAGTTTGGTGTGTCGCTCCCAGAGCGTCTCGAGTTTCCAGACGTAGGTCGCGCCGGCGCTCCACATCGGGTCGTCGTGGTCGTAGGATCCTGCAGCCAACCAGGGCTTCTCTAGCGCCACTTGCGATCCGAGCCGGTCATTGGCGATGCCGTCCGAGGCCACCAGTTTGCCGGCGAAATTCCATTGATCGTTGTAGTAATGCCAGACATAGACTGCCCCGGCGTCTTCGGCGATCGTGTCGTCGCCAGGTGCGCCGACGACCAGAACGTTTTCGTGCAGATCGATGTCGCGGCCGAACATCATGCGCTCGCTCGCCTCTGAGGGTTGGAGCACGGCCTCGGCCTGCCACAGTCCTTTGTGCAGCTTGAACGTGGTCACCGAACCGGTTTGCAAGCCGGAGAGCGGGTCTTCCCAGGCCGAGACGGCGATCCTGTCGCCGGAGATAGCCACACTCCAACCAAACGATGCACCTGCAGTTGGGACTCGCGGCAACAAGGTGCCGGTGCGTTGCCAGACGCCACTGACCTTCTCATAGACGTATGCCACGCCGGAATCGTCGATCCGGCTGCCGTCGAGACCGCGTCCGTCCTCGTATGGTGCGCCAATCACGATGCGTCCATTGTCGATGGCGAGCCAGCGTCCAAACCAACCCAAGGGATCCGGGAAGGGCGGCAGGATGTAGGCGGTTTCTAACCACTCGCCGTCGACTCGCTCGAAGATGAAGACGGCGCCTGTATCGACACCCTCTACGTCGTGATAGGGCGCTCCGACGGCGATCACGTCGCCCTCGACCACTGCCGACCAGCCGTATTCGTCACGTACGGCGGGCACACTTGGAGTCAGGGGAGTCCCGTCAGCGAGCCACTTGCGAATCGGGGCGACGGGAGGCTCGGACTGCTGGTCTGCGGCCTGATCCTCAGCGGAGCCGTACGGATCGGAGGAATTGTAACCCTGATCCTGCTCTGGCAGCTCCTGGCCCTCTCGACTCATTGCCTGGGCCGCAGAGCCATCAGCGTCCTGCGACTGTTGCGCGACTTGAGCATCAGGCTGCGGTTCTTCCGCTTCGGCCGCCGCTGTCGTCTCGGCCTGCGTTGCCGATTCTTGCTCTATCTGTGTTGGCTGGCCGCTGGCATCTTCGGCCTGCCCCGGATCGCCATCCGATTGCTCGATTGAGTCACTGCAAGCGGCAAATCCAGCAAATGCCAGGATCGCCAGCAATGCGACCAACGTCGCGAACCACCCGGTCGTCAACGCCCCGCGCGGGGACAGCATCGGACGCAGCAGCATATGAACAGGCCTGCCAATCAACGATATCCATGCCCGGCCGCGTCAATGCCCATGCGACGCGGCGCACCCCGCAATACAAGTCAGCCTATCGATGATTGGCGATTCAGGGTTAACGCCGATAGTTCGGCTGTCGCTTCTCCCTGAATGCCGCTTGCGCCTCGGACGCATCCGGGCCAGCCATCGTCATCTCTTCCATCGAGAGCGACAGTGGCAGGACCATGTTCGAGACGTGCTTGATCCACTTGTTGATCGGCACTTTCGACGCCGAAATCGCGCCCAGCGGACCATTCGACAGCCGCTCGGCCAGCGCCAGCGCTGTTGACATCAACTCGTCGTCCTCAACCACATCCTGGACCAGTCCCATTGCCTTGGCTTGCTCTGCTCGGACATGCTCGCCGGTCATCAGGAAGTACTTGGCGCGGGAGGGTCCGACCAGCATCGGCCAAATCACACCGCCGCCGTCGCCGGCGCCGATACCCATGTTGACGTGCGTGTCGCCCAGTACGCCAGAGCGGCCGATGTAGACGACATCGGCCATCAAGGCGACGGTCGCGCCCAGCCCCAGGGCATAGCCATTGACGGCGCAGATCACCGGCTTCTCGCAGTCGAGCCAGTTGTCCACGATCAGCCGAGCCTCGTTCATCCGGTTCAGGTAGTGCCCGCCCATCGGCTCATCGCGGTTGGCCGAGAAGTCGCCGCCGGCGCAAAACGCCCGACCGGCGCCGGTCAGCACCAGGACGCGCACCTCAGGATCGCGATTGGCGTCAACAGGCAGGGTGGACAGCTCACGGTGCATCGCCGAGTTGACAGCATTGAGCTTCTCGGGTCGATTAAGCGTCGCCACCGTCACGCCGTCAGAGCGCTTGTCGATGTCGATGGTGGTGTACGCGTCTGGGTTGAGGGTCATGTTGGCTCCATCGCGTTTCGGGAGTGGGCGTTCAGCAGGCGAGCTGTGCGGCGAGGTCGTGGAAGTCGGTGGCGACGATGTCGAAGGATGGGTCGGCAGTGAGATCGACTGGGAAGTTTGGGCCTGCTTCATCAGGTCGTGGCACGAATGCGGTTCTCATGCCCGTCTGGGCGGCAGCGAGGAGGTCTCCCTGGTGCGCGGCGACCATCATCACCTCATGCGACTCACATCCGAGCAACTCGGCCGCTCGCCGGTAACATTGTGGGTCCGGCTTGAATGCGCCAGTGACTTCTGCCGACAGGACACAGTCCCAGGGCAGTCCACCGAACTTGGCCATGTTGACTAGCAACTCGATATTGCCATTGGACAAGGTTGAAACGACGAATCGCGAACGCAGACGTTGCAGTCCACCTGGGGAATCGATCCATGGATGCAAGCGGTGCCAGGCTCGGTTGAGCTCTGTCACCTCGGAATCTTCGGCCTCGATGTCCAACTCGGTGAGCAACATGCGCAGCATCCGTAGGTGCAATCCATCAGCCGTCTGGAACGGCAGTTCGCCGTCGCGGACGAGCCGCATGCCACCCGCGTAGCCCTCGCGACGCCAACGGTCGGTGAACATGCCGGCATCGGCCTCGACGCCGTGCCGGTTCAGAAACGACGCCACCTCGGCCGAGACTGACGAACGCCAGTCAACCACGGTGCCAAAGACATCGAACGTGAGCGCCCGTACCTGACTGAGATCAGCGGCCATCGGACTTCCCTACAGAATCTGGCTGAGGAACAGCTTGGTCCGCTCCTCGCGTGGATTTGTGAAGAAATGCTCCGGCGAGCCCTGCTCAACGAGCGCACCCTCGTCGAAGAAGACCAGTCGGTCGGCGACCTCGCGGGCGAAGCCCATCTCGTGCGTGACCACGATCATCGTCATGCCCGACTCGGCCAGTTCCTGCATCACGTCGAGGACTTCCTTGATCATCTCAGGGTCGAGCGCTGAAGTCGGCTCGTCGAACAACATGATCTTGGGCTGCATAGCCAATGCGCGCGCGATCGCCACACGCTGTTGCTGCCCGCCGGAGAGTTGTGCGGGGAATTTGTCGGCCTGCTCTGGGATGCCGACACGCTCAAGCAGTTGCATCGCTAGCGTTTCGGCCTCGAGCTTTGGCATGTGGCGTACCTTTTGCGGCCCCAGCGTGATATTGCTGAGCACGGAGATGTGCGGGAACAGATTGAACTGCTGGAACACCATCCCGACTTCTGAGCGAATCGCCGCCATCGCGCGGACGTCCTCGTTCAGTTCGATCCCATCGATCACGATTCGTCCGGCGTCGTGCTCCTCAAGGCGATTCAGGCAGCGAATGTACGTGGACTTGCCCGAACCTGACGGCCCCAGGATGACGACGATTTCATGCTCCTTAATCCGCAGCGACACATCGTCGAGCGCCTGGAAGTCGCCGAACCACTTATCCACGTTCTCGGTGATGATGATGTCGCTGGATCCGGCGAGACGAGGCGAGAACACCTCGGCGTCCGGATCGGGTGCGACGGCAACCGCCGATGCAGTCTTCGGCCCGGCCGACTCCGCGATGATGCTTGCTGGCGAAATTTCGTCTGCCATCGTCATTCCTCATCCTGTTCAACGGAAGAGTCAATGATCCGATGTTAGCGGTACGCGATCGCAGACGAGGGCCGTTACGAATGTGAAGGGGATTATATCGGATAGTGCCCAGCGTATCAGGTTAGAGCTAGCTCTTTGAGGCGCACCTTGAGGTAGGCCATATCCCGATCACCTTTGACTGAGTTGCAGTGACCACAGAGCAATTGCAGGTTATCGATGTGGTCAGTTCCCCCTTTGGCCTGGGGGATGATGTGATCAACATGGAAGTGGCGGAATTCGAACGCGGTCACACAGCCGTTACAGCGGCCTTCCTGCTGGCCAAACAGCACGTGCTTGTTCTGCCGGTAGTTGCGCGGCGTCTCGATATCGTCGCGCCGGGGAATGTCTGTGCGATTTTTGACGAGGCGGTTGTGAAACAGATCGCCCATCGTGCGCTGGAGCCGCAGATTGACCAGCTCAGCGGCCTTCGGGGAGATGTCGATTCCGACCCACTCGCGGCCTAGATTCTCAGCGGCGACGCAAGCAGTCGCACACCCACAGAACGGATCGAGCACCATGTCGCCGGGATTTGATGACGCCTCGATAATCCGATTTAGCAGCTTGAGCGGCTTCTGCGTCGGGTAGCCAACACGCTCGTGAGCTCCTGACTGCAAGGACTGGATATCATCCCAGATTGTGTCAACTGCCGCGCCTCTTGTTTCGTCGAGATACCGCTTATAGGCGGGTACGCCCCCAGGTTTCGTTTGAACAACCCGGCCAGCTTCGAATTCCCGCTGCATCCGTTCCTTAGTCCACCGCCAGACACGGCTAACCCCGAGGAACTCGTAAGTCAGATTCGGCCGATCACGGTTTGGATTGACAAGGTTGTCGAGGCGGAAGCGGCGCCCCGTTCCTTCCTCGATGTGGCGATAGGAGCGGCGCACATATTCCTTGCTCAAGGGCCGATAGAGCGTGCGCCAAGTGGGCGCGCTGCCCTTTGAGTAGTAGAGCAAGATGTCCGCGTTGTTGGGAAACCCTGTAGTTGCCAGACCCTTTGCCTGAGATCGTCGCCAGGTAACTTCACTCCGAAAGTTCTGATGCCCAAAGATCGCGTCCATGAGCAACTTGAGGTAGGCCCCCGCCGTGGGGTCGCAGTGCAGGTAGATCGAACCGTCCGTCTTGAGCACCCGGCGCAACTCGATTAGTCGCACCGCCATCATCGTCAGATAGGACTGCATCCCCCGCGAGTGCGTCCGGCCAGCAGTGTCGAGCAAGTAGGCGATCGCAGGCTGCTCGTCGGCAATCACTCCCATCCACGCGACATCCAAATCAGAGAGCGTCCACGTATCTTTGAAGGCCGCGCCTGCTGCTTCACTGCCTACAGGAGCGGCGTAATCGCGATTCGAGTTGAACGGCGGATCGGCGTAGATGAGGTCTGCCGACTCCGAATTCATCCCGCGCAGGATGTCGAGATTATCCCCGGTCCATAGCGTCCGACTTGCGAAGTTTCGGGCAGTCATGGTAGAATAGTGCCCAGAGAGAGAGAGAGAGAGAGACGCAATGGTCACCCCTCACGCTCCTGGACAGTCCTACCGAGACGGGATCAGCCTGATCGAGCTGTTCCAGATGTTCCCGGACGATGCAACCGCCGAGGCGTTCTTCGTCGCCGAGCGTTGGCCTGACGGACCTGAGTGCCCATACTGCGAGTCCGACAACGTGCAGAGCGGCGCAAAGCACAAGACCATGCCATTCCGCTGCCGTGCCTGCCGCAAGCGCTTCTCGGTCAAGACCGGCACGGTCATGGAAGCGTCCAACGTCGGCTACCAGAAGTGGGCATTGGCCGCGTTCCTGCTGACCACATCTCTCAAGGGCGTCTCTTCGATGAAGTTGCATCGCGATCTCAGCGTCTCGCAGAAGACCGCTTGGTTCATGGCGCACCGCATTCGACAAGCCTGGCTCAATGAGCAGGAACCGTTCGAAGGACCAGTCGAGGCCGACGAGACGTTCGTTGGCGGTCTGGAGAAGAACAAGCACTCCGACAAGAAGCTCAAGTCCGGTAGAGGGACAGTCGGTAAGACCGCTGTGGTCGGCGTCAAAGACCGTGAGACTGGCAAAGTCGCTGCGCAGGTCGTCTCGGGTACGGATGCCGCATCGCTGGTGCCGTTCGTGACCGACCACACCGAGACCGATGCGCTGGTCTACACCGACGAGCACAAGGGCTACGGCCCGCTGCCGCGTCGCCGAGAGACCGTTGCTCACGGTGTGGGCGAGTACGTCAACGGGCAAGCCCACACGAACGGGATCGAGTCGTTCTGGTCGATGCTCAAGCGTGGATATCACGGGACCTACCATCAGATGTCGAGCAAACACCTAGATCGCTACGTGACCGAGTTCGCCGGACGCCACAATCAGCGACCGCTCGACACCATCGATCAATTGCGAGACGTGGTTCGCGGCATGGTCGGCAAGCGCCTCCGCTACGCCGACCTGATCTCCTGACTCAAAACCGCATTAGCAAGCGTTCTGACATCGCTCCGAGTGTCTGCGATTTCTCGCCTCAACCCGGTTAGCTCAGTCTCAATCGACGAGACGACGCCGTCGAACGTATCCAGCCGTGCCATGATGCTGTCCACGAGCCGGGCGATCTCCTGTTGGTCTAGCTCGGCAGGCATCTACTTGCCCTTCGCGGGCTTCTCGCCCTTGTTCTTGAGCATCGCCTGAATCACGTCTTTGGTCGGCGCGTCGATTCGCAGGTCCTTGGGCTGAGCAGGCATGTTTGGCTCTCTCTCAATTGGACTTGGCATACGGTGATTTATACGTAGCAGCCTACGTATGCCGATGGGAGTCGTCAATCACTCACGTGGGCACTATCCGATATAATCCCCAATGTGAAACTCCAATCCTTCGGCTACGCTCCATCTTCGATGCCAAAAGTCAGACAAGCCACCAAGATTGTTGAAGGCGATAGTTGGTACTTCACCGGGCAACGGGGAAGTCACCGATACTTCAAACACCCAACGAAACCTGGCAAGGTGACCATTGCCGGGCGACCCTCGAAAGATGTTCCGCTCAAGCTTTGGCGGAGTACTCTCAATCAAGCGGGGCTCGATTGGAGAGACTGGCAATGAAGACAATGAAGTACGTCGTCGTGTTTGAGAAGGCGCCCAACAATTGGGGAGCGTTCGTTCCTGATTTGCCAGGTTGCGTCGCGGTCGCGGACACCTTCGAGGAAACGAAACAGATGATCACGGAAGCGATTGAGTTCCACATCGAAGCGCACGTCGTCGATGACGAGGCTCTTCCAGAGCCAACCTGCGTTGACGCGGCGGTTGTGGAGGTCACCATTCCCGAAGCAACGCGGTTCTACGAAGAGAATTATCCCCTCTGGGAACCGGAGGAGCACACCGACGCGGCCGAGGTCGCCGACTGAGCGCCTATCGCTCTCCGATGCCCTGCGCCCGCTCTACTCGCTGCGAGACCCGCGACATCATGAACGCAACCACCCAGAACACGACGGCGACGAACACGTAGGCCTCGATCCGGTCGGGAATGAACTCTGACTGGGCGATCGCTGAGTCGGCGTTGCCCTTCAGTTCGCGCAGTGTCAGGATGACCGTGACCAGCGTGGTGTCCTTCCAGATCGCGATGGCCTGACCGACGATCGGTGGGATTGAGATTCTCAGTGCCTGGGGCAAGATGATCAGTTGCATCGACTGCAACTTGTTCAGGCCCACGGCTTGCGCCGCCTCGTATTGACCTCGTGGCAGGGCCTGGAGGCCGCCGCGGATGTACTCGGCCATGTAGGCGCCTGTGAACACGGCCAGGACGACCATCGTGCGGATAATCAGGTCGCCGCCCATGATGTCGTCGAGGATGAATAGCGCGACGAACAGCCAGCCCAGCAACGGCGCTCCACGCACGACTTCGATGTAGGCCGTACAAGTCCACTTGATCGTCTTCATGTTGGACGCACGGCCAAGGGCCAGCGGAATTGCAACCACCAGTCCGCCGACGATGCCCACCGGTGCCAGAATCAGGTTCAGTACAAATCCGTCGAACTGGCGTGTGTTGGCTCCACCTGCGGCCATCAGGATGACCAGTACCAGCGGCAGCGAGATCGCTAACAGGCCTCCGACGACCCGTTGGTGCAGGGTCCGCCGTGGTGATGTGTCGCGCGGCATCCATACGGTCAGGTAGTAGCCCAGGTAGAGGCACCCAATTGCGGCAAGGAACCAGATCGATGACCAGATCGTTGCATCGCCGTGGGCCATCAAGAATATGACGAACGCGCCGGTCAGGACGATGAAGAGTGAGTCCCGACGTCCGAGACTTGACCAGGTGCCGTAGGCGAGACCGATCAGGAACATCACGACAGCGATGCTGGTCCACAGCCGCCAGGCCTCCTCGCGCGGGAAGGATCCTGCGAAGAGCAGCCAGCGGTTGGCCGTGATCACGTTCCAGTTCGCGTCGACGAACACGAACCAGACGACGCCGATGAACAGAACGCCCAGGAACCCGGCCGATATGAGTGTCAGAATCGTGCCGGTCAGCGATGGGAAGAGGTTGCGGTTGACCCACTCACGAGCGCGGATCGTCCACGGCCGTCTCGCGCGTTGACGGTGCGGCGGCAAGATGATCTTGCGCGGGCCGCCTGCGGGCGGCAACGGAAGCTGCTCGGGGCGGGGGATTGGAGGAAGCTCTGACATCAGCGCCCCCTACAGCCGGTTCGCAGTGACACGTGCATTGAGCACGTTCATCACTGCCGAGATGGCGAAGGAAATGATCATGTACGTCACGATGATCACAAAGAACATTTCAAGCGCATGGCCGGCCTTGTTTTGAATCACTGTGGCGACACGGAACAGGTCGTCGTACAGGACTGCATATGCCAACGAAGAATTCTTGTTGACGTTCAAGTACTGATTGGTGACAGACGGGATCATCTGTCGCAAGGCCTGCGGCAGGATGATCAGTGTGAGGCGCTGATATCCCGACAGGCCGATGGCGTTGGCCGCCTCGGATTGTCCACGCGGCAACGCCTGGATGCTGCCGCGCACGATCTCGGCGATGAACGCTCCGGTGTAGGCAGTCAGTCCGAGTACGAGCGCTGCGAACTCAGGTTTGATCACCATGCCTTCGGCGTACTGCGTGCCATCGAGAATCGGACGGTCGATCGAGACGACCACGCCGAGCAGCAGGAATGAAACCAGCGCGGCGCCGGCGAAGATCGAGAATGCCCAGCGATTCGGATAGTGCGGCTGTCCCGTTTCGCGCTCGATTTCCTGACGGGATGCGCGCACCCTCATGGCGACCAGCGCGGCTGCAATCAATACCAGGACCCAGACGCCTACGAACCAGTCAGGAACACCCCACAGGCCGCCCGAGGGCACCGGCCAGGGAATCGCGATGCCGCGATTGGAGAGGAAGAAGAAGTCGCCAACGTTGAGGACATCCTGGATCACCGGAGCGCCCACGAGCAGGACCGCGTACCAGAGCACGACCTGGACGAGCAGCGGCGTGTTGCGGAAGATTTCCACGAACAGCGTCGCCATCTTCGAGAGCAGGAAATTCGAAGACAGTCTCGCCACCCCAATGAACACGCCAAGGAGCGTAGAGAGGAATATGGCCACGAGGACCGCGCGCAGCGAGGCCCACACGCCGACGAGGTAAATCTCCAGTCGCGAGCTCGTCACACCGTCGACTTCAGTGAGCCACTGAGAGCCGACTGCGAACCCGGCTGGCTCGCTCAGGAAGCCAAAGCCAAAGTCGCGCAAGTCGAGCGAGGTGTACACGTACCAGACGACGATGGCCGTCGCTGCAACGTAGATGGCCTGCTGCAGGACATTGCGGAACCTGCGCCGATAGAACAGCGGCACTTCCTCTGTGGAGGTCGGTGGTCCACCTGAGGGCGCTGGCGATGGAGGCGCTTGTGCGGACATGCGATCCTGCTCGATGTTCAACTCAAGGCGCTGCGGTTGCGCCATAGGTTAACGGAGACCGGGCGGATGGGTTTGGATAGCAAAAGGGGCCGCCCCTGCGGGCGGCCCCTCCATTGAACCGTTGAACGACGGTTTAGCGGTACGGCAGTGCGTACTGGATGCCACCGGTGCCTGGCGGACAGTTGCTCTTGTCCTCAGACGCCAGGGCGTTCAGCGAGCAGGCTCGCGGAACCGCGTCACCGACGTTGTTCTCGTAGATCTCGCCGTAGTTGCCGACAGCGATGAGCGCACGCTGGATGAACTGCGCACCAACCGAGTCGAAGCCCAGGGTCGAGACCTCGCCGCCCTCGAAGGGCACGCCCAGCAGACGCGCGACGGCGGTGTTCGGCGGGTTCGAGGCCATGGCGGCCACGTTGGCCTGGTTGATACCCATTTCCTCAGCAGCGATCAGGCCATGCACGACCCAGTTCACGACATCCTTGAACTCGGAGTCGTAGTCGCGGACGCCAGGAGCCAACGGCTCCTTGGAAATCAGCTCACCAAGAATGACGAAGTCGCTGGCGTTCTCAAGGACGCCGATGCGGGAGGCGAGGTTGGACTGGTCAGCGGTCCACACGTCACAGCGGCCGGCGAGGAACGCGTCCTGCGTTTCCTGGTCGGAACCGCCCAGCGGCGTGTAGCTGAGGCCGAGGTCGGTGAAGTGGTCGGCCAGGTTCTGCTCGGTCGTCGTACCAGACTGGACACAGATGGTTGCGCCGCCCATGTCGGATGTCGAGTTGATGCCAGCGCCGGCGTGTACCGCGAAGCCCTGACCGGTGTAGAACGTGGTCTGCGCGAAGTCGACACCGAGTTCACGGTCGCGCGATGCGGTAATGGTCGTCGTGCGGATCAGGACGTCGATGTTCCCGTTGGCCAGCAGCTCGAAGCGCGTCGAGGCGTCGGACGCATCGATCAGCTCAAGATCAACCTCCAGAGCCTCAGCAATGGCCTTACAGAAGTCGACATCAAAGCCGACCACGCTGCCATCTGGCTCGCGGAAGCCGAACAGTGGCTGTGTCTGCTTGACGCCGCACTTGAGCACGCCTCGGTCTTTGACTAGCTGCACCGTGTTGCCACGGGGATCGCCGGACACCTGGGCCTGCGGCTGATCCTGTTGCTGCTGTTCCGTTACCTGTTGTTGGTCGCCCGCCTGCGCCTGTTGCTCATCTTCATCAGACGTACAAGCGCCGATGACAACGCCGGCGATCAGTGCCGCTCCCGCAAAGAGCAGTGCGCTGACAAGTCGGCGCCCCTTCAAACTCGGCCATCTCATGGTTTCAAGCCCTTTCATCGTCCGCTCACTCTGTGAGCCAGACCAATTCGCTCACGGCGGAGTCTACACAACTGAGGAGACCCTGTGCGTATTCTGTCAAGAACTCCCTTCGTCTATCGCTTCGAGTCAGGCACGTCGAAGTTGAATAGACGGGCCGCATTCAGACCAAGGATCTTGGCCCGCTCCACGTCCGTCAGGTTGCCCATCGTGCGCTCAATGGCTGCTGCCGAGTGCGGCCAGGATCCTTCGTGGTGCGGGTAGTCGTTAGCCCACAACAGATTGTCGATCAGGTCGTACTTCTTGGCCAGGTCGATGCCCGGCGCATCGTCCTGGAAGGAGCCGAAGCAGTGCGCACGATAGTAATCAGACGGCAGCCCTTCGAGCTTGGGGAACGCCCACATGTGGTGCTTGTGGTAGGCCTCGTCCATCGCGGTCAGCGCCCAGGGAATCCAACCGATGCCTGCTTCGATGGTGCCTGCGCGCAGATCGGGGAAGCGCTGGAACACGCCCGATGCGCACATATTGATGATCGGCTCCATCGTCATGGCCAGCGAGTGGAAGACGTAGTTGGTCACGGCGCCACCGTTGCCACGCGCGCCGCGCGGGTCACGCCCGGTCGAGACATGGAACGTGACCGGCAGGCCTGTCTCCTCGACGGCCGCCCAGAGCGGGTCGAACTCGGGCAGGTTGTAGTTGCGAGAGTCCTCGCCCGTCGGTCCCCAGACCGGCTTGGCCGGGAAAGAGAAGCCGCGGAACCCACGCTCGGCCGAACGCTGGATTTCAGCAATCGCGCCGGGGATATCGCCGGTCGCGACACAGGCCAGTGGCGAGGAGCGGTGGTATGTCTCACCGAAAGTCTCCCAGGCCCAGTCATTCCATGAGCTACACATGGCATTGGCAAAGACCGGGTCGTCAGTCGCCCACATCGAGAGTCCCTTGTTAGGGAAGATGATCTCGGCGTCAACGCCGTCACGGTCCATGTCACGGAAGCGCTCCTCAGGGAAGGCGTTGCCGTGCTTGTCGCGGACCAGGTCTTCGCCGGCCAGCTTCAGGTCGCGAATCTTGGTCGGGCGGTGACCCTCGGTCACCTGCCAGCGGACGCCGTCCTCGTCAACCTCAATGCGAGGCAGACGATGTCGGTACTTCTCGTCGATTCGGCGCTCCCAAAGGTCAACCGGCTCATGCACGTGGCAGTCGGCCGAAACCATGAAGTACTTCTTCGGGTCTTCCGGTCGCGCCGTGCGGATCCAGCCCTCGGTGCCTGGGGTCAGGGTGCGATGCTCGGGGATCTCATATCCAACCGGATCGGCTGCGGGACGTTCAGCGGTAACCATGCAAATTCCTTCCAAACCCGACAAAGCAGGCCATCACTCGACAGTTAGAGAGAGTCTAGCGGAGGCAGTGTTGGTCGGGGGCACAGGAGGTCTAGAAGCTCAAAGCTGAGAGAGACCGAAGAATCTCGCCTCAAATCGGCAAAACGCGGACCCGGCTTCGATGGGTGTCGACAACGACCAGGGCCCCTGAGGTCAAATCCGATTCGTGCTGCTTGAGCGCCGCGATGACGTTGCCTTCCATAGCGCCGGGCAGTACGTCCTCGGAACGGACCTGCAACACGCTAGGTCCAGTCTCGTGTGAGAGCGCCAGCATCGTGCCGAAGTCCAGATCGTGAGTGAACACGACGTGCTTCTGGGCCGCTGCCCAGTTCATGATTTCTCTATCACTGGCTCTTGGGTTGCCTACTTCGGACCAGTGAACTGCTGGCCAGCCATGCTGCTGCAGGACTGGAATCCATTGGGGCGAGAGGTTCATATCGACGAGCAATTTTGGTCTCATGTCGACGAGAGGGGAACCTCGCGTTCCTCCAACCGCCAGGCAGCGTAGGCCAAGGATTGATCGATATCCTCTGACTCGATGTACGGATAGGACTCGAGGATCTCAGATCGTGATCGACCAGCCGCCAAGAGGCCTACAACCGTACTCACGGTAACCCGCATCCCACGGATGCAAGCCTTGCCTCCCATGACGGCTGGGTCCATGGTGATCCGGTCCATCGCCTGCACAACTATCTCCTCCGGTGTTTAGCACCCTCCTGCATGCCCAGTGTACTCAGCACGTACTGAGCGTTGCCGTGCCGCCGAACAGATTGGACTCAATCCGTCCCCCCATCCTGTTACGCAGGAGGAGGCCGCTGAGGGCTTCGAATTCTCTACCAATCAGCTACAACTGCGACGGATCCAACCGCGAGTGCGGTCCTGGGTGGTCGTAATCCAGCGAGATCGTCTCGATCAGACCGCTCTCAGGCAGCGGCAGGTCGATGTACTCCGGATCGAGTCCTTCCGACGGCCAGAAGCGCAGCCGCACACCAACCGCGTCATCGGGCGGTTCGTGCGAGGTATCTGCTGCTCCGCGCCCGGAGTGGAACCAGTCGCCTTCGGATGCTCCGTCGCCCACCAGCCAGGAACCGAACCAGGGCATTGGTTCGCCAAAGTCCGATGTCTGTTCGTGCCAAACGATGCGTAGTGTTGTGTTCGTCGTCATGGCCTAGGTATCCGTGAACTTTGGGCGGCGTTTCTCGGAGAACGCCTTTGGACCTTCGATGGAGTCGTTCATGCCTTGCAGATTCTGCTCGATCGCAGAGCCGAACTGCTGGGCCATGATCGGCTCCATGTAGTAGCCGCGATAGAGCGCCTGCTTGATGTTCCGCACTTCGCGAGGCGCCAGGTACAACATGCGACGGGCGTACTGCAGCGCGGTCTCCAGCAGCATCTCGCGCGGCACGACGCGCTGCACCCAGCCAAGCTGATAGCAACGCTCCGCGTCGTACTGGGTGTCGCCCCAGAGCGTCAATTCCATCGCCGAGCCCAGGCCGATTTGCCTCGTCAGCGGAGCCATCCAGCCGGCCCCGCCCATGTTCCAGCGCGTCTCGGCGATCCCGATCTTGGCTTCTTCCGACATGATCCGAATATCGCACTGCATCGCGTACATGAACCCGCCCGCGACGGCCCAGCCGTTGATCGCAGCAATCGTCGGCTTCCATAGGCCGAGCGTTTCGGAGAGCGGCACCGGATTCTTGCGCTGGCTGATGATCGGTGCATTGCCCGTCCCACCATCGCGTTCGGCTTCGCGGGTCTCAGCAGTGTTGATCAAGTCGGCGCCAGCGCAGAAGGCACGCCCGGCGCCGGTGAGCACGGCGCAGCGAGCATTGGGATCGTCGCGATACTCAACAAACGCGTCGTACAGCGCGTCGCTCAATCCGTCGCCGATCGAGTTCAGGCGGTGCGGTCGGTTCAGCGTGATCAGGTAGATTCCGCCGTCCTCGAGCTTGTCCACCTTGACCACGGGACCAAAGATCTCCTGTGGCGTCGAGCGGTTGTGGACTGCCGGGTCATATGTTTCATACTGTTGCTCAGCCATCGTTCCGTCCTCGCGATGTTGTCGAATTCTGTGTTCGCCTGTGCGGTCACACTCAGCAGTCGCACGATAATCTACCGCTCAAATCACGATTGCAGCGCAGAAACGGGGCGCAACGATGACGCCAGACGAGCTTGGACGGGGACAGTCACCAATCGACATCAGTGACTGTGTGCAATCGGATGCAACCGCGCCAGTCCTCACATACGCCAGCGAGGCCGCGCGCGTTGAGCGATCCCAGGGCTTTGTCATGATTCATTTCTCTGGTGGCAGCGAGCTCCAAGTCGGCGACGAGTCGTACCGCCTGCTGCAACTGCACTGGCACACACCGGCCGAGCACACCGTTGATGGCGAGGAGTTTGACGCGGAAGTGCACTTCGTCCACGTCAATGAGCGCGATGAGTTGCTGGTCGTCGGCGTGGTCCACCGCCTCGGCCAACCGGACGAGGGCTTGCAACGGATCATCGATGAATCGCCGGCAACTGGCGCGGAAGCAGGCGTCGTGCCAGCGTTGTTGTCTGCTGAGTTAGCGCCACGCTCCGATGCGTTCTATCACTACGTGGGCTCCCTGACCGCAGCGCCGTTCAGCGAGCCGGTGCAGTGGTACCTGGTCCAATCGCCCGGGACTGTTTCCCAGCGGCAGGTCGAGCAACTACAGAAGCTCACGGGGGGTCCCAACGCGCGTCCGCTCCAGGATCGAAATGGGCGCACGATCCGGTGTGTTGGCTGCAGTCGCTGAATGGTTCGTTCCTTCGCACTGATCGCACGCGACTTCCCAGCTCCCCGCCTCGTTTGCGCGGGGATCGGATCGGTGCTCAATGTCCCAACTTGAGCACAGGTATCCAAAGACAATTCGTGGCCCCGTTACCATCGATCCATCTCACATCACTAGCAATGGGCGATTCTGATGCCACCTCAAGCCACTACATCTCTAGGCAGACTCCAGGGCGCAGAAGACGACGGTTGCGTTGTGTTTCGCGGCGTTCCCTTTGCCCAGCCGCCGGTCGGCGATCTCCGTTGGCGTCCGCCCGAACCGATGCAGCCCTGGGACGGCGTCCGCGATGCGACTCAGTTCTCGGCCTCTGCAATGCAGCGGCAGCTTCCCGGAGGCATTGGCGACCTAATCGGGATTCCCGCCCAGACCCAATCCGAGGACTGTCTTTACCTCAACGTCTGGACTCCAGCCTGCGACGACCGCAAGCGTCCGGTGATGGTCTGGATCCACGGCGGCGGCAACACCGTTGGTTCGGGCACGCAGCCGCGGATCGACGGCAAACATCTGGCGATGACCGGCGACGTGGTCGTGGTCACGCTCAACTACCGACTCGGCGTATTCGGCTGGATGCATGCCCCGATTCTGGGCGCCTACGGCAATGAGGGGTTGCTCGACCAAACCGCCGCACTGTTCTGGGTGCGTCGCGAGATTGAAGCGTTCGGCGGCGACGCGAACAACGTCACTGTCTTCGGACAGTCGGCCGGCGGATTCGATATCGCCCACCTCATGGCCATGCCGGCTGCGACCGGAGCATTCGACAAAGCGATTCCAATGAGCGGTTCGCTGATTCCCACGATCACCAAGGTCGAGGCGCGCGCCGTCGCGGAGAAGTTCCTGCTTCGCTTCGGAGGCTGGGACGATCCGGAGCGGATGCGCCGAGTCGACGCTGATGACATTCTCGACTACCAGGTGGAGCTGACTGGCGGCGGATTCGGCGGCGCGCGGTTCGGCCCGGTCGCCGACGGATACTCGCTGGGTCTCGACGCGGAGGCACGCATCGGTGCGGGCATCCAGACCAAGGGCATGCCGCTGTTGATCGGCCATACAAAGGACGAGTTCAATCTCTTCAATCCGTCCAGCACTGGCACAGTGGTGATGTCGGACAACGATTTGCTCGCTGCGGCGACTGCACCGTTCGGTGGCATGCGCGCCGCTGAGGGGGTTGACCGCTATCAGCGGTCGCGGAACGCTCGCGGCGAGCCGACAGACAATACATCGGTCTGGAATGCGATCATGACTGACTCGATGTTCCGTATCCCTGCCGTCAAGACGGCTGAGGCACATGGCCGCCACACTGAGAGCGTCTGGAGCTATCGTTTCGACTACCCGTCTCCGGCGTACGAGGGCAAGCTGGGCAGTTGCCACTCACTCGATATCCCCTTCATCTGGGGTACGTACGAGGCAGAAAACATGAAGCAGTTCTGCGGCGACGCATCGCCGGAATTGGAGTCGCTTTCCCAAACGATGATGCAGACGTATCTCGCGTTCGCCAAGACCGGAAATCCGAGCAATGAGCATCTGCCAGAATGGCCGACGTACAACACTGATGAACGCCCCGTGATGACGCTCAATAACGACTGCGAGATCGTCAACGCTCCCGGCGACGAAGAGCGAGACTTCTGGGCCTCCCTGGCCCCGCGAGAGCTGTCGAGAGTCGGCGGTTAGACCGAGCTCAGGGCGACATTGACCGTCCGCGCAGCTCGAATCAAGTCGCCGTCGAGCGTGATGAGGGGCAATGCGCTCCTAATCGCGAGCTCAAGGTAGAGCGCATCATAGAAGGTCAACTTGTATTCGAAGGCGAGCGACAGGGTTGCATCAAGATCTGAGCTGGTGTCCGTCGCCACATTCAGCTGTCGGATTTGCTGAATCCGTCGCTCTGCACCAACTCTGCTGAGTCGATCGCGTCGTACAGCCATGATTAGTGCATTGCGGACTTCGTAGTGCCAGTGAGGTGGCACAATCGCCCCGTCGACGGCAAGTGAGGCGGCTGCTTCCTCTAGCGGTACGCCTTGTTCGTCATCAAGAAACCAAGCCAGCGCGGCCGACGCGTCCATCACCCTTCCAGCCACTAGCGGAGACCCTCACGACGCCAAGTCATCATCTCTTCGAGTGTCGCCCTGACTGGCTCCAGGGAGTCGTCCTGAAGGACCTTCGCCAAGGGGGTCTTGTACCGCTCCGAGTTGTCGTGCTCATCAGACGCTGCCGACATCTCTGCCACGATCTTCCCCTCGCGCACGATCGTGACCGTTTCGCCATCCTCGACACGAGCGATAATCTTGTCGAGCTGTTCTTGCAGCTCGGCCACGGAGCAGAAGCCGCGCTTCCGGGTCTCAGGCGTCACCATGACAAACCTCCAGGTTCACCTTTGGCACAGCGTACTCACAGCGGCACACCGGCGCGAAGTGACTTGGCTATCGCCCTTGGTTGTCCTCGTTCTAGTATGCACCTGAACACACACACATACACACGACGCACCAGTCGTCGGAAAGGGCGCAACCATGAAGATTGAAACAGGATTTGGCGGTGGCTGGCTGGGCGGCATTGCGGATCAGGTGAAAGCGCTTGAGGCACGCGGCTTCGACTCCATCGTCGTTCCCGAGACGAAGCACAACTCGCTCTTCCAGATGATGATCGCCGCGGAGCACACCGAGCGCGTCGAGATTTCCTCGTCCGTGACCATTGCCTTCCCGCGCACGCCGATGATTATGGCGCAGGCCGCCTGGGACATGCAGGAACTGTCCAAGGGCCGAATCAACCTCGGCCTCGGCAGCCAGGTCAAGGGCCACAATGTGCGCCGCTTCGGCGGTACGTGGTCGCCTCCGGCCAAGCGCATGGAGGACTACATCAACATGATGCGCGCGGTCTGGCATTCCTGGCAGACTGGCGAGCGTCCTGAGTTCATCTCCGACAACTACACCTACACGCTGATGACGCCGATGTTCGACCCGGGACCGATTGAGTACGATCCGCCGAAGATTTCGTTGGCTAACGTCGGTCCGCTGATGGCACAGGTCGCCGGCGCTTGCGCCGACGGTCTGCGTCCGCATGGCTTCATGACTCACAAGGTGATGATGGACACCGTCATTCCCAACGTGAAGAAGGGCGCCGAGCGCGCCGGCCGCAACTTCGAGGACATTGACCTTGGCGTCGGCGGATTCATGGCGTTCGGCGAGAACGAGTCCGAGGTCGAGCAGTCGATCAACGGCCTGCGCCGTGCAATCTCGTTCTACGGTTCGACCCGCTCCTACCACCACGTGTTCCGTGCTCACGGCATGGAATCGCTGGGCATGCAGCTGCATGAACTCTCGCTCAAGGGCGAGTGGGACAAGATGGCCGACGCGGTCAACTTCGAGGTCGCGGCCGAAATGACGCACGCGACCACGTGGGACGACCTGCCCAAGTACGTGCGCAACAACCTCAGCTACGCCAGCCGAATCGGATTGGGTCAGTACGTCCGACAGCAGAACGAGGGCCGCAGCGGCTTCGGCTACCCAGGATCCCGAGACGGCCAGAAGTCGGCATCGCTGAGCGAGGAACGCCTGACCTGGCTGATGGATGAACTAAGACCGCTCGGTGCGACTCCGGTGATTGACTAGAGATACCAAGGAGCTCCCCCTGTGGGGGAGATGTCGCACAGCGACTGAGGGTGGCAGGTGGCGCACCTGTGCTACGCAAGGAGCCCCCTCCGTCACTTCGTGACACCTCCCCCAGAGGGGGAGGTCGAAGGCAAGAGCTATGTCCGATCCCTACCAACAGTTGATCGACGATCTCGTCGCCGAACAGCGCTATCTCGACGCCCAACTCGCAGACCTTCCTGACGAGCTCTGGCAGAATGACACGCCCTGCCGTGGCTGGATGGTGCGTGATGTGATCTCGCACCTGGCTGAGGTCGATGAGTCGGCGACCGCGGTGGCGACCGGCGCTGCGCAGACCATGTCGGGTGGTGAGCGCTCCGAAGATGGCACTCGATCGGGGCTGCAGGACAGCTCGCGACATATGACGCGGACGCAACTCGTCGATTGGTGGCGAGCTGCCCGGGATCGGATGGAAGTCGCGCTTCGCGCCCATGACGGGCGAGATCGGCTGCCCTGGGCCGGACCGCCGATGAGCGCTCGCTCGTTCGCGTCGGCGCGGTTGATGGAGTGCTGGTCGCACGGGCTGGACGCACTCGAGGGTGCCGGAATCGAGCCGGTTCATTCGGACCGGTTGCAGCACATCGCGCATCTGGGCTTCATCACACGCGGGTTCGCGTATCAAACACGTGGAATGGAGCCCAATCTGGAACCGCTCAAGGTTGAGCTGACTCTGCCCTCAGGAACTTCCTGGACCAGAGGTGACGCCGACGCATCGAATGTGGTTTCCGGCACCGCCTCGGACTTTTGTCGGGTGGTCACGCAGCGCATTCACTACATGGACACCGACCTCAGCTACACGCCTGGACCGGCCGAGGAGTTCCTCCAGGTAGCGCAAGCGTTCGCCGGTCCGCCCGGCGAGGGTCGGTCGCAGCAGAGCGACTGACGATCTCGCGTTACCCTGCCGCTCATGCTCTCTCCGTATCGCGTCATAGACCTCACTGACGAGCGCGGTGTGCTCGCCGGACAGATGCTGGCCGATCTTGGCGCGGATGTGATCCAGGTCGAGCCGCCGAACGGGTCATCGGGTCGCGGCGTCGCGCCGTTCTTTGCCGAGCATCCGGACGAGTCGATCTATTGGGCGGCCTACACCCGAGGCAAACGCGGAATCACGTGCGACCTTGAAGACCCGCGCGGCCGCGACGTGCTCCTTCGCCTGTTGGAGACTGCCGACTTCCTGATCGAGTCGTCGGACGTTGGCAGGATGGCCGAGCTCGGACTTGACTACGCCACACTCCACGAGCGGTTTCCTGGCCTGATCTATACGTCGATCTCCGCCTTCGGACAGACTGGGCCGAAGGCAGATTATGTCGGCTCGGATCTGGCAATCTGGGCCTCGGGAACTCCTTTGCTGATGACGGGCGACGACGACCGCGCGCCGATTCGCGTATCGCAGCCGCAGTCCTGGGGACATGCCTCGGGAGATGCTGCGGGCGGCGCAATGTTGGCGCTGCATGCTCGGCATCGGAGCGGTCGTGGACAGCACGTTGATGTGTCGGCTCAGGTCTCGGTGGCCCAGGCGACCTTGGGACAGGTGCTTGCTTATCAATTGGGCGCCTCAGAACCCGAACGATTTGCAGGGGGCGTCAAGCAGCGGGGAATCGGCTTTCGGGTCTCGGCTGAGGTCAAGAACGGGCACATCGTGCTCAACATGGCGCCCGGACCCGCGGTCGGACACTTCGCCAACCACGCGGTGCAATGGCTGGTCGACATCGGCGCAGCGGATCCTGCGCTGCTAGAAGAAAACTTCAGAACGTACGCCGACCGGGTGGCAACCGGCGACGCAGACCCAGAGATATTCCCGCAGATCCAGCAGATCATGACCAACGAGGTCGCGAAGCGGACCAAGGAAGAGATGCTGGAGATCTCGATCGATTACGACCTCTTGCTCGTTCCCGTTCTCACCGTCGTTGATCTGGCTGAGAGCAGCCAACTCGAGGCGCGAGAATTCTGGCACGAGATTGAAGATGACGAAGGACGGTGGGTGACGTATCCGGGACCACCGTTGAAGATCTTCCTCGATGGAGAACCAAGGGCCCACAACCAGCGCCCTCCGCCCCTACTTGGACAACACAACGATGAGATCTACGGGGAACTCGGCCTCACCCACGAAGAACTATCGGCGCTGCGGTCGGATGGTGTCATATGACGTCTGTTCAGGGACTGCCCGAGGGCGATGGTCCGCTGGCTGGAGTGAAGGTGCTCGACTTGAGTTGGATCGTCGCGGGACCTACGGTCGGTCGCGCGCTGGCCGACTACGGGGCGACGGTGATTCGGGTTGAGTCTCCGATTCGCGTCGACACGGCTCGCGTCGTGGGTCCATTCCACGGCGACCTGCCCGGCGTGGAGAATTCGGGCCTCTATGGAAACGTCAATGCCGGCAAATGGGGGCTGACGCTCAGCCTCAATGTTCCAGAAGCACAGGACATCTTCAAACAACTGGTCCAGTGGGCCGACATCGTGAGTGAGTCGTTCACAGCCGGGATTCTGGCTCGCTGGGACCTTGACTACCGGCGTCTACGCGAGCTGAAGCCTGATCTGATCATGCTGAGCAGCACCTTGCTTGGGCAGACCGGCCCCTACAACCAGGTCAGCGGATTCGGCAGCCAGGGTGCGGGGATGTCGGGCATTCAGTATCTGACCGGCTGGCCCGACCGTGCGCCAGCGGGACCGTTTGGTCCGTACACCGACTACCCGGCCCCGCGCTTCGCCTTGACTGCGCTCTTGGCCGCGCTCGACCATCGCAATCGCACTGGCGAGGGCGTATTCATCGATCAGGCGCAGGCCGAGGGAACGTTGCAGCTCCTCGCTCCGGCGGTCATGGACTATCTGAACGGCGGCCCGGCGCTCGAGGCTCGAGGCAACGACGATCCGCAGATGTGGCCGCACGGCGTCTATCCCTGCTCGCCGACCGATGGCCGCGCGGAGTCGTGGATCGCCATCGCCGTGGCGTCGGACGAGCAATGGCGAACACTCGCCGGACTGATTGACATGGATAAATCGCTGTCGTTGGACGAACGAAGAGAGCAGCAAGCCGAGATTGAAGACGCACTCATCGCTTGGACAGCTCAGCGATCCGCAGACGATGTCGAGACGTCGCTGCAATCAAAGGGAATCTCTGCGCATCGGCTTGCGACGACTGAGGACGCCGCCAACGATCCTCAACTGGCGCATCGCAACCACTTTCTCCGGCTGCCGCACACATTGCACGGCGAGACGGTGCTTGAGGGACCTCGGTACCTACACTCCGAAACGCCGGGCGCTCCCACCCGACCTGCACCGCAATACGGCGAGCACAACGAGCAAATCCTCAAGGATGTCCTCGGACTCAACGACGCCGAAATCGAGGACCTGGCAGCGTCGGGTGCTCTGAGCTAGTAGCGATTCGCCAACTCGGGTGAGTTCACGATCTCACACACTCCGTCATACCCGCGCTTGCCGCGGGTATCTCGTAGCGCACAGCACTTCTGTGTTGGGAATTGGCGGGGTTGGGCAGGTTTCAGCGCCATCGCCAAGGCGGCGAGATTGCCGCGGCAAGCGCGGCAATGACAGGGCCAATAGCCTCTAGCCCTCCGCCGACATCCACTCGGCGATTCGTTCTCCCATCATCATGCAGGTGAAGTTCGTGTTGGCCCGGATCAGGGTGGGCATGATTGAACCGTCGACGACTCTCAGACCCTCGACCCCGTAGACGCGACCTTCGCTGTCGACGACGGCTCCGTCAGCCGGATCGGGCCCCATCGGACAGGTGCAGGTGGGGTGGGCCATGCTGGTCGCCGAGGAGTGGATCCACTCGTCTAACTGTTCGTCGTCGTCGATGATCTCCTGCGTGATGTCGAGCGCGCCCGTGTGATAAGGCGCCAACGCTTCGGACTGTGCCAGTTCCCAGGCGATCCTTGTACCTTCGCGCAGCCTGACACGATCGGCCTCGTCCTCGTCGAACTTCAGGTCGATGGTTGGGTGTTCCTTGTAGTCGGCGCTCGTGAGTGTGACGGAACCGTAAGAGTTCGGCAGTTGTACTCCAGGAGCGATGCCGAAGGCCCAACCAGCGTTAAGATTCTCAGCGCTTTCGCCGACCCATGCTCCGAAGCGCGCTTCGGGGCCGACCAGGATGTGTCCGAGCAGGTAGACCTGCATGTCGTTGAATTCGCCCGTCTCGGATGTGTAGCGGAGCAGGGTCTGTGCTAACGGACGGTCGGGATCGACGGTTCCCGGGGTCGGATTGAGCAGCAATGGGGTCATTGGATGATCCATCAGATGCTTACCGACGCCAGACAGGTCGACGACTGAGGGAATCCCCAGTTGGGCCAGGTCAGCGGCCGGTCCGATGCCGCTGCGCAAGAGAATGGCGGGACTCATGATCGCGCCGGCCGAGAGCACGATCTGCTTGCCGCGCACTTCTTGCAACTCGCCGTCACACTCGACCGACAGGCCCACTGCCCGTCCACCTTCGAAGATGACCCTGTCGACCAGGCAGTGTCCCCTGACCGTCAGGTTGAGGCGGTTGCGGGCCTGCGAGAGGAAGCCCATGTTGGCTGACCAACGGGTCATCAGCTCGGGGCCGTCGCGATTCATCGCCAGGGGTGAGATACCGGTCGACTCGGGGTCGTTCTGGTCGTTGGTTTCTTCGAATCCGTAAGCGACGCAGGCGTCGTAGAAGCCGCGCTGGACTGGCTCCATCTCGTCGCGCTGCCAGCGACGCACGGGGATCGGTCCTCCCTGCCCGTGGAAGTCGCCGCCCTCGTCCTTGTCGTCCTCGATGCCGCGGAAGTAGGGCAGACACTCGGACCAGGCCCAGCGCTCGTCGCCGGTCATCTCTGCCCAGACGTCGTAGTCGCCGGGCGCGCCGCGGATCGCGACGCCGGTGTTGATCGCGGAAGAGCCGCCGACCAGCTTGCCGCGCGGCAGCGGCGCTTCCCGGTCGGGCACGAATGTGGCGTCGAAGCCCCAATCGTGATTCGTCACCGACGGTTCGTGAATGCTGTTCACGTCGGGCGGCAATTCGCCGAGCGTGCGGTAGTCGGGACCGGCATCGAGCAACAGGACCGACCTTGAACGATCTTCGCTCAGTCGCGTGGCCATGACCGCGCCTGATGATCCGGCTCCCACAATGATGACGTCGTATTCCATCGGGACCTCCTCAACTGCGTGCTTGAGGGTACGACATCGTCGACTTGCGCCCATCAACACCGGGTGGTTCGTCGGGCAACGTCGGTCGGTTGGCCAACGCCAACCAGATCAGTCCGCTGGCGGTGCCGATGCCGGCGACCAGAAACGGCAATGCCCAACCGTCGCTGAGATCGCGCAGCGCACCGGTGAGCAAGCTGCCACCGGCCGAGTAGATCATCATGACGACTGAGGCCCAACCCATGATGAGCCCGATGTTGGCCGGGCCGAAGTAGTCGGCTCGCAGCGTGTTGATGTTCGGACCGCGTCCGCCCCAGGCGGTCCAGTGCAGCACTGCGCCGAGGATGATCATCGGGAACGAATCGGCATACGCCAAGACGACCGCCGCCGCCGCGTGTCCGGCCAGGCAGACTGCGATGATCAGGCGCTTGGAGATGATGTCGCCGGCGTAGCCGCCGACCAGTTGCGCGGCGATCTGACAGACTGTGCCGATCACGATGGCGATCGCGGCGTGTCCTGCTCCGAGACCGTCGATCTCGCCGACTCGAAGGACGAAGAAGCCACTCACCGCGGCGACCATCAGCAGAGGCGATCCGTGTGCAAAGGACAGCGCCCAGAACGAACGTGTGCGTAGGGCTTCTCGGGCAGTGAAGTCTCGTTGCTGACGAATGGGGCCGGCGGGCGCGTCGGGACGTGCGACTGTCGCGGCTCGAGCCGGTTCTGGGGATTCGCCGCGATCTGACGGACGGACAATCAGGGTGGCGATCAGTTGGCCCGCGATCAGAAGCAGCACTCCTGAGCCAATTGATGTCGCCCGCCAGCCGACGCCGTCGATCAGGAATGAGATCAGCGGCGCCATGAAGCTGCCGAACGCCAGGCCAGTCATCAGGTAGCCCATCGCGCGCGCTCGGGTGCGCTGGAACCAGTGCAAGACCGCGACGGTGAGCGTCATGAAGCCGCCCACTCCGGCTCCAATCGAGACGATGAAGTAGAAGATGAAGAAGGTCGCCTGGCTGTTGATGAAGCCAAACAGGATCAACCCGAGTGCGGTCGCGGCGATGCCGAAGCGCATCATCATGCGCGGGCCCCAGCGGTCGATGGCCCAACCCTGCAGCGGTCCCAGCGCGCCCGACTCGATCCGTGTCATCGCCAGGGCGATGCCAAACAGCGTCGCCGACCACATGAACTCTTCCTGTAGCGCCGCGACGTAGAAACCAGTCGCGTGCATGACCAGTCCGCCGAGCAGGAGCTGCACGACAATCCCGCCGGAGACGATGTACCAGCCAAAGAAGACGCGACCAGTGACGAAACGTCGCAGCATTCGGAACAACGTAGCGCGTGGACGTCTGGGGCTCGCCGTTTCGCTCCGGCGCCTCTCTGAGCTCGTAGGGGCGACCCTTGTGGTCGCCCGTCTTGGCGAAGGCACCAGGAACCGGATAGGGCCTAAAGCGCGGGCGACCACAAGGGTCGCCCCTACGGAGACTTACGCGCGGAACGCAGGAGCAAGCACTAGCCGCCGGCGGGGCGATTTGGTCGGGTCGAGGCGACCATCCTCGCGGTCAGTGGCAGAGGTGGCATGATTGGCAGCCTTGGCGGACCGGGCAATCGGGGTCGGGTTGACATCATGATCCAGAGCACGCCGGACCCGGCGCCGATGCTGAAGATGATGAAGGCGAGGTCGTAGCTGCCGAAGATGTCTCGCATGATGCCCGAGCCGAGCATGCCGATCGTCATGAAGGGCATCATCACCATCGAGGTCCAGCCCATGATCCGCCCGAACTGAGAGGCGCCGAAGTAGTCGGCTCGCAGCGATGTGATCAGCGTGCCACGGGCACCCCAGGCGACGCCATTGAGCACTGCGAACGCCATCAGCATGAGCCAGCCCGTCGCTATTCCGAGCGCGATTCCGCCCAGTGCATGTCCGACCATGCAGAGCACCAGCAAGGGCCGCTTGCGAAAGCGATCGCCGGCCCAGGCGGATAATCCCTGTCCGACAAGTGTGGATACGACCATCACGCCAACGATCGCGCGGCCATCGCCGGCGGTGAAGCCTGGCAGTTCGTCGATGTGCAGTACGCCGTGACCGATCCACATGCCGACAACCATGAGCGGTGCACCATGAGCGAGCCCGAGCCCCCAGAATGCCCTGGTCCGGAGCGCTTCTCTTGCTGTGAAATCGCGATGGCGATACGGATTTTCTTTCGCAAGGATTAGGCCTGACCCATCGGATGCCTGCTCGAGTCCCCCATCGACTTCAAGGCCCTTGTCGGCAGGGTGTCGCGTGAAGAGGAAGGAGAGTCCCCAACCCGCCAGGAGCAGAAACACCCCGGTCGCGTAGGTCGTCTCGCGCCAGCCGAAATCGAGAATCAGGGTCCCGACAACAATTGACATCAAGGAACCGAAGGTGAATCCCATCGACATGAAGCCGATTGCGCGTGATCGCTTGCGCTCGAACCATGTCACGACAGCGACGGAAACCGTCATGAAGCCACCGATTGACGTGCCTATCGAGAGCAGGATGTAGAAGCCGATGAACGAGACTTCGTCCCACACGATGCCGAACAGGATCATGCCCAGCGCGGTGGTTGTGATGCCCAGGCGGATCATGGCGCGCGGTCCGAAGCGGTCGATCATCCAGCCTTGAATCGGCCCAAGCAGCCCGGACTCGACACGCGTGACAGCGGCGGCGACGCCGAAGATCGTCGCCGACCAGCCGAATTCGTCCTTGAGCGCAGCGGCGTAGAAGCCAAAGGCGTTCATCGTCAGCCCGCCGATCAACATGTTGATGATCAGCCCGGCGCCGACGATGTACCAGCCGTAGAAGACTTTGGGCATTACCAGCGAGGGTAAGGGGAAGCGATCAGCGCTTGACCTGTTCCCGCTGGGGCGCCTCGCGGACGATCGGATTCGATGCCGGTCGATTGGGACGGAACATGGCGATCGGCTGGGCCTGCCTGAGCGCGCCTCTCGCGCTCATCACGCGAACTCCGGGAAGCCGGGGGCGAGTCGCGATCAGGACCCAGATCGCTCCAGTGACAGCGCCCAGGCCGAGCACGATGAAGGGGATCTCGTAACTGCCGGTGGCGTCGTAGAGCACGGCCGAGAGAAAGCCGCCGATCGTCATGAATGTGGACATTACTACCGAGGACCAACCCATGATCTGTCCGAAGTTGGTCGCGCCAAAGTAGTCCGCGCGCAGGGCCGTGATCAGCGGTGCGCGCGATCCCCAGGCGAGTCCGTTGATGATCGCAGCCAGCAAGACGATTTCGTACGACCCGGCAAAACCCAGCAAGATCGCGGCAGCGCAGTGTCCGAACATTGCTGGAACCAGCAAGAGCCGCTTGGAGAACTTGTCGCCGAGATAGCCCATGACCAGTTGCCCAACCAGTTGGGCAACATTCATCACCGTGTAGGCGATGCCGGCATGGAAGGCGGTCAGACCCTCGATCTCCACAACCAACAGCGTGAAATGGACGAACACCCCCGACACGACCAGGAGCGGCGCGCCATGCGCCAGGGCCAATCCCCAGAAGGCTCGTGTTCGCAGGGCTTCTCTGACAGTGAAATCGCGGTGTCGATGAGCGCTCGCCGCCGGCCTTGCCCTTGCGGTGGAACCAGCAACGCCTGAGTCGCTTGCGGCTACCGCTTCGCCGTCTTTGACGGTTCCCCGATCCTCGGGCCGACGAACGAACAGGAACGCCAATGATTGTCCGACCGTGAACAGGACCGCAGCCGAGACCAGCGCCGACCAGCGCCAGCCAATCTCGGTGATCATCAGGCCGACTGGCAGCGCGAGGAATCCGCCGAATGCGAACCCGGTCGACATGTAGCCGAGCGCTCGGGATCGAAACTTCTCGAACCAGGTCACGACCGCCACTGAGACGGTCATGAATCCGCCGACCGAGGCGCCGATCGCAACGATGAAGTAGAAGCCGATGAATGTGGCTTGACTGCTCAAATGGGAGAATGCGACGAGGCCGATCGTGGTTGAGAGAATGCCGATCCGCATCATCGTCTGCGGTCCGAACCGGTCGATCATCCAGCCCTGGATTGGACCGAGCACTCCGGACTCGATTCTCGTGATCATGAAGGCGAGCCCGAAGATCGTCGCCGGCCACTTGAACTCGGCCGTGAGCTCAGCCACGTAGAAGTGGAAGGCGTGCATGATCAGCCCGCCCATGAGCATGTTGATCACGATGCCCGCGCCGACGATGTACCAGCCGTGAAAGATCTTGCCGTTGGTACGGGATCGGCCGAACAGTGCGGGCAGCACCCGGATACTTCCTCCTGAAGCCTCCTGATGCCCGCTGAGTGCCGTCTGGTTCGCGTTGTCGCGCTGTCGGTCGGCTCGGATCGGAACAGGTGACCGATGATCATCCTATCGGCAGTGCGCCCGATGGTCTGCGCTCTGGCATACTGCCACCCGACAGAGACCGGCGAGCAGATCAACTAGAGAGGCGGATGCGATGGCTGAGCAGCAAGGAACCCGAGCCGATGTCGATGCGATGGCGCAGGAGCTCTCCAACTGGGGTCGCTGGGGACCGGACGACGAGCGCGGCGCGCTGAATTTCATCACGCCTGAGGTCTCGGCCGCGGCAGCGGCGTTGGTCTCCGAGGGTGTCACCGTGAGCTGCGCTCTGGAGCTCGCCAAGACACCGGCCGCCGACAATCCCACTCCGGTGATGCACTTCATGACGGGTGCGGGCGATGTCAGCGATCAGGGCCGTCTGCGCGGACTCGAGGCGACTGGCGACGGCTTCATGATCTCGCCGCACGGGATGGCCAACACGCACATCGACGCGCTCTGCCACATCCTCGACCAGGGCAAGATGTACAACGGCTTCCCGGCCTCGGACGTGCTCTCGACCGGCGCGACGAAGAATTCGATTCTGGCCGGTGAAGCGGGCATCGCCACGCGCGGCGTGCTGCTCGACATTGCGGCGCTCAAGGGTGTTGATTGGCTGGAGCCGGGAGACGGCATTTCGGTAGCCGATCTGGAGGCGGCAGAGGCGCGCCAGGGCGTCACAGTGCGTTCAGGCGACATTCTGCTGGTGAGGACGGGTCGGGACACCCGACGAGAGTCTGAGGGCGCCTGGCCGCCGTTCGACGGCCTGGCCGGATTGCTGATGGAGACCTTGCCCTGGATCCGCGAGCGCGAGGTCGCGATCCTTGGTTGCGACGGCGTCTCGGACATGATTCCGTCGAATGTGACGGACTCTCCGTTGCCGATTCACCACATCATCATCACGTACATGGGTATTCACCTGATCGACAACGCGAGGCTCGGTCCGCTGGGTGAGGCCTGTGCGGCGAGGAATCGCTGGGAGTTCCTGCTGACGATCGCACCGTTGCGTCTGGTCGGTGGGACAGCATCGCCAATCAACCCGATTGCGATGTTCTAGAACTCTGTCCATGCAACTCCGGTACGAAAGGCTCTCAGTCGCGCTGCTCGTATTGTTCGCAACACTAGCTCTCGTCTCTTCCGTCACGCGTGCAGACGATGCTGCGACCGAGACCATCGAGCTGCAACCGGGCAACAACTTCGTCGGCTGGGTGGCGGAGCCAATCGCGGTGGCGGACATCTTCGAGCAAGTCCCCGAAGCAACGCTGATTTACACCTGGAGCGCCGATTCCCGCCGCTGGCGGTATGTCATACGCGATGTAGGCGGCAGCCTCGAGACGCTCCAGCCAGGTATGGCTGTGAATATTCGTATCGACGGTCGCAAGGCGGTCATGTGGGAGCGCTCGCTGACTCCGGCGAAGGGCGGTGTCACCCTCTACGCAGGCGTCAACTGGGTCGCATGGAACGGCCGTGACGATTGGCCGCTCGACCAAGTCGCGCGAGGAATTGGGACGTCGCTAGTCAGCATCGAGGTGCGCGGCCAGCTGTATCGACCTGGCGAAGAGACGACAATCGCACCACTCCGACGAGGCGACCCACTGCGAGTCACGGTTAGCCGAGACCTCCACTGGCTCCAACCGACAGGCATGATGCCGAAGATCGTATGGGTTGGGGATATCTCCCAGTCACTCAAAGACAACATGACTGCAGATATTCGCGACTTGGTGGATTACTTCGCCGATACTTTTGGTGTGGAAGCTAACTTTTCGGCGACCACCATCCTAATCTGGAACACCATTGACGATGTAGTGTCATACCAGGCCTCCGACCCGGACTATCCATTTCATCTCGACGGAGAAGCACTGCGTTCTTGGCTCGAAAAAGTATCGTACGGCGGAGGCACGGAGTGGGGGATGTTTGCTGCGGCATCGTGGTGGCGCCCCGATCCTTCCGAATCAATCTTCAAGTCTTGGATAGCTCACGAGATGTTCCATGTTCTTCAGTCTCACTACACAGACCGTTGGAACACGTCGGGTCGTCCGCCCACCTGGATGCAGGAAGGCACTGCTGTATGGGCAGGGGAGACTGGGGTTCGCATCTTCGATCGCCATCAGACATTCGAGGAGACCCGTCGCAAGTATCTGAGGAACGCCGCGGGCACCGCCGCGACGCTGCGCAGTGCAGAGCAACGCAACTTTCCCTGGCAATATGAACTTGGTCTGTTGGCAACAGATTTGTTGGTCGAGCGTAGTGGCGTTGACTCGATTATCGAGTACTTCCGTTATCAGCATGTGCAGACTGTTGGCCCTAATCGGGAGTGGCAGGCATTCCCAACGTCGGCTGATGCGTTTTGGGCCGCCTTTGGCCTGACGCTCGAAGACTTTTACATACAGTTCGAGCAGTGGCGGAACGCATTGCCAGGAAGAAGGGTGCGGGACTCAGCGGATCCCATGCTCACCGGTAAGCTCCACTACGCCGATGGGGAACCTGCGACGGGGCTTTGGATCAACGCAGCACCGTACGAAGGGAAAAATGAGGCTGGTCGCTGGCGTCGGGTCGAGGTACAAGAGGACGGTGGGTTTGCTATTGCACTGCTACCGAATACGATCCAACGAATGTATGTAGGCGGCCCAGGATGTTACTTCTGGCTGACTGAGGGTGGACTGGTTACAGGGAGGCCGCAACAACCTGGTCAGTATCGCGACTTGGATACGCAAGATTTGTCCGAGCTGAACTTAACTCTGCCTGAAGCTGCTTGCCTGCATGCCAAAAGCCTACAGGTAAGGGTGTTTGGGCTCAAGGGAGATGACCGCCAGATCGTCGTCTTTATGAATACCGAGGACAGGCAAAGGTGGGTCCGTGCTGTGGCCGATAGTCCTGGTTCATATTCGGCCTATGCTTCGAAGTCAGAGCGCTACCGGGTAATGGTACGAGTTGGCGGGTGCGAGCTGTGGTACTCCGAGGGCGGATTGGTCGCTTCAAACCAAGACGCCGATGTGCTTGAGTTGTCCGATCAACCGCTCTCTATCGAGTCTCGTATTCCTCACGACTTTTGTGTGCGCCAGATCAGCGGGAGGCTGCTCTACGAGGACGGCACTTCCGCTAGAGACGTTTGGCTACATCTGGGCCGTGGCGATGCATCTAGTGGCCTACTGACTTCTGCTGAAGGCGAGTTCATTGTCGCAGTCCCCGATACAGGTGACTACATCCTTAGCTTCGGCACAGACGTGGCAGGGTGCAGAATCCGCTACAGCGCTTCAGGCGCTACCACCGACTGGCGCCGAGCCACCCCAATCACCGTTGCCGACTCTGACGTGACCGGGATTGAGTTTGTCGTTCCCGATGACCCGGCCAGCCTCTGTCGCTGAATGGGCTAGAGCACGTCTCGTCCGCGATCGCCGGTTCGGACTCGGACAGCTTCCTCGACATTGGTGACGAAGATTTTGCCGTCTCCGGTTTTGCCGGAGCGGGCGCCCTCGATGATCGCATCGATAGCCGGCTCGACGTTGAAGTCGGAGATGACGGTAATGATCTTGACCTTGGGAATCATGTCGACGGTGTAGAACTGTCCACCACGTCCGGCCTGGACCACACCGCCCTGGTAGCCGTGTCCGGCAACCCGCTCGACGTGGAGGCCGGTGATGCCCGCCTCAATCAGCTTGCGCTTGACTGGTTCCAGCGACTCGGGCCGGACGATTGCTTCGATCTTTTTCATGACAGCAACCTCTTCAGCGCTTCAGTTCCGGAGGGGATTTCCTCATCGATCGCATCGCTGGCATCCCAGCCGAAGCCGATCTCGTCGTACTCGTAGGCCGGCTCGTTATGCGTACTGCGGTCGAGTCCGATCATCTCATCGGTCTCGTCGACGCGGAGTGGCATGAGCTTTTGGACGATGATGAACAGGATTGACGACAGGACCAACGACCAGGCGAGCGCGGCGACGACGCCGACAAACTGACGCCAGATCAGGTCGACGCTGCCGCCGATGAACCCGTTCGCGCCACCAGTGACCTCAGCGACGGCAAAGATGCCGATCGCCAGTGCTCCCCAGATGCCGCCGACGCCATGGACGGCGAACACGTCTAGCGTGTCGTCCATATCACGCCAGTTATGCATCAGGCGAATGGCGAAGAATCCAAGGATCGACGCCACCACTCCGATGCAGAGTGCGGGGAAGAAGTTCAGGTAGCCATCGGTGGCTGGCCACAAGCCAACCGAGCCTGCGGCGGGAGTGATCGCGACCAACCCGGCCACGGCGCCTGTTGCCGCACCGATGATCGACGGGTGGCCCGTGTAGCGCCAGGACAGGAAGGTCCAGGCGAGCAGCCCACCCGCCGCTGAGATCTGGGTCTGGACGAACGCGTTGATCGCCGAGCCGTCCGCGGCAAGAGCGGAGCCCGCGTTGAAGCCAAACCAACCGAACCAGAGCAATCCCGCACCGAGCACGACCTTCGATACGTCGTGAGGCCGTGTTTCAGCGACTGAATCGCGTCGGCGTCCAACGAAGAGCGCTCCGGCCAATGCCGCTGCGCCGGCGTTGATGTGGACAACGGTCCCGCCCGCGAAGTCCAGTGCGTCGAGCTGGAACAACCACCCATCGGGGTGCCAGACCCAGTGGCAGAGTGGCGCATAAACAAAGGTGAGCCAGAGCACCGTGAACACGAGCAACGCCTTGAACGAGATGCGCTCGACGAACGCACCGGTGATCAAGGCCGGAGTGATGATTGCGAACATCATCTGGAAGACCATGAAGGCCAGACCTTCGGCCGTTGGCTCGAGACCGCGCAGGCCAAAGTTGGTCAGGTTGCCGACGAACCCACCGATATCGGTGCCAAAGGCGAGGGAGTAGCCCCACATCACCCAGACGACCGTCGCCACGCCGGCCATCACGAACGACTGCATAATCGTCGCGGCGGCGGACTTGGTGCGGACCAGGCCGGAATAGAAGAATGCGAGGCCGGGCGTCATCAACAGCACGAGCGCTGCCGACGTCAACAGCCAGGCATTGTTTCCAGCCTCCCCAATTTGCAATTCCATGGCGTCTCCCCATTTCGGGCGCTGTTGACATAGGAAGCCTAGATCAACTGAAGTGCGCCCGTCCGCAGAACCAGTCTCCGTAGTGTCGCCGAACCGTGCTGCAGGCTTGTTACGGACGTATGAATTTGAAGTTCGGATCGGTGATAGCCTCGACCAAATGGCTGACTCTGACGCGCTCCCGTTATCTGGTGAAGTCGCCCTGGTGACTGGGGCGTCGCGTGGGATTGGCCGAGCCATTGCCCTGGAGTTGGCTGCTCAGGGCGCCGACATTGGCGTGAACTACACGGCGTCGTCCAATGCAGCAGAAGAAGTGGCGGAGCAGATTCGCGGCCTGGGTCGTCAGGCGGTTGTCGTACAGGCCGACATTTCCGACGGAGACGCCGTCTCGGCAATGACCAAAGCGGTCACTGGCGAACTGGGAGCTCCGACGATTCTGGTCAACAACGCCGGCATCACCCGCGACATGCTGGCGATGCGGATGAAGTCGGCCGATTGGGAAGCCGTCGTCGGGACGAACCTGACGGGTTCATTTCTGACTACGCAGTCGGTGCTGAGGGGCATGCTGCGTGCTCGTAAAGGCCGGATCATCACGATTGGGTCGGTGATTGGCACGGTCGGCAATGCTGGTCAGGCGAACTATGCCGCAGCCAAAGCCGGACTGGCCGGCATGACACGCTCGTTGGCGCACGAGCTTGGCTCCCGCGGGATCACCGTCAACCTGGTCGCGCCAGGATTCATCCAGACCGACATCACTGCCGATCTCTCGGAAGACGTGATCGGCAGCGTCATGCAACGGATACCCTTAGAGCGCTTGGGCGATCCAGCGGACGTGGCGCCGCTGGTCGCGTTTCTGGCCGGCCCAGGCGGCGCCTACATCACTGGACAGATCATCCATGTCGACGGCGGCATGGTGATGGGCTGAGTGTTGGGGTGACAAATCCGTTTGCTTCCGCTGCACGTATTGTTCGCTGAATCGCACAGTGCGATAGCCGATTCGACATGGAAGCGGCAAGAGTCGGTAGAATTAGTTATCACCCACCAACACAGCGTCGATTGACCGACGCGGTTGGTCGGCAGGAGCCGAGATGGAAACGCTCACCGAACCAGAAGAAGCTGCCGATGATCCGCCAAGCGGCGAACATCCGGCGCTGACGGACGACGAGTACGCGCTGCTCTTCCCCGGACAGGGATCGCAGTCGGTCGGCATGGCGGGCAAGGTGCTGGGGGTCTACCCCAATGCCGAGCAGTGGTTCGAGCGTGCCAACGACGTCCTCGACTATGACCTGTTGCATCTGATCGAGCACGGCCCGACGGACGAGCTCAACCAAACCACGCATTCACAACCGGCGATCTTCGTCGCCTCGGTCGCCTGGCTTGAGGCCCTGCGCGATAAGTGGGAGCGGGCGGGACGCACACTGTCGCCGACAGTCGTGTCCGGACACAGCATGGGCCAGATCACCGCGATGCTCGCCGCGCGCGCCGTCGACTTCGACGAAGCGCTGCGACTGGTGCGGCGTCGCGCCGAAGTGATGCACGCCGCCGACAACCTGCGGCCGGGCGGCATGGCGTCGATCATCGGTCTGCGCGACCGCGTCCTTCGGCGGCTAGTCGGCGAAGCCTCGCACGAGGGCACGCTGGTGGTCGCGAACGACAATTGCCCGGGACAGACGGTGGTCTCGGGCGACGAAGCGCCTCTGCGCAGGATCATGCGACTGGCGGACGAGCAAGGCGCGCGCCGTGTCGTGCGACTGCCCATCTCGATCGCCTCTCACTCGCCCTTGATGTCCGATGCCCAGGCGCATTTCTCAGAAGCCGTGCACGCGGTCCAATGGCGCGATCCGGTCGTTCCAGTGGTGAGCAACATTAGCGGCGGATTACTACAGACGAAGGATCAGATGGCGCAAGAGCTCTCGGAAGCGCTGACCGCGCCCGTGCAGTGGCAGCAGGCCGTGAAGACGATGGCGGCGCAGGGTTCAACCCTGTTTGTCGAAGCGGGCCCCGGCGACGTGCTCTCCAAGCTGGTCAGGCGCATTTCTCGCACCTCCTGGACGTTCCCGCTGTCCGACGACGACAATGGCCTGTCGCAGCGTGATTACCCGGACAAGAGCGACGGGATCCCCAAGTAGTGGCCTCGCATTCGTCCACTTCACCACGCCGTGTCGTGATCACGGGCGTTGGAGCCGTCACACCTGTCGGCAATGACATGCCGACCACGTGGCGCAATCTGCTCGACGGCCAGAGCGGCGTCGGCAGGATCCAACGATTCGACCCCGAAGCCTGGGGCGTCAAGACTCCAATCGCCGCAGAGGTGAGGGACTTCGACGCGGAGTCGGTTCTGCCCGACGTCAAGGCGTTGCGGCATATGGATTTGAACACGCAGTACGGCATGGCTTCGGGGCTTGAGGCGTTGGCTGATTCCCGTCTCGAGATCACGGAAGACAATCAGCATCGCGTCGGGATCATCTTTGGCTCGGGCGGCGGCGGGATGGAACTGGTCACGCGCTGGCAGGACACCCTGGTGCAGCGCGGCGCACGACGAGTGTCGCCGTTTGCCATGCCCAATCTGATCGCTGATGCCGCATCCGGCCATCTCTCGATCGCCACAGGCGCGACGGGTCCGAACTACTCGCCGACCTCGGCCTGCGCGACGGGCGCCAACGCCGTTGCCGATGGGATGTTACACATCCAATCGGGCCGCGCCGATGCGCTGATAGTCGGTGGCTCGGAAGCGATCATTCTGCCGCTGTTCCACATCTGCTTTGAGCGAATGGGCGTGCTGGCGACGCCGGCCGAGCCCTTGACGGCCTCTTGTGCTCCATACGACCTGCATCGCAATGGGTTCGTTCCCGGCGAGGGCGCGGCGGCGATGATGATCGAGGATTTGGACCACGCGCTCGAGCGCGGCGCACCGATTTATGCCGAAGTGGTCGGTGGTGGATCGGCGAATGACGCGCATGACATCGCGCAACCGGAGTCTCACGGCCGTGGCTTGATGGTTTGCGTGCAACAGGCGATGTCGGAATCTGGCATCGATCCTGAGAGCGTCGGTTATGTTTCGACGCATGGCACGGCGACGAAGCTGGGAGACCTGGTCGAAGTGACGGCACTCAAGCGGATGTTCGGAGCGCACGCCGATGATCTGTCGCTCTCCTCGATCAAGCCGGCCACCGGTCACATGATGGGCGCGTCCGGAGCGCTGGAAGTGATCATCTCGGCGATGGTGTTGAAGAACGGCGTTGCACCGCCGACGCTCAACTACGAGACCCCCGATCCCGAACTGGACATTGACGTGATTCCCAACGAGGCGCGCGAACTTGCCATCGAGGCAGCGCTGTCGTTCTCCGTCGGCCTGGGCGGCCACAACGCCGCCGTGTTGTTGAGGCGTTTTGACGAGTGAGTTCCAGCAACCGACCAACTGAGCGTCCGCCAGAAGAGCGCATTGTGATCACGGGAATCGGCCCGGTGACACCGATCGGCGTGGGCGTCGACGACTTCTGGGAATCGCTGACACTGGGTCGTTCAGGCGCACGTCGCGTGCCTGAGCTGGTTGAGGCTGGCCTCAAGGTCCAGATTGCCGCCGATATCCCCGAGTTCAACGCGTCTGACTACATGGAGAACAAATCGGCGCGACGGATGGCGCGATTCGCCCAGTTGGGCGTGGCGGCGGCCCGGCTGGCTGTCGAGGATGCCGGCCTCGACCTGGAGGCTCACGATCCAGAGCGCATCGCGGCGGTGATCAACACCGGCGGCGGCGGCGTGACGACGATCTCGCAACAGACGGAAGTGCTCAACAGTAAGGGTCCCGGTCGCGTCTCGGCGATGTTCGTGCCGATGATGGCCGGCAACATGGCGTCCTGCCAGGTCTCTATCGAGCTGGGACTGCGAGGGCCGGCGCTGACGTCGCTGGCGGCCTGCGCGGCGAGCATCTACGCCTTTATCGACAGCAGACAGGTCTTGCTCGGCGGTGAGGCCGACATCGCGTTGACCGGCGGGACTGAGTCCAATGTCTCAGCGCTGGGCATCTCCGGACTGGCGAACATGCAGGCACTTTCGCGCCGCAACGACGATCCGGAGGCGGCTTCTCGCCCCTTCGACGCCGACCGGGACGGCTTCGTCTTTGGCGAGGGCGCCGTCGTGTGCGTCACTGAGTCGTTGGCTAGTGCTCGTGCCCGTGATGCTCGAATCTATGCCGAGGTGCTTGGTGGCGGGCGGACAGCCGACGCGTACCACATCACGGCTCCCGATCCGGCCGGGGACGGGGCTGCTCGGGCGATGGCGGCGGCCTTGCGAAACTCGGGACTCAATCCTGAGGAGATCGGCTACATCTGCGCCCACGGCACGTCGACGCCGCTCAATGATGCGATTGAGACACGCGCCATCCGAACCGTGTTCGGCGCACACGCCGACGAGCTGGCGGTCTCCTCGGTGAAGTCCATGACCGGACACCTGATGGGTGCGGCCGGTGCGCTCTCGGGTGCCGCAACAGCCCTGGCGCTCTACCACGGCGTGTTGCCACCTACGATCAATCTGGAAACATCGGATCCTGACTGCGACCTCGATTATGTTCCCAATGAAGCCCGCGACTGCGAGTTGTCTGCGGCGCTGGTCAACGGCTTCGGCTTTGGCGGACAGAACGGTGTCGTGGCACTCTCACGGTTTGCGAACTGACCGCTACCCTCTCCCCCATATCCGGCAGACATCTGACAGCCCACCGATTCGCTAGATGGGAGCCGCCACATGTCCAGTGACAACAGTTTGCAAGTTCGCATATGCCAGCTCGTAGCCGATCAGCTGCGTCAGCCGCTGGAAAAGGTGACTGCGGAAGCTCACCTGATCGACGATCTCGAAGCAGACTCGCTTGACATCGTCGATCTGACCATTGCGGTGGAGGAAGAGTTCTCGACTGACGAGATTCCGCTCGAGATCCCCGAGGAAGATGCGGCCGATATTCGGACCGTGCAACACCTGCTCGACTACCTCTCGAATGCCGGGATCGCGTAACCATGACGCTGCGTCGCATCACCGCCAGCGTGGGCGGCGCGCTCAGCCCGACAAACTCCAGCCTCGCCTCGGAGGCGATCCGCCTGCCTGCCGGTCAACGCGCGCTCAATCGGCAGACCACTGGTCCAACGGCATTGATCATTGCCGAAGGTGAGGTCGCGGTCGGCACGCTCGATGACAACGCCACGCTCAAGGCCGGCGAAGGTGTGTTGCTCGAGGGCGACGCCCCGTACTCGCTGATCGCGGCGGAGGATTCTCTGGCGTTGCTGTTCTCGGTACCGACGTCTGCTTGAAACAATCAACTCCAACATTCAGTCATTCCCTCGCTCCGACGCGGGTATGACGGAGCATGCGTATCGTCGGCAGCTTCCCTAGCCCGCCGCGAGGACTTTCTCGGGTTGCCAGGTGGCGGCGCTGAGTTCGTCTCTCCGGAGCACGGCTGCGACGTGATTGTCGGCGTTGATGGCGAGCGCCTTGTCCCAACCATCGACCGGGGCGTGTCGGATCTTCTGTCCCCGTTTGATTCTCTGGAGCTGTTCTCCGTGTAGATGGAAATGCGGCCAGTCGGGAAACAGGTCGGCGGGCGAGATGGCGAGCGCCCAGACGTCGCCGTCATCGGCTGCGGCCTGAAGTGCCTCCGGCGTGTGTGCGTCGGACGCGCACTGGTCGCCGATTTCGGTGCGGCGCATTTCGGTGACATGCGCGCCGCAGCCGAGGGCTGCTCCCAGGTCGCGTGCGATGGCTCTGACATACGTTCCCGTGCTGACCGACATGGCAAGCGTGACGAATGGGAGTTGGATCGCGGTGGCCGTCAGCTCATGCACGGTGACGGCGCGTGCATCGATTTCGACGTGCTCTCCGGCGCGGGCAGAGCGATATGCGGCGACGCCGTCGCGCTTGATCGCGCTGTACTGAGGCGGTACCTGTTCGATTTCTCCCCGAAACTGTTCCAGCGCTGCGTCGACTTGCGCTGAGCTCAGCGACGGGACTGCGGACTCGGCGATGACTTGCCCTTCGCTGTCGTCGGTGTCGGTCGCCTGGCCCAGGAGGATCGTTGCTTCATAGCACTTTCGGTAGGGGGTCAGATACTCATTCAGGCGTGTCGCCGCGCCAACGAAGATCGGCAGCAGACCGCTGGCCAGGGGATCGAGGGTGCCTCCGTGACCGACCCGGCGCAGACCGGTCCAGCGCCGGACATCTCGCACGATGTCGTGCGATGTTGGACCCTTGGGCTTGTCGACCAGGAAGACGGCTCCGGGGTGATGCCGTTCTCGGCGTCGGCGGGTCACGAGGCGCCCAATGAGCGGATCCGCTCCTGGACCTCGGCTGCTCCGGCGATACGCAGGTCGAGCTCGAATGTGGGCCAGGGGACTCGCTTCATGTGCAACCGGCGACGAATCGTGCGATGAATGAAGGGGGCGGCGTTGCTCAGGGCTTCGACCGCCGCAGTCGCTGCCTCGGACTGTTCGGCTTCCGTGTTGTTGGGCGACGACAACGCCGACACCATCACGGTCGCGTTGCGCAGATCGCGCGAGGCTCGCACCTCAGTCACGCTGAGCAGCGCCAGATCGAGTCGCGGATCCTTGAGTTCACGCGAGACAACCTCCGCGATCGTGTCGCGTAGCAGATCGTTGACGCGTTCCATGCGGTCAACGCCGCCGCCGTCTCGAGTGGCGGCGTAGGGACGATTGTTGCGTGCCATGGTCTGAGTCACGCTTATCGGGTCACGTTGCGGATTTCGCCACCCTGGACGATCCGCGACTGGGTCTCGATGTGGAAGAACTCAAGTTGATCGCCAGCCTGGAATCTGTCGTAGCGCGACAGCGCCACACCGAACTCCTGACCCGCGTCGACCTCCTGCACGACATCCTGGAAGCGGCGCAAGCTGGAGATGTCGGACTCGGCGATCTGCTCGCCGTTGCGGTAGACATGCACCTGCGCATCGTTGCGGATCGAGCCGTCCAGCGAACGGCAACCAGCAATGTTGCCCAGCCCACGAATCGGGAAGACCTGCAGGACCTCGGCGTGTCCATCGACCACTTGCATCTGCACCGGCTCGAGCAGACCGCTGATCGCCGCCTCGACCTCTTCGATGACTTCGTAGATGATCGCGTAACTGCGGACCTCGATGCCCTCTTGATCGGCCAGCCGTTCGGCGCCGGGCTCGACGGGTGTCGAGAAGGCGATCACGAGTCCTTCCGAGGCGAGCGCCAGGTTGACGTCGGCGACGGATACTGGACCAGCAGCGGCGTGAATGACTTTGACCGTGACTTCCTCGTTGGACAGCTGCTCCAGGGAGTCACGCAGCGCTTCTACCGAGCCGACCACGTCGGTTTTGACGATCAGGTTGAGCGCGGAAACGTCGCCCCGTGAAATCTCTCCGAAGAGCGCGTCGAGGGTTGCCGAGTGTTGAATCTGGGCTTCTCGCGCTTCCCGCTCGCGACGTGCCTGACCGTAGATGCGCTTGGCTTCGCGGTCGGTGCCCACGGCGCGGAAACTGTCGCCCGCGTCGGCAACATCCTGCATGCCGAGCACGACGACGGGCGATGACGGGCCGGCTTCGGCGATACGGTTGCCCACGAAGTCGGTCATCGCCTTGATGCGACCCCAGGTCTGACCGACCAGCACGGCGTCACCCTGCTTCAGCGTGCCCTTCTGGACCAACAGCGTGGTTCTGGGGCCCTGTCGGCGGTCGAGTTCAGCCTCCAACACGACACCGGAAGCGGCGCGATCGGGATTGGCCGAGAACTCGGCGATATCTGCGACGAGCAACAGCGTGTCGAGCAGGTCGTCCATCCCGTCGCCACGGGTGGCCGAGACCGGGACGAGCGGCACGTCACCGCCGTATTCCTCAATCTGGACGCCGACATCGGCCAGCGCAGCCTTGACGCGGTCGGGATTGATGTTGTCGAGGTCCATCTTGTTCAAAGCGACGACGTAGGGCACGCCGGCGGCATGAATGTGGTTGATCGCCTCCCGGGTCTGCGGCATCACGCCGTCGTTGGCGGCGACCACAAGGATGGCGATATCGGTGGCCTGCGCGCCACGCGCGCGCATTTCGGTAAAGGCGGCGTGACCGGGAGTGTCGATGAACGTGAGCAGGCGATCATTTGCCTGTGCCTGGTACGCGCCGACCCGTTGTGTGATACCGCCAGCCTCGCCGTCGGCGACCTTGGCGTCTCGGATGTAGTCCAGCAGCGATGTCTTGCCGTGGTCAACATGGCCGAGTACGGCCACCACCGGTGGACGCTGGCGCAGGTTGGCCGGGTCCTCTTCTTCCTCCTCGGCCGCTCCAAGAATGTCGATCGTCGATGGCGCTTCTGCTTCCTCAATGACATCGCCGGCTTCTTCCGGGTCGAAGCCGCGATCCATCGCGACGATGGCCGCCGTGCCATAGTCGAGCGTCTTGGTGACGTCCGCCATGATCCCGTTCGTCATCAGGGTCTTGATGATGGTGACGGGCGTTTCGTCGAGCAGATCGGCGAGTTCCCGCACGGTCAATGTGCGAGGAATCAGCACTGATCCCTCAGCCTCCGCCGCTGGGATAGATTGCCGAATCGTTTGTTGTGTCGTCATGGGTGCTCCGAGCTGTGAGTATGAGCTTGTGTTCGGGGTTCGTTGAGTCAGTTCGGTATCGATTCAGCGATTTGATGCAGAATGTCGTTCGGCGGCGGTCGACGCAGCGCCCGTGCGAGGAGTTTGGGCGCCGACGCAGTGGTCGTCAGACACTCCGAGCCGCGATGGATGTACGCGCCTCGACCCTGCTCGCGTTGCGACAGGTGGACCTCACCGTCGGGCAATCGCACCACACGAAGCAGGTCAGACCTGGGCGCAAGCTCGCGACAGGCGACGCAACGTCGGATCGTTCGATCAGATGGACTGACGCTGGAGCTGAGAGGGGACATCGAAATCTTTCGTACTGCGCGGGGCTAGAACCCGCGTTGTCGACAGACGGGCGAGGAAGCGGCAGGTGGTTGGCCTAGAAGTCTTCCTCGTATTCGCTGTACTCGGCGTAAGGGTCCTCTTCGAGCCCTTCGTCGCTCTCGTGGTAGCGAGGTCGGCGACGGCGTCGGTCACGTTGTTGCTGCTGTTCCTGCTCGCGGCGCAGGACATCCTCAGCGAACCGGATTTGTCCATCGTCGCGTGCCGCCGGCGCAATCTCGGTCGCTTGCAGCACCGGTTCGAGCTCGGGCTCTTCTTCGACGGCATCCGGTTCCGCAACCGGTTCGGGTGTCGGCGTGGGAGCCACCTCAACCACGGGAGTCGGAGCTGCCGCAGCAACCGGCTCCTCGACTCGGGGAGCGGCTCGCACCGGTTCAGGCTCTGGAATCGGTTCGGGCTCGATTTCGATTTCATCCTGCGGCGCGAAGGGTCCGCGGCCTTCTTCTTGCATGCGCTCGGCCACGGTCTGCGGCTTGATATCAATGCGGAATCCGGTCAGGCGGGCAGCCAGACGAGCGTTCTGTCCTTCGCGTCCGATCGCAAGGCTGAGCTGCATGTCAGGCACGGCGCACTCGGCGGTGTTGGTCTCGCGATCAATCCGCACGGCGAGAATCTGGGCGGGGCTGAGCGCATGCTCGACGAACCGGCGCGGGTCGCGATCCCATTGGATCACGTCGACTCGTTCGCCGTGGAGTTCGTTGACGATGTTCTGGATCCGCATCGCGCGCATGCCGATGCAGCTACCGACGGGATCGATACCAGTTTGCCGCGACCAGACAGCGATCTTGGTGCGGTGTCCGGCTTCTCGTGCGACACCACGGATTTCGACGACGCCTCGGGTGATTTCGGGAACTTCAAGCTCGAACAGTCGACGGACGAAGTCCGGTCGAGAACGCGAGATGACGATTTGCGGTCCCTTGTTAGCCCGCAGCACCTCGACCATGATCGCTTTGACGCGCTGGCCGGTTCGGTAGCGCTCCATGCGCACCTGCTCCTGGGCCGGCATGACGGATTCGGTGTGGTCACCGAGTTCGACGATGACCTGGTGCGGCTCGACTCGCTGGACATCGCCGCTGACGACTCCGCCTTCTTCTCCGGAGTACTTGGCGAAGACGGCCTCGCGCTCGGCTTCGCGCAGGGCCTGGAGCACAACTTGCTTTGCCGTCTGCGCTTCGATGCGGCCGCCGACATTCTCAATGTCGTGCTTCTCACGCAGTGTCGAGCCGATGTGGACCGTCGCGTCGGCGAGACGCGCGCGTTCCAGCTCGATCTGCAGGTCAGGATCGGCGATATCTTCCTCAATCTCGACGACTTCGCGCTCGGACCAGACCTCCATGGCGCCGTCGTAGCGATCGATGTTGACGATCACATTGCCGGGCAGCTCATAGCGACGCTTGACGGCCGCGGCCATGCCGCGCTCGACCGCGTTGAAGATCACCTCGTCATCGAGGTTCTTGTCGGAATGGAGCTGCTTGATCGCGAGCAGGAAGTCGGTTTTCATGGGCAGTCTTCTTGAAGGGAGACGCTGCGAAACGTTATGTCGGTGGATCCGTGCGAGTCGCGCAGGATCAGACAAGCCAGCCCGACCCCCACCCGACATCCGCAATATTGACTATACACGCCGAAGCGAATTCTGAACGGCCCCGCAGCCGGTCGCCGGGCCGCCAGTATCAAGCGCGTATCAGGACGACAGGGATGCCAACGCTTCTTGCGCCGCCGCGACCGCCCCGTCCAACGGGACCGATGACGCCTCGGCGTCTCGTCGCAACTTCAGCTCGATCTGTCCTTGTTTCAGGCCGCGGGCGCCGATCGTGATGCGTAACGGCGCGCCGAGCAGGTCGGCGTCGTTGAATTTCACGCCAGCGCGTTCATTGCGGTCGTCGGTGACCACGTTGAGACCTGAGCCGGCAAGCTCTGACTCCACGTTCGCAACCGCTGCCGCGACCTCGTCGCCTGCGCCAAGCGGCACGACGTGGACATCGAACGGAGCGACGGAACGGGGCCAGATAATGCCATGTTCGTCGTGATTGGATTGCACGACGGCAGCCATCAGACGCTCGACGCCAATCCCGTAGCATCCCATGATCGGCGTAATTCGATCGCCGTCGGCGTCGAGGAATGTGGCGTCCATCGGGTCGGTGTAGCGAGTACCGAGCTTGAAGATGTGACCAAGTTCGATCCCACGCTGCATGTCGAGCGCTGCTCCACACTGCGCACAGGGATCACCTGACTGCGCCATGCCGATGTCCGCGACGGTCGACGCGCTCCAGTCGCGTCCGTAGGTCACATTGCGCAAGTGGCTGTCTACCTGATTCGCCCCGGCAACGAGTCCTCCCGCGTCGACCACGCTTGGATCGGCCACGACTCGCGAGGCATCGACGCCGATTGGCGAGGCATAGCCAGCGACCCAGCCTGCCTGCTCCACTTCCTCGGGCAACAGCGGACGAACCTCGGTCGCGTCGAGGGCGTTCAGCAGTTTGAGTTCGTTGACTTCCAGATCACCGCGGATCACCGCAAAGGTCGGTTCGCCGTCAACGAGAAAGAACGCCGCTTTGGCTGTGGCTTGCTCGGGGACGCCGAGGAACTCGGCGAGACCGGCAATGGTGGCCACGCCGGGCGTTTCCACCTGTTCCAACTCACCGTCGGCGCCACTGGCCTCGCCGCGGGCGAACTCTGCGCGCTCCTGGTTGGCTGCGTACCCGCAGGAATGGCAGAGGACGATGTTGTCCTCGCCGATCTCGGTGAGAAAGATGAACTCCTCCGACTGTTTGCCGCCAATCGCTCCTGAGTCCGCCTGGACGGCGACAACCGGCACGCCGCAGCGTTCGAAGATGTTGTAGTAGGCCTGACGCATCGCGTTGTAGTTGAGCTGAAAGGCGTCGTCGTCCACATCGAAGGTGTAGGCGTCCTTCATGATGAACTCGCGCACACGGACGAGTCCGCCGCGCGGTCGTGGTTCGTCGCGGAACTTGGTCTGCATCTGGAAGACGCTCTGAGGCAGATCGCGATAGGACTGCACGACTTTACGGAAAAGGTCGGTGACGGACTCCTCGTGGGTGGGCGCCAGCACCATGGTGCGGTCGCGTCGGTCTTTGAGGTTGAACAACACGGGGCCGTAGGAGTCGGCGCGCCCCGATTCCTCCCATAGTTCGCGAGGCTGAATCGCCGGCATGCGCAACTCCTGCGATCCGGCAGCTTCCATCTCCTCGCGGATGATCTGCTCAATCTTCAGCAGTGTGCGCCAGGCCGGCGGCAGGAATGAGTACACGCCTGCGGCGAGCTGAACGATCAGCCCGCTGCGCAGCAGCAGCTGGTGATTGGCCGAATCGGCGTCGGCTGGGGCCTCACGCAGGGTGCGGCCGAACAGTCTGGACATATGGGTGACAGGCATAGAGCGGTTCCAAATGTCTGCGTGCTATTGCAGCGACGATATCAGCGGTTTCGACGAGCCCACCGCTCGAACCTGGATCCCAGGTTGAAGGCGTCCCAACTCTGATACGCCATCCAGCAGCTCAGGGTCGCACAGACCAGCGCAGCGACCATCGATATGCCGATGCCCAGCTCATTGTCCAGACCCACAAGCGGGACCAGCGCTCCACCGCCAATCCCTCCGAGTCCGGCAAACGGCGCAGCCCACAACGCACCGCTCGCCCGGCGAGGGAGACTGAGCGCAATCCAACTCAGCATTGAGATGAACAGCCACGCGGCGACGAAGAGGATCAGGAAGATCGCAGTGAACAGCACGCATCAACGGTACGATGCAGATGATTGGCAGTGGGAGAGGGAGTACCGATGGCGGAGACGATCCAACTGACCGGCGACCTGCGTCGCAATCCAACTCGGCCGGTTCAGGTCCGCGATGTCACGATCGGCGGCGGCAGCCCGATTGTGGTGCAGTCGATGGCGGCAACGCGAACGCAAGACATCGAAGCCACGGTGCGGCAAGTCAAGCTGCTCGAGGCTGCAGGCGCCGACCTGGTTCGGGTGGCTGTTGACTCTCGCAAGGATGTCGAGGCGTTGGCCACTGTCCGTGAACGGACCGAAGCGCCACTCTCGGTCGACCTGCAGGAGAACTACCGTCTCTGCACGCAAGTCGCGCCGCATGTCGATAAGATTCGCTACAACCCTGGACACCTGCACCACCATGAGAAGTCGAAGAGCGTCCGCGACAAGGTCGCGTTCATTGCAGAAACAGCGGCCGATCACGACTGCGCAATCCGTGTCGGCGTGAACTGCGGCTCGATCGATCCACGGATGCTGGAGCGCTACCCGAACGACCACGTCTCGGCGATCGTCGCTTCGGCAACGGAGCACTGTGGACTGCTGGATGAGTTTGGATTCGACCGCTATGTCGTGTCGCTGAAGGACTCGGACTGGAAGCAGGTCGTCGCGGTCAATCAGAAGTTTGCGTCGGAGCGTCCTGATGTGCCGCTGCACCTGGGAGTGACCGAAGCGGGGATGCCGCCCGAGGGCGTGATTAAGACGCGTGTGGCGTTTGAGCAGCTTGTTTCGCAAGGCATTGGCGATACGGTGCGCGTTTCCTTGACCGTGCCTTTCGACGACAAGGGCATGGAGATCGAGGTGGCGCGCGACATCCTCGGCGACATCGCTGCTGGTCGGTTCCGTTCGGTGCCGCCGAAGTTCGACGAGGGGCTCAACATCATCTCCTGTCCCTCCTGTTCGAGGGTGGAGAACGAGAAGTTCGTCGACCTGGCGCAGGACGTGAAGGCGATGACCGAGTACGCCTCGGAATACGACATCACCATCGCCGTGATGGGCTGCCGAGTGAACGGTCCGGGCGAAACGGATGACGCCGATCTCGGCCTCTGGTGCGGTCCGATGGCCGTAAACCTGAAGCGCGGCGAGGAATCACTGGGTCACTATCCCTACGACGAGATTCTGCCACGGCTGAAGCAGGAGTTGGACGCGATCATCGCAAGCGCGGAGTGAGTCAAGTCTGCATTCCACGTGGCAAGTCAACGTATCCCGCAGCTACGGGAGAGCCCAGACACGCTGGACAAGCTCTGGGTCCACGGCGTAACCCTTGACGACGCGTTCGACGTTGAGGAGATCGCACCCGAGCTGTTTCGACAGAAGGCCAAACTGGTTCTGCGCCGGGACGGAACATCGTATCGACAGCCCGCACGCATGAAGATCATTGGACCAAACCGCGGTGGTCGGCTCCTCACGCTGATTGTCGAGTACCCTGACTCTCAGAACCAATCGACGATCGTCACTGGCTACTGGTCCAGTAGCGGTGAACAGAGCGCGAACCACCAGCGTAAAGGTGGCAATTGATGACGACTGAATCGATCGAACCAGCCACGACGGAACCCGAAACCGATTACTTCACGTTCATTCTTGACGAGCGCATCTCGGGCATGGAGATAGACATCACCCGAGATGAGCTGCGCGACCTCATCCACGCCAGCCAAATCGCAGATGTCAGTCCGGTCGATTTCCTTCGCGAGGCAACGCTCGCGAAGGCACACGAAGTGATTCAGTCTGAGAGCAATCGCGGCTCCAGCTCAGCTACCGCCGCCGATTAGCTTCCGACGTCAACGCCGAAGGGGACGTCGCTCAGATCGCGTCCGACGGCTGTGAGCGCTGCGCGGATTTCTCGTTCTGTTTGCTCGTAGCCGCCTTCGCCGATGCGTCGGTAGCGCAGACCCATCGCCGCCTCATCGGTCGGACCGATCAGATACTTCGCCGGCCACCAGCGGTTTCGATACGCGCGCCAGGTGCGAGCGTCATCGTCCAGTGGAACCGAGTATTCGATCCCGTACTGCTCGATGGCATTGAGAATGCTCTCCGGCACTGCCTCGTACGCGAACTCGGGTCGATGTACGCCCAGGACGACGAGCCCGTGATCACGGTATTTCTCGTCCCACGCCGTGAGATAGGGCAGCGTGTTCTGGCAGTTGTAGCAGCCGAACGTCCAGAAATCGATCAGGACCACATTCCCCTTGGCCAGCTCACGTGCGATCGTCGTCGGTTCGCCATTGAGCCAGCCGACCAGACCGGTCAGATCCGGCGTGGTGGCTTCGGCGCGGATTGCCGCTGCTCGAGCCAGCAGATGACGCTCGTCGTTCGAGTCGGGATCTTGCAGGTGTTCAATGACAACTGACCGGGATTCATACCAGCGCCGCGGTGCGACCGATGCAGGGAGGATCGAACTTGGCGGCTTGACGTTCACGCCCTCCAGGCGCAGAACAAACTCGGTGCGCCCGTCGTCCAGCCGTCGCGCGACCACGCGGGTCTCAAACCCATTCACATCAATCGACGAACTTTGCAACCAGCGACTGTGATCGACATCCGCCGGGAGGAACCGCGCCTGGGGATATCTGGCGCCCTGTTCGGTCTGCACACCGAACTCGACACGGCCACTGTCATGCAGCCGCGCCCGTACCTCGAGTGTGAAGACAGATAGAGGTTCGGCCGCCGCGCCGACTCCGAGCAACGCCGCTACACCCAGCGAGGCCATCAGAATCGCCAGCAGCGCAGCTACGGCCCGACCTGTCATGGCTCGGTTCCCCGTCAGTTACCCGCCAAACGTCTCGCCATCAAACGTATCGATGCTGGCGAAGCCTGAGACCTCGCCGCGCTTGAGCGTTGTCAGTTGCTTGACCGGCTTGCCGATTGGCAGAAACGCGGCGATGGCGTAGTGATCGGGCAGGCCGAGGATGGGCTTCAGCTCGGGTTCGTTAGCGATGGGAATGGTGGTGAGGGTTCCGCCGAAACCCTCATTGCGGGCCATGAGCAGCAGACTCCAGACAAACGGGTAGATCGAGCCGCCGGAGATGACGCCGACCCGATCCAATTCCTTGTCGACTGAGGCGACCACGCCGAGGTCCACGCAGACGGCCAGCAGCACCGGCGCCTCGATGTATGGGTCCATCAGCCGTCGCGGGGTGGGGACGCTGGCTGCCGTCTCGTCGGTAACGACCGACGGGAAGGCGGCGTTCCAGGGACCCTCGCCGGCCTGGGCCATGGCCACGTAGCGCTTGGCCGGCCGCTCGGCGGCCGCGGCGATGGCGGCTCGAATCTCAGGATCTCGCACGACGATCACATGCCAACCCTGGCGGTTGCCGCCGGACGGCGCGAAGCGCGCGTGCTCGAGCATTCGCTCAATCACTTCGTCAGGGACCGGATCGTCGGTGAAGTTGCGGGCGGCGAACGTGGTGCGGATGACCTCGGTGATGTCCATGAAGACTCCTAGAGTGGCTCTGTGAGCGAGTCTAGATGAGCATCGTCGAGGCAATCGTCCTGGCCGTCGTCCAGGGACTGACCGAGTTCCTGCCGGTCTCGTCGAGCGGACACCTGGTCCTGGCGCGCTGGCTGTTCGGCTGGGAGGATCCAGGACTCGACTTCGATGTCGCCGTGCATCTCGGCACGCTCGCCGCCATCCTCTGGGCGTTCCGCCGCGAAGTTTGGAGCGTTCTGCAGGGGCTGAGAGCCGATGCTGGAGCGGTCGAAGGACTCAAGCCGCGCCGTCTGGTCTGGCTGGGACTGATCGGCACGATTCCGATCGTGATCGTCGGCGGTTTGCTGTACGAGTCGCTGGAGAACGAACTGCGTGATGCAACGGCGGCCGGCGCATTTCTGGTCGTAACCGGCCTACTGATCGCCGGCGCCGAGTGGCGTCTTCGCCGAGTGAACAACAAGCAGGCGCTCGGTGCGTTGAGTGATCGCGGTGCGCTGGCTATCGGGATTGCGCAGTGCCTGGCGATTCTGCCGGGCATCTCGCGCTCGGGGATGTGCATTGTGGCCGGAATGGCGCTGGGTCACTCGCGAGAGGCGTCCGCGCGCTGGGCATTCTGGTTGTCGATGCCGGCCATCGCCAGCGCAGGCGTCTTGGCTGTGGCGGCGCTGGTCGATGAGGGCGCGCAGGTGGAAACCGGGGCACTCGTGGTCGGGGCTCTGGTTTCGTTTGCGACGGCGCTGGTTGCGATCAAGGCGTTGCTCTGGCTAGTTCGTGGGCGGTCGTTGGTTCCGTTTGCGGCCTACTGCATCATCGCAGGAGTTGCGGTGCTGATTGCTCGCGGAGCCGGCGTTTAGAGGGAGGCCACAGGCGGCGAAGTGATGCGTGCAGTGTGAAGGCAGGGACCCCCACAGCCCCCGTTCAGGCCGTGGGCAGGCTCTTCGGCAGCTCCCCCTGCAAGGAGGAGCGCGGAAACGCGTCGGCTGGTCTGATGGGACTGGACCTCTCAGGGGCTCTGCTTATGGCCTAACCCCGAACAGTGGCTTTTGCTCCAACTCGTAGGGCAGCACCTTGTAGGCACGCTCGACGAATTGCTGCAGGTAGCTGCGCGTCTCGCGCGGATCGATGATCTCCTCGATCCCGAACGTCTCCGCTGTGCGGAAGACGCTACGTAGTTGTCGCAAGTCGGCCTCGATTTCTTCCCGTTTTGCATCGGGATCGGGCGCTTCGGCGATCTCCCGTCGGTAGGCGGCATCGACGCCTCCCTCGATCGGGATCGAGCCCCATTCACCTGAGGGCCAACCGAGCCGGTAGTTGAGCCGTGTCGGATTGCCGGTCGCCATGCCGGCCATGCCGTAGCACTTGCGGATCACGATCGTGAGCTGCGGCACAGTCGCCTGCAGTCCGACCCATATTGCTCGCATCCCAGATCGCAGCGTGCCCTCCTGCTCAGCTTGTTCGCCGATCATGAAGCCCGGGACGTCGACCAGGTAGACGATTGGGATGTGGAAGTAGTTGCAAAGCTCCAGGAAGTGAGTCTGCTTGTCCGAGCCGTCGCGGTCCAGCGCGCCGCCGTTCTTGAGCGGATTGTTCGCGACGATGCCAATCGGCAGGCCATCGACGCGTGCGAAGCCCGTGATCACCGCCGTTCCCCAGTGCGGTTTGACCTCGAAGAAGTCGCCACCATCCACGACCGATGCGATCAGCTTGTGCATCGAGTACGGCCGACGCGTGTTGCGCGGTACGAGGTCGATTAAGGCTTCACCGGCGCCTTCAGGCGCGTCGACGATTGGCGCCGTGGGAGGCAGCTCATTCACGTTGTCAGGGAAGAACGACAAGATCGTGCGGATCTGTCGGAAGGCGTCTGGCTCGTCCTCGGCCTCGTTGTCGATGCAGCCCGACTCGTGCACATGGACCTGCGACCCGCCCAGCGACTCGTTGGTGACTTCGTGTCCGATCCCTCGCCTGACGACGGGCGGACCGGCGGCGAACATGGCCGAGCGCCCTTTGGTCATCACGCTCCAGTGGACCATCATTGCCCGTCCCGACGGTCCGCCCGCAATCGCGCCTAACACGGCACCGAGGACTGGCACGTTCTGCATCGCCTCGATCGATGTGACGAACGAGCGTCCGGTTCCCGCACCGTTCGGCAGATAGGTCGTGCCCATCTTCTTGGTCGCACCGACATTCGCCCCAGCGCCGTCGATCAGGAGAATCAAGGGGACGCGGTACTCGAGCGCGAGCTCCTCGCAAAAGCCGCCCAACCCGCCCTTGGAGCGCTGCATCGGGAAGAGCGCCGAGCCGCCCTGGATGGTGAAGTCCTCGCCACCGACGGCGACGGTGCGCCCGTCGATCTTGCCCAGCCCCATGACGTATGAGGCGGGAGTGAAATCGACCAGCTCACCCTCGTCGTACTGACCCAGACCGGCCAGCGCGCCAACTTCGTGGAAGGAACCCGGATCGAGCAACCCTTCGATCCGTTCGCGAACGGTCAGCCGACCGAGTCGGTGTTGTCGCTCGATGCGATCCGGCGTGCCGCCACGTGCAGACAACTCGGTACGATGCTTCAGTTCCTCAACCTCGGGTTCCCAGACCATGATTCACTCCAGACCTTGACCTACGCTGGGCAGAGTCTACGCCGCACGTGGCAGCCAACCGAAGGTGTGATCGCCATGGCCGGATTCCGCAATCGCCTCCACGAGCAGCTCGCACGACGCACGGCACGCGACGCATTTCGCGGCATCGCCGACGACGCCGGTCCTATATCGGTGAGTTGCGATCCGTGCGAGGAGCAGTTCGCGGGCGCGACCGAAGATGCATTGCGCGAGGTCCTGGTCGAGCACTACAAGACGCCTGAGCATCGCATGGCCACACAGTTGCCGATGAACAAGCAGCGCAGCGGGAACTGACCAACCAATTGCGCGGCAATCGTCTGAAGCCACCTCACGACGCGCATGTCTCCTACTTCCGTCATTCCCGCGCTCCGTCGCGGGAATCTCGCTGAAAGGTACACAGGCGTTTTCGCTTGAGGGATTGCCCGTTCCCATCTCTTCGAAGGATCCTGAACCTGGTTCAGTTCACAACGAGATACCCGCGGCAAGCGCGGGTATGACGGGAACTCCAGGCCGAGTATGACGGGAACTCCGGGGCGGGTATGACGGAAACTCCGGGGCGGGTATGACGAAGCCTGATTCGTTGCGACATGCTCATCTACCCTGCACTGGCGGAAGCGAGCAACAAGACAAGAGCGACATCTCATGTCGGAGCGGAACACATGACCACAGCGCTGGACAGATTGAGAGTCCTCGATATCTCGGAAGGACTGGCCGCTCCATTCGCGGCGAAGCTGCTTGGCGACCTGGGCGCGAACGTAATCAAGCTGGAACCCCCCGATGGCGATTCTGCCCGACGACGGGGTCCGTTTGCAGGCACTGAGGACATCGAAGCCTCGGCCCCGTTTCTGTTTGCCAACACGTCGAAGCGCAGCGTCGTGGTTGATCCGTCCAACCCGGACGACCTGGCGCTGAGAGACCAATTGCTCGGTTGGGCCGATGTAGTGACCTCGCATGAGACCGAGCCGTCCCTGGCGGCTCGCGGTCTTGGATACGACCACTTGTCAGCCCGCAATCCTCATGTCGTACTGACGACTGTGACCGGCTTCGGCTCGGACGGGCCATACGCCGACTGGCAATGGAACCATCTGATTGCCGGCGCGCTGGGCGGTTTTACGTATCTCTGCGGTCGCGAGGGTCGTGAGCCGCTGCAACTTGGCACGTCGCTGACCGAGACCCTGGCCGGGGCATATGCCGCTGTCGCTTCGCTGATCGCTGCCCATGGAGCGCGGCAGCATGGCCGCGGCGACCATGTCGACGTTTCGGTGATCGAGGCGGCGATCAATGCGGCGCTCTTGCCGGTGCAACGCTACGACTACACGGGAGACAGCGGCGTGCGACGCGCCGATATCGGTCCATCGCCCTCGTTCATTCTGCCGACATCCGACGGATTTGTCGGCGCGAACACGCTGACCCAGGCGCAGTGGGAGATGATGTGCCAGTTCTTTGGCCGACCTGAGCTAATCGACGATCCACTATTCACTGATGGCTGGGCTCGGATGGCGAATTCTCGTGAACTGGCGGGTGAGCTGGCGGAGATGACATCGTCCCGCACCGCGGAGGACGTCTTTCACGAGGCGCAAGCCTGGCGGATTCCCTTTGGCATGATTCCGACATTGCCCGATGTGCTCAATCTGCTGCCGCATCGCGAGCGAGATTTCTTCTTCGAGTTTGAGCATCCCAAGGCGGGTCGGGTGAGAGCGCCTGGAGTCCCCTGGATGTTTGGCGACGATCGTCCGATCGGTACGAGAACGCCGCTGCTCGGCGAACATACCGACGAAGTGCGTGCGGAGATGGCGGAGGTACAGGGGCGAGATTCCCGCGGCAGGCGCGGGAATGACGGAAGTGTTGCGCTTGGAGGAGATGACGAAGGCAGTGGGGCGATCCCACAGCGGCCACTCGAAGGCCTGCGCGTCATCGATCTGTCGATGTTTATGTCCGGACCGATGACTTCGCTGATCTTCGCCGATGGCGGCGCCGATGTCATCAAGGTAGAGTCGGTGCAGCGCATTGACGGCTGGCGCGCTGGTGGATCGAGTGACGATTTCTGGTGGGAATGGGCGCCGCAGTTCAACTGGGTCAACCGCAACAAGCACGGGATCACGCTCAACCTGACCGACCAGCGTGGATCGGACGTGATCCGGCACATGGTCAAGGATGCCGACATCCTGGTCGAGAACTACACACCGCGCGTCATGGGCAACTTTGGCCTGAGTTACGAGGAGCTGCGGGGGATCAATCCCGAACTGATCATGATCTCGATGCCTGGCTTCGGCCTGACCGGCGCCTGGTCGCATTACACCGCGTTCGCCAACACGACCGAGCAGATGTCGGGCTTGCCCCATTTGACCGGCTATCCAGACGACCAACCAATCTTCAGCGGCACGACTGGTGGAGATCCGCTGGCTGGCGTGATGGGCGCGCTGGCGCTGCTCTCTGCGCTGGAGCGTCGGCGTCGGCTGAATGCACAGGGCGAGCCAGGCGGCTGCCACATCGATCTGTCGCAAACCGAGACTGCGACCTCATTCACGGGTGAGGCGGTCACGGCATATTCGATCTCGGGCGAAGATCCGGGTCGGCGAGGCAACTACCATCCGCGAATCGCGCCGCACAACACCTATCCCTGCAACGATGACAGTTGGATCGCGATCGCCTGTGAGACCGACGCACAGTTCGCCGACCTGTCGCGGCTGATTGGTCGCGAGGACTGGATCCAGCGGTACCCGCTGTTCACGGATCGCGACGCGGCTCGCGGGGAAATCGATGCTGTCATCTCGGAGTGGACGCGCGATAAGGACGCAGGGCAGTTGATGCGCGAGCTTCAGGATTCGGGTATCGCGGCTGGCGCGGTCTATGACGGCCGAGGCCTGCTCGAAGATGAGCACCTGCTCGCGCGAGACTTCTACGTCACCCAGCAACACACATACGCAGGCGCAAAGCGGTATCCGCTGCAGCCCTATCGCTTCGCAAATTGGAGCGGTCCGGAGGCCGATCGGCCGTCGCCGACTCTGGGACGGGACACTCGTGAGAGATTGGCTCAGCTGACGACGCTCAGCGAAGCAGAAATCGACCAGATGGAAGCGGACGATGTGATCGGCACAATTCCGCTAGCCGCACGCGGCGACTAGCCTGAATCCTGTTCGTTCCACTCACGAGAGGAGCGCGAGATGCGCTTGGCAAGCTTTTCCTTTGAAGACACCACTCGGGTCGGCGTGGTAGTTGACGACGAGATCGTTGACCTCTACCTGGGAGCGCCGGATGCGCCGACGGATATGTGCGAGTTTCTCGCCATGGGCGAGGACGCGCGGGTCATGGCGGAGATGGCCGTCGAGCGCGGGGGCAACCGGCGTCCGCTCTCCGAGGTCCAGCTACTCTCGCCGGTGCCGAGTCCGAAGAAGTTCCTTGCTGTTGGACTCAACTACGGCGACCACATCGCCGAGACCGGCGCGCAAACGCCGCGCATGCCGACGATCTTCACCAAGCAGGTGAGTTGCGTCCAACGGCCCGGCGGCGGCGTGCAGATTCCGTTGGCATCCAGAGCAGTCGATTACGAGGGTGAGTTGGGCATTGTGATCGGCGAGACCTGCCGCCACGTGTCGGCTGCGGACGCCTCGTCAGTCATTGCGGGCTACACGATCGTCAACGATGTTTCGGTGCGCGACTTCCAGCGGCACACACCGCAGTTCACGATGGGCAAGTCGTTCGACACACATGGTCCGGTCGGTCCGGTGATCGTCACCGGCGACGAACTCGGCGACCCGCACGTGCTCGACATTCAGACCTCGGTCAATGGCGAGCTGCGTCAGAACTCGAATACGAAGCACCTGATCTTCGACTGCTACGACATCGTCGAGTACGTCACCCAGGCGATGACCCTGGAGCCGGGCGACATCATCGCCACAGGCACACCCTCAGGCGTTGCAGCCGCGATGACCCCACCGCGCTGGCTGGTCGCCGGCGATACGGTCAGCATCACAATCGCTGGCATCGGAACGCTGGAGAACACCTGCGTCGCAGAGCCAGAGGCATCGCACGACGACGGCCATCACTAGAGTCTGGCAGAAGCGAATTCTTCGCCAATCAGAGCGAGTTGATGAGTCGTTCGTACTTGTCGTGTGGCCCTATCCAAAACCAGAAGTAGTCGGAACCATCGCGGAGTGCGATCGCCCGGTAGTCCAGCCCGATCCGAGCGGACCAGTAGTGTCGACCGACTATCTTGAAGTGCAGGGAAGGATGGGCGTGGTCGTCTACCAAGATCTGGAAGTTACGCTCGGCGATCTTCTGAATCGATTCAGGAAGCCGTCGATACTCTGCCCAAAACTCCGGCGATGTGCGGTGCACTTAGGGTCGCTCGAACCCGGGAAGAGGGTACAGCTTCCCCTGGCGACGGGCCTCGGCCACTTGTTCAGCAAAGACGTCGAACCGACCAGTCTCGATGTCCTCTGCCATCTGACGATCCCAATCGTCCCAATCGGCTTCGCTTTCTGCGATCCACTTGCGAAGACGGTCAAAGTCGTCCTCTGATAGCGATTGGATCGCGTGCTGAATCTCCTCGACGGTCTGCATGAACGACTCCAGCTGGTTCTGAGAGCTCCTCAACAAGGCCATCGTAGCGTCGACTCTGCCTGCCAGTTCGAAGTCATTTGAGCGCTTTCGCGACGGGTGGCCACATCTTGGCGAGGGCAGGCGTGCTCCCTGGTGGCGTTGGACGGGCGCTGTAGAAGCGGTCGGCGGGTCTGGTGTAGAGCTGGATCAGGGTTGGGCCTTCGGCAGCGAGAAGCTCGTCGATGGCGGCGTCGAACTCTTCTGCATCTCCGAAGCTGGCGGTCTGGGCATAGCCAGCGCCCTCGGCCATCTGAGCGAAGTCGACCTGTTGCTGCGAAGGCAATGGCTGCGACCCGCTGGTCTCGTAGACGCCGTTATGGATCACGATGTGGACGAAGTTCGACGGCGCGGCGCCTGCGATCGTGCCCAGCGATCCCAGTTGCATCATCAGCGAACCGTCGCCATCGATAATCCAGACATCGCGCTTGGGCTGGGCCAGCGCGACGCCAAGGCCAAGGGTGGATGCGCCGCCCATGAATCCGATGCAGGCCAGATTGAGGTCGTGCGGCGACTTCTGTCGCCACATGCCGTTGGCGGTCATCGTACCGACGACGACCTGCTCCTCGCGGCGGCGTGCCAGCACGTCGAGGGCGGCGTCGAGCGACATGCGCTGCGCTTCGTCGTTGTTGCGCTTGCTCACGGTCATGATGTTGTCGTTCCTACCAGCAGGGCGACAGGCCCGTTGCGTTCTGCGGCTTCGTCGAAGGCTGCGGCGACATGGTGCAAATCGTCGGGGCCGTCCAGCAGGTGTGAGGGAATGTTCAATGTCTCCAGTAACGGCCGACAGAGCCGGACCATCGAGGATCCATCCTGTTCCGGTTCGAGTTCGGGATCACGGCCCAGCAGGCCGATCAGGAGCACAATCGGGAAGTGCCCATCGAGTCCCACGCCGCGTAGATTGTTGACGGAGGCGTACAGACCGGCGTGCTGAATCTGCATCATCGGGCGCCGCCCGCCGATGATCAGACCGGCCGATACGGCGATGGCCTCGTCTTCGGTCGAACAGTGCACGGTGCGGATCTCGTCGTCGGCCATCAGCAGGTCGAGCACCGTACGCTGATGCGTGTCGGGCACGAGGACGATGTCCTGCACCCCTGCCTCGCGGATTGCCGACAACAACTGTTCCGCAGGAATCGACTGCGCCGTCATAGGCTGCCTCCAGGTGCACTAGCCGCTCAGCGAGTTCTCACCAAGCGTCGAGTCGAACGCCATGAATGATACCGACGAATCCAACGAACAATCTGTAGAGCACCCCGTCGATCAACAGGGCGGACTGCCGCACGAGAATCCCAACCGCCCGCGCGAGTATCACGGGGCACGTACGGTCATCGCCGGGGCGGGTGTCGTGCTCGCCGTCGCAGCGGCATTATGGCTGACGTTGTTGCAGCCGTCGGGCGGCGGCGATGGTGGCGTGGTCGACTTGCCGGCCTGGCTGCCGAGCGAAGGTCGGGATGTCGGCTCAAGCATCGGTCAACTCGCGCCGGACTTCGACCTGGAAACGGTAGATGGCAGTCGATTCCGGCTCTCCGACTGGAGAGGACAGCCGGTGTTGATCAACTTCTGGGCATCCTGGTGTGGACCCTGTAGGCGAGAGGTTCCGGCGTTGATTCGAGCTCAGGAAGCTCTGGCAGCCACCGGATTCACGGTCGTCGGAGTGAACATTGAGGAGTCGTCTTCGGTGGCACTCGACTTCATCAGTGAATTCGGCGTCGAGTACACGATTCCAATGGACTTCGACGGCGCTGTCTTCCGTGCTTACGGCGGCGGAGGACCGAGCGGTCCGCCGCGATCATTCTTCATCGATCCGGACGGCATGATTGTTCGCATCTGGGCAGGACAAGCACCAGATGACGTTGTCGATGAGGACACACGAGACTTCGCCGAGTCCTACGCAACCGGTCGCGTGGGGCAGCTTCCCGGCATGAAATCTCCTCCGCCGGTCGATGGAGAGGACGAGCTCAGGGTCGGAATCGAGGTTGGCTCAATCGCTCCCGACATGCTGCTATCTCCCAAGCTGGAGCCGGACGGTCGATGGCTTTTGAGCGCTGAGCGCGGGCGGGCCGTCACGATCGCCATCGTGCCGCCGGGTTGCATGCGCTGTGGTCGCGCGGTCGGCTCCGAAGACGACGCCACAGAAGGCTCAATCATCCTGCTGGGACGGCCGGGCGGCTCGGAAGATGAGCAGGGAACAGAGCGGCTGGAACTGACCTGGTCGACAGACGTCGGACAGCTCTACGCGCCTCAGGGCGACTTACAGTTGATAGAGATAGACGCCCGCGGGGTGATCATCAGCATTTCAGGAATGCTGGAGTAGCCGATTGCGAGGTCACAAATGACCCGGTTCCGCACAATAGTCAAGCACGGATTCGAGGATGTCGCCCTGTGGAGCGATCCGGACGCCGAGCTAGAGGCGATCTGCGCGATCCACTCAACCGCTCGCGGAGCGGCGATTGGCGGGACTCGCTGGCAGCCGTATGAAGATATCGATGCCGCACTCGATGACGTCCTGCGGCTAGCTGAGGCGATGACGTTGAAGTCGTCCGCCGCCCGGCTGCCGTTCGGCGGTGGCAAGGCGGTGGTCGTCGGCGACCCAACCAACAAGACCGAAGCTCAGTTGCGTAGCTATGCCGAGTTCGTCAACGAGTTCGAGGGCCGATTTCTGACCACGACCGACGTGGGCACGACCACCAGCGAAATCGATCAGCTCTCGCAGTGGACGCCGCACGTCGTCGGCACATCGCCGGAGCTCGGCGGGTCCGGCGACACATCGGCATTGACGGCGGTCACGGTGTTGAGCGGCATCTACGCCACACTCGAGGCGCTCGATGGCGACCCTAGTCCGGCCGGCCGGCACATCGTCGTCGTTGGCGTGGGAAAGGTGGGATCGAAAGTGGCGCGGTCTCTGGCCGACAACGGAGCTCGAGTGATGGTTGCCGATATCCGCGCAATTGCCGCCGGCGTCCTGGCCGCCGAGATCGGTGCGCGGACCGTCTCAGTCGACGAGGCCTACGTGACACCTTGCGACCTGCTCTCGCCCAATGCGCTAGGCGGCGTGTTCGGTGAAACTTCGATCCAGGCGCTGCAGTGTCGCGCAATCTGCGGCGGCGCCAACAACCAGCTTGTCCGCGACCCCGAGGACGCCGCATTGATCGCCGAGCGAGGCATCCTCTACGCACCGGACTACGTCGTGAATTCGGGAGGCGTGATCTCTGTGGCGCAAGAGGTCGCTGGTTGGAGCTACGAGCAATCGGTCGAACACGCTGAGGGCGTCTTTGAGACCACGCGCGAGATTTTCGAGCTGGCCGAGCGGCGCAAGATCACCACCGCTGAAGCCGCAAGAGACTTCGCGCTCGCTCAGATTCCGACTCCTGCTTCCTGATTCCTGATTCCTCGACCCGATACCATGCAAGGGAAGAACTTGGAATCAGCAGCAGGAGCCCCACATGTCCCTCACCGTGCATGGCATTCCCGTTATCGACATTGACTCGCACTACACCGAGCCGCCTGACCTCTGGACGTCACGCGCGCCGGCCAAGTACAAGGACGCCGTCCCGCACATCACACTGAACAGCGAAGGTCAGCAGCGCTGGACTGTGCTCGACGATATCGACTTTGGCCCGCCCGGATTCACCGTCGTCAAAGACGATGGCACGAAGGAGTACGGCAAGATCTCGCTCGAGAGCTTCGAGCAGATGTCAAAAGCCGCGACCGAGCCCAAACCGCGACTGAAGCTGCTCGACGATCTCGGGATCGCCCAACAGATCGTCTATCCGAACGTCGCCGGGTTCGGATCGCAGAATTTCGTCAAGATTCAAGATCACGAGCTGCGCAACGTCTGCTGCACCGTCTATAACGACGCCATCGCCGAGTTTCAGGAGGAAGGCGCCGGCCGACTCTTCCCACAGGGACTGGTGCCGTTCTGGGACATTCCGGCGGCAGTCCAGGAGCTGCAGCGAATCAAAGATCTCGGCATGACCGGGATCACCATGTGCGATACGCCAGAGGCATTCGGTCTGCCGCACCTGGGCGACCATGCCTGGGACCCCTTCTGGGACGCCTGCCAGGACATGGGCATGCCGGTCAACTCCCATATCGGCGCGGGCGCCGGTGTGGCCGACAAGCTGATCTGGCCTGGCTATGGCCCCCAGCGACAACTGGCGTTGATTTCAATTGGCCTGTTCATCACCAACTTCAAGGTGATTATGAACCTGATTTTTAGCGGCCTCTGTGAGCGCTACCCGAACCTGAACTTCGTCTCGGTCGAGTCAGGCATCGGCTGGGTCCCATTCCTGCTTGAGGCGATGGACTACCAGTTCGAGGAGACCGTGCCGACCGAGCGCGAGGGTCTGAACATGAAGCCCTCGGAGTACTTCCGCCGGCAGATTTTCGCGTCGTTCTGGTTCGAAGACTTCGGACCGCGCGCAGCCATCGCCGAGATCGGCGAGGACAACGTGATGTTCGAGACCGACTTCCCGCACCCGACCTGCCTCTACCCCAGGGCGCAGGAGCACATCACTGAGGTCCTGACCGACCTCGACGAGGGCATCCGCGAGAAGGTCCTGCGGACCACCGCCGAGCGCATCTACCACCTGCCACCGCCGCCAGCCGAGATCTACGAGAGCGCCGCAGCCGGCGGCTAGGGCCAGGAGCGTCACGATGAACGACGATTGTTGCGAGCCGACTGAACCACTGCGCGTTGAAGCGCGCGCAGGGCTCAGTGTCTGGATCGAGTTTTGTGACGGCTCGTCCGGCACGGTCGACCTGAGCCACATGGCAGAGGGTCCAGCCTTCGTCGGCTGGCAGCATCGCGAGTTCTTCGAATCCGTCCACATCAATCACGAATTCGGGGCAATCGAGTGGGGCGACGACGTCCAACTGTGCCCTGACGCCTTGTACCTGGAACTCACCGGCAAGAGCGCAGAAGAGGTCTTCCCAGTGTTACGAGCCGCTACAACCGATGCCGGAGCTCTGTAGGATCGGGTCGGTCAAAGTGATGATGTGGCTACACGATCATGGCCCACCCCACATCCATTTGATCGACGGAAGGCGCAAGGACAAGCTCTACTTCGAGCAGTTGCGGTTCGAAACAGGACGCCTTCAGCCGCGACAGCAACGACAGGTGCTTGAATGGGCTCAGGTTCGCCAAGCGGAGCTACGCAGGGCCTGGAGACAAGCCTCCAGCGGCAAACAACCCAATTCAATTGAGCCAATTGAGTAGAGGAACGCTAGGAGCAACAGCCATGCCAGGACGACTCGAAGGTAAAGTCGCGATTGTGACCGGCGGCGCTGCCGGCATGGGCGCAGCCGAGTGCCGACTGTTCGCCCGCGAGGGCGCGGCGGTCGTGATCGCCGACCTCGATGAGGAAAGCGGACGCGAAGTCGAGACGCAGATTCGCTCCGATGGTGGCGCTGCCACCTTCCTCTCGCTGGATGTCACGGCCGAAGAGGACTGGAACGCCCTAATCGCCACCACGCTTGAGACGTACGGCGGCCGACTCGATGTCCTGGTCAACAACGCGGGCCTGTCGTCGACCGTAGTGCCCGACCCCGACTCGACTGAAGGCTGGCACCAGATCATGGACGTCAATGCGACCGGCGTGTTCCTGGGGACGAAGCTCGGCTCCGCGGCGATGCTTCAGGCAGGCAACGGCGGGTCGATCGTGAACATCTCGTCGATCTACGGATTCGTCGGTTCCTCTGGCGGACATCCCGCGTACCACGCGTCCAAGGCGGCGGTGCGTAACTTCTCCAAAGCGATGGCCGTGCGGCTCGGTCCACAAGGGATTCGGGTCAACACGGTGCATCCTGGATTCATGCCGCCAATGCGGTCGAGCGTGGGCATGTCCGACGAAGTACGGGCGAGGCTGGTTCGATCAATTCCGTTGAGGCGCACCGGTGAAGTTGACGAAGTCGCCAACGGCGTCCTGTTCCTCGCCTCCGACGAGTCCTCCTATGTGACCGGCTCGGAGCTCAAAGTCGACGGAGGCTTCCTCGCTCGGTAACGCGCCGTAATCGACCCTGCCGTCTAGTTGACAATTGCGTTATCGCTTGGCAAATTGGCGAGAGCAGATTCGTAAGCCGAGCGCAAAATCGGCAGACGAGCGTCGAACGTGTGCAGCGATCATCTGAGTCCGCGATAAACTATTGTCAACTAACTCCCACCACGGCGGGCGTGGCATAAGGAGGAGCCGGGAATGCGAAGCACCTTGTTTGACGGAACGGTGAGGCGGTGGAGCCTCATGGTCGCGCTGGTCGCCGGGTTGGCGACGCTGTGGATCACGCTGGCGCCGTCGCTCGACGCACAGGACCAACCGCTGCCGCCCCAATACTTCTGGGGAACCGATGCCACCAACTACGTTGGAGCAGAGGTCAAGGTCTTCGACCAGAACGGGAACGAGCTGCCGGCCTGTCCGGAGAGCGCCCAATGCGGCGAACACGTTGGCATGGTTAGTGGCGAAGGCGAATGGCACGTGGCAGTGGATTCACGGGAAACCTCAAAGGTGAGACTTCGCATCGTTTCGTCCTCCGAGAGCCGCGAGACCAACTTGCTGGACGTCGTTGGTGGAGATGGCGAGGCCGTTTCGATCAGACAGTTCGTCAATGTGGTTCAGGTTGACACGACCCCAACTGAGACGTTGCCGATCAAGATCAGGGTTCGGCTGCACCCGACCCGCGAATTGAGAACGCTGGAGTTCAACATCGAGGTCAACGGCGAAGAAGTCACCCCGCGCCCGGCGAAACGCTATCTCACGCCTGGCCTGCCTACCGACAGATGGTTGCAGAGTTCACCGATTGACGCCGGCAACGGCTACCAGGTCCGAGTCATCGCTTGCAAGCAGTCCGATGACGATGTGCTGTTCGGCGTCCGGGTTGCAGGCCACGACGACATCATCCCGCGACTGCATCGGATGCCGAGCAGAGTCACTGACAACAACTGGAAGCGCAGTAACGAGTTCGAGATCGAGAGCCCGGGACGCAGCCAGAATGTCGTCCGGTTGGGCGCAGATGCCGACTGCTCTGGAAGCCCAATCAAGTAGCAGTGCGGGAGTCCTGGTAGGCAATCACAACGCCCGTCGCGTTCGCGCGACGGGCGTTGTTGTGCTCACTCAGATACTCGATGCTTCTGTGCGGCTGCTCGCACCGCGGGATGCGTCGATGGCGTGATCAGCGCTGCAACCCGACGCACCAGCGTTTCCAGCGGTGTCCGCCGCTTGGCCGGCAGTCGGAGCATCAGGCAAAGCAGCGCGGAACCGGCCCAAAGTCCCGCGCAGGAGTAGAAGGCGACAGCGTAAGAACCCAGGAGGTCGTAAGAGAAAGCGACCAGCACCGGCGTGATCGCATTAATCCCCATCGCCACCGGAAAGCCGATGCTGCGCACCGCGCCGAGATATCTGCGGCCAAAGTACTCCGCCCAGAACATGTCCTGAATCGGGATGTTGCCTCCGATGCCGAGCCCCATCAGCGCCAGAGCCGCGGAGATGATCCACCAGTTGCCCGTCGGCGCGGCATTGATCACGAGCACGAATCCGATTGCGCCAACCACAAACGACAGGAATCCCACAACACGGGTGTCGAAGCGATCGAGGGCCCATCCCCATGGCGGCTTCGTCAACATGGATAGCAACGAGAAGGCAGCGATCGCGGCTGCGGCCTCGACTGAACTGAATCCGTGTTCACGCAGGAACAGAACGCCGTTCAAGAGAATCGCGAAGATGCCAACGACCGAGATTCCGAAAATCAGGACGATCAGATAGAAGCAACTAGTCCGCAGCGCCTCCCCACGTGACAGCGAAGTGTCCTGATCGCGTTGGGCCGCTTCTATCTGTTCCTGAGTCAGTTGTGTCGGCCCGCCGTCGGGCAGCATCCCATGGTCTTCCGGTCGGCGGCGCATGAGCAATGCTGACGGGATCAGGATCGCGGCCAGACAGGCGCTCAACACCATCCACGCCGTGCGCCAACCCAGGGGCTCGATCAGGACGGCCGCAGTGAATGTGGGCCAGAAGAACCCTGCCATTGAGACGCCCATCGACGTCCAACCCAGTGCCTGTCCACGCTTGGCCACGAACCATTTCGACACAGAGATTGAGACAACGAGGAAGCCCGCGACCGAGGCCGACGTGACAAGGAATACTCCGCGCACCACGAGGTAGTGCCAGTACTCCTCGACCTGACTCATCATGAACAGAGCCGGGATACAAACCACTGCCGCTGTGAGCATGATCGGTCGGGCGCCGAAGCGGTCGATCCGCGGTCCCAGAGCGAAGCCAATGACCATCAGAAAGGCTTGGCCCAGAGAGTCAGCAGCGAAGAACTGAGTGCGCGTCCAGCCAAACTCCTCGATCAACTCAGGTGCAAACACCGCGACGACCGATGTCTGGACGCCGACGGTGACAAACTGAGCCGTAAACGCAGCAGCAACAACCACCCAGCCATAGAAGATCTGGCGACCGAAGATCGTCATGAATGGACTTGCCGCGGACTCAGTCTTGTTGCCGGAAGATTCAGGCTCATTCCTGTGGAACTTCGATGCCCAGGGCGTCGAACATGCGCTGCATGTTCTCTCCGAACTCGTCCTGTCTCGGACGACCCAGGGTGAGACCACCATCGACGATGAGGGCGTGTCCGGTGACGAATGTGGAGTCGTCGCTGGACAACCAGAGTGCGGCGTGCGCGATGTCCGACGGGCGGCCCGAGCGCTTGATTGGCTGCGCCTGACCCATCACCTCCGCCATGGCCTCGACGGTTTTGTCCGCGTCTTCGGACGTGAGGCCCAGCGACTTGCCGAAGATCGGTGTAGCGATACCGCCTGGGCAGATGCAGTTGACGCGGATGTTGTGCTCGCCCAGCTCGTAGGCCGCAATCTTGGTCAGGTGCATGACTGCACCCTTGGCGACGCTGTAGATCGCCGGCCCATTACCGGCTCCGACGCCGGCGATGCTGGCCGTGCTGACGATGGCGCCGCCATCGCCCTGCGCGACCATCGCGCGGGCCGAGTGCTTGATCCCGAAGAAGACGCCCTTCAGCAGACCGCCCATGGTCTGCTCATACTCATCCTCTTCGACCTCCAGGATCCCGCCAAGCGCGCCTGCGTAGCCGGCATTGTTAAAGATCGCGTCGATCCGGCCGTAGCGATCGATGGCGTGCGCGACCGCACCCTGCACGTCGGCCTCCGCCGAGACATCGGTGTGGACGTAACTGGTCTCGCCGCCAATTGATTCGACAAGCGCATGTCCGCGCTCATCCTGGATATCGGCGACGACAACTCGTCCGCCTTCTTCGGCGAACAGCCGCACCGATCCCTCGCCGATGCCGCTGGCGCCTCCGGTGATCACCGCCACCTTGCCGTCGATACGTCCTGCCATGATTCTGCCTCCGCCTGGTTCGATGTGGTTGGAAATGGTTCGCGTCTGCGTAGGATACGCACCGCCTCGCCATTTGGCGCGTCATGAGCGAGTCTCTAGACTGCGCAAGCCACAGCGGACAAGGCAGGAGCAGGATGATGGTCGACCGACTGAAGGACAAAGTTGCATTTATCACTGGCGGATCGCGCGGACAGGGCGCCGCCGAGGCGGAGTTGTTCGCTGCCGAAGGAGCAGCAGTGGTCATTGCCGACGTGCTCGATAGCGATGGCGCGAGGATCGCTGCCGGCATCGGCGACGCGGCAACGTACCACCACCTCGACGTGACCAACGAAGAGGCCTGGCACGCGCTGGTCGCCGAGATCGTCGAGCAACACGGCAAACTCGATGTGCTGGTCAACAACGCCGGCATCTATCGCAACGCGCCAATCGTCGAGATGACTGAAGACGTCTACCGCCAGGTAATCGACATCAATCAGATCGGCGTCTGGCTGGGGATGAAGGCGGTCGGGCCACAGATGATGGCTCAGGAGTCGGGGTCGGTGGTGAACATTTCCTCAACGGCCGGCTTCCGCGGCGGAGCAGGCTCGATTGCGTACACGGCTAGCAAGTTCGCCGTGCGAGGCATGACCAAGGTCGCTGCGCGCGAGTGGGGTCGGTACAACATCCGAGTGAACAGCATCCATCCCGGCCCAATCGACACGATGATGCTGCATCAGGTCCCCGGCTTCGAGTCGGACTCAGAGCGCTTCCTCAGAAACACCCCACTCAGAAGGGCCGCCGACCCGTCAGAAGTCGCCTATCTCGCGCTCTATCTAGCCAGCGACGAATCCAGCTTCAGCACCGGAGCCGAGTTCGTCGTAGATGGCGGTGGGCTGGCGTAGTGGCCTAGTGGCGTTCGAGGATTCTAAGAAACTCCGGCGCCCTGACAATCCGCACACCCTCAAGTTCACCAACGGGTAGAAGGTGCTTCCAATCGCCTGTGACCAGATAGTCGGCGGAAGCGTGAACTGCACACTCAAGTATCCGATTGTCGGGGTGTTCGCCCCCAATGAGCGAGACAAAGCGCGGTGGATCGATGATGATCGCTCAGTCTCTCAACTCAGCCAAGGCCACAGCAGCGCGGTCGTGAGACCAATCGAGCTTGTACAACAGGACTCGTTGGACCTCAGCCAGTAGGAACTCTGAGAGGACCAGGTCGAAGGACCGTTGAGCAGCCAGCGCGAGCACTTGTGCTTCGCTTCAGGCGTAGCTCATCCCCGAGACGATCACATTGCTGTCGAAGACAACCCTCACGCGCGCTCGGCAGCCATTTCAGCGCGGACTTCTTCCACTAGTCGAGGTACATCTTCAGGACCGTACCCTGACGCGCGCCCCCGCTCCAGACCGTACGCAAACAACTCAGCCCAGCGCTCTTGCCTCGCAATCTCTGACACGAGATAGTTGGACAGCAACTGAAGCGCCAGCTCGCTGGGCGTGACTCGACGTTCGTCGCATAGGCGGTCGAGATCTGCGCACATTCCTTCGGGAATCGAGATCGTGATGGTGTCGGATACGTCTGTCACAGCAAGTTCCTCTGCGGTCGCTTGGCTTCATGGTCTATGGACCAGCAATGGATGTCAACGCCTGCGACCTCAAGCTAGCAATTGGCGGGACAGGTCGGCGAAGTCGGTGGCGTTGACGGTGAAGGACGGGTCGGGCGACATGTCGGGGTCGTTGCCCTCGCCGCGTTCGCCGATGACTGGCACGTAGGCAGTTGGCATACCGGCTCGAGCGGCTGCCTGGAGGTCGCCCTTGTGGGCGGCGCACATCATCACTTCGGAGATGTCGAGTCCGAGATACTTCGCGCTGGCCTGGTAGGCCTCCGGCTCCGGCTTGTAGTGACCCAAGAACTCGCAGCTCAGGATGCCGTCCCATGAGATTCCATTGTGCTTCGAGCAATCAACCGCGATCGCCCATGACATCACGGTCAGCACGGTCACCTTGTAGCGGGAGCGCAGTGCCTCGAGGCACTCTGGCGAGCCGGGCCAGGCGTTCATCCGGTGCCACACCTGGTTCAGCTCGTCGCGCTCGTTGATGTCGAGCTTGAGCTGCGGATGCGAGTCCATCACTTCATCGAGCACCCGGCGGTGGAGTTGATCGGCGTTGAGCCAGGGCAGGTCACCGCGGCGCACCAGTTGCAGCCGCCTGAACATCGTGAAACGCCATTGGTTGGTGAACGCGGCAGCGTCCAGCTCAACACCTTGCGCATCGGCGATGGCCGAGACTTCCCCCTTGATCGTGTTGTGCCAGTCAAAGATCGTTCCGCCGATGTCCCAGGCGAGCGCCTTGACGTTGCTCAGGTCGGTCATCTCGAACTCCTTGCGAATGAAGACTGCAAACTATGAGAGCGCAGCGAGTTGCTCGCGCACTGCGGGCAGAATCTCACGCGCGACGCGAACGGTATAGCCATCATCTGAATCATCGGGCGACGGCGGATTTGGTATCGGGTGCAGGACGACATGCTCAAACCCGATTCCCGAACGTGCCGCTTGAGACAACACTTCAACGAGTTGTCCGATGACCTGCTCTGCCGTGCCATGCAGCGAGAATGCGTCGGCGTGAGCTTCGCTCAGGAAATCAACGGCGCGACCGGCCTTGAGCAAATCCGGGTCGTGATGAAAGTCCGGCCAAACTCCTCGGTCGTGCTTGAGGATTTCCGGGTCCGGGCCGTCCCAAGTGAGGCCCGTAGGCTCGAACAGCATCGGCGAGTACTCGTAATAGCCGGCGGCCATCGCTTTGCCCATGGTCAGCGCGTCGTCCGGATCGTCGACAAGCACTGTGTGGAAGATGATGCCAAGAGGAATCGAGAGCGGATCACGCCCAGCATGCTCCGCTCCACGCCGAATCTTCGAAACGGTGTCGGCAATCGTGGCCTGATGTGTCCCAACGCGCATGAAGACCCCGTCTGACACTCGGCCGCCCATCTCCAGCGTGCGCGGTCCACCGGCGGTCAGCCAGATCGGCACCGGTCGGTGAAACGGCAGATAGGCAGGACGCTCCGCACCAACCTCAACCGTTTCTCCAGCCAACAGTTTGCGCATCAAGACGATCGCGTCCTCCATCTCGGCAACCCGCGCCGGTCGCAGACCGCTGAGACGCACCGCAGTGTCGCCAGCGCCGAAGCCCAGTGAAACCCTGCCAGGCGCCATTTCGTCGATCGTCGCAATCGATGACGCCGTGACGGATGGATGGCGGGTGATCGGATTGACGATCAGCGTGCCCAGCTGGATTGATTCAGTCGCAAGAGCAGCAGCAGCCAACAAGACATACGTGTCACGACGCCGAAGTTGGGAGTCGGGCAACCAAACACAGTCCCAGCCAAGCGTCTCGATCCGGGCCACATCGTCTGCAAATCGTGCCGGAGTCTCTGCGTCCTGTCGATTGATACCGAACTTGGGAATGCGCATCAGCACTACCAACTCAGAGGCTCGCGAGGTCGTCGGCCATCTGCCAGATGTACTGACACTCAACGACCAACCCTGGCATCACATCCTCACCGCTGAGCTTGTCCGGCCGCTGAAGTCGCTCCGGCTCATGATCGGGGCGATACACCCAAACACTCCACGACCGCGGATCGATCAGCCAACCCAGTTGGGCGCCAAGTTGGCTCCAATGCTGCATCCGCCGCTGTTGCGCGGCAAGTGAGTCACCAGGCGATCGGACCTCGACGACGAGCGCCGGGCACAAATGCCACGCGCGTCGACGCTGTTCTGCAGGGACTTGAACGAATTGCTGCGCGGAGACCCACGACAGATCGGGCATCATGATGCCGTCACGGCCCGCTGCGTTGGTGACCCAATATCCAGCGCTGGAGTCGCGAACTCGCCCGCCGCCACCCTGATCTTTCATCCAGTTCCCAATCTGACGACCGAACTCCGTGGCGATATCAGCGCTGTCGCCTCCCGCGTACTCATTGAAGATCAGATCACCCTCGGGAGTGAGCTCGATGCGCCACTCGGGATTGGCTTCGTACACACGTCGAAACCACACCTCGGTCTCCGCGCAGCCCGTGGCCGGGAGACCGCCATCTGGAAGCGGTACGCGGATCAAGGCAGGCCAGCGATCGTCTGGCAAGTCGCCACCGTCAGTTTTCGCGCGATCGGGTGCAATGGTCGTCATCACGAATCTCTAGCGGCTAGGCCGAAGTCAACACCTGGCCCGAAGTCACACCAGTCGTCTGGCCGTCGCGCATCGTGATGCCGCCGCTGACGATTGACATGTGATAGCCCTTGGACTTCTGCACGAGGCGTCGCTGGCCGGCCGGCAGGTCGTGCTCGACGGTTGGACGCTCGGGGCCGACGGTATCAAGGTCGAAAAGGATCATGTCGGCCTTGTAGCCGCGACGCAGCAGTCCACGGTCGCGCAGTTCCCACGCGGTGGCCATGTCCCAGGTCAGCATCTTGACGGCCTGTTCGATCGTCAGTTCGCCAGTGCGTCGCACCCAGTGCGCCAGCACGTGCGTCTGCAACGACGAGTCCATAATCTGGGACACGTGGGCGCCGCCGTCAGAGAAGGTGACGAGCGAACGTGGCTCGCGCATAATCTCCAGCACAGTTTCCTGGTGCTCATTCGCGAGCGGCACCATGTAGAGCGTCTCAAGGTCCTGCTCGACCCCAACGTCGATCATCGTCTTGATCGGATCTTCTTCGCGTTCGCGGGCGACTTCACCGATTCGGCGGTTCGGAGTACCGTCGACGTGGTCGAGGATGAAGACCCAGTCCCAGTCCGATGGCTTGCGCGCCTGAGCCGGCATGACCTTCGAGAAGTCCTCTTCCTCAGTGTTGGCGATGTGAACGAGCTGCGCCACGATCTCAGGGTCGCGCAGCAGCTTCACCTGCTCGTCCAGCGGCTGCTTGCGAATGTCGCGCCACATGGAGAGTCGGTCGAACGGCATCTCGGTGCGCCACGACCAGTTGGTCGCGAGCTCGCGCGAGTGCGCCTGACCGAACATGCGCCCACCTTGATCGGCGGCCTGCTGCGCGTGATCGAACAGTCGCTTCCAGCTCTCCGGCTGTGCGCGACGGCTGTGCAGCGCCGGGAAGAACATTGGACGGCCGGAGTCGACCGCGAGGTCGCGGAAGCGGCGCTCGTAGTGGTTGGGATCGTTCGGGTCCTGACCCATCGTCGGTTCGCCGCTGATTTCGACGACGCCGCGATTGATCTCGCCCATCGCCATCACTAGCTGACGGACCTCGTCCCAGGTCGCCAGCCGCGACGGCACCGGCGCGCCTTCACGCGTCTTGTGCGCGGGCGAGCGTGTCGTCGAGAAGCCCATCCCGCCGGCCTGCACGCCTTCTTTGAGAATTGCCGCCATCTCGGCAATCTCTTCGTCCGAGGCCTGGTCGGTGAAGGCGCGATCACGCATCACGTAGGTGCGCAGCGCGGTGTGGCCAACGTAGCCGCCGTAGTTGAGACCCTTGGGCTTGTCCTCAAGGAACTGCATGAACTCGGGGAAGGTCTGCCAGGTCCAGTCGACGCCGGCGCGCTGGGCATCGGCGGGGATGTCCTCGACCGCTTCCAGCGTGCGCATCAGGATGTCCTGGTCGTCGGGATGACAGGGCGCCAGCGTGAAGCCGCAGTTGCCCATGATCACCGAGGTCACGCCGTGGTAGCAGCTCGAGGTGCCATACGGGTCCCAGGAAATCTGAGCGTCAAAGTGTGTGTGGCCATCGATAAAGCCGGGCGACACGATCAGGCCGCGAGCATCGACTTCTTCCTTGCCCTTCTCGGCAATCCGCCCAATCGAGGCGATGCGGTCGCCCTCAATGGCAATGTCAGCCTGGTACCGAGGAGCCCCAGAACCATCCACAATGGTTCCGCCTCGGATCACGATGTCGTAGGTCATCTGCTGCTCGATTCCGTCTCAATCAGTACGTTGCCGACATGATAGGGAAGCGCTGAGTCGGCTGGCTGGCCGATTCGGGTTTCTTGCCGACACCACTCTGGCATCGTCTGCTGAGATTGCCGCCGGGGCAGAGTGAACCGCGTTGGCGAGCATCTGCTTCCGCGACGTCACACGTGAGCATGTATCAGGTACATCGCCGTGGTTCGCAGAGCTTCGACGCGCTTGCGACTTACAGCCGCAACAGAGGTCGATCGGGAGACTCCGGCCTGGGGTGCAGGGTTTGATTGGTGCAGTCAGCGATCAGGTCAAGGCGCTCCATGACGAGTTGACCGACCAGCGGGTCTGCGCCCATGGGGACGACCACGGCTTCGGTCAACATCTGACGTCCACCGATCTGAATTGATACGCGCTTCACGACCCGCATCTCGACGCTGCTACCATCGGCCAACGTTGCGGTGATTGCATCGCCAGGTTCAAGCCCCAGTTGCGCCACAACGTCTTCAGGGAGCGCGAGCATCATCGCGCCGGTATCGGCAATCGCTTTGATGCGGGCGCGCCGGACATCGGATTCTCGACGGTGCCCGTCCTCAAACAGCGTGCGATCACGGTCGTTCTCTAGCTCGATATCAACGACGATCTCGCCCATGGCCTGCCCCGTAGAGTTGAATGTACGCCTTTCCCTGTAGCCTAGCTCATAAATCGTACTACTGTTCTCTATATGAAACGCATCCTGTTCAGCTCCAAGAACAAGTAAAACTACAGCACGTTCTCCTCGTGTGGCGTGACCATGATTTTGCAGTGCTCTTCGGGATCTCCCAGCGTCTGGAAGGCTCCCTCGACTCCGTCCAGACCTACGCTCCCAGTAACGATTGGGCCTGGCGTTATGCCTCCTGACGTGATCGCTCCGAGCGTTTCGGCGTACTCGTCCGGCGTGTAGCCGAGGACGAACTTCATCTGAATTTCCTTCTCGATGCCGGCCATTGGCACGATCGTGTCCTCCTGCATGCAGACACCGACGATCACCAGGCGCGCGCCTCGCGAGGGGGCTTCCTTCATCAGCAGCGCGATCGATCCCTTGAAACCGATCGCGTCAAACATCACGACATCGCTGCCGGCCGTGTAGCCGCGTTGCTCGAGCGCCGATATCGGCGGCGTCTCGCGCGGGTCGACCACCACGTCGGCGCCCATGATCCCCGCCAGTTCTCGGCGGCGTGGAGAGAAGTCGGAGGCGATGATCATGCCCGCGCCCTCGTCGCGCAAGCTGGCGATCGTGGCCAGACCGACCGGTCCACAGCCGTAGACCACGGTCGGCTCGCCGCCGCTCAGTCGCCCTGCGCGGACCGCATGCATGCCGACGGCCATCGGCTCGGTCGTGGCTGCATGTTCTGTCTCGACGCTGTCTGCAACTGGCAGCAGCATCGACGCGTCGAGCACCATGTACTCGCTGTAGCCGCCCGGATAGTCGTTGCTGTATGCGCCACGACTAGGAACCGAGGTCACACGGTCGCCGATTCCCACCGGTCCGGTCGTGTTCGGTCCGTAACCGACGACTTCCACACAGAATTCGTGGCCCATGATGATGTCGCGGCTGAGGTCGGGCGCGAAACGCGCGTTGCCGGAATCCATCGATCCCTTGACGATGTCTTCGCCAAATCTGACGAAGTGCAGGTCGGAGCCGCAGATGCCGCAGGCCAACACTTTGACCAGTGCCTCTCCCTCGACGGGTTCGGGTTGCGGAACGTCGGTAACTCGAAGTTGTCCATTCCGTGATGCGACGGCGCGCATGGCGGTCTCCTCTCCAGTCTTCCCGGCTGTTCAGGACTGATCAGGGCTGAACAGTGTTCATCGATTCGTGCGCAGGCTAACCGCTAGCCTGACTCCAGGTTCAAGCACAGTAGAGGAAGACGGCCATGGCGGACTTCGACGCGTTGCAACGCGCCTACCGCGCCACCGACGGTTGGGTGCATCTGACCATCACGACCGATGAAGAGTGGCGCCGTCTGCGCGACACGCTGGGCGAGGCGGCGCTCGCCGATCACATGTGGGATCACCACGAGCGTCATCCCGCGGACGGAGAGGCCTACCTGCCTGAGTTTCAGCTCCAGGTCGAGGATGATCCGCGGTTCGCCACCGCTGAGCTGCGGCTGAAACACGCTTCAGAATTATCCACCGTCATCACTGAGGCGCTACGCAATCGGACGCAACAGGAATGGGTCGACCTGTTCGAAGCACGCGGCGTCCCGTTCGAGATCAAGACGCCAGCAGTAACTTGAGTCATCTATCGCCTGGTTGCCCATATCGGATCTGACTGAGCGTGAAGACGTTTTGGTCGAGGGTCCCACCAATCCAGAGGCGAACAGGGGAGAGTCGTCTATTAGGTCGGATGACCTGCCGCTCAAACCAATAGACACCCTGCTCATCCGCTGAAACCGCTCTGTTCGCCAGCACAGCTGCGATCACCGGTCTCAGTAACTCAGGTGGTCCAGCAAACCCGTATTCGGCCAGTTGCCTGCGGAAAGACGTCGTCATCCTCACCTCAATTTGGTCCGACGACATATCGAGAGCCTCAGCCATCGTTCGATATACTGGCCAGGACGCGGAGCGCAGACGTGACAGATTACAGACCGCCATTCAACCAGGCAAAGCTCGATGAACTTGTGCTCTACATTTGCGAACGCAATTTGTTTGACGAGCACTTCGGCAAAACGAAACTGCATAAGCAGCTCTGGATGAGTGAATTCCACTGCTTCAGTCTCAGTGGCAAACCGCTCGTTGGGGCAACCTACGTGCGTGGACCTCATGGGCCTAGCTGCCAGCAGCTGGGCGAGTCACTCGAAAGGATGGAGGACAAGGGTCAGTTGATCATTCGACTGCGGCAGCCATTTGGCTACACGAAGCAACAACCGGTACCACTAGTGCGGGCAGATCTGTCCGAGTTCGAGGCGGATGAGATCGCCTTCGTCGAGGACATTCTTTGGGAAACCCGCGACCTCAATGCCCTTGAGCTGAAGAGTCGGGCACAATTGCATCCCGGCTGGTTATACACCGAGGATGGTGATGAAATCAGTTACGGATTCGCCAGCGTGCCGTCTGATCTGCCATTTGAGGAACCGTGGACGGCTCGGGCTCAGGCGTTAGCAGCAGGCGGCTAGTCAGCCTCTTCGTTGAGCCACGACATCATGCCTCGGAGTTCGGCTCCGACCTCCTCCGATGGATGCCTCGCGGCTCGGGCTCGGAGCTTGTCGAAGCCGGGGCGACCGGTCTGATTTTCCATGATCCATTCGCGGGCGAAGGTGCCGTCCTGGATGTCGGAGAGGATCTGCTGCATCTTCTCCTTGACCGACGCATCCACGATGCGCGGGCCACGAGTCAGGTCGCCGTACTCGGCCGTGTCTGACACCGAGTAGCGCATGTTGGCGAAGCCGCCCTCGTAGATCAGGTCGACGATCAGCTTGACCTCGTGAATCGTCTCGAAGTACGCAGACTCAGGCTGGTATCCAGCCTCGACCAGTGTTTCGAAGCCAGCCTGCATCAGGGCGGTCACACCGCCACAGAGGACGGACTGTTCGCCGAAGAGATCGGTTTCAGTTTCCTCCAGGAATGTCGTCTCAAGCACTCCGGCGCGCGTGCCGCCTATGCCCTTGGCGTACGCCAGCGCGACCTCTTTGGCCGTCTCGGACGCATCCTGGTAGATGGCTAGCAGCGCCGGGACGCCGCCGCCTTCTTCAAACACGCGACGGACCAGGTGGCCGGGGCCCTTGGGCGCGATCATCGTCACATCGACCTCAGGCGGCGGGGCGATCTGGTTGTAATGAATTGCGAAGCCGTGGGCGAACATCAATGTCTTGCCCTCGGTCATCGAGGGAGCGATGTGCTGGTCGTAGATCGACTTCTGCACGTGGTCGGGCGTCAGCACCATGACGATGTCGGCTGCGGCAGCCGCGTCGGCGACCGTGTCGACCTGGAGGCCCGAGTCCTGCACCTTGTTCCAGCTCCGCGAACCGGGGTAGAGGCCGACGATCACATCGCAGCCGGAGTCGCGCAGGTTCAGCGCGTGCGCGTGACCCTGCGATCCGAAGCCGATCACGGCAATCTTCTTGTCCTTGAGCAGATCAAGGTCGGCGTCCTGGTCGTAGTACATCTCGGCGGGCATACAGGTCTCCTGCAGGTTGGGTATTCAGATTCAGGTGTTCTCGCCTGAGTGTAGGCGTGGATCTCCGTTCAGTGGGATCGTCAGTCGCTGGCGAAGGGCAGGACGCCCTCCGGCCGACGGCCGAGCATGGCTCGAATCGCAGCGGCTGCCTGTTGGGAATCGGAAATCGCCGGCGGTTTGGTCGTCGTCAGACCGCGACGCATGGCCACGCGTCCGGTTCTGACCATCTCGAGGACGCCGAATTGTTCGAACATCTTGACGGCAGCATCGACTTTGCCCTCATCGCCAAGCACCTGGACAATCAAGGCCTCAGCGTGGACATCAACCACATCGGCGCGGAAGACCTCGACGACATCGAGCACTTCGCGTCGATTGAAGTTGGTCGCCGAGACTTTGATCAGGGCAAGCTCGCGGTCGACCATCGGCGTGTACGTGATGTCCTGGACGGAGATCACGTCGATCAGTTTGAATAGCTGGCGGCAGACCTGGTCGACCTGGTGATCGTCGCCGTCGACGACGATGGTCATCCGGCTCAGGCCCGGCTCTTCGCAGTGGCCGACGGTCAGCGACTCGATGTTGAAGCCTCGGCGTCGAAACAGCGAAGCGACACGGGCCAGGACGCCCGGACGGTCCTCAACATGGGCAACGATGGTGTTACGGGAAGCCATTCGTCCGAACCCTTCTAAGTCAGGTCCTTTGTCGTTCCTGTTGGCGTTAGATTTCGTCAGCGGATTCGATCGTCTCCGACAGTGCGGCGCCCGCCGGCACCATCGGCCAGACATTCTCGTCGCGCTCAAGCTGGAAGTCGATCACGACCGGTCCGTCATAGCCTTCGAGGTCGCGGAACAGTTGGGTTGCTTCGGCGCGCGTGGACACGCGGAGACCCTTGATTCCATACGCTTCGGCGAGTTTGACGAAATCAGGCTGCCCGAGGTCCACCGAGTGGTAGTTCTCCTCGTAGAAGAGCTCTTGCCACTGCCGGACCATGCCGAGGAACCCGTTGTTGAAGATGGCGAAGCGAACCGGCAGGTTGTGGTCGGCGACCGTCTGCAGTTCCTGTGAGGTCATCTGGAAGCCGCCGTCGCCGCAGAGCGACCAGATTGGCTCCTTCTGTGCAAACTGCGCGCCCATGGCCGCCGGGACTTCATAACCCATCGTGCCCAGTCCGCCTGAGGTCACCCACTGCCGAGCCTTGGTGTACGGGTAATACTGTGCGCCCCACATCTGGTGCTGTCCAACGCCGGTGACGATTGTCGCCTGGCCCTCGGTCGCTTCGGCCAGCGCTCGCACCAGCCAGGGACCACCGAGTCCGGTGCCCTCTTCGATGTAGTCGGTCGGATGCTGGTCCATGATCTGATTGATCTCGGCCCGCCACTCCGGGTGTGAAGCAGTATCAAGCTGTGGAATCAGCCGGGAGAGCGTCTCCTTGACGTCGCCATTAACCGGCGCGTGAGTCTTGAAGTTCTTGCCGATTTCGGCCGGGTCGATATCGATGTGGACAATCTTCGCCGTCGGGTTGAAATCGCTAAACCGACCCATGGCGCGGTCGTCAAACCGCATGCCAATGCCGATCACGACATCTGCGCGATCGGCGGCCATATTGGCGTAGAAATGGCCGTGCATGCCGAGGAAGCCGTAGGACAACTCGTGATCCTCGGGCATGCCGGAGATGCCGAGCAAGGTCGTCAACACCGGTGTATCGGAGCGCTCGGCAAACTCGATCAACTCGTCCTGCGCCTCAGACTGCACCACGCCATGACCGGCGATCACGATCGGCTTTTGCGCCGCGTTGATGATCTCAGCGGCCTTGTCCACTTCCTCCTCGCGCGGCACGTCCATGATCGGGTAGCCGCGCAGCGAGACGCCCTGTGGATAACCATCCCACTCGGCCTCTTCGATGAATACATCCTTGGGAATGTCGACCAATACCGGACCTTTGCGGCCGGTCGAGGCGATGTGGAACGCTTCCTTGACCGCCGGAGCAATCTCGGAGGCGCGCATCAGCAGGTAGTTGTGCTTGGTGATGGGCAGCGTGATACCGGTGATATCGGCTTCCTGGAAGCCGTCACGACCGATTAGGTCGCGCGCGACGTTTCCGGTCAGCACGACCATCGGCACTGAGTCCATGTAGGCGGTGGTAATGCCGGTCACGAGATTCGTCGCGCCCGGCCCTGAGGTCGCCAGGCAGACGCCGGTGCGTCCGGCGACGCGAGCGTAACCGTCGGCGGCGTGCGCGGCGGCCTGCTCGTGACGGACGAGGACGTGTTTGATCTCGGGGTACTCACCCAGCGTGTTGTAGAGCGGCAATACCACGCCGCCGGGGTAGCCGAAGAAGACTTCGACCCCCTCCGCTTTCAGGCACTCCATTAGGATTCGGGCGCCGGTCAGACGCATGGCAGTCTCCTCAACCGTGGCTCGGCGCTGTCTCCGAGCGTTGTCGACTCATTCATCATGTCGTGTGGTTAGTCGCGATGGTTCGGCGGTTGCGATGGGGTCAGAGGCGGCGGCGCTGGTTCCGTGGCTGTTCTTCGTGCGCCGGATCACTCAGGCGCGGAACGCTGGGCCGCCGGCTACAGCGACCTGTACCCAGCGCACACGCTGCGTCATCAGGCCCGATACCGTGGGGCGTCCAGATTCACTTGATGGCAATGGCGCGCACGTTGTCATGATTGAACACGAATCTACTAGCTCGCTCACGTTACGTCTGTAACCGCAATGATCACGTTCTCGCTTTAGCGCCCTCGATCACCTGGAGTTCGTATGCCTGCTCGATCTCGGGATAGTCGTAGTAGCGCTCACGCAGCAACTTGTTCATGTCGCGGGACGGGAAGAAGCGGCGCGCCCACTCGGTGTCCTCGGCCAACTCGTTCGGCTCACCAGCTTCAGCCATCACGACCATCTCATAGCGCCGCGATCCCACCTCGACCTGATCCTGCAACTCTCTCGCCGTCATCTGGACGCGCGTGTGCTGCGACCATTCGACGACCGGCACTTGCCAAGTGTCCTCCACCACCGCCGCAATCGTCTGCGTCAGAGCGGCGCGCCGCGCATCCTGGTCCAGCTCCGGATCCAGCGGCTCGGGCCGCGGGTCGATGTCGAACTCCAGAATCGGCAGCACCCAGGGCTGGTGCCGGTCGCCATGCCGAACGGCCAGGCAGCGTTCGCCACGCCTGATCACCAGGAAGATGCGTTCGACCAGATCGGGCTCGGGCAACTCTTCGGTCTTGTCGCGGTACTGGAGGTAGACGTCGTCGACCAACTTCTCCTGCCGCCAAATCTTGCGCCGCGGCTTGGGGATGTGCTTCATCACCTCGGCAGGATCCATCTCCCCCATACCGCCGCCGAGCGGGTGTTCGCCAAATGCCATGTGCTTGTCCTCGTACGCTCTCTTGAATTGCTTCCCTAGTCGGTCCCAGATGCGTCCCGAAGTTCGGCCACGGCGTGCGGCTCTTCCGAGGTCCACACATTGCGACCGCGCTCTCCGGCGCTCATCCGACCAACACCAGGAAACGGGTTATGTACAGCTACCAGCAGTGAACGATTCTTGATCGCATCGGCGATCAAGCGTTTCTTGGTCTCCAGGTTGATCAACGGCAACACATCAAACGCCGACAACCAGGCGACTCGCTCCAACTGCACCTGATGTTGAATCATGTCGCCGAGATAGACGGCCGACTCTCCGCCATTGGCAATCACCACCGAGGCATGCTCGGCAGTGTGGCCTGGCGTCTCGATGACGGTGATGTCTGAGGTGACCTGCGTCTCGCCATCAATGAACTCGATCTGTCCAGCCGCCTCGACCGGCAGCAGATTCTCGGGCAAGTACGTTGCGCGAGTGCGTTCGTTAGGGTGCATCGCGTCTTCCCATTCGCCGCGCTGGATGTAGTAGCGAGCATTGGGGAATGTGACGGCGAATTCGCCGTCGCCGTGTGCAATCGTGTTCCACCCGGTGTGATCATTGTGCAGGTGGGTATTGATCACGATGTCAACATCGGCCGGCTGCACACCATTGCGGGCCAGGTCGTCGATCAGTTTGCCGTGGTCCGGTTCCCACCCGCGTCGGCGAGTCTGCTCGAAGTCTTTGTTGCCCTGTCCGGTCTCGATCAGCACGGTCTTGCCGTCGGATTCGAGCAGGAGGCAGTTCAGAGCTAGCGGGATCTGATTGAGATCGTTCGTCTCGCCGGTCACTCGCGACCACATGACCTTGGGCACCAGCCCGAAGACGGCTCCGGCATCGAGCCAGATCACACCATCCGAAAGCACGCGCACCTCGCGCGATCCCACCCGATAGATTGGCGTTGCGCTCATGGCGTGACGTTATCACCACCCGCGGTGTTGGTTCACTCGATGCCGCCGGATTGGAAGGATCGGCCGATGACCGACGCACCGGACCTGGATGCGGAACCGTTCCGAAAAGGGTTTCGCGGGCTGCTGCCGGAGCATCTGGGCGTTCGTCTCGTATCCGTCGCACCCGACTTGATCGTCGCCGAGATCGATGTCACTCGAAATCTCTGCACGGCCCCAGGCCTGATCCACGGCGGAGCGATCATGGCCTTCGCCGACACGCTCGGAGCGGTCGGCACCAGCGCAAACCTGCCGCCGGACGCGGGTACGACGACGATCGAGTCAAAGACAAACTTCTTCCGCGGCGGCGTCGAGGGGACCACCCTGAGAGGCGAATGCCGCCCAATGCATCGAGGCCGTCGCACACAGGTCTGGCAGACGACCATCCTGAATCCGGACGGCAAACTGGTCGCCCAGGTGACGCAAACCCAGATGGTGCTGTGAAGATTATGCGTAGACTGAACTCATGGAACACAAGGCCAAGCTATGGAACAAGCACGCCGAGACTACTGAGTACCCCAAACGGTCAGTGAGCCTCGATGCCGCGCTGGTCGACTCTGTCGAAGAGCACGCACAAGCACTGGGGATCTCTCTCGAGGTGTACCTCACTAATGCTCTCGGAGCTCGTCTCCAGGAAGATCCGCTCCCTGAGGAACTGCAGAGGATTGACGAATTCCTAGCAGAACCGGGGCGCAAGGAGTGGCTTGAGCACTGGAGGGTGAAGAACGCGCTGAAGGATCCGCCGACAATGGCCGATATCGCCGCCGCCCATAAGGCCGAAGATCGGGAGTCCCGCTACGAGAATGTACAGCAGAAGTACTCCAAGTGATTCTCATCGACTCTGACGTCCTGCTCGACGTAGCGTTGGTTCGCGAACCTCACTTTGCTGATTCTGAACGGATCCTCCTGGCAATCGAGGGCGGTATGGAGGAGGCGGCGATGGCTTGGCACACCGTCGCCAACATCAACTGTTTCGTGAGTCGCTACAGAAGCGATGCGGCAGCCCGCGAATTCATCGAGCGGCTCCAGCGGTCGCTCGCTGTGCCAGCAACAGGCAGCCAGGATCTCGAGTTCGCTCTCTCGCTGCCGATGAGTGACTTTGAGGACGCGATGCAGGTCGCTGCTGCCCGTGCCTGCGATGCAAGATTCATCGTGTCGAGAAATGTGCGGGACTACTCGAATTCGCCCATCAAGGCTTACCTGCCAAGTAGTGCGCTGGCACTGCTGCGCTGACCACGCCTCCATCCAGACCTCGCGTGTATCGTGACGGATAATGCTTTCGCACTGACTTCATGTTCCCGAGGAGCGCGCGATGTCCGGCACCGAAATGGCCTACCTCAAAGGGGAAGTGATGCCCTTGGCCGACGCCAAGCTCAGCGTCATGACCCATGCCTTGCACTACGGCACCGCCGTATTTGAGGGAATTCGCGCCAACTGGAACGCCGAGCACGAGCAGCTCTACCTGTTCCGCATGCGCGAGCACTACGAGCGTCTGCGCAAGTCCGCGCGCGCGCTGATGATGGACCTGCCGTTGTCGGACGACGAACTCTGCGACATCACCATCGACCTCGTCCGCCGCAGCGACTTTCGACAGGATGTCTACATCCGGCCCATGGTCTACAAATCGGCCGAGGCGCTGGGCGTGCGCCTGCACGGCATCGAGGACGACTTCCTCTGCTTCCTGATCCCCTGGGGGGCATACCTCGACACGACCGGCGGCGTTCACGTTGTCACGTCGTCCTGGCGACGAACCGAAGATCAGTCGATTCCGGTCCGGGCCAAGGTGACCGGCGCCTACATCAACTCCGCCCTGGCCAAGACCGAGGCTGAGACTGCCGGTTTCGACGAAGCGATCATGCTCAATGAGGACGGCCACGTCTCCGAGGGCTCGGGCGAGAACATCTTCATCGTCAATGACGGCGTGATCTACACCCCACCGAGCTCCGACAACATCCTGGTTGGTATCACTCGCAACACCGTGATGGAGCTGGCCGACACCGAGCTGGGCATCCAGACGGTCGAGCGCACGCTCGACCGCTCCGAGCTCTGGTTGGCAGACGAAGTCTTCATGACCGGCACAGCGGCTCATGTGACACCGATTTCCTCGGTAGACCGGCGAACCATTGGTAACGGCGAGACCGGGCCGATCACCGCGCAGCTCGAGCGACTCTACTTCGACGCAATCATTGGCAACCGCGACGCCTATTCGCACTGGCTCACGCCCGTCTACACAAACAACAGCAGCGGCGACTAGCCGTCTGAGCCGCCGCCGAAGGAGCAGCCATGCCCGAGGCGGTCACGCTCATCCTGGCCTACCTGCTGGGCTCGATTCCGGTCTCCTGGCTGGTCTTTCGTTGGCGCACCGGACAGGACTTGCGCCTCGTCGGCGATGGCAACGTTGGTGCAGCGAACGCCGCTCGCGAGGGCGCCGGACACTTCATGGGCGCTGTGATCATCGTGATCGACATTGGCAAGGGGCTTCTGGCCGTTTCAATCGCCAGGTTCTGGGGACTCGAACTGGGCTGGTGGATGGCAGCAGGCGGCATCGTGATGGTCGGTCATATGTGGCCGCTCTTTCTCCGATTCAACGGCGGTCGGGCGGCCGCGACCGGTCTCGGCGCTGCCGGCGCATTCCTGCCCTGGCAGTTTGCCATCACGTTCGTCATTGGCGGGTTGACCTACCTGGTAACCAGAATCGCCGAGCTGGGCATTCTTCTGGTGGCAGCGCCGTTGCCCTTCCTGGCCATCGCATTCGGTGAGCCAATCGAATCAATCATCTTCTGCTTCGCTGCACCGATCGCGGCCGGACTGAAAACTGGATGGGACAAGTGGCAAGAAGCTGGGACGTCATAGTCGTCGGGGCGGGTCCCGGTGGATCAACCGCGGCCTACGACCTCGCACAGGCCGGGGCCGAGGTGTTACTCCTCGACCGCGCTCAGTTTCCCCGCGACAAACCGTGTGGCGGAGGCGTCCTGCTATCAGCGGTCAAGCTGCTGCCGTATTCACTCGATCCTGTCACCGAGCAGACCATCACCAGCTTTCGCGTCCGATACAAGCGCAGATGGGAGTTTGAACACCAATACCATCTGCCCCTCGCGATCATGACGCAACGAGCCCGCCTCGACGCGTACATGGTCGAACAGGCCGCTGGCGTCGGAGCCGTGTTCCGCGACGTTTCCGCCGTGCGAAGCATCGACGACACCACTCTGACGCTGGCCAATGGCGACACCCACAGCGCCCGGGTGATCATCGCCGCCGACGGAGCCAACGGCATCGTTCGGCGGACACTTGGTCTACCGCGCTTACGCGGCGCTGTAGCGCTCGAGGGCAATGCGGCGAGGGCAGCGTCCAACGGCATCACTGATCCCGGCGATCGCTGGACCGATGCCGTCGGACTGGAGCTGGGATCCGTGCCGGGCGGATACGGCTGGGTCTTTCCCAAGGGCGACCATTGCAACGTCGGAGTCGGGGGCTATCCGGCGGCCGCACCGACGCTCAAGCGAGAGCTAGGCCGTTACGCGGCCTGTGAGTCGTTCGACGATTCAACCCTAACCAACCTCCGCGCCCATCACCTGCCATTGCGAGACCCCGACAGCACCCTGGTTCACGGTCCGGTGGCATTCATCGGGGACGCTGCCGGCCTCGTTGATCCCCTCTCGGGTGAGGGCATCGGCAATGCGATCCGCAGCGCCCAGTTGGCAGTGCAATCAGCTCTGGAGTTCCTGCATGGGGACGCTTCAGATCTGTCGGGCTACGAACACGCCGTACTCGCCGAGATCGAGCCCGAGCTCAGAGTCGCCCGACAGCTTCAAGCCCTCTTCCAGCAGACACCCTGGCCTTACGTCCAACTCCTCCGCCGCTCAGAACGGTTCTGGGGAGCCTTCTGCCGAATTGTGAGAGGCGAATCGACCTACACCAGCTTCCAGAATCGCCTGGGACCAGCGAAAATCCTGGTCGACACGGCCGCTTCGGTTGCAGAGCGACGCGGCCGAAAGAAGGCCAGATGGCAGCAGCCGCAGCTACAATCGCCATATGACCGATGAGAAGCAGACAATCAGCCTCGAGGTGACCGGCCAGCTCGACTTGGATACGTTCGCAGCGGCTGTGACAGGATTGCGAGAGCTCGCAAACTCACTCTCGGCCGGGTTGACTCCGCACGCGAACGTCATTTGGGAACTTGAAGACCTGAAGTTTGGCAGCGCAACCGTCACTCTGCGAGCCGAATCTCATTCGGTCGGGGCAACGAAGTTGTTGGCCAGAGCGTACTCTGAGATCTGGACCGACATCTCCTTGGACAGGAAACTCAACTACTCAAGAAAGATCTCTGAGAGTGCCCGCAAGCTGGCAACGTTGACCAAGAGGAAGCGAGTGACCGGCATACGTTGTGCAACCGGGTCGTGGAGCGGAACTCTCACAAGCGTAGGGCCGAACCTGGGAGCAATCGTCGAGCCTGTTAGCTCAATCGGATCGGTCACGGGTCAGATCGAAGCGCTCAGTCGGAGGGGCGATCTTCATCTCACCATGATCGATGATGTCTTTTCCAGCAGGGTGACGCTGCACCTGAAGAAGGGGCAAGAGGAACTTGCTCGCCAAGCATGGAACATTCACGCGACAGTGAGTGGAACGATCATTGAAGAGCCAGGATTTGGTCGCCCGACTGATGTGCGTGATGTCTTGAGTATCGAGCCAATTGAGGATTTCCCGGTAGGCTCATGGCGGAAGGCTCAGGGCGCATTCCCATGGATTATTGGGGACCCGCCCGCTGAGCAGACAATCCGTGAAGTGCGCGGACGTGCCTGAGCTACGGCGAGCCTACTTCGATTCATCTGTGTATCTCGCCTTCCTCAATGGAGAGCCTGGGCGGGCAGGGATAGTGGCGTCTCTGATCGAAGAAGCGGAACAGGGAGATATCACTCTGCTCACTTCTACGATCGCTTTGGCTGAAGTTGCGTTCATAAGAAACCTTGAAACAGGACAGGATCTGGCGGAGTATGACGCGCGGATAGATAGTCTGCTGCAGAATCCGCGGATCACGACGCTGGTGCAGTTCACTCCGGCGATCGGAGTACGGGCAAGGGAGTATGTGCGATCTCCATCCGGCCGTAGCGCGAGGCTGACAGTCTTGGACTCGATTCACCTCTCTTCTGCCGCAGCGGCGGTCGTCGACTCATTCTTCGCTTATGATCGGGACTTCCAACCATTTGAAGCGACTGTAGATTTCACGATCAGCGAACCAATGGCTACACATCCGAGATCAAACCTGTGAGTCATCAACCTCACATCAGCCCTCGATCTCGCGAGCCGTCGCCAGCGCTTCTTCCCACGTGGTCCGATCTCTGATCATCCCCTGGTATCGACGCAGCATGCGCGGCCAACCGACTGCGACCACGCCGCTCAGGTATCCGCGCAAGCCGTAGATGGCCGCGAACCGATTCGACTCCAGCGTTCCATGAACGAGCTGGACCTTGTCTCTCGGCGCAGTGATGCCCGACGCCATGATGCTCACTCCGTGTTGGTCGGACCAGAAGTAGGGCACCGGCGAGAACGGCTCGAGTGGTGTGCCTCGCGATTCCAGCAACAGATTCCTGGCAGCCGCCATGCCCTGTTCGACGGCGTTGGTCCAGTGCTCAATCCGCATCGTCCGTTGCGGTTCCGAGTAGGCGAATGGGCCAAACAGGCCGTTGGTCCATCGAGCGACATCACCAGCGGCGAATATGCCCGGTGCAGCGCGGCAATACTGGTCGCAGATCACACCGTCGCCAATCGTGAGTCCCGAGTCGGCCAACCACTCAACATTCGGTCGCACACCAATGCCAACGACGACAGTGTCGGCTTCGATTCTGGTCCCGTCCTCCAGTGCAACAGCTTCGACCTGTTCATCGCCGACCAAGTCCGACACCATCGCGTTCATCCGCAGGTCGACTCCCGCACCTGCGTGCAATTCGGCGGCCCAACCAGCCAGTGCCTCGCCCAGCGGACCGACCATGGGCGCTAACAGCGCTTCGATCATCGTCACGTCGAGACCTTGTGATCGAGCCGAAGAGGCAACTTCGGAACCGATAAATCCCGCGCCGATCACAGCCACTCGAGCGCCCGGCTGCAGTTCGTCGCGTATGCGTAGCGCGTCGGCCTGCGTCCGCAGCACGTGAACCCCGTTGAGTTGCTGACCGAACGGCAACCTCAGAGCTCTGGCGCCGGTGGCGATGATCAGGCCGTCGAAGTCAACTGGCTCTTCTCCGTCGAGCAGGACCTTATGTCCAACCACGTCGAGCGCTTGCGCAGTGCGACCATTGAGGAAGTCGAGCTGCAGTTCATCGATCTCTGCCGCTGAACGCAGCGGCAGCCGGTCCACGTCCCAGTCTCCGGTCAGCAGTTGCTTGGACAACGGAGGGCGATCGTAAGGTCGTTCGGGTTCGTCGCCGATCAGCGTGATCTTGCCCTGGAAGCCCTCGCTGCGCAGCGACTCGGCTGCGTTCAATCCAGCAAGGGACGCGCCAACGATGACAACCCGGTCCATAGGACGTTCCATGCACAGAGACTACTGCCGACTGTTCCGAGTCTCGTTTGTGAAATCCTTCGCTATGATGCTTCCAAACACAATCCATAGACCCTGACCACCAGACTGGAGAACATCATGGGCAAGATGGACGGCAAGGTTGCCATTGTCACGGGCGCGAGCCGCGGTATCGGTGCAGCGATCGCAGAATGTTTCGCAGCCGAAGGCGCAAAGGTCATCGCGACAGCTCGCACGCTGCAAGAGGGCACGCACCCGCTGCCCGGTTCGCTTGAGATGACGATCCAGAACATTCGCGACGCCGGCGGCGAAGCCACTGCGGTCGCCGGCAACGTCTCCGAGTACGAAGAGTGCGCCGGCATTGTTCAGGCCTGCATCGACGCCTACGGTCCGCCCGACGTGTTGGTCAACAACGCGGCGCTGACCTACTTCATCCCGGTCAAGGACTTCCCGGTCCGCCGTTGGCTGCGCTCGACCGCTGTCAACTTCCACGGACCCTTCTACATGAGCCAGCTCTGCCTCAACGAGGGCGGCATGATCGAGCGCGGCTCAGGTGCGATCGTCAACGTCTCGTCGGCTGCGGCCATCGGCCCAGGCCGTGGACCATACGAGGGTGACGGCGGCGGCGGCACGCTCTACGGCGCCGAGAAAGCCGCGCTCGAGCGCTTCACCCAGGGTCTCGCCTCTGAGGTGCACCAGTACGGCGTCTCTGTCACCTGCTACAGCCCGTCGCAAATCGTCCCAACTCCGGGTGTGGTTCACCATCGCCTGATGGAGGGCCGTGACCCCAACGACGCTGAAGGCGTCGAGATCATGGCCCAGGCAGCGTTGCTGCTCGCGACCGAGCCGCTGGACAAGGTCTCCGGCCGCGTCACCTATTCCCAGGAAATCCTCAAGGAGTTCGGCTGGGACATGGGTGACAAGGAGCCCGCTGGCACAGGTGTCACCTCTCCAGGTTCGGGCTACTCTCAGATCTAATCGCCGCCGGTCGAGGGCGGACCCGGCCACGGCGATCTAGAGCGAGGTAGCCGTGGCTTCCGCAGATGTCGAGCGAGTCGAACAGTGGTTTCGCGACGGAGACCTGTTGCATCCGTTCGAGGGCGGCGCGCCGCCCTCGACGGTCGATCTCGCCCGAGCGATCGCGTCAATCGGCGGAGCGCCACTCGCCGACACGGATGACCGGGCGGCCGATCTTGCCGAGCAGATTGGCCGCGATCGTCCCCTGTTGTTCGTACTCGTCGACGGTCTGGGCTGCATATTCGAGGGCCGCACGCGACCCGAAGGGCTGCTCGGCCGGGCCGAACACGTGCAATTGAGGTCGGTGTTTCCGTCGACGACCGCCGCCGCGCTGACCACCCTCGCGACCGCCGAGTGGCCGGCTCAGCACGGCGTGCCAGCCTGGTACACGCACCTACACCGCAATGGCATTACCGCCACAATCCTGCCGTTCGTTGAGCGAGATTCCGAGCGACGACTGCAAGACTTCGGTGTCCGGCCCGAAGACGCCTTCGCGCATCCCTCGCGCATGGCGACGATTGGCGGATCGTTGCGCACCTACCACCCGCGCAACATCTCGAACAGCGAGTTCACGAACTACCAACGAGGATCAGCCGCCACCGACCCATACGATCACTTGCGCGACGCGGTGGAATCGGTCGTCTCCCGGATGGTCGACCAGGGCGAACGAGGCATCCACTACCTGTATCTGCCCATGGTCGATGCAGCCTCGCATCGCGACGGACCCGATGCCAGTTCGACACTACGGGCACTCGAAGCCGTCGATGACGCTCTGACGGCGATCGCAGAAGCGGTCGATGGCAGAGCGAGAATCGCGGTGAGCGCCGACCACGGCGAGCTGCAAGTCAACGCCACGGAAAAGGGTCTGTTCTTGCCCGACGACGGGATCATCGACGACCTGCACACGCCTCCCCACGGAGAACCCAGAGTGCCGATGTTCTGCGTGCGATCGGGTCGCGAAGATGTCTTTGCCGGCGAGTTCCGAGAGCGCTGGGGTCGCAACTGGGCCCTCTTGACACAGGAGGAGGCCGGGGACCTAAAACTCTTCGGACCGGATCCGCTCAGCGATCTCGCCGCTGAACGAATCGGCAGCCACATCGCCGTCTCGGCCACCCGAAACGTGCTGATCTACGGAGAAGCCGGCAACCGCGTCTCCGCGCTCAACGGCTACCACGCCGGCATGCGCTCCGAGGAGATGGAAATCCCACTGCTGCTGGCATGAAGCGATTCCTGTAGCGTTGTTTAGTGAGAGAGCGTCATCCCAAGAAGGAGGTCGAGCGCGTGCTCAGCGCTGTTGAAGGCGCAGGATGGCGTATAGAATTGAGCCGTCGAGGACACCTCTGGGGCCACTTGCTCTGCAACGAGAGAAGTCGGTCGGGGTGTCGAATCAGAATTGATTCAACGCCTCGGAACCCCGGAGATCATGCCAAGGACATTATGCGAGCCTTGGCGACCTGCAGCCACGGATGGGCCACATCGCTGAGATGACGACCTGGCACTTTTCCTTTGCCCTGGAGTTGCAAGACGTGGACGTGGATGACGCGTTCGACGACTTCCACAGTGCCGGCTGCGATGATGCCTTGTTTAGTCGAAGAGACGATCAGGAATTCGTCACGTTCTCGCGACAGGCAGGAACACTGGAAGAGGCAATCCTATCTGCGATTGCAGACCTGGAGCGTGTTGTCGGTGTTGCCGTCACAAACATCAGCGATAGATCTCTCGTCACTGCGGAAGAGATTGCGCTGCGCTGCGGGCGAAGCGAAGAATCGCTTCACGCGCTGATTGAACAACATCGCACTGCAAATCCGTTCCCATCAGCACTTGGTTGGATTGACGATGAGCTTCAGGAGTGGGAATGGAGCGTCGTGGCCAAATGGTTTAGCAGCGAACTCGGGGAGCACTTGCGAGATCCCAATGCGACAATATTCGCCGCTATTGAAGACACCCTGCACGCCCGCCGCAGCTGTGGCAGGTTGCATCCGGACCAGCGCCGCAAGATCAGCGCATTGCTTGCCACTGACTAGTCGTCGAACTCCATGATCGCCCTGCCGAAGATCTCGCCTTGCTCGAGCGCCGCTGTGGCCTCGTTGATCTGACCGATCTTGAAGCGCTCAGTGACCATCGCGTCCAGGTCCAGGGCTCCGTCATCAGCCCAGGCAAGGAACATCGGGAAGTCTCGGTCCGGCCGGCAACTGCCGCCGATCGAACCGATGTACTTCTTCTCGTTGATCAGCATGCCGCGCATGTCGTCATCGGTGAAACTGACCCCCGATTGCGGCACGCCGACCAGCACTGCTGTGCCGCCGGTCTCGGCGCCGAGGATGCCGGGCCGGACGGCGCGCAGAATCTGGTTCATCGTCACTTCGCGGCCGATGCAGTCGAATGCGAAATCCACGCCCGAGACGGGCTCGCCGAAGCTGGTCAGCCCGCCCGTCTGGGTGAGCGCATGAATCTGTTCAACCGCGTCGCCACCCGACGCTTTGACACCGATCGTTGCACCGAACTTCTTGGCAAACTCAAGCTTTTCCTCATCCAGGTCGACCGCGATGATCGGATCCGCCTTCACCACGGACGCTGCGACGACGGCTGAGAGTCCCACGCCACCAACACCAAAGACCGCGACACTCTGGCCCTCACGCACGGCGGCCGTGTTGTAGACCGCGCCCGAACCGGTCAGCACTGCGCAGCCGATAATCGAAGTCACGTCGCGGCGCGTGTCTTGCGGCACCTTGACGATGTACTTCTCGTCAGCGATCGTCGTGTCGGCCCAGGTGAAGACGTTGCGCGTCGTCGCGGTGCGGCCATTGGGACGCTCGACCACAATCGCGTCGACTTCTCGCTTGGCAGTCTCCGCGTTGCGCGGCACCCAGGTAACAAAGACCACATCGCCGACCTGCACGTTGGTCACCTGCGAGCCGACCTTGATCACCTCACCGGTCGCCTCATGGCCAAGAATCTGGTCGCCGTTGCGAGGATTGTGCATCTGGTGCAACTGCGAGTGGCAGATGCCCGACGCGTACTGCCGCACCACCACCTGGAAGTCGGTTGGGTCCGGGAGTTCGACGCGTTCGATGGCCAGCGGCTCATCGGCCTCGGGAAGAAAGATTACGCGCGCGGGGGTCGGCATGGGAACATCCTGTTCAGCACTAAAGCGCTCCCCCTATGGGGGAGCTGTCGCGGAGCGACTGAGGGGGCATCGCCGCAAGTCTACCCTGAGCGGTGCAATGGCCATCCAGATCATCACCCGACGCGGTCCGAAACAGATGTCGCAAGTCGATTTCGACGAGTTGCGTAATCGATGTTCCTCCACCCTGGTCGATCTCGGCACAGGCGACGGAGCCTGGCCGCGGCGATTTGCCCGCGAGCACGACAACATTCTGGCTATCGGAGTCGATTCTGACCGCCGCGCACTCGGCGAGGCAGCCAAGATGGCCGAGCGCAAACCAGCCCGAGGCGGCGCGCCGAACGCGCTCTACGTGGCGGCGAGCGCGGAACAGTTGCCCTCAGAGCTCAGCGGCGTCGCCGACTGGGTCACGATCTACTTCCCCTGGGCGGCCCTGCTCCAACTGATCCTCAGGGGCGAGGAACAGATCGGGCGAATCGTTGGCGGCCTCGCCGGGCCAAGAGCGAGGCTGAGCATCGTCCTCAACGCGGAAGCTGTGCCCGACGGCTTCGAACAACCCACTCCAGCGGAAGTGACCAAATCGCTCAACGAGGCGTTGGGTGCGGTCGAGTTCCGGATCACGCGATCGGAATGGCTATCCGCTGATGAAGCGCCACCCACGACTTGGGGAGGTCGGCTGGTGAAAGGGAGCGGCCGACGAATGATCGGCATCGACGCGATGCGTTGAGGGTCGAACGCCGTCAGTCAATGAACGTCATCATCAACCCGACTGCGGTGATGATCAGTCCCGCCGCAACGAAGATCGCCAGCAGCACCTGTGTCCGAAACTCAGCCATCGCTTGGCGCATCTCCGCTGCCTGCTGCCGGATCTCGGCGGTCTGCTTGCGCATTTCAGCCGTCAACCGCACGAATACGAGATCAGACTCGGCCCGGCCGTAGGCGTAATCGGTGATGGCCTCTGTGGCTTCGTCCGCGACCTCATCCGCCTGGGCCTCAGTATGCGGCTCCGGACGGGGTATCGAACGAAACACCCGCCGCAGCCGCAAGACCGGATTCATCATCGCCATGTCGAATCTCCTCAGAGACACGAGAACGCAATTCTCCGCGTTTCACATCGCGTACACCTTAGGTATGCCCTTAAGTACCCTCCAATTGGCTCACTCTGTGATCTCCAGATAGGGCCAGGCGATACACCAATCCAACCACTCTTGTATCGGAGTGTTGAAGACGCTCGACATGTCAAGCGTTGCAGTAATGACATCATCCTCGTCGGGGAACTGGAACTGAAGGGACAACTCGCCGCCTCGCTGGAGCTGCCCAATAGCATGTTTCTCGACTCCAGGATTCTCCGGATGAAAATGCGTGCCTCTGTTGTGCCAATGCGAACTTGCTGGTGACACGTTCCGTCGATCGCTGTTAAGCGGCCAACGAGCGCGGCCAAGCGCGACTGGATAGGCACTTGTCGTGTACCACTGATCGGAGCTCAGGTATTGCAACTGATATGGATCTCTTGGTAGCCACTCCGACGTCGTTGTAGACAGCAGCACCGCCCGCATAGTCAGTCGACCATCGAACGGGGTCCCCTCACACCCGATCGTAAATTCCGCCAAGCTATGCTCGGTATGATCCGTTTCACCGTACAGTGTTACCGATGGTACCAACTCTGACCCACCGAAAGAGTAATGGGTTACACCGTCGACCACACCGTCCATTGGCCGCGGTTGCTCTCTAAAGTTATCTGGTGTGGCCAACTCTAGTGGCGATGATGACAACCAACGACCTACAGTAGCATTCACCGGGAACCTACGCCTGGACGGCAGTAGCTGTTCAGTCCAGCCAGTCGAGGTACGTTGTTGCAAAGCAAATTCTACTTCTCCATTCTCCAGTTTGCGTGCGGTGATTCGTACATCGCTATCGAAACGGTCCTTCTCACACTGCTGGAGCTGACCCAAGAGCGCCCACCAATGACCGGTGTTGATATCTTCAGACCAAAAGGACATCTTGATTCGGCTAGCAGGAGATAGATTTGCTTCAATCTCGAGCGTAGGTGGAACAACTTCCGCAGACGACCCCCATACGATACGATCAAGCAAACTCTCAGCTTGGTCAAATCGAATCCAACCCGCGTTGACTCCAACTGCTGTTGCTGCTCGCCACGGCTCGATACGGTAGTAAGCTACCGGACTCGATTCGTCGACCGTAGCGACTGGTGCCGTATCACTCGGTCTAATAGGGCTGGAGTCACCTCGATATGCCGCAGCGGTCATCCAAAGCTCACTTGGGCGCTGGCTGTTCCCGTGTCGACATGAGATAATCAGGCGCGCCTCAGGAAACTCCCGGCTGTCGCTTCTGCCATCGATCACCAAGTGAGTGTTGGCTCCATCGAATCCGGGCTCACGTTGAGTCCGAAAACGAATCCGTTCATTGTCTGCGTACTCGCTCCAGCCTTGCGTATATGTGAACCGGCTCGGCCGATCAAGCCTTACGACCGTGGTTAGCGGTGTCGACGAAAGCCATCGATCTACTCGAGCATCAGTGGGAAAAAATCTTCCGGACGGAAGAGCTCGCTCAGCCCATTGTCCGCCATCGGTGCGTTGTTGAAGACCGAACTCGATTTTGCCGTCTTCCAACTTGCGGGCTTGGATACGTACTTCATCGGTGCCGATTGAATCGACAGCTCCAACAGTACCCAAACTAGACCACATTACTGCCGTGATTGTTGCTAACATCAGCCAAAAGGCGAGTTTCTTCATACGTCATTCTCCTTCTCCGCGAAGCGTACCTTACTGGCCCTTCCGACCCACGTGCAACGCGACTGCACCCATTGATAGCCTCCGATATGTGACATCCTCAATTCCCGCCGATTCCATCATCGTTGACAGTTCGTCCGCCGTTGGATAGCCGCTCAGCGAGTTTGGCAGATACCGATATGCCGACCGATCTCCTGACACCAATCCAGCCACCCTCGTCACTCCCTGCTCAAAACCCAGGCGCAGCATCTTACCCCAGAGTGTGTGTGGTGGATGAGTGATGTCTAGCCCGACCAGCCGACCGCCGGGTTGCAGGACACGCGCCATCTCAGCAAACGAACCCGCCAGATTGGGCAAGTTACGCAGCACAAACGCCGATGCCACCGCGTCAAACGACTCGTCAGGGAACGGCAGATGCAGGGCGTCCCCCTGAAGCCAATCGATGCGGTTGCTACCGTACTTCTGATTAGCCCGAACCAGCATCTCGCCTGAGACATCCAGCCCGAACACGCGCCGAGCGCCCTGCCGTCGGAACTCCTCGCTCAGGTCGCCAGTGCCCGCGCCAAGGTCGAGGACTGACGCATCTCGCGGCTCAGCAGCGGCGACAGCGAGCGTCCGCCAGCGACCGTCCCGACCGGCCGTCATCAGCCGATTCATCCGGTCGTAGTGCGGGACCAGACGGCTGAACATCTGACCAATGTTGCGCGTGCGCTCCTGAGTGTTCGGATCGTCGGGCATGCTGACTGTTTCAGTGCTGACCATTCTGCTCGCTGGTGGTACGTTACAGAAACCGACCGGTGCGTCGGATTTATTCTGCCTCGGGCGAGCTTCTGGGGAGCAATGGATGACCACGAGCCAACCGCGTCAGGCCCGAGCCGTTGAGCGGCGTGAGCTGCTGCTCGACTCCGCAGCCCGAGTGTTCGCCCAGCGCGGCTTTGCCGAGGCACAGATGGACGAAATCGCAGCCGCGGCTGATACATCCAAGGGCGGTCTCTACTTTCACTTCCCGACCAAGGAGGCGCTCGTCGCCGCCGTGATCGGTCGCGCCGGCGACATCCTGCAAGGCCGCGTGAAGAGGGCCATGACCGCCGCCGGAGACGATCCGGTCACGCGCGCGGATGTTGCGCTGGCGACGCTGATTGAGACCCTATCGGCGCATCGTTCCCTCGCACGCGTCCTGGTCAGTGAAACGCTTGGCGGTTCAGCAGCGGCGCGCGAACGTGTGGCGGAGATCGAGGATGAATTCACCGATCTGGTCGCCCACGAACTGCGCCGAGCGCTCGACTCAGGACAACTGACACTGCTCGACGCTCCGCTCGACCCCGAGCTCACCGCCCGAGCCTGGGTCGGCATGGTCCAATCGACGCTTGCCGCCTGGGCCGCCGGCCGGCTGAGTACGCCAATCGACCGCATCTATCCCGAACTCCGCCGACTGCTGCTGCGCAGCGCCGGCGTGCCGCTTCCGACCGTCAATCGCACTCACGCAACGAAGGAGTAGTCCCACGTGTCACGACCAACCGTCACCATCGAGAACACCGGTCTACCCGACTGGCAGCGCTCGGACGACTACGGCGATATCTACTACGACGTCGCTGAAGGCATCGCCAAGATCACCATTGCCCGTCCGGAAGTGCGCAACGCCTTTCGGCCCAAGACGCTCTTCGAACTGTTGGACGCGTTCAAACGGGCCCACGAGGACATGTCCGTCGGCGCAATCATCCTGACCGGCGAAGGCCAGGAAGCCTTCTGCTCTGGAGGCGATCAGCGCATCCGCGGTGACGGCGGCTACGTCGGCGATGACGGCGTGCCACGACTCAACGTGCTCGACCTGCATCGCTACATGCGATCAATTCCCAAGCCGGTGATCGCCATGGTCGCGGGCTACGCCATCGGTGGCGGCAACGTCCTGGCCACCGTCTGCGACCTGACCTACGCCGCCGACAATGCGTGGTTCGGACAGACCGGACCAAAGGTCGGTTCATTCGACGCCGGCTACGGCACGATGCTGCTGGCCCGCCTCGTCGGACACAAGAAGGCCGCCGAGATCTGGATGCAGTGCCGCCAGTACAGCGGCGCAGAAGCGGTCGAGATGGGCCTCGCATGCGAAGTCTTCCCCGTCGATGACCTCGAGCTCGAAGTCGTCAACCGCTGCCGCGAGATGCTCTGCATGTCGCCCACCGCACTGCGATTCATCAAGCGAGCCCTCGTCGCCGACACCGACGGACTTTCGGGCATGCAAATGTTCGCCGGCGACTCGACCCTACTCTACTACCTCTCCGAGGAGGCCAAAGAAGGCAAGTCCGCCTTCCTCGAGAAGCGCAAGCCCGACTTCAGCAAGTACCCTCGCTTCCCCTAGAAACCTGTGCATAATCCTCTTTCCTCCCCCGTGCAGGGGCCTTGCGTAATCTCTTTCCTCCCCCTTGCAGGGGGAGGTGCCGAAGGCGGAGGGGGTCCTGCTCCACCAAGTCCTATCTGGTTCCCGCGCCAGCAGGACCCCCTCAGTCGCTTCGCGACAGCTCCCCCTGCGGGGGGGAGCAAACTTTCGCAGTGACACTCCCCCTGCATGGGGGAGGAAAGAGGATTATGCAGGGATCACCTGGCGAGAGGGAACATCGCTGGTCGTGAGGTCTTGAATGGCATCAGCAATTCCACCACCAAGCAAACGACGAGCCTGGCTGCTCGCCATCCGACCTCCGACGTTGCCGGCAGCGGTTGCTCCGGTCTTGGCTGGAACCGGCATCGCCGCTGTCGACGGCGACTTCGAGCTCGGCCCCTTCTTCCTCGCGATGGTCGGCGCGATCCTGATTCAGATTGTCGTCAACTTCGCCAACGACCTCTCCGACTTCCGACGTGGAGCAGACACGCCCGACAGACTCGGCCCACCTCGATCCGTCGCCCAGGGCTGGCTGTCTCAGCGCGAAATGACCATTGGCATCGCCATCGTCACTGCCGCTGCGATGGTCGTGGGCATCGTCCTGACGATCATCGTCGGTTGGCCGATCCTGATCATCGGCGCAGCCTCGCTAATCGCCGCCGTCACGTACACCGGCGGCCCACTGCCATACGGCTACCGAGGCCTCGGCGACGTCATCTGCTTCCTCTTCTTCGGCTTCGTCGCCGTGATGGGCGCCGGCTACGTCCAGATTGAGGAGCTGACCTGGGAACTCGTCGCTGCCTCCGTGCCGGTCGGTTGTCTCGTGACTGCCATCCTGGTGGTCAACAACCTGCGCGATATCAACACCGATCGAGCCAGCGACAAGGTCACCATGGCCGTCATTCTGGGCGAGCGCAACACGAGAATCGAGTACGTCACCCTGATCCTCGGCGCATTCGTCAGCATCGCCATATTCGCGGCAGTCGGACTGTTCCCATACTTCTGCTTCATCGCCTTGATCGCGTTGCTCCCAGCTATGTGGCTGGCCAGAGAAATCGCCAACGGACGCTCAGGCGCAGCGCTAAACCCGATGCTGAAACGCACAGCGCAGTTACATTTGCTCGTCGGCGCACTGATCGGCCTGGGCGGCATGCTTGCGGCTCTGTAGCAGTCAGCTAGCGGTGCGTCGTACAGGTCGGACATGAGGCGCGATACGCTGAGGCCAAGCTGAAAGGGTCAGACATGCCGTACCGCTTCGAGACCAATCAGCAGTTGGACGCCAGCATTGAAGACGTCTGGGCCTTCTGGGCGACCATCGAGGGGTTCGCAGCGCTCCAACCGCCCGAGAACCGCTTCTCGGTCACAGACGGCGGAGAGGTCAACGAGCTCTCGGCGGGCATGGAAGTCGGCTACCGCCTGCGTCTCGCGCCCATGCTCTGGACCGGCGGCCGCCAGCTGTTTAGCGAAGTTGAACCGACGTACAGGTTCACCGACGTGCAGCTGTCGGGCACCTGGAAGACCTTCCGACACCAGCATCTACTGAGAGAGATCGACGGCGGCGTCGAGATCCAGAACGTCGTCGACTATTCGCTGCCGTTGGAGCCGCTGTCGCGGCCGCTGCACCGCCTGATGATCGTCCCCAGCCTGATGCGCATCGCGCGCTGGGAGCGCAACGTCTTCCTCGACAAGTTCGGGGAGTTGGGCGACGGCGCCTGGCGCGCGGAAATCAGCCGCCCCTAGGCGAAGGAGGCAAGGCGAATGCTCACTCCAGCCGCCACACCGCGAACCGTGGTGTCGAGAACGGTCGCTTTCAGAGCGAGGCCGGCGAAACGGGCCCTCGGCCCAACGATTCCTGTTCGGACTTGTGGCCAGCAATCATCGCCGATGAGTTTCAACTCATAAGACTGTGAATGCGAGGAACAGCACATGCCGATCTTCAGGCTCGAAGCATCCCAGACCCTCTCCACTGACCTGGCGACTGCCTGGGAGTTTTTCTCCGACCCCAACAACCTTGCGGTGATCACCCCACCCGAGATGCGCTTCCGTGTCACCGGAGAGCCACCCGCGACGATTCACCCCGGCCTGATCATCACCTATCGCCTGACTCCGCTGCCGGCCCTGCCGCTGCGGGTTTCCTGGGCGACCGAAATCAGCCAGGTCAACCCGCCCCACTACTTCGCCGACGACCAGATCGCCGGACCTTATGCGCTCTGGCATCACGAGCATCACTTCCAGGAGACCGAGGACGGCGTCTACGCCACCGATCAGGTGCATTGGTCACTGCCGCTCGACCCGCTCTCCGCTCCAATCGCACATCTCGCCGTCGTGCCCCAGCTACGGCACATCTTCGATTTCCGCGCCAGGAAACTCGAAGAGATCTTTCCTTCGCCAGTCGCCAACGCCGCCCGATTGAAGATCCGCGCCCTCTGACCATCCCACAGACGCTTGTCCAAATCCCTACCATTTGTCCACCCACAGGAACGCGAGGGATTGAATGACAGAGCGACTCAACTATTGGCAACGCATGCAGCGCAGGAAGCTGAGTCGACGCACCCTGTTGCGAGCCTCATCCCGCGCCGGTGTCGGCGCAGCCGGGCTGGCACTGGTCGGTTGTGGCGGCGATGACGACGATGACGGTCAGCAGGCTGCATCTGCCATGCAACAACAGCAGCGGCAACAGCAGCAAGCCATGCAGCAGCAACAGCAGCAGGCCATGCAGCAAGAGCAGGATCAGCAAGCCGACCAACAGGCGACCCAGGCTGACCAGCAGGAGGAGATGCAGCAGGATCAGTCCGATCAGCAACAGCAACAGCAACAAACGGTTGCCGATACCTCCGGCCTGACCCGTGGCGGCACGTTGCGCTTCTCTACCCCCGCCGCCACACACGACTACTTCGACCCGCACCGCGGGGTCTTCGGTCCCACCCAATTCTGGATGGGGCTCTACATGAATTACCTCATTCGCTGGCAGAACAAGGAGAAGGGACTCATGCAGAGCGACATCGCGTCGCTGCCTGAGATTCCCGACAACACGACCTACATCTTCTCAGTCGACCAGGGCGCGGCCTTCTGGGACCGCTACCCGACCGAAGGCGGCCGGCTGGTCACCGCGGAAGACATCGCCTTCAACGCGCAGCGCCAGATCGACTCGGTCGACGCCGACGGCGTCGAGGACACGTCATTTCTCTCCGCCAGCAAGTATCAGCAGACCGACATCACTGAGGTCGTTGACGAGACGACGATCAAGTTCACCACCGCAGAGCCAGACTCCACTTACCTCGGAGCGCACCTCGGTCCGTTCTCCTGGATCACCTCACCGGAGGCCATCACAGAGTTCGGCAACCGTTGGCGCGACGAGCAGACCAACGTCGGGCTCTCCTCCGGCACAGGTGCGTACATCCCGCTGGACTACGACCCCGATCTCGGCATCAACCTCGATGTGAATCCGAACTACTGGAAGAACGGCGCCGACGGCGGACCGTTGCCCTACCTCGATCGAATCGAACTCACCAACTTGATCGACGCCACGGCTGTCGATGCCGCCTATCGCGGCAAGGGCATCGACATCGGCGGCTTTCCGCTCTCCAGTCTGCAAGTCGAAGGCATCCTGCAGGACTTCCCCGAGCACAACTCGTTCGACGTCCCCTTCGGCTTCACCATCCAGATCCGCTACAACTTCAATGCAGACTGGCCAGGCGAGGACGGCGAAGGCAACCCGTGGGCCGACCGACGGCTAGCCTACGCTTTCCACGTCGCCACCGACCGCTACCTCCTGATTGACGCCGTCTATCTTGGCTCGGCCAAGATCAGCGCGATCGCGCAGGCGCCCTGGTTCAACCAGGCCTGGACCGTCCCGCCCGACGAACTCGCCACCTGGCCCGGTTACCGACCCAACCGCGATGAAGACCTGCAGATGGCCAACGAGTTGCTCGATGCTGCCGGCATCGACCGCGACAGCAAGACCTTCTACTGGATCACCCCCGATGTCTGGGAGCAGACCTACCCCGGCATCACCGAGACCGTCCGCTCGATGTACGAGCAGGCACTCGGCGTCTCGCTATCGATGGACATCCAGCCCTACACGGTCATCCTCCAGCGGCTGCTCGAGGGCACCCACCCCGGCCAGACGCCTGCCTGGACCAACCCGCCGCAGGACCTCGACCCGACCGGTGAATGGAACATCACGCACGTCTCCGGCGGCAGCTCCAACTTCTCGCAGTACAACTACCCGCCTGCTGAGGAGATGATTAAGGGCATGCGCGGCGAGCTCGATGTCGACAAGCGCAAGGAGACCGCGTCCGAACTGCTCAGGATCTTCCTCGGAGTCCATCCCGACCACGGAGTCGAAGGCATGACCGGCCAACCGTCGGTGATGAACGCCATCTCTCCGCAGGTCGAGTGGCCCTATGTGCACAACTCCGAAGACGTCTACCAGTTCGCCCACGCCTCCCACCGATACGACGAAACCTGGCTCGACACGTCGCATGCGGACTACCCGGCATAAGCCCCATCGCGCCAGTCCCCTCTGCCCGAGGCAGAGTGGGACTGGCGCGATCAGGCCCCCCAGCCCAAGCATCCCCTCCTCCGTCATTCCTGCGTAGGCAGGAATCACGAACCACCCACGCCCATCATCAACAACTCCCGCTAACCGTCCCACCAAACCTCAACCACCAATTCCCGCTCCCTCCCACATCTCCCTCCGCCATCCCTGCGCCCCTCCGTCATTCCTGCGTAGGCAGGAATCACGAACCACCCACGCCCATCATCAACAACAACCCCCAACCGTCCCACCAAACCCCAGCCGACACCTCCCGCTCCCTCCCACAAGACCCACGCGCCATCTCCAGATCTTCACCAAACCGATCGAGCAAGTCACCCGCTGAGGAGAACATCGATCGACAAATTGACACTGACCCTCATCGTTCAATACCTTGCCACAGAGACCGCCTGCTGGACGGGCGCTGAGCGTGCGTGATCATCCTCGCACCACCCTGACGACTGAACTGAACGGAGTTGGCGATGAAATTTGAATTCTTCCATTTGATGCCTTACCGAGATCTCCCGGCGGACTTCGCCGAGACGAACAACTCGGTCTGGGTTGATGTCGACTCGAAGCTATTCGACCCGGCCAAGGCCCACCAGATGTACAACGACGGTCTGGACGAGCTCGAGGCCGCCGCTGCCGCCGGCTATGACGGTATCTGCGTCAACGAGCACCACCAGAACGCCTACGGTCTGATGCCGTCGCCGAACCTGATGGCCGCCAACCTCTGCCGCCGCACCAAGGATGTCGCCATCATTGTGCTCGGCAACTCGATCGCGCTCTACAACCCGCCGACCCGTGTGGCCGAAGAGTTCGCCATGCTCGACTGCATCTCCGGCGGTCGCCTGGTCGCCGGTTTCCCCGTTGGCACGCCGATGGACGACTGCTTCTGCTACGGCGCCAACCCGTCGCACCTGCGCGACAAGTACTACGAGGCCGCCGACGTGATCACGCAGGCCTGGACGCGACCGGAGATGTTCTCCTACAACGGCCGCTACAACCAGCTCCGCTACATCAACATCTGGCCGCGACCGCTCCAGGACCCGCACCCGCCGGTCTGGATCCCCGGCGGCGGCTCGGTTGAGACGTGGGAATGGTGCGCCGACCACAACTACGTCTACTGCTACCTCTCCTACGGTGGCTACAAGGCCGGTCAGAAGAACGTGGACGGCTTCTGGCGAACGATGCAGCAGCGCGAGAAGCCGCTCAACCCGTACCACGCCGGTTTCCTCCAGCTCGTCGCCGTCGGCGAGACCGAGCAGGAAGTCGCCGACAAGTTTGGCCCGCACGCGGAGTACTTCTACAACAAGATGCTGCACATCGACCCGCGCTACGCCGACCCGCCCGGCTACCGCACCGTGCGCACCATCGAGCAGGGCTTCACTCGCAGTCAGGGTCTCAAGCCCGTCTTTGGTGAGTCCAAGAAGTTCGATGGCGAAAAGACCGCCGAGAAGATGGTCGAATCCAAGGCCAACTCCGAAATCACCTGGAATGACCTGATCCGCGAAGGCAACATCGTTGCCGGCACGCCGAGCCAGGTCACCGAACAGCTCGAGGAAGTGATCAAGACGCTTCACATTGGACATCTGATGATCCTCAACCAGTTCGGCTCGATTCCGAAGGAACTGGCCATCCCGAACATCGAGATGACCGCCCAGCAGGTGTTGCCCAACCTCAAGCACATCTGGGACGACGAAGGCTGGGAAGACCACTGGTGGCCGCAGGGCCTCCCCGGTGGCCAGGCCGTGCCGGCGGCGCTGAAAATCTAGCGACGCTCGCAATCCAGCGAATCTCACGGGGGCGGAGCACTGGCTCCGCCCCTTGTCATATGATCAGAACAAGATGATCAAACGAACCACTTTGGCCGTGTTCCTGAGCGTGGTGACGCTGGTCGCCGTGGTGGCCCTCGCAGGCCTCTCCCCGGTGAGCAGCCACGACGGCGATGACGGCGAGACCGTTCGCATCATGGCCAGGCTGCGGGCCAACGACTCGATTGAGTTTGGTCTCAGATCAAGCGCGGGACGCCAAGTCCCAAGACTGCGTTTTTTCTCCGCCAGCGTGAATGATGGTGCCTGGAAGCGAAGCTCGCCAATTGAGCTGCCCAACGGCACAGTGGTCAAGATCATCGTGCGGCGAGCAGAAGGCGAGCGAGCAGAGTTTGGGCTGCGAATCGAAGATCCGCTGCAGGAGTTCCTGCCGCCCCAGCGCTACTTTCCGCGCAACGCCACAGTCGACAAGTGGCTATTCAGCACGCCAATGCAGATTCCAGCCCCAGAACACGGAGACGAAGCACACGAACCAGCGCCACCGCCCGAACCCGAAACCACACCAGCGCCAGAGGAGGAACCATCGACACCGGATGAATCCGATGGCGAAGAGAGTTCAGACGAGGGCGCCAGCGTCGAACGCATCAGCGGCGGACACCGCGACGGTCTGATCGTGGTAAACACCATCATCGGCGATCCCGACGCCCCCGTCCTAATCTCCGAGTACGGCGATCCGTTTTGACCAGGTTGTCGCCGTTTTGCGGCTCAGGTTGAGCCGCAACTGATCGAAGACCTGGTCCAGACTGGACAAGCCCGATACGAGTTCAAGTTTCTGTCCTACATCGGCCCGCAATCTGACCGCGTGGGCTACGCGATGTCATGTGCAGCACAGGAAAGCGGAGCTGCATTCTGGGCGTTCTACGATCGCTTCTTGGTCGACCGCAGTAATGCCCATCGACGCGCAGAACTGATCAGCTTCGCGACCGAAATCGGACTAGGGCCTGTTCACATTGGCGCGTAGATGTGTCAGAGTGGGGATGGATGGCGGCGCGGCCCGGGTGACCAGATGACGTATCAGACGAAACTGAGCGATGCACAGTATGCGCGGCTGGAGCCGTTGCTGCCTCCGCCGGGCAATCATCTCAAGATTCCCCACCGCCAGGTGCTCGACGCCTGGCTGTATGTCTACTATCAGGGCTGCACCTGGCGCGGGCTGCCGCGCGAGTTCGGCAACTGGCACACCATCTATGTGCGGCTCAACCGCTGGGCGAAGGCCGGTGTACTGGAGCGTGTGGTGCAAGCGTTGCAGCAGGAGTTGCTGGTTGAGTCGGACGCCGACACGCTGTCGCTGGACAGTACGATCATCCACCTGCACATGCATGGCACCGGCGCGCGACGAAAAGGGGGCGCCAGGCGATCGGCCGCTCTCGGGGCGGCCTGACGACGAAGCTGCACGCGCTGGTCGCCAACGACCGCATCCCGCTGATCATCGGTCTCTCACCTGGTCAGCGCCACGACGCGCCCTGTGGCCGCGAACTGCTACGCCGTCTCGGTCCGGCCAGCAATCAACCCTATCTCGTCATGGACCGCGCCTACGAGGACGACGCGACTCGACGCGTCGCGCTCGAACTCGGCTACCAACCAGTCGTCCCACCCCGCTCCAACCGCCGCGAACCGCACGACTACGACCGTGCGGTCTACCGCCGTCGCAACGAGGTCGAACGCTTCTTCTGCCGCCTCAAGCGCTTCCACCGGATCGACTCTCGCTGCGACAAACTCGACATCATCTTCCTCACCGCCATCCACCTCGTCCTGATCTATGACATGCTCAACTCAATGTGAACAGGCCCTAGACACGGACAGCTTCACGCAGTGCTACGACGACCCAACGACTCGCCAACAAGTGAGCGATGACCTCAATGCCGCGCGAGCAATCGGCATCAGTTACGGCCCCCGAGTTCTGGTCAATGGGGATAATGCCGGCACATCCTTCTCAGCAATCGTGAACGCCGTCGAAGACGCGACTCCCTAAGTCGCCGCTACCCTGACTCCATGAAACCAAAGATCAGCATCATCACGCTGGGCGTATCCGATCTCGCGGCGTCTGTGGCGTTCTATCGCGACGGACTCGGATTCCCCGCGCCGACCTACAACGACGGCGACGATATCTGCTTCCTCGAGATGGAGGGAACCTGGCTATCGCTCTACCGACGCGAGAAGTTCCTCGATGAGGCCGACGTCACATTCGCCCCACCGTCTGCAGGCACGCCCACAATCACGCTCGCCCACAATCTGCCCTCGGCAGAAGCCGTCGACGCAGCCATGAGCGAAGCCGTTGCCGCCGGCGGCACGCTGGTCAAACAGCCCGAGAAAGTCTTCTGGGGCGGCTACAGCGGATACTTCAGCGATCCCGACGGTTACCTCTGGGAGCTCGCTCACAATCCGTTCACGGACTTGACCTGACTGCCCGATCCATGCCGAAGATCACCTCACTCAGCGCGGTCACGCTTGCAGTCACCGACATGGCGCGCAGTGTCGCCTTCTACGAAGCGCTCGGTTTCGACCGACTCTACGGTGGCCCTGAATCAGGCTTCACGTCCTACCAAGTCGGCGACAGCTATCTCAATCTGCAGCTGGCCGAGTCTGTGCCTGACACGATATGGGGTCGCACGATCTGGTATGTCGACGATGTCGATGCGTTCTACGCCAACGCCGTAACCTCAGGCTTGCAACCGTCGTTCGAACCTCGGGACGCGCCGTGGCGCGAGCGTTACTTCCACATCGTCGATCCGGACGGCCACGAAAATTCGTTCGCGAAGCCGCTCTAAGCTCCCTCATCCGTCGAGAGGCAAAGAGCGAGTCGTTAGTCGCCAATCTGCAGTGTCCGCGCTGCCGTCAGGCCGCCGTCGATCACGAACTCCGAGCCGGTACTGTACGTCGCGTCCGCTGCGATGAACAGCATCATCTTGGCCACTTCGTCGGACCGGCCCAGTCGTGGAATCGCCGTGTTCGTGCCAATCTCGCCGTCTGACCGGCGCGGCGTATCCGGATTCACGATCATCGGTGTATCGATCGGTCCTGGATGTACCGAGTTGACGCGGATGTTGTACCGGCCAAGCTCCAGCGCCGCGACCTTCGTCAGACCACGCACCGCAAACTTCGACGCCACGTAAGCGCCGGCACCGAAGTAGCCCTCCAGACCTGCTGTCGACGACGTGTTGATGATGCAGCCGCCGCCGGCTTCGCGCATCGGTTTGATCGCGGCTCGAATGCCCAGCCAGACACCGACCTGGTTGATCTTGATCGTCTCCAGGTACTCCTGCACCGTCGTCGTCTCAATCAACCCACCGCGCAGGATGCCGGCATTGTTGACCAGGATGCTGAGCTTGCCGAACTGTTCCGTCGTGTGTTCGACCATCTCCGCCCAATTCGACTGGTCGGATACGTCGAGCTTGCGGAACGTGGCCTGCCCGCCGGTGTCGTTGATGCTCTCAGCGACTCGATTGCCGTCTTCCTCCAGCACATCGCCGATCGCGACCGCCGCGCCCTCTCTCGCGAACAGCCGGGCCTGCGCCTCGCCTTGACCACGCGCGCCGCCGGAAATCAGTGCGACCTGTCCATCAAGCTTGCCCATGTCGTTCCCCCTGTTGCCAATCTGATGGCAAAGACTTAGTCGTTGGCTCGCGCGATCATCGAACCGGCCGTGACGCCCCCGTCGATCACAAATTCCGAGCCGGTGCTATAGGTCGCGTCGGCGGCAATGAACAGCATCATCGCTGCAACTTCGTCGACGTGGCCCACTCGAGGAATCGGCGAGTTGATTCCGATATCCGCTGTGTCCGTGTCCCGCCGTGCGATTTGCGGGTCACGGATCATCGGCGTGTCAATCGGACCTGGGTGCACTGAGTTCACGCGGATGTTGTATCGCCCCAGCTCTTGCGCCGCGACTTTGGTCATCCCTCGCACGGCGAACTTCGAAGACACATATGCGCCGAGACCTGAGTAGCCCTCGAGTCCGGCCGTCGATGACGTATTGATGATGCAACCGCCACCCGCCTCTTTGAGCGCCGGGATGGCCGCCTGCATCCCCAACCAGACGCCGACCTGGTTGATCCGGATCACTTCGAGGTACTCCTCGAGCGTCGATTCTTCGATCAACTTGACCCGAGCAATGCCGGCGTTGTTGATCACGACATCCAGGCGGCCAAACTGGCCCACGGTCTCTTCAACCATCGACTGCCAGCTCGAGACCTCGGTCACATCGAGCTTCTGGAACATCGCCTGACCACCGGTGTCGTTGATGCTCTCGGCGACGCGCTGACCGTCCTCCTCCAGCACATCGCCCAGGGCGACCGCGGCGCCTTCCTTGGCAAACAACCGAGCCTGCGCCTCGCCCTGTCCCCGTGCGGCACCGGAAATCAGCGCCACCTGTCCATCGAGCTTGCCCATCAGATCCTCCCGACGCCCGCTTGATTGTTGGGCTGTGTTGTTGGGCTGTTACTTCGCACTCTGTGCGCTGGCCAGTTGTCGCCGCGTCCGCATCCCGAACGGTTCGACTTCGCCCGTCTCGAGGTTGAAGCGATATCGCCACTGCCTCAGCAAGTCCAAGCCGTAGACGTGAATCGCGATGGTCTTGCCCTGATTGATCTCAACGGCGTGGATATCCGCCGGCGGCTCGCGCAGATAGGTCGTCGTGCCGGCCGGCACCAGCGACGGCTCCAGCTCTTCCAAATCCGCGCGCCAGGGTGTCAAGCCGTCGTCGACGCGCTGGTAGTTGCGGTTGAACTCGACGCCCGAGATCACGCCCTCCATCGCCCAGCCATTGTGATTGTGAATCGGCGCGCCCGAGTCGGGCTGCCAGACAACCGCCGAGACTGTCAGATTGTCGGTGCGATGAATGATGAATCCCTGCTCAGGATCGGCCTCGTCGCAATCCGGCAAGTCGAGCAGGCAATCCTTGCGCTGGATCAACCGCTCCAGCGGACCGGCAATCTGAGCAATCTGCTGATCGCCGGAATCGCCCCGATCAGCGATGCGCTGAGCGTCGCGGACGAAATCCTGCACCGTGTACGTCGCGGTGGTCATGTCTCAACCCTCCCATCCCACGAGTGTTCTGGCGTCGAGTATAGGTAGTCCGCTAGCGCCCACGCGCCGGCAGCCAATTCAGGAGCTCGGTAGAATAGGGATACGGGAGGCGGAGTCATGTCGTGCGACGTAGTGGAGCAGCGAACAGGTCAGCGGCCGGCGATCAAGGCGCTTCATCCTCGGGAGTACAGCGAAGATGAGCTAGCGATGATGCGGCAGCGTCGGAAGAATCGTGCGCTGTACCAGGAGCAAGGAGCCGAGATAGTCCGTAGTCATCCCGACAAACACCTCCTCATCGTTGGGACCGGAACGGTCCACGCTTTTGAGAAACGTTCTGAGATGTTCCAGTTCATGGATGAGCTTGAATCGTTGACGCGTAAGACAGTGTTCATGGTTCCTCGCTGGCAGCCAGCGGGGATCAACACCGGCTACCGGCGCGTCATCCGATAGTGCGTAAGTTCTACGGGGCGTTTCTGAATTTCGAGGTCCGTTCAGAATCCATTCCACCCGAGCAATACGCTCCTTCGATTGAGGTGAATGTCCGGTGGAAGGACCGCGAAAAGAGCTTCGATTTTCTCATCGACACCGGCTCTGAAGTCACCTTGTTGTTTCCTGGACAAGCCCAGGCGTTGTTCGGCACCGTGTTCCGAGACTTCGAATTTGATCGACCCAGAAACCGAGGGCTGGTCGCGGGCATAGACGGTGTCATGAGCGCCGTCTTGCCTGTCCCTGTCAGCTTGATCTTCCATGATGAGGTTGACAGCCCGGAACCGTTCGATATCAACATTCTCGTTGTTCAACCCAATCCGTCAAACCTCGATGATTCTGACCTTGGACTGGGGAACTGGGACAATCCATCTATCCTCGGACGCGACTTGCTGCTCCATTTCGATCTCTTCGTCTCCGGATCGACCAGCGAGGTCTACCTCTCGCTACCCGAATAGCGTCCAACACCTGCGCTAGCCTGCCCTGACGACTGAGTGAGCTGGAGCGGAGAGTGTCGATGACAGGTGAACGCGCCGAGTTTGGCCTCTTCTTCCAGCTGCCCCAGGCCGACGGTCAGGATGTGCCCCAGCGATACCGCGACACCCTGGCACAGATTGTCCACGCCGACCGCATCGGTTGGGACGCGGCGTGGCTCGCTGAGATGCACTTCGTGCGAGAGTTCTCCGTGCTGCCCTCGCCGCTGGTGACGATGGCAGCCGCTGCGTCGCAGACGGAGCAGATCCGGCTCGGTACCGGCGTCGCTTTGCTCGCGCTGACCGACCCCATTCGCGCCGCCGAAGACGCGGCCACGGTGGACATCATCTCCGGCGGACGGCTTGAGTACGGCGTCGGCCGCGGGAGCATTGCCGAGCACTTCGCCGGCTTCAACGTCAACATGAGTGATCGCGCCGGCCGCTTCAATGAAGCGCTTGCGGTGATCCAACAGGCCTGGGGCGATGGTCCGGTGAACTTCGAGGGCGACCACTTCAGCTATCGCAACGTGCAGGTCGTGCCTAAGCCAATCCAGCGGCCGGGACCACCGTTGCGGATGGCTGCCAACAGCGATGAATCATTCGTCCGGGCCTGCAGCGAACAGTGGCGCGTCTTCGCCAGTCCGATCACCGCGTTCGAAGACGACCTCGACCGTCGTTTCGCCATGTACCAGCGAGCAAGACCCGACGCTCCTGCCAGCGACGCTGGTCTCCTGCTTCCCGTACACGTCCACGAATCGTCGGAAACCGCCAAGGATGAGCTCAGGACCAGCTTGATGAGCTACATGAAGGTCGTCAGCGACACCGGCTTCAGAGGCTGGACCAGACGCGGCGGCGACCCCGATGATCTGCCGCCGCTACTGGCTCGCAACCGCAACGCCAGCTACGAAGAGGTCATTGACACGCTGTGTGCAGTCGGCAATCCCGACGAAGTCACAGCCAAGCTCTCGGAGTTGGGCGCCCGCTACGGTGTGGGGCACTTCCTGACCTGGTGCAACGCGGGCGGGATGGTCCCCAATGATCAGGTGACCAGGTCGATGAGCCTGTTCATGAAGGAATGCGCGCCCAACATCACTGTCTGACGACATCAGCGTCGGGCAAGCGCCGCTCCATCACTTCGATCGCCTCCGGGTTGCTGTCAATCAGCAGGCAACGTCTACCCAGTGTCAAGGCGGCTTCACCCACAGTCCCGCTTCCCGCGAATGGATCCAGTACGAGCTCCCTTTCATCGCTTGACGCGCGAATGATGCGCTCTGCCAGCGCGAGCGGCTTCTGCGTCGGGTATCCGGTTCGCTCCTTGGCGTTCGTGCCGACAATCGTGTGCCACCAGACATCTGTGGGCAGCTTGCCGCGTGCCGCCTTCTCTTTGCCAACCAGTCCCGGCGCCATGTAGGGGATGCGATCGATCGCATCGCGGTTGAAGATGTATCGCTCTTTGTCTTTGACATACACCAGGATGTTGTCATGCTTGGCCGGCCAACGCCGTTTGGGCCGGCCGCCATAGTCATAGGCCCAGATGATCTCGTTGAGAAAGCAATCGCGACCGAAGATGCTGTCGAGCAGGACCTTCACATAGTGAACTTCTCGAGCGTCGAGATGTAAGTACAACGTGCCATCTGCACGTAGAACGCGCCAGATCTCAGTCAGTCGCGGCCTCAGAAAATCGATGTACTGTTCGAACGCATCAGCATACGAGAGCGATGACGCCGTTTCGGACTGATATCGCCGACCGCCGAACCCAGTCCGGTCGCCGTCGTCGTCCCGCGTCGTGCGCAATCGCTGATAGGTGCGCACATTGCCCGTGTTGAATGGCGGGTCAGTGTAGACAAGTTGCACGCTCTCGCCGGGAAGCGCCTGCAGGATTGGGAGGTTGTCACCTTCGACAATCCGGCCGGCGGGCTTAGCAGGCACAGTGGATAATCTTTCAGGTGCCCGTTCTAGGCATCTGGAAGCTCACGAGGCAAGCTGGAGGAGTCAGGCTCCGACTCTCCACGCCGCTCTGATTCGTCCCGCCGCTCTGCTTCTTCTTCGCGCTTGATACGCCGTTCAGCCTCAGCTTCTTCCAGTTCACGACCAATACCCTCCTCGATCATCTGCTCAACTGGACGTTGCTCAACGGTGGAATCAAACCCATCGTCGAGCGTGCTGTAGCTGCGGCCTCCGAGGTACATCAGAGGTTTGTATTCATCATCGTCGAGTGACCACATGCCGGTGTTGAAGTCGAACCCATCGGTGTCAGCCATGGCAGATACTACTTTGCCGATGAACAACGTATGGTCGCCCATGGTGTAGAAATCGTGCAACGTACATTCAATCCAGCCGAGGCAGCCTTCCAACAGCGGCGAATCGATTTCCTTGCCCTTGAACGTGGGCACGCCAGAGGCCTCAATCTTGTCGCCAATCGTGTTCGACACCATACCCAGCCACTGCGTGTGATTGAGTAGCACCTTGGAGGGAATGTTGATGGCGAACTCTTCGCCGAATTTAATCATGTCGTGAGTTCGCCGAGACGGATGCACCGCGACCGCGACCAGGGGCGGATTGACCGACACCGGCATCACATAGGCGATCGGCGCTGCGTTGCCGACTCCCCGCCAATTCGTGCTCACCAGCGCGACCGGCGAGCCGCCGAGAATGCGTCGGGCGTCTTCTTCGAGCATGCGTTTGCGAACCATTCACTAATTCTAGCCGCTCGACCCCTCCAGTGAGATACGCTGCGGTGAACTGCCCCGAGATGGAGACGAATGATGGTTGATTTCCACGACAACACCGAAGAAGCCGAATTTCGCACCGAGGTGCGCTCATTCATCAGCGGCGAATTCCAGCCGCGACGCCAGAAGATGCGCGAGGAAGCTCGTGCGGCGCAGATGTTTGACCGCCCGCCGACCCAGCGAGAGTGGGAAAAGCAGCTCGCCGGACGAGGCTGGATCGCTCCTGCCTGGCCCAAGCAGTACGGCGGCGCTGGCCTCTCCGTGATGCAGCAATTCATTTTCAACGAGGAAATGGCCGAAGCCCGAGCCCCAAGACCGGGCGGCATCGCCATCGGCATGGCTGGACCGACGATCATCACGATCGGCACCGACGAGCAGCAGGAAGAGCACCTGCCGCCGATCCTCAGTGGGGACTCGATCTGGTGCCAGGGCTACTCCGAGCCGGGCTCAGGCTCCGACCTCGCCTCCCTGCAGACTCGAGCCGTCAAAGACGGCGACGACTTCGTAATCAACGGACAGAAAATCTGGACCTCGGGCGCACACAAGTCGGACTGGATGATCCTGCTCGCCCGCACCGATCCCGACGCGCCGAAGCACCGCGGCATCACCTACTTCGTCCTCGACATGCACTCACCCGGCGTCTCGACGCGACCGCTGGTCAACATGGCCGGCACGCACGAGTTCAACGAAGTCTTCTTCGAGGATGTGCGCATCCCCCAGCGTAACGTCCTGGGCGAGGTCAACCGCGGTTGGTACGGCGCAGTCACCACGCTCGACTTCGAGCGCTCGAGCATCGGCTCGGCCGTCGGCATGCAGCAGTCGGTCGAGGACATCATCGGCTACGCCAAGGACAACCGAGGCGGCGTCTCAACTGTTGACAAGCGCGAAACGCAACTCGCCCTGACCGACCGCTACATCGAGACTCAGACGGCACGGATGATTTCGTACCGGATCGTTTCGATGCAGAATCAGGGTCTGATTCCGAACCACGAGGCCTCGATGGCGAAGTTGTTCGCGATGGAACTGAACCAGCGCATCCAGAGCACCGCCGTCAAGGTGCTGGGTCTGCATGGTCAACTCCAGGGCAAGGACGCACCACGCAGAGGCCGCCACGCCTACGCCTTCATTCGCAGCATCGCGAATACGATCGAGGGAGGAACTTCCGAGATCCAGCGAAACATCATCGCGACACGCGGTCTGGGACTGCCCAGGGGATAAAGTCAGACAGGTACCATTGAGCCTGGAGACGACAATGTCCAGGAAGCCCACGCGAAACGGCACCGACCGCGAGGACGCAAGCCAGCGCCCCGACTGGTATGTGCCCATCGAGCCGATCGAAGATGACCGCCAAACCGTGCAGGAACTGTTGCAGAAACTGGAAGTCGTCGTGGAACCAGACGATTTATCCGATGATCTGCGCGCGGAGCTCGCTGAGTATCTCGATCAGTTCCTCCTGCCTCGTCCATCTCCGTGACTCCACAGGATCCGATCTTCGTTGACAGTGTGCATTTCATCGCCCTGTACGCGAAAAACGACAACTGGGGTGAAGCTGCGCGCCAAGCGGCGAGATCATTGCATCCGCATCAACGTCTGGTCACCTCACACGGCATATTGAGCGAAACGCTTGCGCACTTCGCACGTGCATCTAGGTCTTTTCGAACGCGCCTCGCGCTGCAGTTTCGACAACTAACGGAGGATTCTCAGTACACCGTCGTCACCCAAAACCGGAGTCTGATGGAAAGCGCACTCGATGCGTACGGGAACGAGTTCGCCAGCTCCTCACTCTCCCTTCAAGACTGCGTTTCGATTCTGATTATGCGCGAGTACGGCATCACATCGATCCTCACAGCCGATCAAGAGTTCACACGCGCCGGTTTCACTCCGTTGCTTCGCCGCTACGTCGATTGAAGTCTCTGCACCAGCCGTGCCACTCAACCAACAGTCAGATTGGCCTGTAGGTCCTCGGGCTGGACCTGTCCAGGGGCGTTGAACCAGGCGCTCAAACCTTGCACCAGTTCGAGCGCGACGCCACACCCAATTCGAACACTGGCCGACTGCCACGCTGCGTTCAGGTAGATCCCACCGCGTCGCTGACCAGGGATACGTCGCTGAAAAATCAAATCGTCCGGATCGTGCGGATCGTGGACGATCAATCGCGCCGTGCCGCTGACATCAGAAACTGCGGCGGCGGTCCTGGCAACTGCTGAATCGTCGCCGCTGGCAGCCACGATCCATGTCCGTTGAGAGACAGGAACGCCGACTTGGTCCAGACGATCGTGAATCGAACTGGCCAGGCTCGACGCGATGTTCGGATCGAGCCGAGCGGAAATAGCTACCGACACATCATCGCGGTAGTCGGCCGTCAGCGCTGCGAGCGCAGCTACGACATCGCTCATCAACGACCTGCTTCCTCTAGCAACCAGCCGACGACTCGTTCGCCAATCAGTTCGGAGTCGAATTGAGGTGTGTGCTCACCACCAACAATGCGCCAATGCTCAATAGTGACACCCTCGGCGCAACCTTGACGATAGCGAACAACCCTGGTGTCAACGTCCTGAATCGCGACGTCAATATCGATGTCCTTCAACGTCTCAGCTTCGTTGAATTCACAATCCGCTCGGCTGGCCCAGCGCATGACGGTCTCGGGAGCTCCGGGGTATTCGTCACCGTCGTAGAGGATGACGTCATCCGCGTCACCGTGGATCTGCAGCATTGAGACGGGCGCGGCATCGGCGCAATGCGACGCATCGGAGAACGTGGTTCCGGCGAGCGAGACGATACCTGCCAGCCCCGGCAAGCTCTCGCAGGCGAGTCGAAACGACATGAATCCTCCGTTAGCGTGCCCGATCGCGTAAATCGAACCGAGACTGACGAGCTCTGACGCCTCGTCGATCAGGGAGTGCAAGTACTGCACGTCGTCTACTTCCGAATCCTCGAAGTCGCAACAGTAGTATGTGGCGTTCCAGAAGCGATTGCCATCGTTGTCTCGCGTGCCGTTGGGCATCAGCAACAGGAAACGATCAAGATTGATTCGCTCGATCAGGCCCAGGTATTGCGAGTGCTCCCAGACATTCGACCCGTAACCATGAAGCGCAATGATCAACGGAAGCTCCCGCGAAGGATCGGAGCCGAATGGTGCGACAAGGGCAGCGCGGCGGCCTTCCAGATCGAGGCCATAGACCGTGTGATCGGACGCGAGCTGTTGTGTGGCGTCCTCGAAGGTCGGCTCGGTTTCACCGAAAAAAAACAGGTAGCCCAACGCGACGATGATTGCGATCAACGGAACGCCGAGACCGAGGATACCTAACTTACGCAGCATCGGCCGTCAGTTCGTCCGCGACTCGCTGAACAGCCAGTTCAACAGTCGATCGGGCCAGTCGCTCTGAAACCATGGGAAGTGATCCGCGCCTTGGATCGTCCACAGCTCAATCGTGATGCCTGAATCGCAGCCCTCGCGAGTTCGTTGGACCGTCGTCTCATCACCATCGATGTCTGCTTCGAGGTCGATGCTTGGGAGATCAGCAACCGCTTCGACGTCGCAGCCTGCCCGCTGGGCCCAGCGATTGACAAGCTCCTCAGCACCTGGGTAGCCGCCGTCGTACTCAAGCGTTCCTTGATACGGGATGCTCTGGTCAGCATCGCCGTGGATTTGGAGGACGGATACTGGCATGGCGTCAACGCAGCGCTCCGGATCGCCGAACGACGAACCCGCGAGACTCGCAATGGCGACGAGCCCGTCCAGGCCATCGCAGGCGAGCCGATAGGCCATGAATCCGCCGTTGGAGTAACCAACGACGTACACACCTGAGACATCGACCAGATCCCGCGCCTCCGCGACCAGCGAACTGAGCCAAGCGTGGTCGTCGACATCGCTGTTATGGAAGTTGCAACAGCCGTCGGTCGCGTTCCAGAATCGATTGTCACGATCGTCAGTTGTGCCTTGCGGCGTGATCAGCGCGAAGCCGTACTCGGTCACCCGCTGGGAGAGACCGAAGTATTGATCCTGTCCTTTGGCGTCAGCGCCGTATCCATGCAATGAGAGAACCAGCGGTATCGCCTCGTCACCGCGGTCTGCAGGAAGCTGTAGCTGAGCCGGGCGATCTCCGCCGATCTCCAACACCTCATTCGGCGCTGGCAGCGACGCCGAGACCACAGCCGCGTTCTGTTCCCGCTCGGCAATCCACTCGAGGATCTTTGGTGTGAAGTCGGTGCCCCATGCCAACGGCACGTGGCCACCGCCCTCAATCGTCCAGAGCTCCGTGACCACACCATCCGCGCATTCGCTGGTCCAGCGCCAGACCGTGGTTTCGTCGCCCTCGACTGCCGAATCGGTGTCGATTGACGGTCGCTGCTCGGCGGCTTCGAGGTCGCAGCCGGCCCGTTCCGCCCATCGCAGCACTGCACCCTTGGCGCTCGGCACTGGTAGGCGATGAGGATTGGGATGGGTTGGCAACCGTCCGCCCTCATAGAGGACCAGTGCGTCCTCGGTGCCGTGAATCTGCAGCACCGAGAGCGGCGTCGGTACCCGACACTCCGCCCCATTAGAGTGTGCGCCGCCGGCCAGACTGACGATGGCTGTCAGGCCCGCGACATCCTCGCAGGCCAGGCGATAGGACATGAACCCGCCATTGGAGTGTCCGACGGCGAAGACCTGATCGAATGCAGCGATGGTTCGCGCCTCATCAATCAGGGACTTGATGTAGCCAACATCGTCGGTCTCAGCGCCGTAGATGTCGCAGCACTCGGTTGTGCCGTTCCAGAAACGAGCGGTGTTGCGATCCTCGGTGCCGTTGGGCAGTAGCAATCCAAATCCACGCTTGTCAACCTCACTTGAGAAGCGGAAGTAGCCATCGACCTCTGCTGCATTACTCCCGTAGCCGTGGAGCAGGACGATGAGCGGTCGCGGTTCCGCCCGATCAGCGTCTTTGGGCAACAGCAACGTCGCCGGTCTGTCCACACCGATTGTGAGCTTGCGTTCTTCTTCAGGCTCCGCCTGCTGCTGGTCTTGCTGCTCTGATTGCGCCGGCTCCGCCTGATCTTCCTGATCGGCCTGATCAGCAAGTTGCTGCTGGCCTCGATCAGAGGTGTCTGCGACCTGCTCAGTTTGGTCTTGCCTAGTCGGCTGCTCTGGCGCCGGCGATTGCCCTTCTTGCTGTGCTGGGTCTGCCTGCTGTTCAACTGAAACCGTCTGGGCCTGTTCCTGTGCCTGGCGTTCTTCGCGATCGTCCCCGCTGCAGCCAATGACGACGAACGCCGCGAAGAGCCATCCCAGGAGCAGCATCACAAGTGGGCGCATGGAAGTCAGCCTATCGGCAGGAGCCAATCGCACCACTCCTTCGGGTCATCTTGCCGACTGCTAGCCTTGCGGCGCACTTGCCGATGCTGGAACGCAGCCGATTGGAGCCCACAATGCGACGTGCTGCCTGGAACACCGACCGATCCCTGAGCGTCCACGACGATCCCCAGCGAGCGCCCGGCGAGGGCGAAGTCCGCGTCCAGGTCGTCAATGCAGGTATCTGCGGCTCCGACCTGCACTGGTACCGAGGCGACTTCGAGCCGACCTCACTGCGAACGCCAGGTCACGAAATCGGTGGCATCGTCTCGGCCGTCGGCGGAGGCGTCGATCACGTCAAGGAAGGCGATGTTGTCGGCGTCGAGCCGTTGCTGCGCTGCGGCGAGTGCGGACACTGCATTTCCGGTCACTACAACCAGTGCCAGGTCGCCGGCGGACTCATCGGCATCGCGGTTGATGGCGGCATAGCCCAGGACGTCTTCGCACCGGCCCCGGCGGTCTTCAAAGCGCCGCGAGGCATCGACGGCGAAGTCGCGGCGATGGCCGAACCGCTGGCCTGCGGAGTCCACGGCTACAACATGGCCACGCTCGGACAGGGCGAGACCGTGCTGGTCATCGGAGCAGGCACGATTGGACTGACTGCCCAGCTCGCCGCCCAGGCCGCTGGAGCCAACGTGATCGTCCTCGCCCGACACCCACATCAGCAAGAGTCAGCGCGTCACCTTGGCGCTGCCGAGGTGATCGGCGAGGATGAGGCCGGTCAGCAGCGGCTCAAAGAACTCACCGACGACGACGCCATCGACGTCGTCGCCGAATGCGTTGGAGGCCACGCCGACACCATCCGTCAATCGGTAGACGTGGTCCGTCGGCTGGGACGAGTGATCGTGCTCGGAGTCTTCGCGATCGACAACGCCGGCTTCAACCCGCTCACGTTGCTCGGCAAAGAGATCACCATGGTCGGAGCCGTGACCTACGGAGCCATCGGCGGTCGAACGCCCGACTATCAACAGGCGTTGGAAGTCCTCACCGGCTGCACCGAAGAAGCGCGATCGCTGATCACACACCGCTACGGGCTCGACGACGTCAACAAGGCCTTCGATACGGCGCTGGACAAGTCGTCAAAGTCAATCAAGGTGCACATCACACCGAATGCGTAAGCGCGAAATCGCATCAGAGCTTCAGTTGTACTCCCATTCGCTCCCCCTTGCAGAGACTGATGCATAACCCCTCAACCGCCCCCGCCTCCGAGCGGGGGCCTGCTCCTTCCCTGACCTCTTACCTGCGGTCATGATTGTTGCTGCTATCTGGTCAACCGGGACTTATCGGAGCAGCCTGGGCTATACCAAGGCGGGTCCCCGCTCAGGGGCGGGGACGGGAAACTGAGTTGTGCATCATTCTCTTGCAGGGGGAGCTGTCGCGAAGCGGCTGAGGGGGTCCCTCCCCTTCTGTCATTGAGTGACATCTCCCCCTGCAGGCGGGGGGAGAACACTCAATCACACCTACAAGCTGACTTGCTGTCTAGAAAATTGCCAGAGGATTCGCCGGACTGCCCGTCCCACCGATGATCCTGAGCGGACTCAGCACAAATTGGAACTCGTGGCGGCCGTAGCGGTTGGCCGCTTCGGCGACATCCTCGAGTTGCATGTTGTCCATCAGCCAGAGTCCCATGTGCACGATCCCAACCGCGTGGATTGGTATGCCCAGCGTCTCGTAACCCGATGGGTTGACGTCGGTGGCGGTGTCGGCGCCGATCACGGCTGCACCACGCTCGTGGAGCCAGGGCAGGCAGGCAACGTGGTAGCCGGGGAATCCGGTTTCCAGCAGCGCTTCGCGTCCGACCTGCCGCTTGCGCTTGCCGTAGCCCGTACGCAACAAGACAGCGTCGCCCTCGCGGACGCGAACGCCCTGCCGCTCTTCAGCCGCTTCCAGATCCTCAGGGAAGACGCCCTCGCCCGGCTCCATCCAGTCGACGCCCTTGGCTGCTGCGACATCCAGGAGCACGCCGCGGGTGACGATGCCATCGCGTAGTTCGGTGATCGGCAGATTCGTCGCTCCGCCGGTTGCGTTCACCAGGCGTGCCGGCTGGCCGTTGTACATCTTGCCGTCCCAGAAGATGTGGCACAGGCCGTCGAGATGGGTGATCGCGTAGCCGTGATAGACCAGCCCGAAGAACTCCATCGCACCGCCCATGCGCGACACGCCTGCCTCAGCAATGGCCGCTGCCGATTCGCCGGTCGCGACCATGAACCGTTGAGGAGTGCCCATCGCATGGTCCGGTTGATGCGTGTTCTCAATGTCCCAGGCGCAGGAGACTGACACGCCTTCCGAGACCAGCCCTGCAGCAGCCTTGCGCACCTCGGGAGTGACCAGATTGAGCGTGCCCAACTGGTCATCGTCACCCCAGCGTCCCCAGTTGGAGAGCGAGTGCATCATCGCCATCACTTCAGCTTCAGTCGGGATGTTCGGCATTTGGAAGTCCTTTCAAGGTCAGATTGACGCCGACAGGCTACTCGTTGGCCGACCTGTTAGCGTTGCCTGCGGACAGACGATCACTCATTCAGCACGAGGAATTCAACAATGACCGACGCACCGATTGGTGGATGGAACGAACCGCAGTTTGACGCAGTCCGCGAGGCCTTTGCGACCAACTTTGCCGAGCATGGCGAAGTCGGTGCGGCCGTCACTGTTTATCAGAATGGCGAGCCCGTCGTCGATCTCTGGGGTGGGTGGTACGACACCGATCGCGAGCGCGAGTGGGACCGCAACACGCTGGTCAACGTCTTCTCGACGACCAAGGGTCTGGCCGCGTTCTGCGCACACCGATTGGCAGAGCAAGGGCGCCTGGACTTCGATGCGCCGGTCGCCGAGTACTGGCCAGAGTTCGCACAGGCAGGCAAGGGCGACATCCCCGTCCGCTGGTTGATGTCGCACCGCGCCGGCATGGCCGCCGTGCGCCGACCGCTGGTGATGGAAGACATGTTCAACTGGGACACCATGTGCGAGGCGCTGGCTGAGCAGGAACCGTGGTGGACGCCAGGGGAACAGCATGGCTATCACGCGGTCACTTACGGCTGGCTCGTAGGCGAAGTGGTGCGCCGCATCGACGGACGCTCGCTCGGCACGTACTGGCGCGAGGAGTTCGCCGCACCGCTGGGGCTCGACGCGCACATCGGCACCGGGCCTGAGTTCGACGGTCGAATCTCGACCCTGATGGACGCCCCGGTCGATCCGAACGCGCCCAACCTGATGGAAATGCTTGGCGAGGACAGCGTTGGCGCGGCTGCGTTCTCCAACCCGCCGCTCGGCGGCCCGGACGACCAGAACATCACCGCCAGCCGCGGCTGGCGCGGCGCCGAGATTCCCGCCGCCAACGGGCACGCGACTGCAAGGTCGCTAGCGCGCGTCTATGGCGGCGCGGCCAACGGCGGCGAGATCGACGGCATCCACGTCATCAATCCAGAGACGTTGGAGAACGCGCTCATCGAGCAGTCAAACGGTCCCGACGCGTGTCTGATGATTCCCACAAAGTTCGGTCTGGGATTCATGCTGACCGGAGAATTCATGCCCCTGGGTCCAAATCCACGTGCATTCGGTCACCCAGGCGCCGGAGGCTCACTGGGCTACGGAGACATCGACGCAAACATCGGCTTCGGCTACACGATGAATCAAATGCAAAACAACCTCAGCGGAGACCCTCGAGTCAACGGCCTGATCGACGCGGTCTACGCGTCGTTGTAGGTGGGTTGAGACAGGGCCTATTCACATGGGGGGATTCAGTCCAGGAGTTCCCGTCATACCCGCGCTCCGCCGGGGGTATCTCGCTGTGTTCGGCGCAACTGTCTGTACAAGACTCGGCGAGATTGCCGCGGCAAGCGCGGCAATGACGGACTGACTCTTGGCGCTGCATACCAATGCGAACAGGGCCTAATGGAACTGTTCGTGTCCTGCGTTTGGCAGGAGCCCGACGTGTTCTTGCCCTCACCGGCAGCAAAACAGCAACGAGATGCAACGGTCTTTCTCCCGAAAGCGATAACTGGCCTGACTGGATTCCATCGGAAGCATTTGAGAGTCGTGATGAACTTCCGTTCGGCTGAGGAGATTCACCATGGGGCACTATGAACGCTGGACCAAACACCTCCGAGATCCGTTTCCGACTCTGACTGGACTCGGACCTGAGGAGCAGCTTGAAGCAAAGGGAATCTCCCTCTGTGGTTCACGTGCAGCTGGTGACGATGGCCTCGACATGGCGCGTGCTGTGGGACGTTTGGCTGCCGAACTCGAGCTGCCACTAGTCAGCGGACATGCCAAAGGGGTCGACATTTCTGGTCACGTTGCTTGCGTTGCAGCGGGCGGCGCCACGATTGCGGTGTTGGCGGAGGGGCTCAGCGACAGATTTCGGCCCCGCCGCGAACTGCTGGAGGCTGTCGAACCTTGGGACGACATCTGGGACCGCCTCACCGTGGTCTCACAGTTTGCGTCGAATGACCGCTGGGCCGTGGGGCGGGCTATGGCGCGCAACGCTACAATCTGCGAGCTCGGTCAAGTGCTGGTTGCCATCGACCCCGGCGAGAAGGGTGGCACTCTCGATGCGGTCAAGAAAGCCCTGAAGAGAGACATGCCGGTCGTCATCGCCTGGTCGAATCCCACGATGAGCCGTCAGCATCTCGACAGACTCGAACAAGACGGTGCCAGGATCGTCGAGTCCGAACTCGACCTGTTGGCCGCAGTGAACAGCGCGCTTGAGCCTCGGGAAGCGGATGCACTTCCTGAACAGCTGCAGATGTCGCTGCCCGGTGTCTCAGACTGACGTGAGCCCCTCCGCGATGACGCCGTCATCCGCCAGTTTTGATATCTGCGAGGTGCTCATTCCTAGCAGCTCTCCGAGGACGTAGTGATTGTCCTCTCCGTAGAGTGGTGCTCCTCGATCGATGGGGCCTCCCATGAATGGCGGGGTTTCGCTCCACTTGACGGGGACTTCTTTGGTTGGCCAGGGACCCATTTCTGAGTGCTCGACCTCGGTTAACCAGTTGAGGTGGGTGAGCTGTGGGTCGGCCTCGACTCGGTCCTGTGCGTCCTGGCAGACTCCGGCGGCGATTCCGGCCTCCTGCAGACGCTGCATCAGGTCCCAGCGGTCGTGCTGGCGGGTCCACTCTGTGATTCTCTGGTCCAGTTCGTCCTGATTGGCGAGGCGGTCGGCGAGGCTGGCGAAGCGGTCTGAGGCGGCCCACTCGGGGTCTCCCATGACTCGGCGCAGCGACTGCCAGTCGGACTCGTCGAAGCAGGCGAAGGCGATCCAGCGATCGTTGGATTCGATGTCGTCGCGGCACTTGTAGGCGCCATGGGGAGCGGCCGGCTTGTAGGGCGAACGATTGCCATAGCGCTGCCAGACCTTGCCGTTGGCCGACCATTCCAGCACCGCCGTGCCGTTCAGGTAGATACCCGCGTCGACCTGCGAGGAATCGATCCACTGGCCCTTGCCAGTGCGGTCGCGGTAGTACAGCGCGGCCATCATTGCGTTGGCCAGGTTGTAGGCGCCAAACCAGTCGAGGTAGCTGTATCCCCAGCCGGTGGGCGCGTAGGGCTCGGGCAAGCCGGACAGCTCGGAGATCCCGGCGAACGAAGCGGCGATCGGACCCACGGTGCGGTAGCGACCGTAGACGCCGACCTGTCCCATGCCCGACTGCGAGAGGTAGATGATGTCGGGCTTGATCTCCTTCATCACCTCATAGCCGAGACCCCAACGCTCCATCACTCCGGGCGAGAAGCCCTCAGCCACGATGTCGCTGACCGCGACGAGCTGCTTGGCGATCTCGAGGCCGCGCGGGTCGCGCAGGTTGAGCGAGAGTCCGCGGTGTCCGGCATGGAAGTCGTTGAACTGCCCGGAGCGGTTGATCGTGGAGTTGTCCGCGGGCAATGGACCCTCGTTGATGCCGAGCGCCTGTCGAGCCGCCTTGCCGCCCTGCGGGAATTGCGCCATGCCGACGCGCAGGTCCATGTTCTGATGCCACTCAACTTTGATGTCTTCCGCGCCGAGAGCGGAGAGGAATCGGGGTGCGCCGCCTGAGGCGAGCCACCAGGTGAAGTCGAGGATGCGCACGCCGTCGAGGGGGAATGGCGTGCCCCATCGGGAGAGGGACCCTCCCTCTTGGGTAGCTGTCACTGGGCGGCTGACGGGGCCCCCTCCGTCACTTCGTGACACCTCCCCCGACGGGGGAGGTCCAAGCTCGGAGAGGATTTCGTCGTTGTGCTCGCCGAGCAGTGGGGCGCGCGGGCCGACTTTCCATGAGGTCTCGGACGACACCCATTTGCTTGAGGTGTAGATGAACTCCGCTTCGTGTTCAGGATGTTCGACCTTGGCGAAACTGCCTCGCTCCCACCAGTGTGGATCGAGGGCGTTTTCGTGTGGCTTGCGCAGCGGCGCCCAGAGGTGTCCGAGGTCCTGCGCATCTCGCCAGGGCACGTCCTCGAACCGGAACTTGCGGATCAGTCGTTGCGAGACCTCCTGCAAATGCGCCGCTGTTTCGCCTCTCGACCTGGTGCTGGCTCCGCCAGTCTCCGGCGGTGTCTCATTGAGGTCGGCGGACATGTCATACTCGTCGAGGAAGTCAATCAGCGACTGCGAGCGTCCACGCGGCAGCGCCATCACCCAGCGACCGTCCTTGGTCGGGCCGATCGAGGGCAGCGGCGTGACGACCTCGGCCGCGTGACGGCAGGTCTGGCGAAAGTAGCGGGCGCGTCGGTAGACCCAGCTCATCAGATCGAGCTCGGTGTTCTTGGCCACCGCGTCGTGGACGGCGGTGTGCAGCGTTTGCGCGCGGCCTGATCGGTGACGATCAATCAGTGCCGCGATGGCATTCATGCAGGTCAGCTCGCCAGCGATGTGATACGCCTGCCACATCTGCGGCGCAATCGGCGGAGTGTCGTAAGTGCCGTCGGGCTGCGGGTCGTAGCCGCAGTTCATCATCGGACCACCGAGCGCCAGGTGCACGAGGTCTGAGCCACGAAAATCGGCCCAGGGGCCGGAGTCGCCGAAGGGCGACATCCGCGCGATCACTATGTCTGGGTTGGCATCACGGATGGCGTCTTCATCCGGACCGTGAGCGTCGATGTCCATCTTGGGCCGCGCGTCGAGGAAGAGATCCGCCGTCTTGAGCAATCCAAGCAGCGACGAACGACCATCCTCCGACTTGAGGTCCAGCGTGACTGAGCGCTTGCCAATGCTGTAATGCCACCAGTACAGGGATCGTTCGGGACCGGGCTCGTCCTCGTAGAACGGACCGATGTTCCGCGTAGAGCAACCCTCGGGTGGCTCAACCTTAATCACATCGGCGCCGAGTCCAGCCAGCAGCTTGCCAGCATAAGCGGAGACCTCGTCGCCAATTTCGACGACGCGCAGGTCAGAGAGGAGGTGTTGGTCAGCTTCAGTCATCTTGGCCTCAATCCGGAATCGGTTCAGCAGATAAGACTACCTGCGACGCACGCTCGGAAAGTTCGTAACGGGTCGCCTTGCCCGTTCCAATGCGAACCACCAAGCCAGCTTCGCGGAGCATGGTGAGATCGGCAAAGGCCGTCGGTTGCGGACACCCTGCCAGGTGGGCGTACAACGGCGTCGATATTGGTCCCTGCTCGAACATCGCGCAAATACCAATGATGCGACGCGCGTTGAGGAGATCCCCGAACTCCATCGTCAGGGCGAGCTGTCGATGTTGAAGCGCCAGTCCTGAACTTGCGAGCGCCAACGTTGCTATTTCGAGAGCCAAGGTGTGGAACCGAACGAAGCTCGTGATGTTCACATGATCGCGAAACGTCGGACCTTGCGAAGCTTGCAGCGCCGCATAATAGTCGCCGCGGCGACCATGGATCACGCTGCTCAGTGCAATCATGCCGCGGACATCGCAGCTCGCTTGTGCCAGGAGCAGATCGGCAAGTATCCGTGCAGTGCGACCGTTCCCGTCGCCGAACGGATGAATACTCACCAACGCGAAGTGAGCCTTGGCTGCCGCTACTTCGATTGGATCGTCGGCCAGCCACCGGGGAAGCTCTGCGAGCATTCCATCGATGAGTTCGCGAACCCACTCAGAGGGAGGCCCGGTGTAGACAAACCGTCGCGTAGACGCGTCAACGATCATTGCTCCGCCGCTACGCCACTGACCAGCCCTCGCCGCGGTTGGGCCAGGCATTCCATCCAAGACAGTGAAGTTAAACAGTCGAAGCAGGCCACTGTCAATGGTCAGTGATGGCTCGGCAGCCAAGCGACGCATCAACTGATACGCCCTGTCGGTGTTGGAGGCTTCTCGCCGATGTACGTCCGTCGAGCCCTGCTCGAGGCTTGCGAATTGCACAGTAGCCAAATCGAGTGGGTTGCCCTCGATAGACACCGATCCGTGAACACTTTGGACGTGCGCACGCCGCCTCAGGTAGTCCTCAAAGCCTTCCGGTACTGAACTCTGCGCGATCGCCCTCGTGGCGGGAAGCTCCGATAACGCGCGGGAAAGTTCAGGATCGTCATCGACGACCATCGATATGTATCTTGGCATTTGTCCATATCATATGGCAACATTGGAATAATGGATTGCTATATGGACAAATGCCCATAATTCTTGCACGGCAGACGCTCTCTCACGCCCGCGGCAGACCCAGACCCCGAGCGGCGATGACGTTTCGCTGGACTTCTGAGGTTCCGCCTCGGATGGTGGCCGGGACCATGCCGACGTAGTTTCTCGTGAACGTGCTTGCCGGTGGAGCGTCACTCCAGGTTTGGGCGTGGAGTCCGAAGACCTTGGTCGCCGTCAGCGCGAGGCGCTGACTCAGTTCTGACGCGAACAGCTTCGCGGTCGAGGCTTCGTAGTTCGGGACAAGTCCTGACGACTGCATTGAGATGATGCGGAAGCTGAACTGGTAGAGGGTCTCGGTCTCGACGTAGCGGTCGACAATCTCCTGTCGCAGCTCCGGCGTGACCCGATCCTTCGCTCCCTGGTCGTTCTGGTGAATGTGGGTGATCAACTGGCGTAGCTGACGCCGCGCTGCAACCGCGCCGCCGATGTTCGAGCGTTCGAAGTCGAGCAGGGTCATGCCCACGTACCAGCCGCGATTCAGCTCACCGACGAGATTGCTGGCCGGGATTCGCACATCCTCGAAAAACACCTCATTGAAGTAGTGGTCACCGTTGATGTTGATCAGCGGACGCACCGTGATGCCCGGCGTGTTGATGCTGTCGATCATGACGAAGGAGATCCCGCGATGCTTGGGTGCGTCGGGATCGGTACGAACCAGCGCGAACATGGCGTCGGCGGTGTGCGCGGCCGAAGTCCAGATCTTCTGCCCATTGATGATGAAGTCGTCACCGTCACGCACGGCGCGGGTCGTGAGCGAGGCGAGGTCGGAGCCGGAGCCCGGCTCGCTGTAGCCCTGCGCCCAGGTCACCTCACCGTTGAGAATCGGCGGCAGGTACTGCTCCTTCTGTTCGTCCGAGCCGTGGACAATCAGGGTCGGTCCGAGCATGTTCACACCCGAGCCTCCGACGCCTGGAGCGCCGGACTCGGCCAGTTCCTGGTTGAAGATGAACTGTTCCATCGGCGAGAGACCGCCGCCGCCGTACTCGGCCGGCCAGTGCGGCGCGACCCAGTGACGCTCGGCGAGCGCCGCGTGCCAGTCGACTGCGGCCGACAGCGCAACGGGATTATCCGACTTGCGGTCGTTTTCCCAGGCTCGTTCCGGCATCGCTCCGCGAGCAGCGAGCTCGCGATAGCGCTGGGGCAGGCGCTGGTCGATCAGGGTCGCGACTTCGTCGCGGAACGCGGCTTGTTCCGGTGTGTCTCGCCAATCCACAGTCGCCTCCGCTCGTCATTCAGGCTCGATCGAGGTAGCCCTAGAGGCCTGGCACTGCAAGCGCGACCGCGGCCTGAATCTCGTCCAGCGTCCGGTTGACGCTCATCCCGATCAGGTCCATGCGAGCGAGCTGCTCGACACGGGCTTCAACGCGGTCCAGGTACTCACGGGGCAGCAGCAGTTCGAGCAAGCGGCTGGCTCGGGCAAGGCCGATCAGCGCGACGACGTCCGGCTCCGGGATCTCATCGGAGAGCAGCGTGTCGATCAAGCGGCGCTGCACATCGCGCACAACCTGCGGGTCGGTCGGCGGGAACCGCTCCGACTTCAGCACGATCAACCGGCGGCCAGCCTCGCGGTGGATGATATTGCGCTCGAGGAGGTCTTCGATCACCTGTTGTCGCAGCACGAGCGAATAGCGGGCGATCTCAGAGATCCAGTACGAAATGGGCTGGTTGGGAGGACCAGAGTTGATCTGGTGCAGCACGCTATCGAGCAGCGGATTGCCGGTCGGGTCGGCGGAGATGATGAACAGCCGATTGGGGTCAGTGTCGATTCGGTTCAGGAATGACAAATCAAGCAACGAAGCCCCGGCGATGGCGTAGTCCAGCCGCCCGTCGTACGGGCGGTCGAGCGAGCCGTCTTCACCCAGGCCCAGCAGAACGATCTGATCGCTGATAGAGAGTTCGGGCATCACTGTCCCCTTCATCTAGTGGCACTATCGATACCTCGACACCGACTCTGGCGGTATCGCACATAAGGCAATCCTAACCGACCTTCAGCGGCCCTCGGTATCGATCGTGCATCGCGGCTGACTCAGAGCCAGGGCTCGATGGTGACATTCACGGCTGGCTCGCCAGTCTCGCCCGCGAGCGTGTCGATTGCCGTTGCAGCGTCCTCCAGGGCAAACGCATGCGAGTGCAACTTGTCCAGTGGAGCTCGACCGGATCGGATGGTATCGACTGCCTGAACAAACGACTCATGATCGACGCCGAAGACTCCTTTGACCGTGAGCTGGCGAGTCACGATGTCGTCGGAATTGAACTCAGGCACGCGACGGCCGCCCTTGAGTCCGGCAAGCACGACCGTGCCGCCTCGACGCGCCATCTGCATCGCATCCGACACGGGATCGGTGGCGTACGGTGTGACATCGATCACGACATCAGCTCCTCGACCATCGGTAGCTTCGAGCACTCGCTCCACGACGGGATCGCTATCGGCGACCAGGGTCATGTCGGCGCCAAACTCCCTGGCCAGCGCGAGTTTGTGCTCGTCGCGACCCAGGCCGGTGGTGATGATCGTGCCGGCGCCGGCGGCTCGCGCTGCAATGACCGAGCAGATGCCACGTTGCCCTGCGCCGAGCACCACCACAGTCTGTCCGACTTGCAGGTCGGTCGCGTTGACCGCCCAAGCGAAGCCGGCGCCCAATGGGTTGTAGAGGGCAGCCAGTCGAGGCGGCATGTCGTTGGGCATCCGGTGCATCACGGTTGCCGGATGCAGATAGAGGTACTCCGCGTAGCCACCCCAGAGACCTGGCGCACGATCTGTCAAGGTGTAGCCAATGCCTGCGCCGTCGCTGCACTGTCGACCGTCCAGACATTGCCTGCAGCGTCCACAACGCACTCCAGGCTCGACCGAGACGAGGTCGCCAACCTCAACGCCCCAACGCTCCTGCGCGCGCTCGCCCAGTGCCGCAATCCGTCCGACCGGCTCGTGGCCCGGAATCACCGGGAAGCGCACTGAGAACTCGCCATTGAACTGCTCATAGTCCGAACCGCAGATGCCGCAGACTTCCATGCGCAGCAGGCCGTCGTCGGGGCCGATGTCGGGAATCGGAAACTCTTGCATCTCCAGTTGACGCACGCCGGTCAGGACCATGGCGCGCGCGGCGTCAGGAATATCGGACATCGCGACCATTGGAGCCTCTCTATCGCTGATCGATCAGCGGCTGCAGTCGTGCGTTGCGCTCCTCAGAGGCCTGCATGTGACGCGCACGCTCCTGGCCAAGCGGCGTCTCAGGATCTTCGAGCAGGTTTCCGCCGCGCGCGTCGCGTATGCCACCGTCCATGACGAGGTAGCTGCCGGTCATGAAGTCGGCGTCCGGGCCGACCAGAAACGAGATCAGGCCGGCGATATCGGATGGAGCGCCTGAGCGACCGATCGGCGTCGCCTCTTCCAGCGCGGTTCGAATAGGGCCGCCTTCGTCTCCTGCGAGACCATGCGCCAACGGGGTGTCGATCACGCCTGGACCGATCGCGTTGATGTTGATCCCGTGTGGCCCGAGGTCAGAGGCCCAGCCGCGGACCGTCATGGCCACGCCGGCCTTGGTTGCGGAGTAACTCCACATCCACTGACTGGTGCTGAGCGCAGCCAATGAAGAGATGCAGACGATCCGTCCGCCGTCGCCCTGCGCCACCATCCGCTGTGCTGCGGCCTGGACCGTGAGGAAGACGCCCGTGAGATTGATGTCGACCTGGTCTTGCCAGTCCTTGAGCGACATGTCGAGGACCGAACCGCCGCGTCCGATGCCTGCGTTGGCGACCGCGATGTTGATACCGCCCAGCTCATTGACACACTCGTCTGCCGCGGCTTGCAACTGGTCCTGAGACGCCACATTGCACTGCACGACATGAGCTGCGCGCCCGAACTCGCGAACCATCGAGGCGGTCTCTGCTGCGCCGTCCAGGTCGATATCAGCGATGCACACGTCGGCGCCGTCGCGGGCCAGCCGGACGGCTGTGCCCTGACCGATTCCCGAACCCGCTCCCGTGATGAATGCGATCTTGCCAGACTGGTCAGCCATGTGAACCTCCACATGAGTCGTGCGCTACGTCGAAGTAGAAGGTAGAGGAATCGCGGTCGCTTGACCTGGTCAGACGAGCGTGTAGCGCCGATCGACATCGCCGCCGCTGCGGGTCAGCTGTTCTTCTTCGACGAGCGCTTCGAGATGGGCGACGGTTTCGGACATGGCCATCGTCAACTGCATCCGGTCGTGGGCTCGCTTGGGGAAGGTCTGGATTGCGATGTCCTTGACCGAGTGCTTGCCGTCGGAGACGGCGTTGAGCATCTCCACCCGTCGCTCCTGATGGTGTTCCAGAATCTCAGCGGCACGCTCGGCAGGATGCTCGATGATCGCCTCGTGCGCGGGCAGCGCGATTGATGAGTTCAACTCCTGGACCAGCTTGAGTGACTCTTCGAAGTCTGGCAGCGGCGACCGCTCCTGATCCGGCCACATGCCGATGTGCGGCGTAATCCGGCCGAGCAGATGGTCACCGGTGAACAGCGCGTCCTGGTCGAGCTCGCGGACGCACAGGTGACCGTCGGTGTGTCCCGGCGTCCAGATTGCTTCCAGGTTGCGTCCGCCAACCTCGATCACTTCGCCGCCCTGTAGGACTGTCGGCTCCGGCATCGGCAGATCAATATCTTTCATCGCGTCGCGCATCCGCGAGAACATGCTGTCGCTTGCGTCCTGGGACTGTTCTCCATCGAATTCATGCTCGTCAAGCGATTCCGTCCAACCACTTGAGAATCTGCGACGGAATGCCTCACCCGAACCGTCGTCGGCCTGACGCATCGCGTTCATCATCTGCATGCGTTCCCAATCGGCCTCGTGGACGTAGACATCGCAGTCGAACGCACGCTGCAACCGACCGGCGAACGCGGTGTGATCCGGGTGGTAGTGACTGATGAAGACGGCCTCGAGACGGCGGCCGTCGGTGAGCAGTGGCTGAATCTCCTGCTCGAGCTTGTCCACGCCCTGCGGGGATGGGAAGCCAGCGTCGAACATGGCCCAGCCATTGCCGGTCGGGATCAACCAGACATGCACGTGGCCCAGCGGAGGAGGCATCGGCAGGGTGAAACGGAGAATGCCACCGGGGAGTTCAGGAGCGTCGGCGACGGCGCCGGCGTGGTCGGCAACATGGTCGGCAGGGGGCATCTAGCGACTGCCGCGCAGTCGTGGGTCGAGGACATCGCGGAGGGCGTCGCCAAGGACGTTGAATCCGAACACGAGCGACGTCAGCGCCAGACCGGCCCAGAGCGAAGTCCAGGGCGAATAGACGATGAACTGGCGTCCGTCAGCAATCATCTTGCCCCAGGAGACATCCAACGTGCCCAGACCGAGGAAGCTCAGTGCCGCCTCGGCCAGGATGAACGCACCGATGGTGATCGAGAAGATTACGATCAGCGGCGCGAAGATGTTCGGCAAAATGTGAAAGCTCATGATTCTGGAAGAGGTGGCGCCAATGGTGCGGGCCGCCTCGACGTAGGGCATCTCGCGAATCTGGATCACGCTACCGCGCACAATTCGATTGGTGGGCGCGATACCTAGCACAGACAGCGACAATGTCACCCAGAGCGCGGAGGGGTCGGTGATCGAGGCGATCAGCAACAGGAATGCGATCGGCGGGAAGCTCTGCACCGCGTCGAGGATTCGGTTGATAACCAGGTCGACAGACCCGCCAAATGATCCGGAAACCAGTCCCGTCACCGTGCCGGCTGCCACACCGATCAGCGTGGCGAAAAATCCGATGTAGAGCGAGAGTCTCGCGCCTTCGGTCACGCGAGAGAAGAGATCGTGACCAGCGCGGTCCGTTCCGAACCAGTGCTTGCCGGAGGGTCCCAGCAGCGAAGCCGTGATCAAGGGATTGTCGGTTCCGGCAGCGAGCAATCGATCGTGGTCGGAGATCACACCGTCCTCAATCTCGATCTGCTGCTCCCGGACCAACCAGTCAATCAGGTCACCTGCTTCAACCCGTCCAAGCGCGTATTCGACCATCTCATGCTGGACACCGACATTCGACGCCGCCTCTTCAAAGATGTCGGGATCGCTGACAATGGCTCGCAGTTCGGAGGCTGATACATCTGCGCTCAGTCCATCAAGGGCGTTGGCGATCTTGTCATCGGCATAGCTCACCGATGCGATTTCGAACACGTCTCGCGAGTCATATCGCCCGATACCCATCCAACCGCCTTCATCACCGACCGTGCCGACCGCGATGACACTCCAGAGCACCACAATTACGACACCGGCGGCTCCGAGCCGCTTGGACGACATGAACTGGCGGAACCCTTTCAGCCAGCGCCACAGGCCGGTCGCCTGGTCTACCTGCAACCCTTCCGCTGCGGCGAAGTCGTCAAGCTGCTGACCCTGGTCCGGTTGCTGAGCGCCTGGTTGCTGACTCATATCGGCCCTAGTCGTAGCGGATGCGCGGATCGATCAGCGCATAGCTGATGTCGATCACGATGTTGACGATGATGACGAAGAGTGCCAGGAAGAACACCGCCGTCTGGATGACCGGGATGTCAGCCTGGTAGAGCCGTTGAATCAGCATCAGGCCGATTCCGGGAATGTTGAAGAGAATTTCGAGGATGATGTTGCCGCCCACCAGCGCCGCGAGCTGTAGGCCGAACACGCTCAAGACCGGTACCAGTGCGTTGCGCAGGGCGTGCCGGCGAATGACCGAGCGTTCGCGCAGTCCCTTGGACCAGGCGGTACGCACGTAGTCTTGCCGCAGCACCTCGAGTAGCTCGGAGCGTGTGATCCGCATTAGACCGGCCCCGGCGGCGATGCCGCCCGCGACAGCGGGGATCGTGTAGAGGGCAAAGAACCCATCAACAGAGGTGAAAATGCTCCTCGCGCTCTCTTCGGTCAGTGGAATCGACCATAAGCCGCCCTCAAAAATGCCTCCAGGCGAGACGACAAAGATCATCATCGTTGCGATCCAGAAGGCCGGTGCGGCCAGGGCCAGAATCGCGAACCCGCGCAGGGCGTAGTCGACCCATTGGTCCTGGCGCATGGCCGAAAGAATGCCAACCGGCAACGCCACCACGACGGCCACGATCAGCGCATACACGGTGAGATGCAGCGAGCGCGGCAAGGAGCGCAGGAAAATGTCCATCGACGGTTCGTTGGTCTGGAACGAGGGCCGGAACTGGAAGCGGATCGTGTCCCAGAGATATTCGAGGTACTGCGTGCCGAGCGGCTTGTCGATGCCGAGCTGGTTCTTGATGCTGGCCTCGGTGATCTCCCGAGTCGGCGAGATGAACTTCTGACCAGGCGACAACGGTGTGTCAACCGTCAGCGAGCCATCTTCGTTCGCCGGCGTGCCCTCTTCGTTGACGTTCATGTAGTCGTCGGGAGTGACCCGGTTGACCTCCGCCAGCTCGCGCAGTGTGGTGCTTTCGCGCAACGTCAGCGTGACTCCCGCGGGCGCGAACAGCTCGCCGGAGAACGTGCCGAACTCGACATCGGGATTGCGTTCCGCGAGCAGCGCAACGCCGTCCTCTGTGTTTTCCGGCAGCGCCAAACGCGCTGTCCTTGAGATCGAGGACAGGAGTTGGCCATCGATTATGACGATCGTCGAACCGGGTCGTAACTCGGAGTCGACATCCAGGCCACGGTTGTTGGCGACGATGTCCGCAACGCCTACGCCGTACTTCAACGCCAGCGTGTCCAGCGTGTCGCCGCCAACGACGCGATGTAGCGTCCGTTCGACTTCAACCTCGCCGACAATCTCAGCCTCGATCTTGGTCGCGCCGGATGCTTCGAGGTTGGCGAGCTTGATCGTGACATAGTCACCGGGCAGTGCGTTGAGCACCAGAAACAGAATGGAGATCACGAGCCACAGCGTCGGGATCACCAATATGATGCGCCGGATCAGGTACTTCTGCATTGCCTGCTCTTGCGCCGTGAGCGCGCTTGAGGCCTCGCTCCCCCCACGAAGGGGGGAGCGGAGAACTCATCGTCTACTGGACCCGGTCTAGGCCGGGAAGTCCGGGTGGCTGCTGTCCAACCACACGGTGTCAAAGTTGTGCGAGTCGTGCGCGAACTGCCAGGTGTCGTCGGGTCGGTTGACATACGGCCACCAGATGGTCGGCGCGATGCCATTCATGACACCGAACCAGCCGAAGATGCCTTCAAGGCCGTGCTCCTCGTCGACGCCGAGGCCAATCCGCTGCACCTCAAGCGCCATCTCGCGGCGCTGCTCGGTGTCGAGCGTGACTGCCATCTTGTCGACGATGTCCTCAACCGGTTGGTAGTTGTACTGCGTCAGGTTCGACGCGCCACCGACCTTCAGCGACAGGGTGAACTGCGCCGTCGGGTCGAGGTCAGCCGGCGGGTTGGTCCAGGTCGGCGCTCGGCCGGGGAACGTCTTGTTGTCGTAGCGGTCCTGCATCACGGTGTAGGGCTGGATGTCCAGCTCGATGTTGATGCCGGTCGCCTCGGCGTACATGTTGCGCGTGGTCTCGGTGATACCCGGGTAGGTCTGCTCCCAGAGGTCGGGGATGTAGATCGTCACCGTGCGGTCTGTGTCGAAGCCGGAGGCTTCGATCAGTTCGCGGCAGAGCGCGATGTCCGCGTCGCGGTCGAGGCGGAAGCCCGGAACCGTGCGCAGTTCCTCGGGCGGAACGGTCCACGCTTGGCTGAACCACGGACAGAAGTGGGTCGCCGACGGCTTGGCCGCGCCCAGGTAGACGGCGTCGATCAATAGGTCGCGGTCGACCGCAACCTGCATTGCGTAGGCGAAACGACGGTCGAGGTATGGGTTCCCCTGCCCGTCCGAGCCTTCCCAACCGGGCTCATAAGTGCCCATGACCGTGACGATCGTGAAACCGAATGCGCCTTCCTCGACCGGGTGGTCAGGGAAGTCGCCGGTCAGCTCTTCAACCTGAACAGAAGACAGCGGGAACCCGCCGATGTCGATGCCCTTGCCGCGGTATGCGGCGTCGACGGCGGTCGCGTCGGTCAGGTTGACGAACTCAACGGCGTCCGGGTAGGGAAGCTGTTGGCCATCGGGACCGTCCTTCCAGTAGTTGGAGTTACGTTCCAGGTAGATGCCGATATCCGGGTCGAAGGTTTGCGGGATGAACGGGCCCGTGCCGGAGGAGAGTTCGACGTTTGCGGTCTCATCACGCCAGCGGGTTCCGAACTCCTGAATGCCCTCGGGCGAGGTGATCCAGGAGAAGGGCCGCAGGATGGTGCCACCGAGATAGGTCGCGTCGGGACCGGCAGTCTTCGCGACGAAGGTCGTCTCGTCGACCGCTTCGTGCGAGGCGGTCTTCTTGAAGGCGTCCTGGCCGCGGAATCGCGCGTCGGGGTTGCCTTCAGCGTCGAGCGCGGCGATCTGGCGGTCGAAGTTGATCACAATGTCGCTGGCGGTGACATCACGACCACCCTCGGTCGGATATTGGTCCCAGTAGCGCGCGCCGCGGTCGACATTGAAAATGTAGGTCTCGGCGTCGGGCGTCTCGGGCAAGGAGGTGATGTCCTCCTCCATGATCCCGCCCTCTTTCGAGGCCCAGCGGATCATGTAGTTCATGTAGAACCCCATCCAGTACTGGGTGGGGCCGAAGACGCCGCGGTGCGGGTCGAAGAAGTCGTGCGTGGCGGCAGGAGTTGAGAAGCGCAGCGTGCCGCCATACGAGCGGAGGTCGCCGGATTGCGACGGCGATTGCTGCCCACCCTGCTGTGGCTGGTCCTGCTGGTCGGCGGCGGCAGCGGTCTGTTCGGCTTGCTGCTGCTGATCCTGCTGCTGCATCGACTGCTGCGGCTGGTCCTGCTGTTGCTGCATTGCCTGCTGCGGCTGGTCCTGCTGTGGCTGGCCCCGGTCAACCTGCTGTTGCTGGTCGTCATCGTCGTCGCCGCCACAACCGACCAGCGCCAGGCCGGCTGCGCCAACGCCAGCCCGACCTGAGGCTCGCAGCAGATCTCTACGGCTGAGCCGATTGCGCTTCATGCGCTGCCAATAGTTACGTTCGGTCATTAGTTCTCGCTCCTTCAGAAGCGCAACGTACGCGCGTCGATGGTTGGAAAAGTGTAGCGCACTACGCGTGCGGTGTGGGATCGCTGCGCGTATGCGCAGATCCGATCCTGGTCCCCTCTCCCCGAGGAGACCTGCACGTAAATCCGCTCAGTGCGAGAGGGCGCTTACTCCCTCTCCCCTTGGAGACCTGTGCGTAAGTCAGATTCCCGTCCCCGCCCCCGAGCGGGGACCCGCGTTGGCTTGGCACGCGGAACGTCGATCGCGTCATGCTGACCAGATGTAAGCAACAGATAGGCTGCTGTGCCCGAGACGGGGAAGGAACGGGTCCCCGCTCGGGGGCGGGGACGGTTTGGTGGTTTTCGCGCAGGTCTCCGAAGGGAGAGGGGGCCGGAAACGGAGCGAGATCCGCCTAGCGGCTGCCTCTGAGACGCGGGTCGAAGACATCTCTCAGCGCATCGCCGAGGACGTTGAAACCAAAGACGAGGCTGGTCAGCGCCAGGCCGGCGAACAACGAGGTCCACGGCGACTGCACGATGAACTGGCGACCGTCGGCGATCATCTTGCCCCAGGAGACATCGAGGGTGCCCAGTCCGAGGAAGCTGAGCGCGGCCTCGGCGAGGATGAATGCGCCGATGGTGATCGAGAAGATCACGATCAACGGGGCAACGATGTTAGGCAGAATGTGCATCAGCATGATTCGGGCATTGGTCGCGCCGATCGTCCGGGCGGCCTCGACAAAGGGCATCTCGCGCAGCGCGATCACCGCGCCACGCACAATCCGCTGGACGGGCCCCACAGCCAGCACCGAGAGCGCCAACGTCACCCACAGCGCGGATGGCTCCGTCACCGAGCGCAGCAACAGCAACAGCACAATCGGCGGGAAGGAGAGCAGCGCGTCCATCAGACGGTTGATCGCCAGGTCAATGTTGCCGCCCAGGGCGCCGGAAATGAGTCCGATGGCCGTGCCGGCGACCACACCGATCAGCGTGGCAAAGAAGCCAATGTAGAGCGACAACCGCGCGCCTTCGGTCACCCGAGAGTAAAGGTCGTGTCCCGCGCGGTCGGTGCCGAACCAGTGCTTGCCCGAGGGCCCCTGGAGCGACGCCGTGGTCAGCGGCGTGTTGGTGCCGGTCGCGAGCAAGTCATCGACATCGTTGATCGTGCCGTCAACGATCTCAATCTGGGCTGGGTCGAACTCCGCCAGGTGAGTCAGCAGCGTTCCGCTTGCGATCCGACCTTCGACGTACTCCAGCATGTCGTCAAGGACGCCGGACTGCTCGGCCAGGTCGCCATAGACCTCGGGCTGCAGCACCAGTTCGCGAAGCTCACTGTCGGAGATGTCAGCTGACTTGCCGTCGAGTACGTTGGCAACCTTGTCGTCGGCGAAGTTGCTGTTGGCGACCTTGAAGACATCCTGCGAGTCGTAACGACCCAGGCCCAACCAACCGCCGCCCGAACCGACTGTCCCCACGGCGATGACCGACCAGACGACAACCAGCGTCAACCCGCCGGCGCCCAGAGGCTTGGTCCGGAAAAATGACACCAACGCGCGGCCAAGCAGCTGCAGAAAGCTGCGTTCCTCAACTCGCAGGCCCTGTGCCTGCGCGAACTCCTCGAGTTGCGCTTGAGACTGTTGAGACTGTCGGTCCTCACTCATGTTGCCCCTCCCCGGTCAGCTGGTGCAGTCACCCGGTTAGGCGAAGCGAATACGCGGATCGATGACCGCGTATGAGATGTCGATGATGATGTTCACCACGATGATGAACAGCGCGAAGAAGAAGACCATCGTCTGTACGACGGGCAGGTCGGCCTGGTTGATGCGCTGAATGAGCAGCAAGCCGATGCCGGGAATGTTGAACAGCAGCTCGAGGATGATGTTGCCGCCCACCAGGGCCGCCACCTGCAAGCCGAGCACGCTCATCACATTGACCAGGGCGTTACGCATCGCGTGTCGCCGGATCACGGTCCGCTCGCGCAGACCTTTCGACCAGGCGGTGCGGACGTAGTCCTGGCGCAGCACTTCGAGCAACTCGGACCGCGTAATCCGCATCAGACCGGCGCCGGCCGCCAGTCCGCCCGCGACGGCAGGAATCGAGTACAGCGCGAGCGCTCCGGTGAACGATGTGAATATCGATCTCGCTTCCTCAGAAGTGAGCGGAATTGACCAAAGTCCGGCATCGGAGATTCCCCCAGGTGTGACCACAAAGATCATCATGGTCGCAATCCAGAAGGATGGAGCAGCGAGCGCCAGAATCGCAAATCCTCGCAGCGCATAGTCGAGTGGCCGATCCTGCCGCATGGCCGAGAGGATCCCCACTGGCAGCGCAATGACGAGCGCCACAATCAGTGCGTACACGTTGAGATGCAACGTGCGCGGCAAGGCTCGGAGGAAGATGTCCAGCGACCCCTCCTGGGTCTGGAACGACGGACGGAATTTCAACCGCACCGTCTCCCAGAGGAACTCGATGTACTGGGTACCGAGACCTTTATCGATTCCCAGGCGATGCCTGATGTTGGCCTCGGTAATCTTCGTGGTCGGCGTGACGATCCGGTCGGATGGAACGTGGATCGCGACTCCGGCTTCTAACGGCTCGGCCGGATCAATGCCTCGGTTCGCCTCGGTCATTTCTTCGAGATCGCGACCGTAGGCGACGGAAATCTGCTCCAGGGTGTCACCTTCATCGGTCACGACCAGCGCGGTAGGCAGCAATTGCGTATCGGCCGATAGATTGCCGTCGGGATTACTCGCGCTACCAGTTGGATTCACCGCCAGGATGTCGCTCGCATCAATCCGGTTGACATGCGCTAACTCATCGAGCGTCAGGCTGTCGCGGATTACGAGGATCGACCCCGCCTCGGCATACGGCTTGCCCTGATGCAGCGGGAAGTTGACATCGGGGTTGCGGTCGATCAGGAGTTGCACTCCTTGATCGACTTCTTCAGGCAAAGCAATGCTCTGTCCAATTGAAATCGCCTCGAGTAACTGACCGGGAATCACCGTGACCCTCGCACCCGGTCGCAGCTCGCCGGAGGTGTCCAGATCAGGATTCTGCGCAAGCAGCTCCGACACGGACGTGTTGTTGCTGATAGCGATCTTCTCCAGCGTGTCGCCCGAGATCACGCGATGCGTCGTTTCGGTGACTTCGATGTATCCAACGATCTCCGATTCACGCTGCTCGGCGCCCTGATTCTCCAGGTTCGAGAGTTTCCGTGTGACAAAGTCGCCGGGCAACGCGCGCAGCGCCAGGAACAGGAGCGAGATCACCAGCCACAGGGTCGGGATCACAAGGATCAGGCGTTGGATGAGGTATCGCTGCATCGCTGCTCCCGATCAGTTGGCGTCTGTTCCGGTAGACGCTGGCATGCCGTCGCTCGTTAGGCCGGGTAATCCGGGTGGTTGACATCAATCCAGGACTCGTCGTACCGATGGCTGGAGTGGGCGAACTGGAGCGTGTCGTCGCCGTGATTGACGAACGGCCACCAGAGCACCGGTGAGATACCGTTCATCACGCCTGGGCTGTTGGCAACGCCATCGAGTCCGTAATCGGGGTGCGTGCCCAGCAGGATGCGCTGAGCTTCCTGCGCCAACGACTGACGCTCCTCCTGGTCCAGGGTGACCGTCATCGTTTCGGCGATCTCGGTCATGCGTGGATGCTCGTAGGCCAGGTTGTTCGTGCTGCCGCCGGGTATGTAGTTGTTGTTGTACGAGGTGGTGGGATCGAGGTCCGACGGCGGGTTGGTCCACTGCGGGCCCTGTCCTGGATACGTACCCTCGATCCAGCGCTGGAGAATGACGGTGTAGGGCTGCACGTCGAAGCTGACTTCGAGGTCGAGCGCTTCGCGATACATCCCAACTTCGGTCTCGAGGATGCCCGGGTAGGTGCCTTCCCAGATATCGGGTGCAATCAGTGTTAGCCCACGACTGCGGTCGTAGCCCGATGCGTCAAACAGCGCCCGAGCTTCGGCGATGTCAACTGCTCGGTCGGGACGGAAGCCGGGCGTCTGTAGCAGTTCCTCTTCCGGGATCGCCCAATAGGCGTTGTACCACGGCGTCTCGCCCATGCCGGAGGGCTTGCCGGAACCGAGATACACCGTGTCGATCATCAGATATCTGTCGACGGCGACATGCATCGCTTGCGTGAAGCGGCGGTCGATCCAGGGATTGCCCAGACCGTCTTCACCAGGATAGTCGGCATTGAAGTTCGCGCCGCCTGTAATGATCGTGAATCCGAAGGCCACCGTGCCTTGGCCGTGATCGGGGAAGTCGTTCAGAATGCCCTCTGCCTGGAGCGAGGACAACGGGAAGCGGCCGTTGAAAATCTCCTTGCTGCGGTAGGCAGCCTCGACCGCGGTTGCATCTGTGATGTTGGACAGCGTGACCGTGTCGTAGTACGGCAGCGGCTGTCCATCGACACCCATCTTCCAGTAGTTGTCGTTGCGCACCATGTCGATCCCAATATCGGGATCGAAGCGCTGCGGAATGAACATGCCGGTGCCCGAGGAAAGCTCGACATTGCCGGCTTCGTCACGCCAGCGGTCGCCAAACTCACTGATTGCCTCAGGGCTCGTGATCCAACTGAAGGGCCGCAAGGGCACGCCCATCCAGGTTGCATCGGGGCCAGCAGTCTTGGCAACGAAGGTCGTCTCGTCGGGCACGTCCATTGATGACGTCTTGCGGAAGGACGAAGCGCCAAGGAATGTGCCGTCCTCGGCGCCGTTCGCATCCACGGCTTCGATCTGACGCTGGAAATTGACACGAATGTCTTCGGCGTCAACGAGCCGACCGCCTTCAGTCGGGTACAGGTCCCAGTACCGTGCGCCCTGGTCAATGCGGAAGATGTACGTCTCTGCGTCCGGAACCTCGGGGAGCGAGGCGACATCCGCCTCCATGATGCCCTGTTCCTTGTTGCGCCAGCGGATGAGGTAGTTCATATAGAACCCCATCCAGAACTGAGTCGGCCCGAACACGGCGCGGTGCGGATCGAAGTAGTCGTGCGTCGCCGCCGGCGTGGAGAATCTCAGATCGCCACCGCGCACGACCTGGCCGACCGCAGTTTGTTGGGCTGGCTGATCGTCGGCATCGTCGGCTGCTTGTTCCTGCTGGTCAGCCTGCTGTGCGGTCTGGTCCGCGGATTGCCCCTGCTGGGACTGCTGCTGCGACTGCATCGCCTGCTGCTGTTGCTGCTGGCCCTGCTGCATCGCCTGTTGTTGTTGCTGCTGCTGTTGCTGGACCTGCGCGACGCTGTCATCGTCATCGCCACCGCAACCGACCAGAGCCAACCCTGCCGCGCCCACTCCAGCGCGTCCAGAAGCACGCAACAAATCTCGTCGACTCATGCGATTGCGACGAATTCGTTTCCAATAGTTGCGTTCGGTCATACAGAGGCTCCTTGCTCCGACATTGGAGGTGCAGATTGGCAGAGTGTAAGCGAAATGACGCCCGACATGCCAACTGCTTCACACGAGCGGTGGAATGCGACGCCGCGCACCCGACTGCCCACCGTCCTCGCACGTTGCCGAAGCAACGAGCGGGGTGAGCAGCCGGGCCATTGGTCGTTCAGATTGGCTACGACGGGTAGTCCTCGTGGGCCGTGTCGATCCACAGCTCCTCGACGATTTTGTGTCCCTGGTGGGCGAACTGGTAGCCGTCGGGAATCACGTGGTACCACGGCCACGACGCCTCGTTCGAGACCGGGTTCATCACGCCCAGACCGGGCGAGAGCGATTCCCAACCGTAGTCGGGGTGGATGCCGAGCTGCAGTTGCACCATCTCGCGCGAGAGCTCGCCCTTCGCCTCGAAGTCGAGGGTGACCTTCATCTCCTCGGCGATCTCGGTCACGCGCGGGTTCTCGTAGCTGTAGAAGTTGGCCGATCCGCCCGGCACGCGACCGTTGAGCCAGTAACTGGTCGGGTCGAGGTCGGAAGGCGGGTTCGTCCAGCAGGGAATCTGGCCGGTGGACGTGCCGTCAACCAGGCGCTGGAGGAGGATCGTGTACGGGTCGATGCTGATCTCGACGCCAACACCGAGCGCCGACTCATACATGTTCTTCGCGGTTTCGACAATGCCCGGGTAGCGCGTCTCCCAGACGTCGGGGGCGAAGAGGTAGATCGAGCGGCCGGTGTCGCGGAATCCGCTGGCGTCCATCAGCTCGTTCGCTTCGCGGATATCGGCCTCGTGGTCGGCGCGGAATCCCGGGATCTCCGTCATCTCTTCCTGGGTCGGTGACCAGAATGTTGAGAACCAGGGAATCTCTTCCAGGACCGACGGCTTGGCCGATCCCAGGTAGACCGTGTCGATCATCAGATAGCGGTCTGTCGCCAGGTGGAAGGCGGCGGCCACGCGACGGTCGAGCCAGGGGTTGCCTTCACCGTCCTCGCCGGGCCAGTCGGGGTTGTAGTTGGTGCGGATCATGATCGTGAATCCGCCGCCAACGGTATTGCGCTGCATCTGCGGGAAGTCGTTGAGCAGGGATTCGACGCGACTGATGTTGAGCCAAGCGCCGTCGAGCTCCTTCGAGCGCACGGCAGTTTCGATCGCCGTCTCGTCGAACAGGTTGTAGTACTCCATCCGGTCGACGTAGGGCAGCTGCTGACCCCAGGCGTCGTTCTTCCAGTAATCCGGGTTGCGATTGGCGATGAACACCTCGGTCGGATCGTAGCTCTCCGCGATGAACGGACCGGAGCCGGCGACACGCAACGTGGTCCCCTCGTCGCGCCAGACATCCGATTCGGTACCCCACTCGCGGATGCCCTCGGGCGCCGCCATCCAGCCGAAGGGCCGCAGGAAGGTCGCCGACAGGTAGGTAGAGTCGACACCGTCCGAAGTCGTGCGCAAGGTGCGGTCATCCACCGCTTCGACACTGGCGATCTTGCGCCAGCTTGAGAGGCCGAGGAACGAGCCATCTTCGGCGCCGGTCGAGTCAACACCGGCAGTGTTGCGATCGACGTTGACCACGATGTCCTCGGCGGTAATGTTGCGTCCGCCTTCAGTCGGATACGCGTCGTGCCAGCGAGCGTTCGGGTTGATGTTGAAAATGTAGGTCTCGGCGTCGGGATTCTCCGGCAAGGAAGCGATGTCCGCCTCCATCTCCGACTTCTCCTTGTTCTTCCAACGGATCAGGTTGTTGTAGAGCATCGAGTGCATGAACTGGGTCGGTCCAAACACGCCGCGGTGCGGATCCCAGTAGTCGTGCGTATCGATCGTCGTGGAGCGGCGCATGACGCCGCCATAGGCGGGAATGCCCGTCTCCGGAACCGCGGTAGCCGCCTGTTGCTGTTGCTGGGCGTCGGCGACCGCCTGCTGCTCCTGCTGATCGGCCTGCTGCGCTGCCTGGTCTGCAGCCTGCTCCTGCTGGTCTTGCTGCATGGCCTGCTGCTGTTGTTGCTGCTGAGACCCCTGCTGCATCGCTTGTTGCTGCTGTTGTTGCTGCTGGGCGACCTGCGAGACGCTGTCGTCATCGTCATCTCCGCAGCCGACCAGCGCGAGACCAGCCGCGCCTACGCCGGCGCGTCCCGACGCACGCAAGAGCGCGCGCCTGCTCACGCGGTTCCGCCTCATTCGTTGCCAGTAGTTCCTGCCGTCAAGTCGCTCAGTCATCTGATTCCTCCTGGTCGCTCACCCTCCAAAGAGAGTTTGGAAGAGTGTAACGGCCAACACGCACTCTGCGCCAACTAGACAACAGAGGGCGACCGAAGTCGCCCTCTGCTGGTCCAGATACGTGGGTGAAGTGGCTCAGGCCGGATACTCCGGGTGATTCACGTCGATCCAGGTCTCGTCGTAGCGATGGCTGGCGTGGGCAAACTGCAGGGTGTCCTCGCTGTGATGCACGAATGGCCACCAGTTTGACGGCGTGATCCTATTCGTGACGCCGGGAGTCGGTGACTTGTCGGCGAGCCCGCGAGCTTAGGCTTCCTGATGGAACCCCACTCGACATGTCCGCCATCCAGGAGAGATAGGCTGAACCCATGACACAACCACCCGAAACTCCCGCCGAAGCCGACGCCATGCTCGCCCAACTCAAACAGCAGGTGCTTGACGGCTGGGAGAAAGGCGCGGACTTCTTTGACGAGCGATGGGGCGACCAGGGCGACGAGTTCCATCACGGCGTCTTCGCACCGGCTGCCGAGCGACTGATGGGGCTGGAACACGGTTCATCGGTGATCGAATTCGCCTGTGGCAACGGAGGATTCGCCAGGCGGCTGGGCCGTGCCGGGATGCGAGTCGTCGCGACCGACCTCTCCCCGTCGCTGATCGCGCATGCAGAACGACGGACCGAGACGATCTCAGACCAGGCCGTCGAGGTCACCTACCAGACCGTCGATGCGACGGACGAGCGTGCCATTCTCAATTGTGGCGGACCGTTTGATTCGGCGGTCTGCATTATGGGCGTCATGTCGATGCCGTTGCTCAAGCCGATGTTCGGCGGCGCCTGGCGCGTGCTCAAGCCTCGTGGCACATTCGTCGTTGTGACCCTGCACCCCGCCTTCGCCACCTCCGGTTACAAGTTCCAGAAATCCGAGACGGACGACGAGCCCCACGGCCTCACCATCCAGCGGTATCTGTCCCGCTATGTCACCCACGGAGTGACCAACACGGCCCAAAAGGAACCTCAGGTCTACTTCCATCGACCGCTGAGCGAGTTGCTCAGCGACGCGTTCGCCTCCGGGCTGACGCTTGACGGCCTCGAAGAACTGGCTGCGCCGCAACAGGTGATGGAAGAGTCACGATTGATGTGGAACGTCCTGCCCGAGATCCCGATGGCCATCGCCATGCGCTTCCGACGGCCCGGTTAGGAGCTTCACCATGATGATGATCGCCCTCGGCGAGATTCTGGTCGTATTGCTGCTTCGGCCAATTCGCTTCGTCGTCGGCGGACAGAAGACGTCCATCGGTCGAGGCGTCCTGCGTTTCGAGAACTGGATCTTGCATCACCTGAACATCATGGGCGCCGAATCGAAGATGCGCTACGAACTAGAGAAGTCGGGGCAAGCCTCGAGCTTCCTCGCCGAAGGACTGACCGACCAAACCAGCGTCATGCCGAAAACCGGCGACACCGTCGAGCGAATGCGACGTGAAACCGGAGCAACCCACGCCGATGCCTTGAGATCGAATCAGCTCACGGACAATCCCGAACTCAAGCGCGGACAACGTCAAGTCGAGACAGCCGGCGGAGATCGTTCAGACGACATCCATGAGGCCATGCTGCAAGCCCAGCGTCGGCAGGAACAGTTGGAAGAGCGGGCGCGTCGAAGGCGCTCGTAGGCAATCGGCTTGGCAGTTAGTCCGTTGGATCCATTTCCGCTATCAGCGCATCGACCTCTGAAGCAAGTTTCGGGATCTCATCCTGAACGGATCGCCAGATTTCATCCCAATCGAGGTCACCGTACCGGTGGATCAATACGTTCCGCTGGCCCACGTAACCGCTGGCATCGCTGATTCGCTCGAACATATCTGGGTCTTGGGACGAGAGTTGATTCAGAGCCTCCCCGATGATCATGAGGTGCATTTGCAGACTGCGCAACAGCGTCATATTCGACTGCACCGTGTCTAGGTCCAGGCCGACAATTGTGTTGTCCAGATACCCGATTTCTCGGCGAACATCCCAGAGGTACTTCAGTGCCCGGCTCTTGCTCACACGGGCTCCGTTCCTTGCATTTGATGGGCGCGCCTCGCCCCAAAGATGCGTTCGACTGAGCTCGACCGACTGGCTGAAATAGGGGTTTCTAAACTCCCGATCGCGAATCAGATCGACATCGCGGGCAAAGAGCTTTTCGAATGCCTCCTCGAGGGCACGACGCTCAGCCCAAGGATGCTCCAGGCTAAACGAGACCAGGAAATCGAGGTCACTCTTGGCGGGATCCCAATCTCCCGTCGCTGCAGAGCCGAACAGCTCGAGCCGCCGCACATGGTGAGCACGACACAGCTCATCTATCTCTCGTTTGCGGTCAGTGATGATGGCTGGCAGCATCGCTCTGCACCCTGCTTGGAATCTCAGTGTTGATCATATCGAGCCAACGCACCCACCAACGTCTACGGTTCAGCCAGACCGATCCCACTTGAATGTCAACACGGCCAATCCCAGACCAGCCACGATCCAGACTGCGAGCACGATTGCCGCGATGTCAAGCTGCCAGTTCATGCCCGGTTCTGCGTACTTGTATGCGTCGGGCAGGAACACCGAGCGCAAGCCCTGCGCCACCCAGCGCAGCGGAAACATCCCTGCGACCCATTGCAGCCAGGTCGGCAGGGAGGAGAGCGTGAAGAACACGCCCGAAATGAACTGAAAGATGATGAACGGGGCCTGGATCACAGCCGGCGCTGCGCGGGCCGAAGGAATGATCGCCGTAATCGCGACTCCCATGACGCACCCGGCGGGCACGCCGAGCAGGATGATCCAGATCAGGGTCAGCCAACCCTCGGCGTCCGGCAACTCCACTCCATAGGCCAGCACGCCGAGCGCAATCATCACCACGAGCTGCAGCAGTGTGTAGAAGAGCGCCGTACCAACGAGTCCCATGAAGAACGACGTCTTGGGCAAGGGCGTCGCGGCCAGTTGCTTGAGCGTGCCGTCGTACTGCTGAATGGCCAGCGAATTGCCGAGCAGATTGAACGACGTGCCGAAAATCGCGACACCAATAATCCCGGCCACGAAGTATTGGCTGAACTTGATGGCCGGCACCTGACCCTGAGCGCCTTCTGGCACGCTGATTTCGAATGTCAGCAGCGACGAGAAGATGACCAAAAACAGCACCGGAAACAGCAACATGAAGAACACGGCCGCGGGTTCGCGATACACCGTCTTCAGGTTGAGCAACGTATAGGCGTAGCCCAGCCGGACACTCCTCCAGGCGGCTTCCGCGTTCATGAGCGCGCCTGTGTCCCTAACGCGCTGCTGTCGTCAACCAGGTCGAGGTACATCTCCTCCAGGTCCGGCCGTTCGACTTGCAACTCAGGAATCTCGTCCAATCCGCGAGCGCGTGCCCAATCGATCAGACGCGACAGGTGGCGCGTCGGCTCCTGAGTGGGTAGCGACAAGCGGCCGTCGGGACCGATCCGGACCGACTTCCACTCCTCCAACAGGTCAGAGAGATCGAAGCCGATTGGTGGGTGCCACGAGATGCGCGTGTCGGTCTCCATCTCACGACGCAAGGCGTTGATGTCGCCTTCGAACATGATCCGGCCGTCTTTGATCAGGCCAATGTGCTGCGCCAGGGTCTCCGCCTCGTCGAGGTAGTGAGTGGTCAGGATCACCGTTGCGCCCCGCTCGGTCAGACCTCGCACCACCTCCCACGCTTGCCGACGCGCCGATACGTCAAAACCCGTGGTCGGCTCGTCGAGGAAAATCAAATCCGGACTGCCAATCACGCTGGTCGCGAGGTCGACACGACGCTTCTGGCCACCTGAGAGCTTCGAGCCCCGACGATCGGCGTGCTCCGTCAGGCCAACCAGCTCGAGCACTTCATCGGTAGGCATTGGATTGTCATACAACTTCGCCGTGAAGTTGAGCATCTCGCGGGGCGTCAGGCCCTCCATCGGCGTGCTGCGCTGGAGCACGATGCCGACCTGCCGGTTGAGCTCTCCGCGCTGACGCTGTGGATCGAAACCGAGCACCGAGACGTCGCCGGCGTCGCGCTCGCGATATCCCTCGAGGATCTCGATCAGCGTCGTCTTGCCGGCGCCATTCGGACCCAGCAGCGCGTAGACCTGCCCCGACTCAATCTCCAGATCTACACCGTCCACGGCCGCGACCGCTCCGTAGCGTTTGCTGACTCCCCGAATACTGATCGCTGGTGGCATGAACGACAGATTACGCGACCGCCTAGACTTGCCGCACGTTTGACAGGCTCGCAGAGTGACAGGCTTGCAGAGGTGGAGCGCCCAATGACTTCAATCAACCAGGACAAACTCAACGATCTCTTCGACTACGTTGACGGCATCGTCACAGATGCGAAGGTGCCGGCGGCGCAGATCGCCATCGGGCACGACGGCGAACTCGCAGGGTTCAAGACGTTCGGCATCGCGCACCAGGGCACATCGGTCGCACCAGCGCGCGACGACACCTTGTTCTGCATGTTCTCGTCGACCAAGGCGATCGTCGGCGTCGGCGTCTGGAAGCTGCTTGACGAAGGACTGCTCGATCTCGATGAGCGCGTCGTCGACATCATTCCCGGCTGGTGCGCGGAGGGCAACGGTGAGATTTCCTACGCCGATGTCACCGTTCGCAACGTCATGCTGCACACGGGCGGCTTCCCGCACGCGCCCATGAACCCACGACTCTGGGAAGATCGCGACGCGCGGCTGCGTCGGATGATGGGTTGGCGGCTCAACTGGACGCCGGACTCGCAATGGGAGTACCACGCGACCTCGGCCCACTGGGTACTGGCTGAAATCATCGAGCAGAAGACAGGCGAGGATTTCCGTGACTGGCTGCGAGCCAATCTGCTCGACCGAATGGGACTCGACAATCTCTTCGTCGGCCTGCCCAATGAGGAGCACGAGCGGGCAGCATCGATCGTCTACACCGAGGATCCGCTGCCCGTGGACGGCGGCGAGGTCTTCCCGCAGACCATTCTGCACTTCAACCTCGCCTCCCAGCGCCGAGCGGGATGCCCCGGCGGCGGCGCGTTCGCCAACGCAGCCGATGTGGCGATGTTCTATCAGCATCTGGTCAAGCCGTCGGACGACGGCCCGCTCGCAACGAGCGCGATCGAACTGGGCACAACTGTCGGCACGAATCCCGATCGCCACACTGACCCACTGTCCGGCATCCACGTCAACCGCGCGTTGACCGTGGTCCTCGCCGGGGAAGACGGTCTGACCGAGGAGCGAGGCTTTGGCCAAGGCGCATCGCCCAGCGCCTTCGGTCACGCCGGAGCGGGAGGTCAGATCGCCTGGGGAGACCCAGAGACTGGCCTCTCGGTGGGATTCCTGACCAACGGCTTCCAACAGGACGAGAACATCCGAGAGCGCACCGCCAAGATCGGCACGATGGCCAACGCTTGCGTGGAGTAGTTACCACACTCGGCTTCCCCTCCTCAGGAGACCTTTGAACAACCGCTCAACCGCCCCCGCCTTCGAGCGGGGGCCTGCTCCTTCTCTAGCTTCTTGCCGGTGGCCATGTTTGTCGCCGGTATCTGGTCAACCGGGACCGATCCGAGCAGCCTGGGCTATGCCAAAGCGGGTCCCCGCTCGGGGCGGGGACGGGAACCTGAGTAAATCAAGGGTCTCCCGCAGGGGAGAGAATGGCAGTTGCGCATCAGCCTGTTGTTGAAGGTGGGTTATCCCGCAATGAACCCAACTACTCCGACTCAGTTCCCGGCAGCAGCGGCCCATCCGAAATCGCCGGGAACGTCCGCGTGACCGCGAGCGCTGCGTCGGTGTCGAAGAATGTCAGCCGTTGGATCACTGTCCACTCGTCCGTCGACCACCTCTGCCGCAATCGACCATCATCGTCCACGCGTTCGCAGACGACGTCGATCAGATGGTCGAGCAGCGCCTCGAGCCAGAGGAACATGTCGGTCAACGACGCATCGATCGCCTCAGCCGCGGCGATCGTCTGCCCGGCTGACGCCTTGAGTGCCTCAATCTTCTGCTCAGGATCGGCCGCTTCAAAGTTGGGATGATTGGTTATCAGGTAGATGTTCGGATCGTTGGCCAGCGGCAGCGCCGAGAAGTCGGAATTCGCGCCAATGGTCGTGCTCGCCAGAGTCTCGGCCCAGACCGGTAAATCTCCATCAGGCGCAACAATCTCGGCGAGCAGCGGGTCAACGTCGGCCAATGGACCTTGTGCCAACCGCCTCAGACTGCCACGCCGATCCAGCAGCACGGCGCCATCGTCGCCGTAACAAATCGGAATCACGGTGGCTACATGATCAAGCAGTTCAGCGAGATAGCGCGTCACCAGATCGACCTGTAGCGGCGTGCGCTCGACCATTTCCTGTGTGAGTTCTTCCTCAATCGCGCCGACGGTTCGATTCTTCAGGTCTTCCAGCGGCAGTTGCATCGCTTGCAACGCCAGGACCAGCTTCGGACCGAGCTGTCGCAGCCGCACCGCGGCGTCTGTCACGGCGTCGTCCGGTTCCAGGTAGGCGATCATTTCAGACGGCCAGCGGCAGAAGCCGAAGCGGATGTCGGGATTGGGCATCCGCGCGATGTCTCGAGTCCGGCCCACTTCCACGTACGTTCCGCGCGGAGGCATGTAGATGCCATGGCGACGCAGACGATGCAGACCTGGCGTCGTCACGATTGGGACATCTGACTCAGTAGCCGGCATGGCGATCCACGACATCATGCAAGGGCTTGTTGTTGATAAATCGACGTAGGTTCTCGGCGAACCGATAGGCAGCCTTGCCGAAATAGTTGGGCTGCAGACCGCTGTTGTGAGGAGTGATAAACAGGCTCGGCACGCTCCACAACTCGTGCCCGTCGGGAAGCGGTTCGGGCGTGGTCACATCGGTGTACGACGCTCGTAGCTCGCCGCGTTCGAGAGCAGCAACCTGAGCATCCCAGTCAACCACCTCGCCGCGAGCGATATTGATCAGAGCCGCGCCAGGCTTCATCGCGGCCAACTCCTGCGTTCCAATCAGGTGGTAGGTGTCTTCTGTGAGTGGAACCGCGAGCACTACATAGTCGGACTCGCTGAGTACATCGTGCAATCGTTCTGGCGGCCAGACATAGGCCACGGAATCGGGCGCATCCGCTGGTGGCGTGCCATCGCCCGATGCTCGTCGTCTGATGCCAACCACGCGAGCCCCGAACGCGTCGCAGAAGCGTGCGATCTCAGAGCCAATCGCGCCATAGCCAATGATTCCGACCGTGGCCCCCTCGAGCGTCTCGGGATCCGAGCGTGCCCACGTGCCTGAGCGATGCGCTTCGATCAATCGGATCATGCGCTTCACGTCCATCAGCATGAAGGTCAGCACCCACTCGCCGATGACGCGAGCCGCCAGACCGGGCATTTTGGTGATGACTACGTCCTCACCAATCGGACGGTCGAGTATCTGATTCGCTCCAGCCGAAGCCAGGGCAATCCATTCCAGGGCCGACGCCTCACCGGCCAGGTCTCCGCTGAAGAACGTGAACCAGATCCGATCGCGTTGCTGGATCTCAACGCCTTCCTCGATCGCCGCTCCGACATCAATCTGGGGATGATCCGGCTCTCGCATGTAACGGGCCAAGTTTTGCGACACATTATGGATTTCGATGCGAGAATCGACAGCGCGAATCACATCGAGCGAAGACTCTGGAACTTGCAAGAAATTGGCGATGTGAATCTTGTCCATGTGCTCAGAATACGTCCTCAGGGTTAAACTCGACTTATGACACGCGCCGAACCATCATCTGAGAGACAGATACTCCACCTGACCTGCGACGACGCCGAGGCGACCCGCGACGTCGGCACCGCAGTGGGACGCCACGCGCCAGCGGGCACTGTCGTCCTGTTGCAGGGCGATCTGGGCGCCGGCAAGACGGTGTTTGCGCAAGGTGTCGGACGCGGTCTCGAGGCGCCGACGGTCGTCAACTCCCCCACATTCGTCCTGATGAATGAACATCTCGGCGGTCGCCTGCCCATGCGTCACGCTGATCTCTACCGCCTCGACGACGTCGACCTGATCGCAGAACTGGGTCTCGATCAGGCAGCAGAGGGCGGCATCCTGCTGGTCGAGTGGCCAGAACGCGCGTCTGGCGCACTGCCAACCGACCATCTGCACGTCAACATCGTGCCGCTCTCGGATGACATCTCTGAAGAGGCCCTCGACGCCTCGCCGCGCGAGTTGGTCCTGACTGCACAGGGCGATAGCGCGACGACACTGCTAACTGAGCTGGCAGAGCTGGCGAAGACGCTCCAATCGGTACCTGTCTGATGGAACTATCGATCGACACGGTTGGCGAACAGTCCAGCGTCGCGATCAGCGAACAGGGACACGTGCTGACCGAGATCAACTGGCGCTCCGGGCGACGACACACGCCGTCGCTGACGCCAATGATCGACTTCGTCTGCCGCCAGACCGGCAACACAGAAGTGGTCAAGCAGGAGCTCGAGGCCGTCTTCGTGGATGTCGGTCCCGGCGCCTACGGCGGCATTCGCTCCGGCATGGCTGCGGCCGAAGGTCTGGCCGTGGCACTCGACCTGCAATGCGTTGGCGTCGGCCGGCTGGAGATAGAGGCCTATCAGCACGCTGCCAGCGGTCTCGCCGCCGCCATCCATCGAGCTGCCCGATCAACCTGGGCCTGGCAGATGTTCTCCGGCTCGCTGGATCAATGGAACGAGCTTGGACCTGCCAGGACCGGCGAGGAGTTCGAGCTCCTGCGAGCGCTGGGCGATGCCAGACGGCTCGTCGGCAGCGCTGGTGTCGTCTGCGGAGAGCCCGAACGGATTGAGGACGACGCCAGAGCCTCGCTCATCGACGCCGGCTGGACATTCTCGCCAGCTGCTCTCAACGTCCGCCGCGCCGGCATTCTCGCCGAACTCGGCTGGCGCCGGCTGCAGGAGGGACAAGGAGTACCACCCGCGGCGCTCGAGCCGCTCTACCTGCGCGAGCCGGCGATTGGTCCGCAGCCGCCGCGGTAGGGTCCACTTCCGAGACGCGAGCCTTCAACCGTCCTGAGGCGCCTGCCTTCAACCTTCCGAGACGCCAGCCTTCAACCTTCCGAGGCGCGAGCCTCAACCTTCCTGAGACTCCAGCCTTCAACCTCCGTCATACCCGCGCTCCGCCGCGGGTATCTCGCTGTGCCCTGCACATTGGTTGGAAGGCTGGCTGGGCGTAATCCGGGCGACGCACCGGGTGCAAACGATTGCACTCCACGCCGCGAGATTGCCGCGTCGGAGCGCGGCAATGACGTAGCTGTCGTTTCCGTGAGAATTGATCTGAGCCATTCGACAACGACCAATAGGCCACGCCGTCATAGGCTGACTCCGAACATCCGACATTCCCCACAGTCCACTCTCTGGAGCGTCCCATGTCCACCGAACGCACACTCGTCCTGGTCAAGCCCGACGGCGTTCAGCGCGGCCTGATTGGCCAGGTGCTGTCACGCCTCGAGCGCCGCGGACTGAAACTGATCGGCCTCAAGCTGATGCAGATGGACGAGTCGCTGGCCAACCAGCACTACGCCGAGCACGTCGAGAAACCGTTCTTCCCAGGCCTGCGCGACTTCATTACCTCGGGACCATTGGTCGCCGCCGCCTTCGAGGGTCAGAACGCCGTCCAACTCGTGCGCAACACGATGGGCGCAACCAACCCGGTTGACGCGGCGCCCGGCAGCATCCGCGCCGACTTCGGCGTCGACCTGGGCCGCAATGTGATCCACGGCTCCGACTCGCCCGAGTCAGGCGAGCGCGAACTGGCGCTCTTCTTCGATGCCTCAGAGCTGGTCAACTGGTCCCGAGACGTCGAGGGCTGGATTTACGAGTAACTTGGAGGTGGCGCCGAAATCGCGTCGCTACTCGACGCGTAGCAATGTGTCCGCCTGCGACCAGAGACCATCCAGGTCGTAGTAATCGCGCGTTTCGCGGTCAAAGATATGCACCACGACCGAACCATAGTCACACAGCAGCCAGCCACCCTCGGAGCCACCTTCCCGACGCGGATGTTCGGTGTCGGGCACATGACGCAGCGCATCCTCAAGCGCACCGAATTGCCGGCGCGAAGTCGCAGAGGCAATCACGAAGTAGTCGGCGAGGTCGGTGTGCGGCTCGACATCAAGCAGGACGATCGCTTCGGCCTGCCGTTCGTCGAGCTGTTCCACGACAGCGCGAGCGAGCCGTTCGGCGTCTTCCTTGGTGCTACGGATGTGCCCCGAAGCGGAGGGTTTGAGATCCGTCGCTTGAGTGGTCACGTGCTCAATGATAACGCTCATCTCGGTAGTCGGAGAGTCGCGCATGACTGAGCGAATCGTCGTCGGCATGAGCGGCGGAGTGGACTCGTCCGTCGCCGCAGCGCTGCTGGTCGAGCAGGGCTATGAGGTGATTGGGATCACGATGCGTCTCTGGACCGAGGCGCGTCCCGAGGACTACACCGGCCGCAGCCAGTGCTGCGCGATTGAAGACATCGGCGACGCCCGTCGTGTCGCCCAGCGATTGGGCATTCCGCACTACACGCTCAATCTCGAGCGCCCGTTCCGCAAGTTCGTGGTCGATCATTTCATCGACGAGTACGCCAACGGCCGCACACCGAATCCCTGTCTCAACTGCAACACCTTCATCAAGTTCGACGCTTTCCTCGAGCGCGCCCGCGCCCTCGGCGCTGACTGGATCGCAACAGGCCACTACGCACGCACACAGATGGGGTCGCACGGCGAACCACAACTCTTGCGAGGTGTCGACCAGGACAAGGATCAGTCCTACTTCCTCTACACCCTGACGCCGGAGGCGCTGGCCATGACCAGATTCCCGGTCGGAGGGCTGCAAAAGGCGGAGGTCAGGGCTGTCGCCGAACGGCACCAACTCGCCGTCGCCGACAAGCCCGAGAGCGCGGACATCTGCTTCGTCCCCGGCGGCGACTATCGAGCGGTCGTGGCCACCAAGATCGCCGATCGGCCCGGTCTGATGCTGGATGTCGAGGGCAACGAAATCGGCCGACACCAGGGCATCCAGCACTTCACGATCGGCCAGCGTAAGGGCCTACAGACCGGTGGCGGCGGAGAGCGCCAATTCGTGACCGGCATCGACGCCGAGTCGAGCGTCGTCACCGTCGGCAGCGCCGCCGACCTGCTGGTCAACCGCATTGAACTGTCCGACATTCACTGGCTGTCCGAGCCAACCGACCAGCTCGATGTACAGATTCGCTATCGCTCCAGTCCACTCAGCGCCCGGCTGCAGGGCTCGGTATTGAACCTCGACCAACCAGCGCGAGCCGTCGCTCGGGGACAGGCAGCGGTCTTCTACGACGGCGACCGCGTGCTCGGCGGCGGCACGGTGGAGTCGACGTCTTGAGGTAGGCTCACGGCATGGCGTTGAGCACCATCACCGACATCAGGGACATCGTGATCATCGTGGCCGGATTGCTGGGCGTGGTTGCCCTGTTTGTGATGATCATCGCCACCATCGTCGTCGGATTCCTTTCCTTCCGCCTGCTGCGAGCAGCCCGCAAGACGTTCCAGGAAGGCGTCCCGCCACTACTCGAGAACGCGCAGGAGACGGTCAAGACCGTCAAAGGCACAGCCGAATTCCTCGGCGACTCCGCTGCCGAACCAGTCATCCGCGCCTACGCCACAGCGTCAAGAATCCAGAGAATGTTTGACGTCCTCGGCGGCAGACGAGGGGACAGTTGACATGGGATTCTGGAGAGGCCTGCGCTGGGGCCTGGTCCTGGGAGTGATCGGCGCGCTAGTCGGCCGAGTCGTCAGCTCTGACAAAGAAAACCCGCAGTGGAAGCAAGCCAAGATCGCGGGAGACATCGCCGCCGCCAAAACCGAAGCCGAACAAAGAGAAAAGTACAATCGAACCCGCCGCGGCGAGCAACCTGCAAGCGAATGATCGACAACCAAGCTACTGTCGTAGCGCTCCTGACGCAGAGCCAGCTCAGGCTGGAGCGATTGATTGGAATGCAGCACTCCCAGTCCCCGCCTCACGCGGGGACCTGCTCCCTCCTCGATCCTTACCTCATGACGAGCTAGTCAGGTCGCCCAAATGGGCCTCGGGTGTAGGGACATTGAAGTGTTACCTGCTGAGGCAAATGTTGAGACACCGTCCTGAACGCGGGTTCATCAGGACTTGCAGCATGCGCTCTCGGTCCGAGCCGGTTGAGTCCCGATGCTGAGATTCTTCTGAGTTCAATGTCACTGGGACGCTCGGCGAGATTCCCGCGGCGGAGCGCGGGAATGACGGGGAATGGAACTCTGGGAGAGTCAGGCGTGAACGTTGTGACCATCACGCTTGACACCCCTAGTCTTTGGTTGCCCCACACGCAGATAAAGAAGAGGTTGCCATGATCCCAGCCAACGAGACCTTCGACGGTACCTTCCCCTTCGAACCACACTTCACCGATGCCCCCGGATTTCGCATGCACTACGTCGACGAGGGCGAGGGTGAGCCCGTCGTCTTGTTGCATGGCGAGCCGACCTGGGGCTACCTGTATCGCAGCTTCATCCCTGGACTCTCTGAGACGAACCGCGTGGTCGTGCCGGATCACATGGGCTTCGGCAAGAGCGAAACACCGCAGGATCGCGAGTACACGCTCAGGACCCACGTCGGCAACCTGACAGCCTTGATCGAAGAGCTTGACCTCCACGACATCACACTCGTGATGCAGGACTGGGGCGGTCCGATGGGCTCGCAGTTTGCGGTCAGAAACCTTGATCGAGTCAAGCGCATGTGCGTCCTCAACACGATCATTCCCGGCTCACGGCGAGAGCCTCCGGGAGCTCCAGTGACTCCGTGGTTCCAGTGGATCGGCAAGCACCATGAGGCCGGCACGCTGCATGAGACGCTCGGTCACCTGGGTAGCAATGTGCTCAGCGTGATGAAGATCATCGGATTCGAGAACTCGGCGGCCGTCGACGACGCCTGGATCCGCGCATACTCGGCGCCCTTCCCTGACAAAGAGTCCTGCATTGGCGGGATTGAGTTCCCACTCGACGCCTACCTGGGCCGCACACGCGATTTCGTCATGGAAGAGATTGGCAACATACGGGAGCTGGCATCGAGTCCGGCAATGATGGTCGAAGGCATGCAGGACCACGCGATCGACCCCGAGAGAGCCATCGACGGGTTCCGCGCACTCTATCCGGACGCGCCCGTCACCATCCTGCCCAACGCCGGACACTTCTGCCAGGAAGACGCGCCCGAGATCATCGTGCCGCTGATCAGTCAGTTCCTCAGATTGACCTGAGAAGCAATAGCTGGCGGAGAGGGTGGGATTCGAACCCACGAGGGCCTTGCAGCCCTACACGCTTTCCAGGCGTGCCTGATCGTCCACTCCAGCACCTCTCCGTGGACGTGACCGAATACACCAATCGTTGACATCTGGCGGAGAGGGTGGGATTCGAACCCACGAGGCACGTCGCCGCACCTACCGATTTTCGAGATCGGCTCCTTCGGCCACTCGGACACCTCTCCAAAATCAGTATACGCAGCAGCCTGAACATTGCTGTGACCCTGAGCGGCAATAGGCTGTACCACGTGTGGCGCATTTGACCGCCCATTTTCTCCACTGGCCGACTCTCTGGAGCAACCGTGACCGACGCCCTCCCCCACTCCAACGCCGACGCAAAGACCCTCTCCGAATTGCTCGCCCCGCTCGATGGCAGCGCCCCCGCACTCGGCGCGCCGGGACGCCCCGAACTCAGCTTCGACGGCCTCCGAGCACAGATCGCCAGGACCGGCGAGCAGCTCAACAGCTTCGGGCTTGGACGCGAGGACGGCGTCGCCATCGTGCTGCCCAACGGCGCAGAAATGGCCGCCGCTTTTCTTGGAGTTGCGAACGCTGCGACTGCAGCTCCGCTCAACCCCGGATACCGCGCCGACGAGTTCGAGTTCTACCTCCAGGACCTCGAAGCGCAAGCCGTGGTCGTCCAGGAAGGCGTCGATTCACCGGTGCGCGAAGTCGCCCAGCGCCTCAATGTCCCACTGGTCGAACTGCAGCCGGAGTCCGATGGACCGGCCGGCGCATTCAATCTCGCCGCAACAATCAGCGGGACGCCAGCGCGTCCCGGCGAAGCTGGTGCCGATGATGTCGGGCTGGTGCTGCACACATCCGGCACGACATCGCGACCCAAGATCGTCCCGCTCAGGCAACGAAACCTGACTGCGACCGCACACAACATCCGCAACACGCTCAATCTGACGTCCGAGGACCGCTGCCTGAACATCATGCCGCTGTTTCACATTCACGGTGTGATGGCGGGCATCCTCGCCAGCGTCGGCGCCGGCGGCTGCACCTGGTGCTCGCCCGGCTTCAACGCGATGCAGGTCTTCGGTTGGCTGCGCGAGGCCAAGCCGTCCTGGTACACGGCCGTCCCCACGATGCACCAGCTCATCCTGACCCGCGCCGGTCGCAACGCCGACGTGCTCGCCGAGACCAACCTCCGGCTGATCCGCTCGTCCTCATCCTCGCTGCCGCCAACCGTCATGGCCGAGCTTGAAGAGACGTTTGGCGCGCCGGTGATCGAGTCCTACGGCATGACCGAGGCTGCACACCAGATGACATCCAATCCAATGCCGCCGCAGGAGCGCAAGCCAGGCAGCGTCGGATTGCCGGCCGGCCCTGAAGTGGCCATCATGGACGAAGACGGAGCACTGCTCGCAATGGGTCAGCGTGGCGAAGTCGTGATCCGTGGCGACAACGTCACCGACGGCTATCGCAACAATCCTGAAGCCAACGCGACTGCGTACACCAGAGGCTGGTTCCGTACCGGAGACCAGGGGGTGCTCGACAACGACGGCTACCTCACGATCACGGGACGGCTCAAGGAAATCATCAATCGAGGCGGCGAGAAGATCTCACCGCGCGAAGTCGACGAGGCGCTGCTCCTCCATCCAGCCGTCGCCCAGGCCGTCACCTTCGCCATGCCCCACGATCGATTAGGCGAGGAAGTCGCCGCCGCCGTCGTGCTCAGAGAAGGCGAGGACTCAGACGAGCGAGCCATCCGCAAGTTCGTCGGAGAGCGAGTCGCGGACTTCAAGACGCCAAGGCGTGTCGTCATCCTCGAGGAAATCCCCAAGGGAGCCACCGGCAAAATCCAGCGAATCGGCCTCGCCGAGAAACTCGGCCTGACCAAGTAGCAGGAATGCGAAGAGCTCCCCCAACGGGGGATGTCTTGGCCAATCGGCTACGTCTTGGAATCGATGCTCTTCAGCAGATCGCGAATCTCGACTAGCAAATCGTTCTCAGCCCTCGGCGACGTCGAGGGGACCGTCGTGGTTGCGCCGCCCTCCTGCAGAATCTCACGTTGACGCAGCACGGCATCGCGGAAGGCCGGTGCGTCGACCACACCGACCAAGTTGCCCTCCGTCGATGCGTTCATGCCTGAAGAGCCGGCGGTCTCGACCTTGAGTCCCTGCAACCTGTACATCCGCATCAATGGATCGTCGTGCAAGCGGACGTCGGTAATCCGATCCAGCGGGATCGTGCTGTCGGAGCGGAAGTAGACGCCTCGTGTGACTTCTAGCGACGTTGGCGTCAGGCGGGCGCTGAAGCGGTCGTAGGCCCTGGGCAGATAGGACACGCTCCAGATCAGCCAGAACGGGATCAGCGGAATGCCGACCACCGTGATCACAAGAATCAACGTGACGGCGAGCCGGCCGTAGGACATGACGCGACGCTCAAATTCGGCCTCTAGCAGCACTGAGCCTCTGGAAGTGGTCATGACATTGCTCCACTGGTCTGCCGTACCTCTGGCTGCAACCATAGGCAAGTCCCGACGGCTTCGCGGACTCAAGGAGACAACATGGAATTTGGCATTCACCTGGTTCAACAGAACACCACGCTTACGGAGTGCCGCGATCTCTGGCGCTGGGCCGACACCGCCGGCTTCACCTGGATCGATGTCTCCGACCACTTCTACGAGTCGCCCATGACCGAGAAACAGGGACCGTACCTCGAGTGTCTCGCCTGCCTGGCTGCACTGGCCGCCGACACCGAGCGCGTCCGCGTCGGCACCTGCGTGCTCGCCATGGACTATCGGCATCCCGCCGTGTTGGCCAACGCGTTGGCGACGATTGATCATCTGTCAAACGGACGACTCGACGCCGGTCTCGGCGCGGGCTGGAACGTGCAGGAGTACACCGCATACGGCATTCCATTTGATCGCATCGGTGGCAGACTGGACCGCCTGGAAGAAGGCATTCAAGTGCTGCGCGCGCTCTGGGAGGAATCCCGAGCCGACTTCGACGGCGAGCACTACCAGCTCAACGATGCGCTCTGTGAACCAAAACCGCTGCAATCGCGAGTCCCAATCTGGATCGGCGGGGTCGGCGAGCGGCGCACCTTGAAACTCGTCGCCCAATACGCCGATGGCTGGAATGCGCCGTACCTCAACGTCGAGGATTGGCTCCGGCTGTCGGGAGTGTTGGACGAATGGTGCGACCGAGTCGGTCGCGACCCTGCCGAGATCCAACGAGACGTCAATCTCTCCTTCCACCTCGCCGCCACCGAGGCCGACCGACCAAAGGCGCAGGCCCACTTCGAAGAAGTCTTCGGACCAGCCGGCGACACCTTCCGCCAGCGCGGCGCGATCCTCGGCACGCCAACCGAGGCAATCGAGATCCTCGCGCCCTACGCCGAGGCCGGCGTCGATCGCGTCAACATCACATTGCGCCCACCCTGGGACTGGGACGCATTGCGAGCCTTCAGCAGCGACGTGATTCCCGTTGTTTCGGAGCAGAGATGATTGTCACTGGGGCGGCCGACGCTCAGTCGCCAGGCTCGATGGCGCCTCGTTCGACAAGAAGTGACTCGTACTCCTCTTGCGACAGCGGACAGTCAATCAGCGCCAGAAACTCCCGCCGAGACAAGCCACACTGTCGCGCCATTCTGCCTAGTAGTGCGTCATCAACATCGCGATTCGCACCATGAGATAGCAGTGTGTAGATCGGGGTGTTTGACCCCAAGATTGTCACGTACGAGAACTTGCGATGCTTTGAGTCAATCCTCTGAAAGCCCTTGGCAAGAAGCGCTGACTCTACCCGCCGGGCCTTACGCGGCATTGCTGGCCTGCGAGAAGATTCGACGCATTTCTTTGCCCAAACGCAGAGCAGTGCCGTCGAGTTTGGACTGATCGCCAACGGCGAATGCACGCCACAGCCACTCGAGGTGGTCCTCCAGCATGTCGCGCAAAAGCTCTCTCGTCTCTGAGAACAGATAGATGTTGAGTGGGCCTTCGAGATCAAACACTGGTACATCGGCATCAAACTCGACCGCGAATTTCAGTGGCTCAGCAGCCACGAGGCGAACGCCATCCACCTCGATCTCCGAGATTACGATCGGGCTCTCGTCCACCTTGGCCTTTGGATCGGTCGTGACCATTGCCGCGCTCCTCGGTCCTCCACGTTATCTGATCTCACGGTCTCCTAGGTGAGCAGCGGTACACTGCCGATAGACCGAAACAGTGACCGAAAGGCTCCGAATGCCCGTAGATCAGACTCGCGAATCGTGGAAGCCGGGACAGGACTGGCAAGGCGCGATTGAGGAAATCAACTACATCAAAGAACTCGGCCGAGAGATGGGCGGCGAGTACGGCGTCGCCCGACAGCACGCCGGCGGCCGCTACACGATCCGCGAGCGAATCGACAAGTTCCTCGACGAAGACTCGTTCTTCGAGGCGGGTCCGCTAGTCGGTGGCTACGAGTACGACGAAGACCAGAACCTGCGCGACTTCACGCCTGGCGCGTTCGTCATGGGTATGGGGCAGATCGAAGGACGCAACATCGTCATCGGCGGGGACGATTTCACCATCTCCGGCGGATCGCCGCACAACGTGTCCAAGGGCGCTTCGCAGTTTGCCACCCCGCTGGCAGCTCAGTACGGATTGCCCTACGTCCAGCTGATCGAGGGCGTCGGCCACAGCGCCAAGCGTGACGAGGAAGAGGGTCGGATGGCCCTACCGGCCGGCCAGACGTGGTGGCGACACATCAACCTGCTCAACAAGGTGCCGGTCGCCTCAGGCATCATGGGTTCGGTCGCTGGCGCGCCTGCTGCATTTGCGCTGCTCTCGCACTTCACCGTGATGATCAAGGGACAATCGCAGATCTTCCCCTCTGGCCCACCCGTCGTCCGGCGAGCCATCGGCGAGACCTTCAACAAGGAGGAGCTCGGCGGTTCAAAGGTCCACGTCTACCAGAGCGGACAGGTCGACAACGAGGCGGAATCGGAAGAGGACGCGTTCGATCAGATCAAGAAGTTCCTCTCCTACTTGCCCGACACGACCAATGACGTCACCGAGCGCACGCACAACTTCGACGATCCCAACCGCAAGGTCGAAGAGCTGCTGCGCATCATCCCCGAAAACCGCAAACGCGGATACAACCCACGCAAGCTGGTCAAACTGGTCGTCGACAACGGCGAGTTCTTCGAAATGCGGCCACACTGGGGCGGCGCGATCATCACCGGTTTCGCGCGCATCGGTGGATATGCGGTCGGCATCGTCGCGAGTGACCCGTACGTCATGGCCGGTGCGATGAATGGCGACGCGGCCGACAAGTTCGCCCACTTTGTCGACCTTTGTGATGGCTTCAACCTGCCAATGGTGGTCTTCCTCGACATGCCAGGCTTCATGCTCGGCTCGCAAGCTGAGCTGAACCAAACCATGCGCCGAGGCACCCGCGCCTTAATCGCGGCATACGAGGCCGACGTGCCCAAGGTCGAGTTCAACATCCGTAAGAGCTACGGTGTCGCCGCCGACGCGCCGAACAGCATGGGTGAGCCGATGGGTGTCAACATGCGCTTCGGCTGGCCAGCCGGCGAGTGGGGCGGCATCCCGATCGAAGGCGGCGTCGCAGCTGCCTACAAGCGAGAAATCGAGGCCGCCGAGAATCCCGAGGCGCACCGCGAGATGATCGAAAACCGACTGCTCAGGCTCAGAAGCCCGCTCAAGGCAGCGCACAACTTCGACGTGATTGACTTGATCGATCCCAGGGACACCCGCAGGATCGCATTCAAGTTCATCGACGCCGCGCAACCAATGCTCAAGCGTTTGGCCCAGCGTCCGAAACGAATCATCCGGCCATAGGTCTGTAGCGGACAGCATCACAGTCCCCGCTTCACGGAGACCCTTGCATAATCACTTTCCTCCCCCTGGAGGGGGAGTTGCCAAAGGCGGAAGGGGCCCTGCTCAGCCGAGTCCGATCTGGTACCCGCGCCGATAGGGCCCCCTCAGTCGCTCTGCGACAGCTCCCCCTGCGAGGGGGAGCAAAGATACTGCTGGGCACTGCGACGGGGGAACGTATTGGTCAACGGACTCATTCGCCTTGGGTCGTGCTCAAATGGCTAGATTGGTGCAATAGTCAACGGCCTGTCGAAGATAGATTGGTAGTCATGATGTCAAATCAGTTTGAAGAATTCCACGGCAAGGTCGGACTCACCGTCGACGAATCAGAACCCTGGTGGGAACTGCTGCCCGAGCATGAGCATGGGCCTCGGCCCAACGTCCTGATCATCCTGTTCGACGACATGGGCTTCGCCCATCTGGGCTGCTATGGCTCGACGATTGACACGCCCAACATCGACAGGCTCGCCGACGATGGGTTGCGCTACTCGAACTTCCACGTGACGCCGCTCTGCTCACCAACGCGGGCATCGCTGTTGACCGGGCGCAATCACCATGCCGTGGGCATGCGCACGATCAGCTTCCACGACACCGGGTACACCAACATGCGCTCTGCGGTCTCGAAGCACGCGGCGACACTGGCCGAAATGCTCCAGCCGCGCGGCTACGCCAACTACATGGTGGGCAAATGGCATCTCAGCCCGGCGGAAGAAAACGGTCCCGCGGGACCCTTCGACCACTGGCCGCTACAACGTGGATTCGACCGCTACTACGGATTCCTCAACGGCGCCACAGACCAGTTCTATCCCGAACTGACCGAAGACAACCATCACATCGCTCCGCCCGAACGTCCTGAAGATGGCTACCACGTCACTGAAGATCTGGTTGACCATGCGATCCAGTTTCTGCGCGACAAACAGTCGCACCGGCCCGATCAGCCGTTCTTCACATACGTCGCGCTGGGCGCCGTGCATGAACCTCACCAGTCGCCGCCCGAGTATCTCGAGAAGTATCGCGGCCGATTCGACTCCGGCTGGGACGAGGTGCGCCAGGAATGGTACGAACGACAACTGGCAAGCGGCATCATTCCGCCGGATACCGAGCTAGCAGCCCGCAATCCGGGCGTCGCGAAATGGGACGACCTGTCCGAAGACGCCAAGCGGTTCGCCGCGCGGCTGTTCGAGGCTTTTGCTGCGTTCCTCGACCACACCGACGCCCAATTGGGCCGACTGTTCCAGTACCTGGAAGACTCCGGGCAACTTGACAACACGATCGTGGTGTTGACATCGGACAACGGCGCCTCAGGGATGGGCGGGCCAATGGGCATGTTCAGTCTCGCTCAGGGCGGTCACGGGATCGCCTCAAACGAGGGTGGACTGCGGAATATTCCCATGGGCGAAGAGGACGCCATGCAACAGGAGCGGATGGTCGCCCTGCAGGCTCGGCTCGATGACATCGGCACCGCACGAAGCTGGACCGATGTGCCCTGGGGCTGGGCGCAGGTCGCCAACACTCCGTTGCGCTGGTACAAGAGCGACGCCTACGGCGGCGGAATCCGGGTCCCGCTCATCGTCCGTTGGCCTGAACAAGTTCCCAAGGGGCAGATTCGCAACCAGTTCCACCATGTCACCGACATCGTCCCGACGGTGCTCGATGCACTCGGCGAAACAGCTCCTGGTAGCCACCATGGCATCGGCCAGATGCCGGTCCATGGGAACAGCATGGTCTACTCGTTCGACGACGCTGAGGCGCCGTCAAACAAAGGTGTGCAGTACTTCGAGATGTGGGGACATCGCGCCATCTGGGTGGACGGCTGGAAAGCCGTCACACGCCACTTCCGCGGCACGCCATTCGAGCAAGACGATTGGGCGCTGTTCAATCTCGCCGAGGATTTCTCCGAGATACATGACCTGGCCGAACAGGAACCGGAACGACTACAGAACATGATCCACCGCTGGTGGATCGAAGCGGGTCGGTACAACGTGCTACCGCTCGACGACCGCTTGCCCAGACTGGCAAGCCCGAGCAACAAGCCCGGCGGTCCGCACGAGGGTCTCCACTATCGCTACTACCCGCCGACCTCACACCTGCAGACTCGAATTTCGCCGGTGCTCCACATCGGAGACTGGGAGATCAACGCTGAAGTCGAGCGAACCAGCACCGATGAGGCAGGGGTACTGTTCGCTTCCGGCAGCATGGCGGGCGGCGTCTCGTTGTACGTGCAGGACAACCATCTCTGCTTCGACTACAACTCGCGCGAAGCCCACACGGTCGGTCGCTCCGACTCTGCCTTGCCCAGTGGCAGGTCAACGTTGACGGCCAGGATGATTTGCAATCCCGACAAAGGGGGCGTTGTCACGCTCTCCGTCGACGGACAAGTGTCTGCTCAGATTGACGTACCTGACCTTGCCGGCATCGCCGTTCGAGGCGGCGCGGATGTCGGAGCGGATCTGTACTCTCCGGTCAGCGACAACTACGAAGCCCCGTTTCCGTTCTCAGGGACCATCCATGTCCTCGACGTGAAGGTCACCCCGAAGGGTGAAATGCCGCGAGTTCCAACTCCAGAGGAAGCCAGCGAAGCGAACTGAGGATTGCCGAGAGCTCCGGTCGTCTAACGCCCGAATCACACCTCAGAGTGTGCTTCTACATTGGGGCTCTCCAGTCCGTGCGAGCAGCTCCGTCTTACCCGCGCTTGCCGCGGGTATCTCGCCGTCTCCAGTACAGATGTCGGTGCGGGATGCGGCGAGATTGCCGCGTCGGAGCGCGGCAATGACGGAAGGCGTACTTTCGCAGAGGTCTTCGTAAAGCAGGAATCGGGAATCAGCCGATTGAGGTGAGCTCTAAACCAGCCTCTCGAAGCAGAGGCTGATAACGTCCACTTCCAAAATTGGGGACACGTCAGGGGATCAGATCGCGTATCTTGCCACTCGATCGACGACCGAGGGATTGGCGAGTGCTGTGTCTGAACAGGTTGAGGAGTTCCGAGGCAAGGTTGGGCTCACGATTGATGAATCAGAGCCCTGGTGGGAACTGTTGCCGGAACATGAGCATGGTCCGCGTCCAAATGTGCTGATCATCCTGTTCGACGACATGGGGTTTGCCCATCTGGGCTGCTACGGCTCCACGATTGACACGCCCAACATCGACAAACTGGCCGACCAGGGCCTGCGTTACTCCAACTTCCATGTAACTCCGCTCTGCTCACCGACGCGGGCGTCGCTGATGACTGGACGCAACCATCATGCCGTCGGGATGCGGACGATTTCCAACTTCCACGACACCGGTTTCACCAACATGCGGGCGTCGGTCTCGAAACACTCGGCCAACTTGGCCGAGATGCTGCAGCAGAGTGGCTATGCCACCTACATGATCGGCAAGTGGCACCTCAGTCCGGCAGAAGCCAACGGCCCTGCTGGACCCTACGACCATTGGCCATTGCAACGAGGCTTCGACCGCTACTACGGCTTTCTCTCCGGTGCGACCGATCAGTTTTATCCCGAACTGACGCATGACAACCATCACATCCTGCCGCCAAGGTCGCCGGAAGAGGGCTATCACGTCACCGAGGATCTGGCCGATCACGCGATCTCATTTCTGCGCGACAAGCAGTCGCACCGGCCCGGCCAGCCGTTCTTCATGTACTTCGCGTTGGGTGCAGTGCATGAGCCGCATCAGGCGCCCGCCGATTACGTCGAAAAGTACCGCGGCCGCTTCGACGCTGGTTGGGACGAAGTACGCCAGGAGTGGTACGAACGGCAACTCGCGAGCGGCCTGATTCCGCCCAACACCGTACTGGCAGATCGCAATCCTGGCGTGGAGAAATGGGAGGAACTGTCGCAGAACGAGCAACGCTTCGCCAGCCGCCTATTCGAGGCATTCGCTGGATTCCTGGATCACACCGATGCGCAACTCGGTCGGCTGCTTGATCACCTGGAACAGTCTGGCCAGCTCGACAACACGATCATCATGCTGACATCGGACAACGGCGCATCGGGCATGGGCGGGCCGCGCGGTCTGCTCAATCCCGCCTCCGGCGGCCTTGGCATCTCGGACAACGAAGGCAAGGTGCTACAGAATCCGCTGCGAGGGCAGGGGTCGATGGATGACGATCTGCTGGAGGCGACGCAGTCGCGGCTCGATGACATCGGCGGCCCGCGTAGTTGGACCGACGTACCCTGGGGCTGGGCGCAGGTCGCCAACACCCCGCTGCGCTGGTACAAGAGCGACACCTACGGTGGCGGCGTGCGTGTGCCGCTGATCGTCCGCTGGCCAGAGCGTGTGCCACAGGGCCAGATCCGCGACCAGTTCCATCACGTCACCGACGTCGTGCCGACCGTCCTTGAACTGCTCGGCGAATCGGCGCCCGGCACATACAAGGGCCTGGCACAGATGCCGGTTCACGGCCAGAGCATCGCCTACAGCTTTGGCGAACCCGACGCTCCGTCGAACAAGGGGGTCCAGTACTTCGAGATGTGGGGTCACCGCGCCATCTGGATGGATGGTTGGAAGGCAGTCACACGCCATTTCCGTGGCATTCCGTTCGAGGATGATCAATGGGCGCTATTCGACCTGGAGGAGGACTTTTCGGAAATCAACGATCTGGCGGAACAGGAGCCTGAGCGGTTGCAGCGGATGATCGACCGCTGGTGGATCGAGGCGGGGCGCTACAACGTGCTGCCACTCGACGATCGGATGCTGGGCATGGGCGCGCCAAGCAATCGGCTGGGCAGCCCACATCACGAGTTCCACTATCGCTACTACCCACCCACGGCTCATCTGCACGGCCGCGTCTCGCCAACGTTGTTCGTCGGCGACTGGGAAATCACGGCCGAGGTGGAGCGAAGCAACACCGAGGAAGAAGGCGTGCTGTTTGCATCGGGCAGCATGGCCGGCGGCGTCTCGTTGTACGTCCAGGACAACCGACTCTGCCTCGACTACAACTCCAAAGAGACCATCACGAGCGGCCGTACCGAGTCGGAGTTGCCAGTCGGTCGGTCGACATTGTCGGCGACCGTGACAACAACGACTCGACCCGCTGGATTCGTCACCCTGTTTGTTGACGGAGTACCCGCCGGTCGAATCGAAGTCCCCGACCTGGGAGGCATTGCAGTCCGAGGCGGAGCCGACGTGGCAGCCGATCACCTCTCACCGGTCACACCCAGCTACGAGGCCCCATTCGAGTTCACAGGGACGATCCACGTGGTCGACGTGAAGATCACGCCAAGAGGAAGCTCGCCAAGGCCACCAACGCCAGAAGAGGAGAGCGAGGTCAGCTGAACCAGACTTCCACTAGTCTCCGCCTGCCGCGTCTGCATGCGCATGCCTCTTACGCGCATCGCTTTGTCGCGTCAACGGGCGAGATGTCAATGATTCTCGGAGAGACTCGATCATTTCTTTCCGCGTAAAGAAATACCTGGGATGACTTTTCCGTAGGGAGGCAGCCGAGTCCGCACAGAACAACACCACCTCTTCGTGGGAGGCCTTGCTAACGGTCGCGGTTCCGTAGGCCTCAAAGGCCGATTCGGAATCCAGGTCACCGAACTCACTAGTCGTGACCAATGGTGGCGACGAGCGGTGGTCAGCAGTCAGAAGAATCCACTTCATTCGTTTCGACTCCCTGCACTATTATCGGGCGCTGACGACGCGTATTCAAACGCCTCGAGTCGCCACAGGATTCCGTCAACTAGTCGTTGATGGGTGTACTGGGCAACTCCCAGCAGACTCAGGACCGCGTCAACATCGCCAACCTGCAGATGCCTGACCGAGTCTGCGCTCTCCCAGTCCTGCAAGAAGTCGAGAAACTCAAAGTGACGAAGCAACGCAGCTTGAAGAGCTTCACGAGTGACATCAACGTGACGACCCTGCTCCGAGAGCTGCAGCAGTTGTATTCGAAGGTCAGCAGGCCCACCGCCGGCCTTGATCAGTCGGTCATGGTCGTAGGCCAGTGTCTCCGACATGTTCGCCCATGCATGCTGGACCTCGGTCCGGATCTGAATCTCAACGAGCCGCCGATCTTGGCGAATGATCAAGTGAAGAGCCCGGTAACCGGCCCTGGAATCGACGCTATAGTCCTTCACCCGAATGACGTCCAGCACCTCATGCAGATGCCGGTTCATATGCTGCAGGTCGCCCAAGTCTGGAACGGTGAGCCGGCAACCAGCGATGTCTTGCATCTGAGACAACGTCGTGACTTTGCGGCGTAGCTTTCCGAGAACTGAATCTGTTGCTTTGATACGTGAAGACACGGATCGAAAGGACGCAGGAAGGGTCTCAGCTGCGATGTCTTCCAGGGCTGTTCGCACAACCAGCAACGCAGGCTCGTAACTGCGGGCGTGTTCAAAGTACTGAAGCAGATCCTCCGACGCCGGCGGATCAGAATCCCTGAGTCGTCGGCCAAGTGCGTCTATCTCGTGTTCGGAGAGTGTGGCCATGCAGCCACACTACACCATGATCGACACAGGCGTTCTGTATCCAGAACCCAACTGTTCCTGATACAGAACGCGACTGGCCTCGCTCCTAGCCCCGACCGTGACGCAGGAGTTTGCCCGGCGTGGCTCCGGTCTCCTGACCGTCCTGCATCGTGACCTCGCCGTTAACGAGGATCCATTTGTAGCCATGCGGCTTCTGGATTCGTCGCCATTCCCCACCCGGGAAGTCGTAGACGATCTCGCCCTGGAACTCCGGCTCCAGCTTGAGCTCATCGAGATCGTAGATCACCACGTCTGCAGGCGCGCCCTCGACCAGCGATCCACGATTGGTGAACCCGCCCGCGCGCGCTGGCAGGTATGACAGCCGGTAGTGCGCTTCCTCCAGCGAGACGCGTCCGCTGTCGCGCACCATCCACATGAGAAAGTCGGTCGGGTACGAACCTGCCGTGAGGAACTTGGTGTGCGCACCGCCGTCCGAGACGCCGGGAATCGTGTAGGGCGATTCCATGATCTCGGCCATGTGATCCTCATTGGCGTTGGTCACTTCGGTCAGGAACTCTGCCTTGAGGTCGGTCGCCAGCGCCAGGTCGAGCATCGCATCGATCGGGTGCTTGCCCATCTTCTCGCCGACCTGAGCAAGTGTCAGACCGACATACTCCTCAAGCTCGGGCATGGCCTCGAGGTGTTGGATCATAACTTTCTCGATTGAACCTCCAATGGCCTGGGTCTGACCCAGCTTCTCGATCGCATCGTCCATCTCAGCCTTGAGTCGCTCTCGCACCTCAGGGTCGGCGAACTTGGACATCTTTTCCTCGATCGTGCCGGTCGTGGCGTAGTTCCAGGCGGGCGACGAGTCGTAGAGGTTCCAGTCCTCGAGCGTGTAGGCGAAGGCCGAGCGAATCGTGAAGGCTTGCCCGAAGATCCGCTCGCCGCGGTCGTTGCACTCGTCCAACCACTTGAGCGACTTCGTGTGAGCGTCCGGACGCTGCATGCTCGGCGCAATCACGTTGTGCAGGATCGGCCGGCCTGAGACCTCCGCCAGTTTCGCTTCGAAGGCGAGGTCGGACTTGATGTCGCCGGTGGCCTGCGTGATCTGGATGAATCCTTCATCGCGCTCACGCAGCACTTCGGCCAAGGCCAGACATTCGTTGTCCGACATGATGTCGGTCACCATCGGCGTGCCGTCATAGTCGGCCTGGACCGAATTCTCGCCCAGCCGCTGGGTCGACCAGCCACAGGCGCCGGCGTCCATCGCCTCGTGCAACAAGCGCTGCATCTCGCGGATCTCATCGTCGTTAGCTCGGCGGTTCTTGGCCGCCTCGAGTCCCATAACCCAGATCATCAGCGGCGCAATCGGCATGTACGACAGACAGTTCACGCCTTTGGGGATACGGTCGAGCGTCTCCAGCCACTCGGGGAAGGAGACCCAGTCCCAGATCATGCCTTCCTTCATCGAGTCGAACGGAATCGCCTCAGTGCGCGACATGGTCAGCATCGCGCGATCACGCTCTTCCTCTCGAACCGGCGCAAAGCCAAACCCACAGTTTCCGAGCACGACCGACGTCACACCATGCCAGCCCGAGATCGTGCAGTACGGATCCCACTGGATCTGGGCGTCGTAGTGCGTGTGCAGGTCGACGAATCCCGGCGCAACAATCTTGCCGTCGGCATCGAGCACCTGGTCGGCGTCCATCGGATCCATCCGGCCGCCAATCTGGGCGACAGCGCCATCCTTAATCCCGACATCGGCAACAAATCGCGGGACACGGGTCCCATCGACGACAGTGCCGCCGCGAATCAGTACATCGAACTTTGCCATCAGAGTCTCCAAGCGATCCTGAGCGTGCGCGTACGCGCAATCAACGGTTGCTCGGAGGATAAGGAAATCGGCAAGCGGGCGTGAGAGTTCGGTATCCATGTTGCGGTCGTTACGAGCTCGTGCGACTCCCTGGGTCCTCCATCCCGTCTGCGCAGTGTTGACATCGTTCACACACCCCCCATGAGACTGTCTCAAAAGTCCCATTGATTGGTTGAATCCCAGTCCCCGCTTCACGGAGACCTTTGAGTAACTCAGTTTCCCGTCCCCGCCCCCGAGCGGGGACCCGCTTTGGCATAGCCCAGGCTGCTCGGATAGGTCCCGGTTGACCAGATACCGGCGACAAACATGGCCGCAGGTAAGAAGCCAGGGAAGGAGCAGGCCCCCGCTCGGAGGCGGGGGCGGTTGAGGGGTTTTGCAAAAGTCTCCGTGAAGCGGGGACTGGGAACATCGACTTCTGAGGCATCATGTTGTGAGACTGTCTCAAAAGTCGGTTAACGAGAAAGGGCGGGGCCGATTTGGCCCCGCCCCTCTGATTTGGACAGGATTGTCCGGTTGCGCGAGCTAGGCGCGGTTGCGCACTCGGCGCAGGCCGAGACCCGCGACTGCGGCGACACTCAGTGCAATCAGCAGGCCGATCAGGCCGGCTGAGACACCGCTGCCGTCAGCGAGACCACCGCTACCCGTACCCGGGTACTCGGTCGTGCCGTCTTGGTCTTCCATGGCCGGTTCATCGCCATCGAGGTCGGCCATCTCGCCGTCTTCGTCACCTGCGAGTTCGTCGCCCTCTTCGCCTTCTTCCATGGCTGGTTCTTCCATAGCCATGGCGGTGACCGCGACAGCGGACTGGCCGGAGCCAGCAGGCGTAACCTCGGCGTCGGCGGACTTGCCGTTGAGCGTGAAGGTCACGCCCTCAACCGCGTCGCGGTCGACGTCGATGTACCAGGTGCCGTCTTCGGCGACGGTGGTTGACCCAAGCTCTTCGCCCATGTCATCGACGACGCCGATCATGTCACCGGCGGTCGCGCCCGTGCCATAGAAGCGGTGGGGCGGCTCTTGCTGCGCAGAGGCGAGACTCAGCGTTGCAATCGCAACGGCGAGCCCCAACACCAACGCTGCAACCCTCGACATCAGTCTGTGCTGTTTCATCTCAGCATCCTTTCGTTCCCAGTCCCCGACTTGCTCGGGGACCCGCTTGGGGTCGCCGCTCCCCCCGGCTGCCGAGGGGAGCGGACGCTAGTCCCTAGTTGCTGATGTAGAGGATGTCGCTCTCGGTGACCATGAAGTCACTCGAGCCCGGCACCATGGCGCCATCGACGACCGAGTAGCGGACCCAAGTGGAACCGTTCCACAGATGGAGGGCGGTCACGCCACGACCCGAGACCATGTCAAAGATCTCAGACGCGTCAGCCTCAACGCCACAAGACCAGGTCGCAAAGCCCGAGAGCTCGGAGAGACAAGAGACCGAGGCCTCTTCCTCTGGCATCGCGTCGCCAGCAGAAGTGTCGGAGGTCGTGATGCGCAGGTTGCCGGAGGCCGAGCCACCCTCAGTCGTCGCGTTCACGGTGGCCGTGCCGCTGCCAGTGACGATGAAGGTCACAGACACTTCACCATCCTTGGTCGTCGCGCCACCGACCGTCGTGGTCAGCGTTCGCTCTTCGAACTCCGGGTCATCGCCGGAACCGGCGACATTCACCAGCTGCTTCTGAATCTGGGACTCGATCGGCGCGTGTCCGGGTCCGATCGGAGCAAGGTTCCTGCCGAGCGCAGAGAACTCAACTCGCGTCCCGTCAACGACGAGGGCGCCGTTCTTGTCAGTCACCGTCGCGGTGACCTTGATCAGCGTCTGGTCAGCCGCGTCACCCGTCTCCGGGTCTGCCGCCAGAGCAACCGCGTCGGCCTTACCACCGACTACGACATCAGCTGTCGCCGTGACGCCAGACGCGCCGACCAGGCGAACCGTGACCGTGTAGACGCCGGCCTCAGCCTTCGGACCAACGGCGACGATTCCGGCAACCTCGTCCGGGTCATCATCGGCGACGCTGTCGGTGCTGTCACCGGTGTTGCCCTGTGTCACTTCCACCTTGGTGCCTGGGACAGGCTTGCCATCGGCGTCGGCGACACTGAACGCGACCTGGCTGACCTTGGCCTTGTTGCCACCGTCGTCCATCGCGTTGATGCTGAACTCGGTCTTCTTACCGACCGCGACCGACGCGGCCTCACCAAGCACGAGCTCTTCAGCAGGACCGCCGAAGGTCAGGGTTACGGTCTCGGAGGACTTACTGCTGCCATCGCCAACGACAATCGCGTAGATGTCGATCGAGCCCGGCTTCTGGTCTTCCTTCTCAACCTTGACCCACAGCGTGTGAGCACCTGGGTTGTTTACTTGAACGCTGTTGTTGTCGTCGCCCTTCGGAGTCGGACGGCCTTCGGCACCGCCACCCATGCGAAGCTCGCCTTCAGAGTCAACAAGCCTGCCTCCAGAGAATGTGCCGTCGTCATAGACGTACAACTCAGCCCCTGGGGCAATGAAGGTGATCGACTTGACATCACCGACAGTCGTCGGGCCACCGATCGACGTCACCGAGGACATCTTGAGCCAGATTTCTCCGTCTTTCGCCGGTGCAGTGCCGGTCTCTGCCTTGGCCTCGAGCGCTGTCGTCAGCGGGTCGTCTTCCTTCTCGTTGCCGAGTGTCAAGTTGACCGTGCCAACGTCATCGCCGGCGTCTCCCACGGTGAATGTCCCGGAGATTTCCATCTCTTCATCGTCGTTGTCGACAGCCCTTGCACCGCTTGCACACTGGGTCTGGTCATCCGTGTCGAGAGTCCCGCAACTCATACCCTTCTCTGAGCCATCAACATCAACATCGTCGGTATCCCAGATGATGCGGGCACTCACCGTGCACTCGCCTTCCGGCGTGCCCTTCGGGACGACAATATTGTGTAGACCCAGGACAAATGCCCGACCATGCATCGGATAGGTCAGGATCGAACCTGAGGTTGAAACAGGCGTTGCCTGGAAGTCGATTTCCTTGTTGTCTTCCTTGCTCGACGCAGTAAACACGCCAGATACGCGGACCCAGTCAACGACGACGCCAGAAGTAGCGGTGCCGAAGTTCACATCAGCAACGCTGTTCGCCGTCCGCCAGTTCAGGAAGAGACCCCGGATCGAAAGCTCGCTGCCTGCTTTGATGACGCCATCGCCATCATCAGTCAGCAACAGGACGGTGGGCTCAGCTTCGTCAACATTTGGCGTGGTGGTTCCGTCAGGGCTGATGGTGAACGGCTTCCCAATATCGTCCTCCGTGCAGTGAATGTCGACCATGTTCAGTTCATCGTCGTCATCCGTGTCTGGGCCGTAGACCATGACTTCGGCGCCGTCTGTCGCATCATCCGGCGTTGAGTCCTGCGCTAGTACAAGAGTCCACTCATCAGGCTCAGTCACCTCGCTCGTGCCCTGGTCGTCGGTCTGCGTGAATGCACAGAAGCCGTAGGCCGCAGTTACATCGCCAATCTTCGGATCAGCCGCCTGAGTCGGTCCCACCGACACAAACATCGCGCCGACCAGGGCGATCATCACGGCCAGAGCCGTCAAGTGAGACAGCCTCACAGATGCGCTCTTCGCCTATACTGCATGACATGAAGCAGTGTGTGCTTGGAGGAGCTGAACCGCGGGCCGTCGCCCGCGGGGTGCTCGGGGCCTGATGACGGGCCGCCGGTCGGTGGCCGCGTCTGTTTCCTCTTCCCATCCTTGTCTCGATCCTTGTTCCGACCACAGGAGTTCCCGCTATGGCTGACCGAGTCCGAATCTTTGATACCACCCTGCGCGACGGCGAACAGGCCGCCGGCGTCTCCTTCTCCGCCGAGGAGAAGCTGCAGATCGCCAAGCTGCTCGAGCGCATGGGCGTCGACTGCATCGAGGCCGGCTTCGCCGCCGCCTCGCCCGCCGACTTCGACGCCGTCAACCGCATCGCCCGCGAAGTGCGCGGCACCCAGATCGCGACGCTCTGCCGCGCCGTCCCCAACGATGTCGACCAGGGCTGGGAGGCCATCCGCGACGCCGAGAACCCGCGCATCCACGTCTTCCTCTCATCCTCCGACATTCACATCGCCCATCAGCTGCGCAAGGACCGCGAGTCGGTGCTGCAGCAGGCCCGCGAGATGGTCGCTCGCGCCAAGCAATACACCAGCGACGTTGAGTTCTCGCCGATGGACGCCACGCGCTCCGATGTCGACTTCGTCCGCCGCATGCTGCGTGAGGTGATCGAAGCCGGCGCAACCACGATCAACATTCCCGACACCGTCGGCTACGCGATTCCCGACGAGTTCGCCCGATTCATCACGGGCATCCTCGAAGATGTGCCGGGCGCCGACAACGTGGTCGTCTCTGTCCACTGTCACAACGACCTGGGCCTCTCCACCGCCAACTCGCTGGCTGCAGTCAGCGCAGGAGCACGGCAGGTGGAATGCACGATCAATGGTCTGGGCGAGCGGGCTGGAAACACCTCGCTCGAAGAGACCGTCATGGCGATTCGCACGCGCGCCGACCACATGGGTGTGGAAATCGGCGTCGACCCGCAATACCTGGTGCCCGCCTCGCGAATGGTCCAGGACTTTGCCGGGATGCACGTGCAGCCGAACAAGGCGATCGTGGGTCTCAACGCGTTCCGACACCAGTCCGGTATCCACCAGGACGGCGTCGTCAAGATGCGCGAGACCTACGAGATCATGGACCCGAAGGAAGTCGGCTGGGTCGAAGGCTCGCAGTTCGTGCTCTCCAAGCTGTCCGGCCGCGCGGGATTCCGCTCGCGACTGGAAGACCTGGGCTTTGAAATCGACGACGACGAGTTCAACGCCGCATTCACACGCTTCCAGCAACTCGCCGACCGCAAGACGGTGGTTGACGACCGCGACCTCGAAGCGATCGTGATGGACCGACTCGGCCAGCCGACGGAGGGTTGGCAGCTCGTCTCGATTGACATCACGGCCGGTACAACCTCGACGCCGTCGGCTACTGTTTCGCTGCGTTCGCCCAACGATGCCGAGTGCTCAGGCACGAAGTCGGGCACCGGTCCCGTCGATGCGATCTACCAGACAATCCGCGATCTCACTGGCATTGACGACGAGCTCGAGGAGTACAGCGTGACCAGCATCACCGAGGGTCTGGACGCGCAAGGCGAGGTGACGATTCGGATCGCCGTCGATGGCGCGACGCACACCGGCCGCGCAGCCGATCAGGACATCCTCGTCGCTTCGGCACGCGCCTATATCAACGCGATCAACCGGCACGTCAGCGGACAGACCGGGGCCACGGCCGCCGCAACGCAAGAGCGAACCCCATAAGTCCAACTCAAGCGCCGCGGCGGTATCAGCGAATGAACCCGTCGCGGCGCATTATCGCTTCGTAGTCGGCCTGCGAGAGGTCGCAGTCAATCAGATCGTCGAACTCGCGTCGGGAGAGGTGCAGTTGCCGCGCCATCTGCGCGAGGAGTCGGTCGTTGATGTCGCGGTCAGATCCGTGCGACATGATGGTCTTGATTCGACCATGCGTACCGTCGAGATTGTCATACTCCACCCAGCGGTGGCGTCTATTGACGATTCGAAAGCCCTTGCGCGAGAGTCCTCGCTCGACGAGGCGAGCCTTACGTGGCATCGTCGACGACCTGGAACCGCTCCCTCAACTCCGCGCCAAACTCCACTGCTGCGCCGTCGAGTCTTGCAGGGTCGCCTTCGGCATAGTCCTCCCAGAACAGGACCAACGACTCATCGATCATGTCCCACGCCTCTTCGCGAGAGTAGGCACCAGAGATGATGTTGTACTCGCCCTCGAAGAGGAACAATCCCTCGCCGTCTTCCTCTACATACTCAATCGTGAAGATCAGTGGATTGGTCGTGCGGTACCGCCGACCGTTCGAGACGAACTCAGTGAAGACCATCGGGCTGACGTCAACTTCTGATGCGGGGGTTGTCATGTCGGACTCCGTGTTCGAGCTCCATGGTAAATCGATGGCGCAGCCATCGAATAGCCAGCGCGTAAGATTGTCTGTGACACCTCATCCAGATTAGGGAGACCACCATGGCCGGACGTACCGTCGACCGCTACGTCAGCGGCGCTGTCGGCGCGACTGCCTCCACGACGCAAGAGCGTACGCCATAGTTCCATCGCTTACGCCGTGATGGGGTCTAGTGGATGATGCCGTCGCGGCGCATCATCGCTTCGTATTCGGCCTGCGAGAGGTCGCAATCAATAAGATCGTCGAATTCGCGTCGGGTGAGGTGCAGTTGCCGCGCCATCTGCGCGAGGAGGTTGTCCCCGATATCTCGGCTCGATCCGTGGGACATGACGGTGGATACGTGATCTGCGACCTGGCCATCTAGCTTGACGTAGGTGAAGTGACGATGGCGCGAGTTCTTGATGCGGAAACCCTTGCGGAGCAGGCCGTGTTCGACCACTCGGGCCTTACGCGGCATCGGTCACAAGCTTGAAACGTGCGCGTAGTTCTGCGCCTCGTTGCACGGCAACTCCATCCATGTGTGTAGGATCCCCCTCTGCCAGTTGACGCCACAGGAACCCCAGGTAGTCGTCGATCATGTCCCACGCCTCTTCGCGAGAGTAGGCACCAGAGATGATGTTGTACTCCCCTTCGAAGAGGAACAGTCCCTCGCCGTCTTCCTCCACATACTCAATCGTGAAGATCAGTGGATTGGTCGTGCGGTACCGCCGACCGTTCGAGACGAACTCGGTGAAGACCATCGGGCTGACGTCAACTTCTGATGCGGGGGTTGTCATGTCGGACTCCGTGTTCGAGCTCCATGGTAAATCGATGGCGCAGCCATCGAGCAGCCAGCGCGTAAGATTGTCTGTGACACCTCATCCAGATTAGGGAGACCACCATGGCCGGACGTACCGTTGCGCAGAAAATCTGGGACGAACACCTGATTCGACGGGTCGAGGGTGAGCCCGACCTGCTCTATATCGACCTGCACCTGGTGCATGAAGTGACGTCGCCACAAGCGTTCGAAGGGCTGCGCCTGAGCGGTCGTCCTGTTCGCCGGGCCGACCTGACCCTCGCCACGCAAGACCACAATGTACCCACCGACACGCGAGTTGAGCCGTTCGCAGACCCCTTGTCGCAACAACAGGTCGAGGCGCTACGAGCCAACTGCGAAGAGTTTGGCGTGCCGCTCTACGACACGCTGGACCCTCGGCAGGGCATTGTCCACATCATCGGTCCCGAACAGGGACTGACCCAACCGGGCCTGACGATCGTTTGCGGCGACAGCCACACCTCAACGCATGGCGCGCTGGGAGCTCTCGCGTTTGGTATTGGCACCTCGGAAGTCGAGCACGTGCTCGCCACGCAGACGCTGCCTCAGGCGCCGCTCAAGCAGATGTCGGTTGAAGTAACCGGCGAGCTCCCTGACGGCTGCTCGGCCAAGGATGTGATCCTCACGATTCTCAACACAATCGGTACCGGCGGTGGCGTGGGACACGTGATCGAGTATCGCGGCGACGTGATCCGCAACCTGTCCATGGATGGCCGGATGACGGTCTGCAACATGACGATTGAGGGCGGCGCTCGCGCCGGACTGGTCGCGCCCGATCAGACGACCATCGACTACGTCCAGGGGCGCCCACACGCTCCGACTGGTGAGGATTGGGATGCGGCTGTCGCGCGATGGGGCGAACTCGTTAGCGATGACGACGCCGTGTTCGACACCGAAGTTGTGATCGACGGGTCCGAAATCGCGCCGTTCGTGACCTGGGGAACCAACCCAGCCCAGAGCGCTCCCGTCACCGGGTCAATTCCCGACCCGGCCAGCCTCGCGACAGCCTCAGCACAGGAATCGGCAGAGCGCGCGCTGGCCTACCAGGGACTCACCGCCGGTACACCGATCTCCGACATCGCTATCGATCGCGTCTTCATCGGCAGTTGCACCAACGGTCGGATCGAAGATCTGCGAGCCGCCGCCGACGCGATCGGCGACGGGCGCGTTGCCGACGGCGTCAACGCGATGGTCGTGCCGGGATCGGGCCTGGTGAAGGTCATGGCCGAGCAGGAAGGTCTCGCTGACCGCTTCCGCGACGCCGGCTTCGAGTGGCGCGACGCCGGCTGCTCGATGTGTCTGGGCATGAACCCCGACATCCTCAGCCCGCAAGAGCGCTGCGCTTCAACCAGCAACCGAAACTTCGAGGGTCGCCAAGGCCCAGGAGGTCGAACGCACCTGGTCAGTCCAGCAATGGCAGCCGCCGCCGCCGTCGCAGGTCACTTCGTGGACGTGCGCAGTTTGTAGGCGATCCAGCTAGCACCACTTGACGCCGATCTGGCTAGCGCCAGTGCGCGAGTTCTTCTTCTCGCTCTGCAGTGACCGTGCGCACGTCGGGGCCGAAGACCATGGTGTAGGGGCGGTCAGACCGATATTGAGGCCAGCCGGGGAGCGCATTGGTGCTTGGACTACCGGTTCGGGCGAAGTTTGCCCAGGCGTCCATCATGAAGCCGCTGAGCTGATCGACCTGAGGATCGGCGCCGACGAAGTCACGCATCAAATCCGTCGTTCCCCAGATCAGCGGCACATCGAGCGCGTGCGGCGCTCCCAACCGACCCTCGAACATTGGCGATTGCTGCTCCACCAGGTACGAGTAGGTGCCGCCAATTGCGCCTGCTCGTGCGTCGAGCAGGCGGCGAGTTGAGCCTCGGTACTGACGGTCCGTCATGACTGCGTTGTAGATCGCGAGCGGATCGGTCGGCTCGCCTCGTTTGGAGCGCAACGTCCCGTACAGCTCGTAACATTCGCCTGCACGCTCGCTTCCGCCGACCAGCGGCGCCATGAGCTCCAACGCGCGCTCCTCATTCAACTCGGTCAGTCCGGTCATGGCCGAGAGCAGGGTGAACTCATTGCGCATCGTGCCGGCGAGCACGTCGACGCCGCTTCCGCGACCCTCCCGCACTGCATCGATCGGAATCGCATCGATGAAATCGTCCTCGATGACGGCGTTGAAGGGGCCATGTAAGCCAGCAGCAGGATTGATCGCCGGATCGGCGGCTGACAGGGCACTCTGGGCTTGCAGTACTTCCTCAACCGACAACTGACGCAACTGGTCCGGCGACGGCCGTTCGAGTCCAAGCTCGCTGTAGAAGTAGGGCAGCATCTCGCCCACCGAGTCGCGTATATGGATTCGGTCGGCTGCTCCGCTCTGCATGATCGCATGCTGGAACAGACCCTCGCCGAGAGGCGATGCCAGCAATATGCCGACCGCGATGCCTCCCGCCGACTCACCAAAGATGGTCACATTGGACGGGTCGCCACCGAAAGAGCCAACCTCATCTCGCACCCACCGGAGCGCTGCGAGCATGTCATGGAAGCCATAGTTGCCCTCTGTGCCATCCTGTTCGGCAAGAACAGGGTCGGGCAGAAAGCCCAGCGCACCGAGTCGGTAGTTGATTGTGACAATCACCACATCTCCGCGACCAGCGAGGGGCGCGCCGTTGTAGGCAGGTGAGGATCCTGAGCCGCTACTCAGCCCGCCGCCGTGAATCCAGACCATGACTGGCCGCCGAGCGTCATCGAGTCCTGGCGTCCAGACATTGAGATAGAGACAGTCTTCCGACGTGCGCTCCTCGCTGTGGCCCATGATCCCGGCGAATGGTCCAGCAGCAGGACGCGGTGGCTGGACCGAGATCGGCCCGAACTCCGAGGCGTCCTTGACGCCGGCCCAAGGCTCGAGCGGCTGTGGCCGGCGCCAACGCAACTCGCCAACAGGGGGCTGCGCAAACGGGACGCCGCGAAAGACGTGAATGCCGTCCTCGACTCGCCCTCGAAGCGCTCCTTGACGAGTCTGAACCGTCGTCGGAATCGTGGTCATGTCACTTCCCCATCGAGGCCGTTCGAACCTACTAGACGAACCTACTCGAGCAGGTCGGACGACCAGATCTCGCGTTCGGTCTCGCGATCTTCGCGCAGTGTCTTCACGTCAGGACCGAGCACCATCGTGTAGCGCTGGTCGGCGCGGTACTGCGGCCAGCCGGGCAGCGCATTGGTGCTGGGATTGCCGTCGCGAGCAAAGCTGATCCAGGCGTCCATGGCAAAGCCGGAGAGCTGATCAGTCTGCGGGTCCTCGCCGATGAAGGGGCGCATCTGGTCGCCCGTTCCCCAGACAAAGGGGATGTCGATCGCGTGAGGCGCGCGCAGTCGACCATCCATGGCCGGCGACTGCTGGTTGAACAGGTACGCGTACGTCTTGCCCGAGCCGTCGAGCGCGCTGTGTGCGTCGAGCAGACGGTCCGAGGGGATGCGGAACACGTAGTCGGTCATGACCGAGTCGTAGACCGTCAGCGGATCGGATGCGGCGCCGCGAGCGGCACGAGCGTTGCGGTAGTGGTCGTAGAGTTGGTTGGCGGTGTCGGCGGCGCCTGCAGTCACGGCCAGCGCCCCGCGAGCACTGGTTTCGTCCATCTCATTGACGCCCTGCAACGCAGCCAGCAGCGTCCACTCATCCTCAATCGTGCCGCAGAGCACGTCAACATCTTTGCTCAGACCGCTGCGCACGGCATCGATCGGCAGGGTTTCGAGGAAGCCTCCTTCAACCACCGGCGAGAACGCCATCAGGAAGCGTCCGGTCAAGGCATTGGTTTCCGGATCTGCCATCAGCGCATTTTGGGCGTCGAGCATGTCCTGCGCCGGGATACTGCGCAGCGCTCCCGCGTCCTCCGGGCTGACCTCGAGCACGGCGCAGTAGCGTCGGCAGACTTCCTCAGCGATATCGGTCGGCAGCGAGTGATGACCCGCGCCCGACTGTGGAATCGCACGCTGGAACAGTCCCTTGGCCTCTGGGGAACCGAGCAGGACGCCGACGCTCATGCCGCCGGCCGACTCTCCGAAGATGGTGACATTGTTGGGGTCGCCGCCGAAGGCGCTGATGTGGTCACGCACCCACTGCAGCGCTGCGACCTGGTCGCGCATGCCGTAGTTGCCGCTGTGTGGATCGTCGCCGTCGGTCAGGGCCTGGTTGTAGAGATAGCCCAGTGCTCCGAGGCGGTAGTTGATCGTGACCACCACAACATCGCCGCGTCGAGACAGGTGCTGGCCGTCGTAGATTGGCGTTGCGCCAGAGCCACCGGAGAATCCACCACCATGGATCCAGAACATGACGGGTCGTTTGGCGTCGTCCATGCCGGGCGTCCAGATGTTGAGGCTGAGACAGTCCTCGTCGACCGGCATCTCCCACGCGCCAAGTAATTCGAGCCCAGGCATGAAGGTCTGCATTGAGCCGGGACCCGCCTCATTGGCAACCTTGACGCCGTCCCACGGCTCGGGCGGTCGTGGCGCGCGGAATCGGAGGTCGCCGACGGGCGGGGCGGCAAATGGGATGCCGCGGAAGACGTGCAGGTCGTCCTCGGTCTGTCCCTGGAGTTGGCCGTACTTCGTATTGACGATGGGAGGCATGTGCTGGTCCCTTCAGGACATAATTCGGATTGGCGATAGCCTGCACTGGCACGCCGGCACTGGCAGGCTGGCAGTCATGATAAGGCGGGGCGATATGGCAATCGGACAGATCGGATTGGGCCTGGATTTCTCGCTGGGAATGTCCTTCGAAGATCAGCAAACGCTCGCTCGCGAGGCGGCCGACCTGGGCTATCAGTCACTCTGGACGCCCGAGGGCGCCGGCCTCGATTCGTTCCATCTCTGCGCCATGCGCAACCAGGCGAGCGGACTGGCGACCGGCATCGGCGTCTGCCCGATTGCCTATCGTTCGCCGGTCGCATTCGCAATGTCGGCAGGGACGGTCTCCGCGATGAGTGGCGGCAAGTTCTCGCTAGGCATCGGCTCCGGCGGCATCTATCGGGCTGACGCTCGTCAACAGTTGGGGTTGCCACGCCGCTCGACGCTCGGCGTGATGCGTGAATACACGGCGGCGGTCAAAGGACTGCTGGCTGGAGAGTCCGTGACCATGCAGGGTGAGTCGGTCCAGTACGACGGCGTCCAGCTTGGCTTCCGGCCACCGCCGACTCCAGTGCTCGTTGGCGCGTTGGGCCCACAGATGATTCAACTCGGGGCCGAAGTCGGTGACGGCGCAGTGCTCAACTGGTGCGATCCCGAGCGGGTGCAGTGGAGCCGAGATCGGCTGAATGAAGGCGCAGCCAAAGCGGGGAAGCGTCCCGAGGACGTGCAGTTGGTCGAGTACGTCCGTATCTGCGTCGATGACGACGTGGAAACAGCGCGGATGTCATATGCGAAGTCGATGCTTGGCTACGCGCTGGGACAATCGGTACCCACAGAGCGATTGCGAGCGTTCGCCTACCGAGCCCACTTCGAGCGCATGGGCTTCACTGACGAACTGGCATCGCTCGATGACATGAGGAGTCGCGGAGCGTCGGCGGATGAGGTGGCATCCGCCGCCTCTGAGGAGTTGCTGACCAGAGTCGGATACTACGGAAGTGCTTCAGGAGCCAAAGCGGCGTTCGAGGCGCTCGCCGACGGTCTGGATACGGCGATCGTCCGAGTCGTGGCTGCGAAGCCGGGTTTGGAGTCGGTCAGAGCGGTCATGCGCGCTTGCGCGCCGACTTAGAGGTGAGTCAGTTCGTGTATCCGTCCGCGTTGCTCTTCATCCAAGCTTCGCGCGTACCAGCGGTAGGCAATTCCAGCCGAAAGCGCGCGTCGGACTAGACCGCTATCTGGTGTAGTCGACTCTGTTTCTATATCTTCGAAACGCGCGAGCCAGCGTTCCACTTCTGTCCATTGCCACAGGCGATGCGGACGCGAGGGATTTGTGACCGGCGCTGGGAAGTTTCCCGGGCCGCGCTCTCCGTTGACCAGCAGGCGAACGCTCTCTCGGGTCCGTCCGGCACGCTCCGCGATTTCAGCCATGCTGACCAAATCCCGATCTGCGAATCGGACCACGTGAAGTCCGGACACCTGTTCGATGTCGTGAATCGCAGATGTAACTGCTTCCTCGAGCGTGAGGGCTTCGCGGTCGAAGTCGAGATACTGAGCACCATTCGAAATGCCAACCAACGCGTCATGGCATCCAGCCTCACAGAGCGCGTCAAAGACAGCTTGCTCCGACAAGTCCCGCCCTTCAACAATGAGGGTGAAGTCCCAGACAGTCATCGCTCACTCCTTCTCAGCTACGTGCGAGCAGTTGTCTAATGCCCGTACCAGCTTCCGAACGTGCCCGCGGACATCACTCGGAGTCGAGTAGATCCAAAGCAGGCACCTGCCCGATCTCTCTGGGCATAGGGCCTTGGCCCAAGCGTGACCTCTCCCCGCTAGCTCGATTCTCCAGCCTGCAGCCTCTAGCTCAACAACTGCGGCTTCGGACTTCATTTCGTGGCCGTGAAGCTTGCGCAGTTAGGCGCAGGCTTCGTCGTCGAGGGACCAACGGTTGTATTCGGGATCGGGTTGGTCTGCGAGGGCGGCTCGGGCGTCGAGCCACATCTGACGCCACTTGGCGGCGTCGGCAAGGACGGCGTCTGGGTCCTGCTGGCTTCTGGCGACGAAGCCGGGGAAGGCTTCTCGGCCGGTGGCTTGGCCGGGCGGGTGATATCGCAGATCGAAGCTCCAGCGGATGCGCTCGCTGACATTGGGCAGGGCGGCGTGGATGGTCTTGCGATGCAGGAAGAGGCAACCGCCGGCGGGCAGTGGGACCGCGCGCGCGGAATCTTCGCCGGGCAGGATCGTGGACGGGATATTGAGGCCCTGCACACCAGTGCAGTGGGTCAGCACTTCACCGCGATGCGAACCAGGGATGACCTGCAAGCAACCGTTCTCGGCGTCGGTGTCCATCAGCGGGAACCAGACGGTGAGAATGTCGGTGTCGTCGGCCGAGGCGTTAATTACGCCCGAGTCCTGGTGCCATGGTGTGGCGCCGTAGATCACGTTGCCGTCGGCGTCGCGCGGGGCGATCGACTCCGGGACTTTGACCCGCACATGTTGCACCGGATTGGAGTACACCTCCGGTCCGATGAAGCTCTCGACGGTGTCGAGCAGGCTGGGATTGGTCAGCGCGTTGAACACTGCCGGTCCGGCCCAGAAGGGCGTATCGGCTGTGATCCCTTTCTGCGGCAGGGAGAAGTCAAAGTACTGCGCGTGGACCTTCTGGGACTCGACGTAGACCTGGCAGACTCGCTCGGCGAAGGGCAGGTCAGCGTGGGTGTCCGAGATCACGCCCTGCGCGTGGAGTTCGCTGGCAAGCGTGTCGAGCACCTCGGCGTACTCGTCCATGACGGGATTGATCACTTCTTCGGGATCAAAGACTTCGTCAACGGCGAGGAATCCGAAGGTCTCGAAGTGGTCGAGTTGCTCGGCAGTCAGGGTCGGCATGGGCGCTCTCTTGGCAAGGTCTGATCTACGGATTTTCTTGCATCTTAACGGCTCCGAGCGGGGTTTCGGACTGAATGTCCGGCCCCGCTCGGAGTCGTTCTCGCCAAGTCGACGGGTTACGTCCTCAGCTTCTGGATCGCCGACAACGTACCTTCGCCGCGCAGTTCCGCGGAACCAACCGGCCAGTTGACGTTCGCGGATGTGATCGTCGCTGCCGACACCTCGGTCAGGAACAACCACGAGTAGTTGTCATAGAACGTGACGTAGAGCTCCTCGAGCAAACGGGCGCGTTCACCCGGGTCGAGCGCCTGGTTCTGGGCCTGGTAGAGCTCTTCAATCTCGGTCTCCGGGTAAACGCTGACAGCGTAGAAGCCGCTCTCGGTGACGCCGGAACCGATCACCGTCTCGGGCTCGGCGATCGTGTTGGTGAAGAACCAGAACATGCCTGGCAGCTCGAAGGTACGCACCGTGCGGAAGTACTCGGAACTGAGGTATTCCTTGATCGTGGTGCGGATGCCGACAGCCTCGAGGTACTCCTGCACCGGCAGCGCCATGATCGGCACGATCGGCTGGAAGTCAGTCACGATGTGCAGATCGACGTCAAGACCGTCCGGGTAGCCGGCTTCGGCGAGCAACGCCTTCGCACGCTCGGGGTCGAAGCCGTGATAGCGCGACTCCAGCGCCTCGCCGGGATAACCAATCGTACCGCGATACGGGCCAAACGCCGGGCCTTCGGTGCCAGTGAGCAATCCGTCGATGATCTCCTGACGATTGATGGCGAGATTGGCAGCCTCGCGCACGCGAATGTCGAGGAATGGGTTCGGTACCCCGTCAACCTCAGCCACACTGTCATGCGTGTTGAACATGATGTAGTGGGAGGGCTGACCTGATGGCTGGTAGAGCACCTTGAAGTTCGGGTTGTCACGGTACGGCTCTGCGACATCGGTTGGCAAGTTGTAGACGACGTCGATTTCACCGGCCTCGATGCCGGCGATCTGGGCCAGCGGCTCGGGCCGAATCTGGACCTCGAGGTCCTTGAACCACGCCAGTCGCGGATTGGTCAGACCGTCGCGCGGCTTGTGGTAATCCTCATAGCGGGTCCAGTTGGCGCCCACATCGGGGTCGGCATCGACGAAGCGGAACGGACCCGTGCCCACGGCAAAGACGCCGTCGACGTGGGCGTCGCCGTTTTCGATCACATATTCCTTGGAGACATGGCGGACGGCGCCGGACATGATCGAACCGGCAAGCGAGGCGTTCGGAACCGGAGTCTCGACAGCGAATGTCTGATCGTCAATCACGCTGTAACTGGCGAAGTTGTCAGTACCGAAAGCCTGGCGCGCCGAGGCCCACTCATTCGGGTGATCGCTGGTCTCGCCGCCCTGGTGATAGTCGGCCGCTGACGATACGCGCTCGAAGTTGAACTCCAGGTCGTGCGCGGTGTATGGCGTGCCGTTGTGGAACATGACGCCTGGCGTGACGTGGAAGATCACGTTGGTCGGGTCGACGATTTCCGGTAGCTGGACCAGGTTGGGCTCCAGCGCTGCGGTTTCGGGATGGTTGGACATCCCAGAGTCGAAAGTGGCTGCCCCGTTGACGTAGTTGGTCTGGGAGCCGGAGCGCTGGGGGTCGAGGCCGGCTGTGTAGCGGCCAATCGCGACGCGCACTGTCGCGTCGAGGTCGACCTCAGGCTCGGCGGCTTGCTCGTCCTGCTCGGCCTCTTCGCGCTCGATCGCCTGGACGGTGCCCTGCTCGGCCTGCTGTTCCTGCTGTTCGACCTGCTGAGCCTGCGCCTCTGCGTCCTGCTCTTGCTGCATGACCTGCTGTTGTTGCTGCTGCTGGACCTGTTGCTGAGCATCGGGCTCCGGCTGCTCCTCCTGCTGCTGCGCTTGCATGACCGCCTGCTGGTCATCGTCATCGTCTCCACAGCCGACCAGCGCCAGTCCCGTCGCGCCGACACCGGCTCGCGCCGATGCTCGCAGGAGCGTGCGCCTCGATAGCCGATTATGCGACATGCGCTTCCAATAGTTTCTGGTTGACATCTATCGTCTCCTCGCTCGACGGGCACACCCCATCGCAGATTGCTACGCATGTTAGGCAATTTCGGTCAGCCGTATCAATTTGCCGCGCGGAGACTTCGTTACGTCAAATGGGACTCGGATACGGACTGTGCGGGTTACTGAGCCACCAAACCTCGACGGGATATCTCAGCTGTGACCCGCTCGTGGATCAGACGCGCATCAGCGACGGCTTGTGCTGCGTACTCGGGAGTCGGTTCTTTGATCGTCATGTAGCGCGGGTACCCGGCCCAGGTGCTGAGCTCTTTGGGGTCGTCGATGATGTTGTCGATATCCCAGGAGATGGGAACCAGCGGTAGCAGTTGGTCGAGATGATGAACAAACGGATAGTCAATTCTGTCCACCATCAGAGCCGACTTGACCACCTTTTCGACCGCCTGCTGCGCGTGGTAGCAGACTGCCTGTAGCGGTGGAGGATCGAGCATCAAAATGGCATCGGCCGCTCTGATGTCGTCGAATGCACGATGCATGAGCTGAGCGAATTGCTCCATCACCGGATCTCCTCTGCCCCTGACGTAGAGCGTTCTGCCGTCGATCATGGCAGCCCGCTCGACAGTGCCGACCACCGTCGCCTGGCGCACAATATCCGAGGGCGTGCTGATGATGACGTCTCTGGCAATTCCGGTGCAGTCGAGCTCGGCGCTGATCTGCTGGCCCAGTTCGCGTCGGTCTGGCGCTTCGTCGAGAACCACGAACAGGTCGACATCGCTGTGCTCGTCATGGTCACCGCGAGCCCGCGATCCGAAGAGGATGATCTGCTGTGGATTCCAACCGTCCACGATGATCTTGACCATCTCGTGGATCGCCTCGGTCACTTCCCGCTTGGTCGCCGCCTGCGTGGTCATCTGATCGATCTTAGCCAGCCACAGCTCAGGCCGCGCAACCAATCGTCGTCCAAGCTGCCGTTCGGCACGAGGATGACGCTGGTTCGGTTTGTCTCATCATGTCGCCAACCCTCGACGGGATATCACTGCTGTGACCCGCTCGTGGATCAGACGTGCATCAGCGACGGCTTGTGCTGCGTACTCGGGAGTCGGTTCTTTGATCGTCATGTAGCGCGGGTACCCGGCCCAGGTGCTGAGCTCTTTGGGGTCGTCGATGATGTCGTCGATATCCCAGGCGATGGGAACCAGCGGTAGCAGTTGGTCGAGATGATGAACAAACGGATAGTCAATTCTGTCCACCATCAGAGCCGACTTGACCACCTTTTCGACCGCCTGCTGCGCGTGGTAGCAGACTGCCTGTAGCGGTGGAGGATCGAGCATCAGACCGGCCTCGGCCAATCTGATGTCGTCGAATGCACGATGCATGAGCTGAGCGAATTGCTCCATCACCGGATCTCCTCTGCCCCTCACGTAAAGCGTTCTGCCGTCGATCATGGCAGCCCGCTCGACAGTGCCGACCACCGTCGCCTGGCGCACGATATCCGGGGGCGTGCTGATGATGACGTCTCTGGCGATTCCGGTGCAGTCGAGCTCGGCGCTGATCTGGCTACTCAATTCACGTCGGTCCTGCGCCTCGTCGAGGACAACGAACAGGTCCACATCGCTGCGCTCGTCATGGTCGCCGCAAGCCCGCGAACCGAAGAGGATGATCTGCCGCGGATTCCAACCGTCCACGATGATCTTGACCATCTCGTGGATTGTCGCGTCGATATCCGTCGGAAGGGAGAGTTCGGTAGTCATTGCCTCGATAGTAGCCAGCTCAGGACGGTCGGAACTGTTACAGGCGAGATGGCCGCTGCCAGCGTGGGCACGACGGAGCAATGAGGAAGCAGGGGATTCGTCAACCGAGGTTTCGCAGTCGTGGATCGAGCAGATCGCGCAGCCAGTCTCCGACGAGATTGCCACTCAGCGCCACGAGCATCAGCGCCAGACCGGGCATCCACATCACCCACCAGGCGTGCGTCAAGTAGTTTCGTGCTTCGGTGATCATCCGTCCCCAGGTGGCTTGTTCAACCGGCGCGCCCACTCCGAGGAAGCTCAGCGAGGCTTCGGCGACGATTACGATCGGGATCTCCAGCGTCATGATCACGACGATCGTGTTGAACACGTTGGGCAGCAACTGTTTACGCATGATCCACCAACTGCTGCCGCCTGCCGCCAACGACGCCAGGACGAACTCTCTCTCCTTCAGGGAGAGCACCTCCGCGCGGATTAAGCGGGCATAGACCGTCCAGGTCCAGACCAACAGGATCAGAATCACGTTCCTCAGCGACGCTCCGAGCACCGCGCCCAGCAGCACTGCAAAGAGGATGGCCGGCAGCGCCAACTGGACATCGACGTAGCGCATCAGCAACTGACCGACAATGCCGCCGCGCCATCCGGCAAACATGCCGATCACCGTGCCAAACAATGCAGCGCCAGGCACGACAATCGCCACGACGATCAGTGACACGCGAGCGCCGTGTACGACGCGCGTCCAGATATCTCGCCCGACGTGGTCGGTGCCCAATGGAAACTCGGAGGTGCCGCCGGAAAAGGCCGGCGGTTCGAGCCGGGAAAGCAAGTTCGTGTCACCAGGATCGCCGGGCGCGATGACATCGGCGAAGACTCCCAGGACGATGAAGGCGATCATCACCAACATCGGAGGCCCCACGAGCAGGTAGCGCCTGCGACGCTGCGAAACTTGCCAACGTCGCCTGGACTCCGTGTTGGCTGCCGCGACTGCCGCATCGGTTGAAGCTGAGATCGACATCAGAGAGCCGACATTCGGATGCGCGGATCAATCACGCGGTACGTCATGTCAACGATCAGGTTGCCAAACGTGATCGAGGCGGCAATCACCACCAGGCCCGCTTGCACCGTCGGGTAGTCGGACTGCAGGATCGATTCGATCATCAGGCGTCCGATGCCTGGCCAGGAGAACACGACCTCGATGATTACGGAACCTGCGATCAGACGGCCGAGCTCGATGCCGAGGATGGTCATGACTGGGATCAGCGCGTGTCGGAGCCCATGCCGCAGGATCACGGTTCGTTCAGTCAGACCCTTGGCTCGCGCCGTGCGAATGAAGTCGGTGCTCATGACGTCGATCATGCCCGAACGGGTCAGACGCATGAATCCAGCAGCAGAGAGCAATCCGAGAGCGAATGCAGGGAGCACCAACGAGCGGAACCCTTCTGCTCCCGCCGTTGGGAACCAGGAGACCTTGGTCGCCAGGAAAAAAATCAGCATCAACCCGAGCCAGAAGCTCGGCGTGGCCTGACCGAACACGGCGATCAGGCGCGCCAGCCAGTCCACTGGCGATCCTCGCCGCAACGCGGCGAGCACTCCTAACGGCAAGCCCAATCCAAGTGCGACGATTAATCCAGCGGCAGTCAGTTTGACCGTGCCCAGTATTTTGTCCGCGACGATGGTGAGTGCCGCTCCGGTCCGGTGGTATGAGTAGCCGAGGTTGCCCTGCACGGCGTCGCCGAGGAAGATTCCATACTGCACAATCAAGGGCTCGTTCAGCCCGAGCTTCTCCCGGATCCGCTCGTAGTCCTCATTCGTCGCGTCGAATGGCAGCAACGAGGTCTCGGGATTGCCGATCAGTCGCGAGATGACGAAGACGATGCTGACCACGACCCAGATGACGAGAATCGCCTGGATCAAGCGGATCACCACCAGGTTGACAAACTGCATCGTTCACTCCGCACGGCACAACCGGGCAACTGCCGTCGTTCGCGGCAGTCTAGCCAGATGGCGTCAACGTTTGCAGCCTTACCAACTGTCGATGTAGGGGCGACGGCCTTTGCGGATGGGATCAGAGTTTGGCACGGCGTCGAGCAGGCGGATGATCCACTTGCGAGTGTCGGCCGGATCGATCACGTCGTCTGACTCGAGCACGGTGGCAGCGTTGAAGGCGTTGCCTCGCTCGTAGGCGTCGGCGACCATCTGCTCGTAGACGCGGGTTCGCTCTTCGAGGTCTTCGATTTTCTCAAGCTGTGCGCGCGCACCGAGCTTGACGCCGGCCTCGAGGTTCATGCCGCCGTACTCAGACGTTGGCCAGCCGACGTTGAACAGGCCCGCCTCGGTGCTGCCGGCGAGCATCGCCAGTCCACCGAGTCCATAGCACTTGCGCACGGTCAGCGTCATCTTCGGCGTGGTCAGGTTAGCCAGCGAAACGAACACGCGGTGGCAGTGACGGACCAGCGCTGTCTTTTCGATCTCGGGGCCAACCATCATGCCAGGCGTGTCGACCAACGTGAGGATGGGAATGTTCCAGGAGTCGCAGATCTGGGCGAAGCGAGCCAGCTTGTCCGATCCGTCGCTGTCGACGGCGCCGCCGAGGTGCATGTTGTTGTTGGCGATGATGCCGAGCGGCCGCCCTTCGACTCGAATCAGTGATGTGATCACGCCAATGCCGAATTGCGGTCGCAGTTCAAGCACGGAATCGTGGTCGGCCAGCAGGTCGATCACCTTGCGGATGTCGTACGTACGGAGCCGGTTCTCGGGAATCACGTGACGGAGTAGACGTTGATCGGGCGCGGTCCAGTCCTTGAGGCGACCTTGGAAGTACGAGAGGTACTTCTTGACTGCCGCCATCGCTTCCTCTTCGTCTTTGACGAATATGTCGACGACGCCGTTCGGCACCTGTTGCGACATCGGGCCGAGTTCTTCGGGGAGGAAGAGTCCGAGTCCGCCGCCTTCGATCACCGCTGGTCCGCCCATGGCGATGTTGGAGCCCTCGGTGGCGACGATGATGTCGCACATGCCGAGCATTGAGGCATTACCGGCGAAGCAGCGACCGGCAGTGATCGAAACCATCGGCACTTTGCCGGAGAGTTCGGCGAGCCGTTCGAAGGTGCGGACGGCTCGTGCCGCGACGCGTGTGTATGCCCAGTCGGAGTCGCCCGAGCGTCCGCCCGCGCCTTCGGCGATGAAGACAAGCGGAGTCAACAGTCGGTGCGCGGTCTCGACCATGCGGTCGGTCTTCTCATGACCGCGCCCGCCCTGGGTACCGGCCCAGACGGTTTCGTCGTAGGAGATGATCGCGGTAGAAGCCGTGGAGTTGTCGAATAGATCGGCGTTGACTGTGCCGATGCCGCAGAGCAGGCCGTCAGCGGGCGAGACGACTCTCAGTTCTTCCCAGGAGCGGTTTCGACGCTGGGCGGCGACGGCGAGCGGCATGTACTCGGTCCAGGTGCCGCCCTCGACGAGCTGCTCGATGTTCTCGCGCGCGGTGCGTTTGCCCTTGGCGTGACGCTTGGCAACCGGGCCGGGCCGGTTCTCGTCGAGCAGTGCTTCGTGCAGGTCGATGTTGTGCTGGAGGTCGGGACGAATGTAGCCGAGATCGATATCGCCAGATCCGTCGTCGACCGCTGGACCCACGTCTGCCGGCTCGATGAAGACCAGCGGATGTCCTTCCCAGATGATGTCGCCGATCGAGACCGTGATCTCCTGGACGATGCCGCCGATCTCGGAGGGGAGCACATGCTCCATCTTCATCGCGTTCATGATGATGATGTCCTGGCCGGCGACGACTGAATCGCCCTCGCCGCCGAGGATTTCGATAATCGTGCCCTGGATCGGCGCTCGCAGCGGCTCTGTCCCAGGCGGGCCGATGATCTCAGGCGCGTGGAAGCCTGCGCGATCTTCCTCAAGGCCGCGATTGACGTCGAGCGATGCCGCGCCTGCGCCCTGGCGGAAGAAGTCCAGCGCGGCGAGCGGGTCGCTGATCTGATTCTCGACCTTGGCTCCCGCCCAGGCGGCCTGGCCGGACGCGTCTGTGCCGTTGGCCGACGAAGCAGCGAGTTCGCCGATTCGCTCGTCGATCCATCTGGTGTGGACGTCGCCAGCGATGAATTCCGGATGGGCGAGGATGTTCTGCAGGAAGCTGAGATTGGAGTCCGGGCCTTCAAGCTGGAACTCGTCCAGCGCGCGCTGGGCGCGTCGGACGGCGTCGTTGAAGTTGCTGCTGGGATGTCGAGTGACGACCTTGGCGATCAGCGAGTCGAAGTTAGGATTGGCCGCGTATCCGGCATAGCCGTAGGTGTCGACGCGGACGCCGGGTCCTGCGGGTGGGCGGAAGGTGCGCAGCGCACCGGCGGATGGGCGGACGTCGCCGTCCTCGCGCATCCGCTCGAGATTGACTCGAGCCTGGAGCGCGTAACCGCGCAGTGGAGGTGGCTCTTCGATGCCCAGTTCGCCGAGGCCTACGCCTTCAGCGATGCGGAGTTGGCATTCAACCAGATCGAGTCCGGCCACCTCCTCGGTGACAGTGTGCTCGACCTGGAGTCGAGCGTTGGCTTCGATGAAGGCGAAGTCTTCGTTGGTGTCGGCATCGACGAGGAACTCGAACGTGCCGAGATTGGAGTAGCCGCCGGCGGATGCAAGCTCGACGGCAGCGTCGGTGATGTGCTGACGCAGGTCTTCGGTGAGTGTTGGCGAGGGGGCGATTTCGATCAGCTTCTGATAGCGGCGCTGGATGGTGCATTCGCGCTCACCGATATGCGAAACGTGGCCTTGCTGGTCGCCGACGATCTGCACCTCGATGTGTCGGGCGCGAGGGATGAAGCGTTCCACGAACAGCGCGCCGTTGCCGAAGGCGGACAGGGCTTCGCGAGTGCAACGCTCGAAGGCGTCCTCGATTTCCGAGGAGTCTTTGATCGCGCGCATGCCTCGTCCACCGCCTCCTCCGATGGCCTTGATCACCATCGGCCGACCGTCCAGCTGCTCGAAGAACGCTCGTGCGCCGTCGAGATCGACCGCGTGGTCAGTGCCGGTCAGGACTGGGACGTTTCGAGCTCCGGCGAGCGTGCGGGCGCGCGCCTTGTCGCCAAACAGTGCGAGTGCAGCAGGAGCAGGTCCAACGAAGGTGATACCGGCTTCCTCGCAGGCGCGAGCAAAGTCGGCGTTCTCGGACAGGAATCCGTATCCAGGGTGGATGGCGTCGCAGTCATGCTCCTGCGCACGCTCGATGATCTGCGCGATATCCAGGTAGGCCGCTGGTCCAATGCCCTCGAGCGGAATCGCCGTTTGTGCGTGTTGGATGTGATCGGACAACGCATCATCGGAGGAGTGGATCGCCGCCGTGGCAATTCCCAGCTCGGTGGCAGTGCGAAGCACTCGAACGGCAATCTCGCCACGATTGGCGACCAGGAGTCGGTGGATAGTCATGCTGGGAGTGTAGGGCTAATGCTTGGGTTCCTCGTCACCACCGCCAAACCCGGGAAGCATTGGAGACGTGGCAACAGGAAGGCTTGCAGCGCACCACCGAAAGTCGTTACAGAGCTGGTTGAGACGTTCGTCGGTCGAGAAGAAGGCGTCAGCATTCAATACGCATGCAGTCGCCACATGGATGGCATCGCCAGGCTTCAGGCTTCTCCCGCTGGGCACCACAGTTCGCATGAGGACTCGCGCAGCGTCGGCGATATGACGGTCAAAGTCCACCATTCTGACGAGAGTGAAGTCCTCAAACATGACTCGGAATGCAGTTTCAACCTCAAGACTGAGCATTGCAGACTCCTTCTCGGCAGGCGTAAACGCTGCTTCGACGGTTGATAGAGTAGACGTTGCGATCTGAATCTTTCTGTTACGTGCCTCAGACACTAACGCGTCAAGAATCTGGATCCATTCGGGCGATCTGGCAGCGTAGTGGATGAACAAGTTCGCATCCCAATAGACCAGTTGTGAGGGGACGGGTTCACTCGCCATCGCGCAACTCTCGGACGAAGCGCTCGGGGGATGGATGTTCAGGCAACCACTCAATGGAGCCGCGAGCGTCTTCGAATCTCTGCTCGGGTTCTTCGGGAAGCGCTTCGATCGTTGAGATATCTCGGACGCTCACGATGTGCCCGGACCCCTCCGAGCGCGTGAGCGTTCCGTACACGCGCGATCGGCATCCCCAGACCATACGGAGCGCTTCGACGTGATCGTCGCTGGCGTAGCAGCGAATTGCGCGATCAGTCCATTCTTGATACAAGACAAATTGTAGCGACGAGCGAACACTTAGCGTTTGCACCCGCCCGGTCACTGATCCAATTGATTTCTGCTTCACGTCGCGGCGCACCGGCTGAACGCTCTTCAGGTCAATGATCGCGTCTCTCGCGGCCGAACCAAGCACGAGTTCATCAGCATACGTACGCGCCTGCTTTATCAGGCGAGACACGGCTGCGGCGACCGCGTCACTATTGACCAATGTTTCATTTCGTTCGAGCTGCTCGCCGAGGTGACAATAGTGTTGAACGACCTGTTCGGCCTGGGCAACAGTTGTATCGCCGATCGGTCTCGCACGGTAGGTGGAATACAAACTCCCAAGTCTCAAGTCCTCTGGGACCCACTCAATCCTGACCGTCGTTCCCACTTCATCCGCGAGCGCAACCAACAGGCGATGAAGTGTGTCGGCCGACTGTGCGACCGCTTCGATCGTGACATCACCAACCAGGCCCAAAGAGACCGTGAGGTCCGAAACGCCGTGCTGAGATGAAACGCTGCTCATGTCATACAGCCGATCACCCAGCGACGGTATCCGCGATCAGGCTGCCCAGCGCCTCGGTGCTGAGCGGCTTGTCGCCTTCGGCGGCGAGGTCGGCGGAGCGGTGGCCGGCGGCCAGGGTGTCGGTGACGGCCTCTTCGATGATGGCCGCTTCAGCTTCCAGACCGAGCGAGTAGCGCAGCATCAGCGCTGCGCTGAGGATCATCGCCATCGGATTGGCGATGCCCTGTCCGGCGATGTCGGGCGCGGTGCCGTGAATCGGCTCGTAGAGGCCGAGGGTGGAACCGTCTTCGGCTGCTCCGAGCGATGCCGAAGGCAGCATGCCCATTGAACCGGCCAACATCGATGCTTCGTCGGTCAGGATGTCGCCGAACATGTTCTCGGTCACGATCACATCGAAGTAAGACGGGTGACGGATCAGGTCCATCGCGCAGGCGTCGACCAAACGATGTTCAAGTGTGACATCGGGATAGTCCTTGGCAACCTCCTCGGTGATCTCCCGCCACATGCGCGAGGTGTCGAGGATGTTGGCCTTGTCGACGGACGTGAGCAGCCCGCGGCGTGCGCGCGCCGTCTCGAAGCCGAGCCGCACGATGCGCTCAACCTCGTGCTCGGCGTAGGCCAGGGTGTCGACGGCTTTGCGCTGGCCATCTTCTTCCCAACGACGCTGGGGTTCGCCGAAGTAGATGCCACCGGTCAGTTCCCGAAGCACCACCATGTCGACGTCTTCGACGGTCTCACGCTTAAGCGGCGTCGCATCGGCGAGGATTGGCAGCATCTTGACCGGCCGGATGTTGGCGAACAGGCCGAGGCCCTTGCGCAGTCCGAGAATGGCCTGTTCTGGTCGGACTGCGGCCTTGGGGTCGTCCCACTTTGGACCGCCAACGGCACCGAAGAGGACGGCGTCCTGCGCCCGGCACATGTCGAGTGTTTCGTCGCGCAAAGCGACGCCGTGGGCATCGATCGATGCGCCGCCGACGAGATCTTCGCTGTATTCGAAGGAGTGGTCAAAGCGGCCGCCGACCGCGTCGAGCACGCGAACGGCTTGCCCGATGACTTCGCCGCCGATGCCGTCGCCGGGCAGGAGAGCAATCCTGAAATGTGCCATATGTGAGTGTTCCTAGTCTTCAGTTGAGCGCTCACCCGGAGCGCGTTCCGGCGAGACTCAACAGCCTGGCTCGCCGTAGTTGCCGCAGCACGTTTGCCGATTGATCAGTCTATTCCAGGCAACGCTCAACATGCCTCGAACCACGCTCTGCTGGTTTTCATCCCTGCGTAGATTGGCGATCGCATCGCTGAAGGACGGATTCGGTCGCTGGCACATCGTATGTCACCTGCTTCCTCGAGCCGGCACTGAATCCACCGATCTCGTGTCTGAGAGGTAAGGGAAGCATCGCAGGCTATGACACCCCGGGCGCGTCCCTATTCGTCATCCCTACGCTCATCCTGAGCGTCTGGGGCGGCCGTTCAACAGCCGGGGTCGCCGTAGCGACCGCAACACTGCTCAAGCCGGCGTAACTTGATCCAATTGGTGACGACCACGCTGCGAAGGAAATGTCCCAGTCCATCACCGTTACGCAAGTTGGCAATCGCGAATCCACCCAGCTTGGGCCGATCGTCGCACATGGCACCCTCTCTTCAGTGACCGAGATCAAATCGGATGAACGCAGGATACGCAGTCTAAATCGAGCTCAGCGCCAGTCTCCTGTCAGTTCGATGTTCAGCGCTGAACGCGGAGGTTGGCGCAGCTGAGCACCCGCGGTGAAAGGGCGCGATCGCTGGCCCTCTACTCGTCCTCGGCTTTCATACGCTCGGCCCGAGCGCGCTCGCCTGTGACTCAACAACCTGGTGCACCGTAGTCGCCGCAGCAACTCTCAAGCCGTCGCGTTTTGATCAATGTGTTCTTGATCAGGCCATAGATGGCGTGCCGTCTGCCGATGGATCGTCGCAGGTTGACGATACTGTCGCGGACTGATGGTCTCGGGTGCTGTTGCATTGATTCTTTCAGACGCGCAATAGCAGTCCACGTTTGCGGACAACACAGTCAGGCGGATCGAAATCAGCGCCAAACCTTGGCCAGATCGACGGTCAGACCCTTGGCAACATCCTCGCCGTTGAGGGAGTCGGGCCGTTCCAGGCGCTCCGGCTCGTCCGATTCGTCGCGATAGATCCAGGCAATCCCATCGTCGGTGAAGGGGTCAATCAGCCAGCCCAGCCGTGCACCGGCTGCCATCCACTCTTCCATCTTTTCCTGCTGTCTGCGGATGGTCTGACCTTTCGACCGAACTTCGACGACCAAGTCGGGGCATACGTCCCAGAGGCCCTCACTATCGGTGCCGGCGTCCTGCAGACGTTCATTGCTCACCCACGCGGAGTCAGCGTCTCTCGCAGATCCAATCGACAACGAGAATCCTGAGCCTGATGGAAAGGATTCGCCGCTTTCCTCTTCGTCCGACCACTGCAGAATCTGTGCGAATATCCGACCACTTCGGCGACCGCTTGGCGTTCCAGGTGGGGGAGAGATTTCTAGCGCTCCTTCCGGACTGCGTTCGAAGTGCAGTGGCTCGTTGCAATTGCTGATCTCGATCAGCAAAGCGTCGGTCAACACGCCCTCGGGCATCCGCAACACGATCGGATCTCCCGACGAGGGCATATCAGCGGGCCGGGAGGCCAACTCGGGATTGACTGCCGCCTGAACCATGCCCTGATCCTAGACAGTTACCGGCTTCGTCGACGGACGATTGGACTCGTAGTCCGAAATCAGATCGTCGTGTTCGAGCGTGAGCGAAATGTCGTCGAGACCGTTGAGCAGACGGTGCTTGACGAAGGGTGCAATCTCGAACGAGCGCGACCAGCCTCCCGGAGCGGTGACGGTCTGGTCGGCCAGGTTCACAGTGATTGGCGTGTTTGACTCAGACTCGACCATTCGCATCAGCTCTTCGACATCGGGCTGCGAAAGCTGGATGGTGAGCAGGCCCATCTTGGCCGAGTTGTTGCGGAAGATGTCGGCGAAGCTGGGTGCGATGACCGCCCTGACGCCCATTCCCTGGATCGCCCAGACGGCATGCTCGCGTGACGAGCCGCAACCGAAGTTGGGTCCGGCTAGCAGGATGCTGGCGCCGTCGTACTGCGGCTGATTCGTGACAAAGTCGGGATCCTTGGCCCAGGCCTCAAATGCGAACGGCCCGTAGCCCGTCCGCTCGATGCGCTTGAGGTACTTGGCTGGAATGATCTGGTCGGTGTCGACATCGGAACGGTCAAGCGGCAGTCCACTACCGCTGAAGGTCGTGACGGGATCCATGCGTTGCTCCTCCGAGAGTCAATATCAGGCTGATCAGAGCGTACTAGGGCGATGGCCACTGAGCGTTGCCCTGCCGATGGCTGGCGGGTCCGCAACCTGCAATTCCGCTCTCCCCCCCTTTGCGGGGGGAGAAGGGGAGTTGGGACGCTCAGTCCGCAAAGAACTCCTTGAGTGCAGCTTCGGTTTCTGACGGGAGTTCCTCGGGCAGGAAGTGACCGCAGGGGAGGCCGACTCCAGTGACATTGGTCGCCCAGCGATGCCAGGTTGCCATGAACCGACCGCGTCGATTTGACTGCCGGCCAGCACCCCAGATGACGAACAGCGGGCAGGTAATCTTCTTGCCCTCGGAACGATCGGCGCGGTCCAAGCGCAGGTCGAACCGAGCCCCGGAGCGATAATCCTCACACCAACTCCGAACGGTCTCCTGGTCGTTTGCGGCAGCGAGGTACTCGGCCATTGCAGCCTCGGTAAAGACGGTGTTGTCATCCTCGCCCGCCCAGGATCCGAGCATGCGCTTGAGGAAGAAATCGGGTGCACCGTTGATCAGCGTCTCGGGCAGCGGAGCTGGCTGAGCGAGGAAGTACCAGTGGAAGCCGCCGAGGCCGCCGGCGATGCCCATCTGCTCGAACTGCTCGGCGGTGGGAACGATATCGAGCAGCGACAGTTTCTCAACCCGTTCGGGATGGTCGAGCGCCAGGCGATACGAAACTCTGCCGCCGCGATCGTGTCCGGCGAGCGCAAAGGTATCGAATCCGAGGTCAGCCATCAGGTCGACCATGCATTGCGCCATGGTGCGCTTGGAGTAGGCCACATCGCCGCCGTCTCCGGGTGGGGAATCGCTGGCGCCGTAGCCCAGGAGGTCGGCGACGACCACGGTGTGCTGTTGGGCCAGGCCGGGCGCGATCTTATGCCACATGGCGCTTGTTTGCGGGTAGCCGTGGAGCAACAAGAGTGGTGGTCCAGAGCCGCCGACTCGTGCGAAAATCGGCCCGGTCTTGTGTTCGCGGAAGCCGGGGAACAGGGTTTCGGTGTCGGGCATGGGAGCCCCCTCCGTCACTACGTGCCACCTCCCCCAAAGGGGGAGGTCTTAGGTGGAATCTTGTCACCTCCCCCAAAGGAGGGGGCGTTGGGTCCGGTCTTGACACATCCCTCATTGGGGGAGGTCTGCGCTAAACAGCCTGCTACAGGGCGACCGTGCCGCTGATGGCGGGCTGCATTGGGTCGCAGATATAGCGAATCTCTGGCAGCGTGACGTTGGCCGTCGTATAACTGGCGACGATCGGGTAGACCGGTCGCAGGTCGGGTGCATCCCAGTAGTCGCTGTCGAACGCGTCGATCTGTGCCTGGCCGCGGTCGGCTCGGCTGACTTCGAACTCGGGATCAACCTGGACGAGCCATGGCTTGGTCTCGCCGTCTCGCTCGATGTTGGCCACATGCATACCGGCCGTATAGAGCAAGTCGCCGTTGCCAATCGGGACCGGGTCGACGAGTTGTGCCGAGAGCACGGTCACGTTGCCGTCGTTGACTTCGATCGACTGGCGGTCGTATCGCTGTCGCAGCATCGGTTCGCCGATAGTGATCGGGAAGCCCCAGCGGTCCTTCAGGGCCGAAGCCGCTTCACCCTCAGTGCAGACTGCACGGGTGGGCAATCCGCGCGGGCGAACCGCGGCGCGACACCCGACGCGGACGATGGCGATCGTGAACGCGCCTAAGGGTCCATCCTCCGCCTTCATACCGATGACATGAATCGTCGGTGGGATGGTCGGATGCAGCGCGGGCGGGATCAGGTCGGCCATGACAGCATCGTCGATTTCGTAGATGACCTGAAGGACCTTGACATTCGCTAGCGTCAAGGCATCGGTATCGAGCGATTCCATGGTTGGCGCGTATCGGGTCAGTAGACCGGGGTCGGCATTGCCATTGATTGGCATCTGTTGCCTTTCGCTATTGAAACTGGGCCGGCCTGAGCAAGGCCTGAGTGAGGCGCGAGCGCCTAGTCGCCAGCGGCCGGAGCGGCAGCGAGTTCTCGAACTCCCGAGGTGGTGGCGGGCTTGTCATCGGCGAAGTGGGGCATCACCTCTTCGCCGAACAGTCTGAGGCTGTCGAGCACCTGTTCCTGCGGGATCGTCTCCAAGGCGTTGAGCAGGAAGTTGATCTGGTCGACACCGCATGCTTCCCACTTCTTGATCTCTTCGACCAAGCGGTCGGGGTTGCCGATGCAGACGCCCTCGGGCGCAGACGCACCCTCGCCGGGAGTTTGCTCGGCCTGCTGTCGGCTGGCCGCGAGCAGGCCGGGGTTCGGGTAGCTGCGCGTCGGGTGGACTTCCCGCACCGGCAGCAACTGGGCGGCGAGGTAGCCGAACGAGCCGGTCAGTCGGCTGCCTGTCTTGATACCGGTCTCGTTGTCGGGGTGGCAGTAGAGGAAGTTGACCGTCGCAACGCGCTCGTTGACGAACGCGCCAGCCGGTTCGCAGTCACGGATGATCCGGCGGTAGCGGTTGACCTTCTCCTCCTGCTCGGCGAACCCGCCGAACGTGAGTCCGAGCGATCCCATGCCGCGCTCTGCGGCATCGACCTCGGTGCCCGGCGACGAGACGGCGACCCACATCGGCGGGTGCGGCTTCTGGTACGGCTTGGGCAGGACCGCGCGGGTCGGCATCTTGAATGCGCGACCTTCGTAGCCGAAACGCTCGTTGGTCCACATCTGAGGGATCGTACGCGTGTATTCGTCCCAGGTCTCCTTGGTCTCGTCGGGATTGGCATCCATGCCGCCCAACTCGGTCCACGTGGCGGAGCGGCCGGTACCAAACTCGAGTCGTCCATCGGAGAGGATGTCGAGCACGGCGGCGCGCTCGGCGGCACGGATCGGGTGGTTGAACTGCGGCACGCAGACGACAATGCCGTGTCCAACGCGGATCTGCTTAGTCTGCATCGCGCAGGCGGTCAGGAAGAGCTCGGGCGCCGAGCAGTGCGAGTACTCCTCGAGGAAGTGGTGCTCGACCGCCCAGACCGAATGGAAGCCGAGCTCATCGGCCAGCCGCACCTGCTCGAGGCAGCGGTGATAGACCGTGTGCTCAATGTCGTTCTCCCAAGGTCGGGGGACAGAGATTTCGTAGAAGATGCCGAATTTCATGGCGCATTCCTCACTGAGTCTGATTCAAGAGGATGGTAGCGGACGGCGCGCGACTCAATCATTCCGCTCCAGTTCCAGCCTTGGATAAGGCCGTTGAACACCTCGTCATATCCGCGCTTGCCGCGGGTATCTCGCTGTGCGCAGGAGCGGCGGTTGTGGTGCATCATCCGAAGTCCGCCTTTAGAGAGGGAACCTGCTCGGCTATCCTCGTGCCATGCTGCTTGATGACCTCATCGCGACCTTGGAAAAGCTGCAGGGGTACATCCATGCTCATAATGACGAGTTGCATCGGCGAGAAGCTGCGACTCGAATCTCCCTCATCAATCCACTACTCCGTGCACTGGGATGGGATACCAGCGACATTGACCAGGTTCGAGTGGAGTATCCACTCAACCAAGGATTTGCTGACTATGTCCTGATGAATGCGGATGGCAAGCCTGTCATCCTGATCGAGGCGAAGAAGCTGAATAAGTCTCTGACAGATGCCTTCAGCCAAGCATCTCATTACTGCATTCACAACCGCATTCCATTCTTCGCCGTTACCGATGGGCAGCGCTGGAACCTGTGGCGAACTCGTCAGCACAATATTGATCGAGATGTGCTACTCATGGAGCTGGACCTCTTGCAGGATCCATCACTCGTCTGCATCAAGGCACTGGCCCTTTGGCAGCCGAATGTATCCACGCATCGCGTACTCTCGATAACGGTGCCCAAGGTGGCATCATCATCGATGACCAGCAAGGGGGGCGCCAACGCTGGAGGTTGGCGGCCGATCACTACTCTCTTCTATCTGTGGCGGCAGACGCCTTCTCAGTTGCGATTTCCCGACCACAGTGTCCGTCAGGTGGGCGGCTATCAGGACATTCTCATAGAAGCGACGCGCTGGTTGTCAGCCGAGGGCCACCTGACCAACGACCGACTACCCGTAGCGGATCATCATGGCAAAACGCTGATTGCTGCGACGGCTCCTGGTCCACTGATGGACTCGCGTAAGCAGAGCTGGACAAGAGCGGGATCGATCTTCGTCAACGTTCCAAGGGAACCTGCAACCCTAGCCCTCAGGACGTGCACCATTGTCCGGGCCGCAGGCCTCAAGCCGTCTGATTTCGCCATTCACTTCAGCGAATAGTTGATGCTTACCTGCTCAGGGCCACGTGTGTACATTCGTGGCCATCACGACGGGCAGTGAGCATCTGTCCATCGAGATTCCCGCGACGGAGCGCGGGAATGACGGAGGTGCAGCCGATACCTAGTCACGCTGGCCGAATTCTCGGCTGGTGTCGACGACGGCGATGGCGGCGATTCCTTCTTCGGAGGACATGACTTTGACGCCCTTGGTCGCGCGACCGCACTGTCGGAGTTGCTTGACCTCGGTGCGGAGGATTTTGCCGCCAGCGGAAATCACGATGAGCTCCTCGTCACCTCGCACGACGGCCATTCCCACGACCGGTCCGGTCTCATCCGAAACTTTGTGACCGATCATGCCTTTGCCACCTCGACCTTTGGTCGGGTACTCAGCCTCGGGCGTGCGCTTGCCGAAGCCGATGGCGGTAACGGTCAGCACTTCGGTACCGGGATCTACGGTCTGAAGTCCGATCAACGCACCGTCGTCGGGAATGTTGATGCCTCGGACGCCGCCACTGATGCGCGAGGCCTCGCGCAATGAGTCGATGGCGAAGCGGACGCTGCGCCCATCGGCGCCCGTAACTATGACGTCTTCACCTGCCTTGGCGAACGTCGCCTCGACGAGCTCATCGTCGTCGCGCAGATTGAAGGCGAGCAACCCGCTGCGCCGGACATTCATGAAGCGTTTGAGCTCGGTCTTCTTCACGTAGCCCTGTCGCGTACCGAGGATGATGTAGTCGTCTTCGAAGGATTCGACCGGGATGATGGTGGTCACCTGTTCGTCAAGCTGGAGGTCGACCACGTTGCGCACGGGCAGGCCTCGCCACTCTCGCGAGCGTGCTTCGACCTCGTGCGCCTGGAGTCCGTAGACGCGGCCTCGCGAGGTGAACATGAGCAGATGGTCATGCGTGTCGCAGGCGACCAGTCGGTGCGGGGCTTCGACGGTGGTGGCGCCGTTCTTGCGCTCGATGCCCTTGACGCCCTTGCCGCCGCGGCGCTGCGAGCGGAAGGCGTCGACCGGCTGTCGCTTGATGTAGCCGTGCCGAGTCAGCGTGACGACCGATGACTGGTGCGGCACCAGGTCGGCGGCGGAGAAGTTGTCGACCGACTTCTCGATCACGCGGGTCTTACGTTCCTCGCCGTAGGTTTCGACGAGTTCGTCCATGTCCTCTTCGATCAACCCGTCGATCTTCTTCTCGTCGTCCAGCAGCCCCTGGAGGTATTCGATGGTTGCCGTGAGCTCGTCATACTCCTCTTGCAGCTTGGTCCGCTCGAGTTGCGCGAGTCGGCGGAGCTGCATCTCCAACACCGCTTGCGCCTGTCGTTGCGTCAGATCGAACGGGTCCTCCTGCAAGCGATCGCGTGCGGCCTCAGCAGACTCGGCCGCGCGGATGGCGGCGATGATGGCGTCAATCTGGTCAATCGCTTTGAGCAGACCCTCAACGATGTGGTGACGATCCTGAGCCTTTTCGAGCTCGTACTCAGTCCGCCGAGTAATGATGGTGCGGCGATGACGAATGAACTCGCGTAGCAGTTGGTACAGAGTCATCGTGCGCGGTCGGTTGTCGACCAGGGCGACGAAGTTGCCGCTGTACTGGACCTGCAATGAAGTCGATTTGTAGAGCTGGGAGAGAATCGTCTGGACATGACCGTCGCGGGTCAGTTCCACGACGAGGCGCATGCCGTGTCGGTCGGATTCGTCTCGCAGGTCGCGGATGCCTTCGATCTTCTTGTCGCGAACGAGGGCGGCGATTTGCTCGATGATCCGCACCTTGTTTCCCTGGTAGGGAATCTCGGTGAAGACGATCTGGACTCGGTTGCCTGTCGTCGTCTCTTCCAGGTGCTGTTGGGCGCGAACAGTGAATCCGCCTCGGCCTGTGCCATAGAGACGGCGCAGGTCTTCTCGGTCCTCGCCGGCGAAGATGTTTCCAGCGGTGGGAAAGTCGGGGCCCTGAATGTGCTGCAGAATGTCGTCGAGAGTGGCCTGCTCGTCATGGAGAATCGTCTTGACGGCGCCGGCGAGCTCGGCGAGGTTGTGGGGCGGAATGTCGCAGGCCATGGCGACGGCGATGCCGGCCGCCCCATTGAGGAGCAGGTTGGGCGCGCGGCCGGGCAGTACGGTTGGCTCGTTCAACGACTCATCGAAGTTGGGTGCGAAGTCGACGGTGTTTTTGTCGAGGTCGGCCAGTAGCTCTTCCGCGATGCGCGAGAGTCTGGCTTCCGTATAACGCATCGCTGCGGGCGGATCGTTATCTATTGATCCAAAGTTGCCCTGACCATCAATAAGCATGTGACGCAGTGAGAAGTCCTGCGCCATACGTACCATTGCGTCATATACAGGTTGATCAGAGTGCGGGTGATACTTACCCAGCACCTCGCCGACGATACGGGCGGACTTGCGGTGCGGTTGATTGGCCCGCATGCCGAGATCGTCCATTGCATAGAGAATCCGGCGTTGGACCGGTTTGAGCCCGTCGCGAGCATCGGGCAGGGCACGCGAGACGATCACGCTCATCGCGTAATCGAGATATGAGGAACTCATCTCCTCGACGAGAGTACGGTTGCGCTGTCCTGGGGAGGTTTGTTCAGTAACCAAGCGCTGGCTCCGACATTCCTGCTACGTCGTGTATGTTATCACAATTGGCTCAATGTTTCTGGCTCGATCAACAGCGTTTCAGGCTCGCGCGACACCTCTCGCCAACCGGCTGGCATCGGGTTCGAGACTGACTCGGCACCGTCGATCGATGTCATCACTTGCCGCCGGTAGACGTTGTGCCAGACGGTCGTCCCGTCTCGTTGCATCACCGAATCGAACCACCATGCGTAGACCGCTCCGGGACGGCGCAGTTGTGGTCGAAGCTGCAGCCGCTCGCCGAGTTCGTGCGACCCAACCAGCGCATAGCGGGAGCCTTCGGTCGCCGAGATGATGTTGAGCTGCTCGGGCGTCAACCACTGCAACCAGGTCAGGCAGATCGCACCAGGACGAACGGCGAGCGTGACCGGGACGTAGCCCTTGCGTGAGCGGATTGGGCAGTAGGCGACATCGAAGTCGCGGAGGATGGTGGGGATCGTCGGCACGCCTTGCAGATCGGCCGGTGTGCCTGCGAGCTTGTCCTGAAGCTGGCGCGGATATCCGTTGCTGCCCACCGCCAATAGCGGGATGCGTCCGGATGTATCTGGCCGGCTCCACATTGGCCAACTCTTGCCGGCGCGGTACAGGAAGGGACCGCGATTGGGCCGGTTGCGGGCATCGGGATAGAGCGCGGGCACTTCGGCCAGGCTGGGCCAGGTACGAACGTGAGATGGCGCGGGCATGCCCTCACGCTAGCGCTGCTGATGCTGCTATCGGGTCGCACGGGTAGGCTCACGTGCAGAGTTCGAGAGAGCGAGGGTCTGACGATGATGCGATACCGACGACTGGGTCGGACAGGATTGGTTGTGTCGGAGATTGGTCTGGGCGGCGGCGGGATCGGCCATGTCTGGGGCGAGACCACGGATGAGGAGATCGGAGAGACGATCGCTCTGGCAATGCGCGAGGGGATCAACTTCTACGATGTCGCGCCGACATATGGCAATGGAGCGGCAGAGGTCAACTTGGGCCGCGCGCTGCTGGAGGCCAAGGATCACCGCGGCGAGCAGATGTTGGTGGCGACCAAGGTGTCGTTGAGCGAGGACGATCTGGCCGACATCCCTGCGGCCGTCGAGCGCGGCATTCACGAGTCGCTGGAACGGCTGCGTCGCGAGCGCATCGATGTCTTCCAGTTGCACAACACGATTACTCCGCAGCGAGGCATGTACCGGCGCTCAGTCGGCATCGCCGACGCCATGCTGGCGGTTGAGACGTTGCACCGACTGCGACAGGACGGCTTGACTCGCTTCGTCGGCATTACGGGCATGGGTGACGCGGCTTCGGTCCGACAGGTGTTGCGCGATGGATCGCTGGACACGGTGCAGGTCTACTACAACCTGCTCAACGACTCAGCCGCTCGGCCGTTACCTGCGGGATCATCGCTGCATGATCACGGTCAGTTGCTGTCGCTGGCCTCCGAGCTGGGGATCGGCGTAATCAGCATTCGCAATCTGTCCGGCGGCGCCATCTCGGCGGCGCTGGATCGAGATGTCGACCCTGAGTCCCTGGTAGCGGTCGATCATCAGCGTGCCGCAACCTTGCGGTTCCTCGAGGCCGATGGCGTGCCGTTGTCTCAGTGGTCGGCACGCTTTGCCCTGGAGCAACCGGCCGTCTCGACCGTGGTTCCGGGCGTGAAGAACGCTGCTGAACTGGCTGACCAGATCGCCGCAGTTGACCTGCCATCGATTGCGGATGCGGACCTGGCGCGGCTCGACGAGCTTCGTCAGATGGACTTCGGCGTTCGCCAGTCGAGCGATCGTGTGTTGTAGATATCAATTCACCGGAGTGGGATTGAGAATCCTGGTTTGTCGACTTGGGGCAGGTCGGTTGTAGTCTTAGCCCCAAGCCGCGAGTGCTGAGAGTGGATGAGTGAACGAGACCGAGATCCCGGACATTGTCATTCGTCGCTTGCCGCTATACGCGCGGGAGCTTGGGCTGTTGGCCGGCGAGGGACGGGATTTCATCTCGTCCCAGGAGCTTGGCCAGCGGTTGGGCGTCACGCCTGCGCAGATCCGCAAGGACTTGTCGTACTTTGGCCGGTTTGGCAAGCGTGGTCGCGGCTATGAAGTGCTGGGCCTGAGACAGCGGCTGCGCAGCATCCTGGGCCTCAACGGCCGAGTCAAGGAAATGGTCCTGGTCGGTGTCGGTCAGTTGGGACGCGCGGTACTGGGTTACAGCGGATTCCGTCGTGGCGGCTTTGAGGTCGTGCGGGTGTTTGATTCCGACCCGACGCAGATTGGCCGGAAAATCGACAATCACCGTGTGGACGACGTGGCGACACTGCCCGAGTACCTGCGACGAACTCGGGTCTCGATGGGCATCGTGGCGGTTCCGGCTGACGCGGCGCCGACGGTGATCGACACGCTGGTCGATGGCGGAGTGCGTGCGATTCTGAGCTATGCACCGGTCAGCATGAGCGTGCCGCGGGGAGTCCGGCTGCAACAGATCGATCCGGTCATGGAGCTGGAGAGCATGGCCTATTACCTCGAGGAGCCGTTCGACGGATACGTCGAGGATCACGAAGCGGATGTGGTCCCGAACTGATCGTGCGAAGCGCCCAAGAAGCGCCAAAGCTGTCAGCGCGGTTCGCTAGCGCTGAGCGCGCTTTCCTGAGCCAGCAGGTTTGGCCCGACGATATCGAGATTGTCGAGTGCCTCTGCCGCCCCGAGGGCGACGGCGTCTTCGGCGTTGTCGGCGATGGTGACCGGAATCCCGACCTGCTCGGCCAGATACGTATCGATACCGTTGAGCCGCGCTGCTGCTCCGGTCAGGAGCATGCCGCGATCGATGATGTCGGAGGTGAGTTCAGGCGGCGTGCGTTCGAGCGTGCTGCGCGTGACTTCGACGAAGGTTTCCAGGACCTGTTGGATCGAGGGGACCAGCTCGTTGGCCGTGATGGTGACGCTACGCGGCATGCCGCTGGACTGATCGCGGCCTCTGACCTCGGAGCGCACAGGATCTTCGACGGGCACGGCTGAAGCGGATGCATACTTGAGCTCCTCGGCGGTCGGCTCGCCGATCAGCAGGCTGTGCCTTCGCTTGACGTGCTCGGCAATCACCTCGGTCACGATCTGCCCTCCGGTGCGGGCCGATTCCCAGACGACGACGCCGTACATCGAGAGCACCGCGGCCTCGGACCTGCCGGCCCCCAGGTTGCCGATCAATGCGCCGCGCGCGTCTCCCATCGGCACGCCAGCGCCGATAGCAGCCGCCAATGGATTGGCGATCAGGTGCGCGGGGCGTCGGGCGCCGGCCTGTTCGGCGGCGTCGCGGACGGCTCGCTGCTCGACATTGGTGACGCCGGCGGGCGTCGCAATCATCACTTCAGGCCGGACCAGGTTGAAGCGGCCGGTGACGAGCGACATGTAGTAGCGCAGCAGCGCTTCGACGATGCGGTAATCGTCGATCACGCCTTCGCGCATGGGATTGATCACGCTGACCGATTCAGGCGCGCGACCGATCATGTTGGCCGCGTCGGTGCCGGCGGCGAGTACCGCGTTTTCAGCAGCGGAGAGTGTTACCACCGTCGGCTCGTCGATCACGATGCGACCACCGCGTCCGGGCACAGCGATGCGAAGTCTGGAAGTTCCGAGATCGATGCCGAGTCGTTTGGTGAAAAACATGATCTCCGGTGGGATCTATTGCAGCGTTTAGCGTAATCAGTTGGTCAGTGTATCGGCGCTTGGGCGCTGTTCAATATCGGCGCCCAATGCTCTGAGTTGCCCTGGGAGATCGGCATAGGCGCGATCAAGATGATCGACCCCATAGACGCGGCTCTCGCCGTCGGCAGCCAACGCCGCGACGACAAGCGCGGCGGTTGCGCGGATGTCCTTGCCGTGAACGTCCGCTCCCGAAAGTCGGGACGGGCCGTTGATCCGGGGAACTGATTTCTCAACAACGATGCTCGCCCCGAACTTGCGCAACTCGTCGAGGTGGTGGAAGCGGTCCTCGAAGACGCGCTCCTGCACGGTCGATATGCCAGTGACCTGAGTTAACAGCGCGGTCATCGGCGCCTGAAGATCCGTGGCGAAGCCCGGATAGGGGAGCGCCTGGATGTTCGTCGCACGGAGTTCGGCGTTCGGGTCGACCGAGAGGATGAGCTGATTGTTGGTTCGCTCGACCGGGATGCCGACCTCTGCCAGCTTGGCCAGCAAGGACTCCAAGTGGGCCGGGTTGACACCAGTGAGGCAGACGCGGCCGCCGGTAATGGCGGCTGCAATCAGCAGCGTGCCGGCCTCGATCCGGTCGGGAATCAGCGTTTGATTGAATCCCGACAGTCTGTCGACGCCGTCAATCGTGACGGTGTGCTGTCCAGCGCCTGATATCCGTGCGCCCATCTGATTGAGCATCTTGGCCAGACAGATGACCTCGGGCTCCATCGCCGCGTTGATGATCTTCGTCCGACCGCTTGCCAGCACTGCCGCGAGCAGCAGATTTTCAGTGCCCAGGACGCTGGGGTAATCCAGCACGATCGTCGTGCCGTGGAGGCCGTTTGGCGCGCGAGCAACGGTTCGTTCTTCGCTCACTTCGACCAGCGCCCCCAATGCGCGAAATCCGGCGTGATGGACATCGAGTGGTCGCAGGCCGATGGTGTCGCCCCCCGGTGGGCCACAGCTGCCCCGCCCGGTTCGAGCGAGCAGCGGTCCCATAATCAGGAACGACGCGCGTAACGCCGCGGCCAGATGGTCGGGCGGCGACCCTGCGCCAGTGCCGGATGGCCGAATTTCGACTTCGTTGTCTTCGAATCTGGACTCGATACCAAGCGTCTCGAGGATTTCGAGCAGGCGGTGTACGTCTTCGATGTCTGGGACGCGGCGCAACCTCGATGGCTCATCGGAGAGCAATGCGGCGGCGAGACAGGGCAACGCGGCATTTTTCGCGCCGTTGACGTGGATCTCGCCGTCAAGCCGGCGCCGTCCGACGATGTTGAGAAAGGGTTCGGCGTCAGCGCTCATAGAGAGACTGTAGCTGTCCCCTGGGCGTCTCACCGCGAGCGGCAGCGCCTCATCTCAGAACTGTCCGGCTACCCGGTTGGTCGGGCCATCTCGCGACCGCCACCACCGCGACGGCGGCGATGTTCGAGGACGCGCAGACGTTGCAGCGAGCGCGACAGGGCGGCCTGCGCACGGGCGCGGTCGGCGTCGGTGGCTTGATCGAGACGTTGGAGCGCGCGCTGACGCGCCTCTTCTGCGCGTTCGGCGTCGATTTCGGAACCGTGCTCGGCAGCGTCGGCGAGGACGGTGACTCCATCAGAGTGGACCTCGAGGAAGCCTCCACTGACAAAATACTCTTCGACACCGTTCCCGATCTTGACTCGCAGCTCGCCGGGCGCGAGGGAGGTGATCAGCGGCGCGTGATTGGGCAGAATTCCGAGTTCGCCGAGCGAGCCCGGAGCGACGACTTCGTCGACGTCTTCCTGGCGCAGCAATCGGCGCTCGCCGGTGATGATTTCGAGCGTGAGCGGCATGCGCCCCCCTCTCAGTCTCCCCCGAAGGGGAGCGGCAAAGCAGCGCGTTAGGCGGCGTCCTCGGCGGAGATGGCGGCGCCCTTCTCGACCGCCTGCTCGATCGTGCCGACGTTGAAGAAGGCCTGCTCGGGCAGTGCGTCGTGGGCGCCGTCGAGGATCTCCTTGAAGCCGCGCACCGTGTCACGGACGGAGACGTACTCACCCGTCAGACCGGTGAACTGCTCGGCGACGAAGAACGGCTGGGTCAGGTAACGCTGGATGCGTCTGGCGCGCGCAACGGTCTGCTTGTCTTCCTCGGAGAGTTCGTCGACACCGAGGATGGCGATGATGTCCTGGAGGTCCTTGAAGCGCTGGAGCACCTGCTGCACCTGGCGGGCGACATCGTAGTGTTCCTGGCCGACAATCTTGGGGTCGAGCGCGCGGCTGAACGAGGTCAGCGGGTCGACGGCGGGGTAGAAACCCTGCGAGGCAATGGCGCGCTCAAGCGCGACCACCGCGTCGAGGTGACCGAAGGTCGTGGCGACACCCGGGTCGGTGTAGTCGTCGGCGGGCACGTAGATGGCCTGGAATGACGTAATCGACCCCTTGTTGGTCGAGGTGATGCGCTCTTCCAGCTCGCCCATCTCGGTCGAGAGGGTGGGCTGGTAACCGACAGCGGAGGGCATGCGGCCGAGCAGCGCAGAGACTTCCTGACCAGCGAGCGTGTAGCGGTAGATGTTGTCGATGAAGAGCAGAACATCCTGGCCCTGCTCGTCGCGGAAGTGCTCGGCGAAGGTCAGGCCGGTGAGGGCGACGCGGAGTCGCACGCCGGGCGGTTCGTTCATCTGGCCGAAGACGAGCACGGTCTTCTCGAGCACGCCCGATTCCCGCATCTCGTGCCAGAGGTCGTTGCCTTCGCGGGAGCGTTCGCCGACACCGGCGAAGACGGAGTACCCGCCGTGCTCGGTGGCGATGTTGCGAATCAGCTCCTGGATGACGACGGTCTTGCCGACGCCGGCGCCGCCGTAGGCGCCAATCTTGCCACCGCGTGTGAAGGGGCAGATCAGGTCGATGACTTTGATGCCGGTCTCGAGGATGGTCGTTTCCGACGCCTGCTCTTCATAGGTTGGTGGGAGTCGGTGAATCGGTGAGCGAGCGCCGTCTGCCGGCATGTCGCCCAGGCCGTCGAGGGGCTCGCCCAGGACGTTGAAGAGTCGTCCCAGCGCCACTTCGCCGACGGGCACGGCGATCGGCTGGCCGAGGTCGGCCGCGCTGTCGCCGCGACTCATGCCGTCGGTGGAGTCCATGGCGAGACACCTGGCACGATTGTTGCCGAGGTGCTGCTGGACCTCGGTCACGACCTGTGTACCGCTGCCCATCGTCACGGTCACGGCACTAAACAAGGACGGCAGACTGTCGGGCGGGAACTCGACATCGACGACGGTGCCGATTACCTGGACTACTGAGCCATCAGCCATGATGTTCTCCCATCTGCGGGCTGGTTAGACCGCGCCGACCAGATTGGCCGGATGTTCGGTCGTCCGGTCGGACAACCAAGTGAGCTTGAATTGGGTCAAATCGTCGACTTCCCAGTCGGCGGTGAGATTGAGATCGTGAGTCAGTTCGCTGCGTACCAGAACAACACGCATCCCGGCGGCGGCAGCGGACTCGACGCCGGCTGGGGCGTCCTCGACGGCGATACAGTCGGCCGTGTCGAAGCCCAGCTTCTCGGCTGCCTTGAGGTAAATCTCGGGTGAGGGTTTGCCGAGTGAGACCTCATCTCCGGCGGTCGTCTGCTCAAAGAACTCGCGCAAGCCGGCGCCGCTCAGCGCGGCCTCGACCCACTCGCGGTGGGATGAACTGGCGACGGCGATTGGCACGCCTGCGTGCGTCAGTTTCTGCGCCAGCTCGCGTGCTCCACGAATCAGAGGAGCGCCAGCCTGGTACTGAACAAGGACGTCGGCGTTGTAGCGGGTCTCGAATGCTTCGAACGGCATCGCAATTGGATAGCGCTCGCAGAGGTCATCCCAGGTGCTGGTCAGCGTCGTGCCGAGGTATCGGAAGTAGTCCTCGAGTGGGAAATCGACGCCCTGCTCGGCGAGGATCTGCCGAACGGCCTCGTAATGCAGCGGCTCGGAGTCCAGCAGCACACCGTCCATGTCGAAGATGACTGCTGACGGCATGAGCTAACCCTTGAGCGCCTCGACGCCGCCGGTGATGTCGAGCAGTTCGGATGTGATCTGCTCTTGGCGGGCCTTGTTGTAGACGAGTGTGAGGTCGGAGATCATGTCGTTGGCCGCGTCTGTGGCGTTGCGCATGGCGACCATGCGCGCCGACTGCTCGGAAGCGGCAGCTTCGAGCACGGCCTGGTAAATCAACAGGTCGACGTAGCGCGGCAGCAGATCGGCGAGCACTTCCTGGGGGGACGGCTCGAAGATGTACTGGCTCTCGCCGGAGCCATCGTCGTCAGCGCTGGCGGGCGGCTCGACGGGCAGGATCGGCACGGTCACCGGAACCTGGGTTACGGTGTTGATGAAGGATGCGTAGACCAGCAAGACCTGGTCGACGCGGCCATTGGTGTAGTCGTCGATGGCGATGCGTGAGATTGGCTGGGTCTCGGCCAGACCGGGGTAATCGCCCATCTCCTGGAAGCTGGCTCGGAAGTTGATACCGAAGCGCTGGAAGTAGTCGCCGCCCTTGCGACCGACCGGGATCATCGAGAGTTCACCCGAGCCGCCGGCTTCGGGTCCCAGCACGATTTCGCCCGTGTGGCGCTCGAGGTTGGCGATCAGGCCGCCGCAGAGTCCGCGGTCGGGGGTGATCAGGATGACGGTCGTTTCGTTAATCTCTCGGCGCTCGAGCAGCGGATGTGCGCTATCGGGATCGCCGGCGACCGAGGAGAGGTGTCCGAGCACGGACTGCATCTTCTCGGCGTAGGGTCGGGCCTGAAGCGCGCGGTCCTGGGCGCGGCGCATCTTGGACGCCGCCACGAGCTGGATCGCGTTGGTGATTTTGGCCGTGTTCTCGACCGAGCGGATACGCCGTCGGATTTCGCGGGTGTTGGCCATCGACCCCTACTGCTCTCTGTTGCTCTAGGTTGTCGGTTCAGAGTTGTCGGTTCAGACTCGACCGACTGACCTAGAAGGGAACGGTGTCCTTGAATGTTTGCAGTGCTGAGGTCAGCGCCGACTCGTCATCGTCGGACAGTAGACCAGAATCGTTGATCGTGCTGAGTAGGTCACGGTGCGACGTGTTGAGGAATTCGCTGGCTCCATTGGCGAAGTCGTTGACCTTGTTCACCGGCACGTCGTCGAGCACGCCTGAGTTGGCGGCGTAGAGCAACGCGACCTGGGTCGACATGGCGAGCGGCTGCTGCTCGGGCTGGACGAGGAGTGCGGAAAGCCGCTGACCTCGTTCGAGCTGGCGGCGCGTCGCGGCGTCGAGGTCGGAGGTTCCGAACTGGGCAAAGGCCTGCAGCTCGCGGAACTGCGCCATGTCAATCCGGAGCTGACCGGCGACCGAGCGCATCGCGCGCTTCTGGGCGGAGCCGCCCACTCGCGAAACCGAGACGCCGGCGTTCACCGCCGGTCGCTGACCGGCGTTGAACAGGTCGGCCTCGAGGAAAATCTGGCCGTCGGTGATCGAAATCACGTTCGTCGGGATGTAGGCGGAGACATCGCCAGCCTGGGTCTCGATGATCGGCAGGGCGGTGATTGAACCGCCACCGTTCTCATCGGAGAGCTTGGCGGCGCGCTCGAGCAGGCGGGAGTGCAGGTAGAAGACATCACCCGGGTACGCCTCGCGGCCAGGTGGCCGACGCAGCAGCAGGGAAATCTGGCGGTACGCCCAGGCGTGCTTGGAGAGGTCGTCGTAGATGATCAGAGCATCCTGGCCGCGCTCCATGAAGTACTCGGCCATTGCGACGCCTGAGTACGGGGCGAGGTACTGCTGCGCCGCCGACTCGGCCGACGCGGCGTTGACCACGATCGTGTGGCCCATCGCGTCGTGCTCTTCGAGCGTCGCGACGACGTTGGTCACCTTCGCCTGCTTCTGGCCGATGGCGACGTAGATGCAGATCAGGTCCTGACCCTTTTGGTTGATGATGGTGTCGATGGCGATCGAGGACTTGCCGGTCTGGCGGTCGCCAATAATCAACTCGCGCTGTCCGCGGCCGATCGGAATCTGTGAATCGATGGCGAGGATGCCGGTTTGGACGGGTGTGTCGACGGAGGCGCGGGTGACAACGTTGGGTGCGATGCGCTCAACGGCGCGGGTTTCGGTGGCGCCGATCGGGCCTTTGCCGTCGATCGGCTCGCCAAGCGCGTTGACCACGCGACCGATGAGCTGCTCGCCGACGGGGACCTCGGCGACGGTTCCGGTCGAGCGGACTTCGTCGCCCTCTTCAATCACGCGGTAGTCGCCCATGATGACGGCGCCGACGATTTCTTCTTCGAGGTTCAGCGCCAGACCCATGACTGGGTCGGACCCATCCTTGGGACGGAACTCGAGCAGCTCGCCCGAGAGTGCGCCGGCGAGGCCGTAGACGCGGGCGATACCATCGCCGGCTTCGACGACCGTGCCGACCTCAGCCGAGACGACCTGGCTCTCGAAGCCTTCGATCTGCTGCCGAATCAGTGCAGCGACTTCTTCTGGTCGGACAGCCATGATGCTGACTCCTTCGGTGTGCTTTGCCCTGCGCTTAGCCCTGTGCCAGGGATCGGCGCATGGTGGATAGCCGCGTACGGACGGATCCGTCAATGATGCGGTCGCCGATCTTGACGACCGCGCCGCCAATAATCGTGTTGTCGACTGTTTCGCTGAGCGAGACGGTCTCGGCGCTGGTGTATCGCCGGACCGCTTCTTCAACGGCGGCGCGTGCCTCATCGGACAGCGGCACCGCAGTGGTGACTGTGGCTTCGGCGACGCCGCGCACGCTGTTCAGGCGCTCGCGGAAGGCCTCGATCACCTGCGGCGCGAGGTTGGCGCGTCGCTTGCGCACGAGCAGCTTGGCGAAACTGCCAGCGGCCGTCTGCAGGTCGGGCAGCGCATTGTCGAGGATCTGTTCCTTCTCGGCCTGTGGGACGCGGGTCGAGACGAGGAACCCATAGACAGTTGGTTCGGCGAAGAGCTCGGCGATGTCGTCGAGATCGGCCAACCAGCGGTCGTGCGTGGCCGTGTCGTGGGCGATGCCAAAGACAGCGTCCGCATATCGTCGTGCGGCAGGGTCGCTCAGCGCCACGATTCGCTCCGCTTCACTGTCGTTGCTGTCATCGCTGTGTTCGCAGACTTGTCCTGCATTGACCTGCTAGTTCTGCTGACCGCTGGACGCATCGGCCAGCACATCAGAGATGAGTCGCTGGTGATCGTCGGCGTCGAGCGATTGTCCAATGACGCGCTCGGCGGCGGTGATCGCCATCCCGGCGAACTCGTTGCGCAGTTGCTGCACGGCCTGGTCGCGTTCCTGCTCGATCTCCGAGCGGGCTCGCTCGATCAGTTGCTCGGCCTGGGCGACGGCGTTCTCACGCGCTTCCGCTTCGATCCGCTGACCAAGTTCCTGGGCCTGTGCGACGAGGCGCTGAGCCTCGTCACGACCCAACTGGATTTCCGCGCGAGCTTCAGCTCGTGCTTCTTCCGCTGCTTCCTGAGCACGCTCGGAAGCGGTCAAGCCCTCTTCGATCCGCTTGCGTCGCTCATCGAGGACGCGGCCGAGCGGCTTGTAGAGCAGGACGAACAGCAACGCGAACAGGATGCCGAAACTGATGAAATGTGTGATCAGTCCGGCCAGGTTAAGGCCTAGTGCGTCCATACCATCCTGCCAATCAGTCTGTTCAGTGTGCCATCTCCGTCAGCGGGTCGTTCGGAGCGCCCGGTCGGGCGTTACGCATCCACTCGCTGCTCGGTCCGGCGCCTTCCAGCCGCAATTGACCAGCCGCAACTGGCCAACCGCAACTCGTGAGCGGAGGCTAGAAGACGAATCCGACCATGACGGCGACGACCAGCGAGTAAATCGCGATCGCCTCGGTGAACGCGATACCGAGGATCATGTTGGTCTGGATCACGGGAGCGGCGTCTGGGTTGCGGCCGAGCGCTTCGAGAGCGCGGCCGGCCAACATGCCGATACCGAGCGCCGGCCCGATGGCCCCAAGGCCCATGGCCAGCGCGGCCCCGACATACTTCATCCCGTCGTCGCCGATCTGCAGAATCAGGTCGAGCATTCCGTGTCCTCTCCGAGCGGTCGTCTGTGACCGCGCTGCACGCTGTGTTGCAAAAGGCGGAGTCCTAACCGGGCGCCGCCGCTGTGCCGCTGTTGCCTAGTGTTCTGCCGCCTCGTCGTGGTGCTCGTCATGGTCGCCGACCGCAGTCGAGGCGAAGACAAGCGTCAACATGGCGAAGACAAACGCCTGGATGAAGCCGACGAACACTTCGAGACCGAAGAAAACCGTCGGCACCACAAAGGCGACCAGGAACATTGAGATAAAGAGCACCACCTCGCCGGCAAAGATGTTGCCGAAGAGACGGAAGGTGAACGAGATGATGCGTCCGACCTCGGAGACGATTTCAAGGACTCCGACGAAGACGCCCATCGGACCCTTGACAATCGCGTGCGAGCCGACGCCGATGTACTTGCCGAAGTTGGCGCCGGCGCCGACGCCGCGGATACCGAAGTACTGCACGGCGAGGAAGGACCAGAGCGCGAGCGCCAGCGGCAGGTTCACGTCGGAGGCGAGTGAACGGAAGATCGGGAAGATATGACCGACCGTCGCGTCCTCGAAACCCTTTTCCTCGAGCCGCAGGACAAAGCCGATGTGTGCGGTGTTGACCGTGGTCGGCATCACCATGGGCTCATGGTCGCCGATCTGTTGCTCGCACTCGATCAGGCAGATTTGCGCAGCAGTGCCATCCGCGGCCGGCTCGATCACAATCGGCTCGGCGAATGCGTCGTAGGAAAAGTCGCGCGGTTCGTCGAAGAGGGTGCGCGGCGGGATGATCTTGAATCCGGTGCGATTCATGATCGGACCGGTCGCTCGGACGAGCTCAGCATCGGCGGCGACGAGCGGCAAGTTGAATGCCCAGGCGTCATGCAAGTCATCGTGGTGGATGCCCGCCGCCTCGAGTCGATGATCAATCTCTTCGATCAGGTTCGCACCGTCGAGATCATGAGGAAGTGGATGATGAGCGAACTCGGCCCGGACAGCGATTTCGGTATCGCTGAGTACGCCGCTCTCGCGCCGGAAGAAAATTTCGGCGTCCGCATAGGTGTGTACTTCGCTGAAACCACTGAGGTTCGGGTCACCCTTGACCTTCGCGAACGGGATCGGATCGAAATAGGCGTGGGTGAAAGCGTGATTGATCGCGTCAATCTCACTGACGGTCAGTGCTCGCTCGCCATGTTTCATCTCATCGGCGACCTCAAGCACGCTGTACTCCATCTCGTGGAGGTAGTGATAGCGGTAGTTCTCGACCGGGCCGATGACGTTGTTCCAGGGGAATAGACCGAACCAGTTGCCGGCCAGCAGGAAGATGAAGATGGTGAAGACGAAGGGGAAGAACTTCTTGCCGTTGCGCTCACCGCCGACCTGCTGGGAGATGCCGAGGAAGGCCTCGTAGATGGCCTCAACGAGGTTCTGGAAGCCGGACGGGACCATGGCCGCCTCGACATCGCGGGTGCGTCGGTAGACGACGAAGGCGGCGATGGCGAGCAGGACGATCACAACCCAGGCAGAAAGGATCGTGTTGGTGATTTCGTAAGAGCCGATGGAGATCACTGGCTCAGCGGCGAGCGCGATGACGGGAGCCGGCGCTCGCATCAGGAAGAACCCGATGACGATGAACGCGAGGGTCGCGATGATGATCAGGCGTGTTCGGCTCACCCGCGCTCCTCCTCGTCCTGTCCGTCGTCCGCCAGCGCCTCATCGGGAGATGCGCGCCGTTGCTCGTCTTGTCGTTCTTTCGCCTGCGCGGCGAACATATCTTGCAACATTCGGTACCCACCCCAGCCAGCCGATGCCAGTCCCAGTGCGAGCCCGATCAGGGTAAGGGCAAATCCCGTACCCAACTCATCGTCCAACAGGACTCCGCCGACAACGCCGAACACGATGCACGTGGCGACGTACCAGCCAATCCCCATGAGCTGCATGGCCGGTGGCCACTGTCTCATGGGGATTCCCCCTGCTGGAGCAATGCGAAGATTATCACAAAGTTCACTTCCGACAAGATGCGGTAAGAACTGCGCACAATCTTTTCCGGGCAAGGCTGCGATTTGTGTCGCGGATTACTCCAAGCCTTGTCAGATATCCCATTCGAGATTCGCGCCCCATCCCGTCATACCTGCGCTTGTCGGAGACCGTTGAATAACCCCTCAACCGCCCCCGCCTCCGAGCGGGGGCCTGCTCCTTCTCTGGCTTCTTGCCGGCGGCCATGTTTATCACTGGTATCTGGTCAACCGGAACCTATCCGAGCAGCCTGGGCTTTACCAAGGCGGGTCCCCGCTCGGGGGCGGGGACGGGAAACTGAGTTATTCGAAGGTCTCCTTGCCGCGGGTATGTCGCCGCGTGTCAATCGGTCGCCGCTCTCATCAAGAGTCCGACGTCGGGGCACGGGAATGACGGAATGTATGCCTTACTCGAAGTCATCCATGTCGAGCGACTCGATGAAGTCGCGGAAGGCGGACATCTTCTCGAGTTCTTCCGGCTTGACGGGTTCGGGACGGCCTTCCTCGTCGCCGGCGACGAGCCCTTCGTCGTCGAGCAGCACGCCGGCCTGATCGATCACGGAATCCTCGACAAAGATCGGAGCCTCGGCGCGGACCGCGAGCGCGATGGCGTCGGAGGGGCGGGTGTCGATCTCGACCTGCTCGTTGTTCACATCGAGGAACAAGCGCGCGAAATAGGTGTCGTTGCGGACTTCGGTGACGACGACCTTGGTCACGCTGGCGCCGAGTTCCTTCATCACATTGGTCATCAGGTCGTGAGTCATCGGTCGCTGGACGGATACATTCTGCAGCCGGATCGCGATGGCGTCGGCCTCGGCCGCGCCGATGTAGATGGTCAGGTAGCGGTCGGCGTCCTTCTCCTTGAGCACCACAACGCGGTTGTAGTTCATCAGCGAGACGCGAAGCGCTTCGATCGTGACTTCTTTCATGTCGCGTGCCCTCCCCGATACGTCCTACAGCGTCTGCCGTGTCAGATTAGCGTAGGCCGCGCCTGAGCAATTGCGTTATCGCCGCAACAGCGATGCGCTCCATTGTCGAACTCGCAGTTGTCGAGCTGGGAATCACTGTGGCGCCAGAGGCGGCGGTGCATGCGTCGGACCTCGGCGGCCCAGCCAGAGCGATCCGAGCGTCACCAGGAAGAGCCCGCCGCCCAGGACGAACAGTCCCTGGCGGACGCCGGCAGCATCGGAGATCCCGCCGACCAACAACAGCGCCAACATCGAGACGGCGTTGGCGACCATGATTTGCGCCGAGAAGAGGCGACCACGCATCTCCGGCGGCGAGCGCTCCTGTAGCAGCGTCTGCGCCGGCGCATTGACCATGGCGTAGGCGACACCGAGTGGGAAGGCGAGGATCAGAGTCGCGAGCAGCAGCCAGTCCTGCGACGAATCACCACTGCGCAGGAAGTCGAGTACACCAAACATGGTCACGATCACCGTGATCACGGCCAGACCGATCGAGGCCATGATCGTGATGCCGATGCGATGTCCGTATCGAGGCACGAGGATGAGTGCCAGCAGCGCGCCGGCGCCCGTGGGCCAGAAGACGAAGACCGCGTCTTCCTCGGCCCGGCCGAGGACATCATGGACGAACTGCGGGACCAGCACAGCGAACATGAAGAGCAGCATGACGCCGGAGATCAGTTGAATCAGCGCGACGGCCGTCAGCCGATCCTGCCAGACCATGTTGGCCGCGGAGTGAATGTCGTGCATCGTGGTCGCAAGCGCAGCGCGGATCTGACCGACATCATCGGCGACTCGGTGCGCGACCTTGTGCAGCGGACTCAGCGGGGGCAGCAACGCCAGCAGGAACGCTGAAGCGAACAATGCAGCCGCGCTCACGATGTAGGAGACATCGAAGCCGAGCACCTTGAGCATGATCGGCGCGAGCATGACCAGTCCGATCAGTTGCATCGACATCGCCGTGAACTGAAACGCCGAATTGGCTGAGAGCAGTTGCTCTCGGGCGACAAAGCGCGGCAACGCAGCCGCTCCGGCAGGAATCGCAAATTGGCCGGCAGTCGCAGTCCCGAACGCGACGGCATAGACCGCGCCGACGGAGACGTTGTCGGCGATCAGCAACAGCGCGGTCAGTCCGGAGCGGATCACCACGGCGATGATCAGCACTCGACGTTTGTCCATGCGGTCGAGTAGCACTCCGGCTCCGGCGCCCATCAACACGGGCGGAGCGGCGAGGCAGATCACGAGCAGCGTCGCCGCGAAGGGCGACCCTGTCTGTTCGAGGACCCAGATCAGCAGCACGAACTGCAGGGCCGAGTTAATAATCAGTTGGATGCCGGTCGCCGACCAGAGCGCGAGGAACGGTCGGTTGCGGAAGAGATTGCCGACGGGCGGTGCGGGAGGCGTCGCCGCGTCTGAATCGGCGTCGCTGGTCACGACGGCCTGGGTGCGGCTTTCGCCGCGTTGGCTGCCTCACGCAGGTCGGATGCTGCCTGCCTGATCTCATCGGCGCCGCCGGCGTAGATCACGGAGCGAGACGCCGAGACCAGTAATCCGAGGCCATCGGCGTCAACACCCGCAGACACTGATGCCTCCAGGTCTCCGCCCTGCGCGCCGATGCCCGGCAGCAGGATGGGCATCTCTGGGCAGCGAGCGCGAACCTGGGCTAGTTCGTCGGGCCAGGTCGCGCCGACCACCAGTCCCAGGTTTCGATGATGCTGCTCGGACCAGACACGCGCTCGCTCGGCAACAGTCATGTAGAGCGGCTCGCCGCTCGCCATGCCCAGCGACTGCAGATCGGCCGCTCCGGGATTCGAGGTTCGGCAAAGAGCGAATGCGCCACGGTCGGGACGATTGAGGAACGGCGCGACGGCGTCGCCGCCCAGGTATGGATTGATCGTCAGTGCGTCGGCGCCGAACCAGTCGAACGCGGTTGCCGCGTAGGCCTCGGCGGTGTTGCCGATGTCGTTGCGCTTGGCATCGAGGATGACGAAGGCGTTCGGTGCGATCTGGCGGACCATGGCAATCGTGTCCTTGAGCGCCTGCCATCCGACATTGCCGCCGACCTCATAGAACGCCGACTGCGGCTTGTACGCGCACACGAGGTCGGCCGTCGCCTCGATCACCCCAGTGTTGAAGGCGAAGATCTCATCTGCTGAGGTGCGCGCCGGTTGTGGATCGAGTCCGACGCAAATCAGTGAGTCGGAGGCGTCCATGGCTGCTGCGAGATGTTGCGCGAACGGCGCCCGTGATCGTGTATGTGACATGCCGCAATCGTATCTCCCAGTCGGCCTCGTCGTAGGCTGCGGAGGTGTCAAACCGGCAATCCCCAGAGGTCCAGGTCTACTTCCAACCGCCCCCGGCTTCGGTGCGTGACGGTGCGTCGGTGCTCCAGGGGACGTCGGTGATCGTCCTCGACATCTTCCGCGCGACCACCGTGCATGCTGCGCTGTTTGCTGGCGGGGCCGCGGCGGTGTACCCGGTTGCGGACTTCACAGCCGGCGTCAACCTGCGCGACGCCCTGCACGACACCTTGCCGGGCAGTCGCTTGATCGGAGAGGTCGGCGCGCTACCGCCACCTCAGGCCGACTTTGGCAACTCACCAACCGAGTTTGATTCAATGGACGTCAGCGGCTGGACGGTCGTGCATGTGACCAGCAACGGTACGCGCACGTTGGTCGGGTCGATGGAGGCAGACCTGGTGCTGTCGGGCTGCCTGCGCAACATGTCGGCCTCGTTGGATTATGTCCTGCAACACGGAACGGCACAGATAGTCCTCGTTTGCAGCGGGGATCACGGTGGGACTGCGCCGTCGGTCGAGGATTCGTTTGCCGCTGGCGCCTACGTCAACAGGCTCCGCAGGCTGCTGCCGAACGTCGTGCTGCGCGGCGGTGCGAGGCTGGCGCTCAAGCTGTACCAGTCCTACGGTCGCGCTCCCAGTCGCGCCTTCGCCGATTCACCGCATGGTGATCATCTGCAGCGACTAGGATTCCAGGCCGACTTCGCCTACGCGGGCAACATCGACGCGGACTCGACAGTCATCGCATTGACAACGGACGGATCAGGACGGCCCGTCCTTGAGCGCGTCCCAGCTTTGCTGCATTGAATTCATGTCGGCCTGGCTGGGTTGGCGTCCGCCGTAGCGAAAGTCGCTGAACGCCGACGAGATCCGCCTGGGCGTCGGGCTGTGGTACTGGCGCTCGAGCGCCTCAGAGAACTGCAGTGGCGTGCGGTGGATGGCTCGGATCTGACCCTTGGTTTCGGCGTGCTGGAGCACGTCGAAATAGAGCTCGGCGATGGGCGCGTCGGCGACATGGGCTTCGCTGCCGCGTTGGAATCGGGAGCGCAGGCCACGCAAACCCGAGAGCAGGTCGCCAATCACATCAGCCTCAGACCACAATGACTCTCTAACCTCTTCGACTCGGGCTTCCCGGTTGACGAACCGTCGGAACAGATAGAAGGCCAGCAGCCCGAAGACGAGGACCGCGCCGATCCCGCCAAAGACACGTGCCAAGACAATGCCGGGCGTTGGATCGGGCTCGCCCACTTCCTCGCCTTCGACATCGAGGGGCCTGCCGACACCCTCACCAATCTGCTCGAACACTTCCTGATTCGGCTGGCCAATCGCATCTCTGAGCTGCTCGACCAACCAGAACAGCGGCCAGAAGATGTAGGTGATCGCTGTGATGATCGCGCGCAGCACGACGCCGAGCACGCTGAGTACCGGCTCAACCACTCCGGAGCCCGCAATCAGACCGACGACTCCCGTCACCAGCAGCAAGAAAATCACAACGCCGAACACCAACGCGATCAGTGTCGCGGCGATTGATGCTCCCGTCTGAGCGGCGCCGAGTCCCTGGACCTGGTCAGTGTTGGCCGCGTTCTTCAGTGCAACCGCCAGCAGGCAAACGACGACCCAGACGACGGCCAACCCACGAACGTGCGAATCGACACCTGCGTTATCCGCCAACGGGAACGAAATGGCAATCAGGATCAGTCCGGTGACCGCGTAACTGGCGAATGGACGCTCGACCAGGTCAGTGCTGCCGAGAGACACACCGCGAAACCAGATCGGGATCAGCATCAAGGCGGCGAAGAGCTGGTCGATTTCGCCGGGGATGAACGTGCCGTCATCGAGCATGACCTGCTCACGCCAGACCAGACTCGACGGACGTCCCAGTTCGAGGACCCAGGACATGTCCCAGATCCGGGCGGTTTCAGACAGGTCGATCGAGCCAATGACTTGCAGGGCGATCAGGGTGATGCCCAAACCTAACCAGAAGCGCTTCTTCATCGAAAACTCGGGGTTGCCCAGCCAACGCGACACCAGGAACCCGAGCACGACCGTCCCGCCGACCGCCCATACCGACAGCGTTTCGCCGGCGTCGTAAGAGATCAGCCGCGGAATCAACTTTGCCAGCAGGACGAGCAGGATGATCTCGGACAGCAGCAGCGCGGTCGTGTAGGCGTGCTCGGTTCTGCGCCCGGCGGTCATCGCACCAATGGTCGTTGCGGCTGCGCTCATGAAGATTGACCCGGTCGCGACCAGGGGTTGTCGGTTCTCGAAGCAGTTGTTGCAGGCTCAGGAGCAGCCGAAGGAGCTACCGCCGACATCGCCACAGGCTGGGCCGCATCTTCCGTCCCGTTCGGAGACTCATCGGCTCCGACGAACGTCGGCACGTCCACGTCTTCTGTCGGCTCGGCTGGTCGCTCGCTGGCGTAGAGGCGATCCGTGCGCGCCCATGGCCCTGACTCACCGACTCGCTCGAAGTGCAGACCCTCGAGCGCGGAACGGATGTCGTAGACCGGCGACTCGGCAAATGTGGACGGCGGATCGTCGATGCCGACGTAGATCAACGCAATCTGGGTGCCGTGTCGCTTCAGCCGATGCAGCGACGACTCCAGGGCCGGCGTCAACACGGCGGTGACGAGAGCCAGCGTGGAGCCATAGCCCAGACGCTCTTCGCTGAGCATGTGCTCGATGCGCACGAGGGTGAACACGTCGGCCATCGACAGCGCTTCGAGGATGTGCGTCATCTGACCTGGGGCGCGTGACGGCGGGACGCGAATCGCTGTGTCATGTCCCGGCCAGGTGCAATTGGCGAGTAGGCCGACCGGGACACGATCCTGAGCGAAGTCGTTGGCCATTGAGGCCGCGACCGACACGGCCCGTTCGAAGATGTCGCCAAAGAATCCTTGCCAGGCGTGCGGCAGTGTTGACACATTCAGCGCGACGATCGCCACGAGGTCGCTTGACGGGTCATAGACGCGCGATTGCAACTGTTGCCGTCGCGCGGTGGCTTTCCAGTCGACTTTCTTCATCGGATCGCCGGGCCGGTAGTCACTGATCGTTTGCAGGCGGGTTGGGTCCTCGAACAGACGTTGCCCGCCGCGACGTTCGCCCTGCGGTCGCAACTGCGGCAGACCGAGCCGGTCAAGCGCGATGACTTCCGGATACACCCACAACGTGTGCTCAGCCTCATCGGTGCGATCGCGCCGATAGACCCCGAAGAGGTCGCCCGACTTGAGGTCAATCCGAGCCAGTTGGAAATGGCCACGGGTTACGAGGGGGATATCAAACGACCAGGTCAACCGCTCGTACCATCGCATCGATGTCGAGCGCACGACGACACCTTCGTTGGGCGCGGACTCGTGCAGTTTGCTGAAGGGCTGGGTGGACGGCTCGAGAATTTCGGGCAGATTGATTCGCACCTGGAGCGCAGTCAGGGGAATGATCTTGAGGTTCTCCAGCTTCAGCGTGAGTCCCAGCGTCTCACCGACAAAAGCGTGGGTCTGCGAGATCTCGACTTGGGATTCCAGCCGATTGAGGGCATAGCGGGTCCAGGTCCAGGCGGCCCAACCGGCGACCAGGACGGTCGCGGCGACGAGTGAAACGATGATTTCGCCAGCAGACACGCCGATGACGACCACCAACACGGCGGCCGCCGGCCAAATCGCGCGAATGAAGCGGTTGTCGTGCCGGAAACCCCACTCGCCGGAGACGATCTTCTTCTCCCGATCGTCACGGCGAGCCTCGGCCTCGAACTCGGTCAACATGCCGCCACCGCCCATGCCGCCCATCATCGACATGGCGAACCTCCTCGAACTCTGGAAATGAGTTAGCTACCGGCGGCCGCGGCTTCAATCGGCACTGGAACGCGGCTCAGCATCTGTTCGAGCAGCGATTCCGGCGTCGATGAGCGCAAGCGAGCGTCGGCGGAGAGCATCAATCGGTGCGGCAGGACGACACGCGCCATTTCCTGCACATCATCGGGCAGCACAAAGTCGCGTCCGCGAATCGCAGCCAAGGCGCGGGTCGTGCGCAAGAGCGCGAGCGACGCGCGCGGGGAAGCGCCAAGTTCGAACGCCTTCTCCTGTCGGGAGGCCTGCACGATCTCGACGATGTAGCCGCGCACGGTGTCGCTGACGCGAACGTCCTCCACCGTCTTGACCATCTGGCGCAGTTGCTCGGATTCGACCACCGGGTTCAGTTCCTCCAGTGGCTGCGAGCGTTCGAAGCGCTGCAGAATAGCGTCCTCTTCGGCGGCGTCGGGATAGCCCATGCGCAGTCGCAGGAGGAACCGGTCGAGCTGCGCCTCGGGCAACGGGAACGTGCCTTCGAGTTCAACTGGATTTTGCGTCGCAATCACGAGGAACGGACGCGGCATCGCCATCGTCTCGCCCTCGACGGTGAGCTGACGCTCTTCCATCGCTTCGAGCAGCGCTGCCTGGGTCCTGGGCGAGGCGCGGTTAATCTCGTCGGCGAGCACAAGTTGAGCCAGCAGCGGCCCGGCGCGGAACTCAAACTCGCCCGACTTCTGGTTGTAGATGTTGACCCCAGTCACATCTGAAGGGAGCAGGTCCGGCGTGAACTGGATCCGACGGAACGAGCAGCCGATCGAGCGGGCGAAGGACTTGGCCAGCATCGTCTTGCCCAGTCCCGGCACGTCGTCGAGCAGAATGTGACCCTCGGACAGGATCGCAGCGAGCGTGTAATCCAGAACCTGCTCTCGCCCGACAATCACCCGCCCCACGGACTCGCGTACACGCGCCGCCGTCTCTGCTACATCCGCCAACGAAGGAGCCATTTGAGTCGTCATTGAGCAAGCCTATCAGCCGCCTTCGTTCGCTCTCGCCGCACCCAAACGGTACCTCCCCTGCCGAGCAGTTCCCGTACGCATCCCGTACGCATCCCGTAAACAGTCCACCAATCCAAGCATCGCGGAGCCGCAAAGATTCCACTAAAATCTGTTGAGGAAGCAGGGAGGTGATCTGATGGGCCGGGCATTGCCGATTCGATGGTTGGCCTTGGTGGCGATGCTCGCGGCGATGGTCCTGCTTGGGTCCAGGCAAAATCTCCATGCAACAACGCATGACGCGGTCCTGCCGGACCATGTCCAACGCCAGCCCGCCACAGACTGCGTCTCCGATGCTCTGTTGGAGAAAGTGCGTCACTACTACGAGATCAACAAGCATCGGTCGCCCGGGTTCGGGACCAACTGGAGCGCGTACTGATCGCCTTCGGCGACGTCCAAGACTCGCAACTCACCCCGATGTCGGCCGCCGATGCTCGGACGCGCGAGTCGCGCTGGCTCGGATGGCAGCCCGTGCGTAAGGCGCTCGATTGCATCGAAGCCAAGTCCGTTCAGCCCACACCGCAAGCAAAGCAGACGCAGCAGCCTGGCGTCACCTCCAAGATCAGCGTTACCGCAGGCCCCGACGTCGTCGAGGGCGACATTCTCACCTTCATTGTGTCCGCGACCCCAGCGCCCACCACCCCGCTCAACGTCGACGTGACCGTTACGGCGACAGGCTCCTACGCCGTCGCTGCCACGACCTACAGCGCCCCGATCCCGACGAGCGGCTCGTGGACGATGAAACTCTCCACCTACGCCGACAGCATCGACGAGCCGGACGGCACGGTTACGGCGACGATCGATCCCGGCTCGGGCTACACCATCTCGTCGACGGCCGGCTCAGCGACGCTGACCGTGCAGGACGACGACGATCCGCCACTGCCGCAGGTGGGCATCTCGAGCGGCCATATGTCGATTGTCGAAGGGGACGATGTGACGCTCACGATCACGTCAACTCCCGCTCCGCCTTCGCCGTTAACTGTGCCGCTTTCAATCCTTGCCACGGGCGATTTCGGGGTCGCGAGCGGCTCGCAGACGGTGACTATCCCTACGAGCGGCAGCGTCACGCACACGATCTCCACCACCAACGATGACACCCCCGAGAATGACGGCTCTCTCGCAATCACCGTTGGCACGGGAACTGGTTACGACGTATCACTGAACGACAGCTTCCGCTACATCCAGATCGCCGATAACGACTTCACCTTTGCCGCACTACAATCCCCGCAGTCGGCACAACCGACGCAGGTTTCGGGACCGAGTATCTCCATCGACACCAGCGTGCCTGCCAGGGCCGAGGCCAACGGAAAACGTGTTATCCCCGAAGGCAACGCGTTTACCGTAACTGTCACCGCCGATACGGCACCGTCAAGCGACCTCACAGTCAAGGTCAGGATGACGCAACATGGCGGTCACGTCACATCGCCGAGCGGTGCTTGGAACCCAAACAACATCTCGATCACGAGTTGCAGCTTCAATGGCACTGCCGACCGCTTTGAGTACGATCTTGAGGTCACAATTCCTGGTGGTGCAACCACAGGAACGTTGAACGTCCGCACCAAAGCCAATCTATTGAACACACCGCGTTCGACTTTCAAGTTTTCACTCGTGGAACACGGCAGTTACATGGTTTCTGAACACAACAACGTCAAAGTCAGCATCAACACCATTCCCCTAAAGGGCAACAACGTTGGACGAGTCCCGCTGAGCTGGGTGAAGGGCTGGCGGCAAAGCGCGTTCGGGGCCGCCCTGCCGAGAAGCTGGGACCGTGTCCGTCTCGCTTACGGCGATCCGACTTTGACAAAGGCGTACAACCCACCGTTGACACCGATGACTGCCGCAGAGGCGGCCGAGATTCAGGGTCGGTATCCCAAACTGATCCCGGGCAACCTTGTGATGGGTGTTATGGATGGGTTCAACTGGGGACGCACCGCCGAAACACTTCGCGAGATCGAGGCATGCGCCGAGTTGAGCATGGTAGATCCAAGCATCAACGTCGAAACTGATCGAAACGTACACGAAGGCACGCCCGCCAGCTTCACAATCACCGCAACACCAGCGCCGAAGAACGATCTGATCGTTCCGATCACCGTCACGGCCACACCAACCAATGTCATCACTGGTTCAGTTCCCACGAACGTTACCATCTCCGCCGCAACAGGTATCGGGACTCTCTCGGTTCCAACATCCAACAACATGATGAACGGCGGTGGCACGGTCACAGTCATGCTAGATACTCCGACGGATCCTTCCACTTACACGCTGGGCAACGCCAACACCGCGTCCGTCACCCTGTTCGACCCTGGCGACACAATCACCGGTGGAACACCACACCTTTCAGTAACGGCGGGTAGCAGTCCCATCGCGGAGGGCGGCGACGCAGTCTTCACGATCTCTGCCGCGCCAGCGATTACGGAGACAATCTCGGTGACCTACATCATATCCAGCTCGAAGGCGCGCCTCAGTCAGATCAAGGTGGAACGAAGCGGCGCGAGCGCCTTCGCCACAATCCCAATTGGTGCGCGCAGCGAAACCAGAGATCGTGGAGGCCTCTTCCTCACCCCAGGTTCGGAGCTCACGATCACCGTGACAACCCGTGATGACGGGTTTGCTGACGGCGATGGAACCGTCACCCTCACCCTGCAAGGCGGAGTCGGCGCCAAGATCGTGGACGGCAAGGGATCGGCCACAGTCACCGTGACCGAGGACGACCCCTCACCCTAACCCTCTCCCAGAGGGAGAGGTCACTGGTCCTCCCACACAAAAGAGCTCCCCCTTTGGGGGAGCTGGCGCGAAGCGCCTGACGGGGACCGCTCAGTAGGTGCACACCATAGGAACGGGAGCCGAGCGGACCCCTGCGTAAAGCGGGGGATGGGGAAGGAACGCAGGGGATCGGGGGAGGGTCGCGGGGGAGGGAGGAGGGATGCGGAGTATGGAGGTGAAGGGTGGAAGCGGGAGAGGGAAGCAGGTCCTCGGTCGGAACCGCGGACACTTCAGCGATAGCCTATTTGGGCGACGACTTAGCCGAATGGGAGCCTCTTCATGCGCGCGGAAATCATCAGCATCGGCACCGAAATCCTGATGGGCGAGATCCTCGACACCAACGCCCGATTCATGGCCCAACGCCTCCCCGCGATGGGTATCGACCTCTACTACATGCACCAAATCGGCGACAACAAGGAGCGGCTGGTTGATCTGATCAAGACGGCCAAGGATCGCTCGGATGTTGTGCTGCTCACCGGCGGTCTGGGTCCAACCGAAGACGACGTGACGCGCGACGCGATCGCGGAATCCGTCGGCGAGGAAGCATACGTCGTGCCCGAGCTGGAAGCGCACCTGCGCAACTTCTTCGAGCGTCGAGGCGGGCGCATGCCTGAGCAGAACGTGAAGCAGGCGACGATCATTCCTTCCGGAGAATCCGTGCCCAATCCACGTGGTACCGCGCCGGGCTGGTGGGTCGACAAAGACGGCGCGATCATCGTCGCGATGCCCGGTCCGCCGGCCGAGATGACCGGCATGTGGGAAAACGATGTGGCACCACGCCTGCTGGCCCGATCGGACGGTGGCGTGCTGATCTCAAGGACGCTCAAGACCACCGGTCTGGGCGAGTCGATGCTCGACGAGTTGCTCGGCGATCTGCGACATCAGCCCGATCCGACGGTCGGCGTCTACCACAAAGCCGACGGCGTGCATGTCCGTCTGGCCTCGAAAGCGGTGTACGAAGACATCGCCCGCGACCGGATCGCACCAGTTGAGCAGCAGATCCGTTCCATGCTGGGCGATGCGATCTGGGGCATCGACGAGGACACGTTCCAGGAGGCGGTCGGCGGATTGCTCAAAGAACGCGGCATGACGATCGCCGTGATGGAGTCTTGCACAGGAGGCCTGCTGGCCAGCACAATCACCGACGTACCCGGCGCCAGCAGCTACTTCCGAGGCGGCCTGGTCTCGTACACCGCCGAGGCGAAGATTCAGTACGGCGTGGACGCCAGAACGATTGAAGAACATGGCGTCGTCTCGAACGAGACCGCTGCCGCCATGGCCGGTGCAGTCCGTCGACAATTCGACGCCGACATCGGCGTCGGAATCACTGGAGTCGCCGGACCTGAGCCGCATGGAGGTCAGCCGGTCGGAGCAGTCTGTCTGGCCGTCGAGACGCCGGTCGAGAGCTACGCCACGGGCTACACCTTCGCCCAGACCAGAGCAGCCATCAAAGCGAGGGCGGTCACCTCTGCCCTGACCCTGATCCGTCGAGCCGCGCTCGGAGAGCTCATGTCGGGATCGTCAGGCGTGTATCGGAGGTTGTAAGAGTGCCTCAACCCGACTCCGGTTCTGCTGGCGAGACCGATCCGCCGCTCGATGTTGCCGCGTGGCACCTGCAGATCCTCTTGACATCGGTGGGCAGTTTTGACGGCAAAATCATGTTTCTCACGGCGCTCAACGTTGCGGGAATGAGCGCGATGATTGGTATCTTGATCGCCGCTGAGCCAACTGCCTGGCTAGTCGGTTTGGGGTTCGTCATTTCAAGCATTTGCGTTGCACTTGGTCTTGGGGCTCTGTGGTCGGCGAATCTGCAGCAGTTCCCTAGCCCTGACCAGCTACTGAGCACCGCTCGCGAGGTAGGAGACCGACCACAGGAACTGGTCCGGCGACACTTCGCATCGATCCGCGATGCAACTGATGTTGCTGATGCTCAGCTGCAGTTTCGAATCCGCACCATGCGAACGCTGCTAGTGAGCACCCCACTCGCGCTGATTGTCATCATCGCGGCAGCGCTCACGTCAGTCTCGTAGGGACCGTGCGCTCTAGAAGTAGACTCTGCCCGGCTTCGGGTGCGGACCCCGCTTCGCCGAGTTCTCCGCCCACTTACGTTCCATCTTGCTCGTCGGTCGGCCGACCCACCACCAGAGGATGACTTCTACGCCGTTCTTCAGCCACGCCTTCATCTGCGCCTCCTCTGGTCAGATTACCCGATTTAGACCAACTGAATGGTTACAAGCCCGTCAACCTCGACCTCCCGTGCTTCGCCTCGGACGACGAGGGCGTCGATGTGACCCGTCACCTCGGCCATCGCTTGCCAGATGCGGCGGTCGGGCAACCGTTTGAACATTGTCGATAGCAGTTGGTATGGCGTCATCGGGCCGTCGGCGAGGATGTCCCTGAGCTGGCCCTGGCGCTTTCGATGATGTCGCCGAACGTTCTCAATCTCCGCTGCCACTTCGCCTGATGACTCGCGGTGTCCGGGATAGAGATAGCTGATATCAAGCTGCTCAATGCGATCGAGCGAGTCGGCGAACGCTGGCAGGCTGCGGAAGCGATCGGGCGGCTCGACCGAGATGTCGAAATGCCAGCCGGGATTGGAGTTGAGACCAGGAATCACCTGATCGCCGCTGAACAGCGCGCCGGTGTCCGGCTCATAGAAGACGCAGTTACCCGGCGTGTGACCCGGCGCCGAGATTAGCACGACCCGGCGATCACCGAGTCGGATCTCTGCGCCGTCCGACAGGGGCTGGTCAGCTTGGAAGGGCGTGCCACGAATCAGACCCGGCCAGCGCTCTCGACGCACGCCTCCGCCGGTGTTGTCGCCGGAACGATACGCCTGGCGCATCTTCTCTCGCGCCTCGATGAAACCGGTGATCCGCTCCTCCGGCACTCCAACGCGCCGCATGTAGTCAAACACGAACTGCGTTTGATAGCCGATGATGTTGCGTCCATGCAGGAATGACTGCGACTCCAGCTCCGACGCGACGACCGGTACACCCTCTGCCTGCCAGCGATGCGCCAGACCGCAGTGATCGATATGCGCATGCGTAATGGCGACGAACTTGACATCAGTCACGCTCAGGCCGGCGGCAACCAACTGCGCAGCGAGCGTCTCCCACGCGCCGTCGTAGTCAGGTCCGGCATCGATCAGGATGACGCCGTCCGATGTCGGTAAGGCATACGCCCAGTTATCGCCCAGCGCGATCGGTAAGACGCCGTGCTCGGTGATCATGGAACCTGACATGCGGCTAACCCTGCGGCTGTTCAGGCTGCTGTGATTCGTCTTCCTCCGGAGCGTCCCTCCGAGTGGTTGATTCCAGGCCTGGGATGTTCTTGATACTGCCGACGATATCGATGCCGGTCAGGGATTCGATCACCTCGGGCACCTGAGCCACGGTGCGGGTGATGTCACGGGTGAGCTTGCTGGCGCCAGCGCCGCCGTCGCCGCCACCGCCGAACATGACGATCCGATCCGTGCGTGCGAGCGGCTGTGCGACGGCCTCGGCAACAGCCGGGAGCGTCTCGAGTACCTGCTGAATCACCGCGGCCTCGCCATACTGCTTCCAGGCCTCCGCCTTGAGCTGCATCGCGGCTGCTTCAGCAGCGCCCTTCGCTTCGATTGCTTCGGCTTCCGCCTGGCCAGTGAGCCGAATCACTTCGGCCTGCGCTTCACCCTGTCGACGCGTGGACTCCGCCTCGGCGGTTGCGTTCGCGACGACGGCGTTGCGGTCACCCTCGGCGATCGTCTCCAGTCGGTAGCGCTCGGCTTCGGCCGGCTTTCGGACGGTCGCCTCCAGCTCGCGTTCTCGCCGCTGGATTTCCTGCTCTTGCAGCTCAATCTGCTTGGCGCGCTCGACGACTTCAATCTCGACTTCTTCACGGCGGATGTCTTGCATCGTTCTGGCGCGCTGCAATTCGTCGGCGAGCTCTGCCTCAGCGCGGCGAGCGTTGACTTCCTGGTCGTAGGCCGCCTTCTGCACATTGAAGCTGCGTTCGGATTCGGCAATCCGGGTTTCGGCCTCATAGGTCGCGGCTTGTTGCGCGCGCTTGGCCTCGGCTGAACGGATGCCGGCGTCTCGCTCGGCCTCCGCCTGACCGATCGTTGCATCGCGTCGGACTTCAGCCGTGCGACGGATACCGAGCGCGTCGAGATAGCCGCCGGGATCCTTGATGTCGCGAATCGTGAAGGAGACGATCTCCATGCCCATGCCGGCAAGGTCAGGTGAAGCCACGGTTCTGACCTGAGAGGCAAACTTTTCTCGATCGCTGTAGATCTCTTCCACCGTCAGCGTGCCCAGAATGGCTCGCTGGTGACCTTCAAGCGTCTGCAGCGGGACGTCCATCACTTCGATCTCGGTCTTGCCCAGGAACTGCTGAGCCGCCGTCCGGATCGCCTCTTCCGAGCGAGCCACCTTGACCTGCGCGACGCCATCGACGGAGACAGCGACGCCTTCGCCGGTATAAACGTTCTCGGTCTTGACGTGCAACGTCATCACGCTCAGTGGCAAGCGTTGTGAGCGGTGAAAGATCGGCACGACAATTGTGCGTCCTCCGACAACCACCTTCGGTTGCTCTCCGCCTCCGGAACGTACCAACGCTTCATTCGGGCCGACGGTTTGAATAACACCCATGTCAGCGATCCCCTCGTTGTTTGATCAGTTGTTTGCTCAAGTGTGCCAGCGAAACATGGCTGAGGCGATCTCGCCAGGAACGGCGACCCAATGCCGCCGGTGCGGCATCCGCTTCAACCACTTTGAGTACTCCGCCGGCGTACACCCCGGTGACAACGACCGACGATCCTGCGGGAAGATCGCCGCCTTCTGTCATCGCTGTCCATTGTTCTCCGTTGACGACGATCTCGCCGCTGGGGTTGAGGATATCGATGACCTTGCCCTCGAGTGCGATCAGCCGACGATCATGTTCGGGAATGAACGCCTCCGACTTGCCCCCTCCCCGCCCCAGGATCCAGAACGTGGCGATCACGGCCAGCGTCGCGCCGCCCAGGAGTCCAATGACCCAGCGAGAGATTTCGATCGGATCGTCCAGCGCCGTTGGCTCGGGAAAGATCTCTCCGAACAGAAGGAATCCAGCAAGGAGCCAACAGATCACCGCGCCAATCCCGGCCCAGCCGAATCCATCGAGTTGCGACTCCAACGCGAGGAGGAACATGCCGGCAACCAGCAGCACGACCCCGGTGAAGTTGAATGGCAGCAGACCGATCCCGGCGAATCCCAGCACCAGTCCGAGAATGCCCAGCACACCCGGTCCAAAGTTGCCGGGGTCGCGCATCTCGTAGATCACTCCGTAGGTACCAATCAGGATCAGCGCATAGGTAATGCTGGGATTGGTGATGATGTCAAGGAATCGCTCGAGCATGGAGCGTCCGACTTGATCAACGCGGGCTCCCGCAGTGACCAGTTCTATCGGCCCCTCGGTGGTGAACACCGTGACGCCGTCGACCTTGTTCAACAGGGAATCGAGGTCTGTGGCGACGAAGTCGATCACATTGAGCTTCAGCGCTTCGTCAGCGGTGTACGCCTTCGCTTCGAGCACCGTCAGTTCGATCGCGTCGTAGTCACGACCTCTCAGGCTGGCGATGCTGCGAATCAACGCGGTGATGTCCTCGTCGACTTTCTTGCGTAATGTGGGCGGAAGGTCCTCGCCGGAACCAGTAACCGGCGCAGCCGCGCCGATGTTGGTCGCCGGCGCCATCGCGGCGACATGCGTGGCAATTGTGACAATCGTTCCCGCCGACGCAGCCTGCGCGCCTGACGGCCAGACGTAGGCAATCGTCGGCACCGGCGTGTTCAGCAACTGTTCGGCCAGGTTGCGCATCGACGAGATGTAGCCGCCCGGTGTGTCAATCCGGATGACCACCGCCTCCGCGTCACGCGATTCGGCCTGGTCCAGTACGCGCTTCAGATAGCGCTCTGTGATTGGCTCGATGGCGCCATCAATGTCCATCACCAGGACCAACGGCGGCTCGTCCTGTTGGCCCAGCGCGTCGTTTGGCAGCGCGATCGCAACAACAAACAACAGCAGGACAGCCCAGAGCCAGCGCATGTTGAGCCGTCTGCCTCGCTAGCCGGTCTCGGCGCGGATGCCGTCGTGCAAAGCGCCGAGCTGCTCGATCAAGGCATCGATCGAGCGCGCGCCCGCGACAAACACACCGGTCACGTTGACAGCGGCCCAGCCGAAGCCAGCCTCTTGGGCGGCTGCGGCCGTCGCCGCCACGTCGGCCGAGCGCGCCCAGTACTCGCGCGTTGACGGATCGCCCGCACGCGGTGGCGTCGCCAACTGACACTGGAACTCGAGCTCCGACGGATCGCGCCCGGCCGCTTCCGCCTCCTGCTTGATCGTGGCAATCGCCGAGACCGCGGCGTCACCCAGCACGCCTGAGCCCATCCATCCCGCACCGACCCGCCCGGCCCGACGCAGCGCTGCCTTGGACGTGCCGCCAATCCAGATCGGAATGCTGCGACCGTCGTCGGTTGATTGCGGCGGCTTGGGCTCCATCGCCATTGCTTTGGAGACGAAGTGTTCGCCCTCGAAATCGACGCTCGGCTCCGTCCAGCAGGCCTGCATCAGAGCGATCGCCTCGTCCATAGCCGCACCGCGACTGCGGAAGTCCATGCCCAACGCTTCGTATTCCGACTCCTGCCAGCCCACGCCGACACCAACCCGGACGCGCCCGCCCGAGAGCGTGTCGAGCGTGCTGAACTGCTTGCCCGTCAGCACAGGCTGCCGTTGAGGCAACACCAGGACCTCGGTGCCCAGGCCGACACGTTCGGTCACCGCCGCGATGTAACCCAGCGTGACCAGCGCCTCAAGAATCGGCATGTTGGCCGGGTACGGACCGGATTCGCGGTCGGGGTGTGGATGGCCCATCACCACGTGGTCGAAGATGTCGATCTCGTCGTAGCCAATGTCTTCAATCGCTTTGGCCAGCCGCGTGATCTCGGCCGGACCGTTTCGGTGGACGACGGATGGGAATTCGACGGTCAGTTTCATTTGAACAGCTCCCGCAGTTCCTCTTCAAGTGTGGATTGGAAACCGGACGCGATCGGTGTGCGCCCGGCGATTATGCTAACCGTGACATCACGTCATCCAGAGCAACATTCCAGTGCATCGGAGAGCGCCATGGCAGAAATCACGATCAATGCAAACGGACCGATCCTGATCTCGACTGAGGGTCTGTCGCTGAAGGCCAACGACGGCTCGACGATCCCCAATCCCAAGGGCTCGATGGCAGCCCTCTGCCGCTGCGGCGAGTCCGACATGAAGCCATTCTGCGACGGTTCGCACAAGGCCTGCGGCTTCGAGCACGATCCGTCGACCGCATAGCGCTCACGCTCAGCAATTCAGGTCGGCTGCCCTCCCGCAGCTTGCCGTTGTCGATGGCCATCAACGCCTCTTCGCGGGGGAGCGGTTACTCGATCCCGTCCGTCTGGTCGACAGCACAGGCGAGAATGCCGCGGCAATCTGGGAGTGGCCAGGGAGGGATCTGATGGGCATTAGGATCTCAGGGCTGCAACTCGGCGTCTTCCCGCTCCCGATGGCGGCACTATTCGATCCGTCGACGGGACGAGAAGCAGAGCGTGTTGACGGTGATGTGATCGATGGCATGTACCAGTGCCCGGCGCTTTCATACGTGATCGACCATCCCGACGCGGGGCTGATCCTGTTCGAGAGCGGCGTCGCGGCCAACTGGTCAGAGGAGTGGCTGCCCGAATGGCTGCAGATGGTCAACCTCGACCGAGTCACACCTGATGTCTGCCTAGAAGCGGTGCTGAGAGAACGCGACCTTGCGCCGGAGGATTTCTCGCATGTAATCCAGGGACACCTCCACGCCGACCACGCGGGCGGCTTGCGTCTGTTCGAGGACGCCGGATCGACGATCGTGGTGCACGAGGATGAATGGCGTCATGTGGTGTCGAATGTGAACGAAGCAGTTGACTTCTTTGTCCGCGCCGACTGGAACTTCGTTTCCCGCGCGCCGCAGATGTTGATGTACGGCGACCAGGAAATCGCCAAGGACCTGTGGTGCATCTCCCTGCCGGGCCATACCCCCGGATCGATGGGCGTGCTGACGAGGCTCGACCAGACCGGCTGGGTCTTCCTCACATCGGATGCGATGTACTTCCACGACACGCTGGGTCCACCGCCTGCGACGTCGGCGATCAACATGGATCACGAAGCCTGGGACCGCTCGATTGAGAAGATCGCCGCCATCGCCGCCGACCGCGACGCATTTCTGCTACCCGGCCACGACACTACCGGCGCCCAGTTTGTCGACGGTGTCCGTGGTGCGAAGCGGATCGAGTACGCGCCGGGGTCGGTCTTTGAGTAGGGGCGACCCTTGTGGTCGCCCGCTGCCGACGTGACCCTTCAACCTCTCTATTGCTCGCACCTCTCTTCAATAGCGACTCAATGGCAATAGGCGGCCACAAGGGCCGCCCCGACGACACCACTCGGTCTATCCTCTCCACTGAATGCACAACAACACCAGGAGCCCCAGACGATGAAGAACATGCGCATCGGCGTCCACATTGCCCTGCAGAACATCCAGATGATGAGCGCACCCTCACTGATCGACGGGATTGTCGCCGCCGACCGTGCGGGCCTCGACACCGCCTGGCTGACTGTCGGCGGTCCGGCTCCGGACCCGTTTGCGGTGTTTGTCGGCGCCGCGCTGTCAGGGGCCGAGCGGATCGACTTTGGCACGTCCATCGTGCCGACGTATCCTCGCCATCCAATCTCGATGGTGCAGGGCGCAGCGTCGGTCGACCAGATTGCGCCGGGCCGCATGATTCTTGGCCTTGGACCGTCGCATAAGCCAGCGATCGAGGGCACCTGGGGCATTCCCTTCAAGAAGCCGCTCTCGCACCTGCGCGAGTACGTCACGATCTGCCGAGCGCTGCTGGAAGACGGCGAAGTCAATCATCAGGGCGAACTCATCACCGCGCGAGCTCAGTTACCTGGCGGTCCAACCCAGGTCACGACGATGATCTCGGCGCTGCGCGAGAAGGCCTGGTCGATGTCGGGCGAAATCACGGCCGGAGGCATCTCCTGGATGTCGCCGCTGCCCTACATCCGCGATGTCGCATTGCCGGCGCAGCAGGCCGGAGCCGACCTGGCCGGTCGAGACCGACCACAAATGGTCGTCCACACGCCGATCATCCTCTCAGAAGACCAGGAAGCCATCCGAGCCGCCGCCAAGCGGCAGTTCGGCTTCTATCAGCGACTGCCCTACTACTCGCAAATGCTGCAGGACGCCGGCTACGACGAAGCCTCCGGCACCGACTTCACCGATCGCATGGCCGACGCGCTGATCATCTCAGGCTCTGAGTCTGAAGTCGGCGACAAGGTCCGAGCCATGCACGACGACTACGGAGTCGACGAGATGCTGGCCGCCATCGTGGTGCTCGTCGACGACGCAGAGTCCCACATCGAGCGGACGCGAGCGTTCCTCGGTGAGTTAGCTCAGGCTGGCTAGGGCGTGTTCACATCAGACAGTTGCTCAGAGTGCAGCGAGATACCCGCGGCAAGCGGAGACCCTTGCATAATCCCTTTCCTCCCCCTGCAGGGGGAGGTGCCGAAGGCGGAGGGGGTCCTGCTCCACCAAGTTCCATCTGGTACCCGCGCCGGCAGGACCCCCTCAGTCGCTCCGCGACAGCTCCCCCTGCGAGGGGGAGCAAATTAATCAAAGGCCTCCGTCAAGCGCGGGTATGACGATCTCCGGTTGGCGTGGGCATGACAATCTCTAGTTAGCGCGGGTACGACGGGAACTCCCGGACCGAACGACCCCATGTGAACATGTCCTAGTTGGCGATCGGCCCTGCTTGTCGGGGTTTCTGGCCTTCCATCAGGACGACGGGCGCGAGGCGGGCTGCGAAGAGTGGGCTGATGGCGGGACTCGGCGCCATTCGAGGCCGCGGCGGTGCCGATTCCGCTGACTCGGCGTCGTGCGGCTGTTCGCCTCCGAATGCCTCGATTGATGCTGCGGCGGTGCCCGACTCGGGCGGGATGTGGCGCGTTCTGAGTCTGGAGACCGCCATCAGGCCCGTGCCAACCACGACGACCAGGCCGACGATGTACAACGTCTCACGTCCACCGATGCTATCGGCGACGATACCCCAGACTGGCGCCAGGATGCCCTGGACTCCGAACGCCATGAACACCCAGCTAATCACCCGGCCAAAGTAGTCAGCCCGCACGTTCGACATCAGGATCGTCTGATTGAGCAGCATCACGGCCGAACGTCCGCCCCCGGGCGACGGCTGAGACGATTAGCAGGATCGCGTAGCCGGGCGCCGCTGCGGTGAGCCAGATGCCGCCCGCCAACGCGATTGCCGAGATGAATAGCAAGGGCCAGGCGAACCGTCCGCTGACGAGGCCGGCCAGAGCGAGGTTGATCGGGATTGAGGTTGCGCCCCAGATCAACGCCACGACGGTCGCTTCCTGCTCCGATCGGCCGAATTCCTGGTTGAGCAGTCCCGGAATCAGCGTTTGCAGGGCGAAACCAGTGACGACGATCAGATGAAGAAGAGCCAGAGACTGCGAAGTTGCGGCCGGCTGACGATGTAGCGCAGACCGGCGGCCATCTCTGTGAAAACGGCCTTGCGTTGGTCTACGGGCGTGGCTGCGCCTGATCCACGGATCATCAAAGTCAACGGCAGCACCACAACGAACAGCGCAGCCACCAACAAGTACAGAACACCAGAGTTCAAGCCCATTGAGAGGACCAGGATCGAGGCCATCATCGGTCCCAGCAGCGCGGCCACGTTGATCGACATGTTTTGCAGCGCGACCGCATTGGGCAGCAGTCTTGGCGGGACCAGCTCGACGACCCATGACTGACGAGCCGGACCCATGAGCGAGAACGTTGCGCCCATCAGGAAGGTGGACGCGAACAGCATCGGGATCGTGATCATGTCCGTCACGATCAGAATGCCGGTCACGACGATGATCCCGCAGGGAATGATCTGACTTCCAAGTACCAGCGGTTTCTTCGCATATCGGTCGGCGAGCACACCGCCGAACGGGCCGAAGAGGAGCTGTGAAACCATTCCCGCCTGCGCGATACCCGATGCGGCGTAGGAACCAGTGATCTCGTATGCGACGATCGGCACCAGGATGAACGTAGTCATGAACGCGGTCGTCGCCAGCAACGATCCCGACCAGAGCAGTCGGTACTCGCGCACGGACAGGGAAGCGAAGGTGACGTTGAGTCGGTTCATCGGTGTCAGGCTAATCGCCGCTGGAGATCGCGGGACGCGGCTTCTGCCCTTCCATCAGGACAATCGGCGCGACTTGTGCAGCGAACAACGGACTGAAAGCTGGGCTCGGAACGGCGTCGGCTGACTCGGGCTCCGGCGGTGGCGCCTCAGCAACCGCGGCAGCCGGAGTCCCTACTTCCAGCGGCAACCTGCGAGTTCTGACCCAGCCCAGGAACATCAGACCGGTTCCGACGACGACGATCAATCCGACCAGTAGTAACGTCTCGCGGCCGCCGATAAGGTCGGCAATCACGCCCCACCCGGGAGCGATGATCGACTGCAACCCGAATGCCATGAGCACGTATGCCATCACGCGGCCGAAGTACTCGGGTTTGGTGTTGGACATCATGATCGACTGGTTGACCAGCATCACCCCGGATCGCCCCGCGCCGGCGACAGCGCTGAGGATCAGGATCAACGCGTAGGTCGGCGCCCAGGCGAGCATCCAGAGTCCAACGGCCATCAGGATCGCGGTGCCCAGCAGCAGCGGCCAGGCGAATCGTCCCGAGACCAATCCCGCCAACGGAATGTTGATCGCCAGAGCGGCAATACCGAAGATCGAGTTGATGATCACCGCGTCGTTGGAGGAGCGGTTGAACTCCTGGTCGAGGATGCCCGGCATCAGGGTCTGGATCGCGAACCCGCAAATCACGACCATCAGCCAGAACAACCAGAGAATCCGCAGCCGCGGGTTTCGCCTGAGGTACTGAAAGCCCTCACCTAACTCGCGTCGAGGCGAGCGGCGTACGGCCACCTTGGGCATCGTCCTGGGCAGCATGTGGTTGATCGGCACGACGATGATGAACAGCAGCGACACGCCGAGGTAGACCTCGCCCGGGCCGATGGCCAACAGGGTGATCACGATCGCGGCCATCGTCGGACCCAGCACCTGGGCGACGTTGATCCCCATCTGTTGCAGAGCGACCGCGTTGGGCACGAGGCGCTCGGGGACCAGCTCGGCGACCCAGGACTGTCGCGCCGGACCGGTCAATGCGAATGCCGCTCCGCTGAGCAGCGTGGAAGCGAACAACAGTGGGATGGTGATCAAATCCGTCGCGATCAACGCACCGGTGCCGGCGATCACAACCAGGGTCGAATACTGCCCAAACAGGACGATGGGTTTCTTGGGAAAGCGGTCGGCAACCAGGCCTCCGAGCGGGGTCAGGAAGAACATCCCGACCCCATTGCCCATCGCGGCGAACCCAGATGCGGCGTATGAACCGGTGAGCTGATAGGCGACGATCGGCACGAGCACGAACGTCGTCATGAAGGCCGTCGTCGCCAGAGTCGATGCGATCCATTGACGGCGGAAATCGCGAACAGCGAGAGCGGCGAAAGTGGTGCTTATCTTGCTCATCGGTCGAGGCTAGGTGCCGCTCGCTGTGGTTGCCCCGTGCGCCTTCTGGCTACCGGAACGCACGATCGGCGCGAGTCGCGCTACAAAGATCGGATGGGGGCTGGTCTGCAGACCGGGCTGTGGCCTGGGCTGTCGAGGTTCCGCAGTGACGCCGTTGGCGGGTGTGGACTCGGGTAGGCGTCCTGCCGCCGCGATCGCGGCGGGGGTTCCCGGTTCGAGCGGCAGGCGCCGAGTGCGCAGCCAGCCCAGCAACAGCATCGCAGTGGCGCTCAACACGATCAGGCCGACAATGACCAACGTCTCGCGGTCGCCGATGGCGTCAGCGGACACACCCCAGATCGGCGCGAGCAGCGACTGCGCGGCAAACCCGAGCACCACGAACGACATCACCCGACCGAAGTACTCAGGCCTCGAATTCGACATGATCAACGCCTGGTTGACCAGCATCACCCCAGTCGTCGCCAGACCGACCAGGATCGCGACCAACATCAACGCCAGGAACGTCGGCGTCATCGCGCCGAGGACGAAGACCACCGCCGTCAACGCGCCGAAGCCGATCAGCAACTGCCAGGCCAGGCGTCCCGAGATCATCCGCGCCAGCGGCACATTGGCGACCAACGCGACCACCCCCACGACCAGGTAGAGCAGGAACGTGTCGCTGGCGGGCACGCCGAAGTTGCGCTCGATGAATCCCGGCAGCAGGGTCTGCGAGGCGAACCGACAGATCGAGATCACCATCCAGAAGGCCCACAACATGCGCAGTCGCGGACTCGACCACATGTAGCTGAATCCGGAGCCCAGCTCCCGAACCACGCTGCGTCGCGCCGTTGCGCTGACGGCAGCAGCGTTGGGCAACATCGTGGTCAGCGGCAGCGCGACCAGCAGACAGCCCGCGATCAGGAAGTAAATCTGTCCCGAGCCAAACGCGAACGCGATCAGCAGCACCGACCCGAGCATCGGCCCGAGCACCAGGGCGAGATTCTGCGACACCTGCATCAGCCCAACGCCGCTGCCCATCAGCGGGCGGGGAATCAGTTCGCCCATCCAGGCCTGGCGCGCCGGACCCATGAGCGCAAAGCCAACGCCCATCAGCAGGCTCGAGAGGAACAGCATCCACAGCGTGATCACATCGGTCACGACGAGCACGCCGGTGCCCAGCATGAGCGCCGCAGGAATGATCTGTCCTAGCAGGACGAGCGGCTTCTTTGCATACCGGTCGGCAATCACGCCGCCGATCGGTCCCAGCACCAGCATCGAGAATCCGCTGCCCATCAGCGCGAGCCCGGACGCGGTGTATGAACCCGTGATTTCGTAAGCCACGATCGGCACCAGCAGGAAGCTGGTCATGAAGGCGGTCGTTGAGAACAGCGTGCCGCCCCACAGCAACTGGAAGTTGCGCGCCGCAAATGCCGCAAAGGGTCCACGCATCAGTCGCCGCCTCCAGCCATCTGAGTCGTGCCTGCAAGCGTGTCCTCGCCGCGCGGCTTCTGGCCCTCCATCAGCACGACCGGAGCCACCTGGGCAGTGAAGGCCGGAACCGGCTGCCGACGTAGCGGCGGTCCCGAGCGTCGAGGGTGCGCGATTCCAGTCTCAGCGGCGGCCGTACCGTACTCCAGCGGCAGATGTCGCGTTCGCAACCAGGCGACCACCATGAACACTGTGATCGCGAGCGCAATCACCCCAATGACAACGAATGTCTGACGTCCGCCAAGCGCATCCGCGATTCCACCCCAGACTCCTGCCATCATCGACTGAGCGCCGTAGCCCAGCGTGATGAACGACATCACGCGGCCGAAGTATTCGGGCCGCGAGTGCGCCATCATCAGCGACATCGTGACCAGCATCACGCCGGACGTGCTGGCGCCATTGAGAACGCTCATCAACAGCATGCCTTCGAAGCTCGGCGCAATGGCGAACAGGAAGAAGGACACGGCCGAACCGAATCCCGTAATCAGCAGCAGCGGCCAGCCCCAACGTCCACCGACCAGTCCCGCGAGGGGGATGTTGAAGAAGAACGACGCAGCCCCGAAGATCAGATAGACGTTGAACGCGTCAGTCGAAGGACGGTCAAACTCACGCTCGACAAATCCAGGTACCAGCGTGTTGAAGGCGAAGCCGCAGACGACCATCACCATCCAGAAGACCCAAAGCACACGCAGGCGTGGGGTCTTGAGCAGATAGGCGAAGCCCAGCTTCATCTCCGCGAGCACACGCGGCGACTCGCCCTCGCGGCGCGCAGGTTTGGTCTTCGGCAGCATCGTCGTCAGCGGAATGACGATCAGGAAGAAGCTGGCGACGATCAAGTAGAGGTAACCGGTGCTGAAGGCGAACGCAGCCAGCAGCACCGCGACCAGCATCGGCCCAAAGACGCGGGCCATGTTCTGCGACATCTGCTGCAGGGCGACGCCGTTCGCGAGCAGTCGCCGAGGCACCAGCTCTCCCAACCAGGCCTGGCGCGCCGGTCCCATCAGCGCGAATCCGAACCCCATCAGCAGGGTCGAGAGGAACAGCATCCAGACCGTGATCACGCCCGTGATGATTAGGAAGCCGGTGATCACGATCAGCAACGTCGGGAACGCCTGACCAATCAGCACCAACGGTTTCTTCGCATAGCGATCGGCGATCACACCACCAAACGGACCAAGAAAGAACATCGAGAGCCCGGACCCTGTGAGGGCAATCCCGGAAGCGGTGTATGAGCCGGTGATCTCATATGCCACGACCGGCACCAACAGGAACGTCGTCATGAACGCCGTGGTCGAGAGCAGAGACCCGGTCCAGAGCAATCGATAGTTGCGGTGCCCGAACGACTCAAACGTCCGGCCCACGCGACCAGCCTGCCGACTCATGACCGCGCCTTCTGAGGGTCCATGAGCGCGACGGGCGCGAGCTGTGCGGCAAACGCCGGTTGCTCTGATTCGACCCCATTCGTTGAACCAGATGCCGTCGGTCGTTGCACCGATACGCCCATGCGGCGGACCATACTGGCCGCGGCCGTGCCCGCTTCCAGCGGCAGATTCCGAGTCCGCAACCAGCCAATCAACATCACCACCGTGGCGCCGGCCGCGATCACGCCGATCAGCGCCATCGTTTCCGGACCGCCGATCGCATCGGCGATTCCACCCCAAACCGGACCGAACAACGCCTGGAAGCCGAACGCCATCATCGCGAACGACATCACCCTGCCGAAATAGGCTGGTTTGGTGTTGCCCATCATCAACGATTGGTTGACCAACATCGTGCCCGAACGTCCGGCGCCGATGAATGCGCCCAGGATCAGGAACATGCCGTAGCTCGGCGCGAGCGCCACGAGCCAGAATCCAATCGCCATCACGACACCCATGATCATCAGCAACGGCCAGGCCCAGCGACCTGAAACGGCGCCGGCCAACATGATGTTGATCACCAGCGACGAAACGCCAAAGATCAGGAATGTCGGACCGACATCGGTCGGCGCGCGACCAAACTCCTGGGCCAGGACGCCGGGCAGCAGCGTCTGAAATCCCCAGCCACAGGCCACGATCAGGAGGAAGTAGAACCAGAGGATGCGCAGCCGCGGATTGCTGCGCAAGTAACGGAAGCCCTCGGCCAGTTCAACTCGCATGGCACGGCGTTGGTCGACCGGTGTGGCCGGCCCTTCGGTGCGGATCGACGCCGTCATCGGCACGACGATCGCGAAGAACGAGGCGACGAGCAGGAAGAGAATGCCGGTATTCGCGCCCTCGAGCGTCATGAACAGCCCGAACAGGGCGATCAGCGTCGGTCCCAGTACCTGGCCGGTGTTCATCGACATCTGCTGCAGCGCCACGGCGTTGGGCAGCAGCCGTCGCGGCACGATGAAGCCAGTCCACGCCTGGCGCGCCGGACCCATCAGCGAGAATCCCGCGCCCATCACCAACGTCGCCACGACAAGCAGCGGAATGGAGATCAGATCGGTGACGATCAACGTGCCCAGCGCACCGAGCAGGACGCCAGGCATCGCTTGTCCGACGACCACGAGCGGCTTCTTGCGATAGCGATCGGCGATCACGCCACCGATCGGTCCCAGCAGGGTCTGCGAGATCCCCGAGCCCAGCATCGCGATCCCGGCCGCCGTGTAACTGCCGGTCAGCTCATATGCGACAGAAGGAATCAGCGAGAACGACGTCATGAACGCCGTCACCGACAGCAGCGAGCCACCCCACATGTAGCGGAAGTCGCGCACGACGAACGCCGCGAACGTTTGTCTGAGCTGTCTCATGCCCCAATATTCGTCTGGCGCTCGTCTGGCGCTGCAGTCGCACCCGCGCTCCCGCTCCAGCCAGGGCACAGGCTAGGTCGGACAAACACTTCGCGCTACGCGAAATAACTGGACGGTGTGTTCCCATCAGCGTTGAACGCCTGCCTCTGTTGCGTAGCGCTCAGAGTGTGGAGTCGCTACTCTGGGAAAGGCTTTTCATCGAGTCGTCGCGGCGTGCGCTGTCGGCGACTTCCCATGGTGTGAAGCTCCGTCTCCTTTTGGAGGCACCAAACGTTTGAGTACAGAGCAGTTTTGAAGAAGGAAGTGACCCATGGCCAATGTTCCGGGCGCGGAAGCCGCCGACGCAGCCGAAGCGGCTGACCCGTTTGCGGATAAGGATTGGAGCCCCAACGAAGTCGCCTATAACGGCAAGATCGTCAACGTCCACCTGGGCGACGGCAACATCGAGCGCGAAGACATTCCCGAGCAGATGTACAAGGACTACCTCGGTGGTTACGGCATCGGCGCTCGCCTGCTGTTTGACCGCATCCCCGCCGGCGCCGACCCGATGGGCCCGGACAACGTCCTCGGCATGCTTCCCGGCCTGCTGACCGGCACGCCGATCTTCGGCAACCGTTTCCAGGTGGTTTGCAAGTCACCCTCGACCGGTGGCTGGGGCGACGCCAACTGCGGCGGCGACTTCGGTCCCTACCTGAAGTTTGCCGGCTGGGACGGCATCCTCTTCTACGGCCAGGCCGAGAACCCCGTCTACATCCTGATCGACGGCGACGATGTCTCGATCGAGGACGCCTCGGAGTACTGGGGCATGGGCGCGATCGAGGTCGAGAACGCCTTCAAGGAGAAGTACGGCAAGAAGGCGTCCGTGGCCTGCATCGGTCCGTCCGGTGAGCAGCTCTCCTACCTCGCCGGGATCTGCAACGAGCACGGCCGGCTGGCCGCCCGCTCGGGCGTCGGCGCGGTGATGGGCTCAAAGAAAGTCAAGGCCGTCGTCGTCAAGGGCGTGCCGCGCGAGAACATGCTCTCGCAAGACACCGACATCCGTGCGCTGGCCCGCCAGTCCCGTGACGAGTTCATCGCGCCGCTGCGCGACTTCTTCGCCACCTTCGGCACGACCGGCATCACCGCCGGTTCCGCCCACAACGGAGACTCCCCGGTACGCAACTGGGGCGGTGTTGGCGTAGATGTCTTCCCGAACGTCGACCCGGTCCAGGGACCGGTCGTCAACGCGACGCGGATGACGCACAACTACGACGAGATCCAGATGACCGACCACGGTCCAGTCGCCATGCGCAAGACCAGCAGCGGCGAGCTGCGGCCGAAGTCGGCCAAGAGCTACGGCTGCTGGCGCTGCCCGATGGCCTGTGGCGCAGAGTCGATCGAGTCTCCGTTCGGCACTCCGGAGCCCGGTCTCGCCGAGACCGAGCACGAGAGCGGCGTCTTCAAGTACCCGATCAACACCCACCGCGCCGAGTACGAGACGATGGCCTCGTTCGGCACGATGAACCTGTCGGCCAACCTCGACATGCTGCAGGCCGCCAACCACTGGTGCAACGAGTACGGCCTCGACACGATCGGCGCCGGCACCACGATCTCGTTCGCGATCGAGTGCTTCGAGAACGGTCTGATCGACCTTGAGGACACCGGCGGCGTCGAGCTCACCTGGAGCAACGACGACGGCATCATGCAGATGCTGCACCTGATCGGCAAGCGCGAAGGCTTCGGCGACCTGCTCGCCGACGGCATGAAGGTCGCGGCCGATCAGATCGACGCCAAGAACGGCGACAGCCGCGCGCAGGAGTTCCGCACCGACGTCGGTGGCCAGGAACTGCCGATGCACGACTCGAAGTTGCAGCCGGAGTACTGGACGACCTACAAGCTCGACCCGACCCCGGCCCGGCACACCCAGTACGAGGGCAACTCCCGCTACGGCGGCCCCGAGTACCCGGCCGCGCCGCGCGACTTCAAGGACTACGAGAACCGCGGCGAGCACCACAAGGGCGCCTCGGAGTACATGCACATCTCGAACTCGACCGGCATGTGTCAGTTCATCATGATGGCCGCGCCCACCGACCGCTTCCCGCAGTGGATTAACGCGGTCACCGGTTGGGACCTGACCGGCGACGACCTGCAGCAGGCCGGAGAGCGCATCTCCAACCTGCGCATGGCCTTCACCGTCCGCGAGGGTGACAACCCGCGCCAGCGCTTCGCCCCGCCGCGCCTCTGGGGTGGCGAAGGCACTGTGCAGAAGACCGGTCCGTTGGCCGATGTCATCCTCGACATCGAGACCCTCGAGACCGACTTCCTCAAGGCCTGCGACTGGGACACCGAGACCTGCCTCCCGAGCCGTGAAAAGCTCGAGTCGATTGGTCTCGCCGACGTCGCTGACGCGCTCTCCGTCTAACGACGTCGTTCGCAACGCAACCAGCAGAGAGGGCGGACTTCGGTCCGCCCTCTTTGTGACTGACAAGTAACCCACCCCCCTGTTCTCCCTCATCTGGAGGGAAAGGCCGATAACCCACCCCTCTTCTCCCCCCTTTGGGGGGAACTGCCGATAACCCACCCCCTTTCTCCCCCTTTTGGGGAGAACTGCCGATAACCCACCCCCTTTCTCCCCCCTTTGGGGGGAGATGCCGAAGGCAGAGGGGGGATCCCCGAACGACCACGAGCAGGAGTAACCTCAAGACCGTGCGTAACCGACTCAGTGGCTTCGCTTCGCGCTTGCTGATCATTCCCTTGGCCGGGATCGTCTTCGGCGCTGCGCTGGGCGCAGGCTTTCAGTGGGGCGCTCCCGAGGAGCAGGAAGTGGTGCGTGTCTACGAAAGCTCCCAGCAGGGCAGAGTCGGCAGCGACGGTGGCCCCGTCGGCGACCTGAGCGGATTCGTCACAGAGCAGTCGGGCGACACATGGATCGTCCGCGTCGGTGACACGCTACACACCATTCGATTCCAGGATGACTCCGTCATTGAAGCGATGCTGCCAATCTGGACTGATGGCGTGGAGCCTGGCGACTACGTCGTGGTCGGGGCGACCGACGACAACGTGAACACCTTCATCACTACCGGCATCGTGATCATCCCCGCCTCCACTGCACTCATCGGAGACGCTGCGGTCGAAGCCATTCTGGCGGACGCGAACCAATGACGCGCAGACTGCTTGGCTGGCTGATCATCACGGGCGCGCTGACTGCCGCCGGAGTTGGCGGTTGGTATGTCGGCTCTGACGTGGTCGCGACCCAGCCTTCGGCCGAGGACCTGGTGACCGCCGAATCCGTCGTTGCCGGGCGGCTGCAGATCGACATCGACGAGACGGCCGATCCCAACGCCGGGCTCGTCCTGGGTGGCAGCGGCCTGAGCCCATTCGGCAATGCCGAGGGCCTCCAGGGACGCCAGGTGCTCACGGGCCGCGTGCTGTCCATCTCCGACGGCAAACTCATCATCGACTCACCCACAGGCCGGACGACGATTCAGCTCACCGATGAAACGACATTCCTCTTACGCCTGCAGCGTGTCGACCCGCTGACCATCGGCGCCGGAGCCGCCGTCACGATCATTCTGGACGACGACGGCGAGACAGCCATCACTGCAATCGCCCTGCCCGCCGACTCTCGGCCAACCCTGAACACACCAGACGGCCCGGCCTTCGGTGCCGGCGGCGGCTAGCCTCCGCGACGCTCGAACTCCGACCGAGCTTCGTCCAAGAGCTGTTCGCGTTCGGCGATCTCGCCCTCGATCACGATGTGTTCTTCGCCTGCGCCATCGAGGTACCAGCGGACATTGCCCATCGTCTCGACTCGCCTGACGCTTCGCAACTCATCCCACTCGATCGTCTGTTGTTCGAGTCCCGAATGCAGCGCAGTCACGCCCACTTCGTGGACGACCACGGCAGTGGTCTGTCGCTGCCAGGTGATGAAGACGACTGGCAACATCGCGGCGGTCACGACAAGAAAGAAGATCGCGGCGCCGCCGGCCTCGGCGCTGCCCGTCACAAGCCAAATGATGGCCGCGACGATCACCGCCAGCAACGGAAACACGAACGTCGCATTGTTGTACCAGGAGGCCTGATACGTGTGCGCACTGCGGACACTGCGATAGCGCAGCAGCGCCTCCGCGTCCTTGCGACGCAGTTCGTCAGCGCCAGTGGGTACGGCGTTGGCCTCCGGCATGGCTCACCACGAGTCGCACCTGGAAGTGTCTAGAAGTGCTTAGGCGTGCTCGAGGATGGACGCAGCCGAAGTCATCGCGCAGGTGCCGGGATTCTCCTCGGTCTGGAACGCCTTGACCACGCCGCCTTCAACCAGCATGGCGAAGCGGGTGCAGCGGAAGCCGAGTCCCAGACCACCGAGGTCGAGACCGATGTCCATCGCCCGGGTGATGTCGCCCGATCCGTCGGCGAGCATCGTGATGTGGTCGGCGCCATGCGCAGCGTTCCACGCCTGCAGGACGAAAATGTCGTTGGTCGACATGCAGATCGTCTGCTCAATGCCGGCAGCGTCGAGCTGGTCAGCAGAGGTCGCGAACGTCGGCAGATGGTCATTGGTGCAGGTCGGCGTAAACGCGCCGGGGACGCCAAAAATCACGGTCTTCTTGTCGCCAACCAAATCCTTGAGCGAGGTCGGTCCCGGTCCCGACTCACCCCAAACGGTCCCACGAGCATCGGGCAAAGAATCTCCAGCAGTCGGCGGCATGTTGGTCTCCTGAGTGTGTTGGTTGACTTCCTCTCAGCCTACCCCAGCCGGACTTGACGCCCGAGATCTTGATTGGGAACACTGGCCGTTTAGACTCAAAACGGACAAAGGGTAGGGTGGCCGAATGAGGACACCGCAGGAGCCGCACGAGCTATTGGGGGTTTCGCGCGATGCCTCCGAAGAGGAGATCCGGAGCGCCTTTCGCAATAGGGCTAAAGACGTCCACCCTGACCTCTCCGACGCTCCCGACGCAGCAGAACGATTCGAAGAACTGCGAACCGCCTACGAATTCCTGCTCGCCCGAACTCGCCTCAGCGAACGAACGAAGGCGCCACTCGCGGTCGAAGGTGGACAAGTAAGCATGACGCCCCCACAGGAGGGCGCAAATGAAGAATCCGTTCGTTCATCGGAACAAACCGACGAATACTATCCGAAATGGTTGAAGCGTCCTGACTTGGACTCCAACGAAGCTCCAAGCCCGTACCTGGGGAGGCCTCGACCTGGGCATTTCTTAGACTTCCTGAGAACTACAGCGTGGACAAAGACACACAAAGCGATTGGAGCTTTGCTTGGGATATCGATTCTCAGTCTCGCAGCAACACTGTTCGTCGGCGGGCCTTCATGCAGCGATTATGCGGACCTAAGCATCGGAAAGGCCGCTATCGCGTACGCAGGCATGCAGTCTTTCGCAAGAGAGAGGAATCTTAGTGGTACCGAGTTGCCTGATGATTTGGAACCGGAGCAGTTGCCCGATTATCTGTTAGCTGCTTGCCAAATCATGGGCATTGAGTCCTTTGACGCAGCAATGGCGAATCTAGAAGAATATATCGATATCGGGATAAGGAGATAAGCCAGTTGGAAGCCTGATTATGCTGCCGTAGCTACCACCGCGATCTGCGTGTGTCGTGATACTGCGTCCGGAGCGGGCTCACTCCACAGTAGAGGTTGCAGCAACTCGGATGTGCTACCGAGATAGGTTACGCAGATCTGTGTGGCCTTCACGCCCAAAATCGACCGCTGCGGTGATTACTACTAACCGGGCACGCTAAGGCCGCGGTCGTCGCATCACACCGACGACCGCGCCGTAGCGATACAGCGGAAACGAACTGCGTCGACGGGTCAGATCGCGCAATTCGTGCTCAATGTCCACGTCGTTGCCCAGCTTGCTGGTCCAGCGACCGCTCGGTAACTGTCGCGCAACATGGGTGAAGTACGCATCCTCAACGAAGAGTGCAATCTTCTCGAAGCCTGCCTCCGCGCCCTCAATCTCGCAACGTTCGAACCCTTGCGACTCAAACAGCGTGATGAATGTTTCGACCTCCAGTGATCTCGAGGAAACCCTGCAGGCCAATATGACCCGAAGCTCATGAACGGCGACCACCAACGCTCGGCCTGTATCTCCCAATGCCCAGCCGATGCAGTTATAGTCGGTCGTCTGCGGACTTGTGATCTGGTAGTCAGTGCCTTCTAGACCGGGAATGCGGTCTTCAAGCCGCCGACGGTGTGGCATCGCTAGACGATCCAACCCCGTTGACGTCCGAGGCCGAGCCAAGACTCCCGCATCCGCCTGCCGTAGCCCTGATCCTCAGGTCGAACGGGGTTGACGCCTGTGATTGCCTCCAAGGCCGCGAACCAATGCCCGCCATGAGCTTCCATGTCTCCAAGAATCCAAGGCAGCGCTCGCTCACCCATCGCGATGATCCGCAAATGCGCCGGATGCGCGAGGGTCTGATAGCCGATCGAGTCGCCCATCGTCTCCTCCTTCCATTGGGAAGTGAGATCGTCAAGAACTCCGCGCGTAACGCAGTATCTGATTCGGACTCAAACTGGCCAGACCGTGGCTCCTGAGTAACCATTTGGCGCCTGCCTTCTCGCGACGCGCTATCGCGTCACTCTGACCTTACCTCGACCAACGGAGTGAGCAGTCCAAGCAGCTCAGACACTCTCGCAAGGTCGCGACCGATTTCATCAGCGTTGAGGTGCCGCTTACGTCGGTAGTAGTTGCCGTGCAAGTCGTTCGCGGTTGCTCGGAGGTCGAGCAACCGTTCGTTATCGACCGCTCGCGAGGCCTGGCGGAGCACGACGTAGAAATCGGCGTGCGTGTCGTAGCTCCAACCCTGCGACAGCGCGACCGCCTTTGCCATGTGTGCCGCCGCGCCCCAACCCTTCTCTGACGCCTGGTGCAGATTCCCTTGTTCAAGATACTGGCGAGCGAGGTCCAGAAACTCTCGTGCCTGAGTCTCGTAGTCGACCACTGCTTCCGATTCGGCCACCATCTTTTGCTCCTGTTCTTCGACGCCAGCGTACCGCTGAGTTCTCACCCTAGACTGCTTTGAAACGATTGGAGAACCCTATGCCCATTGACCGACTCACCGACCGCGTTGCCTTGATCACTGGCGCCGGCTCTGGCATTGGCCGGGCTTCGGCGTTGCGGATGGCGTCTGAGGGGGCTGCCGTGATGTGCGCCGACATCGACGTCGAGGGCGCGCAGACGACCGCAGCGCAGATTGCCGAGCACGGTGGACGCTCGGCGACGATGGAGCTGGATGTCACATCGGAGGACGCCGTCAAAGACGCACTCGCGCAGACCATTGCTGTGCTCGGTGGGCTGGATGTGCTGTTCAACAACGCAGGCATCGGCGGCAGTCAGTATGGCTGGGACCGCACGATCTCGGTCAATCTGAGCGGCGTCTACTACGGCACCTTCCACGGCGCGGCGGCCCTGGCCGAGCGCGGCGGCGGGTCGATCATCAACACCGCGTCGATCGCCGGTCTGAACGGACTGATGAGCAGCGCTTCGACCCAGAACATCGACCTGGAAGTGGAAGAAGGCGCAGGCGCGTACGTCGCCGCCAAGCACGGCGTGGTCGGGATCACACGTCAGTTCGCCGTGACCTACGGACCGCGAGGCGTGCGGGTCAATGCGGTCTGCCCGGGCTACATCCACACACCGATGACGGCGCAGATCCGCGAGATGGATGGCGCCGAGGAGTTCCTCGCCAGCCTGCATCCCATGGGACGACTTGGCCAGCCGGAGGAGATTGCGGCGGCGGCGGCGTTCCTCGCCTCCGACGATGCCAGCTTCGTCAACGGCGTGGCGCTGCCGGTCGACGGCGGCTACGACGCGCGCTAATGCGCCTGCGGTTCTACATCGACCCGGTCTCTCAAACTCCTCACATTCATGGCCACGGAGTTGAGGAGGATGAGGTAGAGGCGGTGATTCGTGCGCCCCTGGAAGATCGGCCCGGCCGCGACGGGTCGCGCGTCGCCATGGGTCAGACTCGTGCGGGCCGTTACCTGCGCGTGATCTACACACGCGACCACATCAGAGGTCAAATGAGAGACGATATATTCGTCATTACGGCGTACGAACTGAGCGGCAAACAGATCCGCGCGTTTCGGCGGCGCTATCGGAGGAAGCGGCGATGAGTCAACCTCAGCCAAACGCGAACGACCGCTTTCCCCCGGGCTGGGACGAACCACGAATTCGTCAAGTCATCGCCCACTACGACTCCCAGTCTGACGACGAAGCAATAGCCGAAGACGAGGCGGCGTTTGAAGATTCGACGCACACCGTGATGGTCGTCCCGTCCGAACTCGTGCCCGCCGTCCGGGCGATGCTCTCGGAAGCCAGACCACCAGGCTACGACGCGCACTGAACAAGACCTCCCCCTCTGGGGGAGGTAGCACGCAGTGACGGAGGGGGACACGATGGCAATCGCAAACGTACACGGCGTCGACCTCTACTACGAGGACACCGGCATCGGCGACCCGATCATCTTCCAGCACGGCTACACCGCCTCGCATGAGGGCTGGTCGGGCGTGATTGAGCGGATGAGCACGCAGTACCGCTGCATCGCGATGGACTGTCGCGGCGCGGGCGATTCTGCGCATCCTGACGACGGCTACACGATTGAGCAGCTCGCCACCGATGTGGTCGGCATGGCCGACTATCACGGTTTCGACCAGTTCCACTACGCCGGCCAGAGCATGGGCGGATTGATCGGCTTCGAGCTGGGCCTGTCATATCCCGACCGGCTGCTGAGTCTGTCGCTCTCGGCCCCCGCGCCTGCCGACGGGATTGCGTTCCCGCCCGACGCCCGCGCCGAAATGCGTCGCCGCTGGGCGGACAAGGAGCGAGACCTCCTGATCCGCACTTCGCTGGCCGGTGTGCCACGCGAGTCTGCACATGTAGATGTTCCGGCGCAGGTGGACCGTCAACTCTCCGTCTCAGAGGGTCACTACGACGGCTGCTGGGATGCGATGGTCAACTATCACAAGGGCGACCGGCTGGGCGAGATCCAGACTCCAACCTTGCTGCTCGCCGGCGCCGCCGACTCGCTACTGACGCCCAACCTGAAGGACTTCGCCCGCCTCGGCAACGCGGCGCTGCACGTGTTCAGCCGCGTCGGGCACGGCGTCCCGCGCGAGGTGCCGTCAGCCTACGCTCGGGTGATGACCGACTTCCTCGAACACGGAGTCGTCAATGCAAAGACCATCGCCGCGGCCGTTGCGGAGGCTGCGAACGCGTAGGGCTCGAGATGCCAGCGCCGAGAGCGAGAGCGCTAGGTCCGGTGCCGCAAGGCCGATGCGGTGGCCGCGTCGCAGGCGCTGCAAGTGAGGCAAGCGCTCAATCGAGCGTATGGGGGCTGAAGAGCATCAGGACGCGAGCGGGCGCAGTTGCCCTACGAGGAACTCAACGCGTTCGAGATTTTCGCTGATGTCTTGTGCTTCGAGAAAGCCGTCATAGAAGTTGGCGTGAAGCGTGTTCGCCGCATTGAAGCCGTCGCGCATATCACTCAGCCCGGTCTCGTCGACCAAGCGGCGGATCGTCTGGTGCAACTGGCGATGACCATTGTGGTCCCAACCGCGGGACTCTGCAACCGCTTTCACCGCCTGCGCCGCGGCCCCCCAGCCCTTCTCCGACGCCTGTAGCAGGTCGTCGTCTGCCAGGTAGGAGCGCGCCCTGGCCAGAAACTCGCTGGCGATCTCGATGTGGTAGTCGGTGCGGGTGGTCATGGCACGATCATATCGCGTGAGATGTGATCCCTCGTCTCCCGCCGTTCCACGTGGGTGATCGGGTTTGTTGGACGCCTTGAAGACGCTTGCGGCGGGATGCGGCCTCAGGGTGAACATTATGTCCGGATCGCCGCCAGAAAAAAAACGGAGCCTCCCTTCCTCCAGCCACATAGCCCTTCTGTTCTGGCTTGATTGTATCGGGAAGGGGGATCAGGCGTCGAGGGTCTGTTGGACGCCTTGCTGCCGCTTGCGACGGGGGGCCTTGCGGAAGGTCTGCGGGGCGGCGAAGCGGGGGTACTCGGGCTGGTCCCCGTTGAGCAGTTGCTCGATGGTGAGGATCTGGACCCTGGGGAACTGGTTTCCGGGCAGGCTCTCAGGCTCGTAGAAACCGGCGGCGATGGCTTCTTGGCGCATAGGCTCGGTCGGCTCTTCCAGGGTGATGAAGATGCCGATCGCAGCGTCCTCGCGATCCATGTCGCCCTTGAGCGTGGCGATCATGCCTCGGTTGACGTGACCGCTCTTGACCTGGACGATGATCCGCTTCGCCTTGCCCGAGTTGTCATCGAAGAAGTTGATGTAGCCGTCGATGCCGGAGTCGGCGCCCTTCTTGCCGGTCGCAGGCCGGGCGTCAACGAGGCCGAGCGCCCAGTACTCAAACTGGTAGCGGCCGTCGTTGTTGCTGTCCTCGGCCAGCGCTCGGGCGCTGGCGACGTCCTCGGGCAGTCCGATGACCTGGTAGTCGGAGAGTTCTGTCCCGAAGGTGTCGTGGAGTCGATGCTTCATCAGTGAGATAGAGACGTGGGTGACGTCGATCCCGATCCAACGTCGCTTGAGCCGCTCGGCGACGGCAACGGCGGTGCCACAGCCGCAGAAGGGATCAAGGACTATATCGCCCTCGTTGCTGCTGGCGTTGACGACTCGTTCGAGTAAGGCCTCTGGTTTCTGGGTCGGGTAGCCGAGCCGCTCTTTCGCCGCGGCGCCTATCGGACCAATGTCGGCCCAATAGTCCTGCAGAGGAACGCCAGGCATTTCGTCGAGATATCGTTTGTAGTTTGGCATTCCGGTGCTGGAGTAGATGAGACGATCTGTCCGTGCATACTCAGCCATCTTTTCTTTCGAGTAGGCCCAGTATCTTCCGGAGTAAGGCGGAACGCCTTTGTACTCGACTCCCGAGCGGGGTGTCTGCCATTCGCCTGTCAGGTCCGCTTCCCAGCCTCCATCACTTAGGCGCTTGACACGCCATTCATACAACGTGTCCCCTCCTGGCTTAGCCGCTGTCAAATCTCCCTGCCTGAATCGACGTCCAGTCTTCGGCTCCACATGTCGGTAGGCGGACTCAACGTACTCTCGGTCGTATTCGGTGTAAATTGCATTCCAAGTCCACTCATTGGTCTTTGTGTAGTACAACAACAAGTCGTGTATTCGGCCATGCTGCTGTCGACCTTGCTTAGTATCGCTGTGAGCGCTCGTACGCTTCCACGCGATCTCGGACCTAAAGCCTGCCGGACCAAAGACACCATCCAGAAGTAGCTTCAGATAGTGACTTGCTGTCGGGTCGCAGTGGAGATAGATGCTTCCGGTTGGTTTGAGGACTCGGTGGAGTTCGGCGAGGCGCTGGGCCATCATCGTGAGGTAGGCCATCAAGTCGTTCTGGCCGAGGAAGTCGCGCATCGCCTGGAGCAGCTTGCCCAGCTTGTCGGGTCCGTCGGTGACAACTTCCTGGTAGGCGCGCTCGGAGTCGATAGTCCAGTGCCAGGTGTCGTCAAACGCCGTGATCTGAGCCGCCGAGTCCTCGCCGGAGCGCTCCTTGAACAGCACGTTATAGGTGGCGTTGGAGTTGAAGGGAGGGTCGAGGTAGATAAGGTCGACGGATTCGTCAGGGATGTGCTCGCGGAGGACGCTGAGGTTGTCGCCGAAGTAAAGCTGGTTGGTCCAGTGGGTCATTGGGGCACTGTACCGCTAGACGTTGTCTTCCCTTGGGTGAGGTGACTCGCAGGCGCGAGTAAGAGGGCTATCCTGCACCGCTCCGTCATTCCCGCGCAGTTGGGAATCCATTCGAGCCAAGCCTTCGAGGCCATCTTCCACATATCTTGTGGGTAGCTATCGAAGTTCTCCCTGTTGACTTTGCACAAAGCTATCCCTATGATTGAGCAAAGCAGGTTGGAGGTTATTGTGTTGCCGCAAAACGATGAGAGAGTCCGCGCGCACGCAGAGGGGGGTCAATCGGATCCGGCGCTCCTGAAAGAGTTCAGGCGCAACAATCCCAATTTAGTACCTGTGGAATGGGATGGGCGAGGAGGATTTTGCGAAGAATTCTGGCACATCGCGTTCTTGAACCATAGGGAGCGACTCCCGGGGAATGGATCCGGAGTGCTGTTATAGCAGGCGACTGGAATCCTGCATCACCGACCACAAGGAACTTTGGCAACACAAGGAGACTCAGGACCTCGTCTATGTCGCACATCCCTACTGCGACGGAACAGACAGTGGCTACTGGGAGGGCGTCAAATTCCTAGCAACCCGGGGCCTCAATTCCATGATCTCAGAAGCCTCATGGTACTACCCAGGGCACAGCAGTCTGGTTGTTGTGGCCCGCCCGCGGACACTTGATCGAATTCGCTTAGCTGACGTCTTGGACAGCTACCTCCAAAATGACGAATGGAATACCAAGAAGATTGTAGCCATGCAAAGAGCGGGCGAGCAGATCGACGCGGACCGCTGGTTCGCGGAGGCGGAGGCCGCCGAAGCTGAAGGGGATTTTCAACGCGCCACTCTGCTATTCGTAGATTCGGCACACACCGAGCGCACCGGCAGGTTTCATCGTCAAGCCGTGCAACGCTTGCGGGAGGCGGGGCGGTTGTTGCTAAGTCACTACGACGACGCAGTGCTGACCGTGGCAACTCGATCATTTCTTACTCGGGCTGAGGTTCGCATGGTTTTCCGATTTGCCGGGATGGAAGTGCCAGATTGGCTATTGCGCATTTGGCGGAACGGCCGGCGCAGTGGTACATGGGGATATCGGATGGAAAGTAGCGATGATGGCCCGGGTTGGGAGGAATACTACCGATGCGTTGTCTGCGAGGAATGGATGGCCCAAGACGAACGGGTCATACTGGCCTTGGACCCATGCATCGCAAAGAAACCTGCCTGAAGAAAGAAGTAGGCGTTTCGCAATAGTATCGGAGAAGGAATGACTCACCCCGAATCAGGTCTGGGTACGAGCAGCGGAAACGATGTCGTCGAGGTTAGTTGTGGCGCGGTCGATGCCAAGGTCGTAGATGCGCTGGAGGTCAAGCCAGAACTCGGAGATGGCTCTCGAGGGCTTTTGCGATTCTCAGGGCGCTGTCGGCGGTGACTGGAGCGGCGGCTGTGGATAGCTCAATCCAAGACCTTAGGTAACCTGCGTTGGCGCCTCCGTACCCTTTGTTCCCGGCAGACCAGGATGCGATGAAAACCACCGATTACTTCTGGCGCAGTCGAGGTGCGATCGACCGCGCCTGGATTGAGATTGAGGTGGATCGAGTACGTCATCGCTAATCCCAACAGAGAGCGGATTCAGTCCAACGGGCGTATCCGCAGGTGGGGCACCGTGCCGGAGTTGAACGGTCGATACCTGCGAGTGGTACTCTTGCCGGACGGTGAGACCGTCCACAACGCTTTGTGGATAGGGGGTACAGGCCATGAAAGCCACCTATTTCGAGGACACCGACACTCTGTTGATCGTGTTCAGCGACGCACCGGTCACGGACACTCGGGATCTGGGTTACGAGAACCTGGTTGACCTCGATTGCGACGGCGGCTTGGTCGCCCTGACCATCGAGCTTGCCCGCGAACGCAACATTCTGCCTGAGCTTGAGTTCGAAGAGGTTCCTGCCTGAGGGTGGACCTGGGGAACTCCGATGGTCTTGGCGAGTCGGTACTGGGTGATACCTAGCTCTCCGAGGTACTCGGCGAGGTGTTCTCCGGGATGAATGGGGCTGCGGTGGTCATGGACTGGTCCTTAGTGGTAGTCGACAACTGCAATCTCCATTGCGCCGTGTTCGGTCCAGATGAAGCAGACGCGCCACTGGTCGTTGATGCGAGTGCTCTGCTGCTCTGTCGCCGCTGAGTGCCTCGAGACGATGGGGAGGGCGGCACTCGTCGTACACGCCTCCCCTGGAAGAGTCGTTCGGTGTCGCGGTTGCGGAATCGCTTCACTGGGCTCGATGGTCACGCATCGCGTTAGTAGTGGCGGCGTAGGATCGAACGGGTCCCCTGCCGCCATTCAAGCCAGGGCGAGCCTCGGAGGTGGCGGCGGGTTGCGGCCTGCGCAACGTCCGCCGACCTGAGTTGCAAACGCATTTTTCGCAAGGCATACTCCCCCTTACGCATTGCCGAAATGTTCAGGTCGGCGTAGAGAGTGGAGCACAGATGAGCGAGCGCAACTATTGGCAACGGATGAAGAAACGGCAGTACAGCCGACGGTCGCTCTTGCAGGCATCGGCCCGTGCTGGCGTCGGTGCAGCCGGGATTATGTTGATTGGCTGTGGAGACGATGACGACGGTCAGCAGCAGGCTGCGCCAGCTGCGGTCCAAGCGCAGCAGCAACAGCAAGCTTCACTGCACAAGCGCAAGAACAGCAGCAACAGCAGGCAGCCGTAGCGCAAGCTCAGCAGCAACAGAGCGGACCAAAACCAGGCGGCACGATGCGTGTTGGCACGGGACGCGCCCTAGCCGAGCACCAGGCGGCGTTCCCGTTCGGCGCCTGGGGTGAGGCGTTCCCTCTGTACGCCCCGATGTTGGAAGGGCTGACCCGGTACGGCAAGACACTGGAACCGGAACCGCGACTGGCTGAGAGCTGGGAGTTCAACGATGACCAGAGCGCGCTACAGGTCAAGCTGCGACCTGGGCTGGAATTCCACGACGGCAAGCCTCTCGATGCAGAGGCGGTCAAGCGCAGCTTCGAAGCCAACATCGCGGAAGGTGCACCTGCCAGTCAGGTGGCCGGTGTGATCCGGCAATACATCGACAACATGGAAGTGGTCGACAAGACCACGCTGACCTTCAATCTCGCGTGGAAAGGCACATACATCTTCGACGTGTTCGAGTACGCCAACGTTGCTGATGTGGACAACCTCCCCGAACTCGACGGTTACCAACGCATCAACGGAAGTGGTCCGTTCCAGTTCGATCAGGCGTCTTATCGCGTTGATGAGTTCCACCGCATGGAACGCTTTGCGAACTACTACGAGCCAGCCAATCTCGACGCGATTGAGTGCTTCACCTTCCCAGACGAAAGTGCGATGGCGCTGGCGCTGGAAGCGGACGAAGTCGACTTCACGAATGTGTTGCCGCACCCTCAGCACGACCAGTTCCAGGAGAACCCCGACATCGAGCTACAGTTGGGCGGACCGGTTGACAGCATCTTTGTCATCGGCATGACCTCGAAGACAGAAGCTGGAGGCAGCGAACACTTCAACAACCCGATCCTGAGGCAGGCGATGCAGCGAGTAATCGATCGAGAACGCATCGTTGACGAACTGCTCGCTGGCTTGGCCACAACCAGAAATGTCCTGTGGGCCGAGCACAACCCGGCATATGACCCGGCGCGCGACTATGAGTACTTCAACCTGGAAGAGGCGCGGAGCTGGTGACCAAAGCGGGATACGGTCCCGAGGGCACACCAATGCTCAAGATTGCGACGTTCGGTGGTCCCCAGCAAGAGATCCTGGAATTGGTCCAACAAGACGCCGCAGTGGCCGGGATCAACTTCGAGGTAGACCGCCAAGAGTTCAACATTTACCTCGAGCACTTCCTCGGTGGTACGCACACAGACGGCTACGCCTCGCACTTCGGTTTCTTCCAGTTGCATCCGCCGACGCTTCCGATCATCAACTATCAGATGCGTACGCCGGTCAACGCCTGCGCTTACGACTCACCGGAGTACCAGGCGATCATTGAAGCGTGGAAAAATGCCGAGACGGACGCTGACCGTGCAGCGACGAATGAGCGCTTCAACACCCTCTGGATAACGAGCAATGGGTGACACCGATCGCCACTGCCAACTTCCTCTTTGCATGGAACAAGCGGATCAACGGCTTCAGCGAAAATGCTACTGGTCAACAGCGGTGGCAGGACTTCTGGATTGATGACACCGTTTAGCCTCTCTGAGACTGCGGTCGCGTGCGCCGTCGGAATCCACTTCGACGCTGCGCACGCCGAGTGAGAGCGGTGATTGAGCGTGGGACGCTACCTGTTTCGCCGTGCTGCCGAAGCGCTGGTCGTCGTCTTTCTTGCCAGCATCGCGATCTTCCTCATTATTCGGCTGATCCCCGGCGATCCGGCCGTCCAGGTCGCAGGGGTGGACGCGACACCGGAGCAGGTCGAAGAGATTCGCGAAAGCCTGGGCCTGAATCGCCCGTTGCTCACGCAATACACCAGCTGGATGGGCGGCGTGTTCCAGTTTGATTTCGGCAAGTCCTTCACCAAGCGGGTGCCCGTTGAGGACCTGATTCGTCAGTCCTTCCCACCGACCCTGGAACTGGCCGTTTCGGCGTACGTGTTTGCCCTTGCGATCGGCATTCCACTAGGTATTGCTGCAGCGATCTGGGCTGGAAAAGCACCTGACGTCCTAGCGAGCATCTACAACCTATTCACGCTGGGAATTCCCAATTTTGTGCTCGGGATCATCCTGCTCTGGGTGTTTGCGGTAGAGCTTGACTGGTTCCCGGTATCCGGTCGCGTTTCCATCACTGAAGATCCGATCGCGGCGATCCATCGTCTGGCTCTTCCAGCGGTGTCGTTGGGGGCGATCATCGCTGCGATTCTGGCACGCTTCATTCGCGCTTCTGTCGATGAAGTGTTAGCTCAGGACTACATTCGTACCGCGCGGGCGAAAGGGTTGGCAGAACGAGTGGTCATCCTTCGCCACGCGCTACGTAATGCACTGATTCCTGTCGTCACGATCATCGCCTTGCAAGTGGGAACCGTGATGGCCGGAGCGATCGTGGTCGAGATTGTGTTTACGCGACCGGGATTCGGTTTGCTCATGGTGGACGCGATTACCGGACGGACTACCTGCTGGTCCAAGCGATGTTGGCGCTCCTCGTGCTGATCTTTGTCGCTGCGAACGCTGCGGCTGACATTACGTACGGCTTCCTCGATCCGCGGATCCGCGTCGGCGGAACGGAGTAGCGCGATGTCTGATTACGCGGCTCCGTTCGAGCGATCCGCCATTCGCCGTTGGCGAGAGGAATCGCTCGCCGTCGACACGGCCTACCGAACCATCTCCAATTGGCAAGGCGCGGTCGGGATGGCCGTATTGCTTGCCTTAGTCATCGTTGCAGTGTTCGCTGACGTCATCGCGGGATACGGCGAGGCGGAGCAGGTTCGAGGGTCACACTTGGTGGGTCCGTCTTGGCAGCATTTGTTCGGGACAGACAATCTGAGCCGGGACGTGTTCAGCCGAGTGCTGTTTGGACTGCGAATCTCGCTCTGGGTCTCGGCTGCTGCCGTGCTCGGTGGCGGGTCGCTCGGGACGCTGTTTGGATTCTTTGCCGGTTATGCCGGCGGATGGACCGAGACCATCCTGATGCGATTCGTCGACACCTTACTAGCATTCCCAATCCTGCTCTTGGGGATCGCAATTCTTGCGATTCTTGGGACTGGGACCCAACAAGTCGCACTGGCACTAGGAATCGCCCAAGTACCTTATTTCGCACGGCTGGCACGCGCGCAGATGTTGGCTGAGAAAGAGCGGGATTATGTCCTAGCAGCGCAGTCCCTAGGAGCTCCACCGCGCCGGATCATATTCCGCCACATCGCAACAAACACGCTTCCCCCATTGCTGGTACAAGGAGCCTTGGCAATGGCATTCGCGGTCATCATCGAAGCGACGCTCAGCTTTCTCGGACTCGGAGCCTCTCCACCTACCCCAACGTTGGGAATTGTGTTGTCAGAGGGCCGCCGCTGGCTGACCTCAGGCATCTGGTGGTGGGTCGTGTTCCCGACGATCGCTCTGGCGCTATTGGTACTCTCCTTGAACTTCCTTGCCGACGCGGTGGTACGTGCCATCGACCCGCATCGACGGAATAGTTAGCCAACCACTGGCGTTAGTCAAACGTGATTACGAAGCGGCCTCGGTGGCCTCCTTGTTTGAAGCGGCGGTGGGTTTCGGCGGCGTTTTCGGCGGGGTAGGTTGAGTTGACTCTCATCGTGACCTGGCCGTCCTCGACCTGCTGGCGGATTTCGTCCAGGAGGTCGGCTCGACGGTCGTAGGTGATGACCATCGTGACGTGGAAGGTGATGTCCCGCTCGGCTCACCTTTCCAGCCGCGGACGCTGGCGTATTGGCCGCCGTCCTTGATCGCTCCGACGGCGAGTTCGTTCTGGACTGCGCCGTCGGCGAGACCGTCGACGCCGTCGGGCATGACTTTGCGAACCTGCTCGGCAATGTCGTCGCCGCGCGGCACGATGATGTCTGCGCCAAGGTCCTTGACGAGCTGCATGTCCTTCTCAGAGGAGTCGGCGATGATGGTCAGGCCGTCGGCCTTGCCCAGTTCGACCATGTAGCCGCCGTAGCAGCCGGCCGCGCCGGTGACGGCGAGGGTCTGGCCGGGCTGGAGATTCATCTGGTCGAGCGACTGCCGGGCGGTGAGCGCGTTCATCGGCAGGGTCGAGGCTTCGGCGTGGTTCGAGCGCGGCGGGCGCGCGAGTCACGGCATCGGCCTTGAGCACGATGCTCTCGCGATAGGCGCCGTGGCTGCCTCGTGGGATGACCATAGCCATGGCCGCATCGCCGACCTGGAGGTCGGTATCGGTGTCGGGGCCGACTTCGTCGATCACGCCGGCGGCGTCCATGCCGGGGATGTAGGGCGGCGGCCCGGACTTGAGCAACGCGTCAGCACGAGCGCCGCCGCGGATGAAGGTGTCGGTGGGGTTGACCGTGGCTGCATGGACGCGCAGTCGGACCTCGCCCGCTCCGGCATGGACCTCAGGCAGATCGACGACTTGCAGGGCTTCCGGTCCACCGAACTCAATCACGCCAACGCCGCGCATAAGGTACTCCTTCGATGTGCGGAGGCGATTGGTCAGCCTCCGTTGATTGCCATTGATCAGCCTAGGGCGTGTTCACATCAGCCATCTGCCTAGTCAGAATTCTGTCATTGCCGCGCTTGTCGCAGCGTGCCCCGCACTTGATGCGGGGGCAATCTCGCCGAGTTGTGCATAGACAGTGGCGCTGAATGCAGCGAGATACCCGCGGCAAGCGCGGGTATGACGGAGACGGAGCGCGGCAATGACGGGCATGGAGTCGCTTGACTCGGCATCAACAAGTCCGTCTACTGCCTCGACATCGTCTGACGCTGCCGTTCGGCTTGTGCATGGAATGCGGCTTCGCCTTCGAAGGGTGTGACTTCGATGTCGACGGTGTGGATCTCTCCTTCGAACTCGAAGGGCGGATCGTAGTTGTCGCCGACCGGCGAGCGGCGGTCGGCCCCGATGTCGAATTCTCCGTGGGCGAAGAGGATTCGTCGCTGGAGCACGTCCACCTGACCGGAGCCGGCTTACCTCGCCGTCGATTGAGAACGTGACCCCGTGCCGGACCCCTGGGTGAATCGCTCTCTAGACGAGACGCCAATCACAACGTCACCAGCAGGTAAGGGTCGGTCGATCCGGATCCGAGACCAATCATCGTAGGCGTGATAGTCGAAGTGCAGGTGGTTGTCTTTGATGTAGAGCGTGACTCCGGTGTGGATCGAGCCTCGATTGAAGATCACGCCCTGCTGATCTTGGGACGATCTTGAGACTGCCGCATCGAGGGTCCAGCTTCCAAGATCGATGGCCGGCGATGTCTCGACCGGCATGTGGGCGATCGGCGGCGTGTAGTGGTAGCGCAATCCATAGTGCGGCGCGCCGGGGCGCTGCGCCGGCTGGTTGATTTCAATCGTGCGGTCGTCGAGCGGGAGCACGCCATGTTTGCCGGCCTCGACCCACCAGCGGTCGATCAACTCACGCAGCTTCTCCGGCTCCTGCTCTGCGAGGTTGTTGGTCTCCGAGAAGTCCTCATCGACGTGGTAGAGCTCCCATTCGTCGTCTGACCACTCGGTCCGGAACCGATGCCAGGTCACGGCCTTCCAGCCGTCGACCCAGATGCCGCGGTGTCCGAACATCTCGAAGTATTGGGCTTCCTTTGTCGTGTCAGCATCCGGATCGTCGAAGGCGTAGGCGAAGCTCGTGCCGGCGATAGGTATCTGCTCCTGGCCGGCGCGTTTTGTCGGTGGTTCAACACCCAGCGTTTCCAGCACGGTCGGCATGACATCGGAGACATGGTGGAATTGGCGTCGCAACGCGCCGCGGTCGGTGATGCCGTCGGGCCAGTGCGCAATCAGCGGCACGCGAACACCGCCGCCGTGGGTGTTCTGCTTGTACCAGCGCAGCGGCGTGTTGCCAGCTTGCGCCCAACCCCAGGGATAGTTTGAGGCCGAGCGCGGTCCGCCGATTTCATGCAGGCGCGACTGGACTTCGTCGAGGTCGTCGAGCGGTCCGAAGAGCCGTGGCTCGTCCGACACGCCGTGCGGTCCGCCTTCCTGCGACGCGCCGTTGTCGGCCAGCAGCAGGACAATGGTGTTGTCCAACTGTTCCGACGACTCCAGGTACGAGAACAGGCGGCCCAGTTGAGCATCGGAGTGTTCGAGGAATCCGGCAAACGCCTCCTGCAGCGCCACCGCAAAGTTGCGGGCGTTGTCGGACATGTCGTCCCAGGCCTCGACGCCAGGGTTGCGCGGCGCCAGTTCGGTGCCATCCGGGACGACGCCCATTTCCTGTTGCCGAGCAAACCATTCGTCGCGGATCGCGTCCCAGCCGACATCGAACTTGCCTCGATAGCGATCGATGAACTCCTGCGGCGCCTGGTGCGGCGCATGCGTCGCGCCGAGCGCGCAGTAGAGGAAGAATGGCTGGCCGGGGTAGACCGACTGATGATCGCGCAGGAATCCGACGGCGTGATCGACCAGGTCTTCGGTCAGGTGGTAGCCCTCCTCCGGCCGGCGCGGCGGGTCAATCAGATGATTGTCATAGACCAGCTCGGGATAGAACTGGTCGGTCTCGCCCGAGAGGAAGCCGTAGTAGCGATCGAATCCGCGTTGCAGCGGCCAGTCGTGGAACGGTCCGGCCTGACCCATCGAGTCGACCGGACAGAGGTGCCACTTGCCGACAGCGAAGGTTGCGTAGTTCTCGTCGGAGAGGAGCTCCGCCATGGTGGCCGCGTTGCGCGGGATCGCACCACGCATGTGAGGAAAGCCCGAGTCGAACTGCGTGACCGATCGCATACCAACCGTGTGGTGATTGCGTCCGGTCAGTAGTGATGCACGGGTCGGCGAGCAGAGCGGTGTGACATGAAAGTTGGTGAACCGCAGGCCATTCGCGGCCAGACGATTGATGTTGGGTGTCTCGATCGTCGACCCGTAGCAATTGAGGTGGGCGAAGCCAAGGTCATCAAAGAGGATGATGAGGACATTGGGCCGGTCCTGAGGTGCGGTCGGCAGGGCTGGCCACCAGGGCTCGGACTCACGGAATGTTCGTCCGATCCGTCCTTCGAACTCTTCAGTCGTCGTCATAGCCCAACTCCTTTAGTCCAATGGCCGAACGCAGCGAAAGCCAGTGTTGCTGGTCGCGCTGTCCGGTGTGAGCGCCATCCGCGCTGCCGTCCGATAGCGCAGGCAGTAGCTCTCGTGGCAGAGAAAGCTGCCGCCCTTCAGCACTTTCAGATCGCCGTCCGGGGGACCAGACGGATTGATCGGCGGTTCTGGATCGTGGAAGACATCGAACCAGTCGGCGCACCACTCCCAGACATTGCCGGTCGTGTTGAACAATCCCAGCCCGTTCGGTTCGTAAGCGTCAACCGGGCAGGTCGCGTACCAGCCGTCGTGCAGGCCGTTTTCGGTCGGGAAGAGGCCTTGCCAGACGTTCATCCGATGCTCGCCACCAGGGGTCAGTTCGTCACCCCAGGGATAGGGCTGTAATTCGAGGCCGCCGCGAGCGCCGCGTTCCCACTGCGCTTCGGTCGGCAGGAGCTTGCCGGCCCAGCGGGCATAGGCGAGGGCGTCGTTCCAACTGACATGTACGACCGGATGGTCGATGCGGTCGTCGATATCGGTCTCGGGGCCTTCTGGATGCTGCCAGGAGGCGCCCTCCACCTGCCTCCACCATGGCGCGTCGGCCGCGCCACGGGTCGGCGGGAAGTCATCGGGCAGCAGCCCGGCGAACACGAACGACCACCCAATCAGCTCTGATTCGGTGCGATAGCCGGTGTCCTCAACGAACGCCGCGAAGTCAGCGTTTGAGACGGCGCAGGCGTCGATCTCGAACGCGGTGAGTTCAATCTCTCGCAGTGGGCCCTCGCCGTCTCCCGCGTAGGAGAGCAGGTCGATGGACCCCATGACAAACGTGCCAGCCGGAACGGTCACCGCTCGCGCTTCGTTCATTCCCCTTGCAGAGCCTGTCCCGTGACTGAAACGGGGGAGAAGGTGGTCTCGGGAGCGCCCCCCTCTGTCACTCCGCGACATCTCCCCCCGCTCGCGGGGGGAGAAATCATCTTGCTTCGGCGAGCAGCAATTGCACATGGGACACTCAGGGCTACTGCTGAGCCATCAGCAGCTTGAATGCGTTCCTCGCCGCTTCGTATGCCGCTCCCGACTTCGGGTATGGCGTGACTTCGATGGTCAACTCGTGGATTGTTCCCTCGAACTCGAACGGCGGCTCATAGGAGTCGGTGACTGGCGACTTGCGGTCCGAGCCGATGTCAGCTCCACCGCGTCCGCCGAATCCGCCGCGCACGAGGAACGGCACTTCGCCTGCTCCGGCACGTTCTCCATTGATGCGGACAATGACTTGACCAGGCGCTGACGGCGCTTCTCCGTCCATGCTCATACCGATGGCGCAGCGTCCGTCGGGCAGTTCGATATCGGAGACGACCTGCGTCACTTCGGTGAAGGCGTTGTAGTCGACTCGCAGGCGGTTGTCCTTGATGTAGAAGCTGATCCCGCCCATGACTGATCCCCGAGCAAAGATCACTCCGTCGCCCAGCCCGTCGCGCTCGATCTCGGCGTCGAGCGTCCATGATCCCAGGCCAACGGCTGGCGCGATTTCACCCGGCAGATGAGACACTGGCGGGGTGTAGCGATACTTCAGTCCGTTGTGTGGTCCGCCTGGACGTTGCGTTGGACCGCCGAGCTGGAAGCTGCGGTCATCGAGTGGCAACACACCGTACTTGCCCGCCTCGACCCACCAACGGTCGATGAGCTCTCGCAGTTTCTCCGGCTCCTCTGCAGCGAGGTTATTGGACTCGGAGAAATCTTCGGCGACGTGATAGAGCTCCCACTCATCATCCGACCAGGGGTCGTTCTTCTGGTGCCGCGTGACTGCTTTCCAGCCATCGACCCAGATCCCGCGGTGACCGAGCATCTCGAAGTACTGCACCTCTTTGGCGGTGTCGGCGTTGGAATCCTCAAGAGCGTAGGCGAAGCTGGTGCCACTGACCGGCATCTGCGTCAGGCCGGCGTATTCGTCGGGCGGGGTCGCCTTGACCGATTCCAGCACGGTCGGCAGCACGTCGCTGACGTGATGGAACTGGCGGCGGAAGCTACCGCCGTCCTTGATCCGGTCGGGCCAGTGGACGATCAGCGGGACGCGGACGCCACCGCCGTGCGTGTTCTGCTTGTACCACTTGAGCGGCGTGTTGCCAGCCTGCGACCAACCCCACGGATAGTTTGGCGAGCTGCGCGGACCACCGATCTCGTGCAGTCGAGACTGCGCCTCGTCAACATCGTCGAGCAGCGGCTGACCATAGCGCGCCGTGTCGGAGACACCCTGCGGTCCGCCCTCCTGGCTCGCACCGTTGTCGGCCATGAGCAGCAGGATTGTGTTGTCGAGCTGGCCTGAATCCTCGAGATAGGCGATCAGACGCCCAATCTGCTCGTCGGTGTGGGTCAGGAATCCGGCGAAGGCCTCCTGGAACGTGGCCAGAAAACGCTTCATGTTTGGTGAGAAGTCATCCCAGGGCTTGACCCCCGGGTTGCGAGGCGCCAGCTCTGTGCCTTCGGGAATCACGCCCAGCTCGAGTTGTCGCGCGAACCACTCCTTGCGCACCTCATCCCAGCCCTGGTCGAACTGGCCGCGGTATCGCTCGATGTACTCCTGCGGCGCCTGGTGTGGAGAGTGTGTCGCGCCGAGGGCGAAGTAGAGGAAGAAGGGTTGTCCGGGATAGACCGACTGGTGGTCGCGCAGGAACCCTGTGGCCTGATCAACGATGTCCTCGGTGAAGTGATAGCCCTCCTCTGGCGTCCTCGGCGGGTCGATCAGGTGGTTGTCGTAGCAGAGGTCGGGGTAAAACTGGTCGGTCTCGCCGGAGAGGAAGCCGTAGTAGCGGTCGAAGCCGCGCTGCAGCGGCCAATCGTTGAACGGTCCGGCCTGCGAGCATGTCTCGGACGGATTGAGGTGCCACTTGCCCACGGCGAAAGTGGCGTAGTTCTCGTCGCGCAGCATCTCGGCCATCGTCGCGGCATTGCGGCTGACCGCGCCGCGCATGTTGGGATAGCCGGGGTCATAGCTTGAGATCGAGCGCATCCCGACAGCGTGGTGGTTGCGTCCCGTGAGCAACGAGGCACGCGTCGGCGAGCAGAGCGCCGTCACGTGGAAGTTGGTGAAACGCAGCCCGTTAGCAGCCAGCTTGTCGATGTTCGGTGTTGCGATTGTCGAGCCGTAACAGCCAAGATGTGAGAATCCGGTGTCGTCAAACAGGATCACGACCACGTTGGGCCGATCCTGCGGAGCAGTCGGTAGCTCCGGCCACCACGGCTCGGACTCGCGGAAGGTGCGACCTATCACGCCGCCAAAGTCCTCTTGCATGGTCATCTGTTGCTCCTGCCCCGCTTGCTGTTCGGACAAGAGCAAGATAAGGCGACGGACACAGAGGCGTCGCAGCTACGGCAGTTCGTGGCCTCTGCGCTGGAATTCCTCGACGACGGACTCAACAATCAGCCGAGCATCGGCGACCGCTTCGACGGCCTCGTCTCTGGTGGGGAGCACCCTGACTTCCGGATAACGAGCACTGACTGCCGACTTGCTGAGCCGATCAAGGTCAACGTCAAGGGAATGCACGGGCCAACTCGGCGGCAGCTGAGAGCGTAAATCTTCGAGTTCATGGATGCGGGGGTAGTCATCATGCTCGAGCTCGAGTGCTGCCTTAAGCGCCTTCTCGGCCGCCTGTTGGGCATGAAAACAGGCCTGTCGAGGCGGTTGGCTTTTGATGCTGAGTAGAAAGTCGGCGGTCCCCAAATCTTCCACTGCCAGTTGGAGCTCGTGCAGCGCTTCTTCGATCACCGGATCGCCGCCTCCTCGCACGTAGAGTACGCGACCGTCGATCAGCGCTTTGCGCTCGATCGCACCGACCAGATTGGCGCGTTTGAGCCACATGATGGGGGTGGTCACGACGATATCGGTCGGGATCAACCCGCTCGGCAAACCGTTGCGGATCTCCCATCGCGTTTCCGACCAGTCCGCACCGTCATCGACCACGACGAGCAGGTCCACATCGCTGTCCTCGCGATGGTCGCCCCGGGCGCGTGAGCCGAACAGCACAATCTGCAGCGGATCCCAACCCTGCACGATGGTGTCGATCAGGGTGTCGATCGCGGCGTCGATGTCGGTTGGAGCCTGAATCGTGGTCATGGGACTGATAGTAGCTAGTTCCCGATTCTGGCGGACGGGTTTCAGCGACGCGACCTGCCTGTTCTGCTCGCTAGCATTTGTCCAGGATGAGGAGTACGGCGATGGCAGGCGATTCGGACGGCATCTTTTCGGGCGTGCGGGTGATTGAGTTTGGGCTGTTTGTGGCTGGTCCGTATGCGGGTGAGCTGCTGGCGCATGGCGGCGCCGATGTGATCAAAATCGAGCCGGTCACCGGCGATGCCACCCGATTCAACAGCACCATCGTCCCGGGCGAGGGCCGACATTACATCATCAAGGCTCGAGGCAAGCGCGGCGTGCCGCTCAATCTGGGACATCCAGAGGGTCGGGCGATCACCAGGAAGCTGGCGCTGCGCAGCGATGTGTTGATCTCCAACATGCGACCCGGCGCGCTGCAGCGCGTGGGGCTGGACTATGAATCGCTGAGCGCGGAGAACGAGCGGATCATCGTGGCCGAGATCTCGGCGATGGGCGAGAACGGTCCGTTTGGCATGCATCTCGGCGCTGACTTCCAGGCCGCCGCCGCATCGGGACTGGCGCTCTCGACTGGCAACTTCGAAGGCGACGAGCCACGCGTCCTCGACGCGTTCCTGGCCGACTTCCATGCCGGCACGCTGCTCGCGTTCGGCATCTCCAGTGCGCTGTTTCGACGAGAGATCACCGGGCAGGGACAGCACGTCAAGACGTCGTTGTACCAGGCCGCGATGGCGCTGCAGACGGCGACGGCCAACATCTTTGACGCCGTCGACGGTTGGAAGCGAGAGTTCGCCGACTGGATGAAGCAGGAGCGTCCGCACCCAAGCGTCGCGGCCCAGCGGCGACGCGAGCAGACGGCGCTGTTGGTGGGCGGATTCTATGAGACCCGCGATGGCCACTGGATCACGCTGGGCGCATCGGCGCTGGCGTTCAAGCGACTGCTTGATGCGCTGGGCATCGAAGATCCGAGCGCGCACGATCCCAACTGGCAAATGCCCGACGATCCGCGGGAGCACTTCCTGTCCCTGCGAGAACAGATTCGCAGCATTGTGATCAAGCAGGACGGCGAAGAGCTACGCGAGCGGATGCAAGCCGCCGGCGTGCCTTCCGCATTACTGACCTCACTGGAGGAAGCGCTCTTGAGCGAGCACGCATCCGCGAACGACTTCGTCCACAGCTTCGATCATCCGGCCGTGGGTCCGGTGCTGATGCCGCAAGCCCCGCTCAAGTTCAGTCGCGACCGCTATCAGGCCGCCGAGCGCACGCCGGCATTCGGCGAGCATCTACGAGAGGGTGCTAAGCGAACTCGGCCTCGACAACGCAGAGATCGACGCGCTCATCGAGAGTGGAGCAGCGGCAGAGGAGCTGACGAATTGATATTGAGCAGTACCATGTTTCATCCTGACTGCCAGCGGCAGGATACGAAGAGCCAATGACGACCCGAACTGAGTACCACACCGACACCGCGACCGAGTTCCTCAGCAAGGCTCATGTCTACCTGGCCGACAGGGATCTGTTGCAGGCCTCCGAAAAGGGCTGGGGCGCGACCGCACGCATGGTGAAAGCGATCGCCGAGACTCGCGGCTGGCGTCACAGCACGCACGGAGACCTGTACCGAATCATCGACCGCCTGGCAAATGAGTTGGGCGACGAGAGACTGCAAAACCTGTTTCGCTCGGCAAGTGCGCTTCACCAGAACTTCTATGAAGGCTGGATGTTCGAAGCGGGTGTCGCCGACGGACTCAAGGATGTCGAGGAGATCACGGGGCGGTTGAGAGAGGTCCTGGACTAAGGCCCGCGTAGGCGCGGGTCGAAGATGTCTCGGATCGAGTCGCCAACCAGGTTAAATCCGAGCACCGCGATGGTCATGGCGACTCCGGGGAAAATGCTGAGGTGCGGATACTTCCAGAGTGTGCGCGCTTCGGTCAGCATGCGTCCCCAGGACGGCTCTGGCGGCGGTACGCCAAGGCCGAGGAACGACAACGCACCCTCGAAGAGGATGGCGCCGCCGAGGATTGCGGTGACGTAGATCAGCAGCGGCGGCCCCATGTTCGGCAGAACGTGCCGCCAGAGGATGCGGAAGGGCGAGGCGCCGATGAGTTGGGCCGCCTCGACGTAGCTCTCGGCCAGAGTCGAGAGCGTGCTGGCCCGCACAATTCGGACCATGCTGACCGCGAACAGAATCCCCATACCCAACGCGACTGATTGCCAGCCGCGTCCAATCACTTGAGACAGCAGAAGCAACAGGACCAGTCCAGGGAACGCGAGCATCATGTCGATGATGCGCTGGAGGAACAGGTCGACCGCGCCCTTGGCGTAAGCCGAGACCATGCCCAGGACCAGCGCGGAGCCGACGCCAATCGCCATCGCTCCCAGCGCCAGCGACATCGAGAGTCGTGCGCCAGCGACGACGCGGGCCAGGTAGTCTCGTCCAAGCCGGTCGGTGCCGAACCAATGCTCACCGCTGGGTCCCGCGAGGATGTCAGGGGAAATCGTCGCTGCGTCGCCGGCGATCAGTGGACCCAGGGCGGCCAGGAAGACAACAAAGACGACGATCAGCATGCCAAAGGCGCCCAGCGGATGCTGGCGCAGCAGCCGGCGCGCGCGAACGACGCGGGGTGGCTTTTCGGCGATCCCGAACTCGTCAAACGTGATGACTGTTGGTTCTGCGCTGCTCACTGGAAACGAATCCTTGGATCAAAGAGACCGTAGCTGAGGTCAACCAGGAGGTTGACCATGATGAATGCAGATCCAAAGATCAGCATCCAGACTTGGACGACCGGCAAGTCGTTAGTCAGGAGCGACTGCACGAGATAGCGGCCCATGCCGGGGATCGCGAAGATTTGCTCGACGATCACCGCTCCGGCGACGCCGTTGGCGAAGACGAGGCCGATCAGGGTGATCAGCGGAATCATCGCGTTTCGCAACGCGTGTCGGAAGACCACGACGTACCCGGTCAGGCCCTTGGAGTAAGCAGTGCGGACGTAGTCCTGGCGCAGCACTTCGAGCATCTCGGAGCGGGCGACACGCCCGAGCACGGCTGCGCCAGCCAAGGCAGCAATTGCTGCAGGCACAACCATCTGGACGATGTTCGTTTCTGGTTCCTCCCAGAGATGGACATAGGGAACCGGCGGCGCATAGCCCCAGAGGACTAACGGTATGACGATCACCAAGGTCGCGAGCCAGAAGTTGGGAATCGCCAGGAAGAGGATCGTGACAAAGCGGATGCCGTAGTCGTCAGGCCTGTTCTGGCGGACAGCCGACCACACCCCCGTTCCAATCCCGAGCGGGATGTAGATGATCAGGGTCAGCACAAGCAACTCAACCGTGACAGGCATGCGACGGCCGAAGTTGTCGAGGATCGACTCTTTCGTCAACCAGGAAGTACCGAAGTCGCCGGAAAGCACCTGTCCGACCCAGTTGACGTATTGGACATGTACGGGTTTGTCGAGACCGAAGTGCGCTTCCAGCTTGGCCCTGTCGTCGGCGTTGGCGGTCCCGGGGAACCCGGAGGAGAGGCGCGCGTCGATCACTGAACCCGGCACCAACCGAATCAGGCCGAACACGAAAATTGACAGCAGGATCACCGTCAACGGCAATAGCAACAGGCGGCGGAAGATATAGTTGCGCATTAGTTGCGGTTCACGTGTTCAGACAGAGGGCCGGAGACTCTGGCTAAATCGTCCTGGTTTCGTCGAACCAGCAGGTGTTCATCACCTGGTTGGTGGGAGTGATGCCCGGCGTTGGCCGGAAGCCCTTGAGCCAGGGACGGTGACCGACGGTGGGCAGACTCCAGTTCCACCAGAGACGCGGTACGTGTTCTTCCAGCAGCTTGGTCTGAATTTCGTCGTAGATTTCTTTGCGGTTCTCCACGCCGAACGTGGTACGTCCCTTGACGAGCATTTCGTCGATTTCAGGATCGGAGAACTCGCCGTAGTTTTGTCCACCGGTGGTGTGCAGATCGTTGTAGAGCAGGTCGGGATCGGCAGCGGCCTGCTGGCCGAGTGTGATCATCGAGAATTCGTGGTTTTGACGGGCGGCGAGTGAGTCGGCGGTGGTGAGTTCGAGGATGTCGACTTCGAAGTCGATCTGGCTGAAATTCTGCTGGAGCACCTGTCCATAGTCGGAGGCGAAATCTCCCCAGACTTCCATCGGCGGTACGGTGTCCTTGTTGTATCCGCTGGCTTCCAGCAGTTTGCGTCCTTCGGCGAGGTCGGTCTCGCGCTCATCTGCGGTGCGGTAGCCGGGCAACTGCGAGAGTTGCTCGAGACCCCAGCCGTAGGGCGCGATAGTCTCAGCGACTGGGCCGCCAATCACGCCAGCGCCCAGCGAGATCGCATGCAGCGCGACGCGATCTGTGGCGAGATGTAGGGCCAGGCGCACACGCGGGTCCGTGTAGGGCTCTCGCTTGGTATGGATGTGCGTCGCCAGTCCGAAGGCGACGGGGTTGGGTACGGCGACGATCGAGTCCTCGCCGGCCTCGGCGCGTACGGTTTCGATCTCTTGCAATTCGCCGTACCACTGCAGCCAGAGGAAGTCAGTCTTGCCGTCGATGTACTGCGCAATCCGCAGTGCGTTGTCGAGGCCCCAGATGATGTTGTAGCCGTCGAAGTAGGGCAAGGTGCCGCCATCGGGCGACTTGCGGTAGTAGTTCGGATTACGCTTGAGCACGGTTTCGACATCGGCCTCGCGAGAGTCCAGCATCATTGAGCCGGTGCCGATGATTGCGTCCGGGTTGCTAGAAATCTCGGCATCGCCAAACTGTTCAACCACATCGCGGGCGACCATCAGCGCTCCGGTTTCAGCCATGGCGACGAGCAGCGGCGCGAAGGGCTCGGAAGCCTCGACGTGCATCGTGAGCCGATCGACCGCTTCAAAACGCTCGACGAGCGAGTAGCGGTCCTTGTAGACGAATTCAGGGTTGTCCTGTCCGAAGCGCTCGTATCCGAAAACCGCGTCTTCGGCTGTGAACTGTCGACCATTCACAGGCGGCAGATCCTGCCAATAGACATCGGGCTTGATCTGGTAGACGAAGTTCAGATCGTCAATGATCTCCGGTAATTCGCCCATGGCATCGGTGATTACGTTGCCTGCGTCCATGTAGTTGACGAAGTCGTAGCACTGAAAGATCGATGCGTCAGTGCCGCCGTGAATCGTGGCAGCAGGGTCGAACAGCCCGCCGTCGTCGCCTGCGATCTGGACCATCCCACCGATAGACAGGCCCTCCGGCCTGTTGGGCCTGCGCCTGTGCGGCGGCCTGTTGTTGCTGTTCGTCGGCGGTGGCGGTCTGCGACTGCTGTTGCTGTGCTTGCTGTTCCGCCTGTTGCTCGACCTGATCCTGAGCCTGCTGTGTCTGAGCGGCAGATTGCTGGTCGTCGTCATCGTCGCCGCAACCAACCAGTGCCAGTCCGGCAGCTCCAACGCCAGCCCGAGCGCTGGCTCTCAGCAATCCGCGCCTCGACATTCGGTTTCGGCGCATGCTTGTCCAATAGTTCCGCTCTGGCATGTCAATCTCTTTCCCTCTGGCATCCCTTGTGGTAAGAGGAGATGCACTCGGATTTCGGGAAGTATGCCGATCCGAAATGAAGATGTCAACCGCGCCGCCTACGGCGAGGCGACCTTGCTGAACTGCTTTGAGGGCATGGTTCACAGGGCGGAGGGCCGGCCGACAATGGCTTCGTCGGTCTCGACCTTGACTAAGACGTCGTTCCAGGGCGGAACGTTGATCATTGGATGGGCAGTGATGCCCCGCGAAGCGGCAATGGCGCTGATCTCGGTGACCCTTTCAGGTCCGACTTCTGCGGCAGTCGATGGCGCGAAGGCTAACGATCTGTTGATCAGGACACCGATGGACAAAGGCATGCAGCGACCGCCACTCTGTCATACCCGCGCTTGCCGCGGGTATCTCGCCGTTTCGAGCACAGGCGTCAGTGGTGTTCACTGCGAGATTGCCGCGACGGAGCGCGGCAATGACGGAGGCAAGGAGCTACGCATCACTCTCTGCGAGAGGGGAATGCGGACGCGCCTTAGACCAGCGCGCCTGCCAGTGCGAACTGCTCAATCTCCTCCTCGGAGAGACCTAGCGATTCGCTGAGTACTTCGTAGGTGTCCTCGCCGAGCAACCGGACACGCTGCAGCTGGCATGGTGCGGCGGACAATCGGAATGAGGCCTGCGGCGCTCGATATGAGCCGAGTGCGGGATGATCCAGACGCTGGTAGAAGTTGCGGTGTCGGAGTTGCGGATCGTGCTCGAGCAGGTCCTCGCCGGTCTGGACCACGCCGGCCGGGACGCCGAGGCCCTGGAGCGTGCGCATGACGTCGAAGGCGTCGCGCTTGATGGTCCATTGCTCGACCAGGTGATCGAGTTCGTCCTCGTTTGTCTTGCGAGCTGGGAGGGTGAGGAAGCGCGGATCCTCGGCAAGCGAAGAAGCTCCCATAGCGTTGCAGAGCGATTGCCACTGGTCGTCGTTGGTGACCGCAATCACGCACCATCGGTCGGTAGCACCGCGATAGGCTCCGTGTGGTGCGGCGTCGGGCTGTCGGTTGCCCAGTCGGTCGGCGACTCGACCATTGACGGTGTACTCGAGGATGGACGGCGTCAGCCAGTGCACGCCGGCCTCGTATTGGGAGAGCTCGAAGTACTGGCCCTTGCCGGTGCGACGGCGATGATCGAGAGCGGCCAGCAGCAACGGGATGTTGAAGCGCGGGGCGATGAAATCGGTATAGGCGCTGAGGTATCCCGGTTCGCCGTCGGGCCAGCCCGTGAGTTCGTTGAATCCGGCGAGAGCGGCGTAGTGTCCTCCGCCGCCTTTGCCGTGTGCGTGCGGGCCGTACTGCCCCTGTCCGCTGCTGCTGAGCACGATCACGTCCGGGTTCAGCTCGTGCAGCGCCTTGTGGCCCAGGCCCATCCGATCCATCGCGCCGGCTGAGAAGTTGTCGAAGACGATGTCAGCCCATTGGACAAGTCGCCGCGCGATCTCCATTCCCGCCTCGGTCTTGAGGTTGACGTTGATCGCCCGGCCGCCGGTGCGCACCTGCGCATACTCGCCGCAGCGCTCCGGATCGGGCTCGTCGTCCTGAAACGGTCCAACGATGCGCAGCGCATCGAGGCGGGCCGTGCTCTCGACGTGCACGACATCGGCGCCGAAATCGGAGAATGCCTTGATCGTCTGCGGTCCGACCATGAACCAGCCGAAGTCGGCAATCTTGATGCCAGCCAGCGGCCCAGACAGCGGACTTGAGTCCGGCGTGACGCCATTGGACCCATTCGTGGACGCATTCGTCTGCGCCGGAACGCTGCGAAGCTCGGCAAACACCTCGTCGTTGTGCTGCCCAAGCGCTGGCGCAGGACTCGTCTCGGGCGGGATGGCACAATCTCCCTGCGCGAACGGGCCAGGTACACGGATGCTGCGTCCGAGCTCAGGATGATCCACGTCGCGCCAGAATCCTCTGGCCCTGAGTTGTTCATTGGCGAGCGTGTCAGCGGTCGTCGCGGAAGGGAAGAGCGCAAAGTCGTGCCGAACCGCGGCTTCGAGTAGCTCCCGCTTGGTCCGACCGATGAACACTTCCTCGAACAATCGGCTGAGGTGTTTCCAGTCGTCTGCAGTGATCTGCTCGACCTGCAGATGCTCCCAGTCGATCGATTGCAGCTCGTGTCCCTCGCCAAACTCGTTGAGCCAGGCAAACAACCCGCTCAACCGCTTGACGGCACCTGGTCCAATCGGGACAACCCAGATCACGTAACCGTCGCGACATCGCCATGTCCACGACAGGTTGCCTTCTCCTACATTCGGGCGAGCGTCCCGAGGGAGATTGCGGCCGGTCATGTCCCAGCTACCGGTGATCTGATAGAGACCTCGGGCAGTTGCCTCCTGGATCGAGAGGTCAACATGCTGTCCGCGACCGGTCTGTCGTCGATGCTCAAGCGCAATCAACGAGCCAATCACAGCGTCTCCACCGGCGTGCACGTACGACTGGTGATTGTCGCTGATGTGCGCCGGAGGCCCCGATGACTCTCCCGTGATGGACATATTGCCGCTCATCGCCCAGGAGACGATGTCGGTCACCTGGTAGTCGCGATAGGGTCCGCTCTGACCGAACGGTGAGATTGAGACGTAGACCAGCCGGGGATTGACTGCGGACAGGGACTCATAGCCGAGGCCAATGCCGTCCATGTATCCGGGCGCGAACGACTCCAGCACGAAGTCGGCTGATTGCGCCAGTTGGTGAAATCGGTCGCGCCCTGCCGCCTCGGAGAGGTCGAGGGTGACACTGCGCTTGTTGGTGTTCCAGGCGAGCCAGCGAAGACTGCGTTCGGGGCCTGGGATGTCTTCGACGAAAGGTTCACGATGTCGAGCCGGGTCTCCTTGCGGAGGCTCAACCTTGATCACGTCCGCGCCGAGGTCGGCAAGCAACTTGCCAGCAAAGTGGCCGCGCTCGTTGGTCAGATCGAGGACTCGGTAAGGGGAGAGCAGCTCTGGTGGTTGGTCACGGCGAATCCTCCGCGATAAATCTAGCAAGTGCAGCGGAAGGACCGAGGTTGTTCATGCAGGTGAGTTCCGCCAAGAGTCCATCCTCATGAGACTGTCTCAAAAGTCGGATATTGAGAAGGGGCGGGGCCAAAAGGCCCCGCCCCCTCTGATTTGGACAGGGTTTGTCCGGTTGCGAGAACTACGCCCGGTTGCGGACTCGGCGCAGGCCGAGACCGGCGATCGCTGCAACGCTCAGTGCGATCAGCAGGCCGATCAGGCCGGCTGAGACACCGCTGCCATCAGCGAGTCCACCGCTACCCGTACCTGGGTACTCGGTGTCTCCCATGTGGGTGTCGCCTTCTTCCATGTCGGTCTCTTCGCCGTCGAGGTCGGTGAGGTCGCCCTCTTCATCGCCTTCGAGGTCGCCCTCTTCGCCTTCTTCCATGGCTGGTTCTTCCATGGCCATGGCGGTGACAGCGACTGCGGACTGGCCGGAGCCAGCGGAGGTGACTTCGGCGTCGGCGGACTTGCCGTTCAGCGTGAAGCTCACGCCCTCAACAGCATCGCGGTCGACGTCGATGTACCAGGTGCCGTCCTCGGCGACGGTGGTCGAGCCGAGCTCGGCGCCCATGTCGTCGACCACACCGATCGTGTCGCCGGCAGTCGCGCCCGTGCCGTAGAAGCGGTGGGGCGGCTCTTGCTGCGCCGACGTCAGCTCAACGTTGCAATAGCAACAGCGAGTCCCAACACCAACGCTCCAACCCTCGACATCAGTCTGTGCTGTTTCATCTCAGCATCCTTTCGTTCCCAGTCCCCGACTTGCTCGGGGACCTGCTTGGGGTCGCCGCTCCCCTCACTGGTCGAGGGGAGCGGACGCTAGTCCCTAGTTACTGATGTAGAGGATGTCGTTCTCGGCGACCATGAAGTCGCTCGAACCCGGCACCATCGTGCCGTCAACGACCGAGTAGCGGACCCAGGCGGAACCGTTCCACAGGTGGAGGGCGGTGGCGCCACGGCCACTCACGAGGCCAAAGATCTCCGAGGCGGAGCTCTCGACGCCGCAAGCCCAGGTCGCAAAGCCGTTGAGGTTGCTCAGGCAAGCCACACTGGCCTCTTCCTCAGGCATTGCTTCGGCTTCGACAGCACCGGCGGTGCTGGCGATGACCTGAACGTCGGTGGTCCGGTGCGCGGTGGCGGAAACCACAGAGCTACCAGGGCCAACTGCGACGAATGTTCGCTGTGGCCGTACGCCACCGATTGTCCGCTGGACGGCGCCGCTACCGACTGCCACGAGGACGCTGTCGCCATCGCCAGCAACATCGTTCGCGTTGAAGGTGACGATGGTTCCGTTGGGAACCATTTCTGGCCATCGGCCGTTACGGTTGCAGTCGCAGTGATGATCTCGCCAACGGCGCTCGGGGCATTGGTGTCAACACTCAGACTTCGACACCATCCGCGCGACCGACCACCATGAACTTCACCGGAGGCTGTCAGACCGCCAGCTGAGGTGATCTTGACGGTGTAGGTACCAGCATCCAGCGGCGTCAGCGCGTCGTTCAACGACGTCAAGGTGAGCTTCGCGTTGGGGACCTTCTTCGAGTTCGGGCCCTGCTCAACGTCGATGCTGTCCTCATTCACGACCTTGCCATCGGGGTTGAGGATGCGAACACGAACATCGGGGACCGGTCCAGCGTTGCCGCCAGCGTCGAGGGCGCCCAGTTCGAAGGAGATGACGTCGCGACGCAGCACCTCAGGCAGGGTGGTGACCTCAGTGAAGGCCAACAGCGTGTCGGACGGTTCACCAATCGAGAGCGCATCGTTCGGACCAGTGAAGGTCAGCTTGACCGTGTTACTGATCGCCGCGCCCTTACCAGAGAGGATGACGTACACGTCGACAGTACCCGGCTGGTCGTCGGCCTTGTTGACATTGATCGACATCGCCTGCCGAATGGCGTCGTCCGTTGTTGGTGCAGCCTTGGTCACAGTGCTCTCGCTGATCGAGAAACTGTTGGCCTCTGCAGTCAAATCGCTCGTGATCACAGGTGTCTTCGTTTGCGGCCTAGCCGTATCTGCGTCCTTCATCGGTGAGTGGATGGTGATCTCACCACCAGGAGCGATGACGGTGATCTGATCGATTGACGAGTTGTCCGCTTTGTTGTCGAGCGAGTTGTTCGCCGTGACACGATCAAGTTGATCCCGTCGCCTGTTGCGGATTCTGTACCAGTTTCGGGCCTTGGTCTCATCCGTAAGGGTCTCAGGCTTGTCATGTACCCGGTTTCCAAGGCTCAGTGTCGCCGAGGACAGCCCGAGACCGGCGTCTCCAACTGTGAAAGTTGCTCTGCGCCGTCTTCGTGGCGAACTTGTTGCCGCTGTAGTCGAAGTACGGAATCGTCACCGGTGCGTGGCGTCAATCGCGTTGACACGGTGTAATCCTTGGCCGTTGTACCGGCGGGAATCACAATCATGCCGATTGCAGCACCTGCCGTATTGTCGTCGTCACCATTGCCAGTCTGGCTAAGAGACGGAGCGTCATTTGGACCTTCGAGCTCACCTGAAACCCGCAAGTAATCCAAGGTGAGCGTGGGAAAAGTCGATGCCTCTGCCGCAACTAGAGGATTGCCCGTCCGCGGCTCTTCGGTGTGAACTCCTGAGACAGAAATCAGCACACGGATCGTTGTGTCATCCGGGACGATTCCATCGCTATCGAGCACCGTGATGGACAGCGTCGGTGGGTGGTTTGCAGCAGTGTGGGTACCTGGAGTCCAAGTGTTGAGTACGTGAGTGGTTTCGACAGCTTCCGTCTCGGGATCGTCACCAACCACCGCGATACATGCCGCCTGGGTGAGGTACTCCGGGTCGGAGCAGGTGCCGAGATCGTGAGCCGAGGCGGGCTGCATCACCACGAACATCGCCCCGACCAGGGCGATCATCACCGCCAGAGCCGTCAAGTGAGACAGTCTCACAAACTCTCGCTTGCCACGAGTTTGACGGAGTGATTTGAGTGAGGTCGCTCGGCCCTACTGGCGAACTCGCCTTAGGCTGCGGTTTTGAGGGGAAGTGACGTTCATGAAGATCACCGAGATTGAGACGTTTGTTGTCGACGCTGGCTGGCGGCCGTGGCAGTTTGTGGCGGTTCGCACCGACGAAGGCATCACCGGATATGGCGAGATGTCGGATGGGCGCAACCCCTTCGGGATCGTTGGGACGATCAACGACATGGAACCGATCCTGATTGGCAGCGACCCGCTGGCGGTCGAGGCTCGCTACTGGGACATGTATCGTCTGGCGCGGCAGTCTCCGGGTGGAATTGCGGCCAAGGCGATCGCCGGGGTCGAGCTGGCGCTCTGGGACATCAAGGGCAAGGCGCTGGGCGTGCCGGTCTACTCGCTGTTTGGCGGGCCGACGCGCGAGCGGCAGATGATCTATTGGTCGCACTGTGGCAGCTCCCGGGCTCGGAGCTATGACCAGATCCTCTGGGACAACGGCGATGAGTGGGTCGTGGGCGCGCCACCTCTGCGGACGATGGATGACGTGACGGCGCTCGGTGAAGAGGTGCGCGGCAAGGGATTCCACGCACTGAAGACCAACATCGTCTTCCCTGGCGATCCGACCGGCGTCTACGGTCCGGGCTGGGGCGGCGTCGGCAACATCGACCGCAATGCCGTCCCGTCGCTGTTGCGGCACATTCCCGAGTACATCGGGGCACTCAAAGCGGGCGCGGGACCCGACGTACAAATCGCGCTCGATCTGAACTTCAACTGCACGCCGCTGGTCGCGCGACAGATCTGCCAGGCGCTTGAAGGCCTCGAGATGATGTGGGTCGAGATCGACATGTATGAGCCGGAGGCATTGGCCGATGTGCGTCGTCAGACGACAGTGCCAATCACCTCGGGCGAGAACCTGTACACGATCCGCGACTATCGGCCATTCTTCGACCATCGGTCGATGGACAACGTGATGATCGACGTGCCCTGGCAAGGATTTGCGCGGTCACGTGATGTCGCCCTGCTGGCCGAGAGCTATGAACTGAACTGTGCGCCGCACAATTACTATTCGCACCTCGCCACGATGCACGCGCTACATCTCTGCGCGACGGTACCGAACGTGCGGATCATGGAGATCGACATCGACGATGTGCCCTGGAAGGACGATCTCGGCGGAGGTTCATTGGAGATTGTCGATGGTCACCTGGAGTTGCCAACGAAGCCGGGCTGGGGCATCGATTTCGACGAGGACGTCGCTCGGAAGATGATCTGGGAGAAGGGACGCGGTCCGGGGTTCACAGCGAATCGTCGGTGAGTGGGCTAGCGTTGGTGGTTGACAACATGTCGATGGTCTACTGCCGTCAGCCGGCGGCGGCGCTATCGGCTTCCAGCTCTGCCTCGAACTCATCCAATGGAGTCCAACGCCGGCCGCCTTGTTCCATCTCTGCTTCTGCACGTGCCGATTTCGTCAGCTCATATGCCTCGGCCCAGTCTTCGTCGTCCCACTTCGAGATCGGCGGGAACAACTCCAGATCGAGCACGTCGAGGTCGATCCGATCCAGCCTCGGGTCCGCTGCCGTGATCTCCGACATCGCTCACTGCTCCGCATTCCGATTCACCTCAATCATACCGATGGCAGTGACCGATCGAATTCGACGAGGACGTCGCTCGGAAGATGATCTGGGAGAAGGGTCGGGGTCCAGGATTCACGGCGAATCGTCGGTGAGTGGGCAGTCGATTTGTGAACCAGTGTTCTATAGCTTATCCTGACTGTTGTCGCAATCGATTCGCGAGGGGGCGAGGTATGACCACCGAAGCCACAGATACGCTACATCTCACGGCTGTGATTTACTGGGAGGACGATGGATTCGTCGCCTATTGCGCAGAGCTTGACGTGGCCAGCCAAGGCGACACGCTCGAGGAAGCCAAGGCGATGCTGACTGAGGCACTAGAGCTATGGCTGGAGGATCCCCCGATCGACGAACTGAAGGATCGACTGGGACGAAAGACAATCATCGCTCCTATCGAGGTCACCGGAATCTCGTTGCGGTCTAGCGAAGATCAGGTTGCCCAGCAGGACCTTCCCGTGGCAGTCGCCGTTGGGTAAGCTCCGACCCCTTTCAGGACGACAAATCCGACGAATCCTGGAACGGTACGGCTTTCTGGTCATACATCAGCGTGGAAGCCACCTCAAGATGAGGGGGGTTGTCGCTGGTCGAGTCGTGGTCGTTTCAGTGCCTCAGCACTCTACGGTCAAACCTGGCACACTCAGAGCCATCATTCGGCATTCGCGCATTCCCCGCAGCGAGTTCGAGTAGCTCTGGCACAGCCCAAGTGACTATCCTCGCACCAGAACTTTGAGAGACTGGGAGACCCACACATGCACGACATCGTGATCCGCAACGGACGCATTATCGACGGAACGGGGGCGGCTGAATACGTCGGCGACGTCGCCATTGACGGCGACCGGATTTCGGCGGTGGTTCGCGAGGGTGAGGGGATTGTCGGCGACGGGCGCCGCGAGATTGACGCCTCGGGCAAGGTCGTGACGCCCGGCTGGATTGATATCCACACGCACATGGACGCTCAGGTGTCGTGGGACCCGTACATGACGCCGTCCTGCTACAACGGGGTGACGACGGTGGTGATGGGCAACTGTGGGGTCGGCTTTGCGCCGGTGCGTGAGGCGGACCGCGAGTGGTTGATGGACTTGATGGATGCCGTGGAGGATATTCCTGCGACTGCGATGGCCGCCGGGATCACCTGGGAATGGGAATCCTTCCCCGAGTACCTCGACGCGATTGACGACAAGCCCCGTGTGATAGATATTGCCGCGCAGTTCCCTCACTGCGCGTTGCGGACCTATGTGATGGGTTCTCGTGGCGCAGATGATGTGCAGCCAACGGACGAAGAGTTAGCCCAGATGCGACGCCTCGTGCGTGAGGGGATCGAGGCCGGCGCGGTCGGGTTCTCGTCCAACCGCCTGCTGGCTCACCGGACCAAGGAGGGAGAACTGATCCCAGGCACCCTGGCTCAGTACCCAGAACTCGAGGCGGTCGCCGAGGGTATCGAGCAAGGAGGCGGCGGCGTTTTCCAGCTGGTTGGTCCGTTCGAGCGGGAGTGGGTTGAGAACATCGCACTGGAACACGATCTGACCATCACCTTCCTCGCTGGCGAAGGGTTGAAGGACAGCCTCGGGTTCCTTGAGGAAGCGACCGAACGTGGCGTGCGGGTATTCCCCCAGGTGCGTGGTCGTGGCACGACGCTGCTAATGAATCTCGACGGATCATTCCACCCGTACCTGCTCAACTACGCCTACCGCGAACTCGTCGAGCACCTGCCCCTGGCCGAGCGAGTTGAGAAGATGCGCGACCCTGAGGTTAAGGCGCAGATCCTCGCCAGTGATTGGGATCTGACCAACGACGTGCGCAAGAAAATGAAGGATGCAGCGAATCACCCGTTCCTCGTCGACACGACGCCGGGAAATCTGATGCCCGGCGTCCTCGAACTGATCACGAACTCACCTGAAGGCGTTTACGTTCTTGGAGACCCGCCGATCTACGAACCCGAGTACGAGCGCTCGGTCGCCGCTTACGCGGAGCGGAACGGATTGACCACTGAGGAAGCCTTCTACGACCTGACGACCCAGGGCGACGGCTCGACCTTGCTGCTGGTCTACCTCGATGGGTACGCGGATGGCAACTTCGACTACATGCCCGAGCTGATGATGCATCCGCTGACCCGGAACGGTCTGTCGGACGCCGGCGCTCACGTGGCGGCTGTCTCTGATGCACATATGGTGTCCTGGAACCTGGCCTACTGGGGTCGCGACCGGACACGCGGCGAACTTGTGCCGCTGGAGACTATCGTGCACAAGCAGTCAGGTGCGAACGCCGACCTCTACAACCTGCGCGACCGCGGTGAACTGGTCAGTGGCAAACGGGCCGACGTCAACGTGATCGACCTCGATCGGCTCGGCACGGATGCACCGCACATGGTCTATGACCTACCCGAAGGGGCGAAACGCTACATGCAGCGCCCGACAGGTTATGTCGCAACCATCTGCGCCGGTGAAGTCATCCTCGAAGATGATGAGCTGACCGGCGCGCTACCAGGCAAGTTGGTGCGCGCTCATCAGACGTCTTCGGCCTGACCCCTCATCTGGCTCACTTGTATCTCGCTCGCTTGAGCGAGACCTGTCCAGTTCGCCCGCTTCCGGGCGTCCAGTACGCCTCCCTCTGGAATCGGAGGAACGCCAATGGTGTTGGCGGCCATCCAACCGCCATCGACGAGCAGGGTGTGTCCGGTGACGTAGCTGGCCATGTCGGATAGCAGGAACAGGACCGCCTTCGCGACTTCGTCTGGCGTACCCAGTCGCTTGAATGGAATCAGGCCCTCCGCGGTGCGCTTGACACGCTCAGGCGATGCCGGAATCCGGGGCGTCGCGATGCTCCCCGGCGCGACCGAATTGACGCGAATGTTGTGCGGCGCCAGCTCAACGGCCATGCTGCGCACGAGGTTGATCAGGCCGGCTTTGGCTGCCCCGTAGGACGCGTGATTGGGCGCCGACTGCGCCCCTTCGACTGAGGAGATACCGACGATGCTGCCAGGGGCTCCGCGTGCGATCATCGATCGGACGACCAGCTGAGCGTTGATGAAGAAGTAGCGCAGGTTCATCCGGTGATCGCGATCCCACTGCGCCGTCGTCATCTCTGTGATCGGATTGAACGATCCCTGGCCGATAATCGTTACCAGCAAATCGATTCCGCCGAGTTCTTGTTCGGCCCGTTCGAATACTGTCGCCGCCTGCACGTCGTCAAGCATGTCGGCAACGAGAGAGACGGACGGCTGGCCGAGCAAATCGACCTCTGCGGCCACGTGGATCGCCCGCTCGGCGTTGATGTCGGCGACGGCGACACCGACGCCCGCCTCAGCGAGTAGGCGCGCTGTGCTCAGGCTGATGCCTTCTCCACCGCCGACGATGAGTGCCGACTTTCCTTCGAGTTGCAGTAGTGAAGGATCCACGCCACATCCTTTCGGGTACCAGTGCCCTCATTCAGCAAGAAGCGAAACCGCACTTGCAATGCTTGCTGAGGATAGGCGGATGAGCCTACGCAGATGCCCTGGCCCAAGTCACAGAACGAGCAGCTAAGCTGCTTGCCAAACGCTCAAGCATGAGTGAGTGGAGCGGCTGACATGAGGGCTTGCGTTGCTATCGACACCGAACTGATTGAGCCGGACGCGGCGTTTCTTTCACAAGCTCCCTCAGCCGTTGAAGTGAATTGGGCGGCCAAGCGCTTGGTGGTGACTGAGGTTGACAGTTCCGAAGCTGTAAAGGGATTCGTTGGCTCTGAGGAATACGTGGCACTCAGCGACATCCCCCGCAAGTCGGCGAACTCCTACGTTGTCGTCGCTCAAGGGCGCGACTGACTGAATCCTGCAGGATCGACCGAGAACAAGCCAGCGTCTATGGACGGTGTCCCCGGTTGGGACAATCGGCCGATTGGGCAACAGTTGACTACCAGGAGCGCTGAGCAACCAATCCAGTATGAGCCGGAGGAGAACTGCCCTCCGACTATTGCCCTGACGGTCGGGGTTCAGGGCGCTGCGCTTGTGCTAGCGCCAACGGTGCTCAACGTCGTGATCGCGTTTCGCGCCGCAGGTCTCGACGACACATATCTCACCTGGGGCGTCTTCGCCGCCATGGTGATTTGTGCGGCGGTCACTGGGTTGCAAGCGTTCCAATTCCGGCGGTTTGGCGCCGGTCACATCGTGCTCTACTGGCCGGCGGCCATGTTCATTGCGATCATGGTGTCGGCCGTCTCAGCCGGCGGTCCAGAGACCTTTGCCAGCCTGCTAGTGATTTGCAGCCTGGTCCAGATGGCCATGGCATGGTGGCTACCCTCGTTGAGGCGGATTATCACGCCGCTGGTCTCGGGAACCGTGACCATGTTGATCGCCGTCAGCGTGCTGCCGATCGCATTCGACAGCGTCCAGGACTTGCCGAGCGACGCGTCAGTGAGCGCCGGCCCGGTGATCGCCGTCCTGACGTTGCTGACTTCGGTCTTCGTGACTCTAAGAGTGAAGGGGCGCTGGCGATTGGTCGCGCCATTCATCAGCCTCCTGGTCGGTTGTGCGGTCGCGGCCGCATTCGGCGTGCTCGACGGCGATCGAATTGCCAATGCCAGGTGGTTCGGTGTCCCTGAACTGCCCGACCTGAGCTTTGAGCTGTCGCCCAGCGGCGAGTTCTGGGCGCTCTTGCCTTCGTTCGCGATTCTCACTCTTGTGCTCGGACTCAAGACAATCAGTGACGGCGTCGTCATCCAGCAGGGATCTCGGCGGCGGCCGCGGGCCATAGATTTCCGACAGATTCAGGGCATCGTCAGCGTCAATGGCATCGGGATGTTGCTTGCCGGCCTCGCTACCACGTTGCCGCCGATGGCCAATGCCTCGTACAGCCTCTCGTTGATCAACCTCACAGGCGTCGCTGCCCGGCGCGTGGGGATTGGCGTAGCTGTCGTCATTCTGTTCCTGGCGTTCTTCTCCAAATTTGCTGCGGTCCTGCTAACGATCCCGGGTCCCGTGGTTGGAGCCTTCCTGATGCTGGCGATGGGGATGCTTTTCGTCAGCGGCTGGCAGACGATCCTGCGGGATGGACTCGATCCGCGGCGAGTGTTGGTCGTTGCGCTGGCGAGTGCGTTGGGCCTGGGCCTGCACGGTCACCCACTCATGACGGATCTGTTCGGCGACACGTTCGGGGCGCTCATTGGGAATGGCGTCACGATTGGGGCCATCGTCGCGATCGTCATGACGCTGCTGTTTGAAGTGGTGGGCACACGACGCTCGCGCCTCGAGGTGGCTCTGGATATGGCCTCGCTACCTGCGATCGATGAATTCCTCACTGCGTTGGCGTCCAGACTGAGCTGGGATGAACCTTCGACGCTGCGGTTGCGTTCTGCCGGCGAGGAAACGCTGGCGACCTTGCTGGTCGAGGATGACGAGGACGCCGGTGAATCTGAACAGACGCGACTGATTGTCGTTGCCCGGCCTCAGACGATGATGGTTGAGTTGGAATTCGTGGCGACGACGCGCCAGGAGAACCTCGAGGACCAACTCGCGTATATGGCAGACGAAGCTCCGATTCCAACTGCGGATGATCTCTCCCTACGTCTGTTGTGGTACCACGCATCCGCCGTGCGGCACCAGAAATTCCATGGCGTGGACATCGTCACGGTCCAGGTCGAAGGCAACGCCTGAGTTGGTCCCATCGACAAGAGTGACGCAGACCGACGCTGAAGAGTTGCGCTGGCGTTCCTGCCACAGGAATAGCTTCCTATCCCGAAGAATCCCCTTGATCGTTGCAAACGCGTTCTCTTGTGGGCATACTCCTACAGTCTGGCGCTGCGCGTATGCCGATTCGGATCCGACGAACCGGCGCGCCGCCCGACTGCAGCATCTGCTGGAACCGTTCCGGCAGCGAGAGAGGGTATGACTGATGACCGAACGAAACTACTGGCAGCGCATGCGCCGATCACGAATGACCCGACGCGCCCTCTTACGCGCCTCGGGACGGGCCGGGGTTGGGGCGGCAGGACTGGCGCTGGTCGGTTGCGGCGATGACGACGACGACTCGGCGACTCAGGTCGCCCAACAGCAGCAGCAACAGCAGGCCGTGGCTCAGGCTGATCAGGACCAGCAGCAACAGCAGCAGGCGATGCAAGAGCAGCAGGAACAACAGCAGCAGGCCGTTGCACAGGCGGATCAGACCGAGCAACAAGAGCAACAGGCGATGCAGCAACAGCAGCAGCAAGAGGAGCCTGTGGACCTGTCGCGCGAAGGCGACACCGACTGGGAACGCACCGTCACCGTGGCGGTTCCGAACGCGGTCGGCGGCCTCGATGTCATGGGGCCGGGCAACTACACGCTCAAGTGGAACGGGCCGCTGCACTTTGACCGGCTGCTGCAATACGACCTGGTGACGCGCGAGATCGTGCCTCTCGTGGGTAACTACGAGTGGATTGACGACTTCTCGGCGGTACTGATGCACCTGAACCCCGGCCACGCCTGGCATGATGGCACGCCGATGACCGCGGAAGACGTCAAGTTCTCGATCGACCGCGCAGCCGGGAATGCCGCGTACAACGAGAGTGGCGTCTATGAGTCGGGCGTCGCGTACATCGTCGCATCGGTCAACGACGAGGTCACCGTGATCGACGACCTGACCGCGCGGATTCCGGTGAAATCCGAGGTCACGGCACCCAACAGCATCGGCACGACGATGCCGCTCGTACCGAAACACCGAGTCGAGGAGTTGGGCGACGAGGGATACAACCGCGACGGCCTGGCCAGCGGGCCATTTCAGCTGGCATCGTTCGAGCCGGACATCGCAGTCCGCAGCGTCCGCAACGACGCGTATCCGATCGGTTACGAAGACCTCAATCGTCAGCACCGCCCCTGGGCCAAGGAGATCATTCAGTCGGTCCGACCTGAGCCGGTCGCGCGGCTGGCCGCGATCCAGGCAGGAGAGGCCGATGTCGCTCCGTCGCTGGAATGGGAGCTGGTGCAGGAGTTCGTTGACGAACCCGGCTACGAAGTACTGTTCGATCCCGGCTGTTGCCCACACACGATCTTCCCCAACACCATCGTGCCGATGTTCGAAGACGGCAGCAACCCGTACCGAGACCTTCGCGTCCGTCAGGCGATGAACCACGCCGTTGACGTGGAGACCATCTACACCACGCTGGCGACCGGACGTGAACAGCGTGCGTACGGCATCGGCACACGACAGCTCGGCGGCATGCAACCGGAGCAGTCGGGTCCGCTGACGATGGAGTACAACGTCGAGAAGGCGATGCAGTTGATGGACGCGGCCGGATACGGCGAGGGATTCGAGTCCGACTTCTACGGCACGGCCGGGTTCTTCGCACTGACTGACGTGATCGCTCTGTCCGTCCAGCAGTACCTCGATGTGGTCGGCATCCGCACGAACCTGCAGCTCGATCCGCTGCCTGACTTCCGTGCTCGGATGGCCCAGCGCGATGTGCCAGGGCTGCACTACTACTTCACCAACCAGTCGCCGGACCCGTTCCAGGTGATCGCGGCTGAGGTTGCGATCGGTGGCACACTCTCGGTGGCCGAGTACCCCGAAACGGACATCCAGGATCTCGTTGACGAGCAGGCCACGGAATTCGATCCAAAGAAGCGAGCATTGGCGCTCAACAAACTGGCTGAACGGATCTACACCAACGCCTCCTGGCTGTTCCTGTTCGAGACCGTCGGTACCGGCATCATGCGCGACGACCTTGAGTGGGACATGAAAGGCAACTCACGCGACTACAGCGGATTCTGGGGCATTCGACCACTTGTCACCTAGACATGACCGCTGCGACATGACCGCTGCCTGCAGGAGGTCCGTGCATGGGTGCCCAAAGCATCTCGACGATCTTGGTGTCGCGCATCCTTCAGGGGATCCTGGTCGTGTTCGTGGTCCTCTCGGTCGTCTTCCTGGTCTCCCGACTGGCCAGGAATCCGGTCGAGTACCTGACCACGGACCAGACCACCGCTGAGGAGAAGGAGCTTCTCAAAGAGCAGCTCGGCCTCAGCGGACCGATCGGTATTCAGTACGTCAATTTCCTGGTCGATGCGGTCCAACTCGACCTTGGCAACTCGTTTATCAGCGCGCGGCCGGCGCTGGGTGAAGTCACCAGCCGCGCTCCGAAGACGCTGCAGCTCGGCGCGGCGGCGCTGATATTTTCGCTGGTCCTCGGTATACCGCTGGGAGTCATTGCCGCACTCAATCGCGCGACACCGACTGACTGGATGGCAAGGTTTCTGGCCGTACTCGGCCAGGCCATACCCAATTTCTGGTTGGGCCTCATCCTGATCTTCTTTTTCGCCGTGCAGCTCAACTGGATGCCGACCGGCGGCAGTGGCGGCGTCGAGCACCTCGTCTTGCCGACGATCACGCTGGGATTGCTGGCCTCAGCCGTCTCGATGCGATTGACACGCTCGGGCATGATCGACGTGATGAATACCGATTTCATCCGCACCGCCAGGGCGAAGGGCCTCCGCGAGTCGTCAATCATCTGGCGTCACGCGGTACGTCACGCCCTGCTTCCCGTTGCCACGATCCTCGGCATCCAGGTGGGCTACATGATTGCGGGCACCGTGATCGTCGAGCAGGTCTTTGCCTGGCCAGGCATCGGACGGCTGATGTTGCACACGATCCTGGTCGGCGACTTTCCCGTCATGATCGCCGGGATCCTCGTCATTTCGACGAGCATTGTGGTGACCAACATCCTGGTTGATCTGTCGTATCCGATCATCGATCCGCGCATCCGAGCAGGAACTCGATAATGGCGGCGCGGGCGGTCACATCGGCGCCGGCGTCTCTGCTCCGAGGCGTTGGCCTGGGTGGGTCATGGCAGCGCGTGGTCATGCTCGCACCGGCGATCATCATTCTGGTCGCCTTCCTGGTCGCAGGGATCTTTGCCGATCTCCTGTCCGCCTACGACCCAGAACATATCGTCCTGATCGAACGGTTGAACCCGCCTGCGTTCCAGGAGGGTGGTAGCTGGGCGCATCCGCTGGGTACCGACAACCTGGGCCGCGACATCCTGTCTCGCGTCATGTACGGGGCGCGAGTGTCGTTGCTTGTGGTGGTGACCTGCATCCCGGCATCGGCGCTGATCGGCACGTTGTGCGGACTCCTCGCAGGATGGCGGCTGGGCTGGTGGGATCGATTCCTGATGCGCATCGTCGACGTGCAGTTGGCGCTGCCGGCGATTCTGTTTGCGTTGCTGATTTCGGTGGTCTTCGGGGCCAGCCTGCTCAATGTGATCCTGATCATCATCATCTTTAGCTGGTCCGGCTACGCGCGACTGGTCCGAGCGGATGTGCTCTCCCTGCGCGAACAAGAGTTTGTGGTTGCGGCTCGAGCCAGCGGAGCCAGCGACAGGCGCATCCTGTTCCGACATATCCTGCCCAACCTACTCAACACGATCGTGATCATGGCGACACTGGATGTGCCGTCGGTGATCCTGATTGAGGCGGCGCTCAGCTTCCTCAGCATTGGCGTTGCTCCCGGCACACCATCGTGGGGCGCGATGATCTCCGAGGGTCGCAACTTCATGACGATTGCCTGGTGGCCGATCTGGATGCCGGGGATCGCGATCTTGTTGGTTTCACTGACCGGCAACCTGATGGGCGACTGGTTGCGGGATACGCTCGATCCCCGGTTGCGCAACCTGCGCTAGGGCGTGTTCACATTGGTACGTAGCGCCGAGAAGCAGCCCGTCATTGCCGCGCTTGCCGCGGCAATCTCGCCGCGTTGGGCACAATCATGGCTGCTGAGGTCGGCGAGATACCCGCGGCAAGCGCGGGTATGACGGAACATTCTGGGGCGCTGCACCCGACGTGAACACGCCCTGGTTCACCAATCACCCGTCCTGTTGCCCAGACATCTCTTTCCTGAGAGACGCCTCCGCCAGAGTGAGAGGTCTGATTTCCATTTGTGCTCGTACTCTATTGATGAAACACCTAGCCATCAGGAGCGCCTCGATGACCATTATCACCGCCGTTCGCTCGCGCATGCTGCGCATTCCTCTCGACCACCCCACCTCGTTCTCGAACCGCACCGTCTATCACCGGGACCATCCCGTGGTCGAGATCGAGTGCGACGACGGGCATGCCGGGATTGGGTTCTGCTATGCGGGCAACTCCAATGGTCAGTTGGTGACCTCGGCGATCGACAACCTGTTCGCGCCGCTGTTGATCGGTCAGGATCCGTTCCGGGTTGAAGGTCTGTGGGCAGCGATGTACCAGGAGTCGTTGTTGCATGGACGCGCTGGATCGACGATCCGCGCGCTGTCGATGCTGGACATTGCGCTCTGGGATCACAACGCCAAGGCCGCCAGCTTGCCGCTGTACAAACTATTGGGCGGGTACTACGAAGACACCGTGCCGGCCTATGCGTCGGGCGGCTACTACCTCGATGGCAAGGGGCATGAGGGTCTGCAGCAGGAGCTGTTGGGCTACGTCGAGATGGGGTTTGACGCCGTCAAGATCAAGGTCGGACGTCTATCAGTGAGCGAGGAAGCGTCTCGGATGCAGGCGGCGCGAGAGGCGGTCGGGCCGGATGTGCACATCATGCTCGACGCCAACAACGCCTGGTCGAACCTCGAGGACGCGCTGCGCTACATGGCCGCATATGAACCGTCGAATCCGTACTGGATGGAGGAACCGTTCTCGCCGGATGCCATCAATCTGCACGCCAGGCTGGCGCAGCGCACCGGCGTCCCGATTGCGACCGGCGAGATTGAGGTCGGTCGCTGGCGATTCAAGGATCTGATGGATCAGGAAGCGGCGATGATCCTCCAGCCCGACGCCGCGGTGTTGGGCGGCGTGACCGAGTTCCGGCGGATTGCGCACACAGCCGCCTCCTTCGGCGTCTCAATCTGCCCGCACTGGTTCCACGACCTGCATCGACATCTGGTCGCGTCGTCGCCGAATGCGACCTACGTTGAATTCTTCCCCGACGATCAGGTACACAACTTCCGCAACATCATTGATCGGCAGACGGAGGTCAGGGATGGTCGGTTGGTGCTTCCTGACACGCCGGGTCTGGGTTTTGAGTTCCTGCCGGAGGCTCTGGAGCGGTACGCGGTCAGCGACTAGCAAATCTCAGTCCCCGCTTCACGGAGGCCTGCGCGTAAATCGGTCGGTGCGCTATTGGTCAGGTTGTAGGGGCGACCCTTGTGGTCGCCCGCTCTGCCGCTCCTATCTAGTCAGTATTGCAATCGCCAACGCGGGCGACCACAAGGGTCGCCCCTACAGGAGCTCAGTAGGATTGGGAACACGATTATGCAACGGTCTCCTTCACGCGGGGACCTGCTCCTTGCGGTGTGTGTCAAGGAGTCAAGCGGGCTAACTCCCTACCTGCCGAGCGGGTCCCCGCGTGAAGGAGGCCGTTGATTAACTTGCTCCCCCTGCAGGGGGAGGAAAGGGATGATGCAAAGGCCTCCGTGAAGCGGGGACTGGAGCCTCAGACTAGCTCGCGACCACGATGCCATTTGTGATCGCCAACTGTCCCTGGTCGTTGAGCATCTCGTAGAAGATGACCTCTCGGTCTCCTTCGTCTCGGACCTCTAAGGCGTTGACCGTGACGTCGGTGCCGGGGATGACCATGCCTCGGAATTGGCCGGCGTACCTGGTTACCCGTGTTGGGTCTCCTCCGAGATTGCGGTTGATCACTTCACGCAGTGCGATGAGCAGGCTGGCCGAGCCGTGCAGGATGATGTCGGGCAGTCCGGCGGCCAGCGCGACCTTGCGCTCGGTATGGATCGGGTTCCAGATATCGGCGCACTCGGTGTAGACGTGGGGCGCTTGCGGATCGACCGGCACAGTCACAGTCCAGACGGGGGTTTCTCCTTCTGTCAAACGTTGCGGCACTGGTGGCGCGGATTCCAGTTCAGCAGCTTCGCCATCGAGCTCAGCGCCGCGAGTGATGCCGCTGCTGTCCATGACCGCGACGGTTTCTCCGCCGCTGTCCCGAAACGTGAAGCGCTGCGTGCTGAGCACGCCGGGGCGAATCTGCTTTACGGCAATGCTCTGCCCCTGGCTGGTGATGATGTCGCCTTCGCGAACGGCACGATTGAATCTCACATCCAACCAGGATTGGACGCCGCGCCGCACGAGTTGCAGGTCGAGATCTCGATCAGGCGTGAAGCGGCTATTCCACTGCCAGGTGAAGACCATGCCGGGATGAGCGACGAGCCCCTCCGGGCGGTCGTCCTCGAAGTAGACGGGATTGAAGTCGTCAACGCCTGCGGCGAAGGCGGTGATGCTCCGCGCCGTGACCTCAAAGGACTTGGCGATGGTGAAACCGCCCACGTCCGCAGGCATGCGGAGCGCGCTCGTGCTTGTTGCGGTCGTCATACCTTTGCCCTGTCGGTTGACTCTGTCTTGTGCTCGTAGCGATCCCAGTGCAGCACTTCATCCAGCGGTCGTCGGCGAATTGGACCGAAGTTGCCGGTCGGCCAGCCGAGCGGGATCAGGACCATGGGCAGGATGTGGTCGGGCAGGTTCAGGACCTCTTGCGCCTGCTCGCGACCATCGCCGATGAAGGCGAGCGTCGTCGGGACGCTGCCGACCTCAAGTGCGCGAGCCGCGAGCAGTAGGTTCTGGACTGAGCCCCAGACCTCCGTCGCAGCCGCTGCACCCTCGCCAAACGTGCCCTGCGGAGCGCGCACCATGTCGGCGCAGGCGATCACGATCGCGGGAACCTCGTGAAGATGATTCATCTGGTACTCGACGGCAGCCAAGAAGCGCTCTCGACGCCCCTGGTCAACGTGCGGATTGGCGCCATCGCGATTGTTCTCGAGGTAGATCGAGACGCCGGCCCGGTTGAGGTCGGCCAGTTGCTGCTTGACCTCAGGATCTCTGACGACGACCCAGTGCCTCGACTGTCGGTTTGACCCGCTCGGCCCGAGGTGCGCGGCCTCGATCAGTTTTCTCAGCACATCCTCGGGAATCGGGTCGGGCTTGTAGCGCCGCATTGCGCGGGCGGATTGGATGACGTCGAAGAATTCCATATTGCTGCTCCAGATTCGCTAGTCGCCGTAGGCGATCAGTTCAACAAGATTGCCATCGGGATCGCGCGTGTAGACACTGACGCCTTCAGCCGTACCCGTGGCGCGTCCACCGACGCGCCCTGCCGGCCCTTCGATGACTTCGGCTCCCGTCGCCACAATTGCAGCGGCCGCCGTCTCAGGCGTTCCCTGCCAGACGAAGCAGAAATCGCCACAGCCGGGCTCGGCGGTCGGACCGCGCAGATCGAATTTGGGATTCTGCCAGAGCTTCGGATCATGCACGTTGATCTTCTGATCGCCGCAGGCAATCGCAAACATCGGGAAGTCGCCCGATCGCCATTCAGCCTCGTGAACAATGTCGAATCCCAGCGTCCGATAGAACGCCATCAGCGCCTCAGGATCGCCAGCGGGAATCGCCACATGATCCATACCAACCACTGCCATGCTGACCTCCTCGCTTGCTTCCAGTGCTTATGCTAAATCGTGAGGATCGAGCACGTGTCTGCACGATTATCGCAACAGATGTTCACCTGTCGAGGAGAGGATCATGCATCAGACCTTCACCGCTTGGGTTATGCGTGACGAGGAGTGGCCTGAGGAACCTCTATTCCGCGCATACTGCGAGGAAGTCCCGTCTGCCGGTGGATTTGGACGAACACGAGCCGAGGCGTTGGACGACTTGGCAATCAACATCGACCTGTGGCTGGACTACTATCGCGACCACCTACGCGCAGACCTTCCGCCGGGCGCAAAGCAGGCAACGGTGTCAGTAAAGCGAAGCGAATCAGACCGCGCTTGCCAAGCGGTCACCGTCGAGCGGCCCGACGCAGCGGCTGGCCAGCGGACTCCTCGAGGTACATTCACCGCAATCATTGAGCCTGCCGACGATTGGTTGATCGCGCGCTGCCCGGAAGTGCCCAGCGCCAACGGTCAGGGGCGCACTCGCGAAGAAGTGCTAGAAAACTTGGCGGATTCGATTGACTTGATGTTCCTCAACAGTCGCGCCGACGACCTGGACGATGTGGGACCCGATGCCGAAGTCTTGATGGTGACCCTGAAGTGAAGCGCGGGGCGTTGCTACGCCATCTCCGGCGTCACGGCTGCGAGATCAAGCGAGAAGGCCGCTCACACTCGATTTGGCAGAATCCGCAAACAAGAGAAGAGCAGCCCGTGCCGAGGCATCGCGAGATCAAGAATCAGCTTGCCGCAGACATCTGCAAGAGACTCTCCGTCCCGCCGATCGGTGGCTGATAGCCTGCGATTCATTGATCCCTCACGTGCTGTAGGAGTTGCCCGATGCCTGAGATTTCCGCCGAAGACACCTTCCCTCGCAAGCGCCTGACTATTGGCGAAACCACCATGGCTTACGTCGACGAGGGCAACCCCGATGGCGACCCGATTCTCTTTCTGCATGGCAATCCGACATCGTCCTACCTGTGGCGCAACATCATGCCGCACATGTTCGAGTCGGCACGCTGTCTGGCGCCCGACCTGATCGGGATGGGCGTCTCAGGATCATCGCCGAGCGGCTCGTACCGCTTCGTCGACCACGCCGGTTGGCTCGATGCCTGGATTGAGGGCATGGACCTGGGCGACAATCTGACATTCGTAATCCACGACTGGGGATCGGCGCTTGGCTTCCACTGGGCCAATCGGCATCGGGATCGCGTCAAGGGAATCGTCTACATGGAAGCGATCGTGCGACCGGTCACCTGGGAAGAGTGGCCCGAAGCGGCGGCTCGCGTGTTCCAGGGCTTCCGATCAGAGGCAGGCGAGTCGATGGTGCTTGAGAAGAACGTGTTCGTCGAGCGCGTCCTTCCCGGCAGTGTCCTACGCGGCCTGACCGAGGAGGAGATGGAAGTCTACCGACAGCCGTACCTCGAAGAGGGTGAATCGCGCCGACCGACGCTGACCTGGCCGCGCGAAATCCCGATCAGCGGCGAGCCTGCGGACGTGGTTGAAATTGCGCAAAGCTATGCCGACTTCCTCGCATCGGATGACTCAGCCCACATCGCCAAGCTGTTCGTCAATGCCGAGCCGGGCGCGATTCTGCAAGGCGCGCAGCGCGATTTCTGTCGCAGCTGGCCCAACCAGACCGAAGTCACCGTGGCCGGCAATCACTTCGTTCAGGAGGACTCGCCGCACGAAATCGGCGAAGCGATCCGCGAGTGGTACTCGGGGATTTAGTCAGGAACGTCTGCGATGCCAGACATCACCAACGCCGAAGAGGTACGCGCCGAACTGGAACAGGCGCGAGAGGAGTTCCGCGAACTCGTCCTGGGACTGTCCGATGATGAGTGGAACCGCAAGAGCGACAACGGCGGCTGGACGAACTGTCAGCTCTGTTGGCACATCGCCTTCACAGCGCGGGGCGGCACCATCCGTGTCTCGCGGCTGCGGCAGAACAAGGGTATGAACCCGCCCGCTCCGCTGATGGGTGTCTTGAATCTGTTCAGTCTCTGGCTCGTCCGCATCCGATCACGGGGCGCGACGCCGCAATCAGTGCTCGCACTCTTCGACGAGGGCTTCGCGATCACGCAGGGAGTGATCGATACGGTCGGCGACGATGAGTGGGGCAACGGCGCTGTCTTCCTGGGCGAACTGATGACCGTTCGTGACTCGTTCCGCTTCCTCGGAGAGCACGTCAGGGACCACGCGACCGAGTTGCGCCGCGGATAGGTCGCCAGCACGGTCAGTCTCCGAACCAGCTCATGCGCCAAGTTGTAGTATTCCCCCACGACCGAGACGTTTGAGACAGGTACGTGACCATGCCAGATACCGACGCGATCCGCGCTGAACTCAATCAGACGCGCGACAATTATCGCGCCCTGTTGTTGAGCCTGTCGGAGCAGGACTGGGATCGTAAGCCGCCGAATCAGAGCTGGAACGTCCGCCAGGTGGCCTACCACGCAGCGATCGGTATGACCTTCATGACCAATGGCCTCAACCGGCTGCGACAGGGTAAAGGGATGAGCCCACCAGGCCTGCTCATGGGGCCGCTCAACGTGGCAGCGATGCTGATGATCCGACGCCGCAGTCGCGGTGCGACCAAGGAGTCGTTGCTCTCGCTCTACGACGAGGGTCATGCGAAAGCGCTCGCAGCGCTCGACGCGATGCAGGAGTCAGAGTGGTCGCAGCAGGCCAAAATCTTCAACGAACTCACCACACCGGCCGAGTCGTTCCATCACATGACCGAGCACTTCGAAGAGCACGAAGCGGAAATCCGATCGGCGCTAAGATAGCGAAGCCTCGCAAGGCGGTGGTGGACGATGCCTTCAGACATCCTGGAGCAGTATCCAGCGCTTCGCGACATGGAGGCGGTGGCGCTCTTCCAGGAGCTTGGCTACCGCTTCACTGATGCCGGCGAGGGCTGGTGCGAGATCACGCTGACGGCCTCGGCGAAGACACACAACCTGTACGGCATCGTGCACGGCGGGGTCTGGCTGCTTGTCGCCGACTCGGCCATGGGCGGCGCGCTGGGCACGATTCAAGCCGAGGGCGAGCGGGTAATCACAGCTCAGTCGGAGTTTCGCTGGCTGAGAGGGTTGGATGGTGAAGTCATCCGTGCTCGTGCCGAAGTGATCCGTCGAGGTCGAACCTTGAGCCATTGCTCGGGCGATCTCTACGACGAGCAAGACCGCCACATCGGCCACGGCAATGGCACCTATGTGATGCTGCCGCCCGAGTAGCCTTCCCTCCTCAGGTTGAAGATGGAGTCTCAGCAGTAACGTTGAGCGGCCGGATCCCGGTCTCCGCTTGACGGAGACCATTGAATGACTCAGTTTCCCGTCCCCGCCCCCGAGCGGGGATCCGCTTTGGGAAAGCCCAGGCTGCTCGGATAGGTCCCGGTTGACCAGATACCGGCGACAAACATGGCCGCCGGTAAGAAGCCAGGGAAGGAGCAGGCCCCCGCTCGGAGGCGGGGGCGGTTGAGGCGTTTTGCATCGGTCTCCTTGACGCGCGAATGAGAGAGATGAGGTGTGAAGCATTAGCCTGTGCCTCCAACGTATTCATGAGAGGCATGGAATAGATGGCTGGACGACTTGATGGCAAGACTGCTCTGATCACTGGTGGCGCTCGCGGACAAGGTGCGGCTGAGGCGATGTTGTTTGCCGCCGAAGGCGCGACCGTTGTAATCACAGATGTACTCGACTCCGACGGCGAGGCGACTGCCTCTTCTAGCGACAGCATCCGCTATCTGCACCACGACGTGACCAATGAAGACGAGTGGACCGCGGTCGTCCAGGATGTGCTCGAGGACTACGGCAAGATCGACGCCTTCATCAATAATGCCGGCATTTACCGCTCGCGACCGATAGCCGAGACGTCGGTGGAGGAATACAAGCTCGTGATCGAGATCAACCAGGTCGGCGTGTTTCTTGGTCTGAAGCATGTCGGACCTGTGATGTGCGAGGCCGGATCGGGCTCGATCATCAATATCTCATCGATCGCCGGCATGCGCGGCGGTGCGGGATCGCTGTCGTACACCGCATCAAAGTGGGCGGTGCGCGGGATGACCAAGGTGGCGATGAGTGAGTTTGCGCCCTCGGGCGTGCGGGTCAACTCGATTCATCCCGGGCTGATCGAGACACCGATGCTGCAACAGCTCCCGATCATCGAACAGGGTCGCGGCGACGTGCTCATGCAGCGCATTCCCTACGGTCGGTTTGCCGAGGCTGAGGAAGTGGCCAAACTGGCGCTCTTCCTTGCCTCTGACGACTCCGAGTACATGAACGGCACGGAATTCATCATCGACGGCGGGATGATCCAGGGCATCTAGTCGGACGAAACGGCCTCCTCATGAGCGCGCCCTCGGTTCAATACACACACACCGAAGACGATGTCGCCATCGCCTGGGTCGAACGCGGGGTAGGCAAGCCGTTGGTTGTCTCGACCGGACCAATGTTGCCGCTCAACGTGGGCTGGGACCCTGGCGGCATCTGGGACCGACTCGCGCAGTCCTTTCGCGTGATCCGCTTCGACCCCCGCGGCTGCGGATTATCTGAGCGCGACGGCGTCTTTGGCTCATTCCATGACGAGGCGATGGACCTGGCTGCAGTCGTCGATGAGGTGGGCGAGCCGCGGGTCGCGCTAATGGGTTACTACATCGGAACGCCGGCGGCCGTGATTGCGATGCTGAACGAGCCGGAGCGCTACACGCATATGATGTTGCACTTGCCGATCGCGATGGGCAGCGACAGGTCGGGCATGGTTCAACACAACGAGATCAGCGATCTGATCGACAGCACGGTTGAGAATCTGCTGCGACTGGGCTGGCAGCATCACGACGAAGCGGCTCGCCGGGCGCTACTGACCATGATCGCTCCCACTGCGAATGAAGACTCATTGCGCAGCATGTCGCAGACGATGCATCACTATCCGTCGATGAACCGCCTCTTCGGTTTGGTTCGTGAAATGCGCGACCTCGATCTGCGAGAACAACTGCGCAACGTAGAGATACCAACACTGATCTCGGTTCCGTCCGAGATTGAAGGAGTCGATAGCGGTTACAGCTCGATGGGCCGGGAGTGGGCGCGTATCATCCGCGGAGCGCGACTGATCGTCTTGCAAGACGACACGACGGTCCTGGTCAACGGTGCGGAGACCATTGCCCAGATCGCCGAAGCGCTCGTTGACTTTATCGGCATTGACGCGCCCAGCCGAACAACTGGCGAGGCCACGCGCACCATCCTGTTCACCGATATTGAAGGATCGACCTCGATGGTTGACCGGCTGGGCGATGACCAGGCACGCTCGATCACACGCGAGATCGAACAACTCACTCACACCGTGATTCGAGACAACCAGGGCGTCCAGGTCAAGACGATGGGCGATGGAGTCCTGGCATGGTTTCGGGCGGCTTCTGCGGCTGTCGAAGCCGCGGTGCAAATCCAGTGGCAACTGGCCAACCATGAACGTTACAGCGATGTCCACGTCCGAATCGGGATCAGCGCCGGCGAACCGATTGCCGAGTCGGATGATCTCTACGGGACCACTGTCAATCAGGCCGCCAGGATCATGTCGCAAGCAAGAGGAGGCGAGATTCTCGTTTCGGACCTGGTCCGCGGTTTGCTGCAGGGCCGGACGTTCGACTTCGAAGACCAGGGAACGCATCAACTGCGCGGATTCCGGGAACCGGTGCAGATATTCAAAGTCGACTGGCAGAACACGCAAACATCGCAGTCTGCCCTGGAAGGGACCAACGGATGACCGACATGACGAAACGAGAACGTGTACGGGCCGCAGTGGCTGGAGAGCCGGTCGACCGTGCGCCTGCCTCCCTCTGGGGGCATGACTTCCTGCGCGAGTGGAGCAACGACGAGCTCGTCGGCGCTACCTGCGAGCAATACGAGGCGTACGACTGGGACTTCATCAAGATCAACCCACGCTGGTCGATGTTCCCAGAAGCCTGGGGCGCGGTCTACACGCCGCCGGTGGAACAGACAAACCAGACCCTGGTCAGTCCCGCGCTCAACGAGCTTGATGAACTGCATGAAGTCATGCCGGTTCACGCTGAACGTGGCGTCTTTGGCGAACACGTCGAGTCGACGCGGCTGGTGGTCGAGCGGACGAAGGGCGAGGTTGACGTCGTTCAGACGGTGTTCTCGCCGATGGCAGTCGTCGGCCTGATGTTTGGTCATCCGAGGGCGATGAAACAGGCGGTCGCAGAAGCGCCAGCGGCTGTACATGGCGCCATCGCACGGATCACCGAGACGATCATCAACTACAGCCGAGCCAACATGGACGCCGGCGCGTCGGGCGTCTTCTACGCCCCGCTGCAGTGGGCCAGCCACGATATCTCCAGCTCGGACTTCTACCGTGAGTTCGGCCGGCCTTACGACCTCCAGGTGCTCGATGCGATCCGCGACGCAGAGTTCAACATCCTGCACGTGTGCCACACCAACAACATGCTCACCGATGTGCTCGACTACCCGATCCACGCATTCAACTGGGACGACCGACACGAGTCCAACGCCAGCCTCAACGATGTCTGGGCCGAAACCGACAAGTGTGTGATGGGCGGCGTGAGCCGAACCGGACTTGGTGAGTTGAGCGCCAACGAGATTCAGGCCCAGGCGTCTGACGCAGCGAGCGTCGGAAACACCCGAGTGTTCGTCACCGGAGGCTGCTCAATTCCACCGCACACGACGCCCGAGAATCGCGCCGCGGTCGCGGCTGGAGCGCGCGCGAACTAGCGGGGATCCTGTAGAGGGTTCCTCCAACGGAGTCCCGGAAATCGGGCGAAGTCGCTGTCGTTGGAGTGCACTTCGGCCTGAAACTCAATCGCTAGCGCGGCAATGTGCGCGTCGTTGACAAGATTGCCTCCTACGCCGGCTGCACCCAACAAGTTCTCCATTATTGACAAATGGCGCGAGCCCGGGTTGAGTGGATTGACATGAGGCAGGGAGAGCCAGTCGGCCACGACTCCCATCGCCTGAGACGTTGAGAGTGGGAGGGTCATGGCGCTTGCGTGAGTGGCAACGCGCACAAAGCCGGCGACAACGAGCCATGGTATGCCAACTTGTTCGCCTCCCTCCATGGCATCCTGCCACCAATGCCGAGCTAACTGGTGCTGGGGAACATCTCGGAACTGCGCGTAGAGCAGGAGATTGAGGTCCGGAACAATCACTGTTGGAGCTTCCGACGCAACTCTTCTAGCTCAAGCTCAGCATTCAGTTGATTGAGTTTGAGCGGGTCAATTCCCGTCTGGAACCCACCAGCGAATGTCCTGACCTTGAATGGGCGACGACCTCTGGGTTCAGGGGATGTGAGTCCACGACGCAGCGCATCGTTTACGACCTGCTTGAATGATTGGTCATGGAGTTTGGCCTGCTGCTTGAGTGCGGCCGCAACATCGTCATCAAGCGTTAGCGTTGTTCTCATGAAGACATCATGATGTTCAGCACTCGTGATGTCAAGATGCCACGTCTAGCGCCAATGAGACAAACTCCCTGACGTCGCGAAAACTGCGGTCCAGTTACACCATCTCACCCTGACCTCGACGTTCTATCATCTGTTGGAAGTCGACATTGACTGGCTGCGTGCTTTCCAGCACGGCCTCGACTCGTCCTCGAATCACATCTCGCCAGCCGTCGTGGGGCAGGATGTAGAGGTGGTCGTTGACCATGGCCTGCCAGACAAGGTTGGCGACATCGTTTGGGTCCATCCCGCCTCCGAGGAAGACTTGAGACGCCATGCGCTGTGCTTCGTTTGCCTCAATCGACTCGCCGAACTCGCTTGGGCGATTGCGTTCTGCCTCGTTGATCTGTGTGTTGACGAATCCAGGGCAAAGGACCGAGGCGGAGATGTTGGCGTCCGCGGCTCGGAGATGATGCCAGAGGCCCTCGGTCAGGGTGAGCACGCCGTGCTTGGAGACGCTGTAGGCTGACGCGCCGGGAATGAGCCCCGCGACTGATGCCGTATTGACGATGTGGCCCCTCTCGCCATGCTCCAGCATTGAGGGAACGAACACCTGCAAGCCGTAGAGCACTCCCCAGAAGTTCACGCCCATGACCCAGTCCCAGGTCGAATCGGGCACCTCCCAGACCGGCACCGCGCCGGTTCCCGCGCCCAAGCCACCGTCGCGGCGCGAGGTGACGCCGGCGTTGTTGCAGAGCACGTGGATTTTGCCGTATTGGTCAATCACCTGGTCTCGCAAGTTCTCGAGCGTCTCCCGCTGCAAGGTGTTAACTTCGACGCCGATCACGTTGCGCTCCTGCTGCTCGAGCCGCGTCACCGCCGCCTGAAGCGCATCCGTCTCAATGTCGGCGAGAACGACGTTCATGCCCTCCGCTGCGAAGCGCTCCGCGAACGCATATCCCATTCCTGACGCTCCGCCGGTGACGACTGCCGTTTTGCCGCTGAATTCACGCATTTGTCAGACCTCTCAGAGTGTTTCCGAGCTGTGGGGCGATTGTCCCCGCGCAGTCTACGAGCGTCGCCTACCTCTGCTCACCGGGAGCCTGTCGGCGCAGCAATGCAGCGGTATCTCGCGTTGCCGGGACCGTCCGGGCAAGGATGTTCTCGACTCGCTCTCGCACGAAGTTGTCCCAATCGGGATGCGGTAGTACGTAGCAGCGTTCCTCGACGATCGCTTGCAGTACCTGGTCCGCAACGTTGGCCGGATCGATGCCGCCAGCGAGGAAGGCGTTGTACGCCGCGGCTTCCCGTTCCGATCGTTCGCCTGCGCCGCCGTACTCGTCGGGTCGGTTGCGGTCGGCGTTCATAATCTCGGTCTGCACTGCGCCGGGACAGAGCACGGATGCACCAATCTTTGAGCCGATCTGCTCCAGATTCTGGTGCAGCCCCTCCGTCAACGTCAGGACGCCATGCTTTGAGACGCCGTAAGCGCTGCCGCCCGGGGTGATTCCGGCGACAGAAGAGGTATTGACCACGTGGCCTTCCTCACCGTGACCGACCATATGCGGGAGGAACGTCTGCACGCCGTGCAGCACGCCCCAGAAATTCACCCCGATCACCCACTCCCAGACCCTGTCTTCCACATCCCAGATGTTGATCGCCTGATCACCAAATCCCATCGCGTCCTGAAAACTGAACACACCAGCGTTGTTGCAGAGGATATGTATGTTGCCGAAGCGCTCGATGATCTCGTCGCGAGCCCGTTCCAGCGATTCTCGCTGAACCGTGTCCACAACGATCCCCATCACCGAGTGTTCTTCCTGCTCCAGCCGCTGGACCTGGGCCTGGAGCGCGTCCTCCTGGATGTCGGCCAGCACGACATTCATGCCCTCCGAGGCGAAGCGCTCGACCATCGCCAGCCCGATCCCGCTCGCGCCACCTGTGACCACGGCCGTTTTGTCTGCAAACTCTCGCATGGTTCCAGTCCTCCTGTTGGTGTGGGCTTCCGCTCAGACTTCCTGTCCCGCCGCTCGGCGGCGCAGCATCTCTGCCATATCGACGGAGATCGGCGCCTGCCTAGCGAGGATGTGTTCGACGCGCCCTTGCACGACATCATCCCAGGCAGGATGGGGCAGGATGTAGCAGCGCTGTTCAACGATCGAGTCGAGAACGACGTCGGCGACCTGGTCAGGATCCATGCCTCCGCCAAGCATGAACGCGATCGCCTGTTCCTGCTCGGCACTGCGCTCAGACTCGCCGCCAAACTCCTCGGGCCGATTGCGATCGGCGTGGCCGATGTTGGTGTTGACGAAGCCGGGACAGAGCACCGACGCGCTGAGATTCGCGCCCATGGCCTGGAACTGCTGGTAGAGCCCTTCAGTCATGGTCAACACCGCGTGCTTCGAGACGCTGTACGCACCGCCGCCGGGCATCAGACCAGCCAGCGAGGCGGTATTGACGATGTGGCCTTCCTCGCCGTGGTCGAGCATGTGCGGGATAAAGACCTGGAGACCGTAGAGGACGCCCCAGAAGTTGACTCCCATGACCCAGTTCCAAGTCTCGTCCGAAACCTGCCAGGTGCCCTGGACTCTGCCGTCCGGGAATACGCCTGCATCCTCGCCGCCAGCGACGCCCGCGTTGTTGACCAGGATGTGGATGTTGCCAAACTCGGCAATCGTTTGGTCGCGGAGATGCTCCAACGCTTCTCGACGCATCGTGTCGACGACCACGCCGAGGACGTTGCGCTCTTCCTGCTCAAGTCTCACGACCTGCGCATTGAGCGCATCCTGCTCGATGTCTGCCAGAACGACGTTCATGCCTTCGGCTGCGAAGCGTCGGGCGAACGCCAGACCCATCCCACTTGCCGCTCCAGTGACGACCGCTGTCTTGCCTTCGAATTCCCGCACCTTCGCCTCCAGACCGACCCAGACTGACGTCCGCCAGACTGCAGGGCAGTCTAGGAGCTACTGCGGACGGTCGCCGAAGAAATCGAATAACGGCGGGTACTTGTTGATGTCGGCGCCGCCGTTGAGCTGTACTGTTTGGCCGGTCATCAGCGACGATGCATCCGACGCCAACCAGAGCGCCAGCTGCGCCACATCTTCCGGTTCGCCGATTCGTCCTAAGGGCGCTTCGGCAGCGAAGGCGTCTTCGAGGCCAGGCACGACCCGTAGCCCTTCGGTCAGGGGCGTGCGGATCAGTCCCGGACCGATGCTGTTGACGCGGATATCGTGTCGGCCCAGCTCCAATGCCGACACTTTGGTCAGCATCGCCACGCCCGCCTTGGCCGAACAGTAGGCCGCCAGTCCTTCGGTCGCCTGGATCGCGTTCAACGACGCCGTGTTGATGATCGAGCCGCCCGAGCCCTGCTCAATCAGATGCTTGGACTCGTGCTTGATGCAGAGGAACACACCGGTCAGGCAGACATCAATCACTTGCTGAAACTGCGACAGCGGGTAATCCTGGATCGGCGAGAAGCCGCCAATGCCTGCATTGTTGAACGCGACATCCAGCCTGCCAAACCGATTGACGCAGGACATCACCATGTTTGCGACATCCGCTTCATCGGTCACATCTGCGGTGATCGCCATCGCCTGAGAGCCAATCTCGCGAGCCGCCTCAGCCGCGCCATCGGCGTTGCGATCGGCCAGTGCCACTTGTGCGCCTTCCTCGGCGAACCGCCGGGCCGCCGCCAGCCCAATTCCTGACGCCGCGCCGGTGATCAGCGCTGCTTTACCGTCGAGTTGTCCCATGGTTTGCTCCAGTCTGTTGAGTCGGGCGAAAGGCATCTCAGCGAGAAGAGGAAGATACTCCCTCTCCCTTTGGCAGAGGGCAGGGGTGAGGGTCCCCGTGTCTGCCTGTGTTGGCAAGACTTGCTCTTGGCCCGAGCCTGGCCCTCACCCTAACCCTCTCCCTCAGGGAGAGGGGATCGGAACGGGGCGGCGCGTGACTAACGCGCAGGTCCTCACTGGGGTGGTCAAGAGGATCCACTACTCACCCCTCGGCTGCCGTGGTTGCGCCTCCAACAGATTGAAGCCTGGCGGCAGTTCGTTGACCGTGATTCCTCCGTCGACGTACATGAGCTGTCCCGAGACCCAGGGGCTGGCGTCGCTGGCCAGGAAGAGGGCCATCTGCGCGATGTCATTCGGCAGTCCGAGTCGGCCCAGCGGTGTTGCGCCGATCATTGCCTCGTCGAAGCCATCGACATCGCGGGCCCGAGCAGTGAGCGGCGTTTCGGTGTGACCCGGACCGATGGCGTTGACCCGGATGTTGTACTCGCCGAGCTCCAGCGCCGACACCTTGGTCAGCATCGCCACACCCGCCTTGGCCGAGCAGTAGGCACTCAGACCTTTCGTCGCCTGGGTCGCGTTGATGCTGGCCGTATTGATCAGCGAGCCGCCCTCACCCTGCGCGATCAGTTGTTTCGACTGATGTTTGAGGCCCAGGAACACACCAGTCAAACAGACATCGATGACGTGCTGGAAGTGGCTCAGCTCATGATCGTGAATCGGCGCCGTACCCGCGATCCCGGCGTTGTTGTAGCCAATGTCCAGCCGTCCAAACCGCTCTACGCACGTCGCGACCATCGCAGCGACATCATCCTCATTGGTCACATCGCCACTGATCGCCATCGCGCTGGAACCGATCTCGCGCGCGGTTTCGTTGACCAGGTCGGCGTTGCGATCGACCATCGCGACCTGTGCGCCCTCCTCAACGGACAGTTGCGTTGTCGCCAAGCCGATACCTGAGGCCGCGCCTGTAATCAGCGCAACCTTGCCGTCGAGTACACCCATACATCGCTCCTTCAAATGTGTTCTGGGTTGCCTGCAACGTACGACATCGTCGTTTCAATGGCCTACGTTCGCAACATCAGACGCCTGTCCCGAGAGGAGCTGACCATGCCACATCACAACCAGCTATTGGGCGATCCGCTCGGGACGGCGCGTGGCATCTGGGATGACACGAGTTGGCGCTTTGTCATCCTGACCGCAGCGCTGATCTTCCTCCTCGAAACCATCGGCGACCTGGTCAACGTTGACCAACAAACGATCTGGTGGGCCGCCGAAATCCTCACTGCAGTCATCATCGCCCGCATCCTCACCTGGCGCCCCCTACGGGGGAAGTTGAGCGACATTGAGAACATGACCGTCGTCCTGGCTGTGCTGGGGCTAATGATCTGCGAAGTGATTCTGTCCTACTCATCAGTCTCGGCCAGCTTCGCAGCCGAGCCAATCTTCTGGCCGTTCTCACTCATGCTCATCCTGACGGTCATCGCCGCGCGATTGCTCGCTCCGTATGCGACACGACCACTGGTCATCTGGGTGCTGGTCTTTTCGTTCTTGAACTTCTGGATGAACCTCGCCATCTGGCAGGCCGACGTGAGCTTCCCGTCGCCGACCTGGACCTGGGCTGTCGCGTTGGCTGTGTTTGCATTCGTCGCTCGCTGGATCGCGGGCAAGGGCATTGACGGACCGATTGCCAGCCCGCTCAATGTGGCGCTGGTACTGTTCGTCTTCCTCGACTGGTGGCTGGAGTTCGGCCTCGATGAGAGCGGCGTCGGCGTCGATTGGCTTGCCGAAGACCTCTACTGGCCGTGGATCCTGGTCAACACCGCGCTGGCCGTCGGAGTCGCAATCGTCGCACCACGTGTGAGCGAACTGCTCTCAGGATTGTCGGGCGAGGTTTAGCGACGAATCAGTCAAATGCCGTGAGAGCCAACACGGGCGACCACAAGGGTCGCCCCTACGGGAGTTCAGAACGACCGCAAACAGGATGTAAGCACTGGTCTCCCATTGGGCCAAGGCGTCAGTGCTGCACTCTGCGAGATACCCGCGACGGAGCGCCGGTATGACGGAAGCTACTTACGGGCGAACATCGAGGCAGGCGCTACTCTTCGTCGCCTGAGGCCAACTCTGCCGCAAACTGCTTGCGATTGACCCGCTCCTTCTCCGTCTTCTCGAGGATCGTCTCGGGAATCCAGAAAGGCAGGTCAACATCGGCTCGGCTGGGTGCGAGCAGATCGTCGAGGTCCATCACGAGCTCTCGGCGGTCGTATGTCGTCTGCTCGTGGCCCTCCCACATGGGCAGCATCGCGATGGCGTCGAATGGACAGACCTCAACGCAGATGTTGCAGCGCATGCAGCGACCGAAATCAATGTAGAAGTCGTCGATGACTGACTTGTGGTTGCTCTTGCCCGCCGCGTGCGCCGGGTTCTTGGTCAGCGAGGTCGTCATGCAGTCGACCGGACAGGCCGCCGCGCACTTGCCGCAGCCGGTGCAGTTCGGCTCTTCGAGCTGATGATTCCAGATCAGGTAGGGAAAGGTGCGCGCTCGCTTGGGAAGCTGCTTCTTCTCGTAGGGGTAGTGCACCGTGACCGGTCCACGCCTCAACACCTGTGCGCCCCGACCGATCACCTTAAACACACCGCGCATGAGCCGCTCCCTACATTGCAGCGATACTCATCAAGAATAGCGCACCGACTCGTCACGTCAGAGTGACATTTCAATCACGTCGCCCGAAACATCCAGCGGAGCGCCGGTCCAGGCGATCACTTCCCCGACCGAGACACCAGGCGCGACTTCTCGAAGCTGGAGTCCACTCTCGGTCACGTCGATCACTGCATAGTCGGTGATGATCACGTCAACGCAGCGCTCCGCAGTCAGCGGATAGTCACAGACTTCGACGATTCGTGGTTCCCCATCTCGTGTGACATGCGCCATCGCAACTATCAGTTTCTTCGCTCCGACCGCGAGGTCCATCGCGCCGCCTACGCTGCCGCCGCCTCGGGCTGGTACGTACCAGTTGGCCAGATCGCCCTGCGCCGAGACCTGCAGCCCACCGAGGATTGCGGTGTCGATGTGGCCGCCGCGGATCATGGCGAACGAGTCGGCAGTGTCGAAGAAGCTGGCTCCGGCAACGAGGTCGACCGGCTGTCCACCGGCGTTGATCAGATCGGAGTCAAAGTCCGACTCCGAGACACCGGAATAGCCCAGGATCCCGTTCTCGGCCTGGAAGAGAACACCGTCGGACGGTTCGACGAATCCCGCCACCAACGTCGGCAGACCGATGCCCAGATTGACGACGGATCCCGGCTCAAGCTCTCGCGCTGCGCGCAGCGCGATCAGCTCACGGCTCAAACCGGTCGGGGGCCTGGCTTCTGACACCTCAGCCCTCCCAGCGAACGGGAATCGGGTCGCACTGGACCAATCGATCGACGTAAACGGCAGGCGTCCCGACCTGCTCAGGCGCGATCACACCGGGTTCAACGATCTCCTCGACTTCGGCGATCACCAAGTCGGCGGCAGTCGCCATGACAGGATTGAAGTTGAGACCGGCGAGCCGGTATTGCAGGTTGCCGAGGTGATCGGCGCGCCAAGCTTTGATCAGCGCGACGTCGCCGCGCAACGGACGCTCCAGCAGCCAGCGCTCGCCGTCGATCTCGAGTGTCTCTTTGCCCTCCGCCATCATCGTGCCGAGTCCGGTCTTGGTCAGCAAGCCACCGAGCCCAGCGCCGCCGGCTCGCAACCGTTCAATCAGCGTGCCTTGCGGCACAAGTTCCAGCTCGACTTCGCCCGCCCGATATTGAGCCTCAAAGCGCGACTGCCGTGTGCCCGAGGCGCGAATTGCGAATGTCGCGATGACCTTCGCCAACTGCCGATCTTCACAGAGCTCATCCAACAGGTCTCCGAGGCCAATATTGTTGGCGACGGCAGTCAACTCGGTCTGCCCGGTCCGACACAGCGCCCGGATCAGATTCGAGGGAGTTCCTGCCGAAACGAATCCGCCGACAAGGATCGTCGCGCCGTTCGCGATGTCTGCGACGGCCGCATCGGGTTTCTGGAATACCTCTGCAATCATGGGCCGATCCTATCGTGCGCGGGGCAATCCGATATCTTGACACCACTTGTGCCCGAAGGAGACTGTTCATGCCCTCACCGCTCGAAGGAATCCGTGTCGTTGACTTCACTCGTTACCAGAACGGCCCGCACGCCACTGCCATGCTGGCCGACATGGGCGCCGATGTGCTGAAAGTGGAAATGCCCGGCAACGGCGACCCGGGACGCCAACTCGGCGTCGGCGCCGATGGCTTCTGCTCATACTTCGAGGCGCTCAATCGCGGCAAGCGCTCGATGACGCTCGACCTCAGAGCAGAGGGAGCGATCGAGGTCGTGCATCGACTGATCAAGGACGCCGACGTACTCGCGGAGAATTTCCGTCCCGGCTACCTCGATTCGATCGGGCTGGGCTACGACGACCTCAAGGATGTCAACCCGCAACTCATCTACGCCACAAACTCCGGCTTCGGTCCGGAGGGCGAGTGGGCGACCCGCGGTTCGTTCGACGTCGTCGCCCAGGGGATGTCGGGCGCGATGGTCGCACTCGGGGGCGGACCGGGCGAGCGACCGTACACCGCACCGTGGGGTCTGGCCGACCAGACCGGATCGCTACTCTTCGCCTACGGCATCGTGACCGCGCTGTTCGCTCGGTCGCAGCACGGCGTCGGTCAGAAGATTGATGTGTCGCAACTCGGCGCAATGCTCACGCTGCAAGCGTTGTCGTTGCAGGCGTATCTGCACAGCAGCTATCAGCCGATCCTCAAGCCGGGACGCTCGTTCTCGGCGACCTTCAGTTGGTACCAGGGCAGCGACGGCGAGTGGTTCACGATGGGTCTGCTCGACCCCAAGAGCTGGCCGCCGCTCTGCGAGGCGATGGAACGTCCCGACCTGCTCGCCGACGCTCGCACCACCGACCCATTCGCGCGTCGAGACAACGAGGAATGGCTGCGCTCAGAACTGGAACAGACCTTCAAGCAGCGACCCCGCGACGAGTGGCTGGAGCGTCTGATCGCCAAGCGCATCCCTTGCGGTCCGGTCTACGACTACGAGCAGGTCGCCGAGGATAATCACTTCTGGCTCAACGGCTACCTGCAGGAAACACCGCATCCGCATTTCGAGCATCACAAGGTCGTTGGTATCCCGGTCAGTTTCAGCGAGACCCAAACGACGGTGCGATCGTCAGCGCCGGAACTCGGCCAGGACACCGAACTCGAGCTGCTTAACCTCGGCTACGACTGGCCCGACATCGAGCGCCTACACGACTCGGGCATCACGTCGGTAGGGAGTCAGGGATCGGCTGCGGCGGGCGACTAGGATTCGATTGGAGAGGGTGCTCCAAGCGACCCAGTCCCCGCTTTACGCGGGGACCCGCTCCTTCCCCCTGACGCCGCCACCTACGACATGCCAGTGCCGCCCGAGCAGGTCCCCGCTTTACGGAGGCCTTTGATTAATTTGCTCCCCCTCGCAGGGGGAGCTGTCGCGGAGCGACTGAGGGGGTCCTGCCGGCGCGGGTACCAGATGGAACTTGGTGGAGCAGGACCCCCTCCGCCTTCGGCACCTCCCCCTGCAGGGGGAGGAAAGGGATTATGCAAAGGTCTCCGTAAAGCGGGGACTGGGGGAGACTAGGGACTCTGGAGTTGCCCTAACCGTCCAACAACGACGGCAGCGCCGTGGTCCACGTCTCGGCCGCATCGGCTAGCGGGATGTCAATGGCGGCGATGATCACTCGGTCTGAGCCGACCGTCCCGATCCTTGTGGCTACCAGGCCATTCTTCGAGGCCAGTTCGGCCAATCGCCCCGCCTGGCTTGGGTCGAGACTGACGACTGCTCGTCCTCCGGCCTCACCGAAGAGCGCAGCATCCTGCCTTCCGGAAACGGGTTGATCAATCGATACTCCGACCTCGCCGGCAATCGCCGACTCTGCCAGCGCGACGGCCAGGCCGCCGTCGGAGCAGTCGTGGGCGGACTTGAGCAGGCCTGCCTCAGACGCCTCAACCAGGACCTCGATTAGCGCGGTCTCGGCGTTGAGATCGATTGCAACCGGACCCGCCGATTTGCCATGACGCACAGCGAGATATTCGCTGCCACCGAGGCTGGCGGCCTCCTGATTCAACCCTGCCCCCAGAAGCCAGACTTCGTCTCCCTCGTCCTGGAAGGCCATGCGGACAGCCTGTCTGACGTTCGAGATGATGCCGAGCATTCCGACGACGGGCGTCGGCGTCACGGGGCCGTCTTCGGACTCGTTGTAGAGGCTGGCATTGCCGGAGACGACTGGTGTATTGAAGGCTCGGCAGGCATCGGCCATGCCGCGGATCGACTCGCTGAGCTGGAAGTAGATGGGCGCTCGCTCGGGATTGGCGAAGTTGAGGCAGTCGGTGACCGCGACCGGACGCGCGCCGCTGCAGGCGACGTTGCGAGCCGCCTCGGCGACTGCTCGGGCCGCGCCGACGTACGGGTCGAGCTCGACCGCACGTCCGGGACCGTCGGTGCAGACCGCGAGTCCCTGTTCGAGACCTCGCACGCGCACCACGGCAGCATCTGAGCCTGGCGTCACGACCGTGTTCGTGCCGACCATGTGGTCGTACTGTCGATAGACCCAGCGCTTCGATGCGATGTTGGGTGATGCAAGCAGTTGGAGCAACGCTTCGTTGGCCTCGGACGGCGTCAAGTCGTCCAACTCAGACGGATCCCAGGCAGCGCGTGCGGCTGCATCGGAGTCTCGCTCGGCGTAGGGCGTGTACGCGGGCGGGTTGGTCATCACCGAGACCGGCGCCGCGGCCACTTCGTCTTCGCCGTCGAAGACTCTGGCAATGCCATCGTCGGTCACCTCGCCGATCACTTCTGCATGAAGGTCCCAATGCTCGAACCAGGCTTCTACGTCCCCCACGTGTGCCGGCTTGACCGCGGCGATCATCCGCTCCTGCGACTCCGAGAGCATCACTTCATATGGAGTCATGCCCGACTCGCGTCGGGGCACATTCTGCGTCTGAATCCTGATTCCCGAGCCTGCGCGCTCGGCCATTTCCACTGTCGACGATGTGATACCCGCTGCGCCGCAATCTTGCAGGCCTTCAAGCCAGTGGCGATGGTCTCGGACCAGTCCAACGCAGGCATCCATCAGGGATTTCTCCAGGAACGGGTTGCCGACCTGCACAGCAGGCCGCCGTTCGGCCGACGCCTCATCCAGTTCAACCGAGGCAAAGGTCGCGCCGTGCAGTCCGTCGCGCCCGGTGTCGGCGCCGACGATCATCAGCAGCGTGCCCGGCGGACCAGCGGTCGCTGAGATCAATGACCCTTGCGGCGCGATCCCGAGGCACATCGCATTGACCAGCGGATTGCCGCTGTAGGACTCGCCGATCACCAGCTCGCCGCCCACGGTCGGAATGCCGAGGCAATTGCCGTAGCCGCCGATGCCAGCGACAACGCCGGTGCAGAGTCTGCGATTGCGCCGATCCTCGAGCGGACCGAAGCGCAGCGAATCGAGCAGTGCGATCGGCTGCGCGCCCATCGCGAAGATGTCGCGCACGATCCCGCCGACACCGGTCGCCGCGCCCTCGTACGGCTCGATCGCCGAGGGATGATTGTGCGACTCAATCTTCATCACCGCGACCCAACCGCCGCCGATGGAGATCGCTCCGGCATTCTCCTCGCCGAGGGTGGTGAGGATGCGTTCGTCCTCGGTCGGGAAGTGGTGAAACAGCGGTCGCGAGTGCTTGTAGCCGCAGTGCTCGCTCCACAGCGCGCCGATCATGCCCAGCTCGACATCTGACGGCGCTCGGCCCAGCATCTCACTGGCTAGCTCATACTCGTCCTGGCTGAGCGCGATCTGCGCCAGCACTTCGTCGTCGACATTGGCCGGCTGAGCATCTGCGGGCGGCGGATAGCGGGTCATGTCAGCCCCAGTGCTCGATGATTGATCGCCAGATGTAGTTGCCGTCGGTCCCGCCGAGCAGTTCGTCGGAGGCGCGCTCCGGGTGCGGCATCATGCCCAACACGTTGCCCATGGGATTCATGATCCCGGCGATGTCGCGCAGCGAACCGTTGGGATTCTGACCGCTGTAGCGGAACAGGACGCGACCTGCATCTTCCAGTTCGTCCAGCACCGACGGCTCGGCGAAGTACTGACCCTCGCCATGTGAGATGGGCAGTTGCACGACCTGTCCGTCGTCGCAGACGTTGGTGAAGCCGGTGTCGGCGCGTTCGACGGTCAGTAGCTGTGGTTGGCAGCGAAACTGCAACGTCTCGTTGCGCAGCAGCACGCCGGGTAGGAGTCCAGCCTCGCAGAGGATTTGGAAGCCATTGCACGAGCCGAAGACTGGCTTACCCGTCGCAGCGAACCGTTCCAGCGCCGACATCACCGGCGAGAATCGCGCGATGGCCCCGCAACGCAGGTGGTCGCCGTAGGAGAAGCCACCGGGCAGAATGACACCATCGAACTCGTCGAGGTCAGCCTCACGATGCCAGACTCGCTCGGCCGTCTGTCCCTGATCTTCCAGGGCGTAGACGCAGTCCACATCGCTCCAGGTGCCGGGAAAGACGAGCACGGCGAATCGCATGATGCGATGCTATCTGTCGTACTCGTTATGGCCAGTTGCCGCTGACCCAGAGCCGCACGACGGCCTTGCTAGACCGCCGGATTCGTCGTCGATTCTTCCCTGGGCGTGGCCCGCAACTCGGCTTCAGCAGCTGGCGGATATTCGATCCGCTGATGATGCACACCGACCAGCGTGTGTTTGAAGCTGGCCGAAATCAGGCGCAACTCGTTGAGCGTGAGAGCGCAGTGATCGAGCTGTCGCTCCCGCAGACGTTCGTCGAACACGCCATCGACCAACAACCCGATTCGATCGGCGTTTCGCTCGCCGCTGGCCCGCACGACCGCTTCACAACTGTCGGCCAGCATGACAATCGCAGTCTCGCGCGACTGCGGCGGCGGACCTGGATAGATGTAGTCGCGAGCATCCACTCGCGGATCGGACATCGCCGCCTTGCGATAGAAGAACGCCACGCGACGTGTGCCGTGATGCTCGAGGATGAAGTCGCGGATCCGTGGCGGCAATCGATCTCGGCGCGCCAGTTCATCCCCGCCCGTGACGTGATCCATGATCAGGCGTGCGCTCTCGCTGGGCTTGAGTTCGTCGTGAGGGTTCGGTCCTTCCTGGTTCTCGATGAACATCGCCGGACGATTGAGTTTGCCAATGTCGTGGTAGTACGCACCGACGCGCACGAGCAACGGGTCGGCTCCAATCTGCGCCGCGGCACGCTCCGACAGGGTCGCCACCAACAGCGAATGGTGGAATGTGCCTGGAGCTTCTTCCTGCAGGCGGCGCAACAGCGGACGTTGAAGCTGGGCCAACTCGAGCAGTCGCATCGGCGTGGTGATCCCGAACAGCGCGCCGAGCAGTGAGAATGCGCCGATGGTGATCACCGAGACCAACGCCGCCGTGACCAGCGCCGCCAGCGCCAGCCAGCCGAGCTGATCAGTGACACGCTGCGGATCGAGCAGCCAGATCGCCGCGCCGGCAAGGAAGCCCGCCAATCCGGCCGCGATGCCGGCCAATCCATATTGAGCCAGCGCCTGGGCTCGCGTGGCGGCGAAAACCCCGCCGAGCGAGCTCGCCAGGAAAAACGCCAGCGGGCGCAGGGCCAACGCACCGGACGGTGCCAAACCGTAGTCGGGCAGCACGATCGCCGCCATTCCGGCCAGGACTGCGATCAACACGCCGGTCGTGACGCCCAATCCAGTGCTCAACAGTGCAGCGACCAATACCGATCCGGCAGCCAGAGGCAGCATCAGATCGAGTGACTCGTCCACTCCTCCAGGCAAGGCAAACTCAAACCACAGCCTCGCTGCCAGGACCGAGAACAGGATCAACACCGCGAGCAGTAGAATCCGCCGATCGCTGGCCGCCTCGGCGGGCTGCCATATCCTCAGATACAGGGCGAACACCACCGACGCGCCGATGCCGAGAATCACGATCGCGCCGAGCGACTCAACCTCAATCCCGGCAGAGCGCGGCGTCAGATTGGCGAACGCTTCCGCGGCGTCGTCATCGACGAGCTGACCACGCGCGATGACCAGCTCGCCCTCAGCGACTGTTCGCGGCACGCCGGCCACTGATCGCGCCGCGCGATCCTGCGCCTGTTGGGTCAATGTCGGCGATTCGATCATGGTCGGACGGAGATAGGCCCCCACCAACGAAGAGATCAGCGTCGTCTCGGTCAATGAGAACGCGGGATCGACCCGATCGTGCAGTGTCAGCCGCACTGGGTCGAGGTCGGATTCGTAAAGGCGTTCTTGCAACAGCGCTTCCAGAATGATCGGCGCTTGCCGCTGAATGTTGCCGTAGAGCGGATCGGAAACTGCGACCAGGTATGCCTCGTCCCGCTCGGCTAGCCGTGATCCGGGAACACTGACAGCGGCACGCTCTGTTGCTGACTCAGACTCAGCCCCGCCTGCATCACCGGCTGATTCGGAACCCCGGCTTGTATCTGGCTCAGGTGCGACGGGAGCGCTTCGCGCTGCGCGTTCAAGCGTCACAGCCTGGAGATATAGACGCAGCGCTTCCAGTTGCGCGGGACGCACGTCTGGATTGAACTCAAACTGCGGCGCCACCTCCGATCGAGCAGCTTCCTGTGCCTCGGCGGTCAGCGAATCACTGATGAACATCGCCTCATGCGAAGCAACGAAATCTCGATCAGCGACAGTGCCCAACGCCGGAAACTGCTCGGTCGGCCGAAACGGAGTGAGCGCGAGCACGATGCCGACGGCCAACGCGACTCCAAACACGCCGACACGCAATCGTGTGAAGTAGTTGTGTTGGCTCATGACAGGATCATTGGACCACGGTCACGGACATTCAGCGCAAGGACCTTCCCTACGCATGCCTCGAAACCAAGGATACAGTCCTCGTTACGTCACGTAGGAGGTCTCGTGCTTCAGTTCCGGCAGCACGGCGCAGTGCTGGGCCCAGCGAGCTACTCGGATTCGGCCGCCTCGGCCAGCAACTCTCCCACCACCGCGTTGACGAGCGAACCATCCGCTTCCCCGCGCAGTTCCTTCATCAACATCCCCATCACCTTGCCCCGTTCGCCGGGACCGGATGCGCCGACCTGCTCAATCACGGCCCTCGCCCGTGCTTCCACTTCGTCCCGGCCAAGTTGGCGGGGCAGATACTGCTCAATGATCCCGATCTCGACCCGCTCGATCTCGGCGAGGTCTTCCCGATTGCCGCTGACATACTGCTCAATCGACTCGCGACGCTGCTTCACCTGTCGCTGCAGAATCGCGAGGATGTCCGCATCGGCCAGTTCGGCGCCGCGCTTTTCGATTTCGGCGTTCTTGATCGCAGCTTCCAGCATCCGGATCGTGCTGCGACGACGTGCGTCCTTCGCACGCATTGCGTCATGCAAATCCGACCGCAGTTGTTCTCGGACGCTGGGCATCAGATCATGTCAATCGGGCGGTGACACCTGGTCACACGCCTCAAGCCTGGCAGAGCACAGAGCAGAGCACAGCATCTAGTCAGCCGAGGGCAGCACCTTCGGCTGCATCAGTTCCATCTCACGCTCGTCGACCTTGAGGTCGCACTCGCCCGGCTTGATGCAGAGCACCTCGATGCCCGACTCTTCGTCTCGGTATCGCTTGCCTAGTTGGACTGCCATGTTGGTTGCTCCTCCACTCGCTCAGCGGAATATTCCCGGCCGACTGTCATCACCGTCGTGTAACGGATCGCCAATGCGAAGCTACTTCTTCTCTTCGAGCGGTGTGTCGCCGCACTTGAGCTCTGCCTCGCCGCCGCGCGTCACGATAAATTCCGCGCCGCAGCTTGGACAAAAGTATCGCTTGCCGGTCTGTGCTGCTGCCATGGTGATCTCTCCTGACCCCGCTCATCGGCAGCGGGGATGTTGCAACTCTGTACTGGGAATACCGGTCAGCGTACCAACGACGACCCGTTCAATCTGTGTCAATCCGTTAGTGACCTCGACCGACCGATGACTCGTTATGACGACCCGCTATGCGTACTCAGCCAATCGGCGAGTTCTGCCGATGTCTGACCGCAGGTATCCGACGTCACCTGGGTCGCCGGAGTCGGAACGGGAAGGCCAGCGGCGAATCGCTCTTCAGCCGTGACCACGTTCTGCTCCGCGGTCCGGTACTCGTTCGCGATTTTGAGCCAGGCCCTGTTCATCGCGACTTCTTGTTGGACACTAGACGCTGCGGTGAACATCGTGCGGGCTTCGCTGACCTTCGCTGCATCATCCGACGTTCGAATCGTTGAAGCCGCGATCACGAGTTTGCCATAGTCACGCTCGAACAGTGCCAGGGCATCCTCGGCCTCTGTCAGTCCTTCGCCCGACTCCTCCGCAGCAGCCACCGCTGCGCGCAGACTCATCAACTCGTCGTCTGCCGACTCGCTGCGGGCGACGGCGCCCTGAGCAGCTTCGACATCGGCAAACCAGCCAGACGCCTCCAGCGTCGCTTTCGCGGCATCGAGGGCCACATGCAGGTTCTCAATCGAGACCTCGTCCTCATGAATCGCGTGCTCGACCGCCTTTTCCCAGGCATTGCCGGCATTGGTCGTAATCAATGTGACCAGGTTGTCGATCTTGAAACTGTCCAGAGAACCGCCCTGATCCAGACTCCACGGCGGCATCGGTGTGCCGTTGCGGCCACACGTAATCGTGTAGCGGAACGTGTTTTGCAGCGCCTCGAACTGGCCCTGGTTGTCGGTCAGAAAGGCGTAGGTGTTGTTCGGTGTGTTGAGCGCGGGACCGACCAGCGACGAGTCGGACTCAGAGCCGCGACCGTCGTTGCCGTGACACTCGCGGCAGTTTCGCGAGAACGTGAAGGCCGCTCGCTCGGCATCCTTGGTCAAGATCTCCGACCGCGCCTCGGTGCGTCGTCCGTTGTCGTACCACACGTACGCACCCAGCGAGGAGACTGCCAGCACCAACAGGATCACCATGGCGAGAATTTGTTTCTCGGTGTTCTGTCCGCTCATCGGCTTCTGCCCCCCATGTGTGCGGTCCCTGCCTGATCGCCCGCTCGATCTCTGGACAAACGGTTGGCTGACTGTCTAGCCATACGACTTCGCCGTACGACCTATCCGTACGTGGTGGTGCGGAGAGGATTATCCGCTCCGCCCTTGGTGATTTTGCCGGTGTCAACGGTCAGCGAGCCATCGCTGTTGACCGTGATTTCCATGGTGTCCATCGGTCGCGGCGCGGGTCCGAAGACGCGAATCCCGCCGCGAGTGTAGGTAGAGCCGTGGCACGGGCAGCGGAACCAGCCGGTCACGCCCTCGAACGGGAAGCCGGGCCGCCAGGGAATCGTGCAGCCCAGGTGCGGACACTTCCACCACAAGGCCAGCAGCCCTTCTTCGCCCTCTTCACCGAATCCCGCGTGCGTGCCTTGTCCGGCTTGCAAGTGGGTGAGGTAGAACTTGCCAATCTGTACCGGTGCCGGATCGGTGCCGGGCTCAGGCACGGTCGCGGCCGAGACCGCAATCTTTCCACCGAATCCGGTCACTCCGCGCGGCCAGAAGTTGGACAGGAATGCGCCCAAGCCGCCAGTCAGACTGAAGGTAAAGAAACCCCAGAAGGAGACGCGGAGCAATTGCCGGCGAGTGACCTGGCCTTGCATCGCGCGTCGGCGCTGGGCTCGAGTGACCATCGCGCGTGCGCCGTCTCCGGCCTGCACGACACCCGGTCGCGATTCGGCTCTCAGGTGGGGAGCGCGCTGTGGTCGTGAGCCACCGGACGGCTCAGCCGGCTGCGGTACGCGCCGCTGCTGTCCGCCCTCGCTCGTTGGTTGTTTGTTGCCGTTGGCCACCGGTTACTCCTCCAGCACCACGATGTCCCAGGGCGGCTTGAGGTCCTGTCCCTGGCCACGGAAGGCGGTGCCAACAATCGTCGTCGTCAGGTATACGCCGATGAAGGCCGAGAAGATCAGCAGTGCGATGTCGCGCCGGGTGTGGATCCAGCCGAGCATCTTGCAGAACACCACGAAGAGCACCGGCAAGCCCACCATCGTGGCTACCGGAATCAACTGTTGCGAGAGGAAGGAGGGGAAGTTGAGATTCAGCAACCACGGATCTGTGGTGGTACCTGGAATGCCCAGCGGTATCGCCCGCCAATCGGCAAACATCGTGAAGCCGCCGATGCTAAAGCCTAATGAGTCCCATGGGATGCCCGTATCGAAACCACGCAGGTTGCGGAACCAATCCAGACCGCTCGGCCAGGAGAAGTCGCTGTTCAGGCCCAGACCCCGAATGATGTTCTCGGTCCACACGACATGCAGGGAGCCATCCCAGATGATGAGCAGGCTCGTAACCAATGTGGCAGCGGTGAAGCCAAAGATCGTCAGCCGTCCGGCGAACTTGGTGCCGAACCAGACGCCCTGTCCCTCCTGGTCCCGGTCCCAGTACGGAATCGCGGCAATCAGAACCAGCGCGATGGTCGGGACGATCACGCCAGCCCAGGCCGGCTCCATGTGCAACAGGAGTTCCTGCAGATTGAGGAAGTACCAAGGTGCCTTGGACGGGTTCGGTGTCGTGTCGGGGTCGGCCCGGTTGAGCAACGGCGCATTGACCATCGCCGACAGCACCATCAGCGCGATCGAGAAGATCAGCGCCGAGATGAACTCGATAAAGACCAGGTCCGGCCAAACGAGGACCTCAGCCTCGCGCTCTCGGCGCGGGCGTGTACGGATAGCGGCAGCGGCGCGGCTGACCATCGATTCGTCCTCCCCGCTACAGCGGCCGCGCGAGGCCGCCATCGCGACGGACTCGCCAGAAATGCACGGCCATGAAGATCGAAATCACCAGTGGTAGCCCGATCACATGGAGTGTGTAGAACCGAATCAGCGCATTCGGCCCAACCGAGAATCCACCGAGTAGGAGGAACTTCGACTCATCGCCGAGCACCGGCGCCGAACCGACCATCGTCGTACCAACGGTGATCGCCCAGAACGCGAGCTGGTCCCAAGGCAGGAGGTAGCCGGTGAAGGACAGCAGCAGGGTGAGAATGAAGAGCACCACGCCAACAACCCAGTTGAACTCGCGCGGCGGCTTGTATGCGCCCGTGTAGAAGACGCGCATCATGTGCAAGAGCACGAGGATGATCATCGCGTGCGCCATCCAGCGGTGCATGTTGCGCAGCAACTGGCCGAAGCGGACATTCGCCTCGAGCGCCTGAATATCCTGATAGGCGCGCTCGACTGAGGGCACGTAATAGAACATCAACAGCACGCCGGTCACGGTCAGTCCGAGGAACATGAAGAACGAGAGGCCACCCAGGCAGTAAGTGTGGGTGATCTTGACGTGCGTGCGGTGGATCCGCGTCGGATGCAGGTGCAGGAAGACGTTCGTCGCCACCGCCAGCATCTGGTTGCGCGGAGTATTGGGATAGCCCGTCCGGAAAATTGATTGCCAGACGTAGTTCTTGAAGATCAGGTCGTAGATCAGGTCGTTGATCGACTTGCGCGGTGCGCGCTCAAGGTTGGCCATGGTCGTCTAACGCTCCCACCATCGCCCGAGAACCACCAGAGCGCCAAAACAGAAGAGCATCATCAGCCCAACGAGTGGCAACTCCATGATTTCCGAACGAAACGGAATCGTCACGAGGGCGGCTGTCAGCAGGTCCACCAGCTACCTCTTCCCACGATTGTCCCGCGCCCTCATCACGACGCGCTCAGAAAATGTAAGCCCGCACGGAATAGTGGTCAAGATCAGGGCACGCATCCAGTGGTGTTCCACCAAACCTGAGCCCTCCACTAGACCAATCCGTCCGCAGACATTATTGCAACTCGACTTGATACAGACGACCCTTCCACGACCACATCTCCGATCTTCGTCGCTTCCGAGATTTCAGCCAAGACCGTATCAGCATCTTCAGCAGATACCACGATCGCCATGCCCAATCCCATGTTGAAGACGCGGTACATCTCCGCCTGGGACACATCGCCAGTCCGCGCGATCAGCGGGAAAATAGGCGGTGTGGGCCACTGTTCGGCGTCCAAGTCAGCCCCTAAACCGACCGGCAGGACACGCTCCAGATTGCCCGCAATTCCACCTCCGGTAATGTGAGCAATGCCCTTGATCAGCGACAACACGCCCCGCAGAGTGGGCCAGTACGAGCGATGAGGGCGCAACAATGCGTCGCCCAACGACTCGCCCAACTCCGGTTCGTAGGTCGCAACGCGCTCTCGACGCTCGCCCCAGGAGCCATCTTCAGGCCTCAGACGGAACACAGCGCGTGCGAGTGAGTACCCGTTTGTGTGTAGTCCGTTACTCGGCAGGCCCAGGATGACGTCGCCGGCCTCGATCGAAGCGCCGGTCACTTCCTGGCCACGCTCCAGGACGCCGACAATCGTGCCGGCCAAATCGAAGTGTCCCGATGGATAGAGGTCGGGCATGTCTGCAGTCTCACCGCCCAGCAGCGCCACGCCGCTCTCGCGACAGGCCGCTGCGACACCGGAGACCACGGCCACTTTGTCATCCTCGGACAGCTCATTGGCCGCCAGGTAGTCCAGGAAGAACAGCGGCGCCGCGCCGGCGCAGAGAATGTCGTTGATGCAGTGATTGACGAGATCGCGCCCGACGCCGTCGAGCCGTCCCGCCAGGCTGGCAATCATCACTTTCGTGCCGACGCCGTCGGTCGATGCGGCCAGAACCGGATCCTTGTAGCCGGAGAGCTGGAACAGGCCGCTGAACGCGCCGACATCGCCAAGTTGCTCAGGTCGCGTGGCGGATTGCGCCAGATCTCGATAGCGAGGAATCAGCCGATCGTTCGCGTCGACATCAACACCAACGGCGGCGTAGGCCGAGGCGGACTGCTCCAACTGTTCGGTCTGGGACATTGCCTAGCGCCTTGCCTAGCGCCGCTCCGGCGCCAGCGCCACCATCGTCTCGTCCGGGCGTCCGCTGCGCTTCGGCGCTCGACTGTGGCCATTGCCGTTGCCGATCGAGGCAAAGGTTGCAGGAGATGCTGAGACCAGCGGCACTGACAGCGTGTCGATTTCAAAGTCGGTCTGCACCGAGACCGGATAGTCACCATTGAAACAGGCCAGACATGTGGTCTTGCCCAGCGACAGCGCACGTTGCAGGCCGCCGATGCTGAGATAACCCAGCGAATCCGCGCCGATATGCTCGCGAATCGCCTCGACCGAGTTGCGGGCCGCGATCAGCTCGCCTCGGGTCGCCATATCGACACCAAAGTGACATGGATGCTGAATCGGCGGCGCGGCAATCCGCATGTGGATCTCGGCCGCGCCCGCTTCTCGCAGCAGCTTGACGATGCGTGGCGTCGTCGTGCCGCGAACGATCGTGTCGTCGACCACGACTACGCGCCGGCCGCCCAGGACGGAGGGCATCGGGTTGTACTTGAGGTGTGCGCCCAGATCACGCAGTCGCTGGTCCGGCGAGATGAACGTCCGGCCCACATAGCGATTCTTGACGAGGCCTTCGGAGTATGGGATTCCAGATTCGAACGAGTACCCAATCGCGTGAGCCGTCGCCGAGTCCGGCACGCCAATCACGACATCGGCGTCGGCCGGATGTTCGCGCGCCAGTTCCACCCCGAGCTGGGATCGCGACTGCCATGCCGCCTGTCCGTCGAGGATCGAGTCGGGACGGGCGAAATAGATGTGCTCAAAGACGCAGCCGGCCGGTTGCGCCGGCTCCGCTGCCTGGAACGAATGCATACCGCGCTCGTCGATCGTGACCAGCTCGCCCGGTCGGACCTCGCGCAGCAGCGTCGCGCCAAGCTGATCCAGGGCGCAGGTCTCGGACGCGACCACGTATCGGCCGCCGACCTGGCCAATGCACAATGGCCGCACGCCGTACGGGTCGCGCGCCGCCATCAGCCGGTCCGGCGTGAGCAACACTAGAGAGTAGGCCACTTCGATGTGACGCATCAGCGCGCCGAATCGGGCCTGCCACATGGCGTCGGTGTCGGCTTCATTCTTGCCGAAGAGCAGCAGGTACTTAGCCAACACCTCGGTGTCGGTCGAGGTCTCGAACGTCGCGCCGGTTTCGGTCAGTTCGACGCGAACCTGCGCCGCGTTGACGACATTGCCGTTGTGCCCAATCGCGACCTGGTTGCCGGTTACGGGATCGTCGAGCAGAATCGGCTGTGCATTGCGGAACCGGCTGGATCCGGTTGTGGAGTACCGAGTGTGTCCGATGGCGGCGATGCCTTCGAGTTCGGCCGCCGTCTCCTCATCGAAGACCTGCGCGACCAGCCCCATACCCGTCTTGACGTTGAGCTGCCGACCATCAGTCGTGCAGATCCCGGCGCTCTCCTGGCCCCGATGCTGCAGCGTGTGAATGCCGTAGAACGTCTCAACGGCGACATCGACCTCCGGCGCCCAAATCCCGAACACACCGCATGCCTCGCGAGGGCGGTCGTCGACTTCGGATATGGGGCGTGTGGGTCGGTCGTGATTCGCGTCGCTGTCGGTAATCGGCTCGTGCACGCGCTGGCCTCGCGTTAGTCGATTCCGTCGTGTCCATGCACCTTAACGCACGCGATCACTGGATACCAGACGCCGATGCTCCACCATCAAACATTTGTCTTCAATCGCGAACAATCCCGCCTCACGCGCCCGCTCCAGCCCCTCGGGATTGACGATTCCCAACTGTAACCACACCGTGCGGACGCCGTTCGCCCGTGCGGCAATCGCATCGGCGATCGGCTTGTCCGTGTCAACCGAGCGCCGAAACACGTTGACCGTGTCGATTTCCACTTCCGGCAGCGCCTCCTGCGCCTCGGACACGGAGGGGTAGACGCGCTCGCCCAGGATCTCCGTGCCGGCCGCGGCCGGATTGATCGGGACGATCCGGTAGCCATGCTGCTGCATGTAGGCCGAGACTCGATATGAGTCCCGTTCCACTTTGGGCGACAGCCCGATCACAGCAATCGTTGACATCTCGGACAACGAGGCATCGACGTCGGCGTCGATCTGTGCTTGCCAGGTCGCTTCGGTCTCGGTCTCAGTCTCAGTCATTGGTCGCTCCTACCAGATCGGTCCGCGGATTGGCGCCTCGGTCAACGCGGAGAACGCCTCCGCGACTTCAAAGATCTGTTGCAGTCCCTCTTCCTCATGCTGTCGCGGCGCAGAGACCGAGCCCAGCACGTGGCGGGTCCCACTCTTCTTGACCAACACCAACTGCCACTGCGCGATCTCCTCGGCCGGTAGTGGTCCACCGGCACGGGCGATCTCACGTCCCTCATCCTCGACCAACAGCTCGCGAATCTTCCAGAATGGGATCAACTCGTTCGTCCCGATTCCCAGGCCCAGGAACTTCTGCTTCATCGAGACGTTCTGGCCGCCACGGTCGGCGATGATGTTCGCGCCCATCAGCGCATAGACCAGCGAGATCCCCGACAGCGGCAGCAGCACGACCGCAAACAGGAGCAGAATCCCCATCAGCCAGAAGGGAATGCTGTCGACGGACGTGCCCATCAGCGCCAACAGCCCCGCCGTCACCGCGACGCCGAGTAGTGGCACAATCACCGCTGATCGCGGTGGCCGGACCTCGATCCGATTTGGCTTGATGTTGACCACGCGTCGATGCAGGAACAGCGTGCGCTCAGCCAACGGCTCGGCGACGGCCTCCGGCCGCTCCAGGAGACGCTCGTCGGCGCCCTCGAGCTCCTCAAGCTCATGTAGTTGCGTTGCTTCGGTCGATTCTGTCGTCACACCGTCAGACTACCAACGGCGATATGCTCGCCACATGGATCGCACCCGACTGACCGGCCTGACGCTCATGGTGGCTGCCGCCTGCCAGGCGATCTGGTTCCTGCTCGGCGTGCGTCGCCGCAGCTACGCCGCAGTCGCGATCCCCGCCGCCGCAATCACGCTGACCGCCGCTGTCCTCATCTTCTGGGTTGGCTGGACCACCTACGAGCTCGAAGACGACCTCGAAGGCCTCAACTTCGCCCCTGAACCGCTCGACGACATCTAAGCACGCACTCGGCAGAGCGCCCGTTCCATCTCAGCCGACGGGAACCAGACAGCCCACCCAGCCGTCTAACCCAGTATGAGAGCCTGGCTACGCGCACTCGCAATCCTGGCAGCGACCATTGCCGCCTGTAGCCAAGACGACATCCCGGAGGTACGCAACAACGACGAACAGCTCACTGCCGCCAACGATGCCAGACAACCAACTCCGGCGATGTCACCGACGCGGCAATCGGCCCAGGACCCCGATGTCGGCGAGTCTCCGACCGACGTACAGCAACAATCCCCCACACAAGCCATCGAACCAGACGCGTCAGCGACGTCAACACCATCAGCCGCCCAATCTGTGTCGGTCGTGGCCGTAAACATGCCGCCAGCGCCGTCCGGCCCGTTCGATTCCAACAGCCTCAAGGTGCTGGCGAACATGGCAACCGGGGACATGCGCCTGATGCTGTCTTCACTGACGGTGCTCGTTGATGAAGCCGCGCAGCGACTACTCCCGATGTTCAGCAACACGGCTCGTGCGTTCAGCGTCGCCGTGCCAAACGATGTCCAGCATCTAACGATCCGCGGAGTGCCAGCTCGCCCCGATCAGTCGGCAGTTGAATATCGCGGTCCCGACGGCGTCCTGCTCATTGACGCCGACTGGGACACTCCAGGTCTGCAGTTGCCCCTACCGGAGGTCGGCGTCCGAGACGTGGAGATCTGGGTCAAGCATGGTGCGGAGACCATCGCGTACCACCTGCGCATCGTGCGGACAGCTCCGACCAACGCCGAGCCTCCATGCGCGCCGGACGGCATCGGCCAGCGCGAGCCGCCGCCACAGACCGTTGAGTTCACGTCGACCCCACTCACAGTCCTCTCCAACCCACATGAGTACTTCGTCCTCTACCTCCGCGGTCAATCTGATGACGATGTCGAGACACCAGTCTCAGTCACATTGGGCCGCATGGGGACGACCACGCTCTCCGAACGCCTCCCAGCGCTGCCTGCCGACCGCTACCGAGTTGAACGCTATCTCGTCGCCGATCCTGCCGACATCGACGGCGATTGCATCGACGACCTGACCGAGCTTGCCGACCCGACCCGATTGAATCCACTCAACCCAACACCGCTCTTCGACTCCCCTCACGGCGTATCGATCATCTCCACTCGAGACGTGTTCGACCAGCTTTCATACCGCAAGGATGAAGCGCCGGATGACTTCGCCTACGTCAAGTTCATCTTGCTTGACATGGAGACCGATCGGCCGCGCGTCTACTTCGTCAACAGTGAGCAGCATCGCTATCACCTGCCGTTCAGGCAGGCCGTAGGACTTGAACCGAGCGGCGCCGGGATGCTCAATGGAACCATCGTGCGCCACCCGGATCGCGTCGCCCGCAATGGCGCCTCAGCCGAGTACCACTTCGAGTTCTGGCCCTACACCCATTACCGCTTCGATGTCGTGGAGCGCGCCCAGACGGTGCTCGCAGCCAGCATGCCGCTGCTCAAAGACAATCTTGCCTACTACGTTCCCAACGTCGCAATTCCCGCCTACGAACGCGAATCGGCGAGCTACCAGGAGTCACGCGTGGGGGTCGTGTTCGACGAGAACATCCTGCCTGAGCGCGGTTTCGTGTCGCTCAATCCAGCCGAGGGCTTCGGGCGCTTGCGGCTCATGGATCCAGGGGATCGACCGAACCCTCGCGACATCGTGATCTACAAGGCGTTGCCGAATGAACTCCCGCGGGTAGCCGGGATCATCACCCTCGTGCCCCAGACGCCGCTCTCACACGTCAACTTGCGCGCGGTGCAGGACGGTGTGCCTAACGCCTTCATCCACGGCGCGCTTGATCTCACCGAGATTGGCAACTTCGTCGACACGTACGTCCGCTACGAGGTCACCACGAACGGCTGGAGCATGCGCGAGGCCAGCCGCGCCGAGGTTGACGAGTTCTACGCCGCCTCGCGGCCCCTCGACGTGCAACGGCCGCAGCGCGACCTCTCGGTCACAGAGATCGCGCCGCTCAGCGAGATTGAATTCGACGACTGGACAGGGTTCGGCGTCAAGGCCGCCAATCTCGCGGTGCTGGGACGCCTCGGCTTGCCGACGGGCGCGATTCCCGACGGCTTCGCTGTCCCGTTCCACTTCTACGACGAGTTCATGCAACACAACGGCTTCTACACCGAGATCAAGAGCATGCTCGCCGACCCGGACTTTCGGTCGGACCTGAATGTGCAGGAAGACCAACTCAAGGAGTTTCGCAAGCTGATTCGCGGCGCGCCCATGCCGCGTTGGATGATGGACGACCTGGCTGAACTGCAGGCGTCGTTCCCCGAGGGCACATCGATCCGCTGCCGTTCCAGCACCAACAACGAGGACCTGCCCGGATTCAGCGGCGCCGGACTGTATGACTCCAGAACACAGCATCCCGACGAAGGCCACATCGCCAAGTGCATCAAGCAGGTCTATGCGAGTCTGTGGAACTTCCGTGCCTTCGTCGAACGCGACTTCCATCGCGTCGATCACCTGTTGACAGCGATGGCCGTGCTCACCCATCCCAACTACTCAGATGAGCTGGCCAACGGCGTCGCCGTCAGCTTCGATCCCGTCAACGCCGACCCGGACGCGTACTACGTCAATGTCCAAATGGGCGAGGATCTGGTCACGAATCCGATGGCGCTCTCCGTCCCGGAGGAAGTCTTGCTGCGCGCCGAAGGAGAGGCGATCTTCCTCGCCAGCTCAAATCAGACTGCCGCGGGCGAGCAGATCATGAGCAACGAACACCTGCTGCAACTTCGTAATCACCTGGCCGCAATCCACGAGCACTTCGAAACGCTGTACAACCCAGCGCTCGACGATCCGTTCGCCATCGAGGTCGAGTTCAAGATCACCGCTGACAACGTGCTCGCGATCAAGCAGGTTCGGCCCTGGATCTTCTACGACTCCAGCTCAGTCAGCCCAGCCCGGACCCTCGATCTGCCGTAAATCGTCCTGGTCGATCGTCGTCAGCAACTCGCCGACCAGCGATCCATCCGGCAGTGTCAGCCCTGCCGCCAGATCGGCCAGAGGGCGCAGCACAAATCCGCGCTGCGCCATGTAGGGATGGGGCACCTTCAGCCGCGGCACGTCGATGACATCAGAACCGTAGAGCAGGATGTCGATATCGACGGCGCGTGGTCCCCAATGCTGCGTTCGCACCCGTCCAAGCTGGTTCTCGATGGCCTGCATCGCATCCAATAGCTCCAACGCGTTCAGTCCCGTGCTGCCGCGCACGACTGCGTTGAGAAACGACGGTTGATCGGTCACGCCCCAGGCGGCCGTCTCGTACAACGATGACACTCGCACGTCCTCGACGACCGCCCGAACCTCTGCGACCGCGCGGCGCATCGTCGTCCGACGATCTCCCAGATTTCCGCCGATCCCAAGGAACACGTTCGTCATCGGCGCACGATATCGTCGGCCATCTGCACGACGCGGGACATCGCCTCGACATCGTGAACGCGAACCAGGTCTGCGCCGTTGGCAATCGCCAGCGCCGTCACTGCTGCTGAGCCCTCCAATCGTTGCTCGACACCCCAACCGAACTGCGCGCCCGTCATCCGCTTTCTTGACATACCCACAAGTATCGGGCTGCGCAGGACCCGCAATTCTGACAACCGGCGCAATATCTCCGCGTTAGCGGCGAGTTCCCAACCGAATCCAAATCCGGGATCGAAGATGATTCGCTCATGCCTCACGCCATGCGCCAGCGCGATATCCAGCGACACGCTAAGTCCCTCCAGAACCGCAGCGACCGGGTCATCGGCAGCTGGACGACCTCGCTGATTGTGCATCGCGATCACCCAGGCGTCTCGAGCCGCCGCGACATCTGCCAGCGCAGGATCGCCGCGCAAACCATGGACATCATTGAGCACCGACGCGCCGGCATCGAATGCGGCCCGGGCTACGGCCGCTTTCGTCGTGTCGACCGATATCGGAGTGTCCCAGAGTTCAGAGGCCAATCGCTCGACGACGGGTCCAACGCGGCGAATCTCTTCGTCAGCGGAAATCGCCGAGAAGCCCGGACGCGTTGACTCGCCACCCACATCGATGATGTCCGCTCCGCAGCTCGCCATCCGCGCAGCTCGCGCGACCGCGGCCTCCACGTCGTCTATCCCGTCGCCCGCGAACGAATCCGGCGATACGTTGAGAATCCCTACGATCAGCGTCCGCGATCCCCAGGCAAACCCGTCCAACTCCACTAGAGCGCCGTCTCCTGAACCCGCGGTCGACCGTTGACCTCGATCATCTCCAGCCGGCGGCGCACTGCGTCAGCGTCGGAGATCGTCAGGTCAATCTCTGAGGCAACGACCGAGTCTGCTTCTTCGCCGTCGTCGATCCGCCAGGCCCGTACCGATGGCGGTTCGTCGGCCAACGAGACCAGCACCCAATACGGCCATTCTGTCGCGCCCTTATGCAACCGAGCGATATTCAGGTCGGTCGGCGACGGTCGCGCTTCCGAAGCGACGTGCGAATGGTAGATAACCAGCAGATCGCCGTCGGCATCGTCGATCTCGTTGTACAGATGCAGCAGTTGCTGGGCCGGAATGTTGAAGCGCCAGGGAGAAGCCTGATCATTGGTTGCCCGCCACAACGTCAATGACCCGTCCGACGCTCGACCAATCACGCCGCAACATTCATTGGGCAGGTCCTCACGCGAGTGCGCGACCATTTCATCGATCAACACCTGCGGCAACTCAAGGCTCATGATCCAGCCGCCTCCCGCTTGTCTGGTTCCCAGAAGGTCCGTTGTGCTTGCGGATGCGCGATCTCCGCGCCCCACATGTCCCATCCGTGGATGTCCTCGTCACGCGCGAAGAGCTCGATCTTGCGTTGTCGAGGGAACATCACTTCGATCCTACGCCGAACCTCCTCCGGCTTGCGAGAGTGCGCCTCACGCGGCGCCGAGACCAACTGTCGCACGTTACGCGCTCCACGAGGCAGGGGAATCCGGCCGCGCTTGAAGACCAGGCAGAGCTCGCACTGCGACATCGTGTAGAACCCCGGATTAACCCGCTGCTTGTCCCAGACAAAGGCCACCGTCGCCCAGGCAAACCCCCAAGACTTGCCCAGGTCAATCGCTTGATCGAGATGTGGCGAGGTCGCCCACATGAACAGCAACGAGTCATCCGCAGCAATCGCGGCGATGTCCAACTCCATCAAGTCCGTGAGTCGCACCGTGTCATAGTGGCGAATCGCACCACCCGAGTCGCCGCTGCCGGGACCGGCGTGCTGCAACTGACCTTTGTAGTCCCAGGGCGGGTCGGCATAGATGACGCCATAGCGCTCGTCATCTTGAGGCGTCGGCAACGGAGGAAACTCAACAACCACGTCTACGACTCAGGAACCCACTCGCGAAGCTCTCCGTCATCATGGCAGGCGCCCGGTTGCAGTGTAATCGGAATGCCGGGTATTGAACTCTGCAACTATTCGACTATGCAACTAGGCCCAGGACGGCGATGAGGATACCCAGAGCAGTGATTCCGGCACCCAGTGCCGCATACACGACTCGTTGGAAGCGCTCGTAGCGCTGTTCCCATTTCGCCTCACGTTCACGCTCGCGTTCGTCGCGTTCACGCTCACGATCGTCGCGCTGGCGCTCGCGTTCGTCTCGTTGACGCTCGATTTCCTGCATCGACGCAATGAAATCACGCATTTCGCGTGCTAGTCGTGCGTCGCGTTCAGCAAACTCGCGCCCGAGCTGAGCGATGCGGGCATCGATCTGTGCGAGTCGAGCCTCGAACTGGTCCTGACCCACCTTCGTCGCATCACCAGTTTCAATCTCTTCCGCAATCACTGCCGCAAGACGTTGAGCCGCCTCATCCTCGCAGACGCCTTCTCGGACGAGACACGCCCGGATACGATCCTCGGTCGCGGTAGTCATCGGACTGCTCCTCCGGTCAGAGTATCAATCCGCATCTGTCGACATGGGAGGAACCCACTCCCGGAGCGGGCCGTCATCATGGCAGGCGCCCGGTTGCAGCGTCATCTGCATGTAAGGACGACTCGCGCTCGGTGTGACCAGGTGGTCCAGCCAGTGCGCTCGCTCCGATTCGGGAATCAACGCACCGATATCGCCGAAGCGCAGATGGATCACGGTGTCGTCCTCGACGATGCCAAAGTCAATCACCGCTTTCCCCGGCTGCATCAGCCGACCGACGGTGTCCGTGCGCAGGATCTTCGCGCCGCCGTCGATGTAGCGGGTCAGGACCGAGGCGGAGAACAGAATCGGGAGCGCGGACGCGTCGCTTGAGCTGACGGCTCGGGCGACGGTGCGCTTCCAGACGGCGTCGCTAGGCACAGGAGGTCCCTAGGCCGAGGGGTTGGCGATCGGCACTCCGACGACTGAGCCGTACTCGGTCCACGAGCCGTCGTAGTTGGTCGTGTTGTCGATGCCCAACAGGTAGCGCAGCGCGAACCAACTATGCGAGGAGCGCTCGCCGATCCGGCAATAGGCAATCACCGGCTCGTCGCCCGTGATGCCCTTGGACTGGTAGATTTCGCTGAGCTCGTCAGCCGACTTGAAGGTGCCGTCCTCGGCCACCGCAGTCACCCAGGGAATGTTTGAAGCGCCGGGCACGTGACCCTTGCGCTGCGCGGTCTCTGCCATGCCTGGCGGAGCCATAATCACGCCGTTGAACTCGTCCGGCGAACGGACATCAACGAGCTGTCCACCAGCCTCGACATGCGCCAACACGTCAGGCAGCTTGGCTCGAAGTGCCTCGTCGCGCTCGGCGACAGAAATACTTCCGGTCGCTGGAGAAGGTGCGTCCGTGGTCGTCGCACGACCCTCGGCCTCCCACTTGGCGCGCCCGCCGTTCATCAGCGCGGTGTTGCTCACGCCGTAGAGCTCAAGCATCCACAGGGCGTAGGCAGCGAACCAGTTGTTGTTGTCGCCAAACAGCACGACCTGCGAGTCGTCATTGGCGCCCGCGCTGCGTAGCAAGTCGGTCACGACCTCGCGTGAAGCGACGTCGCGCGAGACCTGGTCCTGCAGTTGCGAGGTCCAGTTCCAGGCGACTGCGCCCGGCGGGTGTCCTTCGTCGTAGGCCGACGTGTCGACGTCGACCTCGATCAGCACCACATTCGGGTTGTCCAGGTTGTCCGCGACCCAGTCGGTCGTGACCAGTTTCTCGGGATGTGCGTATTCAGCCATGTTGGTGTTCCTTCCGTTTGCGGACGATTGATGTCCGCAGTGTGCTGTTTCCGTCTTCCTCGCCTATCTCGTCATTGCCGCGCTCCGCCGCGGCAATCTCGTTGAGTCTGACGACGTAGTGGAGCACTGCGAGATACCCGCGGCAAGCGCGGGTATGACTGAAGATGTTGTGGAGGTCCTGTCTACCACCAAATCTTGCCCTCAATCTCTTCATCGCCGGCGATGTCGTCGTAGTCGCGATTCCAGAGGCCGGTCGATAGGTACTTCCACCCGCCGTCCGCGAGCAGGACGACGATGTTCCCGCTCTCTAGTCGCTCCGCCGCCCGCTGCGCAGCACGAATCGCTGCGCCACAGGAGATGCCGGCGAAGATGCCTTCCTCCTCGAGCAAGCGCTTGACGACCGCGAACGATGTTCGTGAATCGACCATGATTCGAGCGTCGAGGACCGACTCATCCAGCACCGGCGGGATGTAGCCCTCGTCGAGCGATCGCAGTCCCTGGACCAGGTCACCCGGATGCGGGGCTGCGGCAACGATCTTGATCTCCGGGTTCTGCTCCTTGAGGTAGCGCCCGACGCCGGTCAGCGTGCCGCCCGTGCCCAGTCCGGCGACGAAGTGGGTGATCTCGGGGCAATCGCGCAGAATCTCAGGCCCGGTCGTCTCGTAGTGCGCGCCCGGGTTCGCCGCGTTCTCGTACTGCATCGGCATGAAGACCGACGGATCGGCCTCATACAGCTCCTTGGCCAACCGCACGGCGCCGTTCGAACCGGTCTCGCCCGGCGAGAGCACGACTTCCGCGCCGAAGAACGAAAGCAGGTCGCGCCGCTCCACCGACACCGATTCCGGCATCACGCAGCGCACCGGATGCCCGGTCAACCGGCCCATGAGCGCGATTGCCAGTCCCGTGTTGCCCGACGTCGGCTCGAGGATCGTTTGGCCTGGCTTGAGCGATCCGTCGGCGTGGGCGGCGTCGATCATCGCTTTGGCAATACGGTCCTTGACCGAGCCGGTCGGATTCTGGCCTTCCAGCTTGACCCAGATCGCCACATCGGGATTCGGCGACATCCGCTGCAAGCGGACCAACGGCGTGTCGCCGATCGTGTCCAGCAATGACTGATAACGGGCCGACCTCTGAGTCGTCTGGGCAGTGACCATCGCTATGCGCCTCCGGCCAGTGCCGGCAGAATCGCCAGCACGTCGCCGTCCGACAACGAAGTGTCCATGCCGTCGAGGAAGCGGATGTCCTCGTCGTTCAGGTAGATGTTGACAAAGCGGCGCAGCTCGCCGTCCTCAAGCAACTGGTGACCGATGCCCGGATAGGACGTCTCCAGCGTCGTCAGCAGTTCGCCGACGTTGCCAGACTCGACCCGCACCTTCTTCTCTCCATCGGTGAACTTCTGCAACATCGACGGGACACGTACTTCAACAGCCATACGGTGAATCCTCTCGCTCGTGCGCAGGGTGGGCAGCCTAGTTCTCGTGGAACGGTGAGCCGCAGAACTCTTCGTAGTCGATCAATTCCGTCACCGACGGCGCGTCGCCGCACAGCGGGCAGGCAGGGTCACGGCGGATCTTGACGGTGCGGAAGTCCATCGCAAGCGCGTCGTAGAGCAGCAACCGATTCTTCAGCGGCTCGCCCTGCTCAAGCAGGACCTTGATCGCTTCGGTCGCCTGGATCGCACCGACCGTACCGGGCAGCACGCCGAGCACACCGGCCTCGGAGCAGGACGGCACCATGCCCGGAGGCGGTGGCGACGGGTACAGGCAGCGGTAGCAACCCTCACCCGGGAAAAACGTCGTGACCTGACCCTCGAACAGGAAGATCGAGCCATCGACCAGGATCTTCTCGGCCAGGAAGGCTGCGTCGTTGACCAGGTAGCGCGTCGCGAAGTTGTCCGCGCCATTGATGATCACGTCGTACTCGGGAATGATCTCCATCGCGTTGTCGGAGGTCAGCGGCGACGTGTGGGTGATCACGTTGATGTTCGGATTCATATCCAGAATCCGGTCCTTGGCCGAGTCCACCTTCATCCGGCCAATGTCGGACGTGCCGTGGATAATCTGGCGTTGCAGGTTCGAGCGGTCGACGACATCAAAGTCTGCGATGCCGATCGTGCCGATGCCCGCCGCCGCGAGGTACACCAGCACCGGCGAACCGAGGCCGCCCGCGCCGACTGCGAGAATCTTGCCGTCAATCAGCTTGCGCTGACCCAGTGGTCCGACCTGGTCCATAATCAGGTGTCGCGAGTAGCGCTCAACCATTTCCGGCGTCATGGCCGCGCCGACCGCGCCACCGGCGATGGCCGGAATCACGGCCATCTCGTCGCCGTCGGCGACCTTCGTCTCGGGACCCTCCAACGAAGTGATCTCGTGGTTGTTCACGTAGACGTTGACGTGCTCAAGCAGTTCCTGCTCACCGTCGAAGACCATCTCACCGAATCCGGGAAACCGCTGATCAAGATCACGGAGCACCCCATTGACATCGATCCCGTCGGCATCGACAAAGGTGCGGTTGCCCGTGATCTTCCGAAACGGCGTCGGAATGTAGACCTTCACGCTCATGGTTCGTCCTCTCAGCCTTCAGGCTCAGCTCTCAGCTCAACTGGCAGTTCAACTGTCCGAGAGCGGCATCGACAGGTACCGCTCGCCCGTGTCGCAAATCGTGGTCACGACACGACAATCGGGACCGAGACGCTTCGCGACAATGTTTGCCGCGTACACGTTCGCGCCCGATGAAATCCCACACAAGATGCCTTCTTCACGCGTTAACCGCAGCATCATCTGCTCGGCGTCGCGATCCGAAACGCCAATCACCTCGTCATACACCTCACGATTCAGGACACCCGGCACAAACGACGCGCCGATGCCCTGGATCGCATGGACCGAAAACCTGCCACCCTGCAACACCGGTGAGCGCTCGGGCTCGACCGCCGTCACCGACAATCCCGGCTGCCGATCACGCAACACTTCGCCCACGCCCGTAATCGTGCCGCCCGTCCCCACACCGGTGACGAACGCGTGCAAGCGCTCGCCATCTCCCATCTCCCGACCCTCAAGTCCCGACCAGATCTCCAGCGCCGTCGTCCGCCGATGAATCTCCGGATTGGAGAGGTTCTGAAACTGTTGGGGCATGAAGTAACCGTCTTCCGAGGCCAGCTCCTCCGCTGCAAACACCGCACCGGTCATGCCTTCGATCGCCGGCGTCAACACCACTTCCGCACCAAACCGCTCCAGCAATCGACGCCGCTCATGCGACATGTCCTCGGGCATCGTCAAGACCAGCCGGTAGCCCTTGACCGCCGCCACCAACGCGAGACCCACGCCAGTATTGCCTGAGGTCGGCTCCACGATCACGTCCCCGGGCTGCAATGCACCGCCGCACTCTGCGTCCTCGATCATCGACCGCGCGATCCGGTCCTTGACCGATCCGCCCGGATTCAGCGACTCCATCTTGACCACCACTTCAGCTCCGCCTTCGGGCGTGACTCGCTGCAGCGTGACCATCGGCGTGGCGCCGATCAGATCAAGCACGGAATCTGCAAGCTGCGGACGGGTCAGGCTCAAGATGGTGTTCGTCTCGTCAGACTGGTTGGTCGGCTGGGTTGGTCGACTGGGTTGGTCGAGTGGTCAACTGGCTGGTCTGTATGTGGTCTATATGTGGTACCGGCCGCCGGTCGGTGAACCCAGCAGGGCCGATTCCGCGGCGAGGTCGGCGATGGTGCGGTCGGCCAACGTGCCCAAAATGGCGGCGCGCACATCGTCCCAGAGGCGGACTTGCGCGGCCGCCCCGGTACAGCGCTCCGACGCCCGGCCGCCCTGCGCGCCCCGCTCGAGACAGGCAGCCAGGGTCAACGGACCTTCCAGCGCCTCGACGACGCGATCCAGGCGAATCTCCTCCGGTGCCACTGCCAGTTGATGTCCGCCTTGTGCTCCGCGGGCCGAGGAAATGAATCCTGCCGCCCGCAACCGACCCAGCACCTGCCCCGCCAGTGAGCTGGGGATACCCTGTCGCTCGGCGATCTCCGACGATGGAATCGGCGCACCGTCATCCTGTTGCGCCAGATCGACCAAGGCGCGAATCCCGTAATCGCTGGTGGACGACAGCTTCATCATCGGCAGAACATCCCGGATATACCGCTGCTGAGGCGATGCGGATAATCTTGACTGAAATAGTATCATTTCCTCTCGACCAACCAACCGATCTCCCCACGACCTACCCGGAGTCCACTCATGACCACGACCGCCAGTGCATTCGACGCCACACAGATCGATGCGGCGGCGGCTCGATTGGCCAATGCGCACCCCTCAGACATCATCGCCGAGGCGCTGACACACTTCGACAACCTCACCATCTCCTTCAGCGGCGCCGAGGATGTCGTCCTGGTCGATTTCGCCGCGCGCGAAGCCCAGAGGCTCAACCGGACCTTCAGCGTCTTCAGCCTCGACACGGGACGGCTGCATCCTGAGACGCTGGAGTTCATCGAGCGAGTCCGCGACCACTATGGGATCGCCATCGAGACCTACTCGCCTCAGGCCGACGCCGTCGAACAACTCGTGCGAGACAAAGGGCTGTTCAGCTTCCGCCAGGACGGACACAGTGAGTGCTGCGGCATTCGCAAGGTCGAGCCACTCGGCCGCGCCCTCGCCGAGGTGAATGCTTATGTCACCGGACAACGCAGGGACCAATCGCCCGGCACCCGCGCCGAGATTCCGGTCGTCCAGCTCGACCCCGGCTTTGGCCGCGCCGACAATCCGCTGGTCAAGTTCAATCCGCTGGCCAACTGGACATCAGCCCAGGTCTGGCAGCACATCATGTCCTACGGCGTGCCCTACAACCCGCTGCATGACCAGGGCTTCAAATCGATCGGCTGCGCGCCCTGCACCAGAGCCACCCATCCCGGAGAACACGAGCGAGCAGGTCGCTGGTGGTGGGAAGAAGCGACCCAGAAAGAGTGCGGCCTCCACGCCATCAATCTCGAGGGTTAGCGCTCGAAACACCCTGCAAACCAGAAGCAATCCTTGAGACTGTCTCAAAAGTCCCATTGGGTGGTTGAATCCCAAGTCCCCGCCTCACGGAGACCTTTGCATAATCCCTTTCCTCCCCCTGCAGGGGGAGGTGCCGAAGGCGGAGGGGGTCCTGCTCCACCAAGTTCCATCTGGTACCCGCGCCGGCAGGACCCCCTCAGTCGCTCCGCGACAGCTCCCCCTGCGAGGGGGAGCAAATTAATCAAAGGCCTCCTTCACGCAGGGACTGGGAACATCGACTTCTGAAGCATCATGTTGTGAGACTGTCTCAAAAGTCGGATATTGAGAAGGGGCGGGGCCAAAAGGCCCCGCCCCTTCTGATTTGGACAGGCTTGTCAGCTAGCGAGAGCTACGCCCGATTGCGCACTCGACGCACACCAAGACCGGCGACTGCGGCGACACTCAGTGCAATCAACAGGCCAATCAGGCCAGCCGAAACACCGCTGCCGTCGGCGAGACCACCGCTACCCGTACCCGGGTACTCGGTGTCGCCCATACTCGTGTCGCCATCTTCCATGTGGCCCTCTTCGCCATCGAGGTCTGCGAGGTCGCCATCGCCGTCTTCAAGGTCGCCCTCTTCGCCCTCTTCCATGGCTGGCTCTTCCATAGCCATGGCCGTCACGGCGACTGCCGACTGGCCGGAGCCAGCGGAGGTGACTTCGGCGTCGGCGGACTTGCCGTTGAGCGTGAAGCTCACGTTATCGGCGTCGTCTCGGTCGACATCGATGTACCAGGAGCCGTCCTCGGCAACCTCTGTCGAGCCGAGCTCGGCGCCCATGTCGTCGACCACACCGATCATGTCGCCGGGGGTCGCGCCCGTGCCGTAGAAGCGGTGGGGCGGCTCTTGCTGCGCCGAGGCCAAGCTCAACGTTGCAATAGCAACACCCAAGCCCAACAACAACGCTCCAACCCTCGACATCAGTCTGTGCTGTTTCATCTCAGCATCCTTTCGTTCCCAGTCCCCGACTTGCTCGGGGACCTGCTTGGGGTCGCCGCTCCCCTCACTGGTCGAGGGGAGCGGACGCTAGTCCCTAGTTGCTGATGTAGAGGATGTCGTTCTCGGCAACCATGAAGTCGCTCGAACCCGGCACCATCGTGCCGTCAACCACTGAGTAGCGGACCCAGGCGCTGCCGTTCCACAAGTGGAGTGCAGTCGCGCCACGGCCACTGACGAGGCCAAAGATCTCCGAGGCAGAACTCTCAACGCCACAAGCCCAGGTCGCGAAGCCGTTGAGGTTGCTCAGGCAGGCCACGCTGGCTTCTTCTTCCGGCATGGCTTCGACCGGTGCACTGGAGACGGAGGCCGTCCCACTAGCGTCGACATCGCCATCAGCGGCCGTGTCGCTAGCGTCAACGATGATCACTGCCAACCCGGTGCCTTTGCTCACGACAAAGCGGGCAGTCGCGACACCATCGTTCGTAGTGACGTTTGTAGCCTTACCAACAGGTCTAAGTTCCAACGAACCACCTGTACCGAAGTCTACGAAACTGCCGTCAGACACATGCGTACCATCTTTGTCTGTGACGGTTGCTGTCACAGTGATGACAGTTGCCAGACCGATCTCATCAGTGCTTGTCTCTACCATCAAGTCCACGGTCGCGGGGACACCTGCGACGGAGAACTCGGTGGTCTGAGTGTCCTTGTTCGCCAGCTTGGTCTCCAGCGTGTATGTACCTGCATCGAGCTTGGATGAACCAGTGCCAACACGGACAAGGACAACACCGCTGGTTGTGCCAGGGGCCTTGATGGCCTCGGCTATCGTGAACTTGGAGGACACGTTCTTCCCGTCCGCATCGCGCACCATGGCAGAGACTTGAACGACCGTCAGTGCCGCAGAATTACCAGACTTGTCGGCACCAGTGACTTCAAAGGTCAGTCCGCCAGTCTTGTTCGTCGCGCTATAGACATCGTTCTCACGTGCCAACGCGTCGGCAGGTTCTGAAACGCTGTGTGTCTCCGGATCTCCCGTAAAAGCTAGGGTCAAGGTCTCAGTGGTTGCAGTTGAAGCCCGTCCGAGCACAATGGCGTAGACGTCAACCATGCGCGCGGCCATGCCTTCGGATGTGACCTCGATCACCATCTCGTTGGTCGTTGCTGACGCCTCGATCTTATTGTCGGTGACTGGCTCAAAGCTGTCGCCATCCCAATATCGCAGCTTGGCAAAGGGAGCAACGATGCGAATGTCTTGCACGTCACCACTGTTTGACTTGGCCCCTAGGGAGTTCAAGGATGTCAGCACGACGTTGATCTCGCCAGTTCTGCCGTCTTGTCCGCCCTCTGGCACATCATTGTCCGGATTGGCGTCTGGGTTGCCTTGCACACCAAGCGAGAGTGTCGCGGAGTCGAGGGCGGAGCCAGGATCGCCAACGCGCAGCTCCTTAGTCGTTGACAATGTTGTGCCAGCCGAGATGTTTCCCACCGTTTCAGTGACTGCTGCAGTAACCTCGTAGGTGCCAACAGGCACGCTTGCGGTAGACAGCCGAACGGTAGTGACGTACTTCTCTTCTGTGAGATCGTCTTGGTGCTCACCTGTGGTTGCGAATTGCGTGCTGCCAGTCAGAATCTCACCCGTGTCGGCTTCCGGCGGATCTGCATCATTGTAGAAGGCACCGCTGTTGTCGAGGTCGACGGCATCGATGAACACCGGCGCTGGCGCCGTAACCCTGACCGTATGGTCGGCTGAGATCCCCATTGTCGTGACGGTGACTGTAACTGGCGATCCAGCGCCAACGAGGTCGTCAGTGTCTCCGAAGGAAATGGAGATTGAAGGCGTCCCACGAACGACGAATCGGTGAGTGACTTCGTCGTCATCCTCGGCTTCAGTGCCTTGACCATCAACAATTGTAGCTGAGCCCTGGGCTTCCGCCAGGATTCCTGCTTGGTCTCCGCCACTCCCTGCTTCGTCGGTAACATCGACGGCTTCCCCCATGATTGAGGAATTCGCGGGCAGCGTCAGTGCGCACGAGTCACCGACGGTCAAGTAGTTGATTACGTCCCCATCGTTACCGACCCCTTCGCAAGCTGGGTAAGTAGTCGCCGCACTAGCCGACCCCATGGCGACGAACATCGCCCCGACCAGGGCGATCATCACCGCCACGGCCGACAAGTGAGACAGTCTCACAACAGCGCACCTGAGGATCGACGCTCAAAGCACCGATATCGCCGAGACCCTGAACGACCGGTTGGACGTTCTGGAAGGCGGAGTGTCAGAGAACCAGCCGAGATCTACACCGAGACCAACTCACCCATCAAGCGCCAGGATCGCGTCCACGAGCTCCCCCACGACGATCGGCGCCTCTGCCAGCACCTGACCATCAGAGGTCGCCACGACTGGCACGGCGTCTTGATGTTCGCCTTCGCGCGACTCCCACTCAAACAGCATCGCCGCCGACAACGACGACATCAGCTCGTGGGCGCGCTCGCAGGCGCTGCAGTCGGCCTTGACCCAGAGCACCAACTCCAGCGACTCAGCCACGACCCAACCCTCCGCGACGGCTGCCACGATGCGTGTGACGCTCCAACTCGCTCCCGGTCGGCACTGCTGCCTGACGGTGACGACGCAGGTGCAGTGCCATCCAGACCGCTGCCACGCCCGTCAGAATCGCCAGCAACTGCGGCACCGACAGCACGCCGGCGAGCGCCGCTTCGTCGGTCCGCAGCAGCGACAGCAAGCCTCGCACTGCGGCATAGGCAAACACATAGAAGGTGAATCCCCAGCCCGCGCCGACTCCCATCCGGCGCAGCAGAAACAGGCCGCCCAGGATCATGAAGTCGAGGATCGGCTCGTAGCCGCCCGCGACCGGATGTACGGCGACCGGCATCTCGCCATCGAATCCGCGAGAACCGCGAAACCAACCATCGATGCCCGGCGCCGACCACGGACCGTCCGTGAATGGATGCGTGTAGCGAAACGCCCAGGGCAACTCCGACGCGTTGGCGAAGTGCTCGCCATTGACGAAGTCGCCAAACCGTCCAATCGCCTGGCCCAGGATCATCCCCGGCGCAGCAACATCGAGAGCCACCCATTTGGGAAAGTTCGGCTTGAAGAACGTGACGTAGAGGAATCCTCCCAGCACGCCGCCGATCATGGCCCCGTAGATCGATATCCCCCCATCAGTGAGGGCGAAGATGTCACCGACCGATCCGATTTGATCCGTGTGCTCGATCACCCAAAGCAACCGAGCGCCGATGATCCCCGACAACACCGAGACCACGGCGATCGACATCGCGTCGTCCTCGGAGATCTTCGCCCGACGCGCCAGTCGCACCGCCAACCACACGCCCGCCGCGATACCGACAGCGGTAAACAGTCCGTGCCAGGTCAGCTCGAATCCGCCTGTGTCGATCAGCACCGGATTGATCCCGATGTTGATAATCCCCACCAGCTCAATCATCGTCACGCCTCCCGTCCTCACCCTGAGCGTAATCGCCGCCGAACATTCCGCGTCGCCCAAGTCGCCAACGCCGACCCTGCGACTCAACCTCGCCAGCGACCAGCCGCTCTAACTCAGAGGTCAGGTCAACACCGTGACCCGCTTGTCCGGCCAGTTGGACTCGATCCGCCGTGACCCGAGCCCAGACACGACGGCGAGGCGCAAAGAACGTCATCGACATGCCCAAGATCCCCAGTCCAATCCCCACCCAGAACGCCGTCCCGCCTGGATCGCGGCGTACGTTGAGTCCCGTGAATTCCCGAGGTCCGGCAAACTGATACCGCATCCCGCCTTGCACAATCTCCTGCCCCTCATCCAGCTCGATCCGCCCCGCGTCGCCACCCAATCCCAGGATCATCCGCGACGGCCGGCCGACCTGTCCTCCCGCCGAAGACTCATTCGTCGCACCCACCGCCAGACGAACGCTCTCCCCGCCCAGCGCGTCAAACGTCTCCGCCGTGCGCGCCTGACCAAACCGCTCAAGCGCGATCAGCGCCTCACCGCTCGCGCCGGGAATGTCAGCCGCGACCTCATAGAACACCGACTCCGCGCCCAGCCACGTCAGCTCAATCGAACCAATCGTCCGCGTTTCTCCGACCTCAAGTGATCCCTGTTGCGAGGCATCCGGCTCCGCGCCGTGATATGTCAAGCTGAACCCGTCAGACAGATCGACCGTCGCGCCCTCGACAAGCAGTCCTCGGTCATCTTCACGCTGCGGCGAGTAGTAGAAGAAGCCGTCGGCCGAGTCAGCGTCGCGGAACCCAACCAGCAACACCTCATCGTCACCCAGGGGCAACGCGGCCAGCATGGCCTCGCCCTGCAACTGGTCCAGCGAGACCACACCTTCGAAGTAAGGCTCGTCCTCCGTCGTGATCTCAACCCGAGGCGCCATGGGGGCGATCTGACCGACGCCCAGTTCATCAAACGTCAGCCCGGACGCATCTGCCGGCGTCGACATCACCCGATACCAGAACGCAAAGCCATCCGTCGACGGCACCATCACCACGGCGAGTGAGCGCTCCTGGTCGAGAGGAATCAGGGTGTAACCCGATATCCGCTGGTCTTCCGATTCCGGATCAACCACCTCATCCGCGACAGCATGCTCCAGCGAAATCACTTCCTCCGAGACCGCGGCGCCACCGCGCTCCACCCGAATCCGCGGACCGACTATCTGTTCATCGAGAAAGTGCGTCTCGGCATACAGCAACTGACCGGACGAGTGATCAAACACCCGCAGCTCAGCTCCGTGCTCCCAATACGCGGCCTGATGCACGCGATACCCGGCCGCATGGACAGGACCATTGACCGTCACTTCGCCGCCGCCAACTTCCGAGCCCGCCTCGGCGACGCGGACCAGACTGCGGAAGTCGAGCGCCTGCCCATCGTCGGCAAAACGCGCCACCGCGTCATCCACGATGATCTGCACCTGCGCCCGGTCGTCGCCCGCTGGAAACAGGATGTGCGACTCACCCTCTGCCACCCAGAACTGGTACTCCTCGCCGCCAAACTTCGTCACCAGGGTCGCGCCCAGCAGCAGCAACAAGGCCAGGTGCGTCACAAACGTCGCAAGCTGGGCCCAACCGAAGCGGTCGGCGAACAGCATCACTTCCCCGTCAGCGGAATCGACCTCTTCCACGCGATACCGCGCCGCCCGCAACCGTCCGACCACCTGCGCTTGGGAGGTCTCCGCGTCGACCCCTGCGTCCAACATCGCCGAGGCCCGATGCCGCGCCCGATCAAAGTACACAGCATTGACCCGCTTGGGCGGCCTGCGCACCGTCCGCCAGATCGGCGGCGCCCGGCTGACCGTACAGACCGAGATCGCTAGCGCCACCAGCGCCACCAGCGCGTACCAGTAGGGCTGCTTGTAGAGGTTGAAGACCCCGCCGTTGGTCTCGTAGAACCAGGGGAAGTCGGCCAGCACATCGGTGAACCAGCCCCAGGTTGGACGCTGGAGCTCGATGTGCTCCTCGACCTGCTCGGGGATGTCCGCCAACTGAGGCGGCACCTGGGGAATCACCACTCCGACCGCCGAAAACAACGCCGCCGCCAGGATCAACCCAATCGCCCACTTGACCGACGTCAGCCGACGCCAAATCCACAGAGCCGGGTCAGGCCCCCGAAACCGAGCAGTATCTCGCCGCATAACCGTCAGCGTATCGGCGGACTCTTCATTCCCGAACCCGTCAACGGAATTAGCACTCGCTCGTCCTCTGCAATCGTCCCTCGCTCCACCAGACGCCTCAGTGCTGCCAGGGGCGCCGCCGAGGTCGGCTCGACGAATAACCCGCGTTCTGCGATCGTTTGCCTTGCAGCTTCAATCTCCATCTCCGAGACGACGCCCGCTGTGCCGCCGCTCCCCCGCAGCGCCTCCAGCATCTGCGCGAGTCGCGGGGGCTGCGCAACGGCGATGCCATCAGCGATCGTCTGTTCTGGCTCAGGCGGTTCATGGTTGCGGAACGCCGATGCCAGCGGGCTGACATTCATGGCCTGGATTGCACACAGTCGCGGCATCCGATCGATCTGTCCCAGTTGAATCAGCTCCTGAAAGCCGCGATACAACCCGATCAACAACGAGCCGTTGCCAACCGGCAGCACGATCGCGTCGGGCAGACCATGCTCGGCGATCTCTGCGGCGGCCGGCTTCATGCCCTCGCTGAAGTAGGGACTGCGATTGTGCGAGAGGTAGGGAATGTCCTGGTCCCGTGCAAACTGCTGGGCGGCGGCCGCGACGGCCGCGCGATCACCGTCGACCGGATGAACGTTGCCGCCTACCACGCTGATCTGCGATCGCTTCACCTCGGGCGCGTTCGCCGGTACGAAAATCTCAGCCGACATCCGCGCGGCAGCCGCATAGGCGGCCAACGCCGCGCCGGCGTTGCCGGAAGAGTCTTCAACGAACGCGGCAGTGTTCCCGCTCCAGGCGGCCGAAACCAGCATGGACGCGCCGCGATCCTTGAACGATCCGGTCGGCGAGAGGAACTCGAGCTTGAGCTCCAGCCGCAAGCGACGCGCCTCGGGCCAGTCGAAGCTAATCGTCGGTGTTCCACCCTGACCCAGCGGCAAGGGCGTGAGTGGCAGCCGAATCCCGCCCTCGGGCAATCGCGGATAGTCAATCTCGAACAAGCCGCCACATTCGCCGCAAGACAGCTCCAACGACGCCGGCGCTTCGGCCTTGCAATCCAGACAGCGCAGATGATGTCGGACGACCGGCATCAGGCGAAGAACTGTCTGAGATCGTCGAGCAGCAAATCGGGCACTTCCATCGCCGGGAAGTGTCCGCCTTCGGGGAACTCGGTCCAGTGAACGACGTTGAAGGCACGCTCACACCACGATCTTGGCGGCAACGGCGTGCCTCGCTTCAACTTTGCGAATCCAGTCGGAATCTCTACACGCTGGCCCTCGAGAAGTCGCACCTGGCCACCGAGTTCGGCCTCAATCTCTTCCGGCGGTCGCATCGCCTCGTGATAAATCCGCATCGCCGACGACTGCGTCCGCGTGAACCAGTACATCGCGACCGTCGCCAGCAACTCATCGCGAGTGAATCGCCGATACAGATCCCCGCCTCGAGGTCGCTCATCCTCGCGCATGATGTCGGCCAGCATCCACCACTTGTCCACGATCCAGGCCATCAGTCCAACCGGCGAGTCCTCAAGGTGAAACGCCATCGTCTGGAACTTGGTCCCATGGATGCCGCGATGCGCCGCGTCGTCGCGGACGTATGGTTCCTGCTCCTCGACGAAGAAGCGTTGCTCCGCTTCGGTCTGCGCTCGCGCCGCCGAACCCCCTGGTTGCAGAGCGCCCGCCGTCAGATGCATCCGCAGAATCCGCTGCGGATGGCGCAGCGCGAGCTGTCCACCAACAGACGCACCCCAGTCGCCGCCGTGATAGAGAAACTCGTCATAGCCCAGCCGCGACATCAACTCGACCCACATATCCGCAATCGCGGACGGACCGACACCACTTCGTTTGGGAATGTCCGACCAGCCATAACCCGGCAGCGTCGGAGCAATCACGTGGAACGCCGCCGCGTCGGTATCGGACGGCTCGGCCAGTTCGTCAATGATCTTGTGAAAGTCATACACCGACGACGGCCAGCCATGCTGGATCATCAGTGGACGGGCGTCTGCACGAGAGCTTCGCCGATGAATGAAGTGGATCCCGAGAGATTCGCCATTCCACGCCGTCAACGACGTCTTGAATTGAGGAAATCCGTTCAGCAGCGACTCGATCGCGCGCCAATCAAACTCATCCGCCCAATAGGCCGCGAGGTCCTGCGTGAAGGCAAGGTCGATGCCGTATTGCCAGCCCGACCCGGGCACCTCAGACAACCATCGAGCGTCTCCCAGCCGTCGCCGAAGCTCGGCAATCTCAGCCTCCGGGACAAGGATCTCAAACGGCTGCACGAAAGTACTCACGACACCTCAGACCCCGGCTGATCCCCTTCTGATCCCCTTCTGATCCCCTCTCCCTCTGGGAGAGGGTGAGAGCCTGCCCCCGCGGAGGCGGGGGGTGAGGGCTTCCGCATCAGCGCAGTGGGCGGAAGAAGTCGCGGATGTCCTCGACCAGCAACCCCGGCTCCTCGAGCGCAGCGAAGTGGCCACCCTTGTCGTGCACCGACCACTGCCGGATGTTGTAGCCCGGCTCACACCAGCTACGCGGCGCCGTGATGATCTCCTTGGGGAAGATCGAGAAGCCCGTCGGCGTCTCGAGGCGGCCCGGCAGGAAGTTCTCCTGCTGATTCTGTCGCATCTCGTAGTAATAGCGAGTCGACGAGTTAATCGTCTGACCGAACCAGTAAATGGAGATGTTGGTCAGAATTTCGTCCTTAGTGAAGCGCTTCTCGATGTCGCCGTCACAGTCCGACCACGACCGCCACTTCTCGGTGATCCAGGCCGCCAGGCCGGCGGGTGAGTCGGTCAAGCCGTAGGACAGCGTCTGCGGCTTCGTGCCCTGGATCGCCTGGTAACCGGTCTCCTGCGCCTGCCAGTGCGCTGCCTGCGCGCCGACTGCCTTCTCTTCGTCCGTCCACTCCTCCTGCGGCTTGTCTGTCGGAGGGCGACCGATCGGCATGTTGATCTGCGCGCCAATGCAGTGGTCGGGATCCTGATACGCCACCTGAGCGGTGACGATCGCGCCCCAGTCGCCACCCTGTGCTCCGTAGCGGTCGTAGCCCAAATCAGCCATCAGCTGATTCCAGAGCAGCGCCGTCCGCTTCTGACCAAATCCGCCCGAGGTCGGAATCTGCGAAAACCCATAGCCGGGAATCGATGGCGCAACCACAGTGAACGCATCCGCCGGATCCCCGCCGTGCGCCGCCGGGTCGGTCAGCGGGCCAAGGATCTTCGAGACCTCATAGAACGTTCCCGGCCAACCGTGCGTGAAGACCAGCGGCAACGGATTGTCGCCGACACCCTCCTGATGCACATAGTGAACGGTGTAATCCTCGACGCCATCCGCCGATACCTGGGTCGTGAACTGAGGCATCCGGTTCAGGTACGTCTCCTGAACCTTCCAGTCATACGAGTTGCGCCAGTAGTCGCAGAGTTCCTGCATATAGGCCAGATTCGACCCATACTGCCAGCCCGAGTCGGACACTTCCGACGGCCAGCGAGTCTGCGCCAGGCGGCGCTTCAGGTCGCGGATCTCGGTATCGGGCACGGAAATCTTGAATGGTTCGGGCATGTGGTCATCCTCACGCTACGAGCGAGTCTGTCGATAAAGTAATCCGCGCGCAGTATCGCACGAAAATCAGAGCTCACTCGCCCCCCTCAGGGGGGAGCTGTCGCGAAGCGACCGGGGGGGGTTCATAATCGCCGGCGTCACCGGGGTTGCCCGTGATATGCCGAAGTTGAGGCTAAGTTGCAGGTAGGGTTGAGCAACGGGTACCCCATGCCATACTTGATTGCCGCGGCATACGGCCAACTGTCGCCGAATCCCAACCTGCTCGACTCGAGCGCCGAGGAAGACCTGTACAGCGTCTTCCTCGCGCGCTCAGAGCTGATGCGCTGGTCGAACTACTACTCCACCACTTCGTCCCAGTTGATTTCACCCCTCTGGGCGATGAATGAGGCGGAGCTGACCTACGCCAATGATGAATCTGCGATCGGCTTCGTGCAGGTTGGACTCGACGCAGACCTATCCATCGACGCAACCGAGGCAGCCTCGCAACCCACACTGTCCGAAGATGAGATCGCCAAAATCGGTCCTTCGCAGTATGTCCCTGCGCGTCATCCCATCGAGTCAGGCCCGCCCACCGATCCGGCATTGGCAATCCCTCCGCTTGTCCAATGCCTGGACGACGCCCTGCGCTGGTTCGGAGAGACCGACGTGTCGGCCTACCAGGTGACTGCAACCGCCTTGCCGTCCGAACAGCGTTCCCACCTGCTCCATCTTGGCGCCGTGCTCAACTGGTTCAACATCATCAGCGTGAAGCCGAAAGCACACGCCGTCGTGACGGTGGCGGCAGACCAATGGGACGAACGCGCGGCGGCGCAAGTCTTCGCGTTCATCCAGCGAACGAAATCCGGGACATTCGAGATCGGACCGCTGATCCCGGCGCCCGATGCCTACGCCGCTCAACCTGAATGGCAACAGATCGAGTGGCCAAACGTCGATACCGGCGTAGCGGTGTCATTGCCTGAGTGGTCGCCGGCCGCAGTCGGCTGGGTGATCGCCACATTGTTCGACGCCATACTCTCCCACGACCCGGCGCCTCAGCATCTCTCGGTCCGGGTGACGCGCACGGAGGACCCCCTCTAGCGCAACGGACGGAAGAACTCCCGAATATCACCAACCAGCAGCTCCGGCTCCTCCATCGCGGCAAAATGCCCACCGCGACCATGCACCGACCACTGCGTCACGTGGTACTCCGCCTCAACCCAGCTCCGCGGCGGACCAAAGATCTCCTTTGGAAACACCGAGAATCCAGCCGGCGTCTGCAACGGACCGGGCAGTGCGTTGGCCCGATCGTGCTGCCGACGTTCGTAGTAGTAGCGGGTAGCTGAGTTCATCGTCCGCGTGAACCAGTAGATCGAGATGTTGGTCAGCAGCTCGTCTTTGCTGAACCGCTTCTCGATGTCACCGTCGCAGTCCGACCAGGTACGCCACTTCTCAGCAATCCAGGCAGCCAAACCCGCCGGTGAGTCGGTCAGTCCATACGACAACGTCTGCGGTCGTGTGCCCTGAATCCACTGGTAAGCCGCTTCCTGAGATTGCCATTCCCGCATTCGGGTCATAACCGTTCGTTCCTCGTCACTCCAATCTTCCTCAGGATGGTCCTTCGGCGGCTGACTGTTCGGCATATTGATCTGCGCGCCAATGCAATGCTCAGGATCCTCGTAGGCAGTCAGCGCCGAGACCCGCGCACCGACGTCGCCACCCTGCGCGCCGTATCGCTCGAAGCCAAGCTCCGACATCAACGCTACCCACATTCGAGCCGCCCGCATGTGTCCGAAGCCCCCACTCTGGGGAATCTCCGAGAATCCAAATCCCGGAAGAGACGGAGCGACAACCGTGAACGCATCCGCCGGATCGCCACCATACGCAGCGGGATCGGTCAGCGGTCCAAGGACCTTGCTTACCTCATAGAACGATCCGGGCCAACCGTGCGTAAAGATGATTGGGAACGGGTTGGGCCCAACGCCCTCCTGAAGCACAAAGTGAACCGTGTAATCTTCAACGCCGTCAGCCGAGACCGTCGTCGTGAACTGCGGCATCGCATTCAGTTCGGCCTCGCGGGCACGCCAGTCGAAGTCAGTGCGCCAGTACTCGCAAAGCTCCTGCATGTAGGCGAGGTTCGATCCGTATTGCCAGCCGGAGTCGGTGACCTCCGAAGGCCAGCGTGTCTCGGCGAGCCGCCGGTTCAGGTACTCAATCTCGGAGTCGGGGATAGCAATCTGAAATGGCTCCGGCATGGCGTATTCCCCTGGTCAGGCTAGGCCCGGGCTCGGCACTGGCAGGGCTCAGGCCTCAAACAGGGGAGCCACTGCGCAGGTAAAGCCGGGCAGGACATCCATCCCGTCGAGTTCGTCGTCCTCGCGGTAGAGGACAACGCCCTGCTCGGCGTGATGCGCCTCGACGGTTCGTTCGTCGGGATAGACCGCCCATACGAGTCGGACGCCGTGGCGCAGCCACATCTCGGCCTTGTCGTTGGCCTGATCACGGCTGTCGCGCGGAGATTTGACCTCAACGACCAGTTCGGGGAGGACCTCCGCGTAGCCGAGAATGCGTTGGGTCAACGGGAGTCGCTGCGCTGAGAAATACGCGACATCAGGAGCCCTGACGGTATCTGGATCACGTTCGATCTTGATCCCCGGGTCGCCGACGGCGACTCGGCCCAGTCGTCTCTGTTCAACGAAGGGACCAAGTCGGGTCACGAACTTGGCTGCGATCTGCGCGTGGTCAACCCCGGGTGGCATAGATTCGCAGAGTACCCCTCGGATCAGTTCGCCATAGAACCCATTGCTCGAGAGTTCCAACAGTTCGTCGGCTGTGACCAGATGGGGAATCGTCTCAGTCGCCATCGCCGCTTGCTCCTCGGGTGCGAAAGGGCAACTCTCACTCTGGCCGTCACACTTACCCTCTCCCTGAGGGAGAGGGGACCAGAAGGGGAGAGTTTGGCCTCAGACTAACTCTCGACAACATCCCCTGCTACCGGGTCGACTCGAACGCCCTTCGACGCCACCCACGCCAGCGCTCGGTCGATCTCGTCGTGATCGCCATCGACCTCAAGTACCACCCAGCCGAAATCGTGCTCAACATCCGCCATGCGGATATTGGTCACCACGTCGAACTCGTGACCGACCAGGTAAATCACCGGCTCCGTCACTGAGTCGCCCTCGAACGTGAACCGGACTCGTCGTCTGGCCATGACTAACCTCCCACTCCGACAGCTTCCGGCGCCTCGGCAAACGCAGCCTCGAATGACTGCAGCGTGCCTTCGATGGGAATCGCCTGCGTGACGTGGTCAACAACGGCGTCGGATGTCTTCAATCCGCCGCCCGTGATGAAGGCGACCGTCGATTCGTTCGGATCAATCTGCTCATTGGCGATCGCCTGTCGCAGGCCGGCGATCGTCACGCCGCCGGCCGTCTCGGCGAAGACGCCCTCGCACTCGGCCAGCATCTGGATACCCTCAACGACCTCAGGGTCTGTAACAGCCGTCGCGCCGCCATCGGTGCGCTTCATCGTCTTCAGCGCGTAGTAGCCATCGGCCGGATTGCCAATCGCCAGCGACTTGGCGATCGTGTTCGGCTTGACGGGTCGAATGTTGGTCGTCTCGTTGCGCCACGCGCTAGTAATCGGCGAGCAGCCCTCTGCCTGGGCGCCAATCATCCGCACCGGCGTTTCTTCAATCAACCCATAGCGCTGGAACTCCTGGAAGCCCTTGTGGATCTTGGTGAACAGCGATCCAGAAGCCATCGGCGCGACCACCTGGCGAGGCGCTCGCCAGCCGAGTTGTTCGGCCACTTCGTAAGCCAGCGTGCGCGATCCCTCGGCGTAATACGGCCGCACATTGATGTTGACAAACGCCCAATGTCGGTTGTCGGCCAGCTCCGAGCAGAGCCGGTTCACATCGTCATACGACCCATTGACCGCCACAATCGTCGGATTGTAGACAGCCGATCCCAGTACTTTGCCAGCTTCGAGGTCGTGGGGAATGAAGACAATCGCGTCCATGCCGGCACGCGCCGCATGTGCCGACACCGAGTTGGCCAGATTGCCGGTCGAGGCACAGGCCAGCGTCTTGAAGCCCAATTGACGGGCCCGCGACGACGCCACGGCCACCACGCGATCCTTGAACGACCAGGACGGATTACACGTGTCGTTCTTGATCCACAGCTCACGCATGCCCAAGCGCTCGGCCAAGCGATCGGCGCGCAGCAACGGCGTCATGCCGACGTTCAGATCGACGATGAACTCGTCGTCGACGGGCAACAGGTCCTTGTAGCGCCAGATTGAGCGTGGACCGGATTCGATCCGTTCCCGAGAAATCTTGGACTGGATCCCGTCGTGGTCATAGGCGACCTCCAACGGGCCGAAACAGAAATCGCAAACATGCAGCGGGTCGAGCGGAAACTCGCGTCCACACTCTCGACAGGCGAGGGAAGTGGCGTAGGTCATATCGGAATGGGTCTTTCGCTAGAGCAGAACGGCGGCGAAGCGTGAGCGTCTCGGCCCTCCCTCGCCGCGCCCCCATCACGAGGTGCTAGCGAGGCAGGACCCCGGGCATCACCATGCGGCCCAGCATCATCACATCAATTGATGTTCGCGTCGACATTGCATTCGAGCGTATCACGGCGAGAAGGTCCTTCCCCACACCAGGGACATATCAACAACCAGACCTTCACAGACTTCTTCACCGGACAGTTCGGAAGGATCATCCAACTGGACGACGTCGCCATTGGCTCGATAAATCCAGACACTTCGATCGTAGGGATCGATCAGCCAACCGAGTCGAACGCCCGCTTGAATCCATTCGGCCATCTTTTCCTGCTGTTGTTCGACAGTCTGGCTGGGCGAGCGGACCTCATAGATGAAATCGGGGACGAAGCGGAACGATTGCCGCCATGGCTGTGAGTGATCGGGCAGACGCGTAGGCGAGATCCAAGCGCCGTCAGGTCGCTTGCGCTCGGCTAAGGTCGAAATGAACTCCGAGGCGCTCTCAACGCCATCACCACCACCGCCCGCCAGAATCCATGCCCCCAATTGGTGGCTAACCCAAAAGCTGATGCGGCTTCCCTCCGAGGTTCCCATGTAGCAACGCAGCTTTCTGTCGCGAGTTAGCTCAATGCGTATGAGGTCATGTCGCTCGATGAGCTCCTCCCACCACTCTTCCGAAACCGCAAACCCGTCCGGCAACGGGATCAACACTTGACCCTCGATCTCGTCAGGGATCGTCGGATTCCACTGATACACGGCGGCGGCTTCTTCGACGCGGCTCATTGCCAGTTCACCTCAGGCGGTCGCGTGGGACACTAAGAGCGGTTCTGCAAGCCTAGCCAGTTTGATTCAGCCGTAGCGCTCCTCGCGCCACGGATCACCGTGCATGTGGTAGCCGTACATCTCCCAGAATCCGGGAGCGTCCTTGGACAGGAATTCGATCCCACCGACCCACTTCGCCGACTTCCAGAAGTAGAGCGAGGGAATCACTGCCCGCACCGGACCGCCGTGCATCGGATCCAACGGACGACCGTCGTGCGCGACTGCCAACATGGCGTGGTCGTCGGCGCGGATATCGGCCAGCGGCACATTTGCCGTGTAGCCGCCGTAGCAGTGGAACATCACATGCGTCGCCGACGGCTTGACCCCGAACGCCTCAATCAAGTCCGACAGCAGCACGCCGTCCCACGTGTTGTCATACCGCGACCAGTGCGTGACACAGTGGATGTCGTTCTTCTTCTCCGACACCCCAACAGCTTCAAACTGTTCGTAAGACAGAATCCGCTCGCGCTCCACCTCGCCCCAGACCTGCAGATTCCAGTCCTTCGTATCGATCACCGGCGTTCCGCCATAGGTCAGCACCGGCCACTCACGCACCAGGCGCTGGCCTGGTGGCAATCGATCATGCCCAGTCTCTTTCCGCAATCGCTGCAACTCAGAAAATGGCACTCCGGCCAGAACATCACTCACAGGCCTGCTCCCCAATACGCCAACGTCAAACGCGCAACCCCTTCAGATTATCCGAATCCACCGCCTCCACGTGTAATCTCGACATATGGCGGATCCGATCCCTTCACCCCAGAAATCTCCGCTCCCCCCATCCGAGAGGGAGCTAACGAAGTCCCAACACTCTCCGCTCCCCCCATCCGAGAGGGAGCTGACGAAGTCCCAGCACTCTCCGCTCCCCCCCTCTGAGGGGGAGCTGCCGGAGACGCGGCACTTTCCGCTGCCCCCCTCTGAGGGGGAGCTGCCGAAGGCTGAGAGGGGGTCCCCTCCCACCACAGCCCGTCGCCGCACCCATACACGCTTCATCGCCCTGGCATCGCTCGTCATCATCTTCGACCAGCTCACCAAGGTCATCCTCCGAGAAACCCTCGAACTTGGCGACCGTGAGTGGCTCGCCGAGTTCTTCGCCTTCTCACACATCGCCAACGACGGAGGCGCATTCGGCTTCTTTGGCGGACAGAACACCATCCTCGCGGTCTCTGCCGTCGTCGCCATTGGTGTCGTCGCGATCTACTACTTCTTCCCTCCGCTGGACCACTGGCTAATCCGCAGCGGACTGGCCCTCATTCTCGGAGGCGCAATCGGTAACCTGCTCGACCGCATCTACCAGGGACACGTGACCGACTTCATCGATTTCATCCACTTCCCCGCATTTAATGTCGCCGATGCCGCGATCAACGTTGGCGTCGCCGCCATCGTGATTGCGATCATCTTCAGCGATCTGTTGAAACGCAATCCAAGATCGCCATGAACGACACAAACACTCCAGCGCTTGAACTGATGGCCGACCAGGACAGCGAGCGCCTTGACCAGTTCCTCGCCCGCCGCCTCGACGGCGCATCGCGCAGTCAGGCTCGACATCTGATCGACGACGGACTCGTCCGCGTCGATGGCGCCATCGAGCGACCTGCGCACAAGCTCCGCTTCGGCGAACTCGTGACCATCTTCGCCAGACAGTCGAGTCCCGTCGAAGCGCCAGCCGACATCGAACTACAGATCGTCTACGAAGACGAACATCTCGCCGTCATCGACAAGCAGGCCAGCCTCACCGTCCACCCCGCGCCTGGAGAGACGCAGCCAACCCTGATTGCAGCGGTGCTCAACCAGTGGCCGGAACTTGCGAACATTGCCGAAGCAGATCCCGATGCCGACCCGCAGCGACCGGGTCTCGTCCACCGTCTCGACCGTGACACGACCGGTCTGTTGATGATCGCCAAACACGCCGACGCCCTGCGCTCCCTCCGTGAACAGCTACGTCAACGAACCATGGACAAGCGATATCTCGCAGTCGTCGTCGGCGCGCCGGACCCACCTGCCGGCCTCATCGACGCACCAATCGGTCGCGATCCGTCCGACCCGCGCCGCATGGCGATCCTCGACCGTGCACGATCCTCCCAAACCGGTTACGAAACCGTTGAACGATTCTCCGACGCTGCATTGCTGGAATGCCGGCTGATCACCGGCCGCACCCACCAGATTCGCGTGCACCTCTCTGCCATCGGACATCCCATCGCCGGCGACACCATGTACGGCCTCTCCACGCCCTTGAGCAATCGCCAGGCGCTGCACGCTCGCACGCTGACCATTCAGCATCCCGCCAGTGATGAACCGCTCACGATCAGCGCTGAACCACCAGCCGACTTCCGCAGCCTGCTCAGTCATCTGCGCGAGGGCGAACTGCTGCTCGGTGATCAACCAGTCCAACCGCGGCGAACCGAGCCCCCTGATACTGTGAAACGACAGCATCGGTCGACGCGACGCAACCGCCGACGACGCACCCAACGCATCCGCTAACCATTCAATATCGGAGACCAACCCATGAGCGTCCGCGTTCGCTACGGACCCTCCCCAACCGGCGAGCCGCACGTCGGCAACATCCGCACCGCCCTCTTCGACTGGCTGCTCGCCCGACGCTTCGGCGGGCAGTTCATCGTCCGGATCGAGGACACCGACCAGTCCCGCGCCGTCGAAGGCGCCGAGCAGATCATCCTCGATGCGCTCACCTGGCTGGGACTCGACTGGGACGAAGGCCCCGACAAGGGCGGTCCCTTCGCTCCGTACCGGCAGTCAGAGCGACTGCCGATGTACGTGGACGCCGCCCAACGACTGATCGCCGACGGCAAGGCCTACCGCTGCATTTGCACATCCGAACGTCTCGACGCGCTGCGCAAGTCACAACAGAAGGCCAAGCAACCGCCTGGTTACGACCGTCATTGCCGCGGCCTCGACATCTCCGCCGACCAACCACACGTCGTCCGACTCGCCATGCCCGGCGACGGCGACACGATCGTCAACGACTACCTCCGCGGCGAAGTCTCGTTCCAGAATGCCCTGCTCGACGACCACGTCCTGCTCAAACGCGACGGCTTCCCGACCTACCACCTTGCCTCCGTCGTCGACGACCACCACATGGAAATCACGCACGTGATCCGAGGCGAAGAATGGCTCTCCTCCGCGCCCCGACACGTCCAGACCTACGCCGCGCTGGGCTGGGATGAACCCGCCTGGGTCCACATTCCCATCATCCGAGGCCCCGATAACGGCAAACTCTCCAAGCGCCACGGCGCAACGTCGATTCGCGAGTACGCGGAGCAGGGATTCCTGCCCGAGGCGCTGCTCAACTTCCTCGCCCTGCTCGGCTGGTCCAAGGACGAGACCACCACAATCATGTCGCGCGACGAAATCACCGAGTCCTTCGATCTCGACGGGCTCGGACTCTCATCAGCCATGTTCGACATCGAGCGCCTGCAAGAGATGAACGCCCGCTACATTCGCGACCTCGATCCGTCCGACTTCCTCCGTCGAGGTCGCCCGCATCTCGAAGCCCGCGTCCAGCTATCGATCAGCGACGATGCCCTCGATCGGCTGCTGCCGATCGCAACGGCGATCCAGGAACGCGTCAAGCTGATGCCCGAGTTCGCTGACTACACCGACTTCTTCTTCACCACCGGCCCGCTCGACTACGACAATGCCGAACTCATGGGACGGGCCTACAAGAACAAGCCCTGGGCAGCCCTCGAATCAGTCGAGGCTTCACTCAAGACGCTGCGCTCCGTCGAGGAGTCCGAGTGGACGACGCCGCGCCTCGAGTCGATCCTGCGAGATCTGGCCACGCAGCGCGGAGAAAAACCCGGCGCGCTCTTCACTCCCATCCGTGTCGCCACCACCGGCAAGCGCATCGCGCCCCCGCTCTTTGAAACCCTGGAAACACTCGGGCAGGATTTGACGGTCGAACGGCTCAACGCCGCCGCCGAACGGCTCGCCCGTCCCGACGACTAACCCCGAAATCGGTGATAAACTGACACCTCGTTGGGGATTGGTCTAGTGGTAGGACGGCTGACTCTGGATCAGTTAGCGGGGGTTCGAATCCTCCATCCCCAGCCAACAACCGCCGTCCAATCAAAGCGTGGGGCATTCGTCTAGCGGCCAAGGACACCGCCCTCTCAAGGCGGAGATCAGGGGTTCGAATCCCCTATGCCCTACCAAACGTCCTGAAATCAAGAACCTTCAAAATCCGCTTCCCGTTGGTGGCCTAGGACCTGTTCACATCGATTGCAGCGAGTCTCAGACCAGCGCCATGTAGATCCACTGAGGAAGATGACGTTGAGTTTGCAGTAACGGGCAGCGATTTTGTGGAATCGCTTGGGCGGTCAGAAGAGGGGTTCGATCTCGTTACGCGTGCGCTATCCCTGAGCGTCGTAGGTCTATGGCCGACGGCCGGTTCACTCAGGTGGACCAACAGGCCCACAGCCCGACCCGACAACCAGGCGGCACGTGCAGTCGCCCCAATAGGCGCGGTCCACGACCAGGGCGGGACGGCCTGAAACCGCCCCCAGCACCGGCCCCAAGGCACGTCTGACCGGCCCGTCCGCTGCCTGACCATATGAGAGCGCGAGCGCAAGCGGGGTGCACTCGCCGGCCGCGCCTCCTTTGGCAGCAACGTCAGGCGCCGCCCATGCGCATTTCTCCCACGACCATTTAGTAGGGTGACACCACGCGACGAGGTGCGGACATGCCAACGCATTGGCAACGTTGGAAACTACGAGACGTGCTACGCTACGTGGCCGTCGCCGCGATCGTGGCTGTAGTTGGCGTAGTCGTCGGTCGTGAGCTTGAGCATAACGGTCAGGCGGCAGCAACCCTAGAACACGAGAGTGTAGAAACAGACGACACTAACACCCCAGCGGTGACAGATGTTGCTGACGAAAGGCAAAACGCCAATCCAGAAGCCAGCGAACCCGTTGCGGGAACGATCAAAGTCGATGAGAAGTCTGCTAGAAGCGAGGCCACTGCCAACAACCTGACACTGACTCTGAGTGCGCCAGACATTTGCGAGACAGATTACGGTTTCCAGGGCTGGGGGATCGGCGAAACACCGGTCACCTGGAAAGTGACGGACGGGAAGGGTCCCTACACCCTCGAGATAGATGGCGAAATCCGTGACGGTTCGGGGCCCTACATTGGCCAAACAGGCACTGCCTCAGTGAGCTGCGCGTTACAGACTGGCGAAGTGCATTATGAACACAGGAGCAAGCAACCCTATCGCGATCTCAGAGGTGCCTATGCGATCGACTCCGGCCTGAAGACGATCCGAGCCACAGTAACTGACGGTAACGGGGTCACTGCAACAGCCACCGCTACCGTCTACGTCATCTCTATTGCAGGCACAAACGACCATCTCCTACGCAGAGGGCACACGTACAGAGTATTCGGCCGTCACTTGCTCACGGTTCCTGAGAACGTCGACTTCCGAATAGGCGAAGAATCGACTGATGGAACCTTTTCTCTATACATCGAAGGCACCGGTTACAGTGCTGTGCTGTGGCTTGAACAAGATACGTTTAAGGAAGTCCACCGACGCCTACCGCTTGCCGACGATTCACTAACAGCTGCTCAGTTTAACAACATTGACCTCAATGCAAAGCTCGACGAACTAATCGAATCGCTCAACCTGTTACCATCGACCACCGCAATGACGCCATGAGGACGATCATCACGGCAATCGTCGTAGGATTGGCCATTGCGGCAACGTGCCTTGGGGCAGGATCCGACATTCTAGGTCGATCAGATTCAACTCAAGATCCAACCCTTGGGCGACCAGAGAGCCGCACCAACACCGAACGTGCAGTAATGCCAGTTCCTCATGGCCCTGGCTCGCACAAAGATCCGTCGGCAGAAGCGATCGGTGTCGCCCTTAACCCCAATCTGATCGCAGGACGTCACACTGTGGTCTGTACCACCGATCTCAACCTGGTTCACGAACACGACGCGGCTGTTGATATCTGGAACTCCAGGCTCGCCGGACTGAATGTCGGAACCACTGCCGGGCCGTTGCGGCTGCACACGTCCGGAGGCGCGGCGCCGGCTTGTCCAGCGTGATGGTGAAGACAGCGCTCTGGTCTTCCGCTACCGAAGCCTGGTTGGCGCTGAACCACGGCTCTGGGTCTCTCACCGCGTCATCCTCCACCTCAACGATCGCGTCTCGCGGCATGGCCGATAACGATGCCGGTCTTGACCGTGAACGTCGCCACCCGTGACGTTGGAGCACGTAAGTGCTGAGGTCTGCGGGAAGGTCCCCTCCTCCAGCAGCCTGTAGTCGCGGCAGAAGCGCGGCTCAGACCGACCGCCTCGACACAAGCCCATCATTTTCACGAACTGGACGGTAACGGCGCTCTGTGCCGCGGGCTAGGGCGCCGAGACTCTCACAACTCCCATCCAGAGCAGGATGCGTCTGGGAGGAAGGTCGTGAGGGTCCGCAGGCAGATCACTGTCAACTGCACATCGTCGCATTTGCCATGACTCGGATCACCTTATCAGGAACAAATGCCGTTGGTGTTGGCCCTACAAGTTACGGGCTTAGATCGTGGGGTTCGTGAGGAGTGAAATGTGCATGAGGCGGGCTGTAGGAGTGCGTGCGCGGCGCCTCTACGCACTCATCGAAGTCGGCCTCGCGAGAGAGTGAGGGTCTGGAATGCGATTAGCAGGGCCCATTGCGTTAGTCGTTTGCTTGGCATGGGGCGCGGCCTTGGTAGCCCCCGTAGGTGCCGTTGCTCAGGCTGGCACGCAGAAGCCTGGGCCGTGCGAATACGGTTGGGATGCTCCAACGCCGATAGTAATAGCGGTCACTTCGGTGCCGATCACCGTATCATCTACGGAAGACGACTACTTCGTACTGTATGTGAAGCACGACCGTGGGTCAGGCACGGTCTTGAATGTTCCGGTGTCAGTCACGCGGGGCGAGTCGGGTACCACCTCGCTTTCGGACAGTCTGGCTCCGCTTGGCGCGGATAGGTATCGGGTAGAGAAGTACCTTGTCGCGACCCCGGCTGATGTAGACGGCGACTGTGTTGACGACATCACCGAACTAGATGATTTTGGCCATCGGAACCCCACGAACCCCGCCAAGCAGGTCGCCGCGCAATACGGGTCTGTTGGGTTTGCAGACCGCGCGGCCTTCGAGACTATGTCATACCAAGGTAACCAGGTGTTGATTTACTGGCTCGAAGACTTGGAGTACGTGAAGTTCACTATTCTCAATATCAATTCTGACAGCCCGAAACTCTGGTTCCAGGACACGAACACCTATCGCATACATTGGCCCCGCGATTGGTTTCGCAGAGTTGGCCTCGAGGAAGTCAGCAAGTGCTGTTGGACGGGAAGTGCCAAGGGCGTCCTCGTCTACCATCCCAATGTTGTTGCCCCGGACGGTTCATCGGGAGTATATCGTTGGGAGTTGAGTCGCAAAGCTTTTGATGTTCGCGAGATCTCAAGGGTGCATGAGACGCTGGCCGCGGCGATGCCATTTCTCAATGACAATCTGGCCTATTACCCATTCTCTGACACCAAAGCCGAAAACAAGTACGAACTGCAGAAGCCGTCATACGACGCCTCCAGGGTCAATATCTTGATGGAGAACGATATTCTACCCGATGTTGAGTATGTGGCCTATAACGAGGCCGAGGGTTACGGGTTGCTGAAGGTGTTCGAGCCGGGCGATTCGCCGGGACCTCGTGATATCGCCATCTTAAGTGTGCTGCCGAACGATTTGCCTCGGGCGGCTGGGGTGATCACGACGGTGTCGCAGACGCCATTGTCGCATGTGAACTTGCGGGCGATCCAGAACGGGACGCCAAACGCGTTCATCCGGGACGCGCTCACCGACGAGACAGTGACCAATCTGTTCGGCAGCTATGTGTACTACCGCGCGACCGCGGTCGGGTTCACGCTTCGGGCCGCGACAAAGTCGGAAGTCGACGCGTACCATGCTGCGTCGCGTCCGCAGCAAACACAGACTCTGCAGCGCGACTTGACGAAGACATCGATCACCTCGCTGTCCAACGTCAGCTTCGCCGATTGGACCGCGTTCGGAGTGAAAGCAGCGAACGTGGCTGAGCTCAGCGGGCTCAGTTCGTTAGCCGCCGGCGTCGCGCCAGACGGGTACGCCGTCCCGTTCTACTTCTACGACGAGTTCATGAAGCAGGCATCGGTCAGTAAAGAGACGATCCTCGGCAAGAAGAAAGCTCCGGTCGCGGATAAGATCACACTGCCGGCGGGAACCACGCTGGCTTCAGCCGTCACTCAGATGCTGGCACACTCGAAGTTCCAGACGGATGCTGACATCCAGGAGGAGATGCTGGACGACTTGCGCAAGGCGATCAAGAATGCCACGTCACCACAGTGGATTATCACAGCGTTGACGGCAATGCATGCCAACTATCCCGATGGCCAGTCCTTACGCTACCGCTCCAGTACGAACAACGAAGATCTACCGTCGTTCAACGGCGCGGGCTTGTACGACTCCAAGACACAGGATCCCGACGAGACCACTGCAGATGGCATCGACAAATCAATCAAGGCGGTCTGGGCCAGCTTATGGAATCACCGAGCGCTCCTGGAACGTGACTTCCATCGAGTCGACCACACGACGGTGGCAATGGGTGTCCTGGTCCATCCCAACTACCCGGCCGAGAAGGTGAATGGCGTTGCGGTCAGCTATGACCCGATCACCGGTCTCGATGGGTACTACTACGTGAACACTCAGCTCGGCGAGGACCTGGTGACCAATCCAGAGGCGAACTCGCTGCCTGAGGAACTGTTGTTGGACCCGCCAGGGTCGGCCATCGTGTTGGCCCGCTCAAATCTCGCACCTGCGAACCAGCTGTTCATGACCGATGCTCAGATGCTTCAGCTTCGTAACAGTCTCAAGACAATCCACGACCACTTCAAGACGCTGTACAACCCTGCTCAGGCTGACGACTTCGCCATGGAGATCGAGTTCAAGATCACTGCGCAGAACAAGCTCGCCATCAAACAGGCTCGCCCCTGGGTGTTCAGCCAACCACTGTTAGCGACAACACCCGAGATCAGCATCGTGGCGGGCAGCGCTGTGACCGAGGGCGCCGACGCAGCCTTCACCCTCACGGCGTCGCCCAAGCCCACCGCCGATATCAATGTGACGATCGACGTCACCCAAAGCGGAGACTTCGTCACGACCGGATCGCGAACAGTCACGATTACACTTTCCGGCACCGCCACCTTCACGGTGCCCACTGGGAACGACAGCATCGAAGAGGCCAATGGATCCGTCACCGCCACGATTGGCTCTGGAACGGGTTACACCATTTCCAATAGCAACGCTGCAGCGACCGTCGCTATCGCAGATGATGACACCTTACCACCGTGCACTACGCTGCTGACCGTCGATGGTACAACCCAAGGCGAGTGGACGAACAGTTGTAAGTCATACTCCCCGGGTCGTAACCTTGCGCGGTTCTACACCTTCCAGATCACGCAACGAGGCGTTGTCTCAATCGACCTGACATCCTCGCACGATACCTACCTCTACCTCAGACAAGGAAAGGACACCCTCAGCGGGACCTCCCTGCACCACAACGACGACGTCGGAGGAGGTAACTACGACTCGCGCATCAGCAAGACGCTCGACGCCGGGTGGTACACGATCGAAGCGACAACGTTCCACGCCAACCGTAGTGGCGCCTTCCAATTGGGAATCAGCGGCTTGCCGGCGCACACATCGGTGCCGGAGATCAGCATCACCGCCGGCGCCGATATCACCGAGGGCGGCGATGCCACGTTCACTATCACCGCAACGCCAAACCCCGCGGCGGACCTCGATGTGACAATCGAAGTGTCACAAAGCGGCGACTACGCCTCAACCGGCTCGCAGACAGTCACCATCCCAAGCACAGGAACCCAAACGCTAACCGTTACCACGACGAATGACTCGACCGACGAACCAGACGGTTCCGTCACAGCGACGATTAGCACCGGCACCGGCTACACGGTCTCATCATCGGCCAGCTCGGCAACTATCGCCGTCTCCGACGACGACACGCCGAGCCTGCCCGAGATCAGCATCGCCGTGGACGGCGACGTGACCGAGGGCACGGATGCTACCTACACGCTGACAGCGACACCGGCGCCTGCAGCCGACCTCGATGTCACGGTCGAAGTAACACAAAGCGGAGACTTCGTCACGACTGGCTCGCAGACGGTCACGATGACCACCACTGGCACGGCGACGTTCACAGTGCCCACAACAGACGACAGCACAAGCGAGGCAGACGGTTCCGTCACGGCGACGATTAGAGCCGGTACCGACTACACGGTATCAACCAGTGCTGGCTCAGCAACGGTGGCGGTGTCGGATAACGACGATGCACACCTTGCATCGCAGGCAGCCATTGATTCATGCGTCGCGGACAGTTTGCTGACGACCGTGCGTCGGTACTACGATGCGAACAAAGACCGAGCGCCGAGTTATGGCCGCAATTGGAAGCGTGTGCTGTTCACGTTCCGTGACGTCCAAGACTCAGGGCTCACACCCTTTACCGCCGCCGAGGCGCTCGCGGGCGAGCAGGTGTGGTTCGGCTGGAGACCCATCCGAGAGGCGCTGGAATGCATAGAAGCTGCAACAGGTCCACCGCCACCGCCGCCGCCGCCGCCATCGATTGATCCCGAGATCAGCATCGCGGCAGGTTCAAGCGTCACCGAAGGTACGGCCGCTTCGTTCACGTTGACCGCGTCTCCAGCGCCCGCGACAGACTTGGACATTACAATCGTCGTGTCGCAGAGCGGAGATTACGTCACAACTGGCACCCGTACCGTCACCATCCCAGCCTCAGGTAATAGAACCTTTACGGTGGCAACCACGGACGACAGCGATGACGAGCCCGATGGTTCCGTCACCTCGACGATTAGTGGCGGTAGCGGCTACACAGTGTCAGCCAATGCAGGCGCAGCGACGGTAGCGGTGTCGGATGACGACAGTGGACAGCTCCTGCCGCAGGCGATCATTGATTCATGTGTCTCGGAGAGTTTGCTAGCGACCGTGCGTCGGTACTACGATGCGAACAAAGACCGCGCGCCGAGTTATGGCCGCAATTGGAAGCGCGTGCTGATCACGTTCCGCGACGTCCAGGACTCGCAGTTGACCCCGTTCACGGCAGCAGAGGCGCTCGCGGGTGAGCAGGTGTGGTTCGGTTGGAAGCCGGTTCGGGAAGCGTTGGAGTGTATTGAAGCTGCAATAGCTCCACCTCCGCCTCCACCACCGTCCGCTCCTGAGATCAGTATCTCAGCGGGCACCGCTGTCACCGAGGGCGCCGACGCCACATTCACCGTCACTGCAAGCCCCACTCCTACCACCGCTCTCACCGTCAATCTGACCGTCTCAGAGAGCGGCAGCATCGGAGCGACCACCGGCGCCGACACCGTGACGATCCCAACGACAGGCAGTGCAACGTTTACGGTCAATACGACCAACGACAGCACCGACGAACCCAACGGGTCCGTCACTGCGACCTTGTCGACGGGGACGGGTTACACAGTATCTGGGACGAATAATGTGGCAACGGTGGCGGTGTCTGACGATGACGATCCGCAGGTGGTGACGCCGATCATCAGCATTGCCGCCGGATCAAGTATCACTGAGGGCGGTAATGCCACTTTCACCGTGACGGCGAGTCCCACGCCGACAGCGGCGCTGACTGTCAATGTAGCGATTTCGCAGAGTGGCAGCTTCGGTGCAACGACTGGCTCTCGGACGATTACCATTCCGTCTTCCGGCAGCATCACCTTCACTGTGGGTACCACCAACGACAGTACTGACGAACCCGACGGCTCCGTTAGTGCGACTGTTTCGACAGGTACGGCCTATACCGTGTCGCAGTCGGCTGGCTCGGCGTCGGTCGCGGTCTCTGATAACGACGCTCCGCAGCCTGTCAACCTTCCTACCGTGTCGATCTCTGATGCGCAGGATTACGAGGACTATCTGCTGATGGAGTTCTATCTTGAGCTCAGCCATGTGAGCAGTGTCCCGGTGACGGTGACTATTGAGATGGAAGAGGGAACAGCAACTTTCGGGGGAGACTTCTTGGGTATCAACGCCACTCACACCATCGCGCCCGGCCAGACCCGTATCGCGCTGTATGTGCCGCTGTGGACCGACGGGTGGCCAGAAGGCGATGAGACGTTCGCCATCAAGCTGACGTCGGCAACGAACGCCACCATCGCAGACGACACCGGCAACGGCATCATCATCAACGACGACTGACCGCGCATCATCGGGCGTTGGGTCGTGGGCTGCGGCTGGGGTTGGATCGCGCTCTTCTGATCGGGGCCGTTCGCGGCGACTCTACGCACTCATCGAGATTGGACAATGGCGAGAGAGGGTCCGTTGGGCGGTGAGCAGGTCGTGGTGGGTTGTGGCGTGCTTGGTCGGTGTCGCGGCCTTGCTGGCGCCCGTCGATTCCCGTGCTCAGGGTGGCGCACGAAGAAGGTCGGGTGTGCGGTGCAGGCTGGGACGCGCCAACCCCGACGGTGACAGCGGTCACTTCGGAGCAGATCACGGACTCCTCGACGGAAGGCGATAGTTTCGCTTCGATCCTACAAGTTATGGGCTTCGCTCGAGGGCGAGTCCAAAAGACTAGGGTAAGCGCCATGAACTTGATGCAGGTATTCCAGAGGTTCTCTGACGAAGAGGCTTGCTACGAGTACTTGGAGCTGGTCAGGTGGGGTGATCGCCCTTCCTGTCCGCTGTGCGGCAACGCTGATGTGGCGCGCAAGTCGGAGACCTATCGGGTTGGGCGATGGAACTGTCACGGGTGCTACTCCAGCTTCAATGTACTTTCCGGGACGATCATGGCCAATACCAGGGTTCCCCTTCAAAAGTGGCTGCTGGCAATCTCCCTCGTGGTGAACGCGAAGACTTCGATCTCGTCACCCCAACTGGCCAGAGATTTGGACCTGACCCAGCAGACGGCCTACCACATGAAGCAGCGCATCACGTCGGCTATGGCCGACGAGGACGATGGTGACTAGGTGTCGCGGGCTGTGTTGGAGGCCGAACAGGCCAATCCAGGCGGGAAGCCCCACCGCTCCGAACCGAAGCGCGGCATGCGGGGACGTGGGACCAAGAGGCAGCCTGTGGTCGGCGCTGTGGTAGACCACTCCCGCACCCATAGAGCAGGCCTGACCCACAACAACACCGGCTCGTTCGTCGAAGGGGCATTGGCATCATGAACGAGCTCTACTACGGCGATTGCCTCCAGGTACTCCTCAGCATGAAGCTGAACGGCGTCGATCTCATCTACCTCGACCCGCCATTCAACAGCAACCGAACCTATAACGCGATCTACAAGGACAACACGGGGAGACCGCTTCCAACTCAGATTGAGGCCTTCTGCGACACGTGGACGCTGGACGAGGAGCAAGAGCGCACCATCCGCATCATCCCCGCGCTGCTGAGGGAGCGCGGAGTGGGCGACGAGACAGCCGAGTTCTGGAGGATGTGGATGATCGCGCTGCGGAAAGCGCAGCCGCGGTTGCTGGCCTATCTGGCATACATGGTCCCGCGCCTGCTGGAAATGCAGAAGGTCCTCAAACCGCAAGGCAGCATCTATCTCCACTGCGACTCCGCGGCATCCCACTACGTAAAGGTGATGATGGATGGCATCTTCGGCCACCAGAACTTCCGAACCGAGATCATCTGGCAGCGCACCTCGACGCGCAGCGATTCGGAGGGGTTCGACGACAACACTGACACGATCCTCTACTACTCCAACAGCAGCAATTGGACCTTCAACCGGCTGTTCTCCGAATACGAGGAACCGCTTAGGGCCCGATTCCGAAACATCGACCCCGACGGTCGCATGTGGAGGGGTGACAACTTGACTGTGCAGAGTTCGAGGGACGGTGGCTACGACTACACCTATCAGGGCGTGACCAACCACTGGAGCATGCCCATCGAGACGATGCAGCAGCTTGACGATGAAGGCAGGCTCCACTTCACGAACACAGGGGGCATCAGGCGAAAGCGATATCTGGACGAACAGCAGGGGCAGCCAGTCCAACAACTGTGGACGGATATCAGCCCTGTCAACTCTCAAGCCGCTGAAGGGACGGGTTATCCGACTCAGAGGCCAATCGCCCTTCTCGAGAGGATCATCGAAACTAGCTCCAACGCCGGTGATGTGGTCCTTGACCCCTTCTGTGGATGCGCCACCACGCTCGCAGCGGCACACAACCTCGGCCGCAAGTGGATCGGTGTTGATATCGCAATCCACTCCGTCAATCAGGTAGCCAAGAACAGGCTAGAGGACACACTGGGGCTCATCGCAGGCCAAGACTTCACAATCGCAGGCGTACCCAACAGTATCGAATCTGCCCAAGACCTATGGGAACGAGACAAGCACCACTTCGAGAAATGGGCAGTGGAAGAAGCCGACGGGTTCGTCACCAATCATCCCTCAGCCGACGGCAGCATAGACGGGCGCATCTACTACGCTTCCAGCCCTGCCGCAACAAGCCTCGACAGTATGCTTGTTGAGGTTAAGGGTAGCAAGAACGTCGGCATCAATGTCGTCCGCAAACTACGCGGTGTTCTAGAGCGGGAAGAAGCCCAGATGATTGGGTTAGTCATCCTCAACGAGCTAGGCGACACAAAAGCCCGCAACTTCCAGTCAAGGATGGCCCAAGCAGGTGACGTATCCATCGGGGGAACCGACTATCCACGGATGCAGTTGCTCACCGTCCGACAGGTACTCGATGGCCAGCGGTTCAACACTCCAGGCGAAGTAGCCTAAGGGCAAGCACAGGTCGCCCAAGGCTGGATATCTGGACAACGCGCGATCGCGTCTGTGCGAGGATCGGAACCGGCTGCCTCGGGCGAGCGTCGTCCCCTTTAGCAATCACTCCCAAACCTCGAAGTCGTTCGAGCTACTTGCATCATGTCAATAGAGTCGACAGTCGTACCCTACGGCCGACCCTAGAATCGCGGACGGGGCGATCACGGTCGATAGTCGACCGCGATCACGATTCCTGCCACCATCTCTTCCACCTCGTCTGCTCTGAGCACACCGACACGCCTCATCAGCCGCTCCGTAGACACACTTCGAACCTGCAAGAAGTCAGCAGCTGAATCTGCCTGGAGGCCGTTCCGATTGGTCGCTGGAATAAGGAACTTGTTGAACTGTTCAGCGAAGCGTCCCTGCCAAGTAGTGAGCGGGACGATGAAACGCACCGGTGACCAGTCGAAGGCAGTGGAACTGACCACAACGGCAGGCCAATCACGCTGTAACTCAGCCCCGACGGCACGCGGCAGCCGAACCAGCTAAACCTCGCCTCGCGTCGAAGTCTCGTCGCTCAATGAGAACTCCCCCTCCTATTCGACTTCGTCGTTGGGGAGCTCATCCCACGCTTCGGTCTCATCGACATCTACCTCGACAGCCCGTCCGCGTAACACTCGATGTCGCTGTTCGAGAGACTGACGAGCCAAGGCTCTCAGTGTCGTTCGCGAGCTGCGGGTGGCATCTTGCTGGCAGGAAGTACTTGGGAAGAAGCGCTCCGCCTCTTCGAAAGTGATCATGTCTTCCGCTACCGCTCGAAACACAAGCCGCTCGAACAGAGTCGGGCTCTCGTTCGACTCGTAGTGGAACAGCTCTGAGCGGTGCCAACCTCGAGACCAAAACTGAATGCTGAGCGATCGGTAGAGGTCAGTCCCGATAATGTCGAGATCCCGCGCGCGACGAATCCACCCTTGCATGCTCAAGCCCCAACGCTGCTTTAGCAGGCCTTGCAGGCTGCTGAAGTATTGATGGTCGCAGCCGGAGCAGCTGTGATTGACGGCTGCTCTGTCGCTGATCGCGGATAACGGTTGGGGTGCCGGAGGCCGGAAGTTGTGAGGTCGGACCGCAGTTCCGACGCCTAAGCCGCTTCGGCGTCGTTCGGCTATGCGGCGGCCGCCTCGAGGTTGGCCAGGCGGGTGAGGTTGTAGGCGGCGGTCAGTTCGAACCAGAGCTTGTTGCGGGCCTGACCGAGGTAGCGCAGCTTGCCGCCGGCGCCGACCGTGTTGATCCAGCCGAAAGCCTGCCCCCGCGAAGGCGGGGGACCTCTTCGACCCGTTTGCGCCGACGCTGGCTCTGGCGGTAGCCCTCATGCCGCGTGGTCCGGCCATCGATCGCGCTGCGGCGTCCGCTCTCATTCAGTCCAGAGAGGAACCGTTCAACACGAGGTACTAGAGGGCACTGCGGCGGCGGCATACACCCCTGGAACCACCTTGGGGATCCGAGTCGACTGCCAAGCAGATTCGGGGACCCTCGATGATTCGGTTGACCATGCGCTCGTCGTTAGCCTCGAAGCATCGGACGAGATCGATGTCGACGTTTACAGTGAGGTGGGAGAAGGAGTTCTAGCAGCGCACAACGGGACCGAATTTCCACTTGCTCTCCGCATGAGCACGTGGTGAGTGCTGATTGACATCGGCCTCTCCTCCCAACTTGCCTCGAGTTTCTGCTACAGCACCACTTCCCAGAGAAAAGTTCGCAGTGAAGTCCCTTTTGGCTACACCTCTTATGTCCATAATCTGGTGCGCCGCAGTGGTTCCCCCACCGCTTGCGAAATGACCAACCGGACGGCCCTCATTGCGGGTTGATAGTCGATCGCGATCTCGATTCTTACCACAATCTTCTTCCACGCGGGCGAACAACCGATCAGTCGGAGTGGCGACTGTGACTTCAAATCGCACAAGATCACCGATTACGGCGCAGCTGACGAGATCACCCGGCTCTTCGACCAGCGAATAGCGGCCTGAGACCGCGAAGCCAGCGGTTCAGCGCCCCTACTTCCGTGGCTGGCATGGCGTAATGGAGATTGAACACGGCCATCGAAGCCTGACCCACGAGCCTCGGCTATAGGCATTCCCGAGCATCCGGCCTGCAAATGTCTACTCGCGACCCGAGAGCAGCTTGTCAGCCTCATCGGCCAATGCCAGCCGATCTGTGAGGCCTTGCGCGACTCCCCATGTATTGCCATCGGGCCAATAGCCTTCTGGCACGATCCAACCGCGCAGGATGCGCAGCCGGGGATCTCCCGCCTCTGTCAGGCGTCGGCCAACTTCGATGATCGCCTCGCCGAGCACAGTGTCGTTGAAGAACCAATCGTTCAACGCGTGATGCGAGGGAGACTGCCCGGCCGGCAACGCGCCCGACAACGCGCCGGGCTGCGCCGCAACCGCTTCCTGGTAATAGCAGCGCAAGTCCTGGACGATATGTCGCAACAGGAAGGGCATCTGGTGAGACCAGGCCACTTCGTTGATCGAGGCCTCGTCGATCTCGGGGATGGCATCGATTGACGCGCCCTCTGCCACTGCCGACAACACACTCACCAACGTTTCGACACGCTCCTGCACCGTCAACTCGGGTCCCGGCTCGTCAGGCAGCGGTGCGCTGGCGCCCACCAGGGTCCGAGTGCGTGCTCGATACGTCTCCAGCCACCAGGGGGCGAGCCGTTGCGACTCCGCGCGTAGGCGTCCCGAGAGGCTGTCGGCGTCGGGCGCTTCGAACGACACCGGGCAGGCCCAGGTATCTGAGAACGATTCGCCGGGAGCCTCAACCGGATAGTCGACGATGCTGTGTTGATCCAGCGTTTGCAGGAGATTGAGGGTCGCGCGCAGGACGTCCCGCTGGAAGTCGGGATCATTGGGCACTCCCAGCGGCCGTCCCAGGTAGAACGGGACCCAGAGCGCTCGCGGCGGGTTCATGTACTCGCTGTGCTCGCGGATGAGCGAGATGCTCGTCGTCGCGACGCCTTCACGCTCGATGAAATGTCCGAGCGCGCCCACGGCGCGCGTGCATGCCGGTCAAACGGGGACCAGGACTGCGGCGTCAACGCCGTCAGCTTTGAGTAGTCGGGCAACTTCGCGTGCATACGGCTCGAGTCGGTCCGGGCGTGGTATCCCTCCCATGAATGAGTAGTGCCAGTTGGCAACGCCACCTATCTCACCAGCATCCGCCAGCTCGCGTAGACGCTCGATCGGCAGCACCACATTCAGGTCCTCGGCCAGAGCTGAGCGGTCCCAGTTTGCGCTGACGTGGGAAGAGACAATGTCGCCGAAGTCGACATCGCCAGGAATGATCCGGTAGTCGACGCCTCCCGCGACAAACGGCGGATCGTGCCGGCGGTGAAGTCCGGCTGTCGTGATCAGGGCAATCGTCGATGCTTCGAGTGGCTTCGGCGTGAGCCATTCCCCCGGCTCGATATGCACACGAGGCCAGCTCATCAGATTCTTCGCTTCTTGAGGATGCAGATCAGACAGGCGAACCATCGAATGCCCTTCCTTCCAGCAAACAGCACAACGCTATCAGCAAGCATGCGTGTCTCGGATGGAAGAGTCTCAAGGAGCAACTTGGCAGTCTGACATTCGTCCTGTCGTGATAGGCTCGCGTCACATTTTGGACGAAATGGGAAAGATCATCATGAGCGAATCGAACTACTGGACTCGACTTGCCAGACGCCCAATCTCGCGCCGTGGCATGCTGCGTGCGAGCGCTCGTGCCGGGGTCGGGGCCACCGGGTTGGCTCTGGTCGGCTGCGGCGGCGATGACGATGATGATCAACCCGCGCCGCAAGCTGCCGCGGAGGTCCAGCAGGACCAGCAACAGCAGGCCATGCAGCAAGCTCAGCAACAGGCAGCACAGGTTGAGCAGCAGGAACAAGCGCAACAGCAAGCGGCCCAGGCGCAGCAACAGGCCGAACAGCCGCAAGCTCAGCAACAGGCTCAGCAACAGGCTCAAGCTCAGGCTCAGCAGCAGGCGATGGCCGCGACCGGCGGTGTGTACCGGCGCTCGAACACCTCGACGCCCAACTTCGCCAGCCTTGGCTTTGGCACCGCCGGCAACAACAACGGCTTCAACGAGGACTACAGCATCTTCGAGCGGCTGGCCCGCGTCTCACCCAGCACCGTTGAGCCGGACTCCAGCAGCTTCCCGAACCTGCATCGTGCAGTTGATCAGGACTTCACCATTGAGCCGGTACTGGCCAATGGCTGGGAGACACCCGACAACCTCACCTGGATCTTCGATGTGCGCACCGATCCGGTCTGGCACACTGGCCGAGCATTCGACATCGAAGACATCCACTACATGTTCGAGTCGATCCGCGACCCTAATGTCGCCGGCGGCGGCGCACCGGTTTCGAGGATGACGGCCAACCTTGGCCTCGGCGAAGCCACCGATGCCACGACCTACCGTCTCGCGTTGACCCGACCGACGGGCTACATCGAGACCCTGATCGAACAGGCCAACATCGTCGACCGCGAAACCTATGACCGTCGCGAAGACGAGGCCCTCGTGATCGGCACCGGGCCATACACGTTTACAAACTACGATCCCAACCGCGGCTGGGATCAATTGCCACATCCGCAGTTTGCATCGAGCAACAATCACCCTGTCTACTCAGGCGGCGGACCCCAGTTCGAGAAGATCCAGCACACGATCTTCGCAGACACCGGTGCCATGGGTCTGGCGTTCGAGGCCGGCGAGTTGGACTCGCATCAGGGCGTCCCGATCGGTCTGCCCGAGATCGAGGAGCGGCTGCTTGAGGACGACCGGTTCAATGCCTACACCGGATGGGGCGTAGGCGGACGCGTGCTGCGCTTCCGTGCCGATGCGGAACCCTTCCGAAACAAGCTTGCCCGCCAGGCCGTGCTGATGCTGGTCGATGCTGAGCGCATTCGCCGAGACTTTGGCGGAACGTTCGATATCGCCGGCCGACTCCCCTGGCAGCCTGGTTCGGTTGCCTTCGTTCCAGAACTCGACCCACACCCAATGAGCGTCGATCCAGACGCAGCCCGCACAAAGGCTGGTCAACTGCTCGATGCAGCTGGATTCACCGGCGGCGAAGTCCTCAAGATCGACACACTGGCCGAACGGCTCGATGCGCCCGCGCTGGCGCAGATCATCCAGCAAGAGGTCGGCCAGTTCGGAATCGAGACCGAAATCTCCCCGCGCGAGTACACAGAAATCGTCACCTTGCTGACCACCGGCACATTCGAGCACCTGGTGCTGGGAACGGGCGCCTGGATTCGCCCAGGGTCACCTGCGTACACCGTGCTCTACTCGGACGAGTACACGGGCCGCTTCAGTGCGCCGCACGACGATAACGTGCCGCTCGAGCAGCGACCAGGAATCAGCGACGAGCCTGAGTGGCTGGACATGATCCAGCAGGCAATCGACGGCACCTGGACCGATTGGGAAGCCTGGAACGAAAAGCTGCTCGACGTGGCTTGGGGACACGCCCTGTTCCGCCAATACCGGGTCAACTTCGAGAGCAAGGATGTGGTCCAGCAGTACACGCCCGACGCCAATTCCTGGCCATACGCTCCGGGCACGCACTTCGCGAGCTAGCAAACGCTACACGCGTCGTCGCCTCACCGGATCAAGCCGCTCCGACAACACATCGCTGAGGAAGTTCAGCGCGGCCATCAATAACGCCAGAATCAGCGTTGGGGCCACGACGTAGTGCGGTGCGTTGCGCATGAACCGGCTGCCGTCCAGCAGCAATTGGCCTAGCGTCGGGTCGGGGGGGCGCGCTCCCAGGCCGAGGAAGTTCAGCGCCGCCATCGTCAGTACAGAGGCGACGACAGCGATCGGCAACTGGACAGTGAACGCTCCAAACGTGTTGACCGCCACGTGACGAACCAGCACCCTGCCGCCACTGCAGCCGATGGTGCGCGCAGCCAGCACATAGTCACGCTCCCGTTCCCGCAGCACCCCGGCTCTGGCCAACCGAGCCGATACAGGAATATTGAACACGGCGATCGCGACTGCCAGCGGAAACAGGTCGCCGCCAAAGTCGATGTCTCGCAAGATCGTGATCATCACAATCGCCAACAGGATGCCAGGAAATGCCAGAAGCGTGTCGATCGCCCGCATCAAGACCGTGTCGGTACGAGCTCCTCTCCAGCCGGAGATGTAACCGATCGCGATACCCACCAACCAGCCGACAATCACAGCCCCGAGTCCGTTGAAAATCGTCCGCCCGAGCCCGATCGAGTTTCGAGCCAACAGATCCCGTGACAGGTGATCGGTACCCAGCGGCGCATCCCAGGAGATGCCTTGATTCTTTGGCCCATCACCAATCAGGTTGGGGTCGGTCGAGTCGAAGACAGGCAGTACGTACGCGAATCCGATCAGCACCACGAGCAACAGGAGCGCAATGAACCCGCGCGGTTCGGACGCCACACCTTTGATCTCGCTCGCAGCCGCAGACCACCAGCGGCGCTCTCGGCCTCGCAGGGGAACAGCAATCACATCTCCTGTTGACATCGCTAAGCTTCCGCTCCGACGCCCATTCTGATGCGCGGGTCAAGCGTCGCATACAGCAGGTCAACGATTAGATTCACTCCCACGAAAATCAGAACCAACATCAACGTGACAATCTGCATCACGTTGTAATCGCGATCGCGCACGGCCACGACCAGTGCACGGCCGACGCCCGGCCAGGTGAACACAGTTTCAATCACGAGGGTGCCACCCAAAATGGTGGCGAGCTGCAGCCCCATAATCGTGATGACCGGAATCAAACTGGGCCGCAGCGCATGCCTGAGAATCACGACACGCTCACGCAGGCCCTTGGCTCGCGCTGTTCGGATGTAATCTTCGGTCAGCGTGTCTAATAGCGACTGACGTGTGAAGCGAGATACTCCGGCCGCGACGATTCCCCCGAGCGCGAATCCGGGCAGCAGCAAGTGCTCCAGCGATCCGATGGGATCGTCGATGAATGCCACCCGTCCTGCCGCCGGTAGCCACTCCAACCAGATCGCGAACACGAGCAGATACACGAGACCGGCAATGAACGACGGCACGCCAATGTTCCACCCGGTCCACAGACTGGCAAAGTAGTCCCAGAAGCCGCCTCGATTGATCGCTGCCGCAATGCCCAGCAGCGTTCCCAACCCGAATCCAACCACACTGGCAAAGATCGCCAACTCCAGGGTGGCCGGAAACGCGCTAGCGAGAATGTCAGACGCCTCTACGCCCTTGGTCGATGAGCCGAAGTCACCTTCGAACACTCCTCCAACCCAGTTGAAGTACTGCTCGTACCAGGGGTCATTCAGTCCCAACTGCTCGCGGTACTGCAGGTAGGCCTCCGTGGTTGCCGTCTCACCGACTGCCGCTGCCGCAGGATCACCTGGAATCAACCGAACGGACATGAAGACAAGGATCGACGCCAGGACCAGCACCGGCGCCATCTGTGTCAACAGCCGATTCAGCACGTAAGTCATCGCACCACTCAAGTGCGCGCCTTCAGGATTGCCACGTCGTCAACCGTCGTGGCGAGAGGGGCGCCAGTGTAGGAGTTTATTCCAATCCCTGTTTCACCATTGGCGTTGGGGAGCAAGTTAAATCTCAGCAGACGCACCTGACCGACAGCAATCCATCTGGTACCAGGACGATCAACAGGAACGTCTGACCGATTGATTGCAAAGGCCGTTCGCGAATATGCTGCCGCTTCGAGTGCAAATCTCCCGAGACATGTCGCAGAGCTGGAAAGTGGCGCAACCACTGGCCTACAGCACCACTTCCCAGACAAACGTTCGGTCTACAGTCCCTTGCCTACCAACTCCTACGCCCTACCAATCGGCCAACTCCTGAGTGCATGCGTCGGAAACGTGGCTGAACTTCGACGGATCAGGCCGAAGCGCGCCTCACTTGTCGACATCCCCGTCTGAGTGCCTTGAGCCTCATGCCGCAGCGCCTGCATGTCCATCCGCAGGTCGACGACCTCCCGAAGCAACACGCCGATCAGCGCCGAGAGTGCGCCCTGAGCATCCTCTCCCAACGCGGCGGGCATGCGCTGGACCACACGCGCCCTGACCATCTGGACCACGAATCGCAGCAGACCCAACAGAGGCGGCCAGCTCAGGCCGTTGGGTGGTTGCAGGGCACGCTCCCCACTTGAGCAGTCCTCCGGCGCGACTCTAAAATGGGTCATCCATCCAATCCATTGATCATTACGGTTGGCTGTGTAGCCTTGCAACTTGCCTGGAATGGAGCCGAGCCGCCGTGCCCTGGCGAGAACTCAACCGCCTCCAAGGCTGGCTAATGCCGCCGACCATGGAGGAACTGCTGCCCGAAGACCACCCAGCCCGCGTGGTCGCCGCCTTTGTCGATTCACTCACGTCCGACGACTGGTACGCGATGGGCGTCGCGCTGGAGCCCCGGCGGATGGGCGTGCCCGCCTACCATCCCCGCGCCCTGCTCGGCGTCTGGATCTACGGGTTCATGAACGGCGTGCGCTCTACGCGCAAACTGGAGGCCGCCTGCCGCGAGCAGTTGCCCTACCTCTGGCTGGCCGGCGGTCAGCGCCCCGACCACAACACGCTCTGGCGCTTCTACCAGGCCCACCGCGACGGCATGCGCAGCCTGTTGCGCAAGACGATCCAGGCCGCCGCCGACCTTGACCTGATCGACTGGGCCTTGCAGGCAGCGGACGGCACCAAGATTCAGGGCGACGCCTCCAATCGCCTCACCTTCTCCGAGGAACAGTTGGAGCGCTTCGAACAGCGCACGCTCAGGGAGATCGAAGAGCTGGAGGAAGCCCACGACATCGGCAACGCCTCCGCGCCGAACCTGACAGAGCCCATCGCCGAGGCGCGAACGTCCTTGCACCGGATTCGCATGGCGCAGCATCAGCTGCAGCTCTCGCCCAACCAGCGCTTTGTCAGCCTGGTCGACGCCGACGCCAGGATGATGCGCCGTCCGCACGGCGGCACAGTGACCGGCTACAACGCCCAGGCCGTCTCGGCGCGCCTGCGAGCGAAGGGACGCGAGGGCGAGAGCCTGCTGCTGCTCGCCGCCGAAGTTACCCAGTCGCCGGTCGACACGGGTGAACTGCCGCGCCTCGTCGAGGCAGCCGCCGAGGTCGGACGAGCGGAGCTGACGGTCGCCGACGCCGGCTACTTCAGCGCCGACACGCTGGGCGCGCTGCGCGAGCAGGGCATGGCGGTCGTGCTACCTGAAGGCCGCATGTTCAAGGACCATCCCTACCACTGGCGGCATTTCCGCCACGTGCCCGCGCAGGACATATACATCTGTCCCGAGGACAAGCTGCTCAAGCGCCGCCAACAGAAGTTCACCCGCCAGACCCCGGCCAAGCTGTACAGCGCCGACCCGACCGACTGCCGCGCATGTCGGGCCTTCGGCGACTGCACGACGTCAGAACTGCACGGACGCACGATCACCATCTCCGCACAGTCCGAGACGCTGGAGCAACACCGGCGCTGGATGCAAACGGAACGAGCCGACGCAATACTGCGCCGCAGACCAGGCCTGATCGAGTCGGTCTTCGGAATCATCAAGGAGCGTCAGGCGGGACATCGCTTCTTGCTGCGCAGCATCACAGCGGTGGAGGCGGAGTGGTCGCTGCTGGCGACGGCATTCAACCTGCGAGCCCTCAGCAAGCATTGGCGGCACCTGCCCGAAGTGCTCGCCACAGAACCGCCAATGCCCGCGCCAGAGTCATGACCGCGGCGACAGTCCGACGCACATGCCGTCTCGCTGACAACGTGCCCAGTTGCGTCATTCCCGCGCTCCATCGCGGGAATCTCGTCAGGTAAAGCACCAACTCGCGGACTCGCACGCGGGTGCTCAACACCGCCAAGAAGCCCAGGCGTCCTTCACGTTCGTGCCACACGCTGCGAGATACGCCCGTTCAAGCGCGGGAATGACGGAGGTGGGGGCATGCATGTGAGGCTGTCTCACTTACCGGCCCTGGCAGTGCTCGCCGCGCTGGCGGTCGCCTTGTTCGCAGCTCTGCCGTCTGCCAGTGCAGAGCCTCTTGGGGCTTGCTCGCCGACGGGAACGAACTATCTCAAGATTGGCGACACATGCACAATCACAGCCGCTTCAGGTGACTTGCTGACGCACGCGTCGGCAACCGACAAGGTCGTCGCTTCGTTGAGCGATGCCGGAAATCCTGCCGGTTCCTACGGCGACCCAGCTGCCACTCCGACTGCAGGCGATCCGAAAGCCTTCACGGCTGGCCAAAGTGAAGTGACGGTTACCGCAAACGCAATCGGCACGATCACAATCACCGATACAAACGAGAGCACCGGCCTTGCGGAAGAGGATGACACCACGTTCAAGATCGAAGTCGTTGCCTCTGGTTCGCTTGAGGTCATCTTTGATGACACCGACGCGACGGTGAAGGCAGGTACTGAGGTTCAGGTGGGAATCCGGGTAAGGGCTGCAACTGGCGGTGGTGAAGATGACGAAGCCAACACCGTTGCAGTCACCCTGAAGGCTCCGAACACCGGTGTTTACTTCCTCGAGACAGGTACAGATGATGGAGGCACGGACGACACCACCACCCAGATCGCCCCGGCGTCCGTGGTTGCATCCGCAGAGTCCGAGCAGATGTTCGCTTCGCGCAAGTTGCAGACCGCAGGGGCTCCCGCTGGTGACTACGTCATCACCGCCACTCTGGCCGATGATATCGGTAACTTGAAGAAGGGCAACTACACTGCCACGCTGACCATTGGAGATCCCGGCGCGGGCCTGGCCTCTGCCAACCTCGCACTGGACACTGGCCAGAAGTCAAGCAACAGCATAAGTACTCCCGTCGGTCTTGTCGCCACCGCAAAGAACTCGCTAGGCGCGAATTCCAACAGTGGTGATGTCGCTTCAATTCTTGTCAACGCGACTGGTGGAACGATTGTCTTCAGCACCTGTGGTGCCGAAGCTGCGCAACGAGAGAAGACGAACTTCGCCCAGCTGGTTGAAGAAACGACCGGCGACACTGCGGGCCGAGCAGACACGAACTGTGATGGCACAGTTGCGGCACCGTCGGATCCTGAAGTTGCCACTGACGACAAGGGCGTGGGCTCAGTCGTGAAGTTCACAGTGAACAAGACAACGGCCGGGACCGTTGATGTTCAAGTGACCATGATCGGCGGAGCGGCCGGTACGGCTAGCTCAGAGACGATCACGCTGACATTCGCAGGCACTGCGGAAGCGATTGCTGTAGGCACTGCGAGCAACAATCTCGCCCAGAAGGCTGGCGAGATCACCTTTGAGGTGACGGCGACCGACAAGGGCGGCAATGCCGCCGAGGTGAACGCCAACGCGATTACCACCGTTCTGAAGGACGCCGAAGGCAATACCCCGCAGAACCTGACGGTGAGCGACGCACAGAAGTTCACCGACAGCAATGCCAATGGGGATAAGGACGCCGGCGAGGATGATGTCACCACAGCTGTGATCGTGACCGTCGAGTCCGACCCGAATAACAATGCCGAGGCGGGACACTACACCGTTGAGGTCCTGTTGAACAACGACGCTTCGACGAAGCAAGTTGGTTCCTTCACGGTCGTCGGCGGAGCTGCCAATGTTGACGTGAGCTCTGACTCCGCCATGGTTGCAGTGGGTGACATCATCACCCTCACCGCCACTATCACCGACGCGGACGGTAATGCCGTTACCAATCCGGCATCCACCGAGACCAACGTCGACTTCTCGACAGCGGGCGCACTGAAGCTCGCCGGCTTCGGAGCTAACGACAACGGCGTCGTCAAGAAGGCGTCCAAGGACGGCGTAGCCGAAGCCAAGTTCGTTGTTACCAACGGCAGCGGCACGGCGGTCATCCTGGTCAACTCCGGTTCCGCGACCGGCACAACCTCAGTTTCCACCGAGCCTGTGGCGATGGCCGAAGAGGAAATGGGTCTGAGCTGCTTGAGCGCATACAACGCCTTCTCGACCTACACCTGTGCGCAGGACAGCTCGGCTTCCGAGCTCTTTGACCTGGTCTTCGATCGCGGCGCGACTGCCATCCACCTGTGGAATGGCACTGCGTGGGTCCGCTACTCGGTCGTTGAAGGCGCCATGGTGCCTGGTTCGACTGACTTCCCGGTCAGCGCGAACGAGACCCTCTACATCAGCTACTAGCGTTCGCTAGCACGGTTCGCCGGGCGGCTCGTCCGCTCGGCGAACCACTGCCGATGTAAGCCCCCGATCGAGTCGGGGCAAGCGACCTACAGAAAGGACGCTGAGATGCAACGATTTGGAATGATGTCGCGACTCGCGGCACTGGCCCTGGGCCTCGTGATTGCCGCTGCCACGCTGGTATCGGTCTCCGCTCAGGGAGCACCCCCGCACAACTTCTACGGTATCGACGGTACCCCTGGTGACACCGTCGGCCTGGTTGACGCGATGGGCGAAGAAATCGGCTCGGACACCGTCGACGACAACGGCGAGTGGAACATCATCGCTTCGGTCGACCCGGACTCGGTCAGCTTCACGCTGAACGGGAAGTCTGCAGAAGCCGAGGAGAACTCGACTGGCGAAACCCAGACCCAGGTCTCCGTCACGGCCATGGTCATGGAAGAGCCAGCCATGGAAGAAGGCGCAGAGGGCGACGAACTCGCTGGTGACGAAGACGGCGAGATGACCGACCTCGACAGCGACGAAGAGGGCCACATGGAAGACGGCGACACGAGCATGGGCGACACCGAATACCCGGGCACGGGTAGCGGTGGACTCGCCGACGGCAGCGGTGTCTCGGCCGGCCTGATCGGCCTGCTGATCGCCCTGAGCGTCGCCGCAGTCGCCGGTCTTGGCCTGCGCCGAGTCCGCAACCGGGCGTAGTTCTCGATACCAGACAATCCTGTCCAAATCAGAGGGGGCGGGGCCTTTTGGCCCCGCCCCTTCTCAATATCCGACTTTTGAGACAGTCTCATAGGGCGTTGCAGCAGGTCCAACTCGATTCGGCCCTCGCGAGGCGACGACTGCCCGAGCAGCACAGCCTCACCTACGAATCCTCGAGCTACCTCGCGACTACGATTCCATTTCCAGGGAGGAAACCCTACTCTCAGTCAGAAACGCGCAGGGGCTGTCCATCGCCCGTGCCAACCGTAAGGACGGACCGAAACGGCGTATCAGTTCCGGGCCGCCGATCCCCTAGCCCGACTTGAACAAGGTGCCTCCCTGTTCCCCACGCGCCGGTACCGTGCATGTGAGGCTGGTTGAACTTCCTGCGCGTCGCTCAGGATCGTCCGATCACCCGGGCGGAGCTGCCATCTACTGTGGCAGCTCTACATGCCAATCTGAACAGGCCCTAAGAGTCATCATCAACGATCGTGCCGTCGGCGTAGATGAAGTAAGGGGATAACGTAATCCCGCTTGTGGCGTACACGTAGATGGTGAGCGTCTCGTCGTTCTCATCCACACTGTCGTCGATGATGGGTACATCAACATCCAGGGTAGTATCGCCAGCGTTCAACGTGAACTCTTTATACTCATAGTTGAAGTCTTGTCCCATTGTCGCGCTCCTGCCAAACGCACCGTAACGGAACTTGATCGTCTCAGGGTTCGCGTGCGACAGCGTGACGGTAAAGTTCAAGTGTCCGTCCCCCTCGTTGGCCGAGGCATCGCTCACACTCACAGTCGGCGGACCTGCCGGGCTGGGATCGTTATCCGACACCGCCACCGTTGCGGCACCGCTGTTCGTGGAAACGGTGTAGCCCGTGCCTGTCGTGACAGTCGCAGTGACCGAGCCGTCGGGTTCGTCGGTGCTGTCGTTGGTTGTACTCACCGTGAAAGTGAGGCTGCCAGAAATTGGAATGGTCACGGTCCGAGAGCCGGTAGTCGCTCCGAAGCTACCACTCTGTGAGATTGCGACGTTGACAGTCAGCGCCGAGGTCGGTGTGGGACTCGCGGTCACTGTGAAGCTGGCATCAGCGCCCTCGGTGATGCTCGAACCAGCGGCAATGCTGATGGTCGGCGTCACTGCCGGAGAATCATCGTCATCCAACACCGCAACCGTCGCAGCATTGTTCGACCCGGACACGGTGTAACCCGCCCCCGTGGACAAGGTTGCGGTGACGGAGCCGTTGGGTTCGTCGGCGCTGTCGTTGGTGGTACTGACCGTGTAAATCGCGCTACCTGTGGTAGGAATCGTCACGGTGTCGGCGCCGATAGACGCTCCGAAGCTGCCGCTCTGCGAGACTGACAGGTTGATGGTCAACGCTGAAGTTGGATTCGGTGTAGCGGTCACTGTGAACGTAGCGTCGCTGCCTTCGGTGACGTCGTTTCCGGCCACAATACTAATGTCAGGCGTCGCCGGCGGCGGATCATCGTCATCCGAGACAGCGACCGTTGCAGTGTTGCTCGTTGCCGACACCGTGTAGCCGGTACCCGTAGACAAGGTTCCCGTGACGGAACCGTCGGGTTCGTCGGTGCTATCGTTAGTGGTGCTAACCGTGTAAATCGCGCTGCCTGTGGTTGGGATCGTCACGGTGTCGGAGCCGGTCGACGCTCCGAAGCTGCCGTCCTGCGAGACGGTGAGGTTGACGGTGAGCGCGCTGGCAGGAGTAGGACTCGCCGTTACAGTGAACGTAGCATCGCTGCCTTCGGTCACGTCGCTGCCCGCGGTGATTGTGATTGCCGGATTAGCTGGCGGCGAAGTATCACACTGCGTCAGCGATAGTATTGTTCGCTTTACGCGGTCCCAACGCGTGCTGAGGATTGCTGCATCGGCCCGCGCTTGTGCTTCGGCAACGGTCATCGCCGTCTCGCCTGTGTCGACACCGAGCGCCGCTAGTACCCGGTTCCAACGCAGCACCCGTGCGGTGTTGTCGGGGAATGCGTCGCGCCAGGCCGTGACCTCGGAGACAGTGACAGCGTCGGCCGGGAGCGTCGGAGTACAAGTATCGTTGTCCGCGATCGCGACAGTTGCTGCGCTTGACGATGACGACACCGTGTAGCCGGTTCCACTACCAATCGTCGCCGTGACCGAACCATCGGCTTCGTCGTCCGTGTCGTCCGTGGTCGGCACTGTGAACGTCTTACTACCTGAGCTTGGGATTGTGACGGTGCGCGATCCGGTGGTTATGTAGTCGCCGCTCTGTGACACGGCCACTGTCACATCCAGGTCTGCAGCGGGCGTCGGTGAAGCGGTCAACGTGAACGAAGCAGCGGTTCCTTCCGTGACACCTGAGCCAGCGGCGATGCTGATCTCTGGTACGTCGTCGTCTGATACCGCGACAGTTGCCGCTCCTGCGCTGCTCGACACCGTGTAACCCGTACCACTACCGACTGTTGCGGTCACTGAGCCGTCGGGTTCGTCAGTTGTATCGTCCGTCGTAGAGACGGTGAGCGTGGCGTTGCCCGTCGTGGTGATCGTGACAGTGTGAGATCCGGTGGTGACGTAGTCGCCGCTTTGCGTGACATCGACCGTTACATCGAGATCAGCCGACGGTGCCGGAGTTGCAGTAACGGTGAACGCAGCATCAGATCCTTCGGTAACAGCGCTGCCGGCGGCGATGGTGATTTCAGGCTCAGTCGTCTGCGCCTTCTGCCCCGTCTGTAATGGTTGCGATGTCGCATCCGACAAACCACCAATCTTCAGTTGGAACTTGCCACCAGGCCCGGGCCGACCGTATGTAGTTGCCTCGACCGTGTACCATCCAGCATCGAGCTGCCTACTGATTCGTGCATTGTGGCGACTACCGCCGTCGTCGTTGAACTCCACCGATGGTCCTCGATCAGTCCCTTGTCCCGCGCGCAGATAGAGGTAGGAATCGGTCGACGATACCAAGTCAATGGTGATGGTGCTTTGCTTTGATACGTCGAACGTGTAGAACTGACTGTAACGTCCGTAGCGTTGCCGAGACTGGCAGATGCTTGTCCATTCGTCCTTGATGGTCCCATTCTCAGTGAGGACGTGGACACAGGGGTTGGACTTTTCATCGTCCGAAATCTGAACCTTCGCGGCACCATGAGTAGGCGATGCAGCATACGCGTTCCCAGGTTCGACCGTGACCGTAACGGAACCGTCTTGTTCGTACACAGCGTCATCTGTGATGCCGACCGTCAAGGCATATGTGCCAGTGGAGGTCATTGTGATGGTCTGGGTACCGGGTGTTGCAACACACGCACCCGTTTGGCTTATTGTAACCGAGACCGCCAGGTCGGCAGACGGCGCAGGAGTGGCAGTGACAGTGAACGTAGCATCGGCGCCCTCTTGGATGTCCGAACCTGGGCTGACACTGATGACCGGAGTATCGGCGGGAGGATCATTATCGGCCACGTTGACGACTGCGGAACCAGAACCGGTAGAAACTGTGTAGCCCGCTCCACTACTGACAGCGACAGTAACCGTACCGTCCACATCGTCCGCATTGTCATCGTTGGTGGCGACCTGGAACTTCTTCGTACCGGAAGTAGGGACCGTGACGGTATGTGTGCCAATGACCGCACCGAAATCCGCGCTCTGCGAGACATCCACAGTGACCGTCAGCGGAGTCACAGGCGTGGGATTCGCAGCAAGCGTGAACATCGCGTTGGCGCCCTCGATGATATCGGCGACAGAAGCGATACTGATTTCAGGCACATCGTCGTCTGCGATCGTTACGGTGGCTGAGCCAGCCGTCGCCGATACCGTGTACTTAGCACGGGCACTGATCGCCACCTTAACCGAACCATCGGATTCATCGACGTCGTCACCTGTGGTTCCCAGCGTCAACGTGTATGAGCCGCTAGTCGTCATGTTGATAGAGTGCACCCCGTCCGGGTCAACGTCGTAGTCGCCGACCTCAGTGATGTCGAGCCACACGAGTAGCGTCCCAGTTGGCGGCGGGTTCGCGGTGATTGTGAAGGTTGCATCGCTACCTTCGGCGACGTCGCTGTCGGCCGAAATCGATAGTTCAGGTTTCGCAGGTGGTGGCGTATCACACTTAGCCATGGCCTCCAGGGTGCGAGTTGTACGATCCCATCGACTGTTGTTGATCCTGCTCTTGATCTCCCGCGACTCGGCCGATGTCATCGCAGACTCACCCGTATTCTCACCGAGGGCTGCCAGTACTCGATTCCAGCGTTGGACATGGGTAGCAGCCGAGTATTCGTCCCGCCAGCCTTGGACTTCGGCGACAGTAATGGCGTCAGACGGCAACTGCACCGTGCATTTGGGCGGATCGTCATCGTCCGATACCGTAACGGTGGCCGCTCCCTGCGTCCCCGACACTGTGTAGGCATCACTGAACTTAACTGTGATCGTAATATCGCCGTCGGTTTCGTCCTGCTCATCGGCCGTGGTGTCGACGGTATACGTGAGGCTACCGCCCGTCGGGATGCTGACTGTCTTCGTGCCCAGATCAGAAGCCGCGACATAGTCACCGGTCTGTGCGACCGTAATCGATACCAAAGTGGCCGAGGTTTGCGTCGGCGTTGCGGAAATGGTGAAGGTCGCGGCCGCACCTTCTGTAACACCACCTCCGGCAGTGACGCTCACCGTTGGTGCTTCGTCATCTGTGACTGTGACGGTCACACTTTCTGGCGGTGTCGCCGTAGTGTAACCCGTGACGACGTGCGATATCGTAACAGTCTCGTGGTCGCCATCGCGATCCTGTACTGCTTGTACCGTTACTGTCTGGGGGTTCATCCAATCGGATGTCGTAAACGCAAGAGAGGCGGGTGAGAATGTCACAGAACCGATATCGCTGCTAGTCGGCGTTACAGTAGCGGAAGTTCCAGGGTCACTTGCCAGGGAGACAGTGTACGTCGTCGGTGAGCCTTCATTGACGGTGAGGGTCCTGTTGCTGATGACTACCCCGTCAGTGTCATCATCATACAAATGGGCAATCACGGTCCCACCAAACCGGTGGTGGCCATCCGCCTGGTGCCTGATCGTGAGACTGTCGTCGTCGGTGTCATTATCCGCGACTCCGCTAACAGTGACCCATTGAGGGGTTTGCCAGTTGCCGTTTTCACCGCCGGTGAAGTTCAACGTTAGTGGCGACACCGACCAGCTGGCGAGCGTTGCGTTAGCGCTCTCCGTGCTGATCGTGATAGTGAAGTTTGTGATCGGATCTTCTTTGAAGAACACGCTGTAGCTTCGAGCAGGCCCTTCTTCCACAATGTGCAGTCGTGAAGGAGCAACCGTCGGAACCGGGAAGGGATTGGGGTCGGGGTCTTCGCATTCCTCGTCGTCCTCGCAGACGATTGGCTCAGGGATTTCGACGATCATGTCCGCGCCGGTGTATGTGACGGGTCGTGGGCGCGGCCGAATCGTAGGATCAGACTCAACCACGTGGAAGATGACGTCGGTACTGCTGGTGAAGCCATCGATGGTGGTGGTATGTGTGGCGACATATGTGTTGTCGACGTGGTCATAGTCGCGATCAGAGCCGAGATCGTATTTCTGAGGGAGGTCCCAGGTGCCATCGGGGCCACCGGTGAAGGTGAGTCTTCCGTAATATCCGCCACCGTAGAACGTAATGCCGTCTGTAGCGTTGCCACTTCGTTCAACGACCACAGTTTTGCCGACGCCAGGGTCTCGGGCCAACTGGACGTAGTAGCTGTACAACCTAGGGTGGACGGATACGCGGGGTGTCGAATCGTAGTGACGGCTGGTCGCTTCCCACAGGGTGACTTCATTACGTGGCGTAATCACAATGCCGCCCGGGTCATTGTCCGTGATATCGATGTTCAGGGTGACTTGTCGATAGCCGGGCAGTTCGTGGATGATGGCAACGGTTTCATCGTTGGCGTTGATATCCTCGACAGCAGTGAGGGTGATCGGCTGCATCTCCCGATAGTTATCGCTATCAAACGTCAACGTCGATGGCGAGATTGTCAGCGAGCCCGGCATTGAGGCGGTCAGTGTCATCGTGACCTCGCCGCCAGGATCGTCCGCCAGTGCAACGAAGTAGCACTGGACCGTTTCACCTTCATCCATCGTGCTGGTGCTGGGGTAGACGTAGACGATCATGGACTTCGGGTCGCTGTCGATGATCGTCACCGGCAGCGTCGCTTCGATAAAGCCATCGTACAGGTGGTCAATCACGATCTCTTCGTTGTCGGAATCGGAGTCTAGGGCCTGTTCACATTGGCGCGTAGATGTGTCAGAGTGGGGATGGATGGCGGCGCGGCCCGGGTGACCAGATGACGTATCAGACGAAACTGAGCGATGCACAGTATGCGCGGCTGGAGCCGTTGCTGCCTCCGCCGGGCAATCATCTCAAGATTCCCCACCGCCAGGTGCTCGACGCCTGGCTGTATGTCTACTATCAGGGCTGCACCTGGCGCGGGCTGCCGCGCGAGTTCGGCAACTGGCACACCATCTATGTGCGGCTCAACCGCTGGGCGAAGGCCGGTGTACTGGAGCGTGTGGTGCAAGCGTTGCAGCAGGAGTTGCTGGTTGAGTCGGACGCCGACACGCTGTCGCTGGACAGTACGATCATCCACCTGCACATGCATGGCACCGGCGCGCGACGAAAAGGGGGCGCCAGGCGATCGGCCGCTCTCGGGGCGGCCTGACGACGAAGCTGCACGCGCTGGTCGCCAACGACCGCATCCCGCTGATCATCGGTCTCTCACCTGGTCAGCGCCACGACGCGCCCTGTGGCCGCGAACTGCTACGCCGTCTCGGTCCGGCCAGCAATCAACCCTATCTCGTCATGGACCGCGCCTACGAGGACGACGCGACTCGACGCGTCGCGCTCGAACTCGGCTACCAACCAGTCGTCCCACCCCGCTCCAACCGCCGCGAACCGCACGACTACGACCGTGCGGTCTACCGCCGTCGCAACGAGGTCGAACGCTTCTTCTGCCGCCTCAAGCGCTTCCACCGGATCGACTCTCGCTGCGACAAACTCGACATCATCTTCCTCACCGCCATCCACCTCGTCCTGATCTATGACATGCTCAACTCAATGTGAACAGGCCCTAACCCAACGTGGAGCGTCACGGTCTGCGGTGTGGCCCAGTTGCCGCTGGCGCCGCCGGTGAAACTGAGTCGCTGCGGATATGCAGTGATCCTGGCATCGTGCTGGAGGTCGAGCGTGACGTCCTGTCCAGGGTCATTGGCGAGGCGAACCGTGTAGGTGGGCTCTTTGCCGTCGTAGGTGAGGATGTTGGCGATCGCTCGGCCGTTCTGTTCGAAAATCGGGTCTGCGCTCCAGCCGTCGGTGGTGGTGACCGGGAGCGACTTGCCGTCCACAAACATGGTCACGCTGTCCCAATCGGTGTGGCTGGCCTCCTGGTATCGGTGCGTGATGAGGCCCTGTTGACTAATGGAATCGATGTCATCGCGTGCCGAGATCGTAATGAACTGCGGATCATCCCAGTTTGTTTGATCGAAGACCACAGTGTCCGGTTCCGCAATCACGGACTTGGGAATCGTGCTGGAGATGTTGACTCGCAAGTAGTTCGCAGGGGCGCCAGCCATACGTACGCTGTAGGTCGCTGTCGCACCCCGCTCGGTCACGTAGACGTATTCCATCCCATAGACGACGGTGTTATCCCCGACCCCGCCGATGTCTCGCGTGTGGACCATCACCGGTGGTCCGACGAACGCGCCGCTGCTATGGATCAAGTACAGCGGGTAGAGGCTGTCGTTCCGATTGTCACTGTCAGACTGCCCAGTGACTGTCACGGTCTGCGGCACATTCCAATTGCCGGCTCCACCTGCAGTGAAGGTAAGCGAGGTGGGTGAGATCGTGAGTTGATCCGGAGCGGGATTGTTCACTGTGAGTGTGACGTCCTGACCTGGATCGGATGTCAGGTGAAGTGTGAAGGTATCAATGTGTTCGAACTGACCTTCGTTGACCTTAACGAGGGCCTTCGAGGCTTGTGCCAGTATGCCGTAGTAGCCACCAGCATCGTCAGGAACTGGCGGCGGATCAGTCGCTTCATCGTCCGAGACGTACACCTGTACCTCGGGGTCCGCAACGCCTGTGGCGGTATGGGTGAGACTGACGACCTCGTGGTCGGAATCGGCATCCTGCAGCGGGGTGATGGTCACCTGTTGGGCTGTCTGCCAGTTACCGCTGTTGCCATGGGTGAAACTGAGCGTCGTCGGTGAGACCGCGAACGCCGTCGTATCCGGATTGCCGATGGTGATGTTGAGCGTTTGCCCAGGATCCGTGCCGGGACGGATCGTATACGTCGCCGCTGAGCCGCCTTCAACTACGCGCAGACGTGTCGCCGTGACCTCCAGTCCGAGCCCGCCGCTGGATGGGCTCTCGGATTGCGGTTGCGCCGACTCGGAATCCTGCGCTGCCCAGGCTTGGCCGTCCATCGTGAGGAACAGGACCGCCGCAAGCGCCGCCAACAACAGTGTCCAGCCAGCGACACGTCGACTGCGGTCGGAACATAGTGAGGACCTGGCGCGATCACACACGCGGTACTCCTCGGGTGATAACTCCCCCACATCATAGAGGCTGTCGCGCAATCTCAGCGACAACATCGCACGCGGAGCACCTCCGCAAACACGCTAGAACCCCGACACCAGGCTGCGCGGCGATCAGACCGACAAATCGCACCACTCCAGCGACAGCAATGCCGGCGCCCGGCGCCATCGCTGCCGCTGCGACATTCGACAGTTGCGCGCGCTGCACTCGGAGGCCGAGGTGCCTAGCCTCGGCATCGCACAGCGACAACAGGTTCAGCGCTCCCGACTGACGGATCAGGACGACGATCGCGACCAAGATTAGGGGCACCGCGGCGTGCACGTAGCTCCATTTTGATCCCGCGAGGCTGCCTGACGGCCAGAACACGATGTTCCGCAGCTCCGAATTGTCCGAGAACGAAAGGATGAAACTCAACGCTGCTCCGAGCAATGTCTTCACGGCGATAACAGCCAGCAACATTATCGCCATCTGTTGTACCCGTTCCTCACCAGCACGCGAACTGGTGTTGCCTTGATGTACAGTCTTGGGCGACTTATGGTTGGCGGCAACGGATTATGCGCTGCCCGACCGGCAGGATTGAGGACGATGCGATGTCTCGGCTGACAGTTGGACGACATGCGATCCGCGTCTTGCGGAGAGGTCTGCTGCTGGCGTTGCTCTGCCTGACAGTACTCATGGGCGTTGCCGTCGAGCAGGCCCAAGCGCAGTCTGCCGCCAGAAACCTCACCATCGACGTGAGCGACGCCAACGAGAACGAGAGCATCGTACTCACCCTGAAATTGAGCAGTGCGCCGGGCGACGTGAGCCCCGCAGAGCGGACCTTTACGGTGTCTACAGCAGTGCCGTCAACCTGGGACGTCAGATCCTGCGCCCAAAACTCCTTTGGCTGCACTGACGACGATAGACCCGCCTCCGGATCGGACTTCACGGCCACCAACACATCGGTCGTGTTCGGCACAAACGACACGGAAATGACCGTCTCCATTTCCGCCGCCATGGATGCTCTCCCCGAAGACAGTGAAATAGTGAGAATCAACATCGACTACAATCCCGCGACAAGTGATCTGGGCATCTTCACTGCGGGAAGATCAAAGTACTCCGGGCGGACGAGCTTTGTCAGTGGCCCAAATGAAAGCGTAACCCGGCTGCAAATCAACACATACGGCCGGATCAAGGACGTAGAGCCCAACTTCCTGAGCATCAGCGCGCCCGCATCCGCAGACGAGGGCGATTCGGACAAGCGCGATCTCGAATTTGCGGTGACCCTGACCAAAGCAATGCCGTCGACATCAGTGTTTTATCGAGTCTGCTTCACGGGATCGGCGACCATCGATAAGACCCAGGCCGGCACCATTCCCGCCGCCGCCGACTACCAAGCCATAAGAGGAATGGGCACCTATCACTTCACCGTATCGAACTCGAACTGCGTTTCGAGCTGGATCTCGTCGTGGTTTCCAAATCCCGCCCCTCCTAACGTCATCGGCATCCGCGTGAAGGGCGACACCGACGTCGAATCCAACGAAACGGTTACCGCGACGCTGACCTTGACCGGTGATGAGACCAACAGCGTCTTCCCCGGAAACAGCGTGGTGACGCACACCATTCTGAACGACGACGATTTCTCTGTTCCAAGCAACTGGGCCCTCAACCCCGCCGACGCCGAGCCGGGCGACCGTTTCCGGCTGATGTTTGTGACGTCCACGGGGCGCAATGCGCAGTCGAGCAACATCGCCGATTACAACGCATTCGTGCAGACCAAGGCCAAGGACGGGCACAGCGCGATCACCGACGAGTTCGGCGACAAATTCAAGGTGCTGGGCTCGACGGGCTGGGTCAATGCCCGCCAAAACACCGGGACCGACGGGACCGGCGTGCCGATCTACTGGCTGAACGGCGAGAAGGTCGCCGACGACAACGGGGACTTCTATGACGGCAGTTGGGATTCCATCGAATTCAGGAACGGCGATGGCAGTCTTGAAAGCCAGAGCAGCTTCAGCATTTGGACCGGCAGCCATGCGAACGGTACCAGGCACAATTGGCATCTTGGCTACAGCGGTATTGTCCGTCACGGGCTGTCGACCAGATATCTGATGAGCGACAACGGTGCCACCCCCAACTCCGAGCATCGCTTCTACGCCCTCTCCCCTGTCTTCGAGGTGCGCCATTTGGACTGGCAGCAATAGCTGACGACACCAGCACGCTTGGGCTCTTGGCAATCGCGGAATTGTCCGTGCCAGGCAGTCGACCAGAAATCCCATAAGCGACAGCGGTGTCGCCCCAACGAACATCGCCTCTATGCCCTCTCCCCCGTCTTCAGGGTGCCGAACCCCGCCACCTGGTTGCCTGTCCGACGCGTTGCTCGACAAGGTGCGCCACTACTACGACATCAACAAACACCGAGCCCCCGGCTACGGTCAAAACTGGAAGCGAGTCCTGCTCGCCTTCCGAGATTAGGGCCTGTTCACATCGATGCTGACAACCCATACTCGGCGCGCCAGCATTCCCGCTCCCCCTTGCAGAGACCTTTGAATAACTCAGTTTCCCGTCCCCGCCCCCGAGCGGGGACCCGCTTTGGCAATGCCCAGTCTGCTCGGACAGGTCCCGGTTGACCAGATACCAGCGACAAACATGGCCGCCGGTCAGAGGCCAGGGAAGGAGCAGGCCCCCGCTCGGAGGCGGGGACGGTTGTGAGGTTATGCATCGGTCTCTGCGAGGGGAGCAAGTTAATCAAAGGGAACTAAGTATTTGACTCCACGTGGGCATTCTGGCACAGTGGGGCGACTATGGCAAATCCCAACTTCGACAACCGTACTCTATTCCACGGCGACAACCTCGATTTCCTGCGAGGGATGGACTCAGAGACCGTCCACCTGATCGCCACCGACCCTCCGTTCAACAAGAACAAGGACTTCCATGCGACTCCGGATTCTCTTGCGGCCGGTGCGAAGTTCGAGGACCGCTGGTCATGGGATCGTGACGTGCACGAGGAGTGGGTGGACGCAATCGAAGACGACTGGGAAGCCACGTCATGGGTTATCGAGGCTGCGAAGATCGCTGCCGGCGACGACATGGCTGCCTATCTCTGTTGGCTCGGCGTCCGACTGATCGAGATGCGTCGGATTCTGCGCCAGGATGGATCAATCTATCTGCACATCGACCATACCGCCCAAGCATGGGTGAAAGCCCTGATGGATTCCATCTTTGGCAGACAGAACTTCCGCAATGAGATTGCCTGGTGCTACACCGGACCACAGCGAGCGCTGAAACACTTTCCGCGCAAACACGACACGATCCTCTTCTACTCGTATGCGGACGCGACATTCAATCGTGATGCTATCCGTGTTCCGTCAAAGTGGAACGAGCTTGGTGGGTTCAGCGCACCTGACGTGGCGAGAACAAACAAGGGCAAAGTGCCAGAGGACTGGTGGCATATGACCTTTGGTCCAAACACCAAAGAGCGAACTGGTTACCCGACCCAGAAGCCGTTGGCCGTTTACGAGCGAATCATCAAGGTGTCCTCGAATCCCGGTGACATGGTGCTCGACCCGTTCTGCGGTTGCGCCACAACGCCCGTTGCCGCTGAAAGGCTGGGGCGCCAGTGGGTAGGTATCGATATCTGGGACAGTGCGCATCAGACCGTGCTTGATCGATTACAGAAGGAAGGCCTTGCTGGACCAGTCGGCGACACCGATCGATTGCTGACGTTCGGGCAGATCATCTACTCCAAGGAACCGCCTGAGCGCACAGATGGCGGCCAGGTCGCCGCTCCTCCACTCGTTCTCAAGGTTCAGATTCCAGAGCCCGCCGACCAGAAGATGAGCCGTGCTCAGATGTTCGAGATGCTGATCCGCAATGGCGGAACCGTCTGCCAGGGTTGCGATCGGGTGTTTGACGACCAGCGCTACCTGGAGCTAGATCACAACACACCCCGTGCCGACGGTGGGATCAACCACATCTCGAATCGCGTCCTGCTATGCGGGCCGTGCAACCGGCTGAAGAGCAACATCTTCACGCTTTCAGATCTTCGACGAGAAAACCAGAAGCGCGGATTCATGGCGACGGCTTAGTGGTCCTCAATCCGCATCTCGAAATTTGTGTTGATCTTCGGGTAAGCGCGATTGACCAGATGCTGAAACTGATCCCACGTTGCTGATGCCCTCATCAGAGCAATTACCCCGGCTAGATGATCCTTGAGCTTTGGGTGACCAATATCTTCTGTGAACCATTGATGGTGCATCTGCCTACGGCGCCCACCTGGCCGAACAGGGTTTACCCGTCGGAGTTCATCGAGGACGCCCGGCGCGATTCGTGCGTAAACCAGATCATTTGTGTACCTGCCAATAACGGCGGGGCGATGATTGCTATTCGGTTCACCCCACTCTCTCAATCGATAAATCTGCTTGTAGAACTCATATGGGAAGGTCTTTGTCCAAGGCCTGAATTCTTCAGCGATGAACTTGTTCAGGATTTCTGCGAGTGCATTCCTTGCCCTGATGTACTGGTATCCGGTTGCCTCATCAACCAGCGATACGATTGCGACATTCGCGAGCCCACGGATGATTAGGTCCGCACGTCGTGCCATTGGTCCCTGGCGACTAGTCAAAGCGCCGGCATCTCTCGCTGCCAAGATCGCCTCGCAGATGTCAACCAGAATCTCTGCAGGATATCCGTGGGCGGAGCGACCTCCACGTGGATTCGAGAACCGAATTGGCGAACTCAGCGCCAGCATGAGATCGCGTGAAATATAGGGATTTAGGGCATTTGAGGTGGCAAATCGGGGAATTTGGGCGCCAGCACCTCGGGCACCTCCCCTGCTGACGCCAAGGGCGTCGAATGTGCCGCGCTGTGACAAGACTCTCGTCTCATCTTCGAGCACATAGCACTCAATCTTGAAATCTCCGATCTCCAGGATGGTTCCGGGTTCACCCGCAATCACCTTGAGATCTGGGTCGAACACTTTGTCCGTAATGCGATCCAGTGCGTCCTGTTCGATCATGCGGTCAGCTCCTTGTAAGTGATCCGCACCTGGAATGCACGGTCAGCGAACGCCGCTAGTCGGTCCAGTGTGTGGATGGCGACATTCGCCTCGTTGAGGCGGAACGTCGCCTCGTGGACGTATCGCTCAAGATGCTTGACCGAGACCGAGTGCCAGGTCCCATGAATGCTGCGCTTGAGCACTGCCCACATCGACTCCGCACCGTTGATGTGGATATTGCCAGGACCGACGTACTCACCGGCGGAATGTGAGACAGAGCCGCGCTGGTACTTGGACAACCCATCGTAGCCACGATGCTCGTCGGTGTAGACCGTCGATCCAACCTTTACGTGGCGCTCAATCTCTCCGTGCAAGGTCGCCTTATCCGTACCTGAGATCGGGTGAGCGATTGATCGCCCGCCACGTTCTCGCAAGCCAATCACCGGCTGCTTGCCCACGGTTCCGCGACCAGCGCGGAGCCGTTTGTTGGAGTGCTTGTTTTTCTCTTTCCCACCTACGTATGTCTCATCGACCTCGATGATTCCATTGAGCTGCTCGAAGTCATCGCCGCATGCCTCGCGGAGGCGGTGAAGCATGAACCATGCAGTCTTCTGAGTCACGCCGATTTCCTTGGCGAGTTGGAGTGACGAGACACCCTTGCGGGCGGTGACGACGATGTACATGGCGTAGAGCCACTTGTTCAGCGGCACGTGAGAGCGCTCGAAGATGGTTCCTGTTCGCACGGTGAATTCGTTGCCGCAATCACGGCAACGGTAGTAGCCGGTTCTCTTGCCGCCGCGCTTTGTGATCTCGTCGCCATGATCGCAGTGTGGGCAGATCGGACCGTTCGGCCATCGCCTACCCTCTAGGTACTTCCGTGCCGACTCAGCGTCGGGGTACATCTGGAAGAGCTGATAGGTGCTGATCGTGGACTTGCTCATCGCCGATCTCCTTATGAGACCAGCTTAGCGAATCTTCCACGTGGAGTCAAATACTTAGTTCCCTAATCAAAGGTCTCCTGCAGGGGGAGCTGCCGAAGGCTGAAGGGGTCCCACTCCCCATCGACAATGCCCTAATCCGCCGATACGGTTGTTCGCTTCCCCATGTGAACAGACCATAGTCGGACACCAACCTCACCCCATTCACCGCTGCCGAGGCCAAGGTCCGAAAGGCCAAGAGGCTGGATGTAGATCTCAGGCCCGTCGTTCGATGGTGACACGACCGCCAGCGGCGACTTCGAGGTGGAGATCGTGCCCATCCAGCATCGCCATACCGACGAGAGGTGTGGTGTCGGCTTCATCCAACTCGATGAGCAACGCCTGCCCATCCCAAATCACGGTCCCGTGGTGAATGCCAAAGCCAATGACACTCCCGTCAGCCAATCGGGCGCGACCAGTTGAGGCAAGGGGAAGACCCAACTCGGCGACCGTTCGGGGAGCGACAGTCAGATAGCCGTCGTAACCGGTGTCGACGATCGCGTCGAACATGCGTACATCACCTTTGGGACCGCGGAGCTCCAGCGAGACCACGGCCTCAAGCCGTTCGTTGACAACACCACTGATCATCGTGAACCGAGCAGCGGTCGGCCGCCGAAGTGTCGCAACACGTCGTACCCGACTCGAAGCCCGAAGACGTTCCTCGAGTCAGGATCATCGCGTTGTTGGTCGAGCTGCTCGCGTGCCTCAAGCAGGTTGGCACCGCGCCCCCAGCAGCCGCTATCGACGTCGATGGCGATGTACTCGCCATGGTGGTCGGCCTCGACTTGGGCTCGAATGTCGCGCTCGTAGATTTCGTCGCCAAGTCGGGCGACTTCGTCGGCGGGTCGTTGGAGGGTCATTGCCGCATCCTCGATCGTGTCTATCAATGGCGACAGGATATCGCGCTGCGCCACCCGAACCCGACGCGCAACATTGTCGAGGTCGGGAATCCGGTTACACACTCGAATCCACGTCTAAGGGTGTGAGATTCGAGCCCGCGTGAAGCAACAACACGAGCCGGATTGGGCCAGACGAGTCTATGGCACGCCGCCCTATGCCCTCGTCGTCGCGACGTCGGAGCAGTATGCCGACGCCGGCAGGACTTTGGGCAGTCGCTGATTCAGGAGCGCCGTCGCCTTGGCAGCGCGAATACTGCTATGCCGACCACGACGATCGTCGCGACGATGATCGCGATCCCCAGACGACTCGAGGGCGCGTCATCGTTGATCAGACCGCCGCTCCCGGTCCGCGGAGGAGCGCCTGGGCGTTGAGTCGAACTATCCGCAGTGCCGACATCGCCATCTTCGTCCGACGCATCGGACGGTGGAGTGGTTGAGTCATCGACCTCATCATCCGTCGATGGATCGTCTGCGGGTGGATCTTCTGTTGGCGAATCGTCATCCGGAGGATCATCCGCGGGCGGGTCATCGCTCGGTGGGACATCGTCATTGCCCGGTGGGACATCGTCGTCGCCTGGCGGGACATCGTCGTCGCCTGGCGGATCATTGTCATCGCCCGGCGGGTCATCGTCATCGCCTGGCGGGTCATCGTCATCGTCTGGCGGGTCATCGTTATCGCTTGGCGGATCATCCGGGTCATCCGGATCATCGACCGGCGGGTCCTCCGGATCCTCGATCGGCGTCGGCTTCTTGGGGTCATCGATCGGCGGAGTCGTGACTGGTGGTTTGCTCACCTCGAGCACGATGCTGACCGTGCAGCGGTTCCATTGCCGTTCCGCCTGCTTGCCGCCGACGTAGAAGGTCGCGTCGCAGACTCCCTGCTTGAGTACATTGGCATCGACCACAATCGCCCAGGTACCCTGCTCGTCGGTCACCTGGCTGGTGGCGACAGCTTCACCATTCACCCGAATCTCGACGACCGTCCCCTTCGGCGCTGGGGCGCCGTCGACGTTCGCCCGACCTTCAAAGCGGTACTCGCGGGTCGCTTCTTGCCCGACCACGACGCTCAACCCGCTAGCGAACGCCAGCAGCGCGAGACACGCGAAGACCAGCCCTGCGCGCCCGAGACCGAGCAAGCGCAATGCTGCGACGCGTGTGCTCAGCCAAACGGGTACCATCGCCGAGCCCTCCGACAATCTGTGACCATACTCTGCCTTTGACCGCGATCACCAGGCAAGCACAGGCGTTACCAACCTTGGCCGGAGTTTTCCTCGACGCAATGTCGATCTCGGCGATGTACCGACGATTGTGCTGGACACGGCGAGATACCCGCTGCTTCGCGGAGACCTTTGCATTAATCGTGTTCCCAATCCTTCTGAGCTCCTGTAGGGGCGACCCTTGTGGTCGCCCGCGTTGGCGATTGCATTACTGACTAGATAGGAGCGGCAGAGCGGGCGACCACAAGGGTCGCCCCTACAACCTGACAAACAGCGCACCGACCGATTTACGCGCAGGCCTCCTGCTTCGCGCGGGTATGACGGCATTGGGACCGCGGCAAACTCGATGAGTCGCCGACTCTGGTTACTTCGCCTGGAAGGTGATGGGCAACCGCTTGATCCCGCCGACGAAGCCGGAACGCAATCGCTCCACGTCGCCGTCCAGTTCGATCGCGTCCAGTCGATCCAGAATGTGGCGGAACATGGTGCGAAGCTGCAGACGCGCCAGGTTGGCGCCGAGGCAATAGTGCTCGCCAAACCCGCCGAAGGCCAGGTGATCGTTCGGCGATCGCCGGATGTCGAACTCGTTGGGTCGCTCGAAGACCGACTCGTCCCGATTTGCCGACGGGTAGAACATGACGACTTTGTCGCCCGCTGGAATCGTCGCGCCGCCAATCTCGACATCCTCAGTCACCAGACGGGCAAAGTGAATCACCGGCGAGACCCAGCGCAGGATCTCCTCGACGGCGCTCTCCATCAAGGATGGCTCAGCGCGCAGCAACGCCAGTTGATCAGGATGCTCGATCAGCGCCTGCAACCCACCGGAAATGGTGTTACGCGTCGTTTCATTGCCAGCGATGATCAACAGGTAGCAGTAGGAGAGCAGATCAAGCGGACCGAGCGGCTCGCCGTTCAGTTCGGCCTGCACCAGCGTCGTCAGCAGATCATCGCCCGGCTGCTCGCGCTTCTGCTGTACCAACTGCATGAAGAAGCCCAGCAACGCCTGCGACGCCGCCGCCGCGGTCTCCTGCGGGGTGCGACCGCGCTGGTACTCCGGATCGGCCAGGCCGACGAGCTCGTTGACCCACTGAATCACATCTCCTTCGCGTTCGGCGGGCACGCCGAGCAGCTCGCAGATTGTGATCAGCGGCAGCAGGTTCGAGATCTCCGATACAACCTCCGCCCCGCCTCGCTGCGTCAACGGATCGACCACTTTGGTGGCCGCGCGTTCGACCACCTCGCCGGCGACTTCGTCGATTCGGCCCTCAAGCAGGGCCAATCCGCGCGACGTGAACTGGCGGTTGACCAGAGAGCGATATTGCGCGTGCTCGGGCGGATCCATGTCCAGCAGATGATGCGTCTGCGGCACCGCTCCCGCCTGTTCGAACTGGTCCAGACGCAGGATGATCTCGGTCTTGTTGGAGAAGGTCTTCGGATCGCGCGACACTCGCTGGATGTCGTCATACCGCGTAATCGCCCAGAACGGCGCCAAATCATCCTGTTCGTAGCGGAACGCAGGCGCGTGATCGCGCAGGTAGGCCCAATGAACATACGGGTATCCGCTGTGTTCGTAGCCCTCGGGCGAAGTGATGTTCACTTCCTGCAACGACTCTGGAATCGTGTCAAATGGTGTGGTCATCGCAACCTCCAAGCCGGCGCTTCGGTGTGAAGTCGGCCCCTAACAGACAAGGCACAGGCTTCGTGCGCGCATCGTATCCTACGACGCACGTCATGCACATCATGCACGTCATGAGTGTCACCCATGTGATTGGCGTCCGCTACTCCCCTTCGTTCCGTTGCTCAGGACGCTCCTGACGCTCAAAACGCTCTACCGCCTGGCGCAACGCACGTACTTCGCCCTCGAGGGCGGCGATTCTGGCGGCGCCAGGATCCTCCCGCCGTGCCAGCATCGCGGCGAAATTGGCCGTCAGCGTCGCAAACAGTCCAATTCCACCAATCATCAACACATAGGCGAGGGCGCGCCCAGCCGCCGTGACCGGCACGATGTCGCCGTAACCCACTGTGGTGACCGTTGCGATCGACCACCACAACGCGTCGGCGAAGCTTTCGATAGGCGAATCGTGCCCCTGCTCGACCGAGGTCACGATCGTTGCGATGAGCAGCACGAGACCGATCGCGTAACCGGCCAAATAATCAACGTGAGCAAACCGGACCACGCGTCCGTAGGCACGAGATCCGCGCCAGATAACCAGGGGAATCCTCAACGGTCGCGCGATTGGGAAGAGCACGACGACCAGATCAAACCAGTTGCGCCGCAGGTACGTCGCCGGCTGCGCCGCAATGGCGAGCCTGAACACCAACTCAGCCGCGAAGATGGCCCAGAGCGACGCGTAGAGCGCGAGGGCCGCCGTACTTGACACGGGACCGGTATCCCAAAGCAACAGTCTCGCGAGCAGCGGCATCATCGCCGACGAGAGAATCATCAGCGGCAGCTCAGTCCGGCGCTCGACCGTGTCCAACAGGACGTCGCGATCAGTGCGATCCATCTGCCTCAGGTTGGCGATTCGCTTCACATCCCATGTCCTGTTCAACCCATCTGCGACAGCAAGGCAGGTCGAGTTACTCGGCAGGCCCTCTGCAGTAACGCGTGACGAGGGGACAGGCTGCCGTAGCCCGCCTCGCTACCCATGATGTTCAATCGTCGTCATCGATCGTCAATGTCAGCGTCTTGGATGTACCTGCGTAACCATCCACGCTGTAATCGTGCACGATGGACAAGGTCTCATCGTCCGAATCGTTGTCGGCAATCGGAGTCAGCTTGATCTTCTTCGCGTACCAATGGCCAGGGCCGTTGTACGGGAAGGTCACGGTCTCATGTGAGATGTTGAGCTTAGCCGGGTTCGGATTGACGATGGTCACCGTCACATCCCCGCCCGGATCCGCACCCAGGGTAATCTCGTACTCAGCCGATCCATCCTCGTCGACCGTCAACGCGCTGTGCGAAAGGTTCACATCGTTCGGCACTTGCTTGTCGAAGAAGTGAATATGGATCAACGCATCGGCAAAACTATTCCGTGGATCCGGATACCCCGGCAAGTTCGACAGAGGAAATACGTCGCTCCCCAATATTACTCTCAGCGCGTGCCAATCGTGGTGCCGGTTACCATCATTGGTCTTACCGTCGGCCACCTTCAGTTTGAGCATCTGATAATCCTTCCAGTTGCCCTCCGAACCGGTGGTGAACGTGAGAGTCGCCGGTTGCGCTACGAAGTAATTGTTGCCACGCCAATACTGCGGCAACATCTGGACCACCACGCGCTTATTGTCCCCGCCCGCCGGACCCGGGTCATTCGTCAGTCGGACGCCGATCTCCAACTCCCTCGTATCATCCTCGTTGAACGAAAAGCGGGCCGGGCGATCAAACATGATCTCGACCTTCGCCTCATCGTCCATCAGCTGAACAGCAACCTCGGCAGCGTTCTCGGTGGAAGGATAGTCACCACTGTCTCCTGATACCGCATGGGAGATTGTCAACTCCTCATGGACGGCGTCATCGTCCTGGACGCCAGACACAGTGACACCCTGGAACCTCCGCCAATTGCCATTGTCCCCACCAGTGAAGGTCAGCGTCGCAGGACTCACAGTGACCACCCCAGCGATACTGGGCGTCGGCGTGATGGTCACAGAGTTATTCGCACCTGGGTCTTTGCGCACCGAAACGTTGTAATGTGCCGAACCAGCCTCGTGAACGAGCACTTTCGACTCGCTCGCCGCGACGCGGGCCACCTTGTTTTCCCACACATGGACCCAGAACGTCTCTGGCTCACCTCTCCACACACCCGGCGGCGGCATGTTCACCTTGAGCCTGACCATTTCATCATCATTGTCCTCATCGACAACCGGTGTGATGGTGAACTCTTGCCACTCATTCCAGTTGTCGAAGTTGAACATCAGACTAGCCGGTGAGACGCTCACCGCATCGGGGGCAGGGTTCGTGACCGTGACGACGACGTCCCTATTGGGCAACGGTGGCGCCTTCAGTCTCATCCGATACGACGCTGTTGAAGAGTCGTCGCCTTCGATCAAAACCGCATTGTTGGGCTTGTGCCGTTCAACCCCTCTCCTGGTGTAATCGATGGTGGCGTAGTATGTGTTGAGGTTTCGAAAGGGACTTATAGAGCAGATTACCCAAGCCCTCTGGTCAGGCGTCATACTTGCGCTTGTGCTCCCGGAGGTATCGCCAGCCCTTCTTCGGCGGACGCTTCATGATCGCCTTGGCAATGTTGCGCGGGCTGTCGGGGATCGGCTCCGGTAGCTCTCGTTTCACTCGCTGTCGCTTAGCGCTCTCAGGCATTGGAGTCTCCGTAACCAGCCGATACTTCGGCGTTGAATCTCCGTGGGTCGTGCCAGTAACAACCAACGCACGTCCCGTTGTACTTGCCGTTCCCCTTGACCTGACTCACGGCGTAGCCAAGCTGTTTCGCATCGAAACGATTTCCTGAGTCGCGGCACGCCTTGCAGTGATTGCGTTTGGCGTTGTTCACAGCCTTTGACATTGGCTGAAAGTCATCAAGCGTGACCAATGCGGCATCTGTAAGGCGCGGGTCATCGCGCCGTCCGTCCTTGTGATCAACTTCGATGTTGGCTCCGATGCCGAGCACAGCGCATTGCTGTTCGCCTACTTGCTTCTTGATGTGAGCGGGGATCGGCTTGAGGATCGGTGCCTTCTTGTGGCCTTGCAGTTGGACACTCACGATTGCGCCCTTTTGCTTGTTGCGACGGATGTTGAATTTCCGCGCCAGTCCGCCGTCGTCTCGACACCAACTGCCACCGTTGCCCATTTGCAGGCCGTCATACTTGCCGACGAACTCAGAAACTGGGACCGGTCGGCTAAACCCCTCGCTATCCGGTTGGGCGAGTTCCAGGAAGAGGGCCGCCTTGGTCTTCTTATTCGACCGCTTGGGGGCGACCAGCCGCTGAAGCCTAACCATCGTTCAGCCTGCGAGTAGCAGCTTCCGCATAGCTGGGATCGATGTCGCATCCAGCGAAGAATCTGCCCCCCCCCCCCCCGTGCAGCAACGGCAGTTGTGCCACTACCGAGGAATGGATCGATCACTAGGTCGCCCTGGTTGCTGTGCTTCAGAACGAGATCGCTGAACAATTCCACCGGCTTCTGCGTCCTATGGATGCGATGGCCATTGAAGCGCGGAATCGGCAGCGAGTAGATGCCGTTGTCGTAGTATCCGTGGAACGTTGGCTTGCCGCCCTTTACACAGAGGATCGCCATCTCGCGGCTGTTGGTCAGGTAGTTGACGCTGGCGTTGAGCGGGACAGGATTGGTCTTTTCCCAGACGATCTGACGAAACATCTTGAACCCAGCCCGACTAAGCGCGTTGCGCAGGTCAGACAACTTCCATATGTCGAACCACACGATGGCAGTGCCGCCCTTGCGCAAGACGCGATACAGGCCGGTCGCCAGTGCGTCCAAGTCGATCTCCTCGTGATCCCACGAGCCGAAGTCCATCGAGACGGCAAATCGCTCGACGCCGTTCTTGACCTGATCGAATCCTGTCTCGCGACTAATGCCGTAGGGCGGATCGGTCAGAACCAAATCGACTGAACCTGCGTCCAATGAGTCGAGGAAGTCACGGAAGTCAGCGCAGTCAATGCTGACCTGGGGTGATTGCGAAGTCGTCACGCGATCAGGTCCTCGTACTTGAGTCGTTTGCCATCCATGCCGCGCACCGTTCCTTCCATCTGGTCGATTGTGTCGAGGGGTCGCGCGTTGTGGCGACCGGAGAATTCAGTCACGTAGCGGTTTAGGTGCTTGGGCGACATCTGGTGGTAGGTCCCGTGGTAGCCACGCTTCATCAATGCCCAGAATGACTCAATCCCGTTGGTGTGAGCCATGCCGTCCACGTACTCACCAACCGAGTGCTTGACCGCACTGTGGCGCATTCTCGCGCCCCTGTAGGCGGGATGCTCATCGGTGAAGAGGGTAGCGCCGCGTTCTACGTGGTCATCAACGAACCCATGCAGGGTCGGGCGATCTACAGAGCCGACCACGTGAGCAGATACATGGTTGGTCTCACGGTCCTTCGCGCCAACCACAGCGGCCTTGCCGATAGTCCCGCGACCGGCGCGGAGCTTCTTGTCGGAGTGCTTGTTGGCTTCCTTGCCACCGAAGTAGCTCTCATCAACCTCAACCGGCCCCGAGAATGGCGGCTGCTCGTCTTCCCACGACTCCCTGATCCTGTGCGCCATGTGCCACGCGGCCTTCTGCGAAATGCCGAGGTCGCGGTGGAGTTTCATGCTGCTGACGCCCTTGATCCCAGTGTTGAACAGGTAGATCGCGATTGCCCATTTGCGGCAAGATAGCGGACTGGAATGCATCAGCGTATCCGTCTTGACCGAGAAATCCTTGCGACAGTCTCGGCAGCGGAACGGCTGCGGCTTACGGCTCGCGCGTTCCTGGATGTTACCGGACTCGCACTTGGGGCAACGAACGCCGTCCGGCCAGCGAGCCTCGATGAACCACTGTTCAGCCGTCTCGTTGTCTGGGAACATATCCTGCAACTGAATCAGGCTGAGTCCCGTGCGGTAGTTCTTACCAGGTGCCTTCTTGCTCATCTCTTTCGCTCCCTCTAAGGACACAGTTTACCCGCTATCCACATCCCCGTCAACCTCGCTTGGGTAATCTGCTCTATAAGTCCCTTTCGAAAGAAGGGATTGGTGAACTCGACCTGGCGCAGCCGCACCGTAACGTTTTCAGTGCCGTAGTTATAGTCAGGGAGGGCCCGGATCGTCAGTTTCTGAGCGATGTGTGAGTTCTCCGGGGTCATCACGATATATTTGGGCTCAAGGGTGACGAACGATCTCACGTTCTCTTGAACGACGTACGGCTGGAAAGTGACAGTGCGATGGATCGGCCTACTGAGGTACACGGCAAGTTCGTAATCCCGACCTTCGTGCAGTAGCCTGAATGGCCTATAAAGTCGATCTGTGATGTTCATGTTCTTGCCGGCGTTATACCCGTACGTCGCGTGCGCCGCCAAGAGCATATTTTCGGCATAGCACTTGTCCGTGACCTCGTCGCGGATGCACCGGTAGTTGAGAGAGCCGCCTGTGGTGACCTCGTTATCGGTGATCGTGCCAATGGCAGTGCTCTTGCCAAGGACGACATCATCCGGTGCATCCGCTGGCTTGGACAGGACGAGGGTAAATTGGTCGTCGATTTCAAGGTCGGAATCCTCTGTTGTTTGCACGGTGATGGTCGCGGAAGCGTCGTTCGCAGGAATCTTGACTTGGCCGCTCGCTGCGGTGTAGTCATTCACGTCAGGATGGGAGATGGCTGTGCCGTCGACGGTCTCATAGCTGAGGGTGATCGGGTCGGTGTGCGCGGGACTAACCGATACCGTGAACATCATCTCACCGCCCTCGCTCACCGAAGCATCAGCGATGGTAATGGTGGGCGTGGCCCGCTCCTGCTTTTTCGGCGGATCATCATTATCGGTGACGTTGACCGTGGTTGCTCCGGCGCTCGACGACACGGTGTACCCAGTGCCTGTATCGATCGTGGCCGTGACCGAACCATCTGGCTCGTCCGTGGCGTCGTTGTCCGTCGAAATGGTAAAGGAGGTACTGCCGGTCGCAAGGATGGTCACAGTCTGGGTCCCAGTTTGAGTCGTGAACGATCCTGACTGCGTCACGGTGACAGACACATCAAGGGCCGCGGTCGGAGCAGGCGTCGCAGTCACAGTAAAGCTGACGTTGCTCCCTTCAGCAACGGCCGAGCCACCGCTGATACTAATCTCAGGCAGGGGCGGATCATCATTGTCCGCGATGTTAGTGGTGATGGTGTTTGCACTGGTAGACACGGTGTAACCGGTACCCGTGTTGACGGTCGCGGTGACAGAGCCATCGGGCTCGTCGTTGGAATCGTCGAGGGTGGTGACGGTAAACGATGCGGTCCCCGTGCTCGTAATCGTCACGGTGCGCACCCCAGCCTGACTGGTATAAGAGCCCGACTGCGTCACGCTGACCGATACAGCAACATCGGCCGTGGGCGCGGGAGTTGCAGTCAGGGTGAACGTGACGGTGCCGCCCTCGCTGATGTCAGAACTGCTGGCAATACTGATCTCAGGCTCGGCCGAGAGCGGTTGTGGAGTAGGTTCAGCATCACATGACTCTTGAGCGGCAAGCGTGCGGGCGGTGCGATCCCAGCGCGTGTTGCCGAGCCAGTCGGCGACGTCCTGCGCTTGGTCGGCAGTCATCGCCGTGAGGCCGGTCTCTGTGTCCACGTCGAAGGCTTCGAGCACCCGATTCCAGCGCGTGATACCAGCGGCGGCCTTAATCGGATCGAGGGCGTCGCGCCAGCCTGTGACTTCGTCCGCAGTGATCGCGTCGTCAGGGAGCTCGCAGGTGGTGGATGTTGTGTCGGATTCCGTGTCAGTGTCAGTATCGGGCTGCGCCGGCGGATCGTCATTGTCCGCGACGGCGAGCGTCGCTGAGCCTGCGGTCGGTGAGATGGTATAGACTCCCATATCCTTGATTGTCGCCGTGAGCGTTCCATCAATTTCGTCGGTCGAGTCATCGATCGTGCTAACGGTAATGGTGTGCGGCATAGATGTGATACCCAGGAGCAGATAATGCAGCTCGTTTTGGGACAAAAAGGCGCCGGTCTGGGTCACTGTGAGGAGAACGCCATAACTGCCGAAAGGCTTCGGACTAACAGTGATAGTGAAGGAGGCGTCGTCGCCCTCGGTGATATCCGAACCCGCGGTGATACTGACGACTCTGTTTATGTCGGGATGCGGCGGATCGTCATCGTCTGAGACCGTCGCACTGGCTGATCCTGCGCTGGACGACACCGTGTAACCGGTACCCGTGCTTAGCGCTGCAGTGACGGAGCCGTGAGGCTCGTCGGTGGTATCGCCGCTCGTGGACACCGTGAACGATTGTGAGCCGCTGGTGGGAATCGTGACGGTCCGAGTACCGGTGGTGACACCAAAGCTCCCGGCTGCGGTGATATCGACGTTTGCCGTGAGCGCAGTGTGAGGGGTCGGAGAGGCGGTGATGGTGAAGCTTGCGGCGGAGCCCTCAGACACATTGCCGTCCGAGGCGATGCTGACAACCGGGAGGGTAGGCGGCGGATCGTCATCGTCCGAGACCGTAGCACTAGCTGATCCCGCGCTGGACGACACCGTATAACCGGTACCCGTGCTCAGAGTTGCAGTGACGGAGCCGTTCGATTCGTCGGTGGAATCGCCGCTCGTGGACACCGTGAATAATTTTGAGCCGCTGGTGGGAATCGTCACGGTCCGTGTGCCGGTCGTGACGCCGAAGGTTCCCGATGCGGCGATATAGACGCTCGCAGTGAGCGCAGTGTGTGGCGTCGGAGAGGCGGTGATGGTGAAGCTTGCGGCGGAGCCCTCAGACACATTGCCGTCCGAGGCGATGCTGACAACCGGGAGGGTAGGCGGCGGATCGTCATCGTCCGAGACCGTCGCACTGGCTGATCCTGCGCTGGACGACACCGTGTAGCCGGTACCCGAGCTCAGAGTTGCGGTGACGGAGCCGTGAGGTTCGTCGGTGGTATCGCCGCTCGTGGACACCGTGAACGATTGTGAGCCGCTGGTGGGAATCGTAACGGTCCGAGCGCCGGTCGTGACACCGAAACTCCCCGCTGCGGTGATATCGACGTTTGCCGTGAGCGCAGTGTGAGGGGTCGGAGAGGCGGTGATGGTGAAGCTTGCGGCGGAGCCCTCAGACACATTGCCGTCCGAGGCGATGCTCAGTTCTGGGACATCATCATCGATAACTGCGAGCGTGGCCGAGCCCTTGCTGCTCGATGCCGTATAGCCATTGCCGCTGTCGATGGTTGCTGTGACCGAGCCGTCCGCTTCGTCGACGCTGTCGTTGGTCGTCGAGAATGTGACGGTTGCGGTTCCCGAAGTCGTGATCGTGACCGTCTTGGCAGTACTTCCAACCCCATAAGCGCCAGACTGCGACGGCGACACGCTGACATTGATGGATGACGTCGGCGCAGGATTGGCTGTGAGCGTAAACGAAGCGGTACCGCCTTCCGTAATGTCGGTGCCCGCGGCGATGCTGACTTCGGGTGTCGGCGGCGGCGGTGGTGGTGGTGGCGGCGGTGGCGGAGGATCACCTGACGCCTTCGTCTTAAACTTCAGCGAGCCATAGAACGCGCCAAAGAAACTGAACTCGTGCTCCGACTCGGGCTGTAAGCCTGTGGCCGTCCACGACTTCGCATCACTGACAGTTACTCTCTCTAGCTTTCGGGCTATTGGCTGCCACCAGTAGAATTTCACTTCCCCGTCGGCGGACCAACTGAGGGTGAACGATGTGTCGGTGATGACGACATCGACCGGGGCCTCGGCTTGTGAGTGGTCGGTCGAGACCGCAAGCGCCGCGCCGATCAGCACGACCATCGCCAGCATCCGCCAGACTCGCGACCCAACACCCGTCAATCTGCTTCTCATGCTGGTTCTCGTGGCCATCGCGTCCCCCCATCCAGTCGTCCACCGATTGGATAGCGATCCTAGCAAATTTGGATGGTGCTTGGAACACCTAACCATCCGCCAGGGACGTGAACTGGGAGGCGCGCGGACGGCGCTCGCAACGCTGGTCCGCACCAGCCCCGGTTATGGGGATGGTGTGCTGAAGAAGATCCCGTACTGCACCCAGGTACAACGGACTCTCACCTACCTCGTCATTGCTGTCTTTGCCGTCTCTGCCCAGGGCGGAACCGGCGTTACTCAAGCGGTAGCGAGATCAATGTGCCATCTTCACCGAGCGTGACCTTGCCGTCGTAGACATTGCTGACACCGCTGAGAAAGATTCGCTCTAGCGCCGAGGTCGCAGGCGGCGGCGCGATGTGGTAGAACAGCAATTGTCCCGCACCGCACTCGGATGCCGCCTGCGCGGCCTCGACCGGCGTAGTGTGGTATGACAACACGTCGCGCATCATGCCCGCCGTTCGTGTCCGACCAGCCGCCTCAGCCGCGGCTGCGATCTGCTTGGTCAGGGTGGTTGATAGCGCCTCATGCACCAGCAGGTCCACGCCCTGCGCATGTCGAATCAGATTGGTCGAGTATTCGGTATCGCCGCTGATCACAATGGATCGGCCCCGATAGTCGATGCGATACCCCACTGCCTCGCTGACGGGCTCGTGGGCAACCGAGAATGCGCTGATCCGCACTCCGTCCGTGGTTTCGAGCACTACAGGCAGTTCACCGTCGTCGGGCAACGGGAATGGGTTGGCTTCCAACCCGCCTCCGCTTGGCGGCACGACATCCGATCCGTGGTGGTCGACGCGATAGCCGAAGTCTGCCGCATAGGCTTGATTGAAGCCGGCGACGACATCCCCGACCACTGGCGGACCGTACACGGCCAGCGGCCGATCGCTGCCGGCCGACACCCAGCGCAGCATGCCCAGCTCGCCCAACCCGTCGATGTGATCCGAGTGCGCATGGGTCAGGAAGACAGCCTCCACACGACCCTGATCGACTGCGAACCGTCCCAGGTTGCGCGCGCCATTCGTCCCGGCATCGATCACGAACAGATGCGATCCAGCTTGCACCGCCACGCATGGACCTGATCGCTTGACGTCACTCAGGGGCCCGCCCGCGCCGCACAGCAGGACATGAATACCGTCCGGCCGACTCGCCAGCGCGTCGAAGGTCATCCGACCCGCAATCATGCGCTGCATCAGACGCAAGGTGACCCGCTGCGGCATCACCAACAGCAACTGCCCGACCAGCCCTGCGACCAATCCGGCGACGAAGCGACGCAACGCGAAAAAAAACATGGTGCATGACCATTTCAGGTGCGAGAGTCAACATCGCCAGCAACGTCACAGGGCCGCTACCGTCGTCAGTCTAGAGCTTTTGGTGCACGTCCAAAACCCGCCCTAGGTACCGGCGGGACCGGCGATCACAATCGGTTCTCCCAGTGCCGCCAAGCCGAGCGACTGCCTGAGTTCGCCGGTCTTCCAGGCCATCACGTTGCCGCCTGTCAGGTCTCGATAGAGACGCTCGAGCAGCGAACCTTTGACGTAGGCGTGTGCCCCGGTCGTCGACAATCCCAGACGCGCGACTTCCTCTGACATGCGACGCAGGTGGTACGTCGTGCGCACCTGCATGCGGGTGAACGACTGACGATCCGGGTACGGAATCTCCACCTGCTCCTGCATGTGGGCGAGCATGACCTCGCCCGAGCCGATCCAGGCGTCCATTTCGCCCAGCTCCATCTGAGCCCAGGCTTGTTTGTCGCGTGTCTCGGTCGAGCCGCCGAACGGCGTGCCGGCCGTGCCCAGATATCCACGGCGCTTCTTCAGATATCCGACCGTCTCGTCGAACATCGCCTTGGACGCCCCCACCCAGATGGCCAGGATGCCCAGCGCCGGTATCGCGCGACGCTGCCACTGCGGTTGGGGCATCATCTGTTGGGCGACCTCGACCATGGACATCGGCACCACCATGCAGTCGGAGCGCGGAATGCGCAGGTCCTCGACCACGACATCGTTCGAGGCGGTCGAACGTAGACCCATCGCGTTCCAATTGCCACGATTGGTGATGGCGGGGTTGTCCAACTCTGGGAAGGCCACGACGAGGTCGGAACCCGATTCCTTGGGAATCACGCCGCCGAGAAAGACGAACCGCGCATTGTCCGCGCCTGAGCCGAACCCGCCGCGTCCGGAGATGACCAGGTCGGAGCCATCCTCGACCGCGCGGAACCCCGTGCTGGTGTTGTCCAACTCGCGCGACGGGATACTGCCCGGCCCGCAGATCCAGTCGCCAGCAGCGCAGGCGCGCAACACCGCGTCGCGGTTGGCAAAGGGCGGCAGCGCATTGATGAACGCCGCGATCAGGATATGCATATTGACGACCACCGCCGTCGACGCATCACCATAGGCGATCTCCTCGATCACCTTGAGGAACGTCGCGCCATCCGCCTCGAGTCCGCCGAACGCCTCGGGCAACAGCAGACCGGGAATGCCGAGCTGCGACAGCTCCACGTAGTTCTCCTTGGGCAGCGTGCCGGTCGCGTCGGCCTGCTCCGCGCGCTCGCGGATTGGCCCTCGCGCCAACTCGCGCACCTGTCCGATCAGCTCAGCCGCTTGTTCGGTATTCATGTCAAGCTCCACTGCTTACAGTTGTTTGCTTATGTAGGTTGGGCGGCAAGCCTATCACCAGGCGCGCGGCTCTCGACGTTCGCACAATGCCGTTCGCACAATGCCGTCTGCGATTACCCCAGCGGCAGGTATTGCTCGAGTAGCTCCGCGGCTGAACGCGGGTCGGCTGTTGTGGTGTGCGCCGCGATCACACCGTCGGGGCGGACGACGACCGCCTCCGATTCAGCGTACGGCGTATTGGTCGCATGACGCATGTGTTCAATGCGTATTGGGAAGCCTCGGCTGCGGTAGTGGTCAACGGCCGAATGCCAGCCCTCATGCTCGCCCTGACAGAGCATCACCACGTAGTCCTTGCCGAACCAGTCGAGCGTCGAGACGGTGCGATGCGGATCGAGCCAGGCATGCGGCGCCCGACGTCCACCACGCACGACCGGGATGAAGTCGCGGTGCTCGTTCTCGACGACCGGCGGCGGATCCTGCTCAAGCTGACAGAGTTGCGACTCATACTCGTAGCCCATGATCATGCCCTCGTAGCTGCCGTACTGGTGACAGTTACGTTCGGCCTCGGCAATATCGCCGCCGGTCTGATAGGCGCGGGCGATTGCGCCAGTCAGAGCCGCGTTCTCGATGCTCAGTCGCACCCGACGCGTCGCAATCCGTCGGTGTTCTTCCTCGTAGGTCTCAAGCAATGAAGCGGGCGAGTGCCCAGCCAGCACGAATGCCAACTTCCAACACAGATTATGAGCGCCGGAGAACCCGGTGTTGCTGCCCATCCCGCCCGTCGGGATGAATGCGTGCGCCGCATCGCCGACGAGGAACACGCGACCGTTCGAGAAGCGCTCCGACAGTCCCGCGATGAAGTTCCAAGGACGAATGCTCTCGATCTCGAAGTCCAGCTCGGATGCATCAACGCCCACCGCTTCGACGATGTACTCGCGCGCCACGTCCATTGTGAGATCGCCGCGGCTCGGATCCCAACCGGGCAGTTGGACACGCCAGCGGGTGGCCCCGTCCATCGGCTGGTACACGCCCATACCGTAGGACGTCATGATGAAAATCAGTCCGCCCACGCGCTCACCGGTCCAGCGCGACAGATCAGCGTGGAACAGGATGTCCTGCAAGTAGAAGTCGAAGCTGTCGTTATCAAGCGGACAGCCGATCAGGTCGCGAGTGGCGCTGTGGACACCGTCTGCCGCGACGACGTATTGCGCTCGGATTGGCTCACCCTCGCCGCTCTCCCGATCGATCAGTGTTGCGGAGCAGCCATCGGCATCTTGGGTGAGCTCCTCCGCGCTGGTGTAGAAGCGGACATCGGCAATGTCAGACTCGCGCGCTTTGGCGAGCAGGGTCGCCTCGATCATGTCCTGCGCGCCCATCACCGGGATGCTGGGACTGTAGTCGGCCGGCGCCATCTGGAACGACTCGGTCGGCACGGCGGCGATGTTCTTTCCGGACAGACTCTCAATCCAGCGATTCTGCCGAGTCCAAAGGTCCCCGATGCCAGTCGCCTCAACGTCCTTGTTCACGCCAAATCGACGCAGCAGCTCCAGGGTGCGACGGTCGTACAGCCGAGCCCGCGGGTGATCGCTCGTGTGCGGCCGACGGTCGACCAGGATGTGCTCGACGCCGAGGCTCGACAGCAACAGTGAGGAAGTCAACCCAATCAGACTGCCGCCAATGACCAGCACCTGAGTTTCACGCATCGCAAGCACTCCGATCTCTCAAAGGCCAGCCTACCCAACTCCAGGGAAGCAATAGCCCTGCGGACGCCGAACTCGTCATACCCGCGCCCATTCACAACTCGTCATACCCGCGCTTGCCGCGGGTATCTCGCAGCGTTCACAACCGTCCGGCGGTCCGGTCGACACGTTCGCGGCTGCTCAACAGCTCTGCACGACGCGGCGAGATTCCCGCTGCCCTCCTCGTCATTCCCGCGAAGGCGGGAATCCATTCTTGAGGACAGTCATTCACCCTCTAGATGTGCATGTCTGGCGAGTGAGTCGATTGTGGACATCCATGGACTTGGGTGCAGCGCACACACTGCTCACAGGATGGATTCCCGCCTGCGCGGGAATGACGGAAGTAGTGCGGAAAGGACGGACGTGGAAGTCGCGAAGGATGGACGTGGAAGGCGGGAATGACGGAGGTGGAAGGCGGGATAGACAGAGGTGAAAGGCGGGAGTGACGGAGACGGGCATTTCGCCAATGCCCGCCTCCGACCTCCTACTGCGGGTCGCCAGGCTGTGGGATGCCGCTACTGGCCGATGGTTGCGGTTCAGGCGTGACGAGGACGAAGCTGCTGACCTGGTCTGTCAGTGCACAGACTTGATCGTCCGACTCCGTCAGCGTGTGCTCGAGGATGTCCCAACTCAGCGACGACGGATCCCAGCGTGCGATATCGGCGACCGGTTGCCGCTTCGTGGGCTCGTAGGGCAGACAGATGCTGAACTCTTCGCTCAATCCTGCTTCACGACCAAGTCGCGCCACCGTGTTCGAATCCTGGATTGGGTTCTTGACGATCAGCCACAGCGAGAGCTCAATCATTCGGCGAGCCCCACCCAGGAGCTGATACCGAGCCTCAGTGCTTGAATCGACCACGTACAGCTTGCTGCCGCTGCCGCCGCGGAATCGCGACCGATAGTCCGACGTCGAGTGCAACTGGGCCGTGATGTAGAAGCCGCGTTCGAGCTTGGTCTGATCGTCGTCGAGCGTGTCGGCGAGGTCGTGGAGCGTCAGCGTTCCGGAACCTCGACACGGGCGCTGCGGGGCGACTTCACGACCCAGCGTGGGGAACGGCTGCTGTGGCGGATCGGCGACCTCGCTGACGGCGCCGCGACAGAAGTTCGGCGGGTCGGACGGGATGTACGCCTTGCGCTGCGACCTCGCTGGCGTGGACGCCGGCCGGTCGTCGTTGGTGATCGTCAGCGTGAACGTGCTCGGCGATCCCACCGTGTAGCCGGTGCCGCCCTGCAACGTCAACACGACGGTCTCGCCCGTGTCCTCGATGCTGTCATCGATGATGACGACTGAGATCGTCGTACTGGTGCTCCCAGCAGTGACAGTCTTCGACCCACTCAGCGTGTTGTAGTCGCTGCCAGCGGTCGCAGTGCCGCCGATGTTATAGCGCAATGTGATCTGCGAGGTCGGCGCGGGACTGAGGTTGATCCGCACGCTCTGCGCCTTGCTCGGACCTTCCATGATCGTCGCGCTCGACGTGTTGAACCTCACGGTTGGGGTGCCGTCGTTGTCGTTGATGGACAGCGTGTGCACAGACGGCGAGCCTTTGGTGTAGCCCGTGCCACTCAACAGCGTCAGGATCACCGTCTCGCTGCTTTCGTTGACTACCGAATCGTCGAGCACCGCGACAGGGATTGTCACAGTAGTCTGACCCGCTGCAACGCTGAGTGACCCACTGGGCGCCGTGTAGTCGCTGCCCGAGGTCGCGGTCCCACTGACGGTGTAGGCCACTGTGAGCCCGGTCGCCGGCGCTGGCGAGATATTCACGGTGATGTTCTTCGATCTACCACCCTCAGCGATGTTCGACGTCGACGCGCCAAACGACACTGCAGGCACATCGGTGTCCGTGATCGTCAACGTATGCACGTTGGCCGAGTTATCGATTGTGTAGTGAGAACCTGCCGCCAGCGTGATGATTACGGTCTCGTCGACCTCATCCGCACTGTCGTCCCTGATCGGCACAGAGATGTTGACGGACGAGCTACCCGACGGCACACTCACGCTGGTGCCAATAGACGTGTAGTCACTGCCCGAGGTCGCGGTGCCGCTGACCGTGTAGTTCAGCGTCAACGAGGTCGCGGGGGCCGGCGAGAGATTGACCCTCACCGTCTTCGTGCCACTGCCCTCAGCACCGCTCGATGTCGCCGTGGCGAACGATACCTCGGTCACGTCGTCATCCGTGACCGTGACGGTTGCCGCACCGTCCGAGTTGTGCACCGAGTAACCCGTTCCCGAGTTCAACGTCACCGTGACCGACCCGTTCGCCTCGTCGAGGCTGTCATCGACCGTCGGCACCGTGATCGTCCCGCTGCCAGTCCCCATCGAAACGGTCTGGGTGCTGAGGTCGCCGGAGGCCACGAACAAACCAGACTGCGTCACCGTGTACTTCAACGTGACCGCGCTGCCCGGGGCCGGACTCGCAGACAAGGTGAAGCTGGCGACTGTGCCTTCCGCGACAGCACTTCCAGCGGTGATGCTCACGACCGGCGTGGCTGGTGGCGGATCGTCGTCGTCGTTGACGGTGACTGTTGCCGTCTTGGTGCTGCCCAGGGTGTAGCCAGTGCCGGCATTCAGCGTCACCGTGACTGAGCCGCTGGCTTCGTCGGTGGTGTCGCCGACCGTTGCCACCGTGATAGTCGCGCTGCCACCACTGAGCGACACCGTCTGTGAGCTCAGGTTGCCCGACGCCACGAAGGCACCGCTCTGCGTCACCGTGTATTTCACCGTGATCGAGCCTGTAGCGCTTGGACTCGCATTGACCGTGAAGCTGGCCGCTGTGCCTTCCGTGACCGCGGAACCGCCCGCGATCGTCAGGACCGGCGTGGGGGCTGTCTCCGAGTCGACAGACACGTCGAACGTTTTGGCGGTCGAGTGCGGGTCTGCGCCGCCGCCGACGTTTGTTGCGCGGCTCGCATTGTCGAACCCGATCGTGCTCGTGTCGTCGGGACCGAGCGCGACCGTGATCGTCTCTGCCGAATCGGTATCGCTGTCTGTCGGTGAGGTCAGGAGCAGTGTCGCGGTTCGGACGGTGTCCGTGTCGTGGCCGGTGAAGGTCACCGTTGGCGTCGTCGAGCCGCCGCTTCCGACCGCTACACCCTTGTTGATCATCGCGCCCGACTTCTTCGCGATGTTCACGTCGTCCGCCGTCACACCCGTGCCTGACAGGATCAGCGGCACTTCGATCGTCTCACCAGCAACCAATTGACGACCCAGGGTCACGGTGAACTCAGCGTTCGCCTTCGCGCTCGTGCCACCCTCAGCGATGTTCCCACTGTCCACGCGAGCCAGGCTCACGATGGTTGGGTCACCGTCGATGACGGGGATGCTGAGCGTGCTTGGGTTGCCGATGGTGTAGTTCCCGACAGATGCGTTGACTGTGAACGTCCACGTGGCGTTGGGTTCATCCACCCCGTCCGTCGTGGTGTTTTCGTTCTCGAACCAGATGTTGATGTGCTGAGTGTTGTGGGCGCCTTGGGCAAATGTCCACGAGTTGCTGCCGAATCCATTTGTCGTACTGTGCAAGCCTCCAGTCGCCGAAGCTGTCCAATACACAGTCGTTGAGCCATGGGCAGTGCTGTTGATCTTGATCGAGGCATTCGCCCGGTCGTCCACGCCTTCTTCCACTTCCGTGTCGTTGGCAACCAGCGACACGACAGGCAGCGCAGGCGGGTCGTCGTTGTCGGTGATTGTGGCTGTGTGGACGCTTGTGCTACCCACCGTGTAGTAGTTCCCGCCTGAGGACAGGGTGAGGATGATTGTCTCGTCGTCGTCATCGACGCTGTCGTCGGTGATCGTGACGGGGATGTTCACCGTCGTTGCACTCTTCGCGACCGACACGCTGCCACTGAGCGTCGAGTAATCGGAGCCCGATGTCGCTGAGCCACTGCCGGTGTACGCCACCGTGGTCGCCGCGGCCGGCGCGGGACTGAGACTGACGGCCACATTGTGCGTGCCGGCATCCTCGCCGGGACTCGACGTCGCGGCGCTGAAACTCACCGTCGGCTTCACCACCGTGATGTTGAAGCTGTAGCTGGCCGACTGACTGTTGGAGTCGGTGACGGCGATCGTGTAGCTCCTGCTGGCGCTGGCTGCCGTCGGTGTGCCGGTGATCGCTCCGGACGTCGTGCTCAACGAGAGCCCGTTCGGCAGCGCTGGCGTGATGCTGTAGGCGAGTGTCCCCACTGAGTTCGTCGGCGCCAACGCCGTGATGCTCGCCGAATGGCCCGCCGCGAGAACCTGGTCCGACTTCGTCCCGCTGAACGCCATCGCGGTCGCCGGATTCACCTTGATATTGACAGTGAACGTGTCGGTCTGCGGCGTTGGCGACGTTGAGTCGGTCGCGGTGATGGTGTAGGTGGTAGGGGCCGAGGTCGCGTTCGGCGTCCCCGAAATCACACCCGTGCTGTTATCGACCCTTAGCCCAGCAGAGATGTTCGGCGAGACCGTGTACCTCACCACGCTGACGCTGTTGCTCAGCGTTGGCGGATTGAGTGCAGTCATCGCCGTACCGACCGTCAGCGTCTGATCAGGGAGGCTCGCGCTCGCGAACGACATCTCTTCGGACACCGAGAGGCGGATGGTGAAGCTCGCGGTCTGCGGCGTTGGCGACGTTGAGTCGGTCGCGGTGATCGTGTACGTACGCCCCTGATCGGCCAACGTGGGGGTTCCGCTGATCACACCGGTGTTCGCGTCCACCACGTTGCTGCCACCGGGAAGATTGCGTCCAGTGGTGTTTGCATATGTGACGGCGCCTGTGGCAGCAACGAGCTCGGGCGGCTGGAATGTGTACTCGACGCCCTTGTAGACGACGTGCTCACCCAGGTCGTTGGGCTTGAACTTCATCTTCTGCGGGATACCTTGCAGGGCGAAGGTGTATCTGACTTCCTCCCTGACATTACCGTGGTTGCATAAGAGGGTGAACCTGTAGTGCGTTGTCTGACCGACCTCCGAAGCGGGGAGACTTCCTTCAATGTAATAGCGGGCGTAGTTCTCGGGTGGTGTCTTGGTCGGCGACGGGACCATCCTGATCGTGCCCGTGGTACCTGGATTGCCGGCGTTGACCCAATTCCCATTGACCTGTTCCTGGAGCATCGGCACGGGCGTACAACCGGCGGCCACATTGACCAGCAGCGGCGTGTGGGGCTGGAAGGCGTAGTGGGCCTCCTCATTGACCTCGACATCGATCGTGCCCAGGGCACTCGGCACGAAGGACATCGTGGACGCATGCTTGACCAACAGGTCAAAGGAATAGCTCGCCGTCTGCGCAGTGCCCGACTTTGAGTCGGTCGCGGTGACCGTGTAGCGGGTCTTCTTCACCGCGGTCGACGGCGCCGTTCCGGTCACGCCGCCGGTCGGCGACAACGTCAGCCCGGTTGGAAGCGGGGGCGAGATCGCGTACGTGACCGCACCGACTGACCATTCAGATGTCGGCGGGTCGATGCTGACCGTCGCGCCCTGGTTGACGACCTGCAGACCGAGGTCGGTATTCAGATAACGAAACTCCTTGGGAAGTTTCATCGTGAAGACGAATCGCACCGTCGCCGTCTGTCGGACGTGCCCGCGGTACGTCTCAGTGGCCGTCATCTCGAACCGATGGACTCCAAGGGGCTCGTCCCCATGAGAAACATATTCGAACCCCGTTGGGACACCAATGTAGGCGAGTCCGAGATCAGCCCGCGACGCGGTCGTGCCACCATATTTGTCGGGAGATTCATACGTGATCATGCCACGTGCGTTTTCGGCCTCCGCAATCGGAATCGTCGGGCGCACGTCATCCTGATAGAGCGTGTGACTCACCACGGCGCTGGGGAAGGCAAACGGCTCCACCACCTCGATATCGACGGTGTATTCGGCGGTCTGCACACCAGGGTCGGTCCTGGAGTCGGTCGCGGTGACGGTGTAGCTCACAGCCGCCGCAGCCGCGGTCGGGGTGCCGGTGATCTTGCCGGTGGAGGTGCTGAAGCTCAGACCATTGCCGATAGCCGGACTGATCGAATAGGTGACCGTCCCGACCGTGTCGCCTGAGACTGCTTGCCCGATCGGATTGTTCACCTTGTCATTGCCGGCGAGCAGTTCCTGCCCCTTGACCAGCTTGATGGGTCCCACGGTGGCGCTGGAGAACGCCATCGGGACGGGCTGCTTCGCGATGACCGTAATCGGAATCGTGTACGAAACAGTTGTCGCCGATTGCCCCGAATACGTGAGAGTACATGTAGCAGTGACGGTGTAGGTCTTCTCTGCAGCAATAGCGGACGCTTTCCCCTTGATCTTGATATTATTGAGGTCTTGTGTGATCTTGCCAGCTGTGAACCCCTTCTGGTAACCACGGACATGGAGTCCATTGAGGTTGCTGTCGGTCGTTGAAAGTGCGACTGTCGCCTGATAGCACTGTTTCTTCCCCGTGCCCATGCCCACGAGATTCGGTGCGGTATAGCTGGGCGACCTGCCGACCTCGACAGTGATCGCGGACACGGTCGTGGGGCTGAAACCGAAATTTGCCGCCTGCACGGTCGAGCCGTCGCGGTCGATCACCAGGAACCCAACCGCGGCCAGCATCGCAACCAGCGATGCCACCGCCATCATGCGGAATCGAGCGGCTGCACTGAGTCTCATGACGCGGACCTCCTGCCGCTCCGGGCGGCATACCCCGATCACGGTTCGCCACAGCGTCGCGGATTATGGCCCGTCGTTGCTGCACCGTTATACAAAACAATCCCGATAACGATTAACTCCGTATCGATAAGTGAAGTCGATGTATGTAGAAGACCAGTTACATCATCGGAACGTTAACACGCCGCCGACGCATCCGCCGACTGCCCGCCGCCCTCCTCGTTGTTCCCGTCGTCCCCCTCGTCATTCCCGCGAAGGGAGACCTTTGATTAACTTGCTCCCCCTCGCAGGGGGAGCTGTCGCGGAGCGACTGAGGGGGTCCTGCCGGCGCGCGTACCAGATAGGACTTGGTGGGGCAGGACCCCCTCCGCCTTCGGCACCTCCCCCTGCAAAGGGGGAGGAAAGGGATTATGCAAAGGTCTCCCTGCGCGGGAATGACGGAAGGGTGCAGGGGAGATGCCCCGTAGGGGCGGAGGGGGCTCCACACGCAGGTAGCCGCCCCCTCGTCATTCCCGTCGACTTCTTTGTCATTCCGGCGAAGGGAGGCCTGAGATTAATTTGCTCCCCCTCGCAGGGGGAGCTGTCGCGGAGCGACTGAGGGGGTCCTGCCGGTGCAGGTACCAGTTAGGACTGGTGGAGCAGGACCCCCTCCGCCTTCGGCACCTCCCTCCCCGCCTTCGCGGGGACAGGCTCTGCAGGGGGAGGAAAGAGATGATGCAAGGGCCTGCGAAGGCCTTTGAGTCACTTGTTCCCTCCCCCAGAGGGGGAGCTCGTTCCAGTCGCTACTCGCCGAGCACCTCGGCGGCGCGTTGGGCGGCGCTGCGCAGACGGTGATTCTGGTAGGCACCCCAGAGAATCATCGTCGGTGGGACGACCACGATTGCGGCGATCAGCGCGTAGGCGATCGTGATGGCCGTGACCAGACCGAACTGCTGGAACGGTGTCAGCGAGGAGAAGACCAGCACACCGAATCCGAGCGCCGTGGTCAGCGCGGAGCCGAGCAGCGCCGAGCCTGTCGTGCCCAGCGTCACCCGAGCCGCCTGCTCCGGATCCTTGGAATGATGGAATTCCTCCTCGTATCGGTGGATGATGTGGATCGTGTAGTCCACGCCGATACCGATCGAGAGCGCGGTGATCAGCGCGGTGATCACGTTGTAGGGAATCCCCGCCAGCGACATCGTGCCCAGCACGCAGGCGAGCACCATCACGATGGGGAAGACGGCGACAAACCCGAGCTCAGGCCGACCGTCGGAGATCCAGAAGAACAGTGTGAGGATGACCATCGCGGCGATCACGGTCGTCGCAATCGCGGCGGTCTGGCTGTCGGTCATCGCCCCCACGACCTCGAGGCCAATGATTTCGCCGGAGCTGGCGGTCACTTCCTCGTCGTCGCCGAACCAGAGTCCCTCAATGTCGTCAACCATGCGGCCGGTGCGGTCTTGATCGCCCGTCAGAGCGTCGAAACGGATCAATAAGGTGTCGACACCGTCGGGGTCGTCGTGCAGCACCTGGCTGAACGCCATCGGATCGAGCTCCTCAACGCGGTCGATGATCGCCTGCACGTCGTCGGGATTGAGTCGGAACTGGTCCGCGGCTTCCGTCATCGTGACCAACTCGGCGTCGTACTTGTCCTCGGGCGTGCCGTCGTCGGTGATCCAGTCGTTGAGCAACAGGCCAAACGACGAGGAGATACCGGTCACGACACCTTCCGGCCGGCGCAGGTCGTCATCGAATGCCATTCCGAAGTCGAGAATATTGCGGATCGTGCGATCATTGGTGAGCTCCGCCTCAACCACCACCTGAACGGCGTCGGTCGATCCGCCGAAGGCGGCGTCAAGCGTCTCCACGTCGCGGATGCCGTCGCCGCCGCGCGGCAGGAAGTCGCGCGAGTTGAACTCGGTGTTGATGTCGGTAGCGGCGATGCCGAGGATCACGGTGATCACGCCGATGCCAACCAGGAATGGCGCTGGTCGACGGGCGAGCAGTCCGCCGAGCGCTTCGACGGCTGGTCCAACGCCGGGGATCGCGCCGGAGACCGTCTTCGCCTCGCCGAGTTTCCCGTTCGCTTCGCGTCGACCATCGATCAGGGCGCGCGACGAGGAGAGCAGCGCCAACATCACGACCAGGCCGGCGACCACGCCGACGGCAGCAACGATACCGAAGTCGCCATTGGCGGGAATCGGCGAAGAAACGTTGGTCAGGAAGGAAACCACCGTGGTCACAGCGGCCAGCGAGAGCGGCAGGAGGACGGAGCGCAAGCCAATCCGAGCGGCCTTACGGGCCCCATTGCCATCGGCGCGCGACTCGCGGTAGAGGCCAATCGTCTGGATGGCGTAGTCAACGACCAGACCGATCAGCATCACCGGGACCATTGTGGTCATCGTGTTGGGCGCGCCGATCAGGCCGAGCCCGTTCGGCCCCATCCAGCCCTGCGCCCCGATCACCCAAACGATCGTGAGAATCAAGCCCAGCAGAGACAGACCCAGGTCGAGCAGCGATCGAGTGAACGCCAACAGCAGCACGCCGATCACCGCCAGGGCGACGATCATGATGATCGTCATCTCGGTGCCAGTTGCGCGGTCGGTCTCTTCGGCTGTGGTCGCTTCCGAAAGCCCACTGCCGTCCAGCGGACCCGACGTGTCGACAGCGATGTCGCGGACCTGAAGCTGCGCATCAACCAGCGCTTCTTCGTCGTCCGTCTTGTCGCCGTCCTGGTTGCCGTCCTCGAACAGACGGATGTTGGCAATCGCGACAGTCGTGCCGTCGTCATCGCTACCGATCAGCCGGCCGAGTGGCAGTTGGGCTGCGGCGCCATCGATCTGCTCCTGCGAGAGCGAGGCGAAGTCGGTCGTCTCAAGCGCTTGGGCGAACAGGAACGTCGGCGAGATCACGCCATTGGGTACCAGGAAAGGCGTCACCACTGAGTCGCTCGTGGCTGAACCAACGACCTGATGGATCTGGGCCAACCCGTCAGGCGTGAGCGCATCGCCGCGGAAGAGCAGCGTGACGGAGATCGCGTCCTGTGAGCTGCCGAACAGCGTCTCGATTGTGTCCGTCGCCTGGGTGACGTCGCTGTCTTCCGGCAGGAAGACGGTGTTGTCGGCTGGGTCGGCCATCTGTGTGATTCCGGCCCCGAGCACAACAGTGATCACCAGAAGCGCGACCAGCGTCATCACCGGTCTGACGGTGAAGAGCCAACTCAGGCCGTCCAAAAGTCTCGACATGTCCGACTCCATTCTGTTGTCGTCACGCAATCAGTGCCGACGCAACATGGGCTATGAGCATATCCCTAAGCGCCAAACGTACCTATTTCCTACGAGGGCCTGATCACAGCGGCAACCCAGGCGCGCTACTGTTGAGATCAGAGGCGCCATGCGCCAAGCGCCGACGGCTGAGACGAGGCCGGTCATGGTTCGGATCGTTGGCGCCATTGCCACCGTGGTCCTCTGCCTGGTCACGCTCAGCGCCTGTGCCGATGACATCGCATCCTGGCAGCCGCCGGCGGAGCTTGGGATCTGCGCGCGAACGCTCGCCGTACGCGAGGCGATTGTCGCTCAGACTGACCACGTGCATAGCTGCGCGTTCATTGATGCGGACGACCTGAGAGCGATCCGAGCACTGGATCTCAGCGATCTCGACATCACGACGCTCCAGGCTGGCGACTTCGAGGGACTGCGCAGGCTGCGAGAGTTGCGGCTTAACGGCAACGCCCTGCGCGAGCTGCCCGAAGGCATGTTCGAGGGATTCTCGCAGCTCCGCCTGATACACCTGCACGACAATCCCGGCGCTCCGTTCCCGCTGCGAATCGATCTGCAAGTCGGCCAGGACCGCGACGAACGACGGCTCTACCTACGACTGCCACTGCAGCCGCCTGGACGCGTCGTCGCCCATCTGCAGAGCGACGGCCTGCTGCTCTCGCGCCTTGCCGCGACGATCGATGCGGGCAGTTATGTCGGCAGCGGAGTCTACGTAGAACGGAGCAATTCGTCGGCGGGGACAGCGCGGGTGCTGCGCGCGGCGATTGATCGAGAAGTCGAAGACTGCGGCTCGGAGGCCTGCTGGACCGGGATTGTCCTGATTGGACATCGCGATGGCGTCGAGATCCCTGCATTAGGAGGCGACGGCGAGCCGCCACAAGGATTGCCGACGCTGGTGCTACGGATCAATTCGCAATCATTCGTCCACGACGCCGTCGTCGAGCGGGGCGTGATTTCGGGTTCGGGAGGCCGGCGTTACTACCAGTTCGCAGAACGACCTGACCGGGACGACGTCAGCGTCGATTGTACGGTCACCGCGTACAACATCGTGACAAACGGCGGTCGAAGCATGGGCGGCCCGCGTCAATACGATGGCCCTTGCCCGCTAACGATGGGTGGCGGATCGGGCACTCCCGCCTATGAGTTGCCGTCAATGCGGATCGGCGCAGGCGTAGGCCAAGACTATGGATCGGACCTGCGCAGCGGCGACCCCTGTCTCGCGTCGAACAATCTGCGTATCGAGGCGGACGCTGCGAGTCTCGCTGCGACCGAGCGGATCGACGCCGTCAACGTGCATGTCGAGAGCCGCTGCTACTACTACATCAGCGTCGCGCAGGACCCCAATCGAGCCGCACCGTTCCGCTTTGCCGATGGCGAGTCCTGCGTCGTTGAAGTCATCGACGGACGGATTTCCGCGTCCGGCTGTAAGGAGCTGGTCACGTGGGGCGGTTGGGGGTTCGGCGGAATCGATTCGCCGGCCGAGGCCCGCGCAGACGTCGCACTGACTCGCCCGTATGTGAACGGTGAAGAGAACCTCAAGCGGCTGGCCGCAGTCGCCGCCTGCGAAACCCTGCCCGAGCTGTCGCTGACCCTGGACGAGCATTCGTTTCGCGAATCTGCATTCCACCACCGGTCAGTGAGTGATGAGCACGGGCTCTGCGAGCTGAGCATGACGGCCATGGCTCCGGAGAATGCGCTCGCCGTAGGTGAACGCTGCGTGATCTCGGCCAGGTTCGACTTGGCGAGTGGATACGGTTCGGTCCCGACTCAGCAGTCGGGCGACTGCGATCAGATTGTGCATCAGGCAGACTGGTCGGAGCCAACCGACCGCTGGAGCGAGGAGGAGCTGCAGGCGTTCACTGACCAATACGCCTCACAACTGGAGTCCTTGAGCGACGCAGACTGGCAGCGGCTGCGCGAGAATCAGTTCTGCATTGACGACATCTGCACGCCGGTGCCGACAGAACAGTAATCAGCGAGACTGACCACTGTTCGTCGGCACTGTTCGTCGGCGGGGTGGACGACTGTTCGTCCTACCGTGAGAGCGTTTGCCTCCCGTGAGAGCGTTTGCCTCAGTCGTCGTCGATGATCTCGGCTTCAACCGTATGATCACCGATGACCAGGCCAGCGCCTTTGCCCTTGATTGTCAACGTGACGGCTTCGTTGTCGCTATCCGAGTCCGCTAACGCTTCGACACTGAGGCGCTGGAACGTCCGATAGTTGCTGGAGTCGAAGGTCAACTTGTCGGGCAGGATGCGCACCTTGTTCGCATCGCCGGTGGTGACTGTCGCAGTCACGTCGACCTCCACCACGGGGTCCTGCTTGAGTCGAATCCAGATGTCGTCCGAAATCGATTCCTCGACCATGAACAGCGAGGATGGCCCGACCTCCATCTCGACCGGCGTGCTGGCGATGTCGGTCACATTGATTGTGATCGTGTTTGGTGTGGGCGTAGTTACGTCGCTGAGACCGGTGATCGTGAAGGACAGCTCGATCGTTTCATCGACCAAGTCGTTATCGGGCAGCGCCGTGACGGTGACGTCCAAGCAGTACTCGTCCCGATAGATCGCGAACTTCGAGCAGCCCCAATCAAAGGTTCTCCATGCGGGGAATCCGAAGACGGTACTCGGCGTGACACGGATCGCATCCTTGTGCTCGTCCGGGATGTTCACCGTGAGTTTGGCGTTGCTTAAGTGGATGTTAACCATCTCGAGCCGGATCTTCTTCGAAGCGCCGCCCTCGGTGAGGTTCACCGTGGATCCGCCGCCACGCGGATACATGCTGATCCGGTTCCAGACGTTGTCGAACACGCGGACGCGGAACGACGGGGCCTCGACGTGAATCCCGGAGGCCGGCGTTTGGCTCGCTTGACGGCCGGGATCGGGGTACCAGATGCGCTCGATGATTGGGGTGACCTGAGCATCGACGTGGCTGATCTTTGCGTCATCACCTGCCGTAACGATGAAGCAAACCTGCTCGTTCCAGTTGGTCGATGTGAAGTCCCACCAGTGTTTGTAACCCGTCTTATAGCTACTTGTTGGGTGATCGAGCCGGAATCGGACCCGGGTGGTATCCGTGCCACCTTGTCCGTCCGTCAAATGCTTGTCCGCCAGGACGACCCGTACATGTGCCTCAGGATCACGGTTGAGTGCCATGCAAATGCGCGTGATTGAACCGGTCGGGTGTGAGTCTGTAGGAATTGAACTGCGTGGCAGCACGCTCCAAGGCAGGAACTTGCCTGAGCGCAGGGTGTCAAAGTGCGCCTCCGTGAGCCCGCTGACGTCGGCGTCGAAATGTTCTTCGATGTAGATGTCGTCGGTGTCGTAGACCAGCTTGAGCTGTTCGCCGGGGTCGGTAATGGTCAATGACAAGGTCTGTTGCTGGAGTGACTGCGCCTGTTGTTGCTCTGACGGGGTCAGTTGCTGATTGGTTGAGCCGAAGCCGTCGTACGTATGCACGATACTCAGCGTCTCCTCGGTGGCATCGTCATCGACGATTGGGGTTAGCGTGACTTCCTGGATATGCCAGTCTCCTGGGCCGCCATAGGGGAAGGTCACGGTCTCGGGAGAGATCTTCAGCTTCGTATTGTCCGGATTGGTGATCGTGACCGTGACCGGCCCGCCGGGATCGCTGTTGAGCTTGAGCTTGTAGGTTGTAGGACCGCCTTGCTCAGGGATTGTCATGCTGCTGCGCTCGAGCGTGAGTTCGCCCGCGACCTCGTCGTCGAAGTAGAAGAAATCGATCGGTTTGGTGACCTTGTCGTTGACCGTGTCCGGATATCCAGGCAGGTTCTGTATGGGCAAATGGCCGAGCACAACATAGCGTCGCTTGCGATCGTGGGTGGTGTTCCCGTCGTCCACATAGCTGCTGGAAGGCGTGAAGGTGAAGGTTTGCCACTCGTTCCAGTTGCCATCAGGTCCCGTCGTGAACCATAGGTTGTCTGGAGAGTCATGGAAGTACGTCCACGTGCCGCTGGAAAAGGTGGTCACCAGGACCCGGTTGTTGGCCCCACCCGCCTGACCCGGGTCGTTGGTCAGTCGGACTTTCAGTTCTACGCCAGAGGTATCGCCTTCATTGAGGACGATGACATCGCGATCGAACTCAAGCTCGACCTTCGACTCATCATCCAACACGACGACATCAACGGATTGCGACAGCGTCTGCGCATTGTAGCCATCACCGTTGCCAGAGATGACGTGGCTGATGGTCACACTCTCGTTGTTTGGATCCTGGTCCTTCGCCGAAGCTATGGTAACGCTCTGCTTGGTGTTCCAATTCCCGTTGGACCCACCCGTGAAGCTGAGCGACGTGGGGTTGACTGTGATGTCGCTGCCGCTGAATTGCGGGGCAACATTGACGGTCTTACCGTCGCCGGGGTCGAGGCGTAGCCACACCCTGTATGTCCTGGATGCGCCCTCGGTGATGTCGAGTTGCTGTCGACTGACGACGACCTCAGGTACGGCATCATCGTCGGTGACCAGGACATGGACGTAACTTGGCGTAACGCTACCAAAGCCGCTCACTTGATGGCTGATCTCGACCGTGTGATCGTCGCGATCGTCGTCCTGCATTGCGGTGACAGTGATGGTTTGTGGCGTGGCGTTGTCCAGTTGCCACCAGAACCACCAGTGAACGTCAGCGCGCCACTCACCGTGACTCTCTTCGCATCAGCGGAACTCGGTGTGACCGTGACGGTGACATTGTCGCCGGGGTCTCGGTTGAGCCTGGCTTTGTAGGTTGCGGTACCTCCCTCGGTCAGGTCGATCTTGGTTCGACTCACCATGACGTGTGGGACATCGTTGTCGATAGTGTGGACACTGTAGTTCTTGGAGTAATCGCTAAAGGCCGCGCGGCCGTCTTGCTGGGTACCTGACGGAATCTTCGTGCTAATCGTGAACACCGCCGAGTTATTGTTGGTGTCTGAGTCGGCGAGGGCGGTGATGTCGACACTCTGCCACACGTTCCAGTTGGTCGAGTCGAAGGTCAAAGTGCTTGGGTTGATGCCCACGACACTCGTACTCAAACGTGCAAAGTACTTCAATTTCACTGTGATCTCTCTGTCAGGCACGGCTCCCAGGCGGACACGGAACTTGAACGGATCGCCTTCTTCGATCACTTGGGACCATTCACCCGTTGGTTCAACTGGTCCATATTCGATGTACTCCTGGAGATCGTCACCGTGGATGATGTACAGCGGTTGCTGTGTGATCGTGGCACCTGGGTGCTCGTCGACTGTGAACTTGAGTTGCACGGTCTCGCTAACTTTATTGAAGTCCTTTGCGGAAGTCACCGTGAAGGACTGGTTGACGTTCCAGTCGTTGGTCGTGAACGTGAGGGTCTCTGGACTGATCACGAATGCTTGCGTTTGCCAACCCGTGCCGACGACTGGGCGCACCGTTACGGTTCCCGTCGGTTGTTCGTGCAGTTTGATGGGGTACGTGACGCTCGCTGAGCGGTTTCCGGTAGGAGTCTCGTAGATCACATGGTTCCGGCGGTTTAGGGCCTGTTCACATTGGCGCGTAGATGTGTCAGAGTGGGGATGGATGGCGGCGCGGCCCGGGTGACCAGATGACGTATCAGACGAAACTGAGCGATGCACAGTATGCGCGGCTGGAGCCGTTGCTGCCTCCGCCGGGCAATCATCTCAAGATTCCCCACCGCCAGGTGCTCGACGCCTGGCTGTATGTCTACTATCAGGGCTGCACCTGGCGCGGGCTGCCGCGCGAGTTCGGCAACTGGCACACCATCTATGTGCGGCTCAACCGCTGGGCGAAGGCCGGTGTACTGGAGCGTGTGGTGCAAGCGTTGCAGCAGGAGTTGCTGGTTGAGTCGGACGCCGACACGCTGTCGCTGGACAGTACGATCATCCACCTGCACATGCATGGCACCGGCGCGCGACGAAAAGGGGGCGCCAGGCGATCGGCCGCTCTCGGGGCGGCCTGACGACGAAGCTGCACGCGCTGGTCGCCAACGACCGCATCCCGCTGATCATCGGTCTCTCACCTGGTCAGCGCCACGACGCGCCCTGTGGCCGCGAACTGCTACGCCGTCTCGGTCCGGCCAGCAATCAACCCTATCTCGTCATGGACCGCGCCTACGAGGACGACGCGACTCGACGCGTCGCGCTCGAACTCGGCTACCAACCAGTCGTCCCACCCCGCTCCAACCGCCGCGAACCGCACGACTACGACCGTGCGGTCTACCGCCGTCGCAACGAGGTCGAACGCTTCTTCTGCCGCCTCAAGCGCTTCCACCGGATCGACTCTCGCTGCGACAAACTCGACATCATCTTCCTCACCGCCATCCACCTCGTCCTGATCTATGACATGCTCAACTCAATGTGAACAGGCCCTAGGTGAGTGATGTCGTTGGTGATGATTCGGAAGGAGGGCGTCTGTGTCTGTTGCTTCTTCGGTGCATCATCATCGTCGGCGACGTTAACGGTCGCCGTGCCTGCGCTCGATGACACCGTGTAGCCGGTGCCTGTGTCCACAGTTGCGGTGATGGAGCCGTCGGGTTCATCGGTGCTGTCGTTGTCGGTTGAGATGGCGAATGAGGTTGAACCCGTCGCGCCGATCGTCGCGGTCTGGGGACCGGTTTGCGTTGTGAACGTGCCGGATTGCGTCACAGTCACCGAAACGTCGAGATTGGCGCTCGGCGCAGGCGTCGCGGTGACGGTGAAGCTGACGCTGCTGCCTTCGGTTACGTCGGCGCTGCCGACGATACTAATCTCAGGGTCGGCTGACGGCACGGGAAATACGATCTCGATGCATTGAATTGCTTCTCGCACAGGCTTCCAGCCTGACCAGACGGTCTCGCTCTCCAGAGCTTCGGCCGCCGTGTACGGTGTCAGATTCTCATCTTGGACATCGCGGAAAGTGATCAGGACGCGTTTCCAGTTCTCGCCGTAGTTTGGAGCTTTGTCCTTGTTTGAGTTGTAGTAGCCCCGCACTGTTTGGAGGATGTTGCCGGTGAGGCAGTGCGAGATTTGTTGTTTCGCCGACTGCGCTTGTGCGGGCTGAGGCGGATCATCGTCGTCCGACACCGCCACGGTCGCGTGGCCGTTGCTCGACGAGACGGTGTAACCGGTACCGCTATCAAGTGTGGCGACGATGGAGCCATCCGGCTCGTCGGTGGAGTCATTGGTCGTACTAACAGTCAGCGTGTAGCTGCCTGACGTCGGAATCGTCACCGTCTGCTGGCCGGTTGAAGCGTAAGTGCCTGTCTGCGAAACGGTGACACTTACGTCCAGGGTGGCGCTTTGCATCGGGCTGACACTAATGGTGAATGTGGCATCGCTGCCCTCAGTGATTGCTGATCCCGCAGTGATACTGACCTCGGGATCGGCCTGCGGCGGAACATCGTCGTCCGCAATGGCGGCGGTCGCGGATCCCGCGCTTGACGAAACGTCATAGCCAGTCCCACTGCCCAACAGCACCGTGACGCTGCCGTCCGACTCGTCGGTTGAGTCGCCGGTCGTGCTGACAGAGAACGTCTTGCTCCCGCTCGTGGGAACGGTAATGGTCTGTGTACCGGTGGTGACGCCAAACGAACCTGACGCGGACACACCAACGTCGACACTGAGCGCTGTATGCGGGGTCGGCGAAGCGGTAATCGTGAAACTGGCGGCCGTGCCCTCAGTGACATCGCCGTCCGAGGCGATGCTCAGTTCGGGGACATCGTTATCGGCGATCGCGACGGTCGCCGAACCGTTGGTCGTGGATGAGGTGTAGCCGGTTCCACTGACGATCGACGCGGTCACCGAGCCACCCGCTTCGTCGACACTGTCGTCTGTTGTGGTGAACGTGACGGTTGCAGTGCCCGAGGTCGGAACGGAAACGGTTTTGTCCGCGCTGGAGATTCCGTAGTCGCCCGCGAGCAGCGGCGAGACCTTCACGTCGATCGCCTGCGTCGGCGCTGGCGCTGCTGTCAAGGTGAACGTCGCGTCGCCGCCTTCCGTGATGTTCGCACCGGCGGCGATGCTGACCACCGGTGTCGGCTGCGGAGTGTTGGTTGCCTTTATCTTGAACTTGAAACTGTCATTGAACGCGCCCCAGAACGTGAACTCGTGGTAGGACTCGGGCTCCAGTCCGGTGGCCGTCCACGACTTCGTGTCACTGAGTGCAACTCTCTCCAGCTGTCTGGTCGCTGGCTGCCACCAGTAGAAGAACACGTCCCCTTCAGCGGACCAGGTCAGTGTGATCGACGTGTCCGTGGTGACGACGTCCACATGCGATTGCGCGCCTGAGTCGTCGGTCGAGACCATCAGCGCGGTGCCAATGAGCGCAACCATCGCCAGGAGGCGCCAGGTTCGGAAGCGTTGGTGCAGGATGATCTGTGCGGCATCGCGGACCATGGTGAACCTCCAGCTACTTCGGACTCCGTGTCTCCGAACCGACGGCCCCGGCTGGGTCGGCGATCGTGTGCAGGAACACTAACAGACGAATCATGCATTTGCGATATCGCAGGACGCTGCAATCCATACGCGTCTTCGTATGTTTCGCTCTGTCGAAAGAGTTTGTGAAACTTATGCGTAAGCCGGCCTCGCCCTGAGTAGACCTTTGGTTGTCTTGCTCCCCCCAAGCGGGGGGAGCGGGGAATGTTGGCACGCCAGACATCGTCGTTTCGCTTATCGGCGACGATTGACGTTATTGCTCTACGGGTCGTTGTCGTTGTACAAGACGTCAATCGACCGCGTGACGACATCCTTTGTCGTGTGTCTGTAGCCGGGTAGGAACTTCAGCTCGTACGGGGCCATTCCCAACGACACCTTGACCCAGTGTTGTTTGTTTACGGCGTCGGCAGGGCAGCCGGGCTTTGGCTTGATCATCAGCGTTTGATAAGTCTTCCAGTTGCCCTTGGGCCCGGTCGTAAACGTCAACGTCGCCGGATCCGCGACCAGACAGTTGCCCATCGGGTGCGTTTGCAGCGTCACGGTGCCTTCGGCGCTGTCGCCGTTGTTTTCGTCCCAGCCAGCGGCTCCGGGGTCATTCGACAGTTTCACGCCAATCTCAACGCCGTCGGTAGCGCCCTCAGTCAGCTCGAGGTTGTGATTACGATCGAACTCAATCGTAAGCTTCCACCAATCATCAGCCACGCCAACCAGGACATCTGGCAGTGTCATGTTGCTGGGATAACCGACACCGTTGCCAGAGACAGCATGCGTAATGGTAAACACTCTACCCTTCGGCTCGACGAAGACCCAAGCATCCACCGCAATCTGCCGCTTCTCAGTCCAGTTGCCGCTGTCTCCACCGGTGAAGGTGAGCTTCTTCGGCTGCACCTCGAGTTGTCTGCCGGCGTTTATGATCTTGGGCGTCACGGTGACAGTGTTGCCATCGCCTGGGTCCGACTTGATCCATACGGCGTAGGACTTCACCTGTCCTTCGTTCATGGCTATCCGCTCAAGCGAGATCTGTACCTCGGGGGCATGGTCGTCATCGGTGACCCTGACCGTGACATCAGATGCGGTTCCTCCGTAGTTCCCGATGGTGTGGCTGATGGTGGCCACGTTGTTCTCGTCATCGCTGTCCTGTAGCGACGTGACGGTGACGGTCTGCTCTTGAGCCCAGTTGGAACTGTTGAATGTCAAGGCGCCGCTGACAGAGACACGTGCAGCATCGCCAGAGCTAGGCGTGACGGTAACAGTGCCACCAGGATCGGAGTTGAGCCTGACCGTATAGGTTCCCGTCGTCTTACCCTCGATCAGCTTAACGACTGTGCGGTCCAGGAGGACGTCTGCCAGTTCGTCGTCAAGCGTCTTGACGTGGATGCGCCTTGTGTAGTGCCGGTATGACGGATTATTGGGAGTATAGTGAACCCTGGCGCCTGGCATCTTGGTTCGCACGATGATTGAGGCATTCTCGTGCCGAGCGTCTGCGTCGTGGATCGCCGTGATGGTCACGGTCTGCCATTGGTCCCAGTTGTCAAGATCGAACGTCAACTTCGACGGTGACACTGTCACGGCGCTCGAGTCGGCCGAGGTGAAGGTGATCACGGCGGGGCTGTCAGGCACACCGCCGAGTTTGATCTTGTAATCCACAGCAGCGCCGCCTTCAAACAGCTTGAGCCGCGTGCCAATTGGATCGTATGTCACGAGATCCACCTCGTTATCGCCATTGATGAAGAACAACCGAATCTGGACGACCTTGGCATTGGGTTGTCCATCGATCAAGAACTTCATGTCGAATTGCTCATCACTGAGATTGAAGTCTGGCTTCGCCGTGACGGTAAACGTCTGGAAGTCCTTCCAGTTGGAGGTCGTGAACGTGAGCGTCGGAGGGTCAATGACCAGCGCTTGTTTGAACCAGCGTCGGTCTTCGCCTTCGCCGAAGGTTGGACGCACGGTCACGTCTTGTGGCGGCTGCTGTCGCAGTTTGATCTTGAACGACTTGGTTCGATAGGCCGGATCGTGCGCCCTGAACAGTTGGTTCCGACGATTCGGCGGATCGATCAGGCCTGCACCGGGGATGATCTGGTAGATGTGTGTTGGATCGATAACGGGAGGGCCTCCCATCGCGTCCTCAATGCATTCGAGCGATTTACGCACAGGGGTCCAACCCGACCATGTCGCTTCATTCGCACTGGCTTCGGCCGCGGTGTAGGGAGGGTACTTTGACCCGGGGGCGTCGGCGAAGGCGGTGCGCACGCGCCACCAGTTCAGGCCGTGGTCAGGAGGCTTCTTTCTGTTGTCGTAGTGGTAATCGCGGACCTTCTTTTTCAAGCTGTCGGTGACGCAGGTTGAGCTCGCTAGTTTCCGGCCCATGAGTGGTTTGTCGTTATCTGAGACCTTCACGGTCGCGTAGCTCGACCATGACAACGTATAGCCGGCACCGGGGTTAATCGTCACCGTGACGGAGCCGGCCGATTCCTCGGTGGAGTCATCCGTCGTGGGCACTATGAGGTGGTAGATACCTGATGTTGTAATCGTGATCGTTCGTTTTCCGGTTGTTACGAAGTCGCCTGATTGCGAGATGGTCAGATTGACACGAATTGCCTTTGTCTGGGTCGCACTGACTTGGAACTTGAACACCGCGTCGGCGCCTTCGGTGATCGCCGAGCCAGCGTTGACAAAGACCGTAGGATCATCGTCGTCGTACACATTGGCGTACGTCGAACCTGCGGTCGAGGAGACGGTGTAGCCCGTTCCGGCCTTCACCGTCGCGGTGATCGTGCCAGCGAAGTCGTCGTTGGAATCATCGATGGTGGTGACGGTAAGCGACGCGGTACCTGTGCTCGTTATCGTGACGGTGCGAGTTCCAGTCTGGCCGTGCTGTGTGAATGACTCGGACTCCGTCACAGAGACAGATACGTTAATGTCGGATGTTGGCGCCGGGGTCGCGGTGAGGGTGAACGTGACGGTCCCGCCCTCGGTGACGTCGGAGCCGCTCGAGATACTAATCTCAGGGGTGGATTGCTGCAGAGGTTGCGGAGAAGGTTCAGCATCGCAATCATCTTGTGCGGTAAGAGTGCGCGCCGTGCGATCCCATCGCGTGTTGCCGAGCCAGTCGGCGACGTCCTGTGCCTGGTCGGCAGTCATCGCCGTGACGCCGCTTCCCGTGTCCACACCGAGGGCTTCGAGAATCCGATTCCACCGATTGATTCCAGCGCTGGCCTTGTTCGGATCGAGGGCATCGCGCCAGCCTGTGACTTCGGCCACGGTGATCGCGTCATCAGGGAGCTCACAGGTGGTGGATGTCGTATCGGTTTCCGTGTCCGTGTCGGTATCGGGTTTCGCAGGCGGATCGTCATCGTCCGAGACCGTAGCTGTGGCGGTTCCGGCGCTGGACGACACCGTGTAACCGGTACCCGTGCTCAGAGTTGCAGTGACGGAGCCGTTCGATTCGTCGGTGGAATCGCCGCTCGTGGACACCGTGAATACTTTTGAGCCGCTGGTGGGAATCGTCACGGTCCGTGTCCCGGTCGTGACACCGAAGGTTCCCGATGCGGCGATATAGACGCTCGCAGTGAGCGCAGTGTGTGGCGTCGGAGAGGCGGTGATCGTGAAGCTTGCGGCGGAGCCCTCAGTGACATTGCCGTCCGAGGTGATGCTCAGTTCTGGCACGTCATTGTCTGCGACGGCGAGCGTCGCTGAGCCTGCGGTCGGTGATACGGTGTATGTGTCGAGGTCACGGATCGTCGCCGTGATTGTACCATCAGGTTCGTCGGTCGAGTCATCTCCCGTGCTCACGGTAACGGTGAGCCGCTCGGTCATGAGAAGAATATGTTGCAGCTCGATTTGGGAAATAAAGGCGCCGGACTCGGACACTACAAGGCTAACACCTAAGCCGCCTGTTTGCTGCGGAGAAACAGTGACGGTGAACGAGGCATCGTTGCCCTCGGTGATGTCCGAACCCGCAGTGATACTGACAACCGGTTTGGCAGCCGGCGGATCGTCATTGTCCGAGACCGTAGCACTGGCAGATCCCGCGCTGGACGACACCGTGTAACCGGTACCCGTGCTTAGCGCTGCAGTGACGGAGCCGTGAGGCTCGTCCGTTGTATCGCCGCTCGTGGATACTGTGAACGATTGTGAGCCGCTGGTGGGAATTGTGACGGTCCGAGTGCCGGTCGTGACACCGAAGCTCCCTGCTGCGGTGATATCGACGTTTGCCGTGAGCGCAGTGTGTGGCGTCGGAGAGGCGGTGATCGTGAAGCTCGCGGCAGAGCCCTCAGTGACATTGCCGTCCGAGGCGATGCTCAGCTCTGGGACATCATCATCCGCGACGGCGAGCGTCGCTGAGCCCTTGCTGGACGACACCGTATATCCGGTGCCGCTGTCGACGGTTGCTGTGACCGAGCCGTCCGCCTCGTCGACGCTGTCGTTGGTCGTCGAGAATGTGACGGTTGCAGTTCCCGAGGCTCCAATCGTGACCGACTTCGCAGTACTACCAACGCCGAAGCTTCCCGATTGCGACGGCGACACGCTGACATTGATGGATGACGTCGGCGCAGGATTGGCTGTGAGCGTAAACGAAGCGGTCCCGCCCTCGGTAATGTTCGATCCCGCGGCGATACTGACTTCGGGGGTCGGCGGCGGTGGTGGTGGTGGCGGTGGTGGCGGAGGATCACCTGACGCCTTCGTCTTAAACTTCAACGACGCCTGGCTGTCGCTGGACACACCTGGCGCGGGCTAGTTCGGCAACTGGCAACCATCTATGTGCGGCTCAACCGCTGGGCGAAGGCCGGTGTACTGGAGCGTGTGGTGCAAGCGTTGCAGCCATAGAACGCGCCGAAAAAACTGAACTCGTGCTCCGACTCGGGCTGTAAACCTGTGGCCGTCCACGACTTCGCATCACTGACAGTTACTCTCTCTAGCTTTCGGGCTATGGGCTGCCACCAGTAGAATTTCACTTCCCCGTCGGAGGACCAACTGAGGGTGAACGATGTGTCGGTGATGACGACATCGACCGGGGCCTCGGCATGTGAGTGGTCGGTCGAGACGGCCAGCGCCGCGCCGATCAGAACGACCATCGCCAGAATCCGCCAGACTTGCGACCCCACACCCGCCAATCTGGTTCTCATGCTGGTTCTCGTCGTCATTGCGTCCCCTCCATCCAGTCGTCAACCGATTGGATCGCGATACTAGCAAATTTCGATGGAGCTTGGAACACCACACCCACTGCCGGGGAGAGACCTTTGAATAACTCAGTTTCCCGTCCCCGCCCGGAGGAGGCCTTTGCATAATCGTGTGCCCAATCCTACTGAGCTCCTGTAGGGGCGACCCTTGTGGTCGCCCGCGTTGGCGATTGGATTACTGACTAGGGCGTGTTCACATCAGCCATCTGCTTAGTCAGCATGCCGTCATTGCCGCGCTTGTCGCGGCAATCTCGCCGAGTTGTACACGGACAGTGGCGCTGAATGCAGCGAGATACCCGCGGCGAGCGCGGGTATGACGGATGTCTCAGCAGGTTTGACGGGAACTTCTGGACTGAACGGTCCCATGTGAACACGCCCTAGATTGGAACGGCAGAGCGGGCGACCACAAGGGTCGCCCCTACAAACTTGACCAACAGCGCAGCGACCGATTTACGCGCAGGCCGCCCCCGAGCGGGGACCCGCTTTGGCATAGCCCATGTTGCACGGATAAATCCCGGTCGACCAGATACCAACAACAGACATGACCGCCGGTCAGAGGCCAGGGAAGGAGCAGGCCCCCGCTCGGAGGCGGGGGCGGTTGAGGGGTTATGCAAAGGCCTCCGGTTAGGGGGCTGGTGTGTTGGTGCCGTCCGTGATGGTCCAGGTCGTGGCTTCGCCGTCGGACCTGACGTTGTCAGTTGTGTTCGCCCGAACCACCCGGACATTGAACGAGATCGTTTCCTGGCCCTCCACGATGGTGTCGCCAAAGACCTTGAGGTAGTACCTCGTCTTCTTGACGCTTTCCTTGAGAGGCAGCGTGCAACCACTGTCGGGATGGAACGCTCTGCCGCCTTCCGATGAGCCGAGCGCCTCCGCGTCCATGATGCGGAAGTCGTGGTAGTACGACGCCGTGTTGTCGTTGGTCAGGCAGAACTGGAAGTAGGTGTAGTTAGGCAGGGATTGTCCCTCTGGAACCGAGGGGCCTGGATCGATGATCAGATCGAATCCGTGCTCCACGCCGCGCTGGGTGTGCATTCCGTCATCAATCCCGGGCTTCGGAGCCGGCTCGGTGATCGACAGCGGGTCCACCGGCACGATCGTGATTGACCTGACGACGTCAGAAGCGACGCGGTGTGGCACCACGGTGCGGTCGAGATAGCTACCGTCCGAGCCAAAGCTAAAGTTCCTCGTGCCCCCGAATTGGGGATTCGAGCCGTCGAGTGATATGCGGATGTCGTACGACTCGGAGAGGCTGTCTCGACCCGACAGGCGCTCGTTGTGGAAGCTCAGGCAGACCGACTGGGTCTTGTAGAGCTTATGTGGAACCGCTGGGACCGTCTCCGTCACTGGTCCATCCGATGTGTCGGTCACCGTCGTCGACTCCGGCTCCCAGATGCCACAATCGAATTGCGCATCCGTGTTGGATTGGCCCCGTAGCCGAACCGAGTAGGTGCCGTCGGCATGCTCGATCAACCGTGCATTGGAGGAGTTCGCGCCGTGATCTTCGATGCGGTAGTCGGCTGGCGAGACGGTCGCCCCGTTGCGGCCAGTGACGAGAATGGGAACATCAAAGGTCTCATACGGCTCGAGATCGGTTCCACTCAGGGTGACGTAGAACAGGTTGTCCAGCACTTCGTCTTTCCACTCGGTCGTGGAGCGGTCCACTCTTGGCACATTGAGCCCGATCGCGGTGTGCTGCTCGTCGCGGACCCAGATGACCACGTTGTCTTCGACGCGGCTCGGATAGACGTTGCGGTTCGTGAACTTCTCGAACACGGAATCGTTCGCGTTGAGGGTCAGCTTCACCGAGCCGTCGGGCGCATCGCCGGAACCCTGGTGCAGCGTGGGCAGGGTCAACGACACCGTCTTGGCGATGCTGGCCTGCAGCGACGTGGTCACCGAGACCGTTGGCGGCGGATCGGCGACGATGCGATCGCCCTGTGGTTCCGTCGGCGTGAACACGAACGTCGTCGAGGGGATGTCCCGCGTCGCCGTCAGCTTGAGCTGGACGGTGCCGGTGTGGGACTCGTTGATCTGCGTCGTGACCGGTTCCACACGGAGCACGGTGGTGCATTGGGCCTCGCTCGCCGTCGGACCACAGTTGAATTGGCTGGTCGTATCATCGTCAAGGATCGTGATGGTGGCGGAATGGACATCTCCGTCTCGGAGCGCAAAGCCGTTGGGTAACGTGGATTCCTTGATCGAAATCGTAAACGTCTCATCGCCTTCGAGCAGGTTGTCATCGACGTCCCTAACGTCAGCCTTTCCGGTGTTTGAGTATAAGCCCGGCGGGAAGACGATCTCAATGATCCCGGGGCTCGTCTCCGTTCCGTCGCACTTGCCGACGCAGTAATCATGGTTGACTTGGGCCGTCCCCTCGGTCACTTCGACTTCGATGGTCGATGTGAGCTTGATTAGTGGCAGGTCCTCACATGTTCTGGTGCCTTCGAGTTCGATGCAGTCCTGGTACCAGCCAGTTTGCTTCCTGTTCTGGTCGTCGATCCAGTAATGTTTCAGCACCGGCTGGGAGGGACCGTTGCTCTCGACCACTTGGTAGTTCGCGAGCGTGAAGTACAGGTACACCGTGCTATGGGTGTATGACACGTTCGGCTTGTCGTTGTCGTAGGCGATCCATTGGTCCGGTGCGCCGCTGTTTGGCGATTCGAAGAAGCCACCGCCCGAGTTCACGAACGTGAATGTCGGGTTGAAGGTGATGATCTCATCGTCCATGTCGGCGTCTTCGCTCGCGTTGAATTGGAAACTGAAGCCGTTGGCGAGTCCGCCTTCAATGCGGAACACGTCGGTGTTGGTGCCTACCGGCGTTCCTCGCGGGACATCGATGTAACAGACAATGTCGCCCTGTACCGGTGTCGTACGGTTCTCTGAGACATTCGTAATGGCGCATCCCTCAATGCCAAAGTCGACTTCGATGATCGCTTTGTTCGCGTTGACCGGCTTGCTTCTGCTCTCAGGCAGGTGAGGTCCTTGAGACGGACAACTCTTTGCGAACGAGAACTGCATGATCTTGGTGAACCCAAACTCGTCGTTGACTCGGTTGCCGGTGTTCTCCGCGAAATCCCAGCAGGTCGGCTCGTTGTCGGCGACCATGATGCGATGCTGACGGTCGGCCGGTTTCATCTCGTACCTGGAGGCCAGCACCTCGAACGTGACGTTGAGCGGGATCTCCACCTGGTCGTTGGCGCCGACAGAGAGCCACACCTTCTCGCCACTCGTGACTTTGAAGTCCTTGCTGCCCGAGGCATAGCCGCTCCACGAGGCCCTGACCGTGAGCGTCTCATGACTACGCGGACTCGGGTGGATGTAGAACGCGATGTCGTCTTCCGGATGCTTCACATCTGGGTCGTGGGCGTACTGGACGCGCACGGTCCGATCGCTGGGCCCGCAAGAGAATCCCCAATTTCGGATATCAGCATCTTCGATGCATTCCTTCGGCGTCCACTCAGACGTCGGCTTTTGATAGTTGGAGTCAGCCACCTTGACCCGGGCCGAGTCACGCAGGTACACCACTTCATAGTCGGTATCATGCTCCTGAATCGTGGCGGTGATCGAGCCATCAGCTTCGCGTTTGAGGTCATCGGTGGTCGGGATGGTCAGCGTGTACGTCCCGGTGGTTGGGATGGTCACGGTGCGATCGCCTGTAGTTGCGCCGAAGTCGCCGTTTCCGGCGACGTTCACTGTGACGCTCAGGGCGCTGGTCGGAGTTGGATCAGCCTTGATCACGAACGTGGCATCGTCGCCCTCGGTGATTGCCGGCCCGCCCGAGATGCTGATGAACGGGGTCATCGGGACGCCGGCGTCGTAGATGTAGCCGTAAGCGATATCCGCGGGATGGTTAGCCGCTTTCGTCAAGCCTGCAGGGAAATCGAAAACGTGCATGTCAACTCGGAACGTGTCCGCTGGAGGGAAAAAGTCCCGTCCTTCGACGATGTTGTCGACAATTGTGGGCACGGAAACGGTGGCTCTGGTTGCCCTGGGCTGGAACACCGCCGTGAACAACTGGCCCGAGTAATCGACCCCAAAGCCTGTAGTTGTCAGGTCCGTTGTTGAGACGCGTACCTCGATTGTTCCATGTGGGTACGGCTGAGAAAGACGCAAAACCGGCTCGACCGCAGTCCCCTCATAGACGGGATAGTCGCGTTTCTCGAACGACACGACGTAGTTGCTAGTGATCGGCCCGACTGTTGGAGTACGCACGGTCTCTACAGTGCCGGCGCCATCCTCGTACTCCACCAGGGCGAAGATCATATTGCCAACAGCATTGACTTCATTACCGGCAACGGTACTAAGTTCCTTGTACTTGAACGGGATGTCGAACGAAACGCCGGTTTCGTCTTTGATCCGGTAGCTGTTCTCTCTAATTCCATCATCCGATGTCCAATAGACATTCGTAATCAGACCGTTGCCGTTGGGATCGTCCTTGGTTCGGCGCAAGTACAATGTCCCACCGACTCGTGCCGGTCCGACCAGCTCGAATGTTGCTTGGCCGACTTCGGTGCCCTGCGGTGACGCTGGGGTGACCGGGGTCGGTTGGGTGTCTGCTGGTTGTTGCGTGTCCGAATCCTGCTGCGCTTCGGTCTCGAGGCACTCCAGCGCCTTGGCGACCGGCTCCCAGCCATCCCAGACGGTGACACTCACCTGGGCCTCAGCGGCGGTATATGGGGTGATCGCGTCGCCGCCCTGGGTCCATTGATCGGCCGTGCGCTCGCCGAACGTCACGAGCACGCGGAACCAGTTGCGCCCGTAGTTGGGCGACCGGTCCTTGTTCAAGTTGTAGTAGCCCGCAACCTTGTTGCTCAACTGCTCGGACACACAGTGGTCGGCGGAGGCCCGCGGCTGCATGACCAGCAGCGGAATCAGGAGGAGCAGGATCAGCGTCGCGCGCCAAAGCCCAGCGCGCCGAGAACGCCCAGGCCCTAGCTGCTTCGAAGCATTAGACCAAAAGGGATGGGGGGGGGGGGGGGGGGGGGGGGGGGGGGGGGGGGCAGTGGACTGTCGAAACGAATGCTCGCGAGACTCGCGACCTCCGTTCGTCCTGGCTGAGATGCCGTGCTGAGTATCCATGGCTGTGCCCCCAAAGCGGAAACCACCGAGCGAACGGTCGGTTATGGGCTAACAAGTATCATGATTGACCAGAAAACGCAAATCTGGTAGGGAAGATCGCGCGACTACCGGTCAATCGCAGAGACTCGCCGGGTCAGCAGGGACGACGAACTCGATGCCGGTGACATCGGAGTCGGAGACGGCCTCGAGTGCCCTCTGAGGGCGTATTCACATGGGGCGGTTCAGTCCAGGAGTTCCCGTCATACTCGCCGAGCTATCCGTCATACCCGCGCTCCGACGGAGACCTTTGATTAACTCGCTCCCCCTCGCAGAGCCTGTCCCCGCGAAGGCGGGGAGGGAGCTGTCGCGGAGCGACTGAGGGGGTCTTGCCGGCGCGGGTATCAGGTAGGACTTGGCGGAGCGGGACCCCCTCCGCCTTCGGCACCTCCCCCTGCAAGAGAATGATGCATCACTCAGATTACCGTCCCCGCCCCGAGGTGGCCATTGCGTAAATCAGTCGGTGCGTTATTGGTCAGATTGTAGGGGCGACCCTTGTGGTCGCCCGCTCTGCCGCTCCTATCTAGTCAGTAATGCAATCGCCAACGCGGGCGACCACAAGGGTCGCCCCTACAGGAGCTCATAAGGATTGGGAACACGATGATGCAAAGGCCTCCCCCGAGCGGGGACCCGCCTTGGCATAGCCCAGGCTGCTCCGATAAGTCCCGGTTGACCAGATAGCAGCAACAAACATGACCGCAGGTAAGAGGCCAGGGAAGGAGCAGGCCCCCGCTCGGAGGCGGGGGCGGTTGAGGGGTTATGCATCAGTCTCTGCAGGGGGAGGAAAGGGATTATGCAAAGGCCTCCATCAAGTGCGGCAATGACGGAATGCTGACTAAGCGGATGGCCAATGTGAACGCGCCCTAGTTGTTCCGGGACCGCTCCTCATCCAGGGGAACGGTCCCGGTCGCGACTCGTACATCGGACTCCTGCAAGGGCGAGCGGAGGCGACGCTATTGCGGCTCGTCCGTCCCTTCTGAATCATCTGAGCCCGGGTCATCGGACGGTTCCTCTGGCTGGGGTATTGAAGCTTCCGATTCCTCGCCGGCCTCTTCTGGTCCGGCGAGCTCAGCCTCGATCGCCTGCTCGAGTGCGTTGAGCCATGACGACGGCACGGAGTCACCGGCCTCGCTGCCCTGCTCGAGTACGTTCGCGACCGTTTCGGCCGTCAGCACCGAGGGCTGAATCGTGATCTGTGTCGCCTGGTCGAAGAACCCAGAGTTGGGCGAGAGCGGGGTGCCGTGTGCGTACAGCAGCGCCGTAATCGCGAGGTAGCCCTGCTCCAGCGCGTGCGACCAGAGGACGAAGTCCAGACTTCCGGTGTGGAGCATCGCGAGCGGCCTGGGCACGTCGGCAGAGACGGCGGCCAGGACGATGTCCGGGTGATCGTCGCTGGCTGCTTCAGCCAGAAGGTACGCTGTGTTCGCGTTGAGCGCGATCGCTCCGCCGATGTTCTCGGACAGCGCCACCGCGATGGCGCCGACGATGTCGTCGCTATCGGCGACTCGGAGGCGATCAACCTCGCCATTGGTGTACGTCCGCTCCAGAGAGTCACAGCGTTGCTCGAGGCCACGGTTCGTGGGCTCGTGGATGATGCAGAGCAGGTCGCCACTGACTTCCCGCTTCATGAACTCTTCGGCAGCGATGCGGCCAACCGCGTCCTCGTCGAGCGCGACATGGGCAACGGCGCCGACGTCGGTCGCGCGGTCGAATCCTGAGTTGAAGGTGAGCACGCGGACACCAGCCTCAGCGGCTCGTCCGAGCGCTCCCTCGAGCGCATCAACGTCGGCCAGGGTGGTCGCGATCGCGGCGGCGCCGTCGTCGACGCACTGATCGATGCCGGCCGCCTGATCGGTGCCGACCTCGTACATCTCGGCTCGCAGGTTGATGCCATTCCACGCTTTCGCGTCGGCGAATGCGCTGTAGACCTGGTACCAGAAGAAGTCGCCCGGGTTGCCATGCGTGATCACGCAGAACAGCGTCTGGTCATCGAAGGGACGGCCAGAGGTCGGCGTGCCGATGATCTGGAACGGTCCCACGCTGCGTACGGAGGACGCCGATTCGGTCGTCTCTGCCTCTACGGTGTCGCCGTCGTCACCGTCGGCAAAGATATCGGTCAGGCTCTCTTCGTCCGTGGTCGTGTCATCGCTCTCATCAGCGACGTGCTCTTCGACCGCGACTGTCAGTGTGCTGCTGAAGAACCACCGATCGCGCTCAGCGTCCGGCGCGAGGTATCGCAATGTCGGCCGCTCGATCTCGCCCCAGTCGGCATCTTCGGCGAGCCGCTGCTGGAGACCGACCTCGACGCGTCCGTCTTCGAGGATGCGACCGGCAACTCGCACTTCGGCCTCGCCCGAGTGCGTTGCCCAGACGAGGCCGGTCGAGATCGCACCGACGATCAAGCCGGCGAGGATGTACAAGACACGCTGTGACCAAGGCTGTAACAGGGGCTGTGGGGGCATAAGATCTACTCGCTCTCTGGTAGTGCTCAAAGTCTAACGAGTTATGGCGACTGCGAAATCCCGGCGTGCCGATCGGCCGATCGGCACGCCGCATCCACGCGGTTAGCACATGGTTCCGTCGACCGTCGCGGCGGCGCCGAAGAAGATCCCGTATCGCAACCGGATCGTGAAGGTGAAGTCGCACTCCCCCTCGGTGGTTTCGGCTCGCCCGGTCATCTGGGTCCAGGTTCGGTTACCCGCGATGTCGACGCTGTAGGTTCGTGCCCAGAGGTGGACGCGATCGATCTGATTGAAGCCCGTGCTGGTATCCCAGGCCAGGTGCGGTAGCGACCAGCTGATTTCATTCACGATGTAGTCTTCGCCATAGATCACGGTGGGGAAGATGTTGTTGCTGACGTCCGATACGGCCGGCAGGCTGGGCACCGTGAAAATGAGGGTCGACGAGTCCTTGCCGGCCTGCGCTTTCCCGTCCGATTCGCGTTCGTACAGCGCGCTGATGCTGTAGGAGAACTGGAATCCGGCGTACAGCTGACTGTCGGTCGCGTTCGACAACGTGTCGTGATAGGCGCGATCCGCGGTTGCGATCGTGGAACTCAGCGCGACGAGCGAGCCTGACGTGTTGGCGACCCAACGTCGCAGTTCAAACCCGGTCAGTTGCCAGCCCGGAGGCGTGGTCGCGGTCGCGTCGAACGTCCAACTCAGATGCGCGCCATCCGAGTGGGCGACGCCGGACAGCACCGGCGGGTCGTACAGGGTGGACACTTCATCTGGAGTCGCGACCTGCTGGGCTGAGACCCGCTCAGTCGCGATCAACGCGAACGCGGCGGCGGCACCCACCGCGAGGATGAGCAGCACTCCAATCAGCCGTGTTCGGCGGGATGTGAGGGTAGTTGGGAAGGTCATCTCAAACTCCGTTCGCTGAATGACCTGTTGGTGTGGTGTCGGTGTCGCCTGTGACGGCCTAGGCCGCCACAGGCGCCGGTGCGATGGTTCTCCGCATTGACGAAATCGCTGCAAAGAGGCCGATCACTCACCGGTTACATGGTTAGCAGAGGGTTCCGTCCACCGACGCGCTGCTGCTGTAGAAGATTCCGTATCGCAATCGGATCGTGAAGGTGACGGCGCATTCTCCTTCGGAATTCTCGATCCGCGAAGTTTGCCTGAATTCTGTTTTGTTGCCCTCGATGTCCCAGCTGCGGCTTGCGGTGGTGATGTGGATCCGATCTATCTGGTTGAAGCCCGTGCTGGTATCCCAGGCCAGGTGCGGCAGATCCCATCTGAGGACGTTAATCACCGTACCGCCCTCGATGTACAGCGTGGTGACGCTGATCCTGAGATCCGACACAGGCGGCAGATTGGGAACGGTGAACACGAGGGTCGTCGAATCTTTGCCGGCTTGCAGTGCCCCGCCTGCCACGGGACTGTAGACCGCATTGATGCTGTAGGAGAACTGGAACCCAGCGTGAAGCTGTTCTCCAGTCGCGTCCGACAACTCGTCGTGATACGTGCGGTCCGAAGGGGCGATCGTGGAGCTCACCGTGACAACCGTCCCTGGCACATCGGTAATCCAGCGTCGGAGCTCAAACCCGTTCATTTGCCAGCCCGGAGGCGTGGACTCGCTCGCGTCGAACGTCCAACTGAGATGCGCGCCATCCGAGTGGGCGACGCCGGACAGCACCGGCGGGTCGAACTCGGTGGCGACCTGCTCCGGCGTCGCGGCCTGCTGGGCCTGGGCCGAGACCCGCTCAGTCGCGATCAACGCGAGCATCGCAGCGGTACCCACCGCGAGGATGAGCAGCACTCCGATCAGCCGTGTTCGGCGGGATGTCAGGGTTGTTGGGTTGGTCATTACAAACTCCGTTCACTGAATGACCTGTTGGTGCGTTGTCGGTGTCGCCTTGTAGCGACCTAGCCGCCACAGACTCCGGTACGGTTGTTCTCGGCTTGGACCAGGTCGCTGAAGAACAAACCGATCGTGACGCGGATCCACCATCCGTACCAACAGTCATTGATGGTGGAGAACGACATCGAAGTGGAACCAGTGGTGGCGAACTGGACGTTAGCGTTGTTTGTGTACACGGTGTACCACGGCGTGATATTGAAGCCGAGGCTGGCGTCCCACGTCAAATGCGGCGCATCCCATTTGACGTCCGCGTCGCGGACCGTAGCGTCGGGATCGCTGTGCCCGACCACCTGGGCGTTTGTCACGCTCGGGAGCTTGGGCGCCTCGAACACAACAACGGCGGCCTTACTTGAGATTCGTACGGGGTTCGTCCCGGTCGCTAACCGATCGAAGTAGGCAAAGACGCCGTATTTCCACTGAAAGCCGGGCATTCGCATTTCGTCGACAACGCCCGACATGTGATCCATGAAGTCGCGCTGCCAAGGGCCTTCCCACGAGTTATCGTCCTGAATGAACGTGGCCCCGGCGACATTGCCAGGCAGCCAGCGTCCGATGCCGAACCCCATCAGCTTCCAGCCCGAGGGCGTCATCGCGGCTTCGTCGTAGTTCCAGGTCAGCTTGACACCGTTGGAGTGGGCGGTGGTGGAGAGGTCCAACGGCGCGTAGCTCTGTTGAACCTGTGAGATTAACGTGGCGCCCTTGACGGTGACGTTGTCGCTGGTGGTCTCGGAGCTCTCAGACACGCCGTTCACGTCTCGAACGAAGATCGCATGCACGCGATAGGTGATATCCGTGCCGTTCTCCCACTTATCCTGGGCCTCGGCATCCAACGTGTCCGTGTAGCTCCTGGCTGTGGCGGGCAGGAGCGAACCGAGGATTTTGGTTGATTCGTTGCCGACCGTGCGCAGCATGCCAAAGGTGTTGAGCGTCCAGCCGGTCGTCGTGTCGTTGCTCATCGTCCATTGCAGCACGAAGCCGCTCTGGTCGACCGTGACGTGCAGCACTGGGGTGGCTTGCGGTTGCGCCGACGCCTGCTTGGTCGAGGTCAGTGAGAGCGCAGCAGCGCCCAGGGCGAGTATCAGCAGCGCCGCGACGTATCGCGCGGTGTGCCATCTGGTTGAGTGCGATCGGGTCATCTCAGTCTCCATTCATCTGGTGTTGCCTTGGCGCTGCGCCCCGACCGTGGTGGAGGAGGCGCAACGCCGCACGCTTGGGTCTGCCGTCCTAGCCGCTGCAGGTGCCGGTGCGGTTGTTCTCGGCCCGCACGGTGTCGCTGTAGAACATGCCGATTCTGGCTCGGACCCACCATCCGTACCAGCACGCGGTGTAGCTGGTGAAGTTGTACGAGTTGCCCCAGCCGCTGGTGTAGAAGAAGGTGGCATCGTATCGGTAGATGTCGTACCACGGCGTCTGGTTGAAGCCTCGGCTGGCATCCCACGTCAAGTGCGGATCATCCCACTTGAGTTGCGCCCGGTGTTCGTAACCATCGGAATCGCTGGAACCGGTCACCTGGACGTTTCTCGGGCCCGGCAGCTCCGGCGCTGTGAACGTGAGGATGGCAGCCTTGCCCTGGGTTCGTGGTGAGTACGATCCGCTCGCCAACAGGTCGTAGTAGGCAATGACCCCGTACTTCCACTGGAACCCGGGCAACCGTTGTGCTTCTGGAACGTGGTCCAAAGGATCCTTGAAGCTGCGCTGATCGGGTCCATCCCAGGTGTCACCGCTTTGGACCCATACGAGCCCGGTGACGTCGCCTGGCAGCCAACGTACCACTTTGAACCCCGTCAGCTTCCAGCCTGATGGGGTCATGGTTGCTTCGTTGAATGTCCAGGTCAGGTTGACGCCATCGGCATGGGCGAGCGAAGAGACGTTCTGCGGTGAGTAGCCCTGTCTGACTTGGGATGTGGTCTTCGCTCCTTGGACAGAGGCGAAGGAGCTCTCCCTGCCGATCCGAAGCTGGTCGTCCGATGAACGCTTGTAGACCGCGCGAATCTTGTAAGAGATACCGGTGCCGCTGAACCACTTGGTCTTGGTGTCGGAGTCCAACTCGTCGATATGGGTGCGGTCGGTCGAAGAGGCGCTGGTGCTGAGGACCGTGGATCGGTCACTTCCGACCTTGCGCAGGAAAGCAAACTCGTCGAGGTACCAACCGTTCGGCACCTGCGCGTTGAGTGTCCAGGTCAGCACGACGCCTCGCTCGTCGACATCGGCGGAGAGTGTCGGCGCGGCAAGGTTGCCGACTTGCTGGGGCGTCGCGACACTCTGCGCCGACGTCGGCTTGGTCACGGTCAGTGCGAGGGCGAATGCGCCCAGAGTGAGGATGAGGATCGCGGCGATGGTTCGCATTCCGCGCCATCTGATTGTGTTCGTACTGGTCATCTCAGTTTCCGTTCAACGGGTGTGGTGTGTTGGAGTGGTTTGGGTCGCGTCTCGACCCTGGTGGTCGAGACGCGCCTGCTTCTGTGTTACCGATGTCAGCAGTCCTCCCGTCCTTCGCTGGAGGTGACCAGATCGCTGTAGAACAAGCCGTACTGCGCAAGGAGTTGGAATGGGCCCTGGCAGTACCATTGCGTGTTCCAGGTATGGCTGGTGTATTGGCCGGTGATACTCAACCAGTGACTGCCATCCTCGTAGCCATTCCAACCCCGATAGAAGTGGTACTGGTCGATGCCTGTGAAGCCCGTGCTTGCGTCCCATGACAAGTGCGGCCGCTCCCAGGACAGCAGCAACGACCGCGGAAGCACTGTTGACAACCGGGTACCGGGCCTGTAGCCAATCTTGAAGTTGAGGGGACTCGGCATGGTCGGCGCCGTGAAGACATGGCGATTGGAGCTATCACCCGGTCCCTCGAGGCCGTCTGCAATGCGATGGAAGTACGCGTTCATCTCGTACGTGAACTTGCCCCCGGGAAGCCGTTGTTCTTCAGTCGAACCGGTGAGCGGATCGGTCAGGGTGCGCACGGCAGGATCAATACGGTTGTCTACGTAGGCAAAGGAACCCTGGACCCAGGCAAAGGAGTTCGTGTCCTCGCGTTGGATCCAACGCCAGATCGTGAATCCGGCCAGTTTCCATCCGTCCGGCGTCATCGTTGCTTCGTCGAATGTCCAACTCAGCTTGACGCCATCGGCATGGGCGACCGAAGTGAGATTCTTCGGAGCGTATCCGTTTCGCAGCTCTGTCGCGGACGTCGGGCTTTCGATGACGACGGCAGAGCTGGTCCTCTGGAACGACTGCGACCCGCGCTTGTAGCTGGCTCGCACGGCGTAGGAGAGGTCGGTTCCGTCCAGCCACTGGGTTAAGGCGTTGGAGCCGAACTGGTCCGTGTAGGTGCGGGCCGTCCCAGCGAGGTTAGAGGCGATGACGTTGGTCGAGCCGTCTCCGACGGTGCGGAGCACCGCAAATGACGACACCGTCCAGCCGTTCACGCCTCCGCTGACGGTCCAGTTCAACACCATGCCGGTCTCTGAGGCGGCAGCGGTCAGGGTTGGCTGTGCGCTCTGCTGCGCCGACGCCGGCTTGGCTGTGATCAGTGAGATGGCGACAGCACCCAGGGCGAGGATGAGGATCGCGGCGATGTATCGCAATCCGCGCCTGCTGATTGCATTCGTCCTGGTCATCTCAGTCTCCGTTCACTTCGTGTGGTGAGTTGCTGTGGATTGGACCGCGCCTCGACCCTGGTGGTCGAGGCGCGACCCTAGCGAACTCAGCAGTTGTGGCGCGAATCGCCCGAGTTGGCGAGTTTGCTGTAGAACAAGCCGATCTGGGCCCGAATTTGGAAGCCGCCTTCGCACCAGGTCCCCGATCGCCAGTTATGGGAGGTGGTTCCGCCCTGGAACGTCCAGCGGGGATTGCCGTGCTGGTAGACGTGGTAGGTGGTGACCGATGTGAAGCCGGTACTGGCGTCCCACGTCAGGTGCGGGTGACCCCAGGTCAGTTGCATGATCCATGTGCCTGCTGGGGTGATCCCTCCGAGCTTGTAGCCGATCTTGAAGTTGCGCGGCTTCGGCAAGGCGGGCGCTTTGAACACGTGCTTCGTGGAGCTTCCGCCCACTTGCTCTGCGCCGTCCGCGATGCGGTGGAAGAACGCGTTCATCTGGTACGAGAACTTCTCCCCGGGCATTCGCTGCGCGTCGGTTGTCCCGCTGAGCGGATCTTTGAAGCTCCGATCCGTCGTCGGGAGACGGCTCGCGACATATGTGAGGCTGCCTCGCACCCCCTCGATCGACCGCCGGATGCTGAATCCGCCCAGTTTCCAGCCGGTCGGCGTCGTTGCTTCGTCGAACGTCCAGCTCAGATTGACGCCATCGGCATGGGCCTCGGAGGACAACTTGGGCACTGCGGCCGCGTCTTGCACCACTTCGAGCGGCGTCGCGGGGTGAGCCAGCACCGCGCTGACGTCACGGTTTTCGATTTGCTGAGAAGTGTTCGACAATCGCTGGAAGAGCGTGGTAATCGCGTAGGTGAAGTTGGTTCCGGAGACCCACTGGCTGCGCCGCGTGGCGCTCCATGGATCAGTGAATGAGCGCTTGCTCGCGTCGAAGTTGGGCTCGAAGAGGTGCAGCGTGCCTAACTTCCCTTGGACCGAGCGACGCAGCACGAATCCCGAGAGCTTCCAGCCGGGCGGTGTCTGTGTGTCTTCATCGAACCTCCAGCTCAGATTGACGCCATTGGAATCGGCCTCGACGGACACTTTGGGTCGATTGGACGTATCTCCCACCACTTGAAGCGATGTCTGGACGGCGGCGAGCTTCATGGTCCGTTCCTTGCCGTCCTGACTCTTCCCGTCCGAGTTGCGCTCGTACGTCGCATTGATCGCGTAGGAGAATTCTGTCCCCGAGTTCCATTGCTGGAGTCGAGTTCCGCGCCAGTCATCCAGCAGATAGCGGGTGTAGCGATCTGAAGCAGGCCTGAACAACCAATTCGAGGCTGAATTACCTTCGACGAATCGTGTGATATCGAACCCCTGGAGCCGCCAACCCGGAGGCGTGTTGTTGTGGTCGTAGTTCCACCTGATGTGCACGCCTTCTTCGTCGGGATGCAGCGTGAACGTCGGCGCGGGGTAGTTCTGGCTCACTTGCAGGGGCGTCGCCACGCTCTGAGCCGATACCGACTGGGCCAGGATCAGCGTGCCGGCGGTCGCCAAGATGCCGAGAGCAATCCCAAGTAAGGCCTTGACCAGGGGTGTGCGTCGCAATCGTTGCGAGAGTCTCATGTTCATGTCCCTTTCCGATGTCCATTGGACCGTTGTCTCACGTGGTGTGGAGCGTTGGCTCCAGTTGTGCGCGTCGCCCGATGTGAGACGTTCGAGCGACGCGCCCGGCTTGTTTGTTCATCAAGCTGGATCTCCAAACCTGGAACAGGCAACAGGTGTCATGGTTAGGAGCACAGTCCCCGTTGGTCGATTGGATTCCCGGAGATCTTGCAGTAGAAGACGCCGTAAGTCGGACGGATCTTGTAGTCGCTGGCGCAGAACCACCAGTAACCCACATCGACCCTCGTGCTCGAGCCCGAGACCCACTTGACGTGGCTACCTCGTAGGTAGATGTCGTACGCGCTTACCTTGTCGAATCCGCTGCTCGAGTCCCAGGTCAGGTGTGGATGGCTCCAGCGCAACACGTCGGTGGAGTTGCTGTTGAAGCCGTTGCCCACGTACGCACCCGTGTTGATGAAGAAGTGCCGAATCCCGGGGAGGTTGGGCGTCTTCGCGAACGCGGTCTTGGAGTCTGGGCCTGGCGTGATAGCGCTGTCCACCACTCGCTTGTAGATAGCGTGCATCCGGTACGAGAACCTGGTGTTGGACCCGTGCGACCGTTGCTCAACGGAGGTGCCGGTGAGCGGATCGGTGAACGTGCGCAGGGTTGGGTCAAGGTTCGAGGCCACGTCGGCGAAGGAACCTTCGACCCAGGCAAACGAGTTGTTGACGCCCGGCTTTTGGATCCAACGCCAGATCGTGAAACCTGTCAGCTCCCAGCCGTCCATGAAGAAGGCCTCTTGGCTGATCTTCCAGGACAGCTTCATCCCGTCGGCCGTGACCTTGGTGGACATCTTGGGCTGCGGGGACCGCTTGAGCACATCCTGTAGCGACGGGATGGTCTGCAGGGTTTTGGTGACTGACTTGCCGTTTTCGAACCCTCCAGATGGGCCAACGCGGATGAACTGGGGTTGCACCAGGTATGAGATGTCGATGCCGGAGAAGTACCTGTTCTGTCGGTTGGCTGACATCGGACTGACGTAACTGCGGTCCGACGCTTTCACGAAGTTCTGTCCCCTGAGGTTGGTCTCGTGATCCCAGTCTCGGATTTTGAACACGTCTAAGTACCATCCATCCGGGGTGTTTGCGCGTACGTCGTAATCCCAGGTCAGTCGCACGCCGTTGGGAACGAATTCAAACGTCAAGTTCTCGACAGCGGGGGAGTTGCGGACCTCGGCTTCGCTTGCAGCGTTCGGCAGCACCGCGTTTCCGGCCTTCCCGTAGATTTTCCGTGACGGATCCGACTCCAGCTCGTAGAGGGCCACAACCAAGTAGGTGAACTCGGTGCCGTCAAGCCACCGTTGGATCCGTTCATTGGTCCACGGATCGTAGATGTAGCGATCGGTCGCACCGGCGTACTGCTGCAAGACTTTCAGGGAGCTTGACTCGCCGTCAACGAAGCGCCTCACCGTGAAGCCGGAGACCTTCCAGCCTGGCGGCTTGCTCGCGTTGAAGTCCCAGTTGACGTGGACCCCGTCATCGTCGTTCAGAAACGACAGTGTGGGCGCGGCGTAGTTTTCCCGCACTTGCTGTGCCGTCGCTGCCTGGCCGGATTGCGCCGACGCACGATCGAACGAGGTCATCGCTCCAGCGGCGACCAAGAGGCCGAGAGCAATCCCAAGCAAAGCCTTGACCATGGGTGTTCGTCGCAATTGTTGCGAGAGTCTCATGTTCATGTCTCTCTCCGATCTCCACAAGGGAGCGTGATCTCACGTGGTGTGGAGCGTTGGCTCCTGGTGCGCGCGTCGCCTGATGTGAGACGTTCGGGCGACGCGCCCGGCTTGATAACTCATCAAGCCGGACCAGCAACAGGTGTCATCCTTAGCTGCACAGTCCCCGTTGGTCGATGGGATATCCGGAGATCTTGCCATAGAAGACGCCGTAGGTCGGACGGATCGTGTATTCGCTGGCGCAGAACTGCGATGCACCGACATCGACCTTCGTGGTCGAGCCTGAGACCCACGTGACGTGGCTGCCTCGTAGGTAGATGTCGTACGTGCTCACCGAGTCGAATCCGGTGCTCGAGTCCCAAGTCAGGTGTGGATGGCTCCAGCGCAGGACATCGGTGGTGCTGTTGTTGGTGCCGTAGCCGACGTACGTACCCAAGTTGATGTAGAAGTGCTGGATCCCGGGGAGGTTGGGCGTCGTCGCGGACGCGGTCTTGGAGTCCAGGCCTCGCGTGATGGCGCCGTCTATCGGTCGTTTGTAGATGGCGTGCATCCGGTACGAGAACTTGGTGTTTGACCCGTGCGACCGTTGCTCAACAGTTGAGCCGGTGAGCGGATCGGTGAACGTGCGCAGGGTCGGGTCCAGGTTCGATGCCACGTCGGCGAAGGAACCTTCGACCCAGGCAATCGAGTTGTTGACGCCCGGCTTTTGGATCCAACGCCAGATCGTGAATCCAGTCAACTCCCAGCCGTCCATGGAGAGGGCCTGCTGGTTGATCGTCCAGGACAGCTTCATGCCATCGGCCGTGACCTTGGTCGACATTTTGGGCTGCGGGGACCTGTTGCGCACATCGTCCAGCGACGGGATCGCCGGCAGCGTTTTGGTGACTGACTTGCCGTTTTCGAACCCTCCGTTTGGCCCCACGCCGTTGAAGATGGGCTGCACCAAGTATGAGATTTCGGTGCCGGAGAGGTACTTGCTCTGTCGGGTGGCTGACATCGCCCTGAAGAACGTACGGTGCGACGCTGCCGTGAAGGATTGTCCCCTGATGGTGGTCTCGTGATCCCAGTCTCGGATTCTGAAGCCGTCCAGGGACCATCCATCCGGGGTGTTTGCGCGTACGTCGTAGTCCCAGTGCAGTCGCACGCCGTTGGGAACGAATTCAAACCTCAAGTTCTCGACTGCGGGGGAGTTGCGGACCTCCGCTTTGCTCACTGCGTGAGGCAGCGCCGCAGTTGAGACCTGGCCGCCGCGCAGATATGACGAGTTCGCGTCGTTGCGGTAGCTCGCGAACATCGTGTAGTTGAATACGGCGCCGTCCGACCAGCGTTGGAGCCGCGCATCAGTCCATGCATCGAAGAAGTAGCGATCGTCCGCAGCGGAGATGGGCTGGATGATTTGCAGCGTGGCGGAGGCTTCGCCGTTCACAAAGCGCCGGATCGAGAATCCCGCGAGATGCCAACCTGGCGGGTCATTCTTGGCCGCGTCGAAGTCCCAGTAGACGTGGACCCCGTCATCGTCGTTCAGAAACGAGATCGTGGGCGGGTCGTAGTTTTGCACCAATTCGCGTTCGGTCGCTGCCTGGCCGGATTGCGCCGACGTACGATCGAGCGCGGTCAGCGACCCAGCGGCGACGATCACCATCCCGAGGACCAGAGCAACCAGTGCGCCGGTTGCTTTTGTCCTGTGAAATCTGTTCAGTGTCGAACTCATGATTCCCTCTCCAATCCCACGGAGACTCGTGGGTTCGCAGCGGGTAGGCCGCGCGTGGGTGTGGGTTGAGTGGATCCTCAGGCTCGAACGAGTCCGAGCCTGAGGATGATGGTTCCGCCGGTGACCCGGCGTCCACTCCGTTTCGCGGGTTAGGCGCAGTCCTTACGCGTTTCGATGGCATCGGCAAGCTTGCTGTAGAACAAGCCGATCTGCGTCTGAATCTGGAAGCCGTCTACGCACTTCTCTCCTGGTGACGAGATGTAGCCAATGATGCCGCCTGAGACTGACTTCCAGAGCGTGCCGTCCTTGTAGATGTGGTAGCGGTCGACCGAGGTGAAGCCGGTGCTGGCGTTCCACGTCAGGTGAGGGCGATTCCAGGTCAGCCACAGCTTCCATGGGCCTTCTGCCGGGGTGTCGTTGGAGAACCTCATCGAGAAGTTCCGTGGCTTCGGCAGGGCCGGCGCCGTGAATACGTTGGTTTTCGAGTTCTTGCCCGCTTGTCGTTCGCCGTCTGCCAGGCGGTCGAAGATGGCGTACATCTCGTACTTGAACTTGGCTCCAGGCATTCGCTGCGCTTCGGTCGTCCCGGTGAGCGGGTCTTTGATGCTCCGGGCCGTCGCTGGGAGTCGTTGGCCGACCCACGTCCAGGTGCCTTGGGTCCCTTCGATCCAGCGCCAGATGCTGAATCCGGCTAGCTCCCAGCCTGGTGGGTTGAGCGGCCTCGTCCAAGTCAATCTGACACCATCAGCATGGGCCTGGGATGACAGAACCGGTGGCCGCCTGTTCTGCGCCACCTGCTCAGGGGTCACAGCCGCTGGTAAGCCGGCCTGGATGATCCTGCCTCCGTCGGTCTGGTAGAGACCGTCAGACAATCGCTGGTAGTTCGCTCCGATGATGTACTTGTAGCTGAATCCGGCGAGCCAATCCTCTACGGACAGGTGGTCCAACGAATCGGTGAAGCTCCGCGTCGATATTGATAGCTCGGGGAACTCCTGGTCGACCGTGTCATTGTCCGCGTTCGCTCGGGTGAGTATGAACCCAACGTGCTTCCATCCCCTTGGCACCGGGGCGTTGTAGGTCCATGTGAGATTGATTTCGCTAATGCCGATCGACGCGCTGAGGTCAGGAGGGGTCGAGGTGTGCACGTCTATGAGCGATGCCACTCCCGTCTGCGCGGATGCGCGATCGCCGGTGAAGATTGACGATGCAGCGAACATCGCCATCGCGAGGAGAAGGCCAAACATCGCGACCGGCAGAATGTGGCGCGGCCAGCTCATTGATGTTGTCTTGTACATGCGACTCCTCCTTTCAACAGAGGGTGTATCGCTTGCCGATGAATGCAAGCTAGCTGCCGCTGGGAGGTCGTTGGGAGGTCGTTGGGAGGCGGATCGCAGCGAGTAGTGCCAGACACGCCCGCGGGGAAACTGCGGATCACGAAAGTCGCCAGCCACGATGCAAGTCGGAGAATTCTGTCGCTGGGATTACAGTTCTACCCCAGATCGGACGTGTTGTCGGTCGTTGTGTTTGCCCGGCGATGGCGCCAATCTCTGCCGTTCCTGTCCCCTCCCCGCCGTCATGCATGGTCTCGGGTGGGCAGTTCGTGGACCTGGGTTGGCCGCTATGCCAAACAACCGACTGTCGGGCGTACAGAGTCGGCGAACTGAAGCGGGAGCGCCTGGGGAAGGCAGATCCCTGCCCATTGATCGTTTCGCGGCTCTGCTATCTCGCTAGCTCTCGATGCCGAGTGATTGCGCTAGTGGGGCAACAGGGGCAACGGCCTGCTCCACGGCGTGCTCGATGGCTCGCTGCCAATACTGCGCGACGGGCGCCAACTCCTCTTCGTTGAAGCGACGCTCTCTCATGGCGAACGAGTTGGCCGGGTAGACCAATGCGTCCATCGGTGGACCGACATCTGCCGAGCTCGCTTCAGTCGAGTTAAACGAGAGCATGCCTAGTCGCAACGCCCGTTCCAATGAGGCCTCGTAACGCAGCGTGCGGTCGAGAATGGGTTTGCCGAAGCGGGTATCGCCAATGATCAGGTACGGCGTGCCCTCGGTCACTTCGACCCAGTTGCCCTGGGGATAGACCAGGTAGAGGTGAGGCGAGTCATCCTCGGTCAACTGGCTGCCGACGATGCAATGTAGATCGAAGTGCAGTCCGGCCTTGAGCAGCCACTCATTGTCCTCGTTGTAGACCCGCCGCATTTCTTCGGCCAGGGCGTTGACAGCCTCGTACGAGCGAGAGAGCTGACTCCCGTTCTCTCGCAGACGTTCCTCGAAGTAGGTGATCGCCTTGTCGCGCACCGAGCGCAGGCCGCTGGAGAGCACGAACATCGCCCGCCCCTCGCCCTCGTGCACGGCAATCTTCTTGGCCGTCGAGACCTCGGAGCCGCTGGTGATCCGCGTGTCGGCGATCGCGACGAGGCCATCCTGGCACTTGATACCCAGGCAGAAGGTCATGTCAACCCTGCTCTATCGTTAGTTGGCGTTGTTGTTGGCGCTGATGTTGGCTGGCGTCGGGCTCTGCGCCGAAGATATCGTCCGTGATGGCGCGGTCGATGTCGATCAGTCGCTGCTGGAAGCCGTCGAGAAACTCGTGCAGGCCGTCGTCGATGAGTTGCTCCATCTCCATGGCGCCGACATCCAGATGCAGCAGGGCAATGCCCCGCTCTGCTGCGGCTCGACGTCGCTTCGGGGTCTGCGCCGTTGCCTGTTGGCAGTGACGTTGCAGCGCCTGCACGCAAAAGGCGAGACTGCGCGGAAACTCCTGCGAGAAAATCAGCAACTGCGCCACCCGGATGCCGTCTACTTCGTTGTTTCCCATCCGACGGTACGCTTCGCGAGCCGAGGCCGAGCGCAGCACCGCCATCCAATGAAAGCGGTCGAACGCTCCACCGACCGCATCTCCGCGCGGAAGCAGGATGTGGTACTTCGCGTCGATGATCCGGCTGGTCATGTCGGCCCGCTCGAGATACATCCCGCAGCGGAACCACTCTCGACCTTCATCCCTGAGCACGGTGTTGTCATAGAGGCCAAGGATCGTCTGCGTCCGCCGCTGAGTCTCACTACAGAACTCGTGAATGTCGTTGGCGATGAACTGCTTGCGCAGCGCGAGGGACAGATAGATCGCGTTGATCTCTTCCCAGACCTCGCGTGAAATGTGTTCTCGCAACCCGCGGGCCAGCTCGCGCGCCCGGACGAGGGTCGAACGCAGGGAGGCCGGGTTTTGCATCGAGTAGATCAGGAATTCGGAATGGGTGAGTTCGGGTGACTCAATCATCGTGTCCCAATAGAGCTGATTGGAAGCCGTCGTGCTGACCAGGCTGTGCCAAATCTCCTGACCACTCTCCAGCAATACCTCGTGTTCCACTCGCGCCATGCGGGCGATGTTCTCGGCGCGCTCCAGGTAACGCCCAAGCCAGTACAGGTTCTCGGCCACGCGGCTCAGCATCAGCTCGGCTCCTCATTCAATACCCAGGTGTCCTTACTGCCGCCGCCCTGCGAGGAGTTCACGACGAATGAGCCCTCGCGCAACGCGACACGCGTCAGACCTCCGGGAATCACCCAGGTCTCCTGGCCCGAGAGTACAAACGGACGCAGGTCGGCGCGGCGAGGCTGGAGCCGGTCGCCGTCGAACGTGGGAATCGTGCTGAAGTGGAGCAGCGGTTGAGCGATCCAGTTGCGCGGCTCCGCTTCGACCTGGGCCAGTGTCTCCTCGAGTTCAGCGCTCGATGCCTGCTCGCCGATGAGCACCCCATATCCACCGGATGCGTTGGCCGGCTTGATCACCAATTCACGCGCATGAGTGCGAATGTGGTCCATCTCGTTTGGGATCAGTGGCGAGTAAGTCTCGACGTTGGGCAGCATCGGGTCCTCGTCCAGATAGAACCGAATGATCTCTGGTACCCAGCGATACACGACTTTGTCATCGGCGACGCCGGCGCCGGGTGCATTGACCAGGCTTACGTGTCCTCTGAAGTAGGAGCGCATGAGTCCCGGCACGCCCAACATGGAGTCGGCACGGTAGACCTCTGGGTCGAGGAAGTCATCGTCGATGCGTCGGTAGATGACGTCGATCCGCTCCAGTCCGCTGGTCGAGCGCAGGTAGACGAAATCGTCATCTCCAACCGTCAAGTCGGAACCCTCGACCAGCGGAATGCCCATCTGGTTGCTCAGAAATGAGTGCTCGAAGTAAGCCGAGTTGTAGATGCCTGGAGTGAGCAGCACTGCCCGGGGCTGTTCGCCGCTGTCTGCCGGTCGCACGGAGAGCAACATGGCCATGAGTTGGTTGGGATAATCGGCGACGGCGCGCACGCCCCCGCGAGGAAACAGATCGGGCACGACTCGCAGCATTACGGTGCGGTTCTCAAGGACGTAGGACACGCCGGAAGGCGTTCTGAGATTGTCCTCGAGCACGACCAGCCCCTGTTGCGGGTCGCGCACCAGATCGCAACCGGCGATGTGCGCGTAGATATCCAACGGCGGCCGAAAGCCGGCCATCTGCGGCTGGAAGCCGGGGGAACCGAGCACAATATCTTCTGGAATCACACGTTCCTTGAGTATCCGCTGTGCCCCATAGATGTCCAGCAGAAACAGGTTGAGCGCTTGTAGTCGCTGCTTCAGTCCAGCTTCGACATCCGCCCACTCTTGCGCGCCGATGATCCGGGGGATCAGGGAGAACGGAAAGATCCGCTCTGTACCTTCTTCCTCCGAGTAGACGTTGAACGTGATGCCTGCGCTGAGCAACGTGAGATCCGCGCGTTCCTCACGTAGGAGGTGGTCTTCCAGCGACCAGCCTTGCAAGATCGTGCCAAGATCGCGGTACTCGTCGCGGAATGCCCCTGAGTCATCAAACATCTCGTCGTCCGACGAACCAACAGACTGATAGCCCTGGAAGAGATCCTGCGTCATGGCTTGAGCCTATCGGTGACAGTCACTGGCTGCCGTTAGTGAGACGGCGACGCGAGGAAGCTGGAGCGGAACTTGACTCCCCAATGTCCTTCCTGGTTCGTGATGATCCAGAACGTGTCGAATTTGTGATAGACCGTTCCGTCGGCATGGGTTCGGTGATTCTGGAGAGCGCAGTGGGCCTTGTCGGGCCCTTGCTGCACGACTTCCATGACGGCCGTATCGGTGTGATGCCAGCCTTCCGCCTCGAGTCGCGACTGTCCTCGACGGCTGATTTCGGCGAACTCCTCGGGCGTGTCTATCTGCGTGAAGACACCGTTCCAGAGGCGTACGTGTGGATAGTTGAGCGCTGCCGCCAGCCGCTCGTGATCCTGCGCGTTGAACGCATCCTGAAAGGCATCGACCGCTGCTCTCGCGTGCTGCGTGATGTCGGACATGTTGGCTTCCTCCTCAACGTTCGAAGCGATCAGCCGCGCCTTTGTTACGATCGGCCAACCTGTGAAATGTAACCGGCCGGAGGCTGCTCACATGGCCATTCCCACGATCGATATCGAGGCACACCTGGACGCCGACCACCTCGCGGCGATTCGAGCGTTACCAGTGCGCGACGATCCAGGCGATTTCGCCGCACGGCGTGCATCAATCGCCGAGCTGCGCGCGGCGATGCCGGCAGTTCAGCTTCCTGAAGACGTTGTGCTCGAAGACCACATGGCGCCACACCCCGAAGCAGGCCCCGAAGGCGCGCCTGATGTCATGGTGCGCACGTACCGTCCCGCGTCGTTGCCAGCGAACGCTCCAGCGCTGTACTGGATCCACGGCGGCGGGATGGTTGTTGGCGACGTTCAAATGAACGATCCGTACTGCGCCGGCATCGCCTCGAAGCTGAACGTGCTCGTGGCCTCCGTCGAGTACCGTCTCGCGCCGGAGCATCCCTTCCCGGCACCGATCGAGGACTGCTACGCGGGGCTGCGCTGGCTCTCGTCGTCGGCCGACGCGTTGGGCATTGATCGCACACGTGTGGCGATCGGCGGCGGTAGTGCCGGCGGTGGACTGGCGGCCGGATTGGCACAGGTCGTTCGCGACCGCGGTGAGGTGGAAGTCTGCTTCCAGTTGCTGGTCTATCCGATGCTTGATGATCGAAACACGACCCGCAGCAGTCACGCGATTGTCGATTCCCGTGTCTGGAACCGTGCCTCCAACCTCGCCGGCTGGGACGCCTATCTCGCAGGTGATGCGGGAGGCAAGGATGTCTCTCCCTACGCGGCCCCTGCCCGAGCCACGGATCTGGCGGGGTTGCCGCCCGCCTACATCAATGTGGGCACGATGGATCTGTTTGTGGACGAAGACATCGCTTACGCCCAGGCGCTGCTGGCCGCAAACGTGCCGACAGAGCTGCACGTCTACCCGGGAGCCTTCCACGGCTCTGCCAACATGGCGCCGAATGCTGAAATCTCAACGCGCTGGCGCCGAGACGAACTCTCAGCGCTCGACCGCGCGCTCAATGGAGCGCGATAGCCTGACGCAACCGAAGATTTCCCCAACACACCAACAAGGCACGCCAGCAAGGCACGCTAGCAAGGAGGGGGACCTAATGGATTGCGGAACGTTTCTGCTGCTCCAGTCGCCAGGCGGACAGGACCATACTGAGGTGTTCTCTCGCGCGACGGAGATGGCCCAGGCTGCGGACCGGCTGGGCTTCGACAGTATCTGGTGCGCCGAGCATCACTTCTCGACGTATGGCTACCTCTCTCGGCCCTTGATGTTCGCACAGCACCTGGCAGCCCACACTGAGCGGATCCGCGTCGGATCGGCTGTCGTCGTGCTGCCACTGCATCATCCATTGGTCGTGGCCGAAGAGATCGCCACCGCCGATGTCCTCAGTGGTGGCCGCCTCGATGTCGGCCTGGGCCGCGGCTACCAGCGCTATGAATTTGACCGGCTCGGCCACACACTCGATGAGAGCCGGGAACGCTTCGATGAGTCCGTCGACATCCTGCTCAAGGCATTTGCCGGAGAGCCGTTCTCACACGAAGGCAAGTACTACTGCTTCGACGAGACCAGCATCTTCCCTATGCCGCTGCAGAAGCCGCACCCGCCCATCTGGGTAGTCGGCCAGAGTCACGAGTCGATCGCGGCCATCGGAGAACGTGGGTTCAACCTGGTCTCGGGCGGCTTTGGCATCCCGATCGAGCGGCTGGCGGACTTCCGTGAGACGTTTGACCGGGCGATCCCGGATCCAGTGAAACGGCAATCGGTTCGAGTCAGCACCCAACGACCCGTGTACGTCACACATGACGAATCGGAGCTGCCGGAGATCGTCGAGCAGGCACGCTGGAACATGCGCGTGACCCTGAGTCTGCGCCAGGGCCTGGCTCGCGTCGATCACGGCCAAGCCGTCGCAATTCCCATGGACTCGGAACCGAGCGCCGAGGATTTGCTCGACCGCTATTTCGTGATGGGCACGCCTGATACGTGCATCGCCAAGATTAAGCAGCTACGCGAGGTCATGGGCACCGACCACTTCAACGCCAACTTCTGGTTCGGTGACCTGTCACAAGAGCAAGTGCTGGGATCGATGGAACTCTTTGCCGAAGAGGTTCTGCCGGTGATGAAGTCGGACGAGATCTAAATCTTGCTCACCGGGACAGGTCCGCGCACAAGTTCCTCTTCATACCCGCGGCAAGGAGACCTTTGCATAATCCCTTTCCTCCCCCTGCAGAGCCTGTCCCCGCGAAGGCGGGGAGGGAGGTGCCGAAGGCGGAGGGGGTCCTGCTCCACCAAGTTCCATCTGGTACCCGCGCCGGCAGGACCCCCTCAGTCGCTCCGCGACAGCTCCCCCTGCGAGGGGGAGCAAATTAATCAAAGGCCTCCGGCAAGCGGAGACCTGCGAGTAAATCGGTCGGAGCGCTATTGGTCAGGTTGTAGGGGCGACCACAAGGGTCGCCCCTACAGGAGCTCAGAGGGATTGGAACACGATTATGCAAAGGCCTCCGGCAAGCGCGGGTATGACGGAATTTGAGGAGTCCGTTAGGCCCCGCCGGTCACATCGATCGTGACACCCGTGACGAAGTCTGCGTGCGATGACGCCAGGAAACAGACCACGTTGGCCTGGTCGACCGGCTCGGCGAGCCGGCCCAGGGGAGTTCCTGCGGCGGCGCGTTCTTGCAGCTCCGCCGACCGGCCTTCCCAATGGCGACGAATACGTTCGGTGAGCGTTGCCGAGGGCGCGATTGCGTTGACGTTGATTCCGGAGGGGCCGACCTCCAGCGCCAGCTTGGTCGTGAAGGCAATGATGCCGCCCTTGGCCGCTGCGTAGGCCGATGAGCTGCTGGCACTCTTGCCTCTTCCGGCGATCGAGGCGAAGTTGACGATTTTGCCGCCACCCTGCTTCATCATCTGCGGAATCACCGCGTGGCAGAACAGAAAGGTGCCGCTGAGGTTGAAGTCGAGCACCTGCTGCCACTCCTCCATCGTCAGCTCATCGGCTCGTGCAGCCGAGTTAGCGATGATCGTCGATCCGCCAACGCCGTTGATCAGGATGTCGATCTTGCCGTATCGGTCGATCACATCGGCGACGACGGCGTCGACTTCGTCCTGCCTCAGTGCGTTGGCAGGATAGGCCTGATGCGGTCCGCTACCGGCCTCCGCGAACGCCTGCATCTCGTCGTCAAGCGTTTCACGGTCGTAGTCAACGGCGGCCACCGTGCCACCCTCAGCCGCAATGATCTCAGCGCTGACGCGGCAGATACCGTTTGCGGCTCCACTGATCAACGCGACCTTGTCGTCGAAGCGTGCGAAGGAAGCCTCGGTCATATCGTTCTCCAGTCTCATTCGATTTGAGTGCGGTCTAGCGGCCCTCAAACTCCGGCGCTCGACGCTCACGCAGGGCTGCCCTGGCTTCGTCAGCATCTGCCGAAGTGGCGAGAATTGGTGAGGCGTTGGAAGTCAGCACTGCCGTCGTTTCAAGCGTGCTATCCATCGCCGCCCGGATGATTCGCTTGTTGATCCAGCTCACCATTGGCGGGTTACGCATGATCCGGTCGCACAGGGCCCGTACCTCTGCTTCCAGGTCATCCGAGGGGACGAGCCGGTTGAGTACTCCCCACTCCGCGGCGGTTGGGCCGTCGAGATGGCCGGTGAAGGCGAACTCGAGCGCTCGCCCGAGGCCGGCCAGCCTGGTCAGGTAGTAGGCGCCGCCGTTCTCGATAATCTGGCCGACCTGCTGGTAGGCAATGAATCGCGTCTTCTCGCTGCCGTACCGAATGTCGCACTGCAGTGCCATGTCCATGCCGAAACCCGCGGCGACGCCGTTGACCATCGCAATGGTTGGCTTGCGGATGTACGAAAGATCCTTCATCAACTTCGTGATCCCGTAGTAGAAGCGCTGCCGCGTCGCATCCAGACCACCGGCTTCATAGGGTGCGTTACCGAGCGAGTTGTCGTCCGGCTCAAACTCGCCAAGGTCCGATCCACGCACATCCACACCTGCGCAAAACCCACGCCCCACGCCGGTCAACACGATCACCTTGATCTCGGGATCGTCATCGCCGGCTCGCATGTATTCGCCGACCTTGGCCAGTGTGCTGGTCCGTTCGGTACTGCCGACGGCGGCGTTGAGCTTCTCCGGTCGATTGAACTTGATCCACAGGATCCCGTTGTCCTCCTTCTCGTACAGCAGATACGGGACGAGCTCGAGTTCCTGCATGTGACCTCCTCCTGAACGTTCTGTTTCTCAGATTGGAATCGAGCCTAACGTCTCCGATACTGCAACATGACCTGCTCGTCATACGAGTTGGCCTGCTGGCGTATGAAATCCTTAGACTGCCGAATTGAGCCATCAGTCGAGTGAGGACTACTGCGATGACAACGATCTCCGCTCCGTTTGCCTACGTGGACACAACCTGGCCCGTGCTTGAGCGCATGGCAGAGGCGCATCGCCGTAGCTGGGAGATGCTCGCCGCGCCAGGCGAGTGGTGGACGGGCGCTGAGCGCATCTCGATCGCCGCAGAGAGTCGGCGTGCGTCGGCCCTGGTTGATGGTCTATCCGATCCCGGTCCGGGCCCGGTTGAGCTGCCCGAGGCTGCCAGCTTCGCAGTCCACAAGCTGATCGCCGATCTGCCCAACGTGACCAGGGAGTGGTACGACGAAGTCACCACGGCCGACGGGCTGACGGACACTCACTACATCGAGCTCCTCGGCGTCGTCGTTAACGTCTGGTCGGTCGACGAGTTTCATCGAGCGCTCTCGTTGCCGCTGGAGCCGCTGCCGGAGCCGATTGCTGGGACGCCTGGCGGGATTCGTCCGTCCGGGGCGAAGCCGCACGGCAGTTGGCCGCTGACTGTCTGGCCCAAGGATCTGGACGAGCGTGACTTGGATATCTACGACGGCGAAGAGCGCGCCGCGAACGTGCGTGCCGCGATGAGCCTGCACCCTGACAGTGTCCGCTGGCTGGGCGATCTGTTCGACGCGCACTACCTCAGTTGGGTCGAGATTGGCGGGGAACAGGAACCGTTCCGCGTACTGACACGACCCCAGCGCGAGCTGGTCGCGGCGAGGGTATCCGCCCTGAACGAGTGCTTCTATTGAACGATTTCACACGTAATGCTGCTCGGTCGGAGCAGCGAAGGCGATGACTCGGTCAATCTCAACGGGACGGTGCGAAACGAGGTCGACAGCGGCGTCGCGCACGGTGAAGTCCTGCTGCGCTACTCGGACGCAGCCGTGGGACGCGCCGCAAATCTCGCTGAGGCTCGCGAGGCAGTCAACAGGGCCATGGGGCCTGACGCTGTCGTGGATTGTGCTGCAACCATCGCAAACTTCCAGCGCATGGTCAGAATCGCCGACGGCTGCGGCATTCCCCTCGATTCCGTCTCACGTCGCGAGTCGGAACAATGGCGCGAGGGTCTGCAGATTGACGGATTCCGCAGTCGTCTGAACACGTTCGCCTGAGCTTTGGAGATGTAGCCACTCCCCAGCCCGTCATTGCCGCGCTTGTCGCAGCCTGCCCCGCACTTGATGCGGGGGCAATCTCGCCGCAGGTGGCACACACGTCTCTGCTGGATGCAGCGAGATACCCGGGTCAAGCGGAGGCCTTTGATTAATTTGCTCCCCCTCGCAGGGGGAGCTGTCGCGGAGCGACTGAGGGGGTCCTGCCGGCGCGGGTACCAGATGGAACTTGGTGGAGCAGGACCCCCTCCGCCTTCGGCACCTCCCTCCCCGCCTTCGCGGGGACAGGCTCTGCAGGGGGAGGAAAGGGATTATGCAAAGGTCTCCGTCAAGCGCGGGTATGACGGAGCAACTGCACGGCTTGGGCCCTCTGCAATTGGACCTTTAGTCAACCACGACCGGCGCGACCGTATCCAATAGCCACCGCGCAATAGACGTCATCTCAGCGTCCTGCTGTTGCTGACCGAAGACCTGCACGCCCACGGGCATTCCCTCGACGCTCATCAGCGGCATCGTCACGGCCGGAGCGAAGAGCATCGAACTGGGGAAGTTGAAGACTGGATCGCCGGTTGGCAGCGGGGCAAGCGGCGCGCCGGGCTGATCGCCCTGCCAAATGTGAGCGGGTCCCGGACACGACAGTGTGATGATCGCATCGGCCGATCCGGCCAGCGCTGCGTGCGCGGCCTGCGCAACTTCCCGCGACAGCAAGGCCACGCGATAGTCGTCTACCGACATCGATTCGGCGTGCGCCAGCGCGGCCTTGGCTCGCTGACTGACACCCTCTGGATGCTGTTCGACCAGATTGCGAGTGGACCACTGATTCTCCCAGCTGGTGATCGCGTTGCACACCGCGGCGGCATCGCTGATTGTGCACTCCAGCTCTTCAACCAGCCGATGATCACTTCGTCCTAGCAGTTGGATGTCGAGGTCGGCCAGTTGATCCAGAACGGCAGCGAAGCCCTGCTTGCTCGATGGATCCAGCCCTTCCCAGCCTTGCGTTTCCAGGACGATCAACCGCTCCGGCTTGCGGGCCGTTGGCGTGGTCGAGGGGCCGTCCAGTCCGGGCCAGCCTCGATCACCGCCAGCTCGTCGCACGATCTCAATCGCTACCTGCCACATGTCTTCGATGCAGCCGGCGTGGACGCCGTGGGTGCTCATGCTGGTTGCCTGCCGCTCGCCTCGGTTGATGCCACCCTGGGACGGCTTCAAGGCGACGTTGCCGCAATATGCTGCCGGCCTGATGATCGATCCGCCGACCTGCGAGCCGATGGCCGCCGGCAGCATGCGTGCTGCGACCGCCGCTGCCGATCCCGAGGATGAACCGCCGGGCGAGCGCTGAGGGTCGAACGGATTGGTCGTCGGACCGGGCTGCGATCCGCCAAGCTCGGCGGTGACCGTCTTGCCCAGAATCACCGCACCGGCCTGGCGCAGCGCCCAGACGGCCGCGTTGTCCCGCTGTGGGAAGTTGCCTCGGAACGCATCGCAGCCGAACTCGGTCGGCATGTCCTTCGTCTCCAACAGGTCTTTGATTCCGATCGGCATGCCGTCAATCGGAGACAGAGGCTCACCAGCAGCCCAGCGCTGCGCGCTCGCCTCGGCCGAAGCGCGTGCCAGTTCAGGGTTGAGATGGGCGAACGCCTGCACCACGGGCTCGCGCTCCTCGATTGTGGCCAGACAGCGCTCGAGGAAGTCCTGTGGACTGTCTTCGCCGGTCTTGAAGCGTTGCACCGCGTCATGAAACGTCAGCGGTTCGTAGGTTGTTGGGTCGTAGCTGGTTGCGGCGGGCATCGTCATCATCGAGCCTCCAGATCTTCACTGATAGCACGGTACAGACACGTCTGCTGACTCGCCGCGATACAAGTGAACACGGCGGCTGACAGCCACTCAGGCCTTGAGCGGCGTCTTCGAGGGGACCCGTCGGCGACATCTTCCATCGTGCGAAAGCGCGTGCCCTCATGGCATTGCATGTGCTCGCACACGGTGTGCTAGTTTGGCGTTCCGCGCTACTTGCTGGGGACACGTTGCTGGGGAAACGAACAAGAACCTCAGCAATCCATTGCACAGGTTCGTACTGCTGCGCAGGCCAGTTCGCCGGCACCTTGGGCCAGGAGACTCATCATGACTACAGATCAAGCGACCGTAGAGGCCGGATCAATCGCATTCGCCATGCACTACCGCGACGACATCGCCGGTGACGAGGGGCTTTGTATTGAAGTCCGTGCCGATGTCGAGGGACATGACACGGAGTTGCTGCGCTTCGACTGCTTCCAGGTCGCGCCGCATTATCACTACGGTCCCGAAGCCGACGACGAACGTCTGATGCTCGACCTGACCGCCGCCGGCGATTCCCTCGACTGGACCCTGAACTGCTTCGAGCGGGGTCGCCTGCGCTCAATGATCGAGCGTGCCGGATATCCGTCGGTGGCAAGCGGGCTGGATGAGGATGTCGTAGCCGGGGCAATCCCCAAGGTCGCCAGCAAGGCACATGAGATCGTCGATTCCCGGACGTAGCGCTCAATCCTTCAAGGGCTCAGCCTGCAGCGCATCCAGCACCACACGACCTCTCGGCGACAACTCGTATCCGACCTCAAGACTGATCGTCAGACCAAGCGCTTTGAGCTTGCGTATGTCGGCCTTGAACTTTGCCGTCTCGCGGCCCTGGACAGCGGCGAGCTCTGTCGCCCGACGACCCGGAGTTGCGGCAATCGCCTCCAGCGCTGCTTGCGTCCATGGTCCGTGCCGAGAGCGGGCGTCCATCTGTCCGAGGCGTTCGGTAATGGCCTCCAGCTCTTCCGAATCGGGACCGGCCTCGGCCGCGAGAATCTTGCGCGGATCGTCCTGCTCACCCAGGCAGTGGAATGCGACGCGATAGAGCGGTGCGCTCGCATCTCCCGACTTGCGCTGGTTGCGTTCAATCGCCATCAGCACAGCTTCAACAGAGTCATGACTAGCCGCCCGCGCGTCCTCCACCGATATCTGTGACGGCTCGATCTGCTCCACCGAGGTCACTTCGATCACATATTCACCAACCCGATATCGGCCACCAGTCCGAGCCTGGGGTCGACGCCAGCGGCGAAACGTGAGCGTAACCTCACCATGCGCAATGGCATCCTTGTCGCGTTGTCGAAACTGCATCTGCGGACCACTCCTGTCGTCTCAGATGTGTGGGTTCCCACAGAAACTTACTTGCCAAACAAGGACGCTGCCGCGATGACAAGCACGACTGTGATGAGCAGCGGAGCTGTCAAGCATCCACCGCGGCTCCAACCGCCGACTCCTGCTGGCTGACGCCGCCGCCTCGCATGTTCGAATCGCTCCCGGTAGATGGAACGAACTTCCGGTGAGGCGTCGGTCCACTGAGTCTCTGCTGTGAAGTCGTCCTGAGCAATCGGTGGATCAGGAATGGCGCCGTCCGGAGGCAACAGTCGCCAGTACCGGGAGCGAAACTCCTCGTCCGTCTGAATTCCTTTGCGCAGATTGCAAGCGGTGCATAGCAGTTGTAGGTTCGAACGCTCGTTGCCACCGTTTCGGCTGACTGGCCATTTGTGGTCAATCTCGAGGTAGCGGCTGCTCAAGCGTCGTCCGCAGTACATGCAGCGGCCACGCTGCTCGATGAACATCGCGTTCTTCAATCGAGCAGGAAAGATGATTCGTCCGCTGATGGGTAGTTCGCCGTCGTCGCCAGAATCCATCAGCAATCACCACGCATGAATGCAGCACTCCTCGCGACAGAGGATCTCGTCTTCGCTCCGACGATAGCCTGACGATAGATTGCGCTCTGTCGCCATGGCGCATTGGTTCGCGTATGGGCTTCGAAGGAGTGATCTATGAGCTGGCAGCAGGAGATTGACGAATTGGCGCGACGTCATGCGCTGAAGGAGGCCATGGGTGGTCCCGAGGGCATCGAACGCCAGCATCGACAGGGCAAACTGACCGTGCGTGAGCGGTTGGATTTGCTGGTCGATCCGGGCACGTTCGACGAGATGGGCAAGCTGCAGGGCCGTGCAACCTACGACGATGAAGGAGAACTGTCGGGCTTTACGCCGGTCAGCAGCGTGCGTGGTCTGGGCAAGGTCAACGGCCGCCGCGTCTACATTCGCGGGCAGGACTTCACGGTTCGCGGCGGATCGGCCCGCACGGACGACGGCGGCGTCGATATTGGTCATGGCCACCCTGACCCGACCGAGTTGATGTTGCCCTCGGTCAACCTGATCGACGGCGCCGGCGGCAGCGTGACCGAGTTCTCCGACCTGGGCCGCACGTACATCCCCGATGGCGGACAGTTCGAGCGCTACTGCAAGGTGCTCAATATTGCTCCTGTCGCCTCTGCGGTGCTTGGTCCAGCCGCTGGCGGACTCGCGCCTCTCCCCTGCCTCAGTCATTTCAGTGTGATCGCCAAGGGCACCGGTCAGGTCTTCCCCGGTGGTCCTCCGGTGGTGAAAGCGGCGCTGGGACTCGACATCGACAAGGAAGAGCTTGGCGGCCACAAGGTTCACACGAGGATCAGCGGCGTCGTCGACAACGTCGCCGAAGACGAGTCGGCAGCGATTGAGCAGGTCAAGCAGTTTCTCAGCTACTTACCCGACAACGTCTACGAGATGCCGCCGCGTGGCGACACCAGCGATGATCCCAATCGCCGCGACGAACGGCTGCTCTCACTGATCCCGCGCAACAAGCGACGACCGTACAACCCTCGCGTGATCCTTGAGGGTGTGCTGGACGAGGGATCATTCTTCGAAATCGCGCCGGACTACGGGTCTTCGCGGATCATCGGCCTGGCCCGCGCCCACGGCTATCCCGTGGGAGTGATGACCAACAACCCGAACCAGCGCGGCGGATCGATGGATGTTGCCGCCGCCGAGAAGTCGTCGCGACTTGTGCAACTCTGCGATACTTTCCACATCCCGATGGTCGTGCTGATGGACGATCCCGGATTCCTGGTCGGACCAATGTCGGAGGAGCAGGGCATCGAACGCGCGGGCTCACGGCTGGTCTATTCGATCGTCAACAGCAAAATGCCCTGGATCTCGTTCATCTGCCGACAGTCGTTCGGGCTGGCCGGGAGTCTTCAGTTCCGTCCCGGTCCACATCTGTTTCGGCGCTACGCCTGGGTCTCGGGACACTGGGGATCGATGCACATCGAGGGCGGTACCAGCGCCGCGTTCCGCCGAGTGATCGAATCCGCGCCCGATCCGGAAGCGAAGCGGCTGGAACTCGAAGCAACCTTCCAGCGCATCTCCTCTCCCTTCCGAACGGCGGAAGCGAGCGGTCTCGATCTGATTGACCCACGAGGCACCCGTGCCCGCCTCTGCGACTTCGTCGAACTGGCGCAAGGGGTGATCAAGACGCAGCTCGGCCCAGGCTCAGGCCCGACCTTCCGTCCGTAATCGGGCTCTTGGTGGTTGGTTGCGAACACATGAGGCGGTGCGTGCAAATCACTGCCTCGCCGAAACGGAGCGGGACCCCCTCAGCCTGCGGCAAGCTCCCCCTGCGAGAGACTGATGCATAACCCCTCAACCGCCCCCGCCCCCGAGCGGGGGCCTGCTCCTTCCCTGGCCTCTTACCTGCGGTCATGTTTGTTGCTGCTATCTGGTCAACCGGGACTTATCCGAGCAGCCTGGGCTATGCCAAGGCGGGTCCCCGCTCGGGGGCGGGGACGGGAAACTGAGTTATGCATCATTCTCTGCGAGGGGGAGCGAGAACGGCGGATCGGCTCACTCGCCAATTCCGTCATTCCCGCCTCAGCCGACAATTGGCAAACCCTCGTCGCGCCGGACTTCGTTGATCGTCTCCAGCACGCGCTGCTCGAAGGGGGCGTACTGGACTTCGAATTCCTCAACCAGACGTGAGTTGTCCATCATATAAAGGCCCGAGGCGTCGTGCCCGCCCTCGTCTGCGCCGAACGTGATTTCTGCATTGGGCAGGTACTGCTTCACCGCGTCGGCCAGGTCGCCCATGCTGGTCGCGTGTCCGCCCGAGTTGTAGATCGCGTGGGCGGTCTCCTCCGCGAGCGTGACTCGCACAAAGACCTCGGCGATGTCCTCGACGTGCAGCGGCAGTGTCATGGTGTCGCGGTAGGGGAAGCTGACGGACTCCTCACGCGCCGGCAACACCTGGCACTGGACGTGATTCATCGAGCCGCGCACCTTGTCGGGCCCGGTGATGTTGGCCGGCCTGATGCCTGTGATCGCCATGTCGTAGGCACGGTTGTACCAGTCGGCCTGGTGTTCGTTGAAGGTCTTTGAGACCGCGTAGATTCCCGTGCCGAGCCGTAGATCGTCTTCGGTCACCATGCGATCGCCGTGCAGGCGCTGAGGACCGTAGACAGCGAGCGAGCTGGCATAGATCACTCGGCGAATGTCGAGCATCCGCGCCGCCTCGAAACAATTGTCCATGCCCAGGATGTTGATCCTCACTTGCGGATGCGGGTCGCGCTCGGATGCCCCGAGCACATAGGCCAGATTGATCACGCGGTCCGGTTTCGCTGCAACCAGCGCCTCGACCACGTCGTCCATCACCGTGATATCGCCGTGTGTGATCTCGATCTTGTCGCGCAGAGGATCAAGGACTGGCGCGCCGGGATTGATGTCCATGCAGTGGACCTCATGTCCATGCTCGACCAGCCGTCGCATGACCCGTGGTCCGATGAATCCACTGCCGCCTAGCACTGCAATGCGCATGTTGAGTTCACTTTCTACAGGAGATCAGTATCAGTTGGCGGCAATCTAGCATCAGAATCTTGTCGAGCCTTGCACGAACTGGAGTGCGCCACGCTGCGAGATTGCCGCGGCGGGGCGCGGCAATGACGGAAATGGCGAAACCCATCGGACCGCCAGATCGTGATACGCGCAAGCTGCTCCGTACTGGAGAGGGCATCTCATCAGCTCACATTTCCAGTCCCCGCTTTACGCGGGGACCTGCTCCTTCCCTGGCCTTTTGCCGCCGGCCATGTACGTCGCCGGTATCTGGTCAACCGGGAACTATCCTTGCAGCCTGGGCTATGCCAAGGCGGGTCCCCGCTCGGGGGCGGGGACGGGAAACTGAGTTATGCATCACTCTCCGTACAGCGGAGACTGGGAGTCTGCGAGTGGAGGCGAGCTTCCGAGGCACCCTACGCCCCGTTCGCCGACTCCTGTGCGATTGCCTCAGCGGCGGCGTCTTCGACGATGGTTCCCTTGAAGAAGTCGTGGTTGTTGTGCGCGTAGAGGCGGAGCTGATTGGTGAAGGCGAAGTCTCGGAAGTCCTCCGGGCTGATCACCCCGTTCTCGACCGGTTCGTAGGCTTCGGCGACCGCCGCTGACATGTCGGGCACGTCCCAATGGCCCAGGTCGGTGCTCATGAATGCGCGAATCTTGGCGCCGAAGGGGTTGACCTGATCATTGAAGGCCCAGGCCGTGATCGGGTCGTCGGCCTCGCAACCGAAGTAGAACGACGGGATGAAGCGGTCGTAGAAGTCTTCGGCACGCTCGATGTTCATTGCGGCGAAGTTGTCCTTGAGCTCCGGTTCGACGTCGGGCGCGGTCATGCCCAGCGTCCGCGGCAGGTTGTCCAGCCTGCCCTCGGTCAGCTCGCCGCCGTAGCGACTGAACAGGTCCTGAGCCAGCTCGACGTCGAGGTTGGCCGGGTCGAGGTTGTTCAGCTTGTCGATGCCGCGCTTCTCCCAGCGCGCGATGATGTCGGCATATACGCGAGCACCGTGCGCTACGCCACCCTCGAGCAGCGCCACGCGCAGTTCAGGGAAACGGGTTGTCACGCCGCCCATCAGCATCGACTTGCAGAGCACCTCGCCGGCCGCCGCGAAGTGACCGATGTGGTTGTACATGTAGTTCGTGATCGAGGATCGGTCGGTGAAGCCCATCCCGCCCGAGTGCGAGGCGACCGCGAAGCCCAGGTCCAGGCAGCGCTGCCAGAACGGGTCGTAGTCATAGTCGCTGTCGATCCCGAACGAGTCGATCCATGTGACGCGATTGGCCAGCTCCGGATACTTCTCGGCCACGGCGGCGACGGGTCGCCTGACAAAGGCCGGCATCTGGGCGACTTTGAGACCCAGGGAGTGTGCATGCTCGAGCTCGGCCAGCCCCTCTTCAGGGGTGTTCAGCGGAATCACGGCGGCCACGGTCATCCGATCGGAAAACTCGGTGTATTGATCGGCGGTGAACTCGTTGAAGGCGCGACAAACGGCTTGGCGTATCTCATCATCCTGCATGTGCGGGAAGCCGAGACCGATCGTTGGATAGAGCACCACGTAGTCCATGCCGACCTCATCCATCCGCTCGTGCAGCAGACGCGGCATCATCGCCGTCGCGCGGTCCAACGTGTTCTCGGTCGGCAGGGCCCACCAGGGCGGGATCGTCACCCGCTCCGCGCGGCGCTCGTCCCAGCTCATCGCTGCCCAACGACGGCTGACGCTGGAGTCGCGATAGCGCTTGACGATGTCGGAGCCGCCCACGTCCTTGAGATAGTCAAAGAACGTGGGCATGAACTCCACGATGTGGGAGTCGCCGTCAATGATTGGATGGTCGAGATGGGCACGGACGGCGGCGGAAGCTGATTCGGTGGTCGTGGTCATGGTTGGGTCTCCAACTGGGTTTGGTGTGCCGATGAGGATAGGGAGTTGGCCTGGGCCGCGTGTGTTCGGCCGAATCAACGACGTTCGTCATTGCCGCGCTTGCCGCGGCAATCTCGCCTCATCCTGCACCCACGTCAGTGCTCGAACACGCGAGATACCCGCGACAGACGCGGGTATGACGAGTCAAGGGCGGCACGCAACGCCCCAATACATCCCCAGCACGGTTCGATAGGGGACGCGCACCTGGTACTCGGTCCATTTCTCCGGACCGTACTATTGCGCACAGACTCGATCGTCTGCGTTCTGACGCCAGATAGGTCCAGGTCCATGGATTGCCAAATCGGCCAAAGGAGGGTGTCTCAGAAATCAACCCAGTTGGATGAATCTCAGTCCCCGCTTCACGCGGGGACCCGCTCGGGCGGTACGGGCTATCTGGTGGTGGGTAACTTACCGGGGAAGGAGCAGGTCCCCGCGTGAAGCGGGGACTGGGAATGCTGACTTGTGAGACACCCTCAAAGGCGTTCGTATCCGATCAGCCAATGTCCTTGTTCGGGTTGATCAGGTACTTCTCGCCGGTGGCGCGTTTGTTGTAGATCGCGATGTGATCGAGCTGGAGTGCTTCGGCCAGCGAGACCGTTCTGGTGTACTCACTCGCGAATGTGGTCGTCACTTCGTCGGCGACGCGCTGCCGCAATCGTTCGGCGGCTTCAAGACCGACTCGCTCGAGGAAGGGCGTCAACAGCCAGCCGCCCAATCCCCAGGCCAGACCGAAGTTGCGCTGAAAGACGGTCGGCGAGGTATCGAGGCCGCCGTAGATGTAGACCTGCTTATGTACGTTCGATCCGTAGCGATTGAACCCGGGATTCTTGGCCATCGCGGCTGCTTCCATGCAGCTCAGGATCTGGCCGGCCAGCCGCCCACCACCGGTGGCGTCGAAGCCGAGGGTGGCGCCGGTCTCGGTCAGGGCCGCAGTCAGATCGTCGATGAACGACTCTGAGCTCGTGTTGCATACGTATTTTGCACCGACGCCCTGCAGCAGCTCGACATGCTCTTGTCGGCGGACGACGTTGACCAGGTTGATACCTTCGTCGTTGCAGACTTTCTGCAGCATGATGCCGAGGTTCGAAGCCGCTGCCGTGTGGACGAGCGCCGTGTGACCCTCGAGCCGCATCGTCTCGACCATGCCCAGCACAGTCAGGGGATTGACGAAACAGGATGCGCCCTGCTCCGAGGTCGTGCCCTCTCGCAGGACGAGACATTGCGCGGCCGGGACGACACGGTATTGGGCGTACATCTCGCGCGCGATCAGGGCCACGGTCTTACCCAGCAGCGCCTGCGCTGTTTCGCTCGAGCCGGCCTCAACCACGACGCCAGCGCCCTCGTTGCCGGCAGGCATCGGCTCATCGAATCGGTCCGCCACCGAAGGCAGCAGTTTCTCTGGAATCGGCGCGGTGACAATCGGCGCTGCCGCTGTCCCTGACGCCTGAGCCTGGCTCATATCGGCCGGACCAAGCAGCAGGCCCAGGTCGGATGGGTTAATCGGCGACGCTTCGACTCGCACGACGACTTCATCGGGCCCGGGCGACGGTAGCTCGACATCGGCAAGCGACAGCTCAAGCTGTCCAGCGCTCGTGATCGTGGAGTGAATCTGTCGGGATTTCACGGGAGATTGTTCCTCTCGACCGCCCGGAGCAGCGGACGGGTATCGCAGGTCAGCCTATCGAACGCCCGGATACAGCAGGACAACAGGAGGGCAACAGCAGGGACGGGGTCCCCGCAACGATCTCCGACGCTGGTCACTCCGGCTTGCGTCCGTGGAGGAAGTACATCGGTGTGAAGATGCGCAGCCGACCGGCCTCGGCCATCGCTGCGGCACATAGATTCAGCTTGTGCGTGACATCGGCCGATCCTTGCGGCACCACTTGCAGCGCTTCGAGCACCCGCAACGTGTTGGTGGTCAACGCGCGTCCAAACCTCGTACTGCGAAAACTGGCAACGGACATGCCCGAGCCGACGAGCGGCTCGTACCAGGGGATTGACGGTCCAGGTTGGTTGTTCAGGTCTCTGGTCTCCAGCACCTCGAAGCCGGCATCATGCAGTGCCTGATCGACAGTCGGACAGTCGTCGATGTCGAGCAGACTGCCGCCAAGCTCGATATCGGCCTTGAGCTTCAAGTGATATGCATTGTTCGGGTCGAAGCGATCGGTCAGACAGTATTCGTATGCGCCGAAACAGCCGCCTGGCTTGAGCACGCGAAAGACCTCGCTGTAGACACCGAGTTTGTTCGGCGCATGGCAGGTTGCTTCGATGTCGTACACCGCGTCGAACGTATTGTCTGGCGCCTCGATGTTCATAAAGTCGCAGTGCAGGAACTCGGCCAGATCGGCTAGTCCCGCTTGCTTGGTGAGCGTTTGCGCACGCTTGATTTGATAGGCGTTGGTGTTGATCCCAACGATGTTGGCGCCGGAAAAGCGAGCAATCTCGATCAACGGACCGCCGACGCCACAACCGATATCGGCGGCGAGCATGCCAGGTTTCAGGCCGAGCTTCAGCGCCAGAAAATGCTCGTGTCGCGCGAGCGATGCCTTGAACGTCTCGCCGGGCACACGTGGCGCAAAGTGAAACGACCGACCCCAGCCGAACTCGTAGAAGTCGGTCACCAGGTCGTAGTACAAATCGGCAAGTTTCCTGAAATCGTTCTGCTTCGTCTCCAGGTCACCGTCTTTGGCGTGATGGAAGCCACGCTCGTATTCGTTCACGGCCGGAGCGACGCCATCAGTCTGTTGTTTTTCCTTCAGCACATCGGAAAGTTTGACCGCCATCGAAGTGATTCCAGACCCACATACGTTGCGTGTCGTTTCCGAGATCGTAGGTGACGGTCATGGCGATGTCGAACCGCGGGGCCTGCGATGGATGGAGTCAGGGCGTAGCATGCGAGCATGCCAGACCTTGCCGCGAGCGTGTCCTGGATGTTCCAGGAGGCAGCGTTGCCCGATCGATTCGCGCTCGCCGCGGCTGTCGGCTTCCGCGCGGTCGAGATTCAAGCTCCGTACTCGGAGCCAGCAGAGCTGCTGGCAGAACGCCTTCATGCCGCAGACCTGGAAGCTGTCCTGATCAACACACCGGTCGCGTTGGCCGCGATCCCGGGCGAAGAGGATGCGTTCAGGGCTGGCATGGAAACAGCGCTCGAGTACGCGCGCAGGCTGGATTGCCGGCAGATCCATTGTCTGGCCGGGCGGACCGACGACCCAGCGGCCGAGTCGACATTTGTCGAGAACGTGCGCTGGGCCGCCGACCAGGCCGCCCAGGCATCGTCGCAGGATGTGCGAATCATGCTGGAGCCGCTCAACACGATCGACAATCCCGGCTACTTCCTAACCAGCAGCGTCCAGACACGGCGGATTATCGATCTGGTAGCGCGACCGAACGTGCGCATGCAGTACGACTGCTATCACATGCAGATCATGGAAGGCCGCCTGGCCGACACCATTGCAGCCCAGCTCGACGTGATCGGGCACATCCAGATCAGCGGCGTCCCTGGTCGCTTTGAGCCCGACGCTGAGCAGGAGATCAACTACCCATACCTTCTGTCGTTGCTGGACGAGTTGGGCTTCGACGGTTGGGTCGGTTGCGAGTACCGGCCCCGTGCGGGCACGCTGGCAGGCCTCGATTGGGCGCGGCCTTACGGTATCGGCAACGAGATCGCGATGGAGGACGAAGGGAACAACCGATGACAGACGACGTGAAGATCAACTTAGCGAAAGTGGCGATCGTGACCGGCGCAGGGACAGGTGTGGGCCGAGCCTCGGCGCTGGGGCTGCTGCGTGACGGGTGGACGGTCGCACTGACCGGTAGGCGGTTAAACCTCCTCGAAGAGACCCAGCAGTTGGCCGGCGACGATGCCGACCGCGCGCTGGTCGTGACCAGCGATGTGACCGACGCGGACTCAGTGTCGGCGCTGTTCACGCGAGTGCGCGAGGAGTATGGACGGCTGGACCTGGTCTTCAACAACGCCGGCGGCGGCGCGCCTCCCGTACTGCTGGAAGATCTGAAGCTGGAACAGTGGCAGCGGGTTGTCGACCTGAACCTGACCGGTTCGTTCCTCTGCACACAGGAGGCGTTTCGGATCATGAAGGATCAGGATCCGCGCGGGGGCCGGATCATCAACAACGGCTCAATCTCGGCCGACCGGCCGCGACCGAACTCTGCGCCCTACACCGCGACCAAGCACGCGCTGACTGGCTTGACGAAGGCGACGGCGCTGGATGGTCGCAAGTACGACATCGCCTGCGGTCAGATCGACATCGGCAACGCACTCACAGAAATGACCGCCGGCATGGGCCGAGGCGTGCCTCAACCAAGCGGCGAGCGCGTGCCCGAGCCAACCTTCGATGTTGAACACGTGGCCGACGCCATCGTCTACATGGCCAACCTACCGCTGGACGCGAACGTCCCATTCATCACCGTGATGGCAACAAAGATGCCCCTGTTCGGCCGGGGCTAGGTTGTTCACTCTCCGACGCCCCGTGCTTGACACGGGGCCCAGGGCACCAAATGCTGCTCGCCAGATGGCCGTTGGCTCAGCACAGTCATCGAGCGGGAAATCCCGACCGACGCACCTGGGTGAGATTAACCCGTTGCCCGCGCGCGTAGAACAAGGTCTGGGCCCCGTGTCAAGCACGGGGCAGCAAACGATGAAGCACTGAACCTCGTCGACTAATCCAACTTCGGATCGACTTCATCCCAGCGCAGTACCGGGCGACGGGCTGCCTTGGTCTCGTCGAGGCGGCGGATGGGGGCTGTCCAGGGCGCTCCGTGGAGGGTGTCCGGATCGCTGGCCGCTTCTTCGGCGATGGCGATCAACGCGTCGGCGAGCGCCTCGATCGCCTCGGGTGGTTCCGTTTCAGTTGGTTCAATCATCAGCGCCTCTTCGACGATCAAGGGGAAGTACACGGTCGGCGGGTGAAAGCCATGGTCGATCAGGCGCTTGGCGATGTCGTAGGTGCGCACGTCGTGTTCCCGGCGTTGACGCGAGCCGGAGAAGACCACCTCATGCAGGACGGGGCGGTCGTAGGGGAGGTCGTAGCTCCCGTGTAGCAAGACTCGCAGGTAGTTGGCGTTGAGCACGGCCTGCCCGGAAACTGCCCGCAGCCCGTTGAGGCCGAGCGCGCGCATGTAGGCGTAGGCGCGGAGCAGCACGCCCACGTTGCCGTGGAACTGCTGCAGACGGCCGATGCTGCGTTGCGGCGCGATGAGCTTCACGATGCCCTCTTCGTCCTCAACGAGGACAGGCGTCGGCAGGTAGGGCGCCAGCTCCTCGGTGCAGCAGACTGGTCCTGCGCCTGGCCCGCCCCCGCCGTGCGGCGTGCTGAAGCTCTTGTGCAGATTGAGGTGTGCTACGTCGAATCCCAGGTCGCCGTAGCGGATGCGACCCAATATCGCGTTGAGGTTTGCGCCATCGGCGTAGAGGTACGCGCCCGCATCGTGGATGAGTTGGGCGACTTCTTCGATGCCCTGTTCCCACAACCCGAGCGTGTTCGGCACCGTGACCATCACGCCGGCGACAGTGTCATCCAGCTCGCGCTCGATCGTTGCCCGGTCGAGTGAGCCGTCCTCGGCCGTTGGCAGATGCGTGACGGTGAAGCCGGCCATCGCGGCTGTCGCCGGATTGGTGCCATGCGCCGAGTCGGGCACCAGGATGCGGCGACGCTGTTCGAGCTCTCCGCGATCTTCGAGGGCGCGGGTGATCATCAGTACGCCGGCTAGCTCTCCCTGGGCTCCGGCAGCCGGCGCCAGGCTGACTTCTGGTAAGCCCGTAATCTCCGCCAGACCCTGGCGCAGCTCCAGCAAGGTGCGCAGCGTGCCTTGCGCTTCTTCGACTGGTGACTGCGGATGGGCGTCGGCGAATTCCGGCAGCGACGCGATCAGGTCGTTGACCTTCGGGTTGTACTTCATCGTGCAGGAGCCGAGCGGGTAGGTGCCCGAGTCAATCCCGTAGTTCCGAGCCGAGAGCGCCGTGTAGTAGCGAACCAGCTCGCCCTGGCTCATCTCAGGCAGCCGCACCGAGTCGCGCAGCAGGTGAGCGTCGGGCAGCGGCGCCTCTTCTGCGGTCCAGGCCGGGACGTCAACGGCTCTGCGACCGGTCTCGCCACGGTCGAAGCTCAGGCGAGCGCCGAAATCCTCGCTTCTTGGCCCGGGCGCCGTCACGCCTCGTCTCCAATCGCCGCCAACGCCTCAATGAGGGCGTCGACATGTGCATCAGGCGTGGCCTCAGTGACGCAGAACATGAGCGCATTGTGAGCCTCAGGCTCAGCACGATCAGAAACATCGAAGCCGGGGGTGATTCCTCGATCGGACAATCGAGCGGCGAGTTCAGAGGCAGGCATCGGTCCACGCACGAGGAATTCCTGGAACCATGGGCCTCGCTCCGGGACATCGAACCCGGGCAGTCCGGCGACGCGTCGGGCGGCGGCGTGTGCGCGCTGATAGCAGAGTTCGGCCGATGCTCGCAGGCCGCGTGGACCGAGCGCCTGGACGGCAATCGTGAAGCCCAGCGCGATCAACGCCTGGGCGGTGGAGACGTTGGATGTCGCCCGCTCTCGGCGGATGAACTGTTCTCGCGCCTGCAAGGTGAGCACATAGCCGGTGCGCGGCTCGCCTTCGCCATTGTCGGGTCCGTGCAGCTCGTTGGTCCGGCCGACGATGCGACCCGGCACCTGACGCATGTAGGGGAGACCGGCTGCGAACAACCCCAGCGAGGGTCCGCCGAACGCAGGCGATCCGGCCAGATCGCGACCTTCACCGGTGACGATGTCGGCACCTGCGTCGCCAGGCGCCTTGAGCATTCCCAGCGCAAACGGGTCGGCGACGGCGACCATGAGCGCTCCACTATCATGTGCGACGTTCGCGAGCGGCTCCAGATCGACGATCGTGCCGAGAAAATCCGGCTGTTGGACGACGAGGCACGCGTGTTCATCGCTGACCGCATCTGCCGAGGCGATGGAGTCGACGCGCAAGCCGGCGCCGCGAGCGTAGGTCCTCACGACCTCGGCCGTGCCTGGGTGAATCGGTTCCAGCAGTGCAACAGCCCGACGTTTCGTGACTCGTACGGCCAGCAGACATGCCTCGGCCGTCGCGCTGGCCACGTCGTAGAGTCCGACGTTGGCGACATCCATGCCTGTCAACTCACAGACGACCGACTGAAACTCGAAGCCCGACTGCAACGTGCCCTGGCTGATCTCGGGCTGATACGGCGTGTACGCGGTGACGAATTCGGATCGGCTGGTCAGGTGAGCGGCGATGGCTGGAATCGAGCGTCGATAGGCTCCCGCGCCGAGGAAACTGGGCCGTGTCGGAGCTGCGTTCGTTGCTGCACGCTCGCGCAGCAGTGCGATCAGCTCGGGCTCGGTCAATGCAGACGGCAGCTCGATGGCTGGATCGCGCAGGTCAGCGGGCAGGTCGGCGAATAGCGCGTCAAGATCGGCGACCCCGACGCGCTCCAGCATGCGTGCTCGGTCGGCCTCGGTGGCTGGAATGTACGGATGTGGGGAGCCGGCGAGCGACGCTGACATCGCTATTCCTCCGGAAGTAGCTCGCGGTATGCGGCGGCATCGAGCAGGGCGTCCAGCTCCGTTTCGTCGGAAATGCGAACGCGCACGATCCAGCCTTCGTCGAAGGGAGATTCGTTGACCAGTTCTGGCCGATCCTCGAGCTCTCCGTTGGTCGCGATGAGCTCACCGGTGACCGGGGCGAACAGCTCGGCAACGGTCTTGGCCGACTCGATCTCGCCGAACGGCGCACCGACGGTGAGAGCGGTGCCCTCGGCTGGTAACTCCAGGTAGACGACATCTCCCAATTGTTCTTGCGCAAATTCGGTCACGCCGATCGTGACTTCGTCCGGGCTGTCGTCCTCGCGTCGCAACCACTCGTGGTCGGATGTGTAGCGCAGGTTCTCGGGCGTTTCGTATTCCATGGTCATGAGTCCTTTGGTTTCTTGTAGAACGGACGGCGCACTACTTCAACCGGTAGCGAACGACCACGTACATCAACCTCGAGCATCGTGCCACGCCTGGCAAGTTCGACCGGTAGGTATGCCATGCCGATCCCGAGCCGCAGGCTCGGACTGTGGCCGCCGCTCGTCAAGTGCGCGACCACCTCGCCGCTGGCTGGATCACGGACCTCAAAGCCACTCCTGATCACACCTCGGTCACGTGCGGCCAGGTGCGCGAGCCGTCGAGTCCGTGGGCGGTCGTTGGCTGCGACCAGCGCCTCGCGGCCGGTGAACGGCGCGCCGTCATCAAGGGACACGGCGAAGCCGAGGCCAGCCTCGTAGGGATGCGTTGTTGCGTCGATATCGTTGCCGTGCAGTGGCAGCGCCGCCTCGAGCCTGAGCGTGTCGCGGGCGCCCAGTCCAGCGGGAGTCGCTCCGCCCTCGATGAATGCGTCCCACAATTCCTCGGCGCGATCAGCGCCGACGATGCACTCGCCGCCGTCTTCCCCGGTGTAGCCGGTGCGCGCCATGAGGACCTGGCCGCCTCGCCACTCAAGCTCGATGCAATCACGTGGCTCCATCCCGGCCACGCGCTCGCCGAGGACGTTTCCGAGCAACTCCATCGCGTCCGGACCCTGAACCGCCAGCAGTACGGTTTCCGGAGTGACCTCGCTGGCCATGTCGCCAGCGACTTCCTGAAGACGCCTGAAGTCCTGGTCGGCGTTGGCGGCGTTGTGGATGACGAGCCAACGTTCTCCCGGCAGGTGGTAGATGAAGACATCGTCTTCGATCCCGCCATCCTCGTTGCAATAGAGCGAGTAGTGCGCCTTGCCGACGGGTAGGGCGGTGACATTGAAGGTCGTCACGGAGCGCAGCAGTTGGGCCGCATTGGGACCCTGGACCCAGGCGCGGGCCAGGTGCGATACGTCGAAGATGCCCACACGCTCCCGCACCGCGTGGTGCTCGGCGACGATGCCGTCGTACTGGAGCGGCATCTCCCAGCCGGCAAAGGGCGCAAATCGAGCGCCGAGCGCCTGATGGCGCTCGCGCAGGACCAGGTGGGTCAATGCGCCGGGGCTGCCATGGTCGGTCATCGCTGTCACTGTACCGATTGCTGGGTGCCGTCGGAACACGTCCAGATCGACGATTTGTGTTCTATCTAGCCAAGTCATCCGCCCTGTCAAGACTGTTAGCTCCCCTGTAGCACGGTGGAAGCTCCGATATGACAGCACGTAGGCGGCGGCGTGGGAAAATGGCTTCTACGTTTGTTCTCAAGTGGGAACAGTGGGTAGGGCGCTCAGAGCGACATCGAGACGAGGGGCGACGGATGAGCTTGAGACTGAAGTCAGTAGTTGCCGTTGTCTTGATCATGTTGCTGGCGCTGGCATGGGCCGGCTGCTCTGACGACATCCCGTCTGTCCGGCAGGAGGAGCCCGCCATGACAACAACGAGCGCTCCAGCGTCGTCCACGGAGGAACAGTCATCGACCACTGCTGAAGCAGCAGAGGCTCAAGAAGCCGCCGAACAACCATCCCAGGCCGAGGCCGACGAACCCGAAGCCGAGCAGGAGGCGGTCACTGAGGAGCATGAGGAGCCCGAGGTGGCCGACGACGAGGCATCCGTCGAGGAAGCCGCTCCCGAACCAGCCCCGTGGATGCCCGACGCTCCGCTGCCATTCGATCCCAGCGTCGTCCGTGGCTCGCTCAGCAATGGGCTGACCTACTTCATCAAGCACAACACCGAACCGCGAGACCGAGCACAGTTGTCACTCGTGGTGCGTGCAGGATCGCTGTTTGAGGAAGAAGAACAGCGAGGACTGGCCCACTTCCTCGAGCACATGGCCTTCAACGGGACCGAGCGCTTCGCCAAGCAGGAGATTGTCGACTACATCGAGTCGATCGGCAGCAGCTTCGGCGCGCATCTGAACGCTGGCACCAGCTACGACTACACCATGTACTGGCTCGAAGTCCCGACTGACGACCCAGAGATCCTGGAGACCGCATTCCAGATCCTGAGCGACTGGGCGTTCGCGATCAGTCTGGAGGCGGAAGAGATCGAGCTGGAGCGAGGCGTGGTGTTGGAGGAGTGGCGGCTTGCCCAGGGCTTCGGATCGCGCTTTCAGACCAATCTCTACCCCTTGCTCTTCGGCGAATCGCGCTACGCCGAACGAGACCCGATCGGACTGGTCGAAATCATCGAGACCGCTCCGGTAGAACAGTTCCAGGCGTTTTACGAGCGCTGGTATCGGCCCGACCTGATGTCGGTGATCGCTGTCGGCGAGTTTGACATGGAGGAGATTGAGTCCAAGATCACGCAGCACTTTGCGCCGCCGCCTGAAGGCGAGGCGTACCAGGAGCGCGCGGCCTTGACGGAACCCACTGATCGACCCAGCTACGACGTGCCCGACACCGAGACGCCAATCGTCGATGTGTTTACCGATCCCGAAGCCCCCGTCACTCAACTCACACTGGTACGCAAACTCGCGCCCGACAACGGCGCAGACCTGGCCAGGTTCCGGCGCGGAGTGGTGCAAGATCTCGCGTTCATGATGCTCAACGCTCGACTGTTCGAGCGCGGCCAGGAAGCCGACCCGCCCTGGTTGAACTCCGGCGCAGGCGGCGGAGCGTTTGTCGAACCGCTTGACATTCAGACGTTCACGATCCTGACCGAACAGGATGGCGTCGAAGATGGATTTGCGGCGCTACTCGAAGAGTTGCAGCGCATCGCCCAACATGGGTTCACGGCGGCTGAGCTGGAGCGAGAGAGTGACAATCTGCTGAGCTCGGTCGAGAGCCGGTACAAGCAGCGCGATCAGCTTGAGTCGTCGCGGCTTGCAAGTGCCATCCGCTTTCACATCCTGGGCGGACCGCCAGTCGCTGGTATCGAAGCTGAATGGGAGCTGTACCAGCAGTTGCTTCCGCAGATCAGGCTGGACGAAGTGGATGAGGTCGGCGCATCGTGGAGCGAGTCGCGCAACACGGTGCTCCTGGTGCTCGGTCCGCAAGGCATCGAGATCGGCGAAGAGGGCGCATTGGCCGCGGCCTTGCGGACGCAACTTGATGGCGCAGACGCCCTGGTGGTCGATCCCTACGCCGAGGAGTTCGACGACGTTCCCCTGCTCGCTGCAATCCCGACCGCCGGCAGCATCGTTGAAGAAACGCAGATCGATTCGATTGACGCCGTGCAATGGACGCTCTCCAACGGCATCACGGTGATCGCCAAGCAGACCGACTTCAAGAACGACGAAGTTCAGTTCAGCGCATACAGTCTGGGTGGTCATTCATTGGTCGCCGACGAAGACTTTGTCTCGGCTCAGTACGCCGCCGAGCTGGTCAACGGCAGTGGCGTTGGTCCTCACGACCGCGTCGCACTGGACAGATTGCTATCTGGTCAGCGAGTCTCGGTCTCCGCCTACATCGGCGAATTGCACGAGGGACTTGGCGGCAACGCCTCTCCAGAAGACCTGGAAACCCTCTTCCAACTGATCACGCTCTACGCCACGGATGCGGGCATCGATCCGGACTACTTCACGACCTATGAGTCTCGGCTGCGCACTTCGGCCGAGCTTCGGCCGACCCAGCCTGACGCGGTGCTCTACGACCGCGTCAACACATTGCTCAGCCAAGGACACCTGCGCGGACGTCCGCTGTCGCTGGAGGTCGTCGAGGAACTCGATTTCGCGCGCGCCGCGGCCGTCTTCGCCGATCGCTTCTCAGATCTGGGCGACTCCACGTTCGTGTTTGTTGGCGCGTTTGACTGGGACGAACTGCGATCATTAACCACCACCTACCTGGCCGGTCTGCCAACCTCAGGCCGGACCGAGCAGTGGCAAGACCTCGATGTCGATCCGCCGGAGGGCGTGATCGACGAGGTCGTGTACAGCGGTATCGAGCCACGCAGCCGGACCGTCTGGGTCTTCACCGGCGACGCGGAGTGGTCCAACAGCGATGTGCTGGCGCTCAATGTGGCGGGCGAAATGCTGACCACGCGTCTGCGCGAGCGCTTGCGAGAAGCACTGGGCGGCACCTATTTCGTCCAGGTCAGCACCAGGGCCAGGCGATTGCCGGACGAGGAGTACCTGGTCGCCATCATCTACGGCAGCGATCCCGACCGCGTCGACGAGCTCGTGGGCGAGGTCGCGATCGAAATCGACTGGCTCAAGAACGGTGGCGAACAGAGTTATCTGGACACCGTCAAGGAGCAGTTGCGTACGTCGCGGGAGGAACAGGTCAGGGACAACGGCTTCTGGCTCGACCAGATCGTGTCGATCACTCAGTTGGGCGATTCACTCGAAGAAATCACCACCTTCGACAAGCGTCTGGACGCGCTGACGCTGGAACAGGTCGCCGCTGCCGCAGAGCGATACCTGATTGATGACCAGTTCGTGCGGGTCATTTTGCTGCCGGAGCAGGAATAACCGCAGCCCTGGCAAACACAACTCAACTTCACGCTTCCTAGACTGCGGCCACCCCTCAACTGAAAGGCGTGCTCAGATGGTCTTGGCCCGGGCGCGCTCCGCCTGCCGTGCGGCTTTCGCTTCGCGACGAGCCAGGGTGCGCTCGATGTAGGGGATGATGTCGGGTGTCTTGCAGCCCGTCTCTCCGTGGTCAACTTGCACCGGACCGATGCGCCGCGCTGTCGCGATCACCGACCGGCGCAGATTTCCGTCGCGCAGTCCGATGGCAATCAAGGCCCCGTTCATCTCATGTCGGACACGATTCGGTCGCTCGTCAATTTCGTCGCGAATCTGCTCCACCAGTCCCCGCAAGTCGTCAACGGACCAGACTTCCGGCTGCTCCGCAGTACAAGCGACAATGAACCAGCCCAACGACGCAGGCCACTCCTCCGACGCGTCCCGCAATTGGTCGCTCAGGGAACGAGCGACAAGGGAGCGCGACACTAGCCGTCCCAGCTCTTCGGCCAGGATGTAGTTGTCGACATCAGCGAGCCAGGAGTGAGCCAAATCGGTGGACATCGCCTCTGGGTCAGCGATGCGCAGCGCGAGGACTCGCGCATCGTGATTGCCGGTCGCCCACAACTCGATTGCCAGTGCATGCTCGCCGCGTAGCGTCTTGCCGATCCGACCGAGCTCCTTGTAGCTGACACCAAACATCGGTTCGGCAGCGCCATGTCGGGGGTACACCTTGCGGTTCTGGGCGGTGCCAGCCGCTTCAAGTGCGGCCATGACTTCCGATAGTGTCGCCATCTGTCTGCCTTGTCCAGGTGTTGAGTCAACGGTCTCTTAACGGTAGGGAGGAACCTCCGCGCTCGATCTGTTTGCTTGGTCAACGGCCATGTCACGTGCGACGTTGGTCGCCCTGGACACCGCGTCAAGCGCGGGGTAACGAACCGAAGGCGATTGTGCTCAGCGGATAGCATGTCCCGATCCCCCGCGCTTGACGCGGGGGCTAGACCTCGTGCGTCAACCAGCGCTCTCAATTCATTCTCACCTCTAACGGTAGAGAGGAACCCTCCGCGCTCGATTTGTTTGCTTGGTGAACGACCAATTCACCTGCGACGTTGGTCGCCCTGGACACCGCGTCTAGCGCGGGGTAACGAACCGAAGGCGATCGAGCTCAGCGAATAGCATGTCCCGATCCCCCGCGCTTGACGCGGGGGCCAGACCTCGTGCGTCAACCAACGCTCTCAATTCATTCTCACCTCCAACGGCAGTGAGGAACCCTCCGCGCTCGATCTGTTTGCTTGGTCAACGGCCATGTCACGTGCGACGTTGGTCGCCCTGGACCCCGCGTCAAGCGCGGGGTAACGAACGGAAGGCGATCGTCCACAGCGCATGGCTGGACACACCTACCTGCCCGGAGTCCAGCCGTAAATCTGCTGCAGCGTCCCGCCCATCAGCGCGGAACGCTCATCGTCCGAGAGGCTGTCGGTCACTCGGAATGCCTCGACGCCCTGCTCGAAGGTGACCAGGTTGACCGCGCGAGTCCAATCGGTGCCCCACATGCAGCGCTCGAACCCGTAAGCCTCGAATAGCTTGCCGAGCGGCTGCCAGATGTCCGCGTACGGGAACGGCTCATGCGAGAGCGTGCAGGCGCCCGAGATCTTGATCGCCACATGGTCGAACTCGGCCAGCGATGCCACGTCGTCAAGATCGGCCCAGGGCTCATCCGGCGGGGGCGGATCGAATGGCTGCGGCAGACCGATATGATCGATCACGAGCTGCGTGTTCGGATGCTGACGGGCAATCTCGCGGAAGATTGATAGCTTGCCAGAGCAAAGCACATTGACCGGAATCCCTGCACGGCCGCCGGCTTCGAGAATCGCGCTGATCCCTGGATCATCGGCAGCAACATCCTCGAACCTCAGCACAACCCGCGCGCCGATCACGCCCGGCGTGGCAGCCCACTCTTCCACCTGTTGGGCGAGATTGTCCGAGCGAGGATCGAACGGCCGCACCAGCCCGAAGCGGTCTGGATGCTTGTCGTAGACCGAGAGCACGTAGGTCGGGTCATAGCCATAGATGGTGTAGGGCGAGATCAACACAGCTCCATCGACGCCGTTGGCGTCCATCGCCGCGACCATGTCGTCGCCGGTGACCTCGTCAGGACCGGTCAGGAAGGAGGTCCAGGGCTTCTCGGGCGTATTGCGCTCATAGGCATGGACCTGGCAATCGATGGTGGGTGTGTTGGGAGGCATCTCAAACCAACCTTGTCTCAACAGGGCTCTTGCCGTGCGCTGGGCGCGCACTCGGAGTCTAGGCGAGACGCGTGATAATGTTCTGTCCCGATGAGGAGGTCTGACGATGACTACTGAGCCTGACACGAGCAGTTGGCAGCAGACGCCCGACGGCATTGCGATTCCTCCGCCGTCCGCGGATGATGTGCTCTACGAGGCTTCTGACGGCGTTGCGCGGATCACGCTCAACCGACCGATTGTCCTCAATGCGATTAATCGCAACGTCACCCGTCTGCTCGACGCGGCCCTCGACCAGGCCGAAACCGACGATGACGTGCGCGCCGTCATCCTGACTGGCGCCGGGCGCGCCTTCTCGGCTGGCGGCGACCTGTGGTCCTCGCTCTATCCCGACGACGACCCCGCGCCGGACTCGCTCGACGTGCAGATGCGCATCTGGTCGTTTGCCAAACCCGTGATCGCGGCGGTGCGTGGGCACGCTGTCGGTCAGGGTTACGAGTTGGCGGGCGTCTGCGACTTCACGATCGCTGCCGAAAGCGCGCGGCTCGGCGAGATTCAGATTCGCCATGGTTTCGGCGTGCCTGTGCTGATCACGCCATTCCTCACTGGTCAGAAGCAGGCCAAGGAAATCCTCCTGCTCGGCGAAGTCATCATGCCCGATGACGCCTTGCGCATGGGTCTCGTCAACCGCGTAGTGCCCGACGACCAGCTCGAAGAAGCAGCCACCGAGATGGCCCGCAAACTCGCGTCGTTGCCACCGTCTGTGGTCCGAACCAACAAGCGCCTGGTCAACCTGGTCTACGAGCAGATGGGGCTGATCGACGCAGTCCGATATCGGGACCACGAGGCGCTGACCGAGTTCCTGGAAGCCGAGGACACGGTCGGAACAGGTCGCCAACGAATTCGCGAGGAGCAGGGTTGGGCCGCATTCAAGCGGGAGCGGGATCAGGGCTACGAGGAATCGGAGTAACGGAGGCGCGTTCCAAATCGACTTCGGTCCTGTGGTGCTGCCTGATTTCCACCTTGAGGACAACACCCATCCACTCGCGCTCTCTGCGCTAGGGTTCGGCTCGACACAAGGAGCTGGACATGCAGGCCCGAATTCGACGCTGGAAACCGCGAAACGTAGCGTTTTTCGTTGCCGTCATCGCAGTCGTCGCGGTGGCAGTGGTGATGGCTGGTCGTGAGCTGGGTGTTGGCCGTCAGGCTGAGGCAGTCCAGACTGGTGCGGCTGAGCAAGGCGAAACTGCCAACCCAGGTGCCGATAGCGACCTGAGCCTGACCCTAACGAGACAACGCGCCGTTTGCGAAACCAGTCAGAACACGTGGGAGCAAATGGGAAACTTCGCGCGACTGAACGACGACGGTGAAGTGGAAACTGGCATCATCAGCCATGGCTTCCGGGCGAATGACTTTATGCCGGTCGACTGGAAGATCAGTGGGGGAACAGCGCCGTACGAGTTGGTCATCGATGGGATGGACCGAAACTGGGATGGCGAGGCCTTCGAAGGAAGTGAGGGCAATGCCTGGGTCGACTGCCTCTGGCCGACATCCCCCGCTGAGTACTTTGGTAGCGGACCAGCCAGGTACACGCGCCGCTACCGTTCGGAGCCGCAGATCGATTCCGGTTGGAAGCGGTTCTCTGCGCAGGTCACTGACGCTAACGGCAACGTGGCGCGGGCAGATGCCGAGTTCTACATCTTGACTGCGATTTGGGGGGATGGACACACCATCACGCCTGGGGAGACGTATCGGCTGAAGTCCACCATCGACGGACCTGGCTTCACCTTCACCGCACCCTCCGACATGCCCATGTGGATCGGCTACTACGAAACGTCATCGGGGAGCGATGGATGCAGCGAGCATATCGCGTTTAAGATAGGCGATCCTCGAGTTGCCGCCACGCTGTCCCTCTGCGCCCAAACTGGCGCTGGAGCCATCCGACGTCTTCCTGACGGTTCGAGGAGCCGCCAAGGAGAAGCGGTGACTGGCTTCTACGCGGAACATCCCCTCAACCAGGCACTGTCCGATCTCATCGACTCCATTGGTGTCTATCCTGCCGGAACGAGTGAGTGACGGGTGTGCGTTGGATTCTCTACGCATTCTTCTTTGGCGTAGCAATACGTAGTGGCGTACTCTCACCATCCGACACCACTTTTCGCTACTGCATCACCATCCCGCCCTCGGCCAAGATCGATGGTCCGGCGCTATAACTCAGGGCAATGAAGCCTGGGTCAGCCCGCACCCTCGCTATGCTGCGCGATATGAGTGATCGATTGCAGGGCAAAGTCGCCGTCATCACGGGTGGCACTAGCGGCATCGGCGCGGCCACCGCGGAGCTGTTTGTCGCTGAAGGAGCGAAGGTCGTTCTGACCGGACGCTCCCGCGAGAAGGGATCGGCGCTGGCCGAGCAGCTCGGGCCGAACGCGATCTATCACGAGGCTGATGTGATGCGCGAGGCCGACATCAAGGCGTCGATCGACCTCGCAGTTGAGCGATTCGGACAACTCAACATCCTCTTCAACAACGCCGGCGGACCAACCCGCGGCGCGTTCGAGACCATCTCGGGCGAGGACATTGACTACGGCGTTCATCTCCTGCTGAGCAGCGTGATGCTGGGCATTCGCTATGCCATCGAGCCGATGAAGGCGGCGGGCGGCGGCGCCATCATCAACAACTCAAGCATTGCCGCAATCCGCTATCGACAGGGCGATCCGCTCTACTCGGCGCTCAAGGCTGCGTTGACGCACTACTCGAAGCTCGCCGGGGTTGAACTGGGACCGCATGGCATCCGTGTCAATGTGATCTCTCCCGGCGCGATCGCCACGCCGATTTTCTACGGTGGCTCGGCCCGCGCCAACACACTCTCCGACGAAGAGAACGCGCGCAAGATGGCCAAGCTCACGACCAATCTGTCCAAGGCGACACCCATGCCGCGAGCGGGCTTATCTGAGGACATCGCCGAGGCCGCGCTGTACCTGGCTAGCGACGCGGGCCGCTTTGTCAACTCACACGACCTGGTGGTGGACGGCGGACGCACGTCGATGTTCAATGAGTGGTCCGACGGAGACCGTCGATAGCGTTGTTTCGGTCCAACCTCTTGAACCCATGCGGGAATCTGCCTTCGCTGGCGCGATGCGCCCGCCCCAACAATGTTCGGCAACAGATAGTTCGCCACCGGGGTGCTGAACCTCCGTATCATCGAATCAGGCTGCAAGGGATACGGGGCATGCAATGCGAGTAAGCGAACGAGGCCAGATCACCATTCCAAAACGTCTGCGAGAGCAATTCGGCCTGGATCACAACGTGGAAATCGAGATCACGCCAACAGACGAGGGCCTGCTCATCCGCAAGTGCGACGACGGACTGCATCCTATTGACAGGGTGTGTGGGATTCTGGACCGTCCAGGAATCGCATCAGGTCTCAAGTTCGACAGCGTCGATGAATACATCGAGGAGATTCGGGGTAGGTGATCACCGCTCTTGACACAAATGTCCTGCTGGACCTGTTCATGGAACGCCAATGGATGGCTGAGCCGTCCTCGATCTCACCTCGATAGCCTTGAGACTGAGGTCTGGAGGCTCGTCATGAATGCCACTGTTCACGTTTGCTCACTTGAGGATTTGGAGCGCGACGGCGTGCGCGTCGTCTCCACGGGACAGCGCACGGCTGCCGTGTTCTGGCACCGCGACCAGGTCTTTGCGGTCGACAACCGCTGTCCGCACATGGGCTTTCCGCTGAGCCAGGGGACCGTCGCCGATGGCATCCTGACCTGTCACTGGCACCATGCCAAGTTCGACCTGTCCGGCGGCTGCGCCTTTGACCTGTTTGCCGACGACGTGGCCGCATTCCGCGCGGAGGTTCGCGACGGCGAAGTCTGGCTCGACCCCGAGCCACAGGAGGAGGAAGCGGTCGCCCACTGCACGCGCAAGTTGTCGGAGGGGCTTGAGCAGAACTTACGGCTAGTGATCGCCAAGTCGGTGATCGGTCTGTGCGAGGCAGGACGCGAAGACCTGATCCTGGCTGAGGCGGCCCGCTTTGGCGTCAAGAATCGCGCCGCCGGCTGGTCCAGCGGGCTGTCGATTCTGACTGCGATGGCGAACGTGTTGCCGCACCTTGATGCCACCGATCGACCTCGCGCGCTCTACCAGGGAGTCGTGCATGTCGCGCGTAGCGTGCAGGGCGAACCGCCTGACTTCGACATTGCCGCGCTCGACACCGACGAGGATCGGCCGGAACAGTTTCGTGCCTGGTTCCGACGCTTCTCCGAAGTCCGATCGCGCGACGCGGCGGAGCGTTGCCTGCGCACCGCTGCAGCCGCCGGTCTCGACGAGCAACAACTTGCCGACCTGGTCTTTGCCGCTTCCACCGACCACACCTTCATGGACGTCGGCCACACACTCGATTTTGCCAACAAAGCCTGCGAACTGCTCGACGCGATTGGCTGGGACGACGCGCCCGACATCCTCAGTTCTGTCATTCCAACCATCACCGGAGCCCAACGGATGGAGGAGACATCCTCCTGGCAGCATCCAGTCAATCTGCCGAAGCTGCTCGACGAGGCCGGCGATGCACTGGACGAAGCGCTGGCCATCGGTGGTGAGCGCAACGAGTCGTGGGATGAACATCGACCAGTCGCCGAGTCGATCCTCGACGATCCTCCGGATCGCTCGCTGCGCCGAATTGTCGACGCGGCTCGCGCTGGGGCGCCGCTCACCGAACTGAGCTCGACCGTCGCCTACGCAGCGGCTCGGCGTCCGCTGCACTTTCATATCTCCAATGAGTTTGGCGACTGGAACACGGTTCACCACACGTTCACATACACGAACGCCGTCGACCGTGCGATGCAGCGGGCTCCGTCACGGGAACTGGCTCGCGGGATTCTCGACGGTGCGGCATCGGTCTACCTGGAACGCTTCCTCAACATGCCCCGCCAGCCGCGGCCCGAGCCGCCATTCAGCTCGGGCCGCGGCTCGAACTCGACCGACGATTTGCTCGGTCACTTCGACCGTCAGCAGCAGGTCGACGAAACCGGCCAGACCGTCGCCGACCTGCTCGCCGCCGGTCAGCAACGTGAGGTCACCCGCGCCCTCGGCACAGCGGTGCTGCGCGAGGACGCCGGGTTCCACTCTTTCCAGATTTACGAAGCCGCTTTGCGTCTGGTTGACCGCTTCGATGGCCGTCCTGAGGCGGACGATGTGCTGATCGGGGCAAGCCGTTTCCTCACCGCTCACGCCCCGACGGTGCGGTCGATGGGTCAGACCTACGAGACGGCCGCTCGCCTCCATCGCGGTGAGGCTCTTCACGCCTAGATGTACGTGAGGTGCGTTTGACGACGGACTACACTCGGACTATATTCAGTCCGCTAAGGAGACTTGCCATGACTCAGATCAAACCGATCAGCTACTTCAAGGCCAACGCAGCCGAGATCATTCGCACGATCGCGGAACAGCCCGAGCCGTACATCATCACCCAAAACGGCGAGGCCAAGGCTGTCCTGCTGGACTACCAGAGGTACGAGGAACAACAGGAGACGCTCGCACTGCTGAAGATCCTCGCCCTCGGAGAACAGCAGGTTCGTGAGGGCAAGACCAAGCCGGCCAAAGAGGTGTTTGATCGGCTGCAGAAGCGCTGGCCCGTTGATTGATGCAGTATCTCGTTGAGCTGACCGATGATGCAGAGGCGGACATCGAAGAGATTGGCGAGTACATCGAGGAGTCTGATTCGCCTGCCAGCGCTGCTTATGTAGTTGCAAGCATCAGGGAATTGGTGGAACGTCTCTCAGACCTTCCCAATCGCGGTTCCATCGTGTGGGAACTGGAGGATGTCGGACGCCCAGAGTTTCGGGAGGTTCTCTTCAAGCCATACCGGATCATCTATCGAGTCTCTGACAACAACGTCCAGGTGTTGCTGGTCGCCGACGGCCGCCGCGACATGAGCACCTTGCTGCTTCGCCGCCTATTGCGTTCATAATCGATTCAGGTGCTTCGCATTCGCGAACGGCGCCTGCCAACTGTCCGATTCCATACGCCGACCGGCCGTAACGGGAATCATGTCCCGCCGTCTACGGTGGATCCATGTTCAGCAGGACTGTGCATCACCTTGATCCTCGCCGGACCCTTGGTCGCGCTCGGGTGTTCATGTTTGTTCGGCCGGTCCAGGAGTTCATCCAGACTGAGAGCGCCAGCGCGGTCCTGCTGATCATTGCAGCCGCCGTTGCGTTGATCTGGGCGAACTCTCCCTGGAACCATGAGTATGAGCGCCTGCTGAATGCCAACATCAGCATCGACCTTGCGGTCTGGGCTGTTGAGGGCACGCTTCACTTCTGGATCAATGAAGTGGCGATGGTGCTGTTCTTCTTTGTACTCGGCTTGGAGATTAAACGAGAAATCACGATCGGCGAACTCTCGAACCCACGCGTGATGGCCGCGCCGATCGCCGGCGCCATCGGCGGGATGATGTTGCCGCTGGCCATCTTCCTGATGATCGCCCAGGGCCCCGAAGCTCGTGACGGCTGGGCCATCCCGATGGCGACCGATGTCGCATTTGCCCTCGGCATCGCGACGCTGTTCGCCTCCCGTGTTCCGATCGGACTGCGGGCCATGCTGCTCACCTTCGTCATCGTTGATGACATTGGCACCGTCTTCGTTGTCGCGGTGTTTTACTCGAGCGACATTCAAGTCTTACAGGTGATCATGACCTGTGCGATGGTCGCGCTCATGCTGGTCCTCTACCGGCTTGGCGTGCGGAGCATGATCGCGTTTGCAACGATCGGTCTGGTCGCCTGGGGGACGATCCTCGAATCGGGGATTCACCCCACGACGCTCGGAGCGGTCCTGGGCTTCCTGACGCCGTGGCGCCCACCGATGTCGCTGGACGGGTTTGTGCGCACAGCTCGGCGCCTGCTTGATCGATTCAGCGCCGGCGGTCAGTCTCCTGAGAGCCCGCTCGGCCACGATCAGGTGGTCGATGCGCTGCTCGGCCTGAGCGACCTGAGCAGTCAGGCGGTCCCACACGTGGATCGGCTTGAGCATCAGCTCCATCCATGGGTCGCATTCCTGGTGATTCCTGCGTTCGCACTCGCCAACGCGGGCGTACAGTTCGACCCTCAGGGCGTGAGTGAGGCGTTCAGTAGCAGCCTGACCTGGGGTGTGATCGTCGGGCTTGTGGTCGGCAAGCCGTTCGGTCTCATGGGGGCGACCTGGATCGCGGTCAAGCTCGGAGCTCAGCGTCCAGCCGGTGTGACCTGGCTGGGTATCTGGGCGATTGGGCTCGTGGCCAGTATCGGCTTCACCATTGCACTGTTCGTCGCCGACCTTGCCTACGCCGACGACGAACTCTTGCGACACAGCAAGATCGGCATCCTGGCCGCCTTCGCCATCGCAGGTCCGATGGGCTTCATCGGATTCCTGTTGCTGCCCAGGATTCCTCGCCATGTTCGCGCTTCCCTGCTCACCGAGTCGAGTGAGCCGACTCGCAGGCCATAGACCGCGGGCGGACGAGATTTGATGGGCTGAGTTCTTGTTCCTCGTGACCTGTACTTCGTGATCGAGGAAGGAGCAACTGGGGATGAAGTCCACGCTGAATAGGGAAGGAACGCAGGACATGGGTGCCCAAAGCGATTCCTGAGTTACCCTCGCCGAGACGAACCGGATTCGAACCTGATTGTTCAGGACCACAGGAGTCGTGCATGGCACTCGATGTCCAGACGCAAGCGTTCTACGAAGAAATGGTCAAGGGATCCGATCCCGACGCCCCGGCGATGCACGAGCGCACGCCTGAAGATGCGCGGACATATCGCGCCGGACTTGCCGCCCTCAGCGGTCCAGCGCCGACGATGGCGCGAGTGGAAGATCACACGATCGACCAACCGGACGGGTCCTTTCGGATTCGAGTCCTGGTACCAATCGAGCCGCCAGCCGGCGTGCTCGTGTACTACCACGGCGGCGGCTGGGTCGTGGGATCCATCGATGAATCAGACACGCTGGGCCGCAAGCTGGCCGAGCGGACCTCGTGTGCGGTGGTGTTGGTCGACTATCGACTCGCACCCGAGCACCGCTACCCAGTCGCCGTTGACGATTCCTACGCGGCGCTGGAGTGGGCCGCGGCGCACATGAATGAGATCGCCGGCGGTGAGGTTCCCCTGATCGTCGCCGGCGATAGCGCCGGCGGAAACCTGTCGGCAGTGATGGCTGTCCGAGCCCGCGACCGCAATGGTCCCGAGATTGCGATGCAGGTCCTGATCTATCCAGTCACGGACGCAAACGTTGACCGTCCCTCCTACCTGGACCCCGAGAATCAGCTCCTGCTGACCCGGGACTCGATGATCTGGTTCTTCGACCACTACATCCCGGACCCCGACCGGCGCACCGAGCCGGATGCCTCACCGCTTTACACGGAGGATCTCTCCGGTTTGCCACCTGCAGTCGTGCTCACCGCCGAGCATGACCCGTTGCGCGACGAAGGCGAGGAGTACGCCCAACGGCTTGAGGATGCCGGCGTCGAGGTCAACCTGCAGCGACACAAGGGTCAGATGCACGCATTCTTCGCACTATTGATGCTGCCAGGCAGCGAACGCGGTATGCAACAGGTCGTCAGAGCCATTCGTGCTCTGGTCGTGCGGTTCGCGCACGCTAAGCGGTAGACTCGCGGTATCTGAGTCGCTCCCATTGCCAGAGGAGCCCGTCAGGTCGTGCCAGGCGGGACAGAGAGAAGAACGAACATGTCGGACACCAACACCACTCACTACGACGCCGTCGTCATTGGAGCCGGCTTCGCCGGGATGTACATGCTCAAGCGGCTGCGCGACGACCTGGGCATGAACGTCCAGGTGTACGAACGCGGTAGCGGCGTCGGCGGTACCTGGTTCTGGAATCGCTACCCGGGTGCGCGCTGCGACTCTGAGAGCTACGTCTACTGCTTCTCCTTTGACGACGACCTGCTGCAGGAGTGGAACTGGGGCGGCAAGTACCCAGAGCAGCCTGAGATCCTCAGCTATCTCAACCATGTTGCCGACCGCTTCGACCTACGCAGTGGCATTCAGTTCAACACCAGCGTCACCGCGGCCCATTTCAACGACGGCACCGGCCTCTGGGACGTTGAGACCGACCAGGGAGACCACGTCACCGCGCAGTACGTCGTCACGGCCATCGGCTGCATCTCCACCGGGCAGATTCCCCAGATTCCGGGACTCGACTCGTTTGAGGGCGAGTGGCACCACACGGGCGCCTGGCCGCATGAGGGCGTTGAGTTCGAAGGCAAGCGAGTCGCAGTGATCGGCACCGGATCCAGCGGCATCCAGTCGATTCCGGTGATCGCGCGGGAATCTGAGCATCTGACAGTCTTCCAGCGCACGCCGCAATACACGATTCCGGCCCAACACGGCACGGTCGATCAGGCCTTCCTCAAGGAGGTCAAGGCCAACTACCGAGAAATCCTGGACGAAGCCAAGCACACCGCCGCGGGCTTCCCGTACGACGCTTCTAAGACATCCGCGCTCGAGGTCAGCGACGAGGAACGCCAGGAAACCTACGAGCGCCTCTGGGAGAAGGGCGGTTTCCACTTCATGCTCGGCTCGTACAGCGATATCGCAACCGACCGCCGCGCCAATGACACGGCCTCCGAATTCATCCGCCAGAAGATCCGCGAAATCGTCAACGATCCCGAGACGGCCGAGCGGCTGCTGCCACGCGACCACCCCTTCTCCTCCAAGCGGGCGCTGATCGACACCAACTACTTCGACACCTACAACCGCGACAACGTCGATTTGGTCGACATCCGTCACTTCCCCATTGAGGAGATCACGGCAACCGGACTGCGCACAGCGGATGGCCAGGAGTACGAGGTCGACACCATCGTCTTCGCCACCGGCTACGACGCGATGACCGGTACCTTCTTCAATATCGACATCGCCGGCCGTGAGGGTCGCCAACTGAGGGAGAAGTGGAGTGAAGGCCCGACGACCTACCTCGGTGTCGCCACGGCCGACTTCCCCAACATGTTCATGATCACCGGTCCGCAGAGCCCGTCGGTGCTGAGCAACATGCCGGTCTCGATTGAGCAGCACGTCGAGTGGATCTCGGACTTCATTGAGTATCTGCGTGAGCACGCCATTGACGTGGTTGACGCCGACCCGCAGGCTGAGGTCGATTGGGTTCAGCACGTCAGCGACATCGCCGACCAGACGATGTACATGCTCGCCGACTCGTGGTACCTGGGCGCCAACATCCCGGGCAAGCCGAGGGTGTTCATGCCCTACGCCGGCGGTGTCGGTCCCTACCGAGAGCGCTGCGACGACATCGCCGCCAACAGCTACGAAGGCTTTGTGATGAGCGACGCCACGGAGCCGGTCCTGGCCGACTAACTCACCACCGAAACTGCTCAGATGCTTCGGCGACTCACCCTCACGGGGGGTGAGTCGCCGAAGTCTGTTCCGCTCCCACAGCGGGGTAGCTGCCAAAGAGCATGTCCTCGGCTGTTGCGAGGATTGAGGAGTCCCGACCGCTGACGGAATCCTCTTCACCAACACGAGATGCACTACTCAAGTCGCAACATTACGGACTAGTATGGACTAGTTCACTTAGTGAGGCAGACATGTCCACGCAACGCTCAGAAGAGACACGCGAGCCCAAGGTCTGGACCATTGCCGAAGCCAAGGCCAGGCTGTCTGAGATCCTGCGTCTTGCAGAGAACGAAGGACCGCAGCGCATCGGGGCACGGAAGAGCTTTGTCGTTGTTCCCGAGGATGTCTGGCAAAGGCGAACACGAACTGAACAGGTGCCGATGGGTCGTTGGCTCGTTGAGAACCTTCGAGGGCTGGGACCGTTGCAACTGCCTGACCGCAATGAGCCCGAGCCCGAACGACCGGTTCCCTACGCCGATTGGACTCAGGAAGAGTGGGCAGAGTGGGAACAGGGCCGCGAGTGACCCGCTATCTCTTGGACACCAATGTCATCTCGGAGCTGACCCGGGACACGCCAGATCCACACGTGACCGAATTCATATCCAGGCAACATGAGCTATGGATCGCTTCACTAGTCGTGTACGAACTGGAGTTTGGGTTAGAGCTACTGCCACCTGGTCGGCGTCGTGACCAAGTGTCCTTCGCGAACGCCAGGATCTTAGCGGCATTCGAGGATCGCGTCCTGCCACTTGACAGAGTTGGCGCCGAATGGGGCGCTCGATTCCGCGTGAGTGCCCGCCGACGAGGTCGCCCAATTCACCTGGCCGACGCCTTGATAGCGGGAACAGCAATGGCCAACGATCTCACACTCGCCACTCGCAACGTCCGCGACTTCGAGAACCTGGGCGTAGAGGTCATCAACCCGTGGGAGTACGAGACGACTTAGCGAACCGTCAACCCGGCGGCGATTCAAGAACGACATCGCCGTCACCATCCCGCGCCCGACTGAGTCGGGGCGCGGGATTGTTGTTTCTGGCTGCCTACAGCGTCGCTGCCGCTCCGACGGCCTTCGTCACTTATTGCACCGGAAGTTGTCGACGGTGATGGTGTACGTCTTGGTGTTCTTGCCTTCGTCCGGCGTGAAGGTGTAACCGTAGCCGCCCAGGAGGGCGATGTTGAACGGATTCATGGTCGGCTTCCTCGACGTGAGCAGGTAACCAATGCCTCCAGCAGACAGTGAGGCGCTCTTCATCCCACGATTACTCACGGACTCCAAATCGCCCTGGAACGGTCCGGCCGTCCTGACCATTATTCCCTGGCCCGGCGGGCGATCGAGCCTGATCCCCAGGTAGACCGTACAACCGATGCTATTCCGCTGTTCGATTGTGACGATCGGCACCTTGTGTAACTCCGCTGTTGCCTTCGTACTGTTGCCTGTCACGTTGATCGTCGCCGATTTGTAGTCTGAGTTGACCATGTAGGTGGGAGTGGCACCGGTATCGTTAGTAAGCGTTACGGTCGCAAAACCCCTGGTCCTGCTGCCGGTCAAGGCCGTGAAGTTGAGGTCCAGTGTCGCAACGCCAGAATCAGTGATCGTTACGGTCGTGGGAGTAGTGTCCAAGGTGACACTTCCCTCCCTCACCGACAGATTTACCGTGATCGACTGACCAGACGCTGGCGCTGGGACTGCGGTGATCCTGAACTGATTGTTGCTGCCCTCGATCGTGTGTTGGCTCGAGACGATGCTGACAACCGGTTTCATCGCGGTCCCTCCGCCTCTCTCGCCTCGGGCGCACTCTTCGAGCATGGTCAGCGTTCGGACCGTACTGTGCCACCAGCCGTATTCGAAATCGCGCACGTGCAAGTGCGTGTACCCTTTATCATCAACCGTGCGGAAGTCATTCGTGAAGCGGTCGCGGATTTCTGTGGCCTCGTGTACGGTCATCGGCGGCGGCGGATTCGTTACTTGTTCGCCCAGCGCGACCAGGACACGTTTACCCAGCTTTGGTCCCACGTCGTCGTACGGAGCGTACCACCGCGTAAAGGCGTTGACCCAACTGCTCGACACCGGACCTCCGTTGGGGAAACACGCGGCATACGAGTCCGAAGTCATGCCGAGGTCTGTCACGGTAACGGTCGACTTCTTGTCGCTCCCGAGCATGTATTGGCTCGAGACTTCCAACTGGAAGGTGAGGGTCGTCTTGGCGTCGTGGTAGGGAGTGTTTGTGGGCGTGTAGGTGAGCGTCGTAGGCGACTGCGTGACATTCACACGCTTCCAGACGAACCACCCTTGATCGTTGAGAAGGGCGCCTCGAACATTAATGTTCGAGACCGTTGTCACTGGGCTTGTGGAGGTGAGATTCGCACGATGTTGTCCGTAGGTATTGCCAATCTTGAGTGTGACTGGCAATCCACCAGTCGGGACGCTCGACGCGGTAATGGTCAGGGTCACCGGTGTGCCTTCGTCCACGGTCGAGGTCCTGGCAGTGATCGTCACAGTCGGTGTCATTGCCTGCAGCGGTTGCGCTTCCGCACGCTGGGCTCGCGCTTCCTGCGCGGCGAAGGTGAGGTCATCGTCGGCGATTTCGATGTAGCGGAAGCTATCGTTCAGCGACACGTCGTAGCCCGTGCCCGCGCCAACCGTGATGGACAACGTACCGTCGGCCTCGTCGGTGAAGTCGTCGAACGTGGCAATCGTATGCGTGACGCTGCCCGTGGTAGGGATGGTGACTGTTTGGGTGCCGGAGGCGACTCCGAAGTCGCCCGATGCGACGATTCCGAGCGGCACAGTGAGTTCCGTTGCGGGAGCAGGAGTGGAGGTGATCGTCAGCGTGACGTCGTCGCCCTCGATGATCGACATGTTGCCGCTGGTGATTCCCACCTGCGGCAGCGGCGGATCGTCATCATCCTGGACCGCCAGCGAGTCGGAGCCCGCGGTGGACGAAATGGTGTAGCCGGAGCCTTGGTCGATGGTCGCAGTGACCGTGCCGTCGGGCTCGTCGATGCTGTCGGCGTAGGTGGACAGCTTCATCAACCACGAGCCGCTCGTCGGGATCGTCGCGGTGTACGTGGTCGCAGGAACCGCATAATTGCCAGTCGTCGTGACGGTGACCTTGACGTCGAGCGGCGCTGTGGGCGTCGGGGTCGCCGTGACGGTGAACGTGAGGATGTCGCCCTCAACGACGTCTGGGCCGGCGGTGATGCTGATCTCGGAGATCACGGCGGGCAGCTTTGGATGTTGCGGTGGCGCCGCTGTATTGGTTTCGATGCAATCGAGTGCCTTGCGGACGGGCTGCCAACCGAACCAACGCGACTCGCGCGTGCGAGCATCGGCGGCGGTCATGGCCGTGAGTTGTGCGTCGTCGACATCGTCGAACGCAACCAACACACGCTTCCAGTTGGCGCCGAAGCCCGGTGAACGGTTCTTGTTCGCGTTGTAGTAGCGACGCACGGTTTCCAGCAGATCGTCGGAGACACAGCCCGCGACGATCTCGGAGTAGTCGGGGCTCGGTGGCGGATCCTCGGCGGGTTGCTCTTGTTGCTCAGCCGGCGCTGGTTCGGGCGTTGGCTCAGGCGTCGGTTCGGGGGTTGGTTCGGGATCAGGATTGGTTGCAAGCGTGGTCACAAAGAGCTCGCCAACTGTGCCCTGGTAGAAGAAGAATCGGTATCGCGTCTCAGGTGTCAGACCGGAGATCGTGTACGACTTCCCGCTGCGGACCGCTTCAAGGTTGACCCTGCTCTCGCTGGCCTTGTGCCAGTAGAAGACCACGTTGCCCGACATTTCCCAGCTCAGGGTGATCTCGGTGTCGGTGGCGACCGCCGTGATCGCCGGCTGGGCGCGAGACTCGCTGCCATCAAGCGCGATCGCGGCGCACACGATTGCCAGCATTGCGAGCAGCCGCCAGACACGCATCGGACGGACCAGTGTCATCAACCTGTCTCGCGTCGTCATCTCGGGTCTCCCATCCATCGGTCGTCTCGCGGGTCGCTTGCCTATTCGCTTAGTCGTTCTCCCAGACGGTCATACTAGCCGATTCGCCGCCACTCTTGATCGTGTAGCCATCGCCCTCATTCAGCGTGAACGTGACGGTCCCGGTACCGTTCGCGATGTTGTCGTTGAGCGTCTCCATCGAGACGCTTCCGTACGTATCTTTGATCAGGTGGATACCAGAGCCAAACACCGTGCGGCCGGGCAGCTTGCCGATGAATGCGCTAAAACTACGCCAACGGATCATAATGACCTGCTTAAAGCTGACGTTGTTGCTGGTGATCGTGTAGTAGATCGCGGTCTTCTTTGTGATTGGCGGGTCGGCGACAATTGTGAAACGTGCAGTACCGCCTTCCGAAACGGAGGGCTGGCTGCGTACTACGTAGATCTCCGAAGTCCCGCCAGTCGTTGTTCCTGTGACGCCGCTGATTCTGTCGCACTCCTCAAGCTCGCGGAGCGATTCAGCGACAATGCCCCACTCCCACCAGCGCATCGAACGGTTGGGGACGATCAGGCTCCCCTGGCCATCACGCGTCATCGCTGGGTACACGCTTTGCATGTCTTCCGCCTCGCGAGCGGTCATAGGTGCCACTGGTGCGAGCGTACTGGCCCATTTCGAGCGAATTTTCGGGTCGGGATCGCCGAAGGCGAGACGGACGCGGTCCCAGTTTCGTGGCTCCGACATCCAGTCGAGGACGTTACCCTCTGACCATCGCCGCCAATCCCGAATCGTGCTCAACGGGGCCCGACCAACAGACACGCCGCCGCCGCCCGGATCGCGAACGACCACGTTGACGCGGTTACCAGTATCAGAGTCCGTATATCCATCGCCGTCCATTACTTCGTAGCTGGAAACCGAATCGTTCGCGTTCATCAGCGAGGCTTCTGACTTGAAGTTCAATGTCGTTTGCGTCTGATTGGCAGGGATCGTGACGTCGACGTTGTACTCAAAACGGTCGTCATCGATGTTGAAGCCGCAGCTAGTGATGTTCTGGAGTGGCGGTGTCGTGGTCGCGTTCGGCGAGACAATGTGGAAGCCGCCCTGGGACAGTTGCAACTTCACTGTCAGATCGGTTGTTGGCGCTGGAGTTGCGGTGACCGTCACCGTAAACGGCAAGCCTTCGAGGATCAGGTGTTGGCCGTTGTCGTTCAAGGCCACACTGGTCGAGACAGAGACACTTGGCTCTACCTGCTGCGCTAGCTGGGGCTGAGCGGCGAGAGCGAGGTCATCGTCTGCGATGGTAATGAAGCGGAAGCTACCGTTCAGCGACACGTCGTAGCCGGTGCCCGCACCAACGGTGATGGACAGCGTGCCGTCGGCTTCGTCGGTGGAGTCGTCGTCGGTCGAGATCGTATGCGTGACGCTACCGGTCGTGGGGATCGTCACCGTCTGCGTGCCTGAGGCGACTCCGAAGTCGCCTGTGGCGAGGAATGACAGCGGCACGGTCAGCGCCGTCGCGGGGGCTGGATTTGAGGCGATGATGAGGGTCACGTCGTCGCCCTCACTGATCGACATGTGTCCGCTGGTGATTCCGACCTGCGGCAGCGGCGGATCGTCGTCGTCCTGGACGGTCAGCGTGGCTGTGCTGGCGGTTGCGGAGACCGTGTAGCCCGATCCTGGGTCGATGGTTGCAGTGACCGTGCCATCGGGTTCGTCGATGCTGTCGGCGTAGCTCGAGAGCTTCATGTTCCACGATCCGCTGGTCGGAATGGTGGCGGTGTAGGTCGTCGCCGGGACCGCGTAGGAGCCCGTCGCGGTGACGGTCACGTCAACGTCGAGCGGGGTCGTGGGAGTTGGATTTGCGCTGACAGTGAAGTACATGATGTCGCCTTCGACGACATCCGGGCCGGCGGTGACGCTGATCTCGGAGGTGACGCCGGGCTGCTGCGTCTGCTTTGCTTGCGGTGTGGGTTGAACTGACTTGGCCTCGATGCAATCGAGCGCCTTGCGGACGGGCTGCCAGCCGAACCAACGCGACTCGCGAGTGCGAGCGTCGGCCGCGGACATCGCTGTGAGCTGGGAGTCCTGCACGTCGCCGAAGGCGATCAGCACGCGCTTCCAGTTCGCACCGTATCCGGGTGAGCGGTTCTTGTTGACGTCGTAGTAGTGGCGCACTTTCTGCAGCAGTTCGTCGGAGACGCAATCGGATGCCGGTTGGCGTTGTCCTTGACCGAGCGGGGCTGCGCCACGTCCCCTTGTAGGTCGTGCCGCTCCCCGCGCGTTGTCCTTGACCGAGCGGGGCTGCGTCTTGCGTGGTCGCGTCCAACTCGTAACCGGCAGCGAGCAGTCCTGCGCCCACGATGGCGAGCGTCGCCAGCAGCCTCCAACCCATCTTCCCGCTGCGACCAGTCATCGATTTCACTCGCTCGACCATCTCGCACCTCCGCTACTGCGACCGTGTTGCTTGTCGTTCCTAACGGCTCCTGCCTGTGCATGTGTTGCGCCGTCGCGCGTTCGAGCGTGCAGAGTATCGGATATCGACGGCGGTTGCCGTGGTCGATTTCGGGAATGACGCCTTGCTGTTTCAGGTCGGCGATGGCGTCGCAGTCGTAGACGAGCTGCTCGAGGACGAGCTCGGTATGCTCGCCGAGCTCAGGCGCGTTTGAGTAGTTGTCTGTTGGTGCGTGTTCCAGGCAGATCAGCACACCAAGCACCTGGAACTCGGCACCGACGCGTATATTCGCAATATCAGATTGCAGACCAGGAGACGTCCACCATGACCAGACCATTGCTCGACGGCATTCGGGTGCTCGACTTCACCCAGTTTCAACAGGGACCATCGGCGACGGTGCTGATGTCCGACCTCGGCGCTGAGGTGATCAAAGTAGAACGGCTCAAGGTTGGCGACCCGTCACGACACGTGGCTCGGCGCGAAGATGGGTTCTCGCAGTACTTTCACACGCATCACCGAGGCAAGCGCAGCATCGCGGTCGACCTGCGTTCGTCCGAGGGTCGCGGCCTGGTCTATGAGCTGGTCAAGCGGGTCGATGTGGTCACCGAGAATTTCAAGCCGGGTGTGATGGACCGTCTTGGCCTCGGCTGGGAAGACCTCAGGCAGCGCAATCCGCGGCTGGTCTACGCCAGCGCCAGTGGTTTCGGGCCCAAGGGACCGCGGGCGAATGCGACTTCATGGGCCTCGGTGGCCGGCGCCGCCGGTGGCGGGATGTGGCCGAACGGCGTCCGCGGCCAGAATGGTACGAAGCCGTATCCGAACGTCGCCGCGCCCGATCCTGACCAGACCGGCGGGATGATCTTTGCCTTCGCGATTGCCAGCGCGCTGGTCGCTCGGGAGCGCACTGGCGAGGGACAACTGGTGCAGACGTCGCTATACGGCAGCCAGATCTGGGGTCGGGCGCCAGCGATCAACGCCATTGCCAACGGCAACGTTGTGCCCTCGGCGAGAAACATGCCGATCTCGAACATGTTCACCCTGCAGGCGCAAGGCTCGGACGGCGACTGGTTGTTTGTCGGCTACATCACCGATCGCTGGGTGCCCATGTGCCGGGCGCTGGAGCGTGAGGACCTCGTTCCTGACGCGCGTTTCGCCACGCTGCCCGACCGCAACGCCAACCTCGAAGCGCTGCGTGGCGAGGTCGCCACAGCCATCGCCACGCGACCTGCCGCCGAGTGGCCGTCGCGCTTCGACGCGGAAGAGGTACCGAGCACGCTGATCCAGGACTACCCGATGATCGCCAGCGACGAGCAGGCCGCCGCCAACGAGTACATCGTCAGGTACGAGGATGAGCGCTTCGGGACGCTGACCACCGTGGGATCGCCAATCCGAGCGAACGGAGTGCAGGGGCGGGTGAAGTGTCTGGGCCCTGAGTTGGGTCAGGACACGGATGCGCTGCTTGAAGAGATCGGCTGCGCCCCGGAGGCGATCGCTCAGCTCAGGGAAGCCGGCGTCATAGGGTAGGCCGGGCTCAACACGGCGTTGACGTCGGCACTTCCTCGATGATGTCGTTGGCCAGTTGCAGTTCGCGGACGTAACAGATGACCTGGTGAATCTCGTCGATGGTCAATTCCTCGACGGCGGGCATGTTGCCGAAGTCCCAGTGGTGCGATCGGACACCCCTGGCGACGGCAATGACAAAACTGGCGTTGGAGTGATGCCCCGGCTCGTAGATCTGGTGAACCAGGGGCGGACCGAGCGAGGTACCCGATGCGGCATTGCCGTGACACGCTGCACAATTGGCGATAAACAGCTTTTCACCGGCGAGACCAGCCTCGGACAGCTCGCCCTTGATTGCGGTGACCGGCACCATATCGTCAGATTGAGCCTCCACGTAGCTGTTGTCTTCATCGCCACCACACGCCACAATCGCAGACATCGCAACTGCCAGCAGTGCGATAAGGGACAGGATTCCTGTGTTGCAACGCCGGCATCGACTCATTGCTGCAATCCTCGCGATCCAAGGATACTTTTTTGTTGGCTGGGCCCTGTCAGAACCTAATCGAGCACCCTGGCGAAGAGGAATCCGTCGATTGTTTGACCGTCTTTGGTGATGCTCTGGCGCAGTTTGCCTTCCAGAACGTAGCCGACCTTCTCCAGCACCTTCATTGAGGCTGGATTCCACTCAAAGACGTAGGCTTCGAGCCGTGCGAGATCGTAGTTGGCGAAGGCATAGTCGGTGACCGCCCGCAGTGCGGCTGTGGCGATGCCCTGTCCCCAGAATGGCTCAGCCAACCAGTAGCCAATCTCGGCTGAGCGGCGATGAATGTCGTCGCGAAACGTCAAGCCAATGCCGCCGATCACCTCGTCCGCCGAGGCGATGGCAAAGTTCGCCTCAGGCGACTGCTGCATGACGAGACTGATCCAGCTGTGTGCGTCGGACACGGTGTAGGGATAAGGAAACGCATCGCGCATGTTCCGCGAGATGTTGCGATTGTTTGCGTGCCGCGCCAGCGACGGCGCATCATCGACGCGATAGCTCCTGACCTGCCAATCGCCGATCTCGATCTGCACGCTTCGCCTCCGCCCGGCCGCCAACTTGCCGTTACCAATGCATCAGACCGCTGCCCGGCGATCCTCAACTTGACAGAGCAACCGCGCCGCGTTCTCGCCTAGCCAGCCTTCTTTGATGTGGTCCTTGAGTGGCAGATCCTGTAGCTCCTGGACAGCACGCTGGTAGGGGATCATGTTGTCGGTGGCGAACAAGACGCGATCACTGAGCAGGGATGAGTTGCCGTACTGCATCAGCGTCTCCCAGCCGGTGCCGGGTGTGCCGATGTACTTGGGCGCGACTGCGCCGATCTCGATGTAGACGTTGGCGTGCTTCCAGGCGATAGCGACCAGCTCGTTGACCCAGGGCCAGCCTCCGTGGTTGGCGACGATGGTGAGGTCGGGGAAGTCGCAGGCGATCTCGCAGAGGTAGAGCGGACGGCCGAACTCAATCGAGCGGTCGTTGGAGAAGTTGATCGACGAGTGAATCGTCACGGGAACGCCCAGCTCCTGGCACTTCGCGTAGAGCGGGTAGAAGCGCTTGTCGTTGGCGAGAATCTTGTACGAGAACGGCTGCAGGTTGACGCCCTTGGCGCCGCGCTCGCGCACCTCTTGCTCGACGACCTGGGCCATGTTGTCGCCCGTGGCCGGATTGACGGTCACGTAGCCCGTCAGTATGTCGGGATGGCCGGCCACGATCCGGTGGACGGCGTCGTTCATGGCTCGGTAGTCGCCGGCGCCCCACTCGGCCTGAAGGACGGCGCGGTCGATGCCAGCCTCGCCGATTGCCGCGATCATCGCCTGTGCGTCGCTGCCACCGCCGCGCTCGCGCGTGTAGATGCGGTTGTAGTTGGACAGGTAGCTGCTGTCGCTGAATCGTTCGTCGCCGTCGCCCGACGGATCGGCGTATTCGCGCGGCGGGAGGGTGACTCGGAAGTCGATGATCTCTGGCATGTGGATTTCTTTCTTTGTTGGCTGTTGTGGAGGGAAGCCCTCACCCTAACCCTCTCCCAGAGGGAGAGGGGATCAGAAGGAGAAGTGCCTTTCTACTCGGGGAAAGGGGATCAGATGCGGTGGCTTCCTGCTCAGGGAATCACGCCGGCTTGTTTCATCTTGGCGATCTTGTCCCAGTTGTAGCCCAGTTCTTCGAGGACCAGTTCGGTGTGTTCGCCCAACTCGGGGGCGCTGCAGAAGTTGTCGGTTGGGGCCTGTTCGAGCTGGAAGGGCACGCCGAGGACTTTGAATTCTCCGACAGCCTTGTGCTCCATCGTGCGCACGTAGCCGTTGGCCGCAGCTTGAGGGTCTTCGGCGATCTCGACTGAATCGGCGGCTGGCGCCCAGGGGAAGTCGTTGGCGTCGAAGAGCGAGGCCCAGTGGTCTCGAGGTTCCTCGGCGATCCTCTGTTCGATGGTCTCGACCGCTTCGCGGATGTGCTGGCGTCGGTTCGAGACCTCTGCGAATCGTTCATCCTGAGTCAGAACCGGCTGCTCGATCACCTCGGCGAACGGACCCCAGAAGCGTTCCTCCTGGATCATGGCGAGCTGCATCCACTTGCCGTCTTCGGCCTGGTAGGAGTTGTAGAGCGGATTGAAGGCGCTGTAGCGGTCGGTGCGGGGGAAGTTCTCGCCGGTCGCGAGCGCACCCTGGATGGCGAAGCCGTTGGCCCAGATCCCGCCTCCATACAGGGAGCATGTGACGAACTGTCCTTGTCCGGTCAGCTCGCGCTGGTACAGGGCGGCGAAGATCGCGGCCGAGATGTTCATCGCGCTGGGCAGGTCGCCCATTGCACCGACGAGCCGTACCGGCTCGCTACCCGGTGGTCCGAGCGTCTCCATGAATCCGCCGCGCGCCCAATAGGCCAACTCGTCGAAGGCGGGCCGGTTGATGTCGGGACCCTCGGTGCCGTAGCCGGTGGCGTGCGCATAAATCAGGCGTGGATGGTCGGCCTTGATCGAGGCGTAGTCGATGCCCAGACGCTCAAGCGCGCCGCGTCGGAGATTGACGATGAACACGTCGGCGTCGGCCAGCAGCTCGCGCAATGCCTGGTTGCCCTCGGGGCTGCGCACGTTGAGCGCGATGCTGCGCTTGTTCCGATTGGCAATCTCGAAGACCCAGTCGACCTTGTCGCGCACACGGTGGACCAGTCCGCGCATCGGATCGCCCTCGTGTGGCTCAATCTTGATGACGTTGGCGCCAAGTTCGCCCAGGACGCAGGCGCTCATCGGACCAAACAGCCAGGTGGCCATTTCAACGACTTTGAGTCCGTTGAGGAGGGGCTGCGGTGAGTGATCAGGTGGCATCAGTGGACCATCCCTCCGTCTCGCGAGTGTCATGAGGCTAGCTGATTGGTCTTCGCGCCTCGGCCAAGATGATCGGCAATCCTGGATAGACTGAGGAGGCACGCAGCTGGGAGATCAACATGACCACGCCGAGCACTCAGAGCATCGTGATTACGGATCCGGAGACCTGTCAACTCGTCGAGAGGTTGGCGACTATCACCGAGGCATCGGCGCAGAGCGCCATCCAAGCGGCTGTAAGGGTAGCGCTGGCACAAGAGCACAGGTTGGAAGAAGAGGTTCGCGAGGTAACACTGATCGCGGATCGGCTGGCCGATCTCTTGGGTGATGAACCAGCCCCCGATCACGGCCAACTCCTCTATGACGAACAGGGATTGCCTAAGTGATCATTGAGACATCCGCGATTGTGGCGATTGCCTTTCGTGAACCGGAGCGGGCTTCCTTCATTCGGACGATATTGTCAGCAGATGTTCGGAAGATGTCCGTTTCAAATTTGTTAGAAGCAACATCAGTCATTGAAGGTCGCCGAGGAACGCTGGCGGGTCGGGTGCTGGACGAGCTACTGGCACGCTTGAACATCGAACTGATTCCGATCACCGTCGAGCAGGCTCAAGAGGCTCGGCGAGCTTGGCGGCGTTACGGGAAAAAGCGGCATCCAGCAAATCTCAACTTTGGTGACTGCTTTAGCTATGCGCTCGCCAAGACGATGGACGAGCCGCTCCTGTTCAAGGGCGATGACTTTGCGCTGACGGATATCCAATCGGCCTTGTAGCTGTCTAGCCCGTCACGACTCATCCGAGAGCCTCTTCGATCTGCTGGAGGTGTTCATCTCGGTGCGGGGCGCGGTCGATTGCGTATGACTTGCCAGAGTCTTGCAGCGCGGTGAGCTGCTCTTCCGTGAGCGACTCCACCATTGTGTCGAGTTCTTGGGCTGCGTTCACTGCTGCCTGACCTGCCACAGCGAGATCGAATGCTGAGGCCATTGCTGCCAAGGTTGCGTTTGTTGCGTAGTCCTCGGATGGAAATGCTTCACCGTCTTTGAAGCGCTGTAATGCGGCGACTTGTCGGGCATCCCAGAATGCCAGGTGGATGAGCGCGAAGCCGACTGTCCAGCCTCCTCCGAGAGAACGGTTGAGGTCTGCCCCATCGAGTGTTGCTACCAGCTCGCGCAACCGTTCTGTCGATACTGCGTTTGTTGACGCATGATTGTCCATTGCCGCCTCATCTCCCTCGTATCCAGGTGCTCACCTGCTATCAACGTTAGTTGGATCCTGCGTTGCCTCGCGTCGACGCACGTATGACCGCCGTCTCCACAACACCAGCGTGATGAGCGCTGCTCCTGCCAAGGCAACGATTGGGATCAGCCATGTTGTTGGCGCGGACGATCCTGTGGTCTCAGGATCAGCAGGTGCCGTTGGATTGTCATCTACTTCCGACGGTTCGTTGTTGGTGGTGTTCGGTGGATAGCCTTGGACACCGTCGAACTCATACGGGGTCGAGCTGTCGATTTCGGTCGTGCGGCTGCAGTATGACACGTAATTGCTCAGAAAATCGTCATCGTCGTCATAGACGAAGACGATGTACTCAAGATCTTCCTGAAAGCTGAAACCGCATTGACCAGAACGTGTCCAAATCGTGACTGATTCTCGAGGTGGGCCTTTCCAGACTGTCAACACATCGAAATCAACCTCATATCCACCGGTAAGAGAGGCAGGTTCGCTCCGCGTGACGACTCCTCGAAACACTTGCGCGGACTTCGTGAAGTCGTCGGAAACACTTAAGTTCTCTTCTGGACACTCACATGCCTGCACTCGTGTGTCCAGGCTGCCAAGGAGCGTCGCCGCCAGAGCGATCGACAAGATTAGTCGAACCATACGCAGATCCTTCGTTCAGACCGAGTACTTGAGTGCGCCGTCGACGTAGGTTTGTTGGACGGTGATCTCGCGGGTGTACTCCGGGTCGACGAGGGTGGGATCGTGGCTGAGGACGACGAGGTCGGCGCGTTTGCCGACTTCGATTGAACCGACTTCGTCTTCTCGGAACATGGCGATGGCGGAGTTGATCGTCTGGGTTCGCAGCGACTCGAGCGGGGTGACGACCTCCTCCGGCGCGACGATGTCGCCCTCGCGCGTGCGTCGCGAGGTGAGCGCGTGCAATCCCAAGAGCGGCTCGACCGGCGCGCAGGGGAAGTCGGACCCTGAGGCGACCGTGACGCCGGCGTCGAGGAAGGAGCGATACGGCAGCGGCGGCACCGTGAGGCCGGCGTCGGCGATGAAACGCTCGAAACCGGTCCCGATCGAGTAGAGAAACTGCGGTTGGTGCGAGATGATCACGCCGAGCGAGGCGGCGCGCTCCATCTGACCCTGGTCGGCGAAGAAGAAGTGCTCGATCCGGTAGCGGGCGTCGCTGCGTGGGATTTCTCGCTGGACGCGTTCGTAGGTGTTGAGCGCCTGCTCGATGGCGCGGTTGCCCAAGCAGTGGATTGCGGTCTGTAGACCGTGGGAGGCCGCGTTGAGCACGAGCTGGTCGACCTCGTCCTGGTTGTAGTAGGGCTCGCCGATGTCTTCGAGGTGGCCATCCGCGTGACACTTGCGCAGCGCGTTGGATGGGTAGACCGGGTCCATGAACAGCTTGACGATCCCACCGCGCAGACGGTCGGAGACGTCGTCTTGGAGGAAGGCGCCAGCGGCGGCGTCCTCGGGCGCGGCGAAGAATCCATTGCCCCCGCGCATCTGGTGGATCACGATCGGCAGCTTGCCGCGTTCATCCGCGATTCGGTACATCTCGGCGCTCTCGGGCATGACGACGGCGTCGCCGAGGCTGGTCACTCCGTGTGAAAGGTGTCGGAGCGCGTTTTGCTCGACGAGATCGGCGATCACCTCTGGTCCCAGCACATCGATGTGCGAGCGCATTGTGGCCTGGTGCACGGAGTTCATTGCACGCTCCCAGAGCACGCCGTTGGCCTCGCCGCTCTCGTTTCGGACGATTTCGCCGCCGCGCGGATCGGGGGTCTCCTCGTTGATGTCGCCGATCGACATGGCGGCCGAGTTTGCGTAGGCGGCGTGATACGAGTACTCCATCACCAAGACGGGATTGTTGGGCGCGGCTTCGTCGAGCTCCCACTTGCTGAGCCATCCGCCATTTGGGTGCGCCGGGTTGTAGCCGAGCCCCCAAATCCATTGGCCCTCGGGAGTGCCATCGGCAGCAGCGGCGATCGCGTCCAATACTGCCTGCTTGCCGGAGAGCGGCGGGAAGGCGCAATCGACCGAGACCGGTTCGAAGGTGGTCATCGAGAAGTGATTGTGCGGGTCGCAGAAGCCAGGGATCAGGGCGCGACCTCGGAGGTCGACATGGGTGGCGTCGGGCGAGACCGCAGCGCGCGCGTCGACGCTGTCACCAACGGCGATGATCCGCCCGTCGCGGATGGCGACGCCAGAGGTGATGCGGTCGAGGCCGTCCATCGTGAGTACGCGTCCGCCGGTGAATAGCAGTTCCATCGCGACCTCCTCCAACACTCAATTGTGGCGTCCTGAGAGTAACCTCTGCAAAACAGTGGGCCACAATCGCTCACAAGAAGAAACCGCTATATCTATGCCTGCCGCGGGTGTTTCGCTGATTCAAGAACCGACGTCAGTACTGGACGCCGCGAGATTGCCGCGACGGAGCGCGGCAATGACGGTATCGATTCGATAGCCAATCTCTCTGGTCTTTGTCCTGGCAACTACACCGCGTACTGCAAGCGGCGTTGCGTTGTGCCGGTTGCTGCGGAGGGTAGGTGAATGGGGCGGGATGCTCGTCTGTTGCGGAAACCCGGGGTACCAGAGTCGTTATGAGACTGCACAGGGTTGTCTTCACCTACGGATCCAATTGCTCCAAAGCTTCCACAAAATTGGTTGCACCTGTGGATAACTCGCGTGAACGTCGAGACGGCGCATCTGGACAGGCATATTCTCGCGAAGCGAATGGATGTCGTGGGGGAGATGTTGTGCTGACAACCGAGCAAGTTGAGGCGGCGTTGGAGCAGGTCGAACCGTCGACCCGCTTTCCAGTGGGAGGTATCGCGCAGCTGGTTGAGCGCGCCAATCTCGAGCTTTGCACTTGGGGACATGCTGGACATCAGGTCACCCTGGAGCGGGTGATGCCCTTTTTCGGCGATCCTGGGGTCTTGAACTGGGCATTCTGGTGCGAGACATGTCACGTCTCGCAGCTGGCCCTGCTGGCCAGACCGACGGCACGCTAACTGGCGGTGAGCGCGACCTTCTGTTTCCATTCTCCCCCCTTGTGAGGGGAGATGCCGTTGGCAGAGGGGGGGGCGGCGGGGCACGACTCGCAACACCTGACGTTGGGAGGTTGCGAGACGATCCCCCTCCGCCTTCGGCACCTCCCCCAGGGGGGGAGGAAAGTGGGAGGCGCAGGTGGGAGAGAGGGGCGACTGTTGCGATGTGGGCTAGCCCTCGTCGTCGCGCAACGACATGCTGACTGCGGTGACGTCCTCTCGATCGTCCTTGAAGGGGATCAATTCCCCGTCGGGGCGGGGATGATTGGCCCAGTGGCCGGTCGGCTCGGTGCCTCGGCAGACGATGGAGTTGTCGTTCCAACCGTTGTATGCACGTACATCCTTGGAGAGGTAGCGCATCGCCAGTCCACAGCGACGGCGATTTGACACGTTGGGTTCCGAGCCGTGCAGGACCCAGTCACTGTGCAGCGAGATCTGGCCTGCCTTGAGTTCGAGGGCGACGGGCGGATCGCCGTAGTCTTCGGGATTCTCGACGGTCTGATTGAGCACGTTCTGCTCGTCGGCTGTGCTGTCGCGGAAGGCGACCTGGGCGTTGTGGTGCGAGCCGGGGATGACCTGCATCGCGCCGTTGCCGAGGTCAACGTCGTCAATGGCGAGCCAGGCCGAGACGACCTTGCTCGGCGTCAGCGGCCAATAGGAGGCGTCCTGGTGCCAGCTCACACGCTTGCCGTCGCCGGGCAGCTTGGCGAACAGGTGGCTGTGGCGCAGGATCACCGTCTCGCCCAGCATGTCTTCCATCACATCGATGATCCGGCTGTCGGTCACGATGTCCCAGACACCCTGGCAGTGCTTGTGCCAGTTGGTGACCTCGTAGTTGTTCCAGCCGGCCTCCATGGCTTTGGGCAGGAGTTCGTCGAAGTATGAGCGAATCTGCTCGATTTCCGACTTCGAGAAGATGTCGATTGGTACGACATAGCCCTTGTCGTTGTACTGCTGGATCTGCTCCGAGCTGAGATGGCGAGGGTTGTCGACGCCGAGCGGGTAGAAACGGAGGTCGCGTTCAAGTTCGGGATAGGCGTTGGTGCGCTGGGTCATGGGGGATCATCCTCAGTTGGGCAGTTAGGCATCGGTCGGATAGACCGGCCTGACAATCAGGCTGGACAAACTGGCTGGATAAATGGAAGGTAACTGGTGCAGCGCTCAACCGTGTCCGTTGCGGCCGTTGTGACCACTCTGACCATTGTGTACATGCTGACCGTTGTGACCAATGAGGGAACGCTGCGGATGCGAACGCGCGACCGTCTCCAGGCGTGCCACCGAGACTGCACCGGCGCCGTTGTCGCCATTCCTGCCGACGGTCGCCATCGCGGGTTCTGGGGTTGGCGGCTGGCCGCTGTCGCCCAGCGCGCCCTCGGGGACGTCTGGCAGATCCAACTCGCCGGTGCGCAGTTGTCGTTCTTTCAGGGTCAGGACCGCGACCAGGGCGACGGCGCCGACGCCGACGGATATCCAGAAATTGCTGGTGATTGCGACGGAGAGCGCTTCGGGTAGAGCGGCGAGCACCTCGTTGAAGCCGTCTTCGCCCAATTCGGCGAAGAGTTCGCCGCTCGCTTCTTCGCTCAATAGCTGGGTTGGATCGGCCCGCTCGGCGAGATCGGCCGGTAGTCGTGCGGCGAGCTCACTTGTCAGGCGTCCCGTAACGAGGGCGCCGATCAGCGTCACGCCGATGATGGCCCCGATCTCCTCGAAGAACTGGGTCGCACCCGAGACGGTGCCCAGCATGCTCTGCGGCAGGGCGTTCTGCGCCGCCACCATCAGCGAGGGGTAAAGCAAGCCGAGTCCGGAACCGAACAGCACCAGCCGCCAGACGACATCGACGGCGCTCGTGTCGGTGCCAAGCTGCGTCATCAGCCAGCCACTGATCACAATCACGAACGTTGCAATGACCGCCATCGCCTTGTAGCGACCGGTCCTCGCAATCACCTGTCCGGCGAGCGACGCCATGACGACCAGCGATATGATTTGGGCGCTCAACAGCAGACCCGATGCCGTCGGCGTGTAGCCCAACACGCCTTGCATGAAGTAGGCGAGGAAGAACGAGACACCGAACAATCCCGCGCCAATCACGGTCATGACCAATGCTGAGACTCGGAATGTGTGATTGCGGAACAGCTCGGCAGGCAGAATCGGTTCCGTGGCCACCCGCTCCGCGGCAATAAATGCCAGCACGCCCAGCCCAGAGAGTCCAAGCAGTGCCAGGGTCTTGATGTCCAGCCAGGCAGTACCGGTTGAAACGAGCGCCAGCGCCAGCATCGCCGGCGAGAGCGCCAACAACATCGCGCCGATGCCTAGCCAGTCGATCACCACTTTGCGCGGCGGCGGTCGGAGCCAGGGCATGATGAAGGCGATCGATGCGAATGCCAGTGCGGCCAGAGGCAGGATGGACCAGAAGACCCATCGCCAGCTCAGCGCGTCGACGATCAAGCCACCGAGCAGCGGTCCGATCAGTCCGCCGACGCCGAAGACGGCCGCGAACACGCCCATGTACTTGGCTCGCTCGGACGGTGGGAAGAGGTCACCGGAGATCGAGAAGGTGTTGGCCATGAGCACGCCGCCGCCGATGCCCTGTAGTGCTCGGAATCCGATCAGCATTTCCATCGAGGTCGCGAATCCGGCCAGCGCGGTCGCTCCGGCGAAGACGACCAGGCCAGCCAGCAGGAATGGCTTGCGGCCGTAGCTGTCGGACAGGCGTCCGGCGATCGCGACGGCCGGCACGGATGTCGCCATGAAGGCGGATTCCATGAAGGCGATCAGATCGATCCGGCCGAGCTCGGCGGCCAGCACCGGCGTCGCGGTGGCGACGATTGAGTGCTGCACTGCGGAGAGGAACATCGCCACGACTGCGCTGCCCAGGATCAGCATCTTGGTCCGATGGGGCAGCCGGAAGCCCACGGTCGCAGCCGTCGGCGTCGCTGTAGCAGTGGAGTGGCTCATCCGGGAATCTCGAAACAGGCGGCAAAACGGGCAGCGCCAGCATCGAACATACCAGTACGGCGCACCTTCACGTTGACTACGTGGGCGATGTGGGCGTTTACAGGTGGTGCAAGTGAGGCCCGGTTCTCACTTGCCGTCGTACCTGCGCTCGGCCGCGGGTAGGACGCAACCTTCATTGGAGGTTCATTGGAGTCAATCGGCGGGATGGCCTGACTTCAGGGTCAGCGGTAGTCCGGCGGCCATGAAGATGACTTCGTCAGCTTCTGCGGCGACCATCTGGTTCACTCGTCCCAGCTCGTCGGTGAAGAGGCGTCCCAGCTTAGTCGTCGCCACGAGGCCGAGGCCGACCTCATTGCTGACCACGATCCAGGAGGCATCCTGATCCCGGTACAGGTCTAGCAGGTTGCGTGCTTCTGCCGGGATGTCAACGCCCTCCGGGGTACGGTCTTGGACCAGCAGATTTGTGACCCAGAGCGTGACGCAATCGAGAAGCACCGTGTCGTAGTCCGGCAGCAGTGGCTTCATCGCAGGCACAAGGTGCAACGGCTCTTCCAGCGTGTCCCACTCTGAGGGACGGCCCTGTTTGTGTGCCTGAATGCGAGAATTCATCTCTTCATCGAGCGCTTCCGCGGTTGCGACAAACAGCACGCGATCACCTGCCTTGGCGAGTTCCTCTGCATAGGTGCTCTTGCCGGCCCGTGCACCTCCCAGCACTAACGTGAGTCGCTTACTCATGTGTCACCTCTGGTCTAGACGTGTGTGATGGCTGGTGTCGTTCCATAGTTCCAGCACACCGACGCCGGAGTATGTCTTGACGATCGAGAGGCTGGCGACGTCGAGACGGAAGCTCCAGACGCGCTCGGCCGGTAGTCCCAGCAAGCAGTTGAGCAGTGCCAGCAGCGATCCTCCGTGCCCGACAACGAGCAACTGATCGCCAGGCTGGTGCTGCGAACTGACGCGGTCGTGAAATCGGCGTACGCGGTCGATCACCTGCAGCATGTTCTCTCCGCCGGGAGCGGCGAAGTCGACATTGCGGCCGGCCATGCGCGTTGCGAACCCTTCGGGGTCGCGGGCCTGGGCTTCTTCGAACGTCAGGCCCTCCCACTCGCCGTATGAGAACTCCCTCAGCTCGGATTCAGCTTGCACTGGCACATTCCTGTTGCCGCGAATGACCTGAGCGCTTTCCGATGTGCGCGACAGGTCGCTTGCGTAGATCGCAGAGAACTCCGAATTTGCCAGCCGCTCTCCGAGTTGTGTGATTTGATGCTTGCCGGACTGGTTCAGGGCGATGTCAGTCTGACCCTGAATCCGGTGTGAACGATTCCACTCGGTCTCGCCGTGACGGACCAGATGCCAGATCAACGCTTCGTCCGGCCCGCTCGTTGATTCACTGTTGCTCATCGAACCTCGCTTACCAGAGCGGCGCTTGGAAGGCGTCGGGGATGATTGGGATGAGGGCGACGCCGAGCATCAGGACCACGACCTCGCAGAGTTCGTTGACTGCGCCGTAGGCGTCGCCGGTCATCCCGCCGAGCCAACGGCTCATCCATTTGCCCAGCAGGAACGCGGCGAGCAGAGCAGAACCCAGGAGGATGAATCCCGCGCCTCCGAGAAACAGGACGGTCGCCAACGCTGCGGTGGTCGCACCCAGGACGACGTGCCACCAGCTCTGTTCGGATTGAAAGGACAAACCCAGGCCGTCCTTGCGAGCGTAGGGGAAGAGCGCCATCGTCGCGAGCATTCCGAATCTGGCCAGGCAGGGAAAGACGAGCAGCAGGCCGATGCGCGCTTCGTCGGGTGTCGAGGCGAGCAGGCTCCATTTGGTCAGTAGCAGTGCCGTGCCGCCGATCACGGCGAACGCACCGACGTGCGTGTCTCTCAGAATGCGCAGGCGGTCCTCGGCCGTGTAGCCGCCGAAGAGGCCGTCGCAGCAGTCGAGAAATCCCTCGGTGTGTAGAGCGCGTGTGATGATCAGCATCGTGCCGACGAGCAGCGCGCCGACCACCAGGTCGGGAAAACCCATTCGCAGGAGTGCATCGAGTCCGACCAAGGCCGCGCCTAATGCCAGTCCGACGAAGGGAAACCATGCTCGCGAGGACGCGACCGGTAGCTCTCCGTCTCTGGACACCGGTAGCACGGTCAGGAAGGCGAACGCCAGGCGGATGCTCTTCATTCTCCAGGCTCGCGATCCGCGACCCCTGCTTCGTCGAACGTCGCCATCTCGTTCAGGCAGGCGACGGCCGACTCGACCAATCCCATGGCGAGTACTGCTCCGGTGCCTTCACCGAGCCTCATGTCCAGGTCGAGCAGCGGACGCAGCGCCAGGTGCGACAACACGGTTCGATGTCCCATTTCGGCGGAGACGTGTCCGGCTACGAGATAGTCGCGCACTGTCGGGCAGATGCTGTGGGCGATCAGCGCGGCAGCGCCGGAGATGAACCCGTCCAGCACGACGACGCGTGTCGCCCGGGCAGCGCCAAGAATGACGCCGGCTAGAACGCCAATCTCGAGGCCGCCCACCTTCGCCAGCACGTCCAGGCCGTCGCGGGCGTCGGGCCGATTAACCGTCAGCGCCCGTTCGACGACGGCGACCTTAGCCATCAACTCTTCATCGTTGCGACCCGTACCGCGTCCAGTCACGTCCCCTGGGGACGCTCCGGTGATCGTTGCAGTGATTGCAGCAGCCGCGGTCGTGTTGCCGATCCCCATGTCTCCGGTGCCGATGAGGTCTGCTCCGGCCTCGGCCACCTCAGTTGCCAGCGTGACTCCCGCCTGAACGCAGTGCTCGGCTTGCGCTCGTGACATCGCGGGACCGCGCGCCATGTTGTCGGTGCCGCGACCGATCGACACATTGCGCAACGCGGGACGGTCGGGCGACGGACCGGCGATCCCCGCATTGACGATTGTCAGTTCCACGCCAGCAAGACGGGCCATCGCATTGATTGCTGCGCCGCCGGCGAGGAAGTTCTGCACCATTTGCACGGTGACTTCTTGCGGATATCCACTGACACCTTCAGCCGCGACTCCATGATCGGCGGCGGCGATGATCAGCGCCTTGCCTCGGATGACGGGTCGTTCGGCGCTCAGGGCTCCGGCGACCTGGACGGCCAGATCTTCCAAGCGACCCAGGCTGCCCGGAGGTTTGGTCAGGCGCTGCTGGCGGAGTCGGGCCGCATCCATCGATGCGGCGTCTGCCGGACTGATCCCCTCGATGATGTGGTCCAGCGTCATGACGGGTTGTCAATCAGTACTCGATGCCCTGCTGGGCCCTGATTCCCTGCTCTTGGTAGGGATGCTTGATCAGCTTCATCTCGGTGACGAGATCGGCGAACTCGACTAACTCCGGTGGCGCGTAGCGGCCGGTGATGATTACGTGCATCTCCTTGGGACGGCGCGAGAGCACATCGATCACTTCGGCCACCGGCACCCACTCGTAGTGCATCGCGTAGGTGAACTCGTCGAGCACGATGAGGTCTTCTTCACCGTGCAAGATCGCTTCCTGGCATCGTTGCCATTGCGCGACGGCGAGCGCAGTGGTCTCGTCCATGTCCTTCGAAAGCCAGGTGAAGCCGTCACCCAGCGATTCGATTCGCAGCCCGATGCGCTCGGCGGCGCGGTGCTCGCCGAACTTGGCCGTCGAGTGCTTGATGAACTGAAACATCCGCACGTTGAAGTCGCGACCCCAGGCTCGAAACAGGACACCGAGCGCGGCGCTGGTCTTGCCTTTGCCCTCGCCCGTGTTGACGATCACCAATCCCTGCTGCTTCGAGCGCCGACGCGCGGCCGAGCTGTATTCCGATGACTCCTCGTCAACCTTGCTGTCTTGCGGCTTGGCTTGCGGCTTGGCATCATCTGACGACACTGGCGGCTCCGTTCCGGATGGCGGCTCGTCCATTGGTCTGCGCAATCCGACCTTGATCCGGTTCGGCCAGCGCGTCTTCATCATCGGCCGGGGCAATCAGGCTGATTGCCAGTGAGCCGGTGACCGGATCGCGATAGAGCTCAGCTCGGACGCCGAAGGCGGATTCCAGTGTCTCGGCGGTCAGCACTTCCTCCGGTGTGCCGTCTGTGACGACCTGCCCATTGCTGAGCAGCACCAATCGGTCGCAAAATCTGGCCGCGAGATTGAGGTCATGAATGGCTGCAACGGCGGTGAGCCCGTCATCGACCAGCCGGCGGACCAGGCCGAGGATCTTGAGCTGATGCAGGATATCGAGGTTTGCGGTCGGTTCGTCGAGGAGCAAGACCTGTGGCTGCTGCGCGACTGCTCGGGCGAGGAAGACACGCTGGCGCTCACCGCCCGACAGCGTGTCCAGCGTTCGGTTGGTGAATGAGTCGGTCTCGGTCAGTCGCATGGCGTCCGTGGCGATCCGATCGTCGGCCTCGCCCTCGACCTGGAATCGGCCGAGGTGCGGATAGCGACCCATCAGGACCAGTTCGAACGCGGTGAATCCCTGCGTGAATGGCGCGATTTGCGGCACCAACGCCAGGAGTTCGGCTACTCTGCGCGCCGGCAGCGACTTGAGGTCTGCACCGTGCAGTGAAACTGAGCCATCCTGGTAGCCGAGTACATTGGAGATGGCTCGCAGCAGCGTCGATTTTCCCGCGCCATTGGGCCCGATCACGCCGACGAATTGTCCGCGTTCGGCGCGTAGATCGACACCATCGAGGAGATGCTTCGCGTCCACGCTGAAGGACAGCGCCTGGGCATCGATCGCCGGGCTGTGGTCATTGATCATGAATCGCCCCTTTGCACGCTATGACGACTCGACGTTGGGAGCCGACGTTGCGACCCACCTGGTTCTGGTCACAGCGAGTAGACCTGCCGCTTGTTCTTGATCAACAGCACAATGAAGAATGGCGCGCCGACGAAGGCCGTCAGCACGCCGACACGAAACTCAGCCGGCTCGATGATCATCCGCGCGACCGTGTCGGCCAGGATCGCGAACGCAGCGCCGCCGAGAGCGCTCATTGGAATCAGTACGCGATTATCGGGTCCCAATAGCAGCCGCAGGATGTGTGGAATCACGAGTCCGACGAACGCGATCGTGCCGCTGACGGCGACGGCTGCGCCGGTTGCCAAGGCGGCCGCAGCGAGCAGGACGATTCGTGTGGCCCCCACGCGGACGCCCATGGAACGCGCTTCATCGTCGCCCAGCATGAGCAGATTGAGATCGCGCGCCATCAGCAGCAGGATGACCGCGCTGCCGACGATCAGCGGTCCGGCGATGCGCACGTGTTCCCAGGATCGCGAATCGAGCCCGCCGGCCAGCCAGAACAGGATCTCGCGAAGCGCCTCGTTATCGGGCAGGAAGAGGATGATCGCCGAGACGACTGCGCCGAGGAAGGCATTGACGGCGACGCCGGCCAGGAGCAGGGTCGCCATTGAGAAGTGTCCGCCGACCACGGCAATGCCGTACACCAGGAACGCCGCGGCCATCGCGCCGACGAAGGCGAACACGGGTAAGGCGAGGAAGAAGAGTCCGGTCAGGCCGGTCGCAATGGCGACGACCGCGCCCAGCGCTCCGCCTGCCGAGACGCCGATGATGCCTGGATCGGCCATGGGGTTGCGGAACAGACCCTGCATCGTCGCGCCGGCGATGCCCAGCGCCATGCCGACGGCTGCGCCGACGATGATCCGCGGCAGCCGGATCTGCTCAATCACGAGCTGCTCGGTGCGTCCGAACTCGGGGACGTCGATGCCGATTGCCGAGAGCACGATCCAGGCGACGTGAGCAACGGGAATGTCGACCGGTCCCAGGCTGAGCGAGACGAGGCCGATGGCAAGCACGAGGGCCAGCAGCGCGGACAGGCCGATCGACAGGCGGGCGCTGACGCCCATCTGCCGGTAGCTGCGAACCCGTCTCAGTGCCTGGATGCTCGCCGACAAGAGAAAAATACCTCCAGCGACTCCGCTGGAGGAAGGGTGTTCGATCTGTCCGGACTGGCGCCCAGCGATCGAGGGACCTCTCTTGAGCGGAGAGTGTTCACCTCAACGTCCAGGCAGGTCTCCTGGCTTGCGGGGGGTCTGTTGCCGGGCCCTTCCCATCGACATCAGGCGGTCGACAGTGGGCGTCGGCTCCGGATGCTGCTCGCACTGTGCGTCATGCGCGTACGAGCCCCGCTTACAGTGGCGCTACCGCGGCGGACTTTCACCGCCTTCCCTATTCTCCCGGGACGGGCACCTGGACGTGTAAAGCCAAGCAGAGCCTAGCACCGAGCCAGTTGGGGTGACAAGGATTCGGGCAGAGCTTGGAGCGTGCCTGTCGTCTCTCAATGGTCGGTCTGCGCCGCTCGCTCCAGATTCAGCGGCGGGCGGCGGAGACTTGGCGGCGGACGAGCCTTGCGTAGAGGCCTTCATCGGCGACCAGGTCTTCGTGCTTGCCGATCTCTACGACCTGACCATCCTCGAGGACGACGATTTGGTCGGCGTCTCGGACGGTTGAGAGGCGGTGGGCGATGACCAGCGTGGTTCGGTCGGACATGAGATTGTCGAGGGCGTCTCGGACCAGGCGCTCGTTGAGGCCGTCGAGATGCGAGGTGGCCTCGTCGAGGATGAGCACCGGCGCGTCCTTGAGCAGCGCTCGTCCGATGGCGACTCGCTGACGCTGTCCCCCTGAGAGCTGTGCGCCTCGCTCTCCGACGGTGGTGTCGAGGCCGTCGGGCAGCGACTCGACGAAGTCGGACAGGCCGGATCGCTCGATCGCGAGCAGCAACTCGGCTTCGGTCGCGTCGGGCTTGGCGACCTGCAGGTTGTCGCGGATTGAGGCGTTGAACAAGTAGGTATCCTGCGCCACGAGCGCCACCTGTCCGCGCAGTTCGTCGAGCCGATAGCTGCGCAGGTCAGAGTCTTCGAGCGTGATCTTGCCGTCCTGCGGATCCCAGAAACGCAGCATCAGATGCGCTGCGGTGGTCTTGCCCGCTCCGGATGGTCCGACGAGCGCGACGGTGCCGCCCGGCTTGAGATCGAATGAGACCTCGTCAAGCGCCGCTCGGGGTGTGTCCTCGTAGGTGAAGCCGACCGAGGCGAATGCGCCCTCGGAGACGCCGCCTGCCTGCTCGCCGGATGCGGCAGTGCCTGATCCGGGTCCGTCGACGACTTCGACGCCCTCGCTGTGTACTGCGGTCAGTCGTCGGGTGGCGCCGAGTGTGTCGCCCAGCCGTCGTCCGACCTGGGCCAGCTCGGCGACGGGCATGAATGCGCCCATCGCGAGCAATGTCAGCAGCGGCGCGAGCGAAGAATCGATATCGCCGCGCACGGCGAGCGCGCCGCCGATCGTGAGTACGGCCAGTCCGCCATAGCCGGTGAGTCCTTCGAGCAGCGTGCGCTGGGTTGAGATCTGGCGGTTGAATCCTCCCCGAACCGGGAGGTAGTCGCGCATCAGACCCTCGAACTCTGCCTTGCGCTCCGGCTCTCGCTGGAAGGCGGTGACTTCGCGCAGGCCCTGGAGCGTGTCGACCATGTGGGCGTTGAGCGCTCCGAGGTGGTCGCGAGAGCGCGAGCCCAGCCGGTCGACGATGCGTCGGGTGAAGAGCGGGCTCAGCGCGGCGAGGATCAGCAGCGGGGCCAGGCCGAGACCGAGTCGCCAGTCGACGACGAACAATGTGATCAGGGCCGCGCCGGGCACAATCACGCTGACGAAGGCATTGGCGATCGTGTGGGCGAAGAAGTACTCGACTGTCTCGACGTCCTGGGTCGCCATCGAGACGAGGTCGCCGGAGCGGCGTCGGAGCAGGTAGGCAGGCGCGAGTTGGTCGAGCTTGCGGAACAGATCGATCCGCATATCGGCGAGCAAGCGGAAGGCCATGTCGTGCGAGACCCAGTTCTCTAGGAAACGGAAGAGTCCGGTCAGGACGGCAACGACGATCAATAGTGTCGCCAGCAGTCCGATTGATTCACCGTCGCGGACATTGGCGACCATCAACGCGCCGATCACGCCGACGGCGATCGCGCCGAAGAAGTGCGCCACGCCAGTTGCGAACGAGAGCGTGGTCTTGAACCAGTAGGGCGCGGCCAATGCCAGCAACCGACCCGATGTCTCGCGCCACCCCATGCCCTCGGCACGGATGATCGCCTCGGTCGCGCCAGCGCCGCCGTCGCGCATGGCCCGCGAACTGTCTGCCGTGGCAGATATGGCAGATGTGGCAGATGTGGCAACACCGGGCTCCGGAATTCCGTCGTCGAAGCCGTCAATGCCGGGATCGGTCATCTGACCTGCCATCAGCCAGTCGTAGACGCCGCCCTGAGCCAACAGCGTCTCGTGGTCGCCACGTTCGACCAGCCGGCCTTCATCGAGCACGAGGATTTCGTCGCAGTCGCGAACACTGGACAGTCGGTGGGCCATGATCAGCGTGGTCCGGCCTTGCATCAGTCGATCCAACGCGGCCTGAATCGTCGCTTCGTTCTCGGCATCGACGCTGGACAGCGCTTCGTCGAGGATCAGCATCGGGGCGTCGCGCAGCAGCGCTCGCGCGATCGCGATGCGTTGGCGTTCGCCGCCGGACAGTCGGTGTCCGCGCTCACCGATCACGGTGGCGTAGCCCTCGGGCAGCGCGGAGATGAACTCGTCGGCGTTGGCCGCCCGTGCGGCGGCGCGGATCTCGTCGTCGGTGGCCGCCGGCTTGGCGAAGCGCAGGTTGGCCAAGACCGAACCGTGGAAGAGATAGGTGTCCTGCAGGACGACCGCCATCTGTGAGCGAATATCGACGAAACGCAATTCGTTCAGGTCGTGACCTCCGAGCCGGATCGTTCCCTCCTGAGGCGTGTACAGGCGTTGCAGCAACCAGACGAGGGTCGACTTACCCGATCCCGACCTGCCCACCACGCCGATTCGTTTGCCCGGCTCGACCTTGAAGGAGACGCCATTGAGCGCGGGTCGGCGTCCGGACGGGTAGCTGAAGGTGACGTTCTCAAACTCGATCCGTGGCTCTAACGAGGCCGCGGGTTCAGCCGATGCATCGGGAGTCAGCGGTTTCGCTCGGTCAAGGTTGAGGACGCTTTCCGAGGCTGCGACACCGAGCAGTCCCTGGTGGAAGAGCTGGCTCAGCTCTCGCAGGGGACGGAAGACTTCCACGCCCAGCATCAGCACAACCAGGAGCTCGGCCAGTTCCATCGCACCGCTCTCGACGCGCAGAGCGCCAACGAACAGGGCGATGGCTGCGCCGACGGTGATCGCGAGAATCGTCAGGCCCTGAGCGATGGCGTTGTTGAACAGCACGCCCATGGTCGAGCGGAAGACTTCTTGCGCGCGTTCGGCCAGAGCCTCGCCGCGCCGGCCGCTCTGTCCGAAGGCCTTCAGCGTGGCCAGCCCCTGGATGGAATCGAGGAAATCGGAGGCGAACGAACCATATGCATCGTGGCGGCGGAGTGAGGCTTCGGCATTGCGCTGCTTGAGCAACGACGGCAGCAGCAACGTGACCAGGGCGAAGCCGAAGTAGATCGCGGCCACGGGCAGGTCGAGCCAGCCCATGAAGATGAATATGCCGATCGGCGCCAGCGCCGCCACGAGCAGTTGCGGTAGATATTGGCCGAAGAAGGTCTCTAGCTGCTCGACGCCTTCGATCACGCCGACGGTGACGTCGCCGGTGCGCTGTCGATCGAAGTAGGACGGACCCAGTCGGACAACCTGATCGAACAGCCGTTGTCGAAGCGAGAACTGCACCTCTAACGCGGTGCCGTTGGCGATCTCTTCCTTGGCGTAGAGGAAGATTGAGCGGGCCAGGATCGAGGCCGCCGCGGCGATGATCAGGGAGATGAGGTCGGAGAAGCTGTCGCCCTCGAAGATGCGCGCGCCAATCCAGCCCAACAGCGCCAGTCGAGCCACGCCCGCGGCGACCGCGCACAACCCCACACTGACGGCCAGCGCAATCCGCCAGCGCACGCCCTCGGTGAATCGCCAGAGGTCCCAGGAAAACGTCATGCCAAGATCCTTTGCGGGCCTACAGCCGATAGCAGTCGGACCGGCCCCGTGTCAGGATAGGCACGCCCATGCTGTGACCGGCCGATCGGATCTCTCAGAGGGCGAACATTCTCAGTCCCCGCTTCACGGAGACCTTTGTTTAACTTGCTCCCCCTTGCAGAGAATGATGCATAACTCAGTTTCCCGTCCCCGCCCCCGAGCAGGGACCCGCTTTGGCATAGCCCAGGCTGCTCCGATAAGTCCCGGTTGACCAGATAGCAGCAACAAACATGACCGCAGGTAAGAGGCCAGGGAAGGAGCAGGCCCCCGCTCGGAGGCGGGGGCGGTTGAGGGGTTATGCATCGGTCTCTGCAAGGGGGAGGAAAGGGATTATGCAAAGGCCTCCTTCACGCGGGGACTAGCGCACTTCACCATCGTTCAGCATTCGCCTGAGCGGTACGCTGATCCTGGTCGGATCATCAGATTGCTAAGCTCGGAACAGCCATGCCTCCCGCCGTCGATTCTTCGTCCTTTTCCGACCTCTACCTCGACGACCACTCCGTCCAACCCGCGCTGACCCCGATTCAAAACGAACTCGGCTTCCTTTGCGACTGGACCAGCCTGCGTTTCTCACCGACTTACTATGGCGCCGGCGTCCCCAAGGGGAACGGCGAGCCGATCGTGATTGTGCCCGGATTCATGGGTACGGACCTGTCGATGATGGAGCTCTACTGGTGGCTGGCTCGGATTGGGTATCAGCCCTACTACTCGGAGCTCGGGCTCAATGTGGACTGCCCGGACATCTCCTCCGAGACGGTGCTCAGCGTGGTCCGGCGAGCGGCCAATGAGACCGGTGCCCGTGTCCATTTGATTGGACACAGCCTGGGCGCGTTGATCGCGCGGAGTGTCGCCTTTCAGCATCCAGAGCTGATCGACATGCTGATCTCGCTCGCGGCGCCATTCAACGATGTCGCCTATGTGCATCCGGTCTTGATTGAGGCGATGGCTGCGGTGCGTCGGCAGGCAGGCTCACACCTGACTTGGCATGTTGCACCAGCCTGTTACAGCGGTCACTGCACGTGTTCGTTCACCGAGAACATCATGAGCCCCCAGCGACCCACATTCCGTCGCTATGCGCTCTACGCGGAGAACGATGGACTCGTGCTTCCTGAGAGCTGCATGGAGGAAGAGGCTGAGTACAACGTGGGGATCGAGACGAGCCACTACGGGATCATCTACAGCGCTCAGGCGTATCGGGAGGTCGCACGGCTGCTGGCGGATTCATCGACGGCGTAGTTGCGATTCCCCTTCTCTCTCTCTCTCTTGACGACTTGGGCAGAGACCATTCAGGGCACAAAGGAGGTTACTCCCTCTCCGGTTGGGAGAGGGCTGGGGTGAGGGTTTTCTGGCTCATCTCTGTGCTGGGAGTCGCTCGTTGCCCAAGTCCGGCCCTCACCCTAACCCTCTCCCTCAGGGAGAGGGGACCGGAGGTGGGAGAGCGAACGAGGGCAGCCACAAGGGCTGCCCCTACGTTTGGACACGGACGTCGAAGGAGATTGGGGGAGGTTAGGCCTTGGTCTCGGCCGCTTCCTTGGTTGCTCCGTTGTTTGACGGGCTGAAGGCGTTCATGCTCTTTTGCAGGAAGTCGGCCCAGGGGTTGGCGGTCTGCCATTCTCGCGAGATTTCGAGGGCGGCCTCGGCGGCGGTGCGACTGGCGCCGAGCAGCGCGTCGAGCGCTTTGCGACCCTCGCTGCTGGCGGCGATGGCTTCCTTGTAGGCCGACTGGGTGAAGTCGAGCGCCTGGCTCTGTGCGGCAACGGCAGACTCCATGATCGCCGAGTAGGCGGCGGCGGAGTCGGTTGGGTTGGCGGCGACCTGCCGGGCCCGGTCGAGGGCCTGGCGCTGGGCTTCGCTGGCGTCGGTCAGGAGCTGGCGAGAGATGCGCAGTCCACGCTCGTTTGCCTGTTCGATCGCGTGGGCCAGCGCGTCGTAGCTGGCGAGCAGGGCTTCAAAGTACTTGTCGGTCGGGGCCTGAGTTTCACTCTGTTCGGTCGCTTGGTCGGACATGCAGTTCGCTCCGTGTTGGCTCTCAGCTCAGTCGGTATGCGGAAAATGTATGTCGCAGCGCCTCTATGTGCAATGTGCATCTTGCGTCGCTTCGCACTTAGCGGCACAATGCGGGTATGGCAGATGACACAGCATCCGGCAGCGCCTCGAGCACATCGAGCAAGAAGAAGCGGACAACCTCCGAGCCGCGTCTGCACGGCGAGATGTTGGCGACGAGCCTGCTCGCGTTCCTCAAGGGCTGCAACGCGTACGGCTATCAGCTCAATCAGCAGTTGAACGAGTCCGGACTGCCCGAGTCGGACAGCGGCACGGTCTACCGGGCGCTACGGCAGCTCGAGACCAGCGGCTTCGTATCGTCGTTCTGGGACACCTCCGAGCAGGGCCCAGCGCGGCGGATGTACTCACTGACCGCCGCCGGCGACATCTTTCTCAGGACCTGGCTTGACGCTCTGAACCGCTATCAAGAAGTGCTCACCGGCGCCCTCGAACGTTTCGAGGCAGCCGCCCAACCCCCTGAAGAATCCAACACCGAACAGGACACCTCATGACCAAGACCGAGACCTCTGCTCCGGACCCCTCCGCGATCTGGCGCGATTGGATGACCCAGTCGGAGCGCCAGTGGAACGAATTCTTCAACGAGATGATGGGCACTGAAGAGTTCAGCCAGGGTATGGGCCGCAACCTAGATGTCTTCTTGCATTTCCAGAAGACCATGAGCGAAGCGATGGGTCCGTACCTGACGGCGATGAACGTGCCGACACGCACAGATGTCCTCGCGCTGGGCGACCGGTTGTTGGCGATGGAAAACCGCCTGGCGGCGATTGAAGCGCAATTGTCGATGCTGCAGACGAGCGTCGAGAAAGGCTCAACGAGTAGCAAAAGCAACACAAAGCCGCGTCGAACCAAGCGCCCAGCAACGCCCGACACAAACTAACTGTTCCCGACACATCAACTTCATATCCCTGTAACTCGTTGCTCACCAGGAACGAGACCTTTCCATAGACAATCACTGTCACTGCACGCCTTCGTGCAGTGTTTCTTCTATCCGTGGAGTGACCAATGACTCTTGTCGTAGCTGATCCTTCGACCTCTCCCTCTGTCGAGGATCAACCCTCTTCGGCGGACACCGAATCAGCAGATATAGCCAGCACCGTCCAATCGACGGTCGAAACAATCTTGCGCCGCGGGCTGGTCGGCCTGGAGTACATCTCGCTCGACGACCCGCAGCCCGGTGCGACGCCCAAAGACACGATCCTGACCCGGGGATCGATGAAGCTCTACCACTACCGCGCCCAGACTGATGAGGTCTACCGCACGCCGCTGCTGGTGATCACGTCGCTGGTCAGCAAGCCCTACATCCTCGACCTCACGCCCGGCCAGAGCATGATGGAGTTCCTGGTTCAGGCCGGCTACGACGTCTACATGATCGACTGGGGCATTCCGATGCCCGAGGAGAAATCACTGACGATCGACGACTACGTGCTCAATCACTTACCTGCCTGCGTTGAGCGGATCCTTGAGGACTCCGGCGAGTCCGAGTTGAACATGCTTGGCTACTGCCTCGGCGGGACGCTGGGCGTGCTCTACCTGGCGACTCATCCCGACACGCCGGTTGGCAACATGGCCTGCCTGACTACACCAGTCAACTTCAAGGGCATGGGCCTATTCACGCAGTGGACCGACGAACGCTACTTCGATGTTGACCGGATCGTCGACTCGCTGGGCAACGTTCCCGGCGAGATGCTGCTGTCCGCCTTCGACATGCTGCGCCCAACCGGCCGCCTAACCAGCCCGATCCAGGTGCTCGACCGGATCCGTGACGACAAGTATGTGCAGTCGTTCATGATGCTCGACCGCTGGGCCTCTGATCAGATTCCCTTCGCCGGCGAGGCCTTCCGCCAGATGGTGAAGGAGCTCTATTGGAAGAACGCCATGCTCGAGGGCACGTTCGAGCTTGGCGGCAAGTCGGTTGACCTCTCTTCGATCAAGACGCCGATGATTCACGCGATGGCCGAGCACGACCACATCGTTCCTTACGAAGCAGCCAAACCGCTGCTTGAAGAGGTCCAGTCGGAAGACTCCGAGGCCGTGGTGCTGCGCGGGGGACACGCCAGCCTGGTCGCCGGCGGCAATGCCAAATACCGACTCTGGCCTAAGCTGGATTCATGGCTTTCGGTTCGTTCGATTTAACTGCGAAAGAGCACAGTATGCGCTACCCAGCCTCGGTAACCATCTCCGGAAGTCCAGTCACGCTCAGACTGATGGCACGCGGGGACGCCGAAGCCATTGTGACGTTTGCGCGCCAGCTTCCCAGCCATGATCTGTTATTCCTGCGACGCGACATCACCCAGCCGGAGCAGGTCGAGGTCTGGGTGGAGCGCATCGAGGCCGGCCTGACTACTTCGCTGCTGCTGATTGATGAGGGTGGAGAGATCGCCGGCTACGCCACGGTCGATCGCAACGATCTGCCCTGGTCTCCGCACGTGGCCGAGCTTCGTGTGCTCGTCGGCCCCTCGCTACGGGAGCAAGGCGCCGGACGCTTGCTGACCGAAGAGGCGTTTCGGATCGCGCTTGAGATGAAGGTCGAGAAGATCATCGCGCAGATGACGATCGATCAGCAGCAGGCCATCTCCGTGTTCCGCTCTCTCGGGTTCAAGCCCGAAGCGGTGCTACGCGAACACGTGAAGGATCGTGACGGCGTCAAGCATGACCTCGTCATTCTCAGTCACGACGTCGCCGAAGCGCAGCGTCGTCGAGCGGCGACCGGGATCCTGGAAGCGGTCAGCGGCTGACGTCGGCGGTTCAGTCTCCGATGCTCATCAAATCGTCATTTCCGCGCTGGCCGGAGGCCTCTGCATAATCCCTCAACCGCCCCCGCCTCCGAGCGGGGGCCTGCTCCTTCCCCGGCTTCTGACCGGCGGCCATGTTTGTCGCCGGTATTTGTTCAACCGGGACCTATCCGAGCAGCCTGGGCTTTGCCAAAGCGGGTCCCCGCTCGGGGGCGGGGACGGGAAGCTGAGTTATTCAAAGGTCTCCTTACTGCAACGATGGTGCCGTGCGCATCGAGTTTCCCGCGACGGAGCGCGGGAATGACGAACTCATCGCCGCGATCAGCGCTTCCCGCGAGTCGATGCGAGGAATTTCAGTCATCTGGCTCGAGGGCTAGGCGTAGGCCTCTGCCAGCAATGCTTCCAGGGCAGCGTTGAACTGGTCGGGCATTTCCCAGTAGACGGAGTGGCCGCCCTCAGGAATCTCGACGTAGCGCGCGCCGGGCACCAGCGCGGCGGCCTTCTCGATCACGGGCGCGGGGATGATCGCGTCTTCGGCGCCGGCCAGGAACAGGACAGGCATCGTCAACGCGGACAGTTCTTCGACCGCGATCGCACCATCCTCGACACCGAACGACAAGGGACGATCCAGATCCAGCGGTGGATTCAGCGCGCGGACCTGGTTGTAGAGGAACACGCCCTCCGGTGAGCGCTCCAGGTAGGCCGGTCCGACCATGCGCGTCATCCCGCCGAGACGGGCGTTCTCGGCGGCGGCGGCGGTCGCGGTGCGCATGTCGTCGAGCAGTCCCTGATCACCAATACCGAGCATCGTGTCGGCCATCATCAGCGCCTTCACTCGGTCGGGATTGCGTGCTGCGTAGGGCAGAATCGAGAACCCACCCATCGACTGGCCGACCAGCGCTGCCTCAGCGATCTCCAGTTGATCCATCAACTCACCGAGATCTCGGGCGAATGCCGTCCGACCCTCGCCGGATTGGTCCTGGCTCTGTCCCCAGCCGCGCACTTCGTAGGTGACACAGCGGAATCGCTGGCTGAAGTGTGGAATCTGGTTCCACCAACTGAGGTGGTTTCCACCTGCGCCGTGGACGAAGACGATCGTGTCCGGGCCATCGCCAAACTCGTCATAGATCAACTTGCCGCCGGTCACATCAAGCGTGTTGGGCATCGCCATGCTCCATTCCCACAAGTGGCCAGCTCAAGTGGCCAGCTCAAGGCTAGTGCCAATCGTGAGCGGTGGGCATGCGCAGGTCGGCTCCGATGGCTCTGATGCTCTCGGCGACGATGTTTGTGGTTCCATCCCAGCGGTCGATACGACCTTGCAGCATGATGAGCTGATTCGACAGCGCCCGCCGACACTTGGCAAACACCTTGGGCCAGACGATGGTCTGTATATCGCCGGTCTCGTCCTCGATCGTGACGAAGACGGTGCCGTCCTGTCCACGTGGATGCTGACGCGCGATTGGCCAGCCGGCGACGCGGATGCGCTGGCCGTCGTTGGCGTCGTAGACCTCGGCGGTCGTCATCACACCGGCGTCGAGCGTGGGCCGGATGAACTCCATCACGTGGCCACGGGGATAGATACCCAGCGCGTGGTACTCGCCGACCATCTTCTCGTAGTCGCTGAAGTCGTCGAAGCGCGGCGGCGGATTCGCGCCCGCGACGGGGAAGGCGCGCAACCCGGCGCGTGTCGGACGGATCGAGAGCCCCGCCTCCCAGAGCGCCTCGCGACGATTCGGGGTGACGCCGTCGAAAGCGCCCGCCTCGACCAGTGATCGCACCGACTGCGGCTTGAGCCCGGTGCGGCGGACCAACTCGCCGGCGTCGGCATAGGGACCATGTCGCTCGCGCTCCTCGACAATCAGCCGCGCCGACTCGGGGCCGATGTCCTTGATCATGCCCAGGCCGAGGCGGACCTCGCTGCCCACAGGTTGCGCTCGGACCTCGCTGTGGTTGACGCAGGGGTTGAGGAAGCGCACGCCGAACTTGCGGGCGTCCTCTTTCAATGTCTCGACGGGATAGAAGCCCATCGGCTGGTTGTTGATCAGCGTGACGAAGAACTCCAGCGGGTGATAGCGCTTCAGCCAGGCCGCCTGGTAGGCGGTGATGGCGAAGGCGTGCGAGTGCGACTCGGGGAACATGTAGTGACCGTTGATCTTGCTGAAGATCTTCTCGGCGATGTCAGGGGGTACGCCGTTCGCGCCGGCGCCCTCGAAGAAGCGCTCGCGGTGCATGGCGATCAGATGCTCGCTGTTCGCCCGCGCGAACGCGCGACGGATCTCATCGGCCTCGGCCGCGGTCATGCTGGCGACATCCATGATCAACTGCACGACCTGCTCCTGCCAGACGATCACGCCGTAGCCGCGCTCCAGCGCGCGCTCCTCGAGCGGGTGATCGTATTGCCACTCGACGCCGTGCCGGTAGCGGTCGACGAACTGGCTGACGGCGCTGCCTTGCGTGCCCACGCCGGGCCGGATGAGGGCGACCTGGTAGGCGAGGTCGAGCAGCCGACGCGACCTGAGTCGCTGACCCATCTTGAGCTGCGCCGGCGACTGGAGCAGGAAGACGCCCTTCGACTGGCCTGCGTTGATCATGTCGTAGACGCCGTCGTCCTCGGGGCTGATCTGGCTCAGGTCGGGGCGCTCGCCGTCGCGCTGCTCGATCAGGTCGAGCGCTTCCTCGAGCTGGTCGAGCACCGGCAGCGAGAGCAGGTCGATCTTGGCGAAGTTGGCGTCGGCGACGCTGTCCTTGTTCCAGTCCATGATGAAGCGACCCTCCATCGCGCCGGCCCGCACCGGCACCATCTCGGGAATCGGCGAGTCGCTGAGGATCATGCCGCCGACGTGCTGGCCGAGCCCGCGCGGTGCGTTCATCAACTGCGGCGCGAGCGCGATCAGGTCGCGCCAGCCGTGCGCGTCGACCTTGTCGCGGAAGGCGGACAGTTGCTCCATCTCATCGCGCAGACGCGCGCCGTCGTGCGAGTGGATCTGCTTCGAGAGCAACCGCAGATCGTCCTGCGGCAGCCCCAGCGCCTTGCCCAGGTCCTGGATGATGCCCTTGACCGAGTAGGTCGAGATTGCCCCGGTCAGGACCGCGAAGTCGCGGCCGAAGTATTCGTGTACGCGCTCGATCAACTCGTCGCGCAGACCGCGGGGGAAGTCGAGGTCGATATCGGGCAGCGAGGTCATGTCGTCGGGCAGGAAGCGCTCGAGCGTCAGATCCCACTTGAGCGGATCGACGTGGCTGATGCCGATCAGGTAGCCAACTAGCAGCGCGACCGAGGAGCCGCGCCCGCGTCCCGGGGGGCGCTTCTCCAGCGGCGTCTCCGGCTCGGACAGGCCGCGCTCCTCCATGATTCGCTGGGCCAGTCGCACGATTTCGCGGTAGAGCAGCAGGAACCCGGCCAGCTTGTGTCGGCCAATCAGCCGGAACTCCTCTTCCAGGCGATCCGCAACCGCCATCGATACCGACCCGTAGCGCCGCGCGGCGGCCTCGTAGCAGAGCCGCTTGAGGTAGCTCTCGGGCGTGTAGCCGTCGGGCACGATCGGATCGGGCAGTGTGTAGCCGAGGTCGGTGCTGAGGTTGAACTGGCATTGCTCAGCGACCAGTCGCGTGTTGCAGATGGCCTCGGGAAACTCGGCGAAGAGCCGTGACATTTCCGGCGGCGGCTTAAGGTGGAGATGATGATTGGGTTGGATGTGCTTCAGCGCCTGGTCGATGGTGGTGTTGTGCTTCGCCGCGACCAACGCGTGTTGCAGCCGGTAGCGCTCGGGCGAGTGATAGAGCACGTCGTTCGACGCCACCAGCGGCGCGCCGACCTCGCGGGCCAGCCCGACGAGTTCGCGGTTGCGCTCGGTGTCGCCGCGCAGGAAGTTCTGCTGCAGCTCGACATAGACCGAATCCGCGCCGTACCAGTCGCGATACCGACTCAGCAGCTCGCGAGCCTGCACATGCTCGCCGGCCAGCACCAGCCGCGAGAGCGCGCCGTGGCGTCCAGCGCCGAGCAGCACCAGTCCTGCAGAATGCTCAGGCAGATGCGCCGGATCCAGCCGCGGCTCGCGCCGGTCGACTTCGTTCGCCAGCGTGAACAGCCGCGACAGGTTGGCATAGCCCTCGCGAGACCTGGCCAGCAGCGTCAGACGGGACTCGTCCTGCAGCGTGATTTCGCCACCGGTAATCGGCTGAATCTCGAGGCTGTTCGCCAACCGGGCAAACTCCAGAGCGCCACAAAGGTTGGTGTCGGTGAGGGCGAGCGAGGACATGCCAAACGAGCGAGCCTGGGCCAACAACTCATGCCCATGTGAGGCGCCGAGGCCGAAGGAGTGAAAGCTCTTGGTGTGTAGTTCGGTGTAGGTCATGTTGGTTATGTCATTGCTACATCAGCTTCGTTCCCAGTCCCCGCTTCTCGTTCCCAGTCCCCGCTTTACGCCCCCAGTCCCCGCTTTACGCGGGGACCTGCCCCTTCCCCCAGCCTTTGAGGAGACGAAGCCAATGCGAACGCCGAACCGAGCGGGTCCCCGCGTAAAGCGGGGACTGGGGGTGGATCATTGGCCGAACCGAGCGGGTCCCCACGTTGCGCGGGGACTGGGGATGTCGGGATTTGCAACGTCACTACGCCAATTCCTCATACAAGTCCCGCCACTCAGGATTTAACTCCTCGATCTCTTCCTCTTTCTGTTTCCGAAGCCAATGCTTCATGCGATATTCCCGGACCTTTGCGGACTCAATCGACTCGTGGAGTTCGTACCAGACCAATCGGCCGATCCGATATCGAGCGGTGTGCACGCTTCCAACCCCTTGCTTGTGCTCCCAGACACGTCGAATCAAGTCGGTCGTAGAGCCGATGTACAACGGAATCCTGCCGCTGTCCGGCCTATTGCCGGCAAGCATGTACACGTACGCTTCGCGATCCATCACCTGTCCTTTCTTTGTTCCCAGTCCCCGCGTTACGCGGGGACCTGCTCGGGCAGTGCGGCCTTCGGATGGGCTTCGTACCTCCGACGCCGGAGGGAGCGGGTCCCCGCGTAAAGCGGGGACTGGGATGGGCATTGGCCGAACCGAGCGGGTCCCCCACGTTGCGCGGGGACTGGGGGTGGGTCATTGGCCGAACCGAGCGGGTCCCCGCGTTGCGCGGGGACTGGGATCTGGGGCATCAGGCCGTCTGCCGATACCAACACTGGTCTCCTCCATCCCGATACAACGTCAACTGACGACCGTCCTCCTGACTGACTCGGTAGTAGCTTCGATGCATGGGCGTTGGGCGCCACCAGAGGTCGAAGCTCCAGCGATCTTCGATTTGCTCGACTCGATGCCAGCGCTGCTCTAGCTGGATGGCGACTGGTTCCTGGTTGGGGCCTTCCTCGACGGCGATGGCTGTTGGGGCTGTGAGTGGGCGCATGCTGTCGGTGGCGGCAGGGTCGATCGAGACCTGCACGGTTCTCATCTCGGGCGCGGGATGCCAGGGGGCGACGTCGACCAGGCGGTGCAGCGCGTGCTTGCCCTTGAGGCGGGCCTGGAGCTGACGCTCCGTCTCCAGCAGGCGTCGCTCGCGGTCGGCGCGGATGTCGGGGAAGAGCGAGAGCTGCACGCCCGAGGCGCCGCTGAGGTTGCCCAGCGTGACCGTCATTGACTCAACCGGCGCCTGCGGATGCTCGGTCTCCAGGCGACCCTTGATGATCTCCGCCGCCCGTTTCCAGGCGCCCACATTGGTCTTGAAGTGGAACGCCTTCTCCCAGGTCAAACCATCTTCCAACGCACAGCTCAGCGTCGCCGAGCCGGCGTATCGACCCTGCATCTGCGGCTGGGCGAAGACACGGGTGAGCAGCGTGTCGACCGCGACGCGCAGCAGTTCCAGCGAGGCCGAGGCGGCCGGCAGCGTGAGTCTCTCGGTGATCGACTCCTCGAACGTCCGCGGGCGCAGCGGACGCTCGTCGATGCCCGAGGCCAGCTCCCAGGCGCGGCGGCCCTCGTGCCCGAAGCGGTCGAGCAGCGCGTCCGGCTCCTGCGCCGCGAGATCGCCCATGCGCTGCAGGCCGAGCCGGTGCAGGTCGTCGAGCAGGCCGGGCGGCACCAGCGATGCGGGCAGCAGGTTGATCGAGTGCGGCGCGAGGAACGCTGCGGTGTCGGGCGGACGATGCCCGATCCGGCTCAGGCCCGCCGAGCGCCGGGTGCGGGCGGCGACGAAGGCGCTGAACTTGTTCGGTCCAATCCCGATGCGCGGCTGGAAGTGATCGGGCACGGCTGCGAGCAGCGTGTCGAGCATGGGCTGCTCGCCGCCGTACATCGCCTCCAGCCCGTCCAACCCGACGTAGGCGACACCCAACTCGCCATCCGGCTGTGCTCCCTCGACGCGGTCGCTGACATCCTCCAGCGCGCGCAGCAGCCGCTCAAACTCGCGAGCATAGTGAGGCTCGTCCGCCTCGAGGACGACGGCGTCGGGCTGCAGCGAGAGCGCCTGATCCAGCGTCATGCCCAGCTCAACCTCCGAGGCCGCCGGCAGACAGTCCATCACCACCGGTCGGGAGCCGGAGCGGTCGACAATCAGCCCCGCTGCGTGCACCAAATCCGCCCGCCGGACCAGCTCCACGCGGGCCCGGAAGTGGGAAATCAGCAGGCAGGCAATCGACACAACATCGCGCATATGTGCTCACAGCCTCCGAGACATCGGACGCCAGATTACAGAACACTCGTTCGTTTATCAATCGGCTCACGACCGTCTGTGGACAACCCACATAACGGCTGTCACACCACCCGCACCCAGCCCTCCCGTCCCCACCTCCGAGCGGGGACCCGCTCCCTCGGCCCCTAGAACGAACATCGCTCAGCTTGTTGCCATCGGCATTCCGGTGATTAGCTAATCTGAGGTCACAGGACGAACCAGGACTCGGGGACAGCTTGCATGATCTCCCTCGTAGCCGACCGATCTGAGGAAATCGCCGAGCTCTGCCGAACGCACCAGGTGCAGCGACTCGACCTCTTCGGCTCCGCCGCCACCGGAGACTTCGACCTCGAATCAAGCGACCTCGACTTCCTCGTCACGTTCCTTCCCGAAGCCAACGCCACCTACATCGGCGTCTACCACCGCCTCTACACCGACCTCACAAGCCTCTTCGACCGACCCGTCGATCTGGTGATCGAGACCGACTTCAGGAACCCATACTTTCGCGACACGGTCGAACAATCAAGAACGCCAATCTATGTCGCCTAGAGCAACGGGACAACAGGGATATCTGTACGACATCATCGAGACCGCACGTCTCATTCAACAGTCGACCAATGACAAGCACTTTGACGATTACGAAGCTGACATCGGCTTGCAACATCAGATCGAGCGCGAGTTGATGATCATCGGAGAGGCGCTAGCCCGCCTCAAGGCTATTGACGTACAACTGACAGCCAGAATCACGGGCTCCGATGGCTACATAGGCCGGCGCAACATCCTCAATCATCAGTATCCGAACATCAATCATGGGACGATCTGGAACACGATTGAATCGGAGATTTCGATCCTGATTCGCGAGAGTGAACTCTTACTCTCCGAAGATCTCTAGCCAACCTCCAACACCCCCGACCCCGCGTCCCACAACACCACCCGACCGCCACACTCCGACGCTAATTCCCTTGACCCCTCCAGGTTCCTGCCCGCGCTTGAGACCAAGACCACGAACTCTGCCGAATCCGGCACACCCTTCCGACCTCCATCAGGGGACATCAGGACCTTTGCGGCTAGCTCGGGTGTGATTTCGTCTCCGATGTTGGCTCCGACTACCTGGGCCGCGATTTCTGGTCGGTGGACTGATTGTTCGTCTAGCGGCCGACCCAGGACTCCGGCTCCGATGACGGCGGCGACGATGTCTACCTCGTCGGGGATGACGGGTTCGTGGCGGGCGGGGGCTTTGAAGGGGCGGCCTTTTGAGCCGTCGGCTTCGATGGCGACGAGGCTGGCGAGGCCTGCGTTGATGGCTTGTCTGGGCCAGCTTGGGTCGACTCCGAGGACTCGCTCGCGGTCTCCCCGGCCGGTGCCGACGACGGCTGAGGCGAGGCCTCGGCGGCGGATGTTGTCGAGCGCTCCGGCTCGGAAGGCGTCGTCTTTACCAATCGCGAGCGGCAGGGATCGGCCCTCTCGCGGAATGGTCATTTTGGTCGTCGTGGCCAGGACTGTGAGACCCCCATCGCCCTCGTGACCTCTCTCGTGACCGCCGGCGGCTTCCCATTCGGCGGCGAGCGCGAAGAGGACGGTGGTCTTGCCTCCACCTCCGACCGTGGCGAAGACGGCGGGGCGCGTAATCCCCAATGCTTCATGCAATGGCAGGTTTGACGCTTGATCCACGTGACGCCTCCAGCCCGCAGCCTAAACTCAAGCTATGAGTGAAGTGTTTTCCGTTGTGATCCTCGCCGGCGGATTCGGCCGGCGGCTGGGCCAGGACAAGGCCACGACCGAGGCCGGCGGTCGGCCGTTGCTGCACTGGAGCGCGCTGGCCGCGGCGGAGGTGTCTGACGACATCGTGCTGGCCCGGCGACCGCACCAACAGTTCCCGGCGTTGCCTGGCGTTGCCTGGCGTGAAGCCATCGACCATCGCCACGACCGAGGTCCGCTGGCCGGCCTCGAGGCGGCGCTGCCGGCGATACAGCATGACCTCGCCGTGGCCGTCGCCTGCGACATGCCGTTCCTGCAGCCAACACTTCTGCGTACAGTGGCACAGGCATGCGCCGGTGTGGAGATCGCGATGCCGTATCTCGATGGCTTCGCGCAACCGCTGCTAGCTGCCTACCGACCGTCGGTTGTGCCTCATGCGACCGCGCTGCTGGACAATGGCGATGGTCGTATTCGCGCGCTGCTGCCTCTAACGGAGCACCGGTTGCTCCAGCCCGATGAACTGCGTGTTCACGATCCAGCACTGGAGTCGTTTACTAACGTGAACACAGCGGATGACCTGGCACGGGTGGACGCGATCCTGCGACAGCAACCCCTTGCCGAACCTCGTGCCGAACCTCGCTCCGAGACTTAGGCCCTGAGCGACGGAGCGACGGAGTGCTGAACAGGTTGGCTGAACAAGTTGAATAGTTGAATAGCTGAAGGGACGATGAGATGCCGATGTTCCGACGAGTCCTGACCGGCCGCGTGGCGCCGGGTAAGCATGGCGAATTCCTCCGAGCCGTCGAGGCGGCGCTCGATTACCAGGCGGCGCGCGGGATTGAGGCGCAGTTCTCGGTCTGGGACGCGATCACGGGCGCCGCGTCGACCGTTGAGATCGTCGCCGAGTTTGAGGATCTCAAGGAACTCGAACAGTTCGAGGAGCTGGCTGCGCAGGATCAGCATTTCGCGCAACTGCGCCGCGCCGTCCGCGAGGCGATGGTCTTCGACTCTGCCATCATCAACATCTATCGCAATCTCGTCTGACTGAGTTTGGTCGAGTTTGAACAAAGGACACCACATGGTCCGAGTCGATCCTGAACGACAGGCCGAATACCGAGATGCCTGGGACGCCTGGCAGAAACAGCTAGGGCGTCTGCACGACATCTTCCTGGAGGGCGAGTCGCTGGAGCCGCCCAAGCTCAAGGGCCTGCTCAATCGCGAGGCCCGAGCCAAGCAACGCTACGACGCCGCCCGTGCGGCGCTGCTGGGCATTGGGGCGCTGCCTGCGGCGCCTAATCTCGCCAGCATTGGACGCTCTCCCGTCGCGTCCATAGACTTGAGCCCAGACGATTCGCGCGCCGAATAGCGAATCGATGATGTTCGTCCATGGCCGATCCCATTTGCTCCCCCTGCAGGGGAGCGGTCGCGAAGCGACTGAGGGGGCCGTTGGCGCCAACCTCCCCTCCTCTGCCTTCGGCATCTCCTCCCGCAAGCGGGGGGAGCAATGAGAACAGCCAGGATGCCGCAATGGTTGCTAGCCGGTGGACGCCCAGATGACCGATGACTACGGCGTTGACCTCGATGAAATCCTGCGCGTGATTGATCGCGCGGCGGTGCTGATCGTGCGCTTTGATGTGCTTGAACCTCGACTGCTGGTCGACTTCCGTGCCAATCCGCCTGACACTCCGATCATTCAGCTTGTTGACCGCGTCAACTCCGCTGAGGAACGCTTTCGCCATTTGAAGTCGCTGCGCCCTCGATTGCCGTTGCCGGAACGGATTATGTCATTCCCCTGGCCTCGGGCGATCGCGGCGTTCGACGAGTCGGGCATCTGGGAGAAGATCGAGGCGCGGCTGATCAGCCTGGGCGCAGATCCCGACCACGTAACACGCATCCAACAACAACTTCACGATGGTGAGCGAGCGGTCACGATCGCCGCGATCACGGGCGGCGAGGGCTTCCGCACCATCTGGGAACGATCGCAAGGACCTGCCGAGTGAGCGACCACCAATCCGAGCTGTCCCTCATTGACCTACGCTCCGACACTGTGACCAAGCCGACGCCGGCGATGCGCCAGGCCATGTTTGAGGCGGAGGTCGGCGACGACGTCTTCGGCGAAGACCCGACGATTTCAAAGCTGGAGGAGACGGCTGCCGATCGGACAGGCAAGGAGGCGGCGCTCTACGTTTCCAGCGGCACGATGGCGAATCTCGTCTCGCTGCTCTCGCAGACCCGCTCCGGTGATGAGTTGCTGGTCGGCGATCGGGCGCACATCGTGCGTTCGGAGGCCGGCGGGGTCTCGCGACTCGGCGGCGTGCTGGCGACGACGCTTCCGAATCAGGCCGACGGCGGGTTTGATCCTGAACTCATCCCCGGCGCGGTGCGTCCGGACGACATGCACCAACCGCGAACGACGCTGCTCGCACTGGAGAACACACACAATTTCTGCGGCGGGACCGTGGTCTCGCTGGAGCGGACCGAGGAAATCGCCGGCACCGCGCACGACCTTGGGTTGCGCGTCCACATGGACGGCGCGCGCATCTTCAATGCTGGCGCGGCGTCGGGACACAGCGTCGCCGAGCTGGCCGGACCGGCCGACAGCGTGACGTTCTGCCTGTCCAAGGGTCTGGGCGCTCCGGTGGGTTCGCTGATCTGCGGCGACGAGGCGTTCATCGCCGAGGCGCGGCGCACTCGCAAGCTGGTTGGCGGCGGGATGCGGCAAGCCGGGATTCTGGCGGCCGCCGGATTGGTCGCACTCGATCAAATGGTCGACCGTCTACACGACGATCATGCCCACGCACGACAGCTCGCCCGAGGACTGGCGGAACTCGGCTTCGACATCAATCCTGAGAGCGTCGAGACGAACATCGTCATCGTTCAGCTCGACACGGCAACGGACGCTGCGCCCTCGCCGAAGCTACAGGCTCAGTTGAAGAAACTGGGCGTGCTCGTGACGACGCCCGACCGGACGAAAATTCGTCTGGTCACGCACGCTGACGTGTCCAGCGCGGACTGCGCCGAGGCGCTGCGTCGGATGGCCGAGGCCGAGATCGGCCCGCACGGCGGTCGCGGCTCGTGAGGCGTTCCCCATTGTCGGGTGTGATCTGCTTGGTGTTGACTACCACAGCGGTGGTCGCGTTCGTTGCCTGCAGTTCGGAATCCAGCTTTGACGAGCCTCAGGACCCCGTCTCGCAGATTCCGTGGCCCGACTTTGAACGACTCCACTACGACATGTTTGATCAGACTGACACCTTGCTCGGCACCCTCGTGCTCGAGACGGTGCGTCAAGATGACGTGTATCAGTTGTCGCTGATGTTCACACTGAACACGGAATCGGGCGTCGTCACCGATGAGGTGAGGGTCTGGGTTGATGTCGAGAATTTGCAGCCTGTTCGCTATGCGCGACAGGCTGAGTCGTCGGAGCAATCACTGACCGCCCAGGCCACGTATCAGGCCAACGCAGACGGGGAAATCTCTGCCGATGTCACCCTCGATGACGACGGCGAAGTGAGCGAGGAGACGGTTGAGGCGGGCCTCTTTGCCTTTGACAACGACTCGTCAGCCTGGCTCTGGCGGACGCTGGCCTTCGAGCAAGACCTTGAGCTCACGTACATGTCGGTCAACGTGGTGCAGCGTCGCAGCCAGTTGGTCCAGGTGGCCGTCCGCGGTCAGGACACCCTGCGTGGACCCGAAGGAGATGTCGTGGTCTGGCAAGTCGTCGCGACGCCAGGCGTGGAAATCTCGCGTGCCTGGTACGAGGTTGATCCGCCGCATCGCTTGGTCCGCTGGGATCAGCAGCCGCGCCGGTTCATTTTGACGAAGATCGAGACTGAGCCGTAGGGCTTGCGCGCACATCAGGGTTCCAGAGTGCACACCTGATGATTTGCCAGACCCCTTGCAAAGGAAGTCTTCCGCTGCATCGGGTACCAACGTCTGTGCTCAAATCAGCGAGAGACCCGCGACAAGCGGAAGCCTTTGAGTGATTTGCTCCCCCTCGCAGAGAATGATGCATAACTCAGTTTCCCGTCCCCGCCCCCGAGCGGGGACCCGCCTTGGCATAGCCCAGGCTGCTCCGATAAGTCCCGGTTGACCAGATAGTAGCAACAAACATGACCGCAGGTAAGAGGCCAGGGAAGGAGCAGGCCCCCGCTCGGAGGCGGGGGCGGTTGAGGGGTTATGCATCAGTCTCTCGCAGGGGGAGCTGTCGCGGAGCGACTGAGGGGGTCCTGCCGGTGCGGGTACCAGATATGACTTGGTGGAGCAGGACCCCCTCCGCCTTCGCCGCCTCCCTCCCCGCCTTCGCGGGGACAGGCTCTGCAGGGGGAGGAAAGGGGTTATGCGAAGGTCTCCTACTCGTCGCGGGGACGGGCCCAGGTGGGACGTTCGACTCCGGCGGGCGGGGCGAAGCTGGCTTCTTCTTCGCTGGGCGGCTCTGGCTCGGGGATCTGCGGTTGCCAGGATTCGTCGCTCGATTCGGACGCCTCGGGAGCTGCCGCTGGGACGAGTTCCGGCTCTGCTTCTGCCGCTGGTCGATCTGCGCCGAACACGTGACGCGCCTGATCCTCCGTCAGTTCGGGATGAGCCGCGATTTCGGCGGCGACGCGCTCCTCGACGGTTGGGGCGAAGTCCGCGCCATGACTGCCGACAGCCGAGACTTCGTCCTGCACATCGGTGGGCAGCTCGGCTGCGAAGCGGGAGCGCTCTTCGCGGACGGTGTAGCGGAAGAGTTCTTGCTCCTCCGGCTCTAACAGGCGGCCATCGTTCATCTCTTCGACGCGCGGGACCAGCTCCATCACGGTGCGGTCATGCGTCGTGGTGATGATCGTGACGCCCTGCTCGACCACGAGATCGTGCAACAGCCGGAAGATGGATACCGCCGTGGTCGAGTCGAGCTCGCCGGTTGGCTCGTCGGCCAGGATCAGTGCCGGCGAGTTGGCGAGGGAGCGGGCGATGGCGACGCGCTGCTGCTCGCCACCGGAGAGTTCATACGGTCGGTGTCGTGCTCGACCGGCGAGTCCGACGGCCTCAAGCAACTCCTCTGCGCGGCGTCGACGCTCGCGGATGCCCGCACCGGCGATGCGCAGGGACAGCTCCACGTTCTCGTACGCCGACAGCAGCGGCAGCAGCCCAAAGGACTGGAAGACGAAGCCGACGCGGTGGCGTCGCATCTGTGTGAGTTGGCGCTCCGAGTACTCGGTGATGTTCTCGCCGTCGATCGTGACGTGACCGGTCGTCGGCGAATCAAGTCCCGCGATCAGGTTGAGCAGCGTGGTTTTGCCTGAACCGGAACGACCAATCAGAGCGACAAACTCTCCGCGGCTGACCTGCAGCGAGACATCGCGGACGGCCCAGATGTCCTCACCGCCGACCACGAACTTTCGCGAGACGCCCTGTACGTCGACGACCAAATCCTGCTGCCCGCTTGCCGACATTCCGTTGGTTGCGAGTGGAGTCGTCATGATCGCTCAGCCTCTTCGTCGCCGGCGTCGGCCTCGTGCGCTGGAGTGATCACGATCCGGCCGTCGCGGGAATCGACGTATGCGCGTCGGCCCAGCGCCACTTGCTCCAGCAGCGGTTTGGGAATCTGTAGTCGGCCCGCACCGTCGACCACGGCGTATTCCTCGTGGACGACTTCCGCGATCTCGGTACCGGGATTCTCAACTCGTCGGACGGTTTCTGTGGCGATCGTGCCGTCGCGAATCGCGACCACGCGGTCGACACGCGCGGCGATCGCCGGGTCGTGCGTGACGACGATGATGGTCAGTCCGAACTGATTGGTGAGACTACGGAAGAGATGGAAGATCTCCTCTGAAGTGTGTGTGTCGAGCTCTCCGGTCGGCTCGTCGGCCAGCAGCAACGGAGGATCGTTGGCCAGTGCGACGCCGATGGATACACGCTGCTGTTCGCCGCCAGAGAGCTGGTCGGGACGCTGCTTGCGTTTGTCGGTCAGTCGGACGGCCTCGAGCAGTTGCATTGCGCGCTCGCGGGCGTGCTTACGCGATCGTCCGGCGAGAATCATCGGCACTTCGATGTTCTGCTGGGCATTGAGGTATGGGATCAGATTGCGTCCGGTCTGCTGCCAGACGAATCCAACTTGCTCGCGTCGGTAGTCGACGAGCTCCTGCTCGGTCAGCGCGAGGAGATCGGACTTGTTCACGTAGGCCTGGCCGGCCGAGGGCACATCGAGCCCTGCGAGCACGTTGAGCAACGTCGATTTGCCAGAACCGGACGCGCCGACGATTGCAAGGACTTCGCCTCGCCCGACGGTCAGGTCGAGTCCGCGCAGCGCGACGACTTCGAGGTCGGCGATCTTGTAGATCTTGAACAGGTCACGGCAGATGACATGCTGCTCGGCGGCCATGTCATCAGGACGAATCGGCGGCAGCGCCGCATTGGTCGTCATCGCTCACCCCGGGAATCTGCTGGTATCGCACGCACAACAAGAGCAGGATACCCCTAGATCAGATCTGGGGTGGGGACGGAGTCGGGTCCCGGCTCGAGGGCCTGGACCGGGGCAGGCTGGGCATCTCTCCTGCGCGAGGGGGGAGAGGGGATCGCGTGACGACGGCTGGGGTCGGCAGGCGCTTGTTGTCGTTGATTGGCTTAGGTGGTTCGTGATTCCTGCCTGCGCAGGAAAGACGGAGGGGCGCAGGCAAGACGCGGCGGTGATCGCGTGGCGTCGGAGGGGGGGAGCGGAGCGGGTCCCCGTGTGAAACGGGGACTGGGAGTCTGAGGGGCACCCTCACCCCTGCCCTCTCCCAGAGGGAGAGGGGGTTAGGCGGGGCCGATGCACTTTCCGATGTTTTCGAGGAACTCGATCGGTGAGCACTTGTCGAACCACTGGCCGGTGTGCAGGGTGTATTCGTGGAAGATCTTGAGGGAGGCGAGGAAGAGTAACCAACGGATGGCTTCAGGTCGGGTCAGTGGGGCGGGCGTGCCGTCGGCGGCCTGGGCCCAACCCGGTCGGAGGCGAGATGGCCAGTGTGGTCTCGCGGCGACGAAGAGGAACCAGAACTCGAAGACGTGGGGGAAGTAGATCAGGATCTCGCGTCCAGCTCCGGCGGTGAAGGCGACGAACCCGATCAACCGCCAGCCGAACAGACCCAGCGCGACTCGCCGTTCCCAACCCGACCAGCGCAACGCGACCACGAGGAAGAGCCAGATGTAGACCTGATCGACCCACTTGTCCCACTCCTGATAGTTGGAGAGCCCGCCCAGATCGATGGCCTGTCGGAGGAAGAGGTCGGAGAGGTCAACGAATACGGCGATCAAGCCGCCGACAAAGGCCCAGCGCAGAACCGGCAGCGAACCAGCTACTCGAATCAGGGCAATGACCAGGGCTTCCATGCCCGAAGGCTAGGACGATCGACATCGTGCATGGTCGAAGCGAACCTAGCTTGCCGACAGTCACTCCTTGGAGACTGTCTCAAAAGTCCCATTAGGTGGTTGAATCCCAGTCCCCGCCTCGCCCGGGGACTGGGAACATCGACTTCTGAGGCATCATGTTGTGAGACTGTCTCAAAAGTCGGTAAACGAGAAAGGGCGGGGCCAAATGGCCCCGCCCCCTCTGATTTGGACAGGATTGTCAGCTAGCGAGAACTACGCCCGGTTGCGGACTCGACGCACACCAAGACCGGCAACTGCGGCGATGCTCAGCGCGATCAACAGGCCGATCAGGCCGGCTGAGACACCGCTGCCGTCAGCGAGTCCACCGCTACCCGTACCTGGGTACTCGGTGTCTCCCATATGCCCGTCCCCGTCTTCCATGGCTGGCTCTTCGCCCTCGAGGTCCCCGGCGCCCTCGTCGTCACCAGCGAGTTCGTCGCCCTCTTCGCCGTCTTCCATGGCTGGTTCTTCCATAGCCATGGCCGTCACGGCGACTGCCGACTGGCCGGAGCCAGCGGAGGTGACATCGGCGTCGGCGGACTTGCCATTGAGCGTGAAGCTCACGTTGTCGGCATCGTCGCGGTCGACATCGATGTACCAGGAGCCGTCTTCTGCGACTTCCGTTGAGCCGAGCTCATTGCCCATGTCGTCGACTACACCGATCATGTCGCCGGCGGTCGCGCCTGTGCCGTAGAAGCGATGGGGAGGTTCTTGCTGCGCCGAGGCGAGACTCAACGTTGCAATAGCAACAGCGAGCCCCAGTACCAACGCTCCAACCCTCGACATCAGTCTGTGCTGTTTCATCTCAGCATTCCTTTCTCAGGATTCCTCCCACACCCCTCGACGAGCGAGGGGTGTGGGGTCCGATCCCCTCTCCCTCTGGGAGAGGGTGAGGGTGAGGGTCCCCTAGTTGCTGATGTAGAGGATGTCGCTCTTCGTGACCATGAAGTCACTCGAGCCCGGCACCATCGTGCCGTCGACCACCGAGTAGCGGACCCAAGCGGAACCATTCCACAGGTGGATGGCGGTCGCACCGCGGCCACTGACGAGCTCGAAGATCTCCGAGGCGGAGCTCTCGACGCCGCATGACCAGGTCGAGAAGCCGGCCAGGTTGCTCAGGCATGCCACGCTGGCCTCTTCATCGGCCATTGCTTCTGCAGCCTCCGGACCGGCGACAGTGATGACACTGTCAACACCGTCGAAGCCCGGCACTGAAGCGATGACAGTGCCGTGCCCACTTCCGCCTGTGATCACGTACCGAGTAGAGGCCACTCCAGCCTTGGTCTCACGGGTTGCGATGTTGGTCATCGGGTCTTCGTCAAGACCGGTGAGATCCAGAGTGCCAACGGCCACAAACTCGACATCCGTAGCGTTTGGCACCAAGTTGCCGTCGGCGTCGGTCACGGTGGCCGACACAGTGATGATGCTTGAGCCTTCTGCCTGGCTGCTCTCAAGACTCACGCTTGCTGGGTCGCCAGCTACAACCAAGTCAGTCGTGTACTTCTCGCCAGCAAAGGTGACCTGAACTGTGTAGGTGCCAGGCTCAGTCTTTTCTGCTCCAGTAGCAGCCAATGTGATGAGCACGGCCGTGCTGCTCTTGGGCTTTGGGTCGACTCGCGCAGAGATTGAGTCCACCTCTTCGTCATCGGCGTCAAGGATCTTAACATCGCTGTCGCCAATGTTCCCTGCGGCCGGGCTCTTATCAGCACGCGCGATGGCAGTGCCGTTGTTAGTGGTTTCCTGCTTAGAAACCAGCCCTGCAAGATTTCCGGAATCATCCGCGGCCGTCACTTCGACGGTGACAACGTTGTCAGCCTCAACACCGTCATCGGCGTCATCTGCGCTTTCAGGGGCGGAGAAAACGCCGCCGGTCTGCGCAAGCGGACCGCTGGCGTCACCGAGTTCAATGGTCGTCGCGGCACCAGTGAACGTCAACGTCAGCGGAGCTGAGGTCGCGGTACCACCGTCACCGATCGCAACAGCGTAGACATCCACGGTCCCAGCCTCGTCGTCGTGGACGTAGAAGTTAAAGGACGTGGCAGTGCCGACGACGCCCTTATTGGAGTTGCCATTGTCGGCGTTTGCGATGTCGCCTGCATCTGGTTGCGTGTCCTCTACAGCTGGTATGACATACGCCGAAGGTGCGAAGATCAAGATTTCCTTCACCTCTTCAGCGTTCGGTGCGTTGCCGAGCGAGTTCAGGACCTTGACGGTGACACCAATAATCGAGCCTTCGCCCTTAGTGGACGAATCAGTCTTCGAAGCTGCCTTTTCGTCGTCACTCGAACTGGCGTCGATGAACTTGGCGACGTTGTCTTCGTCGTCGTCCTCAACTGTTCCTAGCGAAACTTCGACAGAGCCAATGGCCTCACCCACATCGCCGACCCTCACTGACAAGTCATTGCTCAGCCGGAGCGGAAGCGTATCAGCAGCACCAGTAGCCCTGACAACGCCTGCGGTAACTGTGTAGGTGCCTTCGGCGTTCTTCGGCACAACCAGGGTGCCTTCGTCGCCAACCCCGAGGTTAGTGGAACTCCCCGCGACGTTTGACACGAACACACCGCCTGAAGCAGTCAGATATTCGACGACGTAGCTGGCGGAGTTGTCTGTTTCGCCGTTCTTGACCTCAAGGTTAATCGCATAGCCAAGTCCAGCCTTCACGACGTTGTCTGAGTCAGCAATCTTGATGGTCAACGCATTCGCTGCCGAAGTCGTCTGAACAACAGCGAACAAAGCGACCGCCAGCGCGATCATCACCGCCACGGCCGACAAGTGAGACAGTCTCACACGTCAGTGCTCCTCGCCGCGAGATTGCCCCGCATCAGGTGTGGGGCAGGCTGTGGCGGAGCTCGGCTAGACGGGAGCTGGTGGTACGGCTTGGACCGTTGTCGCGCGCAAGCCAATGGGATTGTGCGATTGACGCAGGACCGTTGGACTGATCTCTACGACTGCAACGTGCCCTGGACGTGATGTCAGGCGTCGGGGTCGTAATCGGGGCCGTGGACTCGCTCGAATCTTCCGGTGACCTGGAAGATGGTGCGCTCGCAGATGTTGAGCGCACGGTCGCCGATTCGCTCGAGGTTGTGCGAACACCAGAGGACGTGGGTGATGGCGTCGGACTCTTCGGCGTCGCCTTCCGCGTCAGCGATGCGGGCGATCAAGCGCTCATGGATGTCGCCGTAGATGTCGTCGACTTCGTCGTCTCGCTCGACTGTCAGGCGGGCGAGGTCCTGGTCTCGATCGAGGAATGAACGCGTGGCCGACTGCAGCATCTCGCGGACCACGTCGGCCATTCGCCACAAGTCAGGTTCGGTCGCGGCTACGGGATTGTCTTCGAGGAATATGGCGTTGCGGGCGATGCCCTCGGCGTGCCCGGCGATCCGCTCAAGATTGAGCGTAATCGCGACGATTGACATCAACTCGCGTAGATCACCCGCGACCGGCTGCTGTAGCGCGATGATGCTGGTGACCGCTTCTTCGATTGCGTAGCGAACCGTTTTGGCGTCATGGTCGGCTTCGCAGACCTGTCGTGCGAGCACCAGATCTCGGCGCAAGAGGGCTTGCATCGCGTCAACGATTGAGCGGTCGGCTCGCGCATGCTGCAAGCGCAGGCGATCCAACACCTCGGCGCGATCAGCGGAGTACGTCACCCGGACGGTTGACATATACCCCCCACATTTCGGGCCGCTGGCAACATTGCCCTCACAACATCGCCTTGAATGGCAGGTTAGCCATACCTGCCAGTAATGTAATCTTCGGTCCGCTGATCGAGCGGATTCGTGAAGATATCTTGCGTCGGCCCGAACTCAACCAGGCGTCCGACGCGTTCCTCGCCGGCCAGCAGGAACGCGGTGTAGTCCGATACGCGGCCGGCTTGTTGCATGTTGTGGGTGACGACGACGATCGTGTAGTCCTCGGCCAGTTCGCGCATCAGATCCTCGATCTTGAGCGTGGCGACGGGGTCGAGGGCCGAGGCGGGCTCATCCATGAGGATGATCTCGGGCTGCACCGCGATGGCTCGGGCAATGCAGAGTCGCTGCTGCTGGCCACCGGAGAGGGCCAGACCAGATTTGTCCAGCTCGTCCTTGACCTCATCCCAGAGCGCGGCGCGGCGCAGCGAGTCCTCGACGAGGCGATCCATGTCTCCGGAGTATCCGTTGATCCGGGCTCCGAAGGCGACGTTTTCGTAGATTGACTTGGGGAACGGGTTTGGTTTCTGGAAGACCATGCCGATCCGTCGGCGGACTTCAACGGCGTCGACGTTGGGGTCGATCAAGTTGCGGCCTTCGAACTGGATGTCGCCATCGATTCGGGCACCGGGGATCAGGTCGTTCATCCGGTTCATGCAGCGCAGCAGGGTCGATTTGCCGCAGCCGGAAGGTCCGATCAGAGCGGTGACGCGGTTGCGCGGTATCTGGATTGAGATCTTCTCGACTGCCTGAAAGGAGCCGTAGAAGGCGGAGACTTCCTTCAGTTCGAGCGCCATGTCCACTTCTTCGGTGAAGTTGTGTCGCACTGCCTCAAGGGTCGTGTCGAGGTGGACGCTGTCGGCGGCGGCGTCTTGCCTCATGTTGGGAGGCGGTGGCGGTGGCGGTGTCCCGCGTTGAGGCGCTGCTGCTTCGGTAGCGCTGGGTGCGCTCGACCTCATCAGGTTGAAGAAGTTTCGTGACATTTGCGGCTCCCGTTGCCTGTGTCAGTCTAGCTACCAGTCGGTGCGCGTCCGCTGTCGCATGATGATCGCGGCGGCGTTCATGAGAAGCAGGATGACCATGAGGACGATGATGGCGGAGGCGGCGATCTCGTGGAACCCGGCCTGTGGACGGGCGACCCAGTTGAAGACCTGGATGGGGAGGACGGTGAAGTCGTCGGTGGGTGAATCGGCGAGGAAGGCGATGAATGTGAGGGCTCCAATGGCGATCAGTGGAGCGGTCTCGCCGATGGCTCGGGACATGGCGAGGATGTTGCCGGTCAGCATGCCTCCGAAGGCGTAGGGCAGGACGTGGAAACGGATCACCTGCCAGCGGGTGGCGCCGACGGCGTAGGCAGCTTCTCGCATGGAGGGCGGGACGGTTCTCAGGGCTTCCTGGGCAGAGACGATGATGATCGGCATGACGAGGAGGGCCATGGTGCAGGCTCCGGCGAGGACGGAGCGTTCGAACTCGAGGACTCGGACGAAGACCTGGAGTCCGAGCAGTCCGTAGATGATCGATGGCACGCCGGCGAGGTTGGAGACGTTGATCTGGATCATGCGTGAAAACCAGTTGCGTCTGGCGTATTCCTCGAGGTAGATGGCGGCGCCGACGCCGAGGGGGAAGGCGATGGCGGCGGTGATCACCATCATGTAGAGGGTGCCGGTGACGGCGGAGAAGATGCCCGCATCGGCGGGTTTGCGGGAGGGGAAGGAGGAGAGGAACCAGGGGTCCATGAAGAGGTAGACGACCCAGGCGACGATCATGATCGCCGGGATCAGCAGGGAGGGCTTACGCAACCGCTGCGACCAGAACCAGCCGGCTGCGAGGATCCCGAGCGGCAGGAGGATGCCGATCACCAGCAGGCGGACGAACTGGAAGCCCGACGCCTCGCTGAATAGCTGGAGGAGGTTGCCGCTAGCGCCATCGACGCCGACGGCCCTGGCGTAGTCGATCAAGTAGGCCGACTCGAAGCGCACGTAGAGAATGTGAATGAAGACTGCGGCCGGCGCAAGGACGATCAGACCGATGAGCCGTTCTGCGAGCCGGGGCAATCCGGGTACGAGGCTGTTTAGCAGTCGCGGACCGATGAAGGGCAGGACGATGGCGACCGGTAATGCCCAGGTCATCCAGGCCATGCCGACGGGTGTGGGCAGATCGGTGACGATGCCGCCGCCGCGGGCTTCGCGGCTGACTTCGCCACCGTCGGTGAAGAGCCGGGCGGCACCGTCGACGGCGATCTCGACCACCAGCGCGCCGAGCATGATCATGGAAATGGCGATGGCCAAGAGCGCGGCCACCATGAAGCCGACCGAGACACCACGGCGAATGCGGACCCGGGGCGAGAACGCAGTCAGTTGAGCTGACGGAGCAGCAGCGCTCATTCGTATTCCTCCCGGAAGCGGCGCGAGACCCACTGGGCGACGATGTTCATCACCAGGGTGAGGACGAAAAGGGTCATCGCGACGGCGAACAGGACCTTGAACTCGATGGAGGTGGTCGGAGTGTCACCGAGCGAGAGCTGGACGATCATGGCGGTCATGGTCTGAACTGCTTCAAGCGGGTTAACGCCGAACTGGGGGTTGCCGCCGCCGGCGATCGTCACGGCCATGGTTTCGCCGACGGCGCGTGATGCGGCGAGGATGATTGAAGCGACGACGCCGGAGAAGGCGGCTGGCAGGACGACGCGGAGGGAAACCTCCATGCGGGTTGAGCCGAGCGCGTAGGCGCCTTCGCGTAATGAGCGCGGGACGGCCCTCATGGCGTCCTCGGAGAGTGAAGCGATGATCGGCACGATCATCAGTCCGACCACGATGCCTGCCGAGAGCGCGTTGTAGATACCGACATCCTGCCCGAAGATGTCGCGAATCACTGGCGACACCGAAACCAAGGCAAAATACCCGAAGACGACGGTCGGCACGCCGGCGAGGATTTCCAGGATGGGTTTGACGATCGCACGAACCCGCGGCGGCGCGTACTCGCTGAGGAACACGGCAGCCATTAACCCAAGGGGAATGGCCACCACGAGGCCGATCAAGGCAATCATCCCGGTGCCCCAGACGAGCGCCCAGACGCCGAACTGCTTCTCGGCGAACAGGGCCGACCACTTGGTCGAGCCAAAGAAGTCGAGGAACGGCACCTCGCGGAAGAACTCGACGGTCTCGAAGATCAGGACCAGGACGATGCCGATCGTGACGAAGGCAGAGAGGGTAGCGGTCAGGAACAAAGCAGCGTGAATGACTCGGCCGGCGGGTGTCTCTCGGCCGCTGCCAGGGCGCGACGGTTGCAAGCGGTCGCGCCAGAGCTCGGCCAAAAGCGAGCGAACCGTATCGCGCTCGGGATCGTCCATGCGTGGTGTTTGTGCGGACATCGCAGCGTCTTCTTCGTCACATCACAACGGCTCAGCGGTCGCTGGGATGCTGGTCTAGAGGCAAACTTACGGAGGGCGATCTTACGAGCGGTTAACGCTTCGTAAGCGGTCCAACGAGCAGTTCGATCACAGTCGGTTGCGACATAGATCGAGCAACGACAACGCCCCGCTCAAGTCATCAAGCGGGGCGTTGTCAGGACCCTTCTGCTGCGCGACTACTCGGCGCCGTAGATCTGGGCCAGCGAAGCGCCTTCCTCGGCGGCGGCCATCGCCGAGCCGCCGACGCCGTTCTCGACGCGCTCGAGCACGGCGGCGTAGATCGCCCCGGGCAGCTGGACGTAGCCAACCTCCGGCGTGTCGACCAGCCAAGTGCCGTCGGTGAGGAAGTATTCGACGAAGGCGGCGACTTCCTCACGCTCGAGCGAGGCGACCGAGACGTAGATGAACAGTGGTCGCGAGAGCGGGTTGTAAGAGCCGTCGTTGATCGTCCGGTTGGAGGGCGTGATCGCCTCGCCGGCGTCGTTGACGACCGGAACCGCTTTGAGGCTGTCGGCGTTGTTGGCGTAGTAGCTGAAGCCGAAGTAACCGATGCCACCGCGATCGGAGGCCACACCCTGGACGAGCACATTGTCGTCTTCGGAGAAGGTCGTGTTGTCGGAGCGGTGGACACCGCCATCGCCGTTGATCGCCTCGGTGAAGTAGTCGAAGGTGCCGCTGTCGGCGCCCGGGGCGTAGAGCGAAATCTCGGTGTCGGGGAAGCCGGCGCGGACGTCGGCCCACGAGGTGGCGTAGTCGTCGGGACGGAAGATGTGGTTCAGTTCCTCAACTGTGAGGAAGTCGACCCAGTCGTTGTCGGGGTTGATCACGACGGTCAGACCGTCAAATGCGACCGGGACTTCGACGAAGTCGATGCCGGACTCGGTGCAGAGCTCGACCTCGGAGTCTTTGATCGGGCGGGAAGCGTCGGAGATGTCGGTCTCGCCGCCGCAGAAGCGCTTGAACCCGCCGCCCGTCCCTGAGACGCCGACCGTGACGCGCACGCCGCGCTCGGTGAGGATGCCAAACTCCTCGGCCATCGCTTCGGTGATCGGGAAGACGGTCGAGGACCCGTCTACCTGGATTTCACCTTCGAAGTCGCCGAGTTCGGCCTGCGTTTCTTGCTCCTGCTGCTGAGCCGGCGCCGCAGCGGCGGTCGCCCGCTGCTGCGCGGTCTGTTGCTGGTCCTGTTGGGCCACTGTTTGTTGTTGCTCGTCATCTCCGCTGCAGGCGACGAGCAGCATGGCTCCCGCCAGTAGGGCGACGATCAACAGCGGCAGCCACCGCGTTGACAGCCTGTTGTTTGCGATTTCCAAGACGATCACGCTCCTCTCGCTCCGTGACCGGCGAGTCTCGATGCCGGACACACCACTCGTGGCTCGCTCTTCCTGAGCGCTCGCCACTCTGCGCTCCAGGCGCGATGCACAGCTTCAGTCCTGTGACCGGGTTCGCGTTAACCATGCGGATAACGGGCCGTTAAGAGTGGGTTATTGCCAACAGGAGACGTGTGCGCAAATGGTCGAGTTGCGCTTGTTTCTTTGCTCTCTCTCTCTCGCAGAGAGACTGATGCACAACTCCCCTTTCCCCCCTTTGCGAGATTGATGCATCACTCATTCTCCCGTCCCCGCCCCCGAGCGGGGACCTGCTCTGGCCGGTACCCAGCAGCACCGACTGGTGCCAGGTGAACAGATGCAGGCGGCCAGGATCTCCTCCGTGCAGGAGCAGAGGAAGGAGCGGGCCCCCGCTCGGTGGCGGGGGCGGTTGAGAGGGTTTGCATCGGTCTCCTTGTGGGGGAGATGCCGAAGGCAAGGGGGGTGAGGGGAATCGGAGGTTACGCGCACCGGTCTCCCACGGGCCGGGCTTAGCTCTGTTGCGCGAGCGGCACGCTGAAGCCGAAGGTCGAACCGATGCCGGGCGCGCTCTGCAGCGAGACTGCGCCTCCGTGAACCTCGGCGATGTGCCGGACGACTGCCAGGCCGAGGCCGGTGCCGCCGCCCGACTGTCGGGCGCGGTCGACCCGGTAGAAGCGCTGAAAGATGCGCGACTGTTCGGCCGGCTCGATCCCGATGCCGGTATCCCGTACCTGGATCCAGACCATCGGCGCAGGATCGGAGGCATCGCCCATCTCGGAGCGCACTTCGATTGACCCGCCCTGCTCGGTGAACTTGACGGCGTTGTGCAAGAGGTTGAGTAGCGCCCGCTCGACCAACTCGGGATCGGCAACGATCATCGTCTGCTCGTCGCCGTTGAGACCGGAGTGCAGCAGCGAGAGGCCTTCGCGCTCGGCCTGCGGCCTAATGATCTCGACTGCGTCTTCCAGCAACGTCTCCATGCCGACCACTTCGATTTTCGGTTCCGTCAGGCCCGATTCGAGCCGCGCCAGGGCCAACATTTCCTCGACGAGCTGGTTCATCCGCTCGGCTTCGGACTGGATGATCTTACGGAAGCGCTCCGAGTCTTCGGGACGCCGTGCCACCTCGAGCGTCTCGGCCGCTGCCGATATTGACGACAGCGGTGTCCGCAACTCGTGCGAGGCGTTGATGAAGAAGTCGCGTCTGGCAATTTCCGCCTCATAGAGGTCGGAGAGATCGTGCATGGCGAGCACGACGGACCAAGGCCCCGATTCGGCAACGTCGGCGACCGGAGCGACCACAGTGCGGAATCGTCTGCCGTCTCGCAATACGACCAGGACGGCCGGTGTGCCTTCGTCGATCGCGAGTCGCACGGCTCCGTAGAGGTCGGGGTCTTCGACCGCTTCCAACAGCGGAGAGCCGATCGTGTCGCGCTCGCCAGAACGCAGCATGAGCTCGGCGATGGGATTGAGGTACTGGATCCTGGCATCGGAGTCGAGCGCGATCACCATGTCCCCGGTCGAGGCGAGGGCGCGCTCCAGTTGATCTCGTTCCGCCGTCCGCGAGGAGAGTTGATCACGCAATCGCTCGGCGGCCTGTGATCTGCCAGCAGATTGTTCGCGTAACAGCGCGGCGGCGCGGGCGCTCAATCTGAGTCCAGCGGCGCACAACGCGATTCCCGACGCGAGAGCGATCCCACCGCCGACCGTCGATGCTTCTGAGGCGAGCAGCCCAACTCCCAGCAACAGGGCAATGACACCGACGAGGGCCGTGCGCACGCTTACCGCTCGAATCGATACCCCGCTCCGCGCACCGTGATCAGGTGGCGCGGCGGTCCGTCGGGCTGTTCAATCTTCTTGCGCAACCAGCGTACGTGGACATCCACTGTGCGTGTCCCGCCGGCGAAGGAGATGTCCCAGACATCGTTCAACAATTGGTCGCGTGTGAACGCTCGACCGTCGCGCTGCGCCAGGTAGGCGAGCAGTTCGTACTCCTTGGGCCGCAGGGCGATCGGATCGCCGTGTTTGGTCAGCAGGCGGCGATTCAGATCCAACTTGAACTCGCCGAATTCCAGCTCACGCGCCTCGACCGCGACGTCCTGTTTGCGCCGCAGATGGACGCGGACGCGAGCCTTGAGCTCAGCCAGCGAGAATGGCTTGGTGATGTAGTCGTCGGCGCCCAGGTCGAGACCCTTGACGCGGTCGGCCTCGGAGGTTCTTGCCGTGAGCAACAGGACCGGCGCCTGCGAGGTTTCACGGATGCCGCGCAGTACGTCGAGTCCGTCCATACGCGGCAGCATCAGGTCCAGCAAGACCAGGTCGGGCTGCAGCGCGCGGGCCATCGAGAGTCCCTCGATGCCGTCCTCGGCGGTCCGGACCCGGTAGCCCTCCATCTCGAGATTGAACCGCAGCGTTTCCGCCAGCGGGCGTTCGTCTTCCACGACCAACAACGTGCGCATGACCCGGCCTCTCAACCGAACGCTGTTTGAAGGCCATGAACGCGGCAACCGCTTCGGTTGCCCGCAATCCGCCGACACCATGGTACGCGCTCTGTCTGCTTGCCTGTCGTTGACTGCGGTTGCCATTCAGTTAACCGAACGCGCTCCAACGACTGACTGTGAACTCGCTAATCTGCGCTCACAACCGGCAATCGAGCGAACGTGTGACCAAGGATCATTCACTATGCGATTCGGATTCTGGCCAGCTGCATCCAACCCCTGGGCCGAGGTATTGACCGTCGCTCGGCACGCCGAGCGCACCGGCTGGGACCGGATCTGGTTCGCCGATCACTTCATGCCCAACAAGCCAGTCGGCGAGGACGCCTCTGACGGCATGGTTCACGAGTCGTGGACCACGCTAGCTGCGTTCGCCTCACGCATTCCGCGGGTCAAGTTGGGTCACATGGTCTCGGGCAACACATATCGTCACCCGGCCGTGACTGCGAAGATGGCCGCGCAGATCGACATCATCTCCGGCGGACGATTCATTCTCGGTCTGGGCGCGGCCTGGCAAGAGAACGAGCATCACTACTACGGCATCCATTTCGGCACACTCAAGGAGCGGATGGACCGCTTCGAAGAGGCCTGCCAGGCCGTGACGGAGTTGTTCCGATACCAGAAGACCAACTTCACCGGCGAGCACTACCAGTTCATCGACGCGCCGTTGGAGCCGAAGCCGATCCAGACGCCTCTGCCCCTGATGATCGGTGGCGGCGGCGAGAAGCGCACCCTGCGGATTACGGCGCGATATGCCAACGAGTGGAATGTCTGGGGTACACCCGAAGTGCTGGTCCACAAACAGTCGGTGCTCGACGCGCATTGCAGTGACGTGCACCGCGATCCGGCCGAAATCCAGCGCTCTGCCTGCACACTGCTGATGATGACCGACAACGATGATGTCCTCGGTCCCGCCAGAGCCAGCGGTCGTCCGGTGTTGGGCGGCTCAAACGATGAAATCAAGCAAACCGTTCAGGCATACATCGATGCGGGAGTCGACGAAATCATCATCCCCGACTTCACTCTGGGATCGAACGCGTTCCAGCGGACGGAACAGATGGACCGGTTCATCGAGGAGATTGTGCCTGAGTTCCGATAAGGAGCGTTCGACCTAGCCATAGCCGTCGTCAACCCGTGCTTGACACGGGGCCCAGAGCACCCAACGTTGCTTGCAACATGATCTGCGCTTTGGCACAGCGGTTGAGCGCGGAGGGTTCCCGCACATGCTCTGTGCCAAGAGTCACGTAGTGAGTACGCGCGATGTACGAGGTCTGGGCCCCGTGTCAAGCACGGGGCATCGGCAGCAGCCTAGTTCGTGCATTTGGACCGAAGCCTGCCCTAGAGACTTGGGAGAGTCTGTGACCGAGTTGGAAACGTGAACACACCAGAGTTGAGCAATAGCCTGTATCAGTCAGCAGCCAATGATCTGGATTGAGTGATGCCCAGTAACCCTACGTTTCCACCCTCCGAGACCGCCTTGCTGCTCGTTGATGCGCTCAACGAGTTTCTCAAGCCTGGCGGCAAGCTGTATGAGATGACTAAAGGCACTGCCGAGTCTGCCAACACCATTACCAACTTGCAGCGGGTGACGGACGCAGCGCGGGCGGCGGGGATTCTCGTGGTCTATGCGAATCATCACAGCAACCGCGGCGGCGACTATGACGGCTGGAAACATCCGGCGCCTGGCCATGTCGGGATCCAGCGAATGAACATCTTCGAAGCGGGCAGCTTCGGTGTCGAGGTGATCGATGAGGTCGCGCCGAAGCCGGGCGATGTCTTGGCACAGGAGCACTGGACATCGAGCGGCTTCGCCAACACCGATCTGGAATTCCTGCTCGGCCAGCGCGGAATCGAGCGTGTGGTCGTTGCGGGCAACCGGGCCAACACTTGCATCGATTCGACCGGACGCTACGCGGTCGAGCTGGGCTTCCACGCGACGCTGATCTCAGATGCGATCGCCGCGTTCTCGCAGGCTGAGATGGATGCAACGATCAACGTCAACTGGCCGGCGTTTGCTCACGGCGTGGTGACATCGGACGAGTTCATTGCGGCACTTGAGCAGGGCGACTAAGCCTCATGGCCGACCGCAGCGTCGATGGGTTCATGCAACGCAAACGCGCCGAGTTTCTCGAGGGCGCTGAGACCTTGCCATGGGACCAGATCTGGCTGCGCATGGCCAACGCGCGGTTTGCCTTGATCGACGCAATTCAGGACGTGAGCCAGGAACAGGCCGATTGGTCGCCGCACCCCAAGATCGATCCGGACGATGAAGGCACCTGGAGTATCGGTGAGATCATGCGCCACGTGATTACGGCCTCGCCGAATGTGGCCGAGATCATCGCGGCGACGGCGAATGGTCGGACGGTGGTCAAGGGTCCGCCGGGTCAGATCACGGCTCCGGCGTCGGAAGTCGATGAGCTACGAGCGCAGGTGACGCGGGTCAGTGAGCGACTGCTCAGCGTTGGCAATGCACTGCCGGACGAGATCAATACCGAGACCACCGTCCCGCACGCCTTCTTCGGAGACCTACCGTCAATGGCCTGGCCGCTGTTCCAGGCGTACCACGACGGTGACCACACGCGACAGATCGAGGCGTTGAAGTCGCACCGAGACTTTCCAGCTTGAGGCAACGTCAGCTGACTCTCCAGTCCCCGCGTAAAGGAGGCCTTTGATTAATTTGCTCCCCCTCGCAGGGGGAGCTGTCGCGGAGCGACTGAGGGGGTCCTGGCGGCGCGGGTACCAGATGGAACTTGGTGGAGCAGGACCCCCTCCGCCTTCGGCACCTCCCCCTGCAGGGGGAGGAAAGGGATTATGCAAAGGTCTCCGTAAAGCGGGGACTGGGATCCGTGGGACCGTGTGTCGGTTACCGATCATCGAACTTGCGCGGCGCGACGATATAACCGTTCAGGTCGCCGATCAGCTCCCAACCGTCCGGGTTGTCCCAAAGCAGGAATGCGGCGAGCGCGCAGGTGAGACCGTCGAGCGTGTCGTCAAGCCGTTTGAGGCTTTTGCCCCTGGCATCCAGTACTGTCTGCGGATGTAGCAATCGCTGGACTTCTGAACACTCCAGCACTCGCGGTGCGACTCGATCCAAGAGATTGCCGAGATGGACTTGGTACTCGAGCATGCCCTGGCGTCGGACATGCACTCGGCCCTTCTTGTAGAGAATGCGCTCGCAGAGTTTGAACAGGCGCACGTGGATCGTGTGCGGAAAGACCTCGACGGCGTGACGACCGTAGCGGTCCCCGTTGAGTAGTTGCTCGGGATAGAGAGAGAATCCCTTGGATTCGAGCACTTCGCCGAGGTCAATGCCGGCTGTGAAACCTCTCTTCACCGCAGCATGCGCCGAGTGCGCCGACGCTTTGTACTTCCCAAACTGCCGACCAATCTCCCGCTCCACGTCACGCTCTGCGCTGTAGAGGACAGGCGCATCAATCGTCACCACCAGCGGTCCCGCGACCGCGGCAACCTCGGCCGCCAGCGCGCACATCTCCCAGACGTCCGATTCCAGCTTCGTGCAGCGCAGGTCGTCGCGAGACGTACCCTCAAGCCAACAGACACCACTCTCCTTGTGAGCGCTCCAGGCAAGGTCGAGACCGATGAACGTAGGCATCGAATTCACCAATCATGCGAAGGAGACTATGCAGGATCGAGAGATCGAGGAAGACTGGGTAGAGCGCACACTCGATGCGCCGCTACTCCGCGTTCCCGATCCGGCCCACGATGGCTTAGAGCGGCTCTATCGGCCGATCTCAGACCGCGACGGCCGCGTTCTGCGCGTGGTTGTCGACACCAGCTCCGACCCCTGGCGTGTGATAACAGTATTCTTTGATCGAAGGATGCGAGGCAAGCTGTGAAGTGTCGAGTCGACCGCGAAGCCGACGCTCTGTACTTGAGGCTGGATGATTCCACGATCGTGGAATCGGAAGAGGTCGCCCCCGGTGTCGTGTTGGACTTCGACGAGCACGAGCAAGTGGTCGGGATCGAGATCCTCCAGATATCCCAGCGGACATCGGACCTGAGCCTCGACCACTTGGAGTTCGAGCGCGTCTAACGACTCCGCGGCGCCTGGGAGTAGTCGCCGAAGGGGCCGTCTCTCCAGGCGAGAGCTCCCTTGAGGCCTTCGTCCCGCATCCGACGCGACCACTCGTAGTGCTGACTCGTGAACGTACCGACCGCGTCGAGGTCGGTTGAGGAGCGCAGCGATGAGTAGATGCCCATGTTCTCGTAGAAGCGGTTGACGTGGACCTTGAGCTGGGCCAGGTGGTCGGCGGGCAGGTTGGAGACGCGCTCGGCCAGGGCAAGGGTCTTTTCTTCCAGCTCGTCGCGCGGGACCGCGTAGTTGATCAGGTTGAGCTCGGCGGCCTCGGTCGCGCGGATTGGGTCGCCGGTGTAGAAGAGCTCCTTGGCCTTGCGCATATTGGTCAGCAAGGGCAGAATCGCCGAGGTCCGTGACCCGGCGAAGCGCAGGCCGGGGTGTCCGATCTGCGTGTCCTCGGCTGCGACGACGAGGTCGGCCATCATCGAGAGCTCAAAGCCACCTGCGATCGCGTAGCCGTGGAGCTGCGCGATGGTCACCTTCTGCATGTTCCAGAAGTACATCCAGATGTCGGTCACGCGAGCCATACCGCCGCGGATGCCCATGATCAGGCGGTTGCCGTCGTCGTCGACGGTGCGGAATCGCTTGTGCACGGCATCGGCGCCGTAGCCGCCGGCGGGTGTGAGGTCATAGCCGGCCGAGAAGGTGCGCCCCGCGCCCTTGACGATCAGCACGCGCACGTCGTCGTCGGCCTCGAAGTACTCAAGCGCGTCGCGGAAGTCGTAGATCAGCTCCTGCGAGAGCGCGTTCATCTTCTCGGGCCGGTTCAGCGTGACCACACCGATGCGGTCGTCAGTGCCAGTGCGATCCAGCAGCACATTCTCAAATTCGGGCAAGGACATGTTTGGATTCTCCAGTGGTTAGCCGTCAGTCGGACTCAGCCTAGCCGACACCTGATCGTTGCCCAACCGGGTTGCGTCCTTGATCGAGAACGACCATCGTTCGTTGATAGGATTCGTATGGTATCGGGAACAGCGGGGGTTTGGCATGACGCGATTGGTCGGTATCTCACTGCTGCTCGTCACAGTCTGGGCAGTGATGTTCATGACAGGATGCGACGACGTCATCCCCGCGACATCCGTCGACATCGACAGTCCTGCCATTGACGAAGGCGTAGTCGCGCAGCTCGGCGCGAATGCGGAAGCCTTCGAGTATGAGATCGGCGTGTACGGCGGAACGTTGACGTTTGCGACGATCTCAGAGCCATTGACCTTCAACCTGGCCCTGTCCAACGACGCCGGCTCGTCGGGCGTGTTGAGTTACCTGTTTGAGGGACTGACCGATGTCTCCTGGCTCAGCGGCGAGCCGCAACCGAACCTGGCCGAGTCGTGGGACGTGTCAACCGACGGGCTGACCTGGACGTTCTATCTGCGTCGTGATGTCGTCTGGCACGACGGCGAACCGTTCACGTCGGCTGATGTGGAGTTCACCTTCAACGAGATCATCTACAACGAGGACATCCCGACAGCTACGCGCGCGACATTCAACTTCCGTCTGCTGGACGACGACGGCAACTGGCAACAAGTGCCCATGACTGTTATGGCAATCGATGACTACACGGTCCAGTTTGTGCTGCCGGTCTCGTTTGCTCCGTTCCTCCGCTCGATGTCCACGGAGATTTTTCCGCAGCACATATTGCAGACCCACATCGACGCCGGCACCTTTGCCGAGGTTTGGGATATCAGCGCCGACCCGTCTGAGGTCATTGGAACCGGGCCGTTCCTGATCGATCAGTATGTGGCCGGCGAGCGAGTCGCGTTTCGCCGCAACCCTGACTATTGGATGACCGATGCGGACGGTAACCGACTGCCCTATCTCGACCGGGTAGTCCAGGTGATCGTGCCAGATCTGGAGAGTGAGCTAGAAGCGTTCCGATCAGGCCTGGCCGACATCCACGGGGTGCTTGGCCACGAGTTTGCCGAACTTGAACCACTCTCCGCCGATGAGAACTTCACCATTCATCGCCGTGGACCGACGTTTGGCTCGACGTTCGTGACCTTCAACCAGAATCAGGGCGTAGATCCGGAATCCGGCGCGGCCTATGTCTCTGAGGAGAAGTTCTACTGGTTCAGCAACCTGGCATTCCGGCGAGCGGTGGCTCATGCGGTGGATAAGGATGCGATCATCGAGCAGGTGCAGCATGGACTGGGCTATCCACAGTGGTCGCCAATCAGTCCGGCGACCGGCGCGTTCCACAACTCCGATGTCGCTACCTACGAGTTCGAACTCGAACAGGCCAACTCGCTCCTGGATGATCTGGGTTGGAGCGACCACGACAATGACGGATTCCGCGAGGATGACCGAGGCAATCAGATTGCCTTCACGTTGGCGACCAATCAGGGCAACACCGTTCGCGAACAGGTCACGGGCATCATCCACCAGGGGATGACCGAGATCGGACTGAATGTCGACTTACAGGTCATTGATTTCGGCGAGCTCGTCGACCAGTTGACTACGTCATATGACTGGGATGCCATCGTGATCGGCTTCACCGGAAGTCCCGACCCGTACAGCGGCATCGTGCTCTGGCACAGCTCAGAGAGCCTGCACCTCTGGCATCCAAACCAGTCAGAACCGGCGACGGCCTGGGAGGCAGAGTTGGACGACATCTACATCCGGGCCAGTCAGGAATTGGATCGGGAGTTACGGTTTGCCCTGTATCACCAAGCACAGGAGATCGTGGCTGAGAACCTGCCGTTGATCTACACAACGCATCCCGAGCGTCTGAACGCAGTGCGAAACGTCTTCGGTAACACAACGGCGACGTTGTACGGATTGTGGGACGTCCGCTATCTGTATCGGACTGATGACAACAATTGACGAGTTCAGTCTGCCACCTCAGCGGATTCGACGAGTAAATCAAAACTTGCAAATTCTGACGCAATGATGGCGTCCTGAAGCCGGTGACATTCGGGAAGCCCCCGCAAGTCTACGTAACTGGCAACGCCGATGAATTCGGCACCGACGAGCTGACCATCACGATCGAAATCCAACAGCCGATCGTCGCCATACTCGCGTGTGTTGACAATTGATGTCTCGCGGAGCGTTACATACAGGATGTCTCCCTGATCGCTCATGGTGACCTCGGGTGGCAAAGTCATGACGTGCGCTCGTAGCTCCAGTTCGGGTCCTGCCAAGCAACTGTGACGACCACCGGCGGATCAACTCCAGCCAAAATATGCACCTTGCAGGTGTTGTCCCCGATCCGCGTTGGAAGATGATGCTGGGAGCTGCCCCCGGTTGCGGAGAAGCGGGCTTGGCCACATCGCAATCTCGACAACGCGATTTCCAGTTTGTAGACTGTGTCCGATACTACATTTGCCCGATGACGCGGGCGACGACCGCTTGAGGAGCTCCACCATGGTCACCGTTGACAAACTTGAAGAACTTCGCCTGGAACCGGTGGCTCCCGACCTGGACCTGTCGTGGCTGGACCTGGACACCGAGTGGGGTGTCTCGGCCGAACCTGGACGCAAGGGTCTGACGCTGCAGCAGATCAACCAGTCGCTCTATGGCGAGGTCCCAGAGACCTCCACAGATAGCTCAGCTCGACCTCGGGGTGCCGCTCCCCCCGATGGCGCCGCGCCGCGGATGTCGGCCTGGGTGCTGGGCGACGCGACTGAGACGTTCTCCGACTCGGCCGGATTGCTCTATGACGAGGCTGTTTCACGGCAGTGGTCGTCGGCCACCGACATTCCCTGGGACACGATGGATGAGCTGCCCGAGGACATCGAGCGTGCGATGGCGCAGCTTTGCACTTCGCTGACCGAGGTCGAGTTCATCGCCGGTGACGTGCCCGGCAAGTGGCTGCCTCGTGTTGCCGCCGACCACTTTGAGTCTGGTCTGTTCCTGATGTCTCAGGTGATGGACGAAGCGCGTCACACCGATGTCTTCCGCAAGCGTGCGCTGGCCAACGGCGGCGGACTGTTGCTGCAGGGCGGCGGCGGTGGACTGCGTCAGATCCTCGAGGCTGAGGACTTTACGCAGATGTCCTCGATGCTGCACATCCTCGGCGAGGGCTTTGTTCAGTCGCTGTTCCGTCTGGGCGAGCTGATCGCCCACAATGAGGCCGAGAAGCGGATCTTCCGACTGGCCGCTCAGGACGAGTCGCGTCACGTCGCGTATGGCGTGACGCATCTCAAGTACACGCTCGAGCATGACCCGGACAAGGCGGAGGAAGTCCACTGGTCGCTGGACATGTTCGAGAACACGCTGGTCGACCCAGATCAACAGAACCCCGGCCTCGCCGGCGCGCTGGTCTACCTGCTCGGCGACGGCGACGTGGACGAAGGCTGGCGGCTGTTCTGGCACGTGCGCCGCAAGCAGGTGCTCGAGTACCTGCACCGGCTCGATGTGGCTGGTCTTGGCGGACGGCTTGAGACCGGTCGGCTGCACCCGTCACTGTCAGGCGCGTTGGACGAGAACTGAGGGTCGCGCTGCGTGAGTGCGCTGCTATAGGGGCGGCCCTGGCGGGTCGCCCTTCCCCTTGTATCGCGCCTGACACGGCGGGTTGAGAGGGCGACCACAAGGGTCGCCCCTACGAGGCACAGGTTCTGAGGATTGCGAGTTTGACTATGGCTGACAAGGATGTCGTCGCGGCAGCCAAGGAACGACTGGAACAGTCGGGGCTGCCCTCTGACTGGTTGGATGTTCCGGTTCACTGGGGGGTCAAGGCGAAGGAACAGGCGACGCCGGAGAATGGCGGACTGCGCTTCGAGTACCTGAACGTCGATGTCTATGGCGAAGTGCCCGAGCACTGGGACAACAACACCGAGATTCCCCGTGGCGCGATTCCCGACACTCGCACGGAGCAGATGGGCTACTCGATCTTCGAGAAGTCAGAGGTCTGGTCGGATCTGTGCGCCGAGCTGTATGAAGACGCGATCGCTGACCGCTGGAACTCGTCTTCGGACATCCCCTGGGACACATTGGCGCCGATCGGCTCCGACCTGGAGCGTGCCGTCTGCCAGCTCGCGACGTTGATGTCGGAGTATGGCTGGACCAAGGCGCAGACCACCGGACGCTGGCTGCAGGAGATCTCCTACGGCTACATCGAGGTCAAGCTCTTCCTCGGTACCGTCGTGTTTGACGGCGCACGGCTGTTTGAGGTCTGGCGTAAGCGGGCGTTGTCCAATGGCGGCGGACTGGGCCGCGGCGGGCGCAACTGGAAGTTCCTGCCGCTGACACAGAGCTACACGTTCTCGGAGTTCACGGTTGCCTCGATCATGCACGATGCGATGCTGATTGCGTTGCTCAACCACGGCGAGCAGCTCGCCCAGACAGAGGCCGAGCGCAAGATCTATGAATTGTGCGCCAGAGACATCGAGCGGCACCTGAAGTACTTCGTCGACCACATGCGCTACCTGCTGCTCAAGGAGCCGGAGCGTCGCGAAGAAATCCATCGCTACCTGAACAAGGCCGAGTGGTACCTGGCCAAGGACGAAGACGACACGCTCTACAGCGCGATCGCCGTGATCATGGGAGAAGGTCGCGAAGGCGCCGGGGAGGCCATGGCGGACGTGGCTGAGATGCGCCGGGCGCAGGTTGAGACGTACCTCGGGTATCTGAGGGATTGTCACCTGTCAGATCGTGAGGGTCGGTTGAACGAGGATCTGCGCAAATGGGCAGGGATGGTTGAGCTCGAGGAAGAAGAGAAGATTCCGGTTTAAGGTGTTAGTCCAGACATAGCGTTCGGGCTTGCTTTGCTCCCCCTTGCAGGGGGAGCTGCCGAAGGCTGAGGGGGTCCTGTAAGCGAGGTGTGCGGGGAGGGACCCCCTCACCCGCTTCGCGGGAGCTCCCCCTTGCAGGGGGAGCAAAGTTTCCCGGCGGCACTCCTCAACACGTTAGGGCAGAAGCAAATCAGGCCAGACAGCGCAATGGCTGACCTCCGTTGAACTCAATCATCTGACCGAACGCCGTCGCCATATCGATCTCGGCGCCGAGCTCCTCGCCTCGCAACTCGCTGTACGCGCGGTGCAGGTTGCCGACGATTCGTTCTCCGTCGGTCCATTCGCCGAAGCGACCGAGATCGAGGTCTCGGGCGGCTTCGAGGGGATCGACTCCGGCGTCGAAGGCGGACTTGGCCGAGTCCTGGACGAACTCCAGGTAGGCGTCGACTTCGTCAAGGACGGAAGCGTCGGCGACCGGACCATGACCGGCGATGACTGTTTCGATCGGCAACTCCTTCAGGCGGACGAGCGCCGAGCGCCAGCCGGCGACTGAACCCATGAGCGCGAACGGCGTGCCCTGGTTGAAGATGATGTCGCCGGCGATGAGCACCTGGCGCTCTGGAATCCAGACAACGGCGTCAGTGTTGGTGTGCGCGGGCGAGACGTAGATCAGTTGCATTTCCAGGTCGCCGGCGTAGAGGGTCATCGTGTCGTCGAAGACGACATTCGGCGCTACCGGCGTCACATCACCCCACTCGACCGCTGGAAACATCACCGAGACGCGTTCCTTCTGTCCAGGAGCCTCGCGCAAGATCTGGTCTCGGCAGTTGCGATGGCCCACAATCACGGCGTCATCAGCAAAGAGACAGTTTCCATACGTGTGATCCATATGGGCATGCGTGTTTACTAACGTACGCACCGGATTACTCGAGATCCCGGCGATCGCCTCCTGGAAGAGCCGCGTGCGGCGCTCATTCGCACAGGCATCGATTGCGACCACCTGATCGCCGACGTCAACAAATGCCGGATTGTTTAAGCACCAGGATCCGTCGTGCTGGATGTAGGCAAAGATGCCCTCGGAGACCTCGACGACCTCAGGGTCGGGGAGGATGTCGTTTGCGTTGGTGTATTCGGTGCTCATGGTGGCTACTCCTCCGGTGTGCTCTGACAGTAGACCATTTCAAGTGGCTGCATGCTTCAGGGATCCCAGTCCCCGCTTTACGGAGGCCTTCGCGAAAATCGGTCGGTGCGCTATTGGTCAGGTTGTAGGGGCGACCCTTGTGGTCGCCCGCTCTGCCGCTCCTATCTAGTCAGTAATGCAATCGCCAACGCGGGCGACCACAAGGGTCGCCCCTACAGGAGCTCAGAAGGATTGGGAACACGATTATGCAAAGGTCTCCTTTACGCGGGGACCCGCTCGGGCGGCGCCCATAACTTGCCTAGCTCATGTCGAACCGAAAAGGAACGGGTCCCCGCGTAAAGCGGGGACTGGAGTTGGAACGCAAACGTCATTCTTCCTGCGCGGCATTTGCATAGAACTCGAAGTCGTCCATGATGCGCTGGTAGCGACGTTCAACGTGCGAGCGCAGTTCTGGATGCGAGAAGATCAACCAGCGATTGGCTTTGACGCCCTTCACGACGATTCGTCCGACATCCTCGGGATTCATCTGGTCCGACATCGCGCCCGCAGTGAATCCCGGCTCGGGGCCGTCTTTGGGGCCACCGAACTGAGCTGGTCGGTTGCGACCGGCCTCGCCGATCAGCGTGTCAACCCCACCTGGACAGAGCGCCGAGACGCCGATGCCTTCGGCGGCCAACTCACGACGAAGCGACTCCGTGTAGGCAAACGCCGCGTGCTTGCTGGCGCTGTAGACGCCCAGCGGGACTACTTCATTGAGCCGCAACCCAGCCATCGAGACGGTATTGACGATGTGCGCCTCGCCGTCCTGCGCTCGCATACGCGGGAGAAAGGTCTGCACGCCGTTAACCACCCCGTTTACGTTGACCTCGAAGGTCCAGTCCCAGTCAGCCTGGGTTGCCTGACTCACGGGACCGGCGGTCATGACACCTGCGTTGTTGATGAGCAGGTTTAGTTCGCCAAACTCGGCGTAGACCTGCTCGGCTAGCCATTCGTAGCCAACGGTGTCGGTGACGTCGAGGTCAACGGCCAGTGCCTGCACTTCCTTCGCCTCGACCTCTTTCGCGACGGCCTGGGCCGTGCCTTCCTGGACATCGGCGAGGATGACATGCATCCCTTCGTCGGCGCAGGCGAGGGCGATCCCGCGGCCAATTCCACTGCCCGCCCCCGTCACCAGTGCGACCTTGCCGCTCAGATTCTCCATGGGCCTCCTCCTCGTTGCTGCAATGGAAATCGTCGGTTTGTTGCACAGAGGCTAGCGTTACCCTCACTCTCATGACGACTGCATGGCATGAGCAAATCGCCACCGCTACCAACGGGACTGCCCTCGAGGGGATGACCGTGCTTGAGGATGGCGGCGGAATTGCTGCGTCGTATGCGGGCAAGCTGCTGGCCGACCTTGGCGCGGATGTGATCAAGCTCGAGCCGCCGGGTGGAGACTCCGTGCGGCGCAAGCCTCCGTTCGCAGCCGACACGCCCGGTCGCGAGCGCAGTGGGCTACACCTGTTCCTGGACACGAATAAGCGCAGCCTGACCCTCGATGTCGAGTCGGCCAGCGGACGCCGAATCTACCGGCAGATCGCGAAGCATTGCGGGACCGTCATCACGTCGAGGCCGATCGCAGAGCAACGTCGGCTGGAACTGACCTGGGACGATCTTGCGGTGAGTTCGCCAGAGTTGAATCAGGTCAGCATCACCGTCTTCGGCATTGACACGCAGCGCGAGGGCTGGCAATCGGAGTCGCTGATTGCCTCGCTCGCGAGCGGGATTTCGTATCGGATTGGCGACCCCGATCGCGCGCCACTTGGACTGCCCTACGACGCACCGCAGTTTCAGGGCGGGATCCATGCCGCGATTGCGGTGCTGTTGGCGCGTCGGGCGACACGCGAGGATGGTCTGGGACAGCATGCCTGGCTGTCGATCGTCGACATCATTAGCAACGTCATGGCTGGTGCCGGAGTGGCCCCGTTCGTCTTCACCGGTCAGTCGCGACCACGCGCCGGGACGCACATGAACGCGTTCTATCCCTGGCAAGTGACGCCAGTGAAGGACGGCTACTACGAAGTGATCACGATGGTCGACCGGCAGTGGAACCGGTTCATGGAGCTGCTGGGCGACCCCGAATGGCAGTACGACGAGCGGCTTCAGAATCGGTGGTTGGCCTTCCAGCACGTCGAGGAACTGGACGCGTTCTGGCATCCCTGGATGAAGGAGCGGACCAAGGCCGAGCTGATGCAGATCTTCGGCGAGAACCACATCTCATTCCAGCCGGTGCACACGATCGGAGAAGTGGCGGAGTCGGAGCATCTGGAAGCTCGTGAGTTCTGGTCGGAGATTGAGCATCCCGAGTTCGACGAGCCTGTGAGACTGCCGGGAGCGCCCTACAAACTGAGCGAGAGTCCCTGGTCGATACGTCGCAGGCCGCCGCTGCTGGGGGAACATTCGGCGGAGGTGTTGTCGGAGGTTGGGGTTGTTGGGTTGGACCTGGCGCAGTTGCGGCGGAGTGGAGTGATCTGAACGACTCTGTCATTCCTGCCTGCGCAGGAATGACGGAGGGAACGCGGGAATGATGGAGTTGGGGGGCAGGAATGTCGGAGGGGAGCTTGGGTCTACTTCAGCATGTGGCGGACGATTTGCTCGACGGCGTCTGTGTGCTTGGTTAGCGACTCGGGGTCGATGCAGCGGTCGTAGGTGTCTTGCGGGCTGTGGAAGTAGGGGTGGCCTCCGAGGAGGGAGGCGAAGCGGCCGTTGATTTCTCCGATGTTGCGGGCTTCTCCGAAGCCAGCGTTGCCGACGGGGAAGGCTCGACGTTCGAGGCCTTGCTCGTTCAACGCGTTGGTGGCGACGTTGAAGAGTTCCTCGTCGGAGGCCGCGTAGCTGGGTTGGCCGTTTCTTGAGCCGATTGAAGCTCCGAGGTGCATCCAGGCGTGGACGTTGTGGGCGTCGTCTCCCAGTTCTCGGATGTAGTGATCGAGGCCGAGGTGGTGGAGTTCGTGTCCGCTGGAGGCGACGAGGTTGAGGGTTCGGCGGCCGGGGTTGGCGGCGACCCGTCCGGCGACTTCCATCCAGATGGCGATGCCTCCGCCGCGCTCGGCAGCGCAGGTGTACCAGCCGGACTTGGGCGTCATCAGCACGACGGGCTCGGCGTCAGGATCGGTACCGGGAATCGTTCCGACGACGTTGTCTGCCGGAGCGTCGACGCGTCCGGCGTCGCTGATCATGGTGATCTCGGAGCCGACCGCGTCCAGCAGCGGTCCTGCGTCCACTGGGGCGACCTGTAGAACCGGCAGTTCGATGGGGTCGAGCGGTCGCTCGGCGTTTCTCACGACGGGATACCCCTCGGGATCGCCCATGACCATGATGATCGCGTCGGCGCCGTCGGCGCGGGCCAACTCGAAGGATGTGTAGACGCCGGCAGCCATCCGCTCCTGGTCGTCGGGTGGGAACTGCCAGAGGACGATTCCCGGACCGTTGTCGGTGCGCAGGGTTCCGGTCAGACCGTTGTGGTCGGTGAATGCGCTGTCGAAGGTTGGCACGGCGGGAATGTCCCAGCCGCCGAAGCGAATCGAGGCGTCGTGGATTTCGACGCGCGGGAAGCGCCAGGTCTGGAAGTCAGCCTCGACGCCGACATTGCGCAACTCCTCCATCATCCAGAGGGTCGCGCGATCGTCGGCCTCGCGACCGGTGCGATGGTCTCCCATCTCCTCGTAGGCGCGGATGCGGCGTTCGGCGTCGTTCATGGTCAGTCCGCTACTGCGGTGGCCTCTCGTCGTTCGGTTTGTTCGGCGGCGGCTGCGTCGCGGCGGGCGACTTCGTCCTTGACCATCGGGATCAGCTCTCGGCCGTAATCGATGGCGTCGGGCAGCGGGTCGAAGCCTCGGATCAGGATGGTCGAGACGCCTAGGTCGATGTACTTGAGCAGGACTTCGGCGACCTGTTCGGGCGTGCCGACGAGGGCGGTGCTATTGCCGGCGGCGCCGGTGGCACCGGCGATGGGCATCCAGAGTCGCTCGTCGTGGATGTCGCCTTTCTCGGCGAACTCGAGCAGTCGTTGTGAGCCACGCGATTGCGGGCGGAAGTCGAGTGACTGCTTGCGCAGCTTGTTCACGGCGGCGAGGTAGTTGTGGGCCTTTTCCCAGGCCTGATCCTCGGTCGGCGCGATGATTGGGCGGAAGGAGACGGAGAGTCGTGGGTCGCGGCCGTGTACGGCGGACATCTTGCGCACGCGATCGATGGTCGCGGCGATTGAGGCGCGCGGCTCGCCCCACATCATGTAGACGTCGGCGTGCTTGGTGCCGATTTCGAAGGCGATGTCGGACGCGCCGCCGAAGTAGAGCGGAATGCCGCCGGGCTGCGACGGCAGGACCTCGGGGTTCTGGCCGACGATGTTGTAGAACTCGCCCTCGAAGTCAAACGGCTCGCGACCGTGGGCGTCGTGCTCCCAGGTGCGGCGCATGACGGACAGGTACTCGTCGGTGCGACGATAGCGCTCGTCGTGGCCCTTCCAGTCGCCGTCGCGCTGCTGCTCGGTGTCGTGTCCGCCGGTGATGATGTGGACGGAGACGCGGCCCTTGGTGAAGAAGTCGAGCGTGGCGAACTTGCGCGCGGCCAGGGTCGGCGTGACGAATCCGGGTCGGTGGGCGATCAGGAACTTGATCCGCTCGCTACAGGCGGCCGCGGCCTGCGCGACGTGGAGTCCGTCGGCCGAGGCCGAGGTATAGCCGACGAGCACGCCGTCAAAGTCGGAGTTCTCGTGGGCCATGGTGAAGTTACAGAGGTAGTCGTGGTCAATGCCGCCACCAATGATGTGCATCGCAGCATTGGACTCAGACGGCTTGACGCCAATCATTCCCAGAAATTCAACGGGCATAGTTCACCTCACTTGCTTGAGTCTTGGACTCAGACCTTCAGGATAGGGGAGGAGAGCGGGAGGGTTGTCGGCTACTGCTCTCCGTCGGCGTATTGGTTGTAGCCGAGGCCTCGGACGTGTGGCTCTCGGTGCAGGAGTTGGCGGAGGTGGGTGAGCTCGTCGGGGTCCCAACCCATCGCCTCGGCGACGGCATCGTCCCAGAGCTGGCGCACTTCACACTCGCCGTCGCGGAATTGCGGCACCACCTCGTCCTTGGTCAGCTCCCAGCAGTCGGCCAGGATGCGTCGGACGCTGTCATCCCGCACATCGGGGATGCGGAGCGAGATCGCTTCGGTCGTGCTGCACGTTGGGAATGCAAGCTTCTTGCCGGGATTGCGCATCAGCTGTAGTCGGCCAGGAGTTGAATTGATAAACACGGCCAGCGCCTTTGCCTCACTGGTGTCTATGCCTGACACTGGCATCCATCCATTCCCCACGTACGACTCTGAGTTTGCGGTAGCTGTGAGTCGTCCTGTGCTGGTGTCTTGCCCAGCCGTGATGAGCAAATGCCCCGCCTTCTCTAGCATTTGATAGCGTCGATAGTCGGCTTCGTCGCGACGCTTGGCGACCCAATGCTCATCGGGTCGACTTTGGATGCTTAGTTGAGCATCCGCGCCCTTCGATTTCAGAATTGGGAAGCTTCCCGGGAGGCCGGCTACTGCGGGCTCGTAAGAGCCGCGCAGTAGCCGGCCTGTCGCCCAAGGCGACAGGCCAGCGTCCCCGATCGTTTGCATCGACCGGTCGTTAGCAAACAGAGACGCCGCCTCCGCCAGCATGGGAGAGCGCCAGATGGCGGCGGTCCAATCGCCTTGGGCGATACGCTCTGCCGGCCAGTACGAGACCTCACCCCAGCCGTTGGCAATCTCGCCCACCTCGCACTGCGACAGGCATTCGTAGAAGTCCGCGACGTCCTCGTCGTTGGCGGGGAAGCGGTCGAGGTTGATGATTCGTGTCTGTCTGTCTGTCTGTCTGTCTGTCTGTCTGTCTGTCTGTTATACTGTTAAGTCGTCGTAGGACGACGATGCTCTCGTTGATGTTCGTGTTCTGGCTGAGGTTGATCTGTCCTGGTTGGTGACACGTGATGATGGTATGGACGTGGTATCGCACTGCGAGAATCAGCCGCTCCTCAAGCCCTGATGGGTTACTGAGTGCAATTGTGGGGTGCACCATTGTCAGCACGCCGTCGCCTTGTGACAGGATGCGGTCTGCAAACCCTACAAATGGTGGCGCGACGGTGTTCTTATCCACGAAGCGTTCGAGCCTATGATCTCCGCGTACCAACATGTCCGACATGGAATCGATTCTTGCAAGCAACGGTCCCCGCACAGACGGAGGGAACTTCTCACCCACCTTTGATCGATTGGTGAACGGTGGATTCATGATGACGATGCGCGCGCCTTTGACCGCATCGACCGCTGGCTCCAACTCGGCATCATCGGCGCGATCCCAGATTTCCTGCGACCCGACTGCATCGTCTGCGAAGTCGAGTTCGCCTCTGCGATCCACGATCGCCTTCTGGCCCAGCAGCTCCAGTGTCCCCGCCTGCACCACCGACGGATTGTCTCGCGAAGGCCCATACGGCATCAGGTGCAGTCCCATCTGTCGGTAGCGGATGTCATGGTTGCCCGCGGTGAGCTGCGACGCCGCGAGCTGCAGCGAGACCGGATTGATGTCCAGCCCGACGATCGCTTCCTCGACGGCGATCTTCTGCAGCTCGGCCAGCGCCTCGTCGGAGGCGCCCTGCTCGCGGGCTCGACGCTTGAGCTCGGTCAGCATCGCCGCGAGCAGCGTGCCCGAGCCGCACGCGAGATCAACCGTCTTGTGCTCGCGCCAGACCGCTGGGTCGCGCCAGTCAACGTCGCCCGCAGGGTCGACCGCGTCAAGGGTCAGTCGGGCCGCGAGCGAGGCCGCGGTCGGACGGGTGAAGTATGCGCCGTCGGAAGCCTGGTTGCCCATCACCTTGTTGAACAGCGGCCCGGCGTGGTCGGCGCCCATGTCGGCGTAGGTCTCGGCGATGCGCTCGGCCTCGGCGGCGATGTGTCGCAGGGCGCGCTCCAACCCAGACAACTTGCCCTGGTCCTCGACTGCCTCAATCACGGCAACGGCCGGCTCCAGCACGGGACGGAAGTCGTGCCGCATGATTAGGTTCCACTCACGCTCGAGACGTCGGACCACGTTGACGTCGTTCTTGACCGCCTCGAGGTCGCTGACGCCGGACAGCCAGCGTCCATGCGCGATGCGCTGGTGCAGCATGGCGGCGTTCATCATCAGTAGGGCGGCGATGGAACAGCCGTCGGCCTGCTTCTTGACATCGTCCTGCTTGAGGTTGTCCAGACCGAAGTGGCGGTCGAGCGTGGGGCCGAGTTCGTCCTGGCGCAGATGGAAGGCCGCCTCTTTGACGCTGGATTCGAGGAGGTTGAGGTCACGGACGACACGGTTGTCGGTCAGACCGGACTTGGAGAGCAAGTTCATGCGGATAGCGTTGCCGTGCTCGCCGAGTCCAGTCAGGTCGAGCATTTGCATCGCTGACTGTTCGGCGATTTCGTCTGACGTTTGGCGCTTGCGCTTCTCCTTGGGGTTCTGAACGGGCGTCTTCACGCGCACACCGGCGCCGTTGTTGATCATCTTCTTCGCTTTGGTCTTGGTCTTTTCGTAGTCGACCTTGCCGCGTGGTTCGCCTGCCTTGGCTTTGGCGCGTGCGGGCGTGTCGCGCCGCATTTCGATGCTGCCGTCTTCGTGTCGCTTGGCTGCGATCACTTGCGTCGGTTCTGGTAGTGGGTCAGCGTCGAAGGTGTTGGTCTTTGGGTCGCCGACGTTCGGTACGGGCAGTTCGGGAATGGACTTGAACTCCTGGCTGAGTGTCGAATTGCCCTCGATCACTTGCTGCAGGGCGAACTCGGCTTCGCCGACGGGTCCGATGTGCTCTCTGTACTCAACGCGCTTCTTGTCGTAGTCCGCGATGGCGACTACCGTGCAGACTTCTTCGGGGGTGGGCGGAATGTGGAGCTCCATGAGATCGCTGAGTTCGTCCTCGATGCGACTGTCATGGGCACGGAGTGCGCGAAGGATCTGGCCGAGTTCCTGCCAGCCTTCTTCAGGTCCGCTGGTCGAGAGCCAGGTTTCAGGGTCAACGTGGGGCGGGATGAGGATCGGGCAAATGATGTAACCGAGCTGCTTGCCGGGGGAGGTGCGCATGGCGCGACCGACTGCCTGGATGACGTCGATCGGGCTCTTTCGTGCCTCGAGGAAGGCGACCGCGCTGAGCGAGGGGGAGTCCGTGCCTTCTCCGAAAATGCCGACGTTGAATATGCCGTGCGGCTCTGATGCGGTGCCCCTGGCGAGGTTGTCCTTGGCGTTGTCGCGCGAGGCGACGTCGCTGCTGGCGTCGAGGTGCTGGAGATGGAAATCGGCAACAGGATGTTCTGAACGGTTCTCAAGCATCCAATCCCGAAGCCAGTTCTTGACTGCAGGGAGCTGCAAATCTCGCGCCATGTTCTTCGACTTGTCGACGGTGTTCATGAAGGCGATGCAGGACTGGATGGGAACGACAGTTTCTTTGCCGTCGTTGTCTTTCGTGTACGTTGCTCCACCTTTCGCGAGGGTGAAAGCGAGACCGCGCAGGTAGTCGGATGCGGTGAGTTTGCGTCGGCCCTTGCTCTGTGTGTTCTGGGCGAGTTGATTGACCAGGGCGTACGAGTCGGGATCGTTGATCCCAAGAGCGATGATCCTGTAGTCAGAGAGCCAATCATTGTTGACCGCTTCGATGTAACTCTTGCGATAGAGCTCGACGCCGAAGATCTGTTCGTCGTCCATGGTGCGCACCACCCAGTCCGACGGACTATCGGATTTGGGCTGCGGTTTGACGTCGTAGATACGTGGCGTCGCGGTCTGGTACACGCGGTAGACGGCGGGGAACTGGTCGTTGTCGTGACAGAGGGTAAAGTCGCGCAGGCGCTGTTCTTCGTCGGTCTTGGGCCGGGACTTGCGCCGTAGGCCAGCGGTGCGATGGGCTTCGTCGGCGATCATCACTTTGGCAGTGACGCCGGTGAGTCGGAGTGCCTCGGCGATTCGGCTGCCGCTTTGGTAGGTGCCGAAGATCACGTTGAGTTGATCGGCGCCCTGTTCCGACTGAATCCATTCAGCGATTGTGTCCGTATCAGTCGTGACGAGGCCCTTTACGGCTGAGGCGCGGAGGTTTCCTTTATCGACGGTGGGGTCGTCTGTGCCGACGTTCTTGTCTTCCTGTTTGGGGTTGTAACCGGCAGTCTGGTCGGAGCAGACGGCGAGCACGCGAAGCGGCAGTTCGGCATGATTCATGTATTCGCGTCTGATCTGGGCGACGAGAGCGATTGAGGGGCAGAGGACGATTGAGATTTCGCCTTGATCGGTGAGCCGTTCGACGATGCGCAGGGAGATGCGAGTCTTGCCAGTGCCACAGGGGAGCACAATGCGTCCACGCGCCTGGCCCCTGGGAAGGCCGCCGGAGTCTGAATCGACGTGTTCTTGCAGGATGCTGACTGAGGTGTCTATTGCATCGTCCTGCATGCAGGACTTTGTTTGCTTGGCGCTTGGGTCGTCGCAGTGTGGGCAATCTTCCTGCACCACTCCAGCCTGCTGACTGCGCATATCGCTGACGATGTTGACGAGCTTGATTGGTTTGTCGCCATGCTCGTGAATGGCGATCGCGTTCTCGGTGGCCGGATTGGCGCCGTTCGTCACGATCCAGCGTTCGGCGAAGTGAGCGTGTGATGACGGGCCGACAAACTTGTCGATCTCGGACTTTCCAATCGCGCCGCCAACCCCGTGCTCGTCCAGCTTGCGCGACTTGCACTGAATCGCGACAGCGCGTCCGTCGCTGCGGCGACGGCCTACAGCGTCAATGCCCACGTCTTGTTTACTGAGTCCGGGGAAGAACACATTGCGATCTTCCCACTCATCCCAGAGTTCGCAATCGGTCAGGTCCCACTCGCGGATGTGTTCGCCGACAAGGACAGTGACGCCTTCGAGCCACTTGCCATCGGTTTCCTGGGGGTTCATTTTATCGGCGGTGGCTAACGCCTGTTCAATGATGTCCATAGCGTCACCAATCCCTGCCACTCGACTCAAATGGAGCGGCAATTGTCCACCAACTGCGGAAGGCTATCTGGGTATGCAAGTGAGAACATCACCTGTTGTCTGGATTTGCTTGTTCCCGCGATGTCGCGGGAGCTGTCAGGAGCGGGTCCCCGCGTGACGCGGGGACTGGGGTTGGGGTTAGGCGTCCTGGAACGCGGGGCGTCTTTTCTCCATGAAGGCGGTTCGGCCTTCTTTGTAGTCCTTTGAGGCGAAGCAGGCTTGGACTAGGCGGTCTACTTCTACTAGGTTTCGTTGGTTGGGGTCTTTGGGGATTTCCTGGATGGCTCGGCGGATGGCTCGGATGGTCATGGGGGCGTTTTGGGCGATGGTGGCGGCGAGGTCTTGGACGGTGGGTTCGAGGTCTTCCTGGGTGGTGACTCGGTTGATGAGGTTCCAGCGGGCAGCGTCGGTGGCGGGGAAGCGCTTGCCGGTGAGCAGGATTTCCTGGGCGGCGGCGAAGCCGACGAGGTCGACGAGGGTCTTGACGCCGCCGTAGCCGTAGCCGAGGCCGAGGCGGGCGGCGGGGACGCCGAACTGGGAGTCGTCGGAGGCGATGCGGAGGTCGGCGCGCAGGGCGGTGAGCAGTCCGCCGCCCATGCAGAAGCCCTGGATCATGGCGATGATCGGCTTGTCGAGCTCGCCGTAGGCGCGTCCGGCGGCGGCGCCGATCTTGTCGTACTTGGCGATGGTCTCGGGATTGGAGCGCTGGGCCTCGAACTCGGAGATGTCGGCGCCGGAGACGAAGGCGCGGTCGCCGGCGCCTTTCATCACGACGACACGGACGTCGGGGTCGTCGCGGAAGGTGTGCATGATGGTGGGGATGGCGGCATTCATGGCGACGCCCATGGCGTTGAGCTTGTCGGGGTTGTTGAAGACCATCCAGCCAATGCCGTCCTCGGACCAGGCGAGCATCTTGTCGGTGTCGAGGGGGATGTGGTGTTTCATCGTTGGTCTCCTGGGTTCAGGCAGTTTGGCTAGAGGGTAGACCGTCGATCGTCTTGCCCACCTGTCTCGTCGCGCCCAAGGTTCCCCAGTCTCCGCGTGAAGGAGGCTTGTGCGTAAATCGTTCGGTGCGCTGTTGGTCAGGTTGTAGGGGCGACCCTTGTGGTCGCCCGCTCTGCCGCTCCTATCTAGTCAGTAATGCAATCGCCAACGCGGGCGACCACAAGGGTCGCCCCTACAGGAGCTCAGTAGGATTGGGCACACGATTATGCAAAGGTCTCCGTGGAGCGAGGACCTGGGAGAGTTGATTTCTTGCACTCCGCTGGAGAGAACATTCTAGATTACGCCTCGAGTCCTCAGATCGCTGATGGCTTCCTGCGTGTAGCCGAGGTTGGTGAGGACTTCGTTGGTGTGTTGTCCGAGGGCTGGGGTTCCGAGACGCATCTTCTCGGGTTGTGGGGTTCTGGTGAGGTTGATGGGCTGTCCGACGAGGGTGACTTCGCCTCGCTCGGGATGCGGGGCTTGTCGGGCCATGTTGAGGTGCTTGACCTGCTCGTCCTCGAAGGTGCCGGGGATGTCGTAGATCGGTCCGCAGGGGACACCGGCCTCGTTGAGTCGCTGGATCCAGTGCTCGGAGGTGTTGGTCCGGGTGCGCTGGTTGATGGCTTCGTTGAGGTCGATGCGGTTCTTGGATCGGCGTGACGAGGTGACGTAGTCGGGATGGTCGATCAGCGATTCGGCCTCGATGGCGCGGCAGAGTCGGGCGTACATGGCGCCGCCGGACGCGGCGATGTTGATGTGTCCGTCGGAGGTCTCGTAGACGCCGGTCGGCATCAACGTGGGATGGTCGTTGCCGGCCTGGGGCGGGACTTCGCCGTCGATGGTCCAGCGGGTGACCTGGAGGTCGAGCATGGCGATCTGGGCCTCGAGCAGTGATGTGTGGACCCATTGGCCTTCGCCCGAGCGCTCGCGCTCGAGCAGCGCGATGAGGATCGCCTGGGCGAGGAACCCGCCGGCGGTGAGGTCGGCGATGGGAATGCCGACGCGGACGGGCCCGTCGCCGGGCATGCCATTGACGGACATGATGCCGCCGAGTCCCTGGGCGATCTGGTCGACGCCAGCGCGCCAGGCGTAGGGTCCGTCCTGGCCGAATCCGGAGATGCTGCCGTAGACAATGCGCGGGTTGCGGGCGCGGCAGGCGTCGTAGTCGATGCCGAGGCGTCGTTTGACGTCAGCGCGGTAGTTCTCGACAACGACATCGGCGCGTTCGACCAGGGCGAGGAAGATTTCGACGGCCTCGGGTTCCTTGAGGTTGAGCGTGAGTGAGCGTTTGTTGCGGTGCAGGTTGAGGAAGTCGGAGGACTCGCGTCCGCCGGTGACGCCCTCGGCCTGTCCGGGAACCTCGGGCTGCTCGACCTTGAGCACATCCGCGCCCCAGTCGCCGAGCTGTCGCGTGGCGGTGGGGCCAGCGCGGGCTCGGGTGAGGTCGAGGACGAAGAGGTGGTCGAGGGGCAGGTAGGTCATTGGATGAGGATAACTGGACGTGCGGTGTAGGCTGTTTCGGCGAACTGCGAGATTAGGCATGGCCCAGATTGACTACGAGCCGCATGCGCTCGAGCAGATGCAGGAGCGAGAAGTCAGCCAGGAACACGTCGAGAAAACGGTACGAGAGCCTGATCAACGACGTCCGGCTATCCGGCGACGGGAACCGTGTACGATCTATCTACGGAGCTTCGGCTCTCGTACCTGCAAGGTCTATGTGAGAGAGGGTTCTGATCCGCCGTTGGTTGCCACTGTGGCTTGGCACGGCGAATGAGGGAGTGGAACATGACTCAGCGAGTGAAATTCAACGACGTTGGCGACATTCTTTATGTACGACTGCGTGAAGGAAGGATCGCTACCACCAAGTCGTTCGGCGATCACCGCTTGGTCGACCTCGACGTAAACGGTGTAGTGCTCGGAGCCGAATTCATCGGCTTGGACGGCGAAATCGATCTCTCCGGTCTGCCAGAGGAGGGGGCTCTGCTCTCTGCGGTTCAGGGCGAAGTACCTTCTCACCTGAAAATCTTGACCAACTTAGTTCGCTCATAGCGTCGGACCCTCCACCTTGGTCACGCTCAATCTGTTCTTTACTCAAATCACTCTGCGCTAGCCAGTCGCGGTTGCTACCGGAATAGCACAAGGCTAGGTGCCGAGCCTTTGCCGTCGCTTCGGGGAACACCGCGTCGGGACTGGGCTGACCAACGGGGATTGCACCATGAGGTGCAGTCCCCGCTCTAGTTTCGGGAATCGTCAAGCTGGCGCAGGTGCTTGAGTGGTGAGCTCGAACTGGTAACGGACTTCGGCGTCGTCGCTGAGGAGGCCGAGGTTGGACCAGTGGCTGAGGCGCTCGGCGATTCTGGCGTTGGCTTCGAGTCGGACGCTGGCGGCGTTGTTGCGCAGGTCGAGGGCTTCGGGCAGTGGTTGGTCGATGCCCTGCTCGGCTCGCTCGTGCATGGCGCGATGGTCGTCGATGGCGTCGAGGGGTTGGAACTCAGCGCCGGGCTCGGCGGTGGTGGTCCAGAGGGTATAGAGCACGTTGTGGTTCCAGCTACAGGCCTCGCAGCGCCATTCTTCGAAGAGGTTGAAGGCTCGGTGCGCGCCTTGCTGACTGGAGCGCTCGATGCGCAGTGCGGTTTCGACGATCTCGCCGGCAAACGGGTCGTGCTCGCCTGAGCCGCTACATCCGTGGGACTTCCAGACCAGTCCGTGGCTGGTGTAGAGCAGGGCCATGACGCGGTGCAGACGATCAAGGTCAGGACGCGGCGCGCGCCACTGGTCCTCGACTTCCTCCTGGATGCGTCGGAGGTAACGGAGTTCGTTGAGTGATTCCTGGCTTCTCATGGGTCGGTTCCTGTCGTGTGCGGAAGGTCAGGCTAGAGGCTCGAACTCACTGAGCAGGTGGACATTGGTGTAGTGACCGCGTGCGGCGCGTTGGAAGCGGGCGTCGGCAGTCCAGAGGTCGCAGTTCAAGGATTCTGCGAGCGCCAAATAAACGGAGTCGTAAACGGCGCCTTGGCCGAGCTGGTCGGCGATTGCAAGCGCTCGCTGGTATAGAGCCATGGAATGTCGAAACTCTATGCCTGTAGACCTGAGTGCCTCGAGTAAACCTGCTGCTGCGTCGATCGTCAATAGGTCCCGCTTCACCCGTTGATGCAGAGTGGTGGCCGTTTCAGCCAAGAGGACGTAGGGCGCCACTGCACGGACTGAGTCGCGCATCCACTCGCTCGCAAGAGCCTCTGCGATGCCGGAATCATGTTCGCGAACCAGCCATTTCACCGCGATGTTGGCATCGATCACGACAACGTCGGTCACCGCCACTCTTCGAGCTGTTTCGTTCGTTGTTCCCGCGCTTCGCGGATCAAATCGACCGAGTCACCATCAAACACACGATCGCCAAGCAGCTCATTGCGGAAAGCAATCAAACCATCAATGTCGAATGGCTTGATTGCCTGTTTCGGGGTGTCGTTCTCGTCTCTGGCCAATTCGCTCTCGATAGCGTCCAGGCAGTACCGATTGACATCGACCCCCTTGAATTTGGCGGTGTCCTGCAATCGCGCCTTGACATCAGAAGTGAGGTGAATCGTCAGTTGCTCGTTCCTGGTGGTGGTCATGATCGTCTCTCGCGGCTCTTCCAGCGACTAAGACCCACGGTACACAGAATGCGCTACTCGCCTTTGAACTCGGGTTGGCGGCCCTCGGCGAAGGCTCGGGGACCTTCTTTGGAGTCGGCGGTTTGGCCGACGATCCAGCGCAGGCTGCCTCCGAAGCGGTTGGCCTGAGCGAGGGTCATGTCTCCCTGGGCGTTGATCAGTTCTTTCATGGCGCGGACGGCGATGGGCGCGTAGCCGGCGACCTGACCGGCCATTTCTTGCGCGGTCGGGAGCAGCTCGTCCTGAGGCACGAGGCGGGAGATCAGACCCCACTGCAGTGCTTCCTCCATGCTCAGGCGACGGCCGAGGTAGAGCATCTCGTTGGCGTAGGCCTGCGGGATGGCGCGGGGCAGGCGCATGGGGCCGCCGGCGAGGGGGAAGAAGCCGAGCGTAATCTCGGGCAGGCCGAGTCGGGCGCGGGCGTTTTCCGCGCCGATGCGCATATCGCAGATCAGGGCGATTTCGAATCCGCCGCCGAGCGCGTGGCCGTTGATTGCGGCGATCAGCGGCTTCTTGGCGTCGAACTCGTCGAAGCGGTCAGCGGCATTGGTGGGGAAGTGTCCGGCCGGGCCGGCGGAGGCAGCGGGGCCGTCGCCCTGGGTGAGGTCTGCGCCGGCACAGAAGGCGCGCTCTCCGGCGCCGGTAATCACGGCGCTGCGGATCTCGTCGTTGTTGCGGACCTCGACGAGCGCCTCGATCAGTTGTGAACCGAGAGCGCTGTTGATGGTGTTCATTTTGTCGGGGCGATTGAGGGTGATGGTGGCGACTCGCTCGGACACATCGAACAGGACTTCATCGGCCATAGTGGGGTCTCCTCAAGGGGGTTCGCGGTGTGCAATCTGTGCTGTTGTTGTGCAGTTGCCTGCACTGTTGTCGTGCAATTGCCTGCAAGGGTCAGGATAAGGGCAGGTCCCAGCCAGCCTAGAATGGCGGCCAACGCGGACGGGTGAGCGAACGCGAGAGGAGCAGGCATGGCAGGAACACCACTTGAAGCGCTGGGGGCGTTGGCCGAGTCTTTGGGCGCGGAGGCGTCGGAGGCGCAGCTTGAGCGCGCGCTGCCGACGGTGACTCGCATAGTGAAGTACGTGCTTGGCAACGACACCCTGCCCGATCTAGGGGAAACCGAGCCGGCACTCGGTCTGCGCTACGACGTAGGCGAGCTACGTCGGGGAAGCGAGGGTCCTGATGGAACATCGTGAACCGTATGACCTGTCGATCGTGGAAGCAGGGGCGGCGCTCAGAGACGGCTCGCTGACTGCGTTGGAGCTGACCGAGTCAGTGCTATCGCGGCTGGATGCGACGGAACCACTGTTGAACGCCTACATCACGGTGACGGCGGACCTGGCTCGCGAGCAGGCATCTGCGGCGGATGACGCGATGCGCGATGGCCGTGACCTCGGACCGCTGCATGGCATTCCCATTGCGCTGAAGGACTTGGTCGATACGGCGGGGATTCCGACGACCGGCGGCGGTGGATTCCTGCGCGACCGGATTCCTGACAAGGATGCGACGGTCTACACAAAGCTCAAAGAAGCCGGCGCGGTGATGCCGGGCAAGCTCAATCTGCATGAGTTTGCCTTTGGCACGACCAGCCGGAATCCGCACTACGGCGCGGTTTGCAATCCGTGGGATGTAACGAAGTCTCCTGGTGGTAGCAGTGGCGGTTCGGGGGCGTCGGTGGCGATCGGATCGTCGCTGGGCGCGTTGGGATCGGACACAGGCGGCAGTATTCGGATACCGGCGAGTCTGTGCGGGGTAACCGGTTTGATGGGGACGTATGGCCGGGTGTCGCGGACAGGCGTGCTGCCGCTGTCGTGGACATTGGATCATGTGGGCCCATTGACGAAGACGGTCGAGGATGCGGGACTGGTGCTGAACGCCTTAGCCGGATACGACCCGCAGGATCCCGGCAGCGCCGATGTTCCGGTGGGGGATTGCAACGCCTCGTTGGTCGATGGCGTGGACGGCATTCGGATTGGAATTCCTCGCAAAATGCTCTGGCAGGGCTGCGAGGAAGATGTCGTTGAGCACTGTGAGATTGCGGTCGATCATCTGCGCAGCATGGGCGCGACGGTGACCGAGGTCGAGATGCCGCTGCAGACTGACCGTCCGCGAGGGCTCACGATCATCGCCGAGGCGGCTGCATACCACGCGAAGTGGCTGCGCGAGCGTCGTGACGAGTACGGCGACATCCTGGAGCGTGTCGAGGCTGGGCTGGGAGTGACGGCGGTTGAGTACATCAACGACCAGCGCCTACGGCGCAAGTTTATCGACGAGACGGTCAATGTGTTGCAGGAGGAGGTCGATGTGTTGATCTCGCCAACCTGCTCGCGGACGGCACCGCGGATCGAAGATGGCGACCCGACGGCTGAGCTGGCGCGCATCACGGCACCGTATGACGTGACGGGGATTCCGGCGATCTCAATCCCGTGCGGTTATGACCGCAACGGGATGCCGATTGGTCTGATGATTGGCGGTCGTCACTTTGACGAGGCGACAGTTTGCCGGGTGGCTCACGCGTATGAGCAGTCGACGGACTGGATTCTGCAGCGTCCGGAGCTTGCGGTTTAGTTGTGATTGGTCGGTCCGATGACCTCGCAGCAGCGACGGGTCGGAGTGTTCGGGACTGGCTGGGGCGCGCGGGTGTCGGTGCCGGCGTTTCGCGCGGCTGGATGGGAAGTGGCTGGTCTCTGGAGTCGGCGGCCTGAGCGGGCGACGGCCGAGGCCTCGCGCCTGGAGATTCCGTTCGCCACCGACGACTGGGAAGCGCTGATTCAGCGTCCCGAGATCGATGCGGTCGCGATCCACACGCCTCCGCACATGCATCTGGAACTGTGCCGTGCTGCGTTTGCCGCGGGCAAGCATGTGCTGTGCGACAAGCCGTTTGCGACAAATATCGCCGATGCGCGAGAGCTGCTGGCGGCGGCAGGGGCGTCCGATTGCACAGCGATGATCAACTACGAGTTTCGCTTTGCTCCGCTTCGATTGCAGATTGCCAGCCTGTTGTCTGAGGGTGTGATCGGTGCAGTGCGTCACGTGAGCATGGACCTGCATACGACGAATCCGTTGTTGCAGATGGATCGGGCGTGGCGGCTTGATCCGTCGCACGGTGGGGGATTGTTGAACGAGCTCGGGTCGCACGCGATTGACCGGTTACGTCAGTGGTTTGGGGAGTTGGAAACGGTGTCGGCTCAGCTGGGATCCTTCCCGCCGCCTGGTTTGGATCCGGCGTTCACGAGCGAGGACCAGATCAGCGCGACATTCACCTCCGCCGGCGGTGGAGTCGCGACGCTGTCGCTGTCGTGGGTGTCAGATCCTCCGGTGGGGCTGCGCGTCGTGATCACTGGCTCGGAGGGAGTGATCGTGGCGACATCGCCAGGGAGCATGCTCACTGAGGGTGAGGTGCTGCTCGGTCGGGCAGGCGAAGATGGTTTCAGCAAGGTCGATGTGCCTTCGGAAGACTTCGCAGGAGGTGGAGCGGTGGACGCGTCGGCTCGCTTGATTCGGGCCTTTGCGCAAGGGATTGATGAGGGTCGGTCTCCGTCGCCGAACTTTGAGGATGGGTTGCAGTCGCAGATTGCGATTGAGGGCGTTCGGGAGTCGGCGGCGACGGGTCGGGGGGTGGCGTTGTCGCGGGGCTGATGGATGGAGCAGCTCCGGCTCTTCAGTCCCCGCTTCACGGAGGCCTGCGCGTAAATCGGTTGGTGCGCTGTTTGTCAGGTTGTAGGGGCGACCCTTGTGGTCGCCCGCACTGCCGCTCCTATCTAGTCAGTAATGCAATCGCCAACGCGGGCGACCACAAGGGTCGCCCCTACAGGAGCTCAGAAGGATTGGGAACACGATTATGCAAAGGTCTCCGTAAAGCGGGGACTGGGATCCAATCATCCAACAAGGGTTCTGGGATCCTCTTCGGGTGAAACGGGACTGGCTACTACGGAAGGCCGCTCAGGAACGAAACGATTGACTCTGCCACTGGTTGGGATTGCTCGACGACGAGGGCGTGTCCGGCGTTTGGGATGAGTTTTGCGTTGGCCCCTGCGGCGTCGGCGAGGAGTTGGGCGTGGTCGGGTAGGACGAGTACGTCTTCCTCTCCGTGGAGGATGAGGGTTGGGATGTCCAGGGACTTGAGGCGCTCGATGGGGTCGAAGATTAGCGCGGATTGCAGCGGTCCGAGGGTTGCAATCATGGGCGCGCCCTTGCTTCGCTTTTCGACGGCATCGTCAAGCATGTCGGGATGTTCGTCGATGAAGTCGGTGGCGAAGAGGATGTCCATCATCGCGGCCGCAGCCTGGGGCACGGGCAGCGTGGCTCCGCGCATCATGTACTGCATCGTCTCGGGCGGCGTCGGCGGTCCGGTCGGCCCGGCCGAAGCCGCACAGATCACGAGTCCTCGGACCATCTCGGGCGCGGCGAAGGCAACGGCCATGGCAACCGTACCGCCGAGCGAGTTGCCGACCAACACGGCAGGCCCCGCGTCGAGCGTGCGGATCAGGTTGATCGCGTCCTCGGCGAACTGGTCGACGGTGTAGCCCTCGGTCGGCTGGTCGGACTCGCCGATGCCTCGTTGGTCATAGCGGACGACTCGGAACGAATCCTGCAGCGAGTCGGCGACAGGCGCCCACTGGTCCATATCCATGAAGCCACCGGCGATCATGAGGACGAGTGGTCCGTCGCCTTGCTCGGCGGTATCGAGGGCGAGGTCGGGAGTGATCTGTAGTCGAGTCATGGCAGCGATGCTACTGCAGCTATCTTCTGTGCATGGCCGACGACTATCCGGTTGACGTGCTGCGCGTGATTGACGGGGATTCCGTCAAGGTGCGGCTGCCCGGGGGCGACGAGCACTCGGTGCGGATGTATGGGATTGACGCACCGGAGAAGGACCAACGCTCCGGTCGAGAATCGCAGGACTATCTGCAGGGCGTGGTGCGGAGTCGTCGCGAGTGGCGACTGCGAGTGGTTGATGTCGACCGATACAAACGGCTGGTGGGTGTGCTGTATCCGGAGGGCGGATCAGTGAGGGACTCGGCCAATCACGCGATGGTCGAGCAAGGACTGGCCTACTGGTATCGGGAGTACGGCGGCGAAGAGTTGGGCTTCGACGACTCTGAACGATATGCGAAACGCGAGCGTGCTGGAGTGTGGGGGCAGAAGAATTCGGTCAAACCCTGGGATCATCGACGGGCGAAGCGCGCGGATCAGAAACGTCGTCGTGAGGCGGCAGAGTCGCCGTGGGTCGTGATCATCGGTGGGATGTTCAAGCTGATAGGAGCGATTGCGATGGCGTTGCTGAAGGCATCGTCGAGTTCGCGAGGACGCCGTCGGAGGCGTCGACGTCGGCGTTGGTAGTGTTTCACCTCCTGTGCTGCGGGCATAGGTCAGGTTGATTGAGTAACGACTGTCTCTGTTTCCTCGCGTTCTCGCTCTGGCCGACAGGCAGCAGGCGACCGCGTGGATGCACAAGCGAACGGTTAAGGAAGTCAGCCCGAAGATCGCTATCGTTCGAGTACAGAAGCCTGGCACCGCTGATTTGCGCAAGCGCGATGACATGTGGGTCGTCGGACCGACAATCGCCGGCGATGTCGGCCGCTCTGGAATCTACCAGAGCGTCGGATACTTGTTGTAATCTTCCTGCTAGGATTGCTTGTTGCGACCACACCAAGTATGCGCCTACTTTCTCTAACTCTCGCCGCAACTCTCCGCCAACGACCATTCGACCCCTTCTCGAGTTCATCCAGTCGAAGAATTGCCGAGCCACTGGATCGGTGTCTGCCTTAAACACGTCACCAATCAGATTCGCATCAAGGATTGCGCACATTTTCATAGACCCAGCGAGCGCCGTGTTTCTTCCATAAAGAAACTACGATAGGTGTAGGGAGCGCCACAAACATTACCTAGCTCATCGAATCTGATTTCGTGGATCTTGACATCCAAGCCGTCCCGCTCGAAGTAGAGGATGCAGACATCATCTGGTTGCAGGGAAGCCGTACCGTCGCGGATATCCATGCGTACTCGGTCAATGAGGTGGTCGCTGTGGGTCTCGACGATGAGCTGGCGGTTTCCGACTGCTACGCTAGCAAAGAACGATCCCAGCGCTGCCTGAGCTCTGGGGTGCAAGTGAACTTCAGGTTGTTGGAGCAGAAACTGGCTCGCTCCATGTGGGCGCAACAGCTCGGTGACTAATGGAAGCACCTGGCTGACACCGTAACCAACATCTGCCAGATTTCGCATTGGTCCCTTCAGGCCTCGATGGCCCTTCCGCACTTGAATCTGAAACGGATCACTCCCTCGCTTTCCAACTTGACGAATTGCAATTTCGTCAAACAATTCTGAATCTTGTCCAAAACGCTCAAGACTTGCCTTCAGCCGGCTCCAATTATCTCGTTGCTCAGATGCAAGATCTGCGAGGTACATCGGAATGTAGTCGCCTTCAGGATCAGGATCGGATCGTGCGGGATCGTACGTACGCTTTGGCTTCGAACGCACCGGCGCGCTTGCGAAACGCTCTCCTGGTTCTCGCCATGGCATCAGAAGTTGCTCCGCGAGTCCGCTCAACTTCTCGAAATCTTCTTCTGCAAGTCGGGATGAGCCATCAACTGATTCCAGCGCAAGCCCCCCTTCGTCATGGTCGGAGCGCGGCAGGCGGTGAAGATAGAGGCGCAGAATTCCAAACTGTGCAGGGAGGCGCGCACCATCTCCCGGCACGATCTGCCATTGTCCATTGCCGGTGCCCATAGCTGCCTGGTATTGACCATTCGCATCGATCTGTTCCTCTATCCAAGCTTCGCCACCAGCAGCTCGTCTAGCTAGCATCGCTGGTGCGGAACCACGCCTGCGGAATCGCCCATCGACACACAAGTCTCCCGACGTTCTTGGGTCTTCTGAGACAGCACGCGCGCCAACGCTAAACTCCTCTGCTCGGCCAGCACTTCCACCCCGGCTGTGGGCTATCTCGTCAAAGCTTCCTAAGTCATAAGGAGGCGCCTTGAAATCAAACGTGGTTTCGCCTTCACATAGCAGCGAGAGAATCCGTAAGAGCGCCAGAAACGACGTCTTGCCCGTGCTGTTCTCACCAACCAAGAGCGTCAACGGCGCCAGACGTACCGTCTGTCGCTCGCGGAAGCAACGGAAGTTTTCCAGGGTGACGCTTTCCATGACTGGCATGGATTCAGCCTATCTAGCTCGTGACGGCGCCGCGTTCGGCTCCTGAGACGAGGGTGGCGTATTTGGCGAAGACTCCGTTTTCGTAGTTTGGACTTGGGGCTGACCAGTTGGCTTTGCGCCGGGCCAGCTCGGCTTCTTCTACCTCGAGGTTGAGCTCGCGGTTGGCGATGTCGAGGGTGATCTGGTCTCCCTCCTCAACCAGGGCGATCGGGCCTCCGACGAATGCCTCGGGAGCGACGTGGCCGGCCATCAGACCTCGAGTGGCTCCGGAGAAGCGGCCGTCGGTGAGCAGGGCGACTGACTCTCCCAGGCCGGCTCCGACGATGGCGGCGGTGACGCCCAGCATCTCGCGCATGCCGGGGCCTCCCTTGGGGCCTTCGTAGCGGATCACGACGATGTCGCCGGCGTTGATCTCGTTGTTGGTGACCGCCTCCATGGCGTCTTCTTCGCGCTCGAAGACTCGGGCGGGGCCGCTTTGCAGGAGTCGTTCGTAGCCGGCGACTTTGACGACGCAGCCATCGGGCGCGAGCGAACCCTTGAGGATGACGAGGCCGCCGGTCTCCTTGAGCGCCTGGCCGACGGGCAGGATCACGTCCTGGCCCGGCGTTTCCTCTGCACCTTCGGCGGCTTCGGCGATGGTCTGTCCAGTGACGGTCATGGCGTCGCCGTGCAGTTTGTCGGCCTCGAGCAGCCGCTTAGCAAGCAGCGGTGTTCCTCCGGCTCGATCCATATCGAGGGCGACGTAGCGACCGCCGGGGCGCAGGTCGCCGATCAGCGGTGTTTGCTCGGAGACGCGGTCAAAGTCGTCGATGCTGAGTTCGACACCGGCTTCTCGGGCGAGGGCGAGCAGATGCAGGACGACGTTGGTCGAGCCGCCGGTTGAGGCGGCGCAGGCGATGCCATTCTCCAGCGCTTCCCTGGTCAGGAGGTCGCGCGGCTTGACGCCTCGGCGAAGAACGTCCATGACGAGCTGGCCGGTGGCTTCTCCGACGTTGTGCTTACGTGGGTCGGTGGCGCCGACCGTTGCTGAGCCCATTGGCGAGAGTCCGAGGAATTCGAGCGTGGTGGCCATCGTGTTGGCTGTGTACTGGGCGCCGCAGGCTCCCGCGCCGGGGCAGGCATTGAGCGCGACCTGATGCAGCTCGTCGTCGTCGATCGAGCCGGCCGAGTGCTGGCCGACGGCCTCGAAGACGTCCTGGATGGTGAGGTCGCGACCGTCGTGGTGGCGTCCGGGCGCGATTGAGCCGGAGTAGAGCGCGACGGAGGGGATGTTGATCCGGGCCATAGCCATCGCGGCGGCGGGGATGGTTTTGTCGCAGCCGCAGATGACGACGGCGGCGTCAAAGGCGTAGCCGACGGCGCAGAGCTCGATTGAGTCGGTGATGATCTCGCGCGAGACGAGCGAGGCTTTCATGCCTTCGGTGCCCATGGTGATGCCGTCGGAGATGGAGACGGTGTTGACCTCCATCGGCGTGCCGCCGGCCTCACGGATGCCGCGCATCACGTCCTGTGCGAGCTCGCGGTGGGAGAAGTTGCAGGGCATGGTGCCGATCCAGGAGTGAGCAACCATGACCAGGGGCTTGGAGAGCGCTTCGTCGTCGTAGCCGACGGAGTAGAGCTGGGACCGGGCGGCGGCGCGGGATGGTCCGTCGACGAGGACGGATGAGCGTTGACGGAGGAGGTCGGGGTTGGTCATGTTGGCTGCCTGCTCTGGATGGGATTGTTCGTGGTTTCGCGGATAGCGTACCTGCAGGGCTGTCAGGAACCTTCGCGAAGCCGTAACATGCGAAAGATTGAGCGAGTGAAGGTGGTCGTGGATGAGTCAGCGAAGCGGGAGGGTCAGCGACCGTCCGGGACGATTGAATCGACTGTTTCCGGCGATGGAATCGCTGGAGTACCGCAAGCTCTTCTACGCGGCGGGACTATCGGCAATTTCATTGTGGGCCTTGATCGCAGCTCGCAGTTGGTTGGCATACGACCTGGCCGAAGGCCACTCTTGGGCGTCCGGAGTCGTTTCTTTCGCCGCAATTGGACCGTGGGTACTTGCGCCGATCGGCGGTGCCTTGGCGGACCGGTTCGACCGAGCGCGAGTGGTGCTGATCTGCCGCCTGGGAGCTTGCGGAACCGCGCTCGCCCTGGGTGTACTAGCGGTCACGGGACTGATTGAGCTATGGAACTTGATCCTGATCACCTTTCTCTCAGGTGTGATTCGCTCAGGAGAGATGCCGGCGCAACAGGCGCTGTTGGCCAATACCGTGAACAGGGCCGCGTTGCTCTCGGCGATCACTCTGGCGTCGACGATGCAGTTCGGATCCAAGGTGATCGGACCACTCTCCGGTCCTATGCAAGCGATCTTGGGGGAAGGGCCAATCTTCTTCTTTGCCGCCGGCCTGTTGCTGCTCTCGGTTCTTCAAATGGCGCGTGTCAAAACTCGCTCCACCGGAGGAATTCAGGGCGGTACTCAAGGAATCTGGCGAGACACAGCGCAGAACATCCATGAAGGAATGCGATACCTCGGGCGAGCGCCTCAGGTGCGACTGGTTATTGTCCTTGTTTCCCTGCACTGCATGTTCACCATGGCCTTTGACTTTTCGCTGTTACCAGCCTACGCGGACCGCGTCCTGGGCGGCGACTCCAGTCTCACGGGCTACCTGCTGATGACAGTCGGCGCTGGAGCGCTGGTCGCCACACTTGCGCTATCGGGCGTGCCGAGCGGCGCGATACGCGGTCGAATTCTGCTCTTCGTGGGGCTGCTCTCGGGAATCTCGCTGATCATGCTTGGATTGGCCGATTCGGTGGCGATCGCCCTGGTCGGCTGTGTGCTTGCAGGGGCCAGTCAGGCCGCGTACATGGCGTTAAGTTCGGTCATGATTCAGGCTGTAGTGCCTGATGCCGTGCGTGGCAGGGTCATGAGTCTGTACGCAATGTTCGCTGGCGGTATTATGTCAGTAATGATCCTGGCCAATGGCGTCGTTGCAGACTTTATCAATCTGCGGATCCTACTTGTCGGTCCTGGAGCAATCTTTGCAATCCTGATGCTCGCGATCCTGGTCCTGCCCGGTGTTCGAGCGATCATCCGCAATGGCGGAATCATCGAAGAGGGACGGTGGGTGGCGCGTCAGGCGACCGCTGTCGGCGAAAAGGCAACAACCTTGGCGAGTACCGTCGCTGCACGATGGGCGCCTCAACAACCACCTGCCAAGCAACCCATACGCGGTGGGGACTGAGGACTGCCGATTAAGTAAGCCATCTACAGCCCACGATCGTGCGCAGAGTCTACGGCCAACCCGATATCACCGAGTTGGCCGTAGCTCATGGCGACCCGCCTTTAGTTGCAGACTTGAACATCGAACTCGCTAGAGTAACTGTTCCCCCAGCTGTGGACAGTCACCACAACACTCTTTTCTGTCCAACACCTACGCTCCGACGGAGAGACGATCTCCTCGTTCATCGAGTTGTAGTCATCAAGTGTGTCCTGAACGTCGGCGTTGATTGTGTTGAAGGTACTTATCGGCACTACTGGCTTATCAGACGTTACTTCACTGAAGATCGCGGCTAAGCCGCTGCATCCAGGGCAATCATGGACGCCAACATAGATGGGATCAGCAACCAGAGTCACGTCATCTGGAGTTAGGGGTTGGACGGTTGGGTTTCCGTAACACCCCGACGGCGTCTGAGAGATGCAATCGCCCGGTTCGGCGGCGGAGGCAGTCTGCGACCTGGAATCGTGACCGTGCATCATGGCGAAGGCAAAGACAAACACTGCAACAGCTGCCAAAACCGCCAATTCGATCGACCTGCCCTGTACGAATCTAGTTTCCATCGCTCCATCCTGTTCTCTTGCAAGGCGGTCGGAGTCGCGCCCTGGTAAGGAGAGGTTGGGCCCTATAGGCGTAAGGATGCGGAGACATCTAATCCCAAGTGGGATCAGTCCTTTGCCGAGTGTCTCCTTACCGGTGACAATCTGGCGGGGGGAACGTTGTTCGAGAGGAAACTCAACAGATGTCGATGCTCACCGAAAGCCCGCATGTCCGGCTCACGCTGAGCCTGAAAAAGAGGCGGTGACAAAGCTGGCGAAGGCATCGGGTCGAAGCAGGAGCAACTGGATCAGGATACTAATCCTGGCGGAATTCACACGTAGAAGGCGGAAACTTGAGCAGCAGGAGAGGGCGTCGGCCATCGAGCAATAGACCACTTGTTAGAGCTTCTCCGGTCAAGGCAAACGAAGAGCGGAAATCTTAACAGGTCAGGTGAGTTCAACTTCCGACGGCAAGCTTGCGCACTGGGCAATCCGTCAGTCGGCGCCGATTCGGAGGATTTGGCCGATGGTCATTCTCATGTAGAGGGCGACGATGACGGCGATGGCTCCGAGGAAGACGAGGCCGAGGACTCCGTAGGCTCCGCCGATGGTGGCCCAGTCGGTGACGGTGACGAAGGGGGGCAGAACGGTTTCTCCGGTCTCGACAAAGCCGACGAACTCGAGCATCATCGTGCCGAGTTGGAGTCCAACGACAGTGCCGAGCCCCATGGAAACGGCGATGATCAGGATTTTCTCGATGCCCACGACCAACAGCACTTGTGGCAGTGAGAAGCCCATGGTTCGCAGGACTGCGAACTCGCCTTGTTGCTGCTGAGCGACCAGCACCGAGGCGACGAGGAAGCCGAGCGCGGCGAGCAACACGATCGCGATGAAGGTGAGGAAGAGTAGACCTTCCCAGCCGGCGGCGACGAGCGGGTCTTCGTCCTGCAGGTTGCGGATGGCGTCAACGTCGAAGGCGTCGTGTTTCCACGGTGGGGTGACCTCGAGGAAAGTTCTGAGCTGACGCAGCCCCTCGTCGTCGGTGGGTTGGATCCAGACTTCATTGGGAGCGACGGCGCCGATCGTGGCCGGGTTGCGATTGACTCTGTAGTAGAGGTAGTCGCGGTTGGCGATGATCAGCGAGCGTGCATTCTCGGGGTCCCAGGTGGGGAAGAGGTCGAATGAGCCGACGATCTGCACGGGCACATAGACGCTGGACATGCTGAGCTTGATGATTGCGCCCATGTCGAGCGACGCCTCCGCAAGGAAATCGTTGCTGACGATCACCGGCACCGGCGCGTCCGGCCCGGACAAGCGCACGCCGCGAGGCAGACCAGTACGCACGTCCCGGTTCCAGATGTAGCGCATGCCGAACTCGCCGTCGCGCGTTTGCTCGGGGGAGAGGCGCGCGTCGTCGGGCAGCGGTCCGTCGCGGCTGGTGTCGGTGAAGACGGTCCAGCGGCCCTGCTGCTCAAAGCTCTCGATGATCACGCTGTCCTCGAAGCCGGCGTTGATGATGTCGTCAGGGATGGAGGTTTGATGCGTGTACTGGATGGCGTCGAAACCGACGGTTCCGCCGAAATTGGTCGCGCCGGCGGTGCGGATGTTGACTCCCTGCAGAGTCCAGGGGCCGACATGCGGCGCGCCTGAGCCGACGAACAGGTCACCGTAGAGGAATCGCCAGCCTTCTTCCTGTTCAGCTCCGACTCCGAAGCCGCGGCCTCGTGGCAAGCCGAGGAGGGCGACATCCCGGAAGCGGCCATGCCCGTCCTGCATACGCAGGCTGGGGGCGATCGCGCCGCTGGTATCGGGAATCCAGAGCCACATGCCCACGAATGTAGCGTCGGCCGGGATGACGATCTGCTCGGTGTCGAATTCTGGTCCGGTCGCTCGGGAGATGAGCTCGCGAGCGTCGTCGACGGCAAAGTCTTCGCGGAACCAGAGCACGTCGCCGAATGTCTCGGGATCGATCCCCAGCACACTAGCGTCGGTGACGTCGAGCGCGCCTCGTGAGAAGGAGGCGTTGGCTCGTACGACGTAGGCAGATTTCTCGATGCCGGGCGCGTCGGCGAGATCTTCTTCCAGCATCTGCACCGATGCTCCGCTGGTGCGCAGATCGGCGAGTCGTAAGGCCGCGCCTGACTGATAGGAGGCGCGATCGTCAAAGGATTTGTCCAGGGTTGCGCCGAAGGTACCTCCGAACATGCCGAGCGAGGTCGCCATGATCAGGAGTAGCGCGAGGCGGCCAGGTTGGACGGGCGCGCGAGTCAAGTGCCAGAGCACCATCTGCATTGATGCGCCACCGACGATTCTGGCGATGCCGCCGAAGATTGACAATACGAGCGGGAACAGTCGCAGGAAGAGCACGGCGACAGTGACGACGAACACGGCTGGAGCGACGAGTAACAGCGGGTCTTGCTGGAGTCCGCCGAAGAGATCTTCTGTCACCAGCGAGCCGGAGTCCTGGAGCTGGAAGAAGAGCAGGGCGCCGACGCCGACGACGACCAGATCGAGGTAGTAGCGCTGGAACGCCGGCTTGTCTTCGGGCCGAGAGGTCGAGCGGGCGTAGTGAACGACGGTCGCGCGGTTCGAACGCCAGGCGGGCCAGAGCAAGGCGATGAAGCTGAGCGCCGCGCCGACCGCGGCCCAGATGTAGACCTCGGTTGTCAGCTCGACGCTGAGCCGGGCACCGCCGGTCAGTCCTTCAAAGGCGGGCGAGTAGCCGAGGAAGGCGATCGCCTCTCTGGCGACCAATGGTCCCACTCCGAGCGCCAATGCGACCAATATCAACCCTTCAATGGTCGAAATGGACATGATGTGGCCAAGTCCGGCGCCTCGTGACTTGAGCAGCGCGACCTCGGAGGACTGGCGCTCGACGACCATGGTGGAGACGAGCACGAGATAGAAGAGGACGATGCCGACGATCTGCAAGGTCAGTACCAGGAGCGGGATTGAGGAGAAGAATTCCTTGGTCTCGTAGTCGTTGAGGACGGTGACCACATCGGTCTCGACGCGGGCCCGATCGATCTCTTTGGCAATGGCTTCGAAGGCGGCGCGGAAGCGAACGGCGGCGAGACCTGCATCGTCGGCGACGAAGGCGCTGCGCTCGACCTGGGCATAAACCTCGAGACGAGCGCGGAGCTCTGGCATGTAGCCGGACATCGCGTCGATCAGCGTGGCCCTGGGGGCGAAGAAGGCGAAGGCGTCGGTTTTTTCCACCGGGACGTGGAAATGGTCGCGTCTGACGCCCCAGTAGCGCTCGTTGTAGTCGATTGGGCGCACGAGCCCTACGACGCGGATCTGAATCGGTAAGGCGTCGTCTCGCCAGGATGCGTGGATATCTCGGGTTTCGCCCAGCGTGAACCCGCCCGAGGCTGCGGCGTCGGTGCCTATGGCGACATCAATGACCGGCGGCTGGTCGGGTGTTGCAGCCGGCGCGGCGTCGGGCCAGCGGCCGTCAACGAGCTCGATGTGGTCTTGGACGCCCTCGAACCACAGCACTCTGGCGCGGTCGCGTGGGTCCTCCTCAGGGGGAATGCCGCCGACATCGGTCATGAAGAAGGTGGCGGAAGTCAGCGATTTCTTGACGTCGGAGATGTAGTCGCTGGGGATGCGAAGGCGGCGGTCGATGACATCGAAGGACTCCTCGGCCAGCCCTCCGGAGAGACCGTGGGCCGCGTTGAGGATGCGGACGTCGAGGTCGGCGTCGGAGATGCGGCGCAGGTCGGTCTGTAGTCCCAGGTCTTGCAGTGCGTTGCGATAGATCGAAGTAGAGGCCATCAGGGCGACGGCGAGGACGACGCCGACGGCGACGGCGGCCATCAGCCGTCGGTTGCCGTTGAGCCGGCGAACGGCGATGCGGAACGCCGTGGGAAGGGAATTGAAGATGCCGCCCATGCTGCGCCCTGCCGCCCGTCTTGCTGGGTGCCCTGCTGCGCGGCCCGTTACATGCCCCGCTTTGCGCTGCGTGTTCCGACGTACAGCGTCTGTAGGGGTATGTTCGACCGCGTTGCCTTCGTAGACTACTAGGCATTACGGAATTGTCAGCGTCGCGTCGTGCAAACGGCGGGGGCGGAATCTGAGCGAGTTGCGGGGGTCTGGGTGGAGACGTTCGGGTCCGTACTGGCCTTTGTCCTGCGCCGCATGCGTGATAGCTGGCGGCTGCAATTGGTGATCGCCGTGGGCATCCTCGTCGCCGCGGTGTTGATGTCCTCCACGACGATTTACACCCGGGCGGTCTCGGACCTCTCGCTGACGGTCACGCTGCGTGAAGATCTGACCGAGCGGCGCCAGATGTTCACGTCTATGTGGGGGTTGCCGATGTCGGGCGGGCCGAATGTGTCGGCACGCGGCTATGCCGAGGAGTCGATCACAGAGCGATTTGGCGACGTGGAGTCGCAACGATTGCGCTACCGCTCGACGATTCCCATGCGCATCGATCTGCCGGAGCGACCGAGTCAGGTGATTCCGGCGACCGCGTACTTCGCCGCGCTCGATGATGCCGACGAGCATGTCAATTTGCTGGAGGGTCGGTATCCGCAGCCGCCCACGGTGACGGCGGACGGTCATTTGGCCGGGCCGATTGAGATTGCGTTGCCGGAACGGGCGGCGCGGATTTATCGGGTCGGCGTGGGCTCGGAAGTGAACATTGTTGACGGCTTCGACGAGTGTGACCGCGAGCCGGATCCGCCGCCGGGCGGTCCACCGCCGCCGCCGCGTCCGCCGTGCGAACCGACGATGTTGATCACGCGCCTGATTCCGGTCGTGATCACGGGGATCGTTGAGCCGGACAACGTCGAAAGCAGCTATTGGAAGCGCGTTCCTCGGGATATCACCTTCAGCGTCTACTCGGGACCGCCGCAGCCGCAGACCGTGCCGCTGATCGTGGCCTGGCAATCGTTCGATGAGGGCCTGCCCAGTGTCATGGGCGGTGATCTGGTCAACACGAACTGGATCTCGGAGATCGACACCGACCAACTCAACGTGGCGGTGCTGGACGAGACTCGGGCCTCCTTCGACCTGTTGCGCGAGGACTTGCGCTCCGTCGGTGGCGGTATGCGATCACCGATCGAGCCTCGGCTTGAGTCGTTCGTCAAGGACCTCAACTTCACCCAGGTGCCGATCCTGATGCTGCTGGCGCAGGTCGTGGGCATTGCGCTGTTCTACGTCGTGATCGTGTCCGGAGTGCAAGTGGCGCAGCGGCGCGAAGAGCTGTTCTCGATGCGCTCACGTGGGGCGTCGATCTTCCAGGTGATCTGGCACACGGCCATCGAGGGGATACTGCTGGCGGTGATCGCAGCGGCGGTCGCGCCGTTCATTGCGGTCGCAGTGATCGGACTGTTGGGCTACACGCCCGTCTTCGAGCCGCTGACCGGCGGCAACACGATTCCGACGACGCTGACCGATATGGCCTTCCTGCTCTCTGCAGCGGGCGCGATTGTGGCGGTGCTATTCACGCTGGCGCCGTTGGTGATCGCGAGCCGTACGCGGGTGCTGTCGGAGCGGCTGCGCGGGGTATCGCGACCGGCGGGACCAAACGCGTTACAGCGCTACTTCCTCGATGTCGCCCTGGTGCTGGTCGCAGTGGGATTGATCTTTGAGGCGGACCTGAGGGGCACCGTATTCGAGCGCAACAGTGTTGGCGGTCTGTCTGCGGATCCGCTGCTGCTGAGCACACCGATCCTGTTCGCTCTGGCGGCCACGCTGGTGATCCTGCGCTTCCTGCCCTACTTCTATCGATTCTTCGCCTGGCTGACGTACGACCGGTTCCCGTTGTCGGTCGCCTCGACGCTTCGCTATGTGAGCCGAACGGTTGGACCGGCGGCGCGGCTGACCATCCTGCTGATGCTGGGCGCAGCGTTGGGTACATTCGCGGCGTCGTATGCAGACACGGTTGAACGTTCACTTGAGGAGCGGATTGAGTACGACGCGGGGGTGGAATTCCGGGTTGGATTGGGCGAGACCGGATACTCGTCGGCCAGCGGCGTGCGTTCACGTCTCGGGCCGGTCGAGGGAGTTGAGGCGGTAGCGGCCGTACACCGGAGCAAAGTGTCGGCGGGCCGGGCAGTCGGTACGACGACGACCGTGACGGTCCTTGGCGTCGAACCGAAGGCGGCGGTCGAGATGATGTGGTTCCGCGAGGACCTGTCGTTGTTGACGTTCGAGGACCTGATCAGCACGATTGATGTGCCGCCGGTCGGTCGCGGCGTCGGAATTCCTGCCGAGACGGAAACGCTCCGAATCTGGGTGCGCATGGGTCCCGGCGAGTCGGACCAGTCGCTCTGGTTGCGGGTGCGCGATGGCGATGGCAAGTACCACACGGCTGGCGGTCTGGCCATGCCGACTCCAAGCACGCCCTGGACGGCGATGGAGATTGATTTCCAGTCGGAGATTGTTGGCTCAGGCGGCACGGCGCCATTCTCACTGCATGCGATCGTGATGAGCGAACCGTTCGGCCTGTTTGCCTCGGAGCCGTCGACGGTGTACTTCGACGCGGTGACGGCGATTCAGCCGGACGGGCGCGAGCTGATTGTCGAGGACTTCGAGAATCGAAGTTGGCTGGAGTTTGTTCAGCGTCGCGGATCCGGGGATGTTATCGAGTTTGAGGAAGACGAAGACCCGATCTCGGGCGAGCATGTGATGGCCTTCTATCCGGGCGTCGGACAGTCGCCGGGTTTGCGCGCGGCGCACTTTGCCGATCCGTCGTTCTGCACGAACACTCGCTGTACGGTGCCGACGATTGTCGGCGCAGATTTCGCTGAGCGACAGCGTCTGGAAGTCGGCGATCGCTACACCCTGCGCATGGACGCCATGGTTCTGACCGCGCGGGTATCGAGCATCGTCGAACTATTCCCCACGTTGCGGCCGGATGAGCTGCCGTTCATTGTGGCGGACTATGACGCGCTCTACCACATGGGATCGGTGACTGCGCTGCGTCCGTCGGTGACGCCGACCGAGACCTGGCTCGACCTACCTGACGATCCAGCACTTCGCCAGGAGGTGAAGGATGAGCTGAGTCGGCCTCGGTATTCGCTAGGCAGGTTCAATGACCGGATCGAACGACTCGATGACAGCGGTCGCGATCCGCTGACGACTGCTGGAGGTTCGGGAATTCTGCTGGTGGCGTTCATCGCGATCTCGCTGTTGCTGGCGCTGGCGTTCCTGGTCTCGATGGCGGTGTCGGCGCGTCAGCGTCGTTTGGAGATGGCGTTGCTGCGAACGGTCGGGGTCGGCAACTTCAGCATTCTGATTCAACTGTTCCTTGAATACGCGATCATTATCGGGACCGGACTGGTGCTGGGTGTCGTCCTGGGCAACCGGATCTCGTTGTTGCTGCTGGCCTACCTGGAGATCGACGAGACGGGCCGGACGGTCTTGCCGCCATTCCAGATCGAGACGGACTGGCAGATTCTCGGTGTGGCGTTTGCGGTGTTGATCGGTGTGCTGGTGATCGGTGTGTTGGCAACCTGGCGCTGGTTCCTCAAGCTGGAACTGAACCGAGAGTTGCGCCTGACGAACTAGGTCCGAGCACGTGAGGGTGTCTCACAAGTCAGCACTCGCAGTCCCCGCGTGAAGGAGGCCTTCGCGAAAATCGGTCGGTGCGCTATTGGTCAAGTTGTAGGGGCGACCCTTGTGGTCGCCCGCTCTGCCGCTCCTATCTAGTCAGTAATGCAATCGCCAACGCGGGCGACCACAAGGGTCGCCCCTACAGGAGCTCAGAAGGATTGGGAACACGATTATGCAAAGGTCTCCGTGAAGCGGGGACTGAGATTCATCCAACTGGGTTGACTTGTGAGACACCCTCACGTTGGTCGGAATCCACGTAGCGACGTGCTTGACACGTGACCCAGATTTCGATCATCTCACGTGGGCTGTTGGTCGCCTTCACTCCAGCGGCCGAGCGGGGCCCAACGCGCTCTACGCTTGTGCTGAGACAATTGTCCGTCCTGCGAGCTGAGGTTGTTGCTCTGGGCCCCGTGTCAAGCACGGGGCATCGGAGACTCGATAGGATGACTGGAGAGGTGGATGTGTAATGAAACGCAAGATGGGCCAACTCAAGAGCGCGGTGAACTCGGTGACTGACCGCTTGCCAGGCGGTGAGCGGCGCAGGATTCTTCGAGGGCGACCGAAGACAGATAGCTTGTCGGATGGTGAACTGGCTCGGCTGAAGGGCTATTCCGAGCACCAGGCGGGTGTCGCGCATACGCCGCACATCGGCAACATCGGCGGTCCCGGGATTGGTTAGCAGTGCAAGGAGACGCGTACTGAGCGATCTCTACACACGATTCAAGAATCTGATGGCGACGGGTTACAAGCGCCTGAGGGGGCGTTTACTGGAGAGCCAGTTGCGGATGTCGGGGGCGGCGAGGGTTGCGGCGGCCGCTGGAGTTCCCCAGGCGATGCAGGCGACTCCACAGGTGGCTCCCGAGGCGGCGATGCCGAGGAGTGCGACAACGATGGCCATGGGCGTCAGGGCGTACCACGGGGCCGAGGCAGCGCCTCTCGACCCACCTCTCGACTTGGCGACGTGCAGCAGCATCAGGGCGAGACCTGCAGCGGCGATGACGGCGCAGATGATGTAGAGGCCGGTTGAATCCTGGTTGATCAGGGTGGCGACGAATGCGGCGGCGATGCCCCCGACGGTGAGTGATCCGGCGATGAATGTCATGCGGTCATGGTAGCGCGTGAGGGGACCCTCACCCTAACCCTCTCCCAGAGGGAGAGGGGACTTAAGGGGGGTAAGGGGTAGGGCTTTGGGCCGCTAGCCGGTGAGGCGGCGGTAGAGGGCTGGCAGTCGGCGGGGCAGGGACTCGATGTCGGCGACGACTTCGTAGGCCATGTCCTGGCACATCTGCTTGAGGTAGTCGTGACCGGCTCGGTCGACGGTCAAGGCGAAGGGGATCATGCCTTCGCGTCGCGCCTCGGTCAGGGCCATCTTGGTGTCGTGGATGGCGTATTCCTTCTCGGTGCGGTCGCGTCCGTAGCCGTGATCCTGGGGTCGGCCGTCCGAGAGCAGGATCAGGATCTTCACCTTGGCATCGGTGTTTTGCAGCTTCCAGATGCAGTGCCGGATCGCCGGGCCCATGCGGGTCGAGCGGACCGGGGCAATCTTGTCGATACGCTCCTTGATCCGGTCGCCGAAGGGCTCGTCCATGTCCTTGTAGACGAAGAACTCGACGTTGTCGCGGCCATAACCGGAGAAGCCGTAGACGCCGTACTTGTCACCGATGGTCTCAAGCGCCTCGATCAGCAGTACGACGGCTTCTTTCTCGAGGTCGATGATGCGCTTGCCCGGGTGACGGGCGGCCTCGGCGCGACGCTGCGCCCACCAACTGAGGTACTTGCGCGGATCGTCGTCGAACTGGTCGTCCTGACGCTGATCGTGGTGCTTCTGGATCTCTTCATCGGTTGACGCGGAGACATCGAGCAGGAAGGCGACGGCGACATCGCGCTCGACCTTGTTGCGGCGGTAGAAGAGCTTGGTTTCGGAGGCGCCGCCGGCGATTTTCTCGGTGTACCACTCGATCACGGCGTCGAGGTCGTAGTCCTCACCGTCGGTCAGGCGCTTCATCTTACGGAACATTTCCGGTCGCAACATCTCGAACTGCTTGCGCGTTTCCTGGACGAGCTGCGTGTGCTCGTGCAGGGTCTCGGCGTAGTAGTTGGTCGTGCCGGCCTCGCCGCGCTGCTCCTGGACACGGCACCAGCGCGGCTTGTAATCGGCGGCGCGGAAGTCCCACTCGTCGTAGTAGAACGACGCGGCCTCGACGGGCAACTCCTCGCCGTCTTCGGCGCCGGTGGAGTCGTCGCCCATGGCCTGTTGGCCTTCCTGGCGCTCACCCTGGATCTGGTTGACCTCTTTGAGCAGGTTGTCGAGGAACATGCCTGACGACTCGGCCAGGTCCATGTCCATCATTTCGTTGATCGAGATCTCGACCGACTTCTCAAGCAGCTCTTGCAGTTGTTCCTTGGTCAGCGGGATGGGCGGTGCGTCGCCGGAGCCGGTCTCGCCCTTGAGCTTCATCAGCAACTGGACGAGTTCGGGCTTGAAATCGCCGCGGAAGTCGACCGGATCGGGGCTGTCGTAAGGCTGCTCTTCGGAACCAGGCATGAAGGGCATGAACGACTCTTCAAGGCCTGAAGAGCCTGAGCCGGGCATCATGTCGGAATCTTCACCGGAGTCGGGGTCGCCCGACATCTCCTGTTCGAAGTCGGACCAGTCTTCGGTGTCCAGCTCGACGTTTGGAATGCTTGACAACCACTCGTAGAGCAGGGCGGTGGCGGCGGCGCTGTCCTGGACGGTCGCGCCATCCTGTCGGATGCGGTTGAGGACGCGCAGCGGGGTGCGCAGCTCCTCGGCCAGCTCGCCCGGCCAGCGGATGCGGCCGATTTCGTCCAACGAAGCTCGGAGCAGGTTCTCGACCATCGCCTGGCGGGCGGGCATGTCCTCGACCGGTCGGCGGCGTTCGATCGCCGCCTGCTGCAGCCGCGAGAAGGCTCGGCGCACGCCGGCGTACTCACGCTTGACGATCGTGTCGATGCGCGTGTCCTCGACGATGGTGAAGAGGTCGTGGGCAAGACGGCGATCTTCGAACTGGTCGAAGAAGATCTCCATGTCGGTGTGAATCTCAGTCTCTTCGCCTTCGACGCCTGCTGGGGCGACGCCGGCACCATTGCCTGAACTGGTTCCGTGGCCGTTCTGCGTGCCATTCGACTCGGAGGCAAAGAGTTCCGGATTGATCTTGGACTGGTACTCGAAGGAGCCGAACTCGAGTCGTCCGGCCTGGTGCGTCGCGAAGACCTTGTAGACCGCGAAGTTCTCTTCCTTGGTCGGGTAGCGCTCGACGTTTTCGGGCAGGTAGATCGTGGTGCCCTCAGTTGTGGGGCTGCTCTCGTCGACCCAGCCGACGCCCTTGGCAGTGAGTTCTTCGGACGCCTTGACTCCGACGTCGACGCCGGTCAGGGCCTTGCAGTACATGCGAATCAGCTCGGAGACGCGGTCGAGGTCGACGCGGCTGCTGAGCGCTTCCATGACCTCTTCGCCGCGGGCGGATTCGAGGCGGAAGAAGGCCTCACCACCGTCGCGCGACTGCTGCAGGATGTTCAGTCCGAACTCCTGCCAGCGAGCGATGTCATCGATGCCGAGTCGCTCGGCGACGCGCGGCGAGGATTTGATGAACTCCATGGCGGCGTCGCCGGAGTGCTGGGCGAGCTGTTCGGACAACTCGAGCAGTCCTTCGTGGATGTCCTTGTCGACTTCCGACAGGGCCTGAGCGGCCTCGATGAAGTACGGGTGGCCAAGCCGGCCAACCTGCATCGCGACCTGTCCAGCGAGAGAGAGGTAGCGCGGGCGCTGCTCTTCGCCGACCTGGCGCAGTGCGCCCGGTCCGCGCTCGAAGTAGACGCGCGCGTCGACCCATGCGGTGTGGGCGACGATGCCGCCGAACTCGAGGAAGGGGGCTCGGTCGGCGCGGTCAAGCTGAGCCAGGACGCCGGGAGCCATGCCGAGGCAGGCTGAAGCGAGTTCGTAGGAATGCGATGCGAGTGAGTCGATCAGGTCAACCAGCAGGCGCATCTGGGTGAGTGGCAGGTGGGGCAGAATCTGCGGTGAGACATCGAAGTACTGGGCCGAGAGCGAGCCGGACTTCCAGGTGCCCTTGTAGAGCGACTTGCCCTGTGCGGCCCAGTCGTTGGCCTGTGGCACGGAGAGATGCGGCAGGACGGCGGGCGAGGCACGGAACAGTGCGCCCGACAGCGCCGGGGAGGTATCCATCAACTCAATGCCGACCGCGCACCATTCGCGCATGCGGTCGTAGGTGATCTGTTCGAGCACGGGGCCCGAGGCACGGAAGTACTCGGAGGCAGCTTCCCAGCTACGCAGCGAATGACGGGCGATGTCGAGGCCATCTCGCAACCACTGGGCGAGTTCGTCCGGCTCAAGCACAGGCTGGACTGTTTCGAGGGCAGACTCGAACTCCTGGGCGAGCGCGGGAGGGAACTGGCGCAGTCCCTCGCGGGCCTCTTCGACTAGCTGTGTCGTCATGAGTGTCTCGTTTCCTGCGGCGCTCCGCCTCGGACGCCCTCCCTCTGCCTTCGGCATCTCCCCCAGCGGGGGAAGAACGTGGCAGCAAGGGGAGGAGCTAGCTTGTCAATCGGATCTCATGAATCTCGGCGTGGTCATCGGCAGTGTCCAGCACAGCATAGGTCAGGACCTGGTCAGTCCCGCGCATTTCGCCTGCTGATCCAGGGTTGACAATCAGCGCCCGTCCAATCCGCTTGACCAACGGCGCGTGAGTGTGCCCATAGATGATGAAGTCGGCCTCTTCCTCGGCCAATCGCTGAAGCTGCGGGTCATGCGGGAAGAGGTAGTCGCGGAACGGCGCCCAGGGCGTCGCATGGAACATGAGCAGCTTCTTGGCGCCGACATCGGCACGAATCAGGTGCGGTTGATCGCGCGTCCACTCGAGCAGCGACTGATCCACGCTGGGCGAGGCCTGGGCGCGTGCGCCGGCCTCGGAGAGCAGAATCTCCTCGTGGTTGCCGAGCACGTACCGTCCGCCGAGCTGCTTGATGCGCGCGGCGACGTCGTTGGAGAAGCGGTACTGGTAGCAGGCGTCGCCAGCGCAGAGCAACTCGTCGATGTCGCCCATCTGCTCGACGGCGCGATCAAGCGCGGCCGCGTTGCAATGGATATCGGAGACGATGCCGATCCGCACTGGCAGCTCTGTCCGGTCCTAGTCCTCGAAGATCGAGGAAACGACTTCCTCGATCGAGCGCTGAACTTCGCCGTCGTCGGTTAGCGGCCAGACGATGGAGACCTGGCAAGCGCGGCGCGGGGAGACACCCTGCGCGATCATCCGTCCGGCGTAGATCAGCAGACGCGTCGAGGCGCCCTCGGCCAGGCCGTGCTCTCGCAGGTTGCGAATCTTCTCGGCCATCTTGGCCAGGTTGAGCGCGATCTCGGGCGAGCAGCCAGCCTCGTGTTGGACAATCTCGGCCTCGGTCTCGCGCGGCGGGTAGTCGAACTCGACGGCGACGAAGCGCTGTCGGGTGGACTGCTTGAGGTCCTTGAGCGCCGACTGGTAGCCAGGGTTGAATGAGATGACAAGCAGGAAGCCGTCGCGCGCCTGAAGCAATTGCGACTTCTTCTCGACCGGCAGAATGCGGCGGTGGTCGGTCAGCGGGTGAATGAGGACGGTCGTGTCCTTGCGCGCCTCGACGACTTCATCAAGGTAGCAGATGGCGCCCGCCTTGACCGCGCGTGTGAGCGGGCCATCGATCCATACTGTCTCGTTGCCCTCGAGCAGGTAACGACCGACGAGGTCGGAGGCGGTCAGGTCCTCGTGGCAGGCAACCGTCACGAGCGGCAGGTTGGACTCTTCTTCGATCTCGGTCTTGCCGTCGCGGACAACGGCCAACGGTCGGTTGAGGTGGTAGGCCATGTACTCGACGAAGCGAGTCTTGCCGCAACCGGTCGGACCTTTGAGCAGCACGGGAATCTTGTTGTTCCAGGCCGCCTCGAAGATTTCGATCTCATCGCTGACGGGAACGTAATAGGGCTCTTCTTCGAGCCGAAATTCCTCAACGGCCCAACTCTTGTACTCGGTCAACGGTGCGGATGCAGTGGTCATCAAACGCTCTCCCCCTCTGCCGCATGGTCTGCGACGAGTGTGTTCCTGATTTGTCCCTGGCTGGTGGCCTGTTTGGTGGTAGGTGACGGGTTGGTTATCGGGTACAGCCTATGAGTCGGCCTGCATGCCGGCCCAGGCGCGATCAACGCGCTGTGCGGCGACCTCCATGCTGCAGTCGTTGGAGATCAGCACATCGGCGTGCTTGAGTCGCTCGTCGTTGGTGATCTGCGAGTCGATGCGCTTGTCGGCCTCTTCGGCGGGGAAGTTGTTGCGAGCCATCAGGCGCTCGCGTGCAGTGTCGCGACTCACGGCAACGACCCAGACTTCGTCGACCAAGTCCTGCCAGCCGGCCTCGATCATGACCGCGGCTTCAAGCACCGCGACATCTGTGCCGGCTGCCTGGAGCCGCGCCAACTCAGCCTCAGCCAGAGCGCGAATACCAGGCCAGACGATGTCTGTCAGGCGCTTCATGCCGTCGGGATGGCCGAAGACCTTGGGGCCGAGCTTGCTGCGATCGATCGTGCCGTCCTCGGCGACCAGGTCATCGCCGAATGCGGCGACGACCTGTTTGAAGGTCTCGGTGCCCGGCTCGTAGGTCTGGTGTCCAAGGATGTCGGCGTCGATGGTGGCCGCGCCAAGTTCTCGCAGTTGGTTGACGACGGTCGATTTGCCCGAGGCAATCCCGCCGGTAAGTCCAATCGAACGCATAGTGAGTTGGCGTCCCCGCACCTGTGGCGTCGTCCAGCCGCTTCTAACCAACCGATAGGGAGTTGGCCACGCGGACGCACGCTGAGCCACAAGCCTATTCCTGAGGTTGGGGCTGGTCAACCGGTGCGTCCATGTGTCGGCAGCGTTACGCGATTCTGCCGACGCGCGAACTGTGTCCCAGTCAGCATGAGGGCCTTGACCAGATTGGTAGGGTTAACAACCAATTGACGAATCATGCGGACGCGGCAGGGGCAACCCGGTAAGCATCCGCATCGGCGTTCCGCGTTGATGCCGGGTCGCAGCGCCAGGCAGCTCGCGTAGCTACCGCGCACCCCGAACGACATGGTTCGCTGCGCCTCTGAGAGTATCTGGAGAGTATCTGGGGAGTCCTCTATGGCGATCGCCGAGCCGAAATCCGAGACCACCGATTGCACTGACGGACGATTCTATCTGCTAGAAGCCGTAGAGGGACTCTCCAACGAGTCCTTTGAATTGCCAAATGTGATCGGCTCCTGGAGCGTGCGAGATTGCCTCGCGCATCTGGTCGGCTGGGACGCATGGTTCGTCAACGCCATCGAGCGCTCGGCCGACGGGATGCCGATCGGCCCGTTACCGACCGAACGCGAAATCAACGATGCCGCCCCCGGCGATTGGGTCGACCGACCGATCGACGATCTGTTGAAGATGTTGGTCGGCATCCGCGAGCGCGTCGCTCACCAGGTCAGTCAGTTCACTGATGAAGAACGGGATCAACCGTCGTTCGATATCGATGGTGAGCCGTACTCGCTCAATCAGCTGATCGACGGCCTGATCGGGCACGACATGGAGCACGCCGGTCAGATTCGGACCTGGCGCAAGACGCAAGGCGTCTAGGACCTCTCAGGCGAAACTCTGGCTCCGCCGGAACCGGTTTCGGTTCGCTGCGTCACCGCCGAGCAGACCTTACCCCGCCTTCGGATCCTGTTGCTCCCCCTTGGAAAAGACCTTTGATTAACTTGCTTCCCCTCGCGGAGCCTGTCCTCGCGTAGGGAGACCTTTGAACAACTCAGTTTCCCGTCCCCGCCCCCGAGCGGGGACCCGCTTTGGCAAAGCCCAGGCTGCTCGGATAGCTCCCGGCTGACCAGATACCGGCGACACACATGGCCGCCGGTAAGAAGCCAGGGAAGGAGCAGGCCCCCGCTCGGAGGCGGGGGCGGTTGAGGGGTCTTGCAAAGGTCTCCGTAGGCGCGGAGGGAGCTGTCGCAGAGTGGCAATAGGCGGAGCTCCGACTAATCGAGTGCCGCGGCGAAGGCTGACTCGAGGGCCGGTAGGACCTTCTTGTAGTCGTCGACGATGCCGAAGCGTGAGAAGCCGAAGATGGGCGCGTCGGGATCCTTGTTGATCGCGATGATGTTCTTCGAGCCGCCGCAACCGGCCATGTGCTGGCTGGCGCCGGAGATGGCAATGGCGACGTAGAGCGTCGGCGAGACGACGGTGCCGGTCAGGCCCACCTGTTGGGACGGCGGGTACCAGCCGAGGTCGCAGGCGGCGCGTGAGGAGCCAACAGCGGCGGTGAGCACGCCGGCCAGCCGTTCGAGGTCGGAGAATGCCTCGGGACCGCCCAGTCCGCGCCCACCGGAAACGACGATCTCGGCATCCTCGAGGCGGATGCCATCGGACTCGGCCTGCTCCTTGCCCGTCGTGCGGGCGCGCAGCGTCGGCTCTGCCACGTCGACAGCGATGACATCTGCCGAGCGAGATGCGTCGGCTTCGAGCGGGTCCTGCGACTTGGGCCGCACGGTGATGATCTGCGGGTCGGTCTGGACGGTCACCACCTGTCGCGCATTGCCGCCGTAGCAGCTGCGGGTCGCCTTGACGCGGTCACCTTCAACCTCGAGGCCGAGTGAGTCCATGATGGCGGCCGAACCGAGGCGTGTGGACAACCGGGGCGCAAGGTCGCGGCCCATGCTGGACTGCGACATCAGCACGACTGCGGGCGAGTCCTGCTCGACGATGCCCTGGGCGACGGGCAAGTAGCTGTCGGTCTGGTAGGTGGCGAGGGAGTCGGAGTCGGCGGTGTAGACGGTGTCGGCTCCGGCGGGTCCGGCTGCGGCTACGGCGTCTCCGAGACCGGAGCCGATCAGCGCGATGGCGACGCCGCCGCCCAGATCGCCGCTCAGTCGCGAAGCTGCGCCGAGCAATTCCAGGGTGGGAGCGGTCAGGCCGGCGTCGTCGGTTTCGCCAATGACTAGGATGGAGGCCATTTCGAGGTTCCTTACTTGATCTGCGGCAGGGGAGCCCCCCTCTGCCTTCGGCATCTCCCCCCAGAGGGGGGAAATGATTGATGGTCTTCAGCGGCATCTCCCCCAGAGGGGGGAGAAGAATTGCTGGTGTTCAGCGACAGCCCTCCCCAGAGGGGGAGATCCTGACCTTGCTAGAGAATCTTCGCCTCGCGGAGCGCGTTGACGAGACCGGCGGCTTTCTCTTCGGGGGTGTCGCCCTCGATGATCTCCACCTCGACATCACTCGTCGGTTGGTAGAGCGCGTGCATCTGGACGCGTGCGCCGGCCGCTCCGACTTCTGACGCGTCGAGTCCGAGGTCGGCAGCGGTGAGCTCCGTGACCTGCTTGCGGGCGGCCTGCATAATCTGCCGGAGCTGGGGGTAGCGCGGATCGCCGAACTCGTTCGAAATGGTCAGTACGCATGGCGTCGGCAGTTCGATGTTCTCGAAGCCGTCGGCCACGACACGCGAGACGATGATGCTGTCACCGTTCAGTTCAGCGGCGCGGAGGACGGTGGCGGATGGCAGATCGAGCAGCTCGGCGACGATGCTGCCGACGGTCCCCTGATCCCAGTCGGCGGCCTGGCGGCCGAAGATCAGCACGTCGGGTGTGCCGATGTGCTGGATCGCCTTGGACAGCGCCAGCGCGGTCGTCCAGGCATCGCCGCCTTCGAAGGCATCGTCCTTGAGGTGGTAGCCCTCGTCGGCGCCCATGGCGAGCGAGTGCTTGATCGCGTCGCGGGCGGAATCGGGGCCAAGCGAGATGATGTTGACGCTGCCGTCGCCGGAGACGTCCTTGATGCGCAGCGCGGCCTCAACCGCCTGTGCGTCGAATGGGGAGATGACAGGTGAGATGCCCTGCGCGGGCAGCACTTGCATGGCCTGCTCGTCGACTTTGAAGGCGGCGGCGGGCGTTTCGGGATCGGGAATCTGCTTCACACAGACGATGACATCCATCGGTTCCTCACTGACTGGAAGATGAACTCGAAGCGGTTTCAATTGGACGGGAATCTGGTCGCGCGTCCAATTGGCTATTGTGTCGCTCCACAGGAAGACGGGCAGTCAGATGGGATACAGAATGCCTGGTGACGATGAGCATGAAACGGGCAACAAGCCCGAGATGGGGCAGCGTGTTCATGGTTGCCGAGTCAAGAGGTGAAGGGTTGAGACTTGTATCGTGCCTACTCTTCAGGCTCTTTGCTCGGGGCCAGCGAGGCGTTCAAGAGTCCCCATGCCCGCCCGGCGCTCCTGTTCAGCCAGCTAGCCGCCCGGTGCTTGACCGTCTTCGACTCTGTTGAGCAGCCGATCTAGCTTGGCGTCCATATCGCCTAGCCGGTCGATCATGTGCGCACCCAGTCGATCGACCTTCGCCTCCAGGGAGTCGATCCGGCCATCCAGGCGCTCCTCCAGCCCGTCGATGCGCTGGTCTAGGCGCTCTTCAACTCCTCCGATACGCCGTTGGAGGGCATAGAACTCGGGGGCGAAGGCATCGACGAGGGCGTCGGAGATGCGCCGCTCACTACCAGTCTGTGAGTTGGGCGGGCGTGAGCGGATTCGCTGCGCGACCTCTCGCACGGTGGGGTCCGGTTCAGGTGCTGTCATTTCGCCTTCCGCATCCCAGCTTCGTTGCAGACTCCCAGCTTAGTTAGCATCCTGAGTTTCGGTTACGGCTGCGGCCTGGAGCAATTCGGCGACATCGAGGACTTTGAGCTTGTCGTCGTCTTCGACGTCGAGTTGCACTGTTCCGATGCCAGAGTCAAACATCTGAATGCAGAACGGGCAGGCTGTGCAGGCTGAGTCGGCGCCGGTCGCGACTGCTTCTTCGACGCGGACTTCATTGACGCGACTCTTGCCTTGCTCTTCCATCCACATGTTGCCGCCGCCGGCGCCGCAGCAGAGGCCCTGTTCACGGTTACGCGGCATTTCGATCAGGGTGACGTTGGGCACCTGCTCGAGGATGCGTCGCGGCGCCTCGAAGATGTCGTTGTGCCGACCGAGGTAGCAGCTGTCGTGATAGGTGATGGTCTGTTCGGGTCCATCGCCGCGGGGGACGAGGCGGCCCTGATCAACGAGCTGCTCGAGGAGCTGGGTGTGATGAATCACCTTGAACTTGGCGCCCATGTCCGGGTACTCGTTGAGGAACGTGTTGAAGCAGTGCGGGCAGTGCGTGATCACCGTCTTCTGCTCGTCGTTGACGCCGGTCTCGTTGAAGAGCTCGATCAGGCCCTCGGCGAGGATTTGGTACAGATACTCGTGACCGAGGCGACGGGCTGGGTCACCGTTACATGATTCCATGCCCTTGATCACGCCGAAGGAAACGTTGGCCTCGGACAGCAACGAGACGACTGAGCGCGTGATGTCCTGGGCGCGATCGACGAAGGCGCCGGTGCAGCCGACGAAGTAGAGATAGTCTTGCTCGCCGGTCCACTCGGGCACCTGATCTTCGATGCCCTCCATCCATGTCTCTCGGGTGTACGGCGTGCCGCGCCAGGGATGGCCCTGACGTTCAAGGGTCTCCAGCGTGCCTTGCACCGTGTCAGGCATCCGCGCCTCTTCCATGACGAGGGAGCGGCGCATGTCGACGATGGTCGGAACGTGCTCGATGAAGACGGGGCAGGCCTCAACACAGGCACCACAAGTTCGGCAGGCCCACAGCGACTCATCCCGGATCACGCCGCCGACCATGGCGGGCTCGTCATCGAGGCCGAAGTTGAGGTCGTTGCCTTCAACCAGGTTGGCGACCTTTCGCTCGCCGACATCGGTGGCATAGGACTTGAGGTCCTGGATGATGTGCATGGGCGAGAGCGGCTGTCCGGCGATGTCGGCCGGGCAGTTGTCGGTACAGCGACCGCAGCGGACGCAGACATCGAGTTCGAAGAGCTGCTTCATCGAGAAGTGCTCAAGCTGCGAGACGCCGAAGTGCTCCTGTTCCTCGATGTTCTCGATCATGTCGAGCTTGCCGGGGGCCGTCGTGCGCTTGAGGAAGGCGTTCGCCGGCGCGAGGACGAGGTGGTTGAGCTTGGAGTATCCGAGCAGCGTGATCCAGGAGAGCGCACCGACCATGTGGATCCACCAGAACGCGGTGTGAATGTCGAGTGCCGCGGAGATGCGCACGCCGGAGAACATCAAGGCGACGACGTAACCGACCGGGGACCAGTAGGACCACTCCGGATGTACGTCGATCTCGGACGTGTGGATGCGCAGGCCTTCGACGAGGAATCCGGTGATCAGCAGCGCGCCGAGGCCGCCGAGGATCAGCCAGTCTTCCCAGGTCGGCAGCCATGCCGTGCGCGGCCGAACCCAGCGGTGGGCGACCGCCATCGCTACGCCGATGATGCCGACGAGGCCGAAGATGTCGGCGACGAGCGAATAGCCGAGGTATCGCGGTCCGACGAGGATGTCGACGGGGACGTAATCGTCAATGGCGAGCAGCGCGGTGACGAGGAAGAGCACGATCATCGAGGTCATGATGCACATGTGCATGACGCCGGAGTAGGGGTCGTTGAGGACGCGTTCTGTGCCTGCGCCGCCTTTGAGCACACGGCCCAAGCGCTGGGGCATGTCGTCGAAGTTGAAGCTCGGTTTGCCCAGTCGCCAGACACGGGAGCGTCGGACGAGGCCGTAGATGATGATCCCGATCACCAACGGGAGCAGCATGTAGAGCACCCAGAAATGATCGATGTTGAAGAACAGCTCGCGGTGCGCGCCGGTGACGCGGACGGTCTCCGCGCCTGAAACCAGCAGGATGCCGCCCAACGGCAGCCAGGCAGGAATGGCCAGAGCCGAGACGCGTTTCCCTGTTGACGTCGTAGTCGTCTGGCGTTTGCTAGAGTCTGATTTGACAGCCGATTTCGTCACCGCAACACCCCCAGCCGACAAGTCGATCCTCAATCTTGCGTTGGAACATTATCGCACGTGGCTGATGCAGGGATGGAGAGCGGGCGGTCAGCGGCCGCAGTTGTTGAGATTCGGCTGCACGGGCGTCTCGACCATCTGGCCGACGTTGGGGTACCAGTAGAACCAGAACCTGGCGTCGGGAGCCTCGGGGTACAAGCGCAGATCAAGGGCGCCATGCAGCGAGCCGATCAACGATTCGGGGTCGGGAGCGGACAGGACGCCATGCGCATAGGTCCAACGGCTCGTCAGCAGGGGACCATGGTTGACACGCCAGTACACGCGGACATCGGCCGGCGGGGGACTCAGCTCGGCAGGCTGCCAGGAGAGTTCGACGACGAGTTGACGGTTGATACAGCCGATGACGAGATCGGGCGCGCCCGGTAGACCTGCTCGGTGGTCGATGAAGCCCACCACAAGCGAATGAATAACGTCGCGCTCCATGTCTGTGACTGTTCCCCAGATCAGGCCACCGCCGGAGTAAGGTTCCGGCCCAGGCGTGGCCTGCAACGGGGTGTACGTGAACGAGGAGGGCACGCGCAGGGTCTCGCCAACGTGAAGAATGGCGTCGAGAGCGAGATCGTTGTCGTCGAGAAGGCGCTGAATGTCAACGCCGTAGGCGTCCGCGATGCCGAGAAGTGTTTCGCCCTCCTCAACGGTGTGCTGGCGCGCAGCCGGGGCGGACTGGTCGTGCGGCCGCCGATCGATGTCGAGCGCCTTGATCAACCGTCGTTCGGCGATGTCTTCGTCGGACATCGTCGCCGACTCTTCCGCTTGGCCGGACTGTTCTTGCTGCTCAGCGTCTGCATGTTCGTCGGAAGCTGCGTCGCCTGATTGATCATCACTGCCGTCTTCCAGCGAAGCCGGCTCTTCGGATTGAGCTGGTGCGTCCTGGTCGGAATCAGAGTCCTGGTCGGAGGATTCCGACTCCGATTCATCTTCAGGTTCGTCGGGTTCGTCGGGCTGGGATTGGGCTTGCGCTTGCTGAGCCTGCTCATCGTCGCGGGGCAGATGCTCGGTGGTCGTCAGAGGTTCGGGATCGGACTCAGCCTCAATCGCCAACCAGGCCGAGGCGGCGATGAGGGCCGCGAGCACCAGCGCAGCGAGGATGGGAAGACGTCGCATCACGCCACGCTAGAGATGCAGGCGTATGGAGGTCGATCAGTCAGCGGACATCGATGTGGACAGTGTGGGCAGCAGAGTCAACGGGGAGGGGGGGCGCCTGGTCGCAGCTCGAACGAGCACACGGTTGCAGCACCGCGTCACCGAGCTCCTTCTTCGCCACAACGACGTGGACTGAACAACTTGATCCGACCATCCATCGACGAATCGGAGGCTGGCCTAGTTTACGGTCAGTAAGGCGCGCATGCCCATTTCATAGTGACTCTCGGTCCCGTCGTCCTCTTCTTCAACGATGTTGCAGAGCAGGAGATAGCGGCCGACGGTCAGTTCAATCTCCAGCGTTTCCGATTCGCCAACGTCGATCTCTTCTACTTCTGCGACAAAGTCGACTTCGTCCTCGGGAACCATGCCGTCGACCACCGGAATGTCGCCGATGGCAGTGCCTCCGATGCGAATAATCACCAACTCGTGCGGGTCGTCAGGGCCATCGTTGGTGACGTTGAAGGTGATCGTGCCGGCCTGGACCTCGATCGCTGCCGGGCTAATGCCCCATTCCTGCAAGGCGATGTCGACGCTGGTCCCGCTGGTCTCGCTGTCGCCACAGGCGACGCTGACCGCCATGGCGATCAGGACGGCTACGGCAGCCGCCATTCGGAAGGCAGGTCGAAGTGTGATGCGATTGCGGCTCAGAAAGACACTCATCCGTTCTTGGCTTCGCCGTGGGTTTTGCGCAGGTCGTTCTTGAGGACTTTGCCCATGTGGTTTCGGGGCAGCGTGTCGACGACGGCCATGTAGGTCGGGGCCTTGTAGCTGGCCAGTTGGCTCTTGGTGTGGGCGACCGCGTCGTCGAGCGTCAGGGACTGGCCCTCGTGCAGGATCACGACCGCCTTGACGACTTCACCCCACTCGAGGTCGGGCGCGCCGATCACGGCCGCCTCGGCGACGGCTGGGTGGCCTTCCAGCACCTGCTCGATCTCGCCCGGGGCAATGTTCTCGCCTCCGCGGATAATCAGGTCCTTGGTCCGGCCGGTGATGAACAGGTAGCCCTCGTCGTCGAGGTAGCCGACATCGCCGGTGTGCAGGACACCGTCGCGGATGGCTGAGGCGGTGGCCTCTTCCTGCTTCAGGTAACCGCTCATGATGCGGTCGCCGCGGACGCAGATTTCGCCTTCCTCGCCGGTGCCGACCGCGTTGTCGGCCGGGTCGAGGATGAGGACCTCGATATCGGGCATGACCTTGCCGACCGAACGCAGACGGTGCTCCTTGACGGCGATTTCTTCAGGCGAGCCATCGAGACGGTGATCGTCGGGGCCAAGGAAAGAAATCGTGCTGGTCGACTCGGTCTGGCCGTAGGCATTCATGAAGCCGACGTTGGCGGGGAAGACGTCAACCGCAGCGCGGATCACGTCGTAGGGCATCGGCGCGGCGCCGTAAGTGAGGACCTCCAGCGTGTCGCCCTTGAAGTTGGCGAAATTCTCGTCCTCCATCGTGCGCTTGAGCATCGTCGGGACGACCATTGAATGGGTAATGCCATGGGTGTCGACAGCGTCGATCCAGCCAGCAGGGGAGAACTGCGACAGAATCACGAGCGTGCGTCCGCCCCAGACGGAGGAGATCATGGTGGTCGCGCCGGCGATGTGGAAGAGCGGCACCGAGAGCAGGGTCTTGTTGTGTATGCCTGACGGGTCTGCCATCTCGATCGTGTTCATGGCGTAGCTGGAGAGGTCGCCGTAGGTGACCTGGACGCCTTTGGGCATGGCGGTGGTGCCGGAGGTGTAGATGATGACGGTCGGATCGTGGTCCTCGACCGGGGCGTAGAGGAAATCGTCTGAGCCGGCCTCGATCAGATCGCGGTAGTGCTTCTGACCCAGAGGGACATCGTTCTCGAGTGCGATGTAGTGCTCGACCGAGGGACAGTCGTCCCTGATCGCTCGGACAAGATCCTGGTAGCGGTCGGAGACGAAGATCGCCTTCGCCTCGACGGTGTTGATCATGTAGGTCAGCTCTTCGCGCTTGGCGCGGTAGTTGAGCGGCACGAAGGTGACGCCGAGCTTGGCGCAGGCGTAGTAGATGATCACGTACTCGGCCGAGTTGACAGACATGACGCCGACGTGGTCGCCATGTGAGAGGCCGATGCCCTGCAGGGCGTTGGCCAGCACGGTGACATCGGCGGCAAGCTCGGCGAAGGTCTTGCTGGTCTCGTCGCAGAGCAGGGCGATGCGATCGGGGACGTTGGCTGCAGCGATATCGAGCATGTCGGCAGTGTTCATGGGGGGCTCCTTCGCGGTTGGCTGGGCAAGCGGGCGAGTGTTTGGTTAACAATCAGTCAGTGTATGGCGCAAACGCCGTGCGGTCAGCGTGTCCTGGCGGATCGCTGCTGACATAGGCAGATCAAGGCCGCGTCTGATGCTGCGTTTGACCGCCGAGATGAGTTCAGGGTCTACCAGCGCGAGTTGTTGCGCGGCTACAGAGACGGCTTCGTCGAGCTCTTCAACTGAGACCACGCGATGGACGATGCCCCATCGCAGCACCTGCTGTGCGTCGATCGGGTCGCCACTGAGGATCAGTCCCCTGGCAGCAGCCGCTGGCGCGATCCGCGGCATGAGCTGCGTTCCGCCAGCCGAAGGAATGTATCCCAGCGAGACCTCAGGCAAGCCGATCTGCGTGTTGTCAGCGGCGATGCGCAGGTCGCAGTAGAGCGGTAGCTCGATTCCAGCGCCGAAGCAGAATCCATGCAGGGCGGCGATGGTGGCTATTGGCAGGTCTTCCAGCAGCGCCCAGAGATCGCGCTGGCGTCTTGCCTCGCGCGACGCATGCAGTGATGGAGCGCTGCCGAATTCGGAGATATCTGCACCGGCCGAGAATGCGCGCGGCCCCTCGCCGCGGAAGATCAGCACACGAACGTCGGGGTCGATCAGCGCAGCCTGGATGAACGTCCAGAGGTCGTCACGCATGGCCATGTTGATCGCGTTGAGCGCCTCGGGACGATTCAGCGTGATGCTGGCGACTCCGTCGAAGGGCTTGTCGTAGAGGATCGGCGAATCGGGCATAGCTGGATAGTAGTGGTGGTCAGCGGCCTGAAACCGTCGTTGCAAGACGAACGCCGCTTCCCTGGAGATCAACTCGTGCGAACCTGATGCGTTGCTCAGTTACCCGTCCCCGGAGGGTGTCTCAGGAGTCCAGAGTCCCAGTCCCCGCTTTACGCGGGGACCCACTCTCTCTGCAGCAAGAACACCACAACCAGGTGGGCTGCGCCCCGAGCAGGTCCCCGCGTGAAGCGGGGACTGGGAGGCCGTGGCTATGTGCAGACTTCCGAGACACCCGCTCGAAGACGGGGGCGGTATAGCGGTTGTGCATCGGTCGCCGCGAGCCGCGAGTGGAGCGAGGAGCAGGGACAGCTCAGTTGCGACGAACTCGCTTAGCGCCAGTCGGGCTTGCGGATTTCGCTCTTGCGACGGACGTTCCAGAGACGCTCGATGTCGTCGTTCATCTTCTCGTGCAGGGCGTCCATTTCCTCGCGGCCGGGACGCATTTCGCTGGACTTCCAGCGGCGGATGGCTGCTTTGTCGGACTTGTCCAGGTCGACTTCGTCGAGCATGTGATTGACCACATTGCTGAACACCGCCCACGCTTCTTCGATGTCGAGTTCGACTTTGACCATGATCGTGATCCTGTCTGAATTTGCAGTAGTAGGCAGTTGCTAACGGACGGTGCGGTAGTAGTCGCGTCGGCGGACGGTGCGGGTCAACTCTTCGTCGAGCGTGTTGCCCAGCGCCTCGTTGACGCCGTTGGACACGGCCTCCATCGCCGCGTTGCCCTCGACGACGGTGGAGCGCCAGTCGCGGATCGCTTTGATGGCTTCGTCGGACAGTTCGACCTGATCGAGCACCTGTGCGGTGATCAGGGTCATCAATGACCAGGTTTCCTCTTCATCCAAAATCAGTCGCATCTCTCGAGCCTCCTCTGCGGGGTTCATCCCCACGGTTGCTGGGTTGTTCAGGTACCGCTGAACGTTGGTGTTCGCTTGTTGACGAAGGCGTCAACGCCTTCGGCGCGGTCGTCGGTGTCCTGGAGCAGGATGGTGAGTTCGGTCTCGTAGTGCAGCGCCTGGGCCAACGGCATGTCCAATCCGTGGCCGATTGCGTCCTTGGCATATCGGGTCGCGATTGGTCCGCGTGACGCGATCGAACGAGCGAACGCCATCGCCGCGCCCAGAGGATCGGCGTCAACGGCATTGACGAGTCCCCAGTCGAGAGCGGTATCCGCATCGACGTCGCCCTCAAGCAGCAGTAGTTGCGTGGCGCGTGAACGGCCAACTGCGCGGGTCAGGCGCTGCAGGCCTCCCGCACGGGGAAACCCGTCGGCCGCGAGATCGAATCCGATCAGGCTGTTCGGCGAAGCGACACGCAGGTCGGCCGCCAGGGCCAGTTCCAGCCCACCCCCTCGTGTCGGACCGGAAAGTACGGCAATCGACGGCTGGGGATGTGCTGCCAGGACCGAGAACAGGTCACCGACATCCGTCACGCCGTCGAAACCCAGCCAGACGGAAGGATTCGGATTGAGGATCACCGCTCGCACATCTTCGTCGATTGCCGCAACGACGTTCGCGAGTTGAGCCACACAGTCTGCGTCCAGCGATCCACCACCGTTAACCACGGCAAGGTCGTCGATTCGCTCGAGGGCGAGCTGTGGACTATCGGTCATCGAATTGATCGTCTCAGGTGCGTCTAAGTGATTCAGTGTACCGAAGCTCTGGGAATGAGCTGGAGTCGTGCGGCGCGGCTGGTAGGCGTGGCCTTTGCGGCAGCTTCGATCTCAGCACGATCTCGGAGCAGCGGCAGGTATCGGTCCTTGAGCCAGGCGTCAGTCAACGGACCATTGGCGTGCAGCGGATCGTGGATCTGCTCTCCGGCCAGGGCGAATTGCGCTTCCGGTGGATCGCTGAGCTTGACGATCAGGCGCAGCGCAGGAATGGCGCTGGAGGAGTCGAAATGGTGCAGCCCCAGGACGCCGGATTGGGCGATCGTGTCGGCCTCGCCGCCCAGCGGGAACGGACCGGGCGAGAGCAACGGCCCGATCACGGGCGCATCGGCGAGGCTGTGCTTGAGGACCAGTTGGCGACATCGTCCCCAGGTCCAGGTCGAACGATCGGGTCCGAACGTTCGTCGCAGCACACCGATGGCGCGCGAGTGCGCGTCGATGAGGTGTTCGCGCGCGGCATCCAGATCGGACTCGATTCGGTTGATCGCCCACGAAGTGGCACGCGCCGCGAAGATGTCCAGCGTGGGAATCGCGAGTAACGGCTCCAGCAGTTCAGCTCCGTTTGGCCCCAGGATGTCGGTCAGCGCCTGTCGTCGATACTCGATCAAAGTCGCGGAGACAACGGCGGCCTGGACCGAGTCAGTGGACATCGCACCGTCCCATCCGGCTAGCGACTCGTCGGGGATGTATCGCGAGAACTCTCTGAGAGGGGCCGAGGTGCGATCGGACTGGATAGCCGCAAACGTGTCAGGTGTGTGCGGCGCCTTCTCGACTAGCAGGTCACGGATTCTGGCAGAGCGAGCGGGATCAAGATATTCGGCCCCGAAGCGGCTGTCGGCGAGTGGCGCCAGAGCAGCGTTGGCGCTGACGATCATCCCGCCCGGTGGGTTGACGACGTGCGGAAGTTGGTCACCGGAGACGGCGTCGATCGGTGCGCCACCGCGTTCCATTGGCGACCATCCAGCGGCGGGGAAACGGAGCGCCACCATGTCGCCTTCGGGAACGTCGGCGCTCACTCTGAGCCCGACCTGTCGTTTGTCGGCAAATGCGTAACAGAGGTTGAAATCCGCCATGTCGCCAGCAGCGGCGCTGAACTCGTCCCAGTTCGAAGCGGAGAGCATGTCTGCAATTCCTCCGCCGCCGTGACGGGGAGCGAGGATCCGCGAATGCAACGAAATCGCGCGTCCGTCATCTGCAGGCTGACCAGCTACAGGCTGACCAGTTACAGCCTTGAGAACTTCGGAGACGATCGGCCCATTGACCGTGGATCGCAGCTTGATCCGCTCGCTTGGGTAGCCTCGGACTTCGATCGTTTCCTCGATCTCGTCGATATCAGCCCAACCATCCGGCGTGAGCGACTTGGTGCCGTCTTCGGACAGTTGCTCGACGACGGCGACGTGCATGGCCATCAGGGCTGCGGTCGGACCCCAGGCGATGTGATCGTTGAATCCCCAGACGATGCCGGGCAGGCCGGGCACGCTTGCGCCGGCGGCGTTGAACTCAGGGCAATGCAGGTGAACGAAGTAGGTGTGTGGTGGGGTGACCGGATTGAGGTGTGGATCGCAGGCAAAGAGTGGAATCCCATCATCCGTGTGCCGACCGTCGACTGCCCAATTGTTGGACGCGCCGTTCTGCAGCCCGAGCAGTTGGCTCGCCGATGCTGCAGCTTCCTGCAACGGTGCGGCGAGTTCTCCATAGGGCGCCTCAGGCGGGACGGCGACGGCGGTGTCGGGTGCCAGTGATGGGTCGAGTTGGGCCAGGGCGTCCAGCCCAGCGGCCTCGACGACGCGAGCCCGCATGAGTTGTTGTTCCCAGGCAGGCGAGAGCAGGCTGGAGAGCAACTTGCCCCAGGCGATGCTGTCGGCGGCCTGCCAGGGACCAACCCAGTCTCCCAACACCTGAGCCTCGAGTGGCTTCGGCGCACGGGCGATGGCGGCGTTGATCCCAGCGATGTACGGAGCAAGCTGCTCGCGTCGCTGTGGTGGTGTCGCCGCCCAGGCGGCTTCAGACGCGCGTCCGATGCCGATCGTGCGGCAGAACCGGTCGACTGGCAGCGCCTGGGGACCAGCAATCTCCGAGAGCCGACCCGTGGCGGCTCGGCGACTCCACTGCATCTGCCAGAGCCGATCCTGGGCTTGTACATAGCCCAGCGCGAAGAGCGCGTCGGCAGCGGACTTCGCAAAACAATGTGGCACGTCGTAGCGATCGCGAATGATCTCGACCGGCGCTTCCAGTCCGGCAACTGTGGTCTTACCGCGTCGCTTGTGCGTCTGCGGCATTTGCAGCGCATTGGACAGCGTGGTTCCGGCCAACGCGCGCACGAGCGAACCCGCCTGGCGCGCAGTCAGCGCCAGGGCTCGCCAATCGATGCCGAACGAGGTGTCGCCGGTTGAACCGTCCATCCCATGAGCGTACGCGGTCATAGACTGTTGGCCGACGAATTCACGAGCATCGTGTGTCAGCAGCAGGGAGGCGGCCATGGATCTCGGCCTGAACGGCAAACGAGCGCTGATTACGGGCGCGTCGGAAGGGATCGGGTTGTACTGCGCGATCTCACTAGCCGCGGAAGGCGCTCACGTCTCGATCTGCTCGAGACGATCCGAAGCGCTCGAGCAAGCAGCGACGAAGATTGATGCGGCTGGTTCTGGCCAAGTGCATTGGACCGTCGCCGACCTCGGCGACGCCGACGCAGGGGACCGCGCGGTCCACGCTGCGGTGGAGGCCTTCGGTGGTCTCGACATCGTGATCAACAACATGGGCGTGTCGCTGCGCGGTGAGGGCGACGACGTCTGGCAGGACATGTTCGACCTGAACCTGATGGCGGCGGTGCGCACGACGCGAGCGGCCTTGCCTCACTTGGCTGAGGCGGCATCGGGCGATGGTGCAGACAGCGCGAGCATCGTCCACATCGGTTCGATCTTCGGTCGTGAAGCCGGCGGTTCAGCGCAATACAACGCGATGAAGGCGGCAATGCACAGTCATGCAAAGTCGCTGTCGCTGGAGCTCGCGCCGCGCAACATTCGAGCCAACGCCGTCGCGCCCGGATCGATTGCCTGGCCGGACTCTCGCTGGCAGACGCGATACGACGCTGATCCCGAGGGCATTCAGCGCAGCGTCCTGGACACGATTGCGTTCAACCGGTTCGGACGACCTGAAGAGGTTGCCGATGTGGTGGCGTTTCTTGCGTCGCCGAGAGCGAGCTGGGTCACCGGCGCCTGCCTGAACGTTGACGGCGGTCAGACCCGCTCCAACATCTAAACTACGCATAACCGAATTCAGACGAGGCGAGAATCGGGAGCGAGCCATGGACGAGCACTCCTACGAGCACAGCCGGACTCGACTTGGCGCGTTGCCGTCACGCGCGTGGGATCTGATGGGTCCGCGCATGCTGCGTCCGCTGGTTGGCGGTGCGGTCGGTGCGGCGATTGTCGTGCTGTTTCTCGCCATCCGGGGCGGGACCGCCGCAGAGCTGAATGAACTCACTGGGACCGCCTGGGGCGGCTGGAGTCGCCACGCTGATGTGCACCTGCTAATCGTGGTCAACCTGGCGGTCGGAGTGGCGATCGCTGTCAATTTCGCGGCCGAATGGATCCACCACTGGCTCTACATCTCTTTGATGGTTGTGAGCGCCGCCGTGCTGATTGCGTTGCGTCAGCTCGCAGAGATCGATGGCGCCGGCGGCAACATCCTGCTGGGGCTGATCGCGTTGTCCCTCTTTGCCGGAGTCGTGATCGCCGCCTGGGACGTACGCTCAATCGGCCGCCGCAGCGGATACTGACTCCTCTTCTGCGACGTACGCTGATCCTAGTTCGCGAACATCCCGGTAGCCCGGATGCTCAATGCCCTCGTATGCATCTCTTCGACGACTGATGCGCTTGACTTGGATGTGATGGCCGGGGTCGACGGCAAAGATGACGCGCGACCGTCGTCCCGCTCTCGCTCGGTACAGGTTCCTTTGCTCTTGAAGGGGAAGATCGTGGCGACGATCTGGACCCGACTCGAGGCGATTGATCACCCGATTGACTTCTTCTTTAGGTCGAGGACTCAATCGGCTGAGCACTTGTCTAGCTCCTGCGTCCAAGCCGACGGTGTATCTCATGCTTATGTTGCGGAGCGATCAACCTGCTCAGGAAACCTGTTCTCAAACCAACGTAAAAGCTTCTGGGTCGAGCGTTCGTCAGCCGCCTGATCCAAGTTTCTGATGTAGCGGAAATCGTCTTCGTCTTCCTCTGGCAGTGCCTCAGTGTCGTATCGCGCCTCCCTGTGAAACTGCTGCATCTCAGGGTCGCCTTCCCAGTTGACGATGTGCCACTCTCGCCAAATCTCTACTTCGTGCTCTCTTGATTCAGCGACGCGAAGGACCGCTACCTTGGCTGGATAATCCGCGAACACACGCAACCGATGGGCTCGCCAGTCCTCGCCGGGACGCGGACCCCACGGCTCGTGCCGCCGTTGCGGATGTTGTTCAGTCACCATGATGGATCCTCACTCATCATCACGGTAACCCGGTCGTTAGTCTTCCGTGACCTCGGTGACTGAGTCGCGACGGGTGATCGCCAGATGCGACATCGGCGAGCCCGTGTCGGCTGCTCCGTGGAAGTGATCCTCGCCGGCCGGGATGATGGCGAAGTCTCCGACTGAGATCGTGTGCTCCTCGTCGGCGGTGCCGACCTTGCCGATGCCGGACACGACATAGAGCATTTGCTCGGACGAGTGGGTGTGCATCTTCGTCCGCGCGCCCGCGCCGAACTGAACGACGGCGAGGTTGAAGTCGGCGTCATCGGCTGCGTTCTGTCCACCGATCGAGCCGGCCAGCGCTCGCACCCAAACGTCACCGCCGGTGAAGATCGGTGCGTTGCCCTTGTTGGTGTTGCCGTCGGATGATTTCGTGACTCGCATGTGATCCTGCCTTTCAGGTTCTGATTGAACTGGCTCTTGAACTGGTCAGCTGTTGGCTGCGATGAAGGCCTGGATTCGCTGCCAGGCATCGTTGCAGGCGTCGACGTGTTCGTCGTAGCTGCGATCGAAGAAGCTGTGCGGCGCTCCTTCGTAGGTCACGATCTCGCGGCTAACTCCGCCCGCCTCGAGCGCGGCGTCCCACTCGGCGACGGCTTCGGCGGGGATGCTCTCATCTGCTCCACCCATCAGGCCGAGGATGGCGCCTTCGATCTCCCCCACTGTGGCCGAGGGAGCTGGTCCGCCGTTAAGACCTTCAGCAGTTGGACGTCCATAGAAGCCGATGGCGCCGGCAATGCCGTGTCCAGCAGAGGCCTGCAGCCAGCTATTGCTACCGCCGAAACAGAAGCCGACAGTGAACACGGCTCGGTCGGCGTCGTTCGCTCGCAGGACGGCGATTGCGGCTGCGGTGTCGGCGGCGATGCCCTCGGGCGTAGTGCCGCGTACGTGCGGCCAGAAGTCGAACTCGGCGTCGCGCTTGCCGACGCCGGCGGTGCGGCCGAAGTAGTCGATTGCGACGGCATCAATACCGATTTCGGCGAAGCGGATCGCCAGTTCCTCGTAGAAGCGGAACAGGCCCCGCACGTCGGGCAAGATCACCATGCCGGGTCCAGTCGGGGACTCGGCGCGGGCGTGGAAGGCGGCGAATTGGACGCCGTCGGATGCGGTCAGGGTCAGATCTTCAACGTCGACAGCCGCTCCCGCGATCGGGGTGATGGCCGGCAGCGCTTCGTATCGGTGGCACATGGGACGAGTCCTCTCTGGTGGAGACATGCAACACACAGAGGATAGTCGGCTGATGGAGCATGACTAAGTATCATGTTGACACCACCTCGAAATCTACTTAGTGTCTATGTAACACGAAGTCAGGCGCAGAGGAACATCTATCGACCGCCTGCTCAGGAAGGAATGCACGATGACCAAGCACAAGTCACGGCCACGAGGCGGGAAGGAGACGCCGGAACCGGGCAAGAAGCGCTCGGACATCCCGCGACACCAGGTTTGGATCCTGCTGGACCGATCCGGATCGATGTACGGCCTGAAGCAAGCCGTCGTCGATGGCACCAACGAGTTCATCGATGAGCAGCGCAGCGGCGTCGGTCGCTGCCGACTCACGGTCGCGCAGTTCGACTCCGTCGAACCGTTCGAGATCATCGTCGAGGGCATTCGGATCGAGAAAATGCGACCCCTGCGGTACAGCGACTTCAGCCCTCGCGCGACGACTCCGCTGTACGACGCGATCGGCACGATGATCGAGCGCGTTGACCAGCGCATTGCCTGGTGCGGGCGCCAGGGTCGCCCGACCGAGCAGCACACGCTGATGATCTGGACCGACGGTCTGGAGAATGCCAGCACTGAATTCGATCAGCGCAAGATCAACCAGCTCGTCAGCGACCGACAGCGAGCGGGATGGATCTTCGTCTTCATGGGCGCCAACCAGGATTCGTACGCCACGGGCCGGGCGCTGGGTATCGACCCTCGGAACGTGCAAAACTTTGCCGCCACCGAGCAGAGCGTTCGCACGGCCAGCCGCTCGATGAGTCGTGCCTTCCGACAGCTACGCGCGTTGCCGAGCGATGCGTCGGACGACGAACGGTCCGACTTCTTTCGCGGGGTTCGCGAAGCGGAGGACGAATTGATTCGTGAACGACAACAGCGCTAGATCACGCCTGACTCGCGGAGCTCAGCTCGCGCTGCTTCATCGAGGCCCAGTAGCTCCCCATAGACATCATTGTCGTGCTCGCCGCGATTCGGGATGGGGCCTGATATCTCGGCTGGTGTCCGAGCCATTTTCCAGGGAGTCCCGGTGTAGAGCGCGCCGCCTCGTACTGGAGCCGCCGCGTCGGCTGTCAGATTGATTTGGGCATTGGCTAGAGCGCTGTAGTCCTCGTCGATCAGTAGCGCCGTCGGGTCCATCATCGGGAAAGCCGGCACGCCCAACCCCTGGAGTTGGATGCTCAGTTCCATCGCGTCGTGATTTCGCGTCCAGTCAGAGACTGCACTGTCGAGCGCATCTTGACCGTTGAGGCGGCCACTCATCGTTGACCACTCCGGCTGCTCGAGCTGTGGCGCGACGCTGCACAACGCCGACCACTCAGCGTCGCTGCGCACGACGATGGCGATCCAGCCGTCGTCGCCAAGCGCTGGGTAAACGCCGTGCGGCGCCATTGCCGATCCGCGATTGCCCCGCGGCCCGGCATCTCGTTGGTTGAGCAGCCAGTCCATCAACGGCGCCGCCGCGCGCTGCAACGTCGCCTCGCCCTGGGCCAGGTCGATGAACTGGCCGCGCCCGGTCCGCTCGCGATACTCAAGCGCCGCCAACAATGCCACGAACGCATGTCCGGCAGCGGTCGGGTCGAGGTCGGCCGTGTCTTCGCGCGGTTGTGGGTCGTCGGGATAGCCGAGCAACGACTTGAGCCCATACAGCGCCGCCAGCGACGGTCCATAGGTGACGAGGTTGCGCCAGGGTCCCTCGGTCGCGCCTGAAGCCGACAGCGCGACCATGATGATCCGCGGATTGACCTCGGCGAGCACGTCGTAGGACAGCCCCAGCGAGGGCATTACGCGGGGTGAGAAATTCTCCAGGACGACATCCGACTGCGCAATCAGACGCAAGTACAGATCGCGCCCGCGCGGGTCGCCGAGATGAATCGCGATCGACTTCTTGCCTCGGTCCAGGCCGTGAAAGGCCCGCGGATCATCAACAGATGTCGATCCACGGTCACCACCGATCGATCCGACCGGAGCCCGTTGCCCACCAATCGAAACCCCCGACATCCGGTGAGGAGCGCCCACCTTGATCACCTCAGCACCCAAGTCAGCCAGGAACAATCCCAGCAACGGCCCAGCCCAAACATGGCCATGGTCAAGCACACGGAGTCCAGTAAGGGGAGGCATGGTTTGGGAGTCTACTGTTCCGCCATCGAAGGATTGAGATGCGTCACTGAGCCAGCGTCCAGGACGAGCATCAGTTCTGCATATCCGAACAACCACATGAGACTGTCTCAAAAGTCGGATAACGAGAAGAGGCGGGGCCAATCGGCCCCGCCCCCTCTGATTTGGACAGGATTTGTCCGCTGGCGAGAACTACGCGCGGTTGCGGACTCGGCGCAGGCCGAGACCGGCGACTGCGGCGACGCTCAGCGCGATCAGCAGGCCGATCAGGCCAGCCGAAACACCGCTGCCATCGGCGAGACCACCGCTACCCGTGCCTGGGTACTCGGTGTCTCCCATATGTCCGTCGCCGTCTTCCATGGCTGGCTCGTCGCCGTCGAGGTCGACAAGGTCGCCATCGCCGTCGGTGAGTTCGTCGCCCTCTTCGCCGTCTTCCATGGCTGGTTCTTCCATGACCATGGCGGTGACGGCAACGGCGGACTGGCCGGAGCCAGCGGAGGTAACTTCGGCGTCGGCGGACTTGCCGTTGAGCGTGAAGCTCACGTTATCGGCATCGTCGCGGTCAACGTCGATGTACCAATCGCCGTTCTCGTCGACAGTCGTCGAGCCAAGCTCTTCGCCCATGTCGTCGACCACGCCAATCATGTCGCCAGCGGTCGCGCCCGTGCCGTAGAAGCGGTGGGGCGGTTCCTGCTGCGCCGAGGTGGCGGCCAGCGCCCCCACTGTGAGCGCCAGGCCAAGCGCCAAGCCGACGATCCTCGACATCAGTCTGTGCTGTTTCATCTCAGCATTCCTTTCTTAAGGCTTCCGTCCCCGCCTCCGAGCGGGGACCCGCTTGGGCCCCCACTCGGTGTGCGGAGTCAGTTGCTGATGTAGAGGATGTCGTTCTCGGCAACCATGAAGTCGCTCGAGCCCGGCACCATCGTGCCGTCAACGACCGAGTAGCGGACCCAGGCGGAACCGTTCCACAGGTGGAGTGCGGTCGCACCACGGCCACTGACCAGACCAAAGATCTCCGAGGCGGAGCTCTCAACGCCGCAAGCCCAGGTCGCAAAGCCGTTGAGGTTGCTCAGGCAGGCCACCGATGCTTCTTCCTCGGGCATTGCGCTGTCGGACGCGCCAGCAGTGCTGGTCACGACGGACACCGCTGACTTGCCGTCAGCAACCGCGGTGATGACTGAAGTGCCAGGGCCAACCGCGACAAAGGTAGCGGTTGCTACACCGTCGTCGGTCTTCTGGTCTTCAGTGTCACCGGTTTCTACTACCACGGAATCGCTATCCGCCGATGCATCCGAGCTAGAGATGTCGACAAGCGTGTCGTCAGCGACGGCTATGCCCATTTCGTCGAGCACCGTAACGGTCACTTCGATGATGGCACCAATCTCAGCCGGAGCCATGTTGCTGACTTCAATGGACACGCTGTCCGCGCCACCGACGACCATGAACGTGGTCTCTGCAGATTGCGTGGAATCAGCCTTGTTCGTCACCTTCACGGTGTACTCACCCAGTCCCAACTGCTTCGCCCTGGAGGCGTTGTTGTTGAGGAGCAGCAAGCCCTTGTTGCCGGTGAACGAACCGGGGTTGTCGATCTGAGTGGCAACGATTGTGTCTCGCGACACGCGCTTGCCTTCGTGGTCAGTGACATCCACTCTCACGTCAGGAACTGGCAGGCCGTTACCGGCAGAGTCAGCCGCGCTGAGAAGGAACGCAACGCTGTCAAGATGGTTCGTGTCGGCGTTGTCTCCGGTCCCAGATTCACTCTTGCCCGCGGCCACCATGTTGTAGTTGAACATAGTGTCACCGGCGTTGGTCACCGTGATGCTGTCGGAGTCACCGCTGAATTTCAGGTCGATGGGATCCTCTGTGCGAGCGACGCTTCCGTCCTTGCCGACCACAGTCGCCGAGACGGACACTGAACGTGGCTCGTCATCGATGGGCGCAACGTTGATGTAGAAGCTGGAAGTGTTCGCGCCCTCGATGTTGGCAGAGGCATTGTGGGTTCCAGTCGTGCCAATGCCCACGGGCTCACCTACAGCACCAGATGCAGTGACTTCATTGATCGTGAGCTCCGCGCCACTGGCAGAGACAAAGAGCGAGGAGAGCGAAGTTGCTCCGTTGCCGGCAGACGGATTGCCGAGGGTGTTCGTCACTGACAACTTAAGTCGCACAACCGAAGAGGCGGTGTTGGTCGCACCAAACAAGGCGCCTTCTCTGGACTCGTCATCCAGTGTTAGAGAGTCATCGAATGCTCGAGGTCCGAAGTCCAATGTGGCGCTGTCAGCTGCCTGTCCGGCGTCTGCGACTGTGATCTTCTTGGTCGCCACGATCACCTTTGGCTTGGTGGCGGCAATGTCGGCGTCGTCCTCCGCATTCCGCTTGGTGCCGTCTCCGTCCGAGTCGTCGTTGTCGTGGTCGTACAGGAAGACAATGGAGACTGTGTATTCACCCTCTGTGGCACCTGCACGAATAGGGATGCTCATACCAGTGATGGTTGTGCCGTCGCTACCATCTCCCCACGCGGTGTTTTCACCGTCGGGCGCAGCCTCTCGAATGTTTCCGCTCTCGGTACCTCCGGTCGCGTGGAAGCCAAGCTCTCCAGAGACGGTAAATCCGCCATCCTTGATCCAAAGAGTCCTGTTCGTGTCATTGTGGAACCGAGCCATCGGAGTGGCAGTCAGCGTCACGGTGCCGTTGTTTGGCACTACAAGGTCAGAGTCCCCTGTGACATCAATGCGGACTTGCAGGCCCAGTAGCTCTACATCGGGATCCCCAGACGTAGGCGTGACACGCACCCAGTCGCCCTCGAGGTGATCTTCCGGGCAGGCGATAGCTACATCAGCAGTGGTAGTTCCGTCGTTGTCGGCATCATGCATGATCCCTTCAACGTTTCCGCTGGCATTGCAGACCCCGATGTTTCCGACAACGTCGCCAGAGTTTGAGAGATTCCCCGCGCTCGCCGACCCCATGGCAACAAACATCGCGCCGAGCAGCGCGACGAGCGTTGCCACCGCGGTCAAGTGAGACAGTCTCACATGAGACTGTCTCAAAAGTCGGAAAACGAGAGGGGGCGGGGCCAAATGGCCCCGCCCCTTCTGATTTGGACAGGCTTGTCAGCTAGCGAGAGCTACGCCCGATTGCGCACTCGACGCACACCGAGGCCGGCGACTGCCGCGACGCTCAGCGCGATCAGCAGGCCGATCAGGCCGGCTGAGACACCGCTGCCATCGGCGAGACCACCGCTACCCGTTCCCGGGTACTCGGCATCTCCCATATGCGTGTCCGTCACACGGCGCCGTTCGGAGTACCCTCCACTTCGGAGGAGCATGAACATGCGCATTACCTTTTGCGGGACTGGGGCGGGGGCGGCGGTTAATCCTCGTCGGGGGGCTTCTTCGATTCACCTGTCTCATGGCGATACCCAACTCCTGGTCGATACCGGGCCGGGGTTTATGGAGCGCATGGCTGATTCCGGCCTCGACGCGGACGCGGTCTCTGGTGTGGTGTTCTCTCATCTGCACTTTGACCATGCGATGGGCGTGGTTGAGCTGTTCTCTCGACTGATCGTGCGACGTGGCGCGCCGGTGACGGTGTTCGGGCCTCGCGACACTGACACCTACATCGAAGCCGCGCTGGCCTTTGCGCGGGTCAATGCGACCAGTGACTACACCCGCAACTGGCTGGACGGCGTCTCGGTCGAACTCACCCGCCCCGGAGACGAGCGAGAGCTGGGCAGGATGCAGGTGCGCTCCGTCGAGGTGCCGCATGCCCCGGCCCTGGAGTGCCTGGCGCGCAGGTTCGAGGCAGGCGGACGGACGCTGGTCTACTCGGGCGACACGACCTACGCGCCCGACACGATGGTGCCTCTGTGTGAGGGCGCCAATGTGCTGGTGCATGAGGGCTACACCGACCTCGTGTTGGAGCGCATGGCTTCCGGTTTGTCGGAGGCGGGACGGGCCGGATTGTACGCGGGCGTGCGCGGAACCCACTCAACGGCGTTCGAGGCAGGACAGATCGCGCGCGACGCGGGAGTCGAGACGCTCGTGCTGACGCATCTGATGCCCGACGAACGCGACGATGAACTGGTCGCAGATGCGCGACGGGCGTTTGCTGGCACGATCGTTGTGGCCTCGGACGGGCTCTCGCTGGAGGTCTGAGGCGAACGTGATGGAAGTGCGCGAACTGACAATCATGGTCGGTACCGACCAGCCGGAGGCGATGACCCGCTTCTACGGTGATGCGCTGGGGCTGGAGCGGGTGACCAAGTTTCGCGATCCGGTATTCGTCGCCTCAGGCGGATTCATCCGCATCCTCGACCACTCCGCGATTACCGGTCCGACGCTGGAACCGGCGCGGATGCAGATCAACCTGTTTGTCGACGATGTGTTGGCCGAGTATGAACGAGTGATATCGGCAGATCCCAGCATCCGGGTGCATCGCGAGCCGGAACGGGAATCGTGGGGCGGTCTGGTGACGACGCTGCTCGATCCGGATGGCAACTTTGTCCAACTGTTGGAGCTGGTGGCGGAGTAGGAAATGCTCCATCTCAGTCTCCGGCTTAACAGGGTGTCTCAGATGCTCAAGCTCCCAGTCCCCGCTTCACGCAGACCTATGAACAACTCAGCTTCCCGTCTCCACCTCCGAGCGGGGACCCGCTTTGGCAAAGCCCAGGCTGCTCGGATCGGTCTCGGTTGACCAGATACCGGCGACAAACATGGCCGCCGGTCAGAAGCCAGGGAAAGAGCAGGCCCCCGCTCGGAGGCGGGGGCGGTTGAGGGGTTATGCATCGGTCTCTTTCACGCGGGGACCTGCCCCTTCCCCGCGGGGGAAATCTCCAGCAGATCGGCCGCGCCGCCCGAGCGGGTCCCCGCGCAAAGCGGGGACTGGGAATTCGTTCGCATACGGGTCCTACAAGGCTTGTGTAGGTCAGAATGGCTGCACTGGAGTTCAATAATGACGCAGACAATTTCTGTCGCAGAGACGATCAACCGACCTCCCGAACACGTCTGGGCAGTCCTCACCGACTGGCCCGGCGCCGTTCGCTGGATGAACGGCATTGAGTCCATGTCAATCGACGGCGAGACGGCTGAGGGCGCGCACGTTCGGTTCTTCACGCGCGGCCAGAACCGAGATTCTCTGATTACCCATTGCGAGCCGGGTCGGTCGATCACCCTGCGTTCTCAACAGGGTGGTGTGAGTGCGGACTACACGTATTCGATTGAGCCTGCGGGGGAATCCAGCAGCCGCGTCAGCCTGGAGGCCGAGTGCCACTTCAGTGGGATCCGGTATCGGCTGTTGGGTCCGCTGATCGGGTTTGCCATTCGCCGGACGGACGGCGGGCAGATTGCGGCTCTGAAGCGGGTGATCGAGCAGGAGGAGGCTTAGGCGCGGGTATGACGCAGTATTCGGGGGCGATTCGCCCGATGTGAACAGGCCCTATCGAATGTAGGCCGGGGCGTCGTCGGTGTCGGCGGCGATCAGCGCCATGTCTTCGGCGTCGAGATCGTCGAGTTCTCCCTGGCGGTAGGCGTCGTACAGATTGAACAGTTCGTTCTTGTGCGGACGCTTGCGGCCGATTGGGCATGCTTCCCAGGCTTCGTAGCTCTCATCGCAGTAGCCGAGGCGGCGCTCGCCGCACTTGGGCTGCAACTGACGCCCCAACTCGGGCGCGACTCTGACCACTTCGGCCCGCATCAGCGAGACGACCTTGCGGAACTCCCACTGGGCGCGGGTGCAGAGTCGCAGATCGGAGATGTGCAGCAATGAAGCGAAGTTGACGGTGATTTTGAAGTTGGTGTTGGTCGCGTTGGGCAGCAGGAATCGGGCGTCCTCGGCCGGGACACCGGCTTCGACCATCTTCTCGTAGAGCGCGCCTGCCTGGGCGAAGAGCGCCGCCATGTCATCTTCAAGTCCGGCCCGTTCGACGGTTTTGGGCACCGTGTAGGGGAACTCGCCGCCGGGGAAGGTGACGTAGCGCTGACTCTGTTGCTCGAAGCTGATCCCGATTCGGTGCCGCACGAACTGGTGCGAAAAGGCTCTCGAGACGCCAGATATGCCGAACTCGAAGTGGACCTGCTCGAGCGGCGACATGTGGCCGGTCAGCAATCGAGCTTCGACGAAGTCGAGCATCTTCTCAGGTGAGATGCGCTCATCATCGATGCGGTCGAGCACTTGCTGAGGAGTCAGCGCCGAATAGCAGACCCGGTACGCCATGTAGAGGGCGCGGATTGGGTCCTTCGTATGGTCAATCAGCTTGACAGAAATGGCCATTTGAGCAGGCTATGACAATCGATTCATTAGAGAGTCGCTTTCCTTATGTCTCCCCTAGCAAACTCCAGGCAACAAGTGAATCAGGCAACGTATCGAGCTGTGCTCCACGCATCCCAGCCGCATTTGTCCCAGATGTACAAGGCGTAGCGTGCGTTGTAGAGCGGTCGCATGGCCAGGTCCAGGTCAAGTTGCTCGCCAATCTCCTCTTCGCCGAAATACTTCCACCAGGCATTGATCTGAAACAAACCGTAACTGCCGCCGGATGGGTCGTCTTCGTTGACTGCGCGAGGATTCCATCGGCTTTCGTGGTAGGCGATCACGAGGGCGTTATCCAGTTCCTCCTCTGGCCAACCGGCGGCACGCAGGATCTCACGGAGACGTGGTTCAGCAATCTTCATGGGTTGCATACGGTATTCGAGGCAGGCGAGCGGCTAGGTGTGAGCGGCTAGGCGAACGACGTCTCAATCGATGAGGAGGCGTCGAAGAAGTCCTGCAGTGTCTGATTGAAGCGGTAGAAGAGGTCGCGGCGGTTGTAGTCGTCGCCCTTGGCCAGTTCCTCGGGACTCTCCAGGTCGATCGTGTTCAGCGTGTGATGCAGATCGGCGTGGCCGTTGGTCTGGATGTTCTCGATCATCTCCTGCCAGCGCTCGGTCGGCATGACGAGGGTGAAGTCGAGGTCCTCGGCGTCGGCCGACTTCGAGATGTCGGCGATTTCCGGGATTTCGTAGCCGTCAAAGACGAGCTTGATCGTGGTCTCGCCGACATTGACGCCCATGGCGCAGTCCATCATCCCGAAGTCGCGCCAGTGTGGGTCGTCAGCCACGGTGTCGCGAAGCGCTTCAAACCACTCGACGGATGGGAACTGCGGCATGATGGTCTCCGGTTGGTCATCTAGATCATGTAGGTCTGTTCGTCGCTGATCTTAGCAATAGCGACCATATGCGGGCGTTCGTGGCGCTCAATGCGCTCCAAATGGGCTCTGAGTGCACCGTGTCGGCAGCGTTATTCGCTCCACTCCGAGTCGTCGGACGAACGCGCCGGACGGAAGAGATCGCCGAGGGCGACCACGCCGGCAGCGGCCAGGGCGAGCAGACCCATGGATTTGAGATGCATCCGGCGAGCGCGGCTGAGATCGTCGATGTCGGGCGCCGGGCGTTGCCAGCCCACGGCTCGGCCATTCCAGGATGTGCGCCGGTCCAGCGCCACTGACATGGCCGTGACCGGAATCGGTGTCTCCGAGCCGAGCGCCAACTCTTCCAGTTCCGGCGCCTGCAGATCGGACCGTCCACGCGCTGCCAGGGTCGCGGCAGCCGCGATGGCGTCGCGGACGCGACGGACGGAGACCAGCCGGCGTCCCGGATCGAGCATGGTGGTCAATGGACCCTCGGAGCCGGGTCCGGCCATTGGTCCGCCCAATGACTCAACAGCGGCATAGGCGACAGCGCCGGACAGGTCGAACGCGGCGTAGGCGGCCCAGGGGCCGACGACGCTTTCGGACGGCGCGTTGGCCAGGCGGCCGATTTCCGCTTCGATGCGTTCGCTGTCGAGAGCGGCGATCGGGCGGCCATCGTCGTCCAATGGCGCGTCGGCCAACTGTCGCTGCACGGTTCCCGATGTACGCAGACCCCTCCAGGCATCGAATGTCGCCGCCAGCAAGATGGCCTGGATCAGGATTGATGCGGCTCGTCCGCTTCCGCCTGGACGGGAGCGTTCGATCAACGCTGCGGCTCGGATTGTCGCGGCTGAGGCGGCGAACGGAGCAAAGACCCGCAGCCGCGGAGGCAAGGAAGCGAGGTAGCGGCTGCGGGACATCGCCCAGGCCAGCCAGGTCGGCCGACCGTCGGGCGGCGGGCCGAGCAGATACTGCAGTGCGGCCTGCAGGATCAGCGCCAAGGCGAAGACGGAGAGTCGGTCGGCTGTGCGTCGCATTGAGCTTTGAGCATATCTCTCAGTCTGGCCGGCTCGTGAATGTGTCGTAGAGCACACTTTGAGCGAGGCGTGGGTCGCGTTCGAGCGGTGCTTTTCCACGAACACCCGCAATTCCCGATCGAGTTCGTGAAAAAGTTGACAATCTAGGTTTCACAGGCGCATAATGTGCATCGTTTCACAAACTCCCGTACGTGCGGAGATTCACAAGCGAAATCCGCCGTCCAGGTTGAGTCAGAAAGCGAGTTGGACCGATGCCCGTTACTCCTCCGTCGAAATGCCCGCGCTGCTCAGGCATGATGCTCGTCGAATCCGATGCGCATAGCGTCTACTCCAGTTGCCTGTCGTGTGGGTACGTCTACGAGAGCAGCATCATCTCGGTCTTCGAGCTCGAGCGCGAGCAGGCCGTCGAAGAAGGCCGCCAGCGCCGTCGCCAGCCGTCGCACGGCAAGCTTCGCCTGTAGGCACACGCCAGTAGGCAACTACCAGCCAACCGGCCCCAACCGATCCCCTGCCGGCGCGCGGCACTGACAGCTGCCAATACGGCCAACGCAGCATGTCGCTGCGCTGCTCCCGCGCTAGCCTGAGGCATGAACGCGCCCCATTCGCTGAGGGGCGGACAGCGCGCTGAGCGAGGATCGGTCGCGTGGAGATTCGCGAGTATCACAAGGCGACGCGCTGCGCCCATCGCGGTCGACTCCGCCGCTGCCGCGAGCCACTCCTCGGTCAATGTCAGTACTGCGCCAAGGGCTTTTGCGCCCGACACGGACGCGTTCAGGACGACGGCCAAGAGATTTGTATCAGCGACCGCTGCGAGCGGTTGCGCGTGGATGTCGAGCAACACCTGATTTTCAAGGCCGCTGCGAACGCGCTCAATCAAGAACAGCACTGCGGCCAGCCTGATTGTCCCCTGCCCCACTCCCTGACTTGCGACCGCTGCAGTTGTCGTTACTGCGAAGATCACTTGCGCCAGGTGATCATGACCCGTCCGCAAGGCGGCGAACTGATGACCGAGGCAGTGGCGATATGCGACCACTGTCGCGCGCGGCTACCGCTCTGGAGCGAGGAATGACTGCAGGATCTCAGCGTCGTGCGGAAAGACGGGCCGGGGAAGTCGATCAGACGGGGTCATTGGAATCCAGGCCGCAGCGAGCGCTTCCGGACCGGGTCTGAGCGACCCGCCGGAGACGACGGCGCGATAGGCGATGACGACGACCTGCTCTCCGGTGGTAGACCAGACACCAAGGAGATCACCGATTTCGACTTCGATGCCCGTCTCCTCACGAACTTCCCGCGCTGCGGCGTCCTCGACCCGCTCGCCGGCGTCAACGAACCCCGATGGCCAGCTCCAGCGGAACATGGCGGGTTCGTGGTTGCGGCGGATGTACAGCAGCCGGCCCTGGTCATCGCGGACCAGCACCACGGCCGCGACCTTAGGATCGCGATAGTTGATCCAGCCGCAGGACGCGCAGCCCTCTGCCGACTCCAGGGGAGTGGCGCATTGCGGGCAGAATCGCGGGGGCGGCGGCATCGCGTCGTGCCGACCGGATGGATCCGCAGCCTACGGCTAGAAGACCGGCAGCGAGACTCGCTCGAAGTGCTCGTAGTAGCGGCCGTCGGCCGAGCTCCAGCGCTTTTCGACGTTGGCGATGAAGTCCTCGCCACGGTCGCCGAACTGTGACACGTGTCGAGTCAGGGCGCGAATTTTGGTCTGGATCACATCGGTGATGTCGATGTCGTAGTTGGCCTGCTGGCTGCCCCAGATGAACAGCTCGGCCACCTTGTGGCACTCGAGCCCCTCTTCCAGATGCTCGGGATAGTTCAGGCGGTCGCGGGCCGTGGGGTAAACCGCATCGACGGTCATTTCACCGGTGCATCGGTGGTCGCGGTGATTGATGAAGCCTCGCCACTCCGAGAGCGGGTCGGACGGGTCGGCCTCGAGCGCTCGGCGATGGATGACATCCATTGAGTGCGTGAACACCGCGTGCGGCTGGAACTTGCGGATCGCCTTGACGATGCCGCCCAGGTACTCGCGCGTGTACTCAAGCTCGCCGTCTTCGCCACCGAGGAATGTGCAATCGACGACACCGAGTTCTTCAGCGGCGTTGCGCTGCTCGACTTCGCGCATCGGGACGAGGCGCTCGGGGGTCATCTCCGGATCAGCCGTGCCCTTGGCGCCGTTGGTGACTACCAGATAGTGCATCTCCCAACCGAGGCTGGTCCACAACGCGGCGGTACCGCCCGCACCGAAGTCGGGATCGTCGGGATGGGCAGCAACCACCAAGCCAACCTTGTTGTCGGTTTCGGGAGGCATGTTCATTGGGCTGGTCTTTCAGAACGGAGCTGTAGCGCAGGGGGTTGACAGGACAATCGTATACGCGCAGAATGAACGGGAACACGCAGAACGGACGTTCCGCACACGTGCGCGGAGAGATGATATACTACCTTATGTCACTAAAGATATCTCAATCGATCCCGCACGCGTGACACGTGAATGGCGATAAACAACGATCGGGGGCGACCGCAATGACCGACCAGACGACTCCCAGCAACGACCCGGATAGCACGCTGCCTCCGCGACGAGGTAAGCGTGGGCCACGCTCGGATAAACCCGAACGCATTCTGGCCTTCCTCCGCGACTACTTCGCCCGGTATCACTATCCGCCCTCGGTGCGCGACATCGTTGAGGGTTGCCAGCTCTCATCGACATCTGTGGCCGACTACAACCTCAAAATCCTTGAGCGTGAGGGTCACATCCGCCGTGACCGTGAACGCGCCCGCACCATCTCGCTCACGCAGCCGGTCGACCCCGTTCAGCCGGCGCGGATCGAGCCCAGCCTGACGCCGCTGAAGATCCCGTTGCTCGGCTCGATCGCCGCCGGTACTCGCTCCCTGGTCCCAGAGGGTGTTGATGTCGACCACGCCGAGGGTCGGATCAGCGTCACCTCAGACATGCTGGCTGGTCGCGACCCGGAACGCGTGTTCGCTCTGACCGTGCGCGGCGATTCGATGATCGACGCGCTGATCGCCGACAACGACACCGTGATCCTGGAAGAGACGCCCAATGTCTCCAACGGCCAGATGGCCGCGGTCTGGTTGCGCGAAGAGAACATCTGCACGCTCAAACGGCTCTACTACGAGCAGGGACAGGTTCGGCTGCAACCCGAGAATCCGACCATGGATCCGATCTTCACCGATGAATCGAATATGCAGATCCAGGGGCGCGTGGTTTCAATCATCCGTCGGCCACGCTAATCCCCATTCCCCTCTCCCGCCCTTGCGGGGGAGCAGGGGACTCATGAGACTGTCTCAAAAGTCGGATATTGAGAGGGGGCGGGGCCTTTTGGCCCCGCCCCCTCTGATTTGGACTGGGTTGTCCGGTTGCGCGAGAACTACGCGCGGTTGCGGACTCGGCGCAGGCCGAGACCGGCGACTGCGGCGACGCTCAGGGCGATCAGCAGGCCGATCAGGCCGGCTGAGACTCCGCTGCCGTCTGCCAGACCACCGCTACCCGTGCCGGGGTACTCGGTGTCTCCCATGTGCCCGTCGCCGTCTTCCATGGCTGGCTCATCGCCGTCGAGGTCGACAAGGTCGCCATCACCGTCGGTGAGTTCGTCGCCCTCTTCGCCGCCTTCCATGGCTGGTTCTTCCATGGCCATGGCCGTGACGGCAACGGCGGACTGGCCGGAGCCGGCGGAGGTAACTTCGGCGTCGGCGGACTTGCCGTTCAGCGTGAAGCTCACGTTATCCGCGTCGTCGCGGTCGACATCGATGTACCAGCTACCGTCCTCGGCGACGGTGGTCGAGCCGAGCTCATCGCCCATGTCATCAACGACGCCGATGGTGTCGCCGGCTGTCGCGCCCGTGCCGTAGAAGCGGTGGGGCGGTTCCTGCTGCGCCGAGGCCAGGCTCAAAGTCGCCACTGCGACAGCCAGGCCCAACACCAACGCTCCAACCCTCGCCATCAGTCTGTGCTGTTTCATCTCAGCATTCCTTTCTTGAGGCTTCCGTCCCCGCCTCCGAGCGGGGACCCGCTTGGGCCCCCGCCCGCAAGTTCGGAGCTAGTTGCTGATGTAGAGGATGTCGCTCTTCGTGACCATGAAGTCGCTCGAACCCGGGACCATGGCACCATCGACGACGGAGTAACGAACCCAGGTGGAACCATTCCACAGATGGAGGGCGGTCACACCGCGACCTGAGACCATGTCAAAGATCTCAGAGGCATCAGCCTCAACGCCACAGCTCCAAGTAGCAAAGCCAGAGAGTTCGGAGAGACAAGAGACCGAGGCCTCCTCCTCAGGCATCGCTTCCGGCTCGACCATGCCAGCAGAACTGTTCACGACAACCGAGTCAGTCTTGCCACCAGTGCTGGCAGTGATGACTACGAGTCCAGGACCGGTCACAACGAAGGTTGCGGAGGCAGCACCATCCTTGGTGTTAACGTTGCCCGACGTACCAACACGCTTCGCGATCTTGTCGTCGCTCGACTCGAAGTTCACGAGTGTGTCGTCTGCAGCGGCGGCACCGTCTCCATCAACGACCATTGCCGTGACGGTCAGGCCCTGACCAAGCTCGGTCGGGTTCATCTCGTCAACATCGACAGTGATCGTGTCGACGGCTCCAGCAACAGTGAACATCGCCGTGTCCTCAATCGACCCCGACTTGGCCTTCAGCGTGTACTCACCGGTCTTCAAGGCGGCAGAAACAGAGTTGCCGCTGACGTTGGTCACCGTGATTCGCCACTTGCCATCCTTGCCCTGCTTGGGGGATGAAGCGCTGATGGTGTCGGCACCAATGGCGTTGCCATCAGGACCGGCGATGGTGGTGACCAGGCCGGACGGTGGGTCAGCTGCGTTGCCACTCTTGTCTTCCGCGTTCACGAGGAGCGTGATGGTGTCTTGGACCAACTCGTCGTCGTCGTTCTTCTCCACGTTGACATTCCGCAAGGTTTTGGTTGCGTCATCAACTGTTAGCGATGCTGCGGGACCAGTGAATGTCAGCGGGACTGCATCGGTTGTTGCGACACCAGCGACGGTGCCAAGCACAATGGCGTAGACCTCAATCGAGCGCGCCGCGGAGCCGGCGGACATGATCTGGATGTGAGCCACGCCCTTGCTCAGCGAACTTCCCATGATGGTGTTGTCCGTCGCCTCCTCGAAGCTGTCGCCGTCCCAGTAGTAGACCTTCGCGAAGGGGGCGACGACACGAATCTGATCGACATCGCTCGCGTTCGCAGGGTTGTCAATCGCGTTCGTGACCGTCAGCTTGAGGTTGACCTCACCATCCTGAGGGCTAGATCCACTCTCTGCCCGGTCGTTCGTCGGGTCCGTGTCGGTTGGGTCCTCTTGGAGGCCGAGTGCTAGACTTGCCCCTCCAACCGTGTTGCCCGCCTCGCCGATCCGTAGTTCGGCCGAGAATTTCGAAGACGTGACAGCGGTCGCACCGCTTCCGTTGGTAGCCGTTGCGGTTACTTCATACTCGCCTTCTGGAGCACCGTCAGTAATCAAGACATGAACGCCTTGAACGGTCACCGTCGCAAGGCGATCCGCGGTGTCAGCAGTGGCAGCGTTAGGGTTGCGGATCGTATTGGCTGCCGCTGGCGTTGAGGCGAGTCTCTGAGTCGTTCCGCTTCCGCTCTCGATGGAGATGCCGGTCGTGGGGGCACTCAAGGTCACTACTGGACTGTCTCCCTCCGAGTAAGACACAGTGATTCGCACATCGATGTCTGTGCCGGCCGCAAAGACATTGTCGTTATCGACAGTGAAAGAATCATCATCACCGCCAAGGGTGTTGTCGCTACCTATGTCTAGCACACCGAACTCGATCTTCGTGACCGCAACCTTGTGCACGACGATGGTGTAAGTGCGTTCGGGCTTTCCTTCGTCGTCCTCTGTGTCCGGATTGTCCTTCACCGCAGGATCGGTGAACGTCGCAGTGCCAACAGCCAATGCAGTGATCGTGCCAGAGGTGTCGTCAGCAACATCGGTATCGCTACTGGTGGCAACGATACCGCTGTCGTTGAGGGTGATAGTGCACGTGTCGTCGACGCCCAAGTGGGTAGGGCCGTCGGTGTTGCAGGTGCCTAGAGGCGCCGCACTCACCGACCCCATGGCCACGAACATCGCGCCCAACAACGCGACGAGCGTTGCCACGGCCGCCAAGTGAGACAGTCTCTCATGAGACTTTCTCAACAGCCCAATTGGGTGGATGAATCCCAGTCCCCGCCTCGCGCGGGGACCCGCTCGGGCGGCCCGGAGTATCTGCTGGTGGGGGTCTCGTGGGGGAAAAGAGCAGGTCCCCCGCGTGAAGCGGGGACTGGGAACGTCGACTTCTGAGGCATCATGTTGTCCCTTGGTCTCTGCACTCGCATCGTCGCCGATGTGCGTAGACTGAGACTGTGCCTCCTGTTTTGAGCATCGACGATGTGAGCATTGAGTACCGGACTCGCGAAGAGCCGGTTCGCGCTGTTCGCGGCGCTTCGTTGACCCTGGAGCGCGGCGAGATTGTCGCGCTGGTTGGCGAGAGCGGATCCGGCAAGACCACGCTCGGCCTCGCCATCCTCCGCATCCTGCCGCGTAACGCCGAGCAGACCACGGGCACGATCCGTTACGAGCATCGTGACCTCGGCGAACTCGATCGCAACGAGTTGCAGCGCATCCGCGGCGACCAGATTTCGATGATCTTCCAGGACCCGATCGCCGGACTGAACCCGATCATCACGGTCGGTCAGCAGGTCGAGGAAGTGATCACATCGCATCGAGACGTGAGCAAGCAACAGGCACGGGAACGCGCTCTCGAGGCGCTCAATGCGATGCAGTTGCCCGACCCGATTCGAATCGCCAAGTCCTACCCCGGAGAGCTCTCCGGCGGCATGTGTCAGCGCGTGATGATCGCGATTGCGACCGCGCTTGACCCTCAGCTCCTGATCGCCGACGAGCCGACCGCATCGCTCGACGTGACCGTGCAAGCGCAGATTCTCTACGAGCTCGAGCGTCTGCGCGACGAACGCGGCACGGCGATTCTGCTGATTACGCATGACATGGGCGTGGTCGCACAAATCGCCGAACGTGTCGCCATCATCTACGCGGGCAAGATGATGGAAGTGGACGACGTCATTCCGCTCTATCGGCAGCCTCGTCACCCGTACACCTGGGCGCTGCTCGACACGTTGCCGCGCCTCGACCGACGACGGCGCTCGCGTCTGCGGCAGATTCCCGGCGCGCTGCCTGACCTGACCAGCGACGAGATCGGCGAGCACTGCGCGTATCTCTCGCGCTGCCCGAAGGCGCTGACCCAGTGCCGGACCGACGATGAGCCCAAGCTCTCGGAAGTAGTCGGCGGACGAATCGGCCAACGCGTCGCGTGTTACAACCCGGTACTCGAGCTTTAGCGGCCCGCCGCACCCGCGAGTTCGGCGACCAGCAACTCCACTGCCACGTCCTCGGGCAATCCACCAGCATCCGTGCGGTACTCAATGATTGCTACTTCAGCATCGAGGATGCGAGCCAGCGCGGCATCGGCCGACGCCTGTGTGTAGGACTGGGCCTGGCGGCGCACGCGCCGTGCCAGCCAGTCCATGTTTGTCGTTAGTGCCGCCTGGATATCTTCGTTCGAGCCGTTTCGGTCCAGCACCTCGCGCGTGATCACGATCTGCCGGTACGTCCGAGCCAACATCTGGATGATGCGGGTCTCCGGCTCTCCCTCGGCCCGCACACCGTCGAGCGCGCGCATGGCGTCGGCCAGGCGGCGTTCCGCGACCGCGTCGACGAGATTGAAGATGGTCACCGAACGCACGGCCGGCACCATCATCTCTACGACCGTCTCATCGACGTTGGCGTCGCCGGCATAGAGCGCGAGCTTGTCCACCGCCTGCGTCAGGGCTCCGCGATCGCCGCCGGCGCGATCGACCAGCGCCTGCGCCGCATTGCGAGTCAAGTGCAACCCACGACGCCGTACCTCGCCGCGTAGCCACTGGATTGCTTCCTGTGGCTTCAGCCGAGCAAACTCACGGACATCGGCCAGCGGCTGAATCAGTTGCAGCATCGGATTGCCGCGCCGCAGCTCATCCTCGACGAAGACCAGCACCGTGGTCGGCGGGAGCTGCTGCAAGACGTCAGCCAGTCCATCCCAGTCGCCGAGCTGTCTGCCTCTGCGTCCGCTACGTCCTCCACGTCCGCCTGGCTGGAAGCCGAATCTGCCGCACAATCCGTCGACGCGGACCCAACGAACTCCGCCGAGAAACGGCGCCGCCGACACAGCCGCACCTAGCTCGCCCAGTGATACGCGCGCTCCGTCGAACGACATGGAATTGTTGCTCAGCGCTCCGTCGCTGTCGTGCTCACGACGCAGCGCCGCCACGGCCTCAAGCCGCGCAAACCGGTCCTCGCCGTGGAAGAGATATACCGCCATTGGCTCAGAGTCTATCGACACCAGATTCGGCGTTGCACTGGACACAAGTCGTGAATCGGTTCACATGGCGTTCATCTGAGGCAATATGACGGCAACTCAGGAAGCGTAGATTGGCTGTGACAGGAGCTGACCATGCCTGTGAACAAGATCGAAGTGCTGAAGACGGCCAAGGATGGCCTCGACGTCCTGCCCGACATCCAACGCTATGCCGCGATGGCGGCGGCGGGCAAGGATCCGCAGATTCCCGCCGAGGACTTCGAGCGATTCAAGTGGTACGGACTCTTCCATCGCAAGCCGACGCCGGGCTTCTACATGCTGCGCATGCGGATTCCCGGCGGCGTCCTGACCGCTGAGCAGACCGCCGCCATTGGAGAGATTGCCAACCAGGTCGGTCGCGGCCATGCCGACATTACGACGCGTATGAACATTCAGCTCCGCTGGATCACCATCGAGGATGCGCCCTGGGTGCTGCAACGACTCTCGGCCGCCGGGCTGACCTCGCAGCAGTCGGGTATGGACAACGTGCGCAACATCGTCACCTGTCCACTCTCCGGCTTGACCGAGGACGAAGTGCTCGACACTCGGCGGCTGGCCGTGCGCATGCAGCAGGCGATTGTCGGCGGCAAGCGGTTCTCCAACCTCCCGCGCAAGTTCAATCTCTCGGTTGTGGGCTGTCGTGAAGATTGCGGCCACGCCCAGACTCACGATCTCTCGTTCGTCCCGGCCGAGCGTGACGGCAAACTGGGGCTCAACGTGTATGTCGGGGGCGCGCTCGGCGGGATGTCGCCTGAGTACGCGCGACCACTGGACGCATTCGTAACCGAGGCCGACGCCGTCGACCTGACCACTGCCATCCTTGATGTGTTTCGCGACCACGGACTACGCGAGAAACGCAAAGAATCGCGGCTCAAGTGGCTGTTGCGCGAGTGGGGCATCGAACACTTTCGCGAGGTAGTGGAGCAGCAGTTCGGACGCACGTTGCCGCGTGCCGGCACGTCAATGACAGAACGGCACGGCGGCGACCACATCGGCGTCACCACTCAGAGCGATCCCGAGCTGCGCACGATCGGTTGTCTCGTGCCGGTTGGCCGGATCACGGGCGACGACCTGTTCGAGTTCTCGCGACTAGCCAAGTCTTACAGCTCTGCCGAGCTGCGGCTGACCGTGCAACAAAACGTGCTGATTCCCAACGTACCCGCCGAACGCGTCCCGGCGCTGCTGGCAGAGCCTCTGCTGCAGAAGTACTCGCCCACGCCTTCCGCATTCATCCGCTCGATGGTCACTTGCACCGGCAACGACTACTGCGCCTTCGCCCTGATCGACACAAAGGGCGAAGCGCTGAAGCTGGCCGACGAGCTCGAGCAGCGATACACCGTCGCCCCGGACGCAGCGCCGGTACAGATCCGGATGTCGGGCTGCCCGCATGCCTGCGCTGTTCATCGCTCGGGCGAGATTGGGCTGCTCGGCGGACGCAAGCGAATCGATGGCCAAATCGTCGATGTCGCCGACATCTTCGCCGGCGGACGACTCGGCGACGACCCGAAGTTTGGCGAAGTCGCCGAGCAAGCTGTCCAAACCACAGAGCTGGCCGACCACGTCGCCGAGCAGATTCGCGCCGTGCGCGGCGACGACGCGCTGACCGACCGTCGAGCGCCCACGCTCCTGGACTGAGTGACATATGCCGCGCCTGCAGCTACTGCGACGCGAGGGCTGGAAACGATCCGTCTGCTGCTATTGCGGCGTCGGCTGCGGCGTCAAGGTGCAAACCAACAATGGCGTCGTCTCGGCGGTCAGGGGCGACGAGGACCATCCCGTCAACCAGGGCAAACTGTGCGCCAAGGGCGCGCTGCTCTCGGACATCTTCGGTGAAGAGGGACGCCTGCTCTATCCGCATGTCCGCGATGAGAAGGGCACGACCGAGCGGCGGACATCGTGGGGCGAGGCGATCGAGCGAGCCAGCGGCGCCATGCGCCGGGCCGTTGACGAGCACGGGCCGCATAGCGTCATGCTCTACGGCTCGGGACAGCTCGTGACCGAGGACTACTACCTGTTCGGCAAGCTGGCCAAGGGCTACATCGGGACCAACAACCAGGACACGAACTCGCGGCTATGCATGGCCTCGGCCGTGACCGCGTACAACTTGAGCTTCGGCGCCGACGCCCCGCCGGCCAGTTACAGCGACATTGAACAGGCCAACACATTTCTGATCGTCGGGGCAAACATGGAGGCCTGTCATCCCATCCTGTTCGAGCGCATCCGCGCTCGCAAACGCGCCGCCCGCGATCAAGTCAAGGTCATCGTCGTTGACCCGCGAGCCACGCGAACATCGGAGATCGCCGACATCCACCTGGCGCTACGTCCAGGCAGCGACGTCGCGCTGCTGCAATCGCTGCTCTTCGAGGTACGACTCTCGGGCGGCATCGATGAGGACTATCTGAGCAACCACACCAATGGCTGGGACGATCTGGCGGCGTCGCTGAGCGGCTGGTCGGCTGAGCGTGCGGTCGAGGAGACCGGTCTTGACGCGGTCGACATTCTTGCGGCGGCGCGGATCATCGCCCACAACGGACCGATGCTCACGTTCTGGACGATGGGCGCCAACCAATCGACGTCCGGCGTCGACAAGAACTTCGCCCTGATCAATCTGTCGCTCGCCACCGGCAACATCGGCAAGCCGGGCGCCGGACCGTTCTCGCTGACCGGTCAACCGAACGCCATGGGCGGGCGCGAGCAGGGCGGTCTGGCGACGACGCTGCCTGGGCACCGGCTGGTCGCCAACCCGGAGCACCGCTCCGAAGTCGAACGCGCCTGGGGCATCGCGCCGGGGACGATCTCGGATCAACCAGGCGTGACCGCCATTGAAATGGTGGAGCGACTGGAGCGCGGCGAGATCAAGGTTGTCTGGGTCGCCGCGACCAATCCCGTCGCGTCGCTGCCCAACAGCGAGCGCGTCCGCGCTGCGTTCGCCAACGCGGAAACCGTGATCGTCCAGGATGCCTATCACCCGACTGAGACATCGCAGCTGGCCGACATCCTGCTACCGGCAGCGCAATGGTCGGAGCGGGACGGCACGATGACCAACTCAGAGCGCCGCATCTGCCTGCTAGAGCAGGTCTCGGAACCGCCGGGGGAGGCGCTGGCCGACTGGCGAATCATCGTCAAAATGGCCCAGGCGCTGGGCTACGGCGACGGGTTTCGCTATGACAGCATTGAGGAGATCTTCTACGAGTACCGCGAGCTCTCGCGCGGACGCGACATGGACATCACCGGACTCTCCTATCCGCTGCTGGCGCAACATCGAGCGGGCGTGCAATGGCCCTATCCCGTTGCGTTGCGGTCGGGTCCGCCCGAAGACAATCGACGTCTGTTCGAGGATGGTCAGTTCCATACGCCCGACGGTCGTGCGCAAATGCACGTCCCGGCCTGGACGCCGCCGGCGGAGTCGCTGGACGACGAGTACCCACTGGCCCTGATTACAGGTCGAGTCAAGGATCAGTGGCACACGATGACCCGCACCGGTCGCTCGGCCAAGTTGATGAAGTCGGAGCGCGAGCCGTTTCTGGAGATCAATCCCGCCGACGCCACCGGACTCGGGGTCCGAGATCGCCAACCGGTTCGGGTCAGCTCAAGACGCGGCAGCTTCGAAGCGCCGGCCAGGGTGACCGACGCGATCCGAGCCGGCTCGGTGTTCGCACCATTCCACTGGGGATCCCTCTGGACCAGCAACGGAGTCTCCAACGCCTCAGCCAGCGAAGCGGTCGATCCGCGCTCGAAGCAGCCGGAGTTGAAGTTCGCAGCGGTCCGGGTTGAGCCGCTCGGCGCGTAGTCCCACACCACCATTCACGAATGCCTCGGTTTCCCTGCTGCGGGTGAGAGGAGATTTGGTGGTTATACATCTCCGACGTAGCAGGAGATACACGACACCCAACGGCAATCTTCGGTTCACCGCTGTGAAACATGCCGCAACCGGCGTGTAACCGCGCCTCCATAGCGTTCCTCCCTGTAACAAGCCGACGCGTGCAGGTAATGGAGGTGCACCTTGAACCAGAACGAACTGACCGGCAAAGCGACGTCGATCAATCTCAAGAGCTTTGCCGACCCTCACATGCGGACGTTCCACCTGACCTGGCTGGCGTTCTTTCTCTGTTTCTTTGGCTGGTTTGGGATCGCCCCGCTGCTCGGTGAGGTGCGTGAGGACCTGAGCCTGACCAATTCCCAGGTCTTCACTTCGCTGATCGCCTCGGTCTTCATCACGATCTTCGCCCGCATCGCGATCGGCTGGGTGCTCGACCGGATCGGGCCGCGACGCACGTACACGGGATTGCTGATTCTCGGCTCGTTCCCGGTGATGCTGATTGGACTCTCCCAGAACTTCGAGACGTTCGTCATCTTCCGTCTGCTGATCGGCGTGATCGGCGCGTCGTTCGTGATCACGCAGTACCACACCTCGGTGATGTTTGCGCCCAATGTGGTCGGCACGGCCAACGCGACGACCGCCGGCTGGGGCAACCTGGGCGGCGGCGTGACGCAGCTCGTGATGCCGCTCGTGATGACCGGTGTGCTGTTCTTCGTCGCCAACGAGGAGCTGGGCTGGCGTGTCGCGATGGTGATTCCCGGCGTCGCGCTCTTCCTGATGGGCATCGTCTACTACAAGTTCACTCAGGACGCGCCGGAGGGCGACTTCGCCGATCTCCGCGCCCAGGGCAAGGTGACGAAACAGGTCGACTCGGGCGCGTTCGCAAACGCCGCACGCGACCCTCGTGTCTGGCTGCTGTTCGTGATTTACGGCGCCTGCTTCGGAATCGAGCTCACGATCAACGGCATGGCCTCGCTCTATTTCCAGGATCGCTTCGGACTGGACATCGTGCTGGCGGGTGTGATTGCGTCGCTCTTTGGCCTGATGAATATCTTCGCTCGCACGACAGGTGGCATGTTCTCCGACAGGTTCGGCATCCGCTCCGGACTGCGCGGGCGCACGCTGCTCCTGGGCGGCTTGCTCCTGCTCGAGGGCCTGGCGCTGATCGCCTTCTCGCGGATGGATGTCCTGATCCTCGCCATTCCGATGCTGATCGTGTTCAGTATCTTCGTGCAGATGTCCGAGGGCGCGACCTTCGGCGTCGTCCCGTTCGTCAACAAGAAAGCGCTGGGCGCTGTCGCCGGGATCGTCGGCGCGGGCGGCAACGCGGGAGCGGTCGCCACGGGATTTCTGCTCCGAGCCGAGGGTGTAGCCGTGGAAGACGCCTTGCTCTACTTCGGCATCATCGTCGTCGGCATCGCACCGCTAGCCCTCTTCGTGCGCTTCCCGAAGCGAGTCGAAGCCATCGAGCGCCGCCGCATCCGGGAGGCGCTGGGAGAACCTGCACCTCCGGTCGGCGCGCTCGACTAGGATCGAGATCACCTCGCCCTACCACTCAAGAACGTTTCAGATGTCGAATGTCGCAGGTCCCCGCGAAACGGAGACGGATGCATAACCCCTCAACCGCCCCCGCCTCCGAGCGGGGGCCTGCTCCTTCCCTGGCTTCTTATCGGCGGCCATGTTTGTCGCCCGTATCTGGTCAACCGAGACCGATCCGAGCAGCCTGGGCTTTGCCAAAGCGGGTATCCGCTCGGGGGCGGGGACGGGAAACTGAGTTATTCAAAGGTCTCCGTAACGCGGGGACCTGCTCCGAACGGGAGTGATTCGTCATGGCCAGCGCTGACGGAGTCAGTCTTCGCTCTTGAGCAAACTCAGCACTTCGCCAATCGCCCCACGCAGGTCTGAAATCTCTCGTGCCGCCTGTGGATGCAGGAACAACAGCATGCAGCGCTCGACAGTTCGCTGCAGCGATTCCTCCAACATCAACGCATAGGAGGCGGCCTGCAATCGGTAGCGGCTCACGGCCGCGTCGAGCGCTTCCCCTTCTCGTAGGGCGTCAGTTTTGTAGTCGACGATCACGAGATTGCCGTTGGGCAACTCGTAGAGCAAATCGACAAACCCATCGAGCAGCACGCCTTCAATCTCCACGGCGGTGTAGAGCTCGCGCCAGTATCGATCGTCTCTGACTGCTTCACTCACCGTGTCGCTGTTTGCTGCCCAGCCCGTGAGCCGTTCCACCACTGCGGATGCTTGGTTGCCCAGAGATTCCGCCGCTGCCTGCGCTCTTGCGGCGTTTCTGATCTCGTCGTCATTCGGATGCCTCAGGTCCACCACCTGCAGCGCCCCGTGGGTGGCGCGGCCGATTGCCGTTCCCGCCCGACCACGTCGCCAGGGCGGCAGATCGTCGTCTGGCTCGAAGTTGCGGTCTGCGCCTCTTGCAGTCAGATCGAACGCTTCAGCAGCGGCACGCTTGGCGGCGCGCCTGGCGACGGCCGTGGCCGATTCTTGCGGCAGCGATGTCATCCGCTTGATCAATTCTTCCCGTCGCTCGATCCAGGCCTGCCGGGCCGCAGGGGAATCCGACCCATCGTCAGGCGCTGAGGGGTGCTGCACAATTGGCGGGTCCGGAATCTCACGCTCGGACAGACGACGATAGGGCGCGGTCGCCGTTTCCAGGACTCCGTCGATCAACGCGGCGTCGCTTTTACCCGTGCCTCGATAGAGGCTCACGATCAGGTGATCTCTGGCCCGCGTCGCGCCGACATAGTTGCGCCGCACGTATTCGTCTGCCTGCATCTGTTGCTCCCGCTGCCACAGGTGGGCAAATCCCGGCGTCGCCAGGTTCTTGCGGAGCTGGAACTCCGGCCGGCCGCCGACGTCCCAGAGCAGGGTGGGCGCGTCGTATCGCGGGGCGGAGTTGAGGCCGGCGAAGACGACGATGGGAAACTCCAGCCCCTTCGCCGCATGGATGGTCATGATCCGCACGGCATCGTGATCTTCCTCGGGCACGACCGACTCGATTACGCGCGTGTCCGCCTCGGCTTGGTGTTGGGCCCATGCGAGGAACTCGCTCAAAGTCGATCCGCCGCGATCGCAGAAGGCCCGAGCCTGATCGTGCAGGAAGCGGTAGCGCCCCCAGTGTTCGCGCGGCTGACGCTCGACGACTGCCAATTCCATCAAACGGCGGCCGCGAATCGCGTGACCGACCAGCTCGCTGACGGTCATCTCCCAGCGTCGCGCAGCGGCGTCGCGCAGCCACGCCAGTGAATCGGCGACCGGATCGTCGGTCGGGATGGCGGCAGGCGCAAGCCGTCGATAGTCCCACCGTCCGTACGACTGCCTCCATCGATAGAGCGCGTCATCGGGACAGGCGAACGCCGGCGACTTGAGCGCCGCCACCAGCGCAATCTGGTCGGTCGGATCGTCAATCGCACGAAGCAAGTTGAGCAGGTCTCGGATTTCGCGTGTGTGGTAGACCAAGGCACGGCTCTCGAGTCGGTAGGGAATGTTGCGTTGTTCCAGCTCTGGGAGCAGGTCACGCAGGCCGGTGCGCGTGGGCACGAGGACTGCGATGTCGGCGAACTCGGCAACCCGGTCGCAATGTTGGCGTTTATCGAGCACCGTCATTCCCGACGCGGTGACATCGGCAATCATCCGCGCCAGCGTGTCGGCTTCCACTTTGCGGGTGTTCCCGATCGGTCCGTCAAGCTCCTCACCGACGACCGTGACGGCGTGTTCCACTCCCTGCATGGCCTCGCGATGTGCGTTGAGGTCATCCCATTCCGCCTGGTCCTCTCCGCCGTCGCGTATCAGCGGCTGAAAGACGGCGTTGACGAACTCGGTGAGGCCTGGCGTGGAGCGAAAATTCTGGCTCAACCGGGTCAGCCCAGCCTCCTGCTGGGCCTTGACATGATTGAACTGCTGGATGTCGGCGCGGCGGAAGCGATAAATCGACTGCTTCGGATCGCCGACGTAGAAGGCTCGACCCGCTTGGCCCTGCGCGATGGCGTCGATGATTCTGGTTTGCAGCGGATCGTTGTCCTGGAACTCGTCGATCAGCAACCGGCTGTATCGATGGTGCAGCGATGAGGCAACCGACCTGTCCTGCTCCAGCAGTACGCTCGCACGGACCAGCAGATCCTGGAACTCTAGTCGCCCTGCTCGCCGCCGCTCTTCTGAATACTCAACGACGAAGCGTCGAAGTTCGTTATGGATTGGAACGAGCACCGGCTCCAGCGCGGCAGCGATCAGTTGGGTGGGCACGTCGGCCAATGGCTTGACCGCTGCCTTGATCTCCTTGACCCGTTCTGTGCTGCCCCAGTTGTTGCCCGATCCCCCACGCCCAGGTCCAACCTTGAATTTGGCTTTCTTCAGAAACTGGCGCAGCGACTCGCCACTCGGATCGGTGGCAGCGAGTTGACGCACTTCATCAAGGACTAGCTCCATCTCTTCGAGGTTGAGAGCGAGTTTGTCCTTCCGATCACTGCACTCATGTCGCAACGCGGTGATCGCTCGCAATGGCGCTGAAATCTTCGCAACGCTTTGGGAAAGCACAGGGGGTGGCAGTTCACCCGTGTCAGCCGCGGCCCGATCCCAGTCCACATGCAAGGCCCAGGCCAGGTCGCGCAGGTGCTTCAGCTCCAGACCGGCGTCGAATGACGCCAGCAGCGGTTCGGCGAGATCGTCGTCCTCAAGTAGGCGGTCGAGCTCCTCCTCCCATCGCTCCGCAAACCTCAGCAGCGCATCCGACTCATCGTCGATCTGAAATCCCGGCGGCAAACCCGCCTCGATCGGATAGAGCCTGAGGATGCGAGCAGCGAAGGCATGCAAGGTCTCAATCGCGGCATGATCGAGCTGCTCGGCTGCTTCCGCGAACAGGCGCTGCTGTGCCGGATCGTTCTCTGCTTCGCGACGCTGATCCAGACGCTCCAGGACTCGGTCGTACAGTTCGGCAGCGGCCTTCTCCGTGAACGTGATCGCGGCAATCTCGTTGGCTGGGACGTCAGCGCTTGCGATCAAGTTGACAATCCGTCCGACCAGCGCCTCGGTCTTGCCAGTGCCCGCACCTGCCTCGACGAACAACGTCTCGTCAAGTTTGTTCGCAATCCGATCACGATCCTGCTGGTCGGCGAGCGTCATGCCTCGGCCCCTGCTTCAGTTTCAGCTTCGTCCTCGTCGGGACCTTCGCTGAGGCGTACATAGTCGCTCAGACTCGGATCAAGTTTGATCTGCTGCCAGTGCGTGCGGCGGTCGGCAGGACAGATGGCGTCGAAACTGCAAAAGGCACAGTTCTTGGCCATTGCGCGATGGTCATCAGCTCCCGGATTCGCCGGGAAGTGGCCTGCCCGTATGTTCTCGACGATCAGATTGATCGCTTCTTCAAACCTCTGAACGTTCTCCTCGTCCCAGTCCACCGAGTTGTACTTGAACTCGCCCCGGGATGTGATGTACCAGTAGGCCGATTGCACGCGCGACTCGTCACTCTGCTCGTACAACTGGCGAGCAGCATGAGCGTAGATCGGCAACTGCAGGTAACGGCCTCCGACAATGGCGTCCTTCCTCAGTTCGCTGCCTTTGGGAAACTCGCCACCGGTCTTGTAGTCGATCACGATCAGTTGCTGGCCGTGATTCGATCGGTCGATCCGATCAATCATGCCGCGCAACTCAAACGTGCTGCCATCGTTCAGCCCGAACGCGACCAGACCCTGGCTCTCTTCCAGCGCGCCGAATACTAGTTCGCCAGCGATCTGCTCCGACTCGAATCTCGCCCGATGCGTGTCATCCTCGTCCAGCCATGTCTGCAGATCGTCGAGGATCCGACGATTGTCACGGTGCCAGAGCAGATCGCGCCCGGTCACCCCTCGATCATGAGCCTGTTGCAACGCGGTCTCGGCGATGCTCTTGAGTCGCTCTCGATCCTCGTCCGACCAGGGCTGATCGGGCGCCGGCTGGTCACCGCCCTGCTTGAAGAATTGCTCCAGGATTCCGTGAATCAGCGATCCCTTGTCGAGCGGTGAGATCTGCAGATCATCGCTAAGCTCGTCGCGCTCTTCAATGCGCAGCACGCGACCCAGGAAATAGCGATGCGGGCACGTCGCCCAATCCTGCAGGGCACTGGCCGAGTGCGGACGCATGATCGCGTCGGCGGCGCCTTGGGAAATCAACCCGTCCCAGCGAGTCAACGTGCGTGTCCAGCGCTCGCTTCGCTGGATGAAACCACGCTCCAGGGAAGCACAGTCCTTGGCCAGGTAATGCTCGGATGGACTCGGGCTTGACCGAATCCGCCTCAGGTCAAGCTCGTGAAGGTCGGCAGACATGCTGGGTTGCATTACTGCCCATTCGAACGACGGCGTCGCCTGCACCACCTTGCTGGACGCCTGATCGATCTTTGACGCGTACACGCGCTCACCATGATTCAGCGCCGTCGCCGAGTCGAGCAGCCAGCGCCCCGGTAGTCTGGCCTGCTGAGCTCGGACATCGGCCCGCGGGTAGCTGAGCACTCGGTGTGCGGCGGCGTGCATGGCGATGAGGTAATCGGACCGCTCGCGACGCACATGATCGCTGCCCGTGGGCAATGACGCCCGACGCCGTAGCTCGTCGGGCAACAGCGGATCGTCACTCCGTGTCTGGGGCAACGACCGCTCCGCGGCGCCGACGATATAGACGGCATCCCATTCCACCCCGACGGCCGATCGGAGCGACCCCACGTAGACGCCGTCGCCGAGACGACCGTGGTGTCCTGTCGGCCGGTCGAGGCCTCGTTGCAGGGCCGAGACCACTCGCTCGCGCGGGGCCTCGCCGAGTTCGTCAAGCCACTCCAGCGAGTCGAGCAACGCCTGCACATCATCCCAGCGCGCCAACTGCAGATCGTCCTCGCCGGTCTCGGTTGTCAGCGCGAATCTGGTTCGGTCGCCAAGCAACAGGTTCAGTTGCCGACGCAGTCGTCGAGCGTAATCGGACCAGAGCGCCCGCTCTGGCGTCTCGCTGATGAATTGGTTCAGTTGGCTCGTGAACGCCATCAGTTCCTCGACCTGCCGGACCTCAGCCTGAACCCAAGGCAGGCGTCCAGGTTTGTCCTCGTCGGGCAGTCGCGAGAGCCGCTCAAGATCGTCTTCACAGGTGGACAGATACTGTCGCAGCCGCTCATCCCAGCGCTGGGATCCGCGATGCAGGTTGGCCCGCCGCGCCAACTGATTCCAACGCGCTGTGGGCGCTGGTTTGCCGTTGACATCCAGAATCGGCGCTGCAGCTAACCAGGGCGCGACATCCACGGACCAACTCATGGTCGACCCGGACATCAGTCGCAGCAGCCCATCGAGCGTGCGGCCGGCGATCGATTGCTTCAGCGTTTGCGCATTGACGCCGTTCCAGGGAAGGCCTGCGGCATCGAGCTGCTCGGCGCAGATCCGGGCGTACGGGCTTTCCTGTCGATAGAGAATCGCTGTGCGATGCAGCGGTATCGGCGGAACCGAGTGCAGCGCCGAGACAATGGCACGAATCGCAGAGCGGATTTCCTCTTCCGGATCGGGCGATTGCACGATCTGTTGGGCAGTTGGAACTGGCGAAATGTCATCGGCACTGGACTGGTCGAGGGAAGTGTTCCAGCTCTTCAACGTGTGTTGGTCGACAACTTCAGCGTCGCCCGTCAGACCCAGCAGGACTTCGACGCTCGCGTGCTCCGACAACGCGTCGAGAAACTCACGCTGCGTCCTTGTCAGGTCAGCGGGCAGATAGACGATGACCGAGCCGATGTCCCTCAGCGCGCTTGGTTTCGATTCGAGCGCCGCGTTCGCCGATTCCGCCAGGTCCCGTTTCGTGTAGAACTGCGCAGTGCGTCGCCGGTATTCGCGATATCTGTCGACCAGGTACGACGCATTCCTTCCGCCGGTGGCGATCTCGGCGAGATCGCTGTCGTGGCAACGATCAAATTCATCGAACGCCAACTCCAGCGTTCGCAGCACGTGTCCATCAACCGGAACATCGCCGAAGATGGACTCGCCCGCCTCGGCCACATCTCGAATTGCCTCAGACTGATACGTCTCCGGAAGTGGACGACGGCCGGCATTGGCCAGCGACGCCGCACCGATCAGCTCCAGCAATGCCTGCAGCGGTTTGAACTGCACATTGACAATGCCGCCCCGCTGTCGGCCCAGCGTGCGTCTGATGTGATAGCCCGCCTGCGAGGACGGCACCACGATCGTGACCGGCGCGAGCGGATCGTATGCGTCGCCGCCAGACTTGACCCGGCGCACTGCTTTCGACAGCGCCGTTTGCGCTGCGGTTCCATAGATGTGCGCCGACACGTTCAGAGACATGGGCGGCCAATGCTCGATCAGTTGTTTGTCAACATGGTGGAAGTTGTAGCAACAGATCGTCGCCGACGCTGGGATCGGAGCGTATGATCTTGCCTCGTTCGGAGACTTCGGTCACGACATCGACGCGTTGCCCATATGCGCCCGTCACAAAATAGGTGTGACGCCGACCCTCGATGTCGTCGATGATGTCGTGGATCCAGACCGTCCAGCGAAACGGGTCGTCGCCGCGATAGGCGAGCGCATTCCCGGCAGGATCACGGGACACACACTTGATTTCCCAGTCACCCATTGCGCGACCTCAGATCGATCTCAGGCCGCCCTAGGCGTCCTCCCACTGGACGAACATCGGCATCAGGACATGTACGTAATTGTCTCGGCCGACGACCCGGAAGACGCCCGGATTGCTGGGCCCGCTGGTCTCCATGGCAATCTCGGCCGCCGCCGGACCACTGGCAATCTGCAGCACGTCCTGTAGGTAGCGCACGTTGTAGGCGATTCTCGAGGTCTCGCCCTCGATCACCGCATCCACGCGGCCTCGGTGGTTGCCCAGCTCCTCGGCACGGGCCGTCAGCGTGATGCTCTGGTCGGAGGCTTCGCCACTGAAGATCAGCCGGATAATCCCGCTCGACTCGCGGGCAAAGACGGCCGCCGAGCGGACGCCACCTTGCAGGACCGCGCCTGGCAGAATGGCCCGCGTTTGGTACTCGGCGGGAATCAGTTGGTCGTAGCTCGGGTAGTTGCCCTGGATCAACTGCGCCGTCATCTGCACGGATCGGATGTGGAACCGGACGTAGGTGCGGTCGGCGTGGATGTACATCTCGACTGCGGAGTCGTCGTCGGTCAGCAGGCGCTCGAGCTCTGTCAGCGCCCGAGCCGGAACCGTGATCTCCAGCCGCTCGGTCAGCTCGGAGGCGACATTCATGTCGTACACCGCGAGGCGGAAGCCATCGGCTGCCGCCAGCGTCATCTTGTCGGCCTCAAAGCGAAAATGGACACCGGTCAGCACCGGCCGGCCATCGTCGGTCGCAGCAGCAAACACCACGTGACGCAGGGCGTCGCGCAGATCCCGCGCCACAATCTTGATCCAGTCGCCGTCGCCGATGCCGGGGATGTTGGGATACGTCGTTGGCGACATGCCGTGAATCGACGACTCATTCGCATCCGAGGCGCGGATCTGTGCGACGAGCGAGTTCTCGGCAACATCAATCGTGATCTCGGCGGAAGACAGCGCCGAGACGAGGTCGTTGATGAACCGGTGCGGAATCGTGATCGCGCCGGGCTCCGAGACCACGGCATCGATACCACAGATCATCGCGATCTCAGTATCGGTCGCGGTCAGGCGCACGCCGTCGTCGTCGGCCTGCAAGTGAACATGGCGAAGTTGATCGAGCGAATGACGAGCCGCCACTGCCCGCGAGACCACGCTGAGCCCATGCTGCAGCGCCGCCTGAGATGTTTGAATACGCATCGCGCCGCTCCGCTCCAATCTCGATCCTGTGATCCTGTGACCCGTGTTCAAGTATTGATCACTTAGGTTATCGATATATGTGCATCTTAGCTGATACGTGCGCTACGGCAGCTTTCACGGCCGTCCTCGGTTGATGCTCAGTGGACAGGCTGTGGAAATGCTTCCTACAACCACACTTCGCTTACCCGATTTGCGAGAAACCCGTCGGTAGCCGGGACTGGGAGTGCGGCTACGAGCCGATGTTGACCTACGCCGGAACCTGTTCCGGCAACGCCTCGAGGATTCCCGTCAGGTCGGGTCCGCTCCAGGTTGGATGCGAGCGCATCATCTTCTCGCGGTCGGGATCGGGATAGCGCGAAACCCAGTAGACCGGCAATCCGGCGTGATTGGCTCCGGTGACGTCAGCCCAGGGGCTGTCGCCGACATAGAGCACTTCGCAGGGCTCAAGCTCCAACCGCTCGCAGAGCTGCTCGAAGAACGGCTTGCGCGGCTTGTAGGACTGCGCCTCTTCCGAGGACAGCACCATCTCAACTTCGATGCCGGCGTGCTCGAGTGCATGCTCCAGGTGGTCATCGTCGGCATTGCTGCCAATCGCCACGCGGTAGCCGCGCTTGTTCAGCTCCGCGAAGACGTCGTCCACTTCGGGATAGGGCGGCGCCATCGAGAGCACATCCCACAGATGCTGGAATGCTGTCGCCGGCGGGATCGTTTCGACCGAATGATGCTTGAAGGCCTCGCCAAAGAAGTAAGGCCAGGTCTCGGAAAACGGACGGAATGTAGGCTCAGGACCCTCAAGCGGACGCTCCGGATTGCGGCCTTCGCGCTTGGACATTTCTCTTGAGGCCTCGAGCCAGGCCTCCCAGACATCCTCGCCGGTCGCGTGTTCGACCTCGTGCTCGTGCAGCATCTCCTGAATCAGCGAGGCGAACTCGCGCTCCTCGAGCTTGAGCAACGTCCCATAGCAGTCGAATGCGACGGCGCGGACCGTGCTGATCGCCTCATCGGGACCGACCGACGGCGCAGCCGGTTCTCCAGGTGTGTCGGCAGGCGTTTCGGTGTTGGTTTCGCTCATGACGTGTCCTCGGAGTGCGCTGTGGGGGGATCGAAGTGTCGGTGAATGATGGCTCAGTCGGCGTGACGCGCGAGCCAGCGGGCGGCTTCCTTGGCGTGATAGGTCAGGATCAGGTCTGCGCCGGCGCGGCGGATGCCGGTCAGGGTTTCCAACACGACCCGCTCTTCGTCGATCCAGCCGTTCCCTGCTGCCGCCTTCAACATCGCGTACTCACCGCTGACGTTGTAAGCCGCCAACGGCGCGTCGAAGCGTTGCCGCGCCTCTCGCACCAGGTCGAGATACGCAAGCGCCGGCTTGACCATGATCATGTCCGCGCCTTCGGCCAGGTCGCGTTCGATCGCGCGCATCGCCTCGCGTCCGTTCGGCGGATCCATCTGATACGCGCGACGGTCGCCAAACTGCGGCGCCGAGTCGGCGGCATCGCGGAATGGTCCGTAAAACCCCGACGCAAACTTGGCGGAGTACGCCAGCAGCGTGCGATCGTCATATCCGCTCTGATCGAGCGCCTGGCGAATCACGCCGATGCGGCCGTCCATCATGTCGGAGGGGGCGATCACGTCTGCGCCGGCCTCAGCCTGACTCAAGGCTGTGGTAGCCAGTACCTCGACCGACGCATCGTTGAGCACCGAACCGTCATCGGCCAGGATGCCGCAATGTCCGTGATCCGTGTATTCGCACAGGCAGACATCAGTCACCACAACCAATTCCGGTTGTGCGTCCTTCAGTGCGCGCGTCGCCTGCTGCACGATCCCGTCGGAAATCCAGGCGCCGCTGCCCTCGGCGTCTTTCGACTCAGGGATGCCAAACAGGAGAATGGCGGGAATGTCAAGCGAGCGAAGCTCGGCCGCTTCCTGCGCGAGCTGATCGACCGACAGGCGGGATTGCCCGGGCATCGAGGGAATTGGCTCGCGCACGCCCTGTCCGGTGGTGACGAACACGGGGTAGATGAAATCGGTCGGAGCGAGCCGCGTTTCGCGCACCATCCGTCGGAGACCATCCGAGCGCCGCAGTCGGCGCATCCGATGAGCCGTCGAGATGCGGCTCGTGTCGGCGGACATTGAGGGGGGTTGAGCGCTCGTCACGCGGACTCCAGTCAGGAATCACCTAGTGGTGGCAGGCTCGCCAGAAATCGTCCGACAGCCTGTGCCAATCCTTCAATCGTGTGTAGGTCGGCGGTCGCAACGACGCGGAATCCGAGCTGGCGCGCCGCGTCTGCTGTGATCGGGCCGATGCACACCGTTTGCAACGAGTCTAAATCGACCGCTGCGCCGGCAATGTCGGCCAGGCCGCGAGCGGTCGATGGCGATGTCAACGTCACCACATCCACTCCGCGTTTCAGTTCCGACAGCGCCAGCTCGTCAACCGACGGCGTGGCGACGTCGTACAGGGCGAGATCCTCGACGGTTGCGCCGTGCTCCTGCAATCGTTGTCTCAATCGTGGGCTGCCCTGCGCCGCGCGTGCCAGCAACACGCGCTGCCCAATGAGGCCGTCCGCGATCAACGCATCAGCCAAAGCGTCAGACGTGAATACCTGAGGCACCAGATCCGCGCTAATGCCATGCAGCTCAAGCGCACGAGCGGTCTCGCTGCCGATGGCAGCAACTCGCGCATCTCCGAGCGCCCGAGCGTCGAGGCCATGGCGGCGTAGCGCCTCCCAGAGTTGATGCACGCCGTTGACGCTGGTCAGAGCGACGATGTCGTATGCGCCCGACTGAAGTCGCGTGATTGCCCGGTCGATTGGTTCTCGATCGGACGGCTTGACCACGATCGTGGGCAGCTCAATCACTTCGGCGTGCAGGGCTCGAAGTCGCTCGACGAGCGGTTTCGCCTGCGCCGCAGCACGAGTGACCAGGACGCGACGGCCCATGATTGTCCAGGACAGCTCAGGCGTGGCCAGCAACGTGGTTGGTCCAATCACAACCGTCACCGGAGGACGCATGGCTTCGGCCCGAACTCGCAAGAGGTTAAGCGGGGCGAACACGGCGCGTTGCTGCGGTGTCCAGGCTGCTTGAATGGCTGCCGCCGGTGTCTCGGGCGACAGCCCGCCTGTGATCAGACGCTCGACGATCTCATCGAGGTTCCTCCAACCCATCATCACGACGATCGTCCCGCCGACAGTTGCGACGGCGTTCCAGTCGATCGCTGGGGCGTCGCCATCACCTTCGGAACCTGTGACCACGGTGACGGCAGAAGCTGCGCGCCGGTCGGTTACCGCAATTCCAACGGCAGCAGCAGCGGCGGATGCGCTCGACACGCCTGGGACGAGCTGAACGGGAATTCCAGCCGCGACCAGCACCGACGCCTCTTCGCCGCCGCGTCCGAAGACGAACGGATCGCCTCCTTTCAGACGAACGACTCGGCGTCCAGACCTCGCCAGTTCGATCAGCCGCGCATTGATATCCCCCTGAGAGGTCGACGGGCCGCCGGGCGTCTTGCCGACGGCGATCAGCTCCGCATCCTTGGCCAGCGCCAGTAAGGCCGGAGACACCAACCGATCATGGAGGACCACATCGGCCGCTTGCAGCGCTTCGACCCCAGCGACCGTGATCAGTCTTGGATCGCCTGGTCCCGCCCCGACGAGCAGCACCGGAAGCATCTTGGGCGAGGACTGCGTCACGATGGTCGATCCGCTTCCATCAGCCGCGCCCCGCCGCGTTCGAGCAGTGTCTCGGCGACTTCTGCACCGACTTCATCGGGATCTTCACTCGTTCGCTGCAGTTCGATCCGTTCGGTTCCATCTGCGCTCATCAGCCTGCCGGCCAGGATGATCTCACCGAACCGCACCCCGCCAAGCGCGGCCAGCGGGAGCGAACAGCCCGCACCGAGCGCGCGCAGCATCGCCCGCTCGGCGCTCACTGCCTGAGCCGTAGGCAGATGATTGATGACAGATAGCGACTCGGCATCCTCGACTCGGCACTGGATGACCAGCGCTCCCTGCCCCGGCGACGGCATCATCAGGTCAATCGGCATCAGTTCCGAAGCAGCGCGTCCCAGCCGCTGCAGGCCGACGGCTGCCACGATGACGGCGTCGTACTCGCCTCGTTCCATCTGTGCCAGGCGAGTGTCGACATTGCCGCGTATGTCGGCGATCTCGAGGTCGGGACGCAAATGCAACGCCTGCGCTGCCCGACGACGCGAGCCGGTGCCAACCCGCGCTCCCTGCGGCAGATCCAACAGCCCACCACCTGACCTGCTAACCAGTGCGTCTCGGACATCGCCGCGAGGCAGATACGCAGCCAGAACTGTTCCCTCGGCGACTTCCGGTGGCACGTCCTTGGCTGAGTGCACGGCCAGATCAATCTCCTCAGTCAGCAAAGCCGATTCGACCGCTCTGACGAATACGCCCTGGCCGCCGATGGTGCGCAAGCTGGATTGCTGGTCGCGGTCGCCTTGCGTCGTGATTGGAACGAACTCCGTCTCGATGCCGATCGTCGACAGCGCATCGGAGGCCAGTTGCGCCTGCACTCTCGACAGTGCGCTGCCACGCCCACCGAGTCTCATCGAGCGGGACACGTTCATGCCCCGGTAGCCCTGATCGGCGAACCCAACCTGGACATCAGCAGCGCCTTGGCCTGACCTCGGCGTCGTTGAGCCAGCAGAATCCGCACCTGTCCGTCCATCGCCGACTGCCAGGCATCCGCCGGAATCGGCTGAAACACGTTCAGCCGGCGTAGATCGGCCCGAACCTCAGCAACCAGTTCCGCCAGCGTGGACGTCTCGGCATCGAGGTAGTCGGTCAACTCCTCGCGCACTCGTCGGGCCACCGCCGGGCTGCCGCCGCCCGTGGAGATCGCGAGGGTGAGCGGTGGCTGGCGAACAACTGCCGGCAAGATGAAATCGCAATGAGCCGGATCATCCGCGGCATTGAGCCAGACGCCCGCCGAGCGCGCGTCCGCTTGAAGACGCGCATTGTCCGCAGGATTGTCGTTCGCTGCCATCACAACTGCGCGTCCGGACATATCGTCCGACTGATACGCACGCGCCAGATGCTCAATCCGGCCGCTATCACGCAATGATGCGAGTTCCTCGTTCAGTGCCGGCGCGACGACGGTGATATCTGCATCCGCAGCGAGCAACCCGGTGACCTTCTCGAGCGCCAAGCGCCCTCCACCGATCACCAGTACAGGCCGGCCGCTGAGTTCGAGAAAGACCGGGTAGTACGGGCGCGTCACGTCGACTCTGGGGCCTCAACTATCCCTGACCGAGGGACGCGATGCCGATGCCAAACTCGCCCTGCACGGTGTACAGCAAGTAGGCGTCGTCACCGTCCTCGAAGATCGCCGGGTCTCTCAGCTCATGCACCGGAACGGGCGAGTAGCCCCGGACGCTGGGCGCGATTGGCAAGGACGTGCCCTCCCACTCGTAGGACGGACGCAACACCTCCCGGTGCTCACCGGCGGTCCATGATCGCCAGTCTCCGCTCAGCTCAATCGGTGAAACATAGATGCGTTCCGGTGCGTCGCCGACGTTGGTCCAGAACACCCACAGCGTGTCGCCACGACGAAGCAGCGCACAGTGACGCATCGTATCGGGGAAGAGCTGCGGCCCCTGCTCAAATCCACAAAGACCGTCCTCGGACCGATAGATGATGCCCGGCATCGACATGCCATACCAGCCTGGCTGCTCGACATCGCCCAGGTGAATCATGCGCAGATAGCTGGTGGAGAGAATCTCCTCGCCCGGCTCGAAATTGATTCCGTCGCTGGATGTGGCCACCCGCGAGACCTGGCGGCCGTCATAGAGTTGGCCATGAAAGTACAGCCGAATCTGTTGCGAATCCTCGTCGACGACCGCGTCCGGGGAAGCGATATGTGGATAGACGTGCCCCTGTTTCTGCGCCGGACCCAGTTTGGGATCGAATTCATCGTCGGACTTGGGAAAGGCCGTCTGCGATAACTGCAGCGCGCCCGGCTCGTGCATGCGCCAGGGTCCGAGCAGGTCGTCGGCAGCCGCCAGTCGGATGTAGGAGCCCTTGTGATCGGCGAAGTAGAGATAGAACTCGCCCAGCCGGTTGGGCAACCACTCAGGCGCGCGAATCAACGAGGGACCGTTGATGTTGTCTCCCATCCGCTCATCCATGTGGGGCCGGATGATCGGACCCTCAGTCGACAGCCGAACAGCTCGCATCACGAACACTCCGTACACCCTGGGGCGTCGTCATTCATCGCCCACGCTCGCTCATGGTAGAGGCGGATAAGCTCGACCGTATGAAGCTGCAATACGGGGCACTGCGGGAGATCATCGAGACCGCCATCCTGGGCCTGATCGTCTTCCTGCTGGCGCGTGAAGCCGTGCAGAACTTTCAGGTCGAGGGCCGCTCGATGCAACCGACCCTGGCGAGCTCCGAGCTCGTGTTGGTCAACAAGATCGGCTACTGGGAAGTCGATCTGGGACCGTTCGACGCACTGCTGCCCGGTCGCAGCAATGGCGACTTTCTGCTTTCGGGGCCGCACCGAGGTTCGGTGATCATCTTCCGTCCGCCCTATCAGAGCGCGCACGATTTCGTCAAACGTGTGATCGGTCTGCCCGGCGACACGGTCGAGGTGATTCGCGGTCGCGTCTTTGTCAACGGTGTCGAATTGAGCGAACACGACTACACCTCCGAGCCGCCCAGCTATCAGTGGGGACCGGCAGTGATCCCGCCTGAGCACTATTTCGTCCTGGGCGACAACCGCAACAGCAGCCAGGACTCACACGCGTTCGGACCGATCCATGAAGATCAGATCGTCGGCGAGGTCATGCTCCGCTGGTTCCCATTCGACAAGATCTCCAGCAACATCTCACTGCAGACCACCGACTACGAGGGGAACATCCTGCCATGAGCGACGAACTCTCAGGGGCGCTGACGTTGTTGGAAGACGCAGGTGCTGTGCTGACGGGGCATTTCCAGTACGCATCGGGACGCCACGGCGACACCTACATCGAGAAGTTCCGCCTGCTCGAGAAGCCGCGCGTGACCGAAGCGCTCTGCGCTCAACTGGCCGATCACTTCCGGGGGTTGAGTCCCGACCTCGTCGTGGGTCCGACGACCGGGGGCATTCTGCTCGCGCACGAGACAGCCAAGCACCTCGGCGAGGGCATCAATGCATACTTCGCCGAACGTCGCGAGGACGGCGGGCGCTACATCGGTCGAGGATTTGCCGTCCAACCGGGCCAGTCCGTACTGGTCGTCGACGACGTGTTGACCACCGGTGGCTCGGTCAGGGACACACTGGACGCCGTCGTTGAATCAGGTGGCACGCCGATCGGGGTCGGGCTCGTCGTTGATCGCACGAACGGCGCCACCAGTTTCGGCGAACTTGAGACCTTCGCCTGTCTCGAAATCGACGTGGCCAGCTACAGCCCCGACGACTGCGCGCTCTGCGCCGAGGGCGTCGAACTGACGGTGACGTAGTCGCGATTCTGTCCCAAATCTTCTGGATCCCCGCGAATCAACCGAAGTCCCCGCATCCAACGCTTCCAGTCCCCGCTTCACGGAGGCCTTTGCATAATCCCTTTCCTCCCCCTGCAGGGGGAGGTGCCGAAGGCGGAGGGGGTCCTGCTCCACCAAGTTCCATCTGTTACCCGCGCCGGCAGGACCCCCTCAGTCGCTCCGCGACAGCTCCCCCTGCGAGGGGGAGCAAATTAATCAAAGGCCTCCGTGAAGCGGGGACTGGGGAAGTCTGGGGCACACTCTCCGGATGCCTGAGACTAGCCCAGCCCGTGGACGAAGAAGCCCGAGCCGACACCAGCCAAATCGGCCAACATCGACATCAGCAGCGCGTACACACCAAACCCGGTGCCCACGCTGATCACGGCGGCTCGGTCGTCAGCCTGAGCGGTGGCCGCCCGAACAGCAACAACCGCGAGCAGCACGCCGGCGATCGTCACCACCAAACCCACCGCGAAACTGGCTGGCCCGGCCAGCATGAAGAACTGCCAGACAGCGAATCCGCTGGCGATGGCCATTGAACGCATCAAGGCCTTGAATGGCACCGACACCTCAAAGATCGAGCGCAGGGCGTGCCAGGTCAGGCCAACCATCAGCGCCCAGCCCAGGATCGACGCGACCGATCCGAAAAGCAGGACCTTCAAGGCCGGCTCACCGAGTAGGACTCCGCGTGAATCGATCACCAGCCAGAGCCACGCGCCCAGGCTGGCCAGCAACACGCCCAGCACCATCACGGCCAACGACGGCAGCGTGTCGCTCTCGGTCTCACTGGCTTCGCGCATCACGCTCAGTTCACCGGCTAGCAGTCGCCGGTGCAGGCTCAATGATCGTCGCCAGTCGAATCGTGCATCGAACTTCGGTAGATACTCGGAGATCGGTACTCGCGCCCCGTGCCCGAAGGCGCGAGAGAAGATTGTCGCCGGTTGCGGTCTGGTTTGAGTCATAGCCCTACCTCTGGACATCGCTTCGCCATGGCTTCACTATGGGCCAATGGCCCAATCGGACGACCCTCAAGTCAGTAAATTCGGCGTCGGGGAGCTTAACGATCTCGACCAGATCGTCTCAGAGTGCCGCCTGTGCGAACGACTTGTCGAATGGCGCGAACAGGCGGCGACCGAAAAGCGCGCATCGTTCCGCGACGACGTCTATTGGGGACGCGCGGTCCCTTCCTTTGGTCCGGCGGATGCGAGCATCCTGGTCGTCGGCCTGGCCCCGGCCGCTCACGGTGCCAATCGCACCGGTCGGATGTTCACCGGCGATCGGTCCGGAGACTGGCTCTACCGAGCGATCTGGCAGGCCGGGCTGGCAAATCAACCCGAGTCCACCTCGGCAGACGACGGCCTGGAACTGATCAAGACGAGAATCACATCGATCGTCCGCTGCGCCCCGCCGGCAAACAAGCCCACGGTGCAGGAGCGCGACCGATGCCTGCCCTACCTGCGCCGTGAGATTGAGCTACTGGCGCAGCTACAAGTGATCGTCTGCCTCGGCTCGTTCGCCTGGGAAAACTGCGCCCGAGAACTCGGCGTCCGGCCACGACCCAAATTCACCCATGGCCTGGAACACGAAGTGGGCGGGGTCACGCTGCTCTGCTCATACCATCCGAGCCAGCGAAACACCTTCACCGGTCTCCTGACCGAGAAGATGTTGGGCGAGATCTTCCTGCGGGCTGCAGAGCTCGCGAGATCGAGCCATTAGAGCCTGGGCACATGGATGTCGAGAACCGAGGCAGCGCGCGACCACTCTTCCCGCTCCCCGTTGCAGGGACTGATGCGTCAGCGTCATGTCATACCCGCACACCACCTCCGTCATACCCGCGCTTGCCGCGGGTATCTCGCGTCTCCAGGAACGGACGTCTGCGCACCACCCAGCGAGATTGCCGCGACGGAGCGCGGCAATGACGTAAGAGGAGAGGTATGCATCAGTCTCTGGCAGGGAGAGAAGCGGAGTTGATTGTGCGCCGGACCCCTCTTGGACAGGGCTCTAGCCCACGCACAAACCACCGTCAGCGCAGCAGTCTTCGATGGGCTGCGACCCGGCCGTGACGTCAGCCAATGGAATCAGGTTCGCGGCGCGAGACGCATAGGATGCTTCCGGCAGATCGTCGGTGATCGTGTAGACCTCCCAGCGCGTGCCCGAGGGGTCCGAGACCCAGACCTTGTCCTGCTCGGCGTGGCAACAAACGACGCCGTCCTCGATCTCCATGTCGAGGCCCAGGTCGCCGAAGCGCTGCGTCTCGGTGTGCACTTGCGTCGGGGTCTCAACTTCCACGCCCAGGTGGTTGAGCGGCGCCGATGCTGACTGATTCTCGATCAGGACTAACTTCAGGGGCGGATCTTCCACCTCGAAATTGGCATAGCCGGCGCGCACCTTGTGCGGCTCGGTCTCGAACATCTGCGTGTAGAAGTCGATCGCCGAGTCGAGCTCGGTGACGTTCAACGCCAGTTGTACTCGTGACATCCTCAGTCTCCTCAACTGCCTCAGTCGGCGACGGCCAGAGCTGGCTCATCGCTCGTCAGGTTCACCCTATTGCGATCCTCGACCAATGGCATGACCCAATCGCCGAAGCGGGTCGCCTCTTCGTCATGCGGATAGCCGGAGAGGCAAAACTCGGTGCAGCCGATGTCGACGAACTCCTGCAGTGTGTCCGCGACCTGCTGCGGGTTGCCAACCACAGCCAGGCCGGCGCCGCCGCGGACGGTGCTCAGGCCACTCCACAGATGCGGCGCGATCCGATAGTCGTTCTTCTGTGACTCGTCGGCCAGTTGCCACATGCGGCTGTCGGCCTCCGACTCTCCCCGCCAGTTCTTGCGCATGTCGCGCTGCTTCTCTGTCGTGCCCTCGATCAAGCTGTGGGCCGCATCCCAGGCTTCTGCCTCGGTCTCACGCACGATGACCTGCATGCGCATGCCGAACGTGATGTTCGGACGACCGAACCCCTCCGCTCGATTCTTGACATCGACCACCTTGGGCGCGGTCGCCTCGGGAGTGTCGCCCCAGAAGAAGTAGCAATCGGCATGCTTGGCGCCGACATCGCGGGCCGCGTCGGACTCGCCGCCGATGTAGAAGCGCGGCCAGGGATTCTGGAACGGCTTGGGATAGGCGTGCGCGCCCTCGAGCTGGAAGTACTTGCCATCCCAGTCAATGCGCTCGTGCGAGCTCCACAGCGCCTTCATAATCTGTACGGACTCGTCCATCACCTCGTAGCGCTCGTCGTGGCTGAAGGTGATCCCGTCGCCGGCCAGTTCTCGCGGATTGCCGCCGGCGATCAGGTTGACGTAGACGCGCCCTTCCGAGAGCTGGTCAAAGGCGCCAACCATCCGCGCCATCTGCGTAGGCAGAATGTACCCCGGTCGGGCGGCGACGAGCATCTTCAGTTTCGTCGTCTTGGCCGACATCATCGCCGTCGAGATCCAGGCTTCCCAACAGGTCGGCGTCACCGGGACCAGCGCGTACTCGAATCCGGCGGCCTCTGCCGCCAGCGCCACGCGTTCGAACATATCCATGGACGCGGGAATGAATTGGTCGGGGTCGGCGAAGTTGGTCAGGTCACCGTGAGTGGGGATGTACCAGCCAAAGCGAATTCGGGAATCGTGAGCATCAGGCATCAGAGCATCCAAATCAGTGCAAGTCAGTGAATTCTACGCTAGACGTTGCCTGCAAGACGATACGCTGCCAATCTGGCGGCTCAGGTACACCAGCTCCGGAGACCACAATGACTCTGAATACCTATCTCACCTTCACCGACAACTGCCGAGAAGCGTTCGAGTTCTATCGCTCAGTCTTCGGCGGAGACTTCTCGATTCTGCAAACCTTCGGCGATGGTCCGCCCGACATGGGTGTTCCCGAAGAAGCAAAACAACAGATCATGCACGTCTCATTGCCTGTCGGCGACAGTGTGCTGATGGGCAGTGATTCAAACCCCGCCTTCGGTGCTGGCCCCGTGGCCGGGACCAACTTCTCGATCGCATACTCGCCGCCCAGCCGCGAAGACGCCGACGAGAAGTTCGCCGCCCTCTCGGACGGCGGTGAAGTGTCCATGCCAATGGCTGAGATGTTCTGGGGCAGCTACTTCGGCTCCTGCGTCGATCGCTTCGGTATCTCCTGGCAGATCAACTGGGAGCCACCGCAATCCGACTGAGCCCAGGCCTCCCGTAGGATGACAACGGCGCGGCGACCAGAGTAGGCCGCGCAACGACGGCATCTGGAGGATCGCGTGGGCAAGCTCGACGGCAAAGTGGCAATCATCACGGGCGGAAACAGCGGCATTGGCGCAGAAACCGGCCGTCTCTTCGCGGCCGAAGGCGCGAAGGTCATCCTCATGGCCCGACGCGTGACTGAGGGCGAGGCAATCGTCTCTGAGATCAACGAATCGGGAGGCGAAGCGACCTTCATTGCTTGCGACGTCGGAGACAACGACTCCGTGGTGGCCGCCGTCAACCAGGCAGCCGAGACGTACGGCCAGATTGACCTCCTGTTCAACAACGCAGGAGGAGGCGCCGGCGGCACCTTCCCCAACGAACCCAATGACGAATGGCTACGAGTCATCAACGTCAATCTGACCGGCACGTTCTATGTCAGCCAGGCCGTTTGGCCGCACATCGCCGCTCAGGGAGGCGGCGCGATCGTGAACATGTCGTCGCTCGCCGCGCAACGGGGTTTCTCCTCCCGCATGCAGGACGAGTTCGGCACCGCCTCAGCCTCGTACTACGCGGCCAAGGCCGGCGTCGACGCGCTCACCCGATACATGGCCGGTGCCGGCGGTCGGGACAACATCCGCGTCAACTGCGTCCGCCCGGGCCAGATCATTACCCCAGGCGCCACCCGAGGCACCTACAACGACCCCGACGGCGGACACCACGTCTTCGAGAAGATGTTCGACTTCGCCCAGATCGTGCAGGGTCCCGGCTACTCAATCGACGTGGCCAACCTGGTCCTCTTCCTGTCCTGCGACGACTCACGCTTCATCACCGGAGAAATGATCAACATCGACGGTGGCGTCGCGGCGAAAATCTAGGACGCCGCTTCGCTCACGCTGCTGGCGGACTGACCCGACTTGACCTGGTCGTTGATGTCCGAGTCGATCCAGTCGGTGATGATCTTGCGGTGTGCGATCCGCCAGGCGCCGTCGACCCGGCGCAGGCGATCGACGTAGCGTCCCTGGAATGTGATCCTGGCCGGCTCGCCAAACGGATTGTCCCGACTCGACACGCTAACGACCGTGCAGTACGACGACATCGTCGCCTCATCGCCGTCCCCGTCGATGACAAAGTTCGACGGTTGATGTCGAGACACAGGATCATCAGAACGGTCGTGGTCGCCGGAAGCCAACCTCCAGAGCGCGTCGCCGGTGATCCAGAGCTGCTGCAGTTCCATTTCCATAACGGCGTCATCGGTCCAGACCGACCGCCATCCCTCGAGATCTCGAAGATCCAACGACTGGCTGTAACGCCCGGCCAGCACGATGATTTCTGAGCGATCTTCCGCGGTCAGTGGCATGTGGTACTCCTTCAGTTGAAGTGATCTGAGATCAGGCGAAGGCTAACCAAACGGCCATGAGTTAGTGCAGGTTACGGAGGCGCTGTAGCCGTCGATAGAAGTCACGGCGATGCCCGACTTGTACGACTCGAATCAAGTCGTCGTTCTCATGAAGTGTGTAGGCGATTCGATAGTCGCCAACCCTCACTCTCCAGACACCATCGAAGTCTTCCAGCTTCAATGAACCCGGCCCTCGCGGAGCTGCCTGCAACCGTGTGAGTCGCTCCATCAACCGAAGTTGCGTGTCGATCGGGAGACGCTCAAGTGACTGATCGGCGCGCTGCGAAAACTCGACCCGTGGAGGCACGGACGCTACTTGAGATCTTCGAGCGTGAGTCCGCGTTTCGCAAGCACTTCTTCGAATGAGATTAGTGGGCGAACCGCACCGTTCTTCCGATCTTCCTCCAGTTCGTAGTGGACCAGCGTCGCAAGAGCTGCGTCATCCCAGTGGTCCTCATCCCACTCGTCGATGGGCGGGAATGCGCTCGCGTTCAAGATGTTCCAATTGATGAGTTCTGCTCTTGCGTCAGTCGTCGTTGGCTTCAGCATCGGTTCTCACTTCCGAATCCCATCCTATGTGATCCTAATGAACTCTTCGGCACCGTGAATCGTGTACGCAACCCGATAATCGCCGGCTCTGACTCGCCAGACGTCGTTGAGACCTTCTACCTTGAGCGCGCTCCGAGTTCTCGATGAACCTGACAGTCGCGCAATACGATCGAGGACTCTGAGTTGCACTTCTGTCGGCAAATCCGCGAACGCGCGGTCTGCGGCACTCGTGAATCGGATCGGAATGGGCGCGTCGACTAATCGCGAGGATCGAGATTGTCGACAATGGCTCCGGCTTCCAGATCATCCATGGTGAAGCCATGCTTGGCAAGCACTTCTTCGAAGGGAATCGAAGATTTGAGGCGAGCAGCCCCGTCGCGCTCGATATAGTGATGTACCAACGTGCCGATTACGGCGTCGTCCCAGTGATCCTCGGTCCACTCATCAATGGGAGGGAACGCCTCCAGATTGAGAGCATCCCAGTTGATCAATTCCGCACGTGGATCGACGGTCGACGGTCGAGTCATGAGCCGTTCCATTCAACTGTCAGCGTACCTGACTTAGCCCTCGTACTGCGGCTCCCGACGCTCCGCAAACGCTCGCGTTCCCTCCCGAGCATCGTCCGATGTCATCGCCAGTCGCTGGTACTCCTGGTACAGGCGCAGTCCGTCAGGCAGTGACATGTCGGGGCCTCGGCGAGCCAGTTCTTTCGTCAGACGGATCGCCAACGGGCTGTTGACTGCGACCTTCTTCGCCATCTCATTCGCAGCATCCAGCAACTCTGATGGCTCCACGACCTTACTGACCAGGCCAATCCGCAGCGCCTCAGCCGCATCGAGGAACTCGCCCGTCAACAACAGCCGCATGGCATCAGACGAGCCAATCAATCCCGGTGTTCGCAGCGCACCGTATCCGTGCAGAATGCCCCAGCGCGGCTCGGGCGATCCGAACTGCGCGGTCGTGTCGCAGATGCGGATGTCGCAATAGAGCGCCAGCTCGAGCCCGCCCGCGAGACAGTACCCATTGATCGCGGCGATGACCGGCTTGGCCGTTTCCAGACCGTTGTCAAAGCGCTCCCCCGACCACGGCCTCCAGGACTGTCGCTCGCCAAACTGCAACAGGTCGTGCCCGGACGAAAATGCCCGACCCGACCCGCTGAGCACCACGCAGCGCACCTGAGGATCAGCGTCCGCTGCTTTGAACGCATCGCCGATCGCGTGATACATCTCGTCCGTCATCGCATTCAGCTTTTCCGGTCGAAGCAGTCTGACCGACGCGATATGTCCCTCGACCGAGTACCCAATCTCATCCATTTCGATCTCCTCCCGATGCTGTTATCCCGCACCAACGTTGACTGCCAAGATAGGAAGTCGCAGACCTTGACTCAGCAGGCGTAGACTGGGCGGGACAACAAGGGTTGGACAACAGGGTCGCGACGATGCGGCACTCGATTCGAAGGAGAGACCGATGAAGGTCAAAGAACTCGGTCACGCAGTCATCAAGGTCCGAAACATGGAGCGCGCCGAAGAGTTCTACGGCGACGTCCTGGGGATGAAGCTCGCCGCACGCCACGAGCAGATGCCCATGAGCTTCTACACGCTCGGCAACCACCACGACCTGGCCCTGCTTGAGGTCGGAGAAGAAGGCCCGGAGACCGCCGACCCCAAGGCGCCCGGTCTCTACCATCTCGCCTTCTGCATCGGCGAAACGTTAGATGAACTACGCGAAGCGCGGGACGAGCTCGAAGCCGCCGGCGTCAAGGTCTTCGCGACGATCGACCACGTCGTCTCAAAGTCGCTCTACCTCAACGACCCGGACGGCAACGGGGTCGAGCTCTACGTGGACGGCTCAGACATCTGGAAGACCGACCCCCAGCAGGTCGCCCAGGGAGAGCCGATGAAGCTGTAGCAATGGTTCAACGCCGTCGCATCAATTTGTAGATGTCGTCGCGATTTCCGACAGCTTCAATCACAATCTCCTCGTCTGGGTCATTGATTGCGTAGATGATTCGCAGGTCTCCGACTCGGGTTCTCCAGCGAATGGGCCTACCTACCAGTTGTTTCGTGCCACGTCCCCGTGGATCTTCTCGAATCTCAGCCAATCGACGGCGGACACGCTCTGCAAGCTCGGGTGACAGTCTACTTTGCTGACGGATGGCCAGCTTGGAGAATCGAGTTCGGTAGGTCATCCTGGACGCCAGCGCTATTGGGAGAGCGGACCGAATTCCGCCTCGAACTCCTCTTCCGAGACCCAGCCGTCCCTGTCTGATTCCTCGCGCGCCATAGCGGCGAGCGTCAAGAATCCCGCGTCTTCCCACTCTTCCTCAGTCCACTCCTCGACCGGCGGGAACTTGTCCATGTCGAGGACCTCGAAGTTCACCAGCTCTAGTCGAGGGTCCACGGTCTTCGGCTTCGCCATCGTTCCTCAACTCCGATTTCCTGACCCATTCTAGCCGCTCAGACTACCCTGCAACCCATGGGAGCAGCCCATGAGCGAGTCCTACGGCGCCACTCTCGATGAGCGTGAAGCTCTGCTTGATGCCGCCCGATCAATTGCGCCGCGGATCCGCGAGGCCTCTGACGAAATCGAAGCCGTTCGCCAACTGCCTACGCATGTCGTCCAACTGCTCAAAGACGCCGGTGCATTTGCCCTGCTCCAACCGCGCTGGCTCGGCGGTCACGACGCAGACCCCGTCACCCAGATCCTGTTCATTGAAGAGATCGCGAAAGCCGATACCTCAGCCGCCTGGTGCGTGATGATTGGCTGCGACAGCGGCCTCCTTAGTCGCGAGCTAGATCCAGAACTGGCGCGCTCGATGTTCGCCGACATCAACTCCGCGACCTGCGGGGCGGCGTTTCCACCGGGGACGGCCGTCCGTGTCGATGGCGGATACCTGGCCACTGGTCGCTGGCCATACTTCAGCGGCGTGACCCACGCCGATTGGGTCCAGTTCAGTTGCAAGGTGATTCGCGACGACACTGCAGTGGGAGACCATCCGGCCTACATCCGACTCGTCTCGCCCAAGAGCGAAGTCACCGTGCTCGACACCTGGCGCACGACCGGTATGCGCGGGACTGGCAGCCACGATGTCGAAGTCACCGACCTGTTCATCCCCGACGAACGCAGCATTCTCCCGCGCCCGTCGCAGCGCTCCGTACCCGGCGAGCCCTTGCGCCACCCTGCCTGGCTGTTGCCAAAGCATCTCGGCGTGCCACTGGGATTGGTACAGGCAGCGCATGAAGAGGTTGTGGAGCTGGCCAGAAACCGCGTCGCTGTGCGCGGGGCGTTACGAGACGACGCCCTCAGCCAATCGACAATTGGTGAGACAGCGGCCCGAATTGCTGCCTGCCGGGCCTACGCGCTCTCGGCCGCTGACACCGCCTGGCAGGAGGTCTGCACGACCGGCGAGCTGTCCGACATCAACCGAGCACAGCTTCGGCTGGCGATTACGTTCGTTCATCGCGAGTGCGTCAAGATTGTCGAGCAGCTCTATTCGATTGCTGGATCGTCATCGCTCTACACCGAGCGCTCGACCCTCGACCGGCGCCTGCGCGACATGCACGCCATGAACCAACACGTCGTGCTGGGCGCGTCAAACTACGCCGCCGCCGGCCGAGTCCTGCTCGGTCAGGAGCCCGACGCGCCGTTCTGGTAGCGCTCCTACCGGAGGGGTGTCTCAAGAGTTCCATTGGGTGGTTGAACCCCAGTCCCCGCCTCGCGCAGGGACCAGCTCGGGCGGCACGGGGTATCTGGTAGTGGAGTCTCGTGGAGAGCAGGAGCAGGTCCCCGCGTGAAGCGGGGACTGGGAACATCGACTTTTGAGACATCCTGTCCTAGCTGCGGTACATCGGCGCCATGTAGAACCAGACTGGCTGAGGTGCGCCCTGGGCCGCGAGGGCTTTGCGCACGGCGAGAAGTAGCTTGCCCGCTTCGGTCTGCTCGAAGAACCAGGATTCCGCTTGACCCTCGCCGGCATTGGGCGCGCCGGCCAGTTCCAGCGCGGCTTCCTCGTAGTACGCACGAATATCATTCGCCACCGCCGTCGTGTGTCCGCCCGGAATCCCGGCCGACTTCCACGGCGTTCCGTCAACGATCTGCTGCAGCACGTCCAATGCGCCTGGCACACCGTCGGGGTCGACCGCCATGCCGACCTCACTCACGCCGCGACGTGCCAGCGCGCGGTCGTACGCCTTGCGCAAGCCACGTGCTTCATCGACGGCTGGCGCCAGCTCCGGATCGAATCGCGGCGGCACCGAGCAACTCAAGGGTTCTTCGCCGCCAATGATTTCCTCGGAATGGTCTTCCAGAACTGGTCCCGTTTCCTGCTCCAATAGCGAGAACGCTCGGCGTAGCACGTCGTGCTGGAACTCGGGATCATTCGGCTTGCCCACAGGACGCCCCAGCGGGAATTCGCAATGCAGGACGCGCGGCGGACGCATTCGCTCTGCGACCGAGCGAATCGCCGAAATCGTCACCGTCGACAGCCCCGCCGCCTCAAACACGTGGGCGAGCGTACACACGGTACGCGTGCAGAGCGGTCAAACCGGGGTCAGCAGGACCACATCCACGCCGTCGGCCTTGAGCGCCGCCGCGCATGCCGGACCGGAGTCGTGGCGGATCGTGGCCACATCGTCGGGCTGATTGCCGGCGAACGAGTAGTGCTTCGACGCCACCGAGCCAATCACTCCCTGCTCCACCAGCTCATCCAGCCGAGCCAGGGGATAGACGACGTTGTAGTCGATGCCAAACGCAGAGCGATCGAAGTTCGGGCTCCAGTGACCCATCACCAACTGTCGCTCGTCGTGGTCAAGCGCGCGATAGCTGGCGTCGTTCACCGTGAACGCCTCGCCGTCGCGCGGGTGCAAAGCCGCCGAGGTCACGACCGCCACCCGCGCGTCAGTCAGTGGCGGCGGCGGCGTCCAGGCCGTCTCGGCGAACTCAGGAACTGGCAGTTGGGCAATCTGTTTCCGGATGAATGCGTCACCCTGGAGTTCTTCGGCCATGGTTCATTTCCTTACATTCGATCTGCCGCGTTCGATCTGAGTTCGCCTGTACGTTGAACATGCAGGCGAGCGTCGCAACGTCACTATTGTTGCAGCACTGACACAACGGCGGAACTACCAGGTATCGATGTTCGGTCGTCGTCCTCGTCGAATCGGCTCAGGATTCTCGCAAGCCATCAGGCCACGAACGATCCAGCGGCGAGTCTCGGCCGGATCGATCACGCCGTCATTCTCGTGTACCGATGCCGAGTTAATCGCGTTGCCTCTCCAGTAGGCCCCGGCGACCAACTCCTCGTATCTCGCGGCACGCTCTTCGATGTCCTCAATCGCGGCCAACTCTGCCCGATTCCCCAGCCGGATTGCGGCTTCCAGATTCATGCCGCCCAGCTCGGCCGTCGGCCAGGCCAAAGCGAACAGCGGCGCGCGTGAGCTACCGGTCATCATCGCCTGCGCCGCCAGACCATAGGACTTGCGCAGGATGATCGTGAATCGCGGCGATTGCGCATTGGCCAGTGTCACGAAGACGTTGTTGCACTTGCGCGCCAGCCCAGTGCGCTCGATGTCCGGGCCGACCATCATGCCGGTCGTGTCGACCAGGACGAGAATGGGGATGTTGAAGCAGTCGCAGAGCTGCGCAAAGCGACAGAGCTTGTCAGCGCCATCGCTGTCGACCGCGCCGCCCAGGTGCTCATTGTTGTTCGCAATCACGCCGACCGGATGACCCTCGATCCGGATCAGTGACGTGATGATCCCCACGCCGAATTCGCCGCGCAGCTCGAGCACCGACTCGATATCGGCCATCTGCTCGATCACCTTGCGCACGCTGAACGGCCGCTTGCGATTCTCGGGGATGGCGTGCCTCAGGAGGCGCTGATCGACGCAATCCCAGCTTGGAATCGAGCCCTGGAAGTAGGACAGGTACTGCTTCGCCGCATCGATCGCCTCATATTCGTCGTCAACCAGGATGTCTACGCTGCCGGCTGGCCCCAGATCGGACATGGGACCGATTTCTTCCGGCGTGAACAACCCCAGTCCGCCGCCCTCAATCGTGGCCGGCCCGCCCATGCCAATGTTGGCGTCGCGGGTCGCGATGATGCAGTCGGTGATGCCCAGGATCGACGCATTTCCAGCGAACGTGCGACCTGCGGTGATCCCAATCATCGGCACCGTGCCGCTGATCCTCGCCATCATGTCGTAGGTCGGGACCCACTGTCCGGCTGCTGAGATATCAGAGAAATCGGTATCACCCGAGCGTCCGCCTGCGCCCTCGGCCCAGAGGATGAGCGGAGTCGCCTGTTCATCCGCGAACTTGATCACGCGGTCCGTCTTTTGGTGACCCATCATGCCCTGGGTGCCAGCCCAGACGGTCTCGTCATACATCGCGACCAGCGTGGTCGCCCGGTGCTCGTCGAACAGATCTCTGTTGACCGTGCCAATCCCGGTGATCATCCCGTCGGCAGGAGCGCGGACACGCATCTCTTCTCTGGACATGATTCGATGCCGCGCCGGCAGCACCAGCTCGCCCATCTCGACCCAGCTACCCGGATCGACCAGGTCGGCCAGGCTTTCTCGTTGCGTCCGTTTGCCCTTGGCATGACGGCGCTCGACCAACGCCTGACGATTCTCGTCCTTGCCCGCCGCAAGTTCGTCGAACAGCTTCTGCAGATCGGGCCGGATGTAGTCAAGGTCGATCTCCTCGACCGCTGCCTCGATGGCTTCGCCCACGTCCGCCAACTCCATGAACGCCAACGGATGTCCTTCATAGACGACATCGCCAACCGAGACCGTCAACTGGCGCAGGTATCCACCCACATCCGAGTTGATCACGTGCTCCATCTTCATCGAGTCCATCACGAACATCTGCTGGCCCTCGCGAACTGCGTCACCCTCTTCAACCAGGATCTGGATGATCGTGCCCTGCAGCGGCGACGGCACCGGCTCCGTACCCGGTGGGCCAACGATGTTCGGCGCCGGCTGTGTGCCCGGCGTCATGGCTGCGACGCCCTGCTGTGCCCGAGTGCCCGAGCCCTCGCGGAAGTAGTTCAGACCGGCCAGCGGATCGCGGGTATCGAGCTGCGCTCCGGCCAGGCCAACCTCGATCACGTTCGAGCCGTTGGCCGAGGTTGCCGCCATCTCAGGTACCACCGCGAGTTCGGCCACATGATCATCGACCCAGCGCGTATAGATATCTCCAGCCGCAAAGTCGTTGTGGCCCAGGGATTGACGCAGAAACGTGAGATTGGCCTCGACGCCTTCAATCCGAAACTCGTCCAGGGCGCGCAGGCTGCGTCGGATGACATCGGCGAAGTCCGGCGATGCGGAGTACGCGATCACCTTGGCCAACAGAGAATCGAAGTTGGGATTGGTCGTGTAGCCCGGGAAGCCGTACGTGTCGACCCGAACGCCGGGGCCCGAAGGCAGTTCGAACGTCGTCAGTGTGCCGCCGGAAGGACGCACGTCTCCGTTCGGTTCTATGCGCTCCATGTTGACTCGTGCCTGGATCGCGAAACCCCGCGCTGCTGGAACGTCCGATTGCAACAAACCGACCTCAGCCAGCGACTCGCCGCCGGCAATACGAAGCTGGGCTCGCACCAGGTCGACGCCGGTCACTTCTTCGGTCACCGTGTGTTCGACCTGCAACCGAGGATTCGCCTCGATGAACGCCACATCGGACTCGTCCTCAGCGTTGACGAGGAACTCAAACGTGCCCAGGCTGCGGTAGCTGTCTGATGACGCCAGGCGAACTGCGGCCGAGGTCAACCGATCGCGTATTTCCTGCGAGATGGACGGGCTCGGCGCCCACTCGACGACCTTCTGATGTCGGCGCTGCAGGCTGCACTCGCGTTCGCCCAGATGTGAAACTGATCCGGAGCCATCGCCGATGACCTGCACCTCCACGTGCCGCGCCCTGGTCATCAGACGCTCGACCAACAAATCAGCATTGCCGAATGCGGTGGCAGCCTCCGACTGACAGCGCTCAAACGCCTCTGCAATGTCATCCGCTGCCATGACGACCCGCATACCTCGGCCGCCGCCGCCCCCAATTGCCTTAAGCATCATCGCGCCGTCGTCGCCCAATGAGTGAAAGAAATGAGTCGCGCCATCGATGTCCACCGGCTCCTGCGTGCCAGGAAGCACGGGAACGTCCAGCTCAACTGCCAGCGCACGAGCACGCGCCTTGTCCCCAAACAGCTCAAGCGACACCGGAGTCGGGCCGACAAACGTGATTCCACCTTCGTCGCAGCGCCGAGACAACTCCGCGCTCTCGGCGAGGAATCCATAGCCGGGGTGCAACGCGTCGCAGCCAGCCTCGAGTGCGGCGCCAACGACGGACTCGACATCGAGATACGCCCGCGCACCCGTGCCGTCCAGTACGACCGCTTCGTCGGCCAATCGAACGTGCAGTGATTGCGCATCGTCTTGGGAGTGAATCCCAACAGAGCCAATGCCCAGCTCTCGTGCAGCACGGACAATCCGAATCGCAATCTCGCCGCGATTCGCGACCAACAACTTCTCGATGGACATGGTGGTTCCTCCGTCGGAAGTGAGGGTAGTGCCACGCCCATCGCTTGCCGCTATCCAGCTGTCTGCAAACCTATTCGTTAGATGTTGAAGTGAGCCGAACGTGCTCTTCATCAACCACCGCGAAGAGCCCGCTCCAGTCGCTGCGACCTTGCACTGCGTCAACCAGCGACTCAGTTCGCGTGCGGCGAGAGCTGCGTGCTCGCAGGAGAATCACTCCGCTAGGTGCAGGTAATCCCACGACGAACACGAGGTCTCCAAAGCCTTTGTCAGCGGTGACGAGCACTCGGCTCTCGGACGACGCCCGCTCAAGCACGGCTTCGTCTGGGATTCCTGGCGAATCTTCCTTGATCCAGGCGACATCGTGGCCGAGTTCTCGTAGAGCGGCGACCGCCAACGACCACAGATTCTCATCCGCCAATATGCGCACGATGCTAGGCGTCGGAGTGCGTCAAGACTGGTTCGCTTGCGCGTTCACTGGCGTAGTGCAGACAGGCAAGCACGTCTGCGCGAGTGATGTGGTCCCATGATTCAAGTATCTCTTCCATGGTCCACTCATCTGCCAGGAGCTCAACGATAAATTCAACAGATAGCCGAGTCCCCTTGATCACGGGCTTGCCCACCAGGACTTCAGGGTTTCGCTCGATCCGATCACGCCAGCACATGACTCGCCATCTCTCCTCTATCAGTTGACAGCGTAACCGGATTCGCTGCGCAGCTAGGCCACTAGAAGATGAATGCGTCCACTTGCTCGCAGGCGTCCGCGATATACACCTCGAGTCCTCTCCGGCGACCGAGCTCCGGCCGATCCCACTGCCAGCTAATCAGCACCAGGCGCCGAATCAGCAGGAACAGCGGCAACAGCGACAGCGCCTCATCACTGAACGCTCGCAGCTCGCGATATCCGGCGACCAGCGAATCGGTGATGGCGTCGAAGTACGGCAGTTCGTCCAGGCCGAACAGGACGACGGCGAGATCGTATTGATGCCAGCCGAACCCGGCGTCGTCAAAGTCGAACGCCTGCAAGACGCCCGACGAATCGATCATGATGTTGTGCGCATGCAAGTCGGCATGAATCATCGAGTACGTGCCGCGATCCTTGCCATATTCGGTCAACACGTCACCGATGCCGTCACGAGCCTTGGCCAGCACTTCGCGCTGAGCAAGTGTCAGTGGCGGAATGTCCCAGAACCGACCCCAGAACGGCGTCTCGCCCACGTAACCGGGGACATCGAACGCGTGACGGGTAAAGCCTGCAGGCGGCGTCCACTCACTCGCCTGATTGTTCGCCGCAGCGATCACGCGGCCAATCTGTCGAAAGTGCTCCACGATCTTCGACTCATCTTGCTCGGCCTCGATCACCGAACTGAGCAGGACGCCGTCGAGCCAATTGACCAAACCCACCGCGAGGGTGGACTCGCGGTCCGGTGTCGGGATCGTGGCGTATCCGGGACCGTCGAGCGTTCGCACACCGACCGGGACGTGAATTCCTGCGTCGTTGAGCGCCTGCGTCCAGATCAACTCCGACTCAAGCTCAGGCAACGTGTGATAGCCGGGACGGTGAATCCGCAGCGCGAATTGCTGACCATTAGGCATATCGAGCCTGAAGACTGTGTTCTCACTGCGCGAGACCAGCTCTATCGCGTCGGGCGTGAGACACCAGTGCGGCAGCGACTGCTCCGCGATCGCATGCAGTTCGGCGTCGCTGAGATTGGTTGGCTCTGGCATTGACTCAGAACGATCAGGTCGGATCGGCGATGGCAGCCTCAAAGGCTTCCAGGAACATGTCGGCCTGCTCTCGCTTGAGCACCAACGGCGGACGCACCTTGAGCACGTTGCCGTGCTCTCCGGCGCGGCCCATCAGGAATCCCGCCTCGCGCAGCCGGTTGACGATCACGTCTGCGCCCGCCGCATCCGGCTCCTTGCTCTCGCGATCCTGGACCCATTCCATGCCGATGAACAACCCATGACCGCGCACGTCCGACATCGGCTCGCAGCTCTCCTGCAACGAGCGCAGATTCTCGATCAGATATCCGCCGACATCCGCAACGCTCGCAACCAGTCCTTCGCCTTCGATCACTTCCAGTACCGCCTGACCAACCGCCGCCTGGAGTGGACTCGATGCGAACGTGTTGAAGTAGCGAGTCCGCTGACGGAACGTATCAACCATCTCCTGCGAGGCGACGACACCGGCCAGTGGCAGTCCGTTCCCCATCGGCTTGCCCATGCTCACAATGTCGGGCGTGATCCCGGTGGTCTCGTAGCCCCACCAGTTGCCCGATCGGGCAAATCCTGCCTGCACTTCGTCACTGATGAACACACCACCGGCTGCGCGAACCATCTCGGCCGCACGACCCATAAATCCGGGCGGTATGTCCGGCAGACCTTCATTGGCAAGGATCGAGCACGCCATCATGCCAGCGAAGGCAACACCGTCCTCGGCGAAGCCATCGATTTCAGCCTGCAATCGAGTCAGGTACGCCTCCGTCAGTGCCTCGTCCTCAAGGCCTTCCTCGACTGGCCGGTAACGCTGCGGAACCGGAATTGATCGGAATTCCGGCTCATGGTCGCCGCGCAGCCGCGACAGTTTACGTACCTCGGTCGAGTTGCCGTGATACCCGGCCTGCGTATAGATCAGCCCACGACCACCGGTCGCCGCCCGAGCCATCAAGACTGCGACCTCATTCGCCTCCGTACCGCTACAGGTGAAGACCGCCGTCGTCAGGTGGTCGGCGTGCACCGAGGTCAGGTGCTCGGCATAGTCGAGGATGCCCTCATGCAGATAACGCGAGTGCACGTTCAGCGTCTCGGTTTGTCGCTGCATCGCCTCGACCACCCGGGGATGCGCATGGCCAACGCAGGGCACGTTGTTGTACAGGTCGAGATATCGGCGTCCGTCCGCGTCGTAGAGCCAGACGCCTTCACCTCGCACGATGTGCACCGGGTCTTGATAGAACGTGGCGACACCCGCGCCGAGCAAACGCTCGCGGCGGGCCAGGAGTTCCGCAGTCGTTGATGTAGTCATGCGCTGATTGTGAGCGCTCAACCCGACGGTTGCAACCCGCGACGCCTAGACTCCGCCCAAACTCCAATGGTCTGAACCCAACGGAGCGGAGGCAAACATGACCGACTCAATCAGCACAACCCCTGGCGCCAAGATGATCTTCATGATCCGTCGTCGCAAGGACGCCTCGCGAGACGAAATGATCGCGCATTGGTACAAGAACCACATGCCAGGAGTGATCGAGGCACAAGAGGCCGCAATCGCTGCAGGCAGAAGGCCGGCGCGCAAGTACCTGGTCACGCTGTTCAATGGCGAGCAAGGCGAACGCCCGCATCGGCCCACCTACGACGGCATGGCTCAGCTCTGGTTCGACAAACCGCTGCCCAAACCGGACGGCCCGATGTTCACCGAGCCTCGCGACACGTTCGATCAGAAAGTCGAACCGTTCGTGCCCTGGGCGACCACGGAACACGTTGTGATTGACGGAAGCGACGACTTGCCCGTCGTCCCGTTGACGCTGAACGAGCCATTTCCCACGACCCGCAGCAACCTGTACAAGGTGACATTCCTGGTCAAGGCCAAAGCCGGCGTCGACTGGAATGAGTTCTTTGGCGTCTGGCTCGAGGCCCACGCGCCGAATGTGCGCGAGACCATGAACAAGATCGGCGGCCTGCGCTACGTGGTCAGTCACAGCATCGATCCCGACGACGAGCCCTACGCCGGCATGGCCGAGCTCTACTTCTCAGATCCCTCCGGGTGGGAGCGCTACGGAGAGACGATCACACCCGATGCGTTCGGACCAATGGTGGATCGAGACTCCCTCACCTGGTTCGGCTCGGACACCCAGCTCATCGGCATTCCGTAGCGAGCACCACCCGCGTTGGGGGTACTGAGAGGGCAGCCACAAGGGCGGCCCCTACCCGTAGCGCTTACCGTATGGGTGACACTTGTAATCGCCCGCCGGCACAACGCTTTTACCTGTATGGGCGATACTTGTAATCGCCCGCCGACACAACGCTCTTACCTGTAGGGGCGACCCTTGTGGTCGCCCGCAGGCGCGACGCTCGAACAACGCTTGAATCGGAGACGACATATGACCGACAACCTCGCCTACGCGACCATCGAAGCACTCGCCCCACGCATCGCCTCGGGCGACCTCTCGCCTGTTGAGCTGACTCAGATGCAACTCGACCGCATCGAAGCTGCCGACGGCAGGCTCAAGAGCTATGCCACCGTCATGGCCGATTCCGCATTGGCGGAGGCTCAGCTGGCAGCGGACGAGATCGCCGCTGGTAACTATCGAGGCCCGCTTCACGGTGTTCCCATCGCCGTCAAAGACCTTTGCTACACAACCGGCGTCCGTACGATGGGCGGCACGAAGGTGCTTGAGGACTTTGTCCCCGACTTCGACTCCACCGTCGTCGCCCGGTTCAAGGAAGCCGGCGCCGTCTTGCTGGGCAAGCTCAACCTGACCGAAGGCGCGATGGCTGGATACAACCGTGCCCGACAGGTGCCGGTCAATCCCTGGGCCTCCGACCGCTGGACCGGCGTCTCCTCCAGCGGCTCGGGCGTCGCCACGGCTGCCGGACTCTGCTACGCCTCGCTGGGTAGCGACACCGGCGGATCGATCCGCGGACCGTCGGCGTCCTGCGGGATCGTCGGACTCAAACCGACCTGGGGGCGCGTCAGCCGTTACGGCGTGCTCGACCTGGCCCAGTCCCTCGACCACGTCGGACCAATGTGCCGCTCGACCTGGGACTGTGCAGCCACATTTGAAGTCATTGCCGGCAACGACCCCAACGATCCAACCACGCTGCCAGAACCCGCACCAGCCATGCTCGACGGCATCGATGCTGGCGTCGCCGGGATGCGGATCGGCTACGACCGGCGCTACGCCTCGGAAGAGGTCATCTCACCGATCGCCGAGGCAGTCGCTGCATCGGTCGAGACGCTGGCCTCGCTGGGCGCCGAGATTGTCGACGTCGAATTGCCCGATTTCGGAACATACATGCCCGACTGGCCGACGCTCTGCTCGGTCGAGGCGCTCTACGCCCACCTCGACAACTACCCGAGCCGCGCCGGCGACTACGGCAACTGGTTCGGCGCCTGGCTGGAGCTGGGTTCATCGATCAGTGCCACCGAATACGCGGCTGCTTGCGTTCGGCGAGAGGAACTGCGAGGCCTACTCGCGCGATGCTTCGCCGACATCGACATGCTCGCCTGTCCCGCGCAAGGCACGCTGCCGCATCAGGTGACCGAAGACATGATGTACGACGACACGCCTGGGGAATTCAACTGGAGTCGGCTCCAGTACACCGCTCCGTGGGACATGAATCGCGCTCCGACGCTCACGCTGCCGAACGGCTGGAGCGACGGTCTTCCGATCGCGTTGCAACTCGTGGGACCGCTCGGCTCCGAGGCAGCCCTCTGCCAAGTCGGTTACGCCTACGAGCAAGCCACCAACTTCATGCGCCATCCGGACGTCTAGACACTAATGCCGGTCCAGCGAGACGTTCGTCTCAAAGCGCGACGCAGCGTCCGACGCGTGACCAGACGCACCAGGCGACGCAAAGACCGTCGCGCGATCGGGTACGCCCGGAACGAAAATCGCATCACGAGCACCACCAGGCCGGCCAAGGCCGTGAGTGCTGCGATCCAGGTCAGTACGTCGGGCGTAGTCAGCTACTCGGAACGCAATAGAAATCCGAAGCCCATGGCGCCCACGGTCGCTCCGGCACCGACGACGCCAGCAACCGCGCCCATCGCTGGTCGATTGACGAAGGGGACGACCGAGTACGTCGTTCCCTCAGCCATATGCGTGAACACTCCGAAGGCAACCATCGACACAATCGCCACCGGCAGCGTCATCGTGCTGGCGAACCAGAACAGTGAGACTGCCTGCAAGAGGAGGACGAAACCGAGAAGTGTCACTCTGCCTCGGGTCCCGAACTTCATTCCAGCCCAATCTCCGACCATGCCACCGAGCGGAATGGCGACCACGCTCAGAATCCCGAACAGCCCGCCGAGCAAGCCGGCGCTACTGAGGCTCAACCCAAAGATGTCGTAGAAATACAGCGCAATCACATTGATGAATGTCAGCTCCGCCCCGGCACAGGCGGCATACGCGATGAACAGCCCCCAGACCCGATAATCCAGTGCGATAGCTCTGAATCCAACGTGACTACTCGAGGCCTCAGGCAAGCGCTCTTTGGAACGCAGATGGGAGAAGTTGCCGAACGGCGTGTCCTCGGTCGCTACGAAATAGGCGGTACCCATCTGCAGCAAGGCCAAGCCCGGCACGATCATCGCCAACCGCCAGGACAAAAACTCGTCGATCCCAAACACGATTAACCCGGAAACGATCACCGGCATCAGGAACTGAGCTGCACCTCCGCCGAGACCACCCAATCCACCGGTCGCAGCGGTGGCCCTGCCGACAACGTCGGTACTGAACATCACCGTGCTGTGATGCTGTGTGACGATGAACCCCGCGCCGAGAACGCCGATCGCCAGTCGCATCACCAGGAGCGTCTCGTAGTTTTGCGAGAGACCCACGCCGATCAACGGAATCGCGCCGAGGCAGAGCAGACCGGAGTACGTCAGTCGAGGCCCGTAGCGATCGCACAGCCAACCAGCCGCAGGTCGGGCGATGATCGAGATCGCCACCGAGGCGATGACCGTGTCTCCCAGCTGACTGGTAGTCAGTTGGAGGTCGTCGCGGATGATCGGCATCAGCGGAGCGATGCCAAACCAACCGAAGAAGGCCAGAAAGAAGGCGAACCAACTCATGTGGAACGCCCGCATTTGCCGAGTGTTCAAGCTGAACAGGCTGAGTGACTCGCCGTCCTCCACCCGCTGCAGCGCCTCCTCAAGGTGCGGCTCGAGCCCGTCACTCTCCTCGCTCTCCTCCTGGGAGGTCTGCCCGGAGTCATTCGACGTCACAAGTTTGACTCCAGGATCGACTTCGACCAGGCGCGGCCGCCGCCTGCGCTCTTCAGGTCTCCGTGCGCCAACAGCTCAATAGTCCCCTTGGTCGAGGGTTATGTTCAACCCTCGACACCCAACCGCACCCGCCCAGGCAGCATGAAGCATCCTCAATGGCCCCTTGTTCAGACCGTTCTTAGTAATCCGTGGACTCGCCGCGATCGCGCTGCGCCTTGCGCTCGTTCATGAACTCGCGCATGCCGACCCGGCTGTCGGGAGGAGGCGGCGCCATCCTCAGCCATGAGTTGAGGCTCGTCGTGTAGCGGAACTGCGCACCCCAGCCCATCATGTCGGCCTGCGTGTGCCACATTTCCTTCTTCGTCAGCAAGCTCGCCAGGGGCGCTTCGGCGACGCTGGCCGCCATATCGCGGACAGTCTCGTCCAACTCATCGGCCGGCACGCTGCGCGTGACTAGACCCCACTCCTCCGCCTCTTTGCCCGACAACACGCGACCAGTGAAGAGCATGTCGTTGGCTCGTCGCGGGCCAACGAGGTAGCTCCAGAACGGGATCGAGCTGGCTCCGCCCATGCGCATGAAGGGCTCGCCGATCTTCGCCTCATCGGCCGCCACGACGAGGTCGCAGAGCATCGAGATATACATGCCGCCAGCGATCGCATGCCCGTGGATTTGCGCGATGATCACCTTGGGATTGTCCCAGATCGCCTCATAGATCCCGCGCATGATCCGCTGATGCTTGTGTCCGTTGACGATGTTCCACTCCGTCCCGCCGTCGGGCGGATTGATGTAGGGACTGCCGTCGATGTCATAGCCAGCGCTGAATGCTGGCCCGTTTGCGCGAAGAATCGCGACCTTCAGCGAGTCGTCATCAGCGACGACATTGAGCGCCGCAAGCAGATCGTCCAGCAGAGCGTGGTTGAGCGCGTTGCGCTTCTCCGGACGATCCATGGTGATCGTGGCGATCGGGCCGTCGGTCTCAAACTCGATGGCGGTGTAAGTCATGCGTTGGCTCCTTCAGGTCGGGATGAGTTGAAGCTTAGGGCGTGTTCACATGGGGAGGTTCGGTCCAGGAGTTCCCGTCATACCCACACCAACAAGAGATCGTCATACCCGCGCTCCGCCGCGGGTATCTCGCTGCATTCAGCGCCACTGCCTGTGCAAGACTCGACGAGATTGCCCCTGAAACATGCACAGGAATCCCGCCACCGGTTCAGGTCATGTCGTGGATTTGCTGTCCTCGGTCGTAGTGCGCCGCCGGCAGCGCCCGACCCGGCCCGATTAGACGCAGCGCCCGTGCCAGCCATTCGCGAGTATCGGCCGGCGTGATCATCTCCGAAACGATGCCCAGATCGGCCGCCGCCCACGGATCATCCGCCGGCGGCGATTCGGGGTCTCGTGCCAGATATCCCGGACTCTCGGTCACACCGATCCGGCCCGACGGCCAGCACCAGAGCATGTCAAACCCGGTGCCAAGACCACCCAGGACAAAGTCGCCGAGCAGATAGCCCCAACCGGTGACGATCGTGATCTTGGCAGCATGCGAGCCCCGCAATGATTCCACCGCTCTCGCCGCGGCGTGCATGAACTCGGCTGTCGCCGCGTTGGCCGGGTCATAGCCGAGCGTGTCCTGCGTGGAGATGAACGGAATCTGGAAGTCAGCGCTCCAGGACGCCGCTTTCGCGATCCGCTTCACATCAGCCGTCGTCAGCGCCGAGCGTGACTCTCCTCCGGTCAGTGCAAACACGACCGGGAAGCCTTCGATCCGGCCAATCCCAACCACACAAGCTGAATCAAGATCACCCAGCAGCACGGCGCCTTCACCATCGAAGATTGACTCGAACTGTTCCTCCAGGGACGCGTCCATGTATTCGTCAAGCAGAATGTTCGACGGTCCCGCAGGATTGAGTGTCAGCGGCTCGAGTGGCGTGTCCAGCTCCTCAGGCACGGTGCCCAGGAATCGCTGAGCGGCAGCGATCGCTTCGGCGTCGCTCTCAAGGACGACGTCGGCGACCGAGTCCGGCGCTCCGTCCGATGCGCCAAACCGCGCATATGCGGTGGCGACCAGCAAGTCTGAGCGCACCGCCAGCGATCCGTTCTGACCGGCGCAGAGTCCGCAGGCAACCGTCACAAACGGCGCTTCTCGCTCGGCCACATCGCGGGCAGGCGCTTGATCGGCGACCCGGCCGAGCAAGTAGCCGCTATGCATGTCGAACTCGGGCGATTCTTCTGCTGTCCCGTCGGCCAGGTAGATCAATGGCAGACGACGATAGATCGCGCTGGAGATCATCCGGTTGCGCTTGTTCTTGCCGACCTGCGCATCGGTGCGAGCCAACGCAACCGGATCCTCGGCCAGTACGACGACACGTCGCCCACCAACTTCGGCGTAGCCGGTGATCACGCCGTCGGCGGGAGTGTCCGCTGCGGCATCGCGATGCTGACTCTTGGCAAACGCGCCAATCTCCAGGAACGAGTCGTCGTCAACCAACGCTGAGATGCGCGCACGTGGCGTCAACTGACCGGGCTTGAGGTCGCGATCGCGGTCGAACGCGTCGATGTGGGCGCGTTCCTGCTCGACCCGTTCGATGCGCTCTGCCATCGACAGGTTCTTCTCAGGACTGACGTGGCGCTCTCGTCGAGTGGTCATCTACGTCCTCCACGTCCCCTACGTCCTTGTGCGTTTGATTTGCGGCGCAACGCTTCGAATGCCTGGATCACACGCGGACGCGTCTCGACCGGATCGATGATGTTGTCGATCGTCGCCATCTGCGCCCCACGCCAGGGGTTCATGTTGCGACGGAACGGTTCGGCCAATTCATCGAGCATCCGCCGATGATCGTCCGGCTCAGCCGCGCCCAGCGCCTTGCGATAAATCACCGCTGCACCGCCCTCTGGACCCAGGTAAGCAATCTGCGTCGTCGGCCAGGAGAACGTGATCGCCTCCGGGTCGCTGCAACCCATGATGAAATAACCCATCCCGATGCCCTTGCCCAGCGTGACGCAAACAGTCGGCACCTCAGACTCCATCTTTTCCGAGATGTAGACGGTGGTCTCGGTCAACAGACCCTTGTGCTCTTCCTCTTGCGTGGTCATGATTCCGGGAGTGTCACAGAACGTCAGCAGCGGCAACGAGAACGTGCGCGCCGTCTTGACCATGCGCCGAGCCTTGATCAGCGCGTTCATATCGATCGCGCCGCCGCGAACCTTCGGCTGATTAGCCATGATCGCAACCGTGTGGCCATCCAGCCGCGCGAAACCTGTGACCAGGTTCATGCCGAACTCGGGCTGCCACTCAAAGAAGCTGTCCCGGTCGACAACCCGCTCAATGATTTTGCGCACCTCGTACGGTCGGTTCGGATACCTCGGCACGAGCGAGCGCAGCTCTTCGTCACAACGGTCCCTTGGATCACCGCTCATAATTCTCGGCGCAGATTCAAAGGCATGTCCAGGCAGATAGGAGAAACACTTGCGCAGCGTCTCCATCGCTTCCGCCTCATCTTCAGCCCGCCGGCAGATCTGACCTGTCAGCTTCGTGTGGACATCAACGCCGCCCATCTCGTAGAGATCGGGGCGCTTGCCCGTGGCAAACTCAATGATGAACGGACTGACGAATGTCGCCGTCGCACGTGGCGTCATCACCGAAAAGTCGGCCACCGACGCCGCCCAAGGAGCAAACGAGTTGCCCAGGATCGCGGTAAACACCCCGCCGCGACGAGGCACGCTGGATCGCGAACCCACGTTTTGACCACCAACAGCAGAGAAACCCGAAGACATGATGTGGTCCTCGATCTGTCCGCCTGCGCCCTGGAACAGATAGAACATCGGCAGCGCCGCCTTGTCGACGATGTGCCCCACCGCGCGCATGTTGACGCGAGACCGCAGGTTGTACGCGCTCGCGCCGCCTGAGTTGTCGTGCGCCTTGTAGAGCACCGGACGACCGTGGATCTCGCCGAAGCCCAGGCGCAAAGGGGTCGGTCCCAGACCGTAGCTAAACGCCCACTCACTGCCCGGATCAAGCAGCAGCTTAATTCGCTCGTTGGCAGTCAGCAGTCCGCGGTCGTGCGCTCGTTCCTCGGCAGCGGGATTGGGAGCAAAGAACTCCGCACGCCGCCGCCGAAGCTCGGCGAGGTGCTCCAGGTCTGCCTCGGATACGGTCGTCAAAGGGCTAGCCGTTGACACCAGTGCCCCAATCGATCGCGTTCTTGAGCAACTGCTCGTACGCATCGGTCTCCCACGGACCGCGGAAGCGCAGCGGCACCACGCCGTCGGGCGCGATGCTCTCGTGCACCGAGCGCTGTCCATTGGTCAGCGGAGTATGGCAATGTCCTGGCGAAATGTACGCCACTTCTCCCTCGCCGACGTTGCGCGCAAACCCCAGCGCATGCGACTTGCCATCGGGCAGCAGTGACAGGTCGCCTCCATAGATCTCGTCGACGTACGGCGGAGAATCGATGTCTTCCGTGGTCAGCAGTACCTGCGTGTCAGGGTGGATGACCTCGACCATGTAGGGCTCATCCTGGACCGGGAAGCTGCTCGGCAGGTTGTAGGTCAACGGGTGATTGTGGTCCTGGACCTTGACCTCCATTTCGCGGATCGGCGGATGAGTCATGAAGAACCCGCCCAGCGCCTCGTGGTAATCCATCTTGACCAGCCGACGGCGACCATCTTCGCGACCAATCCGCTCCGCCTTCCCACCCGACGACCCGTGCAGCGCCAGCCAGCGACCGCCGTCGCCGACCCAGTCACGGATCACGCCGGTCTGGTACTCGTCGGCGAACGGTCCGGCCACGTAACAGATCAGCAGATGCGCATCGCGGATCCACTTGTGGCAGTCCGTGAAGTCGCTGCTCACGGTCGTGTGGACATCCTCGTTCGACTGCAACGCCATCAGAATGCGCATCCGCGCATAGTCAATGTCATGTCCCGCATGCTTGCCCGGAGGAAATCCCCCAGCAACGACATGGACGCGAATCGGTGTACTCATCGGACGCTCCCTCAATCAACTCAACCTGCTGCGATGCTAGCCGGTTGCACTGCTCCTCTCCCTTGCAGAGATTGATGCATCACTCACTTTCCCGTCCCCGCCCCCGAGCGGGGACCCGCTTTGGCCCGCACACCGCAGCACCGACTCGCTCCGGATGAACAGATGCAGGCAATCAGGACTTACCCTGCGCACAAATCAGAAATCCAGGGAGCACACACCATGGAACCACTGCAACCGATGGCCGAAGAGATCGCCGGACTGCTCCGCGAGCGAGGCGAAACCGTCGCCATTTGCGAGACCACCGCCGGCGGCCTGGTCTCCGCCGCACTGCTCTCGATTCCCGGCGCTTCGCGATACTACGCCGGCGCCGCCGTCACTTATACAGGAGTCGCCCGCTCTGCCTTCACCGGGATCAGCCTCGACGACTACCCCGGAGTCCGCTCCAGCAGCGAACCCTACGCCAGGATCATCGCCGAGACCATCCGCGAGCGCCTGGACGCAACCTGGGGCATCGGAGAAACCGGCGCCGCCGGCCCCGGAGGCAACGTCTACGGAGACGCCTCAGGCCACACCTGCATCGCAATCGCCGGCCCGACCGAATACGTCGAGACGCTAGAAACCGGTCTCGAAGACCGGGAGGAAAACATGTGGCTCTTCACCAAGCGAACGCTCGAGGTGTTCGAGTCAGTCCTGCGAGGAGCATCCGACTAGCGCACGGAGATTCCAGTCCCCGCTTTACGCGGGGACCCGCTCTGGCGGGCAGACGCCGAAAAGAACTTGTCCCCGCGTGAAGGAGGCCTTTGATTAATCTGCTCCCCCTCGCAGGGGGAGCTGTCGCGGAGCGACTGAAGGGGTCCTGCCGGCGCGGGTACCAGATGGAACTTGGTGGAGCAGGACCCCCTCCGCCTTCGGCACCTCCCCCTGCAGGGGGAGGAAAGGGATTATGCAAAGGTCTCCGTGAAGCGGGGACTGGAGCAGAAATCCTACCGAGACCCAGGCACAATCCCACGCACCGTCGTCGCAATGCTGAACAAGCTGGTCCCTGCCGTCATGAACAGCGTCGAGAAGTCGTCACCGCCAAACGTCAGATTCGCCGCGTGTTCGTCCATCTCAAAGACACCCAGATACGTCCCATCTGCCGCGTGCGCCGAGACTCCACCCGCGCCCGTCGTCCACAACCGACCATCGCTATCGACCTTCATCCCGTCCGGCGCGCCAAGGCGGTCGTCATTCGACTGGTCGACGAACAGGATGCGGTCGCCAAGTGTGAGGTCGGCATTGACCTCGTAACGCCAGATCAGACCCTCCTGCGAGTCTCCGATGTAAAGCTGGGACTCGTCGGGCGTGAAGGCGAGCCCGTTGGGGTTGGAAAAGCCGCTCGGCGCGACCAAACTGAGCGATCCATCCCGGTCGATCCGGTAGACGCCGCGAAAGTCGAGCTCCGCCTGCTGACCCTCCTGACCAAATCGCGGCGTGCGACCAGAATCGATGCCATAGGCCGGATCAGTGAAGAAGATCGCGCCGGAAGAGTGGATGACGAGGTCGTTCGGGCTGTTGAGCTGCTTGCCGTCCCAGGAATCGGTCAGCGAGGTCTCGCTGCCGGGCGATCCGTAGGGCGCGCTCGACACGCGCCGTCCGCCATGCTCGCAAGCCAGCAGGTTGCCGTCGGCGTCGAGCGTCAGCCCGTTCGACCACCCTGAGGGCTCGCGGTAGACCGCCGCTTCGGAGTCTCCCGGCCGCCAGATGTGCTGTCGGTTGCCGGGAATGTCGCTGAACACCAGCGCCCCACCTGCCGCAATGTCCGCGGTAATCCAGATTGGTCCTTCGATGAAGCCGAACCCTCCACAGAGCCTGGTTTCTTCGCCGACCAGCAAGCCGGAGATACCGTTGTCGTCCTCGATGCGCATCGTCAAATCCTGATCTAGTCTTCGTTCTCAGGGATGGTAGCCGCAGGGGCAGGACGGGCGGGCAATCGATCGGTAGCGTTCCAGATTCGATTCATGATCGGCCGGCCCTCGCCCGCCGGATCGACGAACTCAGGCCGATAGAACCAGGGCAACTGAGCCGAGTGCGCGCGAATCACGACCGGACGGATCCTGTATCCCAGTAGCCGGTCCCTGCTGAATCCCAACTCCATCAACATCCCCTGCGTTGTCTCGATCGACCAGTTCTGATCGAAGACAAAGTTGCCGAACGAGTACGCCACGAGCTGGTCGCCGATCTGTTCGATCGCCTGGACCCAATGGGGGTGGTTGCCGAACAGGAAAGTCGCGCCCGCTTCCATCGCGACGCCGGCCAGGTCTCGCTGATATGCGACCGGATCGGCGACGTACTCAATGCCCCAGTTGGCTCCGACCAGCACATGATCGGCGAGTCTGCTCGCTGCGTTGACATCCCGGCGGACAAACTCCGCCACCAGCGGCGCCGTGCCGGGTTGATCCTCCTCGGCGTGATACCAGGGCGCGATGATGTCGTAGCCCAGAAAGGCCAACGTCACATCGCCCTGCTCGGTGCGAATGTCCACCAGGGCCGGCTCACGCGCAGCCTGCAGATGTTCACCGGCTCCTGCGGTCACGATCCCCAGTTCATGCAGGCGGTCGAGCGTTTCATAGAGCGCCGCCACGCCCGAGCAGCCAGCCCAGCAGTCCATCATGTGATTGCCGATCGTCAGCACGACGTCGATCCCGGCATTGGCGATTGCCGGGGCAGCCCGGTGACTGCCGGTGAAGACCACGGTCTCGACGCACGGTGTCGGATCCTGAGTCTCAATCAGCGGATGCTCCAGCGGTGCGACCGCAATATCGGCATCAACCAGCACATCGCGGACGCCGTCGAACATCACCTCATAGTCGTTGAGTGTTGCCATCACGTGATTCGCACAGCGGACCGGGATCAACTCTCCGGTCATAGCCATGCCGACAGGATCAAACCGATCGGCCACCTGAGTTCGCCGCTCTGCGAGGCGTTCGACGGCTTCCTGTGGCGTCCGTGCGCGCACCCAGCGCAGCTGACGCAACGGAGACTGTCGCGCCGGGTCCTGGTAGGGATCGTGCCCATTGACCGTCAATGCCAACACGCCGACCTCGAGCCGTTCCGGTTCAATCAGCGCGAACGCCCCTGGAGCATTTGCCACTCGCTCTATCAAGTCATCCTCAGGTACGAATTCCACCGCGAGCTCGACAAATGGGATGCCAAGCGCCTCAGCAATCGCGCCTGCCTGCGAGATCGGCAGGCTGACCGTGATCGGTTGCTCGCTGCCGCCCAGCTCGGACCAATCCAGCACCTCACCGCGTAGCACCCGCCGCACTTCTCCGAAGCTCAGATCGAGCACATCACGTCGTTGATCGGTAATCGCCGCCCATCGCCCGACGACGAGCATGCGAGCGCAAGGCATCGGCTCGACCGAGATCAGACGCGTCGCTACAGACTCCTCTTCAACACAATCCAGGGGACTGGGAGTCGTGAATACAGAAGCGGCGTCTGCCGCGGCCATCTCCTCCAGCCCTGCACCCAGCCCAGACGCCTGGCCAACAACCACAGCGAACAGCGACGCGGCGAAGACGACCAGAAGCCGTCGAATCATGTTCTTCGCAGATCGACCAGGTAGAAGACCTCGCCGCCAGCGGCCCCGTTGACGGCTCAGAAACACACGCATTTGACCGTCTCCGGCCACCCCTGCACGACAGACTAACCGGGACCGAACCTGTCTCGGTCATCGCACAGCCATGCAGCACATCACAGCCGATACCTGCTGTGATGCGGCGACAGCGCTGGCATGTGCGAGAACACATCAGTTCATAACACCGTTATACTATTGATTATGACAAGTCATTACTCTCACCCAATCCCGGTTGGCCTTAGTCGGTGCGTCCGGCAACTCGGCAAGCAAATCGGTTGGCAAGGCTGACCATGCTTGCCGGAGCAATCGCGCTGGCCGGACTGGTCCTCATGCTGAATTGGAATCTGCCGGTCAGCTCTCCACCTGCCGACCTCCTGCCTCCAGATACTCCCGTCGTCCGTCCGCTGCACGAGGGCATCGTCGAGCTCGACTGGAACGACGTCGCAGGCGTCGACCGCTACTCGATCCAGGTCTGGCGTCCGACCGGTTGGACCGATACTGGCGATCCTCAACTGGGGATCAACGAATCGCGACACGGATCGCGCGCGATTCTCGCCAACATGCCCAATGGCACCACGTTCGACACGTTCCGCGTCCGAGCCGGCATCTGCGGTCGCTGGTCGGAGTGGTCTCAGGCGGGCCGTCATCTATCGAGCTACGGCATGGACTGGCAGGGATACCCAAAGCCGACCAACGAAGCCGCAGGGGTTGCCGCGATCGACTCCAGGGTGATCTGGTCTGGCCATCTCTCGGTGGGAACGACCCAACGCCAACCGCACGACATGGGCTACTCGTCTGACGACAGCATCGGCTGGCTGGCGCCGAATGAATTCACACTAGAGGGCGTGCGCTACCGAGTCCTGCGCGCACTGCAGCGCGAAGAAGGGTTCTTCGTCGACCTGCAGGGAGAGGCCCCGTCGAGCTTCGAGTTCAGATTGAACGTGGAGAACGCGCAGGGTGAGCGAATCGCCAACCTGTCCTCGTGCGACAGCATCCGCGTGCGAGGCTCATCCGGCGAGCGGCTCCTCTGGCTCGGTGCAGATACGTCGTGGAAAGCGGGCTCGCTGGCCAGGTTGAGCATCAGCCGCGAGCAGCCGATTTCGAGCACGCGGGCCGACACGCTGCTCTGGCCGACGCCCAGATTGAGCGCCGATTTCGAATACGTGCCCGAACGGCATACGGGCGATGAGTTCTCTATCAACGTCCGTTTCAGCGAACCGGTCAGCTTTAGCGCCGACTCGATTGGCGTCACATCCGGAGCCGTGACCTCAGTGACGCCGGTTGACGGCCAGCCGAACACCTGGCAGGTCGGGATCACGCCCGACAGTCGGCGCAGTGTCCGCATCCGCCTGTTAGGCGCGACGACCTGCGCCGACCCCGCCGCCATTTGCACGCAGCAACACGTGCGGCTGTCTGACCCGATTGAATCGACCATCCTCGGTCCACCGATCACGGCGCGCTTCCTCGAGGTGCCCGAACATCACAGCGGCCTCGAGCAGGTCACATTCCTGGTTGATTTCAGCGAGCCGCTGTTGACCAGCACGAGAGACCTCGGTGATCGAGCGTTCGACACAGTCGGCGGTCAGATTACGACGATCCGTCGCGTCGACAGCCGCAAGGATCTCTGGGAAGTCACCGCGGTTGCCGATTCCGCCGATTCACTGCAAATCAACCTAGATCCGTCAGTCGTCTGTCGAGGTTCACTCAGCGGCTGCACCGACGACCTGTTGCGCATCGCACAACCACAAGCACTGACAATTCCGCCAGCCAAACTACATCTGACCTTCGACGATGGCCCGCACCCGCTCTACACACCGCAAATCCTCGACATCCTTGCTCACTACAACGCAAAAGCCACGTTCTTTGTGATCGGCCAGCTCGCCGCGTACTACCCAGACCTGATCAAACGCATCATCGACGAAGGACACACGCTGGCCAACCACACGTGGAATCACGACATGCTGCCCACTCTGACGCCGCAAGAGATGCAGGAAACCATCAGCCGCACTCGGGCAGTGCTCGGCGAACACCACAAGCCGTGTCTGAGACCGCCGAACTACAGCATCGATCGCGACTCGGCTCAACGCCTGGCAGCCATGGGCATCAGGTTGGTCATGGGTACCGTGCGCTCCGGAGACTGGAGCCAGCCCGGCGTCGACGTAATCGTTTGGCGAATCCTCCAGGGCGCAGCACCCGACGCCGTCGTCGTCCTCCACGACGGCGGAGGCGACCGCAGCCAGACCGTCGAAGCCCTGCGCTCGGCCCTCTATGAGCTACGAAACCACAACTACTCCTACGAACCAGTCTGCGAATAGGCGCGCCTGCGAGTCATTCGCGCGATTCTGCCCCCATTCTCTCCCCGCTGCGGGAGACCTTTGCATAACCCCTCAACCGCCCCCGCCTCCGAGCGGGGGCCCGCTCCTTCCCTGACTTCTTACCGGCGGCCATGTTTGTCGCTGGTATCTGGTCAACCGGGACCTATTCGAGCAGCCTGGGCCTTGCCAAAGCGGGTCCCCGCTCGGGGGCGGGGACGGGAAACTGAGTTATGCAGAGGTCTCCTGCGGGGGAGAAACCGGGGGGCAGAGCGCAGGGACAACGATCAGCAGCTAACGAGACTTCGTCGCCTGGGGCCTTGCCATCGAGTTCAATGTGATCGCAACCGCCGCCTGCTCCCGACCATGCAGCCCACGCCAGACCATTGCGAAGACGCCTCCGGCGATCAGGAGAATCAGCAACAATGAGCCGAACGACGCCTGAAAGCCGACCATATCTGCAACGCTGCCTGCGATCGGCATGATGATCGCGATCATCAATGCAGTCGAGAGTTGGAACATCGACAGCACCGTCGCGCGCTGGTCTGATGGAATGCGGCGATTGATGTAACCAGTCGCGATCGGACGGGTCATGCCCCGGATCGCTGCCAGCATTCCAAATCCAACCACGACCCAGAGTGAATTCCAGAGTGTTGGCACGAGGAACAGGATCGCTCCCGCGAAGAGCAGAACCATGAGCGAGCGCCGTTCGCCAAATCGGCTCGCCACCCAGGCGGCCAGCAGCGAGCCCACAACCATCCCGGCGACCGGCGACATCAGCATGCCCGAGTATGTGAATCCAGTCGTCACGCCAGCAGACGGGTCAACGCCGTGCTGAACGACGAAAGGTTGCAACAGGAACTCGGTAATCGTGATCACCGCCACAATCACCGTGCCAAAGAGGATGTACCAGAACAGCGTCTTACGTCGCCAGACCACCATGACACCTGAAAGCATGTTGGCCAGCAAGCCGCTCCGGGGCGCCCCGGTCTGACCTGTTTGGCCGGACTGGTTAGCTGTCCCATTCGTCCCAGCCTCGCTGGCTTGTAGCGAGGAAATCTCCGCCTCACTACGCGGCGGTTCACGTAGTAACAGGGCGATACAACCCGCGAGTCCCATCGCGATCGCGCCCAAGAGGATCGTGACCGAATAGCCAACCAATGCGACCAGCGGCCCACCCAGCAACGTGGCGATTAGCATCGCGCCAAAGGCCATGGCGTCAGAGCGTCCGATGTGTTTCTCGTAGTCTCTGGTGCGGCCCGTTTGTCGCAACGTGTCATAGATCAGCGCATGTCCAGCGCCGGAATACAACGTGATCGCAATCGCAACCATGACATAGGCGGCCAACAGTACAACGTAGGTTGAACTAAACGCAAAGACGACCGATCCCAGGCAGAAACACGCGCCGCCCATCACCAGCGACGTACGACGCCCCCAGCGGTCGGCCACTGCGCCGGTCGGCACTTCGGCCAGCACAACCGTCAGCCAGAACAGCGACTCGATCGTCGAAATCTGGGTCAGGCTCATGCCCCGGAACTCCTGCAGATAGATCACCCAGATCGGCATCCAAATCAGAAAGCCACTGACGCCATGGAACAGGTAATAGACGGGAATATTCCGGGCAAAGCGTCGGCGGATCTGGTGGAGGTCCTCTAGGCCGGCCGCAGCGCCGTTCGAAGCAATCGCCATATCGATTCGAGTCTACGCTGTGCTAGGAATCGCCCTGTCAGGCGCGCGCACCACATTCCGTCATACCCTTGCACAACATTCCGTCATATTCCGTCATACCCGCGCTTGCCGCGGGTATCTCGCATCGACACAAACGGACGTCTGCATTGCACGCGGCGAGATTGCCGCGACGGTGCGCGGCAATGACGGATGGAGGGAGCTGCTGAACAGCCTGTCCCCGTCTTGAAGGGGGCTCGAGGGAGCCCAGCTACCTACTGGCGAGTCCAGTTAAATTCCATCCACCATCTTGCCCCGCCGAGCGAGAACTCTTTAGGCCCGATCAGAGCTGAACCGATCCCGATCAGGTATCGCGTTGCCGCGAGTCAGCGGGGGCAGACCGAGCATGTGGCGGGAACCTGCGTCCCAGTTGAAATCGAGCCCGGCGTTGTGTCGGCGCGCGACCTGCAAATCTCGGAAGCGTCGCTCGAGCGTCCAGCGCTTATGAATCGCGTTGGTGCCGGCGGCCGGAAAGAGCATCTCGACCGCTTCGGTCGCCGCATGGACGGCATTCACATTGGCCAGACGCCATTGCGCGACGGCATCAAGGTCCGGGTCACCGGCAACGACCGACTCCCAGGCCCGAGAGCCCATCTCGCGAACATACGAACGCGCCGAGCCCACCCGAGCCTGCGCCCGGCCCACCGCGACGCGGAAGTGCTCGCGGTCGGCAAGCGAGCGCGAGTCGCTCTTGCTATCGACCTGCTTGGCAAATCGGACGACTTCATCGATCGCACCCTGAGCGGCGCCGACCGCCTGCCCACCATTCTGCAGCCAACTGGCGATCCCACCGTCGGGAATACGCCAATTGGGTCCAGGAGCGACCGGTCTGGATCCAAACTTCATCGTCCGCTGATCGGAAGCAAATACGTTCTCGTTGCGATAGTCGTGCGAGCCGGTACCACGCAGCCCCATGGTGTCCCAGGTGCGTAGGATTTCACCCTGCCCTGGGTCAACGAACGACATGTACTGGTCGCTCGGATTCGCCTCATCTTTGAATGCAATCACGACATGCGTCGCGTGATCGATCCCGCTCGCGAAGGTCGATATCCCGTTGACCAACCATCCGCCTGCTACTCGAGTGCCCAGATTGGTGGGACGGCTCGAACCGGCAATCCGGCAGCGCGGGCCGCCTGGCTCGTCTGAACCAATCATCTCGCGCAAGTGCTCGGTCTCCAGGAATCCGCTGACGAGTGAGAGTTCGGACGCCAACATCACGACCCAGCCGGTCGAGGGATCGGCGGCAGCCAGCGCCTCGATCGCATGGAACACAACCAGCGGCGGGACTTCCTCACCACCCGCGGCCTTCGGGATGAACAGCCGATAGAGTCCGGCCTCGGTAATCGTCTCAATCAAGTCGGACGGCGGACTGCCGTTGGCCTCGGTTTCGTCCGCGCGCGCAGCGATCTCCGGCTGCAGCGCTCTGGCACGCTCGACCATCGGGTGCTCGGCGGGATCAACGTGCATTGGAACAGGCTAAGGCTTGCGCGCGTCGATTACGGCTGCCATTCGGCGGGCGGAGATTATGTGGCGGGCGACGGTCGGCCAAATGCTCTTCCGGGCCAGAAAAAAAAGAGCGGCGGGGACGAACGTGGAGGATTGGGGGCGGGTTGCGGGAGGTTTGGGGTTTGGTCATGTCGTTCGCTTTCGGGTGTGGGTTGTCGATTGGGCGCGACCGATCGTATGCGGACTGCTGTTCTGTTGGGGTTGGCTGTGGGTGTCGGGAGAGACAGTTGGGGTGGACGCAGTACTGTGAGATGGAACTGGGGCGTTTTGTTGACCGACGCGCCGGATTCCCCATCAAGCTGTTAGCAATGTACGTCGGTTGGACCGAGATCGACGGCCCCGACTGCGAGCCGACCACCCAAGTCCGCTCGACCAGCGAGGCCGGCACGACATCGCCGACGGCGTCGCCAAGCGCATCAACCGACGCATGTAGCTTGCCTGGGTGAGCTGGCCGCCGCCTATTGACAACCTACCGTTGCTCTTTTGACGTGATAGTCGGAAGGTCCGAGATCATCCACTCAAGCAGTTCCAGTTCATCAAAGGAGGTGACTTCGTTACCAGCGCTCTTGCGTATCGCTAGTATCAACCCACCCAATGGTCTCAGTATGGAAGCAGGATCGTCCGAGCTCTGTCCCGCTTCCATTGAGTATGCCAGTCGCATAAATCTATTGAACGCTTTGAGCACTTCGTCGTCGCCGTACAGTGAAAGTCGAAAAGCGATTCTCCGAAACTCTGCGAAGTCAATGGTCGGCGTATCGGCCTGTCGACCTCGTGCGCTACGCCTCCCTTTCGCTTGCTCGGGTTGCTTGGTTGCGTTGAGGATTTCGAAGAATGGCTCCAGAACCTTCTCGCCAAGCTCCCTTCGAGTCTCCCTCATCTCATCCTCGAGCCGCTGTGCTCGGGCCAGGGCGTCGTCTTCTTTCTTCCTGGCTGCTTCGAAACGTCGTTGCAAAAGCAGGATCAGCGCCAACAGTATGGGCGTAACGATGGTTGCGATGGTTGCGATGTCATCGAGTGTGCTCGGCTCCACTATGCCTCCTCTCTTCGCTGGCGCTACGGCGTCGCCAGTTGCAGCTTCGACTTCAGGTACTCCATCCCGCGATCCCCCTTGATCCGGTTGCAGCTTCCACAGAGCAATTGCAGGTTCTCGATGTGATCCGTCCCTCCACGAGCCTGAGCGATGATGTGATCAACTTCGAGGTTGCGTAGCTCGAAGTGCGTCCCGCAGCCCGCGCAATCGCCGGCCTGTTGGCCGTAGAGCGTCTGTCGATTGACAGTGGAGTTGTAGCGCGGGATGTCGCCGATGTCCGTGCGCTGGGGGATGTCCGTGCGATGCACGATGTTGCGCCATAGGCCCTGGTCGTCCTCGATCCGCTGCACCACAAGCTCGGCAGCTTTAGCCGAGAGGTCAATCCCAACCCAGTCGCGTTGTAGGCGGTCGGCGGCAACCAGCGTCGTCGCGCATCCGCAGAACGGATCGAGCACCAGATCGCCCTCGTTGGATGACCCTTTGACAATCCGGTCTAACAGGGCAATGGGCTTTTGCGTCGGGTAGCCGAGGCGTTCCGCGCGAGGCGCTTGCGGTATGTCGGTCCACAGGCTCGACACGGGAAAGCCATCCCACTCGTGCTCGTACTGCTTGCGAAATGGCCTGCGGTTGGCGTTGTAGTGGATTCTGTCCTCCGCATGTAGCTGTTCGAGATTGGCCTTGCTGACCCGCCAGCCGTGTGGAGGGTTGTGGCCGTTCCATTCGTATTTCGGAGAATCGTGCAGTGCCGCGTCGCTGTAAAGGTCGGCGACAGCCCGATACACTCCGCGGTGGTCTTCGAACTTGAAGGGGCGCATACCGGGCGTCTGCTCGCGAACCCGTGGAATGTCGATGATGTGGGAATCAGTCTTGGCGTAGAAAAGGATCGAATCGGTAACTGTTCCAAGGGTCTTCGTCGCGCCGCGAGTCCGCTTCACGCCGGTTGTTCGTCTCCAGATGATTTCATTGCGATAGTTTCGACGCCCGAAGATCGCATCCATGAGCAACTTGAGGTAGTGGCTCATCGTCGGGTCGCAGTGCAAGTAGATCGAGCCTGTTGGCTTGAGCAGGCGGGGCATCTCCAGCAGCCGCGCCGCCATGTAGGCCAAGTAGCTTTTGTCCGAGTCTGTCATCGCTGCCAGCAGCACGCGATACACAGCGGGGTGTTTCTGCTCGATCAGGTTGATCCATTCGGCGTCGACGTCGGACAGCGACCAGGTGTCCTTGAACGCCGCACCGGCGGCGGCCGAGCCGATCGGCGCGGCGTAGTTGGCGTTCGAGTTGAACGGCGGGTCGAGATAGATCAGATCAAGGTCTCGGAGTTCATGCCGCGCATGATGTCGAGACAGTCGCCCGTCCAAATCGTGCCGGAGGCGAAGTTTGGCAAGCTGCTCTGGGAGTGGCTGGTCACTTGCTTGCTTAGTTCCTGTCGGTAGCCGTCGACTCGGCAAGATACCCGCGGCAAGCGCGGGTATGACGGAGCTGTGAGGCAGTTTAGGCCAGGTCGACCTAGTCCCGCCTACCGAGCGTCAGGTTGACCGCAGGCACCTGCTAGTTGGCCTTCTGGGACTCTTACCTGGGAGTCTGGGCTAACAGTCTGCGGCTCTGGTCAATTGAGCTGTAGGCTCAGGGCCATTTTGGGCACGACACGCTCAGCCTCCTGATCAAGGGCAGGCACACGTCGCGGCTGGTGGAAGTGCAACTGGCATTTCCGGCGCTGCTGTTCGCGTTACTGATTGCAGCGATGCTCGGGCCCATCACTCAGAAACGTAATTGTCATCCTGATCGTGTTCCTCTGGGCGCCATACGCCCGCCTCGTGCGGGCCGAGGTGCTCAGTCTGCGCGAGCGCGAATTCGTCGTCGCCGCCCGAACGCTCGGCGCGACCGACCTACGTGTCATGGTCCAGCACTTGCTACCAAACGTGGTCAACTCGGTCGTGATTCTCGCAACCCTGAACGTGTCGACGGTGATCATCGCAGAGGCGTCGCTGTCGTTCCTTGGAGCAGGCGCAGGACCGGAAACGATCTCCTGGGGCAAGATGGTCGCCGAGGGTCGTGACCTGCTCAAGATCCGCTTCTGGCTGACCGGCTTCCCAGGAATCACGATCATGATCGTCGCCCTGGTTGGAAACCTGCTTGGAGACTGGCTGCGCGACTATCTCGATCCCCAACTGCGCAACATCCAGTAACTGCCGCCGTCCAGCCGTGGTTCTGCCGCGAGGCGCTCGCTACCGACTCCTTACGTTGAGGGAGGCCTTTGCATAATCCTGTTTCCGGTCGTTCTGAGCTCCTGTAGGGGCGACCCTTGTGGTCGCCCGCGTTGGCGATTGCAAGGCTGACCAGATACGAGCTAGGGCCTGTTCACTCTATTTCGTCATGAAGTGGATACAGGCGAGGAGGATTTGGTTGAAGTAGACATGGGCGAGTTTGTGGTAGCGATCGGCGATGCCGCGGAATCGCTTGATGCGGCCGAAGTAGCGTTCATCCCATTGCGGGCGCGGTAGGCCGCACGCTTCAGTGGCCAAGGATGGAGCCGATTCGACTTTGGCGGCGTGACCAGTTCCCAGCCGAGTTCGGCGGCCAGTGCGCGCATCGCATCGCCCTCGTAGGCGCGGTCGGCGAGCAGTTGCGGCTGACCAGATACGGTGCCGAGCCGCTCCAGCAGCCAGCGTCCCCAGGGCGCATCACCCCAGTGGCCCGGCGTCAGGGTCAGAATCAGCGGGAGGCGGTCTTCCAGCACGATGGCGTGCAGCTTGGTCGTCAAGCCTCCGCGCGAGCGTCCGATCGCCTGCCGCCCCTTTTGGTGGGCGCCCCGGTCCCGTCCTGATGGACCTTTACGATCGTGCTGTCGATCGACATGCGCAGCGGTCGGTCTGGCTCACGTTGATCGAGTTGCGCCTCCAGTTCGCCCCGCTGGAGCTCGGCGAAGACGCGCTCCAGCACGCCCTTGTCAATCCAGCGACGACCGCGCATGTAAACCGTGTGCCAAGGACCGAACCGCTCGGGCAAGGCACGCCAGCTACAACCTTCCTTGGTCACAAACAGCCAACCATCCAGCACCTGTCGTGTGGGCAGCTTGCAGTTCCCGCGCGGAGTAGGCATAAGCGGCGCGATCCGCGCCCACTGTGCATCGGTGAGTTGCATATTCCCATTGGCCCGGCCGCCAGACCGTTCCCTCAACTCTGACAGGAGACCCGATTAGAGTGAACAGGGCCTAGAAAGCGGGCGACCACAAGGGTCGCCCCTACAACTCGTCCGCCGACTTATGCACAGGCCTCTTGAGGCGGGCATAGACTCGAACGTAGAGACCTGTTGGTTCGCCGGGAGTGTTCGACTTGCCGCCTGAGTTCGTCTTCAACTGGCTGCACGAGTCCGTCATTGGAATTGAGGTCTGGCAGTTCGTCGGACTGGGCGTGATGGCGGTGATCATCATCGTCGCGCGGTTTGCGATTGTCTGGTCGCTCAACGTGGCCATCACCCGACGCACCGTTCCCGAGCGTCATGAGTTCTGGCGCTTCGAGCTCAGTCGACTGCAACGTCCGCTGCTACTGATGCTGGGCGCTGTGACGCTGGCGATCGGCTTTCCCGTGCTCGATTTCGATTCCGATGTCGAGGATGTGGTTGCGATCTTCGCCAACTTCGCCTCGACCTTCGCCGGCGTACTGGTCGGCTTCCGCCTGGTCGACGCGGCCGCCGACTATTGGCGCGAGATTGCACAGGAGACCGAATCCAAGCTCGACGATCAGCTGGTTCCGCTGGCGCGAACCACGGGCAAGATCTTCGTCGGTGCGATCGGCGCGATCTTCGTGCTGCAGAACCTCGACATCAACATTACGTCGCTGGTCGCGGGACTCGGCATCGGCGGCGTGGCCGTCGCGCTGGCATCCCAGGACACGCTGAAGAACCTGCTGGGTGGCGCGACCATTCTGGCCGACAAGCCCTTCCAGGTTGGCGATTGGGTGATCGTTGGCGACATTGAAGGCACGGTCGAGCAGGTCGGCTTCCGCTCGACCAGGGTGCGCACGTTTGCAGACTCGTTGATCACAGTGCCCAACGCGCGGATGACCGACACCGCGGTCAACAACATGGGACAGCGCACCTGGCGGCGGTACTACACGACCGTCGGGCTTGCGTATCACACCGACCCCGACCGGATCCAGGCGTTCGTCGAGGGCGTGCGGGCGATCGTGCTCTCGAACTCCAACATGCGGCATGACTATTACATCGTCGAGCTGCATAGCTTCGGCGACTCAGGCCTGAACATCATGGTCTACACGTTCATCGGTGCGTCGACCTGGAACGAGGAACTGCGCACCAGGCACGTGTTCAACATCGACATCATCCGTCTGGCGCAGGAGCTGCAAGTCGAGTTCGCCTTCCCCACGCAGACGCTGCACATCGCCAGCCAGCACCAGGGTCCCGAGCAGATTCCTCCACCCAGAGATCGAGACGACCTGAGCAGCACCATCGAAGACTTCGCCCCCAAAGGATCAGCCGGCCAACGCCAGGACAACCCAATCACCAACGGCTACGACAACGGCTAGCGCGGGTATGACAGAGGAAGTGGCGAAAAAAGCGAAATCGTTCAGTCCCCTCACCAGCCGCTCAACGCGGTGGGCCTGACTGGACGAAATCGAGAACCGATTCTTGGTCTTTGGTCGCACCGTCGGAAGGCATGGGTATGGTGTACCGAATCGATACCTCATCCCCATCCACCTTGATGCCCTTGACGAAGTTGCGGATCAGCGCCTTGCGCTCCGGGATGGTGCCTGCCTGGAGGAACTCGCGGAAATCGGCAACGTACCGCTTGATCTCTGGCGTGGACGGCAGTTCGGCTCGGCGTTGCTCAAGCTGGCGCAGAGCGTCATCTCTGGCCGCAGCTAGCTGATCCTCTTGCTGCCGCAGCTTGAGGATGCGCGGCGAGAGCGCTTCGTAGGTCAGGTCGCTGTTCTCCAAGGCGTCGTAGAGTTTCTCTAGACGGCGTCGGACATCGTCCAGGTCCGACTCGACGATCGCCAAGTCCGATGCTCGCTCCTCTGCCATTGAGTCGACTTCCTCGGCGACCAGTTGGACCAGTTCCGTGATGGTCTGTTCGTTCAGAATGCGGCCCATGATGTTACCAACGATCTGGTCCTCGATGCGCGTTGCGTTTAGGTAACGAGCGTCGCAAACGCCCGCGCCCTCTCGTAGTAGCTTGTTGCAGACGTAGTACGCAAACTGTCCGCTCTTGGCACTCTGACCGGTGTACGGTTTGCCGCAGGCACCGCACCGTAGCAGACCGCTAAGCAGAAACTTGCTACCAGTTCGGGCCGGCGATTGCATCTTCGGAGCACGAGCTCGTAGTCCAGCTTGCACTGCCTCAAACAGCTCACGCGACACAAGGGCGGGCCAAGCATCTGATACGCGCACTGGGTCGGGAGTCTGGCCTTCCTTTGCAGTCTTGCCCCAAACGGCTGTTCCTGTGTAGGCCTCATTGGTCAGCACGTAGTGCAGCATGTTCTTCTGCCAGCGTTTGCCGTTCTTGGTGATGCCGCGCTCGTCAAGATCGTTGCAAATCTCTTTGAGGCCTTGTCCGCGAGCCGAGCGCTCGAACATCTCTCGCACTATCGGGGACGTTGCCTCGTCGGTTTCGAGCGTTGGGCGCTCTTTGGCGCCGTCCTGGACCTTGACTCGCTTGTATCCGTACGGAGGACGCGATCCGAGGAAGAACCCACGCCCGGCCGCCTCTCGCATTCCGCGCGTCACTTCCTGCGCGAGATTCTCCGAGTAGAACTCGTCGACCGACTCGATGATCGCTTCCATCAGCTTGCCGGTCGGAGTGTCGTCGGCGTGCTCAGTGATTGAAGTGACGCGAATCCCGCGTCGCCTGAGCATCGACTTGAACGCCACCGCGTGCTCTCGCTTGCGCGTGAAGCGCGAGAACTTCCAAACCAGGATCTCCTGGAAGGGCGCACTGGCGCCGCTGGCTTCATCGAGCATCTTGCGGAACTGCGGTCGGTCGGAGGTTCGCCCGGATTCAGCTTCGTCAATGTACTCGCGGGCGACGACGTAGCCGTTGCGCTCGGCAAAGTCGCGCAGGGCTCGGAGCTGCGCTGCGACGGAGAGGTCAACGTCTTGGCGGTCGGAGGAGACTCGGGCGTAGAGTGCTGCTGGAATCAGGTCGGCTGGGTGTTTCATAAGATGCTCCAATCTAAGGACAGGCAACGGTGTACCCCGTTCCTTGTTCGAAACATTCTACTGCGCTGAGCAAATCTGGATTCGCCAGGTCCCTGCACGAGGTCGTTACCTCAAACTCGATCAAGCTCAGAGCTGGCCCACGAAGGACACTTGCTCGTCAAGAAGATCGGAGTGTTTCCACCATCGCCCAGGCCTCAGAGAGCGATTCTGCTTGTTCCAACACAGTCCGCGTGGCCTGCTCCTGCTTGTCGGGTGGGTAACCATGCCTACGCAGTATGCGTCGTACCATCACCCGCAACCGAGCACGGACATCCTCGCGCAATGTCCAATCGATGGTCGCAGAACCTCGTACACGCTCTACCAACTCCCTGGCAATCGCCCTCAACGTCTCATCACCAAGCACCTGGACTGCGCTGTCATTCGTCTCTAAGGCGTCGTAAAACGCCAGCTCATCATCCGTGAGTCCAAGCGCTTCTCCACGGCTGCTCGCTTCCCGTAACTCCCGCGCCAGCTCGATCAATTCTTCAAGTACTTGCGCCGCCTCGATCGCCCGGTTTTGGTACCGCAGGAGAGACGATTCCAACAGCTCCGAGAATGAACGAGCTTTGACGACGTTTTGGCGCCGAGTCTTCGAAATCTCTCCTTTGAGCAGCTTCTGTAGCAATTCCACAGCCAAGTTGCGATGCGACATGCCTTTCACCTCGGACAGGAACTCCTCCGATAAGACTGAGATATCTGGCTTGTCGAGTCCGGCAGCAGCGAAGATGTCCATCACCTCGTCCGACGAGACAGCGCGTGAAACGATTTGACGCACTGCGAAGTCCACGTCTTCCGATTCCTGAGAGTCAACCGCAGTTCGCTTTGACAGTGCTGCTCGGATTGCTTGGAAGAAGGCCACTTCGTCGCGGACGTCCATTGCGCTTTTGTGTGGTACCGCCAACGCGAATGCCCGAGTGAGGTCTCGAACGGCCGAGAGGCAGCGTTCCTTTCCGTCCTCTTGAGAGAGAACTTGTTCTTGCGCTGCCGGGATCAGAGCCAATCGCTGCTTGGGATCTCCGGAGTGCCAAGCTGACCGCTCGAACCCGTGGAATAGACCTCGACAGACTTCGTACTGCTCCTGCATCGCGGCCACCGCCGCTTCTTGATCGATAGTGGTCTGTCCTGTGCCACCACCCTCCGTATAGGCGGCCAACGCCTGCTTCAACTCGTGTGCAAGGCCGAGATAGTCGACGATCAGCCCACCCGGCTTGTCGCGAAACACACGATTCACTCGCGCGATGGCCTGCATCAGCCCGTGCCCACGCATCGGCTTGTCCACGTACATCGTGTGCAGACTCGGCGCGTCAAATCCTGTGAGCCACATGTCACGCACCAGCACGATGTTGAGCGAATCATCGGCATCGCGAAACCGATTTGCGAGCGCCTCTCGGCGAGGTTTGTTGCGGATGTGCTGTTGCCAGTCGAGTGGATCGGATGCGGCGCCGGTCATCACCACCTTGACCTGGCCAAGCTCGTCGGCTTCGTCGTGCCATTCAGGACGCAGCTCTATCAGAGCCTCGTAGAGCTCAACGCAGATGCGACGACTCATGCACACGACCATCGCCTTTCCTGCGAGGACTTCTTGACGCTGCTCAAAGTGGCGCACAATGTCTGCTGCGACCAGCTTAATTCGCTGTTCGGCACCGACCACCGCTTCCAGCTGCGCCCATTTTGTCTTCAATCGCTCCTGTTGCGCGACCTCTTCACCTTCGGTCGCGGCTTCAAACTCAGAGTCAAGCGCCGGTAAGGCGTCTGGGTCCAAGGTGAGCTTGGCCAGTCTGCTTTCGTAGTAGATCGGCACCGTCGCCCCATCCTCGACCGACCTCTGGATGTCGTAGATGCTGATGTGGTCGCCGAAGACCGCCCGCGTGTTGGCGTCTTCCTTCTCGATGGGCGTGCCGGTGAATCCGATGAATGCCGCGCGCGGCAACGCATCCCGCATATGGCGCGCCAAGCCATCGATGAAATCGTATTGACTCCGATGCGCCTCATCGGCAATCACCACAATGTTGCGACGATTCGACAGCTGCGGGTGTTGATCCCCACGCACATCAGGCATGAACTTCTGGATCGTGCTGAAGACGACGCCACCTGCCTGCACGCTCAGCTTTTGGCGCAAGTCGGCCCGAGTCTCCGCCTGGTGTGGCGGCTGCCGGAGTAAATCTTGACAGCGCGAGAACGTCGTGAAGAGTTGATCGTCGAGATCGTTGCGATCGGTGAGCACGACAATAGTCGGGTTGCCCATATCTGGCTCGCGAATGATCGCGCCGGCGTAGCAGGCCATCGTCAGGCTCTTACCTGAACCTTGCGTGTGCCAGACGACGCCGATACGTCGATCTCCTTTCTGACCGCCTCGTCTTTGGCCCGACTCGTACCGTCCCGGCGGCTCGCCCACCATGGCCTCTGTTGCCCTCTGCGTTTCCTTCACCGCAGTGCGGACTGCGTGGAACTGGTGGTAGCCGGCCAGTTTCTTCTGGATCACGTTGCCGTCGTCCTCGAAAATCACGAAGTCCCGGATGTAGGCGAGTAGTCGCTGCGGCTCACAGACACCCGCAAGCATGATGTTCATTTCAGGCGTTGCGGCGTCGGCCAGTGTCTCGCCACCGATTGTGCGCCACGGCTTGAACCATTCCCAGCCCGAGGTCAACGAGCCGATTCGCGCTTCGGTCCCATCCGAGACCATCATCAGTTCGTTGAACGCGAAAAGTGACGCTATGTGTTGCTTGTACGTTTGTAGCTGATTCCAGGCCGATTTGATGGTTGCCTGCTCGTCAGTCGGATTCTTCAGCTCAATCACACCCAACGGAAGGCCATTGACGAACAGCACGACGTCTGGTCGGTGAGTGTGCTGGCCATCCCTCACCGTGTATTGATTCACGGCAAGCCAATCGTTCGCAGCCGTATACTCGAAGTCCATGACCTGAACTTGCGCCCCGCGAACCCGATCGCCGTCGCGATACTCGACTTCGACACCCCAGATCAGCATCCGGTGGAACGTGCGGTTGCGCAGTATCAAGCTCGAGCCCTCAGGACGTGTGAGCTTGCGCAGGGCAGAATCCAACGCCTCAGACGGGAGACCAGGGTTGAGGCGGAGCAAGGCAGCTCGCAGCCGCTCCGCCAGAACCACCTGCGAGTAGTCACGCTCGATGTCGGGGCCGTAGGCAGTGTCCCAGCCGAGGTCCCGGAGTTGGCCGAGGGCGATCTCCTCCACGTCGGCCTCGGTGATGGTGGTCATGGCAACAGACTAAATCTCAACTGGTCGCAGCGATGGTTTCGAGAGAGGATTTGCGGCGCCGGTCCGATAATGACGTATCCGTGGGGCTTGGTCGTAGCGGTCGAGCAGTTGAGGAATCACGAATGCAAGGATGCGAAGCTGCTCACGACCGCTCATCCTGCCACCTGGTCGCCGCACTAACAGTGTCCTTATGCCGCTGGTCTGCAACTGCTTCTTGTGTTCTCGTCGGGCGCGATCATCGGCATGTATCCAGACAGAGCCATGCACTCGACACCACTCTATGATTTCTTGATCGAGAATCTGATGCCGATCCCTAGTTGGGCCGATTGCCGTCTTGACATCCACGATGTCGTGACCGACCAATGACAAAGCCTTGGAAACGTTGGGGTCCAGCGATTCGTCGAGCAGGAACTGGGGATTATGCAGCTCGGAGGAGGCGTTCCCACTCACAGGCTTCCTCTATGGCTTCAATAGGTTGATCGAATGCACGCGCCACGTATTCTGCCGAGTCACCGGCTTCGATCATCCCAGCGACCGTGCGCGTGGGAATCCTTGTTCCTTTGATGCACGGTGCCCCGAACTGGATTGCAGGCTCCAGAACGACGCCGTTGCTTGGCTCCCACGACGTGGCCATGTGAGTCTCTTCGCTGAACACGAGGTCATTCACGGGCAACAGATACTCCATGAGTAGGTCGAAGGCGAGCTGTCCGGCGGAACTGGCGGCGACGAGCTGTTTGCGCCACTCGACGAAAATCTGGCGCTGACCAGTCCAGAGAGTCTCGGTGGCGAAGGGACGCTCTGATTGGGTCTCGCGGCGCAGCCACTGTTCGGCCTGGTGGATGGCAGGCCAACTGACGCCCGCAGAACGCAGTGCGGCGATCGCTCGCATGGAAATCAGGTCTTCGAACTCGATCAGCAGCTCGCGGCCAGGGACGGTTGCCAGGGCAGGCGTGGCGACGCCGCGTCGAATCCACTTGATCATTTTGGTGGAGCTGACGGGATAGACGATGGCGCCGTGCGACGACGCCCTCAGATAGCGGGCGGCTTCGGGCACGTCATAGATGCCATCGTAGGAGGGAGTGGCGCGGGGTGGGTCTGCGGTGGTGGTCACGCGCTTCGGCCTCCTTTGGTTCCCCGGTTCTTGGGGGCTGAGGGTATCACTGGGTTGGGATTAGCAGCCAGGTTATGCTAATGGGACCGCTCTCGCATTGGATGCTTGGTCAACCTCGTGTTCGCCTGCCAAACTGCTCGTCGAGACCGTACGATGCGAGATCAGCGCGTGCTTGTTGCACCGTCTGTTCAACTAACTGCGCTGCACGCTCCGCAGTATCGACCGGCTGACATTTCAACTTCACCTGTAAGACTTTCCGAACAGGCTTGGACAAGTTCTCAGCGTGAAGTAGACATTCGATGGTTCCTTTGATTTCCGGTAGCTCAGAATCGACGTAGATATCAACTAGGAAATCCTCTGTTCCAGACTCATGACGCCACTGCTGGCACTCGAACGCGATCATCGACACAGGTTCGTCCGGACGTCCAGGCTTGTAGTAGAAGTCATTAGGATCGCGCGACGTTCGATCGCGACGACCATCTAGGTCAGGAACGTGGGGCAAATGAATCGTTGTGTCAGTGATCTTCGGTGGTGAAGGCAGCTGGATCGGCCTTTGCCGGTATTCGCGAAGAAAGTCATCATCGTCATCGAGTGGCACACCGAGCAAGATCGGACCGTGCCCGATGATCTCAATCAGCACGTCCTTCGCGGGACGAGTACCATTATTCCTAGCTTCGATCAAGACGGACACACGCTGCGAACGATGTTGGATCGAGGTGTGTAGATTCTGTAAGTGTTCCTGGCAGTGTTCGAGCCAGTCTCGGTTGCGGGAGTACCGAACACTGTTCTGTAGTTCTTCGAGAAACTGCGTAATTTCTGTGTCCTTGAGTGAACGAGCGGCTAGACACTCACCCACGATCTTCTCGATCTTCTCCTCCGCGGAGTCAAGAAACTGAATGTCGACCTGAGGCTCAGTCTGCTTCAGGAGTCTGACTTCCGTTTCTAACTCGGCAACCCTACGTTCCGCCGCTGAAGGCTCAGGATCCAATAGCCAATCATCGGGGACGGGGACGAGCGGTATGCCTTGGTTCCTGGCAGTCGCCATAGCTCCCGTGTCGTGGGTGAGGAATCGGACATCGCGATCTCGATGCACATGGCGGTAGGCATCAACGCAGCCAAGGATGCGATTGTCAGATATGTCATAGTCGAGCAAATCGGGAGTGGGCTGGATCGAAGTCATCTCTGCAAAGGTTACTGTTGGTTCTGTTTGCTTGATAACACGCTGCTCGTTATCGCTCAGCACGAGTTCGCGGATCATTCCGTTGGCTTTTCGTGCCCGTCGCCCAAGCCGATCGTTGCCTCGGCTTTTCAGTTTGTCAATTTCGTTCATGACCGGCAGAGAGACGAGGAGGTGGATCGTGTCGAACTCGGTTAGGGCATCACAACCGTGCCAATCGATCTCCTGCAGGGCCTTGCACTGCAAGAGCACGTTCGTGTCGGGAAACAGGTAGATGCTGGATGTCATGGCACTCTCGCAAGATTAGGCTTGACTGCTCGCGTTCGCCGGAGACACAGTCACTTTATCAGACAAAAGGTCGGCAAGGAGAGCGTTCCGTAAGGAGATGAGTTGCGCCGATTCGGTATCGAGCGAGTGGCTGCGTGCGAAGAGGGCGCCTACATGGATTTCAAACAGCTCTACGAGTTGAATCGGGGGTGTAGTCACCCGATCCATGTAGGCGAGATTGCGATTCAGGCCGGGCACAGCGGAATCGGCGGCGATGCCCGGGAGGTCTTGCTCCCGCAACAGAAAGAAGAGGAAGTGCAGACTGCTGATCTGCCTGCACGGTACCACGTAGAAGGTCGTGTCGATTGGGAAGAAGTCGGCCGCGCTCCACTTCACGACTCCCGGGTTGCCCTTGCGTCCGACTACGATGCCCGGTCCATTCGCCAGCTTACGATCGTGCCACCCAATCTGTCCGTTAGACCCATATACCGGAACATCACCAGGTCTGCGGTCTATTGCTCTCAACGCCTTGCCGTAAGCAAGTTCGATCAAGTCTCCCAATGCGCCAACCTCCCAACCCTCGGGAATCTCGCCCAACTCTGAGTCCTGGAAGGAGTCGGGGAAGAGGGCGTCGAGGTCGGGTGGGAGGTTGGTTGGACGGCCTTCGGCCTTGGCTCTGACGGGGTCGAAATCGACGAACCAGGACTTGAAGAGGGCCTGGGCCATGGCTTCGAGGGTCTGGCCCATGCGTCGGTTGAGTTCAATCTTGTCGTCGAGGGTTCCGAGGATATGGGCGATGCGTCGCTGCTCGTCGAGGGGTGGGATACGCACCGGCGCAGTATGGAGATGGTTTCTATTCACTCCTGGTACCGCGGCCTTGTCCGAGTAAGCGAAAAAGTCGATGCTCCGGAGGAGGTAGCTGATGAACCTCGGATTGTTGCCCTTGAAGTCGCGGACGTACAAGGTCGTGTTCAAGGGCCAAAAGTCGTCTTGGATGTAGTAAACCTGCCCGAGCGTGCCATAGCGTCCGGTCACCACTCCGGGACCCATGACTTTGGCTTCCGCGTGATAATCACTAGTTCCAGACGAGGAGATCAAAGGTACGGAGCCGGAGACACGTTTGCGTTTGGGAAGGTCATAGCCACGCTTCAGCTCAATGACCTCGCCTAATGTCGTTTCCCGCCAGTTCCCAGATGTTGACCTTTCTTGCAGGACCACGCAGTCTCCATCGATTGACTGCCGAAAGCCATCGGACAGGCTTTCCCAGTCGACGACATCGACTCGAATCGGTAGGTCAGATTCCTCGAACGCTTCGCATAAGCGACTGCGCCGGTCCCAGGCCAACGGCTCGGGGCTGGAGATGACCAGGTCGAGGTCGGAGTGCTCTTTTGCCGTCCAAGTCGCGCGGGAACCGAAGGCGCGCACCTCGCAATCGGGCACAATCTCGGCGAGGATCCGCTTGACCGTCTTGAGGTGTTCCGGCGCGAGGTCAATCATTGCGCGCCTCCAGTGCGGCTAAGAGATCTCTGGCGTCACGGACGAACACTCTGGTCGCTTGATACACGCGCAGCGCTTGCTCGCGGTCGTAGATGTGGGCAGTTTGATTGCGAGCCCGATGGTGCTGCATCCAGAGGTCAACGTCAGCAATCAGGCGGTTCTGGGCGGCGAGGCGGAAGAGTTCCCTGCGCGTGACGCCATCGGCTACTCCGGGACTCACATTCTCGTTGATCCACCGCGCGGTGAGCTTCCATGAGAGTTCGTAGGCGATCTCGAAGTTCTTGATGACTCCTGCAATGATGCCGGCTCGCTCAACCTCGGCAAACTGGCTCATGCGCTCCTCGTTCTCGGCGACTGATACCAGTTCAGAGAGCCCCTCGATGGAGTGTCGCAGATGCTCAAGTTGAAGCGGCATGCGTGCTTGCTTTCAGACACAGCTCGTATGGCCATCGTAGTCTGGATGGAGACTCACTTCATGAGGACGAAGCCGCCGTCTCTCGAGGTCCGGTAGGAGCTGGTCGGTCATGGCGATCGCGCGTTTCACTCGGTCGGCGATGGCTGTTGGATCATGCCTCGGCAAGGAGCGCTTCGACTTCCTGGATTAGGGTGGGCAGTTTGCTCTCGATGGTGTCCCAGACGCGTCGGTTGTCGAGGTCCGCGTATCGGTGGACAAGGACGATGCGCATGCCGATGATCGGCTTGTGGTCGGTGATCTTAACTGCGACAGGTCCGTAATGGACATCGAGCTGGGTCATGGCTTCGCAGAGGATTGTAAGCTGGCGCTCAACGGCCGAACGGGTCAAGATGTCGGCTTCGTAGTCTGTGAACGCCTTGCCGCGGGTGAAGCGGATCACGAGTTGTGCGGCGTCGAGGATATCTTGCAGGTACTTCCCTGCGCTAGGCGGCATAGATCGGTATCCGGGTCTCTTCCACGGCCTGAGCGAAGTAGGGATTGCGGAATGGCTGGTCGATGACGAGGTCAACTGGGCGGTCGAAGAGGTCCGCGAGCTCCTGCTGAAGCTGGAGGAACTTACTGAACCAGGGATCGGGTTCAGCATCGGACCGGTAGGAGACGAGAAAGTCAATATCGCTGCGCTCTGGATCAAAGCGCTCGGTCGCGCCGGAACCGAATAAGTCCAAGCGCTGCACGCGGTGACGGCGGCAAAGCTCGGCGATGTCGTCGATGTGCTCGCTGACCAGCGGGGCGATCATGGCCGCTCCTGTACGGCTCCGAATCCCAACGATTCCAGATTAGCGGAAATCTCCGCATCCAATCGGGCGGCCTCGGCCTGATGCTCACGCCATTGTGCAGCAAGGCGCGTCATCTTCTCTTCGAACGGTTCGCCGTCGTCCGGCTGCGGTTCCGCTCCAACATAGCGGCCGGGCGTGAGCACGTGGTCGTGTTTGGCGACCTCTTCGAAGGTGGCGCTCCTGCAGAAGCCGGGGACGTCCTCGTATTCGGCGCTGCGGTCCCGCCAGGCGTGGTAGGTGTCGGCGATGCGGGCGATGTCGTCGTCCGCGAGCTCGCGGTGGGTGCGGTCGGTCATGCGCCCGAGCTTGCGGGCGTCGATGAAGAGCAGCTCGTCGGGACGGTTGCGCCGATTGCGTGCCAAGAACCAGAGACAGACGGGAATCTGCGTCGAATAGAAGAGCTGGCCCGGCATTGCCACCATGCAGTCGACCAGGCCAGCCTCGATCAGATTCTTGCGAATTGTGCCTTCCCCGGACTGGTTGGAGGACATGGAGCCGTTGGCAAGCACGAAACCGGCGACTCCGTTAGGCGCCAGATGGTGTGCCATGTGTTGAATCCATGCGAAGTTGGCGTTGCCCGCCGGCGGGACACCGTATTGCCAGCGCTGATCGTCGCGTAGGCGCTCGCCGCCCCAGTCGGAGATGTTGAATGGCGGATTGGCAAGGATAAAGTCGGCTTTGAGGTCGGGATGGCGGTCGTTGTGGAAGCTGTCGCCGTGGGCGATCTGGCCTTCGATGCCTCGGATGGCAAGGTTCATCTTGGCGAGGCGCCAGGTTGTGTGGTTCGATTCTTGGCCGTAGATGGAGATGTCGGACCTTGCCCTGCCGCCGTTGCCATTCCCGGTCGCGTGAGCGTTGACGAAGTCGGCTGATTGGACGAACATCCCTGATGAGCCGCAGCACGGGTCGTAGACGCGGCCGCGATACGGTTCGATCATCTCGACCAACAGACCCACGACCGAATTCGGAGTGTAAAACTCGCCACCGCCCTTGCCCTCCGCACTGGCGAAGCGTGAAAGGAAGTATTCGTAGACGCGTCCCAGCACATCGCGGGACCGAGATTCCTCGTCACCGACGCGGATGTTGCTGATCATGTTGATCAGTTGTCCCAAACGCTGCTTGTCGAGCGCCGGGCGAGAGTATTCCTTGGGCAGGATGTCCTTGAGCCCAGGATTATCGCGCTCGATGGCGGTCATCGCGTCGTCGACGAGTTGTCCAATTGTGGATTGCGGCGCCTGATGCTGCAGATGTTCCCAGCGAGCCTCGGGAGGTACCCAGAAGATGCTCTCGGCGCGGTACTCGTCGGGATCCTCGGGGTCGGCGTAATCGATCTCCTGCAACTGCTCGTAGCGCTCCTCGAACGCGTCGGAGATGTACTTGAGGAAGATCAGGCCCAGGACGACGTGCTTGTACTCGGCCGCGTCCATGCTGCCGCGCATGGCATCGGCCATTTCCCAGAGTTCTGCCTCGTAGCCGATTGTGGCGTTGCTGGAGGTAGCGGTAGGTGACTTCGTCCTGGCCATGGTCAGATTCTAGCTGACCAAGTCACCCGCATCGCATTGGGGACTCGACATGTTCATGGGTAAACTGCCTACAATCTTGATGTCGAACCAGACACCGGAGATACGACGTGTCGGTCCACATAAGAGGCTTTGCCACATCCCTTTCCCGTTGCCTCGACTTTGAGGGTGTGGCACCAGAGGAGCTCGAATCGGCTCTTGCTGAAGCTGCGTTGCCGCTGGAGATGCGGTTTGCTGAGTCTTCGGCCGAGGTTCCTCTGATTCGCTCAGGGTCGGCGTTTACGCATCTGGTGTTTGTTCAGCATGGGGTGGTGACTCCTTGGCAGTCGCCGTATTCGGAGTTGGCGGCTCCGTTTCTGATTGGTGTGCATGAGTTCCTAATGGGGTCGGAGCGATGGTCGGCGAGCTATTCCGCGATTACCGAGGCGGTGATCGTGCGGATTCCGAAGGAAGTGATGCAACTCGTGGTCGAGCGACTGCCTTCGGTTCGCGAGCGGATGCAGGGGCTGGTGATGCGTCGGCTGGCGCGGTTCTATTGGGTCTCGCTGGCGACGAGTGGTGGGCCGGCCTCGCGGGTGGCGGCGGCACTGGTGTCTCGACTGGCGCTGGTGGACCTCGACTACGGTGCTGACCGCGCTATCGAGATTCGCCAGAAGGACCTTGCGCGATTGACGACGCTGTCACGGTCGGCGGTGGCAGCCGGCCTAACGGAGCTGGCCGCGGCAGGCGCGATTTACTGGGGCGATGGTCCCGGCGCGAGATTCAAAGGTGAGGTACTCGTGCCGGATGTTGATGCGCTGAAAGACCAGGCCTTCGCGGACGTGCGCGTTCGCCAGCTGCAGCCGCTCTTGAACGCAAACATCGACGAATAGCTCCGAAGCCGCTTGCTCTCGTCTCAATCAACCCGGCACGAACGCGCGGCTGTGTGTCCTGCGAAACGTGCTTGCTTCGCCACAACTATGAGTTATCCACATCTTGTGGAATGAAGTCTCACACACATTTCCCAACGCTGTCTTTGCCGGATAGGATGTTCCATATCAGAACATATGTATCGATATAGGAGCGTGCGCCATGACCTTCCACCGGCTTCATTCTGCCCAGTCGGTGAAGTTGAAGGATGAAGGTCATGCAATCACGAGAGATGACCGAGTCGGAGCAGCGAGCGCTGCGCGACGGTCTGCGTATCTTGGCGCGGCTGATCGCGCGGTATCACTTGGCACAAGGACGAACAGCGGCGGACGTACCCGGCGCGCCCGCGAGCGCCGATGCGGGCCTGTCCGCCGCGCAGAACGAACGGCATGTCGGATGACGAGACGAACACACATGAGAGGACAGCGAGTCATGGGCGGCGAGGCGCTGCTGCCGAACAATTTCCCGGAACGGCTGCTCGGTCTGAAGGAGCGCAGCGGCATGACTTGGGAAGCGATGGCCTTCGCCCTGGGCGTGGATACGCGCCAGCTCTGGCGCTGGCGGCACGGCGCCTCGCCGAGCGGCGGGGCGATGCTCTCACTGATGCGACTCGCTTCCCAGGTGCCGGACGGTCTGGGTGACCTGTTGGGCGAGGAACTGACCGTCGTGCGGCGGCGCAAGCGAGGGAACCAATGAGTGGACGTCAGCGATGGGTCTACCGGATCGAACGGCGCGACTTCCCAGCCGACTTTGCCGAGCGATTGGAGTGCCTCAGGACGGAGTCGCAGCTGACATGGCGGGGGCTCGCGCGGGCGCTGCGGATGCCTGTGCGCAATCTGCGCCGCTGGCGCAGCGGCACCCAACCCGACGCGGCGCATCTGCTGGCGCTGTTCAGCTTCGCGGCCGAGCGAGGTCTACTGCACTGCCTGCTGCCAGAAGCCCTTGACCAGATCGACTCGGCGGGGAAAGCGATAAGCAATCACGATTAGAATGGAGGGGCCGGTGTGCGGTATGCCACCGAGCGCCAGGCCGAACCGAGCGGGCCCGAGCGCTCCAGCGCCGTTCGGTGGGAGACCAACAGGGGAACCGACACCTGCGCCTCGACCATCGCTTCGCCCGCCACACGCAGAAAGTGATCGGCGGTGAGTTCGTCCTCGAAGACCACGAGGACGGTGGGGTAGGCGCCGTGATCATCAATCGGTCGGCGAGTGTCGAAGTAACGCAGGTATGGCGCGAGCCGGTCGTGCATCGTCGCGGGCCGGACGGCGCGCCGCTCCCACTCCAGCAAGAACGGCCAGTCCTCGCCCCTGACGCGCAAGACGCCGAACGCGTCGGGGTGGATCGAGCGCATCCGCTCTCGGTGGCGGAAGTAGCGCGACGCCCGATGCGGCGGGTCGAGCTGGACCAACGTCAGCGACTCTGTCCGCGCTTGCTGAGCCAAACGCCCATTCCACCAGTGGACCGCTTCGGTATGCGCGAGGTTGCGCAGCAGCTGCCGCGAGCGCAGACCGGATACCTCCCGCCAGTCAGGCTCGTCACTGGACCGAACTGCGTCCTCAGCATCCAATGTGACCGCTGTGCGCAGGGTTGGTCTCCAGCGCTTGCGTGCCGCGCCCACTGCCGTGCGGTCGCGCCGAGCGATCAGTGTCAGACCGGCCTCGGTCAATGACAGTCGGCGGCGTCCAGCGTGCATCAGACCAGTGACCAGCCCCAGCTCCGCTGGGCGCCGAAGCTGCTGCTCCAGGCGGCGGGCGCCGACTCCGAGCAACTGTTGCAGGTGCGCAGGCCTGATCCAGGGCCAGTCGCCGATCGCGTCCAGGGCTCGCTTCTCAGCAGCGGTCAGCCCTGCCGGCAACAGCCACGCACGAGTTCGGGACTGTCGCTCCAGGTCGTGCGGCAGAGAGAGCCGCACGAGCGGCCGTTCGGCGGTCCAGCCGCGATGCGGAACGACATACGTGAGCGCATCACCCAGGCTGAGACGAGCCGAGCCTGAAGGTCCGCGCCAGACCCGCGCCTCGGCGCCGGACACCACGGCCTCCCGTTCCAGCGCCAGGAAGGTGATTGCGGGCGCACCGGCGACGAGCCGACGGGCCTGGCGTAGGCGAACCTCGTCCGGGGCGAGCAGCAGCACCGCGCCCAGTCCCGGAGTCTCGCGCAGCCGTCGGATGCGCTTCGCGAACGCCGTGCGCTCGGCTGTGCTGCCCAGCCGAACCAGGGCGACCCTGCGCTCATCGGGCAGCAGCAGTGCGGCGTCAAGCGGGCTCGCTCGCAACCAACGGAAGCGAAGCTGATCAGCACCTTCGGCGGCAGCCGCGGCGAGCCGGTAGAGCGAAGCGGCCGCGTCCAATCGCTCCAGCACCAACCGCCGCCACTGTTCGGAGACCGGCTCACGGCGCAGCAACTCGTCCAGACTGCCGTCGTCTGCCAGGGCCAGCCGTCGCACCCCATGAGCCGTGAGGCAGTATCGGCGTGTGGCTGGGATCAGCGCTGAGGAGTGCATCAGCGAGTCGAGCAGACCTGCCTGCTCAAGCTTGGCGACGCGGCGGAAGAGGGTGCTGCGCGGGCGGCCCGACAATGCCGCCCACTCCAGTCGGTCCAAGAGCGGCGCCGACGCGAGGACGCGCAGGAGCCCGCGGTCCATCAGGTCAATCACTCCGCCCCTCGATTCGCGCTGGGCTTGGCCGTCGACGGTCGGTCATGGAGGCCGAGCCGTTCAGACCTGGAGCTCGAGGACCGGCCGTCCCCGTTCGCTGGATCGCCGCCTCGCTGCAGCTCCGCTGCCTCGCGCTGGAATCGCTCGGTCTGAGCCTGGCGATCCGCCTGCTGCACGGCCAGCTCCGGGGCCGAAGTGACATAGGCGGAGGCCGCTTCACGGATGCGGCTGGCGACCTCCGGCTCGCCGAACTCCGGCCGGCGCACCATCATCGAGAACGTCGGCATGCGTTCTGCGCCCACAGTGGCTCGCACATAGCAGTGGTGCACCGGCTGCGAGACGATGTCCTCCTCCGAGATTCGCTCCTTGCCCAGTTCCCAGACCAGTTCGCGGGCGTCGTGTCCCGAGACTTGAAACACGCACAGGCAACCGACGTTGGCGAGCAGTGTGTGGCGCATCGTCGGCGAGAGGTCGTTGAGTTTGGCCAGACTCTGGGTGGCGAGCACGAACGAGGCGCCGTACTTGCCCAGCTCAGAGAGCATCGACTCAAACTCGACCCCGGGAATGGTTTGCATTTCGTCAACCACCACGAGCGCGCCTCGGCGCTGCGCCTGTCGCAGCTGCTCCTGCTCGCGGATCACGGCGTCAACCAGGTTGAGCAGCGAGGCTCCAACCAGCGCGGCCACATCGCGCCCAACCGTGCCTTGCGCGGTGGAAACGAGCAGAATGCCGCCGTCCAGGATGGTCCGACGCAGGTCGATCGTCGAACGGGATTGACCCAGAATGGCTCGTGCTCGCTTGGAGGATGCGTAGTAGTTGAGCCGCGTCTGCACCGGCGCCAGCGCATCGGCTCGGTACTGATGGTGCCACTGGCCAAAGTCGCGCGACCACCAGTCAAGCAGGTACGGGTCCGAGAGCCGGGTCAGGACCCGCGCCCGGAACTGGTCATCTGTGAGCAGCCGCAGCGCGTCCAGGATCGTGTACTGCTGGTCAGGCTCGGTCAGCGGATGGCTGTTGGCTTCGTGCAGCGTCTTCACGGTCTGCTCCAAGATCGACGGCATGCGAGGACCCCATTGTTCCCACAGACCCCTGGCGACGCGGACGACCGAGTCAGCGGTGCGGTCGCGGTCGGCGAACACCTGAGCGTCGAGTAGGTTGATGCCCGGCGCGCCACGCTCGTCGGCGAGGTCGATCAGCCGCACCCGGTCGATCAACCCGGGCGGCGTTTGCTCCAGGATCGCGGCGACCAGGTCGGCGTGCGGGTCAACGACGACGATCGCGTCGCGGTCGCGTCCAGCCGCCTGCTCGGCCAGCTTGTGCGAGACGATGTGGCGCATCAGGGTCGATTTACCCATCCGCGTGCGGGCTACGTAGAGGTGATGGCGACGCAAGAGATCGTCTGGGAAGTGGACCGGCTGCGGGTCGCTCTCGGTCGTCATCCCGACGGCCGCCCCGCCGGCGAGTTCGCCAACCGCGGGCGGCAGTGTGCGCGCGCCCGCACGGGCAACCAGTGACGTCTCGTCCGCCGCGCCAGGCGGATGCCAGAGCGCCGCCAGCTCGCGCACGCCGAGGATGCTGCGCCGTCCGAATAGCCCGGTCGGACGCGGTTCGAGCGAGATCGGCGCTGGTTCCAGCGGCTCCACCTTGCCCACGCTGAACCGGGCCCCGGCCGAGTTGTCGTAGTGGCGGTAGGCGGCCGCGACCGCCGCGAGCAGCTCCTCAGCCCGCCGCTGCTTCGTGCCCGACGGCAGAATCGCAACGACCTCGAGTTCGCCCGCGAACGCGATCCGGGAGATCTTCTCTTTGATCAACTGCGGATCGTAGAAGTGGTTGCGCGATTGCTTCCAGCGTTGCCAGAGCCAATGGCCGCCGATCAGTGTGATCGCCGCACCCGCGCACAGCGCCGCGAGGTTCCAGATCTCACCGGCCTGGAACCAGGTGTAGCCGCGGAAGGCGGCAAAGCCGAGCAGTGCCAGCACGGTCAAGGCCAAGGGATCGGCCCCGCCGCCCTGAGCCGGAGGCGCTGACTGCGGAGGGCTCGGCGCTGGATTGGGACGCTCGTTCAGATGCTCCTGATAGCCTCGCGACCATTCGGGACCGAGCGAGCGCAGCAGGATGCGGGCAACGACGCGCTCACCGGACTTGAGTTCGGAGAGCGCTCCCAACGGTGCGAGCAATGGGTCCGAGCCCGGGTCAAGCAGGTCGTCATCGCGGAAGACGCGCAGCGGTACGTAGTCGGGCCCCGAAGCACGCAGCGTCATGCGCCAGGCCTGTTCGTCGTCCGATATCTGCAGCGGGTCATCCGACGGGGCCAGTTCGCGGACTCTGGCCTGCGGGTAATGGACGCCGATCTGACCACGCACGACGGCGCCGTCCAGACAGCGAGCCATCAACTTGACGCCCGTTCGGTCGCCGGCCAGTTCGAGCGAGAACGGCTCCGGCACGGCGATTGACTGGAGTAGGTTCTCCACACCGAGCAGCGTCCGCTGGCCGGTGCGCGGAGGTGTGACCTGTAAGAGCACCGGTTCGGGCTTGGGTGCTCGTCGGAAGGGGTTGAGTCTCACTCGGAGGCTCCTTTCTCATTGGGTGTGGTTTGTTGGCCAGGCCGCCACTCGATCAGCTCGGTCTCTTCTGGTGTCGCCTCGATCCGGATCGGGAAGCGCTGGCCTTGGGCGAGCAGTAGGCCGTCGCCGCGCGGGCAGGAGAGCAGCCAACGCTGGAGGTCCTGGGGGAGATCGAAGGCGTCGCCGACCGTCGAAATCGCTGCGGCGTCTTGTTGGAGCAGCAGCTTGAAGGCGGCGTTCTGCAGCAAGGCGCGTCCAGAGTGCCCGGTGATCGTGCGGCTCGTGTCCTCGGACAGGAGATCCTGGACGTCCTGCGTGATGAACTGCAGCCCCAGCCGATGTTTGCGGGCTCGCTTGGCCATGGAGACCATGAAGGCGGCGCCCTCGGGGTGCTGCATGATTGACCACACCTCATCGACCACGAGCAGACGTGGTCGAGGGTCGCGAGCGGCGGCGGCCCAGACCGTCTCGGTGCAGACCATCGCGGCGGCGGGTCTCAGTTCAGGTTCCAAGAGGTGCAGGTCGAAGACCGTCACCAGCGCTTCATGTTGGAGCAGGTCATCGCCGTCGTCGGAGAGCAGATGCTTGAGGCTGCCCGACTCGAATGGCCTGAGCAGCTTGGCCAGACCTTCCGGATCATTCGTTTCCAGGAAGTGATAGAAGTCTCGAAAGCCCGAGCGCTCGTGGGGCTGGGCGTAGTAGCTGGCCAGCGCGTGATCGAGGGCGGCACGGCGCTCGGCACTGAGCCGCTCGCCGACCATCACCTCCACCAGTCGTCTGAGTGAGCCGATGCGTTGCAGCAACTCCTCTGGGTCGGCACTTCCGACGACGAACGGGTTCATCCCCTGTCCCGGGACGCCCGGCGAGAACACGCGACCGCCGGCGGCGCGAGCGAGGTCGGCGTACTCGCCTTCGGGGTCAATCACGTAGGCGACGACGCCACGCGCCACTCCGCGCACCACGCCAAGCTTGGTCGCGAACGACTTGCCGGAGCCCGATCGTGCAAGCACCGCCGTGTTGGCGTTGAGGTGCGTGCCGTCCCAAGGGTCGTAGACGACAGGGGCGGAGGCCCGGAGGTCGATGCCGTAGAGGGCGCCGGAGCGCGTGTCCAGGTCAGGCGGCGAGAAGGGGAAACATCGCGCCACTGATGAGGTGTCAAGCGTGCGCCATGCTCCGACGCTGTTGAGCGCTAATGGCATGGTCGAGAGCTTGCCTTCGCGCTGGCGAAAGGGAAGCGGGTCGAGTTTTCCGAGCGTGGCGGCAAAATGGGCGGAGGCTCGCTGCGTCAGCTCGGCCAACGACTCATGATCGTCGGCGTGCAATGTGACCGAGAGCGAGGCATTGAAGAGGCGCTCGCGTCCCCGTTGCACGTCGTCGCGCAGGCGGGAGATGTCTTCGAGCGCAATCTCAGCCTCCGGCGACAGCGTCTTGCCGCGTCGCAGCGTGAGCGAGCGCGCTGACTCGAATCTGACCTTTTGCCATTCGAGCTGTCGGGCTGCCTGAGCCGGCGGGATCGGGCCGAGATGGAGGGCCAAGTCCATCGGAGCTCCGGTGGACATCAGTTGTTGGAGGAATCCCGGCGCGAGCGAGCGCGGCCACTTGGCAAGGTGCAGCGACCGCTGTAGGCGACCGTCCACGTCGAGCTCGGTGCGCTTGATTTCGACGGTGGCCTCAGTACCGGGCTCACGGTCAGTTGGCGTTCCACCCAATGTGGCGGCGACTATGAATCGCCGAAGCACGTCGTCTCCAAGCGGATGAATGGACAGACCGGCGCGAGCCAACACGCCTCGCAGCTCAGCGGCATGCTCAATCTCGCAGACGGCGTAGAAGCGTCGATCGAGGATGCCGGGACGCGACTCCAACTCTTCGAGCAGCCGTCGCGAAGACTGCGCAGCCTTGCGAGTCCTATTGGGCAGATTGACAGGTTGAGCGGCTTCGAGGTCGCGGCGCAGTCGGCTCAGATCAGGTGGATGCTGGCGAACCAGGAGTTGCAGCGAGAAGTCGCAGGCATTGAGCGCCCCGGCGAAGGCTCCGAGTTTGGCTTCATCCAGTTCGAGACCCATCAGCTCGGTGACCGACAGTTTGACGTTATCGAGTCGGACTGTGCCGTCGGGCTCGACGTGGGAGAGCATGAAGCAGAGTGGTAGTTCGGGGAGTGTCTTTGGCGGAGTTGACGCAGCTAGCTTCGGCTCACCACTAATGTCACTACCTATTGGTGGTGACGCCTCGGCTTTGCGGAGTCGTCGTGCGAGTGCTTTCATTCGGAAGGCTCCATCCATTAGGGAGTAGGGATCGGAATTGCGCCGTTGGCGAGCAGCGCGGCGAGGCCTTTGGCCGACAGTGCCAGCGCCAAGCCAGCGATGGTGAGGAAGACGGCGGCTCGGGCTCGACCGCCGCGATCCCCGGCGCCGTCGGCCATCAGCAGGAAGCCGGCCCAGACCAGGCCGAACAGGGCGAAGCCAGAAGCGGCGTAAACGACAGCGGTGAGGACGGCATCGAAGGCGTCGAGCATGGCCTGTTCTTCGGCCGACTTGGCCGCCGTCGCCGCGAAGGCGACGACGACCAAGGGGCCGGCTGCAAGGAGTGACCGCATCAGTTCAGCTCCCAACCGAGCAGCGAGAACAGCTCATTCAGCTCGTCGCCAACGACGACGGTCTGAGTGGAACTGGTCACTGATGTCGGAGCTTCGAGCGCCTTGTAGGGCGCGTCAGCGGCGATGCTCGTCGCGAGCACGAGTTGCTCTTGCCGATTCCGCACCTGGGGAGATCGCTGAGTCACCTTCGCGCCGATGTAGGCGGGATGCGTCACATTGAAGGTGATCGTTTCGGAGACGGTCTCACCCGATTCCGGATCCACGGAACTGACCGTCTGCGAGTGCTGTTCGCTGCGCGCCGGATGGTGAGTGAGCCGCACGATCGGCGGCAGCGGGATGCTCAGATTGGCCTTCAGCGTGGCGCTGAGAGCGACATCGAGGATCGCCTCCTCGGAGACCACCGCCAGCTCGAACTGCTTAGTCCCATTCGCGACCAACGGGATGCTGGTCGAGGACTCACCGGCGCTGACCCGTATCGTCCCGGTGACGGTCTGCACATTCCCGGTCAGCACGGCCTTTTGGCTGATGTTCACGTGGCCGGTCACGGTCTGCAGGTCGGCAATCTCGTCAACGGTGGCGGCGCAGTCAGACTGGATGTCGCCTGACACCTTGCCGGGCCGCCATTCGAGCTTGGTCGCCTTCAGGTCGCAGAGCTCGCCTTCGACCTGCGGCAGGGGATGTGGCAACTGCTCTCCTGCGAGCGTGACCGCATCGGCCTGGTCGTAGTCATCCGTCCACGCGAATGTGAACGATGGCTGTTCCCCATCCAACACGAGTTGCTGCGATGATCGTTCACCTTGGCTGAGTGCAATCGAACGACTCGCGACGAGTGTTCGCCCGTCATCGCCGCCGAAGATTTGGACGCTGACATCCAGGTCTGTTGCCGCCCTGAGCACCACGGTCGCGTCGGTCTCGGTGACAGTGAGCCGTTCGATGTAGAGCCGCCGACCTTCGACGAGCGTCGTCGGCTCGAACTCGATCTCTTCCGGCAGTTGCGGTTGGCTCGACGGCTCCTGTGCCGGCGTGATTGACGGCGTGCAAGTGCCGACGCCGAATACCAACGCCAAGCCCGCCGCGCCGACGAGCGCGGGCCACCGAAGCCGGTGGCCGTTGCTCTCGCGACGGATTGACTGCTTGGCGTCTTCCAGCTCCCGCTTCGGGCGACGCTTACGATCGCGCTTTCGGAACCAACCGAGCGGGACTCGCGGCATCCGCTCGCCTCGGGTTCGCGGGAGACGCGCCGACTGTTCGTTGGTCGCCGGTGGCGCGGGCGGCTCGGTGTGGACCAGTTGCGACACCAGCCCAGCGAACCGCCTTGCGCCGAGGCTGAAGCGGAGCAAGTCGGCCAGGACGGCCGGTAGCGGTCGCCCGCCGACCTTGCCCGCCACCATCGCAATGCCGGTCGCGGCAAAGCCGATGCCAAACAGGAGTCGTATGGTCCCTGAACCGATCGGTGCGTAGTGATAGATGCCGTAGCTCAGCGCCGCGACCGCCGCCAGCGCGATCAACTGCGGGAACGTGAACCAGAGCAGGACGCGGTCCTCGGCCTGGACGTGGGTTGGGACTTCGTGTTCATGCATGTGACACTTCCTTCCAGAGGTTGGTGGCGGCTTAGCTGCCGCCGTCGGTGGCGGGCGGGGCACCGTCGCCGCTGCTGCTGGTGCCGGAGGGATCAGGCGGTGTGCCAACGTCAACGACCGGGTTTACGACTGCGTCGATCACGAGCTCGACGACTCCGAACGCGACCAGTGCGAGCACGATGCCCGCGAGCGCGGTGAGCATCGCGGTCTTGCCGCGCTCCATCTGGTGCGGTGCGCCGGATGCGGTCAGATACTGGTAAGCGCCGAAGACGAAGTAGCCAACGCCGACCGCTCCGACCACGCCGAGCAGGATGCCGACGAGGTTGGAGATGGTTTGGATCAGGTCACCCATAGGTGTGCGTCCTTTCTCTGGACTGGGATGAATGTGGGTGCGGCAGTCCTCTCGGGACGTGGTTGGTAATCAGCACATGGCGCCTCGCCTCCGTTCCGTTTCGTCAGGTGCCCTGGCTGCGCGGGGGGCGGCCAGAGGACTCGGTGGTTCCCGTACCCGTCGACCCTGAGGTCGGGGTGGTTGCGGGGCTCGTGGCGCTCGCTGCGGATGTTTGGCCGGTTGCCGCCGACCTCGATGCTGAGCCCGAGCCCGCCAGCGCGACGAACGAGGCTGCGGAACGAGCCATGTTCGTCGGCAGCGAGAACGCGAAGTAGAGGGTCGAGAGCCATGAGTCGAAGGTGTTTCCGTTGCCGAGCATCGAGGGCACGCGGGTCGCCAAGTAGACGAACCCGACCGCCATCAAGAGCTTCCAGACGAGATCGCGGGCAGGCTCGAAGGGCCCGATTTCGGCTAACTCAGCGAGAAAGCCGATGCCCAGCGCCAATGCGATGAGCTGAACCGCTTGCTGTGCGACGGTGGTCGCGAACATCCGCAGCCACTGCCGGCTCCAGCCCGATGTCTGCGGCAGAATCCACAGTCCCATCGCAGCCGGCGCGAGCGCCAACAGCAGGTCAATCAGCGCCAGGCGGAGCACCATCTGGAGCAACAAGTAGAAGCAGAAGACGGCGTAGATCAGATAGATGAACGCCAGCAGGAGAGCGATTCCAACCGAACCGGACTTGACGGCGGTGAGAAGCGTGTTGACTGGGGCGAGCAGCAAGTCAGCCGGCGTGACATCGAGCGTGGCTGCAATGAAGCCTGAGACGGCGTGCGCGAGGTCGATGACGAGGGCGCACCACCACAGCGATGCGGCCGCTGCGACCAATCCCAAGAGCAAACGAGGAATCAGCTCTCGCCAACTGGAGCCTCGTCCGCCCAGCGGCTCTTCCAAAATGAGTGAGAGGCCGATCCAGCCGATGATCAAGGCGAGCGCGGCGGACGTGATGATCCAGACTGCGAGCCATGCCTGCTGAACGAGCGCGTGTTCGTAAGTGAGACCGGCGGGTGTTCCGGTGATGATGTCCGACATTCGGCCCTACCTCTCGCACTGTTCGAGCTCGACTTCCGAGAACTGTTGGAGCACCCCGCAGAGCGCACCGTGGACCCCTTCAATCGCCCAGACCGCTGCCGCCCGAGCCCAGCGCGATGGATTGAGTGCGCCCAGAATCTTGTTGAAGATCCCGCCCGGCTGGTGCTCAGGGATCGTGATGTAGAACGTGGTCGGCTCGGCCTGGCCAATGGCTTGCGCGGCCAACACGAGGAGGTAAGTGCGTTCTGGATCGAGATCGGGTTGCTCGTCCAAGGCCGGATAGTCGAAGTCGTACTCCCAGCCCTCGTCGCGCTCGTCCTCACCGCCGTTGATGCGGTAGATCGAGGTCAGCCACTCACCCGTTTCGGCATCGCGGATGCCATACGTCAGCTTCGATAGCCGCTGAGAGAAGATCGGTCGAGCCCGAAACTCACCCTTCTTCTTGCGCTCGATGAACGGCTTCTCTTCATCGTCATTGACGATCACCAGCGGCTCGACCGGCGGCGGCGTCTGTGCCATAGCCGGTTGCCAGACTGGGATCGCCACAACCAGAACCGCCAGCAGGCCGCCAAGAGTGGTTGCCAGACCCCGGTCCCTACACCAATTCCATCGCGTTCGCATGCGGTCTCCGTATCGAACATCAGTGCTTATCGATGGTTCGGAGTGTGCATCATCAGCGCCAAGCGCAACAGGGCGCATAAGGGAGGTCACGCGTGACCCCCCTTATGCGCCCTGTTCACTGCAACTGGTTCGTGCTGTGATGGGCGTGTACAGCAATCTGATCGCGTGGGGAATCGGACCACTGACCCGATCTCCAGCGCTGGACGGGGCGAACGATGCCTCCAGGTGCCTGCTGGGGACGAGACCAGGCGAAGGGCACGTTCCCACCGCGTGGGGAGATTGACCCGCCAAATGGGGAGGTTTGGACATGAATCCAGGTGCAAACACGGGTGTCGGCGGAGCGGAATCGACGCATCCCGACCGGCCAACTGTGGCCTCCGCGACACAACCGGCGGACGAGGCGGAGCCGGTGGACGAGCGAGATGTTGGTCTGATCGAGCTGTTGCAGTCGCTGGCCAACGAGCACGGCAAGGGGCGGGCGGCGGAGCGCCTGGGCGTGGATCGCAAGACGCTTTCGCAGGCCCTTAGTCGGGGACGCTTGACCCCGCGGCTGCGGAGTGCCCTGGAAACGGAGCGGTTGGCGACCGAGCGGGCCGTGGCGGATGACCTGCAGGCACGAGTGCAGCGGCTGGAGGCGGCCCTACAGGACCTGCGGTTGCAATCGGCCGATGACGTACAGTCGCTGCGCACGCAACTGGCGACGCTGGCTGAGGAACTGCAGGCGGTCAGCGCCGTGGTGAACGAACCCAATCACGTAGGCGCAGGCACTACGAATGAACCAGTCGGCGTCCACACACCGCGTCGCATCTACCCCGAGTTGGTCACAACCGAATCGGCGCTCGATGACGAAGCGGTGTACGGCGCGGCCTGGCCCGTGGTCCTCGATTGGCGCCGAGAGCGGGCGTCGTTCAAGCGGCACTGGCCGACGCGCTCAGGGCGCGAGGCCGAAGTGCGGATGTTGGAACGATCGATCCGCTTGGTCGAGCAGCACCAGCTGACGCTGCCGCCGCAGCAAGTGCCTTGGGACCAGTTCCAGCGCCGTGATGCCCTGGTCCGGCTGCGTGGGCGGCTGGCTGACGCGCGAACGGATCTGCGCCGGGTGCGACGGCGAAGCTGGCTGCTGCGGTTGGTCACGCTGGGCTTGCGTGGGCGCTGACCGATGGCTCTGACGCGCCTGCTGGAACGACGGCGCACCAACACTCACATTCGCTGTCTCGGGCTGGGGCGGGGCTGGGACGCCCTCCTACAGGACTGCACCCGCACTCGTATCGGGAGCAACGACAGCACTGTGGTGATTCTGGTGCTGGAGCGGCCGACGCCGGCACGCGCTGCCGAGATGTCAACCACCCTGTGATCCACTACACATGTTCTTGGTCAGTCATACAACGAACTGAGCCGCTGCGGACTGGCAAATCCGTCCGCACGGGTGTACTACTGAAGACTCTGTTCAGGCTTTGTCCAGCATTTCCTGCCTTGAAACGCTGGAGGGTTCGTCCCCGACCCGTGCCTGGCCCGTGGGATTTGAGGTCTGCTCTCCCCAGCGCCGGACTCAGTGTGGGACAGACGGACACCCGCTGCGTGCAGTGGTCACGGGATTTGAGGTCTGCTCTCCCCTGACTGCTCGGAACGCGGGTCACGCCAGAGCGATGCGCTCCGCACCACACCAAACATGTGTGCATGTGTGTCGGCTCAGGAGACCACTGGCAGCCGCGCCGGTATCGCGCCCGCTGTCCGTTGCGACGTTCCAATGATCGAGCTCTCCCGATGGACAGCTCGGTCGCCTCGTGTCCGCGCGAGTTCACCGATCACGTCTGATTGCGCTCGCGCCTCCCCCGTTTCCACGCTTTGACTCCTCGTGTCCCGGCATCCGACCTTGGACGAAGTGCGTCTGTCCCTAATTCCAATCACCAACTGCGCTGACCGTGCGTCTCGATGCCGACGCCGGTCTCCACCAGTCAACCCAGTTTCCATCTACTCACTCACGCACTCTCGTCAATCAACGACACCTCGGAAAGGAGTTTCACCGATGAGAGATTTCCACACACCCACGACTTCCACCTCGCTGCAAGGCCGCTACGTCGGGCCGGATGCTTGGCAGATTGCCGGCCGGCTGCCGCATCGAGTTCGGTTCGAGCGCGGCTGGTTTCATACCGCGGCGGTCTGCCACGGCTCGCTCGACGACCGCCTGTCGTTCCGACAGCGGCCCGACGGCGGAGCGATCGACGTGCGTTGTCACACGGCTGGCTGCCGGCGACAGCGGATCATCAAACGGCTTGAAGAGCTGATCGGCGAGTCGATCTGGTCGGCCTACCAGCAGGCAGAGACGATCGCACCTGCGCCTGAGCCTCCCGCGATGGGTCAGCGCCGACTCAGCTTGACGGACATCCGTTTGCTGGTCGTCGGGGCAGTCTTCGCGATCTTGATCGCGCCTCTGGCCTTTGGCTACGGAGTCGAGGTCGTGGTGCTCAACGCATTCGGCGTCGGATGGGCGGCGATCCTGGTCTGGCGGTTTCGACAGGTTCGCCAGCAGCGCAGTCATCGCCGTCGCCCCATCAGAGGCGGCACCTCATGATCGCCACCACCAAATCGGTCGACATCCCAGCGCTCAAGCGGCGCTACCCACTCGGCGATGTCGTCGAGGCGTCGGGCGTCACGCTCGTTGGACGAGGTCGCGTGCGGCAGGGCGTCTGTCCGTTCCACGAGGAGACGGCGGGCAGCTTCACCGTCTACGCCGACTCGCAGCGCTGGTATTGCTTCGGCTGCGGACTTGGCGGCGACGTGCTCGATTTCATCCAGCGGTCGGACGGCGTCGACCTGCCTGAGGCGATTCGTCGGCTGCAGGGAGGCTCTTGGGAGCCGGTTCAGCGGCCCAGTCGCTCCGCTTCCTATCAACCTCCGGCGCAGCCGTTCAACCCTGACCCGCAGCTGTTGACCGCCGGGATGCGCTTCTACGCAACGCAACTTCGGCAGTCGCATGACGCGATTGACTACCTCGCGTCGCGAGGGATTGATCTCGAATCGGCCCATCAACTTGGTCTGGGGTATTCGACTGGACACGGTCTGCGTGAGCACTTGAGGGCGCTCGGTTTCGACGATGGTCGGCTGCAATCCGGCGGTCTGTTCGCCGACCGTGGCGAGCGCTTTGCCGGGATGATCGTCGTCCCCGAAGTCATCGCAGGACGTGTGCATTGGCTCGCCGGTCGAACAATCCAACCCGACGCCAGACAGCGATTCACCGCCTTGCCGGGTCCGAAGCCGGTGCTCGGTCTCGGTCGGTTGTCAAGCCCCGCTGACTGGATCGTCGTCACCGAGGGACTCTTCGACTGGCTCACGTTGGCCAACTGGGGATTGCCCTCAGTGGTGGCGCTCGGCACGCAGGGTCTGGACAAGGTCGCGGTTGCGCTTCGAGGACAGCCGCGCATCTTCCTCGCCTTCGACTCAGATGACGCGGGTCGTGAGGCATCGCGACGGCTTCGCGAGTTGCTCGGCGAGCATTGCTCGCGGGTCGTCGAGCTGCCAGCCGGAGTTAACGACGTCGCTGACCTCGCGACTCACCCTGACGGTCGCGCCGTCTTCCTCGATTCGCTGAGGCGAACCGCCCAAGTTCGCTGACGCAACCACCTACCCAACCCCAATTCACGAACGGAGGGTTTCTGGACCCACGCCAGATCGTGCCTGTGGCACGAACCGAATCCACCCCACCTCATCGCTCAACAAAGGAGCAACACCACCGTGAAAAGCGGTACTTCCATCCACACCAACGGCAACGGGACGCGCCCCTCGAACGGCGCGGCGCCCACGACACCCATCAACCTCAACGGCAGCGAGTCCCAGTGGGACGCGCTGTCGCCCAACGTCAACGACTCCCTGCGGCAGCCGCTCGACCCTGCCTTGGTCTCCGAGCGCAAGGGGCGCGGCGGGCGGCGCTTCAGCTACATCGAGGGCCACACGGCCATCGACCAGGCCAACCAGGTCTTTGGCTACGGCGGCTGGGGATACGAGCTCGTCGGAGAGGTCACGCTGCGCGAGTTCAAGTCGGGCGCGGCCTACTCGGCAACTGTCCGCGTGGCCGTACCGGGTGCTCCGTCGCGGACCGACGTCGGCTTCCAGCCCGTCTCGGACGACTCGGCGGAGGGTCACGAGACCGCCTACAAGGGCGCCGTCACCGATGCGCTCAAGCGAGCGCTACGCAGCTTCGGCGATCGCTTCGGCAACGGACTCTACGGCGACCCACCGACCTCGACGGGTCAGAGTCGTCCGCAGTCACGACCTCCGCAACCAAGGACGGAAGCTGCCCCCACTCGCCGTAATGCGCAATCAAGCGGAACGCGACCTCGCTCGACCGACTCGGACGCTCGCAACCTGCGGGCGCAGCTGCTCGACTTGAGCGCCCAACAGGGCTTCTCGGAGGAGCAGGTGCGGGCTGCCGTCTTGCGCAAGACGGGCCGCGACTTGGACGAACTGACGGTCGACGACCTGACGCCGCTGATCGCCTCGGCCGCCGACAAGCTGCAGCAGCGACAGAGCTAACGCGCGTCGTTTCCACAACGAAACATCCACCCAAGCGGGGCTGCCTTCCTAGCGAGGGTGGCCCTGCTTCTCTCTATCGGACAGAAAGGAACCAACATGTCCGACCACACCAACCCGAACCCCTACAACCGGCCGATGGCCAAGTTCACCGACCACGGCAAGCTCGAGGTCCGAGCCTCGGCGTTGGGACGCTGCCGACGAGCCTTGTGGTATTCGGCGACCGAACAGCCAGTCACGAACCCAACATCGCCCGAATCGCTGACGATCATGGAGTCCGGCAACGCGCTGGAGCCGGTCGTCGTCCGCGCGATGCAGCGGGCCGGCTGGGCGATTCAGCCTGAGGACCGCGAGTCGCCCAAGGCGGTCTCGGTCGAGTTGGGCGACAGCCTGGTCATCAGTGGACACCCCGACGCAACGGGCTTCCTGCCGAAGACGCCCGCCGAGATCATGGCCATCGACGAGTTCCTCTTCGACGGCGAGCGGACGCTGGTCTCTGATGACGATCCAGTCGTGATCGAGGTCAAGACGCGCGGGCCCGAGGCGTTCAAGCGCTGGCAGACGCTCGGCGCAGAGCGCAGCCATCCCGACTCGGTCGCTCAGGCCGCCTGCTATTCGCTGGGTCTCTTCGGCGAATGCCGCGACGTGGTCATCGCCACGCTAGATACCGGTTCTCGGCGGTGGGACTACGAGGTGATCCCCGCCGAGCGGGTCGATCAAGCTTGGCAACGAGCAGGCGCTCGGCTCGGCAAGCTGGCCGACCACTACGAGCTAAACAGAGCGGACCCCGCAGTCCTACCAGAGCGCGACTTTGAGGCGTCGGACTGGCGGTGTCGAAGCTGCCCGTACCTCGATACCTGTCAACCGACCGTACCTGAGGGCTCGCCGAGTAATGCATCCAACGACGCGCCGGCCGATCCAATCTCCGACGAGGAGGCGCAGTCGGCGCTGTGGCATTACGAGGAGATCGCGGAGCTGATCAAGTCGCTCAATGCCGACAAGCGCGAGTCGCTTGGCACACTCGAACGCTGGCTCGCGACCCAAGGTGCGACGAAGGCACAGCTCGACGGTCGGGACAAACCCCGCACGGTTGGGATGGTCACCAGCAAGCGCTACAAGGTTGACCACAAGCGGCTCAACAGCCTGCTCGACCCCGAGCAGCGAGCCGAAGTCGTCACCGAATCGCGCTCGGAGTACCTCCGAGTGAGCTAATCGCAACCCTCGCCGGGTTGCACAACGAGGCCGCGTTCTCTTCCGAGGGCGCGGCCTTTCTCGTTCTCAAACAGGCGCGGGCGTTCCGCGTCGCAACACGCTCTTGAAAGGAGCACACACGATGGCACGCACCATCAACCATGTCACGCTGCTGGGCCGCATCGGGGCCGACCCCGAGTTGCGCAGCACTAAGTCTGGGACGGCGGTCATCCAGCTGCGGCTGGCCACTGACCGCTACTCCAAGTCGAACGAGCCCACCGAGACCGACTGGCACTCGGTCGTCGTCTGGGGCAATACGGCTGAGGCCGTCGATCGCTACGTCCGCAAGGGCGACCGCGTCCATGTCACGGGTCGGCTGCAGCAGCACAGCTGGCAGACCGACTCGGGCGAACGCCGCTCCCGCACCGAGGTCTACGCGAACGAGGTCATCTTCCTCGACTCCCGCAACGACCGCAATGGCCGCAACGACCGTGAAGAAGGCGGTGACTCGCCCTTCTAACGGACTCCCATCACCAGCCTGTCCGTCGCAGACGGACACCAACGAGGCCGCGTTCCCTTCCTGGGACGCGGCCTCTTCTCGTTTCCGAACAGGCGCGGACGTTCCGCGCCGCAACACGCTCTGGAAGGAGCACTACCGATGGCACGCACCATCAACCACGTCACGCTGCTGGGCCGAGTCGGAGCCGACCCCGACCTGCGCAGCACCAAGTCCGGGACGGCGGTCGTCCAGCTCAGGCTAGCCACCGACCGCCACTCCAAGTCCGCCGACGCGCAGTCGGAGACCGACTGGCACTCGGTCGTCGTCTGGGGCAAGACGGCTGAGGCGGTGGCTCGCTACGTCGCCAAGGGCGACCGCGTCCACGTCGCCGGTCGACTGCAGCAGCACAGCTGGCAGACCGACTCGGGCGAGCGCCGCTCGCGCACCGAGGTCCATGCCAGCGAGGTGATCTTCCTCGACTCGCGCAGCGACCGCAATGGCCGCGACGACCGTGAGGACGGCGGTGACTCACCCTTCTAACGGACTCCCACTGCCAACCCGTCCGTCACAGACGGACACCACTGAGGCCGCGTTCTCTCTTGAGGACGCGGCCTCTTCTCGTTCCCACACCTGAAAGGAACTGACGGATGTCCAACGTTCAACCCAACTTGTTCGCTTCGGCGAGCGATGACCACAACCGGCCACGGCTGGTTGACAGCGAGCGGCAGGAGCTGCTCACCGCGTTGCGCCGCAACGTTTCGCTGCTCAGCGAACTCGCGATTCGTTACGAGGTCGAGACTCGGCCCGAACGCTCGCCTGCCCGTGAGCAAATCTCGACCTCGAAGCAGGTGTTCGACTTGCTCCGCGCGGAGATGTCGCCGCTGGCGCAAGAGCAGGTGCGCGTGCTGCTGCTCGACCGCCAGTTGCGGATCGTCGGTCAGCGCACGATCTATCAAGGCAACGCCTACTCGGCCTTGGTTCGGGCTGCCGAGGTCTTCAAGCCGGCGATCGTCGAGTCGGCGCCCAGCCTGATTGTGGTCCACAACCACCCGTCGGGTGACGCCACGCCGAGCCAGAACGACATCAATCTGACCAAGGATTTGGTCGAGGTCGGCACGCTGCTCGGCGTCGAACTGCTCGACCACATCGTCATCGGCGACGGGACCTTCGCTTCGATCAAGAACGGAGGCTTCCTCGACTGATTCCGTTCGCAACCGCAACCACACCCAGTTCACTGGAAAGGACGAGCGCCATGCTCGATACCCCAACCATGCCTCCCGATGGAGGCGACCAGCTCTACACCATCTCGGCCGGCGGCTTCTCGGCCACGGTCGACGCGTTCGCCCGCGATGAGCGGACGGAGGCGCTCTGGTTCCTCTCGATGCTCGGTTCACAGACCGCGGTCAAGGCGATCTGGGCGGCGCTGCTCAAGCAACCGCCCGAAGCGGCGTTCCTGATTCGCGGCGCTGACGGGCTACCGCACTCGGGTGGCTACGAGCGCTGCCTCGTGCCCGAGGAGACGATCGGTACCTGGACGACCAAGATTGCTCGCCTGCCGTCGAGCGGCGGCTGGCAGGCGATGGTCTACACGAAGCTGGCCGAGTTCCGATTCGAGCGCGATGAGTTCTTGCTCCTCGCACCCGATGAGGAGGCGGCGCCGGCGCTGCATCGACGCTTCCTCGACCGACGCTCGGACGTGCCGTTGCCGCCCGACTGGGCCGATTGGCTCTGGCAGACCGGTCTGCGGCACGAGACGATCGTGCCGCTCGAATCGGTTGGCATCACTGCCTATCGCTGCATCCCCAATCACGACCTGCTCCGCGCGGAGCTGTCCCAAGCCGTCGCCTTCGGGCGACTTTCCCTTCCCAAACACACCGAGTCCGCAACCACGAACGGAGCATCCCGATGAGACTCGCCGCCCAAGCCAAGGGCGGGTTCTACCCGACCCCGATTCGCGTGATCGAGCTGATCCTCCAGCTGATCGCGCCCCAACGCGCCAGCCTCGGACGAGGTGCGGCGCCGCAAACGCTGCGGCTGCTCGACCCCTGCTGCGGAGCCGGCGAAGCGCTGAGCGTCGCGGCCCGCGAGCTGCGCCGACGCACCAGGCTCGACGTCGAGACCTTCGGTGTCGAACTGCATCAAGAACGGTCGTCGTTTGCTCAGCAAACACTCGACCACACGCTGGCGGCGGACATCTTCCGCTGCTCGATCGCCAACCGCGCCTTCAGCCTGCTCTGGCTGAACCCACCCTACGACCACGACTCAGAGGACAAGCGCACCGAGCACGCGTTTCTGACGCAGTGCAGTCGGTACCTGGCGCCGGATGGCCTCTTGGTCTACATCGTGCCGCGCAAACGCCTCCGGATCTCGGCCCGATACCTCGCATCGCACTACTCGCGTCTGAGTTGCTGGGCGTTCCCCGAGCCTGAGCGCGAGGTCTTTGACCAGGTCGTGGTGATCGGCGAACGCAAACACGACACGTTCCCAGATGCCTACGCCGAAAGACAGATCGCTCGCTGGGCCGATGGCGATCTGGAATCGTTGGACGATGCTCGCTACGCGCAGTATCGACTCGAGGCGGAGCCAGCGGGCGAGGTGCTGTTCACCACGCGCACCATCGATCCCGGCACGGCAGCCGCCGAGGCTCGACGCTCAGGCTTGTGGCAGAGTCCGCAGGTCACCGATGCGCTGTGGCCGCAGGAGGACGCTCGCACCCGACCGTTGATGCCGCTGCGTCGCGGTCACCTGGCGATGCTGGTCGCCGCCGGTTTCCTCGACAACCTGGAACTCGAAGCGGATGGCTCTCGCATCCTCGTCAAGGGTCGCACGGCCAAGGAGATGATCCTGGTCGACGAGACACCAGACAAGGAGGTCTACCGCGAGCGGATGCGCACCACAGTGGTCGCGCTCGACCTGCAGACCGGCGAGATCACCGACATCGACGCCTGACCAATCACACAACCCGCTCATCTCTACAGGTGAGCCGTTCACTACCTCGAAGCCCCGTCGTCCATTGGAACCGACGGGGCTTCGTCATGTCCGTCACCACCAATCAGTCCACAGAAAGGACACCCGCCATGAACCACCTTGAGACCGGAGCCGAGTCTCGGTCCGACCAGTTGGTCGAACTGAACGACTTGGACCACCACACCTACGAGCAGCTACTCGGCCACGCCCTGCACGACATCCGTGAGTCGTTGGACCAGCGCATCAGCCGCGACCAGCTCGAGCGCGTGCTGCTGAGCAGCGAGGCGCACCCCTACGAGGTGCTCGAAGCGATTCAGCACTTGGCGCTGATCGTTCTCACCGACGAACCGTGCCCGTGCTGCGCAGACTTCGACTGCGAAGAGGATCACCGATCCCCGGCTGTGATCGACACCACAGCCAGCATTGAAGGAGGCAACGTCATCTAGCCAACACCCAGCCTGCTCATCTCTACAGGCGAGCCGTTCACTACCTCGAAGCCCCGTTGTTCCCACTGGACAACGGGGCTTCTGCATGTCCATCGCCACCACACAGTCCAGAGAAAGGACAACAACCATGAACCTCGGCGAGTTCATCGACACCTACCGCGACGCCATCACCGAGCGCGTGATCGCGTCCTACCCACCGATCTACAGCCCCGCCACCGACCAACGTCCGATGCCGCGACTGCTGCGCTCTCCGTTGGGCGCGCAGGAGGACGCGATTCGCGGGGCGGCGCTCTCGCTCAACTCGCAACGCGGTACGACCGTCGTTGGCGAGATGGGCACGGGCAAGACGTTCATCGGCACGGCGGCCGCGCACCTGGCCGGCTTCCGCCGCGTGCTCGTGCTCTGCCCGCCGCACTTGACGCGCAAGTGGAAACGGGAAATCGAGGAGACGATTCCCACGGCGCGCGCAGTGATCGTCTCGTCGATCACCGACCTCGAACAGCTCCAACGGCTCTCAACGGTCGGACCGCTCTATGCCGTCATGTCACGCGAGCGAGCCAAGCTCTCCTATCGTTGGCGACCGTCCACAATCGAGCGACTTGCCGTTTCCGATGGCAAACTGGCTCGCGACCAGGAGACCGGCGAGCCGTTTCGTATCCCGTGTTGTCCCGACTGCTTCACGCAGGTCGTCGACCGACATGGCGTGCCGCTCGCGGAGACGGCGCTCAAGCGACGCAAGTTGCGCTGCTCCGAGTGCGGCGCCGCGCTCTGGCAGGCCGACCCGACCGGCCCGAAGCGATTCCCGCTCGCCGACTACGTCAAGCTGCGGATGCGCGGCTTCTTCGATCTGCTCATTGCGGACGAGGTGCACGAGTACAAGGGGCGCGGCTCAGCTCAGGGTGTCGCGGCGGGCGTCTTGGCCGACGTCTGCGGCAAGTCGCTGAGCTTGAGCGGCACCCTGATGGGCGGCTACTCGTCCACGCTCTTCCACCTGCTCTATCGGTTCTCGCCTGAGATTCGGTCGGAGTTCTCACGCACCGAGGAGTCGCGCTGGATTCAGCGCTACGGCTTCCTCGAGCAGACGATCGGCAAGTCGGATGACGATGACGTAGCTGACGGTCGTTCGAGCAAGCGGCGCAGCTACCGCAAGGTCGTCCGTGAGCGGCCAGGTCTCGCCCCCTCAGCGCTGTTCCACCTGATCGGCAACACGGTCTTCCTGCGGCTCGCGGATGTCGCATCGGGACTACCGCCCTACGAGGAGCAGGTGATGCTCTCGTCGCTCGACTCCGAGCCGGATCCGAAATCCAAGGCACTCGACGGCACCCCTTACTCGCAGCGTTCGGCCTATGCCGACCTCGAAGCGACGATGCGTGCCGCTCTCAAGTCGGCCCTGTCGCAGGGCTCAAAGCGGCTCTTGGCGGCCTACTTGCAGTCCCTACTGGCCTACCCCGACGGCTGCACGCGCGGCGAGACAGTCCTCGATCCCGAGTCGGACGAGGAGAACATCCTCGTCCAGTTGCCGCCGCTGACGGAGGACAAGCTCTACCCAAAGGAGCAGGCGCTGATCGACCTCGTCGCGCAGGAACGCATGGCGGGGCGGCGCGTCCTCGTCTACGCGACGCACACCGGCACGCGCGACATCACCGGTCGGATGCAGGCGTTCTTGACCAAGAACGGCTTCCGTTCGGCAGTGATGAAGGCCGACGCTGTCGCGCCAGACAAGCGAGAGGCATGGGTCGCGAACCAGGTGACGCAAGGCATCGACGTGCTGATCTGCCACCCAAGGCTGGTCCAGACCGGACTTGACCTGATCGACTTCCCAACCATTGTCTGGTTCGAGACCGACTACTCCGTCTACACCATGCGGCAGGCGTCACGACGCTCGTGGCGGATCGGCCAGACGCGCCCCGTCAAGGTCGTGTTCATGGCCTATCGGAACACGCTCCAGGCCGACGCGCTCAAGCTCGTCGCGCGGAAGCTGCAGAGCTCGCTTGCAGTCGAAGGCGAGCTGCCCGATGACGGACTCGCCGCTTATGGAGACGACGGCGACGACCTGATGCTGGCGCTAGCCCGCAAGCTGGTCGCCGGCGACGAGGAAGACTCGGAGTCAGTCGAGTCGATCTTCGCGCAGGCACAACAAGTGGCCGCCGATGCGGAGTCGCTCTTGGTCGACGACTCTTGGCGACCGGTCGAGGTGGAGCCGACGCCAGCGGCGTCGACGATCATCGAGCTGCCAAACGTCGAGGTCGAGCCAGCAGTCGCGGCAATCCCCTGCGGCCACCACACGGGAGTCGCGCCACAGCAGCGAGACTTGTTCTCATGGGCTGAGTTCCTCGCCGACGAGCCGGCGCCGACCAAGCGGCGCGGCGGGAAGCAAACCCAGCCTTCCGCCTCACTCTTCGACTGGGCGCTCGAACGAGAACAGCAGGCTGGATTGGCCGCTGCTGGTGGATAGTGGAACGGGGGAGGTCGTCGCAAGTGCGGCCTCCCCCAAGTCCATATGTGACCGTCTTTTTTCGTGCTCGCCGGACTCGGCCAGCTTCGGTGCCGTCGCTGCGGGTGACGGGACTGCCGCGCGTTGTGTCGCGCAGACGTGAGCGCGCCATATCTATCCCTCCTGGATCGGTGTACGATACGCCGACCGGAACAGGCGACGCTCGGCAGATTTGAGCGCTTTGCCCACCGGCAAGCCGGGCGGCAGGTTCGGAGAGATCGCGATGACCATCTCCAATAGAGGACGACATGCGATCCACGCGTTGGGTGCGACGGTTGCCGGGCGTGCGAAGAATCATTTCGCGCAGGGGTTGACAAGGGCTGAGGGGACTCCCCTTTGGTATAATTCGCGCCGAAGCGCCGAAGCGCCGAAGCGCCCTTCGTGCGCCTTCATGGCGGCGCCGCCTAAGGCACTCTGCCTCCCCGTCTGAATCTTCTGCATCCGCCGGCCGGCGTTCCAATACCCGCCGGCCCGATTCTTCCTCCGACAGCTTCGTTACTCCTCCCGCTCGCGCCGCAGCGGGTGCCCGTCCTGTCGCCCGCCGATTGCGGCGCGGCCTGTTCTCGGCCCTGCTCTGCCTGCCGCTGCTTCTCTGCCTCGCCGCCCCGGCGGCCGCACAGACAGCCACCTTGTCCGTATCAAAAGATAGTCGGAGTGGTAGTGATGGTGAGACAGCCAATACTGGACGAATTTACGGAGTTGGATTGTCCGCAGCACAATCGGGAATTGTTCATTTCAAGGTTTGCATAGACAGCAGTCTGTCCACTCCGAGCTTCAGAGTGCTCAGAGGGGTTTTCAATCCACAAAATCAAACGCTAACTAGCGGGTGTTTCACCGATAGCTTCGCTTCCGGCAGTGCGGTTGTCAATTCGATCACCCTGAGTCCAATCGCTGATTCGCTCGACGAACCGGACGAGGTACTCACGTTGACGCTCTCGGCGGACCCGGACAACCCGCTCCCCGCCGGGGTCACCATCTCCGCAACCGCCAACACTACCGGCCACACCATCCGCGACGACGACCCGACCATCGTCTCGCTCGCCCGTGTGGGCAGCGGCGCGGTGACCGAGGGCGGCAAGGTGGAGTTCACGGTGACGCTGGGCCGTGCGCTGATTGCGGGCGAGACCATCGACGTGCCGCTGTCCATCGGCGGTACGGCCGTCACCACCGGCGACTGGAGCCTGGCGCTGAAGTCGAGCACGACCAATACGGGCGTCACGCTGAGCGATGCGGGCACGACGACCCCGGAGGTGAGTTTTATCAATTCAGGCGCCCAGACGGCGACGCTGGAGCTGACGGCGACGCCGGACGGCACGGTGGAGAACGCCGAGACCTTTGAAATCGCGCTCGGCGCGAACAGCGCCTTCGACGCCAACGCGCTCGACACGAATGTCGGCGGCGGCGCCGACCCGCACGGCACGAATAACGAGTTCGACGTGACGGTGAACGACGGCGGCACCACCCCGCAGGCCAACAACGCCCCCACGGTGGCCAACGCGATCCCCAACCAGACAGCGACGGTGGGCACGGCCTTCAGCTACGCCTTCCCGGCCAACACGTTCAGCGATGCCGACAGCGACAGCCTGACCTACGCCGCAACCAAATCCGACGACACCGCCCTGCCGTCCTGGCTCACCTTCACCGCCGTCTCCCGCGCCTTTTCGGGCACGCCGCAAGTGGCCAACGTCGGCACGCTCTCGGTCAAGGTGACGGCGAATGACGGCAATAGCGGTACGGTCAGCGATACCTTCGACATCGTGGTGAGCAATACGGGCACGCTGGGGTCGTCCACCATCACGATCTCCGGCGGCCATGAGGTGCGGGAGGGCCGGGGCGCGGAGTTCACGCTGACCGCGAGCCCGGCGCGGGCGGCGGATACGGTCATCAACATCAACGTCACCGAGACGGGCACCTTCCTTGCGGGCAGCCCGGGCACAAGGACGGTGACCATCCCGACCGGCCGGACCTCGCACACCTTCACCGTCGCCACGGTGAACGACGGTGGGCGGGACGCGTTCGGAGATACGGGAGGGGTGGAGTCGGACGGCAGTGTGACGGCGACCGTCGATACCGGCACGGGCTACACGGTGGGCAGCCCGTCCTCGGCCACGGTCGACATCCTCGATGACGACACGAACGCTGCCTCGGGAAACTACATCCGCGTCTCGGGGCACGGCGACCGGATCCAGCACGAAAACGACCGGGGATCGCGCCACTTCCGGGTATCGCGATTTGGCCTCCCCACCGCCACCACGGGCGACTGGGGGTTCAAGCTCTGCTTTGCCGGCACCGCCACGCCGGGTGTGGACTACTCGCTCGACAACCACTTCAGGGAAGAGGCAGGCATCGCGATCGGCGCTGACGGCTGCACCGCACAGCGGACCATCCCCGGCGGCGATGACCGCTACCATTTCTACATCAGTCATTTCGACGACCCCCATGCGGAGGGGACCGAGACGATCGTCGTCACGGTCACCGGCCTGAACAACGTGTTCTTCTCCGACCAGCCCGGCATCAACATCATCCGCTTCACCATCGTGGACGACGACACGCCCGCCGCGCCCAAGCCGCAGCAGGGCGAGCAGGACGCACAACCCGCACAGATCGAGACACCGTCCTGCGTCTCCGACGCCCTGCTGGCCGACGCCCAGGCGGCTACGACCGAGACCTGGCGGACTTCGCCGGGCCATGTCGAGCGCTGGAGCCGGGTGCTTGCCGCCTTCGGGGTGGACAACGCCTACAGCAACAACCCGATGACCGTCGCCGAGGCGCAGGCGCAAGCCGACCGCGGCCTCAAGCGCTGGTCGCCGGTGGCGCCGGCGCTGGAATGCCTGGCGAACCCGCCGCAGGAGGAACCGGAACAGGCCGAGGAACAGCCAGCCGAGGAAGAGCCAGCAACGCCCGAGCTCAGCCTCTCGGCGGGGTCTGCCGTGGATGAGGGCGGCAATGCCACCTTCACCATCACGGCCGATCCGGCGCCGCAGTCCAACCTGACGATTGCCTGGACCGTCGCCCAGAGCGGCGAGTATCTGGCCGCCCCCGGCGCGGGTACCCGGACGGTGGTACTGACAGCAGGGGCGACCAGCATTGCGCTCTCCGTTGCCACGATGGACGACGCGGCGGACGAGGTCGACGGCTCGGTGAGCGTCACACTCGGCACGGGCACGGGCTACACCGTGGCCACGGGCAAGGGCAGCGCCGCAGTGACAGTGCGCGACAATGACGAGCCGGTGGTGAGCATCGCCGCCGGTAGCGGGGTGACGGAAGGCGCGGCGGCCTCTTTCACGGTCTCGGCGAGCCCGGCGCCGGCCGCACCGCTCGACGTGACGCTGAGCGTCAGCCAGAGTGGCGACTTCGCCGACTCGGGCGAGACCGGATCGAGGACGGTCACCGTCCCGGTCACAGGCAGCGTGACCTTCGAGGTCGCCACGGTGGACGATTCCGCGGACGAGCCGGACGGCTCGATCACGGCCACCCTGGGCACGGGCACGGGCTACACGGTGGCGGCAGCGCCGGACAATGCGGCCACAGTAGCCGTATCAGACAATGATGCGGCGGCGTCGGGTCCGACAATCTCGATTGCCGATGCCACCATGAAAGAGAACCAGCGCAACGGGTATTTCACGGTGACGCTGAGCGAGAAGGTGGCCTGGCCGGTCCATGTCTACTATGCGACGCGGGATTCGACCCCGGTGTCGGCCGTGGCGGGTGAGGACTACCTGGCGTGGCAGCGGTCCTGGCAGCTCCGGGCCCGGTTCCAACCGGGACAGACGGAAACGCAGATCCATGTCCCCCTCTACAACGACAGCCATGACGAGGATCCGGAGACCTTCGAGCTGGTGCTGTTCAACGCGGAAGTAAACGGCCCGCCCGGTGTGTCGGTGTCGATCGCAGACGGGGTCGCGGTAGGCACGATCACCGACTAGGACCGATGCCAGCAGTGTGACTGGCGCGGTTCGGGCGCACGGCGACGGTGTCCTATGCGGAGTTACAAGTCTCGGAGCGGCTGAAGCTCTGGGGCGCGCTTGGCTATGGCACCGTCTTCTTCACCATCGAGGACGAGACCGGCGACTTGCAATCAATCATCCGGCCTCACGTGTTCGCGCAGTGTGGGCGAGCACTCTCCAATCAGCTGATCTTGCTCGACGGTTGCATCGACCGCTGGGACGGCACCACCAACATCGTCGCCGAACGCATCATCGCGATAGGCGCGGACATCCACCTGCCAGACGCTCACGATTGGCACTGATCGCTCGCTGCTGCAATTGCAAGGCGGTCGGCGCCATTGCGATGGCGTCACCGTGAGCGTTGGTGCCATGCGATTGCGGTGGTCGATGGTCTATGCGGCGCCCGACGTGCGCAGAGGGTGCGCCTCGCGTGTGGCGCACCCTCGTTCGCACTCGTCTGGGCGACTTAGCACTTGACGAGGACGTACTCGCCCTTGCGGTCGTCGTTCTTGTCTATGGCATCACGGCCGTCGTTATGGTCGACGTATTCCTCCACGCCGCTGTGCTGACCAACGAGGATGCTGCCCCAGACCCTGATGTCGCTAGTGCCGCCGTCGCAGCCTTGATCGATGATCTTGGACCCGGACCGGTCCAGGTCATTGGTGGCTTCGGCGTCAAACACGACCGCCCAGTTGTTCCAAGCGCTGGACCGGGAATCGGTGTCCAGTTGGAGGGTGACGTCGGTCCAGACCTTCTTGGCGAGGTTGACCCGCAGCCTGCCGTTCTCCTGTTGCGAATGCACGGTGAAGCTGACGGCATCATCCTCGACGACCTTGAGGATCGGGTTCGGCTTGGTCGACTCCGTGTCCTTGACCCGGAACTGGTAGTAGCGCTCGGGATGGGACACGAAGTTGTCGTCGTGGGAGTTGATCGTCAACGGCATCCGCTTCCCGGTTTGATGATTGGTCCACGCGTCGCCTCCGAAACAGTTGTATCCGCCAGGCGTAAAGCATTGGGCGAAATTGCCTGTGTAGAGGTGCCACTCGGACTCTTGCCGGATTGCCAACGCGCGATGGCCGACCTCCTGATCCAGATTTTGCCAGGCCGACCATTGGGTGCCGTCGTCATTGGTCGCCGTGCGCACCTGGAGCGCGACCCGATTATTGCCGCCCCTGGTGCCGCTGTTCAGGGTCAGGTCGAACTGGTCACCTTCGGTGATCGTGGTGACTCTGCCAATCGGGGTGTCGGCCGTGTTCTGACCGGCCTCAGGCACCAACCAGACATCGGCGGCGATGGTGGTATTAGTCGCCCGCCAGCCACTCGGGTTCCTGGTGGCGTGGTACATGCCGGTGTCTGTCATTGTGATCGTATTGACCTCGGTGGTGTGCACATCCGGAGCGTCCCAGCCGGCCCCGTCGGTCTCGTGCCAGACCAGCTTGACCGTGCCGTTGCTCCCGTTGGAGCCGTCTGACAGCCAGTCCCACGAGACCTCGCAGGTGGCCGTCCGGTTAGCTGTGTTTCCGCCCGCGTTTGCACCCTTGTTGAAGGCGCAGACGCTGGGCTGCCAGTAAACGGCATGCCCGTGCTCCAGGTACATGCGCGCCGCCGAGGCTCTGCCGCCCTTGCGGATGTCCTCCTCGCGCGGGGCGAGATAGCCCCTCAGATGCTCACCCGACAAGGTGATCGTCGCGGTGCCTTTGGTGGCTTCGGTGATGGTGAAGTCGCCGTTGGAGGCGGAGTGGTTGGTACCGTCGCCAGTGCTCATGGTCGTGGTGACGGTGGCGATGCTGTCGCGGAAGTGGATGTTCACCAGGTCGTAGGTGCCGACCACGGAGGTGCCTGAGGCGCCCACGTCGTGGTAGACCAGCTTGGCGCCGTTGAGGGTCGTGCCGGGCATCCCGTCGTCGGCCAGGTTGTAGGTGATCCGGGCCCGACGGTAATTCCGGTCGTTGAACGTCAGGAAGGGGTTGGCGCAAGTGCCGTCCAACCAGCCCTGGTGGGTGCCATGCGGGCTGCTGGTGGTGCCCCAGGTGTTCGTGGCCACCCCGGTGGGGATGGTGGCGCCGTCGGTCTGCGGCTCGATGGTGATGTAGCCGCGCATCCGGCAATTGCCGTCGCCCACATCAGGCTTGTTGACCCAGACGCGCACCTCGATCGTGCCCGATGTGCCTTCCTTCAGCCTGACATCGGCGACGAAGTCGTCGCCCGGGCCGTTCGGGCTGCTCGGGTGGGGGCTCAAGGTGCCGTTGTAGGAAAGCGCCGACTGCGCAGCGACGCAGAAGCTGCCATCGGACGAGAGGCGCGAGCCCGGGTTGCACTGTGCTTCGACGCCGGCGCTGGCGCTGATGCTGTTCGTGCCGTCACTGGCGGTGACGGTCAGCGTGGCCGTCCCGCTGCTGGTCTGCGTGATCGAGATGAGCTCGTCCCACTGGCTAATCGTGGCGATCGGGTTGTCGAGCGTCACCGTGAAGGTCAGGTCGGCATCCGTCTCGTGGCCGAAGTAATCGGTCAGCGTGAGCTGCGTCGGCGAGAGGCTGGTGGACAGGTTGATCGACGTGGGCAACGGGTTGTCCAGCGTCGGCATCGGCGTGGGCGGCGGCCCGTTGTGGAAGATCCAATCCAGCGCCGGCGCAATCTCGTCCCAGATGTCGGTCGAGCGGTGCGCGGCCAGGCTGCGCGCCTTCGAGGCGGACAGCGGCTCAATTGACTGCTTCGCGACGTCCTGCCCAAGCGCGAGCAGGACCGAGTCGTAGAGGTCGGTGTGCGATGAGAACTGGCCGAACAGCTCGTGGTTGCGTTCCGCCTCCACCTTGGCGATCAGGTCCTGGTAAGGCGCCCAGAACTCGGTGTAGGTCAGGGTCGCGCCCGAACCCGGCGCGTCATCATCGGAGACGACGACCGTCGCTGCGCCCTGCGTCGCCGAGACGGAGAAGCGCGGAGTGTCGCGCAGGTCCGGCTGCAGCGTCAGGGTCAGAGAGCCATCGGGCTCGTCGCGGTCGTCGTCCAGCGTGGACACGGTGATCGTGTTGCTGCCCGACGTCCCAATCACCTCCACGACCTGCCCGTCGCCGGAGGTGAAGCGGCCGTCCTGGGTCACCATGGCGACGAAGGTGATGGCGATGGTGCCGGTCGGCGCGGGGTTGGCCGTCACGGTGAAGGTGGCGGCGCCGCCCTCGGTGACCGCGCCGCCGCCCACAACGCTGATCACAGGCGGGGCATTCGGATCGGATGGAGTCGTGGTGTCGGTGTCTGGCGTGGTGTCGGTGTCCGTGTCGGTATCTGTGTCCGTGTCCGTGTCGGTATCCGTGTCGGTGTCCGTGTCCGGCGTGGTGTCCTGCTCGACGTCGCAGTTGGCGGCGGCGCTGAGCGTGCGCGCCGCGCGATCCCAGCGCGTGTTGCCCAGCCAGTTGGCGACGCTCTGCGCCTGTTCGGGGGTCATCGCGGTGACGCCAGTGCCGGTGTCCTCACCGAGCGCCTCAAGCACGCGGTTCCAGCGCTTGATCCCGGCCGTGGCCTTGCCCGGATCCAGGGCGTCGCGCCAACCCGTGACCTCGGCCACGGTGACGGCGTCGGCTGGCAGGTTGCAAGTCGTGGATGTCTCCTGCTCTTCTGGTGTGGGAGTTGGTGTGGGAGTTGGTGTTGGCAGCGGATCGTCGTCGTCCGACACGGCAGCCGTCGCCGCGCCCGCGCTCGACGAGACGGTGTAACCGGCGCCACTCGCGAGCGTCGCCGTGACCGAGCCGTCGGGCTCGTCGATCGCGTCGCCGCTCGTGCTGATCGTGAAGGACTTGGAGCCAGTCGTGGGGATGGTGACGCTCTGCGAGCCGGTCGCGACGCCAAAGGCGCCGGTCGCCGAGACCGTGACGCTGACCAGCATCGCGGCATGCGGCGTCGGGCTGGCGGTGATCGTGAAGCTGGTGGCGCTGCCCTCGGTGACATCACCGTCGGAGGCGATGCTCAACTCGGGCACATCGTCGTCCGAGACGGCAACCGTGGCCGCGCCCGAACTCGATGAGACGGTGTAGCCCGTGCCCGTGCCGAGCGTCGCGGTGACGGAGCCGTCGGCCTCGTCCACGCTGTCATTGCTCGTGCTGATCGTGAAGGACTTGGAGCCAGTCGTGGGGATGGTGACGCTCTGCGAGCCGGTCGTGACGCCAAAGGCGCCGGTCGCCGAGACCGTGACGCTGACCAGCATCGCGGCATGCGGCGTCGGACTGGCGGTGACGGTGAAGCTGGCGGCGCTGCCCTCGGTGACGTTGCCGCCTGAGGCGATGCTCAGTTCGGGCACATCATTGTCCGAGACGGCAGCAGTCGCCGCGCCCGCGCTCGATGAGACGGTGTAGCCCGTGCCCGTGCCGAGCGTCGCGGTGACCGAGCCGTCGGCCTCGTCCACGCTGTCATCCGTGGTCGGAACGGCAAGGGTCGCGCTGCCCGAGGTCGAGATGCTGACCGTTTGTGAACCGGTCGAGGCGAAGTCGCCGCTCTGCGAGACGGTCACGCTGACGCTCAGCGCCGCCGCAGGCGCGGGCGTCGCGGTCACGGTGAAGCTGGCGTCCGTGCCTTCGCTGACGTCGCCGTCTGAGGCGACGCTGATCTCAGGTGTCGTCGGAGGCGGCGGCGGAGGCGGTGGCTCAATCTGCTGCTCAGCGGCCTCTTCGATGCACTCGAGTGCCTCGCGGATGGGCTTCCAGCCCCACCAGCGCGTTTCGCGGACTTGCGCGTCCGCAGCCGTCATCGCCGTCAGGTTCGCGTCCTCCACGTCGCCAAAGGCGATCAGGACGCGCTTCCAGTTCTCGCCGTAGCCCGGCGATCGGTGCTTGTTGACGTCGTAGTAGTGCTGAACGTTCGTGAGCAGCCCGTCGCTGACGCAGCTCGATGCACCCTGGGCGCTGGCGGGATTCGTGGATGAGCTGCCAAACGTCAGGACCGCTGCGATGATCGCCAGCATCGCCAGACCAAACAGCGGCACCCGCAGTCGCGCCCGGGTCATCGGACCACGCTTCGAACTCTCGCGCTGGCGAGAATCGTGGGGGGGGGGGGGGGGGGTAGCGTTGTGTCGGTCGGGCATGGCGGCTTCCATTCACCAACTGATCGCGAGACTGCATCGGCAGTAGCTACCGAGCGTACCAGAATCACGAAGGTCCGCCGAACGATCTCTGAGTTCGAGTCAAGCCCTCATCTCCGTTATCGCGAGGTCTTATGGCATCGGTTAAGCCGCGCGTAACACACGTTACCAAGTCAGTTGCAAGCTAAGCTGGCACCCCGAATGCAGCGAACTCCCCCGAGTCCACGTGAGACCGTCTCTTTTTTCGCGCCCGCCAGACTCAGCCGGCCTCGATGTAGTCGAGTGCGACGCGCACAGGCGTCCAGCCGAACCATCTCGCCTCTCGGACTCTTGCCTCGGAGGCGGTGAATGGGGTGAGGTTGGCGTCCGACAGGTCGCCGAAGGCGAGCAGGAACCTCCTCCAGTTCTGACCGTAGCCGGGGGCTCGATGCTTGTTGATGTCGTAGTAATGTCGCACCTTGCCGAGCAGCGACTCTGAGACGCAATCAGGCGGCGGTGTGACGATTGCCTGCGCCGACTCAGCCTGCGCATCCTGTCCGACTGGCCCGATGTCAAGCGTCGCCGTGCCAGCGAGATTGCTTAACTGTTGCGTGTCGCCGTTCTCGTCGACATACTCAGGCGTCACGGTGACTGTTAAGAAAGGTCTGAACAAGGGGCTATTGAGGATGCTTCGTGCTGTCTGGGCAGGTGCGGTTGGGCGACTGGGTTGAGTGGGCGTCTGGGAGGATGGGACCAGGCCGGCCCGAGGGTTCGGTTGGCCTGGTCGCTGTGGCCGAACCGGGTGGCGGGTGGAGTTCGACCGTGGTCAGGTCAGTTGCGACTCGGTGATGAGTAGGTTGGTGAGGCCGAGCAACAGCGCGAGTCGATTGTGGTTCTTGGCTAGGCCGCGGTAGCGCACTTTGTCGTATCCGAAGCGCCGTTTGATGAAGAGGAAGGGATGCTCGACCTTGGCTCGCAGTGCAGCCCGCTCACGCTCGCGCTGAGCGAGTGGACTGTCCGGCGCGAGTTGCCGGCGGCGGCCGGGACGCATCGCGACCCGCCACTCGACCTCTGAGCCGGCGTGTTCGGGACGCCGGTCCACGCCTTGGTAGCCGGCGTCGCCCCAGGCCTCGCGTTCGTCGCCGTGCAGCAGCCGGTGCGCCTCAGTCACGTCGGCCGTATTCGCCGCCGTCGTGTTCAGGCTGTGGGTCAGGCCGCTCTCCGCGTCCACGCCGATGTGCAGTTTCATCCCGAAGTGCCACTCGTTGCCCTTGCGGGTCTGGTGCATCTCCGGGTCGCGCGCGCGGTCCTGGTTCTTGGTCGAGGACGGCGCCGCAATGATGCTCGCGTCGACGATCGTGCCGGCCTGCAGCCGCAGTCCCTGTCCGGCCAGGTGCCCGTTGATCGTCTCGAACAACGCCTCGCCCAGCTGATGCCGCTCCAACAGGTGGCGGAAGTGGAGGATCGTTGACTCATCGGGGATCGGACCGCTCAGCGTGAGGCCGCAGAAGCGCCGCACCGACTCGGCCTCGTAGAGCAAGTCCTCCATCGCCGGGTCGCTGAGAGCCTGCCCCCGCGAAGGCGGGGGTTGTAGCAGAGCTGCACACAGTGGATGCGCAGCATCACGGCCAGCGGGTACGGCCGCCGTCCGCGACCCGGCTTGGGGTAGACCGGCTCGACCCGCGCCTCCAGCGCCGACCACGGCACCAGCCCGTCGAGCCGCTCCAGAAACCGCTCGCGTCTGGTCTTGCGCTTCTTCTGCTCAAACTCCAAGCTGGCAAACGTCGGTTCCTGCATTGCTCCGCTCCCTCCAGCTCTCGCCATCAGGATCGTAACCCTCAAGCAGGGGCCTTATTCAGAGCGTTCCTAGCGCGTTGTGAGACGAGGGTTCAAGACAGAAACGAACGTGTTGGCCCGCGAGGTCAGGGATGCCCTGTCGCTCGCTCACAGTGCCCCTCTCGACATGTGGCTTCTGGCGGAGCACTTGGATATCCCGGTAGTAGCGCTGTCCGACTTGAAGGAGGCTGCACCAAGCGCAGCCGAGCTATTCTTGAATGACAGCGAGGCGCTGTTTTCGGGCGTCACCGTGTTTCGAGGCGCCCACCGAACCATTCTCATCAATGACTCTCACTCGTTGGGGCGACAGGCGAGTGACCTTGCTCACGAGCTTGCCCATGCTCTCCTTCAGCACTCACCCTCTCTTGCTCTAGACGAACATGGCTGTCGATTGTGGGATCGCGAGATTGAGGACGAAGCGGACTGGCAGGGCGGGTCATTACTCATTCCCGAGGAGGCGGCCCTGGCAATCGTCCGACGGGACCTCAGTCTGACACAAGCCGCTGCCGACTATGGCGTGAGCCAGCGAATGGTCCAGTTTCGACTCAATGTCACAGGAGCCCGGAACCGCATAAGGCGAGGGCATTCAAAGTACGCCGCCAGTAGGCGACGCTAAAGTTCAGGGCTGGGATGGGCCTCAGTCCCCTCACTCCACTTCCGGCCGGCGGCCCGAATGGCTGCCGACCCCTAGACAGTCTCAACCGGCAAACACACCAGCGGGCCCGGTCGAACAGCTCGGCAACTTCAGTTGCAGGCACTTCCGGACTGTTGAACCTGTTTCACAGGTCCAACAGGAAGCGAATCTCGAAGGTTCTTGATTTTGTCCAGTTTGGTGGGGCAAGGAATCTGAGGACATGGAGATATCTCCTGAAACTGCAGAACCTTCCATGAGTCATCGGCACCAATAAGTGTTCGCATCCGCCAAACTCGCAACCGAACCGAGCCCTTGTTGAGGGGATGCAGATGCCGGCCAGCGCGTTCCTTACCGCTCACTGCTTTCTTGCGGAGCCGGAACAAGGCGCGCAACCGCTACTCCGAGATGCAGCTGATCACGGAGCAGGTTTCTCGTGTTTCTTTCCAGTTCGAACTCGCACCGGCTCGGATTCAGCCGCATCCTGGCTCTCTCGGTCTATCTCGCCGCCGAAGGCGCGGGCACCGTAGGAGGGCGCGCTGGTCGGGGAGAACAACGGCACTCCCCCGGGGCGAGGTGAGGATCGTCAGCTCTAGCGCTGCAATCACCTCTTCGTCGCCTGTGGGTGGACGGCCAAATCCACCTTGATGCGGCATGCCGTCGTGCACATGCTCCAGCGGAAGGCCAGAGACGGGATCGGGGCGCGACTTTAGTCGTCGATTTCCATGCCGACTGGTCGCCGGCGACTGTATCCCTTTGACCAACGGCCTCTCACCGTGTCAGCGTCATGATGCTCCCTGTGGCCACGAGCTGCTGCTCCTACTCCGACCGGCTCACGGCGCGCCAGACCTGGCCATGGACCGCGCCTACGCAAACGGCGCCACTCGCCGACTTGCCATCGAACTCGGCTGCCAACCCGTCGTCCCGGCCAAGTTGAGCCACTGCCGTCCCTGGACCTACAATCGTGTCCGCTGTCGCCAACTCAACGTGGTAGAGCGCCTCTTCTGCCGACCCAAGCGGTCCCGCCACATCGCTTTCCACAGCAACAACCTGGGCTAGATCTGCCTCGCCGACATCTACCTCGTCCTCAGCAACTTCTTGTCAAAAGCAATGTGAACGCAGACTAGCGTCTAATGTCCGCCTCCTCGTCCATAAGTCGGTACTTTGCAACCTCCTGTTCCAAATCGTCCACAATGCGCTGTGCCCATCGTCGAATCGCGGGATTGGCATCCTCCGACCACTGACCTGCGGCGTCGAGTCGAGGCTGTATCGTGTCGGCCATACTGCCCCAAGCGAACTGAACGCCGCGTTCGATCGCTAGCTCGTCAAGGATGCGCTCTGACTGCTCAAACTCGGTGACAATCCAACGAATCAAGGGCGTCAGGTTCGTGCCCACCCTCGTTAGCTTGGCCACAGTTTCGGCTCGATGATCGCGTTCCCCCTTGGACGCTTCATCTACCCACGTCCGGATTACATCGAGGCCTACTCGCTCTGTGATATCGGCTTCTGCTCCCCACATTTCTAGTACCCATGCACCAGACCTCGGGTCGGCAAGACCGTCGGCGTAAGCGGTCCACGCCAGTGACGAATCGGCGTCGAAACAGGCCTGTAGCACCTCACGAACGTAGGTACCTAGATGCGGAAGTTCACGCGAATCGAGTACGGCTTGGACGATGGTCGAGACCAGACGCTGCGGGTCCCGCTTCGCGAGCAACTTCGCGCATTCCGCCCAATGATATGGCGCTGCACCAACGTCGAAGTCGTCACTAGTCTCAAATCGTTGTATCAGGAACCAAAGGAGTTCAAATGCTGCCGGGGTATCGGTCCATCCTTCGCGCTGATGACGAGTGAAAACGTTACCCGCTAAGTTCCAAGCTGCGCCCCTGCTGTGTCCACCGTCGAGCGCCATTCGGCGAAGCAGTTCAGCGAACGTTTCAAAGTGGAGCGGATCCTCCTTGTAGTCGGGATGCGCCCATAAGATGTAGACGAGAAACTGCGGATCGAGGCCATCGTCAAGCAGATTTACTAGTCGCATCGCTCGCCGCTCGGACAGTCCCAGGCTGTTCGTGATGTGGGGAACGATGTGCCGAAATCTGTCGTCAGCCGCCCATTGATCGAGCAGATCTTCTAGGTCTCTCCCATGAGCCGAACGCGAGAGGCCGAAGACATAGGAAGAGATCAGATCGAGTCGAGTACTCTCGACAGACGCCTTCAGGATCGGCGCAAGCCACTCTCGCTTGCGATCGAGTTCTCCCAAGCAACTGAACAACCCCTGTCGTCTCACGGCTTCCTCGGAAGTAATCCATTCGAACTCTTCTCGAAGCACCTCCGGGTTCTGAAGCAGTTCTTTGGCCAACTCTTCCATCTCCTGCGATTCGGTCTCGTAGAAGCTCTCCGAAGATTCACGAGCTGCCCTCTGAACACTTGGCCTCCAGGACCCAAGCTGGAGATGCAGACGCTCGCGCAGAGGATCTGCGTAGACAGATCGCTGCAGATCTTGCAGCCGGTCTCGGAGCTCCGGAGTCATGAACGCTTTGTCTTCGTCGTACAGGAGGATGTCATCAACCTGCAAAGGCAAACGTCGGCGCACACTTTCCGAGAGATCGGACCGCGCGACGAAGCTCAGAACCTGCTCAGACAAACCCAGCCAGAAGAGATTCCTGAACCGTTCCAGGACAACTGATTCGGCGGCGCTTCGCACTTGGTCCGAGTCATGAACGAGCATTTGCTCTAGCAACTCGAAGGCGCGGCCACAGTAGTTGATGTGCTCCTCCAAGGTTCGGGCTGCCCAATACATGGGTGGCGCCACACCGCTGGGGTCGGGAGACACAACATGAGCCCCGTGGACATCAAAAGCCTGGTTGAGCGCGCCGACAACTATGAGCAGTTCGGGCACTTCGGATCGCTCAATTCTGTCTTCGAGAAACCGAATTCGCTCATCGCCCGTAGCTGCTGTGGCTCCGCCACGCGGCTTGAATAGCGACTGAATTGTGCTAGTTGCGTTGTTTGCGTAGGATTCGTTCTCGGCGACCGCGAGGCGCAGGATTAGATTGGCAGCTGTTGGAAACAGCTTCGGATGCGCCACAAGGCGTTCCAGGGCCCACATGATCTCTCGTCGGCCAGAAGTGAACCCACGAAGAAAGTAAGAGTCCAGTGGCAAGATGATCCGTTCCAAGGACCGAACTGCCGCCCCCGGGGCTACTTTTGCCAACGCCGAGAATAACCCTGCGTTCGCCGCTAGCACACCAAGATCGCGAAAGGGATCCCCGCCAGAAAGGACATCCTCCACCAACTGTTCCGCTCTTTCAACACCTTGCATGCTCCCTAGACGGTTGTCGAATCGCTTCTGACCGTTGCCGTCTAGACTTTGTCGCACCTGCAACAGTGCTTCGCCATGCGCTTGCCATGCATGTGCAGATAACCAGATAGCCAAGAGTTCAGGCGTGGCGTACACGTAACGCCCATCGCGTCCTATCAGTTCCTGCTCCTCCAACGACAACACTTGTTCACGACAGGATTTCCAATCCACTTCGAGAACTTTTGCAACCAACTCGCCTTCGTTAGCGACATCTCCTTCCCAACCGACATGCGACAAGAGTGAAACCACCGTCAGCGCGCGACGCTGATCGCGATCAGGAACCATGCGCTCCAAGAGTTGTCCTATATCCATCTGCCAGAGTGGAGTATCTGGGCCATGCTTAGCGGTTTCCAATGCGAGCAACCGCGCTAGCTTGACATATCCACCAGCTAACTCAATCACCCAACTCAGCTGCCTACGGGACAGCGAGGGAGCAACGCCTTGGACAAACTCACGCATTGATTCGTCATCCAAAGGGTCAAGTGGAAACTGCCAATCCGCGCCTGGGATTCGGTCGCGTCCAATGGTGACTAGCGTGATTCGACCGTTCGACAGTTCCACTCGTTCGGCAAGCTGCTCTGCTTCTAGCGCCGAGCACTCGTCAACAACAGCTATGCCCGAGACGCTTTCGTGCGCCACCATCCATTGAAGGAACTCCCGCGCCTCCTGTCTTGGGGCTGGACTGTAGATGGCGTCTAAGCGCTGGTTGGCAGCCTCTAGCGCAAGGCGCGTCTTCCCCACGCCAGCTTGCCCATAGAGACGGAGATCGGGACTGCCAGCTGGATCTTCTGCCCACGCGCGAAATGTCTCGCGTATATCGGCTCGTTGTGCATCGGGAGTGAATCGGTGGGCGTGGACGCTCAACTGTAGGACCTGCTCTACCTCTTCGAATCCACCCATGTTGCGGCCAAGATGGAACATTGCGGCTCGGCGCGCCGTTGCCCATTCCGCCACCTGCTCTTGAGAACGGAGCTTGAATCTCAGGCCTGGCCCTACTTTGGCAAGGGCTTCAATGAACTGCGGCTTTTGCTTATCCCGTTGTCGCTTGGAGACCGACCGACCGACTACGAGCACATATGTGCCCCCGGACTCCAAAGCCTCTTTCACACTGGGTTTCTCGATCTCTTTGCGGAGACTCTTCCAGCTTTCTATGCCCGCTTTGTATTGCCAGACGCTTCGGCCGGCGGGTAAGAACCGGTTGGCCCGCAGGTCTCCAGCATCAAGGAAGGCATCCACTCCACCGTCAGGAATGTTCGAGTTGTCGCAGAGTTCCAGCGCAGACTGTTGCAGACCGGCCCTGCCACTCTCAATCTCGAGTAATCGATTGATCAATCGTGGAAGTTGCGTCCCGTCAAGTTGCCCTATCTCTTCTGCGGTGATCTCGAATGGATGTGCCACTTCCGCGCTCCCTCAGGAGTCGCACGCTACCACATCCTCAGAACCAGCAGGCTGCTGAAGAACGGACGTATGGGATCTTGGAGGGAATGTTGATCCGATAGGCGAGTGAGGTCTGCGATGCGCGGATAGTCAGAGCGGCACGCGACAATTGTGATGGGGCTTACTCCGGGGGACTTTGTCCTGAAGGACCAAGTGCTGCGCGGGATCAAGCCCTTTGGCGGAATCGGCCCTGCAGCGAATGTCGCCCTTGTTCGGAGAGGTCTGCGCACCCGGCGGACGACCGTCAATCCCGCCCAAGCACCTGCTCAAGTCGAGCCTGTTGATGGTGTTTAGCAAGATCCGCTCGGAGCGCTAGCTCTGCGAAGTGCTGCGCTACAACCTGCCGTTCAAGTGGTTCCTGGACCTCATCGTCAAGGACGAACCGTTCCACCCGACGAGTTTCACGAAGAACCGCGAGTGGCTGGAGACTATCGAAGCAGAGCTATGCGAGGCTCGGAGGTCTTTGGACCGCATCTGGCGTGTGATTGAGAAGACCGTCCTGTTGATTGACGACTCCGCATCGCGCATCATGGAGCACATGGGAGGCAAGGAGCAGTTAGAAGCGGCCGCAGAACAGCGGCGCAATGCCCTCTCTCAGCGCCGTCTGTTGCTCGTCAAGGCAGGGTTCATTGCCAAGTTCGCAGTCGACCTGACAAACTTCCTGCGCGCATTAGCGACGTTACCGAGTCGAAGGCCTTCCTCGAAATCACCGTCAAACGGTGCGCCATCCAACCTGCTCGCGCATTGACTTACCACACGAACCCGGTGCCGGAAGACAGCCCGATCGGGCGCAGAGACATCTCGGAGGTGGCGCTGGGAGGAAGAGCTCGCGGATCAGTACGTGATGGTGGCGTTGACATCGGATGATTGCCTTGTGAAATCCTTAGCCGTAGGGACATACCCCGTTCGAAAGGCAAGGTCATCACCATAGCGCTTGCCGGATGCTGGACCTACAACCTCTAGCCAAGGCCCTCAACGAGGTGGGCAGGTGGTCTCGGGGCGTCAGATCCTGGTGAGATCCTTTAGTTCAGCCGAGTCGATCATTTGGCGGACTGTTTGGATGAGAAGTCGCACCGCATCATCGCTGAGTCCGGAATGGCTAAAGCCATGCACGATGGCGTTTCGATGCGCAAGCGCCTCCGTCAGACGGCTGTAGTCCTCGGGAGCCAGCAAGCCAAGATAACGCGCTTGATCCAGAACATAGGAGGAGGAGGTAATGCGGTCGTCGGTAACTCCCTCTGCCGCGAGGAGCATCCGCACAGCCGCTTCAAAGGTTGACCAGACCAACGTGAAGGCCGAATCAACGTGACCCGTATCCCACAGCTGAACAGCTTCGCCAAGCCGCTGTTGAACCTCGGCGATGCCGAACGGCCTTGATTCGCTCGGTGCAGTGAGATTCTCTGGCTCACCCACGAGAGTGAGCTCGAAGCTCCAGCCGGGCTTAGAGTCGATCAGTTGTGCGAGTTCGACAATTCGTTGATCCGCCGCCAATGATGCGCGCGACTTCACTTCGATGACCCGTGTGTCGTCATCTTTGCGAACGACCAGGTCGGCGCGATAGTTGTGGAAGAAATCCAATGGCAGTTCGGTGGAGACCTCGTAGCCTTGCTGCCGATACTCCTCGGCAATCTGCTGCGCGAGCAATCGCTCGGCCTGTCCCGGCTTTGCTACCACGACATCACCTCGCGATCTTGAGCTCGTGTGACTGAGATGTGCAGGATTGGCATCATGTGCCCAAGGTAGCTCAGCAGGGTAGGTGGGGGATCTGGGATCCGCAGAGTGTTTCGCAGGTCTCGCTTTCGGCTCAGCAGATCGGTCACTTGACGATCATCAACGAAGACCAGTCCGTTGAGTGCGTCGAGGATGGGCTTGGGGATGTTGTCGACGTCTGGCGCATCGCCGACAAAGAAGTAGGTGATCTTGACGGAAACGGCACCGCCGTCTGGACCTCCTCCAGTCCACTGGGCACGAGCGGCGCTCTCGACATCTTGTCTCCATCTGGCTCTGGCACTCGCCTTGCCCTGCTGTGATACGGGTGGGCCAGGAATGACGAACTCAAATGGTACGGCCATTGCGCATTGCTCCAACGCCGATGCACTTGGTCTATCAATCTACAACCACCGGGGGGACGCAAACGGAACCGGCCAGTCTCTTGCGGAAGGACCCGTCGCCGTGGGTGATGGAGTCCCGCCATATGCGGGCGCCAGATCATAAGTCCAGAGCGAAGGTCAACTCGAAAGTTCTTGATTTTGTCCAGTTTGGTGGGCCCTCTGGGACTCGAACCCAGGACCTTCGGATTAAAAGTCCGCTGCTCTAGCCAACTGAGCTAAGGGCCCGCATCCAGTCTAGGCGGGGACTCGGTGGATGGGGTCTGGAATCGGTAGTCTCTGGCACATGCGACGCAGGACATGAGGCGTAGGACTGGGGCTGTTTGATGGCGGAACCGCTGAAGGTTGGCTTGATTGGCGCCGGTGGGATTTCTCGGCAGCATTTGCCGGGCTATCAGTTGGATCCGGGGCGGATCCGGCTGGAGGCGGTCTGCGACATCCGCGAGGAGCGGGCGCGGGCGTTTGCCTCGGAGGCCGAGATTGGGGCCGAAGCGATCTTCAGCGACGCGCGGGAGATGTTCGAGCTGGCGGACATCGACGCGGTCGACATTTGCACGATCCACGATACGCATGCGGAGCTGGCGATTGCGGCGGCCGAGGCGGGCAAGCATGTGCTGATGGAGAAGCCGATGGCGATCTCAATGGCGGAGTGTCGGGCGATCGTGGAGGCGACGGAGGAGGCGGGGGTGACGTTCATGGTGGCGCAGCATCTGCGTCATGTGCCAACGTATGTGGCGCTGCGGCGGCGGATCCAGGCGGGCGAGCTGGGACGGATCTGGTCGGCGCGGGTGGATACGTTCCTGACAGCGGCGCTGGATGATCCGGATCAGCCGATTGCGCCGGGTCGGGGCTTCTGGGGATTCGACGGCAAGCGCGGCGGCGGCCGGGTGGTGACGTTGCTCTCGGTGCACCACCTGGATTTGATGCGGTTTTTCGTGGGCGAGGTCGTGCGGGTCGAGGCTCGGGTCTGGCGCGGCCATCCAAGCTTCACGAACGAGGCCGAGGACCGGGTCGTGGCGACGCTGGAGTTCGTCAACGGAGCGATCGGCACGTTGACGGCGAGTCTGACGAGTCGGGCGCCGTGGCTGTTCCAGACGGTGATTCTGGGTGACAAGGGAGCAGCGTGGACGCCGCCTCCGGCGGAGAACACGCCGTTGATGTGGCATCGGGTGCCGGCGGTGATGACCAGCGCTCAGCAGGAGGGCGACGAGAGTTTCGATCCGGTCACGAGCTTCCGGCCGGTCGATACGAGTGACCTGTCGTTACCGACGGATAATCCCTACGTCAATGAAATCATCCATTTCGCAGCTTGCTGCGAGGACGGGGCAGAGCCGGTCAGTGGGGGTCGGGACAATCTGGAGACGATGAAGATGGTGTTTGGCATCTATGAGTCAGCGCAGTCAGGGCGTGCGGTGGATCTGGACCGTCTGTAGGCGGAGGGAGCCAAGCGGGTCCCGCCTCGGGCAGGATGTCTCAGAAGTCAATGTTCCAGGTCCCCGCTTCACGCGGGGACCTGCTCTTCCCCTCCACGAGACCCCACCGCCAGATATTCCGTGCCGCCCGAGCGGGTCCCCGCGCAAGAGAGACCGTTGCAAAACCCCTCAACCGCCCCCGCCTCCGAGCGGGGGCCCGCTCCTTCCCTGGCTTCTTACCGGCGGCCATGTTTGTCGCCGGTATCTGGTCATCCGGGATCTATCCGAGCAGCATGGGCTTTGCCAAAGCGGGTCCCCGCCCGGGGGCGGGGACGGGAAACTGAGTTATCCAAAGGTCTCCGCAAGGCGGGGACTGGCATTCAACTAACCAATGGCATCTATGAGACACCCTCCGGGGCTGGGGCGATAGCCGATAGGCTGGGTCGTGCGATGCGTGAACTGGCGATCTTGAGTTTTGTCACGTTGGATGGCGTGATGCAGAGTCCGACCAGTCCTGAGGAGGACTCGTCGGGCGGGTTCACGGGCGGTGGCTGGGGCGCGCCTTACTGGGAGCAGGTGATGCCCCAGGTGTATGCCGAGGCGATGTCGGAGCCGTATGACCTGTTGTTTGGCCGGAAGACGTATGAGGCGTTTGCCGGTCATTGGCCGAATGTCAGTCCGGATGAGGATCCAGTCTCGGCGCGGCTGAATGCCGGTCACAAGTACGTGGTCACGCGGTCGGCTGAGGGTCCGTTGGCGTGGGCTCCTGCGACTCGCGTGAGCGGAGATGTTGTCGGCGAGATCGCCCGGCTCAAGGCCGGCGACGGGCCGTTGATCCAGGTGCACGGGAGCGCCGAGCTGATCCAGACGCTGCTCGCGCACGACTTGATTGACGAGTATCGGTTGTGGACGTTTCCAGTCGTGGTCGGTGGCGGCAAGCGGCTATTCGCTGATGGGGCTGTGCCGAGGAATCTGGAGCTGGTTCGCATCGGATCGACGGAGAATGGAGTGGTGATGTCGATCTATCGGCGGGGCCGATAGCCCACCAGCCATCGCCGATGCCCCGCGCTCCGACGCGGGGCCCAGACCTCGATCAATGTGCGTAGTAGGAACTTGACTCTCACCTCGGCCATTTCAGGCGAGGCTCCGTGGGCACAGGCCGAGGCGAGGAAGACACCATGAGGCTGCTTCAAGTCGTGCCCTGGGCCCCGCGTCAGAGCGCGGGGCGTCGGAGCGGAGTGGTCCGATTGATCAAATCGTCCAAGGCGTCTTCGCGCCAACTCACCCGATACGGCACTCTGTCAGTCGACCGACAGTCCTCGCTCGGCGTCCATCCGACGCATCACTTCTTCATGTGGGATTGATTTCCCCTCGCCTCGCCGCCAGCGCTCGATTCGTCGTTTGATCTCCTCGATCACCTCCGGCCCGAGTTCATCATCTTCCACTGGAACTGGCATCTGCTCAATCTCGGAGGGGTTCTCGACGACCTTCGCCACAGCAGTACTCCTCCTCCCGGTCACTTGCTGTCAATGTACAGGCTGGAGCGAGGTTTCGCGTCAGCTGGTGTGATCGAGGATGGTCGGGATGACCACGTCCCAGGTGCCCTCGGGGATTTCGTGGCCGACTCCTTCGAGGGTGAGCATCCTGGCTCCGGGAATCATTTCGGCGAGCGCCTGTCCGTGGTCGTAGGGCAGGATGGGGTCCTCGGTGCCGTGGATGACGAGTGTGGGGAAGTCGAGTCCGCCGAGGCGCTCGTGCCAGGGCTCAGACTGCGCGATGGCTGGGCCGTGGTTGGTCGTGCTGGCGAAGCTGATGGCCCGGTCGATTTCGGCGGCGAAGATCTCTTCGCGGGCAGGGTCGAAGGGGTAGGCCGATCCGGAGAGCACCTTGAACATCTTGACTCGATTGGCCAGCAGTGCCTCACGGTCGGTCCAGTCCAGCGCTGCGCCCTCCATGATGGTCTCGAGCACCTCGGGCGTGGGCGGCGAGAGCGTCGCTTCCTTGCCCTCCATCGAGTCAAGCACGGCGCCACCATTGGGCGTAGACATGATTGGCGTCAGAGTGAGCACACGCTCGGGATGGTTGAGTCCAATCACCTGGGTGATCATGCCACCCATCGACGCGCCGATGATGTGGGCTTTCTCGATGCCATAGGCGTCGAGCACGGCGGGGCCATCGGCGGCCATGTCGTTGAGCGTGTAGTTCGGTTCGCCCGGCGGGCAGGATGTGGTTCTGCCCGTGTCTCGGTTGTCGTAGCGAATGACGAAGCGACCGCCGTCCGCCAGGGCCTCGCAGAGTCCGACATCCCAGAGCAGCATTGATGCGCCCGCGCCCATGACCAGCAGGATGCAAGGATCGGCGAGGTCACCGAAGGCTTCGGTGCAGATCTCGATCCCGTTGCCCTCGATCATTCGTTCGCCGTGATGCGTTGCCATTTGTGTACTCCCGCAGGTGCGCTGCAATTGAGTTACTGCAGCGCACCTGACGCTACCAGCTCGACGACTTGCTCATCGGTGTAGCCGAGCAGTTCGCGCAAGACGTCATCGTTGTCGGCGCCCATCGTCGGCGCAACCTGTGGACGGCTGGCCGGCGTTCGACTGAACACGATGCGTGCGCCCTCCACAACCGATTTGCCCTGGGTCGGATGTGTCATCTCGACGAAGTGGTTGCGGTGGAGCAACTGCGGGTCGGCGATGCAATCGGCCGACGTCTGCACGGCATGAGCCGGGATGCCTACCGATTGCAATGCCTCCATTGCGTCATGCGGCGAACGGGCAGTCGTCCAGTCCTCAAGCGTTTCGCCCTTCAGCACCGACTCCAGGGCAGCGCGGTCGGCGTCATCACGGCAGGCAATGGCGACCCAGCGATCTTCGCCCTCCGAGGGGAACACACCGTGCGGGGACATGTACGGATCGTCGTTGCCGCTTGCTTGCCACGTCTGGCCAGTCAGTTTGTAGCGCAGAAAGGCCGGCGTGAGGAAGTGAATGGCGGCTTCCATCTGTGACACATCGATGTACTGTCCGCGACCAGTGCGCTCGCGCTCGTCCAATGCGGCCAGGAGTGCGGCTGAGGCGAAGCGCGGCGCGACATAGTCGGTGTATGCGCCGAACGGTCCGGCCGGGGCACGATCGGGCCAACCGCAGAGCGGCGTGAACCCGGCAAATGCAGCGGCCAGATTGCCAAAGCCGGCAAACTCGGCCAATGGACCGCTCTGGCCCATCAGGCAGGAGGACATCATGATCAGCCGCGGATTGACCTCGCGCAGCGTCTCCCAGGTCAGGTCCCAGCCGCGCATCGCGCGCGGGGTGAAGGATTCCGTGACGACATCTGCCCAACGGACCAGATCGAGGATCAGCTCGCGACCCTCTGGGTTGGCCGGATCGACCGTGATCATGCGCTTACCGGCGTTCATGTTGTGGAACATCGCCGATCCGTCAGGCTGCGTGGCCTCATCGTCGATGAATGGCTGAAGCGTGCGCGCTGTATCGATCCTCGTGCTGGACTCGACCCGGACCGTGTTGATGCCAAAGTCGCAAAGCGCGCGAGTACCCGCCGGACCGGCCATGACCCACATCAGGTCGAGCATCTTCAGATCGGAGAGCGGAGGATCGGTCGGCGCAGCGCTGTCTGCCGGATGGAACCTGGCTGCGGTGCGAGACTCGCCAAGTACCTCGTCCGTGTGTTGACCGAGCATCGGAGCAGGTCGGCCGTACTCGATTGGAGTCTCCGAGAGCCGAGCGAACGGCCCCGGGAACTTGCGCGACTGGCCATTGCGCTCGACATCCCGCCAGTAGTCGCGCGCCGCCAGATGCTCGTTCTTGTCGAGGTCATCCATGGTCGAAACCGGGACGAGCAGCATACGTCGTTCCTGAGCAACCTGGAACAGCTCGTCCTTGGTCTTGTCCGCGCAGAGAGCACCGACGACATCGCAGCAGCGGAAGTACTCGGACAACGGCTCCTGACCACTGAGGATCAGGTTGGTGTAGTTGAGCCAGTCTTTGTCGCGGGTTTCCTGGTCGCAGTAGCCCTCTTCGAGCGCGTACTGCATCAGCCGGTCGGTAAACGGCCCGATCGCCGCGCCGAACAGATAGGTGACTGCAACGTGGCCGTCCTTGCACGGCCAGAAGAGACGAATCTCTAGCGGTCCGAGTGATGCGCCGACGGCCGAGCGCTCGAACGAACCGGCATTGTTCGCGGCGGCGATGATCCCGGACTGCGTGGCTTGGGCGTAGGCAGCCTGGGCCGAAACGTCGATGAACTGTCCGAGCCCAGACCTTGAATTGCGCTCGTGCAGCGCCATCAGGATACCTATTGCCGCTTCGGCTCCGGCGTGCAGAGCGGTCTGCGGCAGATCGACCCTGAGTGGCGGGCGGTCCCTGTCTCCGCTCTGAATCATCGGACCAGCAGCAGCGGCAACGGTGATATCTGTAGCCGCCCAGTTGGCCTTGGGTCCGGTGGATCCGAACGGCGAGATTGCGGCATAGATCAGACCGGGGTTGATCTCGGAAAGCGCTGCGTATCCAAGCCCGAGGGCGTCCATCGCCCCGACATCGTCCGATTCGATCACCGCGTCGGCGGTGCGGACGAGTTCGATGAACCGAGACCGGCCTTCGTCCGACTCAAGATCAAGCACGACCGAGCGTTTGCCTCGCGCGTAGGACTGCCAGACCAGCGAGTCCTCTTTGCCGCCGTCGGGGCCGCCGTCGTACGAGCCGTCGGCGAACGGCCCGCGTCGGCGCGCTGCGTTGCCAGCGGGTGGTTCGATTGCAATGACATCAGCGCCCAGATCGGCCAGGATCATTCCCCCGATCAGACCGCGGTCGTCGGTCAGGTCGAGAATGCGATAGTCGCTGAGCATGACAGATGGCCTCCATTCCCACTTGGAAAGGAGGCTAACGAAGCGTCAACGTCGAGGGCGGTAATCGGTCAGGTCGCGAACGTGGTTGTAGTCGAACTCATTGAGGAAGTGGCACCACAGCCGCGAGGGGGGTGGAAGGTACAGCCGCCGCCGATACTGGTCATTGTGCCACGCAGCAGCCTCGACGCGAGCCGAGATTAGACTGCTGGAGCTTATGAACTGGAGTGGTGGCAAGAGATCGGTATCGACCGAGAACAGCACTCCAATGTCAAATGTTCTTTCGAAGGCACCGATGACCATATCCATGGCGATCTGGACGTCGATTCCCTTCTCGCGAGGGGGCTGCCCAGGCAGGTACTGCAGAGGCCGCGAGATGACGGTCGCTCCGGCTCGTTCCCACGCAGCACACTGTGCCATGTGCGCTCGGAATGTCTTTTGGATTTCTGTTCAAGTCAGGGCGCCCTGTGTACACACGAACTTGAGCCAGTTCTCGGTCGGATTCGAGTGGGCCGCGTCCACAGATTATCTCTGCAATCGCAACTGGATCGACCTGCCCATCGGTGACATGAGTCCGGTCTGAGTGAAACGCCTGCAATGCGCCTCGATAGACATTCTGCCAATCGACGAAGACAGTCAGGCGATCGGGCACTGGCGGATGTCACTCTCTGCCGCGGTCATCGCTGTTGAGTTCCCTGCGGAAACCGATAACCCCGCCAGTTTGACAGTCAGCAGAGTGTCAAACGGCGGGGAAGAGTACGCTCCCTTTTCGTCATACGCCGACTGGTAGGGAGCTGACCGTTTCGACGTACCGCAGTCATCGTAGCAAGTAGTGTTCGCTTTGACTAACGAGAACAGATGCCGTTTCAGTTACCGAACGCCCAGGTAGAACTGAGAAGATTCGAAGCCTCCTCGAACACTGTCTCTTCTACTGCCAACAGTGCGCCTCGAATGTTGCCCGGGCCCTGCTGCAGCCATGCGCCGATTCCCGATGCGGCCGCCTGGTGCAGCGATGTGCCGACATTGATCTTGGCCACCCCGAGTTCGACGGCAGCAGCGAGTTCTTCATCCGTCAGACCACTCGCGCCGTGCAGGACCAGGGGCACGTCTACGGCTTCTTGGATGGCTCGCAGACGATCGATGTGCAATCCACCGATTGCGGGTCCGCCATGCGTATTGCCGACCGCCACCGCGAGCCAATCGACGGTGGTGGCCTGGACGAAACGCGCGGCTTCGTCGGGATCAGTCCAGGAGGCTTCACCGATCGTGACGCCTGCCTCGCTGCCGGCGACGTGGCCAAGCTCTGCTTCAAGCGGCAGCCCGGACCAGGCCACGAGGCCCTTTGCCGATTGCGTCATCGTGGTGTTCTGCTCGTAGGGCAGCGTTGAGCCGTCGACCATGATCGACTTGAATCCAGCGTTGATTGCCTGTGAGAGTTCATCCAGGGTGTGCGCGTGGTCGAGATGCAGCGCGACCTCGGCGGCGGAGTCCTTAGCGATCGACGTGACGACCAATGCGGCGACATCAATACCGCCGATCAACTCCAAACCGGATCGGTTGAACTGGATCAAGACCGGGCGCTGCACCGACTCGGCGGCGCGTATCACTCCTCGAACCATTTGAACTGTCGATACGTTCGCGCCAACGACTGCGCGACCCTGCGCGTGCGCTTGTGCGATGATTGGGCCTGGATCAACGAGCGGCATGTGCGCAGTGTCCCACAGGCGGCGTTACTGCGAGTGCGCAACCCGGCACGTTCGAACACGCTTGATCGGCGCGAGAGCAGGGGATCGCTTTGGCTGACCATCCCGCGCACCCGCGCGATCTCGCCACGCTGGACGATGACCAACTGGTGGAGATATCGCTCGACGGGCGACTCGACGCGTTCAACGTGCTCGTATTGCGCCACCAGACGCGTGTGCGCGCGACCTGTCGCGGGATTGTCGGTATGTCCGAGGCGGACGATCTCATGCAGGAGGCGTTCATCAAGGCCTGGGACCGACTCAAGACCTACAACCAGCGTGGCAAGTTTCCCGCCTGGCTGGGCGTCATCGCTCGACGCTCATGCTTCGACTACCTGCGCCAGCGACAACGACGCCCTTCGACCTCGCTGGACCGCCTGACCGACTCACTGGGCGATCAGTTCGCGCCAGAGTCGGGCGACCGCACACTGGACGAGCACATGCTCAACCTCGAGCTCAGCGGCACGCTACGAGAGGCGCTGGACTCGTTGCCGGAGGAACAGCGTCGGGCGGTGTTCTACCGCGACGTCGCCGATTTGGAGTACCGCGAAATCGTCGACGCAACGGGATGGTCCATGGGAACCGTCAAGTCGCGGATCAGCCGAGGCCGCGCGGCGATGCGAGACTATCTGAAGCAGCACCCGGAGGGACTTGGCGTATGAGCCGTGACTCGCGCCGTGAGTACCGCTTCGAGCTCAAGTTCGACGATTGCCGGGGCTCGAGCGGTTCTGCGCCGTCTAGAGTCGGATCGACGCTGCGAATGCAAATGAACTCGACTTATGTAGCGGTCGGTACCGACCAATCGAGCAGATCCATGGCCGAGATTGGAACCCCGGGAACAGGAAGAGCGTCTAAATTTGTAGACAGGTACGGAGCAACGCGCTTGAAAGACTGCGAACTACGCTCAGATTGCAGAATGGATGTCCAATGGGCATGCGGCTGAGCTTCAGATCTTTGTTTCGTCGCGCAGACTGGCGCGATGATCTGTCGGCCTATGTCGACGATGAGCTGTCACCTCGTGAACGCGAGCGCGTAGCAGCACAACTGGCCGATTCGGCCGAGATGCAGGAGTACCTCGCCGACCTCCAACAGATGCGGTCGGTGCTGCGCAGCTTCGACACCGCGCCGAGTAATGCGCCGAGTAGTGTGCCGTTCCAGCTCACGACGGAGATGATCAACGATCCGACCCGAGTTCCGTTCCAACCGACCGTCGCGGCGCGCGCCTTGCGGTTGTCAATGTCGACAGCCGCTGTGGGTGTTGCGACCTTCGCCGCCGTGATGATCTTCGACGCCGTCGATTCGCCCACGGTGACTTTCACGACCACGTCCGCCGGCGATTCAGGCCGAGGTGTCCCGACCGCCGCGGTCGTGACAGAAGAAGTAGAGGTGGAAGTAGAAGCGCAAGCGGTCGCAGATGCTGAGCCGTCCGCCGTGACCGCGGTCTCGGCCACGTCAACCGGTTCCGGACGCGAGTCCGCGCCGCAAGCAGAGTCTGCTGAGCAGCAAGAGGCCGATCAGCGTGCTCCAGCCGACGCGTCAGAGGTAGCCCAGGAAGAGATGCAAGCCGAACAACAGGCGTCGGTGGCGTCTGTGGCGGCCGTCGATGACGAAGCAGAGCAGCAGGAAGCAGTACAACAGGCGTCGTACGAGGCAGAGGCTCAGCAACAACAAGCGATGGCGGAGCAGGCCTCCGAAGACGCAGCTTCTGATCCGTCACGCCGAGCGCTGACCGCTGGCAGCGGCAGAGGCGATAGCGACGCTGAGGAAGTGACCGCTGAGAGTGTGGTCGCACAGCAACAGGCGTCAGACGCTGCGCAAGCGTCTAGCCAGGATGATGCATCGACCACCTCTGCATCGGAGGCAACTGGTTCGACTGAGGATGCTTCGCCTGAATCAACTGCTGCCGAGTCGCCAGAACCTGATCGGGGAGACGGGCAAGAACGCGCGGCAGCTTCGACACAGTCGGAACAGTCCGAAACGCGCACCGTTGCGACCTCGGTGACGCACACTGAGTCCGACTGGCCACTGGAACAGCGACCGCGCTCGAGCACGGTGCAGCTCGCAACGGATCCGTCCTGGGAGCGTCCGGTCCAGATTGTGCTGGCGGCCATCGCGATTAGCGCCACGGTCTTTTGGCTGGTACTGACGATCGTGGACCGTCGCCGCCGAGTATGACCTCGCGCCCGTTCGGCAATCTGCGCCCGGTCGGCAGTTCGCGCCTGATGGCTCGCGCGTTTGAGCTGGCCCGCAGCGTGCGCGGCCGCACGAGTCCGAACCCGCCCGTGGGCGCAGTGGTCGTTCTGGGCACGCAGATTGTCGGTGAGGGCGCGACCCAGCCTCCAGGTATGCCTGAGCAGCCGGCCTATCAAGACGAGACTGCCCTCCGACCTGGAGGTCCCCACGCTGAAGTAATGGCGCTGCGCGACGCCGGCAACCAGGCACGTGGCGCGACGATGTACGTCACCCTGGAACCGTGCGCTCACTACGGCCGGACGCCTCCATGCACGTTGGCCATCATCGAGGCTGGGATTGCTCGCGTCGTGGTCGCCTACAGCGATCCCGATCATCGCGTGGCCGGGCGCGGCCTGGAACAACTTCGCGAGGCGGGAATCGAAGTGCGTCTGGGCGACGGCGCTGCTGAAGCAGCGGCGCACTATGAGGCCTATGCCTGTCATCGACGTACCGGCCGGCCATTCGTGACAGCCAAGTTCGCCGCGTCGCTCGACGGTCGCATCGCCTCCACAAGTGGTGACTCGCGCTGGATCTCAGGACCGCAGACCCTGCAGTGGGCGCATCAGCACCGACCGTTGTACGACGCGATGCTGGTCGGCGTTGAGACAATCATCATTGATAACCCGCAGCTCACGGCTCGACCTGACGTTTGGCAGGGCACGGTGCCGCAGCCGCTCCGTGTGGTCCTCGACAGCCGCGGCCGGACGCCGTTGGACAGCCGCGTCCTGGACGGAACAGACTCGTCACCGACCCTGATCGCCACCACCGACGCCGCGCCAACAGACTGGCGGCAGTCGATCCAATCGCGTGGCGTCGATCTGGCCGTGCTGCCAGCGGACCCGAGTTCAGACGGGCGCGTGTCTCTGCCTGCGTTGCTCGACCTGCTCGGCCAGCAGCGTGGCGTCGTCAGCCTGTTGGTTGAAGGCGGTGGGGAGGTGCTGGGATCGTTCTTTGACCAGCGGTTGATTCACAAGGTCACGGCCGTCATCGCACCAATGATCATTGGCGGCGATGCCCAGACAGCGGTCCGAGGTCGCGGGGCACATCGAATGCGCGATGTCCTGCGGCTCAATCATATGACGGTCGAGCAGCTCGGGCCGGACCTGCTGGTCACGGGCTATCCCAGTCATCCGGAGCGTGAGCTCGATGTACGTGTGCGGCCGGCGGGACAGTCCGACGCGGAAACGGTCGACTTGCTCCTGGCAGCACAGATTGGGCCGGAGCGTCCCACCAGCTCCGATATGTTGGCGGAGGCGCGTGCCGGTGACACCGTCGTCTGGCTGGCAACGATGCAGACCCCGAGGGCCGATCACACAGGCGAACCGGACTCCGTCGAAGACATTCTGGGCGTCGCCGCGGTCCATTTTGCAACCGGCGAACGCGCTGCTCTGCGCTGCCTGGCGGTTCGGCCTGATGCTCCGAGCACGGCTGCGGAGCGGTTACGCGACGCTTGCGAGGCGTCGGCCAGTGGTCGAGACTATGATTGGTTGACGTTGGCAGTCGCGACGGCCACAGGCCTCATGGACGAACAGTACAAACGGAATGGCTATCGATACTATCGGCGCGATCGCAACGGATCGAACATACTGATCAAGCGCCTGTATTCATAGCATTCGTTCCACAACAACAGTTGGCTGGCGTGTGATCGGGCTCCTGTTATGTGCGCATTCGGAGGCGGTACAGGTACCATGAGGGCCGAGAGATCCGCTAACGGGGGACGCGACCGATGTTCACTGGCATCATCGAGGAGGTCGGAGAAATCACCGAGGCGGCTGAGGGATTGCTGCGCATCTCGGCCCCCATGATCCTGGAAGACGCCCATCTCGGCGACAGCATTGCCATCAATGGGGTCGACCTGACGGTGACGCACATCGAATCGGGTCAATTCCTGGCCAACCTGATGCCCGAAACCTATCGCCGCTCCAACCTGGGCGAGCTGGCTGTCGGCGACCGGGTCAACCTGGAGCGCTCGGTGCGGCCGATGGACCGGTTGTCCGGGCACCTCGTCCGCGGCGTGGTTGAGGGGCGGGGCGCCTTCCGCAGCACGCGCTCTGAATCGGATGCCATTGTCGTGACCTACGACGCTCCTGCCGAGCTGTTGAGTCACATGATCGTCAAGGGACCAATCTCCATCGACGGGGTCTCGCTCACGATTATCGAGAAGGATGAATCGGGATTCGCCGTTTCACTGGTTCAGTACACTCAGGAGCACACCAACCTCCTCGACAGGCAGCCTGGTGATGCCGTGAACCTCGAGACCGACATTCTTGCCCGCTATGTCGATGAGCTGCTGGAAACGAAAATCGACCAAATGCTGGACGAGCGACTTGCGGCACTTGGGGCGAACGAAGGCGGAGCGCAATGACCGACGCCGACACGACCGACGCCAACGCGACCGACGCCGACAGGTCGACGACTGCCGCCTCGAACGAGGCGGACAAAGCGAAGCCGCGCCGAGCCCGTCGCACCTCCGGGGGTCAGAGGCGCAAGTCGCCCTTCTGCACCGTAGAAGAGGCGATCGAGGCCTTCGCCCAGGGTGAACCGCTGATCATCACCGACGACGAGGATCGCGAGAACGAGGGCGACCTCGCGCTGCCGGCACAGTTCGTCACTTCGGAAACAATCAACTTCATGGCCACACATGGACGTGGCCTGATCTGCATTGCCATGGACGGCAGTTCGCTGGATCGGCTAGGACTGCGGCTGATGGTCGACCAGGGTTCCAACACGGCGCCGCTGGGTACCGCGTTTACCGTGTCGGTTGAAGCTCGATCGGGTGTCACCACCGGAATCTCCGCCCCGGACCGCGCACGCACCGTGCAAGTCCTCATGGACCCGCACTCCACTTCCGACGACCTGGTTCGTCCCGGCCACATGTTCCCACTGCGCGCTCGCGACGGCGGCGTCCTGGTACGCGCCGGTCAGACTGAGGCGTCGGTTGACCTCTGCCGCCTGGCCGGTCTGCAGCCCGGCGCCGTGATCTGCGAGATCATGAAACGCAACGGCGAAATGGCTCGCCTGCCCGAGCTGGTGCGATTCTCGAAGCGTCACAAGATCAAGGTGGTCTCGGTCGAGCAGATCATCCAGTATCGCTTGCGCACCGAGCAGCTCGTTGATCGCGTCTCGGAGGCGAAGCTGCCCACGCCGATGGGCACCTGGAGACTGATTGGCTACCGGACGCGTGACCACTCCGAAGAACATGTCGCGCTGGTCATGGGTCACGTCGACAGCGGCGATCCGACGCTCGTCCGGGTCCATTCTCAATGCCTGACCGGCGACGTCTTTGCCTCGCAGCGTTGCGATTGTGGAGAGCAACTTGAACTCGCGATGCGTCACGTGGCGGAAGATCGACGCGGGGTGATCGTCTATATGGCGCAGGAAGGCCGCGGGATCGGCCTGCACAACAAGATTGCGGCCTATGCGTTGCAGGATCAGGGCATGGACACGGTCGAGGCCAACCTGGCGCTCGGCTTCGCCGCCGACCGTCGTGACTACGGGATCGGCATGCAGATCCTGCGCGACCTGGGCGTACAGCGGATTCGCCTGATGACGAACAACCCGGCCAAGCGACACGGACTGTCCGGCTACGGCCTGGAGATTGTGGAGCGCGTGCCGGTGATCGCCTCGGCCAACCCGCACAACGTTCGCTATCTGTCAGCCAAGCAGGAGAAGATGGGGCATTTGCTCGACGCCGACGACATCGAAGCCACGGAATCCGCCGATGACAGCCCACCGCCCACTCGCCGTGCGGCGATCGGCTAGAGCGCCAGTCCATGCCAAGAGTCCACGACGGCGCAGCCAACCCCGATCCTGAACACGGCCCGGCCAGCGGCCTGCGCTTTGCCGTGGTCGTCAGTCGCTTCAACGACTTCGTGACCAGCAAGCTGCTTGACGGCTGCATCGACCATCTCGAAGAGAACGGCGCCGACACAGACGAGATCGATATCTATTGGGTCCCGGGAGCATTCGAGATTCCCCTGGCCGCGCAGAAGTGCGCGCAAACGGGGCGCTTCGACGCAGTCATCTGTCTGGGCGCTGTGATCCTCGGAGAGACCGACCACTACCGCCTCGTCGTCGATGGCGCGACGCAGGGGATCGCCAGGGTCGGCCTGGACACCGGCGTGCCGGTGATCTTCGAGGTCCTGGCCACCGAGACCGTCGCCCTCGCCATGGCCAGAGCCGGTGGGTCAGCCGGCAACAAAGGTGAAGAGGCAGCCCAGGCAGCAATCGAGATCGCACGCCTGCTGCGGACAATCGAGTAACTCTCAGCGTCGGCGTTTGCGCCTGCGATTTTGGGACCGGCCGGGCTTCCTTGAAGGATAGATAGTCGGGTCAGTAATCTTGTCGTAACCCGCCTTTGCAACCCAATGTACGAACGGCGATTCATCTGGAACACTGAGGAATCCGCCGTCTTGTCTGGTTCCCCAAGCTGCTACGTGTGCTTCTGCTTTGGTCTTGTCTCGAACAAACTGAAGCGCTGGAACGAAGTCGCGGTCTGCCGAAAGTAAGATGGCGCAGTCGGATTTTCCAGCCAATGCTGCTGCGACCATCTCTATTCCCAACAGCATGTCAATGCCCTTTTCCGACCACGAATCAGTCTCCTTGATGTAGGTGAGGAGCAAAGACCGGACTGTCGCCCCTGCATTCCGCCAGACTTGGAACTGAGCTCGAACCGAACTTTGCCAGTCAGGGTGTTGGTTGGTGGGTTCGCCTCGATAGACACGCACCTCAATCAACTGCAATGGTTCTTCAAGAGGATGGCGCTCGTTATAGACGGAGCACAGCAACTCACCAAGGGCTTGCGGATGGAAGTGGCCGTTTGTGGAGTCAGGTCCTCCGTCGTCACCGTGAAACACCTTGCGAGCTCGCTGATACGCGTTCTCGTAGTCGATGAAGAGAATCGTGCTCCTTGACATAATCAATCTACCTAGACACCGCGTCCCGGATCCGCTCTCCGGGCGACGGTGTCGTCAGTGTGGCCCAGCCGTTGAGCGCCACGTCGACTAGGGGAAATGCGTCACTGCCCGTCAGTAGGGATTCCATAGGGCTTGAGGCGGTCTTGCCTAGAGCGGACGCCTCAGCTGGATCGGATTCCGAAGAACGAGATTTGGACTCAATTCCTTGGGCGTGGCCCTTCGGAAAGGCGCCGAAGGGCTGGGCTCGCTCACGATAGCCCGGACGGCTCATTTTGGCAACTTCAAGGGTTCTGCGGACACGTTCAGCCACTCGAGCCGAACGTGTTTCCTCGGCTGCGGTAGCTGTTCACTCCGAGGGTGTCTCGCCAGGGCTCGCTGGCTTTCTCGGTTGTGGCATCCAGCGGGATGCCGCAACCGTCGGCGATTCTGACCATGCGTTGGAAGTTGGCGATGACTGCAGCGGAGTCTATGACTCCGTGCGCTCCCATGGCAGCGTGGACCGCCTCGCGCGCTTCGGCGAGATCGGGGGCACGGCTTACTACTGCATCGGCAAAGCGCAACAAGACTTCGCCGTGACTGACACCGCTATCGACCTCGTTGCGCACCGTGCCATTGAGGTCAAATGCGTCGTGATCCTGGCTGCTCCGACCGAGCAGCGTGACGTGTGAAACCGTTCAATAGAAGCACTCGTTGAGGGCCGACACGCGGGCAGCGACTAGCTCACGCTGGGCTGTGCTGAGTACACGGAAGGGCTCATGGTCCGGACCGGGTTCAGCGCCTCCGCGATAGTGTGCGTCCAACATGTCGTTCAGCCAGCGCACGCTGTCAGGATGCAGGCTCATCGCCGCTCGGACGTTGGGCGTGTACCTGGCTCCCCCATAGATGTCGGCTTCCCGCTCAGCGAGGTCCTTGGGCAGGATTGTGGGCGGCCAGCTGCCATGGTTGGCAAGGCCCTCAGGGCGACGGCGCATCGGTTTGCCTGGGAGCGGATCGGGCAGCGGTTCCAACTTGATCGCGAGAGTGCGGTGAAACTCGTCGATCGACCAGACATGTGTGAGCACACCCATCAGCTCGATGTAATGAGCTTCGGACATGCCTTCGGCTTGAATCGTCTCGTCGTACCACTCGCGAGAGACGTTGGGTAAGTCGCCGATGAGTTTGTGGATGGTAAACACGGCCGCCTCCGGCAACTCAGCCGGGCCGCAACCTGGATCGGGCAGACCGTCCAGTAGCGCGGATGCATGGCGACCCTCAGCAGCGATGCTGACTCGCTCGGCTCCGGTCCACCAGTCGCCGGGGGCGGCAAGACGCTCCCAGCTGCGAACATGTGCGTCGCGGATCCGGTCAGGAATGTTCCAGGTGACATCGGGGTAGCCAAAAGGTGTGGCGGTGGTCGTCATCGTGAGATCCGGCTCTATGCAGTGTTCGCGGCTGAGGCGTATTCGTGGAGGCCGAGTTCTTCGCGACAGTCGTCGGTGGCGTCCTTCGTGAATTCGTCCAATGGGATGCCACAGCCGTCGGCGATGCGGACCATGCGTTGGAAGTTGGCTACAACGCCTGCGGCGTCCACTAACTCCTGGACTCCGAGTTCGGCGACGATCTGCTTGCGTAGGCCGGGCAGCGCATCAGTCTGGTGGACGGCCGCTTCGGCGAAGGCAGTCAACAGACTGCCGTGGGGGACTCCGCTGTCGGCCTCGGGATTGACCGTGCCCTGCAGGTTGAGGTTGTCCAGGGCGCCGGTCTGCTGGCTGCTCTCACGGAGCATGCGCACGTGCGAGGCGGTTCAATAGAAGCACTCGTTGAGCGACGACACTCTCGCGGCGATCAGTTCTATCTGTGGGCGAGAGATGGCACGCAAGGGATCGGGCATGCGCATCTCCTTGAAGGACAAGTAGTGACCCTCCGAGAGGTCGTGCAGCCAGCGCACGTTTTCTGGAATCAGCGAGAGCGCAGAGATCACATTGGCGCCCCACTGCATAGGTCCGTAGAGCATTTCGTCGCCGGGATTCAGACCGCCCTTGGGCACAATCGCTGGCCAGGAGTCGCGCTGTTCAGCCTCGGGCGGCCGAACTCGGGACGGCTGTCCCGGCCGGGGGTCGGGAAGTGGTTCGAGGTCGAGGTCCAGCGCTCGGTGGAACTCGTCGATCGAGAGCGCATGGACCACAACTGCCACCAGTTCGACGTAACGATCTTCAGTCATGCCCTCGGAACCGATGGTCTCCTGGTACCAGTCGCGGTTGAGGTTGGCGTTGTCGACGACCAGTTTCTGGATCGCGTAGACAGCGGATTCCGGCAGCATCTCGCGACGCACCGCATCGAAATCTCTGGCGGCGCGACCCACGCGGGCAATCTCGACGCGCTCGGCGCCGGTCCACCAACGACCGGGACTTGCGATGACCTCCCAGCTCATTCGATGGGAGGAGATGGTGGTGTCACGGATCGGCAGATCGATGCCGGCATACTCAAAGGGCATGGCGCGTCCTTCTCAGGCTTTGGCAAAGAGTAACGGCTGGGCACGGAGCGACCTTGTCTGGACATGGTGGGCGCAGGTCCCAGTCCCGGACTCTGTGCCGGGACCTGCTGCCTACCGGTGCGGGACTTGATCTGGAGACTGCCCGTGCCACCCGTGCAGGTCCCCGCGTTGCGGAGACCTTTGCATAATCCCTTTCCTCCCCCTGCAGGGGGAGGTGCCGAAGGCGGAGGGGGTCCTGCTCCACCAAGTTCCATCTGGTACCCGCGCCGGCAGGACCCCCTCAGTCGCTCCGCGACAGCTCCCCCTGCGAGGGGGAGCAAATTAATCAAAGGCCTCCGTTGCGCGGGGATTGGGATCCAACCAACGGAAGTGGCTTCGGAGACAAGCCGCAGTGGCAGGAAGTGGAGGGCGGTCGCTGGTAGTCTCCGAGTGACTTCGATATCGCCCGATTGGAGAGCGTCATGACCTATCAGGAGATCATCTATGAACCGGGGCCGGTCGCTCGGGTGATTATGAATCGGCCTGAGTACCGCAACGCGCAATCTCGCATCCTGCTCGATGAGATTGACCAGGCGTTCGCCGAGGCGGCGGATGATCCTGAGGTTCAGGTGATTGTCCTGTCGGGCAATGGGCCAGATTTCTCTGCCGGCCACGACCTGGGATCTCCGCCCGAGCTGGCTGACCGTGAGGACAACGGCTGGGCTGACGACTTCGTTGGCGTCTTCGACCGGCAGCGGGACACTCGGATCGCCAACACGATGCGCTGGCGCAACCTGCCCAAGCCGACGATCGCCATGGTGCATGGCAAGTGCATCTTCGGCGGCTGGATGGTGGCTGCGTCGATGGACCTGATCTTCGCCTCAGACGACGCGCTGTTCCTGGCGTCGCACACGCAGTATTTCTCTGCGCCCTGGGATTTGGGCGTGCGCAAGGCCAAGGAGATCCTGTTCCAGAACCGTTTCATCCCGGCTCGCGAGGCGCTGGAGCTGGGATTTGTCAATCAGGTGTATCCGGCCGAGGCGCTGGAGCGTTACACGCTCGCCTACGCGAATGAAGTGGCCGAGCACTCGCCAATGGCGCTGCGTCAGATCAAACACTCGATCAACAACATGCAGGATGCGCAGGGATTTACGACGCACATCAACGCCAGCTTCATGACCTATGCCACCGGCGCACGCTTCGGCCAGGTCGATCCGCGCATGGTCAAAGGGCGGCGGCAGTTGTCGCCAGTCGCGCGAGCGCTGGCCAAGTTGCGCAAGCCGCGCGGGAGTTGAGCTCGTGGCCGATGGCGACCTGCTTGAGGGCCTGAAGGTCGTTGAGTACAGCCGCGATGTCACTGCGGCGGCGTGCGCTCGCGAGTTTGCTCGCTGGGGCGCCAACGTGCGCACGTTTGAGGCGCTCGAATCGCGACTTCATGATGCCTTGCCGACGGTTGAGCGCGAAGGCTCAACGATTTCGCTGCTGAGGGAATCACTGCATGTCGGCAAGTCGATGGAAGCGGGTGACTGGAGAGCGGAGCTGATCGATGCCGATGTGCTGGTCAGTGATGCGCCGATGTCGGACCTGAATGGCGTCGCAGAAGCGTTTCCCACGTTGGTCGTGGTTCACTCTTTACCGTTTGGCTCCGACGGCCCATATGCGGACTATCAGTCCGACGACCTGATCATCCAGGCGTTGTCCGGATTCGCGACGACGAACGGTCTTCCGGAGCGGGAACCGCTGGCGGCGCCGGCCGCGATCATCCCTCGGACGATCGGCATTCTGGGCGCGGTCGCTGCGCTGGGTGCTCTGCTTGAACGGATGCACTCGGGCCTCGGCGAGTGGATTGAGCTGTCATCGTTTGAGGCATGTTCGACGCTGATCATGTCGCTGCGCTCAGAGTTTTCCGGGCAAGCCCTACCGCGGATCGGTGGGTCGCCAGGTTGGGCCCAGGTGTTGCAGACCGCCGACGGCTACATCACGCTCTCACCCTGGTCCAAGGAGACGCTGCGCAATGCTCCGGTGGCGTTTGGCTGCGATCCGCCTCCCGACGAGCTACTGGCCGGTGATGCGCGGTTCGCCGAACAGGAGCCGTCGATTGCGTACGTGAAGCCGATCGTTGAATCGCTGGACGCGAACACAATCTGGACGAAGTTGTCGGAGCTGGGCTCAGTCATGGCGCTGCACCGCACCGCTCAGCAGTTGCTGGATGATCCGCAACTCAACGCGCTCGATTACTTCCATTCAGAGACCGGCATGACCGGCGCAGGGCGCGCGATGCGTGCGTCTGAGCATGACAACGAGTCACAACGAGATGACGCGTATGCTCGGCGTCCTCAGCCGGGACTGTCGACAGGTCCGCTGGATGGGTTGCGTGTGGTCGACTTCACTCATGCGTGGCTGGGACCGTACGCTTCCACATTGCTGTCTGATCTTGGGGCTGAAGTGATTAAGGTTGAGGGTCCGAAGCGACCCGACCTCTGGCGATATGACGCCAGCGGGCCGATGCGGGTGGCAGGGCCCGATGCTCATCCGTTAAACGTGAGGCCGAACTTTAATATGGCCAATCGTGGCAAGCGTACCATTTCGGTTGCGCTTGATACAGATGAAGGTCGCCAGATTGCGCTTGATCTGATTGCACGGGCCGACGTGGTACTTGAGAACTTCCGACCTCGTGTGTTGCAAAACCTGCGCTTGACGCATGAACACATGCGTCAGGTGAATCCATACGTTGGACTGGTATCGTTCTCGGGCTTCGGCAATGGCGGGCCGTATGACAACTTCCGTGCGAATGGCGGCACGACAGAAGGTAACGCGGGTTGGGATCTCATGTTCGGCTATCAGGGCGAGCCGCCCTTGATGCTGGGCACGATGCAGGCCGACCCAATCGTCGGCGCACAGATGGCTGCGGCATCACTGGCAGCGGTACTACGCACCCAACACAGCCAGAGTGCCATTCATATTGAAGGTTCGATGTTTGAGTCGGCAGTTGCATACATTGATGAGTACTTGTTGGCCGCCTCTCTGGGACAGGAGATGCCCGAGCGCAATGGCAACCGCCGGCTTGACGCGTCGCCGCATGAGTGTTTCAGGTGCGCCGATGGTGTCGCCGGTAGCGACGAGTGGATTGCCATCTCAGTGCTTGACGACGAAGCCTGGTTGCGGCTCGCCGAGGCCGCTGATCTGGATCGTCCGGTCTGGCGCAGTCGGGACGGACGGAAGGCGGACGAGGCATCGCTGGAAGCGGCGCTCAGTGAGTGGACCAGAGGTTGGAATGCGCAGACGTTGCAGCATCATCTGCAATCGATTGGCGTGCCGGCGGCGGTCGTCCATTCGACCCTGACCCACTTGCACGATCCACACTTGCACGCCCGCGACTGGTGGCTGCAACTGACACACGCCGATACAGGGACGCGCCAGTATCAGGGGGTTCCCTGGCGCCTCACTCGGCGGCCAGCTTCATGTGATCGTCCGGCGCCTCGTTTGGGAGAGCATACGGTCGAGATTATGCAGGAGACGCTCGGCTTCGCACAGGCTGAGGTCGATCGGCTGCAAGAGGCAGGCGTGATCTCCGGATTGACCGCGAAGCGCTCGCCCAGTGAGCCTGCGCCGGGACCGATCAGTCCTCGCTAAGTGTGTCGGAGTCGGTCAACTGGGGGCTGTTCACATGGGGTGTTTGGTGGCGGACGAACGCAACTCAGGCCAGCCGAGGGAGAGCGGGGAATCCGGACTAGGGCATGTTCACATCAGCCATCTGCGTAGTCAGCATTCCGTCGTTGCCGCGCTTGTCGCAGCCTGCCCCGCACTTGATGCGGGGGCAATCTCGCCGAGTTGTGCATAGACAGTGGCGCTGAGTGCAGCGAGATACCCGCGGCAAGCGCGGGTATGACGGGTACTTCTCGGCGGGTATGACGGGAACTCTTGGACTGAACGATCCCATGTGAACACGCCTGAGCTACTCCTCCCCGAGTCCGAAGGCCTCGAGGTACAACTTGCGCGCTTGCTGTGGCGTTTCGCCCTTGCCGAGCCAGCCGTCGGCGATTCTGATTTCGAAGTGCAGGTGGATGTCGACGGCGTCCTGGTACACCTCTTGTTGACCGGATTCGCCTGGATATCCGATGATCTGGCCTTGTCGAACCTCGATGCCCTCGGCGATCCCGTCGGCGATAGCTGAGAGGTGGGCGTAGCGGGTGACGATGCCTCGTCCGTGATCGATCCAGACCTGGCGACCTCTGAGTTCGTCGAGGATCTCCTCGCCTTCCCAGTTGTTGGCCTGGAATCGTTCCCAATCGGCAGGGGTGATGTCGACGTAGTCAAGATCGGCTCGACTGATCACTCCGGCCTTGGCGGCGAGGATGGGCGTGCCGTAGTCGATCACGGTGCAGGAAGCCCATTGGTAGAAGTCGAGTCCCTCGTGGACTCCGTCATCGCGGTACGCGCGCGTGGCATTCGGCAGGTGACCCTCGTGCTCCGTGATGCACGCGCCGGCGATGGGGCGCTGGAATCCGAGCAGTGGGTTGGACTGTTGAGACGACTGCGCGTCGGCTGTCTGAGCCTGTTGCCCGGACTGGGCCTGATCCTGGCTCTGAGTTTCGGCCTGCTCTTGCTCCTGAGGAGCAGATTCCTGTTCCTGGATCTCCTGTTGCTCCGCCACGGTTGGTTCAGTGTCTGCCGTGTCGCTGACCGTTGCTTGGCTCTCGTCGACTGCGGGCTGGGCCTGTTGCGGATCGGCCGTACTGTCCGAATTGACTGGTCCTGTACCTGGCGCTTCTGCACCTGCCGAGTCGTCAGAGCCCGTCGCCTGGACGATGGCGATGACCGCAGCGGCTATGAATATGACGACGGCCAGGGCCACGTACAACCAGGTCGGGCCGATGAGCCATCCGCCGTCGGTGTTGCGATTGGAACGACGGGATAGCTGGCCAGGCGCCGGCCGGCCTCGTCCGGTTTGCTGTTGGCCCCACGGGCTATCTGAGCGGGGGATAGCCTTCCTCCTCAAGCGCGGCGTCTATCTGCTCGGCGCTAGCTGATTCGGCGTCGTACTGGATCTCGACACGCTTGTCATCCACGTCGACCGAGACCGAAACGACGCCATTGAGCGCATTCAGCGCACCGTTGATGGCGTTAGCGCAGTGATCACAGGAGATGTCGGGAGCAATGCGGGTGAGCGTTGATGTCGCTGTCATAGCGATCTCTTTTCTGGCTGAAGTTCTGTCGCCTTTACGTTATGCGAACCGTCGCCCAAGTGCAGATTCGCTGGTCGACAGTGCTGCGTGCAGTGCTTCAGCGTGCGCACGGCGGGCGGCAGAGTCATCGAGCGGCGTCAGATTCGCGCCATCCAACCCGTATCGACGCTCGAGCGCGAGAGCGAGCAACCTGTCGGCGAGGTGAGGATTCTTCGGAAGCACCGCACCGTGCAAGTAGGTGCCGAAGGCGTTCTTGACTCTGGCCCCTTCGAGGCCGTCGCCGCCGTTATTGCCGAAGCCGGTGACGACATCGCCGAACGACGCTTGATTGTCGTTGAGGTACGTGCGCCCGCCGTGATTCTCGAAGCCAACCACGGTCTCGCCCTCCCAGAGCACGACCACGTTGCCGACGCAGCGGGCGATCTTCGGGCCGGGATGCGCAGCGACTGCGTCGAAGATGCCGATGCCTTGCATGACTTCACCGTCCCAGCCTCGGTAGTGATGGCCGAAGAGCTGGAATCCGCCGCAGACCGCCAGGACGACGCCGTCGTCATCGACGTACTGGCGCAAGTCGTCGCCGCGACGCTCGAGGTCAGCCTGGACGCGCCGCTGTTCGCGGTCCTGCCCACCTCCGACCAGGACGATGTCAGCGTCCTCGGGAGACCACTCATCGCCAATATTGACCCCTGTCACCGTGGCTTCGATCCCTCGAGCTTCACAGCGTCGCGCCAGGGCGCGCGCATTGCCACGGTCTCCGTACAAGTTGAGTAGATCGGGATAAAGGACGGCCACGTGGAGGGACTGAGCATCGGTATCGGAATCGATGGGGGCATCGGCGGGGGACATCAGGCGACATCCCATAATCGCGACGCGCCCATACGCCCCAGCCGTTGGCGGACATCGAGCATGGCCGTGTAGGTCGGCAAAATGACGAGCTGTTCCGACTTCGGGGTCGCATCCAGCGCCCGGCGCAGCGCCCGGCCGATGTCGTTGCCAACGGGCTCGGTTGGATCCCGGAAGCCGGCGTATTCCAGCCTCAGCGCCATGTCGGCTGCTCGGCGTCCGCCGACCGTCAGCGATGCGCAGTGCGCGGCCTGTGATTCCCAATCGACGTCCCAGATCCAGGAGACGTCGGTGCCGTCGGCGATGCCGTCGTTGAGCAGCACCAGTATGTGGTGTTGCTGGCCGGGCTGTTGCAACGTCCGCAGTGCCTGATTCATGCCCGAGGGATTCTTGCCGAGCAGGACTCGCACGCGACGGCCTTCGACTTCCAGCTCCTCCTGCCGTCCGAACGCCGCTTCGTGCTGCTCAAGACCATCACGAACCGTCTCGGCCGCGACGCCCAACGCCAGGGCCGCGGCTGACGCCGCGAGCGCGTTGTAGACGCTGTAGAGACCTTCGGCCGGAAGATTGATCGGCGTCGAGCCATCAGGCGTCCGCAGCGTGAACTGCATGGACTGCGTGGACTGCTCGCCGATGGCAATCTGCTCGGCTGCGACTTCAGGCGTGGGGCGCTGCGCTCCTCCATCGGTGTACCAACGTCCGAGCTGGGCAAAGTAGCGTCGCGCGTAACGGAAGTCGTCGCGGGTTTGCGGATCCCAGACGGCGTCGACGATTTCACCCTCGGGCGCTGCGGGCACGTTGGGATCTTCGATGCCGAAGGTCAGACACGGTCCATCCCAATGAGAGGCGAGGGATGCGATCAGGGGATCATCGACGTTGAGCGCGATTGTGGCGTCGTTGGGGAAGTCCTGGAGGGCGTCGGCCCAGCGCAGGGCGATCGACTCGATCTCGCCGTAGCGGTCGAGTTGGTCACGCATCAGGTTGGTGAAGACGGCGACGGAGGGAGGTGCGGCGTGGGCGATCGCCGGCAGGGCTGCTTCGTCGGTCTCGAGCACTGCAGTGCAGCCAGAGGGCAACCTGCCCAGAGGCGACGCTTCCGCGATCAGGGCCGCCGTGACTCCTCGCAGCAGGTTGGAGCCAGAGCGATTGTGGATGACCGCTCGGCCGTCGGCGCGGAGGATACGGGCTAGCATCGCGGCGGTGGTGGTCTTGCCGTTCGTGCCCGTGATCAGCGCGGTGGCCGCAAGTCCATTGGCAATCCGAGTGGCGGCGTCCGAGTCCAGCCGTTCCACGACGAGCCCTGGTAGTGCTGTGCCGCCCGAGCCGAGAGCTCGCATGCCGCGTCGAGCCGCCTTCCCGGCGAGGATGGCAGCGGTCAATCGCGGCGATATGCCCAGTACGCCCAGTACGCCAGTTACGCGTGGCCGGATATGCGGCGTGATCATGAGTTTGACTGTAGCTGGCGCTGGGCCAGGTGTCGGTTGGTCGGATGTCGAAGGGATCCTGCCGCGTATATCGCGCGACGCGCTTTGGCCGCCGGTATGACGCCAGGAAGGAGCAGGCCCCCGCTAGGAGGCAGGGGCGGTTGAGGGAATATGCAAAGGTCTCTTGTAGGGGCGACCCTTGTGGTCGCCCGCGTTGGAGATTGCAAGTCTGGCCAGATGGTAGCGACGGAACGGGCGACCACAAGGGTCGCCCCTTCAGGAGCGCAGGGCCCTCAGACTTAGGTTTGCGCTCAGGCGCCGGAGGATGGGTTCGGGTGTGGCGACGGCGCCTGGCCCAGAGCCTTGAGGATTTGTTCCAGGCCAACGATGCCGAGCAGTCGCCCTCGTTCTACGACGGGCAGGACGAAGGTGCGTTCCTTTTGCAGCCGACGCAGTGCCTCGTCGGCGCCGGAGTCCGGTTGTAGCGGTTGGACCTGACCGGCCTCGATCATGATGTCGCGCAGGCGTCCGTTGAGGTAATGCTCTTCATCCAATAAGAGGATTTGCACGGCTGAGGCGATGCCGATGGCGGTGCCGTCCTCGGCGACGATGAACACATCCTGCTGGTCAAGCTGCGCACGCGCGGGGGCGAGGACGTGGAGTAGCAGGTCGGCTTCTGCTGTGCGCGCTATCGGAGGTTTGAGCATGAGCTCGCCGACACGCAACTGCGCCAGGTCGCGCTCGAGTTCGGCGGCCTTGACGCCCTGGGCGGCCTGCGTGATCAGAAGGAAGCCAATCAACGCGACCCAGATCGAGTTGAGCCCGCTGTCGAAGAATGCTACGTCGGTCAGGAGTCCGCCGATGCCGTAGACGATCATGATCGCTCCGAGCACCTGGCCCATCCTGGCCGAGGCTCGGGTGGCACGGTGACGAGATCCGGTCACTCGCCAGATCATGGAGCGCATCACGCGTCCGCCGTCGAGCGGGAAGCCGGGCAGCATGTTGAATGCGGCGAGGAAGCAGTTCACGATGCCGAGCACAAAGACCACGTTGTTGAGCGTCGTGTCCTCTGGAACTGCAAACAGGGCCAGCAGCAAGAAAACGCCGCCGAGCAGCAATGAGGCCAACGGTCCGACGATGGCGATCCAGAACTCTTGCCCGGGACGGTGCGAGTCTTCGCGGATGACGGAGACGCCGCCGAAAAAAAACAGCGTGATTGACGACACGTCCATGCCGTAGCGACGGGCGGTCAGCGAGTGCGCGAGCTCATGGATGAGCAATGAGACGAAGTAGACGACGCCGCCAATGACTCCGTAGACCCAGCGCTCGGCTCCACCCCACCCATCGAGCGATTCGGGCAGAATCTGCGTGGCGATGAGAAAGACGAGGAGTCCAAAGACGAGGAAGAAGGACAGGTCGAGCTTGATCGGAATCCCGAGGATCCGACCAACTCTGATGCCACCGCCGCCAAACATTCCAAAACGCATGTATCCAGCATATGTTTCTATCGGCGCAGTCGTTGCTTGGCCAATGCCTGAGGTGTCGCGGAGAGCTCTCAGCACTCCGCTTCTCCCCCCGCAAGGGGCAGAGCGTGGATCCGGCGGTCAGCCTGTCAGAAATCCGGCATGGTCGAGGGCCGCGGTCAATCCCTTGAGCGTGGGCAACTCGATGTCGGCCTGGATTGCTGGCTCGGCTTTGTCACCGACCAGCACTGACGCGGCGAAGCCTGCGTGCCGGGAACCGAGGATGTCGGCCTCGGGCGTGTCGCCGACGAATGCCGCCTCGCCGGCGTCGACCCTAAGCTCGGCCAAGGATGCCTCGAAGATCGCCTGGCCGGGCTTCCAACTCAGGACATCGTCGGACCAGATCCAGTGGTCGATCCAGCGGTCGAAGCCTCGGGCGACGAGGGCTTGCTCGACGTAACTGCCGGGCGCGAGACCGGTGTTGGAGACCACGGCCAACCTGAACCCACGCTGTTTGAGGAGGTCGAGTTCGGCTTCCACGCCATCGATGATGTTCGGTGGTTCCCAACTCGCGCTTTGACAGACTCCGATGATGACTTCGTTGAGCAGGTCATCACTCTCGACCGTGTCTGGGCACTGCTCGAGCATCGAGCGGCGGACGGCATTGACTCGGTCGTCGCCGGAGAGATCGATGTTCGACTGGTGGGCGATAACCAACTGGTCAATGGCGTGACGAATAGCCTTCGGCACCGCCTCGGCTGCGCCGCTGCCGGCTCCAGCTTGCTCGTAGGCCTGCGTGAGGCGTCGCTCGCGCTGGCGCATCCGGCGGCGACCGCCGCCGGGTGCGTCAACGATCAGCGTGCCCCAGAGATCCAAGGCGACGGCGCGAAGTACCTGTGGCGCGGGCAATGGTTGAGAATCGGCGTCGTGGCGCTAGCCGGATGCGGACGGCTTGTTGTCGTCTGCGGACGAGTCAGACGAGACTGCGACTTCGTCCCCATCTTCGTCTTCCGCCTGCTCCCCATCCGGGGTGCGTGCTTCCTCGCGGAACTCGCGCAGGCCGGTGCCGAGCGCCTTGCCCACACCAGCCAAGCGGCCGGCGCCGAAGACCACCAAGACCACCACGACTACGACGATCGCCTCGATAGGACCAAACCCGATCAGTGGCATACCGAACTCCTGCTGTGCCGCCGGCAATCAGCGCGCGACGCCACTTGAGCGCGTCGCGTCGCCTCGGACTACCCCTCCGGCCTGAGAATGCCGGTGAGGCCCGGTACGGGCGGACGATGTCTAGCTTACCAGCCTTACGGGTCAGCGACGGCGGTCTGCTTATGATTCCCAGCGCCTCAGGCCTCCAGCACGCGAGTGCATCACGCTTCCGGCACGCGAGTGCGTCAGGCTTCCAGCCGCTCGACGAAGATGCGCATGATTCCGCCGCAGATCTTGTCCTCGCCGTCGACGGGCTCAGTCAAGTCGACCGTGACCATGCGGGCGTCGCCGTCGTCGAGCGCGTCCATCGCCTCTTGCCACACCTCTGCCTCGCCGCAGCCGCCACCGATCGTGCCGACGAATGAGCCGTCGGGCTTGACCAGCATCTTTGCTCCGGTCTTGCGCGGCGTGGAGCCGAGCGTTTGCGCGACCGTGGCGAGGGCAATCGGCGCACCGCGCTCGAAGGACTCGGACATCGCTTCGTAGACCTCGTCGTGTGGCATTGATCTTTGCTCCAGTTTCCGTCTCCCCGCAGTGGGGAGACCCCCTCAGCCGCTTCGCGATAGCTCCCCCTGCGAGAGGGAGCAGCGTGATCGATCTCAGTTTAGCGATGCGCTGACGCGATGCTCCGGCCGTGGTCTGACATCGGTTCGGCGCCGCCGCCTCGACGGACGAGGATGATTTCTCCCAGCACGGAGACGGCGATTTCCTCGGGGGTTTCTGCGCCGATGTCGAGCCCGATTGGGGTGAAGACCTTGTCCAGCGCATCGGGATCGAGTCCTGCTTCGGCGAGGTGCTGGAGCACGGTGCGGGTGCGGCGTTTGGAACCGATCATGCCGACGTATCCGGCACCGCGCTCGACGACGGTGCGCAGGGCGAGTTCGTCGACCTTGTGGCCTCGAGAGACGAGCACGATGAATGTGTTGGCCGTGATCGGGAACTGCTCGAGTTCCTCGCCGAAGTCTCCGCAGATCACGTTGGCTTCGTACGGGAAGCGATCCTCGTTGGCGTAGTCTTCGCGGTCGTCGATGATCGCGACTTCCATGCCCAGCATCGCGCCGAGCTGTCCGACGGCGAGACCGACGTGTCCTCCGCCGACGACCAGCAGTGTGGCCGCAGGCTCGACGATTTCGACCAGGATTTCGACGGTGGCGTCGGCCGCCTCGATTGCACGACGGCCCTCGACCAAATCACCCGCAGGGGTGAAGGTGGTGGTTTGGACGATGTGCTTGGGGATCGAGCCTCGGGCGAAGTCGATCACGGACTGCTCGAGCGCTCCGCCGCCGATGTCTCCGAGTTCGCTGTCCGCGTAGACCAGCATCTTCGCACCCAGGGAGACATCGACGCCATCGGTCGCGCCCATCACGGTGCATGAAGCGACGGCCGGACCCTCGCGGGCAGCGGTCAAGAGGGCGCGGGCGATCTCGGTGGCGTTGGCCATGACTAGAGGATAGGTGTCACTCAGAGATTGAGGAGTCAGACATTGAAGAGGATGTGCAGGACATCGCCGTCCTGAACTTCGTAGTCTTTGCCCTCGGTGCGGGAGAGGGCTCGCTTTTTCGCCTCAGCTTCCGCGCCCGATGCGCCGACTGCTTCTCCACAGGTGAGCAGATCGTCCCAGCGCACGACTTCCGCACGGATGAAGCCGCGTTCGAGGTCGGTGTGGATTTTGCCGGCCGCCTGCGGCGCGGTGTCGCCCTCGCGCACGGTCCAGCCGCGGCATTCGTCGGGGCCGACCGTGAAGAAGGTGCGCAGGCCGAGCAGACGGAACGTCTCTTGCAGCGCGGTTTCGACTGCTCCGGCGCCGACGCCCAGATCTTCGCGGTAGGACGCGGCTTCCTCGTCATCGAAGTCTCGTAACTCTTCTTCCAGCCTGGCCGACAGTGCGATGCCCTCGACCGAGCCCTCGGCCGCCGTGTCTTCGTCGACGTTGATGATGGTCAGCATCGGTCGCTCGGTCAGGAATCGATAGTGGCGGATGTCGGCTCGCTCCTGATCGCTGATTGGAGCATCGAGCAGCGTGCCGCCGTCGCCGAGATGCGTCTGCAGTCGGCGCAGCAGGTCGGTCTCCCGGTCGATCGCGACTCGCTCAGCCGCTCGCATCGACTTGGTCTCGTCGGCGATGCGCTGTAGTCGCTTCTCGATCAGCGCGAGATCGGCGAAGGTCAGTTCCAGTTGCATGGCCTCAACGTCGCCGTCGGGGTCGATGCGTTCGGCAGGGTGCGGTACCGCGTCGTTGTCGAAGGCGCGGACCACATGGACGAGGGCGTCGAGTTGGGAGAGTTGATCGAGCAGCTTCGTCGAAGGCGGTTCGTTACCGCCACCGAGGGCTCCCGAGAATCCCGCGCCGGGGAAGTCGACGACGTCGAGCACAGCCGGTGTGGTTTTCTTTGGTTGGTACAGCTCGGAGAGGCGAGTCAGCCGAGCCTCGGCCGCTGGCACGACGCCTTCGTGAGGATCCATGTGCGTCGTAAATCCGGTCGGGCGTCCAGCGCCAGTCAGCGCGTTGAACAGCGTGGTCTTGCCGGAGCGCTCGAAACCGATCAGTCCGATGGAGGTCATACCCGTATCGTCGCACGGCTCGCGCCGATGGTCAGTCTTGCAGTGCTCCGTCGAGCACATGGAGACGGCGCAGAGCCGCCCTGCGGGTCACGCGCGGGTGTCTCAGAAGTCAACCCAGTTGGATAAATCTCAGTCCCCGCTTCACGGAGGCCTTCGCGAAAATCGGTCGGTGCGCTATTGGTCAGGTTGTAGGGGCGACCCTTGTGGTCGCCCGCTCTGCCGCTCCTATCTAGTCAGTAATGCAATCGCCAACGCGGGCGACCACAAGGGTCGCCCCTACAGGAGCTCAGAAGGATTGGGAACACGATTATGCAAAGGTCTCCTTCACGCGGGGACCTGCTCCTTCCCCGGTAAGCTACCCACCAACAGATAGCCCGTACCGCCCGAGCGGGTCCCCGCGTGAAGCGGGGACTGGGAATGCTGATTTATGAGACGCCCTCACGTGCGTCGTAGATCCTCGGGATCGAACACTGTGACTCCCAGACCTGGGTGCTCAGGGTCCGAGAACGCGTCGCCGACGAGCAGGATGGAGTCCCGCATGGCTGCCCAATCGACGGCGCGGGCGGCTTCTTGGGGTGATTGCCATTTCCAGGCCTGGTGTTCCTCGGAGAGGACTGGCTCGGCGTCTCGGGCGACCAGCGCGGCGAAGGCTGGGACGAAGTAGATGGTGTCGTTCTCGGGGTTGTAGAAGGACTCCGGGCGATCGATGCGGAACCAGCGCTCGACTTCGAGGCCGGTCTCCTCGTTCGTCTCGCGGATGGCGGCTTGCCAGGCGGTTTCTCCCTGCTGCTCCTCGATGTGGCCGCCGACCGTCTGCCAGGCGCCGGCGAACCGATGACTCTCGGGTCGTTGCAGCATCAGTAGTTCGATCCCATCGACGGCGTCGGGGCCGGCGGGCCGGACGATGTAGACCGCGATGATGTTGCTGCGCAGTCGCGGCATGGCTCGCAGCTACCTCTCCGCTAACTCGCAGTTATTCGGCCCACTTGGGGATTGTGGCGTCGAAGGAGTCGTAGAACGTCACGTAGGGCTTGACATCGAGCACCGGCGAGCCATTGACCAGGTCGAGTCCGACGACCCTGGCGATGTTCCCATCAACGGACTCGAGGGGGCAGATCGAGATCGAAATCGGATTCGGCCGATGCGCGGTGCGGGTGGCGAACACGCCGACCTCCGGCGTGTCCTCACCGCCCGAGGGATGCAGCCGCAGGAGCGCTCGGCCTTCGTCCGACACCTCGCCCATCCAGCCGATCACGAAGAGGTGCGAGAAGCCGGACAGGCCGTCCAACGCCGGCTCGAATTCAGACCGGAAGACAAGCTCGGATCGGACCTGAGCCCAGACCCGGCCGGAGGTGTCGTTGATGTCGTTGCGCACCACGGCGACCGGCGAGAGATCGCCGATCTGGTCGGGCAGACCATGCAGCGCGGCATCCCTCGCGACGGTGGGATTAACCAACCGTAAGCGTTCTCTCCAGCTGGTCATTCTGGGCTCCCTGGACATGTTCTGGGCCTGATGCCAGTGGTATTGTTGACGTAGTCAGCGTATCGCCCCGGTCCCTGAATTCTGGCCGGTCAATTGGCGGCGCTTCTCGTCTGTCAGGACTTGTACTTTGAGCCAGCACGATGCTGCATCATCCGCCGCGACGCCGGATTCGCCGGGCGATCAATCGCCTCTTGAGGTAGTAGTGGTACAACCTAATCTCGCCGGCGTGGGGCTCGACACCGCCAACTCCACAATCTCCAGTTACGACGCATCCGACATTGATGTTCTCGAGGGCATCGAGGCTGTGCGTCGCCGACCGGGCATGTACATCGGCTCGACGGGCCAAGCCGGGCTGCATCACCTGGTCTACGAGATTGTCGACAACTCGGTCGATGAAGCGATGGCCGGCCACGCGACTCGGATTGAGATTGCGCTCCAGCCTGAGGGTTGGGTTCAGGTTCGCGACGACGGCCGCGGCATCCCTACGGACAAGCATGCGAAGACGGGCAAATCGGCACTTGAGACGGTGCTCACGGTCCTCCACGCCGGCGGCAAGTTTGGCGGTGGCGGCTACAAGGTCTCGGGCGGGCTGCATGGAGTCGGCGCCTCGGTCGTGAACGCGCTGTCCTCGCAGCTCGAGGTCGAGGTGCGGCGCGACGGCATTTCCCACACGCAGTCGTTCATTCGCGGCGTGCCCAACGGCGATCTCAAGCGAGAACCGCTGCCCTCCGACGCGACACCACCGACCGGCACGATGGTGCGCTGGATCGCCGATGACCAGGTGATCGATCAGCTCGACTACGACTTTCACACGTTGGCTCAGCGCTTCCGCGAGATCGCGTATCTGAACAAAGGTCTCTGGATTTCCTTCCGCGACGAGCGGCGCTTCCCGCCCGACGCCTCGGATGATGAACGGGCGCAACTCGAACCGGCGGACGAGAAAAACTTCTACTTCGAGGGCGGCATCCAGTCCTACGTGCGATTCCTCAACCGCGACCGCGAGGTCGTGCAGCCGTTGCCCTTCCATCTCGATCGCGAGGTGTCCGGCAACGGATCGCCGGTGGCTGTCGAAGTGGCGATCCAGTACAACGCCGACTTCCAGGACTCGGTCTACGCCTTCGCCAACACGATCAATACGCACGAGGGCGGATCGCATCTGACCGGCTTCCGCTCGGCCTTGACGCGGGCGATCAACGACTTTGCCCGACGTAACAAGCAGCTCGGCGACAAAGACCCCAACATCACCGGCGAGGACACCCGCGAGGGACTGACCGCCGTGATCTCGGTCAAGCTCGGCGAGCCGCAGTTTGAGGGCCAGACCAAGACCAAGCTGGGCAATCCCGAGATCAAGGGCATCGTCGAGTCGGCGACGGCCGAGGCGCTGGCCGAGTACCTCGATGGTCAGCCGCGTGAGGGTCGGAAGATTGTCGAGAAGTGCCTGACCACGGCCCGCGCTCGCGAGGCGGCCCGCAAGGCTCGCGCGATCGTGCAGCGTAAGGGCGCGCTCGAAGGCGCGTCGCTGCCTGGCAAGCTCGCCGACTGCTCCGAGCGCGATCCCGAGCTGTCCGAGATCTTCATCGTCGAGGGCGACTCGGCGGGTGGCTCGGCCAAGCAGGGCCGCGACCGTCGCACGCAGGCGATTCTGCCTCTGCGCGGCAAAGTGCTGAACGTTGAGCGGGCGCGTCTGGACAAGCTGCTCGGCCACGAGGCCTATCGCACGCTGATCACGGCGCTCGGTACAGGTATCGGCGAGGATTTCGACCTCTCCAAACTGCGTTACCACAAGGTCGTGATCATGACTGACGCCGACTCGGACGGCGCGCACATTCGCACGTTGCTGCTGACGTTCTTCTTCCGTCACATGCGTGACCTAATCGACGACCGCAAGCTCTACATCGCCCAGCCGCCGCTCTACCGCGTCCAGGCCGGCCGGCAGAAGGCAGAGTGGCTCTACTCCGACGAAGAGCTGGAGTCGTTCATGGACAAGCAGAAGGAAGGCCAGAAGAAGGTCTCCGTGCAGCGCTACAAGGGCCTGGGCGAGATGAACGCCGACCAGCTCTGGGAAACCACAATGGATCCACAAGCGCGCGTCCTCTGGTCGGTCGACATCGCCGATGAACACGCCGCCGACGACCTGTTCGTCAAGCTGATGGGCGACGACCCGTCCAAGCGCCGGCACTTCATCGAACAGCACGCCGATATGGCGAAGATCGACGTCTAAGCCCGTGTCCGCGCCCGCTCACGCTCCTCTGCTGGCGGTCCCGCCGGCTCTGCGTCGATGGTGGCGCGGTCAGCCGCGACTGGCGCTCGAGGACTCGCCCGCTGCACAGCTCGTCGACCTGACGGCGATGGCGCCAGTCGAACGGTTGCTCGTCGTGGGTCCCGACTCCCCGGCGCTGGCGTCGCTGATTGCCGATGTTGCCGAACTTGAACCCACGCCGATCGCAGTGCTCACGGACGGTCGAGCTGCTCCTGACGTTGCGGGCGTCGGCGTGCTGCGGGGACAACCTCACCGATTGCCGCTTGAGGATGGTCAGGTCGACTTCGCAGTCGTTCCGCACCAGCTCCGGCACTGGGACGACGCGCTGACGTTGCGCGTGCTTGAGGAACTCTGGCGTGTGCTCGACCACAACGGCGTGGCGGTGCTCTGGGAAGTCGCGCCGTCCAAGTCGGCGGCGGTCAACGCGGTCTGGTCGTCGATTCTTGGCCGGAACGGCGCACGTCCGTACCTGAGAACATTCGGCCAACTGGGCCAGCTCGCCTACGATGCGGGCTTCGCCTGGGTGCAGACCCTGCCGCTGAGACCATTCCTCTTCCCACCCGGTCCAAGACTCACGGTCCTGGTGCGCAAGGAGCACTACACGCCGGAGAATGTGGGACAGCGGTAGCGCGTTCTCGGCAGCATTTCTTTCACAGATCGAGCGTGTGGAAGGTATCGTGTCACTTGTCGCATTCGACTTAGCAATCGAAACCAGGCGTGTCAGCATGGACAAGTTTCGCGGGAGCCAAGACGATTTGATGGCCATCATCGCAAGCCTTGGCTACATGGGCGAATGGAGCGGTGACGGTGCAAAGGTGGTGTTCCGCAGCGACGACAAAGCTGTTCTGAACTGGTGGCCGTCAACTGGCACTCTGAGTGTCCAAGGCCCAAGTGTCGCCAGGGATGCGCTGAAGGCCCATTTGCAAGGCGCCCTTTCAGACAGTGCGCAACCCAATAGCTCTCCAACACCGACAATCGGACCAGATCCCACGGCTGCGGCTGCGGTTCCTGCAGGTCTGAACACCACAGAGCAAGACTCCAAGAGAGTTTTCGTGGTCTATGGTCACGATGAAACGGCCAAAGATCAGCTTGAACTGATTCTTCGGCGATTGGAGTTGGAGCCGTTTGTTCTCGGCAACACCGCAGGCGGCGGACTGACAATAATTGAGGCGCTCGAAGAAGAAATCGTTCACCGCCCTGAGGCCCAGCGGTTTGGCATTGTTCTGTTGACGCCAGACGACTTGGGGTTCAGGCGGAACGAGCATCCAGAGAACGCAGAACCACGAGCAAGGCAGAACGTAGTCATGGAGATGGGCATGCTCATCGCCGCCTTCGGTAGAACGAGGGTCGCGATTCTCAAAAAGGGTGACGTGGCGGTTCCTTCGGACGCTAGTGGCATCATCTATCTGGCCTTTGAGAGGCACGTCAAGGAGACAGCCACAAGCCTCTGCGAACGGTTGCAAGATGCCGGATTCGAACTGAGTTCGACTGCCATTGTGAAGGCGGCAAGCTAATGACTGTCAAAAAACAAGTGGTGATCTACTCCGATGGAGCCTGCTCCGGCAATCCCGGTCCTGGCGGCTATGGTGTCGTGCTCATGTATGGCGAACACCGACGCGAATACAGCGGGGGCTATCGCCGTACGACGAATAATCGCATGGAGCTCCAGGGACCGATCGTGGGACTTGACGCTCTGAACCAGAGTTGCCAAGTGACGCTGTACAGCGACTCTCGCTACGTGGTGGATGGCGTCGAGAAGGGCTGGGCAAGAAAGTGGCGAGCCAAAGGGTGGATGCGCAACAAGAAAGAGCCTGCGATAAATCCAGACCTTTGGGACCGGTTGCTCGACCTCTGTGACAAGCACGATGTCGAATTCCGGTGGGTCCGCGGCCACTCTGGACATCCAGAGAACGAGCGTTGCGACCGCCTCGCAGTCGAAGCCTCCCGAGGGGCAAACCTGGCCATTGATGAAGGCTACGAACGCCCAGTCGATACACAAGCGCTGCTTTCTCGGAGTGCTTGACTGCCCGAGCCGGTTCATTCCACGGCTAACAGAGCCCAACGCTGTTGCGGGCGCAAGGGCCGGTTCCTCATGCTTGCCTGTACAGCCGATGCTCGCGCGCGTACTCCAGGACGGCTGTGGGGACGTCGGTGGAGACATCCTCTCCGCAGCGGATCCTGTCCCTGACCTCGGATGCGGAGAGGTCGATCGGTTCCATGGGCACCCAGTCGAGCCAGCGACCGAGGCCGTAGATGATCCGATCGAGCTGGCGTCGTTCGAGTTCTGCTCCCGGTCGGACGGCGGCGGCGATTCGGGCGTGGGCGAGGATCTCGTTCGGTCGGTGCCAGTGCGGCAGGTCGAGTACTGCGTCGGCGCCCATGATCCACCAGAGTTGCTTCGCGCCTCGCTCGCGCAGCTCGCGCACCGTGTCGAGCGTGTAGGTCGGTCCCTCGCGGCGCACCTCGATGTCGGACACCTCAAGACCACCGCGACGCTCCTTGACGGCCGCGCGCGTCATTGCCAGGCGATGTTCTGCCGGTGACACCGACCGATCGTGCTTGCGCCAGGGGTCGCCGGCGGGAATCAGGATGAGCCGGTCGAGCTCTAACGCCGACGCCGCGGCGTCGGCCAGGTGCAAGTGGGCGCGGTGCAGTGGATCGAAGGTGCCGCCCAGTGCGCCGACACGCTCATCCGGCTCGAATTGCAGCGATTCGTGATCCGCCGGTGACGCCACGACCGTTAGCGCTCCCATTCCCAGCGAAATCGCGATTTGCCGATGCGCACCGTATGGCCGGGCTCACAGCCCGCACGGTGCAGGGCCGCAGCGACCCCGCGACGGTCGAGCCAGCGGTAGGTCTCTGCCAACGCCTCATCTTCGCCGAGCTCCATCATCGAGACAAACCGCTCCACCGATGCGCCACGTACGGCGAACACCCGATCATCGACTCGTTCCACCTGAAACCGCCGACCGTCCTGTTTCGGACGCACGACGGGCACTTTGGCCGCACGCACGGGCTCCTGCTCACGCAGCTCGGCCAGCGCCGTCGCACAGGCGTTGACCACCGCCTCTGTGCCTTCGCCCGTCACGGCTGAGCAAAACAGCGGCGGCTGTTCGCCTGCATCGAAGAGCGCGCCGATCTCGTCGCGCAGGACATCGACCTCTTCCAGGTCGACCTTGTTGACCACCACGATTTGCGGTCGGGTGGCCAGCTCTGCCGAGTATCCGGCCAATTCGCGGTCGACCAACGCCTTTGCCTCGAGCGGGTCATTCTGCGACCCGTCGATCAGGTGGACCAGTAGCCGAGTGCGCGAGGTGTGGCGGAGGAAGTCGTGGCCCAGCCCAGCACCGTCCGCAGCGCCCTCGATCAGCCCGGGCAGGTCCGCCATCACGAACTCGTCCCAGCCAACCGAGACGACTCCCAGGTGCGGCTCAAGCGTCGTGAAGGGGTAGTCGGCGACACGTGGCCTGGCTGCGCTGAGGTGTCGCAAGAGCGAGGATTTGCCCGCGTTGGGCAGACCGACGATGCCGACATCGGCCAGCACGCGCAATTCGAACTTGAGCCGTCGCCGCTCGCCCGGTTCACCCTTCTGTGCGACGCGCGGCGTCTGGTTGGTCGAACTGCGGAAGTACATGTTGCCCTGTCCGCCGCGACCACCCCAAGCGACAACGAGCGACTGGCCGTCTTCCTCGAGGTCGACCAGTTGTTCCGTCACACCGCCCGAGACCTGCGACACGATCGTGCCAACTGGCAGTTCGAGCAGCAACGTCGATCCGGCCCGACCCCGTTTCTGGTTGGTGCCGCCGTTGGTGCCCGAGTCCGCGCGGAACCGGCGTTGTCGCCGGTAGCGACGCAACGTGTTGAGCTGGCCGTTGGCGATCACGATGACGTCACCGCCACGGCCACCACGGCCCCCGTCTGGGCCGCCGCGTGGGACGAACTTCTCGCGGCGAAACGACACGGCTCCACGTCCGCCAGCGCCGCCTTCAACATCGATCTCGACTGCATCAATCATGAAACGAGTTTATCCACACGTTCGACGAGTGCTCCGGATCCGAGAATGGAATTGAGAAAAGTAGTCAATTGATACATGCTGTCGTTGTTGCTGGTGGTTGGGACAGTGGGGAAACTGACGTCAGGCTGTGTTGGGCACGGGCGAATCTCGGTGAGGTCTCGTGGGCTGACTGTGGGTTGCCAGGTTGTTTCGCTGGATCGCTGGTGGATGTTGCGTGGACAGGCGAACGCGTCTGGGGACATGGCGGGACATGCAGGGACGTGGCGTGGGCATGTCGGGGATGGCAGGAAGAGAGCGGGATTGGTCGGGATTAGAGGTGGAGGCGGGAGCGGATCTCGGAGATCTGCTGCACCCACCACTGTGAGTCAGGGTCGCCGCCCTTGGCGAGCAGGCCCTCGACCTTGTCGCGACCGTGTAGGACGGTGGAGTGGTCGCGGCCGCCGAGCGCTTCGCCGATGGCGTTCAGTGAGAGGTCGGTGTGGTGGCAGGCCAGATACATCACCAGTTGTCGAGCGCGAGCAGTGCGACGGTCTTTGCGTGGCGCAGTGAAGAGCTCCGGTGCGACTCCGGTGAGATCAGAGGTGGCCGCGATCAGCTCTGCGACCGTGGGCTTGGCCTTGCGCGCCTCTTCGGGCGCGTGACCGGCCAATGCTCGCAAGACGATGCCCGGGGTGACCGGTGAGCGATCGCTCTCGGCAAACACGCGAACGCGCTGCAATGCACCGAGCAACGATCGCACGTTGGTGCCGGCACGCTCTGCGATCATGACGATCGTCGACTCATCGATGTTGAGTTGCCAGTCGCGGATCTTGCGCTGCAGGATGGCCATCCGCAACTCAAGGTCGGGCGGGTTGATCTCGACGACCAGGCCGCCCTCGAACCGGGTGACCAGGCGTTCGCCCAGTCCGGTCAGCAATCGCGGTGGCATGTCGGAGGCGATCACGATCTGGCGGTTGCGGTGGTGCAGCGCGTTGAAGACGTTGAAGAATTCGTCCTGCGTTTGCACCTTGCCGCCGAGTTTCTGCACGTCGTCGATGATCAGCACCTCGGCCGACTCATACTTCTGCTGGAAGGCAGCCCGCTCGCCAGCGCCGACGCTGTTGACAAACTGGCGTACATAGGACTCGGTATCGACCAGGACGGTGTAGTGCGACTGCATCGTCACATGGGCGATGGCATGCAGCAGGTGCGTCTTGCCCAGTCCCGAGTTGGAGTAGATGAACAGCGGGTTCGTGTCTTCGCCGGGGTGAAAGGCGACTCGTCGCGACGCCGTCACAGCGATCTGGTTGGAGGTGCCCTCGACGAAGCGTTCGAAGGTGGCCTGGTTGAGGACAGCCGGCCGACTGCGAGCCGGCTGAATCGGCTGGCCGCGTTCTCCGCCCAGCAGGCTGTCGTCCTCCGGCATGTCGAGCGCCGATGTCTGACGTTGCGGACGTGACACGACCCGGAGTTCGATCTCCATGGGCCGACCGGCGGCCTGGCGAACGGCTGAGGCGAGCTGCGGGTAGTAGCTGCCGCGCAGCGTTTCGAGCTTGATCACCGTGGGTACGCCGACATGCAGGACACCGCCGCGGATTTCGATCGCGTGGGTGTCCGCAAACCAGGTCTCGAACGTCTCGCGATCGAGCGAATCCCTGAGTACCTCAAGAGTTCGCTGCCAGATTGCGCGAGGATCGGAATGCGGATCGTTGAGTGATCGAGCCGAACGGTTGACCATGCCGGCGTCGCCTCCTTTGGCGAGAGACTTTCCGGCGACGCACGTCGTTCTGGGCGCTAAACCCAAATCGGCGCTGCTTGGAAAGGCTTGCTTCGGGGAACATACTAACCAGAGATGACGGAGACAACAGCCCGTGACCGCGACGGCTTAAGTAGCTTGCTGACCAGAGAACTCATCCACATCACCCCCAATCGGTCCACGACCCTGTGACCGGTCCTTGACTGCCTCGTTACGTCATGAATTGGTTCGCGGTCGAGTCCAGCAGCCGTTGCCGATCAGGAATCGCGTGGCGAGCGTAGAATGCACCAAATCGGAGCGCGACGCCGCGACGGATCCTGGCATGCGGCTTGGCCGATGAAGGCAATCTCGATTCGTGAAGGACGGCGAGCCATGTTGATCGCCATCGATATCGGAAACACCACCCTCCAGATCGGCGTGTTTAACGATCGTAAAATTGTCCATACCTGGCGACTTGCCACTCAACATGACCGACTGTCGGACGAATACGGCATTTTCGTCGCGTCCCTGCTGCGCTATGAGGACATCAAGATTGCCCAGATCGACGGCGCGATCATCTCATCGGTCGTGCCTGCGCTGGCGCCGGTGTTCCAGGAGGTCTGCCGCAAGTTCCTGCGCACCGAGCCATTGCTGGTCTCGTCTCATATGAGAAAGCCGGTGCGCATCGGTATCGAGCACACCGAAGAACTCGGCGCGGACCGGATCGTTGACGCCGTCGCGGCCTGCTCCAGATACGGACCCCCGCCGTTGATCGTGGTCGACTTCGGCACGGCGACCGTGTTCGACGCGATCAATGAACACGGCGTCTACATCGGCGGCGCGATCTCACCCGGGATCGGAATCTCAACCGATGCCCTGTTCGATCGCGCCTCCCGGTTGGCCCGGATTGACCTGGAGCGGCCGCCGGCTGCGATTGGCACGCGCACAGAGACTGCGCTGCAGAGCGGCATCCTGTTTGGTTATGTCGGATTGGTCGAGGGCATCATCCAGCGATTCCGTCAGGAGCTAGGCGACGCCAAGGTCGTCGCCACTGGCGGCTGGGCGCCGCGCATTGCCGAGGAGACCACGATCCTCGATGTGGTCGATGAAGATCTGATCCTCTGGGGTCTGCGCGAGCTGTACTACTACAACGCCGAAGGCACTCCATGAGCGCCGGTCGTAGGGACAGCGCGGATAGCGAAGTTCCGACGCCACGGCCGCTCAGCGGTCGCCGGGTCACGCTCGGTGTGTCCGGATCGATTTCGGCCTACAAGAGCATCGAGGCCGCGCGACGCCTGGAAGACGCGGGCGCAATCGTTGACGTGGCGCTGACGCCCTCAGCGTCTCGCTTTGTGCCACCGCTGACGTTCCGTTCGCTGGTCAAGGGCGAGGTCGCCGCCGACCTCTGGGATCCTGCGGCTCCGGCCGAGCAACACGTAGCGATGGGCCGCCGCGCCGACGCCATGCTGGTCGCGCCGGCCTCGGCCACGACGATCGCCAAGCTGGCGCAGGGCATCGGCGACAACCCGGTCACGCTGACCGCGCTGGCGACGAGCGCTCCGCTGGTCGTGGCGCCGGCGATGGACTCTGTCATGTACAGCCAGCCGTCGGTGCAGGCGAACCTGGAGTTGCTCAAGGCCCGCGGAGTCTTCATTGCCGGTCCGGCGATCGGTCGGTTGGCATCGGGAGGGCGTGGTTTGGGCCGGCTGATTGAACCGATCGAACTCGCCGCCGCCGTTCGTTCGGCGATTGGACGGACGGTGGGCGATCTGCGCGGACGACATGTGATCGTCACCGCTGGCGGGACTCGGGAGCCAATCGATCCTGTCCGATTCGTCGGCAATCATTCGAGCGGCAAGATGGGTGTCGCCGTGGCCGAAGCCGCTCGCGACCAGGGCGCGGCCGTGACGCTGATTACGACGCAGCCGCCTCCACAAGGTCGTTACGGGATTGTGGTGCGCTCAGTCGGCACGGCGATCGAGATGCAGACCGAGATCCAGAATTCGGCTCGCGGAGCAAACGCTCTCGTCATGGCGGCCGCTGTGGCCGACTATCGGCCTGCTGAGTCTGCCGAGTCCAAGCTGAAAAAGCAGGACGCCGGCGAGCCAGGCATGACGCTTGAGCTGGTCGAGAATCCCGACGTGATCGCCTCAATCGAGGCGCGGCATCTGCTCAAGGTCGGCTTCGCCGCCGAGACGGACGATCTGATTGCCAACGCGAGGGCCAAGATTGAGAAGAAAGGTCTCGCGTTCATCGTCGCCAACGACGTCACCCAGTCGGACGCGGGCTTCCAGGTCGACACCAACCGAGTGGTGATGCTCGGCGCCGCAGGGGAACCCGAGCGCCTCCCGCTGCTGCACAAGTACGACGTCGGCGTCGCCATTCTCGAGCGCCTCAAGTCGCACCCATCCTGGCCGCGTCGCTGACGGCAAGCCGGCCAATACAGATCGTTGGTTATCTCTGGCCATTCGGTGTTTGCGATCGCAAACAGCGGTGGTACGGTGCTCCAGCCATTGATTCGTTCTGAAATCGATGTCGGCACACGGAAGAAAGAGACAGACTGATGCAACACATCGCTGATGCAAGCGCGAACGGAATCATCCGCCGCTCGTTGCTTGCCGCGACCATCGGTCTCGTCGCGATCTTCGCGTCGATCGTCGTTGGTCAACCCTTCGGTACCGACACCGCCAGCGCGGCCAGCGCCACCAACGGCGATGGTCCTGAGGTTTCACTGATCTGTAAGCGGGTCACCGCGTCGGGAATGGCGCTGTGCCGCCTGACATCCGTTGAGAAGCTGGAAGTCGGCGACCAGGTCACGTTCCAGGCGAGCACGCCGGACGGCAGCCAGCAGGATGTCACGATCGAGTACCAGGGCAAGGTTGGTTTCCGTGACGCGCCGTCGTGCGACGGCCCAGGCGCGTGCTACGTCGCCTGGTTCCGAATGCAGCAGCCCGGCGCGAGCCAGGTCGCGATTAGCAGCGTGACGTATCAGCCTGTGGGTTCGACCGCCCCAGAGACGATCATCGAGCAGCCCGAAACCCAGGCGCTGGTCAGCGCGATCTCGCCGACAACCGGCATCACGCAGCAGGCCGGCGTGCAGACAGGCGACGAGACGGGTGAGCAGAGCAACGGGGATCAGTCCACGTCTGGCCAGGCGACATCGGCGCAAACGATCGAATCCGGCGGGGCGCAGGTGCAGATCGCTGCGTCGCAACAGCAGAGCAAGCCGACCAAGCAGCAATCGCAGCAGCAGATCTCCACGCAGCAACCGAGTGGACAAGCGCAGGGCCTGTCACAGCAGCAGCAGTCGGAGACTCAGTCTGAGTCTCAGCAGCAGTCGTCATCCTCGAACTCGGGCAGTCAAGCAGGATCGAACAGCAGTAATGACGGTGATCAAGGCACGACCGTCACGATCAAGGCCGAAGAAACGAAAGATGGCACCAAGGTCGTCGTGACTGATGGCGTTACGACAAGGACACACGACTCAACGAATGAAGCTGAGAACGACGATCCTCAGGCAGAAAATGAGAAATGGAAAAAAGACATTAAGAAGGCGGTCGACGAAGGCAAGACGATCGTGATCAGCACTGGCGTTGGAACAGGTACTCCGTCGGAGCAGTTCACCACCATCCAGATCGAGGATGAAGTCTATGAAGCCGGTAAGCCGTACGAGGTCTGCATTGACCACCCGGCGAAAACGCGCCCTGGCAAGACGATAGTGAGCGGTGGCAAAACGATCGAGATCCCACCGATCGTCGTCTACCCCGCGGAAACGATTTGCCACATGGTCACGCCGGAGTAAGACGCGCTCGGCGCGGGGGGAGCGGGACTCCCTCAGCCTTCGGCAGCTCCCCCTGCAAGAGACCGATGCATAACCCCTCAACCGCCCCCGCCTCCGAGCGGGGGCCCGCTCCCTCCCTGGCTTCTTACCGGCGGCCATGTTTGTCGCCGGTATCTGCTCATCCGGGATCTATCCGAGCAGCCCGGGCTTTGCCAAAGCGGGTCCCTGCTCGGAGGGAGACCTTTGCATAATCGTGTTCCCAATCCTTCTGAGCTCCTGTAGGGGCGACCCTTGTGGTCGCCCGCGTTCGCGATTGCATTACTGACTAGATAGGAGCGGCAGAGCGGGCGACCACAAGGGTCGCCCCTACAACCTGACCAATAGCGCACCGACCGATTTTCGCGAATGCCTCCTCGGAGGCGGGGACGGGAAACTGAGTTATTCAAAGGCCTCTGCAAGGGGGAGCCGAGAATCCGGACTAGCCATGCAGGAGTTCTCGATATCCATATGGACAGGCCCGAATACAGAGCCGCAGGAATGACGGGTGGGGCTGCCTACTTCAGCTTGACCGCGGTGCCGTACATGTAGACCTCGGCCATGTTTTGGCCGACGTCGGAGCTTTCCATCTTCATCGCCACGATGGCGTCGGCGCCCATCGCCGCCGCTGATGCCTCGAGCTTCTCGAGGACCTGTTCGCGGGTTTCGGTCATCAACTTCGTGTAGGCGTGGATTTCGCCGCCGAGCATGCTCTTGATCCCGGCCAGGATGTCCCGACCGACATTGCGCGACCGCACCGAGTTGGCGCTCACGAGACCCATCACTTCGGCGATCTCGCGGTTGGGGACGGTCGAGGTGGTCACAATCAGCATCGCTATCTCCTCTGAAACTGCACTGGCCATCTAAACGTCAGCCTATTGACTAGCAGGACCGCAAGCCATGCGAATGAACACACCGCGATGCCAGCGACGGCGTCGAGCGTCCAGTGGTTCGCCGTCGCCACGACCGCCCAGCTCTGGGAGAGCGGTATTGCGACCGCGAGGATGCGCATCAGGGGATGTCGGGATGTGTGCCAGACCGCGAGTCCGGCGATCAGCGCCCAGCCGACATGCAACGACGGCAACGCCGCGTATGGATTGACGAACACGCCCACCTCCTGCGCCTGATACGCAGGCGCTGCGCGGACGGCGAGGGTGTCGATGTAGCCCAACTCGGGCATCAGGCGCGGTGGCGCGGTGGGGAAGAGAAAGTACGAGGTCACTCCGATCGCGCCGGAGATCAGCAGCGCATTGCGAAAGGTGCGCCAGGTGTCGCGGTGCGATCGCCAGAGCCAGATCGCCAGCACGATCAGCAGCGGCATATGGCCCCAGAAGTATGTGCCGTTGGCGAAGTCGATCAGCGCGTTGGAGCCCAGAATCGCCTCGTGGATTGCCGTTTCCCAGTCGAGCCGGAGCCGCTGTTCCAGCTCGAGAATGTCGCGGGCGCGTTGGAAGGCCTCCTCAGCGCGGTCGGCGACGGCGCCTCGGACGAGGTAATAGATCAGTGCCGCGACCGCGACGGCCGCCAACTCGCGAAGGAACTCACGCATTTGGTCACAGTATTCCCGCTGATCGTTAGGATGATCTGCATTGCCCGACCCTGTAGAACCGCGCCCTGAGTGCGCCTTGAAAGATTCCCATGGATATCACTGCCAGCGCACAGCCTGCATTGGAAGCGGCTGCCGACCACCTGCTGATTTTCGCGACCAAGGACGACGACATCCTCGACGGTGGCGCGCTGCGCCAGCTCAACGATGCTCTCGATGGCGGCCTCGCGCCGCTGGTCAAGTCGGGCGAGTTGTCGGGCGCGGTCAACGAGACCGTGGTCGTGCACACATTTGGCCAGACTGAGGCGCCGCGTGCGATCATCGCCGGACTCGGTCCAGCCGAGAAGATGACCCTGGACGAGATTCGTCACGCCGCCGCCAATGGCGCACGTCGTGCCCGATCGTTGTCATCGGGGAGCCTGGCGATTGCGGTGGATGGCGAAGCGTGCGGCTTCAGCACCGACGAGATCGCCGGCGCCATCACGGAGGGCCTGGACCTCGGGCTGTACCGCTTTGACCGACATCAGACGCCCACAAAGACTCCGAATGTGCTGGAGCGGACATCGTTGCATTCCGACAACGTCGCCGCAGTCGAGGCTGGCATCGCCCATGGTCGCTCGCTGGCCGGTGCGGCCAACTTCGCCCGCGACCTGGCCAACGAGCCGTCCAACCTGCTGACGCCGACCGAACTCGCCCACCGCGCCGAAGCCTGGGCCGCTGAGCATGACGTCGAGATTGAAGTGTTGGACGAGGCTGCGGCGGCCGAGCTGGGCATGGGATCCTTCCTCGGCGTGGCCAAGGGTTCGCACCAGCCCGCCCGCTTCCTGATCTTGCGCCATCGGGGCGGAGGCGACGAACCCGGCCTCGGCTACTGCGGCAAAGGCATCACCTTCGACACCGGCGGTATCTCAATCAAGCCGGCCGCCAACATGGAGGCGATGAAGCAGGACATGTCGGGCGCCGCCGCGGTCGTCGCGTCGATGGGCGCCATCGCCGACCTCAAGCTGCCCATTAACGTCACTGCCCTCGCCCCTTGTACCGAGAACATGCCCGGCGGCAACGCGATCAAGCCGGGCGACCTGTTGACTGCGATGAACGGCGCCACGATCGAGGTGATCAACACCGACGCGGAAGGTCGGCTCGTCCTCGCCGACGCGCTGTCCTACGCGAACCACCTGGGACTCTCGCCGCTGATCGATGTCGCCACCCTGACGGGAGCAGTGGCCGTCGCGCTCGGTGATGTCGCTACTGGGGTGATGGCCAACGACGACGACCTTGCCGCCGAAGTGATCGAGGCGGGCAAGCGAGCCGGCGAGAAGTTCTGGCAGTTACCGATGTTCCCCGAGTACGACGAGCAGATCCGCAGCCAGGTCGCCGATGTGAAGAACACCGGCGGCCGCCTGGCGGGCGCGATCACGGCAGCCAAGTTCCTCGCCCGCTTCGCCGGCGACACGCCCTGGGCGCACCTCGACATGGCCGGCACCGACGACGCCAGCAAGACGCGCGGGACGCAGGTCAAGGGCGCGACCGGCGTGCCGGTGCGGTCGCTTGTGCGGTTCGCGGCTGCCCGAGCCGAGGCGTCCGCGTAGACTCCAGATAGACAACGCCCAGGAAGAAGGCGCCGCATGGCCGAGTTTGAACGCCTGACCGATCTCCCCGAAGCAGAAGAACGCGCGATGCGCGACCGGTACCGCGAGGAAATGACCGAACTGGCCGACAAGTTCTGCGAGGAACGCGGCTACATCCTGATGAACGCCGATCAAACGATCGAAGACTTCGTCAACATGAGGATGCGCTTCGGCAAGTTCTTCTGTCCCTGTCAGCCGGCCAACAACGACGACACCATCTGCGTCTGCGAGCCGGTCCTCAACGGCCTGGTCGATTTCGAGGGCACCTGCTTCTGCAACTTCTTCACCCTCCCCGAGGGCAAAACGCCGATCAAGGAAGAGGTCGCGCTGGACCTGTAGAAGCCAGCCTCGCCATTCCCGCAAGCCAATCCAACTCCGTCATTCCCGCACCCGCACTTGCCGCGTCAGTGCGCGGGCCAGAAGACTCCGTCATACCCGCGCTCCGCCGCGGGTATCTCGCAGCATTGGGCACAAACGTCGAACGCCCATCGAGATTGCTGCTATTGAGCAACGCAGTGGCGGTAGATGTTCAGCATTGCGCAAGCCAATCCATCTCCGTCATACCCGCGCTCCGCCGCGGGTATCTCGCAGTGGCAAGCACAGACGCAGCGATACCCTACCTGCCATGCCGCTTGAGCCATGCGTCTACATCCTCGCCAGCCGTCCTCGGGGAGCGATCTACACCGGCGTTACGGGGGACTTGCGTCGTCGCGTGTGGCAACACAAGCGAGGAGAAGGCTCAGCATTCACCAAGCGCTACCAGATTGACAAACTGGTCTGGATGGAGCTTCACGACACCATGGACGAGGCGATTGCAAGGGAGAAGCAAATCAAGCGCTGGAGCAAGGAACGCCGGCGGGGCATGATCGATGTGTTCAATCCCGAGTGGCGGGATCTCTACTTCGACCTCGCGTGACAACTGCAGAGCGAAGGGGCAACGACCGTGCCGCTTGCTGCGAGATACCCGCGTCGGAGCGCGGGTATGACGGAGTTGGATTGGCTTGCACGAGATTGAATCACTACCGTCATTGCCGCGCTCCGACGCGGCAATCTCGCAGCATCCTGTACTGACGTCAGTGATCGAATCGGCGAGATACCCGCGGCGGAGCGCGGGTATGACGGAATGTGTTGGTGCGGGACTAACTTGCTGGATCGAGACTGAGGTTGAGGAGGCAGCTCAGTTCTGATGCTGGAAGATCGGCAGTGGCGCCAGCGGTGCGTAGATCTCCACCGAGAGCTCGTAGACCTGGTCGGCCCATGATTCCCAGTCCCGGCGGGCGACCTGGGCCTCTTCTGATGAGAGGGCGGCCTGAACGACGGTTTCGTCCTCGAACGTGTAGCCCATCAGGTGGGCGCCGGCGATGGGGTCTGAGGCGCGGACTCGGAAGGCCGAGACGATGCCCGGGATATCGAGCACGTGCGGCAGGTGCGTCTTGCGATGCCAATCCTCGAAGGCGTCTAGCACCGTTGGGTCGAGGCGAGCGCGGACGATCATGATTGGATGTCTCATCAGCACGGTCATGTCCCGCAGTGTCGCATACGCCACCGATAATCCCGCGCTGCTTCGGCCCAGTCTGGTAATGTCTAGGCAACGAGACGACACAGCGACACGATGCAGCGCAGCAGTCCCCGTTGAAGCCGGGGGCAGGCGGGGAGCGGACGGCTTGGACAGCCGCCAGCCACGACGACACCAGTCACGACCCAATCCAGCCCGTCGCGCATCATCGCCACATGGCCCACGTGGATAGGTGCATACATGCTGAGCAAGGATGAGAAAACCGCCATTGCGGAGAAGTTTGGACAGCACGAAAACGACACCGGCTCGCCCGAGGTGCAGATCGCTCAGCTGACCGAACGCATTTCACGGCTCACCGATCACCTGCGCGAGCATCGGCACGACTACCACACGCGGCGCGCGTTGATGAAGCTGGTGGGACAACGGCGACGTCAACTCGCGTACCTCAACCGCGAGGACGTCGGCCGCTACCGCACGCTGGTCGCCACGCTGGGCCTGCGCCGCTAGCCGACCCGCAACGGGCCATCCGAGCGCTGCGAACGGTCTCGAACAGATTTCGGCGACGCGCCACCTGAGCGCCTGCGATCGACCGATCGCCGCCGATCGCCGCCAAGCACACAGCACCTGTCGCTGAGGAAGCGGCGGCAGGGACATCAAGTACCGGGAAGTACAGGAACGCACCAACATATGGAAATCACCACCCGAACCGTCCAGCAGGAGATTGCTGGACGCACCCTCACGATCGAAACCGGCAAGCTGGCCCACCAGGCCGGCGGCGCCGTCACGATTCGCTACGGCGACACGATGCTGCTCGGCACCGCGACGGCGTCAAAGCCGCGACCGGGGATCGACTTCTTTCCCCTGTCCGTGGAATTCGAGGAGCGCCTCTACGCCGCCGGGCGAATCCCCGGATCGTTCTTCCGCCGCGAAGGACGACCGACCACGACCGCCATTCTCTCAGCCCGCCTGACCGACCGCCCCATTCGTCCGCTGTTCCCCAAGGGCTACAACGACGACACTCAGCTCATCCTGACGATCTTTGCGGTCGACATGGAGAACCCACCCGACACGCTGGGCACGATCGCCGCGTCTGCCGCGCTGTGCGTCTCCGACATTCCGTTCGATGGCCCCGTCGCCTCGGTGCGGATTGGCTACATCGAGGGCGAACTCGTCCTCCAGCCTACCTTCGCGCAGCTTGAGGTCTCTGAGCTCAACCTCGTCGTCGCCGGTACCAAAGACGCGATCACGATGGTCGAGGCGGAAGCCGGCGAAGTGCCGGAATCGATGCTGGTTGACGCCCTGGCGCTGGGCCAGGAAGCGATCACCACCATTTGCGAGATGCAGGAAGCACTGGCCAGCGAGGTCAGTCGCGAGAAGCGCGCGTTCACGCCGCAGGAAGTCGACGCCGACATCCTCGCCGCCGTGGAAGCGAAGATCGGCGATGATCTGCAGTCCGCGCTCCGCGTCGCGGACGACAAGGCCGACCGCGACGCTCGGCGCGCCGCCGTCAAAGCCTCGTTGCTCGACAACCTCGACGAAGACGCCGACGCCGAAGCACACCAGGAAGCGTTCGACGCCGTCGAGAAGAACATCGTGCGGCGCAGCATCCTCGACGATGGTGTTCGCGCCGATGGTCGCGGACACGCCGACCTGCGCCCGCTCTCGGCTGAAATCGACCTGGTCCCGCGCACGCACGGCTCCGGTCTGTTCCAGCGCGGCGAGACGCAGGTGCTCAGCTTCACGACGCTGGCGGGCTCGGGCATGGCCCAGCGCATCGACGACCTCGGTCCCGAGGACTCGAAGCGCTTCATGCACCACTACAACTTCCCGCCCTTCTCGACCGGTGAAACCGGACGTGTCGGCAACCCGTCGCGGCGCAGCATCGGACACGGCATGCTCGGCGAGCGCGCCATGGCTGCCATCCTGCCGCCGTTCGAAGAGTTCCCCTACACGATCCGACTCGTCTCCGAGGTGCTCGCCTCCAACGGCTCGACCTCAATGGCTTCGGTCTGCGCCTCGGTCCTCTCGATGATGGACGCCGGCGTGCCAATTAAGACGCCGATCGCTGGCATCGCCATGGGCTTGATCAAGGAAGGCGATGACGTCGCCATCCTGACCGACATCGTCGGCATGGAAGATCACCTCGGCGACATGGACTTCAAGGTCGCCGGATCACGCGAGGGCGTGACGGCGCTACAGATGGACATGAAGGTCAAGGGCATCGACCTTGAGATTCTCGCCCGTGCGCTGGACCAGGCCCGCGACGCCCGTCTCGAGATCATGGACGTGATGACCGCCTGCATTGAGGCGCCGCGCGAGCAGATGTCGCCGCACGCGCCGCGCATCCTGCGCATCGACGTGCCGCAGGACAAGATTGGTCAGTTGATCGGTCCCGGCGGACGCAACATCCGCGCCCTCCAGGAAGACACCGGCGCAGACATCTCGGTCGAGGACGACGGTGCAGTCTTTATCACCGCCGTCGATCAGAAGTCCGGCGAATCCGCCTTCGAGCGCATTTCCGCCATGACCCGAGACATCGAGCCCGGCCAGATCTACACCGGCAAGGTCGTTCGCATCCTGCCCTTCGGCGCATTCGTCGAGATGGTGCCGGGCAAGGACGCCCTGGTGCACATCTCCGAACTGGCCGACTACCGCGTCGACAAAGTCGAGGACATCGTCAGCGTCGGCGACGAGATGCAGATCATCGTGATCGAGGTGGACAACCTTGGTCGAGTCAACGCCTCGCGCAAGGCCTTGCTCAACGGCGACACCGATAGCCCACGTCCGCAGCGGGAACCTCGAGAGGGGCGCGAAGGGCGTGATGGACGAGAGCCGAGGGAGCGTCGCGGCCGCGACGATCGCGGTCCGCGTCGTGACCGGGAGTCAAGGGACTCGAGGGAGCCGAGAGAGCCTCGTGAGCCCAGGGAACCGAGAGAGCAACGACAACGACGACCTCGCGTGGCCCGCGAAGTCGACGAACCAGCACCGGAAGAGGAACGTCAGCCGGAACCGGCGGTCGCCGAACTGGACGCCGCTCCTGTTGACGCACCCGTTGACGCTCCCGAGGCCGACCGTGCACCGGAGACGGTTGACGCGCCCGAGACCGAAGCAGCGCCGGCTCCACTGGCCGCTGCGACTGGTGATGACGGCTCCGCCGCCGTCGCCCCGCCGCGCGACCGGGACGGAGCGCCGCGTCGTCGCCGCCGCCGCCGCCGCCGAGGCGCGGGCCAGCAACAGTCGTCAGACTCCGACCAGCCGTCGAACCAGGGCGAACAGAATCGCCAGCCGGAGGAACAGCGTTCCGAGCGCCCGCCGCGACCAGAGTCGGAAGAACGCGAGGAACGCCAGCCTGACAGCAACGTCGCCCCGCGACGTCGCGGTGGCATCCTCTCGAGGGTCAACATCCGTCGCGGCAACCAGAACGAAGACGGCCCGCCACCGCCGCCACCGCCGCCACGCAGCGACTTCGGCGCACCCAGCCGCTAGTTGCGGCCATGGGCCAAAGGCCCGTCTTGGCCAGCAGAGAGAGTGAGTCATGATCCGCATCGTGATGAGCGGAGCCGGCAACATGGGCCGCCAGATCATGACGGCAATCGAGTCGGCCGCCGACCTTGAACTCGTCGGCGCGCTCGATGGACTCTCCAGCGAATCGTCGGTCGACATTGCCGGTCGCGAAGTGCCGCTGAGCAGCTCGCTCGCGGCTCTCGCGGAATGGGCGCCTGATGTCGTGATCGACTTTTCCAACGCAGAGTGGACGGAGCGGCTCATTCCCGCAGCCGTCAACGCCGACGTCCGACCGGTGATCGGTACCAGCGGCCTCTCGGATGATGTCATCGCCGATGCACAGCGGCGGGTCAACGAGGCGGGGCTCGGTGGCGTGATTGCCGCCAACTTCGCACTCGGCGCTGTGATGATGATGCATCTGGCCAACATCGCCGCACCGCTCTTCGACTCCGTCGAGATCATCGAGCAGCACCACGAGGGCAAGGTCGACGCACCGTCGGGCACGGCTGTCGCCACTGCGCAATCGATGCGAGCTGCGCGAGACTCCGACTTCACCCGCAACGAGGCGGAGCGCCACAACGTTGAGGGCTACGACTCACGCGGAGCAGAGCTCGGCGGCGCTTCGCTGCATTCCGTTCGCTTGCCCGGACTGGTCGCGCATCAGGTGATCGTTTTCGGCGGCAACAACGAGACACTGACGATCCGTCACGACTCGATGAGCCGAGACTCCTTCATTCCCGAAATCCTGCGCGCCGCACGGGCAGCACCAGACCTCGATCAACTGGTGATCGGGCTCGACCGGCTGCTCGGCCTGCGAACCGACTAACCCCTGCAACACAGCAACCCCCGCCATACAGCAACCCTGCAGAGCATCAACAACCACGCACAGCATCAAGGAGCAACACCGTGGGACGTGAACTGACCGTCGCTCTCGTCGGCGCCACCGGCGTCGTGGGAGCCGAATTCCTCAAGTGCATGGAAGAACGCAACTTCCCGGTCAAGGAACTCCGCCTGCTTGCGACCAAGCGCTCAGAGGGTCGCGAACTGACCTTCGGCGGTAAGACGTACATCGTCCACGAAACCACACACGACGCCTTCGATGGCGCGGACGTGGCCTTCATCTCCGCCTCAACGGCAGCCTCGAAGGAACTCTGTCCGGTGGCAGCCCAAAGGGGCGCCGTCGCCTTCGATGACTCCTCAGCCTTTCGTCAGCAGGAGGGTGTGCCGCTGGTCGTGCCAGAGGTCAATCCCGAGGACCTGCGTCAGCACAACGGCATCGTTTCCACACCAAACTGCACCACCGTGCCGCTGGTGCTCTCGCTGCATCCGCTGATCCAGGACCGCGCCGTGACTCGCGTGATCGCCGACACCTACCAGGCCACCTCCGGCTCGGGCGGCGCGGCGGTCGTCGAGCTGCAGCAACAAAACGCGTCACTGGTCGGTGGCGACGCCATCTCGGACGAGCAGATTTCCGAGTATCCGAAGCAGATCGCCAACAACGCGCTGCCTCAGGTCGATGTGTTTCTCGAAAACGGCTACACGAATGAAGAGCGCAAGATGCTGGTCGAGTCGCGCAAGATTCTGCATCAGCCCGAGTTGCCGCTCTCGGCAACCTGCGTCCGCATCCCCACCGAGCGCGCCCACGCGATAGCCGTGCATGCCGACTTCGACAAGCCGATCACGCCTGAGGAGGCGCACAGGCGCTGGGCCGCACAGCCGGGACTGTCGGTGATCGACGGCCGAGCCGCCGGCGACTGGCCCACCCCGCTCGACGCCGACGGGATCGACGACACGCTCGTCGGCCGGGCTCGTGTCGACGTGACGAACCCGAACGGTCTCGCCTGGTGGGTCGTCGCCGACAACCTGCGCAAGGGAGCCGCCCTGAACATCGTGCAGATGGTCGAGTGGATGCTCGAAGACGGCTGCCTGTAGTTCTTTGGCTCTGCGAGTTCGTCGTACGCTAAACGTTGAAGGCGGGACGCGGTCCTCCCTCAGCGTCACTAGTGGCGATGTAGAATCGGCGCAGGTCTGACTGACTGGTAAGGGCAGGAAGCATGAAAGCAACACCTACAGCCTCGGAGCGTGCCAATGGCGCCGAGCGTAGGGCCGTCCCCGCTGCGAGGAGACGAGGTCGGCGACCCACGCTGCGACGCCCGTCATTCGTAACGGGCATCGGTAGTCTCCTCGACTTGAGCGGCAAGATGACGGTGCGCGAAGTGTCTGCGAAGCGCGTCGCTCTGTTGCCGCCAGAGCAGGCCATGGCGCAAGCTTGGCAGTCTGTCGGCCGGTCCTTACGAGCGGCCTTGCCGCGGGATGACAACTAGGTGCTTACTGAACAGTGAGAGGCCAGGGTTGGTGGTGGACCAAGACGAACTCGTCGCTCCTGAAGAAGAGGACGAAGACGAGGCAACTCAACTCGGTCTCTTGGTCCGACAGGAGACGTTTAGTGGCCCTCTGCCACATCCCTCAATCCTCCGGGAGTACGAGGCGATAGAGCCGGGATCGGCGAAGCGAATCATCGACATGGCCGAGAGTGCCATGACCCATCACCAAGCGATGGAAGCAGAGCAAGTTCGGAGCGAGGCAACTTCGAATCGTGAAGCTTGGTCGCGTTCGCGACTCGGGGCCATGATCGGTGGCATCGTCGCTCTGACATTCGCTGGCGTGACCCTCGGCATCGTGCTCGCGGGGTATCCAACGGCCGGTGCGGTCTTGGGCAGTCTGGAAGTCGGGGCACTGGTAGCCGCATTCATGTACGGCACTCGCCGCCAGTAGCCGTCCCGTTCTCCGAGAGAAGACAGGCAGCCGTTAAAATTGCCCCTCCAGAGTCTTAGCCTACAGAATCCCGATTCCTGACCTTGTAGCCTTGACACTTGGACCCTGACTGACGGAAAGACCGAATCATGACCGAACCCAACGATGCGCCCAACTGGGGGCGCCTGTACACCGCAATGGTGACGCCGATGACCGAAGCCGGCGGCATTGACGTGGAACAGGCCCAGCACCTGGCCTCGGCGCTGATTAAGTCGGGCTCGGACGGAGTCGTGGTGGCCGGCACGACCGGTGAATCACCGACGCTGACTCACGATGAAGAACGCCTGCTGTTCCGCGAGTTGCTGCCAGTCGTGCACGACGCCGGCGGCACGCTGATTGCGGGCACCGGCTCCAACAGCACCAATACCGCTGTTGACGCCTCGGAGCAGGCCGCAAGTCTCAATGTCGATGGCCTGCTGCAAGTGGTGCCGTACTACAACAAACCCTCGCAGGAAGGTCTCTACCAGCACTTCAAGGCCGTCGCCGACGCGGTGCCCGACACACCAATCATGCTCTACAACGTGCCCGGACGCACCGGCCTCAACATGACCGCGCAGACCACCGTGCGGCTGGCAGAGGATTGCGCCAACATCGCCGGGGTCAAGGAAGCCTCGGGCGACCTTGAGCTGATCGCCGAGATCATTCGCAGCGCGCCGCCTCGATTCCGCATCTGGAGCGGAAACGACGGCGACAACCTGGCCATCCTCGCGATGGGCGGCTACGGTGCCGTGTCGGTGCTGTCGCACCTCGTCGGTGGACAGATCAAGGCTATGTACGACGCCTGGGAGCGCGGTGACACGGTCGAAGCTGGACGCTTGCAGGTCAAGCTCGCCCCGCTGGTCAAGGCGCTCTTCCTGATCGGCAATCCGGCGCCGGTCAAGTGGGCGCTCAACGACATCGGCTTCAACGCCGGACCGCTGCGCGCGCCGCTGGTCGATCCCGACGAGGACATCCAGAACACGATCCGCTCGGCCCTCGAGGTCGCGGGCGGCCAGGACCTGATCTAGCCGGGCGCGTCTGAGGATGAAATCGGATGCTGCCGAGGCCTGGGGCTATGCCCTGCTGCTCACCCGCCGTGTGCTAACGACGGCGCTGGCCGGCGCGACCGAAGATCAACTCCACCAACCGACGCCAATCGGCTCGCTCGCCGACTGCGCAACTGACGCCTGCACCGCTGAGGCCAGCCTGATCTGGCCGGAGGATCTGCCGCCCGCGCAGCTCGATCCGCCGCAAACGCCAGTGCAGATCATGTACGCCCTCGTGCGTCATCGAGCCGTCACTGAAGAGATCCTGATGCAGGCCACCGACGAGACGATGCAACAAACCTGGTGGACCAGAGCCAAGCGCCTGGCCCAGGATCCCGAGCAGACCCTGACCGACTCGCTGCAGGAATTGGCACTGAACGAGTTCGCAATCGCGACGAAGTCGGCCAACATCCGAGCCCAGGTCGATGCCGAATGGTCACCGCAACCCGAACTGGCCGAGCGAGCGCAGAGGGCAATCGCAGCCGCCCGGGCCTGACGACGTACGCATACGGGCCGTAGCTGTCCCTGTGCCGGGTGGTCAATGTCGGCCAAGGTTGGGCGTTCGAGGGGGCCCGCACCCTAGCCCTTTCCAATAGGGAGAGGTGATCAGATGGGGGAGAGGGAGAGATTCGTACTGGCCGCACAAGTCGAGGTTCGGTTGGATCGGCGTGTCGAAGGCGACCAGGACGGAGCGAAACCCCCATGCGCTATCGGAATCCGTCGGAACTACAGCCAGTCGTACTGATCGGGATCGTTCGCGATGACCGGCAGATTCAGGTTCAGAGGCAGCTAGCCACGGTGACTAAGCCAACTCGCGCATTCATGGGGTGCGTCGCCTCTGGTTCCCACATCCGTTGCGAGCGCTTCCGTCGCTAATGCCGTGCTGGTCAAACGTCTGTTGCTGGCTTGCTCAGTTCCTTGATGATGTCCCTCGCCAACCACTCTTTGATTTCGCGATGCCTGGGGATCGGTTGAGACTTGCCCGTCCGGTGGTTGACGTACCAGTCGTGATTCGATCCGTGGCGGAGCAACTGGGCGCCATCAACCTCGATGCGCTTGATCAGGTCTCTGCGCTTCACGCGACCGCAAGTTCGCCCCTTCGGCGAACGTAGGGAATCTCACCGCTTGTCAGGTCTCGATAGAGATCCAGCAGGTGTACCTTCAGGTCTTCGAGCGACTCCCCCTGTGTCTTGTAATCGGGAAACTCTTCCAAATACCCCAGCCACCAGTCGCCGTTCTGCCAGTAGATGAAGCCTACGGTGGTCATCTTCGATTCCTTGTCTCAGCCGGGTCAGCTTTACCCTGCTGAGAGCGTAGCAAGGGACGGAGTTGTTGATGACCTGGGAAACTGAAATCGCGGAGATCTCCAAGCGCAAGGAACTGGCCAAGGGGCGCGGCGGACCAGAGGGCGTCGCCCGACAACGACGGCGCGGCAAGCTGCTAGTCAATGAGCGCCTCGACGGGCTGCTCGACCCTGGTTCGCTGCGCGAGTTCATGTCGCTGATCGGTAGCGCCGACTACGACGAATCGGGCGACCTGGTCGGATTCATGCCGAAAGGCTCGATTGAGGGCTTCGGCAAGATCAACGGACGCAAAGTCGTCGTCTCGGCCGGCGACTTCACCGTGCGCGGCGGATCGGGCGGCGGCGACGGCTCGAGCACTGGTCTCGGCTCCGAGAAGGCCTCCAATCTGCGCGCACTTGAATGGCGCGTGCCCTACGTGCGCATGCTCGACTCGGCCGGCGGCTCGGTGCGTGGATTCGAGACGCTGGGCCGCACCTATCTGCCCGATGGCAACACCTGGTCGACGTTCGACATGGAGTTGCTGCGGATGTCGCCCGTGGTCTCGGCGGTGATGGGATCGGTCGCTGGACTGCCCGCGGTCAATGCCTGCATGGCTCACTTCTCGATCATGGTGAAGGGCATCTCGCAGCTCTTCCCCGGCGGACCGCCAGTGGTCAAAGCGGCGCTGGGCTACGACATCACCAAGGAAGACCTGGGCGACGAACGTGTCCACGTCTACCAGTCCGGCTCGGTCGACAACCTGGCCGAGGACGAGGAGGACGCGTTCCGCCAGATCCGTCAGTTCCTCAGCTACCTGCCGCAGAGCGTCTATGAGATGCCCGAGCGTACCGAACCGACCGACGATCCCAACCGCCGAGAAGCACGCCTGCGCCGACTGGTCCCACGCGATCGTCGTCGCGCCTACGACGGACACCGCGCGATCAACTGGAGCGTGGACGAGGGTTCCTTCTTCGAGATCGCACCGTTCTATGGACGCTCGCGGATCACCGGACTGGCTCGAATCAACGGCTATCCGGTCGGCGTGATGGCCAACAATCCGATGTATGAGGGCGGCTCGACCGACATCAAGGGCGGATCGAAGGTGATCCGGCTGATTCAGCTCTGCGACACGTTCCACCTGCCGCTGATCTCATTCGCCGACGAACCCGGCTTCATGGTCGGGCTGGAGTCGGAGAAGGGCGGAATCGAACGAGCCGGAGCTCGGCTGGTCATCGCGACCTGTCAGTCGCGCATGCCCTGGGCGACCGTCGTGATGGGCCGCGTGTTCGGCGTCGCCGGACAGTGCCAGCAGCGCCCGACGGGCATGTTCCAGCGCTGGGCCTGGCCCTCGGGACGTTGGGGCTCGATGCACATCGAGGGCGGCGCCATGGCCGCATATCGGCGAGAGATCGACGACTCGGACGACCCGGCGGCCAAGCGAGACGAAATCGAGCGGCGCCTGCATCACCTGGAGTCACCCTTCAGAACGGCCGAGGCAACTGGCCAGGACATCATCGATCCGGCGGATACGCGTCCGTTGCTGTGTGAGTTCGTCGAGGAGGCGCAGGCGATCCTGAAGACGCAGTTGGGTCCCTGTCCGAATCCGTACATGCCCTGATACATGCCGTAGGAGGCTGTCTAGATCGCTCACGCTGCCGGTTCGTCGTCATTCCCGCGTCTGGCACGGGAATCTCGTCCCCCGCCCGATCGCCGCAAGAATCGAGATTCCCAGCAGAGCTGGGAATGACGGAGCGGTTGGGGTGGCGCGAAGATTGACCAAAGCGCCTACCCTGAGCCTCAACTCGAGGAGGCGCATCATGTCGGACCAGATCACGATTCACATAGGCACGATTGGGCAGGGGCTCTGGCGATCCCCCGACGGCGGCGGGGTCTGGCAGAAAGGGCGATCAATTGGCGAGCAGTCTGTGCGTTCTCTGACGGTCTTCCCCGATGACGCGAACCGACTGATGGCCGGTGCCGACGACGGACTGTTTTGCTCCGACGACAACGGATCGAGCTGGAACATGGTCGACAGCTACGAACCCGATCGACAGACCTGGTCGCTGGCGGTCGACCCAACCGATTCCAACACCATCTTCGCCGGAGGACGTCCCGGCGTGCGACGCTCTCGCGACGGCGGGCAGTCGTGGGACGACCTACCGGTCGACATCGTCGAGGAGTGTCCAATCGGCACCCCGCGCACGACCGTCGTCGTCATCGATCCGCTCAACTCCCAGCGCGTCTACGCAGGCGTCGAGGTCGACGGCGTGCACAAATCGCTCGATGGCGGCGACACCTGGGTTCGGGGCAATCCGCTCGGCCCCGAGACGTTCCAGGCCGACATCCACTGCATGGGCCGATCGGCAGGTCCCGATGGCGCAGCGACCTTCGCCACCAGCCCGTTCGGCATCGCACGCTCGGACGACGAGGGCGAGTCCTGGTTGCAGCACGAGTTCCCGCCGTTGACCGAGCGCACGCCGCGCTCGTACTGCCGCGCGATGATCGTCAAGCACGACGATCCCAACACGATGTTCGTCGCCAGCGGCGACGGAATCCCGGGCACGACCGGAGCCATTCAACGCACGACGGATGGCGGTCGGAGCTGGACTCTGTGTGAACTGCCCGAGCCTCCGAATTCGGTCGTCTACTGGTTGGCCAGCCACCCGGATGCGCCCGATGTCATCGCCGCCGCCTCGCTGTACGGCTATGTCTATCTGAGCGAGGATGGCGGGACGAGCTGGCGCAAGTTGGACCGCGAGTTCGGTGAGATTCGCGCGCTGGCGCTGAGCACTGCCTGACATCAATCCTCTCGATTGCCGTAGCCCACGTCCGCCGCGCGATACAGTGAATCCCACACTGATTTCCTCATAATGATTGCCTCAGGAGGAACACGTATGCGCACGCTGTTTGGGCTTCTGATCGCCGGCCTGGTTGCGATTGGCGCTGTGTTGGTCGGCTGCAGTGGTGACGACGACCAGCAACAGCAAGGACAACAGGCTCAACAGACTGGTGAGACAGAACAGAGCGCACAATCCGACCAGGCGGCTGGGTCCGACCGAGCGGCGGCCGTGCAGCGCGACCAACCGGCCCAGCAATCCTCCACACAAGCGGCCGCACAGCAAGTCCAGTCCGACCAGACAACGGCGGACGATGCCGCAGCGCCTCTGGATGGCGTCGGCGCCGAAGCATCCGCTGCATTCGAGGCCTGGGCTGAGAATCTCGAATCCTTTGTCTTCGAGGTCGTGGTCGACTTCGACCTCGGTCTGTTTGCCTTCGAGAGCGTGAGCAGGATCGCGGCTCAACTCAATCCATACACCGTGTGGGCAACGATCGACGCCAGCAGCCTGTTTGGGCAGGCGATGATCGGGGCAGACGAGGAGGCCGATGACGCCGCCGAGCCCCTGGTCATGCACTTGCTGATCTCCGACGAGGCGGCGTTCATCTCCATGCCCCAGGTTGACGGATGGATCGATCTGGGCGGCGAGTTCGAAGAGGTGGTGGGCGAACTGACGACCCTGTTGGGTGCGGATTCTCAGGAGTTTGCTGATCCCGCCAGCTTCGGCCAGGCCCTTGACTGCCTACGGACACTTGGCGGGTCCATCTCAACCGGAAGCCACGAGGGAGAGGCGGTCTGGGTCATTGAATGCGTAATCGTTGTGGAGGACCTGGATCAGGCGACCGTCTCGCAGCTCAGCGAGCAAGGCATCGAGATCCCCGACAGCGGACTTGAATCGATGGACTTGCGCCTCACCATCAGCCAGGCCAGCGGCGCTCCGTTGATGATGGAGACCACCTCGAACGGGCTCGACGCCTTCGGATTGTCGGAAGATGATTCGGATCAGGACGCTCCAGGGCAGTTCTATGTCAGTTCGGTCGCGAGGCTCATCAGTTGGAACGAGGCGATCGAGTTTCCAACGCCGGAACCGCTGATTGATGGATCATTCTTCGAGGCATTTGGAGACACTGCGGCCTCGAGCGGCGCCTCATCGGGCAGCGACCAGGGCAGTTCCTTGGCGCCGCCCGACTTGCTGAGCGCTGAGGAATTGCTCGGCATCGCCAAGGAATGGGTCGCCGCCGCGGACGAGTTGAATATGCAGTTCGTGGCCCAGGCGGTGATTGATGGCGAGGCGCGTCTAGCCTCTACGATCGTGCTTGGCTCTCGCACGCAAGGCGCGTTTGAAACTTACGTCAGCATTGATGATGCCAGCACGTTCCGGCTGCTCTGGAATCGCGACGGGATCTGGACCAGCGACTCGGAAGTCGACGGCGAACCGATCTGGGCGCCATCTAATCCGGCGCTGTTGGGATTCGCTGGCCAGACGGTAGACGATCTTCTGGCCAATCCCGACCGTCTCTACTTGGATTCGTTCGCGTCGCTGCTGGACTTCGCCTGGGTGACTCGGACCATCCAGGGCAGCAGTCCAGCCGTCTATGAACTCGCAGTCGAAACCGGCTACCTCACTCCCGAGGATCCATACTTCAATGAGATCGTGATGATTCTCAAAGGCGAGACTGCCGAGCTATTGGCCGAGAGCGTACACATCGAGTCGATTGATCACTATTCGACCGTTCTGACCGTGATCGGAGACAGTGGTGAAGTGACCAGTCAGATCACCACGGCCGAATTCCAGACCGACACGGGCCGAGTCGAACTCGTCTCCAGCCTCAACATCGTCAGCAACGGCCCAATCGAGTTCTCAACGCCGAACAAATAGGTCGCGCATCGAGCGCGCAAGGGCAATTGCTCTATTGGTCGACTCCCGGTCCCCGCCTAAAGGGAGCCCTTTGAGTAACTTAATTTCCCGTCCCCGCCTCCGAGCGAGGACCCGCTTTGGTAAAGCCCAGGCTGCTCGGATAGGTCCCGGTTGACCAGATACCGGCGACAAACATGGCCGCCGGTAAGAAGCCGGGGAAGGAGCAGGCCCCCGCTCGGAGGCGGGGGCGGTTGCGGGGTTATGCATCGGTCTCCGTAGGGCGGGGACTGGGACTGTCAAGCGCGTCCCTTCCCCCACGTGCTAGCCTGCGACCTGTTACGTCGGCCCACGTGTTTTGGCCTCCTGTTTCCGGCCGGAACTCTGAGCGAACATTCGGCCGCCGGGAAGGAATACCCATGACTGCTCGCAACTATTGGACCCGCATGCGCCGGAACAAGATGTCCCGACGCTCGCTGTTGAGCGCATCGGCCCGCGCCGGCGTCGGTGCTGCCGGACTCGCGCTCGTTGGCTGCGGCGACGATGACGACGACGCGCAGCCCGCAGCGGCCCAGGCTCAGCAGCAGCAACAACAGCAGCAGGCAATGGCCGACCAGCAGGCTGAGCAGCAAGACCAGCAGGAAGACCTGGCCGAGCAGCAGGCACAGCAACAGCAGCAGGCCACGGTCGCGCAGGCTGACACGGGTATCGCGATCGCCCCACGGATTAACCCGGCGATCCACCTCAACACGACCTCGCTTGACCCGCAATTCGGGACGTCGGGTACGGACGCCTACTTCTTCCAGATGTTCCACGACTATCTGGTGATGCACGACAATCAGAGCAACCAGATCGGCGATATCTCGCTGGCTGAGTCGTGGGAGTTCCCTGACACCACGACGATCATCTTTAACTTGCGCGACGGGGTGACCTTCCACAACGGCGACGCGTTCACTTCAGAAGACGTGAAGCTCAACCTCGAACGCGTGACCGGCGAAGGCGCGACGCCGGCGCCCAACTTCTCCGTGGTCCATACGGTCGAGACTCCCGACGCCCGCACCGCCACCTACTTGATGTCCGAGCCGTCTGCCGGCGTCATGCACCTGCTCGGCGACCGCGGTGGAGCAATCGTGCACGTGCCCACCGCCGATGAACTGGGCGACCAGTACGGTCTCCAACCGCTCGGAACCGGTCCCTACGAGTTCTCGGAGTGGGTCGACCAGTCGCACGTGCTGGGTAAGCGCAACCCGAATCACTGGATGAAGGGGCCGACTCCCGGAGCTGCAACCGGATCCAATGCGCCCTACTTCGACGAGATCAAGTACAACATCATCACCGAGAACTCGACCCTGATCGCCACCGGCCTCGCCGGTGACCTCGACCTGATGTTTATCCCCGAGCCCCAGTTCATTCCTCAGGTTGAGGATGATCCGAACTGGGACATCGTCAAGATGGAGGGCGCGTTCGTCTCGGAGATTCTCGTCTTCAACGCGAAGAAGCCTCCGCTGGAGAACATGAACCTGCGACTGGCAATCATGCACGCCGTGCACCCTGAGGCCGTCAACCAGGCGGTGCACAACAACCTCAATATCCAGGCGCTTGGTGGTCAGTGGCCGAACGGCACGCTGGCCTACAGCGAGGTGCCCGGCAACCCGCAGGTCGCCTACCCGAACATCGCCGACCGTCGCGAGCGAGCCAAGGAGCTGCTCGCAATGTCCGGGGCCGATGTCGAAGCGATCAACGCTGCGGGCGGGCTCAAGCTGACCACATACGTCAACCAGGTCAAGATCGACGCTTGCCAGATCTATGTGCAGCAGATCAAGGAAGTGCTCGGGATCGACGTCGTCTTCGAGCCGCTGGAGTTGGTCCAGTTCATCCCCGCCTTCATGGACAACGGGGAGTACCACATGACCGTCACCGGTTGGAGTCGATACCCGGAGCCCGACTGGATTGCCTCGCTTGCCTACACCGAGGGCGGTACGTACAACCCCGCCGACGAGAGCGGGGTCAAGAGCCCAATCCATCCAGATCTGGACCAACTCGTCGCCGAAGGCCGGCAGGCCTACGACGTCGAGGAGCGCCGCGCGATCTACGCCAAGGTGAACGACATCATCGTGGGCGAAGGCCACTTCTACACGATGCTCTACGGCGTCAACTTCACCGGCGCGCGAACCGCAATTCAGAACGCTCAGGACACCCTCTTCAATGGCGAGGGCAAGTGGCAGACTCGTTGGCTGTGGAGCGACGAGGCCTAGGCGATAGCAGCGCTCCCCTTCTGGGGAGCTGCCGCGCAGCGGCCGACGGGGCTGGCCTGAGACGAGACTGCTATCCGAGCTGAGGCAGCGCCCCCGTGGTCACTTCGCGACGCCTTCCCAGAAAGGGAGGTCTAAGGCAGCGCAATGTGGACATATGTTTCTGTCCGTGTGCTTCAATCGATCGTGGTGATCATCCTCGTCGCGATCGCGTCATTCGCGATCTTCCGGGTTCTGCCTGGTGACCCAGTCGCTGCCTTATCAGGTGAGGGCGAAGCAATCTCGCCGGAGCGACGCGCGATTATCGAAGAACGTCTGGGGCTGAATAAGTCGGTCCCTGAGCAGATGATCGCTTGGCTCGGCGATATCATTACCTCGGGCGACTTCGGACAGTCGACGCTGACCAACCGCGATATCGGCCCGGAACTGCTGCAGCGCTTGCAGAACACTCTGCACGTCGGTGTGGCGACGATCATCGTGGGGATGCTGATCGGTATTCCTGCCGGCGTAGTATCGGCGATCAAACCTAACTCACTGATTGATCGCGTCGTCACGACGCTCTCTGTCGGTGGAGTCGCAATTCCCGACTACCTGACCGGGCTGATCCTGATTCTGATTCTCGTGGTCACCTGGAACGTGCTCCCGGCTGCGGGATTCGAGCGTATCTGGGTCGATCCAGTAGCCTCGATCAAGTCGCTGGTCATGCCCACCTTGGTCGTCGGTTGGGTGTTGTCCGCCATTGTCGCCCGCCAGACGCGATCTTCGATGCTGGAAGTAATGCGGCAGGACTATGTCCGCACCGCGCGGGCCAAAGGCCTGCGCGAGCGACGCGTGATCGCGCTCCACGCGCTGCGTAACGGACTCTTGCCAGTCGTCACAATCGTCGGACTGCTCCTCGCCCGCGTATTCGCCGGGGCGGTGATCGTCGAGCAAATCTTCAACATTCCCGGCATGGGACGCTGGCTCGTCCAAGCTGCATTGCAGCGCGACCTACTGATCGTGCAAGCGATGATCCTCGTGATCGCGATGGCCATCGTGATCGCCAATTTACTGACCGACATCTCGTACGGCGTGCTCGATCCGAGGATCCGCTATGGCTGAACAAGCGACCGTTGAAACAACGGCGGGCGGCTACGCGATCCCAGACGATGTCGGGCGCTTCGAGCCGCTGCGCATCTTCATGCGCCGGTTCCTGCGGGTACGGCTGGTCAAGCCGGCACTGCTCATCTTGGTCGTCTTCGTCGTGGTCGCGCTCATCGTCGACGTGCTGCCGATTCCCGGCTTCGAAGAGCAGGCCACCGACGAGAACGGTCTCTATATCTCTTGGCAGTCTCCCAACGCGGATCACCCGTTTGGCACTGACAAGATTGGGCGAGACACGTTGTCTCGCGTGCTCAATGCGACACGTGCGGCGCTCGCAGTTGGATTTGGCGCGTCGCTGTTTGGAGCAGTGTTTGGTCTACCGATCGGGATCGCCGCCGGCTATGCCCGAGGCATTGTCGACGAGGCGCTCATGCGATTGATGGATGCCGTGCTCGCGTTCCCTGGCCTGATTCTCGCGCTGGCGCTGGTCACCGTGCTGGGCAGGGACATTATCAACATCATCATCGCTGTTGGGATTGCCAACGTTCCCTGGGTCGCGAGGATTGCCAGAGCCATGGCGCTCTCCGTCCGTGAGCAGGATTATGTCCTGGCCGGACAGACGATCGGCGCCAGCAATCTGCGGATCATGATGCGTTACGTGATGCCGAATAGCTTCCAGCCCGTCATCGTCCAGGTCTCGTTGGGCGCCGGTTTCGCCATCATCGCTGAGGCTGGACTCTCCTTCCTCGGCCTCGGAATCCGGCCGCCCGATCCGACCTGGGGCGGACTGGTCTCCGAGGGCCGCCAGGTGATCATTACCGGCAACGGCTGGTGGCTCTGGGTCTTCCCCGGCGCCTGTATTGCACTGCTCGTCTGGAGTCTCAACATCATCGGCGACGGCCTCAGAGATGTGCTCGATCCCCGGCTGCGCGGCGCCCTCGAAGGCGATTGACCGCGCCCAGATCACCCGCTTACCAGATCACCAGCTCAGACGACGACCGAAACCGCTACCGGCTTCCAGACTCCTTTGCGCTCTCCGACCAGGAAGAGCTGCTGTACCCACGTGTCGCCGCGAGTGAGCGTCTGGGCGACACTCGCTCCGTGCTTGCCTGCCTGCACGATCACCGTCTCGTGCGAGATCGGCAGACCCTCGGCGCACCATGGACCGTAGAGCCCGCGCATCACCTCGGCGTCGTCAACGACTTGCACTTCGCCCGGACCGGCCAGCATGGTCAGTGGATAGTGAAACGTCGTGAGCCACGTCTCGACATCGCCGGCCGCCAATGCCGTCATGACAGCTTCGGCCGCAGCCATGCCGGCCCGTTCCTCGGCGGAGTAATCCTGCCCCTCGATGAAACTGTCGATCTTGAGCTGCCCCTGCAAGCCCCACCCATCCTTCGATTTCGTCGCCACATAGACGACACGGTTCGACGCCATCGCCGTCTCGTGGACGTCGTAGCGAGTCCAACCACCGGCGATGTGCGCCGTGACGTCTGAGGCTTGCACGACCTGTGGCGGCGTCGAGACGCTGTGAACCCAGCCGGTCGCTTCGAGTTCGTCCCAGATCGGCGCGGCGACATACTCCTCGGCGTTCGCGAAGACGCGCGTCGGCGGTCGCCAGTGGACGCTGCGGTCCTGAGGCGCGGCAGATACTCGAGCGTGCGGATAGGAGTTCACGCCCGCCCAGCCGTCGAGATCGCGGGCGTTGAATGTGTCCAGAAAGGCCAGATACGCCGACTCGGGTGATTCGTACTGACCCATGTCTGAGCTCCCCGACCGTCCAGTTACATGTCCGGCCGAACCGCAGAGACCGCCGCCGACGCCCAGACGCCGCCGCGCTCGACGAACAGTGACACTTGTTCAAAATGGTCGCCGCCACTGGTGACGGATTGCTCGATCAGCGCAGCACTGGGACCGGCGGCCGTGACATGTGCCTCGTAGGAAATTGGGCGCGGCTCGCTCGCCCAGTCGCGATAGGCCGCGGCCAACGCCTTATGGGTTTCGTAGATCTCCAGCTGGCCCGGGGCAAACACGATCACCGACGGCAAGTGAAAGCAGTCCAGCCAGGAGTCGGCGTCGCCTGTCTCCAGCTTCTGCATCTCGGTTCGCAGAGCAGCCAGCGCCGAATCATGCGACGGCTGCGCAGCCGCGCCTTCAAGATGTCCTTCGACGCCAAATGCTCCCTGGATGCCCCAGCCATCGTCCATTATGGTCGCGATGTACAACAACCGGTTACGACTGATCACCGAACCGTCTGCCCGATATCTCGTCCAGCCACCGGCGAAATGCACCTTGTCGGACATCGAATGCACGACACGCGGCGTGATCGGTTGAGTCCAGGCCCAGCCGACCCGGTCGAACTGATCCCACGACGCTGATGCCTCGAACTCTGCTGCGGTTTGCTGGATCGATGGGTCAACGCGCGTAGCGGCGACTCGCACATGGGGATACGACATCACGCCGGTGCGTCCTGAGGCCGACCGGGCATTGAAGGTTTCGAAGAACGCCCAGTAGGCGGCTTCAGGAGATTCGTACGCGGCCATTGGACGCCTTTCGAATGGTCGGAACGGTCACGCGATCGCCGAGACGGCGAGGATCTTCCATTCGCCTTCCTGTTGGGCGACGAGGAATGACTGGTGGAACGTGTCGTCGCCCCGTGTGATCTGCTGCGACAGTGTGACACCGTTCTCGCCCGCGGCGATGACATCGGCGCGATAGCTAATCGGCAACGCCTCGCCAGCCCAGTCGCCATAGCCGGCGCGCATGGCTTCGGCGTCGTCAATGACGTTAACCTCGCCTGGCGCGCCGACCAGCGTGAGTGGGTAGTGGAAGCAAGTGAGCCAGTTGTCGACATCTCCAGGCTCAAGCGTGGTCATCAATCGCTCGAGCGCGCCAAGAGCGGCTGCCTTCTGCGCACTGCGGTCGGCGCCCTTGTGGTAGCCGTCGATCCCAAACCGAGCCTGAATCCCCCAGCCCTCCTCCATCCGGCTCAGGACGTAGAGCACACGATTTGTGACAATCTCCGAATCGTCAGCCCGGTGCCGTGTCCAACCGCCGGCTAGGTGCACCTTGTCGGAAGACGCATGAACCACGCGTGGGGTGATCCCCTGCGTCCGAACCCAGCCCGTGAGCTCGAACCGCTCCCAGCCGGCCCGCTCGGCCATCGCTGCATAGTCGCTGGCGGCCGGATACACCCCTGACGCCGTACGAGGTCCTGGCCCGTCGCCGAGCCTCGGCGGTTGAGCGGCAGAGACGCGTACATGCGGATACGACATGGCGCCGGCCCAGCCGTCCGCATCTTTGCGGTTGAAATTCTCAAAGAACGACCAATACGCCGCCGTCGGTGTCGCGTGACTTCCCATGGCATCCTCCGCAAACGCACTCGGGCACGATCATCCGCGATCGTGTCGCCCCTGAGGATAGTGTCGAAGTGAACATCGTCGGTCCGAGTCGGTCCTACGCGCCAACATCATCCGTCATTCCCGCGTCAAGCGCGGGAATCTCGCCGACCACCGATCGATGTGTGACGTTGCCGCTCAAGCAGTCCCAGCTAGCCAAATCCCAGTCCCCGCTTCACGCGGGGACCTGCTCCGGCCTGAACGAGGGATCCGCTGTGGCGGCTAGGGCTATCGGTTGGAGACGTCTACTGCAGGGAAGGAGCTGGTTCTCGCGTGAAGCGGGAACTGGAGACTGATCCGTCGGAGGGTGCTGAACTAGCCCGCTACTGAGCCCACTGACCGTAGTTCTCGTGGCCCAGGGCATCGTTGTTCGGGTCGATCAGCGGGTCGACGGCTGGCAGCGTCTGCAACCACGACCAGATGTCGGCGATGTCTTCGACCGGCACCTGCTCGGCGTCGAACTCCTGCATGATGCCGCGCGGCTGCCGATACTGCGAGATCACGCCCTGGATGTCCAGGCCAGTCTGCGCGATCGTCGGGCCGACGATGCCCTCGCCAGTTTCCCCGTGACAAACCTGACAGCCGTTCGCGACATACAGCTCTGCGCCACGTGTGGGATTGGCTGCGGCACGCACGGCGTCTTCGTCGATGACCTCAATCGGCAGCGGCTCAGCCTCGGCGCAGGTTTCCGGCGGACGCTCGGTCAGCGACAGCGACGGGTGATCTTCTTTGCCATCCTCGATACAGAACAGTCCGGTTTCCCAGCCTTCTGCCCCCGCCTCTTCCGAGAGCGCCTTCGCCTCAATGATGTTGCGGTCGGCGCCCTTGTGAATCGCAAAGCCGACCAACGCAAAGATGCCCGCGGCCAGCAGGGCAAACACGATGATGATCCCAAAGGATTGCGGTATCCCGGTGCGACTGGGCATAGATCCCTACTTCATCTCGCTGCTTCGGTTCGAGGCGCGTCCTATCAAGGAAGAATGCACACGCGCGACTCCGACGTATCCTACCGCAGCATCTGGTTAGACGGAATTCTCGGAGGCAAGACTTCCCCCTTGCGGAGAGTGATGCTCACCATTTCTCTCTCCCCCCGCGAGGAGACCTTTGCATAGGGGATAACCCAGATGGGTTGACAACCAGATAGGAGTTCTGTACCCTGTGATCATACAGGAGAGACAGAAATGACGACCAAGGGACGCGCCGGAATCACCCTGATCCAACTCTCGGAGATGTTCCCGGACGATGCTGCGGCGACTCAGTGGTTCGAGTCGCGCTTGTGGGCCGACGGACGCAAGTGCGGTCGTTGTGGCTCAGAGAAGACCGTCGAATCCAAGCACCCGAAGATGCCGTACTGGTGCTCCGAGGGCCGCCACTACTTCAGCGTTCGCACAGGAACAGTGCTTGAGCGCTCTAAGGTCAGCCTGCGCAAGTGGGTGTACGCGATCTACCTGCATCTCACGTCGCTCAAAGGCGTCTCGTCTCACAAGTTGGCCCGCGATATCGGTGTCACCCAGACGACCGCCTGGTTCATGCTCGGCAGGATTCGCAAGTCATTCGAGGAAGATGGTGGCGAGGCCTTTGGTGGTCCGGTAGAGATGGATGAGACGTACATCGGCGGCAAGGAACGCAACAAGCACGAGAGCAAGCGCCTGCATCAGGGGAGCGGCACTGTCGGCAAGACGGCGGTTGTGGGAGCCAAGGATCGCGAGACTAAGAAGGTCAAGGCCAAGGTTGTGAACCGCGTCGATTCGGTCACGCTCCACGGATTCATCCACGACACGACCGCTCCCGGCGCTCAGCTCTACACCGACGAACTGGCGGCCTACAGGGGCATCAGGATGAACCACAAGGCGGTCAAGCATTCCGTCGGCGAGTACGTGGACGGCATGGCACACACGAACGGCATCGAGTCATTCTGGTCGATGCTCAAGCGCGGCTACATCGGGACGTATCACCAGATGTCGGCGAAGCATCTGCATCGCTACGTTGCTGAATTCGCGGGGCGCCACAACGTCCGGCCATTGAGCACGCTGGAACAGATGGGTACACTGGCAAGGGGGATGCGCGGCAAGCGACTAACCTACGCCGCGCTCATAAGCTGAATTTATGTGTTGTCAAGATGGTCATCTGGTGTTTGAGATTGGTCCCTTGGAGGCCTTCCTGTACGACGATCCAGCTCAGGCTGAATCTCCCTCAAACTCGCAAGCAGTTGATCGACGTGCCGAGGAAGAAGATGGATATAGAGCTGGGTTCCATCTGAGTGCAGATCGACTCGGTCACGAGCAATCATTGAGATCACAGCCTTCTCAGCGTCCGGCTTGAGTTCGAGTCGTAAGTAAACAGCGTTGAAGTGCCGCCCAGGAACTCTTGGAGTGTCATCGCTCATCAGATCCGTCTCTCTTTCTCTCACCTCGTGAGTTGCAGCTTGACTCGCAGGTATTCCATCCCGCGATCGCCTTTGATTCGGTTACAGCTCCCACAGAGCAGCTGTAGATTCTCGATGTGATCCGTACCGCCTCGAACACGGGCGATGATGTGATCGACTTCCAGGTTGCGTAGCTCGAAGTGCGTCCCGCAACCTGCACAGTCGCCGGCCTGCTGTCCGTACAGCGTGGCGCGATTCTCGGGCGAGTTGTAGCGCGGGAGCTTGCCGATGTCCGTGCGCCTGGGTATGTCCGTGCGATGGACGATGTTGCGCCATAGGCCCTGGTCGGCCTCGACGCGCTGCACGACCAGCTCAGCAGCCTTCTCCGACAGGTCGATCCCGACCCACTGGCGATCCAATCGGTCGGCGGCAACCATCGTCGTGGCGCAACCGCAGAATGGATCAAGCACCATGTCGCCTGGATTCGAGGACGCCTCGACAATGCGGTTGAGTAGGGCTAGGGGTTTCTGGGTTGGGTAGCCGATTCGTTCTTTGGCAGAGGGCATGATCGGTTGCATGACCCACCAGTCCTCGGGATGCTTGCCCTTTGGGTTCTGCCGATAGTTGTCATAGACCCGGCCGGGCCTGAATGAGCGTGCGGTATGCAGCAGCCGTTCAGCCGAGTCCTCCGAATAAGGAATTCTCACCGCGTCCACGTTGAATTTTGGAGCGCCGGGGGCATAGCGCAGGATCACGTCGTGCTTGCGTGCGAAGTCTAGTCGTGGTACCCCCCCCCCCGCGATAGCACCAGATAATCTCGTTGCGAAAATTTTTCCGCCCGAACACAGCGTCCATGAGCAGCTTGAGATAATGGCTCATGGTCGGGTCGCAGTGCAGATAGATCGAGCCAGTTGGCTTGAGCAGGCGCGGCATCTCCAACAGCCGTGCCGCCATGTAGGACAGGTAGGACTTGTCCGAGTTGGTCATTGCCGCCAGCAACACGCGATGCACGGCGGGATGCCTGCGCTCGATCAGGTTGATCCATTCGGCGTCAACGTCGGAGAGCGTCCACGTATCCTTGAACGCGGCGCCCGCGGCCTGCGACCCGACCGGTGCGGCATAGTTGGCGTTCGAGTTGAACGGCGGATCGAGGTAGATCAGGTCCACCGTCTCTGAATTCATGCCGCGCATGATGTCGAGACAGTCGCCCGTCCAGATCGTCCCTGAGGCGAAATTCCGTTTAGCCATGCCCGCTAAGCTAGGAGCAGGCAGTCAAGCTGTCAACCCATCTGGGTTATCCCCTTTGCATAATCCCTTTCCTCCCCCTGCAGAGCCTGTCCCCGCGAAGGCGGGGAGGGAGGTGCCGAAGGCGGAGGGGGTCCTGTTCCACCAAGTCCTATCTGGTACCCGCGCCGGCGGGACCCCCTCAGTCGCTGCGCGACAGCTCCCCCTGCGAGGGGGAGCAAGTTAATCAAAGGTCTCCGCGAGAGGGAAGGTCGAGAGAGTCGCTCTTCGGTTCCCTAAGTCGTCGGCGCCGAGGGACGCTTCTTGGCCGCTCCGTAGTCCTGGAAGGGGCCGTCCCGCCAGTCGAGGGCGGCCTTGAGACCCTTCTCCTGTGCGATCCGGCCGAAGTCGCCGGCCGACTTGCGGAAGGTCGAGAGCGCCTGGACGTCGGCGCCAACCTGCAGCGCCGTACGGAAGCCCATCACTTCGTAGGCGCGGTTCAGGCCGCGCTTCGACATCATCACCATGTCCGGTGCGATGTTGGCGATCCGCTCTCCCATTTTTTCGGTTTCCTCTGCCAGCTGGTCGACCGGGAAGGCACGGTTGGCCCAGCCCAGCTCGACCGCCTCGAGACCGGTGACCGAGTCGCCGGTGTAGCAGAGCTCTCGCGCCTTGCGCATGCCCATGTGCCAGGGGTGATAGAGAATGTCAACCGTCGTCATCGCGCGCACCGGCGGGTAGCCGATGATCGCATCCTCGGCGACGTACATCAGGTCGCACATCGAGGCCAGCTCCGAGCCGCCCGCCAAGGCGTAGCCGTGTACCTGAGCGATCACTGGCTTGGCCAGCTCCCAGATCTGCCAGTAACCCGACAGCAGGTGCTGCGGCCACTGCCCCTGGCCAGGGTGAATCGGACCAACGTTGGGCAAGCCCGAACGGTAGTCGAGATAGTCCGACTCGGACAGGTTCGGCACCGGTGTGATGTCGTATCCGGCCGAGAAGGTCCGCCCGGAACCGCGAATAATCACCACGTGGACGCCGTCATCCGCCTCTGCCACCTTGAGGGCGTCAAACAGTTCGGCGCGCAACCGGTGGCTGAGCGCGTTCATCTTCTCCGGGCGATTCAGGGTGACGATTCCCAATCGTCCCTTGGTTTCATACAGAATGTCTTCGTACTCGGGCATGGTGCAACTCCTCGGTCTTCAAGTGTGCCTGGTTGTCAACGCAATCACAGCGTGGGGCGTTGATCGCAGATTATCCGACAGGTTAGAAGGTCAGATCTCTTGGTCCCCGCGTGAAGGAGGCCTTTGAATTATTCGTCATACCCGCGCTTGCCGCGGGTATCTCGCTGAGGCCAGCACCAGAGTCGACGCTGGTAACACGTCCGCAGTTGCACATCGGCGTTACCAAACGGATCGAGATTCCCGCGCTGCGCGCAGGAATGACGGAGTTGGTGGATTCGCAAAGGCCTCCGTGAAGCGGGGACTGGGACGCTGTCTGTAGGGCCTCTCCGTGAAACGGGGACTGGGAACGCGGTGCTACTCGATCCCGTAGAGCACCGCCAGGATCTCCGTCAGCGGCGCCGCGCCGCGGATCACGCCTCGATACACGCCTTCCGAGTCGATCACGAACAACTCTGGCACGCCGTCGACCCGATAATGCTGCGCCACAGAACCATCCCGATCGACGAGATGCACCAGATTGGTGCCGTGGTTCGAGGCAAAGTCCTCGCCCGCGCCGTCCGTCACTTCGTACACGTTGATGCCGATCACCAGCACGTTGCTCTCACGGGTGGCCAGGTCACCCAGCACGGAGAGCGTCTCGCCGACGAACGGCGCCCATGATGACCAGAACACGATCAGCGTGAGTTGCTCATCGCCCTGGCGTATATCCGATAGCGATCGCACGGCATCTCCGTCGCCCTTGAGCAATGGAAGCTTGAACTCGGGGGCCTCCTTGCCCACCTCCAGTCGTGGTGCTCCGGCCACGATACCCAACTTCGGCGGCCATAACTCCGCATGCGGCGCGACCGGAAGCTGCAGGATCACGGTCGATGTCTGTACCCACCGTTGCAGAGGAATCGTCTCCCAATCGAACGCCCACGAACGCGACCGGACGCCGCGAGCCACGCCTTCGATCGACAGCCCTAACCCCAAATCCACGCGGCTGCCGGTGAGTCGCGCCCGCACCCACAACGAGACCTCGGGCGCGATGTGGATTGCCCGAGACCGGAGCCAGCGATTCTGAGGCGCTCGCTCAAACGTGAGCCGTCGCGCAGCGGGACACTGCCGAGTCTCTCCGGCGACAGCGTCGCGCAGTTCGATGCACAACTCGCCCACACCAGCATCGGATTTCCAGATCGTCACGTTGGCCCGCAGCGACGACTCCTGGCCTTGGACGGTGGAGTGCGAGGCCAGTAAGGCGAGCAGGGCAATGCTGAGGATTCCAGCCAGCAGCGCCAGTAACAGTACCGTTCTGGTCTTCAGCGGCAACGACATCGTCGCAATCCGATGCATCACGCCGGCAACATCGAGTAGTTGTGATTGCCGAGGAATGCTCCCGCGCCAGCAACCAGCAATGTCAACAGCAGGCCAGAAATCGAGAGCATGATGGTCAAGCGTCGCACGCGCTTCAACTCCGGAGTGTCTTCCTCAGCGTCCGCCGACTTCCGGGCCAACTCCAACTGCCGTGGACCGAAGACAAACTGATGCAGCCCAATCAGGGCAATCATCACGGCCCACAATGCCATCTTGATCACGAAGATGTAGCCCCAGCGGGCGTCGTAGATGTCGGGACCAAAGTTCTCGGCCTGATCCAGTCGAGGATCGACCATCGCGCCGCCGGTAATCACGATGATCACCATGACTACGATGCCGACGCGTCCGAACCGCCTGGTGAACCCCTCAAGCGCATCAAGCCAGATCGTCCGGTCGCCCACAGAACGCAACGCAGGAATCACGCAGGCGGCCGTCACAATCTGTCCACCCAACCACACCGCCACACCGATCACGTGCAGCCAGACGAGAATCGAAATCACCGTTTCCGACATCAACGCCCTCCGTCCGAATTGCCGCTCTGCCTTGGAGAATCCGATTCACCACTCTTCTTCTCCCCCCTTGCGGGGGAGATGCCGAAGGCAGAGGGGGGTCCCTGTCCGCTACAGGATCGGATCAACAATAATCGCTTGATCTCGCTCAGGCCCGACGCTGACCAATGCCGCCGGCGCACCGATCAAGTCTTCGATCCGGCGCACGTAGCGCTGGGCGTTTGCCGGCAGATCGTCGAAGCGGCGGCAGTGGGTGGTTGCTTCTTCCCAGCCGGGCAGCTCCTCATAGATCGGTTCGGCAGCCTCGAGAGCGAGCCGCGAGCTGGGGAAGGCGTCGACTCGGCGTCCGTTGATGTTGTACGCCACACAGACCTTGAGCATCTCGAACTCGTCCAACACATCGAGCCGGGTCAGCGAAACACTGTGACATCCGTTCAGACGAATCGTGTATCGCCCAGCGACGGAATCGAACCAGCCGCAACGACGCGGCCGGCCCGTGGTGGTGCCGTACTCCTGACCGGCGTCGCGCAGGCGATCGCCCTCTGCGCCGTGCAGTTCGGTTGGCATCGGACCGTTGCCGACCCGAGTCTGATACGCCTTGTAGACGCCGATCACACGGTCGATGTCGCGCGGCGCAATGCCCGCGCCGACCGCCGCGCCACCAGCCATTGAGGTCGGCACCGAAGAGGTCACGTAGTCGTATGTCCCCGCATCGAGGTCCAACAACGATCCCTGCGCGCCCTCAAGCAGAATCCGGTCGCCGCGCCGCAGCGCCTCGTGGCAGATCAGTGATGTGTCGGTCACGTACGGCGCCAGACGGGCCCAATACTCGCGGTAGGTCTGGTACACGCTGTCGAAGTCAAGTGGTTCGACGCCGTACAGCTTGGTCAGCATCTCGTTCTTGTAGTCGAGCACCAGCCGCAGCCGAGCCATAAACCCCTCGGCGTCGGCCAACTCCGACATGCGGATACCCCAACGCGCCACCTTGTCCGAGAACGCCGGTCCCACGCCTTTGCCCGTCGTGCCGACCGCTGCCGCGCCACGGAACTGCTCTTCCTGCTGGTCGATGATCGGGTGCCAGGGCATCACTAGGTGCGCACGGTCCGAGACCTTGAGCTTGTCGGTGCTGACGCCGCGGGTCTCGAGCATGGTGATCTCGTCGATCAACGCCTGCGGGTCAATGACCAGGCCGTTGCCGATGATCGCCGTTTTATCGGGATAGAAGATGCCCGCCGGCACCAGATGTAACGCGAACTTGCCTTTGGCGTTGACAATCGTGTGTCCGGCGTTGTTGCCCGCCGAGTAGCGCACCACGATCGACGCCTTACGCGCCAGAAGGTCTACGACCCGACCCTTGCCTTCATCGCCCCACTGCCCACCAATCGCCACGACTGCCGGCATCTTTGCGCACTCCAACTCGGGCGCTCAACCATCAACGGCGAGCGACATGACTGTTTCCATTGAAATCTGGACGGTGAACGGAAGGATCACCGTGATCCGCAGGCAAGAGTAGCACGGTAGCCGCTCAATATCGCAAACCAAATCGCTAGCAGTAATCTGCTCACATGAGCGAGTCCGCCGGCTGTCTCCAACTGCCCCCAGCACCCTCCGCAACGATCGTCGAGCGCAAGGTCGCGCTTGACGGACGCATCCTCGAGTTTCCCCTCGAGCGCTGGCTGGCGACGCCCGAAGTGATCGTCGGGCGCTGGGTTGCGGACAAGGATCCACGCGCAATCGATCGTTATCCCCGAGCCAGCGGATTCACAAGCTGGGGCATCTGGTGGCCGGGCAAGCCCTACAGCGCCTACCGATTGCACAAGCCCAACGGCGACCTTCGCATCTACCGCCTCGACACCGTGGACCGCGTCTTCTTCGACGGTCAGACGATCGAGTTCCACGACCTACTCCTCGACGCGCTGATTCGTCCCAATGGCGAAGTCACGATCGAGGACGAGGATGAGGTCGAAGAGGCAACCGCCGCAGATCAACTCAGCCTCGAGCAGCGCTGGCGGATCGATTGGACACGCAGCCTCTATCAGAACAGATCAGACCTGCTCATGCAGCGCATCGACGCAGCCGTCGACCAGGCCATCGAGGCCGTCAGGAACAGCGGCTGAGATGGCTAAACCATTCCTCAAATGGGCCGGCGGCAAGACTGCCCTGCTGCCAGAGCTACTCCAGGCGGCTCCCAGGCAGATCGACACTTACTACGAACCATTCCTCGGAGGTGGAGCGCTCTTCTTCGCCCTCCAGGCCGAGGGTCGATTCAAGCATGCCGTCCTCTCGGACAGTAACGAGGAACTGATCAACGCCTACACGCAGGTCCGGGACAACGTCGATCAACTGATCCGAGCGCTCAAGGTCCATCAAACCAAGTACCGCCACAGCGAGGATCGGGCCGCGTACTACTACAAGATTCGCGGCAAGAACCTGACATGCGATCTTGGTGGAGCGGCCAACCTCATCTTCCTCAACAAGACCTGCTTCAACGGCCTCTACCGGGTCAACAGCAAGGGCCGCTTCAACGTCCCCCACGGCAAATACCAGAACCCCACCATCTGCGATGAACGTAATCTGCACGCGGTGTCAGCAGCGCTACAGGGAGTCACGCTGAATGTCGCAGACTTCACCACCGCGCCGGCAACAGCCGGACCAGGAGACTTCGCCTACTTCGACCCGCCATACGTACCAGTCAGCGAGACCGCCTACTTCACCGCCTACACCGCCAAGGAGTTCGGCGCTGAAGATCAGGCACGACTGGCACGCACAGCATCGACTCTGGCCAGCCAGGGAGCAGACGTAGCACTATCAAACTCCGGGCACCCGGACGTCGCCGCCATGTATTCGTCAGACCAATTTGCCCTCACAGAAGTACGTGTCCGACGGTCCATCAACTCCGATGCCAGAGGCCGGGGACCAGTCCGTGAATACCTGATTCAGTCCGTCTCACCCGATCCGTCATTCCTGCGCAGGCAGGAATCACGAAGCACCCAACGACATTCGGCGAGCGACCGGCAGTCGTCCCTCGACCTTCGCGAGCGGGACAGCTGAGCGACACCGACACCCCTCATACCAGTGCAATGTCCGTGGCTCGGAATTCATGCACACGCAGGAATCACGGGATCGAATCTTACTCCGGTCGCTTCGGGATCATCACTGCCCGATGAAATGACAGCACTTCGGTCCCGTCCTGGTTGGCCGCTGTTGTATGCACCGTGACGATCCCACGATCCGTCTGACTCTTGCTCTCCCTGATCTCCAGCACCTCTGTCCGCGCTTGCAGCGTGTCGCCGTGGAAAACGGGCGCGGTGTGGCGCAGATCCGTTGTCGCCAGATTGGCGATCGCCTTGCCAGAAATCGTCGGCACCGTCATCCCGAAGACCAGCGAATAGACAAATGGACCCGAGACCACACGCTGACCGAACTGCGTGTCCTCGGCGTACTGCTTGTTCGTGTGCAGCGGATGATGATTCATCGTCAGCATGCAGAACATCAGGTCATCGGCCTCGGTCACCGTCCGCGCCGGCCAGTGCTCAACGACTTCACCCACTTCAAATTCATCCAGATAGCGTCCGTACAGTTCCTTCGTCGGCATTAGAATCCTCCTGTCAAAAGTCCGTCATACCCGCGCTCGGCGCGGGTATCTCGCCGCGCTGGCACTGCCGTCTGCAAGGCCTCAGTCGACCTTGTACAGCTCCAGCAGACGCCGCGCGATCACGATCCGCTGGATCTCGTTTGTCCCCTCGGCGACCGCCATCAACGGCGCGTCGCGATAGTACCGCTCGACCGGCAGCTCCTTCGTATAGCCGACGCCGCCATGCACGCGCATCGATTCGAGCGTGCATTCCAGCGCGACCTCGGTCGCGAACAGCTTGGCCATGCCGACATCGAGGTCGGAGCGCTGACCGCTGTCCTTCTTGCGTGCCGCGTCCCGCGTCAGCAACCGCGCCGCGCGAATCTTGGTCGCCATCTCGGCCAGTTTGAGCTGGATCGCCTGGTGTTCCGCAATCGGCCGACCCATCGTCTCGCGCTGCTGCGCATAGACAATCGCCGCATCAAACGCCGCCTGCGCGACACCCGTGGCGCGCGACGCAACGTTGATCCGCCCAATCTCAAGTCCGGAGATCATCTGCTGGAAGCCGCGACCTTCCTGCCCACCGAGCAGGTTGTCCATCGGCACGCGGGCGTCCTCGAGGAACAGCTCCGCCGTTTCGGGACCCTTGTAACCCAGCTTGTCGATCGTGCGCGCCATCGAGAATCCCGGCGTGCCTTTCTCGACCAGGAAGGCCGAGATGCCGCGATGTCGCGGCTGCGCCGACGGATCAGTCTTCGTCATCGCCAGGTAGACATCGCCGCGATCGCCGTTGGTCACAAACAGCTTGTTGCCGTTGAGGATGTAATCGTCGCCGTCGCGAGACGCTGTGGTCCGGATCGCCTGCGCGTCAGAGCCGGCATTTGGCTCTGTGATCGTGAAGCAGCCCTGCAGCTCGCCCGTGGCGAGACCGGGCAGGAAGCGATCTTTCTGCTCGTCAGTGCCGTGCTCGTCGATGATCCAGCCGTCGATCACGTTGGTATTGATGATTCCGGCGAGACCCATCCAGCCCCGCGCGATCTCTTCTATCACGGCCGAATAGGTCTCGAAAGAGAGTCCGAGTCCGCCGTGCGACTCGGGGAAGGTGATCCCGAAGATGCCCATCTCGCACATGTCGGCGTGGATTTTGGCGGGGAACTCGCCCGAATGCTCAAGCTCGACCGCGTTGGGAATCACCTGTTCATCGACCCAGCGTCGCACGTTGCGGGTGATTTCGACACCGGTCTCACCGTCGCCGGCGATGATCTCTCGGACATCCGACACACTAGCCATAGCTCTGCTCCTCGCAACTGCACTGAGGGTCAGTCTATGCGCGCATGCCCACTTCTCCTCTCCGATCCTCTCTCTCCCAGGTCTGATCCCCTCTCCCTCTGGGAGAGGGTTAGGGTGAGGGCGCTCCACCGCCTAGCGCCGAATCACAAGCTCGAGCCGACGGCCAGCACCACCACACAGAACACACCCCAACAGACGCCGAGCACCGCCAGCGCAACCCGTCCCCGCACGGGCGACAGCCACACACCCAACAGGAACAGCGGCACCGCACCCACACCGATGAACACCCCAATGCTCAAGATCGACGCAACCGACATCACCAACGCAAACGTCGCCAGAGCAGATACCCCGAAGGCGACGCGGTCCCTCGTGCTAGGCCGTTGAGCTACGAGTTGTCCGGGAGGAGGGTTCGTCATGATCAGTCAGCTCACCAATTCCAGGCCATGTAGATCCAGCCACAGCCAATGGCCAACCCGACTGCAAACGCAATGATTCGGGCTGGCGTGCGGTCGACCAAGATGCCAACAATCAGCAACGGTCCTCCCGCGAGGGCAAACAGACCAGCGTGGACACCCAACCCATACACGAACAGGAACGACAACAGCATCAGGAGCAGTCCCAAGTCAAGCATCAGCGCTCCGAGGACGGCGTGCACAGGTGAACGGCAACTGTTCAGGATTTGTTGTCGAGCCATTGTCGTATCCACTTCATACATTTGTACCAACGGAAGGTGACTGTCTGTGGTGTCTTGAGGGGGCACTAGGTGTTCGCCCCAACGATGATGATGATCCCGAGCACGCCCAGAGCGAGAATTGGAACCGAGATGATTAGCCGTCGCTTGGTTGAGTACAGTGCGAGGGACATGCCAAGAATCAACAGGCTCAAGACCATGAGCGCTGAACCGACCGTAGTCGCTGTAAGGAGGCCGAGGGCGCTGCTGAGACATGCGATACTCAGCAGCACGGCACCTATTCGCCTGCGAGCTACACGCCATCGCGTTTCGATCTGCCTTGGCGAATCTTGTTCAACTGAAGACATCGCATCGCTCCTTTCCTGGATTTTTCAGGCCAAAATGTGGTCGCCCAACACTACGGGCCACCACATCAGTACGGCCAGCAGGAGCGCGATTGCCGTTCGTCCGCGGGATCGTTTGAGAAACAGGCTGACCGCTACCAGCACATGACCGACTAGGAGGGATGAGTAGACGGCCAACACGCTTCCGATCGCAAACCACCATACCGACGACGTTGTGCCGATTACCATGCCAACCAGCATCACGGCAGTCGAAATCTCAATCCACTTCATAACGATGGTCAACCTAAAGGTCGTGCGCCGGGACGCTCGCGCATCTGTCGCAGAACCTGAATCGGTCTCTTGTTGAGTCATGTTGGTGCTCCTCCATCGCCCTGGTCGGGGCGCCAGCCTCAGCAGGCATCGCCTAGAATCCTCGCGGCGCCGTCGAACACCATCTCGTGATAGTCGTGCAGCACGAACGCGATCCACATGAACGCCCAGGCCAGCCCAAGTGCGCTGATGATCACATGGGCACGTGAAGGCCGCAACGTCATCCCGGCGATGAAGAACGGCATCGAAGCCGGCGCGACCAGGAAGGCGTATGACCAGATGGTGACGATCGATCCACAACACATCAGCACTCCGAGGAACAAGGAAAACTGCGCTCCTGCATTTCGCCGTTCTAGAGTGAACCAACCTCCAGATCCGTCGCCCGAGCCTGGGTAGGGACGGTATGCAGTCATATCGCTCTCCATTTCCTTCCGCACCAAGTCAGCGGTGCGGCATCAACCCGAAGCGGCGGATCGGGACGGCAATCCGTTCGGAGGGTCGATCAATCCACGTTCCCTCTCCACTGGTGGCCCTATTGGGGCTCGCAAGTGAACTCGAAGAATGCGTTGAAATACGGGTTGATCCAGTAGCTAGGGCCGAAGTCGCAACTGAAAGCCCCTCCCGGTTTCGCATCGAGCGTTATGTGTGTGTAGGCTCTCGTGTCCGCAATGATGGGAATATGTATGTGAAACCAAGCGACTTGAACTGCGCGATACAACTGCCTGTTGATCTGCCGTCCGTAGTGCGATACTGACTCAACAGTCCAGTTCGTTGGGGTGTCTCTATCCCAAGTCGATGGTTGGTAGTAGGCGGAGGTAATATTGGTCGACGAATGTTCCCAGGTCGTCACTACGCGGCTGTAAAACAGATCCAGGCCGACTACGTCGTTGCCCAACACTTCCGCATGAACCGTAGTAAGGCCCGTAGAGCTTCCGTTTGCAACTGGGTCATCGTCTGGTGATTGGGAGATGGCCGCGACGTCGATTCTTAATCCAACACGGACACGATCACAGCCTCCGTTGAACCCCACCAGGACACGGGCTCCTCGTACAACTGACGAGCGAGGCGTCGCAGTCACGACGCACGGTTGGGACACAGCTTGTTGGGCTCCGTCTACGGGAGCGGCAACAACGCTCAAGTCAAGCTCAATACTGCAGTTTCCGGACGGCGCCGCGTTCGCGCCTCTCACCGTGCCTGCTGTGCTGGCCGTCAGCGTGATCGGCCTCAGCCCATCGCAGGCGGGCGGCAGTGAGGGAGATTCTTGCGGACTTGCTGCGCGGGCTGCTCCCGCGGTGGCCAGAAACAACACGACCGCCACGAGCGCGGCGGCCGTCAGGGTCGCTGCGGGGATGATGCGTCTCCGCAACTGCTGCTGGCGGCGCTTGTGGATGAGGGTGGCGTGTCGGAACGTCATTGCGTTCCTCCTCTCTGTTGCCTCCTCAGTCCTGTCGTCACCCTACGCTTCTGAATACGGGCCCGTGCGAAACACCAGCATTGCTACGCCAGGACGTACATTTCGTTCAGGACTGATCGGAGTTCGCGAATGACCACCACCCTGTCCGACCAGCGAGCCGAGTGGCGCGACCGCATTGCCGCCATCGGCGACACCCTGCGCGGCGAATCCGAGAGCAACGAGGAACTGCGCCAACTCTCCCCGACAACAGAAGCCGCGCTGCGCAGCGTCAACGCGTTCAACCTCTGTGCGCCCACCGAGCTCGGCGGCGTCAACGCGCATCCCAGGCTCCAGACACAAGTGATCGCCGACATCACCTCCCACGACTCCTCCGCCGGTTGGTGCGCGTTGATCGGCGCGCATGAGTCCGCCTGGCTCGCATCACGTCTGCCCGACGACTCGGTCGAGCGCATCTTCGCCAACGCCGATCAGCGCTGGCCGGTGACCTGCGGCTCAATCGCGCCCGATGGGGAAGCCGAGCAGGTCGATGGCGGTTGGCTCGTCAACGGACGCTGGGGCTGGGCCTCCGGTATCCACCACAGCGACTACGTCCTCGCTCAGTGCCGGATCATCGGACGGGACCCTGAACCGGGCAAACCGCCGCCGCTGGTCATCGCCTCGGCGCCGAAATCCGATGTGACCGTCGAGGACACCTGGCACACGCTCGGCATGCGCGGGACCGGCTCGACGCACTACCGCTTCGACGACGTCTTCGTCCCCAACGAGATGTGCCTGGTCGGCTTCGAACGTCCACCGCTGCGCGGCGACGGCTGGCTGGCCCGCCCGACCGTCACCTTCCTCACCGCTGCCGGTTACGGATTCCCCCTCGGCGTCGCCAAACGAGCTGTCGAAGAGATCACGACGCAAGCCACATCTCACACCCGTACAGGACAACGATCCTCGATTGCCGAGCAGCAGCACTTCCAGGGCGACCTCGGACGATGCGCGGCCCAACTCGAGGTGATGGAAGGCTTTGGCCATCATCTCTTCGAGGAGTTGCTGACGGCGCCCGTGCGTTCGGTCGAGGATGCGGTGCGCCTGGACGACCGTGCTCGATCAGCGTTGCGCTGGGCTCATCAAACAGCCGAAGAGATCGTACGCACGGTCCACGAACACGCTGGAGGGCCGGCTGTCTACAGCGACAACGTCCTGGCCCGCCTGCTGCGAGACATCCAGACCGTCAGCCAACACGTGATCCAGACCCAATCCGCCTACATCCGCCGAGGCCAGCACCAACTCGGCCTCCCCGTCCGACCTGGGCTATAGCACGCAAAGAGCTTTGGAGGTCCAGCCATGAGTCGCACCAGCGCAGAGCGCTTGCGGGAACGGTTCGACTGGATCGAGCGAGCGGAAGCTGTCGCTACCACACTTGCTGAACACGCGACGGCGTCGGCCGTCGGCAATACCCTCGCTACCGAGTCTGTCGCCGCGCTCGAGGATGCCGGCTTCTTCGCCATGGCCTCGCCGAGAGAGGTCGGTGGCCACGATGTCCATCCCGCAACCCAGGTGGAAGCCTTCGAACAGCTCGCCGCGGTGGATGTCTCCAGCGGCTGGGTCGCAATGATTCAGGCTGAAACGGCCGGGTTGGCTGGCGCGCACCTCGCCGACGGCGTAGGTCTCGACACGATCTTCGGCAACGACTTCCCACGGATCGCAGGAACAGCCAATCCTGAGGGTCGGGCGACAGCGCTGGCTGACGGTACCTACCGACTCAACGGCCGCTGGTCGTTTTGCAGCGGTATCCGGCATTGCGGATGGGTCTTGGCCAACTCGGTCGTCGTCAAGGAAGACGGATCAAGGCCAACACCCGAGGACGGGCTGCCGCCCGTCATCGGATCCGTCGTCCCGCAGGCGCGCGTGGCCGTCGAGGACAGTTGGCACGTGATGGGTCTCGAAGGCACTGGAAGCTGCCACTATCAGATGCGCGACGTGGTAGTGCGGCCCGAGTTCACGACGCCATTCGGAGGAGTGCATGCGAATCGAGGCGGCGCCTGGTTCGAGAACCCCACCATCACATTCCTCAGCCCCGGACACACCGGTATTGCGCTCGGCGCAGCTCGACAGGCGCTCGATTTGCTGAACGGCGAGCTCACCAAGCGAGTCCGGTTCGCCTCCGCTGAAGCCATCGCCGATCGCAGCGTGTTTCAGCGCGACTTCGGCGAGATGTCCTGCCGCTACGAAGCCGCCCGCGCCTACGCGATGACCACCCTCGACGGCGCCATGGCCCAACGAGAAGCCGGCCAGCCGACGACCCCTGCTGACGATGCGCGCATCCGAGCGATGGTCACCTGGGTCACCGATGCCTGCGTCGATGTCGTTCGCTTCGCCCACCACACCGGCGGCGGAGCAGCGGCCTTCATCGACAATCCGTTGCAACGGTTGCTACGGGACATCCTCGTCGCCAGCCAACACGTCTACGTCGCCGACTCAGCCTACGAACGAACCGGAGCCTTCCGCCTGGGCCGCAACCCGCCCGGCGTGCTCTAACGGGAACCCCGTCTGTTCTGAGGTGACGCTGCGACTTCGGATTGCTACTCTCGACGCATGAGCCGAGCGCAACTTCATGGCGGACCGCCACTTATGACTGCATTGGAAGCTGCCGAGTTTCTCCTGTTCGTCGCGTCTGAGCGCAACGCACAGTTGGACCACCGTCGGCTGCAAGACTTGATGTATTACGTCCAGGGCATCACCCGGTTAGTTCTGCGTCGACTCCTGTATGCGGAATCTATCGAGGCACGCAGTGATGGCCCGATCGTCGTGTCCGTTGAGGACAGATACTCCCGCCATGGCGTTGGTCCAATCCCCGTAGATGCAAGGACCAATCCCCGAGATGACGGCTGGTATCCCGGTGCCCTGCTTTATGCGACAGACCGCGAATTTATGAACTTGAGCACGGTCGAGTTGACAGAGTGCATCATGTCGGAACGCCCTTGGCAAGAAGCACGTGCCGCGGGACTCCCAATTGACGAAGATGCGATTGGTCGCCAGCTCGATGAGCGCATACAGACGCGACGTGCCCAATCGGGCCCCAAACAAACGGTGAGACTGCGCGAGCACATGGCATTGCACCCGGAACTCGAAGATCGACTCAAGCACCATTCAAGCTTTGAAGAAGCGATCCCTCTGCTGTGACCGCTCCGCCGAGCGGTTACGACCTCATGTTCACTCCTGCCGCGAGGCAGGACCGACGGCGGTTGGACTTCGAAGGATTGGCAGCCTGGGAGGCGTTGAGCGCAGTCCTATTGAAGGATCCGACGTTGACGAATCCGCTCGTCTCCGATCTCACAAATGGCGAGCAGAGGGCCGTCTACTTGATCACTGCGTTTGAAATCTCTGCGTTCTTTGAGTTCGTCAATCCACTGATCATTCAGATCATCCACATCTCTCCGATCCCATATGAATTCGACTAGCGCGCCGACTCCATCGCTGCGATCTGCTCTGAGCGGGCCAGCACATTCTCGGCCTGCTCGAGCACTGGCTTGTCGATCATTTGGCCGTCCAGGGCCACGGCTCCCAGGTTCTGCTCGACGCCCTCCTGGTAGGCGTCCACGACCCGACGCGCCCAATCGACATCGTCTGACGGCGGGCTGAACACGCGATTTGACGGGCCCAACTGATCGGGGTGAATACAGAACTTGCCCAGGAATCCGATCTCCTTCATCCGCGCCAGCTCATCTTCAAATCCTTCAGGATCGCGGATGTCGGTCCAGGGCGTGTCCAACGGAGCGATGCCGGCCGCATGTGCCGCATTGACCGACGCACGCCGGGCCAACTCCAATTCTGCCCCGCCCTTCGTCCGACGCACGCCAATGCTCACGGCATAGTCTTCGCCACCGACGCAAATGCCCACCAGGCGCTCCGACGCCGCACAAATCTCATACGCGTTCGCGACGGCATGGGCATTCTCGATCCAGGCGGCGATCTTCACCTGCCCGTCTGCCAACCCTCGCGCCCGCTCCAGCAACGTCAGGTAGTCATCGATCCGTTGCACATCACGCGCCGACTCAATCTTCGAGACACTGACGCCATCCAGCCACGGTTGGACAATGGCATCGAGTTCCTGTTCGATCAGCCCCGTGTCATAGCCGTTGGTCCTGACGAACACTTGCCGTCCTCGCTTGGGAAAGTCGGGCAGGACGCGGCAGAGCAGCTCGCGAGCCGCCGGTTTGTCGTCCCAGGCCACCGAGTCCTCAAGGTCGAAACACAGCACGTCAGTTTCGGCGTCGCGCGCCTTCTCAATGAAGCGCTCGCGAATTCCCGGCACCGACAACATCGATCGCATCACAATGGCTGCCACTACGAATCCTCCTCGTCAGTTGCTGATTCCGATTCTGGTCGACTGAAGATTGCACGCAGACCTTCGAGTTCCGCGGGATCATCCGTCGCGCAGCCACGGAAACCGAGAGCGGCTGCGCGTTCCGCATCACTTGGCAATCCGAACACGACCGGTAGATCAAACGCTGCCGCGGTCAGCACGACATTCGAGCCGCCGACCGCAACGGTCGCACTATCGGGCGCGACTCCCAATGACTCTGCGAATTGCGCTTCGTCGTACGCGATCCAGGTCATCCGGTCGGCGGAGTCGCGCATCGCGGCCAGCGCCTCGGACATGATGTTGATTGCGCGTGGATCATGAAAGCCCACCGCCATCGCCGTCAGTCCGGGGCGGATCCCCTCACGAATCTCGACCTCCTCCAGGATCCCTTCGAGATAGCGAAGCTGATCAACACTGGCTGCCGTCTGTACGGCGACTCCATAGACGCCTGCCTGCAAGGCGCTCTGCAGATACGTTCGAGTGAGTCCTGAGTCAAGCGCAGGAATCACTAGGTACAGCGGCGGTCCCAACTCGATCGCTGCGCTCACGCGTTCACGCACCGTGCTGAAGTCGCTCTCATCTTGCGGTGGAACCAGAATGAGGCCGTCGGCATACTCCAAGGTCGCCGCGTCGGGGATCGGGGTGTCGGGAAGCAGTACGAGCAGGGCGCGGACGTCATCCATCACGGCGCTCCATTTGTTCGTCGCTAGTTGGAGTTGGGGCTGAAGCCGTCGACGCGTTCGCGCAGACCGTCGAGATCGTCAAACGGGCCGACCACCGCAGCCGCCAGGTTGCCCTCGCGGACAATCCGCTGCGCCGCTCGCTGAACGTCCACCGCCGTCACCGACTCGAAACCGGCGATCGTTTCCTCAACCGGCTCGATCGTCCCGTTCGAGATCAACATCCCGCCCGCCCGATGACACCAGCTCGCAGCGGCGTCCAGGCTCAGACGGAATGAGCCCACCGCGTGTTCACGCACCCGCTCAAGCTCTTCGTTGTTCACAGGTTCCGAGCTGATCTTCCGCAACTCGTCGATCACCACTTCGACGGTTTCCAGCACATGCTCGGCAGTCACACCAGCCATGATGGAGAGATGTCCGGTGTCGTCGAACGCAGTCGGATGCGATCCCACCGAATAGGCCAGGCCGCGCTTCTCCCGGATTTCCGTGAATAGCCGAGAAGTCATCCCACCGCCCAGCACCTCGTTCATCAGAGTCATCGCATAGCGGTCGGGATCGAGACGCGAGATGGCCCGCAGCGAGAGCGCCAGGTTGCACTGTTCGTTGTCGCGAGTTTCGATCTGCGCCATGTCATCGGACATCGCATCAGTCGCTCGAGGCCTGGCAGGAACGTCTGCATCCGATCCATCCGCCCAGCCCGCGCTCCAGTGCCGCTCGGCGAACTCGAGCACGTCTTCACGCCCCACATTCCCGGCCACCGACAGCACGATGTTCGACGGTCGGTAGAACGTCTCAATGTGCGCTGCCAGATGCTGACGTGTGACGGCGCCGACCGATTCCAGGTCGCCGGCGATTTCCCACCCCAACGGCTGCTCGCCGTAGGTTGCCTGGTTCAACAGTTGCCCGGCGCGCTGTCCGGGCTGGTCGTGCGCTCGCCGGATCTCCGAGCAGATCACCGTTCGCTCGCGTTCGATCTCCGACTCGGCCAACAGCGAGTTGCGCACCGAGTCGGCCAGCACATCCATTGCCAGGGGAAGTTTGTTGAACGGCACCCGATTCCAAAAGCAGGTCAGCTCGCGCGAGGTGAACGCGTTCAGCGACCCACCCGCGCCCTCGATTGCGGCCGAGATTGCCGTCGGTTCGGGTCGAGACTCGGTGCCCTTGAACAGCATGTGTTCGAGATAGTGGGACAGACCCAGCGTGTCGCGTGCCTCGTCGCGAGATCCAACGCCGACGTACGCGGCCAACACCGCGGCCTGCGAGTGCGGAATCGACGTCACGACAACGCGCAGCCCGGAGTCCAGGACATCGATCGTCGGTTCGATGGCGGCGCGGTCGTTGGTTGAGTTTGGCATGGGCTGTCTCAGCATACCTGCGCCTCCGTATGCTCAAGCCACTGTGCTGAGGAGCCTGACGTGAAGGCGTTCGTCAACGCGCGCTACGAGTATCACTGGGCGCCGCTGGTCGGCTGTCTGATTGCCCATATTGGGCAGATCGGCGCGCCGCAACCGAGCTACATCGTTGGATCAGTCACCGGCATCGGCTACCAACCGCCACAGGACGCGGAGTTGCCCGCATCCCTGCGCGCCGGACTCTCGGCGCTCGGCGTTGCTGCCGACGTGAAGGACTCGGCCTATCCCAATCGACTGCAACGCTTGCTCACACGGCAACGGATTCGCCGCGAGTTACGCGCCGACCGTCCGGTGACCGTCTATGGGATTGGTGTCTCCCCCTTCGGTCCGGCCTGGGGACTCATCGTGGGTTGCGACGATGATCGGCGCGCCTGGCGGCGTGAAGGTCCAATGACCGAGCAGGTCTCGCCCTGGTTGCCGGAGTCCGACTTCGATGAGGCTCCGGTGCATATTCTGATCACCGCTCGCCGCAGCGGGGACCCAGAGCCTGAAGCGATTGAACGGACCGCAGCGCAAGCGATGCTGAATTCCGTCGATCGAGTCCAAAGCGATCTGTTCGATCGGATCGGCCTGCTGAATAGCGACATCGAAATCGAACCGCAGCGGTACTCATATGAGGCTCAGGCGCTGGCCGCCTGCTGGGGAGAGGCCGCCACCTTCTGGCGCGAATTTCCGCACGATGTGTACACACCCGTCGCCCAGCACATGGCCGTCACCCTGTCCCGCTACGCCACGCTGTTTCCCTACCCGATGGGCGGCCAACCGAACAATCCCGGCGTCCGCAGTGCAGCCGTCCACACATTGCGTGAAGCGAGCGACGCTCTCGGCGCAGCCCGTTGATACACTCCCAACCAACCAGCGACGGAGTCCGACATGGCCATCAACGTCAAGCTCTTCATGACGCTTGTCCCACTCTCGAAATCGAAGAAGTCCAACCTCAGCGTTGACTGGTTCGACGGCATCACCACGCAGCACATCCTCGAGTCTGAGGAGTTCTCCGAGCAAGACCAGGAGGCGATCGCCGTCGTCATCAACTCGGTGCAAGCGCTTCCGGAAGATCCGCTCAACGATGGCGACCAGGTTGATCTCCTGGTCAACTTGCAGGGCGGATCACCAATGGATCATGGGGCCAGTGAGTAGCGACGAACCGTCACCGAAGTACATCTTCATCACCGGCGGCGTGATCTCCTCCGTCGGCAAGGGCATCACCACCGCCTCACTCGGTCGACTGCTCCAGTCGCGAGGCCTCTCCGTCACCGTCCAGAAGCTTGACCCCTACCTCAATGTCGACCCCGGCACGATGTCGCCCTACCAGCACGGTGAGGTCTACGTGACCGACGACGGCGCAGAGACCGACCTCGATCTGGGTCACTACGAACGCTTCCTCGACCAGAACTTAACGTCCGCCTCGTCAGTCACGATGGGCCAGATTTCGGCTGAGCTGATCGAGCGCGAGCGGCGTGGCGACTACCTCGGCGGCACCATCCAGACCGTGCCGCACGTCACCGACCTGGTCAAGGAACGAGTCCGTGGACTGGCGCTGAAGGCCGGAGTCGATGTCCTGATCGTGGAAGTCGGCGGCACTGTCGGCGACATTGAAGGCCAGGCGTTCCTCGAAGCGATCCGCCAGATGCGCTACGAAGAACCGCGCAACGGCACGCTCGCCATCCATGTCACCCCGCTCTTCCATCTCAAGGCCACCGACGAACTCAAGACGAAACCGACCCAGCACTCAGTGCGCACCTTGCGCAGCATGGGCATCCAGCCCGACGTGATCATCTCTCGCACCGACATCCCTGCTGAAGATTCGATTACCGACAAGCTCGCCCTCTTCTGCGACGTCCCGGCTGAGGCAGTCATGACGCTCGAGACCGCCTCGTCGATCTACCAGGTCCCCTCAATGCTTGAACGAGCCGGGCTCACGGATCTCACCGTGGATCGACTCGGACTGGAACCGAAGCCTTGTGTCGCAGACCGCTCGATCAGTGCTTGGACCGAATGGACCGAACGGTTGGGCCAGACCGAGCGAGTCTGCCGCGTCGCCATCGTCGGCAAGTACGTCGAGCTGAGAGATGCCTACCTTTCGGTCAAGGAAGCGCTGATTCACGCCGGCGCGCAGCGCCGTGCGAGCGTCGATATCACCTGGATCCAATCGGACGACCTCGACGAAGCCGATCAGCCGGAGATCGCCGCTGCGCTCGCCGACGTAGACGGCGTGATCGTGCCAGGCGGGTTTGGCGAACGTGGGATTGAGGGTGAAATCGGCGTGGCCCGCTTCGCGTTACAACAGCGGATTCCCTATCTCGGACTGTGCCGGGGGATGCAGAACATGGTCATCGCGTTTGCCCGAGAACGGCTCGACCTACCAGACGCCAACACGACCGAGGCCGACGAAGACACCGAGGCGCCCGTCATCGCACTGCTCGACGAACAGCGCGCAGTGAGCGAGAAGGGCGGCACAATGCGGCTCGGCATGTATACCTGCCAGTTACATCCCGAGACCCGTGCGCGGCAGTTGTACGAGACGGGCATCGCTCACGAGCGACATCGCCACCGCTGGGAGTTCAATCCCGAGTACCGCGAGCGCTTCGAGCGCGCCGGACTCGTCGCCAGCGGCACATCACGCGATGGCGCGCTGGTCGAAATTGCCGAGGTCCACGAGCATCCCTTCATGCTCGGCTCGCAGTTTCATCCCGAGCTCAAGTCGCGCCCCGAGCGGTCGCATCCGCTCTTCGTCGGGTTCATCGACTCAGTCCTCTCCGAAGCGGAGACGGCCCTCCGTCATCCGGCTGGCGCAACCAATCGTCCCACATCCTCGCCCTCCCACTCAGAGGGAGCAGAGGGATCTGCCGAAGGCCCTCACACGTGAGCGAAGACGATATCTTCCGATTTCTCACCACGCTCGCCACCGTGGTCTTCGCAGGCGGCGTGGCTGCGTTGACGCTCGCCCTGACACGCGCCTGGCAGACCGATGACGCGGTCGAGCGCGATGTCCTCTTCCGTTCGGCCGACCGCGCTCACACCCGATTGCTCCTGCCGGGCATTATCGCGACCGGCGTTCTGGGCGCTGTCTGGGGCATCCGCGCCGAGAGCGTCGATCCAATCGAAACCGGCTGGCTGCTCGCCGCCGAAGTCCTCTATCTGGTCTCGCTCTTCGTTCTCGTGCCAGGTATGTTCGCCGGAGTTCGGAGAGTCCGGCTGCTCTCCCTCCAGGCGCGCAAGAGCGGCCAAATCTCCGACGAACTCACCGACGCGCTCAACGACCGCGGACCACTCGTCTTCGCGATCCTCATGTCGCTGCTACTGCCTGTTCAGATCGCGCTCGTTACCTTGCAGCCATAGCTGCTGCTTAACCATGATGCAGCCATAATGCAGCCATAATCGTCGGTAAAGGAACTGCCACCATGAAGATCTTCCTCGACACCGCCCGACTCGACGAAATCCAACAGGCCGTCGACTGGGGGGTCTGCGATGGCATCACGACCAACCCGTCGCTGCACTCCCGCGCCGTCACCCACGAGGGCGACGATGCGATCACCTACCGCGAACGCATCCTGCGCATCGCCGAGATGGTCGATGGTCCCATTTCGGCTGAGTGCGTCTCACGCACGACCGCTGAGTTGATCCAGGAAGCCCGCGAGCTTGCCGGCTGGCATGAGAAGGTCGTCGTCAAGATTCCCATTGACGGCCCAGGACTCGCTGCAATCAAGGCGCTCTCGCAAGAGGGCATCCGGATCAACACCACGCTGATTTTCTCGCTCAACCAGGCATTGCTGGCCGCCCGCGCCGGCGCAGCCTATGTCTCACCGTTTGTTGGACGGCTTGACGACATCGGCGAAAGCGGTATCCAGCTCGTCGCCGACACGGTCAATCTGCTCGACCGCTTCAATCTGCCAGCGCAGGTCATTGCCGCTTCGCTGCGCAACACCGATCACACGGCCGAGGCCGCGCGCGTCGGCGCTCACATCGCGACGATTCCCTTTCCGGTGCTCGAGCAGATGCAGCAGCATCCACTCACCGATAAGGGCATCCAGGCCTTCCTCGATGATTGGCACAAGGCGGAAGCACAGCTTCGGGCGCAGCCGGTTTCGTGATTTGGGACCAAATCTCGGAGGTTGCGGCCTTCATTGCTTGCCAAGCCGCGATACGCGGGGCTAGGATTGGATCTGTTCCCTTGAGCCAGGCTTCCGCGCCCCGCGCCACCCAACATGACCGGCGTCGTTGAGCGCAGTAGCACCGATTCGACCAAATGTCGTTGTTCTCCGGACCCTTCCGTGACTCCGTCCACGCAGTGCCGACACCACGAAACCCAATCCGTGCGTCCAACCTTTCCACAGAACGTCCGACCAACATGCTGACCGTCTCTCCCAATCAAATCACAGCCCAGCCAGCAGAGCGCCCAAAGCAGAGGTAGCCGATGACGAGCCTGAACATCCCCGAACTCGAACACCTGACCCGAGAGGAATTGCTTGCCAAAGCAAGAGAACTTGAGGTCACCGGACTGTCCGGCCTGAAAAAGCAGGACATCGTGCTCCGCTTGCTGCAGGCCCAGTCGGAAGCCGAAGGACATATCCTCTCCGGAGGCGTCCTCGAAGTCGTCGACGACTCCTACGGATTCCTGCGCGGAGAATCACTGCTCCCTGCGCCAACCGATGTCTACGTCTCCCAGAGCCTCGTGCGACGCTCCGGTCTGCGCACCGGCGATTACGTGATCGGCTCGGTCCGGCCGCCGAAACAGGGTGAGAAGTACTACGGACTCTCCCGCGTTGACATGGTCAACGGCGCGAACGCCACCGAAGCCGCCTCACGGCCCTACTTCGAGAACCTCACCGCCGTCTTCCCGCATCAAAAGTTCCTGCTCGAGACCGAGGACCCGGCTGAGCTTTCCGGCCGAGTCATCGACCTCGTCGCACCGATGGGACGGGGACAACGCGGCCTGATCGTCAGCCCACCCAAGGCCGGCAAGACCATGCTGTTGCAGTCGATCGCCAACGGCATCGCCATCAACCATCCCGAAGTTCATCTGATGGTCGTCCTGATTGGAGAGCGCCCCGAAGAGGTCACCGAGATGAAGCGCTCGGTGCGTGGCGAAGTCATCGCATCGACCTTCGACGAGCCGGTCGAGGAACATACGCGCGTCGCTGAACTCGGTCTCGAACGCGCCAAGCGGCTGATGGAAATGGGCCGCGATGTCGTCATCCTGCTCGACTCAATCACACGCCTGACCCGTGCCTACAACCTTGAAATGCCCTCGACCGGACGGACGCTCTCCGGCGGCATCGACCCGGTCGCGCTCTATCCGCCCAAACGTTTCTTCGGCTCCGCTCGCAAGGCGGAAGAGGGCGGCTCGCTGACGATCATTGCCACCTGTCTCGTCGACACCGGCTCCCGGCTCGACGACGTCGTCTTCGAGGAGTTCAAGGGCACTGGCAACTGGGAAGTCCGGCTCGACCGCAAGCTGGCCGAACGCCGCATCTACCCCTCCATCGACATCGCCGCCTCCTCAACCCGGCGAGAAGAGCTCCTGCTCTCCGGAGAAGAGCTGCAACGAGTCTGGCTGCTGCGCCGCATGATGTCCGTCCTCGCCGGCTCCGGAGGAGGCACCACCGAACCAACCGAGCGCCTCCTCGACCGTCTGGCTCGAACCAAGTCCAACACCGAGTTCCTCGAAAACCTCACCGCCGCCGAGGCGTAATCAAACTGGTCTGTCCCTGCATTCAGAGAACGCCCCGTGCATACCTTTGTCCCCCTCGCAGGGGGAGCTCCTGCGAAGCAGGTGAGGGGGTCCCGAGACGGAGAGCCCGCTCAGCCTTCGGCAGCTCCCCAAAGGGGGAGCAGATTCAACCGGCACAGAAGAACAGTCGCTCACCGTCTTCACCAAGGGACTAGACATGACCCAAATCGAAACCGTCCTCGGACCCATCGACGCCAACGACCTCGGCTTCACCCTCTCCCACGAGCATGTGGCGATCACGCCCAACGTGATCACCCAGCACTACCCCTGGCTGATCGACAAGGACGCAGTCCTGCAGCGGGCCAAAGAAGAGCTGACAGAAGCCAAGCAAGGCGGCGTCGACTCCTTGATCGAACTGTCCACGCCCGACCTCAACCGCGATGTCGAAGCGATGCGCGCCGCATCAGAGGCTTCAGGCGTCAACGTTATCTGCGCCACCGGCATCTGGCGTGATGTCCCTCGCTGGATGTGGGGCAAAGACCCCGACGAGATTGCTGACATCTTCGTCCGCGAGATTGAAGTCGGCATCGCCGACACGGGCATCAAGGCAGGCGTGATCAAGGTCGCCAACGATGCCGAGGGCGTTACTCCGGAGGGCGAACTCATCCTCAGGGCCGCAGCCCGGACGGCCAAGCGCACCGGCACACCAATCTCAACGCACCACTGGGCTCCGCTCGAGGTCGGACGGCGCCAGGCTGAAATCTTCCAGGAGGAAGATGCGCCGATGGACAGGATCTGCATTGGCCACACCGCTGACACCGTCAACGCCGACTACATCGAGGACCTGCTCAACACTGGCGTCTACATCTCGATGGACCGCTATCCCGGCCCCGAGGACGGCGCTGAGCGCCCCAACTGGGTCGCGCGCAACGCCACCGTCAAGGAACTGATCAATCGCGGCTGGTCGCACAAGCTGATGCTGGGCCACGATTATGCCGCCTTCCCCGGGTCGCCGCGCGACTACCCGACCCGATACCTCTTCCTCACCACGACCGCGATCCCCGCGCTGCTGGCCGACGGCGTCCCCCAGGAAACCATCGATCAGATGATGATCGCCGTCCCGCGCGCCTTTCTGAGTGGACTCAGCGGAGCATCCGCATGAACCGCGACGAAGTGGCCGACCTCTGCGAATCCCTGCCCGGCTCCTGGCCCGACTCGCCCTGGGGCGAAGACGACCTCGTTTACAAGCTTGGCAATCGCAACGCTGACGGCAAGGGCGGCAAGATCTTCTGCTTCCTCGGAGGCGGCACCACCGAAGGCAAACCGCACGCCATTTCGATCAAGGCTGACCCAGCCATCGTCCCCGCGCTGCATCAGCAGTACGAGGCCGTCAACTTCTCCAGTTACCTGAACAAGTCCCACTGGGTCGCCGTCACCCTCGAGTCCGACCTCCCCGACGACGAACTGGAAGAACTCATCGTCGACTCCTACGAGAGAATCCTCAGCGGTTTCAGCAAGCGCCAGCAACGCCTGATCACCGGCTCTAAGCAATAGGCGCTCCCTGGACCGATGCCGCCAGGTAGTTCGTGCAAGCGAACTATTTGGGGTAAACTAACTGACAGACCATTACTCGCAAACGCGAGAATGTAACTGGTACAAGACGATGCCCGTGACGGTCGCACGTGCGGGAGCAGATCAGAACAGGAAGTTCATGAGCGAGCGGAACTATTGGAATCGCATGCGCCGCAACAAGATGTCGCGGCGCTCATTGCTGCGGGCCTCGGCCCGCGCCGGGGTCGGCGCAGCCGGGATCGCCCTGGTCGGTTGCGGCGACGATGACGACGATCAGTCTGCAGCGCAGGTCCAGCAGGCCCAACAGCAGCAACAACAGCAGACTGCACAGCCGCAACAGCAACAGCAGCAGCAGGCTGACGCGCAGGCGCAGCAGGCTGAGCAACAGGCCCAGCCCGCCGCCGAGCAGCAGGCCCAGCAGCAAGAACAGCAGGCTGCCCAGGCGCAAGCCCAGGCCCAACAGGCTGCTGTCGCACGAGTTGGCGAGCTGAACGTTCCCGACCTCTCCGGCTCCTTCTCCCAGCTCGACCCGGTCACCGGATCCGGTGGCAACGACCACCAGCACCTGTGGGTCGGTCACGACAACCTGGTCGGCTACGACACTGAGCTCGTGCCCGACACGAGCCGCTCGCTGGCCGAGAGTTGGGAAGTCTCGGACGATGGTCTGAAGATCATCTTCACGATTCGCCCCAACGTGCTGTTCCACGATGGCGAACCGCTCAACGCCGAGGCAGTCAAGACGCACATCCTCCGCGCTCGCGACTTGCCCGAGGGCAATACTGGCGCCGATGTGCAGTTCATCGACAGCGTTGACACGCCCGACGAATTCACCGCCGTCTTCAACATGAAGCAACCCTTCGCCCCGTTGCTGCGCATCCTCGGCGACCGCGCGGGCATGGTTGTCTCACCCAAGGCGATCGCCGAGAAGGATGTCTACATCGACCGCTCGCCGGTCGGCGCCGGCGCCTTCAAGTTCGTCGAGGAAATCGTCGATGACCGCCTCGTCTTCGAAGCCTTCGACGACTACTGGCAGCCTGGCCACCCCAAGATCAACAAGATCACCTGGCATCTGGGACGCACCTCCGACCAGGCCATCAATGGCATGATCGCGGGCGAGTACAACGCCCAGTTCAGCCCCGACTCGGCCCAGGTCGACCGCCTGACCGACGCCGGCCTGACCTATGAGACGCGCCCAACCAACTGGACCCAGCGCTATTGGTTGAACATGCGCATGGAGCCGTGGACCAACCCGCACCTGCGCCGCGCCGTCAACTGGGGCGTCGACAAGCAGGCCTTGCTCGACGTGGTCTGGAACGGTCAGGGCATTCCGGCCCATTGGGGTTGGCTCGGCCCGGCCACCGGTCCTGACCACGATCCCGACTACCAGGGCTACATCTTCAACCCCGACAAGGTGCGCGAAGAGCTCGCGCTGGCCGGCCATCCGGACGGGTTCGAGTTCGAGATGAACACCTTCTCGGGCGCCCAGGCGATCGCGCATGACGAGTTCATCGCTGCGTCGCTGGCTCAGTTCGGCATCACTGCCAAACTCAACCCGAAGCCCAGCCCCGCCTTCTGGCGTGAGTTCTGGGACCTCGAAGTCTCCGGTCACAGCTCCTCGATGTCGGTGCGCGCCGACGTCTGGCAGCAACTCGCATTCGTCCACGACCCGCTCTCCCAGAGCCGCAACGTCGTGCCCGAGGATGAGAACGACCCGGACCGCAAGGAACTGGTCCGTCTGCTGGGCGAGGTCGGCGCTGAGTTCGACCCCGAGGAGCGGTTCATTAAAATCCAGGAGCTCAACCAAGCCATGGACACCGCTGCCTGGGGCTTGAACTTCTTCCACCACTTCGCGCGCACGGCGCACGCCGAGAATGTCACCTATCCGCTGTTTGCCGACGCCAAGCCGCACTGGGGACAGGGCGACGTGACCATTACCGCCTAGGCGCTCCCCTGGGCAGCGCCGAGCGCTCAGGTAGCCTCGGCGCGACCAATGGCGAACTGCGGCCGGCGCTCGTCCGTGTGGACGACACGCCGGCTGCCGCCAGCCAGTCATCCCACATAGGTATCCGGGGCAGCAGCCCCGGAACGAACCTGTTCGGCAAAGTTTGGGTCAGTGCGCAACTTCATCATTCGTCGCGTTCTCGCCACGATTCCCGTACTGATCTTGATCTCCGTCGTCACCTTTGTCGCACTGAGGCTGCTGCCCGGCTCTCCCGGTAGCGCCATCCTCGGACCGGAAGCCGATCCGGCCGCGGTCGAGGCCTTGAATGAGCGGCTCGGTTGGTACGACCCGATCTACGAGCAGTACGCCGACTGGATTGCCGGCGTCTTCCAGGGTGACTTCGGTTACTCCCAGCGCAGCAACGACCCGGTCGGCCCGCTGATCGCCAGTCGTCTTGAGGCGACATTGCAACTCGGCATCATGTCGCTGGCCCTGGCCCTGCTGATTGCGATCCCGATTGGGGCGATCGCAGGGGCGAAACCGGGCACGCCCTTCGATTATGGGCTCACATTCTTTGCCGTGATTGGCGTTTCGGTGCCCAATTTCTGGCTGGCCATGCTGCTCGTGATCATCTTCGCGCTCGAGCTGGGTTGGTTTCCCACACAGGGCTTTACACCCTTCTTCGAGGATCCGACCGCCAACCTCAAGGGGATGATTCTGCCTGCGTTCGCCATCGGCGTTGCGCTCGCCGGCAATCTCGCCCGTCAGGTGCGCGCCTCCATGGTTGAAGTCATGCAGCAGGACTACGTACGCACCGCTCGAGCCAAGGGGCTGCGCGAACGCTCCGTTCTCGTCCGCCATGGATTCCGCAATGCGCTGATCCCTGTCGTGACCGTGCTCGGGTTGCAGACCTCGCTCGTCGTTGGCGGCGCGATCGTGATCGAGTCCTTCTTCGGACTGCCCGGCGTCGGCAAGCTGATCATCGACTCCATCCTCTTCTCCGAGATTCCCACCGTGCAAGCCCTCGCCGTGATGATCGCGCTGGGTGTTGCGGCAATCAATCTGATCGTCGACATCTCCTACGCGTATCTCGATCCACGCATTCGCTACTCCTGAGGTCAGTGATGAGTTCGTCCGACTCCGCGGAAATCTTGATCCCAGAGCGCGATCCTAGGTTCGCGAACTTCCGGGCCTTTACCCGCCGATTTGTCCGCCGCCCCATCGGCGTGATCAGTCTGACCGTCGTGCTGCTGATCGCATTTGCCGCAGTATTCACCAACGTTGCAGCGACACATGATCCGCTGGAAACGCTGGTCACGACCGGAGCCGAAGCGTTTGCCCCGCCGTCGCTTTCCAACTTTTTCGGCACCGACCAGCTCGGTCGAGACAACTACTCGCGCATCGTCGACGCATCGCGCACGGCGCTCATGGTCGGCGTGGTATCGATCCTGATCGGCGCCGGCATCGGTGTGCCAATCGGCGTCACGGCCGGATACTCGGGTGGGATCCGCGATGAAGTCCTGATGCGGCTCATGGATGCGCTCTTCGCGTTTCCCGGCATCCTGCTTGCCTTGATGATCATCGCGGCGCTGGGAACCGGTATTCAGAATGTCATGCTCGCCATCGGCATCACCTTCATACCCTCGTTCGCCCGACTCGTGCGGGGCACGACGCTATCTGTCAAAGAGCAGGAATTCGTCCTGGCCGCACGCTCGATCGGCGCCGGCGGACCTCGGGTCGCGGCACGCCACATCTTGCCCAATACGTTCGCGCCGGTCGTCGTTCAGGCCTCGCTGTTATTCGGCGTCGCGATCATTATCGAGGCGTCACTCAGCTTCCTCGGCCTGGGAACACGACCGCCCGACCCATCCTGGGGCACCATGCTCAACAGCGCTCAACGACTGATCAGCAGCGAGCCCATGCTCGCCATCTTCCCTGGTCTGGCCATCGTCGTCACCGTGCTCGCCTTCAATCTCCTCGGCGACGTCCTCCGCGATCTCCTCGATCCCCGCCTGCGAGGAACCGGCTAGCGCCGGGTCTGAGCCTTCCCTGCTCCCCCAGGACGCAATAGTCCCCAATGGGCTCGTTAGCTCGCTGCCACCGACAGCTCCAACCGAGACCCGCGCTCGGCGTCGTGCCAAACGGTGTTCAGGGCTGTCCGCGTGTGCGTCTGCCGACCGATGGGCTCTCCGGTGTTGGGATTCACGTCGAAGCGCGGGTAGTTCGAGGACGAGATCTCCACGCCGATTCGATGACCCACCTTGAACACATTCGCTGTCGGGTACAGCTCGATCGTCACCTCGACGATGTCATTCGGAGAGACCAACTCTTCGCGGTCGTATCCGTTGCGGAAGCGCAGCCGCTTGATGCTGTCGGTCAGCCGCAGGTTGTAGCCCTCTGGATAGTCCGCATTGGGCGGATAGCAGTCGAGCAACGCTGCCGTGAAGTCGGTATCCGGTGCGTCGGTCGAAACGAACAGTCGCACCGTCACCGGACCACTCGCTTCGACGTCCTCAACCAGCGGCTCGGTCCTGAACGACAATACGTCGGAGCGCGACGCCGTCGGCAGATATGGCGGCTCCGCACCCATCACGTCGGGTCGAGTCCGCTGATCGGCTCCGCCCGGCATGATCAACTCTCGGGAGCGCTGAGTCGGAGGCCAGATCTGAGACTTCAGCGTCGGATCCTCCGCCACGTATTCGCGCAGCGAGGAGACATTCGCCGATATCGACGGCACCGGATGGGCTGGGTCGAACAGATAGCTCGAGGAACCGCCGTCCTCGCCGGACGCCTCAATCGACAACGCACCGTCGCGCTGCAGGTACCACTCTTGCTGCTCAGATCCAGCGGGCGGCCACTGGGACTCATCCCGCCACTCGCCGCCATGGTCTATCCGATCCGACAGGATCCGCCGACCCGTGCCGCCACCCATCACGAACATCTTCACCGGAGGCATTTCGCCCCAGCCGCTGTCTAGTCCCTTCAGCGTGTGGTCGAAGAAGCGCATTCGCAGATCGGAGATGCTCGGAGCCAGATTGCCCGATGTCGGCGCCGTCGGACCAAAGTCAACGTCGCCCGACCACGACCGATCCAGCGTCACCTCACCATGCGTCCACGGACCCATGAGCAGATACTGCGGCGACGACATTGCCTCCGAGAAGGCCATGAACGACTCGCACGTCGCCCGCGTGTAGCTGTCATACCAGCCGCCCGAGTACACGCTCGGCACATCGGCGGTCTGTCCAATGAAGCGCTCGAAGTTCATCGACGGCAGTTGCCAAAGCCAGTCATCCTCGCGAGCGAGCGTTGTCAGGTCGATCGCCCAACGCTCAAAGTCCTTGGTCAGCGAGAGCGGCGTATCGCCCGATCGCCAGGGCAATCGATTGAGGTAGCCACGCAGGTCGACTGCCGCCTGGTCCAGCGCCTCGTACAGCGCCGGATCCCGCACCGCTTCCGGACTGACCGGCGCGTTCCAGAATGCCCACGCAAGCCAACGCAACTCCAGCGCGCCGCCCTGTCGCAGCGACGATGTCAGCCCGTTGAACGCACCCTGGTTGACCCACATCGCCGACAGATGCGGCGGATTCAGCGCCGCCGCCGCAGACTGCACCCAGCCCATGTACGACGTCCCGACCGTCCCCACCTTCCCCGTTGACCAGGGCTGCTCGGCCAGCCATTCAATTGTGTCGTAGCCGTCCTCGGCTTCGTTCTTGAGCAGATAGAAGTCGCCCTCCGAGGCAAACCGACCGCGCACATCCTGCATCACCCGCGCATATCCGCGTTTCGCCCACCACTCGCCGTCGGCGGCAAAGCCCAGCTTGTCGTACGGCGTTCGAGTCAGCAGCGTCGGCCAGGGACCTTCAATCGCCACGCCGTCACGAGCCGGCAGATAGACATCCGTCGCCATCGTCACGCCATCACGCATGACGACGCGGCGATTGCGCTGAATCACCACCTCATACTCGGGCTGCGAATTCTGGTGACTCATCTCACGCTCCTCTGGCCAGCAGCGGCGCCACCGTCGGCGCGGTCGGTATCGAACTACGGGTCACATTGATGTGGTTGTCGCTGGGCGGATCGACAGTCAATCCCATTTCGCGCAGAAACGCCGACAGCGGTTCAAGCCCCGTCTGGACTTCCTCTGCGCCTTCCGGCTGGTAGAGCATCGGAATCACCAGCGGAGCAGCAATGGCACCCGCGATACTGGCCGCCGACTCCGGCGAGAGATGCTTCCCGCCCCCGCAGGGCATCAGCACGACATCCGCCCGTTGCAGCTCTTCTAACGCCGAGCGCTCAGGCATGCCCTGAAGGTCGCCCAGGTGCGCGACAATCAACTCGTCGATCGTGACTACGAACGAGACGTTGCGCTGGTCATCAGGACCAGGCGTGCGAACGCCCGTCGCCAGCACCCGCTTGATCTCGTATTCGCCGGGTGCATCCAACTGCCGCTGATTGGTCGACGCCTCGAGCGTCACACCCTCAGTCCAGCTGTGCCCCAAATCCATCTTGCGAGACACCGTCACAATGTCGGCCGCCGGCCGGTTCAGCCGGAACCCGGTCTCAGGAGAGCAGGGGTCCATGACCACCGCAGCTTCCCGCCCCCGCAAGCGAAACGCCGCATGTCCATACCAGGCAATATCCATACCCACAGCCTACGGAGCAGGTGACATATGCGCTGCGGGATTTCTGGGCAACGAAAGCAAACCGACTAGACCGACCCTGGCAAAGGTTCTTCCTCGACCATTTCCACCAGGCGACGGATCGGAGAAAGGGTCAGCGTGAAGTGGTTCAAAATTTCGCGACCCAGGAGAGAGGGCATGTGGCGATTGATGACCCTTCCTTGCTCGTCACGGAGTTCGGTGGCGATCCAAAAGTCCTGAAACAATAGAACTGGCGGCCCCGACTGGGGGTGGAACATGCAGAACAATTTCTTCTCGACAACTGTGGCGCCGGATCCAATGCCGCCAATGCGGATTCGGTCTGCAGAATGATTGATCTCCTCATACGCCTCATCTCCGAAGATGCTTCGCGCGTCTGTCGGAGCGATCAGCGTACGATCGGCGCCGGTGTCAATCAGGAGGTGAATGGTCCGTGTTGGTAGACCCACATCGGCGACCGCGCTCACTCTAATGCGAGGAGCCGGCGGTTGGAGTCTGTGTGTGGCCTCAAACGTGCCGAGAAACCGCCGGTTCAGAGAATCCACGGCGTTTCAGCCTCGGTTTCCATACGCGCTGCTGCTTCCGCAATGGGATCAAGTTCCCTCAGCCGCCTGAACATCTCCATGTAGTCGTCGAACGACTCGACGCAGCTCCCACCGTGAATGAGCATCCATTTCCCCCGGTGCGTTTCCCAAAGCTCACTGCAGTGGGTCGCAAAATATGCATCGTTACGCTGAGCTTCCTCATTCACAGCGTCGAGAAACTCAAGGTCAAGACCGAGGTTGGCCAAGGCCTCTGTCAGCCCCTCCCTCTTGGTTGTCATGACGCCTTCCTCAGCTATGTTCTGCTCGTCCCTTACGGTAACCAATCCTACTCCCACTTCGCGCCCGACAACGCACTCTGCTCGTTAGAGGGAGCGCAAGCCGTCGTCCACGCTCCCCGCAGTCCTCAGTTGACCATCACCGGCAATTCGTCCCCGGCCTCAGGAACATGGGGCATCAGTACCAGCGCCGCGTTCTGACCGTGTGCTCCGTAAGCTGCCGTCGCAGCTCCGACGATCCGGTCCTCGTACAACTTCGGGACGAAGCCCAGTTTGCAGGCGATGTCTTGCTCCTGGAATGTCGCGTGCGGAGGTACCTGGCGCTGGTCGACGATCATCGCCGCTGCCACCGCAGATAAGGCGCCCGCCGCACCGGCGGTGTAGCCTACATTCGGACTCACCGTCGCCGCATACATATCCAGCGTGCGACGTCCAAATGCGCGCTCGATGATGTCCGTCTCGCGCTCGTCACCCAGCTTGGATCCCACGCCCGCCGCCACGACGACATCGATATCCGACGGCGAGATCTCGCCGCCCAACATCGCATCCCCCGTCGCCCGTCGCGCGACCTCCACGTCTGTCGGCGCCTGCCCGTCACCCATCGGGCCTGAGGTCATCGCCTCTCCGCCGATTTCCGCGTACACGTGGACGCCACGTTGCGCAGCGAGCTGGCGGTCTTCCAACATCAACGCACCAGCCCCTTCACCAAGGATCATGCCCTGGCGATTCGCGTCGAACGGGCGCTGCGCGTTGGGGTTGTCAGTCTGGTCGAGTAAGCCCGACGATTCGTAGGATTGCCAAACGTCTGCGCGCAGCGGCGCTTCGGCGCCAATCGCCAACGCAGCCCGCACGACGCCCGAGCGAATCAATTGCGTCGCCAGCACCACCGAGGCCAAGCCTGAGGCGCCGCCCATCGACACCGTGAACACGGGACCGGCGATGTTCAGTCCCAGCGACGCGCCCGACAGTCCCGACCCCAGCGCTGCCCAGCCATCGCCGGTGCTGGGATGCGCCATCCCGGTCACAGCTCCAACGACGAACGCATTTTGCTGGTTGAATTCGATTCGCGCGTCGGTCTGTGCCTGAATCGCTGCGTCCAGGGCAAGCTGCGAGGCTCGGTCCATCCGTTCCAACAACCAGTCCGGCGCACCCGATGGCCCGCGCCACGACTCGTCCACCTGTCCGGCCGCGGCGGCACGCGGAGCCTCGAACGCCGTCAACGGCGACGTGCAGACTCGTCCCTCACTGAGTGCCGACCAGTAGTCGGCCGTGGTCAACCCGGCCGCCGAAACCGCGCCGACTCCGGTGACTACAACGCGCCGGCGCTCGCCAGCGTCGTCAGACGTGACCCCTCGATTCAACCCCCCGCTGACACCCCCGCTGACACCCCCGCTGAGACCTTCGCTGACCATGGTGCAACTCCCTCTCCGTCCCGACGAACTCAGCTCATTGACGACCGGTTGGCGTGTTCTGCAACACGCCGTCCAGGCCATGATTGCTTTGCCGATTCCAGCGAACGCTGCTACGATCACGGCGTTAGCACTCTCTGTAAGAGAGTGCTAAACACAGCTTACGACAGCAATGTCGCCAGCCGTGGCGCTAGCCTTAGCCGCCGGGCATGACCTCTGCGTATGACCGTTGGGCATGACCGCAGGAACGGGACTCGACGCGAGCGATGTCTTCCGAACGACATACCGACAGTCTCAGTGATCGGCGTGCTGGCATTCTCCAGCTCGTGATCCAGGACTACATCGAAACCGCGACGCCGGTGGCCTCGCGTCACGTCGTCGAAAAGTACGCCTTGCCAGCGTCGCCCGCAACGATACGCCACGAAATGCACGCGCTTGAGCAAGAGGGCTATCTGACTCATCCACACACCTCCGCCGGCCGCGTGCCTTCCAATCGCGGCTACCGGCATTTCGTCCAGTCGCTGATGGGTCACGCCGAGTTGGGCATGGCCGAACAGGCCTCGGTCCGCCACCAGTTTTTCCAGGCCGCTCCGGCCGTCGACGAATGGGTCGAGTTGGCCGCAACCGTGCTCGCCCGATCGCTGGGACTGCTGGTCATTGTCGCCCCGCCGCATCCTGAGCGCTTGCGTGTCCGCCAACTGGAACTGATCTCGCTGAACGAGTTACTCGTCCTGATGATCGTCGTGGTCCAGGAAGCGCGGATGATTCGTCAGCTCATGCCGCTGCCGCAGCCGATCGAGGTCGATGAACTCGATGATCTCGCCACCAAGCTCTCCTGGATGTTGCGCGGTCAGTCCGCTCCTGATGTCCGCCAGGCAGCGAGACAGGCCATTGACGCTCCAGATACGCACCCAGTCGAACACTTCGTGCTCGACACGTTGGCCCAGGTGCTCGATCGAGACGCGCTACGGGCCGGAATTCCGTCGATCGCCGGTCTCGGCGGGATGATGGCGCAGCCTGAGTTCCAGCACGAGCCGATGCGCTCGCTGGAGCTGATCGAACTCGTAGACCATCATGCCGCCGAAGACCTGATTCCGGCAGCGGTGATTGACGACGTCGCCCATCAAGGCGATCTGCGCGGCGCCATGCACGTGCTGATCGGCGACGATCATCCCACCGAGCTCTTGCAGGAATGCTCACTGGTCCTCGCCCCCTACGGCTCGTCCCTGCTTCCCAATGACGCCCCCGAAATCCCCGGCTACGTAGGGATCATTGGGCCCACCCGGATGAACTACCCGCGCAGCATCGCCGCTGCGCGCTTCTACTCCCAACTCCTTCAGGAGATGATCGACGCCGTCTATGGAGCCAGCCGATGATCCCAGACAGTCAGCCAGTCGATGAGGCGAGTCAGCAGATCGATGAAGTCGTTGAAGCGGACCCCGAAGCAGCATCGTCCAATGACTTCGTCGCTGCACCGGCCAATGAACTAGAGGCGTTGCGCGAGGAGTCGGCCCGCAACTATGCAGGCTGGCAACGCGCGCAGGCCGACTTCGAGAACCTCAAGCGCCGATCCGCGCAGGACGTGCGCGACCGCGTTCAGCAGTCGCAGCGCGCGATCCTGCTCGACCTGCTCGACCTGGCCGACGATTTCGAGCGAGCCAACCGCGAGTCGCCCAGCGACGAGTCCAATCAGGACGATCCCTGGCGTCAGGGCGTGGAGCTGATGGGACAGAAGCTGAGCGCGCTGTTGATGAGGCAGCAGGTCAAGCAGATCGATACTGTCGATCAGGCCTTTGATCCCGACTTCCACGAAGCCGTCGGCCAACTGCCCGGTCAACACAACGAGATCGTCGCCGTGCTACGCACCGGCTACACCATTGGGTCCCGCGTGCTGCGGGCGACCCAGGTGATGGTCGGCGATGGATCGATTAATCCGCCTGACCCAGACGACGACTCAACAGACATACCAGACGAACCAGAGGAAACAACCGACTAGGAGAATTCCCATGCCCGGACGAGTCATTGGCATCGACCTCGGCACGACCAACTCCGCCGTCGCCGTCATGGAAGGCGGCGAGCCGACGGTCATTCCCAACGCCGAAGGCAACCGCACCACGCCCTCAGTCGTCGCGCTGACCAAGACCGGTGAACGCATCGTCGGCACCGCGGCCAAACGCCAGGCGGTCACCAATCCCGAGGACACCCTGTTCTCGGTCAAGCGACTCATGGGTCGCCGCTTCGACGATCCGAACGTGCAGGGTGCCGTCAGCCGGCTGCCCTACATCGTCGACGGCGCCGAAAACCGCGACGCTCGCGTGCGAATGGGTGGTAACCCATATTCGCCGCCCGAGATCGCGGCGATGGTCCTGCAGAAGCTCAAGGCCGACGCCGAGGCCTACCTCGGCGAGACCGTCAACGAAGCCGTGATCACGGTCCCGGCCTACTTCGACGACTCTCAGCGCAACGCCACCAAAGATGCCGGCCGAATCGCCGGACTCAACGTCCTGCGCATCATCAATGAGCCCACCGCCGCCTCGCTGGCGTATGGACTGGAACGGACCGAAGACCACTACATCGCCGTCTACGACCTCGGTGGCGGCACCTTCGATATCTCAATCCTCGAACTCGGCGAAGGCACCTTCCAGGTCCGATCGACCAACGGCAACACCTTCCTCGGCGGCGACGACTTCGACCAGCGCCTGATGGATTACCTCGTCGACGCCTTCCGCAAGGAGCAGGCCATCGACCTCTCGCAGGACCGCATGGCCCTGCAGCGGCTCAAGGAAGCCGCCGAGCGCGCCAAGGTCGAACTCTCCACGACGCAATCGACCGAGATCAACCTGCCCTACATCACCGCCGATGCCTCCGGTCCTAAGCACTTCACCCACACGCTGACGCGGGCGCAGCTCGAGCAGCTCGTCCTCGACCTCGTCGATGGCACCCTCGAGCCCTGCCGCAACGCGCTCGACGACGCCGGAATCACCCGCGACCAGGTTGATGAAGTCGTGCTCGTCGGCGGCCAAACGCGGATGCCGCTCGTCCAGCAGAAGGTCGAGCAATTCTTCGGCAAGGAGCCGCACCGCGGCGTCAACCCGGACGAGGTCGTGGCTCTCGGCGCGGCCATCCAGGCAGGCGTCCTGCGCGGTGAGGTCAAGGACGTACTCCTGCTTGACGTCACCCCGTTGACCCTCGGCATCGAGACCCTGGGCGGCGTCTCGACTCCGCTGATCCCCCGCAACACCACCATCCCGACCTCCAAGTCGCAGGTCTTCTCGACCGCCGCCGACAACCAGTCGCAGGTCGAGATTCATGTGCTCCAGGGCGAGCGCGAGATGGCCGGCGGCAACAAGTCGTTGGGCAAGTTCATCCTCGACGGCATCCTGCCCGCGCCGCGCGGCATGCCCCAGGTCGAAGTCACCTTCGACATCGACGCGAACGGCATCCTCAACGTCGGCGCCCAGGACAAGGGCACCGGCAAAGAGCAGCGGATCACGATCCAGGGTTCCTCCGGCCTGTCCGACGACGAGATCGCTGCCATGCAGCGCGATGCCGAGGAGCACGCCGAAGAAGATCAGCGCCTGCGAGAACTCGCCGAAGTCCGCAACCGAGCCGAAACCACCGCTTACGAGGCGGAGAAGGTCCTCAGCGATCAGGAAGACAAACTGGACGAGGAACTCAAAGTCGAGATGCAGGGCAAGATCGATGCCCTTCGAGCCACGCTCGAGTCGGAGGACGCCGCTCCCATCCAGACAGCCCTCGACGACCTCAACACCTCCCTGATGAAAGTCGGAGAGAAAATCTACGGCCAGCAAGAACCGGCCGGAGCCGCAGCCGGCGCGGGCGCCGCCGGAGGAGCAACACCGCCACCCGACGACGACACCGTCGAAGGAGAATTCCGCGAGGTCTAGGCGTGCCCTTTCGCTTCATCCACACCGCCGATTGGCAAATCGGCAAAGTCTTTCGCTTTGTCGATGATCAGACGATGGGCGTCCTACAGCAAGCGCGCCTCGAAGCGATCAGCCGGATCGGAAGGCTCGCGGTCGAACACGCGGCCAGCCACGTCCTGGTCGCCGGCGATGTCTGGGACCACGAAGCACCGACACTGCGCACCCGCAATCAGACGCTGGAGCGTATGCGCGGGCACAGCAGCGTCCAATGGCATTTGCTGCCCGGCAATCACGACGCGCACCAGCCCAACGGACTTTGGGATCAGCTCCGCCAACGCGGCCTGCCCGACAACGTGCACGTCTACACGGAGGCGGAAATCTCGGACATTGAACCCGGCGTTGCGGCGCTCTTGCCAGCGCCCTTGCAGCACCGACGCAGTTTGAGCGATCTGACCGAATGGATGGACAACGCTGAGACAGATGACGGCGTCATCCGGATCGGCCTGGCACATGGCTCGGTGCGGGGGTTTAGTAGCAATGAGGAGCAGCGTGCCAACCCGATCGCCCCGACACGTCCGGTCTCGGCCAGGCTCGACTATCTCGCCCTGGGCGACTGGCATGGCCCCCTCACAGTGAACGAGCGTTGCCGCTACAGCGGCACTCCAGAAACAGACTCGTTCCAGACGCAAGGAACCGGTACGGCGCTGCTCGTTGAAGTCGATGCCCCAGGCGCGACCCCGCGAGTCACGCAGTTGGACACCGGTCAATACTCCTGGATCTCAACCAGCGAGAGGGTCTCAAACCGGCAAGACGTCGACAGGCTTGATGACCTGTTGCGTTCGCTTGGACAGGAACCCGCTCAGACGATGGTGTCGCTGACCGTAGACGGCGCACTCTCTCTGGCCGACATGGAGTACTTCGGGCGCAAGATTGGGGAAGAGGCCTCCGCCTCGCTGGCCCACTTGCGAGTGCAAGATGACGATCTCTATGCGATCCCCAATGACGACGACATGGACATGATCGATGCGGGCGGCATCGTTCGCGCAGCGGCAGACCGACTGCGGGAGATGATGGACGACGGCGGCGAACCGGGCGAGCTTGCCAGCGAGGCACTGCAACGACTCTTCATTGAGCAGCAGCGAATCGAGTCACAGCCGCGATGAAGATACGTTCCCTGTCAGTCAATCAATTCAAGAAATTCACCTCTCCTCAGGTGCTCGATGGCATCACAGATGAGCTGAACATCGTCGTGGGCCCCAACGAGCTGGGCAAATCGACCCTGCTTGATGCACTGCGCGCCGTCCTGTTCGAGCGCTACGGATCGAAGGCGCAGGTCATCCAGAACCTGCAAAATGACCGCAGCCAGGCGGCGCCCGTCGTTGAGCTGGTGTTTGACATCGATGGCGGCGAGTACACGTTGACCAAGCGATTCATGAAGCGTGAGTTTGCCCAGCTGCGGTGTCCAGATGGCACACTGCTCGAGGCGGACGCGGCGGAAGCGGAACTGCGCCGCCTGCTCGGATTCAAAGAGGCGGGCAGCCGAGGGTCCAATTCGGAGAGTCTCGGCATGTGGGGCGTGCTTTGGGTGTTGCAGGGAGAGTCGTTTGGCCGACCCGAGCTCACGAACTCGGCCCAGGCCAGCCTGAGCGCTGGGTTGGAATCGGAGGTCGGAGAGGTGCTCGGCGGCCGGCGTGGTCGTGAGCTGCCTCAGGCTATTGAGCAGGCCATGGGGGAGTTGGTCACCTCCGCGCAGAAGCGGCCCCGAGGCCGATACAAGGACGCACAAGAACGCGTTGCCGAGCTTGAAGCGCAGTTGGCCAACCAGAATCAAGAAGAGAGCGAGCTCGCCGATACGTTTGAGCAGTTGAGCACCGCGGAGGATCGCCTGCGCGAGCTCGAGTCGGGCGACCAGGATCAGCGATACCGCGAAGACATCATCAAAGCTCGGGCCGACCTCAAAGAGGTCGAGCAACGCCAATTGCAGATCAACGCCGCACAAAGCGAACTCGACAATCGCAGCCGCCAGCTCGTCCAGGCTCAGCACGCTCTGAGTGAGCGCGCCCGAGGCAGAGCCGAGCTCGCCGCCGAGCAGGACGAACTCACAGAGAGTTCACGAGTGCTTGCCGAATTGCAAGATCGGGAGACCGAGGCGCAGCAGCGCTTGGATCCGCTGCGCCAGGAGCTTCAGGCCGCCGAGACACGCTCCACCGACGCTGAGCGCGAGGAAGCCTATTGGCGGAACGCGGTAACGGTCGTCACGCGTACCGCTGAACTGGACTCACTGCGCAGACGGCAGCGTGAAATCGACGACGCGCTCGATCGGTTGGCTGCTGTGCGCCGCGCTGTCGCTGAGAACAACGTCGATGACCAGCTCATGCAACGCGTACGCGACGCAGCGACAGCGCTTGATCGCGCCACGGCGCGGCTCAGCGGTGCGGCCACGGTGGTCCGGTTTGACTTCTCGCCCGACCGCATGGCCGGCGTCGAGGTAGACGGCAGTCCGCTGTCCGATCCGCAGGCGGTCCTTGAGGCGACCGAACCGACCGTGATTGCGATTCCTGAGCGCGGCCAGATAGTGATCGACCCAGCTCTGGCCGATGGGGCCCAGCTCAGAGGTCAGCAACACGAGGCCCAGACTGCGTTAGACGAGGCCCTGGCCCAGGCTGCTGTAGAGTCGGTGGCCGCTGCTCAACTCCGCCGCGACGAGCGACGCGGCTTGGAAGCGCGAGTCGAGGCGGCGCGAGAAGAGGTAGATCGACTGGGTGCAGATCGCGAGGATGTGGCCCAGCAGCTCAACGCCCTCGAGGGCTGGCAGCACACTCTCGAACCGGAATGGCGAGACCTGCAATCGCACGATCGCGACGAGGCAGAGCGCATGCTGCACGACGCGCAGGATGAACTCAATCGCTGCCGCGACTCTTATCGACTGGCGCAGTTGGCGCTGGATCAGCGCCGCGAATCGGTAGACACGCTCAGCGGCGAGGTGCGAGAGAAACAGGGAACGGTCGATCTGGCCACGGACCTGTTGACTCGCCGCCAGACAGCATTCGCAATTGGGGTTGCAGAGACTCCCGATCTAGAGCTGGAAGCAAACGTTCGAGATGCTGAAGCCGCTGTATCCGATCAGCAACGCGAGATCGATACGCTACAAGCGGACCTCCCACCGAGCAGCGCTGAGTTGCTTCAGGCGAGGATCGACCGTCTGGAAGAGGCGATCAAGGGCCACAACAACAGACGCAGCGACCTGGGAGCCGAGATTTCCCGTCTGCAAGGAAACATCGAGGCGCAAGAAGGCGCGGGCATCGGCGAGACGATTGAGCACACCGAATGGGAGCTTGATCGTGCGCGGGAGCTCAGCGATCGATTCGAACGCGAGGTCGCGGTGCTGGATCTGCTCTCGACCACACTGCGCGAGGCTGAGTCAGAAGCGAAGGAGCGCTACCTCGCGCCAGTGCGCCAACGGGTGCATCCGTACCTGCAAATGCTGTTTCCCAACTCAGCGATCAGCATGGACGAGAACTTCAACATCGTCGGCGTCTCGCGACAACGTGACTACGAGGAGCGCTTTGACCGGCTCAGTATCGGCACGCAAGAACAGATCGCGGTGCTGGTCCGTCTCGCATTCGCGGAAATGCTGGTCGAACAGGGCGCGCCGGCGGCTGTGATCCTCGACGACGCACTTGTCTTCTCCGACGATCGCCGACTGCAGCTCATGTTTGACATCCTCGCCTACGCCGCCAAGCGGGTGCAGATCATCGTCTTCACATGCCGAGAGCAACTGTTCGAAGGCCTGGGAGCGAACCAGCTCCAACTTCGGCCTGGTGATCCCGACTTGCTCCGCTCTGCCTGACCGTTTACGCCTCAATCCGCGATAGGCTGCTTGGAATGGCTCAATCTGACGACTTCTATGAGATCCTTGGCCTGTCGCGCGAGGCTTCGCAGGATGACATCCGGCGATCCTTCCGCAAACTGGCGATGGAGCATCACCCTGACCGTGTGACCGACCCGGCGCAGAAGGAGGCCTCCGAGGCCAAGTTCAAGCGCATCGCCGCCGCCTACGAGGTGCTCTCCGACACTGAGAAGAAGGCCAAGTACGACCAGTACGGCTCGGTCGGTGCATTCGCCCAGGGGACCGGCTTCGAGGGCTTCGACTTCGGCGGCTTTGGCGACATTTTCGACGCCTTTTTTGGCGGACGCCGCGCCGCCGGCCCGATCCGCGGCGGCGACCTGCGCATCCAGATCGAGCTGGATTTCGAGGAAGCCGTGTTCGGCTGCGAGGAAGAGATTCGTGCCTCGCGGCTCGAACACTGCACCATCTGCGGCGGCTCCGGCGGCGAGCCCGGCACGCAGCGTGTCGCCTGCACGGTCTGCGGCGGCTCCGGCGAGATTCGCCGTACCCAGAGCAATGTCTTCGGACGCTTCGTCAACGTCGCCCCATGCGAGCCCTGCGAGGGCGAGGGCGCTGTGATCGAGCATCCCTGCAACTCCTGCGGCGGCATTGGTCGCGAGCAGCGCAACCGACGGCTCAAGGTGAAAATCCCCGCCGGCGTCACCGACGGCGCCCAGATGCGACTCTCGGGCGAAGGCGACGCCGGACTGCGCGGCGGACCGGCCGGCAATCTCTATGTCGATATCAACGTCCGACCACACGAACTCTTCCTGCGCGACGGCAATGACCTGATCCTGCCGCTCCGACTCAACGTGGCCCAGGCCGCGCTCGGCGCGACCGTCAACATCCCCGGCATCAACGGCAACGACCAGCCGCTCAACATTCCTGCCGCCACACAGCACGGCAACGAGTTCCGCCTGCGCGGAGAGGGCGTCCCTCATCTGCGAGGACGAGGTCGCGGAGACATGCGCGTACAGGTCCACGTCGAAATCCCGGACAAGCTCAGCACCGAGCAGCGTCAACTCTTCGAGCAACTCGCCGAACTGCTTGATGAGCCTGCCAACCGAGGCGGGGATGACGACGGCGTCTTCTCGCGCATCCGTGGAGCGTTCACAAATTAGTCGGTCCCCGAAACTGCTCCGGGTCGCGATCAGCGTCAACTCCACAGAGGTTGAGCAGGCAATCGCGGCTTGGGAGATGGTCGGCGTGTTCAACTCCAGCGTCGAGTACCAGCTCGACGAGCCAACAGAAGAGCCCTGGCCCGGTCACGACAATCGCCCGCTCCAAGGCGGCCGCGCCGAGGTCGTCGCCTACCTCGACGCCGATCACTGGAATCGAATCGAATCGACCGCTCACGGCGCTGCTGCCAGTCTGTCACTAAGAGAACAGTTGTTTCACGTGAAACAACTGCCCAACCGAGACTGGCGCACCGCCTGGCACGAACACTTCAACCTCGTCCGCATTCCTGGACCGCGAACCATCATCATCCGTCCTCCGCACATCTCACATGAAGCGAAACCCGACGAAGTCGTCATCGACCTCGTCCCCGGACTCGCCTTCGGCACCGGACAGCACCAGTCCACCAGGCTCTGCCTGCAACTCCTCTCCGAACAGATCAACGGCGGTGAGCAAGTACTGGATGTCGGAACAGGCAGCGGCATCCTCGCTGTCGCCGCGGCAACGCTCGGCGCGGCCTCGGTGCTCGCCACCGACATCGACCCCCTCGCCGTCGACGCAGCGCGCCAGACCGCGCGTCAAAACCAGCTCAGCGACCGCGTCGAGGTGCGAGAGGCATCGATCCCCGCGGGTCAGCAGTTCGATCTGATCACGGCCAATCTCACTGCCGACCTACTGCAGTACCTAGCGCCTGACCTCGCCAACGCACTCAGTCCTCAGGGCCGGATGATCGCCAGCGGCCTGATCGATGCAAGACAAGTGGAGGTTGCTGAGACGCTCGGTGAAGTCGGACTGAGCCTCGAGTCGTATCGAGGCGAAGATCAGTGGCGAGCCATGGTCTTGTCTCGCCCCGAGCTCGGCTGAGATATTCCGACTTCTGGCACGGCCTCAGGCAACTAGCGGAGCCAGCTTCTCGACGAACCGCTGGATGGCTCCGATAGCACCGCGAATGTTCTCTGGTGTGTCCCAGTTCTCATAGAAATTGGTATGCAGCGAATTGGCGACTTGGAACAGGTTGCGGATTTCTTCATCGCCCGTTTCCTCGGCGATGTTCGAGACTGCGCGGAATAGCGCGCCATGTCGCTGATGCGGCCAGCCGCGCTGCTCCGCGATCGCCTTGACCATCTGGGCAGCTGCGCCCCAGCCCTTCTCTGACGCCTGTCGCGTATCCCCCAGCCGCTAACTCCCGTTCTGCCTGCTCCAGCAGCGTCCAGGATGCGTGTCGATATGTCTGTGTCGTCACGCTTCAATCCCTTGCGTCTTCACTTCGCCGATCTGGTGCCGATCTGGCTTGCCAGCTTACCAAGCCGGTGATGCCCCGCCGTCGATGTTGATGGCGCAGCCCGAGATGAAGCTCGCTGCGTCTGAGGACAGGAAGACGATCATGTTGGCCGCCTCCTCCGACGTGCCGATCCGTTTGACCGGGATGCGCTCGCCGACGCTGTCGAGGAACTCCTCGTAGGTTGCGTCGGGCATTTGCGCCTGGTGGAAGCCGTGCCATTGAGCCGAGTCGACCGAGCCGATGCAGGCGGCGTTGACGAGAATCTGATCTTCGGCCACTTCCTTGCTCAGCGCCTTGGTCATCGCCAGACCGGCCGCACGCGAGGCTGCGGTCGGCATTGAGCCCGCGCCAGGCGTCTTGCAACCGATGTTGAGCAGGTTGACGATCCGTCCGCCGCCGCGCTCGCGCATCGAGGGGATGCAGAGCTTGGCCAACCGGATCCCGCCGTAGAGTTTCAGGTCGAGGTCGACCGCCCAGGTCTCGATGTCGTGCGACTCGATCAGGCCCGATGATGACTGGCCCGCGTTGTTGATCAGGATGTCGACGCCACCGAAGCGTTCAATCGTCGCCGCGACCAGGCGCTCACAGTCGTCGTCCGAGGTGACGTCGGTCGACAACGCCAGGCACTCGCCGCCGTTCGCCTTGATCGCATCCGCCGCATCGTCGAGCGGCCCCTGACGTCGAGCGCCAATCACCACGGACGCGCCCTCCGACGCCAACAGGAAGGCCGTCGCCCGACCGATGCCTTCTGAGCCGCCCGTCACAATTGCCACCTTGCCGCTGAGTCCGAGATCCATGAGTCTGCCCATTCATTCGTGTACAGTTTTTGTCCCAGCGGAGTCTAAAGCAGATGCAGAACGGCTCAGCCTGATGGCCAGACACCACGACGGAGATCTTCACCCAGACGGGGATGACTTCGGACTCGTACCCAGGTACTTCCTCGACGAATCTGCCCGGGTTGAGGACGACACGATCGTCATCACCGGCGGCAAGGCGAATCGGCTCAAGCGCGTCATGCGCGTCCGCCGCGACGACCCACTCGAACTGGTTCATCCCTCAACCGATCGGCTCTATCAGGCCGCTGTCCAACGGGTGACGCGGGACGATGTGATTTGTCGAGTGATCGAGAGCCGGCCGCGACGCAGCTTGCCGCCGCCGCGGATCGTGATCTCGGCATCGTTGATCCGGCCCCAGCGTTATGACTTCATGATCGAGAAGGCGACCGAGCTAGGTGTCGACGAGATTCGTCCCGTCTGGTCGCATCGCGCGATCATTCGCGGCGACGCCTCGCAGCGTCTGCATCGTTGGCGCCGGCTGGCGACGGAAGCGGCGGAACAATGCCGCCGGGAGTATCGGCCTGAGATTCACCCGCCCGTGCAGGTGACCGACCTGATCGCGGAAGAGCAGGATCCCGACAGTCTGCGGCTGCTGGCTTCGGCGCTCGAGCCGGACCAGCGAATCGCCCCGATCTTCCAGCAGCGTCGTGATCAGGGGCTGAAGCCTCCATCATTCATCCACCTGCTGATCGGTCCCGAAGGTGGCTACACGCTGGAGGAGGCCACGCTCGCCCGCAGTCACGGCTGGCAGCCAATCTCACTCGGCAACCGGCCATTGCGAGCCGAGACGGCGGCAATCATCGCAATTGCCCTCACGCTCGAAGCGGCCCGTTCCTAAAGCATCCTCCAGGACGACGGCTGTAGCAGGCGAGCAGCGGCCCAGCCTCTCCTCCCCAGCACGGAGAGTGATTCATAACTCAGTTTCCCGTCCCCGCCCCCGAGCGGGGACCCGCTTTGGCATGGCCTGGGCTGCTCGGATGGGTCCCGGTTGAGCAGATACCAGTGACGAGCACGGCCGCCGGTAAGAAGCCAGGGAAGGAGCAGGCCCCCGCTCGGAGGCGGGGGCGGTTGAGGGGTGACGCATCGGTCCCTGCACAGATGAAGACCGCGCCTAACACTCAGCTCTCAGCGAGGTTCGTTGAACTCAACGCGTTGGCCGGATTGAGATCCTGGTAGGGGTCGGGGAATTCGAGCAGCCGTAACCAGGGCAGTGGGTTGACGGTTACTCCCCGCACCACGACTTCCCAGTGCAGATGTGGCCCGGTCGCCAGCCCTGTCGCGCCCATTCGGCCGATGATCGCACCCTGCTCCACCACCGATCCGGCCGTCTCCAACACTTCGGAGAGATGGTAGTAGCCGCTGAAGACCCCGGCGCCGTGGTCGATGATGATCCCGTTCCCTCGACGTCGTGTGCGTCCCGCCCAACTCACCACCCCAGTGTTGGAAGCGGTGATCGCCGCACCGGTCTCGCCGCCGAAGTCGATGCCCGTGTGATATTCGGAGATCGGAGCGCCATTGAACGACCGCTGTTCGCCATACAGGGCGGTGATGGCGCCGTTGGAGGGTGGATCGAACACGCCCAGCCAGAGCAGGCCTGGGGTCAGGCCGGACTGATATGGCAATCGCTCGCGTTCGTCCGCGCGGCGGATCGAGGGATCGAGCAAGGCCGCGTTGGGACCGTCGATCTGGATGTTGTCGACGTTCCATTCGACTGCCGTGATCTCAACCACCGTTTCTTGCCAGAGCAGTTGCTCGCCCCTCGGTCCCCAGACCGAGACGCCCAACGATTGAGGGCCGATGGGGGCGTTGGCGTCGATCCCGAAGAAGCCCAGGAATCGCTCCTCGTTCTGCAACAGCGAGAAGGTCTGACCTTGCCACGACATGGAGGCGTGTTGCGCGCCCGGCGCCTCGACCAGCAGCAGCACCGTCTGGCCCTGCGAAACGGGACTGGGGATCACGTACACCTTTGGCTCGGCCAGGACGGCGGCCGGTGTCGCTTCCGCCGGCGATGGCGAGACTGACTGCTGACCAACCTGTTGTTGACCCTCGGTTGCGTCACCCGCTTGCTCGGCGTCATTGGACGTTGTTGAGGCGGTCTGACTTCTGGGAGCGAACGGATCCAGGTCATCGCCGCCGCAGGCGGTGAGCAATACGCCGGCGCCCGCGCCCACGAAGGCACGCAGCACGGTTCGCCGACTCAAGCGAACCGGTCCCGCTACCACTCGCCCAAGATCTTCCGAATGCGCCATACCGTCGGAACCACTTTACACATATGGGCTACGCTCTCATCAAGTGTCCCTCAAACCACGTGCCTGACGCCGCCCCCAACCAGTAGCGGCTCTCACGCCGCGACCACCGATGCGTGGCAGGCCTGCAAGCGGAGAACCCCCCGATGGACGATCCCCGAACCGTGCTCCTCAGTGTCGTTGCCAATGTCGAGCGAGTCATCCTGGGCAAGACCAGCGAAGTACGCCAGGCAGTCGTCGCGCTTGTGGCCGACGGCCACCTGCTGATCGAGGATGTGCCTGGCACCGGCAAGACCATGCTCGCCCGAGCCCTGGCCGTCTCAACCGGTTGCACCTTCAATCGGATTCAGTTCACGCCCGATCTGCTGCCTTCGGATGTCACCGGCGTTTCGGTCTACAACCAGAAAACACAGGACTTCGAGTGGCGTCAAGGGCCGATCTACTCGCAGATCGTGCTGGCCGATGAGATCAACCGCGCCACACCCAAGACGCAATCGGCGCTGCTGGAAGCGATGGAGGAACGCCAGGTGACGGCCGACGGCGTTACCCGTCAACTGCCGCCGCCATTCATGGTCCTGGCGACACAGAACCCGGTCGAGTACGAGGGCACCTTCCCACTGCCCGAGGCGCAGCTCGACCGCTTCCTCCTGCGCATCCACCTGGGCTATCCCGACGCCAACGACGAGGTCGCTGTGCTGGAAGGACAGCAACAGCAGCACCCGATCGAGTCGCTCGCACCGGTCACGTCGCCGGAGGAAGTCCGCGAGATCCATCGCGTCGCACGAGACATCTGGGTCGACCCGCAGCTCAAGCAATACGCCGTGCAGTTGGTCGCGGCGACCCGCTCGCACGAAGCCGTCTATCTGGGCGCGTCGCCTCGTGGATCGCTGGCGCTCTTCCGCTGCGCGCAGGCCTCGGCATTGCTCGCGGGTCGCGACTATGTCATCCCGGACGACATCAAGACCCTGGCGCACCCCGCCCTCGGACACCGAATCATCCTGAGCCCCTCAGCGCAGGTGCGCAACCAGGATGCGCGCACGGTAATCGACGACGTGCTTGAACGTGTGGCAGTGCCGGGCGCCCGAGTCGCATCATGACTCGCGCGATCATCGGGTCGCTGATCCGCCCGGTGTACGGATCGGACTAGACCGTGCGCGGCCGCCATGCAGTCTGGGCAGCCATCACGAGCCCCTTCCGTAGCGCATGGCGGGCGACGTTTGGTACACGGCGTTCGCTCAGCATCGTGGTCACGCTGACGATCATCGCGTTTGCGGTCGGCTTTGCCTCCAACTACTGGTTGCCGCAGCGCCTGGGCTACACGCTGCTCTTTGGCATTGTGCTGGCCGGTCTCTGGACCTGGTCGTCGGGACAGGGCGTGCGCGTGCGGATGTCCCGCTCGCGCGACCGGGTGCAAGCCGGCGAATCGATCATCGAGCGCTTCGAGGTGATCAACGACTCCGTCATCCCCAAACTCTGGCTCGAGGTCGAAGAGGCGTCCGATCTCCCCGGACACACGGCGCAGTTCGTGACATCGCTGGGTCGCTCCAATCATCGCAACTGGCGTGTGCAGACCGCATGTCATCGACGAGGGCTGTACAACCTCGGACCGATCACGGTGCGTAGTTCCGACCCGTTCGACATCTTCCACCGCGAGTTGCGCTTTGGACATCGACGCGGACTAGTCGTCTACCCGCGAGCGTTGGAGTTGCCTCGCTACTCAGCGCCGCCGGCCAACCTGCCCGGCGAAGGACGGTTCCGCAGGCGCACCCATTATGTGACGCCCAACGCCTCAGGCATTCGCGACTACGAAGCCGGCGACTCTGTCAACCGGATTCACTGGAAGAGCAGCCTGCGCACTGGATCGCTCAAGGTCAAGACGTTCGAGCTGGACCCGGCATCGCACCTCTGGGTGATCGTCGATCTCTCGAGTCAGGATCACATCGGGACTGGCGACGACGCCTCGATCGAGACGGCAGTCACCATCGCCGCATCGGTGGTGCGGCTGTTTATCAACCAGAATCGCTCGGTTGGCCTGATGATGTTCGGCGAGCGCCTGGACGTGATCGAACCCGACCGCGGATCCCAGCACTTCGGACGGATCCTGGAATCGCTCGCCGTCGCCCAGCCGATCGGCACGGTGCCCGTCGCGTCGATTCTGTATCAGCAGTCTCGTCGCTGGGGTCGGCACACGACGGTCATCGTCGTGACCGCGTCGACCGATCCGCGCTGGCAGGGCGCGATTCGCACGTTGACTCATCGCGGCGTCAAGGGGGCTGTGGCCTTGATCGATCTTGAGTCGTGGGGCGGGCGCGGCGGTGCGGCGGCGACGGCGGTAGAGCTGCGGGCGTTGGGTGTGCAGGTCAACCTGATTCGCAAGGGCGATCACATTCCTTCCGTCATGGTGGGCCAGATTCCCGGCGGACCCAGGGCCTCGGGCGCGGCCGCTCTCGCCGCTGCGGAGGGCAACGGGACCAACGGCGGCGGCGTTCCCTCGGCTCAGGCGAACATGCAGATGGAAGAGGTGTTGGCGGAAGCAGACTGGAGTCAGGCCGAATCCGGGGCTGACGCGCAGGACCCGCAGAGTGAAGAAACGCCGGTCCAATGAGCACACGGCCACCAACCAACGACGGATCAGACCAGCCAGACACACTGGTCGCCGAGGCCGAGCGCCGATTCTTCGCCCGTCGCAGCAGCGCAGAGACGCTGGTCGTTTCCGGTCAGGAACGAAGACTCACGCTGACCCAGCGCGGGCTGGAGACGACTATCACCTTCGGCATCCTGCTGCTGGTGGCGCTCTCGACGGCGAACAGCATCTACATCGCCGGCTGGGTCGATCAGATGCCCGACCTGCGCGTCACCGCCGCCGCCGGGGTGTTGCTGGCGCTGGGCCTCGGACGTCTGCCATGGCTGCGCTGGCCGTTTGCCATGCTCATCGGCGTGATCGTCGGCGGCCTGATCATTATGGCTCAGATCACCCAACTCGAAACGCTCGGCGGGCAGCCACTGTTCTGGGATCGATTCACCGACTTTGGCTTCCGCTTCCAGGACTGGTTCAAACAGGCCTTTAGCTCCGGTCTGACGACCGACAATCTGCCCTTCGTCTTCTTCACCGATGTCTTTGTCTATATCGGCTCGTTCCTCGGCGCGTATGCGGTCGCTCGCTGGCGTAATGCCTGGGTGGCGATGATCTTGTTGGGCGCATTGCTGGCGGTCAACATCTCCTATCTCTCCGACCGGCAGTGGAATCTGTCCTACGGCTTTTTCCTGACCGGCTCGATGTTGCTGCTGATGCGCGCGTCGCTGCTGCGCCGGATGGATCGCTGGCGTGCGCAGGGCTCGGCATATCCCGACTGGATTTCGCTCTCGTTCCTGGGGGCGACGATGTTAGCCGTCGTGCTGCTGCTGACCTTGTCACGAGCAATCCCTCGACCGGACGAATCGCAGGCGCTGGAAGATGCCTGGACGGCAATCGCCACCCCGTTTGATGGTCTCAACGACGACTTCCGCCGCATTTTCAGCGGCATCGATTCGCGGCGCGGCGTCCCCGTGCATTCATTCGACGATTTCCTCGTGCTGCAGGGCGATGTCGACCCCGGCGACGCGATCATCATGCGCGCTGCCGCCACTGAGCCTGGCCTGTTGCGCGGTGCTGTGTACGACAGGTATACGGGTCGCGGCTGGCATCAGTCACAGTCGGTCTCACGCACTGTGCGCGAACTGGAGCCCATCAGCGGCACAACCGCGGCTGACGACACCTCGGTCGAGAACGAGTCGACGGTGATGATCAGCGATTACCTTGAACGCCGACCGGTCGCGGCGCAAATCTCGGTCGAGAAATCCCCGGCCGTTCTGTTCTCGTTCGGCGCACCGCTGATCTCCAACAAGGACACGCGCGTCGACACGCTGGCATCGGTCGACTTCAGCGTTGATTTCTCCGATCCCAATCGATTCGACGGCACGGATCTCGAGCCCGCCCTGTCGGCCATTAGTGACCGGATTGCCGCCGCGAATGAAGATCTCGAGGACGAGACGGAGATTCCCTCAGCCGATGAAGTCGCGTCCTACGTGCCCGCGCAGTACACGCTGCTCGATGTCGACATTGACGCCCGGACCGGCGCACCGACCGGACTGCAACTGCGCTCGGTGCCGGAAGAGACCGATGTGCTGTCGCTACGTCCGGCCCAGCGGCGCGTGCGAGCCGGATTCACCTACCAGATCACCGGCACGGTTTCGGGAGCGAATGAAGTGGCCTTGGCCGAAGCCGGACACAGCTATCCGCTGTGGGTCAGCGAGACGTTCCTGCAGCTACCCGAGTACGACGAAGAGCAACAGGCCAACCTCAGGAGCCTGGTACAGACCATTGCCCGCAGCTTCAACCTCGGTCCCGATCCGATGCGCGACGACAATGGATACAACCCCTACGCCATCGCGTCCGCCATCGAGGTGTACCTGCGCTCCGCGCCGGCGATCGACGAGGACGGCCGGATCGTCCGCGACGACGACGGCGAACCAGTGCCGCTCTATCCACTGACGACTGAGATCGATCTGCCGCCGGCCAAGGCTGACGCCGTCTACTGGTTCCTGTTCGAGAACACGGATGACGGACGACCGATCGGTGGCTACTACGACTATCACGCTTCGTCGATGGCGGTCCTACTGCGGGTCGCGGGCGTGCCCGCTCGTATTGCGACCGGATTCGTGCTCAGCGTCAATAACTTTGACGATCGGACTCAGAACTACATCGTCCGCGGACACGATGCCTACGCATGGGTCGAGGTGTATTTCCCCGACTACGGTTGGGTCGACTTTGACCCCACACCGAGCACGTCCGCAGACGAGGCACTGGCGGCCATCGCCGGCGGCGTCAGCGGCGGCAGGCGAATCGCCGCGCAACGCTTGAGCACGCCGCGCTTCGATCTGCGTCCAGGCGTCGGCGGAGAGAACCTCGCTGATGTCGTGCTGGACGACATCTTGCAGTACCTCGCTGCAGGCACGCTCCCTGCTGACACCTCGCAGTTTGAGCGTGGCATCAACAAGTGGATCTGGCTTGGGCCCACGATTGGCGCAGCGCTGATGGTTGCCCTGGCATTGCTGATCTGGCTGAGTTGGCGTATCTCGCTGCGCGGCCTGGATCCGACCGCTCGACTCTGGGTGTCGGCGTCGAGACTGGCGCGCTGGATCGGAGTGCGCGCCGATCCGTCAACGACCCCACAGGAGCACGCGCGTCAAATCGACACCTTGCTCGGACTCGGTCCGATCGCACTCGGTTTGGCCAATCACTACACGGCGACTCGGTTTGGCCGCAAGATCCTCAGTGATGAGGAACGCGACGAGACGATCGACGCCTGGAAGCATCTACGTCGCAGCCTGATCCGCCGTGCCCTGCGTATTCCGGTCAAACCGCCTACTCCTGAGCCGGAGCCTGAAGCGCCTGCGCCAGCTCCCGCCGGCGACTGATTCACTCGTCGTCACCATTCGTTTTCACTAGTCGTCATCACCAATCGAGCGGCTGCCCGCCCGACTCCAGACGTCCCGCGGCCAATCGTTCGCCGGGGACTGCACGTAGCGCGTCGAGCACGGCCAGCGCCTGCTCGAGACTGGCATTCTCCAGCGGCAGCTCGTCCAGAGCTGCCTGCAGTGCCTGCATCGCCTCCTGACGGCGTTCCGTCAGGCTCTCATCTTCGGCAAACGTCGGTGTCGTCGGCCTGACGCCAGTGGTCTGACCCTCGGTTGGAGTTCCGTCATCACTACTGCCGGCTGCCGTCGGTTGAGCGGTTGCCTGTCCGTTCTCGCTCGGTTCGTTGCTGTCCGGCGATGGCGATTCGCCGGGCTGTCCGGATTGCCCTGGCTGTCCTGACTGACTTGCGTCGTCCGGTGCATCGTCTGCCAGCGATGATTTCTGCTCTTCGTCCGACTCCTCCTGCAAGGAGGCGAGCAGTTGATTCACGAGTTCCAGGTTGATCTTGGCGTCGAGCAAGCCGGGCGCTTCACGCAGCGCCTCAATGTACGCCAGCCGAGCGCCCAGCAGATCGTCATTCGACCAACGATGATTGCCGACATGGAACCAGGCCGTCGCGCGAATCTCCGGCTGATCCGAGCGCAGCGCCGACAGCGACTCGGTCTCGGCACGGTCGAACTCGCCCAGTTGGTGCAGCGCGCGACCGGCGTTCAGATGCAGACGCGGATCGATTCCCGCGTCGGTGCGTTGACCCAGTCGTTGCGCCTCGCGCCAGTCCTCCAGCGCCTCGACGTAATCGCCGGCCTCGTAGTGAGCGACGCCCTCGCGATTGGCCTGCTCAATGCCGGGTCCGCCACATCCACTGGCAAACACGAACGAGGCGGCCAACGCGCCGATCGAGGCCGCACCGAGGCGTCCGCCCAGCGTGACACCGAAGACCCGGGCAGCGACTGCGCCCACGAGCACAAACACTGCAATCCCTACGAACCACTGGTACTGCTCAGCCAACGCCGTCTCTTCAACCACGACCGGCCGGACCAGGTCCAGCGCTGCCAGGTCGGCGTTCATGCTCGCCATGGTGCCGGGCGCGTCAAGCTCGAGGTAGCGGCCACCGCCCGCTGCCGCGATGCGCTGCAGATGGTCCGCGTCGAGCCTGGTGACGATCGGCGCGCCCGTGCTGGCGTTCAGTTTGAAGGTGCCCGACAGTCCCAGAGGAATGCCTGCGCCCTGCTCCGAGCCCACGCCAACCGCGAAGACCTGCAAGCCCAGAGCTTGCGCCGCCGATGCGGCGGCTTCTGCATCACCCGTGTGCCTCTCACCATCGCTGACGACCGCGATGGCTCCATTGACACTGTCAACGCCGTCGTCCTCGGAAGCTCGGACGATGGTCGATGCCGCGAGACTGATCGCAGCGGCGATGTCCGAACCAGGACGGACCAGCGCTTCTCCCGGCTGTAGCGCCTCCAGGACCTGCAGCGCCGCCTCATGGTCCCGAGTTAGTGGGAAGCGCAGGAAGGCATCGCCTGCGAAGATGACCAATCCCACGCGGTCACCGCGTCGGCCATCGATCAGCCGGCGAATCTCCGACTGTGCCGCGACGAACCGGCTGACCGGATCGGCGAGTCCGTCGGCCACGTCCTCCGCCGCCATGCTCTGCGAGACATCCAGAGCGACAACCAGCGAGAAGTCCGAGAGTCCCAGCGTCTGTTCGCCCGCGCTCCACATCGGTCTTGAGGCGGCGACAGCAATCAGTGCCAGCACGGTCAGCAGGAGCGCGCGGGAGATGGCTACGCCGCGACGGGTTCCCGCAATCTCTGCGCCGACGGCAAGTCGATGCAGCCGCCGAGCTCGCCAGAGCCACCACCAGCCGACCAGCGCAGCGGGAATCAAGACAAGCAACGCCAGCAGGGCGGGCGAACCGAGCGACATCAGGGCGTCCTCCGCCACCAGGTCGAACGCAGTCCCACCTCAACCACGATCAACAGCCCGGCCAACACGAGGAACCAGGGCGCGAGCTCCTGGGTGGTGAGGAAGATCTCGTCGCCGACACGCTCGTGTTCCAGCTCAGAGATGGACCGGTAGGCCTCCGCCAGTTCTCTCGCGTCGGTGGCGCGGAAGTAGACGCCGCCTGTCTCGTCGGCCATATAGACCAACGTGAGTTCGTTTAGCGCGACACCAATCTGTTGGGCATTCGTCGGCAGGCCAATCGTGTAGAGACGTACACCGACCGCACGAGCGACCGCCGTCGACTGATTCGGAGTGATGTCAGGCACGTTGTTCTCGCCGTCAGTCAGCACGACGACGATGCGCGAGGCGGCATCCGAGCCTCGGAGCAAATCGATCGCTTCCATCGTCGCCACACCCAGCGCTGTGCCGTCGGGGATCAATCCACTGCGGACCGAGACTTCGATCATCTCGTCAATGGCATCGAGATCGAGTGTCAATGGACTCATGACCAACGCGCGGCGTTGGAACATGACCAATCCGATTCGGTCGGAGCCATTGGCCTGTCGCTCGGCGACAAAGGCGCGGGCCACGATACGTGCCGCTTCCATGCGGGTCTGATCATTGGAGAGCCGGGCCTGCGTCATCGAGGATGACGTATCCATCACTAGCACGATGTCAATGCCTTCGGCTGGCTTGACGGCCTCGACGGTGGTCGCCTGCGGTCTCGCAGCCGCCACGATGAGCAACAGGAGAGCGGCGACTCTGAGCAGCCCAAGCCAGGGTGCTGCTCGCAGCTTGCCGCTTGGGCGACCGGCGATCGGCGGCGCGCCGAAGAGCTGCGGCAGCAGATATCGGGGACGTACGAGGCGCGCCTCGCGTCGTAGCAGCCAGAAGTAGGGAACCAACACCGCGAACAGGGCGAACAAGGCAGGATCATCGAATCTCATGACGGTTCACCGTCCGACCAGATCGCCTCAGCGAGCTGTTGATATCCATGCAATCGCTCTGGCGTTGGTTGTTCGCCTCCGAACTGCACGCGATCGCAGGCCTCCAGGAGCCTGGTGACCCGCAGGACCACGACTCCCGGAGCTCCAGCGGCGGCGAGCGCCGGACCGATTTCCGAGGATGTCAAGGCTGAGGCGGGTAGTGACCAGTCGCGGCCCAGCCGAGCTCTGACGGTGGTCGCCAACAGGCGGCACTGTTCAGCCGCTTCCAGTGAGGAATCCATCGCGAACGACATCTGCGCCGGTGACGACGGTTCCATCGTCAGGCCGCCTTCGGCGGCAAGCTGGGTTCCGCGCCAGCGACGTACCAGCCTGGCCAGGACAAAGCCGAGTCCAATCCCGATGATCGCCACGATCCAGGGAGCAAATGTACGGCCCTCGCCGGCCAACAGGTCGGGACCACTGAGCGGTCGCGGTTCGGTGTCACCGTCGAGCACTGAGGCAATCCCGATCGTCACTGGATCGAGTGGCACTTCAGTCACAGACTGGTCGGCGCCGAGCACTGGAATCGGTGGCAGCTCGACTTCGAACTGACCTGAGGTGAACGCTCGCGTCTGGAAGAGCACCAGCGTCTGTGTTTCGCTCAGCGTCGAGATCACCGGCGCAGAGGGTTCCATCCCTCCCATCTGCACGATCGAGCCGTCCATCAACACTTGCGCTCCGGTCTCGTGTGAGAGAACGACTCGGATCTCCACGGGGTCGCCGACCGTCAGTTCACCCTCTGGGAGCACCTGCACGTCGAGCGCAGGCTCCTGTGCACTCACTGCGGCCGGGAGCAGTAGGACGGCGGCGAAGAGCAGGGCGAGCAGAGTGCGGCGGGTCATTGGCGATTCCGCCGCTGTCGGAACAGGCCAACAACTTCTGGTACCCAGTCGTCTTCGGTCGAGATCATCACTGCGTCGCAGCCGCATTGCCTCAGGCGCTGAAGCATGCCCTGTTGCTCGGATTCCAACTCCCGCTGTTGCATCCGGGAGGTGTCGTGGTCGGCGAGCACCATGTCGCCGCGCTCGGCTCCGCCCCAATGGACGATTGACTGCTGCGTTGCTTCGGTCAGCGCTGCTTCGCGGCTGTCACGGACGCAGATCGCGACGACGTCGTGACGTCGGCTGAGCTGTGCCAGCGCTGCCTCCCAGACGTGGTCCGGATGCGTGGCGATGAAGTCGGAAATCACGATGACCACGCCGCGTCGTCGCATGACGCGACCGGCATAGCGCAGAGCCCGGGCCATCTCGGTGCGTCCACCGGCGCGGAGGGTCAAGAGGTCGCGCAGGATGCGCAGTACGTGGCTCGACCCCTTGGCCGGCGCTACGGCGAGCACGACGTCGTTGGCAAACGCCGCTAATCCAACCAGGTCGTTCGATCCTGCGGCAGCCAGTCCGAGTACGCCGGCGATCTCAACCGAGCGGTCGCGGACCGATGGTCCCGTGGCGGCGAAGCCCATCGAGCCCGAGACATCGACGAGCACCAGCACCGTCTGCTCGCGTTCCTCGACGTAGCGGCGCACCACCGGCGAGCGCAGCCGCGCAGTCGCCTTCCAGTCGATGGCGCGCACGTCGTCGCCGGGCGAGTAGGGCTGCAGTTCTGCGAACTCAAGGCCGCGCCCACGGAAGGCCGTCCGATACTCGCCCGCGAGTGCATCCCGCAACGCGCGACGCGCGCGAATTTCAATGTGGCGCACCTGCTGGCGCACTTCGTCGAGCGATGGCGTCGTCGGTTCCGCCTCCGGGATGGGAGGAGCGATCCACTCACGTAAGCGCTGAAGCCGCGGCATGGCAGACCTAAGGCATCGGCAGCGCCGTGAGTAGCCGCGCGATCACGTCGTCGGCCGTGACCTGATCGGCCTCAGCCTCGTAGCTCAGCATGATCCGATGCCGCAGCGCATCAAGCGCCATCGCCTTGACATCGTCCGGCGTGGCGTAATCGCGACCCGAGAGCCAGGCCAGGGCGCGAGCGCTCATCGCCAGCGCCGTCGTGGCGCGAGGCGATGCGCCGAACTCGACGTAGGCAGCCAACTCCCGTACCAACCGGCCCGGAGTGCGTGTCGCCCGGACGAGTTGGACAATGTAGTCACGCAGCAACGGGTCCATGTGTACGTCGGCAACCGAGTTACGCGCTGAGCAGACGCCGTCAAGCGTCATCACCGGGTTGACCTGCACATCGCTGCCGGCGAGTGTCCGGTCAAGGACCTCGCGCTCGTCCAGTTCTCCCGGATAGTCAACGCGCACATTGAGCAGGAACCGGTCAAGCTGCGCCTCCGGCAACGGATAGGTGCCTTCTTGCTCGATCGGATTCTGGGTCGCCAGCACGAGGAAGGGCGAGGGCAACGGGAACGTCTCGCCGCCAATCGAGACCTGCCGCTCCTGCATCGCTTCGAGCAGCGCAGACTGAACCTTGGCCGGCGCGCGATTGATCTCATCGGCCAGCAGGACATTGGTGAAGATCGGTCCGGTGCGAACCTCAAAGCGAGACTCGGCCGCGTTGTAGATCTCCGAACCGGTCAGGTCGGCGGGCAGCAGGTCGGGCGTGAATTGGAGTCGTGCGTAACCGGCATCGAGACATCCGGCCAGCGTCGAAACCGTCAACGTTTTGGCCAGTCCCGGCACGCCCTCAACGAGACAGTGACCGTCGCACAGCAGTGCCACCAACAGTCGAGTGACGAGGCCGTCCTGGCCGACAATCACGCGGCCAATCTCAGCGCGTAGTGCCGCGAGCGGTGAGTCCTTCGGCATATCCGGTGTTGGCAACACGGCCGGTTCGGACTGAAGCACACGCGACGGCGTCGCCGTTGCCGACGGCTCGGCATCCTCGGGTTGTCCGGTCCTGGCCCACTCCGACACGTCGCGCCTGCCCCTCTGAACCAACTTGCCTACCCGGCCAACCCGCCCCGTCGCTCAGTGTATCCACGAACGCTTACTATTCACCCACACTGTGAGGCACCCACACCGTGAGGCCGGATGCCTCACCCACATCTTGAGGCCGGATGCCGCTCAGCGGCACCACCGGATCGAAACAGGGCAGAAAGTTGAGGCAGACATCATGCGCTTCGGCGTCACCGTCGGCAACATGAACGGATTCAACGACGAATCGGGACCGAACGCCTGCATCGATGTCGCGCAGGCAGCCGAGGATCTTGGCTTCGATTCCGTCTGGACCAACGACCACATCGTCGTCCCAACGCAGATTGAATCCCGCTATCCATACAACGACTTGGGTGAGTTCCCCGCGCCATCGACGATCCAGTGCTTCGAACCCCTCGCCGTCATGTGCGCGCTGGCCGAGGCGACGCAATCGGTCGAGATTGGCTGCTCGGTCCTGGTTATTCCCTATCGTCATCCGGCGGTCGTGGCCAAGATGCTTGCTGCTGCCGACCAGATATCCGGCGGGCGCATCGTGCTGGGCGCCGGCGTGGGCTGGATGCGCGAGGAGTTCGAAGCGCTCGGCCTGACCGATGTCCACTATCGCCGTCGCGGCGCTGTGACCAATGAGTACCTGAGAGCGATGCGCGAGATCTGGACCAATCCGGGGCCATCCTCGTTCCACGGACAATTCGTCGACTTCCACAACGTCGGCGCCTATCCCAAGCCCGTCCAGCGAGACGACGGCGGCACGATCCCGATCGTGATCGGCGGCAACGGCATCAATGCGTGGCGTCGGGCGTCCCGCTACGGAGACGGCTTTCACGCCGCCTTCCAGACGGTCGAGAACATGGCCGTCGAGGTCGAAGGGGTGCGCCACGAGTGTGAGCGCGACCGTCGCGACCCGGACGAGCTTGAAATCCAGTTGCTGCAGGCGATGCGCCCGTCCGACACCGCGTTGGATGAGGACGACCGGCCGCTACTGCACGGCTCGCCCGACCAAATCGCCTCCGACCTGCTCGCCTTCGGTCGCGTCGGAGTCGAGCATCTGATCGCCACGCCAATGATGGTCAGCCCCGAGGGCGATACGACCGTCGAGCGGGTGATCAACAGCATGCAGTTCGTCGCCGACGAAATCCTGCCGGCATTTGCCTGACGGGTCGCAGGGATTGGGCGACCACTACTAGGTCCTGTAGGGGTAGGCCTTGTGCCTACCCGTCCTACCGAAGACTGGGAACTGACTGAGGAGACAACAGATGAAATTTGGAATCCCGATTGGCAACTTTGGCACGGCCGGCAAGTTTGGCGACATCAACGACGTGATCGACATCGCCGAGCGCGCCGAGCTGCTCGGTTTCGACTCCGTCTGGGTGCATGATCACGTGTTCATGCCGGCGCGGATCAAGTCGCGCTATCCCTATAACGATTCCGGTGTCGCCGGGTTTGCCTATCACCAGGACATCATGGATCCGCTGGCGGTGATGTCGGCTGTCGCGGTGCGCACCTCCGAGATCCAGATCGGCACCTCCGTGCTGATCATTCCCTACCGAGATCCGCTCTTCCAGGCGCAGATGATCGCCACGGTCGACCAGCTCTCTGAGGGTCGGGTACTGCTCGGCATCGGCGTGGGCTGGATGGAGGAGGAGTTTGAGGCGCTTGGACTCGGCGGCGAGCCGTTTGAGCGTCGCGGCGCGATGACCGATGAGTGGATGTCGATCGCGATCAGTGCCTGGACGCACGGCGTCAATCGTGAGCCGATCTCGCATGAAGGCCACTTCCGCCAATTCGACAACCTCGGCGGACTGTGCGCGTGTTACCAGCAACCCCATGTTCCGGTCTGGATCGGTGGCAAAGGCAGGATCGCGGCCCGTCGCGTGGCCCGATACGGCACCGGCTACCACACGATCACTTCCGAACCGGACCAGATCCGCGAGGAACTGGCAATTGTCCAGGAAGAGATGGAACGCGTCGGTCGAGACATGTCGGAGCTTGAGATCTCGATGCTGGGCCCCATGGTGCTGCTCGATGGCGATCCGGACTCGGTCAGGGGATTCCCTGCCGTGGTCGGAGGCTCAAGAGACGAAATCGTCGACAAGCTGGGCCAGTACAGGGAAGCCGGCCTGGAACACGCCCTCAGCATCCCCGCCTACCGCACACCCAACTGGGATGTGCCCCCTGATCAGCAAATGCAGGCAATGGCGGAGTTGGCCGAAATCGTCGAAGAGCTGCGCTAGGACGCTCAGGCCGTCACGAACAGCAGTGAAGAGAGGTCAGCCTCAGGCGAGCGCCGAGACAAGTACAGGATTTCGATGCGGACGACGAGGGTTACAGGCCGAGTTGGAAGCGTCGAGGTCGGTCGGGTCAGGTCCGGTGGCGCCAAAAGAGCCGGTCTCAGTGTCTGGGTAGGGGCGCTCGATGAAGTAGCCGATCAGCATGGTGAAGTCCTGTTCGTTCAGGGTCAGTATCGGAAATCGAGATTGGAATTGTCAGCGCCGAATGAGGTCACAAAGGCAGGCCTAACCGGCAGAGGATCGCTAGAATTCGCCACGTCATCTGAGCGATAGCTCGGTGGCGGGTTGATAGTTGTACCGTTGATGCAGGAGCTGAGCGGAGGCCGAATTGACTGCCGACCGACCGGATTTGACCAAGCTCAACTGGGAGCCGATTGGTAATCGTGAGGAAGCCCCGGGCCGCCGTGCTTACTGGAATGGGCTTGTGCTGTCGATTTATTCCACGACGGATGGGAGTTTCGAGTGCTACGTAACACGTCCCATGCGAGCGGATTCGGATTCTCACGTAAAGAACGTCTTGTCGACCGCAGATGAGGCCGTTGATTGGGTGGCGGACGCGGCAGCGGCGATGCACAGAAGGTGGGAATCATGGAAGGAAGAGTATTCCGCGGCGATTGCCACAGCCGAACGCGCGATCGAGCGAGTTGACCAGTTGCTGGGCGGTGCGGCCTAGTGAGAAATGATCACCGACCGGAACATCCTCACTTGCTGTTGGCGCTGCGAAACGCACTCGGAGACGATAGAAGAGCAGATGATCTGTACGTCGCACTTCTCGAGGCGTTTGGAGCAGCGATCACGAAACAGGATGTCTTCAACAAGGTGGTCGGAGTGCAGATGTCGCTCGTCAGGGTAGTGATTCTCTGTGCAATCACTGGAGTGATTGGCGGACTCATTTCCCGTTGCATCAGTGGCTGACTGGGCTGAGCCTTGTTCGCTGCGCCCTGCGGGGGAACGGGTTGACTGAACCTTAGACTGCCATTCGTGATGGAGGCTGTGCCATGTCTAAGCCAGTAGTGATTGAAGCTGCGATCAATGGAGCGACCCCGCAGTCGCGCAATCCGAACTCTCCTCGATCGGTGGAGGAGATTGCCGTTGATGCGGTGCGGGCGCTCGATGCGGGCGCGGCGATTGTTCACAACCACAACGACGATCAGGTTGTCCATGATCAGCCTCGGACGACGGCCGGTTGGCATGATCCGCAGCCGTACATCGACGCCTGGCGCGAGGTGCTTGCGCAGCGACCCGATGCGATCCTCTATCCGACAATGGGCTCCGGTGGACATGACACGGAGATCTCGGTGCGCTACTCGCACCTACCAGCGCTGCATGCTGCGGGCGTGTTGGGACAGGGTCTGATTGATCCGGGCTGCGTCGCCCTCGGCGGCGGCGACGAGCATGGGTTGCCCAATCCCAATGATCGCGTCTACATCAACACCTATCGCGACGCGCGCTACATGTTTGAGACCTGCCAGCGGATGGGTCGCGGCGCGTCGATCTCGATCTTTGAGCCCGGATTCCTGCGCGTCGTGCTGGCCTATCACGCGCAAGGACTGGTGCCCCAGGGATCGCTGGTCAAGCTCTACTTCGGCGGGATGGAGCGCGGGCCGCTGGGCTTCGGCATGTTCCCGACCGAGCCTTGCCTGAATGCCTACATCTCGATGCTTGAGGGCACGGGGCTGGAGTGGTCGGTCGCCGTCTTGGGAGGTGACAACGTTGGCTCAGGCTTTGCCAGGCTGGCCCTGGAAAAGGGCGGCCACGTCCGAGTCGGACTGGAAGACTTCTACGCCGGATCGAGGACGCCGACCAACACGGAGTTGTTGGAAGAGTTGGTCAGCCTGTGCGATGAGGTCGGCCGGCCGGTGGCCTCGCCCTCAGAGGCGCGCGAGCTGCTCGGTCTGCCCTCGAGTCAGTAGTGGAGGAGTGAGCGATGTTTGAGATGCAACCGGAGGTGCTGCGCAAGTTTCTTGAGCGACCGCTGCCCGCCGTGCTCTCGACCCTGCGGAGAGACGGCAGTCCGTACACAATTCCGCTCTGGTATCTGTGGGAGGGCAATGTGCCGGACGACATGCATCCTGCGAGCAATCCTCCGACAGGCCATGTCTGGTTCCTCGGCGCGCCGACCAGCACCTGGTGCAAGCATCTACAGGATGATCCGCGGATGTCGCTCTGCATCGACGTGGAGGGTCCGTCGGCCAAGCACGTGGGCATCGATGGCACCGTCGAGTACGCCAGCGAGGCAGACGCCGATCCATGGCCGATTTTGCGCCGCCTGGTAGAGAGATACGTCGGCCGAGGCGATCCCGCCAATGACGAAGCGGTCGAACAGTACATGGAGTCTTCCCGATCAATGGCGCCGATGGTGTTCAAGGTGACGCCGAAACAGTGGCGGGCGATCGACCTGTCGCGGGAGTAGGCGGATCAAGCCCGCCGAGATATCGGCGTCCAGTTCCTCCCGTCATTGCCGCGCTCCGACGCGGGAATCTCGTGGATTTCACTCCTGACGTTAGGTGCCGGACGCGGCGAGATTGCCGCGGCGGAGCGCGGCAATGACGGATCTGTCATCGCAATAGTGTCATTGGCTTACCATCGTTCCATTGCGTTTCAGCGAAGCAGTGAAAGCAGAAGGAGTCGAACATGCCACGAATGCGAGGTCCGGCGATTCGCGAGTTCCTGGAGCAGTCGATGAATGGCGTGTTGGCGACGCTTCGCCAGGACGGGCGACCGTATACGATTCCGCTCTGGTTCCTCTGGGAAGGTGAGATTGGCGATGATGCGCATCCGGTACGCAATCCTCCGCAGGGCCACTTCTGGCTGACCGGCACCCACGGCCGTGTCTGGTGCAGGCAGTTGATGAACGACCCTCGCATGTCGTTCTGCATCGAGTCGGCGGGTCCGCCGGCGCAGCACGTTGAGGTTGACGGCACGGCTGAAGCATTCATCCTGCCCGACTTCGACATCTGGCCGATCTCGCGCAAGCTGGCCGAGAAGTATGTCGGCCGCGGCGATCCGGCCAACGCAGATGCCGTCGAGGCCTTCTTCACCAACATGCAGACTGAACCGCGGATGCTGTTCAAAGTCACTCCAGAGGTCTGGCGGGCGATTGATCTGACCATCTACCGAGGCAAGCGCAGCGATCGCGAGCATCAGGCAGGTCAGGCGGGTCAAGCGACCGCTCAAGGGGCGGCCCAGGAGGCTCAGGCGGTGCGGTGAGCCTGAGGGTCGGATCACGCACAGGAGGTATCGGCGGTAGAGGAGGTCTGCTCGCCAATTCAGGATTCCGGCGAGTCTGGGCGGCCGGCGCGGTCACCGGTATGGTGCGCTGGCTCGACATGCTGGTGCTCACGCTGTTCGCCCGCGACCTGGCCGAGGCCGCAGGCTTTGTCGCGCTGGCATTCCTCGTGCGGATGGCGCCACGCCTGCTGTTCGGGATGTTCGTCGGCGCCCTGGCCGACAGATTCGACCGCAAGAAGATCTGGATTGGCTCGCTGCTGATCCTGTCAGTGATGTACTTCGCCCTGACCGCGTACGTGATGCTGGTCGGGATTGATTTCTGGCTGTTGCTCGGCTTCGTCTTTATCGCGGGCACGGTCTGGTCGGTGGAGTTTCCCACTCGCCGCGCGATGATCGCCGATGTCGTCGCGCCGCACCAGGTCGGCCGAGCCGTCGGACTGGACTGGTCGACCGACTCGATCGTGCGCATCCCCGGTCCGCTAATCGGCGCGGGCCTGCTGCAGGAGTTGGGGCCGGAGTGGGCCTACCTGTTCACGGCCTGCGCCTTCATCATCTCTGCCGCGATCGCATCGACGCTCGACTATCGCAAGCCGCTGCGGGCGGCGTCGGCTTCTGGCTTCGCGGCGGTCGCTCGCGAGACCTGGCGCGATATCCGCGAGGGCTTCGTCTACATCCGGCGCAGCGAGCTGCTGGTCGGCACGTTGATGGTGACGCTGGCCTTCAACCTGCTCTTCCCCGCCTACAACGCAGCCCTGCCTGACATTGGCCAACAGTTGCTCGGCGTCGACAAGCTGAGGATTGGGGTGCTTGAGGCGTTAGTCGGCGCGGGCTCATTCTTCAGCGCCCTGGCCATTGCTGGATGGAGCAGTTGGGGACAGTCAGGCCGGATTTACTACGCGGGCACGGCCTGGTTCCTGCTCTGTGTGACGGGCATGGTGCTCTCGCCCTGGTATGAGCTCTCGATGATCGTGGCCTTCTGCATGGGCTTTGGCTTCTCGGCCTTTGCGATCATGCAAACGGCAATCCTGGTCACGCGCACGCCACCCGAGATGCGCGGCCGGATCATGGGCGTGCTCTCGATGGTGATCGGCCTCGGCCCGTTGACTGGTCTGCAGGTGTTCTTCATGTTCGACTGGTTCGGAATCCAGGGCGGTGTGTTGTCCGTGGTGATCGAAGCAGCCGGGCTGTTGCTGCTGGCCATCCTGGTCTGGCCGATGATCATCAAGAGGTTGCCCGGCTCGGACCCGAAAGTGGCCGCAGCCTACGCGCCGCAACGGTCGCGGTGACGGCGCCGCGCCTTCACCATTTGCAGTTTCCAGCGACAGTCCTCGTTGCCCCGTGCTTGACACGGGGCCCAGACCTCGTAGGTCGCGGCAGACCTGCACGTCATCTTCACAACAGCGATTGAGCGCAGCCTGCGACCATCGACGCCCATCTTGAGGCTTCGGTGATGCAGCTACACCCTGTACGTGTCCCAGCAACAGTCTTCGTTGCCCCGCGCCTGACACGGGGCCCAGACCTCGCAGGTCGCGTCGGACCTGGACGACATCCTCACAACAGCGATCGATCGGAGCCTGCGACCATCGGCGCCCATCTTGAGGTATCGGTGATGCGGCGAGCAACGTGTCTCGCCCTGGGCCCCGTGTCAAGCACGGGGCATCGGAGAGTAGCGCCCTTGGGCTGAACACCCGTTTGTGAGACTGTCTCACTTGTCGGCCGTGGCGGTGATGATCGCCCTGGTGGGGGCGATGTTCGTCGCCATGGGGTCGGCGAGCGCAGCAGCGCTCGGTGATTGTGTCGCTACCGATGGCACGACGAACTACCTCGTCGTCGGCGACACATGCACCATCACTGAGGAAATTGAAGATGGAGACACGTTCACGGTCTCCGCGGGCGGCATTGTGACTCTGTCCGATGACGGGACAGGGCGTACAACCGAAAGCTCGATGGAGGGCAATGTTTACACCCTCGGTACCGGTGGCTCAGTTGAGGCGCTAACCGTGTCCGCGACCAGCCCCGGCAGAGTGACGATCACTGACTCGGCTGACACCGCCGCGACCTACACAATCGAGGTTCTCGACTCCGTCCAGTACGCGATCGAGTTCGACGACAGCGATGGGACCGTCAAGGCTGGCCAGTCGGTCAAGGTGCGAATCTCGGCGAAGGGTGCCTTCGACAACGACGCCAGCACAGCGACCAACTTGCAGGTCAGGCTTGACGTGCCCAGTACAGGGCTCTACTTCACATCTGGTACGACTGACGGCTCTGCCGCGATTGCCGCCGGCAGCACGAGCCAGCGCGTTCGGATCCCGAACATGGACGTCAACGCCATCACTGCTGGTGCCGGTCCTGTCTTCACAACGACCAATCTGCCAACGTTGTCGACAGCGGGCGCGCCAGACGGTGAGTACACCGTCACCGCGACTGTTCTTGCCACGGCCGAACGCCTAAAGATGAACACCGTTGTCACTGCCACATTGGTCGTTGGCGATGCCGGCGCTGCCATTGGTAGCGCGACGCTGTCACTCGACACTGGCCAGAAGTCAACCGTCAAAAACAATGGCGAGGTCAAACTGGTCGTCACGTCCAAGAACTCGCTGGATGAGAACTCCAATGCTGGCGAGGTCAACTCGGTGACCCTGTTCGCCCCGTTCGGTGATATCACGCACGGCACATACGGCAACATCGATGGCATAACCACGCCTGCCAAGAACAGCGTGCAGTTGTCGGAGAATGATGTAGCGCTAGACGACGTTGGCGCAGTGACCAAGTTCACGGTTAAGAGCCAGAACGCCGGTTCGCGCACGATTGACGTCTACGCGATTGTGATCGGCAAGGACGGCTCGGCGACAACCGAGACACTCACCCTGACCTTCAGCGGCGCGCCCGACGCGCTGGACTTGGGCGAGGCCTCGGCCACGCTGCTCAACCAGGCTGTGTCCAACGCTGACTCAACGACCACACCGCCGACCAAGGACACCGACCATCGCGACGTGGTCAGCTTCTCGCTGAGCGCGACCGACAAGGCGGGCAACGCTATTGGCACTCCCGATGTCACGACCACTGTGACGGGCCCGGACGACAAAGACGCCACCGCCAAGTTCACGATCAGTCAGGACGACGCCAACCCGGACGACACGATCGATAACGACAAGGCCAAGATCACAGTCGCCTCGAAGGGCACTGTGACCGCCCCCGTCCCAAGTGGCGAGTACACCCTCAAGGTCAAGTCCAGGACCAACACCAAGTTGACGGACGAGTCGACGTTCACCGTGGTGGGCCTTACCGACAACGTCAGCATCGAGGCGAGCGCCGCGGATGAGGACGGCCAGATCGATGTCACCGTCATGGTGAGTGCCGACGAAGAGGGCACTCCGGTCGCGGACGGTACGGCCGTGTCAATCGAGGCCGCCGACCTCCGTGGCGACGGGGACAAGGTTCTCTTCCTGACTTCGTCCGATGGCAAGACCAAGGCAGGCGTGGCCAAAGCGACGCTCATCGAGATCGGTCCCGGCCGAGCAGCGATCATCGCAACTGCTGATGGCAAGACCGACGTGGAGCGCGTGACGAGCACCTATGGCGCTGAAGACGAAGCAATGCCAGAGGAAGAGGCTGGCCTGAGTTGCTTGAGCAGCCTCAGTGGCTTCTCGACCTGGACCTGTGATGTTGAAGCCTCGGCCTCCGAGATCTTCGACTGGATCAGCTCCCGCGGCGCGACTGCTCTGCACCTGAACAGCAACCGCATGTGGGTTCGCTACTCCGTCGTCGATGGGGCGATGGTGCCGGGCTCGAGTGACTTCATGGTCACGAAGAGCGACATCCTCTACATCAGCAACTAGGGACTAGCGTCCGCTCCCCTCGGCTGCCGAGGGGAGCGGCGACCCCAAGCAGGTCCCCGAGCAAGTCGGGGACTGGGAACGAAAGGATGCTGAGATGAAACAGCACAGACTGATGTCGAGGGTTGGCGCGTTGGTGTTGGGCTTGGCTGTCGCAGTGGCGACCTTGAGTCTTGCCAGTGCGCAGCAGGAACCGCCCCACCGTTTCTACGGACATGGCGCGACCGCCGGTGACACCATCGGTGTGGTTGACGACATGGGCGACGAGATTGCCTCGACGACCGTCGCTGAGGACGGCACCTGGTACATCGACGTGGACCGCGACGCGGTTGAGGGTGTGACCTTCACGCTCAACGGCAAGTCGGCCGACGCCGAGGTCACCTCGACCGGTGCCGATCTGACTGCAGTCTCCGTCACCGCCATGGAAGAACCAGCCATGGAAGAGGGCGAAGAGGGCGATCTCGAAGACGGCGATGGCGACCTTGCAGACCTCGACGGCGAAGAGACCGACATGGAAGAAGGCGACACGCACATGGGAGACACCGAATACCCAGGCACGGGTAGCGGTGGTCTCGCCGATGGCAGCGGTGTCTCAGCCGGCCTGATTGGCCTGCTGATCGCGCTGAGCGTCGCCGCAGTCGCTGGTCTCGGCCTGCGCCGAGTCCGCAACCGGGCGTAGTTCTCGCAAGCGGATAATCCTGTCCAAATCAGAGAGGGCGGGGCCAAACGGCCCTGCCCTCTCTCGTTATCCGACTTTTGAGACAGTCTCATAACATGATGCCTCAGAAGTCGATGTTCCCAGTCCCCGCTTCACGGAGACCTTTGCATAATCCCTTTCCTCCCCCTGCAGGGGGAGGTGCCGAAGGCGGAGGGGGTCCTGCTCCACCAAGTTCCATCTGGTACCCGCGCCGGCAGGACCCCCTCAGTCGCTCCGCGACAGCTCCCCCTGCGAGGGGGAGCAAAATAATCAAAGGCCTCCTTCACGCGGGGACCTGCTCCTTCCCTCCACGAGACCCCCTCCACCAGATACTCCGTGCCGCCCGAGCGGGTCCCCGCGCGAGGCGGGGACTGGGATTTAACCACCCAATGGGACTTTTGAGACAGTCTCATGGGGCGGCATAGTCGGTCGGCGTGTGAGCGAGAGAGCGTTATCTGGACACGCTTTACGCTGCGATCATCGGGAGGACCAGGAGGTTGGTCGTGAGCACGATGCGGCGTCGACTGCAGTTCAAGGCTGAGATCTTGACGGCCCGTGGGTCGGTGCTGACTGAGTGCTTTGCGATTGTGGACATTGAGACCACCCGTGTTGGCGATGTGCGCGAGCGTTCCTGGCGCGGCAAGATTTCTTCGCTGTCCAACCCCGAGCACTCGCTGGGCGGGGTGTACCGGCTGCGGCCACGTGGGGAAGACGGCGATGGCGTCCGGATTGATGTGATCGATGGCTTTGAGGAACGGCTCGGCGTGACCTCGGATGAATACCGCTTTATCGGCAGCGGCGATCCGCCTAGACCTCCCGACCGCCGGCGTCGGCGTTGAGCGTCGCTGGCGTCTACGATCATGGTCGGGCGCGCAATGTCGGACCAGCAACATAGCGAACGGGAAGCACAAGATGGCGACGACTCAGGCGGTCGATGCGTCGACGGAGTTGAGGCGGCAGGTTGCGGCGGCCAAGAGCGCGTCGCCGGCGCTCGGCTGGGCGACGCGTGAGCAGAAGGACGCCGTCTTGCATCGGGCGGCGGCGCTGCTGCGTGAGCGTTCTGATGCGATCGTCGCTGCCAACACCGAGGATGTCGCCGAGGCCAGCGGTCATCTGAGCGAAGCGATGATCGACCGCCTCAGGTTGACTCCGGAGCGTGTTTCGGCGCTTGCATCGTCGCTGGAAGACCTGGCGCTGCTCGACGATCCGGTTGGCGAGACGATTGATTCGACGACGACCGACTCCGGCCTCGAGATCAAGCGTGTTCGTGTGCCGCTGGGCGTGATTGCCTCTGTCTATGAGTCGCGCCCCAACGTGACGATCGACATCGGGGCGATCTGCCTCAAGTCGGGCAACGCATCCGTGCTGCGTGGTGGTCGTGAGGCGCTGCGCTCCAACCGAATCCTCGCCGATGCGCTGCGCGACGCACTTTCGGACAACGGCTTGCCCGCCGACGCGATTCAACTGGTGCGCAGCACCGATCGCGCGCTGGTCGGTGAGTTGTTGGCGATGGACGACCTGATCGACCTGATGGTCCCGCGCGGTGGACAGGCGTTGATCAACCGGGTGCGCAAGGAAGCCTCCATGGCGGTGGTCGCGGGTGGCGTGGGAATCTGTCACACCTATATCGATTCCGCCGCCGACCTGGCCATGGCTATTGAGGTCGTCGACAACGCCAAGCGACGCAGAGTCAGCATCTGCAACGCGCTCGATGTGATGCTGGTGCATGAATCAGTGGCGCCGCAATTCTTGTCCGAGCTTGGTCGTCGCTGGGCTGGTGACGGGCCAACGCCGGTCGAACTGCGCGCGGACGATCGCGCACGCGAGCTCCTCGCCACGACTCCTGCCAATGTCCATCCGGCCGGTTCTGACGACTTCGACACCGAGTTCCTCTCGCTGACCGCCGCGGTCGGTGTGGTCGACGATGCGGATGCGGCGCTCGAGCACATTGCGGAGCATGGCAGCGGTCACTCGGAAGCCGTGATCACGGCAGATGAATCGCTGGGTCAGCGTTTCCTGCGCGAGGTCGATGCTGCCGCCGTCTACGTCAATGCCTCGACGCAGTTCACCGACGGCGGCCAGTTCGGTCTCGGCGCGGAGGTCGGGATTTCGACCGGCAAGCTGCACGCTCGCGGACCGATGGGCCTGCGTGAGCTGACCTCCTACAAGTGGGTCATCCGCGGCGATGGACACATCCGGCCGGTGTAATGGCACTCGCCTATTGCACCCTCTCTAGGCTGTAGTCGGAGAAGGAACAACAACATGCCCGACCTGCCAAGCCCCACAATCGCGGGCGCCGAGATGCGCGCAGCCGCTATCGATTTCGCCAACAGCCTCACTGAGGACCAGCGCCACACGGCCGTCTATGACTACATGGATGGCGAGCGCATCTTCTGGTACTACCCGCCCACGAATCGTCATGGACTGCCGCTGCGCGACATGACTGAGTCGCAGCGCTCGCTGGCCATGGCGTTGATGAAGGCCAGCCTGAGCGATCGCGCCTACGAGCAAGCCGAAGGCATCATCGACCTGGAGCTCATCCTCGGCGAGCTGGAACGCGACGCCGGTCGCATGTCGTTCCGTCGCGACCCTGAGTTGTACTACTGGACCATCTTCGGCGACCCCGCGAGCGACGAGTCGCCCTGGGGATGGCGCGTCGAAGGGCACCACATCTCGCTCAATTTCTCCCTCTGGGGCAACGGCCTGCTCTCGCTGACGCCGTTTTTTTTCGGCACAAATCCGGCAGAGGTCCGCAAGGGGCCACAGGCAGGGTTGCGCATCCTGGACAAGCGCGAGGACCTCGCATTCGATCTGATGGGCGCGCTGGACGCCGAGCAGGTGGAACGGGCGGTGATCTATGCCGAAGCGCCGTGGGACATTCTCACCTTCAATGCGTCACGCGCCGTGATGCCCGCTTATCAGGGGCTGTCGGCCTCGGAGATGGACGACGATCAGCGAGCGCTCCTGGATCGGCTGATTGACGTCTACGTCGACCAGGCGCCGTCCGACCTGGCCGACGACCGGCACGCACGAATCGCAGCCGCCGGCAGGGACGGCATGCACTTTGCCTGGGCCGGACCGGTCCAGAACGGAGAGCCGCACTACTATCGGATTCACGGCGGAAACTTCCTGGTCGAATTCGACAATCGCCAGAACGGCGCCAACCATATCCATTCCGTTTGGCGTGATGTCGAGAACGACTTCGCCAACGATGTCCTGGGCGAGCATCTGCTCTTGTACCACGTGCTCTGATTGGCGTTCCAATTGGTGCTCTAAGTGAATGAGGCGCCGGGCTGATGTTTCACTACGAACGCGAAAGTCGGACGGCGCACTCCGAGTGCTACGTCGTCGAAAACGAAGCCGGTTCGCGCGGCCGGATCGACCTGCATTTCGCCGCGCCCCTGGTCTACGCCACGCTCTGCGTGCCGGAATCCTGGGCCGAGGAAGATATTCAGGACGTGATCGCCGATGTCGACGACCGCTGGGCGCTGACGGCCGACCCATTGCGAGAAGACTTAATCGTGACTGTCTGGCGTGGTCAGGAAGTCGGCGTGTACTCACAAGATGATGGAGGGGCCAATGACTGACGAAGATGTCGCTGTGGACGAGGGTCAGACTGAGGCTGAATCGGCGGATGCGCTGCAACAACTCTTCGAGGGGCACGTCGATGTGATGTTGCCGCCGGAGGAAATCGAGGAGTTTCACGACTTCATCCGCGAAGAGGCGCTGATGCGGCGTCGCTTCGCCGTCTCGTTCCGTCTCGAGTGTCGTTGTCTGGCCTGGATCGGCTACTCGCTGTCCAACGTGGTCACGCATGAAGACGGCATTGAGTTCGCGGCCAGGCCGATGCAGACGTATGTGCCCGACCACGAGCCGGACGTGGAGCATCCTGAGGGCGCGACCGAAGATCCGCCGGAGCAGTTCCTGGACTGGCCGATCTGGCCGCTGGAGATCTACCAGGACGAGCTGGAAGAAGAACTGGACGAAGATGAGGCTGATGACAGGGCTGAAGACGGGGCCGAGGGGTGAGCGGGCTCACCAGCAGTAGTCACGGGCGCTTCGCGGCGGTCTGCTTCGATCTCGACGGGACTCTGGTCAGCGAACGCACTGGCGTGCGCGAAGCTCGTACGGCGGTCGGGGCCAAACTGATCGAACTCGGACTCTACGAGAAGCCGGCCTCCGCCTTTGCCGACACCGTCGAGATGGTGATCGGCGGGATCATGGAGGACAACGACTGGCAGTGGCCGCTCTGGCTGCACGCGGAGGAATGGATGAAGCGAAGCCTGGCGGTCAGCGGTGTGACGGTCGGCGAGGATGAGTTCCGAGAGCTGAACCGTGTCTATCGCGACGAACGCAGCGACCGGGCAGCCGCCATCGATGGTTGGCAGGAAGTGATCGCCGCAGCGCGGGCACACGGTCCGATTGGGCTGATCACCAACTTCAACGACGGAGCGATGCAGCGAGAGAAGATCCGCGGCGCTGGCCTCGAGGGCCAATTCGATGGCATCTACATCTCGGGCGAGGTGGGCGTGTGGAAGCCGGAGCCGGGAATCTTCGAGCATGCCGCAGCGGACCTCGGCGTGGCTCCGAGCGATTGCGTACACATCGGCAACAACATGCAGTCGGATGTCGAAGGGGCGCTCGCCGCCGGGATGCAGGCAGTGCTGGTCGAGGAAGACGATCGGCCGAGACCGCCAAGTCTCGACAGCGACGTCGTCTGGTGCGAGGACCTGATGGGAGTTGCGAGGTGGCTGCGAGGTGGCTGATGATCGGCCTCGACCGACAAGACCGCTATCGATCACCCGCAGCGGACTGCTCAAGATCGGTAGGCGGGGCTACGATTTGGACGACGCTCAGACGGTGTTTGACCGTGACCCGTTGTGGAAGTGGCAGCCATCATCTGATCAGATGAACGAGTTCGGCTCTATTCGCAGAGTCCCAGCTCGATGGCTTCTCGTGGGTCGAGGCCCCGGCGGGCAGATTCTCGGCGTGGTCATCGACTTGCCAAGCCTCAGTGGACAGTCTGATGTGGTCACAGTCTTTGAAGCATCGCCCAGACTTCAGAGTGAGTACGATGACTGGGTTAGGAGAGGCGTATGAAGGACTCGCAACAGATTTGGCTAGAGTCGCTGCCACCGGCTGTGCGAGCAGAGGCGGAAGCTGACATAGCTCTATACGATCGGCCTGACATTGAGGAGTGGGTTGATGTTGATGAGGACTGGAAGCCGCCTGAGGGTTCCGGTATGGGGCTGACAGTTGAATTCAGCGGTGAGGAAATCAAGACACTGACGAAGGCGTTTGGTGCATCTGTGGAGATGTTCGACTTTATGCACGACGCGTTGATGGAGCGCGCGCAGACTGTGTTGGTGGAACGCGAGGAGGCCGATTCGGACTCGGTCGCGGCCGCGGACTAGCGTTTGAGCGGAAGGCTACTTCCGAGCGATGGCCCGTGTTGCCGCTTCGACGACCGACTCGGAGGTCAGGCCGTACTCGCTCAGGAGTGCTGTCCATGGACCGGACTGACCGAACGTGTCGTTGATGCCGACCTGTTCCATGGGCGTCGGGCAGTGCAGCGCGAGCGTCCTCGCTACCGCTGAGCCCAGGCCGCCAATCACGTTGTGTTCCTCGGCGCAAACGATGGCGCCGGTTGCTTCTGCGGCGCGGACGATGGCTGCCTCGTCGAGCGGTTTGATCGTTGCCATGTTGAGCACTCGCGCGGAAATGCCTGCCTGGGCCAACGAATCTGCGGCTCGGAGGGACGGTTCCAGCATCAGCCCGCAGGCGATCAACGTGACGTCCGATCCGTCGCGGAGCTGATCGGCCTGACCCAGCGTGAATGACGGACCATCGGTGTAGACGATCGGCAGTTTGGGTCGGCCCAGTCTGATGTACCAGGGATCATTGTCCTGGGCGGCGCTGCGGATCATCGCGTCGGCTTCCACCGCGTCTGAGGGCACGACGACGTTCATGCCGGGCAGCGAGGTCATCAGGGCGAGATCCTCGATGGCCTGCGCCGATGCGCCGTCCTCGCCGACTGAGATGCCGCCGTGAGAGGCGATCAGCTTGACATTCATCCGTTGTTGAGCGATCTGCACTCGAATTTGATCGAAACAGTGACCGGGCATGAACACCGCGAACGAAGCGGCGTAGACGGTCTTGCCGGTCGAGGCGAGGCCCGCCGCGATGCTGATCAGGTTGGCTTCGGCTGCGCCGACGGTGAACCATCGCTCCGGGAAGGAGGCTGCGAGCTTGTTGCCGCCGGTTGAGGCCGAGAGGTCGGCGTCCAGCGCGACGATGTCGTGGCCGGCTTCAGCCAGCTTGACCAGTGCGGGCCCGTAGGCCTCGCGTGTTGCGGCTGGTGGTGGTGCAGAGGTCGTGGTCATGAGAGGCCCGCCTCGATCTCGTCCAGCGCCTGGGCTAGTTGTTCGTCTGAGGGTCCTTTGCCGTGCCAGGCGCCCGGATTGCTGGCCATGAACGAGACGCCGCGTCCCTTGACCGTTTCGCAGATCACGACCTGCGGCGCGTCCGTCCGTGCGCGAGCGGTGAGCAGTGCGTCCCGCACAGCGGTCACATCGTGACCGTCAACGTGCTGCACACCCCAGCCGAAGGCAGACCATTTGTCACCGACGGGATCGATGCGCATGATTTCGTCGCCGGGGCCGTCATTCTGGAAATGGTTGCGGTCGAGGACGGCGGTAATCCGCTGCAGGCCGAAGTGGGAAGCCGACATGATCGCCTCCCAGTTTTGGCCCTCGTTCAGTTCTCCGTCGCCAACCACCACGAAGATCTGTCCCTCATCGTCGTCGAGGCTGTCGAGTTGGTGTCCGAGCGCGATACCGACGGCGAACGAGAGGCCCATACCCAGCGCACCGCCCGACATTTCGACGCCGGCCGGCTTGTTGCGCACCACGTGTCCCTGCAGTTGGGTTCCGAGCGAGCGGAAGGTGGGAATCAGCTCCGTACTGAAGTATCCGGCCTCGGCCAGCGTGGCATAGACGACCGGGGTCGCGTGTCCCTTGCTCAAGATCACCCGGTCGCGGCGATCCCACTGCGGGTTGGCAGGGTCGTGCCGAGCCACACCGCCGAAATAGAGCGCGGCGAAGATCTCGGTCGAGGACAGCGATCCCCCGGGATGACCCGACTGCGCGGCGTGGGTCATCTCCACGATGTGCCGTCGGATCCGTTTGCAGACATCAAGCAGGGCGTCGGTATCGGCAGCCGACGCGGTGGAAGTGGTCATATCGCTCTGGATTTCACTGGCAGGTAGGCACTTCTGGAGCGCACAATCATGCTAGTGGCGGATCGAGATTGCTGATAGCAATGTGTAAGCAACGTGAGTCTCGGTGTGAGTCGCGTCAGCATCCAGACGGATGGAGGCCATCGGTGAGGATGTTCATTGAGGCTGTGATGGACGACACCGTCCTGGACGCCGTCTGGCAGGTGGGCGAGCGGATGAGACGTGAGGCATCGTTTCCCGCGTCGGCCATGCGTTGGGTCAAGCGTGATGCGATGCATCTCACACTTCGCTTCCTGGGCGAAGTGGAGGAAGCAGGACTGGTTCATGTCATTGAGGCGATGACGACGCTCGAAGGCAGCGGTCGCCTGCGAGTCCGACTGGACAGGGTTGGTGCGTTCGGCGGAAGCCGGACGCGCGTCATCTGGGCCGGGGTAGCAGAAGATGAAGGGCTGGAGAATCTCCGTGCCGTAAGAACGCAACTCGATGAAGCGTTGGCCGTCGCCCAGTTCGAGCCGGAGTCCGGGCCCTACCGACCGCACCTGACCCTGGGACGCGTGCGGCGCCAGGCGACGAAGCCTCAGCTCGCGTCGATTCAGGCGGCCGTTGACGCCGCAACGGCACGGAGTATCGAAGCAGTTGTGGAGCGCGTGGCGTTGGTCGAGTCGACACTGTTGAAGGATGGTCCTCGGTATCGACGTCTGGCAATGACAGAGTTGTAACATTCGGGTGTACCATTGCCTGCCCGGCGGTGAGCATTCGAGGGAGTTGAGCGATGCAGAGCAGCCTCATCTCGAAGATTGAGAAGGCGCGGATCTACGCGGAAGAGCTGGAGCGATTCCAGGTGCTGTCACTGCGCTGCGACGTACGCGGCGACTCGACAACGCACACGGCTGAGCTCGGCTCGGATGGCTGGAACTGCGACTGTTACTTTTTCCAGGACGCACAGACCTGTTCGCATACGATGGCGCTCGAACGAGTGCTCGACCAGATGCTGCCTGAGGCATTCCGTCCCGCGTGGCCAAGCGGGAAGTAACGGCATCTTCAACCAGTTGGCAGTCGCTGTCCCCAGCAGGCCCCCGAGCAAGTCGGGGGATAGAGATAGACGGCTTGGGGATGGAGACAGGTGATTCGTGCGCCTAGCGCTCCCGATTCCAGTGGTCGGCTCGCAGCGCAAAGATCTGCGGATCGGCCAACCAGGCGGTGAACTCAAGCTCGCCGTCGTCGGTGAGCCAGCGGATGCGCTCGTTCAGACAATTGAGCCGTGAGTCGCCAGCGGCGAGAACAAATCCGCCGCGACTCAAGTCGGAGCCCAGTCCGACCACCGTGAGGCTGCCACGGCTCTGTTGCGCCACCCACTGCGTCGCAATTGTGTCATCGGCGATTGCGTCGATGACACCACCCTCCAGAAGCCGCGCGTGGGCCGCTGCGGAGTCATCCAGATAGCGCAACTCGGGGCCGGACTCGACGCCTGAATTGGCAGTCGTAATCGCGCGCCGACCTTCGAGCTCTGGCGAAGACCGGCCAGGCCCAATTGTGTACCGGTCGCTGCCGTCTGCCTCGACGCTGCCCGCTTCGAGCGACACCTTGGTCCCCGCTCGGAGGACACCGTCGCCGTCAACGATTCCGAGTTCGCTGAGCAGCCACGACTCGGACGTCGTGTTGCGATAGAGGCCCACCACGTCGCCTGGGGCCAGGTCGGACGGAGCACTGATCCGTGCGGCATCTTCCTGTCGAATCAGTAGCGACAAGCGGAAGTCGATGTGGCCGCGGCTGAACCCGACCACGACCTGGCCTTCTTCGTCTCGGACGCGAGCGTCCAAGATCGAGATACCCCCGCCGACGATGTCGTAGCGATCCGTCGCCGGCAAGAGCCAGATGCCGGTCCACTCGGTGACCGATACTCGCTCGAAGCGCAGATTGGTGTTGTCCATGCGCTCGATCGCGCTGAGCAGATCGGCCTCGTAGCCGACGTGGCCAGAAGCGTCGTCGGAGTCATCGATCGCGCTAATCGGCGAGTAGTCGGCGTAGAAGCCGAAGCGCATCACCTCGGGCGAGCTGGGACAAAGGCTTGGCGGCTCGTCGGAGCTGCAAGCTTGCAGCACGAACAACACCGCAACGAGCAGCATCGTGCCGACGAGCGCCCAGACTCGGCTACTCCACTCGACGGAAGACCAGACACGCATTCTGACCTCCGAACCCGAACGAGTTCTTGAGCACCGCATTGACTTCGACGTTGCGGGCCTGATTGGGCACGTAATCGAGGTCGCAGTCGGGGTCTGGCGTGGTGTAGTTGATCGTCGGGTGCAGCTTGCCGTCCGTGATTGATTTGATCGCCGCGATCGACTCGAGTCCGCCCGCGCCGCCGAAGATGTGACCGATCATTGACTTGGTCGATGAAATCGGCGTGTGGTGTGCCGCTTCGCCCAGGGCGATCTTGAGCGCTTTGGTCTCGGATGCGTCGTTGAGCGGCGTCGACGTGCCGTGCGCGTTGACATAGTCGATGGCTTCCGGCTCGATGCCTGCGTCTTCGAGGGCCCAGTTGATCGCACGGATCGGTCCGTCGCCGTCGGCGTCCGGCATGACCAGGTGGTGAGCGTCGGCTGAAGAGCCGAAGCCGGCCAGTTCGACGGCGTAATCGACGCCGCGACGCCGTGCAGATGCTTCGGACTCGAGGATGATGATGCCCGCGCCCTCGCCAGGGACGAATCCGTCGCGGTCGGCGTCGAACGGACGTGATGCAGCAGTCGGTTCCTCGTTTCGCCCTGACAGGGCGCGCATGACGGCGAAGCCGCCCAGACCGAGCTGACAGAAGCCGGCTTCGGTACCGCCTGAGATGACGATGTCGGCCTGTCCGTTGCGGATCACGTTGGCGGCGTCGCCAAGTGCCTGTGTTCCCGCGGCGCAGGCGGTGACGACGGTCGTGTTGTAACCCAACAGTCCGAATTGCATGGCGATATTCGCGGCGGCCATATTGGGCAGCACTTTGGGCAGGAAGAGCGGATCGAGCCGCATCCCACCACGGTCGAACAGCTTGCTCGCGGCTGCCTGGATTTCGGGGTAACCGCCGGCGCCGTTGCCGAGCACGACGCCGATCCGGCTGCGGTCGAGTGCGTCGAGGTCGAGCTGTGCGTCCTCGATCGCTTCTCGCGCGGCAGCGACTGCCAACTGTGTAAAGCGGGCCATGCGACGAGCCGACTTGCGTTCGATGAAGTCGCGCGCGTCGAAGTCGCGAATCTCTCCGCCGATCGTGCAACTGAATCCTGAGACGTCGAAGTTCTCAATCGGCTTGATCGCGCTCTCGCCGGCGAGCAGCCTGTTCCACATCAGTTCGACGCCGGGTCCGTACGGAGAGACCGCGCCCATGCCGCTGACGACCACTCGGGTTCTCGCGGATCGGTCTGGGGCGGTCTCTGATTCGGTCATAGGGTGGGATCCTCGGCTCGGCGGACGATGTGTGTCTCCAGCGGGGCGCTCAGAAAGCGTCGTGCGTCGGCGGCGAGAGAGAGCGATCCGAGCACCAGGATGACATCACCGGCATGCGCCGACTGACCGGCCGCGCTGAGCGCGGCGTGGGGTTCGTCGAGCACGACGATCTCGCCGTCCCAATCGGCGTCGGCAAATGCCTCGGCGACCTGCTGTGATGGGCGAGCCCGAGGATGATCGGAGGTGGTCGCATAGACGCGATCGCTACGCGTCTGGATGATGTTGGCCATGTCGTGCAGCGCCTTGTCGCCGAGGACGCCGAAGATGACATGGAGCTGGTTGTGGGGGAAATACTCGCGGCAAGCGTCGAGCGCTCGCTGCACCGACTCGGCATTGTGAGCGCCGTCGATCACGACGGTGGGCGCACCACCGGGATCGTTCGAGGCCAGTGTTTCGGGAAGCTCAAACGATTCAAGCCGTGCCGGCCAGGCGACGGTGGCGAGACCCTTGTGCAGCGCTTCGGATGGGACCGCGACGACGCCTGATGCATGCAGCGAGTCAATCGTGGCGATGGCGGTCAGCGCATTGTCAATCTGGTGACGACCCAGCAGCGGCAACAGGTGCATCGCGCGCGGCTGCTCGACGGGCCTCGGATGACGTCGGCTGATGCGGAACCATTGCCCCCAGGGCTCAACACCGGCTGTCTCAGACCGGTAGTCAACACCCACGTCGATCAGCGGGACCGGCACATCGTCGGCCGCGTTGCGGACCACATCCGCGGCCTCGGCATAGCGCTGTGGTGCGAGGATCACGTTCTGGCAGGCGGCACTGATGATGCCGGCCTTCTCCGAAGCGATCTGTGTGATCTTGTCTCCCAGGATGTCGGTGTGTTCGTGCGAGAGGGAGGTGATCACGGCCGCGTCGGTGCGCGAGAACACGTTGGTGCAATCGAGCCGTCCGCCCAGACCGACCTCGACGATCTGTACATCGACATCGTTCGCGTGGAAGGCGTGAAAGCTGAGTGCGGTGAGGATCTCAAACGTGCTGATGTGGCCGGGATCATCGGCCTGTTCGGCCTCGATCACATGACGCAGTTGCTCGCAGAGGCGGGCGAATTCGAAGTCCGGTAGCGGTGCGCCGAGGATGCGGATGCGCTCGGTGAAGTCGTGCAAGTGTGGGCTGGTGAACAGACCGGTGCGGAATCCCGCGGCGCGCAGCACCGACTCGATCATCGCGGCGGTCGATCCCTTGCCCTTACTGCCGGCGATATGAATCGTAATCCGGCCGTGCTGAGGATCGCCCAGGCGGCGCAGGATCGATCGGATCCGGTCGAGCGCGAAATCGCCCATGGCCCGCCGTGGTCCCGATCCGCGCTCAAAGTCAGCGAACGACATCAGCCAGTCGACTGCGTCGCCGTAGGTTGACAGTGGTTCGCCGCTGCTGGCAGTTGACGACATGTGCTCGCTCGTTGATCCGCTTCATGGCATCGTGGTCAGGCATCGTGGTCGGGCTCGTGGTCTGGGTCGCAGGCCGGCAAGACGGACACCGAATCTGCGAGCAGTACCTCGATTCCGAGCGTGGTTGTTTCATCGTACGCCACTCAGTCGAGTGGTAGTCCCCAGGTACCTGACCCGGTACTTGATCAGGCGCGTGTGGGCTGCGACGATCCGCCCAACAGTAAAACTGCAAAACTGCGCGGCCACTTCGGAACAAACGCGGTGCAGCAGCGCAGAATGGGCGGGAACTCCATGGCGGACGCGGGCAACGCAGTGCAAACCCTGTCAGATGTCATCGCAGAGACGGCGCCGGCCGAGTTGGTCGGTGATGGCTTTCTGACCGTCGTCGGCGCAATCGCGGACGGCGCCAAACGTGTTGATGGCCTCACACGTCGAGCCGCCTTAGCCGGCGTGCTGGGCGACACCGGAGAAATGAACGTGCAGGGCGAGATCGTGCAGGTGCTCGACGCCGCCGGCACCGACGCCTTCGTCTCTTCCCTGCGTGATTGCGGCGCCGTCGCGGCGCTGGCCTGTGAGGAGCTCGAGGAGGCCGTGTTTGTCTCCGACGCGGCTGACCATCCCTACATCGCGTTGTTTGATCCGGTTGACGGCTCGTCAAACATTGATGTTGCTGTGACGATTGGCTCGATCTTTGCGATCTACAAGCGCGCCGACGATGCTCCCGTCACCGAAGCGTCATTGCTGCGTCCGGGACGCGAACAGTGCGGTGCGGTCTACGTCGTCTACGGATCGTCGACGGTGCTCGTCGTCGCGACCGAGGGTCGCGTGGACGGCTTCACGCTTGATCCGGCATCGGGCGAGTTCCTGCACTCGCACAACGAGATTCGTATTCCGTCGAAGTGCGCGGCGTACTCGGTGAATGAAGGTAACCAGGGCAACTGGCATCCGCAGATGCAGGCGGCAGTGGCCGATCTACGTGATGCGTATGGTCTGCGTTACGTGGGTTCGCTGGTTGCCGATTTCCATCGTGATCTGCTCAAGGGCGGCATCTTCCTCTACCCGGGCGATGTGAAGTCGCCGGCCGGCAAGCTGCGGCTGGGCTACGAGGCGAATCCACTCTGTTATGTAGCTGAACAGGCCGGTGGCGCAGGCACGACGGGGGTTGAGCGCATCCTCGATGTGCAGCCCGAGCTACTGCACCAGCGCACGCCATTGATTGTGGGCAACGCCGACGTGGTCGAACGCGTCGTTGCGAAGTTGGCCGAGTAAATCGGGCTGGCAGGCGACCCAGAGGTCTGCCACCGAAGTCAGAACACCCGAGAGGCGATCACGAATGACGAACGAACTGCACGAAACCGCGCGCGCATTGGTCGCGCCGGGACGCGGCATCCTGGCCGCGGACGAGTCGAGCCCGACGATCAAACGGCGCTTCGACACCATCGGCCTGGAATCGACCGAGACGAATCGCCGCGACTGGCGCCAGTTGCTGTTCACCTCTGAAGGCATCGGCGACTGGATCTCGGGCGTCATCCTGTTTGAGGAAACGCTGGCCCAGGACGCCTCTGACGGTCGCTCGATCGTCGAAGTATTGACCTCCAACGGGGTGATTCCCGGCGTCAAGGTCGACAAAGGTGCCAAGGACCTGGCCGGATCGCCGAATGAGAAGGTGACCGAGGGTCTGGACGGGATGCGCGAGCGCCTCGAGGTCTACCGCGACCAGGGCGCCCGCTTCACCAAGTGGCGCGCGGTGATCGACATCGCCGAGGATCGACCGACCGCGTACTGCCTCGACGTGAACGCACATGCGCTGGCTCGCTTCGCAGCGCTGTCGCAAGAGGCAGGGCTGGTGCCAATCGTCGAGCCCGAGGTGCTGATGGATGGCACGCACGATATCGCCGCCTGCGCCGCTGCGACCGAGGCCGCGCTGCAGGCCACATACGCCGCGTTGGCCGTACAGAATGTCGACCTCGAAGGCACGCTGCTCAAGCCGAACATGGTGCTCTCGGGCAAGGGCGCTGAAAGTCGCGCTCCGGCAGAAGTCGTTGCCTCAGAAACGCTACGCGTCTTTGCCAACACGGTTCCGGCATCGGTGCCCGGCTGCGTCTTCCTTTCCGGCGGTCAGTCGGATGAGGAAGCGACGGTCAACCTGAACGCGATCAATCAGGCCGCCGCCGGATCGTCTTCAGCGCCCTGGGAGCTGAGCTTCTCCTACGGTCGCGGACTACAGGCGACGCCGCTCTCGGTCTGGGGCGGCAAGCCCGAGAACGTGGCGGCAGCGCAAGCAGCCTTCCAGGAGCGTGCCAGCCTGACCTCAGCAGCTCGCAAGGGCGAGTACGCCGGGTAGCGTCAAGTGGGACACGTGCGACGGGGCAATGACTCCCTCTCCCTCTGGGAGAGGGGATCGGAACCAGGCTGCAGGTGATTTACGCTCAGCTCCTCCCACAGAGGAAACGCTAGGGACAACAATCCGTGGCACCCCGACTACTGATCGCCACTGGCAATCCCGGAAAGATCCGCGAGTTTCGCGCGCTGTTCGACGCTCACGTCGAATCGGAATGGGAGTTGGTAGCGCCTGCCGATGTCGGGCTGAAGGACTTCACGGTCGTTGAGGATGGCGACACCTACGCCGAGAATGCGGGGCGTAAAGCTCGCTCGTATGCGAATGCGGCGGGGTTGCCGGCGCTGGCCGACGATTCCGGCATCGAGGTCGATGCGCTTGATGGCGCGCCTGGTCTGTATAGCGCTCGGTATGCTGGTGAGGACTCGGGCGACGCGGCTAATCGCGCGAAGATGCTGCGCGAACTGGCCGATGTGCCTGCCGAGCGGCGAGCCGCGCGATTTCGATGCGTCATCGCGCTCGCCTTTCCCTATACGACCAACCTGCGGCTGGGCGAGGGTGTGGTGGAAGGATCGATCGCGATGGATGAGCGCGGCGACCTCGGCTTCGGCTACGACCCGCTCTTCGCCTTGCCCGACGGTCGGAGAATGGCTGAGCTAGACGTGGCCGAAAAGAACCGAATCTCACATCGCGCTCGCGCACTCGCCAACGCGGCCTGGGCGCTCGATGCGATGTCAACAACGCTGGACAAGTCGACATGAACGACGCAACCGATCCACCGGTCGACCGGCTGGGACGTCGCTTTGCCGATCTGCGGGTGTCGGTCACCGATCGTTGCAACTTCCGCTGCCCCTACTGCATGCCCAAGGAGATCTTTGGTCCGGGCTACGAGTTTCTGCCTCGCGACGCCATCTTGACCTTCGAAGAGATCGTCCGGGTGGTCAACGTGTTCGGTCGAATGGGACTGCGCAAGTTGCGTCTGACCGGAGGCGAACCGACGGTCAGGGCCGAGCTGCCGACGCTGATTCGCATGTTGCGAGACTCGCTAGCGGACGTCGACATCGCACTGACCACCAACGGGTCACGGCTCGTCTCGATGGCGGACGAACTGAAAGATGCCGGGCTCGACAGAGTCACCGTCAGCCTCGATTCGGTCGATCCGGAGATCTGCAAGGAGATGAACGGCGTTGAGTTCCCGCCCGAGCGCGTGCTCGAGGGCATCGATGCAGCGGCCGCTGCCGGCCTGGGACCGATCAAGATCAACGCGGTCGTCAAACGCGGCGTCAACGACGAAGGCATCGTGGACATGGCCCGCCACTTCCGTGGCACGGGACACATCGTCCGTTACATCGAGTACATGGACGTCGGTGCGACGAACGGCTGGAAGTTGGACGAAGTCGTGCCAGCCCGCGAAATCATCGAGCGGCTGGAACAGGTCGAGGGCCTGGAACCGGTCGAGGCGGCCTACCAGGGCGAGGTCGCCAAGCGCTGGCGTTGGACCGACGGCTCGGGCGAGGTTGGCGTGATCACCTCCGTCACCGAGCCATTCTGCGGCGACTGCACCAGGGCTCGGCTGTCAGCCGAGGGTTCGCTCTACACCTGCCTGTTCGCCTCGGTCGGACACGACCTGCGGGCGCAGTTGCGCTCGGGCGCCAGCGATGAGGAGCTTTACAACCGCATCGCCGGAATCTGGACCGTGCGTGAAGACCGCTACTCGGAGTTGCGAGCGGCGATGACCGACGACCTGCCGCGCATGGGTCGCGTGGAGATGTCGCACATTGGTGGATGAATCAGCCTCACGGGAGCAGACCGAGCTGAGCCACATCGACGCGCATGGTCGTGCGCGGATGGTGGATGTCGGCGAGAAGGATGTGACCGAGCGTCGCGCCGTGGCCGAGGGTCGGGTGCTGATGCAGGCCGAAACGCTGGAGCTGATCCGCAACAACGCCCTGAAGAAGGGCGACGTCTTGACCACCGCCGAAATCGCCGGCGTGATGGCGGCTAAACGCGCCCACGAGCTGATCCCGCTCTGTCATCCGTTGATGCTGAACAAGGTCCTGGTCGAGCTCAGCCTGGTCGATGAGCCGCCCTCGGTCGGAATCCGGGCTGAAGTCAGGTGCTCGGGCAAGACGGGCGTCGAGATGGAAGCGCTGACCGCCGTCTCCGTCGCCGGGCTAACGGTCTACGACATGGCCAAGGCGGTTGATCGGGGGATGCGCATCGACGCCGTCAGGCTGAGGGAAAAGGACGGCGGGCGCTCAGGGTCGGTGCGGCTGGAGTAAGCCTCGCTCCTGTAGCGCGGCAGAGACGAAAGCAACAGTCCCCTTCGCCCCCTTGCAGGAGACCTTTGAATAACTCAGTTTCCCGTCCCCGCCCCGAGCGGGGACCCGCTTTGGCATAGCCCAAGCTGCTCGGATAACTCCCGGTTGACCAGATACCAGCGACAAACATGGCGTCGCTAAGAAGCCAGGGAAGGAGCAGGCCCCCGCTCGGAGGCGGGGGCGGTTGAGGGGTTTTGCAAAGGACTCTGCAGGGGAGAAAGGGATTACGCAAAGGTCTCCTTGCGGGAAGAAGCCATAGACAGAGGGGGTTCCTGTTTGTCTGGCCTATCTGGTCAACGACAGCCCAACCCTCTCTGCCACTCCGTGACATCGCCCCCTCAAGGGTCACGTCAAGTGGGAGGGGGAGAGAGGACAGGAAGCGGAATTTCGCTTAGCCGCCCGGATTGACCAGTGCTTCGAAGCTCTGATTGCCTCGCAGGCTGTCGAAGTGATCGTCGGTCTTGGCGGCTTCGGCGTAGCGCGGGTTGAGCGAAGTCGCCTGGCGCAGCGCGATCACGGCGTCGTCGGCCTGGCCCATCTTGGCCGCGGCAGAGGCGAGTCCGTAGTGTGCTCCCGGCTGCTCGGGCTCGAGCCGCACGGCGGCCTGGAACGACTCCAGCGCCTCCTGGGCGCGGTCCTCGTAGAGCAACGTCAGGCCCAGGTTGGTGTGAGCCGCGCCGTCCTCCGGCCTGAGGCGCAGCGCGTGTCGGAAGTCGCTCTCGGCGGTGTCGAAGTCGCGGCCGAACAGGCGCAGCAACCCACGGTTGACGTAGATGTCCGGGTCGTCCGGGGCGAGCTCGATCGCACGCTCGTAGTCATTGGCTGCTTCTTCGGTGCGGTCCAGGCGGACCAGCGCGTTGGCCCGGTTGTAGTAGGCAGCGGCGGAGTTAGCGTCGAGATCGATGGCGCGGGCGTACTGGTTGACGGCGGCGTCGTAGTTGCCGGCTCCGAAGTAGGCGTTGCCCTCGTCGAGATGCGAAGCCGCGCTGCGGTCGGCGGGAATCGTGGGCGCCGCATCTTCGGCCGGCGCAGCGTGTTCGGCTGGCGCCGGGGCCATAGCTGGAGCCGCGGCCGGAGCGGCGGCTGGGGCAGGCGGAGGAGCCGCTGCAGGAGCAGGAGCGGGTACTGGTGCGGGCACCGGAGCCGGAGCCGGAGCCGGAGCCGCAACCGGCTGGGCGGCAGCCGGCGGTTCGGGAGCGGGAGGTGCCGGTGGAGTCGCTGCGCGAGCGGGCGCAGTCGGCGGCGCAGGAGGAGTTGGCGGAGCGGGCGGTGGCTGAGGCGCGCGAGCTGCCGGAGCCGGGACTGGTCGTGCAGGCGCAGGTGAGGGCGGCGCGGGTGGCGCAACCGCGGGTACCGAGGCCATCGGCGCGTCGCCCGTCGATCCCGTGGCCTGCGCGATCTGGCGGGCCATCAGCTCGGCCTGCTCGCGTCGCGATCGCTCGTTGTTGAGTTGCAACTCGAGATGATCGATGCGCTCTTCAGTCAGCTCGCGCTCAAGGCGCTGCTGCGACTGCAGTGCGCGGTAAATCCAGACGATCGCGGCCCAGGGCAACAGGACGCGCAAGACGGTGGCCAGGATTTGCAAGGGGTGCTCCTCTGCTATGCGGTGACGTCCGGAGGGCGGCTACGTCCCTCAGGCCGATTGTTGTTCGAGCAACGTGCTCACCGCGTCAAGTCCGTTGATGGCCAGCGTGAGCCGATCCTGGGCGGACAGTCCTTCAAGTTCAACCAGCGTTTCATCGCGCATCGACACCGGGTCGTTCGCGCCGAGTATGGCTGCCGGTCCTTCGTCGTCGAACGACAGTTGCAGCTCCCGCAGCGCGCCCTCTTCGGTCACGATCACGCATCCGATGTTCTTGTCCTGCACGCCGTCGGGTTCGACTTCTACACCCATCGTAAAGAAGGCGCCCGGAAAGGGAGGAAACGGGCGGAGTTCCAGCGCCGCTTCGCGCAACAACGCCTCCACCTGATCCGCCGCCGCCGACAGCGCCTCATCGGCCAACCGCCGCCGCAACTGATTGCGAACCGTTCGCTGGGTCGCAGCGGCCTTCGCCGCGGCCGGGTCGGAATCGGACATCGCTCTCGCTCGTGTGATCTACTTGCAGGACCGGCGTGCGCCAAAAGTTTCAAGTAGGTGAAATATGAGTATACGCAGGGTCTGCAGATCGAGCCGCCGTGCAGGTGACAGGCGAGCTGACCATCCGCCGCCCCCATGCTGCTCCAATGCCGTGCCGAGGCGGCGATTTGCACGAAGGCCATTCCGGTCGGGCGCTGGTGAGTGGGTACGATAGAGCAGGCGCGTGCGGGATGGTCAGCTCGAACGACAGGGCGTATGGATGACTGAGCCGAACGAGATCTGGAGTTCGCAACTGCGGATCGTGGCGGGCCGGGCGGTGGAGGACGCGCCACAGGTGGGTTTCGCCGAACGCGTGGATCAGTTGGGACGGATGGTGCGCCTCTCGATCCTGGCTGAACCGGCGGCCGAGGGCGCCGAAGCGTTTATGGATCAGTTCGTGCGGCGGATCGGCGAACTGTTTGATCCCGCCGCGCGTTCGCTGACCGGCGCGCTCAAGCTCGCCGTCGAAGCCGCGCATGAAGAGTTGCGCGCCTGGAATCGTCAGCACCTGCCAGCCGAGCATGCCATGTATGGCCTCTCCTGCCTGATGCAACGCGAGGATCGAGTGGCCGTGTTGGGTCAGGCCGGTCCCTCGGCGGGGCTGTTGGCCGGCGACGCCGGTCTGGCCGGCTTGCGATCGACCACGCTCTACTCGCACCTGCCGCGGAGCACCGATCCGGTCTCCGCCGCGATTGGCGGATCAGATCCGATCAACCTGGAGTTCGCCGCAGGTCCCGATGCCGGCGACGGCTGGGCGCTGTTGCTGACCTCGAATGCAGCATCGTTGCTCGACGCCGAACGGCGCGTCCGGCTGAGTCGCCTGGCCGTCGATGAGACGCTGCGCGATCTCTATCCCTCGATGGTCAATCTGCGTGATGCGGCCGGACTGGTCGTCAGTCTCTCCGGCCTCGGCAGCCCGGATCAACCCCTGCCGCCAGATGCGGAGCGGGATGCCCCGACAGATATGTCTGAACCGGATGACGCCGAGCCCGACGTGTTCGATCCTGCCGTGTCTGATCCTGCCGCGTCTGATCCTGCCGAAGCCGACCATACCTTCGAGCCGGACGCACCCGATGCCACCGACGACCTGCAATCGTCGCGCGCGAGGCTGAGCGCGCCGCCAGCGAACACCGAGCAGATTCGAGCCGACCCTGAGCCGTCCGCTGCTCCGCATGCGAGCTCGCAAGCAGGTTCCGCAGCAGGTTCGCAAGCCCGCCGCTGGAATTTCGCATTCGAGCCCGCGTCGGCACCCGAGCTAGCTGAGTTGGAAGTGGTGGGATGGCCGGTCAACCCGTTCGCCGCGCCTCAAGTCCAGCAGATCGAGACGCTGAATCCGGCCCGGCCCGCGCCGATGCCGCGCCTGACCCGGCCGATCATGGACCTGGGCCAGGCCATTCCCTCGTTGCTGGAACGGCGCGACGAGCCGGCGGTCAAGCGTCCCCGGATTCGCACCAGGGATCCGCGTGTCCGCGGCGCCGCCGCACGGCGCGCAGGCCTGGTCCTGATCGGCATGCTGGTGCTTCTCGCCGGCGTCGCCGCCGTGCTGCTCGGCCCGTCCCTGCTGCAATCCGCAGACGACCAGTTCCGTTCTCGCGTCGAACGGTCCCGGAACGCCCTGGCTGCCTCGCAACTGGCCTCGACGACAGAGGCCTCACGCCTGGCGCTCCTGGATGCCCGGAGCGAGGTCGAGGCGGCGCTGGCGATCAATCCGATCGCGCCAGACGCGCTGCAGTTGCAGGAAGAGATCGAAGCCGTGTTGGCCGAACTTAATTTGGTGCAGTCGCCGGGCGCGCTGACGGTCGTGGCCGATCTGAGCCGCTTCGGTCCATCGATCGCGTTGGGGTCCGTCCGATTTGGGGGCGGTCTCGCCTTCGTGCTCGACGACGCCGGCGGACGCGTGTTCTCGGTCAATGCGGACGGCGCCGTGACGTTGATCTTCCTCGAGGGCGAGCTGCTCGGTCTGGGCAGCCAGCTCCGAGCCGGCCGGCCGATTTCAATCGCCTGGCAGTCAACTGGGCAGTCAACGGCCCCATCGACGGCCCCATCGACAGGGTCGGGCCAGTCCGGAACGAGGGACTCGGCAATCTCGAGCGCTCAGCCGCTGGAAGATGCGCTATGGATCCTGGATTCCCACGCCAGGCTGTATCGCTGGACGGCTTCGGGCGTGCTGCTCGTGCCAATTCCGGATCAGATCCTGCTTGGGTCGGTCGACGCCGTGGCCGCGACCTCAGGCAGCGTCTACCTGCTCGACCAGGCCGGCGGCGCGATCTGGCGATTCGCTGTGGAGCGCTCGGAGCTTAGCGAGCCATCGCGAGCCGTCGGTCGCACTGACCTGCTCAACGCCGAGGAGTTCGCCGCCATGGTCAATGCATCGGGCGAGATCGAATTCCTGGTCGCATCCGGCGACGGACGTCTGCGCCGCTACAGCGCCGAGGAAGAACTACCACTGGCGCTCGACCTCGAACGCGAGCTCCTCGCCCCGGCGTCGCTGTCGCTGGGCGCCCAGTCGGGCCTGGTGTACGTGGTCGATCGCGGTCAAGGCCGAATCGTCGCCGTCGGACCAGACGGCGGAGTCGTCAGCCAGATTCAATCGGCCGAACTTGCCGATCTGCGCGGCGCCTGGGTTCACGAGCAGACGGGCCAGATCATCTATGCGCTGCCCGACTCGATCCTCACCGGGCGGCTGCCCGGCGGTCAGGAGTGAGCAACGCCTGCGAGCATCAGTAGCGAGCGGTAGTAGATCGCGCGGAGAGAGTCATAATAGTCTGACCCTTGGGCTGCGTTGTTCCGGCTGTGGCCGGAATCTCGCGGATCGGACATACTCGCATCCATTCGACGCGACTGCGGCCGGCGCCGGCTTGACTACGCACGCCATTCCAGGATGCAGCGAGATGGCCGCGCCGATGCGCGGCAACGTCGGCGGATGCGCGACCGAGAGGTGAATCATGACATTTCGGGTGTTGGCGTTGGAGTCCTCCTGCGATGAATTCGCGGGAGCAGTGATCGAAGACGGGATCGAAGTGCTGGCCTCGGTGGTGGCCTCGCAGGCTGGGATCCATGCTCGCTATGGCGGCGTGGTGCCCGAAGTGGCCGGACGCGAGCATTTGCGCAACCTCGCCCCGGTGATGCAGGCGACACTCGAATCGGCTGGACTGGGCTGGGATGAGCTGGATGCGATCGCCGTGACCCAGGGTCCGGGATTGGGCGGCTCGCTGTTGGTCGGCGTTAATGCCGCCAAGACCGCCGCCTGGGCCCGCGGCTTGCCGCTGATCCCGGTGCATCACATCGCCGGTCACCTCTACGCAAACTGGCTGCGCCCATCGCGCGACGAGTGGGATGATGCGCCGCCGCCGTTCCCACTGATGGCGCTGGTCGTCTCGGGTGGCCACACGGAGCTCTTCTGGATGGAAGATCACGAGCGAGTCGAACGCATCGGTCAGACTCGCGACGACGCCGCCGGAGAGGCGTTCGACAAGGTCGGCCGCCTGCTCGGCCTGCCGTTTCCCGGCGGTCCCGAGATTGAACGGGCTGCCAGGGATGCCTCGCCCGAAGCGATCGCAGCGCTCAAGCCGCTGCCCCGCGCCTGGTTACCGGGCACGAACGACTTCTCATTCTCCGGACTCAAGACGGCGGTGCTCAACCGTGTGCGACAGGCCGAACGCGCCGGTCAACCGGTCGACGTGCCTGCCATGGCCGCGCGCTTCCAGGAGTCGGTCGTCGACGTGCTGTCCCGGAAGACCGCCCGAGCGGCCGAAGCACGCGGGGCCGCTTGCGTGATCGTGGCCGGCGGAGTCGCTGCCAACGGCGCCCTGCGCGAAGCCTTACGCGAGCGTTGCGACGAGATCGGCTTGCCGGTTCGCGTGCCGCCGCCCCGACTCTGTACCGACAACGCCGCGATGATCGGTGCAGCCGCCTGCTACCGGCGAAGCGAGTCAGCGCTCGACATCGACGTGTTTTCGACGTCAGGTCCGGCGGTCTTCTCGCCCGGCTCGTGAGCTGAGCCCAACGGCCGCCAGCGGACAGATCCTGCAGGCCCAATGCCGGCAGCGCGACTGCTCGAGTTCTAGCAGGGCCTGGGTATGCGGGTGCCGCCAACCGCCGGGTATGGCGCAGCCGTCATCCAGCCCCTCCACTCCATGCCCTCCATCCACTCCATCGAGGCGGGCGCGAAGTTCATCGGTGCGCTGATAGCGAGCGCCCGGCAGCGCCAGCCAGCGGGACCAGGCCAGGGTCAGCGGGTAGATCGCATCGGCCAACAGTTGAGTGGCGCGCACACGGCCGAGCTGGTTGGCGATGTGCAGTTCGCCGACCGCATCGCGCAAGCCGGATGCGCTGAGCTGTCCGAAGACCAGCGCTGGACTCAGCGGCTCGACCGTCCAGCGCTCGAGCAGCGTCGTCAGCACAAGTATGAACCCGGCTGGCGTGCCCAGCGCGCCCCGTCCCCGTCGCCAGCCGGCGCGATCAGCCGCATCAAACTGCAGTTCGACGGCGTCCCAGCGTTGCCGACCATCGAGCGCTCGCCCGGCGGCGCGCCAGGCAAGTTCGGCATTGTGCGGTTGCCCCAGGGCGCGCGCCGCAGCCAGCCAGGCCCGCCGATCGGCCTCGGAGCCGGGACCGGGTGGCACCGACATCGCCTGGAGCTCGCGTGCTTTGCGCTGGAAGCGCCGCAGCGCGATGCGCTGCAACCGCGCCTCGACCGCCGCCGCTCCGGCCCGCTGCACGATGTCGGAGCAGGGCAGCGCAGCGGCTGGCTTGGCAGTCAGTGTCACCTGTGGCGCAGCCGATGCCGGTGGCAATCGGGTGGCGTCGGGAATCCGAGCATCGCTCGCGTTGGTTCGGCCCGCCGAGCGCTCGACCGAGCGTTCGACCAAATGCAGCAGCACACGGGCGTAGGCTGGGTCGCCGTCATGGCCGTGCTGCAGCCAGGCGCGTGGTTCCAGGTGCAGCTCGACATCACCGCGCCGTGCCCGGCCGTCGCTGTCGAGCAGCTGCGCGCCGCGAAAGTCCGGCCCCGGACCATGATTCCAGCGGCCCGGCGAAATTACGCGGACAAATCGGTCTGGTCCGGTGTGCAGGAACGGCGCCGGCCAGTGCGACTCGGCCCAGCGGCGCTGTAGCTCTTGTTCGGACCCAGCCGTTCGGACCATCTCAGTCATGTCGGACCGGCTCAGTCATGTCGGACCGGCTCAGTCATGCTCGCCGTCGGCGCACTCGTTGCTCGGATCAGGCGATGCCTCCGACTCAGGTTGCTTGTTGGGCTTGTCAGGGTGGTCGGGCTGGTCGAGTTCGCTGGCCTCCCCGGCCTCGAAGGGAAACTCGACATCTTCGGCGACCCTGGTCAGCAACCGCGCCGCCGTGCCGCGTGGTTCGTAGGCGCCCCGCTCCCATTCGGAGATCGTCTGTTGGCGGGCGTTCAATGCCTCGGCCAGTTCGCGCTGGCTCAGGCCGGCATGCCGTCGCAGCCGGCGCACGTGTTCGGCGTTCCAGCTGTCGTCGCGGCGGCGTCTGTCTTCTGCGATACCCATCCTGTTGTGCCCAACCAATCGCTACAGCCAACAGATCAACCATCGACCTACCGAGCATACACGGTACCGTGTACCGATCGCTGCCGTCAGGCCTGTGTTGGCCCCATCGGGGCTGGCCAGCCCCGATGGCAAGCCCTGCTAGCTAGGCTGGCTAGGCTTGGGGCATTGGGACGTTGGCTCAATTCTCGTCGCGACGCGGCGGATCGCCATTGACGCACAATCGGCCACGGCATACGATGGGGTCTCAACCTATGCCCCAGATCGTCACTGCAACCGCAAATCGCGTGCTGACCGGTCATGGGCGGCCCGTCAATGGCCGCTCCGGATCGGTGTGGACGCGCGTCCTGACAACGTAGCCTTGCCGGCTTCGTTGTTGCTGGCTTCGTTGACTGCCGGAGGCCAAGGGCCGCAGATCCGGCCGTTGACTTCGCCAGCGCCGCACGGTTCGTGCTGCCGGTCTGACTGACTCCGCTACCGGCGGAGACGTAACCAGCATGTGGAGGAGGTTCGCTGATGGTGTTGGCGCCGATCGGAGATCAGACTGGACCGCAAATCGACGCTGCGCTGACAGAGGCGCAGCAGCGCGAGATCATCGATTACTCGCGACTGCCGGAAACGTACCCGCTGCCGAATCTGATCAAACTGCTGCGTGATTCCTACGACTGGTTTCTCCAGGAGGGACTCAAGGACCTGCTCGAGGAGATGTCGCCGATCGAGGATTTCACCGGCAACCGGATGCAACTGTACTTCCAGCATGACGGCGAGGATGACGGGACACCGGGCTACGAGTACGTGCCGCCCGACGAGACGCCGCTCGAGTGCCGCCAGAAGGACAAGACGTATCAGGGCGAGCTGCGAGTCAAGGTCGGCCTGACCTCGAAGAAGACCGGCGAGAGCAAGCAGCAGTGGCTCTACTTCGGCCACCTGCCGCACATGACCGAGACCGGCACCTTCATCATCAACGGCGCCGAGCGCGTCGTCGTCTCCCAGCTCGTGCGCTCGCCGGGCGTCTACTTCGGCGCCTCGGTTGACTCAGCCTCGGGCCGCACGCTGTGCGCGGCCAAGCTGATCCCCTCGCGCGGAGCCTGGCTTGAGTTCGAATCCTCCAACCGCGATGTGTTGACCGTCAAGGTCGACCGCAAGCGCAAGATCGCCGTGACCACGCTGCTGCGCGCCCTGGACGACTCCGATGACCCGCAGTTCTACGAGGGCGGCGACGTCGAGCATGGCAAGAAGCTCGAGCAGAAGCTGGGCACCGACGAGCGGATCCGGGCAATGCTGGACGGCATCGACCTGGAGGACTCGGCGCACCAGTTCCTCAACACGACCATCGAGAAGGAAGCGCCCGGCGTTGCCGCTGAGGAGCGCAACAAAGAATGGGCCATGCTCGAGGTCTACAAGCGTCTCCGACCTGGCGACCCACCCACGCTGGACGCCGCTCGGGCCATGCTTGAGGGCCAGTTCTTCAACCCGCGGCGCTACGACCTCGGCCGCGTCGGACGCTACAAGGTCAATACCCGACTCACCTCCATGCACGAGTCGATCACCGCGCGCTGCGACCGGCTCGGCCTCGACATCGAGCGCGGCAGCGCCGACGAGCCGCGTCAACAAGCGCTCTGGATGCGCGATCTGCTGGCCATCGTCTTCACCCAGGTGGCGATCAACAACGGCATCCAGAGCGACGACGACATCGACCACCTCGGCAACCGCCGCATCCGCGCCGTCGGCGAGCAGTTGCAGAACCAGTTCCGCATCGGCATGGTGCGGATGGAGCGCGTGATCCGTGAGCGGATGACGATCATTGACCCGGATCAGGCCGCGCCCTCGGCGCTGGTCAACATCCGACCGGTCCAGGCCGCTGTCAAAGAATTCTTCGGTGGCCACCAGTTGTCGCAGTTCATGGACCAGACCAACCCGCTGGCCGAGTTGACCCACAAGCGCCGACTCTCGGCCCTCGGTCCGGGTGGACTAAGCCGCGACCGGGCCGGGTTCGACGTGCGCGATGTGCACTATTCCCATTACGGCCGTATCTGTCCGATCGAGACCCCGGAGGGTCCCAACATCGGTCTGATCGGCTCGCTCGCGACCTACGGCGTGCTCAACGACTACGGCTTCATCAAGACGCCGTACCGAATCGTCGTATCCGAGCTCGAGCCTGACCATCCCGACCTGATCGGCCGCGTACTGGCCGAGCCGGTCGAGGGCGACGACGGTGAGTTGATCGCTGACGAAGGCGATGAAGTGACCGTTGAGCTGGCCGAGCGCATGCACGCCGCCAACGACGCTCCGGTGCGGATTCGCCCCTACGTCTCGGACGACGTGGTCGAGCTGACCGCCGACGACGAGGCCGATGCCGTCATCGCCCAGGCCAACGCCCGGCTCGACGCGCGCGGCTACTTCCTCGATGACCGCGTCGAGGGTCGCCTGGGCCGTCGCTTCGAGGAGTTCGCCCGCGCCGACATCCAGTACATGGACGTGTCGCCGCGGCAGATCGTCTCAGTCGCCGCATCGCTGATCCCGTTCCTCGAGCATGACGACGCCAACCGTGCCCTGATGGGCGCCAACATGCAGCGACAGGCCGTGCCGCTGGTCCGGCCCGAGGCGCCGCTGGTCGGCACCGGCATGGAACAGCCCGCGGCCCGTGACTCGGGCCAGGTGCTCTCGGCCGAGGCCGATGGCGAGGTGCGCCACGTGACCGCCGAAGCGATCGTGGTCCACTACGACGACCCGGTGCGCGGCGAGCAGTTGCACAGCTATTCGCTGCTCAAGTTCCTGCGTTCCAACCAGGGCACCTGCATCAACCAGCGCGCGATCGTCTCGGCCGGCGACCGGATCGCATCCGGCCAGCCGCTGGCCGACTCCTCCTCTACCGATCAGGGGCGCCTGGCGCTGGGTCAGAACGTGCTCGCCGCGTTCATGTCCTGGGAGGGCTACAACTTCGAGGACGCGGTGATCGTCTCCGAGCGCCTCGTGCAGAACCACAAGTTCACCTCGATTCACATGTCCAAGCATGAGGTCGGTGCGCGCGAGACCAAGCTCGGCAACGAGGAGATCACGCGCGACATCCCCAACGTGGCCGACGAGTCACTGGCGCACCTCGACGCCGACGGCATCGTCCGGATCGGCGCAGAGGTCCGACCCGGCGACATCCTGGTCGGCAAGATCACGCCCAAGGGCGAGACCGAGTTGACCGCCGAAGAGAAACTGCTGCGCGCGATCTTCGGTGAGAAGGCGCGCGAGGTCAAAGACACCTCGCTGCGCGTCTCACACGGCGTGCGCGGCGTGGTCGTCGACGTCCGCGTCTTCAATCGCGACGAAGAGGACGAACTGCCGGCTGGTATGCAGAAGCTGGTTCGCGTCACCATCGCTGAGCGGCGCAAGCTGCAGGTCGGCGACAAGATGGCCGGACGGCACGGCAACAAGGGTGTGATTTCTACCATCCTGCCGGTCGAAGACATGCCCCACCTCGAGGACGGCACGCCGATCGACGTCGTGCTTTCCCCGATCGGTGTGCCCTCACGCATGAACCTCGGGCAGATCCTCGAGACCCAGCTCGGCTGGGCCGCTGCGCAACTCGGCTTCCGCGCGATCACGCCGGTCTTCGACGGCGCGTCGGAAGAGGAGCTGCAGGACGCCCTGGCTCGCGCCTGGCTGGTCCGTGAGGCGCACGGCACTCGCGCGTTCAACGGAACCAACGGCGCAAATGGCACAAATGGTACAAGTGGCGAACACGGCGCCGCAGACGGCGCCGAGTCTGACACGGACGTTGAGATCACCGAGCCCGACCGCGCCGTCGAAGCGTCGCTGCTCGGAGTCGGGATTGACCCGTTGACCGCGGCCTGGCTGAGCGAGCGCGGTTACGAGGACGAGACCATCCGCGTCGCCTTTAACCGCAACGATCGCGAAACGACGGGCGCGGCCAGCCGGATCGCGCTGGCCGAATGGCTGATCGACCACGGCGAGACCCGCGCCGCACGTAACTGGAGCGACGCCACGCTGGCTGAGCACGCGACTCGTATCGAACGCCACCAGCGCGTGGCACGCCCCGTGTTCGGCAAGCAGCGGCTGGTCGACGGCCGCTCGGGCGAGCTGATCGATCAGCCGGTGACCGTCGGCTTCATCTACCTGCTCAAGCTTTCGCACATGGTCGAGGACAAGATCCACGCTCGCTCGACCGGCCCCTACTCACTGATCACCCAGCAGCCGCTGGGCGGCAAGGCACAGTTTGGTGGTCAGCGCTTTGGCGAGATGGAAGTCTGGGCTCTGGAAGCCTACGGCGCCGCCAACATTCTGCAGGAACTGTTGACCGTCAAGTCCGACGACATCGTTGGCCGGGTCAAGGCCTACGAGGCGATCGTCAAGGGCGAGCCCGTGGTCGACGCAGCCATGCCGGAATCGTTCCGCGTGCTGCTGCGCGAACTGCAGAGCCTCGGCCTGCATGTCGAGGTCCGCAACCAGGAAGATGAAGCCATGGTGCTTGAAGTCCCCAGCCGCGACGAAATGCCGCAACTGGGTGTGAACCTGTCCGGATTCGAAGGAGAGGATGTGACCAGTGCTTGAGACTCGTAGCACGGAGACCATGCAGATCACTCTGGCGTCGCCGGAGAAGATTCGCGACTGGTCCTACGGCGAGGTCCTGAAGCCGGAAACGATCAACTACCGCACCCTGAAGCCGGAGAAGGACGGCCTCTTCTGCGAGAAGATCTTCGGGCCGCAGAAGGACTTCGAGTGTGCCTGCGGCAAGTTCAAGCGGGTCCGCTACAAGGGTGTGATCTGCGACAAGTGCGGCGTCGAAGTGACCCGCTCCAAGGTCCGACGCGAGCGCATGGGCCACGTCGAGTTGGCCGCGCCGGTCTCACACATCTGGTTCGTCAAGGGCACGCCCGGGCGGATCGCGCTGCTGCTCGACCTCTCGCCGCGCAAGCTCGAGAAGGTCATCTACTTCGCGCAGTACATCATCACCCACGTCAACGAGGACGAAAAGGGCAAAGCGATCGAGTATCTGCGCATGGACGCAGAAGACGCGGTCGAGGACTTGCGCGAGAAGCTCGTCGAGACCCAGGAAAAACTGACACAGGCGCGTGAGCGTCTGTTCGCCGAGATCGACCTGCGCACCGAAGCGGACACCGCTGAGGTCAAGGAACGCATCCGCGCCATCGTCAAGGGACTGCGCGACGACGCCGCCTCGATTCACGAGGTGATTGCCGAGTTCGACGGCAAGAAGGCGCGGCGCAACCTCAAACTGGGCGACGACGTCTTCGCCAAGCGTGGCGACCCGATCATCTCAGAGGTGATGGGCAGCGACCTCGACGTCCAGCTGGCCGCCGCCGTCGCTCGCCACCAGGCAGTCGGCGACGAGGAGATCGCGCAGATCAACGGGATCGCCGAGGCCGACAAGCAGCAGGTCTCGGAAAACGTCGCCGAGCAGGAAGAACGTCTGCGCGAGCAGCTCGAGAACGTTGAACAGCGCGCGCAGGAAGAGCTGGAAACGAGGATCCGCGAGGATCTCGACCCGCTCGTTGACCCGGTGACGACCGGCAACTTCGACGCCGCCATTCTGCCCGAGCAACGCGCCGAAGAGCTGATGGAGCGCTATCCCGGCGTCGTGCGTTGCGAGATGGGCGCTGAGGCGATCCTCGCACTCGTGTCGCGCATGGACCTCGATGCGACCGCCGAAGAGCTCAAGGTTGAAGTTCAGACCAAGGCTGGCCAGCGTCGTAAGAAGGCGATGAAGCGGCTCAAGGTCGTTGACGGCCTGCGCAAGTCAACCAACTCGCCGCAGTGGATGTTCTTCCGCGCGCTGCCGGTGCTGCCGCCCGACCTGCGACCGATGGTCCAGCTCGACGGTGGCCGCTTCGCCACCTCGGACCTCAATGACCTCTACCGCCGCGTGATCAACCGCAACAACCGGCTCAAGCGCCTGATCGAACTCGGCGCGCCCGAGATCATTATCCGCAACGAGAAGCGCATGCTGCAGGAGGCGGTCGATTCGCTGATCGACAACGGCCGCCGCGGGCGTCCGGTCACCGGCTCCGGTAGCCACCGGTTGAAGTCGCTCTCCGACATGCTCAAGGGCAAGCAGGGCCGCTTCCGCCAGAACCTGCTGGGCAAGCGCGTCGACTACGCCGGCCGCTCCGTGATTGTGGTCGGTCCCGAGCTCAAGCTGCACCAGTGCGGCCTGCCCCGGCGCATGGCGCTGGAGCTGTTCAAGCCGTTCCTGATGTACGCCCTGGTCAAGGAAGAGAAAGCGGCCAACATCAAGTCGGCCAAGCGCATGGTCGAGCGCGGCCATGAGGATGTCTGGGAAGTGCTGGAGAGCGTGGTCAAGCAGCGACCGGTACTGCTCAACCGCGCGCCGACCCTGCACCGCCTCGGTATCCAGGCGTTCGAGCCCGTCCTCGTCGACGGCTCGGCGATTCAGATTCACCCGCTGGTCTGCTCGGCCTTCAACGCCGACTTCGACGGCGACCAGATGGCCGTCCACGTTCCGCTCAGCCACGAGTCGGTGACCGAAGCGCGCCAGGTCATGCTCTCGACCAAGAACCTGCTGCTGCCGTCCAACGGCGAGCCGACCGTCGCGCCGACGCTCGACATGGTGATCGGCTGCTACTACCTGACGCTCAGCCCCGAGGCCGCCCCGGGCGTCGCCACGACGCCTGAGACGGACGATGAGCCGGAAGAGATTCGCTCCTTCCCCTCGTTCGCCGATGTCCGCCTGCAGTACGACCTGCACGCCGTCGGACTGCACGAGCGCATCATCGTCCGCGACGAAGCACGCACCAACGGCGAACTGGTCGAGACCACGCCGGGCCGGGTGATCTTCGATACCGTCATCCCCGACGCGATTCCCTTCGAGGAGATCAACCACGAGCTACCCAAGAAGCCGCTCAAGGAACTGATCACCATGTGTCACCGGCTGCTTGGGCCGGAAGAGACGGCGCTGATGGCCGACCGGATCAAGTCGATCGGTTTCCGCTACGCCACGCAGTCGGGCACCACGATGGCGATCGACGAACTGCGTGCTCCCGAGGCCAAGACTGGCTTCCTCCAGGACGCCGAGAAGCAGGTCGAAGCGATCCGCGACGACTACGGTCTCGGTCTGATGACCGAGGACGAGCGCTACGCTGCCACCGTCAACGTCTGGCAGACCGTGACGCAACAGGTCAAGGACAAGATCGACGAGCAGCTCAACGAGCCCGGCTCGCTGCGCCTGATGGTCACTTCGGGTGCGAAGGGTAACCTCGCCCAGGTCACCCAGATGGCCGGTCTGCGTGGTCTGATGTCCGACCCCTCCGGTCGAATCATCGAGCTGCCGATTCGCTCTTCGTTCCGCGAGGGCCTGTCGGTGCTCGAGTACTTCATCTCCACCCACGGCGCGCGTAAGGGTCTGGCCGACACCGCGCTGCGAACCGCCGACTCGGGTTACCTCACCCGCCGCCTGATCGATGTCTCCCAGGACGTCATCATCCGCGTCCCCGACTGTGTGTCGGATGGCGAGATGATCCCGGGCATCACGATCGAGGACCGCGACGAGGACAACGAGCGTGTGATCACGAAGTTCCGCGAGAGTGTGATGGGGCGCTACACAGCGGCGCCCGTCTACGACCCGGAGAATCCCGCCGAGGAACTGCTCGCCGCGAACGAACTGCTCGACGAACCGACCGTCGAGGACCTCGTGATGACTCACGGCATCAAATCGTTCCACGTGCGCTCACCGATGATCTGCCGCGAGCAAAGCGGTCTCTGCCAGCGCTGCTACGGCCAGTCGCTCGCCACTGGCGAGCTGGTTGAGCTCGGCGCCGCGGTCGGGATCATTGCCGCCCAGAGCATCGGCGAGCCGGGCACACAGCTCACGATGCGGACCTTCCACACCGGCGGTATCGCCGGCGTCTCGGATATCACCTCCGGTCTGCCGCGTGTGGTCGAGCTGTTCGAAGCTCGCTCACCTAAGGGCCAGGCGCTGATCGCCGAGATCGACGGACGCGTTGACGTCCTCACCGATGGCGAGCTGCGACGCTTGCGGCTGACCGCCGAGGAAGTCCACCGCGACGAGTATCAGCTTCCGCTCAAGACCCGCGTCCTGGTCAAGGACAGTGAAGAGGTCGAAGCGGGCGATCTGCTCGCTCGCATGTCAGCTTCGGGCGACGAGGACGAAGAACCGGAAGCGCGCCAGATTCGCGCCCGGGTTGGTGGTCACGTCAGCCGCAAGCGCGGCTCGCGCATCCTGACTATCTCCTACGAGACCAGCGACACCCGCGAGTACGAACTGCCTGCGACCGCACGTCTGCGTGTGGCCGAAGGCGATGAGGTCGAGGCCGGCGAACCGCTGACCGAAGGCCCGCTCGACCCGCAGGACATGCTGCGCATTCTGGGAGAAGGCGCGGTGCACCGCTACCTCGTCACCGAGGTGCAGGATGTCTACCGCTCACAGGGCGTCGACATCCATGACAAGCACATCGAGGTGATCGTGCGCCAGATGCTGCGCAAGGTCGAGATCGACGATCCTGGCGAGTCGGACGAATGGCTCGCCGGCGAGCTGGTTGACCGTCACAAGTACGAGCTGCGCAACCGGTCGCTCTCGTCTGAGAGCAAGCTGCAGGCGTCGGCCAAGCCGGTGCTGCTGGGCGTGACCAAGGCCTCGCTCTCGCAGGACAGTTGGCTCTCCGCCGCCTCCTTCCAGGAGACGACGCGAGTGCTGACCGAGGCGGCGATCACCGGTCAGATCGACCAGCTCAGGGGTCTCAAGGAAAACGTGATCATCGGCAAGATGATTCCGGCCCGAGCCAAGATCGAGGTTCCGCCGCTGCCCAAGCCGGAACCGCTGCCTCTGGCAGCCGGCCTGCCGGGCGCCAGCCCAGCCGGCGTCTTCAGCGGCGACGACGACGATCTGGGAGACTTCGGCTTCGGTCTCGAAGACGAAGAGGACATCGACATGATCGGCGTCTCAGCCAGCGGCTTCGACGAAGAAGGCGGCTACGTCGCCCTCCCCGACGAGTAAACCGGAGAGCCTAGGCAATCTCGACGTAGGGGCGCCCCTGGTGGGCGCCCTTCGTCGTCTTGCAGCCGGTCGTTGCTTTCGCTTAGGTCCGGTCACCCATGCGCCGCCATCGTGCGCGTTGCTCCGAAGGATCGCGACTATGACACAAGAGACTGAGGCCTCCTGCACAAACTTGAAACAGCTCGGTTGCCTACCCTTGCTCCCTCTAAAGAGACCTTTGCAAAACCCCTCAACCGCCCCCGCCTCCGAGCGGGGGCCTGCTCCTTCCCTGGCTTCTTAGCGACGCCATGTTTGTCGCTGGTATCTGGTCAACCGGGAGTTATCCGAGCAGCCTGGGCTATGCCAAAGCGGGTCCCCGCTCGGAGGAGGCCTTTGCATAATCGTGTACCAATCCCTCTGAGCTCCTGTAGGGGCGACCCTTGTGGTCGCCCGCGTTGGCGATTGCATTACTGACTAGATAGGAACGGCAGAGCGGGCGACCACAAGGGTCGCCCCTACAACCTGACCAATAGCGCTCCGACCGATTTACTCGCAGGTCTCCTCGGAGCGGGGACGGGAAACTGAGTTATTCAACGGTCTCTTCAAGGGGGAGGAACGATCCGGTCCCCACTACTGGGGGAACGGGAGCGAGAGCAGGTGGTTCTTCACAGCTTCAGGCACAACGAAGCCCCCGACGAGTACCGTCGGGGGCTTCGGATGTTGCTCTGGAGAGCGGCTGGAGCTAGTACTCCATGCCCATGTCCGGCATGCCGGCGGGCATCATTGGCGCCTGGGGGATTTCGGCCACGAGACTCTCGGTGGTCAGCACCATGCCGGCGATCGAGACGGCGTTCTCGAGCGCGGAGCGGGTCACCTTGACCGGGTCGACGATGCCGTACTCGAGCAGGTCGCCGTAGCGGTCCATCTTCGCGTCGTAGCCGTGCGCGTCGTCGTCGACCTTGCGGATCTTGCCAATCACGACCGAGCCTTCCTGGCCGGCGTTGTGGGCAATCTGCCGAATCGGCGATTCGAGCGCGGTCTTGAGCAAGCGGACTGCCGTGCGCAGGTCGCCGGACGAGTCGTCCTCCATCTGGCTCAGTGCGCGGTCGGCGCGCAGCAGGGCGCAGCCGCCACCGACGACGATGCCCTCTTCGACGGCTGCGCGGGTCGCGGACAGCGCGTCTTCGAGCTTCGCCTTCTTTTCCTTGAGCTCGACCTCGGTCGGCGCGCCGACCTTGATCACTGCAACACCGCCGGCCAGCTTGGCCATGCGCTCCTGCAGCTTCTCGCGGTCGAAGTCCGACGCGGTGACGTCGATCTGAGCCTTGATTTCCTTGATCCGGTCCTGAATCGCCTCGTCCGAGCCGGAGCCCTCGACGATGGTCGTGTCGTCCTTGGACGAGACCATGCGGCGGGCGCGACCGAGGTCGGCGACCTGGGTCTGCTCGAGCGTGCGGCCCAGTTCTTCAGTGATCAGCGTGCCACCGGTGAGGACGGCGATGTCCTCGAGCATGGCCTTGCGTCGCTCGCCGAAGCCCGGCGCCTTGACGGCCAGCACGTTGACCGTGCCGCGCATCTTGTTGACGACCAGCGTGGCCAGCGCTTCACCGTCGACATCGTCGGCGATGATCACGAAGTTCTTCGTGATCTGGAGCAGCTTCTCCATCAGCGGGACGACATCCTGGACGGCCGAGATCTTGCGGTCGGTGATCAGGATGTAAGGGTCGTCAATCGCCGCTTCCATGCGCTCGTTGTTGGAAACGAAGTACGGCGACACGTAGCCGCGGTCGAGCTGCATGCCGTCAGTGAACTCGGTCTCCATGCGGATCCCTTGTCCCTCTTCGACGGTGATCACGCCGTCTTTGCCGACCTTCTCCATGACATCGGCGATGATCTCGCCGATTTCTTCGTTGTCACCGGAGATGGTCGCGACGGCCGCGATTTCTTCCTTCTTCTCGACCGGCTCGGCCATGTCGCGGAGTTCATCCACGACGGCGCGAAGGCCCTGGTCGAGGCCGCGCTTGAGCGCCATCGGGTCGGCCCCGGCGGCGACGTTGCGCAGGCCCTCGGTCACGATCGCCTGGGCCAGGACGGTGGCGGTGGTGGTGCCATCGCCGGCGACGTCGTTGGTCCGAATCGAGACCTCTTTGGCGAGCTGGGCGCCCATGTTGCGGAACGGCTCTTCGAGCTCGATTTCGCGGGCGATGGTCACGCCGTCGTTGATGATCAGCGGCGCGCCGAATTTCTTGTCAAGCACGACGTTGCGGCCGCGTGGGCCGAGGGTCACCTTGACGGTGTTGGCGAGGGCGTCGACACCTTCGCGCAAGGCCTTGCGCGCATCCATGTCGAACGCGAGTTGCTTAGCGGCCATTGTTACTCCTGATTGTTCGTTCTCCCCCTCGGGGGGAGAAACCCGTCATCTCATTCACCCCAGGGGGCGAACTAAACGATCAACTTGGCCAGAACCTCGCGCTCTTCGAGCACGATCAGGTCCTCGTTGTCGATCTGGATTTCCTGGCCGGTGTACTTCTTGTAGAGGATGCGGTCGCCCATCTCGATGTCGAGCGGGACGCGGTTGCCATCGTCATCACGCTTGCCCGGGCCGATGGCGACGACTTCACCCTGCTGCGGCTTTTCCTTGGCCGAGTCGGGGATGACGATGCCGGAGGAGAGCACCTGCTCCTGCTGGAGCGGCTTGATCACGATGCGGTCATTGAGCGGCTTGAGCTCGGTTGCCATAGCGCTGAAATCCATTCTCTGCTGTGTTGCTGATTTCCTGTAATCGGACATTAGCACTCACAGCCTGCGAGTGCTAACGAGTGCATCGTAGGCAACGATCACGAGTGTCGCAAGCAAGCCGCCGCAACCGAAGCGGCCATTACGTCGCCAGTACCTCGCTAGCGCGTCCCTGCGTAATCCACTGCACTAAGGGCTGTCGTCTACCCGGTCGAGTGAACTGCTTCGTCCCCAACAGTCTTCCACCGACCGCTCGTGCAAATCCTTGACAACTTCGATGAGAACCTGCCCCAGACCGATCCGTCGGTTAACGTGACTCCGTACTCCAGAGCAGGCAACCATTGGAGAGCGGTCCGATGAGTCGGTATGTCGGCGATCCGGTGGTGTTCACGGGTAATGCCCACCCGCAACTCGCGCGCGACGTGTGCGCGGCGCTGTCCGTTGACTTGGGCAAGTCGAACGTCTTCGACTTCGCCAATGGCAACACCTTCGTCCAGTTCCTCGATAACATCCGCGAGCGCGATGTCTTCCTGGTCCAGCCTGGCGCCAAGCCGGTCAATCATCATCTGGTCGAGCTGCTGATCATGATCGACGCCGCCCGTCGCGCTTCGGCCGGACGGATTACGGCCGTGGTGCCCTACTTCGCCTATGGACGCTCGGACAAGAAGGACCAGCCGCGCGTGCCGATCACAGCCCGGCTGTTCGCCGACCTCATCCAGACCGCCGGCGCCGACCGAATGCTGACCATGGACCTGCACGCCGGACAGATCCAGGGCTTCTTCCATATCCCCACCGACGAACTGACTGGCCAGCGCCTGCTGATCGACCACTTCGCTGAGCAGGAGTTCAACGGAGTCGTCGTCGCGCCCGACCTCGGGTCGGCCAAGCGAGCCCGGACCGCCGCCGACCGCCTGCACATGCCGCTGGCGATCGCCGAGAAGCGCCGAAGCGGCAACGAGGATCAGGCCGAGGTGATGCAACTGATCGGCGAGGTCAAGGGCCGCGACGTGCTGATCATCGACGACGAAATCGACACCGCCGGCACCCTGGTCCACGTGGCCGAGCTGCTGCGCGAAGAGGGCGCGCAGGAGATCTACGGGGCCGCCACCCACGGAGTGCTCTCCGACCCCGCGCTGGAGCGCCTCGCGGCTAGCCCAATCAGCAAGGTCGCGGTGACCGACACGCTGCCGCCAACCAATGACGGAGCAGGCTGCGGCTTGGAGATCGTCTCCATCGCCCCCCTGCTAGGTGAGGCCATTCGTCGGATTCACGAGGGCGACTCCGTCGGCGCGCTGTTCACGTAAGGAACCATGCCAGCAGTGCAGGCGTCTCAATGACATGAGACTCCTCGTTGCCACAATCTTGTTCTGCCTGATCGCCCTCGCCGCCTGCGCCGCCGACGAGGTGCCGTCGTATGCCGAGTTGCAGGTCGTTGAGGCGCCCGCCAACGGTGCTGAGCAGCCCGAAGCGAGACCTCAGCGTGTCGGCGTGCTGCGGTTCTTGGTGGCGACCGAGCTGCCCGTCTACTACCGACCAGCACTTGACCTCGCACCGTTTTCGTCATTTGAAGCGGGTACCTTTCTGCAGGCCCAAGGCTGGACCGAGACGGACAACGGCGAGATCTGGGTGTATCTCGGCTATGTCAATAGCGAGCAACGTTGGGTCCGTGCCGTTGACGCACCCTTAAGCCCGACCGAGGTGATGTCGCTGCCACCACTCGAACTGCCCGAGTTGCCCACCGCCGCCATTCGCGGAGCAGACCGTGACGCACCACGCGTTGAGATCTTGGGAGCCTCGGAGGACGGCCGCGATGTCGCTGTGCGTGCGCGCGGCAGCGAGGTGGTGTTATGGATGTCGAGCTCCGACTTTTGGCGATGGCCCGAAACGTTTGGCGTGTACCAAGGTCCGGTTTGGGGACGCTGGATCGCTGGATCGCGACAGTTGCCGCCGCCGATCTGGGCCGAGGTCCGGCTGCATGATCGCGGACTCGCCGTCTGGCCAGGCGGAACCGAGCTGCCGGTGAACTTGGCCGCCACCCAACACCCGATCCTGGGCCGATCGCTGGACGGTAAGTGGATCGCCCTACGATTCGATGCCTTCGCGCCCCCGATCGCTTGGGTTCCGACCGCTTCGGTCCGCAACGAGCTTGATCTGGAGTCGATGCCGGTGTTTCTCAGTACCGGTATGCAGCTGTTCGACATCGACGAGTCGGGCCAGATCGTCGGGTCGAACATTGTCGAAACGCCGGGGTCATGGCAGTGGCGCAACGAGTCTGAGCTGGTGATCGGCAACCATGACGGCGACGATTGGTCGATTGAGCTCTGGGACACGTTGACCGATCAGCGGCGTCCAGTGGGGACTGGCTACATCGGCGAGATATCGCCCGATGGCCGCTACGCCGTCCACAGGGAGTGGCCTCGCCGCCTCGGCCATGAAGCGGGCCATGAGGCGGTCGCGGACGTGATCCTCATCCCGCTCGACGGAGGCGAGCCGGTGACCTTCGAGTCTGTCTATCGATACCCCCCGACCGACTACTTCCCGCGACTACGAAGGTGGTCGCCGGACTCCCGTTGGTACTTGTCCGTGCGGTTCGACTTAGACGAGCCGACCCGTGTCTTCGCACTTGGCGTCGATGGCCGTCGGGTTGAGATCCTCAACCAAAACGGCTTGACGTACGAATGGCCAGACTTGGTTGAAGTCGATGGCCTGCGATACTTCAACGAAGCCGGCGAGCCAATCGACGCGCCCTGGACCTCCGACATGCTGGACGAGTTGCCGCTGCATTGGTCGCCAGGTCCTCGCCTCGGTGACGGCTGGACGGACGTCGAGTGGTCAGCGAACGGTGGCTTTCTGCTGGCGCGCCGCGACGTAGAAACCGGCGAGTTCACCGAGCGTGGCTACGCCGCGCTACCCAGCGTGATCTGGCGCGACTGGGGCTACCACGAGATCGGCGTGTTTGACAGCGCGGGCACGTTGCTGCACACGTTTCGTGGCCAGGGATTTCAGTGCGGCAGTTCTCGCCCCGAGGCCAGTTGGTCGCCAACGGGCACCAGGATCGTGATCGCCAATGGATACGTATCGTGCTAATCATGAGGAATCTCCTCGTCGCCACAATCCTCCTTTGCCTGGCCGCCATCGCTGCCTGCTCGGACGACTCGATTCCGAGGGCTGCTGAGCTGTCCGCGCCGATTGAGGAACCAGTCACGGTCTCGCAATCGGAGCCGGCGAAGACTCAGGCATCGGTGAGCGCGGCCGAGGAACCTGTGGCTCAAGCAGAGCCCACTGTGGAAGACGAAGTCCGCAACGACGTGTTGATCATGCGGATGGCGGAGGAGGTTCAGGTCTTTCCCTATCCGGCAGACGGGTTGCATCAGCCGGATCGGATCGGCGCAGCGGCGTTGCTACTCGCCGACGGCTGGCTCGAGGGGGAAGATGATCAGGTCTGGCTGCGGCTGGACATGAACGGCGAGCGGGTCGGGTGGATCAGGTTGGCCGATTCTCCCCTGACGCTGGAGGAGGCGCAGACGTTGCCTGGGGTTCCACTGCCGAGTTTGCCGACGGTCGAACTAAGCGCTCCCGGCGGCGAAAGCAGAACGATGACGTTGGTTGGGCGCTCGGCGGATCGTCGCTACTTGGCGGTGCGGCATCCCGCAATTGGCTCTGAGGTGGTTTGGATTGTTCATAAGGAGCTGCCGTCAAACGCAGAGGTCCGGAGCCTCCCGATATACGTCGGGGCGGTCTGGGGTCGGTGGTCATCGCAAGCAGCCATCGATGCGGCGCCCTTGCCCGGGGAAGTTCGCGTGACGGCCAGCTTTGACGGTTGGCAGTTGGATGTCTATCCCTCACCTCGGTCAGCCCCGTCTCCGATTCGGCTATCAGGTGCCAGCATTGACGGGGCATTCGCCCTTCATTTTCCCGTGATCGGCCGGGATTTCGAGGGTGAGTGGATCGCCCTGCGGATGGACCAGTTCGCCGGTGGACACTTTTGGGCGCACAGCGAGGATTTGCAGTTAAGCGCGGGAGTCGAAGACCTGCCCATCTTGGTAAGCGTCGAGACAGAGGTGTTCAGGTTGTCTGATGCTGGGACGCTGGCATCCCTTCGCGGCAGGGCTCCCTACTTTTCGAGCTGGCGCTGGCGCGACAACGGCACGATTGTCGGTGTCAACAGCGAGGGCATCTGGCGGTGGGAAATTGAATCCGATCAGCTGATCAAGCTGGAAGAGTCCCACTGGGTCAATTTCTCGCCCGACGGCAAGCACGCCGCGTACGGCGTGGCTGTCGATCGGGATTGGAATGCGGGTGAATCGGCGCGGGATGTCGTGATTCTGTCAACTGTCGACGGCGAGCGGCACGTCTTTGCCGGGGTGAATCGAAGACATTTCACTCACCATGACGACGATCCATCGCTGATCTGGTCGACGGATTCTCGCTTTCTGATCTCGCAACATCAAAGCGCTGAGATGGGCGGCGTATACGTGCTTGGGATCGATGGATCGCAGAGCGATCTGCTGCCTGATTCAGCGCACTGGATCAGAGGGTCGGCAGTCGGATTCCGGCGCGATGAAGGAGCGTTCCGGCTCTACGACCCGACACATGGTGAGGTGCGAGAAGTTACAGAGCTTGAGGCAGGGCCCATTCGTGTAGGGAGGCCAGGCGAGCTTGGCCAGCCGCGGTTGCCTGACGGTGTGGAGGTGGATCGGTTGCGGGAGGCTGTGGCGATTTCGGCTGACGGTCGCTGGAGCGTGTATCGCACACGTCAGTACGCCGCAGAATTCGATGAGCAAGGCCTGAGCGTTCCAGCACGCATCGAATATGGATCACGGCGGCCATGGATGCGCGTCGCCTTTTGCATCATTGATAACGAGAGCGGTGAGATCGCCGCCAGAGTGCAAACGGTCAGACGCATTTGCTGGGACAGTACGCGGGCCGACTTTTCTCCCGACAGCCGCTCAATCGCGTTCTCCGGCGTGAGAATCGATTGCACGTGAGTTGGCGACTACTGCCAACTCTCTCCCCGCTATGATGGATCCGTATGCCCGGATCCTGGGCTAACCGATTGGGGACTCTTGGATGGGTTTGATTGATCGGGCCAAGAAGCGGGCGGGGTCTCTGCTTGGCGACGCCAATGCTCGCGAGGTTAACCGGCTTCAGGGTGCTGTGGCGGCGGTGGCGGACTGGGAACAGGAGTTTGCCCGTCTGCGCGACGATGAACTGGCGGCTAAGACGACCGAGTTCATCGAACGGCTGGAAGACGGCGCCTCGCTCGACGACATCCTGCCTGAGGCCTTCGCCGTCGTCCGCGAGGCCGCCCAGCGGCAAGTCCAGATGCGCCATTACGACGTGCAGATCGTCGGCGGAATCGTCCTGCACCAGGGCAAGATTGCCGAGATGCGCACCGGCGAGGGCAAGACGCTGGTGGCCACGCTGGCGCTCTACCTGAACGCGCTCGAGGGCGACGGCGCGCACCTGATCACGGTCAACGACTACCTGGCTAAGCGCGACGCGCAGTGGATGGCGCCGATCTATCACTCGCTCGGACTTTCGGTGGGCGTGCTCCAGCACCGCGCCGCATTCATGTTCGATCCCGAGGCCGACTCGACCGTCGACATCGACAATCCCGAGGCGATGGACGTGGAGGAGCTGCAGCGTCGCCGCGAACTCGGCGACCTCAAGATGCTGCGTCCAGTCACGCGTCAGGTGGCCTATGGCGCCGACATTACTTACGGCACCAACAATGAGTTTGGCTTCGACTACCTGCGCGACAACATGGTGATGTCTGCTTCGGAAAAGGTGCAGCGGCCGCTCGCCTATGCGATCGTCGACGAGGTCGACAACATCCTGATCGACGAGGCGCGCACGCCGCTGATCATCTCCGGTCAGGCCGAAGAATCACTGGACACATACCGCGTATTCGCCAACCTCGTGCGCGGCCTGCAGCCCGAGACGCATTTCACCCCGGACCCCAAGTCGCGCACCGTCGCGATGACGGAAGAGGGGATCGCCAAGGTCGAGGACCAACTCGGCATCGACAACCTGTTCGAGGGCGAGAACGCACGATTGACCCGCTTCCTCGACTCGGCGCTCAAGGCGCAGTTCATGTACCAGCGCGACCGCGACTATGTTGTGCGCGGCGGCAAGGTCGTGATCGTCGACGAATTCACCGGCCGGATGATGGATGGTCGGCGCTACTCCGAGGGTCTGCACCAGGCCATCGAGGCCAAGGAAGGCGTCTCGGTCGAGCGGGAGACCGTCACGCTGGCCACGATTACCTACCAGAACTACTTCCGCATGTACAACAAGCTCTCGGGCATGACCGGCACCGCCGCGACCGAGGCTGAGGAACTGCACAAGATCTACGGGCTCGATGTTGTGGTCGTGCCCACGCATCGCGACATGGTGCGAGACGATCAGAGCGACTTCGTCTTCCGCACCGAACAGGCCAAGTTCGATGCGGCCATCGAAGAGATCGCCGACCTGACCCAGGCCGGACGACCCGTGCTGGTCGGTACGGCTTCGGTTGAGACTTCCGAGCAGCTCTCGTCGATGCTCAAGCGCCGCCGGATTGGCCATGAGGTGCTCAACGCCAAGCAGCACGAGCGCGAGGCGCACATCATCGCCAGCGCCGGCGATCCGGGCGCGGTCACGATCGCGACCAACATGGCCGGTCGTGGTACCGACATCAAGCTGGGCGAGGGCGTCGCCAAACGCGGTGGGTTGGCTGTGATCGGCACTGAGCGGCATGAGTCGCGCCGGATTGACAACCAGCTCCGAGGGCGCGCCGGACGTCAGGGCGACCCAGGCTCATCGCGGTTCTACGTCTCGTTCGAGGACGGGATCATGAAGCGGTTCACCCCCGACTGGCTGCCGGGCATGCTGGAGAAGGCGGGTCTCGAGGACGGCGCGCCGCTTGAATCGGGCATGGTCGGTAAGGCGCTCGAACAGGCCCAGCAAAAGGTCGAGACCTACCACTTCGACATCCGCAAGCACCTCGTCGACTATGACGACGTGATCAATCGACAACGCGAAGTGATCTACAGCGAGCGCGACAAGGTGCTGACCGCGAAGGAAGAACTCTCCGAGATCGTCGAGGACATGCTGCTGCAGACCATCGATGACGTCGAGGCGGCGTTCGGCCAAGAGCTCTGGGACGAAACCACAGCGGACGAGTTCTGGCAGGAGGCCGCCCAGGTGCTGCCGCTGACCGGTCTCGATCGCGACGAACTCTACGGCGCAGAACTCGATGAATGCGTCGAAGCGCTGCGCGAGCACGCCGCCGCCGAGCTTCAGCGCTTGTCCGAACGCATCGACGCTGAAACCGAAGATGGCACATCGGTCGAGCTGCTGCGCGGGCTGGTCCTGCGGACCATGGACCGGCTCTGGATTCGCCATCTCACCGAGATCGACGGCCTGCGCCAGGGCGTTGGGCTGCAGGCCTATGGACAGCAAGACCCGCTGGTCACTTACAAGCGCGAAGCGTTCGACATGTTCGACCAGTTGGTCGCGACCCTGAGGCGTGAAGTCTCGTCCTCGGTAATGCACGCGTCCGTCCGCATCGAGGATCGCAGCGCCGCTCCGGTGCGTCGTGCGAGAGGCGTAGGACCGCCGCAACGCGGCGATCGAGTCCGGGTCAGCAATGTTCGAGAATCCAGCGGCGGCGTCGCCGTTGCAGCACGACCCGCTGCAGCCGGGCCGGCGACTGGACAGAAGGTTGGCCGCAACGCGCCCTGTCCCTGCGGCAGCGGAAAGAAGTTCAAGCGTTGCTGCGGCAAAGCGGCGTAGGGTGGATTGACGATGGCGACGACGAATTCCGCGGACACCGACGACATTCCGATCCCGCACCTGGCGGATCGACAGGGCCAGGAAGGACCGGTCGAGACCGGCTTCGCGCCCGACATCGACCCTGATGACGAGCACACTATCGACGCCGAGTTGATGGAAGTCGGCCCCGAATCGCTGTTGGCCACATTCCACGCGCAACTGCACGCCGGACGTCCCTGGTTCGACGCGATGCTCGACTGCATCAGCGAGTGGGATGTCCCCCGCGAGACACTTGACGGCCGCGAGTACGTCTACCTGATCGAGCACGAGGCCTTCGACTGGCTGCTACTGGCCGAGCGCATCTGCGACTCTGCGCCGCCAGGTCTCTTGCCCCGCCATGAAGTCGAAGACCTGCTGGTTGAGGAGTCGCCGCCGGTCGCGCTGAGCGAGATCGAGTTCCAGGAGCGCCTGGGCACGGCCAAGTACTGGGCCCATCTCAACTTCCTCTACGGCGTCCGTGTGGAACAGGCTCTGCACCTGGCCGTGGAACGGATCCTGCAGAAAGAGCGCACTGGACTGTCGTTTTCCCACACACGGCAGGAACTCGACTCCGACGTGTTTGGCCGGATTTACGGCTCACGACAGGCCGACCTGCTGCGAGAGTTCCGCACGCATGCCAATCGCGCCGATGCCGATCCCGAGAGGATCGAACACGCCGAGTGGCAGGCCTTCACGTACTGGCTCTTCCGCCGCCGTCTCGAGCGTCAGGACCCCGCTCGCGTCGCCTCGGACACGCGTCAGGGACTGGAAATGCTCTACGAACTGGAAGCGGCCAAGCAGCGTCGCCTGCGGCGATTGCAATCCACCGAGGCGAAACGTTCGCTTGATGAATCGGAAGTCATAGACGGCGTACTCGTAGCCGTAGGCTAGGTTCGGCGCGCGCCACCATCGACGAAACAGCCAGAGCGCGCCGGACCCGCAACACCTCCCTTCAGCCAGACACCGATCCAACCATCACACGGAGTTCAGCTGTGACTACCACTGAATTCGATCTGTCAATCCTGCACGACCTGACCGGCGCGTACGACGCCTCGCAGGTCGAAGATCCGATCTACGCCTTCTGGGAGGACAACGGCTGGTTCCGTCCAACCGAACCAGTCGAAGGCGAGCCAGATTCGTTCACAGTGATCATGCCCCCGCCCAACGTGACCGGTGTCCTGCACCTGGGCCACGCGGTGACCCTGACCATCGAGGACATGCTGATCCGCTGGCACCGAATGCTGGGCGAACCGACGCTCTGGTTGCCGGGACTCGACCACGCCGGCATCGCGACGCAGAGCGTCGTTGAAGGACAGCTTGCCAAAGAGGGCATGACTCGCCACGACCTCGGTCGCGACGCGTTCGAGGAGCGTGTCTGGGACTGGGTCGGTGTCACCCGCCCGCGGATCACGGCGCAGGCTCGCCGCATGGGCGCATCCTGTGACTGGGAGCGCACCGCCTTCACCCTTGATCCCACGCCGCGCGACGCCGTGCGCAAAACGTTTGTCGATCTGTTCAACGACGGCAAGCTCTATCGGGGCGCGCGGATCATCAACTGGGACCCGCAGATGTTGACCGCGCTCTCCGATGTCGAGGTCGAGTACCGCGAGGAAGAGGGCAAACTCTGGCACGTGCGCTACCCCTTCGTCGACGAGCGCGGCGACGAACTCGACGACGGTGTCGTGATCGCCACGACACGTCCGGAGACCATTCCAGCCGACGTGGCGATCGCCGTCCATCCCGACGACGAACGATTGCAACCGCACCTGGGCCGCCAGGTGCGCGTGCCGCTGCGCGGGTTTGACCGCCTGATTCCGCTGATCGCGGATACCGGTGTCGACCTCGAGTTCGGCACCGGGGCGCTCAAAATCACGCCGGGACACGACCAGCTCGACTTCGAAATCGGCGAGCGCCACGGCCTCGATCCCATCCGCGTCGTCGATTGGGACGGCACGCTCACCGCGGAAGCCGGACTCTACGCTGGCATGGACCGCGACGAGGCCCGCACGCTGGTCGCGCAGCACCTCGAGGAAGACGGCTACCTGCTCAAGACTGAGACGCACATCCACAATGTCGGACACTCGCAACGTTCGGGCGTCGTGGTTGAGCCGCTCGTCTCGAACCAGTGGTTTGTCGACACCGAAGACATGGCCGCCGAAGCGGCCAGGGTTGTGCGCGAGGACGAAGTTCGAATCGTGCCCGAGCGCTCGAAGAACGTCTACCTGCAGTGGATGGACAACATCCGACCCTGGTGCATCTCGCGCCAGCTCTGGTGGGGACACCGGATCCCGGCCTGGTACTGCTCGGCTTGCGACGCCGACGCCATCATCACCGGCGACGACGGGGAAATCACAATCGACGAAGGCTCGCACCCAATCGTCGAACTGACCGATCCCGCGACTTGTCCCACCTGCGGCGGCACCAATCTCGTCCAGGATCCCGACGTGCTCGATACCTGGTTCTCGTCGGGACTCTGGACCCACTCGACCCTGGGTTGGCCCAATACGACCGACGATCTCTCGCGCTTCTATCCCTCCTCAGTGATGGAGACCGGCTACGACATCCTCTTCTTCTGGGTCGCGCGGATGATCATGTTGGGTTGCTACAACATCGGCGAAGCTCCGTTCCACACCGTTTACCTGCACGGACTGGTGCGCGACGCCGAGGGTCGCAAGATGTCGAAGTCGCTCGACAACGTCATCGACCCGCTGGAAAAGGCCGATCAGTACGGCATGGACGCCCTGCGCTTCACGCTCGCCACCGGCTCAACCCCGGGGAACGACATGCGTCTGACCGACGAGCGCCTGGAAGGATCCAGAAACTTCGCCAACAAGCTCTGGAACGGAGCCAAGTTCGTCCTCGGCGAGATCTCCAGTGCCGACCGTTCCACTCCACCGGCGTCTCCTGTAGGGGCAGCCCTTGTGGCTGCCCGCACCGATGCTGAAGCCATCGGCTCTACAGACGGGCGACCACAAGGGTCGCCCCTACAGCACACTCCCGATTCGGAGAGCCGTCCCCTCGAAGACCGCTGGATCCTCTCCCGCCTGAAAGCAGTCACCGACTCCGTCGACGAACTGCTGACCCAATACCAGCTCGGCGAGGCCGGTCGCCAGATCCAGGACTTCCTCTGGGGCGAGTTCTTCGACTGGTACGTCGAGGCCAGCAAGGTCCGCCTGCGCAACGGCGATCTCACACCCTTGCCCGTCCTGACCAAAGTGCTCGACGACGGACTGCGACTGCTCCACCCGTGGATGCCCTTCATCACCGAAGCCATCTGGCAACAGCTCAGGCCGCATCTCGGAGACGCGGCCGATGTTGATGCCTTGATCGGTGCGAGGTATCCCCGGCCAGGCGACGCCGACCGCGATCTCGCAGCGGAGGCCGAGTTCAGCGCCGTACAGGACGTTGTGACTGCCGTCCGCCAGATCCGCGCCGACTACCGTGTCCAGGCTGGACAGTTTGTCGAGGTCTACGTCCGACCACAAGACGATGTGGCCGGCGCCGTCAGAGCTTCAGCGCCTATCGTCGAAGTACTGTCGCGGGCGCGACCGCTGACCATCGTCGGCGACCGCGCCGAGGCCCCGACCGAGCAGATCGCCTCAGCCGTCCTACCAACGGCCGAGATCATCCTGCCCCTGGGCGGACTCGTCGACCTCGACCAGGAACGAGCCCGGCTGAACAAGGATCTCGACAACATCGTCAAGCGTCTCAAGGGAGCCGAAGCCAAGCTCGCCAACGAGGGCTTCCGTTCCAAAGCCCCCGCCGCAGTCGTGCAGCAAGCCGAGGAACTCGCGGCCGACCTCCAGCGCCAACAGGCTGACCTCGAATCGAGAATTGGGGCGCTCGGCTAGACCTACCAGGTGGTGGCAGCGAGTGTTCAGCTGACCGCTTCCCCCTTGTGGAGCCTGAAGCACCACTCAGTTTCCCGTCCCCGCCCCCGAGCGGGGACCCGCTTTGGGCTGGCTGTGGCAGCACAGTTTCGTTCAGATTGTCCAGGTACAAGCGACAATCATCGCTGCCGTGCAGGAGCCGGCAGGGAACGGGCCCCCGCTCGAAGGCAGGGGCTGTTGGGTGGTTATGCAGGGTGGTTATGCATCGGTCGTCCGCTGCATCCGAGCGAGGCGAAGATCGCCGCGATCACGGCGATTGCCCACAGCCAGAGCCGCCGTTCTCGACGAGAACTGAAGAAGTTCATCCGAAATGAGCGGACGGACTGCAGATTGTCAGAGCGACAGTTTGGACAACGCCGCGAGGAACTCAGGCACGTCGGTGCGGAAATCATCGGCGTTGACACCGTCGTTGGCAGCCAGGTGGCCGGCCAGCAACTGAGCAGGGACAATTGCGGGCAGCGATTGCAGCTCGGGCGACAACTCGTCCAGGACCAGATGTCGCGACGATTCGGGCGCGGGCACATTCTCCGGCGCGACCCATGCCGCCGCACAGCCGAGGTCGACCGCAAACTGTGTGATCTCGCGTGTACGCGCTGCCGACGCGTCGTTGGCCGCGAAGGTCAGAATCCGATCCGAATCGGCCAACTGCACAGCGGGTCCGTGCAAGAACGACTCCGGTTCCTGATGTCGAATCGCCCGCCGCGACGCCTCGGCGATCTTGATGTGTGCCTCCTCGGCCGCAGCCAGCATCGGCCCCGCGCCCAGCCCGATCAACGCACCCGACGACCACTCGGCCGCCAGCTCAGCCACCTCGTCTTCCAAACGCAGCGCCGACGCCAGCGATGACGGTATCGCCGATATGTCACCTGTCGCTCCCGGCGAAACGAGGTCGGCGATCATCGCCGCAACCGTCATCGCCGTGGTGTGCGAGATCGTGTACATCGACGACGGATCCTGCGTAGTCGTGTGCAGGACCGTGACGCTGTCGGGCAACGACGCCAGGTCGAAGCCCGTGTCCACCTTGGTGATCAGCACGACGGGAATCCCGCGTTCGATACAGAGATCGAGTGACTTGCCGCTCAATGTCTTGCGACCCGTGTGTGCAAACAAGAGCACAGCTTCGCCCTCAGCAACAACGGGATACGTCGCAAACTCGGAGCTGGTCAGCGGTCGCGCCTCAAGTCCCGCTGCACGCAGCATCCAGCTCGCGGCATTGGCGGCGTTGAACGAAGTGCCAATGCCAACCGTCCACACCCGAGACGCCTCGGCGAGCGTCTGAGCAGCCCGTTCAAACGGCTGCACACTACTCAATACCTTGGCGCACTCCGAGGGCTGCGCCTGAATCGCGGGGTAGAGGCGGTAGTCGGTAATGGAGACCATGGCGTTTGACTTTCAGTTTGCGCATTGGATGCAGCAGTCGCAGTCCCCGCGCAACGCGGCGACCCGCTCGGCGACCCCCGGCGACTCCCCGTGTAGCCAAGCCCTTTCACAGACAGGGGAAGGGAACGGGTCCCCGCGTAAAGCGGGGACTGGAATTGCAAGCGGGGACTGGAACTGTAGGCGGGGACTGGAACGCCATTTGCAGAACGGTCTTAGGCAACCGCCCCAGCCGTCTTCAGCTCCTCCCCCTTTGACCCATTCAGACCAATCTCGGCGAGAATCTCGTCGGTGTGCTCGCCTGGATAGGCCGGCGGACCCTGGATCTTCGACTCCGTCCGGCTGAAGCGCGGGGCCGGCGCTGGTTGCACCACACCGGCGACCTCTTCGAACGCGCCGCGCGCCTTGGCGTGCGGGTGATTCGGAGCTTCCCATGGCTCCAGCACCGGCCCGAAGCAGACATCCGATCCCTCGAAGATCGCTTCCCATTCGGCCCGGGTCTTGGTGCGGAAAATGTTCGTGACCCGCTCTTTCAGCTCCGGCCAGCGGGTGTTGTCCATCTGACGCGGCAGCTCTTCGTTCTCGAGACCCATCAGATGCAGCAACTGGGCGTAGAACTGCGGCTCAATCGAGCCAATCGAGACGTACTTGCCGTCCAGTGTTTCGTAGGCGTCATAGAAGTGCGCGCCCGTGTCGAGCACGTTCGCCGCACGACCTCGTCGCCAGCCGCCTGTCGCGAGGCCGGCGTGAACTGAGGTGATCAGCGACGACGCACCGTCGACCATGGCCGCATCAACCACCTGCCCCTTGCCCGAGCGTTGCGCCTCGATCAGCGCGCCCAGCATGCCCACGGCGAGGTACATGCCGCCGCCGCCGAAGTCGCCCACCAGATTGAGCGGCGGCACCGGCGCCTGGCCCTTGCGCGCGATCGGCGCGAGCGCACCGGCCAGCGAGATGTAGTTGATGTCGTGGCCCGCCATCTGCGCATAGGGACCTTCCTGGCCCCAGCCGGTCATGCGTCCGTAGACGAGCTTCGGGTTGCGCTCGAGGCAGACATCCGGGCCCAGGCCCAGGCGCTCCATCACGCCGGGGCGGAACCCCTCGAACACCGCGTCCGCGCCTTCGATCAGTTTCAGCGCGACCTCGACGCCCTCAGGGTTCTTCAAGTCGAGCGCAATCGAACGCCGGCCGCGAGCCAGCAAGTCACCGGGCGGATCGGCCGGCGCTTCGTCAGGCGCGTTCGACGCACGGTCGATGCGCACAATGTCGGCGCCCATGTCGGACAGGATCATGCCGCAGAACGGTCCCGGTCCGATGCCCTGAAGTTCAATAATCCGAATCCCGCTGAGCGGTCCCATATCGTGCTCCTCACGTGCCTGATCGACGTCTCGCGATCGTTGTCGTCTTGAGCAGCAGAGTAACGCGCCATGACGTTCCAAATTGAACCAGCCGTTCACGAACACGCGCCTGAGGTGATCGAACTGATTCACCGTGTCTTCGACGAATACGAATTCATCTGGGATCCGGTCGACGAATTCTGGGATCTGCTGTCAGAAGAGCAAGCGTTTCCCTATCGCTCGCCGATTGGATCGATGTGGGTCATGCGCGACGATGCGGGCGTCGTCGTCGGGTCGATCGCCGCGGAACGGGTCGATGGCCCCACGGTCGAGTTCCATCGGCTCTACCTCGACGCCCACTTGCGTGGCCGAGGATTGGGACGTCGACTCTTCGAGACCGCGGTTGAATGGGCCCGAAATCACGGCGCCTGGCGGGTCGAGCTCTGGTCGGACACCCGCTTCGACGATGCGCACCGCCTCTACGAGCGGCTCGGTTACGTCAAGTCGGACTCCCGCAAGCTGGACGACGTCAACCAAACCGTGGAGTTCAAGTACGAACGGGAATACGAGCAGTAAGGGAGTGATGGGCAACTCAGCATGCCGAAGGTGAGAGAGGCAATCCGAATGATCGAGCGCGACGGATGGGTGCACGTTCGGACTCGGGGTAGTCACCGAATCTTCGAACATCCCGAACGAGAAGGCGAGGTCGTAATTCCCGGCAAACCGTCGAAAGACCTGCCAAAGGGCACCTGGGCCAATATTCTGAAGCAAGCAGGCTTGCGGGAGGAACGACGATGAACGTCACATACGCGGTGGTCTTTGAACGGGCAGAGAGCAACTACGCCGCCTACGTTCCCGACTTGCCGGGCTGCATCAGCGTCGGTGACACGCTCGAAGAAGCCAACGCGATGATCGGCGAAGCGATCGCTCTGCTTCTCGAGCACAGGCAGTCACATGGAAACGTTGTCGAGCCGCCTACTCGCTCGATCTGCGGCGCAATTCGCTACCATCTCGACCTGGTCACTGAAGACGGCGAAGAACCACCCAACACCGAAACGATCTTCGACATGGTGGATGTGGATGTGGATCTCGCACCCGCGCCGACGACCACCAACGCGGCCCCAAACACCCCTGAGAAGTCCAAAGTTTGACCCTGATCACTGGGCGCAGGTACGATCTGTTCGCACCTGGGAGTTGGTGCACCGATTCAGAGCAGGTGACGGCAGGTCAACGTGTCTGAACTCTTCGAGAACTACGGCGCTGTTCTCATCGCCATTCCGGTCGGCGCGATGTTGGTCTTGACCGCGTTGCTGGCGACAAAGTTGCTCGCTCCCCAGCGGCGCACCGCGCTCAAGGGCCAGGTGTACGAATGCGGCATGCTCCCCATCGGTCGCAACTGGGCCCAGGTCCACGTCCGCTACTACACCTACGCGCTGCTGTTCCTGGTCTTCGATGTGGAAGTAGTCTTCCTCTTCCCCTGGGCCGTCTCTTTCCTCGGATTGATGGGCGAGCCCGACTGGGGCAAAGTCATCCTCTGGCAGATGGTCCTATTCATCGGCACGCTGCTGGTCGCGCTCGCCTACGCTTGGCGTAAGGGCGTGTTCGACTGGCAACGGAACTAGCGCAACATGAATTTCGTAGGGCAGGAAACGAGACGGGGCGCATGACGACCTCCCAACCACCACACATGGGCGATCCAACGCCCGTCATCATTTCCCCTGAGTCGCTGCGGCTGCAAGCGATCGACGATCAGCCGCCAACCGTTCCCTACAAGGTCGTGCTGCCGGGCGTGATGCAAGCGCCGGCCGAGGCGCTGATCTCCGCCGCCCGTAAGTCGTCGCTCTGGCCCATGACCTTCGGCTTGGCCTGCTGCGCGATCGAGATGATCGCCACCTATATGGCCAACCACGACCTCGACCGCTTCGGCATTGTGCCCTGGCCCTCGCCACGACAGTCCGATGTGATGATCGTTGCCGGCACCGTGACCAAGAAGATGGCCCCGGCTGTCAAGCTGCTCTACGAACAGATGCCGCATCCCAAATGGGTCATCTCGATGGGCGCCTGCGCGACCAACGGCGGCCCCTACACGCAGTACGACCGTGTCGTGCAGGGTGTCGACAACATCGTCCCCGTCGACGTCTACGTGCCCGGCTGCCCACCCCGACCAGAAGCGCTGATCGATGGACTCCTGGCCCTCCAGGAGAAAATCGTCGAAGAACGAGCGCGGGGTTACTAAGCAACCATGACATCCCGACGCACGCCCGTCGCCCCCGAGGAACCGCCGAGCAACGAGCCGCCTCCCGGCTCGATCGCCGATACCTATCGTGAGGTCATGCCGCTGATCGACATCGACGCGGCCATGACCAAGGGCGACGACGTCGCGTTGACCATCCCGTCCGACAGCATCCATGAAGTACTGGAGCGCAGCCGCGACGACCAGCGTCTGCAAATGAACCTGTTGCGTAACCAGACAGCCGTCGACTGGGAAGACCGCGGACTCGAAATCGTCTACCACCTCTATTCGATTCCGCTCCGGCAAGCCGTGACGATCAAGTCCTGGCTGCCCTCGGAAGGCGCAGTCGTTGAGTCGGTTGCCGACCTCTACGAGATGGCTAACTGGGCCGAGCGCGAATGCCGCGAGATGTTCGGCATTGAGTTCATCGGCCATCCCGATCCGCGTAACCTGCTGCTCGACGAAGACCTTGACATCCATCCGCTGCGCAAGAGCTATCCGCTCGCGCCGATCGAGATGGAGCAAGGCGTCGACGTAGCGTTCTTTACCAAGGAATACCCACCGCCCGAGCCGGAGGAAGAAGCGGAAGAGGCTCCCACGGCCGCCGCTGCTCCGACACGCAAGCGTGTCGAGGACATGACCGAGGAAGAACGGGCCGAGCGCCAGGCCGAGCAGGCCGAACGTGTCGCCCGCGCCCGCGAGCTGGCAGCGGTCCGCCGCGCCGAACGTCTGGCCGGCGCTCCGCCCGCCGGTGGTCCACGCAAAGAGGGCGCCGCGCCGCCACCCACACCTGCTGCAGCGCCCGCAGCTGCTCCTGCAGCATCCGCAGCGCGGGCTGCAGCGCCCGTGCAGGACGATCGGCCGCCGGCCCCGCCGCCGCCTGAGCTACCAAGCATTCCCGACGCCGAAGAAGACCCGGAAGGCCGCGCCGAGGCGCTGGCCGAACGCGTCCAACTCGGTCGTGAGTTGGCCGCTGCCCGCCGCGCTCAGTTGCGCGGCGACTAAGCGATTGGATTCGGTCGCAACGATGGCCTGTTGCCAACAGGTGACATGCAGGACGAGGAGCAGGGAGTAGACCGCATGGTCCAGCGAACCTTCGAAGGTGAAGTACTCACTGAGCCCGTCGTCGTCGAGCGCGAGTTCGAGACCGTCGACATGAACATCAACATTGGGCCGCAGCATCCTGCGACCCACGGCGTTTTCCGTATGGTCCTGACCGTTGACGGCGAGATCGTCAAGGACGCCATTCCCTACATCGGCTACATGCACCGCGGTGGCGAAAAGCTCTCCGAGAACCTCGACTATCGCGGCGCGCTCGGCTACCAGGACCGCACCGACTACCTGGCCGCGTTCAACTCCGAGTGGGTCTACGTCAACGCCGTCGAGCGCCTGGCCGGCATCGAGATTCCCGAGCGTGCCGAGTACATCCGTCTGATCCTGGCAGAGTTCAACCGGCTGCTCTCGCACTTCATGTTCATGGGCGCGTTCGGCACCGATGTCGGATACTTCGGCACCGCGTTCACCTGGACGTTCAAGGAACGCGAGCGCATCCAGGACCTATTCGAAGCCGTCTGTGGCGACCGGATTATGTACAACTACTTCCGCGTCGGTGGCCTCGCCTGGGACCCGCATGAGACCTTCGTCGAGGACTCCCACTGGGTGCTGGACATGGTCGAGACCGGCATCGGCGACGTTGACGACCTGATGACCGACAACGAAGTATTCGTTGCGCGCTGCCGCGATGTCGGCGCGATGACTGCCGACGAAGCCATCTCTTACGGCGTCACCGGACCGATGCTGCGTGCCTCCGGCGTACCCTTCGACCTTCGTGTTGACGAGCCGTACTCGATCTACGACCGCTTCCACTGGGAAATCCCCGTGGGCGAGCGCGGCGACGTGTACGACCGTTATCTCGTTCGGCTGGAAGAGATGCGCCAGTCGGTCACGATCCTGCGCCAGGCACTGGATCAGATGCCGACCTCGGGCGCGATCATGCCCGAGCGCATGCCCGCCCGACTGCGCCCGGAACCTGGCGAAATCTACATGCGGCAGGAGAATCCGCGCGGGGAATACGGCATATACATGGTCTCGGATGGCACTGACCAGCCCTGGCGCGTGAAGATGCGCTCACCATGCTTCCACAACCTCTCCTCGCTCAAGCCGCAGGTGCTCAACTCCTACCTCGCCGACGCCGTGGTCGCCCTGGGATCGATCGACATCGTCCTCTGCGAGGTTGACCGCTAATGCTGTTCGAGCGCGCATGCCACCAGCCCAGGTTGGAGGGCGCCCACTTGATGGGTGTAAGCCTGACTGCGTGTAACCTGCGTGAGCAGCCGCAGCAGCCAAAGGTGATGCGCTAAATGGTCTTGAGCGAGTTCGCCGGCATCAGCATGCCCGACTGGATTGACGCGATCATTCGCGTCATGTTCATCGTCGCATTGATGACGATCATCGCATTCTCCCTGATCTACCTCGAGCGCAAAATCCTGGCTCGCCTCCAGGCTCGCGTCGGCCCGACCCGCACCGGCCCGATCGGCACACTGCAGTCCATTGCCGACGCACTCAAACTCGTGACAAAAGAGGATGTCCGCCCAATCACGGCGGACCGCTGGGCCTTCGAGCTCGCGCCCTACATGGCGTTCGTCCCGGTCTTCCTCGTGTTCGTCCCGATGCCGTTCACCGAGACCTGGTTCATCCGCGACCTCAATCTGGGTCTGCTCTTCGTCTTTGGCGTGCTTGGACTGAACATTGTCGGCGTCGTGATGGCTGCCTGGGGCTCCGACAACAAGTACGCGCTGCTCGGCGGCGTGCGCGCTGCGGCGCAAGCCATCTCGTACGAAATCCCCATGCTGCTGATCATCGTCGCCGTGGTCATGGTGGCCGCGAGCCGCCTCGCCATCGACGGCGACGCTTCGGCTGCCGGCTCGATCAACGCGATCGTGGGCGATCAAACCACGACGCCATATTTGTTGCTACAGCCGCTCGGCTTCGCCATCTTCCTGATCGGCATGCTGGCCGAGTTGCACCGCCCGCCCTTCGACATGCCGATCGCCGAGTCGGAAGTCGTCGGCGGCTACTTCGTCGAATACTCCGGCATGCGCTGGGGCATGTTCTTCCTCGCCGAGTACACCGCGCTCTTTCTGCTGGTCGTGCTCGCGTCCTCGCTCTTCCTCGGCGGTTGGAACTGGCCCTTCGGCGCAGACGTCGGACTCGGCCTGCAGATTGTGCTGACATTCGTCAAAACCTCGGTGATGATCGTGCTCGTGATCGGATCACGCGCGCTCTTCCCGCGGCTGCGGATCGACCAGCTCATGGCGTTCTCCTGGAAGGTCCTGCTGCCCTTCGCCATTGTCCAGGTCCTCGCCAACGGCATCATCCTCGCCTACGGCGGCGCCGACTGGGTCGTCGGACTCGTCTCCTTCGCGCTGCTCGTGGCGCTGGGTGGGTTGGTCTTCTACCTGATGAACCAGAAGAAGGGCGCAGGCACTCGCACCGTACAGACCACGCCGGCCACGCCGCGCGTGATCACCTCCCCCGAAGTCACCCCGGTCGAAGCCGGCGGCGACTAAGCGGTACAGCAGTAGAGGAAGAGGAGCCCCGTGGAGGACGGCGTCACCGCGACTCAGGTGGTCTTCTGGATCCTGGCAGTGGTCATGCTGGTCTCTGCGATCGGCGTTGTCACCGCAGGCAACATCGTCTACGCGGCGTTGTTCTTCATCGCCGCGCTGGCCGGTGTCGCCGGTATCTACCTGATTCTCACGGTCGAGTTCATCGCCCTCGTTCAGTTGCTCGTCTACGGCTCTGCCGTGGTCATCCTGATCCTGTTTGCGCTCATGCTGACCCGCGCCCGCGAACGACCACAGGCTCTCTTCGGACGCTCCCGACCAATCGGGATCGCTGCCTCCCTGGGTCTGCTCGCCGCCCTGATCGGCGGCATCGTCGCCACGACCTGGACGACGCCTGCGACCACCGCTGCGATTGAGCCAGTCGGTCTGCAGACCATTGGCGACGCCATCTTCACCATCTGGATCGTTCCCTTCATCATCGTCGGCGTGCTGCTCTCGATTGCGCTGGACGGCGCGATCATGCTCGCCTCACCTGACGAGGACGACAACTGATGCCACCGCTTGACCACATCCTGATAGTCAACGCGGTGCTCTTCGCGATCGGCGTGATGGGCGTCCTCACGCGGCGTAACGCCGTGCTGATCTTGCTCTCGGTCGAGCTGATGCTCAACGCCGTTTCGCTCAACATGGTCGCGTTTGCGGTCTATGGCCACGTCGACTTCGGCAACATCACCGGAATCGTCTTTGCCTTCTTCATCATCGTCATCGCGGCCGCCGAGGTCGCGCTGGCGCTTGGTATCGTCGTGCGGACCTTCCGCAACCGAGCCACCGCCAATGTCGATGAAGTGAATCTCCTCAAGTGGTAACCGGGAGCATGCAGCGATGATCTGGGCTGACCACGCGTGGATTTTGCCGGCAATCCCGGCCTTGGCGTTCCTCGTGCTGTTCGCATTCGGACGCTTCCTGCCGCGCGGCGGCGACTTCATTTCCGTGGGCGCGGCGCTGGCCGTGTTCGTGCTCTTCTTCTTCGTGCTGGAGTCGCATCTCGATTGGCTCGGCGCGGGCCTTGGCGGGATTCGCAACGTCGGCACCGACTGGATCAACTTCGATAACTTCGTCGTCCGGCTCGGCTTCACCGTCGACTCGATCGCCATCGTGATGGTCTTCGTCGTCTCGACAGTGGCGCTGATGGTCAACCTGTATTCGACCAACTATCTGCGACATCACGGCAAACCTGAGCCGCGCTACTGGTGGTACTTCGCCGTACTTTCGCTCTTCGTCGCGATGATGCTCACTCTGGTCCTGGCCGACAACCTGCTGCTCATGTTTGTCGCCTGGGAGGGCGTGGGTCTCTGTTCCTTCCTCCTGATCGGCTTCTACTACGAGCGCCGCTCCGCCGTCGAGGCGGCCAAAAAGGCGTTCGTCACGACGCGTCTCGGCGATGTCGGCCTGTTCATCGGCATCATCCTCTTCTGGCGCGCCACCGGTTCTTTCCAGATTTCCGACATCATCGCCGCCGCCGAGGCTGGCCGCGTCAACGACCTGCCGCAGGTCATGGGGGACGGATATCTCACGCTCTCGACGCTGATGCTCTTCCTTGGAGCCGCCGGTAAGTCGGCGCAGGTGCCATTCCACGTCTGGCTGCCCGACGCGATGGAAGGCCCGACGCCGGTCTCCGCGCTGATTCACGCCGCCACGATGGTCGTCGCCGGGGTCTACCTGGTCGCCCGACTGCTGCCCGTCTTCGAAGTCACCCCTGGCGCATCAAACGTCGTCCTGGCGGTCGGCCTGACCACCGCATTACTCGCCGGAATCATGGCGCTGGCCCAGAACGACATCAAACGGGTGCTCGCCTACTCCACTGTGTCGCAACTCGGATTCATGTTCGTCGCCCTGGGGGTCGGCGCCGTCGGCATTGCCATGTTCCACTTGCTCACGCACGCCTTCTTCAAGGCCTGCCTCTTCCTGGGCTCGGGATCCGTGATCCACATGACCGAGGAGCAGGACGCGCGAAAGCTTGGCGGGCTCTGGTGGCGCATGCCCGTGACGGCATCGACCTTCATCATCTCCTCGATCGCGCTGGCCGGGATTCCGCCGCTCTCCGGATTCTTCTCCAAGGACGAAATCTTCGTCGCCACGATTGGCGGCGCGAACACCATTGTCGCCATCTTGCTCGGTGTGGCCGCATTCCTCTCCGCGCTCTACATGGCGCGACTGGTGATTATCACCTTCTTCGGTCCGCCCAAGGACATCGCCGTGATCAAGCGTGCTCGCGAGGCGCCTCCGACCATCCTGATCCCGCTCGTGTTCCTGACCATCCTCACCTTCCTCGTGGGCTTTGTCGCATTCGACCAGGTTGGCGATGTGCTCGGATTCCCCGGTGGCATCAACAACTACATCTACTTCCCTGAGCCGCACGACTTCCACTTCTCCAACTCGATTGCCGCCGTGACCGGCACGGTCTCGCTGCTCGGATTCTTCACCGCGTGGTGGTTCTTCTGGGGCCGCAACTCGCACCGAGCCAAGGCGGTCCGCGACTTCCAGCCGAGACTGGCCGCCGTCGTCGAGAACAAGTTCTACTTCGACGAGGCCTACCAGTGGGGCATCGACCGCGCCATGCTGCCGCTGGCCCGGATTGTCGCCTGGTTCGACCGCATGATCGTCAATGACACCGGCATCAACGCGCCCGCCGACGCCACGCGTTACGCCGCCTACTGGTTGCGCTACCACGTCACCGGACGCATCCCCGACTACGCGCTGCTGATGGTCATCGGCATCGCACTGGCCGGCGGCCTCGCATTCCTATTGCGCGGCTAACGACAGAACGAAGTAGAGAGAGGCACACAGCGTGGACGCAGGCGAAGCACTACTGCTGCTCTTGCTGATCCCTGGCGGCGCCATGCTGCTGACCTTGTTCGTGCCCTCGCGGCACGTCAACGTCGTGCGCTACATCGCGCTGATCACGACCATCGCCACCCTGATCGATTCGATCTGGATCTTCGCTGTCTACGACTTTGCTGAAGGCGGCTATCAGTTCGATCTGCAGTACCCGTGGATCGAGAACATCGCATTCCTCGGCGAGAACGGCATCTCGCTCCACCTGGCTGTCGACGGCATCGCTGCGCCGATGGTCCTGCTCAACGGTCTCGTCGGCTTCGCCGGTGTGCTTGTTTCCTGGAAGATCACCCATCGGGTGAAGGACTTCTTCATCCTGTTCATGGCGCTGTTCACTGGCGTCTACGGCGTTTACATCGGGCAGGACCTCTTCTTCTGGTTCTTCGCCTACGAGCTCGCCGTCCTGCCGATGTATCTCCTGATCGTGATCTGGGGTTCGACCAACAAGGAATACGGCGCGATGAAGCTGACCATGGTTCTGGTCGGCGGCTCCGTGTTGATCTTTATCGGCATCTTCGCCGTCTTCGCCGAAGCCGGCGCCGGCACCTTCGACATGGCGGTCCTACGAGAAGTCAACTTCGGCCGCAGCTTTGCCAATACCTTCTTCCCGTTCTTCATGATCGGCTGCGGCATCCTGGCCGGCCTCTTTCCCTTCCATACCTGGTCGCCCGACGGCCACGTCGCCGCCCCGACCGCCGTCTCCATGCTGCACGCCGGCGTGTTGATGAAGCTGGGCGCATTCGGCATCATCCGCCTGGGCATGGAGATCCTGCCAGCCGGCACCGACTTCTGGATGCCTGTCCTGCTCGTGCTCGGTGGCGTCGCCGCGGTCTACGGCGCAATCTCCGCCATCCACCAGACCGACCTCAAATTCGTCATCGGTTACTCGTCCGTCTCCCATATGGGCTTCGTCCTGATGGGATTAGGGACGATGAACAACATCGGCGTCAACGGCGCGGTGTTGCAGATGTTCTCGCACGGTGTGATGACCGCTCTCTTCTTCGCCATGGTCGGCGGACTCTACGACCAGGCGCACACCAGAGACATCCGCGTCTTCGGCGGCCTGGTCAAGAAGATGCCGCTGTTCGTGATCTTCTTCGGTATCGCCGGACTGACATCGCTCGGCTTACCCGGATTGTCAGGATTCGTCGCCGAGTTCCATATCTTCGTCGGCGCGATCGATACCTTCCCGCTCTTTGCTGCGCTGGGCATCCTCTCCGCCGCGCTGACCGCGATCTACGTGCTGCGACTCATGGGTCGCGCTGCGCTCGGTCCCTTCAACCCGCGTTGGGAGGGCCTCAAGGACCTCACACGCTGGGAGCTCGCCGCCGCCATCGTGTTGATCGCCCCGATCATCGCGATGGGCGTCTGGCCAGACCCGTTTATTGACCGTATCGCGCCCACAGTGGCCGACTTGCCCCAGGTTGAGCAGATCGGCAATCTGTTCACGCTCAGTTCGCTGACTGGACGGTGACACTGATGGATCTTGAATATCAGCTGATCATCCCCGAATTCGTCATGGCCGGCTTGGCCGTGGTCGTCATCGCCGCTGCATTGGCGTTCCGTAACGTCGACCAGAAGTGGTTCGGCTATGGCACCGCCGCCGCGCTGGGTATCATCGCGGTTGTCACTGCCATCGCCTACTGGAACACCCACGACGACTTCGGCAATGTCCTCGCGGTCGACCACTTCACGGTCCTCTTCCGCGTCTTCTTCCTCGGCATCGCCTTCTTCACGGTCCTGGCCGCCGTCCAGTTCGCCGGCGACCGACTCAAGAACCACGCCGAGTTCTATGGCCTGATTGTCTTCGCGACGCTGGGCATGATGCTCCTCGCTGCCTCGCGCGAGCTGCTCACGGCGTACCTCTCGCTCGAGCTGCTCTCGTTCAGCTTCTACATCCTGGTCGGCTTCAACAAGCTCAATCCGTTCTCCAACGAGGGCTCACTCAAGTACATGCTGCTTGGGGCGTTCTCCTCAGCCCTGATGCTCTATGGCATCTCACTGATCTACGGCGTCACCGGCACGACCCTCTACTCCGGCATTGAGCCCGACGGCGTCGCCGCCGGCCGCAACATCGCCGACCAACTCGCCTCATTCGCAGGATTCGGCGGCGGCGTCGACCCAGACGGCGCCCGTCCAGGCCTGTTGATTGGACTCGTGTTGATCACCGCCGGCCTCGGCTTCAAGGTCTCGGCAGTCCCCTTCCACCAATGGACGCCCGACGCCTACCAGGGTGCGCCCCTGCCGATCACCGCGTTCCTCAGCGCCGGCGGGAAAGCGGCGGCCTTCGCCTTCTTCCTGCGACTCTTCACCGAGGCCTTCCTGCCCGCCGCTAACGAATGGGTATGGTTCGTCGGCATCCTCGCCGCCCTGACCATGATCGTCGGCAACCTGATGGCGCTGCAGCAGACCAACTTCAAGCGACTGATGGCCTATTCGTCCATCTCGCAGGTCGGCTATCTGCTCGTCGGCATCGTGGCTCTGAACGCCACCAACATCGCCCAATCGCAGGACGCGGCCTCGGCATTGGTGTTGCACCTGATCGGCTACGTGACCACGAATATCGCTGTCTTCGCCGCGATCATCGCCTTCTACAACAGGACCGGACGCGACGACATCGTCGACCTCCGAGGACTGGCCGAACGGCAGCCGTTCCTGGCATTCTCAATCGCTGCGGCGTTGTTCTCGCTCGCCGGGATGCCATTGTTTGCCGGCTTCGCGACCAAGTTCATCATCTTCCAGGCCGCCTTCAACAACGGCTTCCTTTGGCTCGGCGCCATCGGTGTGACCGCATCGTTCGTGTCGCTCTACTACTACCTGATGGTGATCAAGCAGATGTACCTCTACGAGCCCGAAGGCGCCGATCGCGAGCGCTTCCACGTCTCACGGCCATTGGCAGGCGCACTGGTTGTCCTGGTCGCTGGAGTCCTCTTCATCGGCCTCTACCCAACACCGCTCTTCGACGTCATCCACAGCTCAACTGAAAGCCTCTTCGAGCAAGCTGCGGCCTTCTCGGCGGCAGCCGTCGGTAAGTAGATCAGAGATCCCAGTCCCCGCTTTACGGAGACCTTTGCATAATCGTGTTCCAATCCTTCTGAGCTCCTGTAGGGGCGACCCTTGTGGTCGCCCGCGGTGGCGATTGCATTACTGACTAGGTAGGAGCGGCAGTGCGGGCGACCACAAGGGTCGCCCCTACAACCTGACCAATAGCGCTCCGACATATTTGCTCGCAGGTCTCCTTTACGCGGGGACCCGCTCCCCTTGCGCCCGAGAAAGCACTAACAGATGAGTTGCGGCCCAAAGCAGGTCCCCGCGTAAAGCGGGGACTGGGATGGTGGAGTTCTGGAACACCCTACGGTTCCCTGGCAGACGCAGGGACTGGGATTAGAGATATGCATGGGTGTTGGCGAGAGGGAGCGTGGTTCGCGGGCCGGGATCCAGCAAGGAACGTCTGAATTGCCTACAACACCGCCAGATACCGCCTGAGCTCATAGTCCGTCACTTGCGAGCGGTACTCGTCCCACTCCATGCGCTTGTTTTGCAGAACGGTGGACCAGACGTAGTCTCCGAGCACAGTCTTCATCAACTCCGAGGACGAGAACGCGTCAATGGCGCGTCCCTGCGTGGTCGGCATCTCGACAATGTCGCGCTCGGCCCGCTGTACGGGCGTGAGTTCGAACACGTTGTCTTCAGCAGCCGGCGGCGGCGTCAGACCTTCATCGATGCCGCGTAAGCCAGCGGCGAGAAACGCAGAAAACGCCAGGTATGGGTTGGTCGCTGAATCCGCCCCGCGATACTCGAGCCTGGTCGACTCCGAGTCGCTCGGATCGTATTCGGGAATCCGCACGAGATCAGACTGGTTGGCGTGTGACCAAGTCAGGTAGACGGGAGCCTCGGTACCCGGCGCCAGACGCTTGTAGCTGTTCGACCACTGGTTGGTGATCAACGTGAACTGTGGGGTGTACGCCAACAGCCCGGCCAGGAAGGAACGAGCGATGTCGGACAGGCCGCCACCCGCTTCGTAGAACAGATTCTGCTCGTGATCCCAGAGCGAGAGGTACACATGCATGCCCGACCCGTTGACACCATTGAGCGGCTTGGGCATGAATGTCGCATGCGCGCCTTGCTTGATCGCGACCTCCTTGACGACCAGGCGTGTAGTCATCACCTGGTCCGCCATCGTCAGCGCATCCGTGTAGCGCAAGTCGATCTCGTGTTGTGACGGCGCCGCCTCGTGGTGCGAGGATTCGACCGCGATGCCCATCTCTTCAAGCGTCAGCACGGTTTCGCGACGCAGATCAGTCGCAGTGTCGAGCGGGGAGAGATCGAAGTACCCGCCGGAGTCCAGCGGCGACGGATCATCGGGCGCCTTGAAGTAGAAGTACTCAATCTGCGGCGCCACATAGAAGGTGTAGCCTCGTTGCTGAGCCGATTCGAGCTGGCGGCGCAGTATGCGTCGAGGATCGCCCTCGAACGCCTCGCCGTTACGCCGCCGAATGTCACAGATCATTCGCGCAACGCGGTGCTGCTGCGGACGCCACGGCAAGACAACGAACGTATCCGGATCCGGCAGCGCCACCATGTCGGATTCGTCGTGCCGGGCAAACCCTTCAATCGACGCGCCGTCGAACTCGACCCCCTTCTCCAACGCTTTGGGCAGCTCATCGATCGTGATCGCGACAGACTTGAGCTGGCCCAACAGGTCGGTGAACCACAGCCGCACAAAACGAACGTCGTGCTCGCGGCAGGCGTTCAGGACGTGCTGGTGCTCGCTGGGTGGGGCGTTGAGGTCGGAGTCGAAGGTGGTCATCGTGCGAGCCAGTTTCCAGTTGCCTGATCGCCGACAATTGGTGTCCTATGTTGCTCCCCCTCTCAGGGGGCTGTCGCGAAGCGACTGAGGGGGCTCGCCCCGCTGGGGCAAGACTCCCCTCTGCCTTCGGCATCTCCCCCCGCGGAGCGGGGGGAGAAAGAACTCGCGCCGGCGCATCAGATTGCCGAAGGCCGGATCATGCTGCCGCCTAGATGTGGTAGTAGTGGAAAAACTCCGCTGCGACTGGGTGCATGAAGATGTCTCGCGACTCGGTCAGTTTGAAGTCCTGGTACTGGTCGATCAGGTCTTGCGTGAAGACTCCGCCTGCCATCAAGAAGTCGTGATCGGCAGCGAGCGCTTCCAGCGAACCCTCGAGCGAGTGTGGCACCGAGGGGATGCCGGCCGCCTCTTCGGCGCTCAGCTCGTAGATGTCGGTGTCGACCGGGTCGCCCGGCTCGATCTGATTGCGAATTCCGTCGAGGCCGGCCATCAGCATCGCCGAGAAGGCCAGGTAGGTGTTGGCCGAGGCGTCCGGCGGTCGGAACTCGAGTCGCTTGCTGTTCGGCGACGTCTCGTACGTCGGAATGCGGACCGCCGCGGAGCGGTTTCGCTGCGAGTACGCGAGGTAGATCGGCGCTTCGAAGCCCGGCACCAGGCGCTTGTACGAGTTCGTCGTCGGCGCGCAGAAGGCCAGCAGCGCCGAGCCGTGCTTGAGCAGGCCGCCGATGTAGTGGCGAGCGGTGTCCGACAGGTCGGCGTATTGGCCGGCCTCGTAGAAGAGCGGCGCGCCGTCCTTCCACAACGACTGGTGACAGTGCATGCCGGTTCCGTTGTCGCCGTAGAGCGGCTTGGGCATGAACGTCGCCGACTTGCCGTGCGCCTTGGCTACGTTGCGCACGATGTGCTTGTACCACTGGGTCTCGTCCGCCTTGTGCTTCAGCGTGTTGAAGCGCGTGGCGATTTCGCCCTGGCCGCCGGTCGCGACCTCATGGTGGTGGACTTCCATCTCCATGCCCACGGCGTCCATCGCATCGGACATCTCCCAGCGGATGTCTCCGAGCGTGTCGAACGGCGCGGTAGGCGAGTAACCCTGCTTGGGCGGAATCTTGTAGCCGAGGTTGCTCTCGTCTTCGTCGCGACCGCTGTTCCAGTCGGCCTCGTCCGATTCGACTACGTAGAAGGCCTGGTTGATGGACATCTGGAATTGGACGTGGTCAAACAGGAAGAACTCAAGCTCGGGGCCGAAGAAGGCCTGATCGGCGATGCCCGACTCGATCAGATGCTGCTCTGCCTTCGTTGCCACGTAGCGCGGGTCACGGCTGTAGCGGTCGCCAGTGACCGGATCGTGTACGTCGCAGATGAACTTCAGCGTTGGCACGTTCTCGGTCGGGTCAATGCGTGCCGTGTCGAGGTCGGGGCGCAGCAGCATGTCCGATTCGTCGATGCTCTGGAAGCCGCGCAGCGATGAGCCGTCAAAGCCCTGGCCGCGCTCGACCAGGCCCTCGTCGAATCTCGACGCCGGAATGCTGAAGTGTTGCCAGCGACCGATCAGGTCTGTGACCAACAGGTCGATGCGGCGAATGCCCTGATCCTCGATCAGCGCCTGAATATCACCAAGGGTTGCCATCGGCTCATGCCTCTCTCTGCTCGCTGCTGCATGGCTCTCGGGGCCGGTTGGAGTCGCACGAGATCACTGCCGCCAGCCACGCAGCATCAATGATTGCTGGCAATCATCCTATGACCAGCAACCCCTGCACCCGACACTCCTGAGTTACACCTGAGTTACACCTGAGTTACGCCTCAGTTGCGCCCCGCCAAGAGGCCCGGATCGACCGCCTTCTGTATTCGGCTTATCGCTCGCTACACGCTGAAACAGGAACTTGGGAGGCGACAATCAGCGCAGAGGCAAGGCAAACCGATACCCGACGTTGCGCACCGTCTCGACGTAGCGCTGGCCGCCCGACTCCAATTTCGAGCGCAACCGCCTGATATGTACGTCGACCGTCCGCGAGCCACCGTAGTAGTTGTAGCCCCAGACTCGGTTGAGCAGCGTCTCTCGCGTGAACACCTGCTGATTGTGGGTCATCAGGAATCGCAGCAGCTCGAACTCCTTGAACGTCAGCGAGATCGAGCGACCTCCCTCGAACACCTGGTAGTTGGAAGTATCGACAACCAGGTCGCCGGCCTCCAGCGTGTTTCGAGTCAGCGCCCGACCGTGCCGCCAGAGCACGAGTTGCACCCGAGCCACCAGCTCGGCGTCATGCACCGGTGCGAGCACGAAGTCATCCAGTTCCTGGGTCGGACCGAGCAACTGTGTGTCGGCCGGTCGCAAGGCGGCCAGCCGCATCGCCTCCGGCCAGGCCAGGACCTCCGCCGGCCGAGCTGCAGGTACGGCATGACGCCAGTCCAGGAGCAGTACATCGGGCGCGGCTGCCGGATCCGGCTCGTTGCCTTCCGCCGGGATGTAGCGCACCACCTGCAGGCCAGCGCGTTCGAGCGCCGGCTGAATCGGCGTGATGAAGTCGTCATCAACCGTCGACACTGTCAATCGGAACATATTTGCACGATAGAGCAGCCTCGATGCACTTCGCCCGACCTAGTGAAGATGCCTATACGTCAAGCGTTTTTCAATCGAACATCCGCCCAGGCATGAAGGATCCAACGACGCAATCCCCTGGTCCGAGCACAGACCTTCGCTTCGTCATTGCCGCGTTCGGTTTTGCAGTCCATGCCTGAATTGGGGCCTGAATCAGGCCTCGGAGAGACCGGCCGTTCAGCCGATCTCGCACGGTTGCGATACGCTCTGCATCGTGTCCCTTCGGACGGGCCGGCGTAGCTCAGAGGTAGAGCAACGGTTTCGTAAACCGTAGGCCGAGGGTTCGAATCCCCCCGCCGGCTCCAGCAGTCCCCGCTCCCCCTTGCAGAGACCCTTGAATAACTCAGTTTCTCGTCCCCGCCCCCGAGCGGGGACCCGCTTTGGCAAAGCCCAGGCTGCTCGGATAGATCCCGGATGACCAGATACCGGCGACAAACGTGGCCGTCGGTAAGAAGCCAGGGAAGGAGCGGGCCCCCGCTCGGAGGCGGGGGCGGTTGAGGCGTTATGCAACGGTCTCTTGCAGGGGGAGCTGCCGAAGGCTGAGGGGATCCCGCTCCCCATCGACAATGCCCCAAACCACCCATACGGTTGTTCGCACCCCCATGTGAACATCGCCTAGCAGGTGGCCTGCCCTGGTAGCGGCTCCGAAGTCTGTTCGACGCCATCGCCACCGCCGCTTCCCTGCAAATGCGATATCGGCACGGCCGGCATCGTCGTCACTTCGCCGCGAATCTTGGCGCCAAAGGCGATCGACCAGCGCGCCGCCGCATCGTTGTCGGGCGCGTCGATGATCGCCGTGAAATCGTAGGGACCCAGTACGGCATAGATGCCCAGTGCGCTAACCCCGGGAATCGAGACGTTCTGTTCCGCCTCCAATGGCGCGCGCGGATTCTCGAGCGTCGCGTCAAGTCCCTCGGGCGAAAGCCGCACCAGCAGGATGTATTGCATGGGCTTCTCCAATCCCTCCAGCGAGGCCGTCCGACTCTGATTCACTCTCAGTATCGCGCCTCGTGCGACGGGTTGTGAACCCGGACGTGGGATACAATCCGATAACAATCCCTGTGGATGATGAGGGTTGAGACGCCGCTGTGGCGCCGTCCAGCCGAGCCGCGACAGCGACGGGAGCCAAGATGAATGTATCCATGCTGACCGAGCGTCTGCACCGTCGCGGCCTGTGGTTGTTCGCGTTATTCGTCTCTGCAGCGCTCGTGTTGAGCGCCTGCGATCTCGTCGGTAGCGATACCGAGGATGACGAGCAGGATCAGCAGTCCATGCAAGAGCAGGGCCAGCAGGAACAGCAAGCCGCGCCGGCTGCAGCGCCGACAGCGGCCGCACAACCTCCGCAGGAGGATGCAGGTCCCGAGCCGCCGCCCGAGGCCGCCGGTGGCGGCGAAGGCGCCACGGCCTACAGCATCGTGTTCCCCAGCCTGACGCTCGTCATGACCGACCATTCCGTCGCCACCGGACTGGTGATTAGCGATGGCTACGTGGTAGTCGATGAACGCTCGCTTGGCGGCGCGGGGTCCGCCGACGTGTTGCTCTCGAATGGCGACAAGCTGGAAGCCCTACCGATCGTGGGTCGCGATACGTTCACCGGCATTGCCTACCTGGGGCCCATCGACGCAACGCTCGTGCGACGCCTGCCCGGCGCCCGACTCGGCGACGGCGAGGGTATTCGCCCTGGCTCGTCGGTGTATGCAATCGGCTACACCCCGAACGATCGGGCCGATTCGATTCCTGCCATCTACTCCGGCGTCCTGAGTGGCACCGAGGAATGGGACGCGGGAGAGCGCACATTCTTGCGCACCGACGCGCGGCCTGACGGCGCCACCACAGGTATGGTGCTGGTTGACATCGCAGGGACGGTGATTGGGATTGCGCCCGCGAGCCTGGTCGGGCTCGGTTGGTATGTCTCGACCGGAGATCTTGCTCGCAGCCTGAGTACGGATCAGATGGTCGAGAGCGCCCCTGCCTCAGCCGTGATGACCGCGAACGAGCACACGCTTACGTTGGGTTCCGGCCAGCAGTCTGTGTCCCTGTTCCTCTCTGACGAAGCAATGGCCGAACAGGCGCTGGTTACGGTGCGAACCGAAACAGCGTCGGTCTTGCATTTGCTCGATGGCGCCGGCGCGCTTCAGCAGGAAGCAAATCTGGTGGTCGGCAGCACAATCGTTGCTCTCGCTTCTGAATCCGTTGGACCGTACGAGATCGCGATCACCCCTCAGTCCGCAATGGAGGGCGGTGAATCACAAGCCGCGTCAGGGACGATGGACGAATCGGCGACGTATGAGGTTAACTCCAACGTGCCGTTGATGGTCGTGAATGAAGCGGAGGACATGGCCGCCCTTGAAATCGGTCAACCGTTTGTCGGCCGCATTGACATTGCCGGCGACTTGGACAGCTTCAACCTGGCGATTCGTGGCGGAGCGGTCTACGAGATATTGGCGCAAAGCCTGCTCTTCGACACGGTCTTGCTCGTCCACGGCGGTGGAGTCGATGCGGTTGACGACGATTCGGGAGGCGGCCCCTTTGGTCGTGACTCAGCGCTCACGATCGAGCCTGCGGTGGATGGAATCATCAGTGTCACGGTCAAGGATTACGGCGATGAAGGCACGGGACCCTACATCCTGACTGTTACGCAGGTTGGCGGCGAGCTGCCAGAGGAAGCGTCTGCCATGGAGGAGGAGTCAGCGATGGCGATGGGCGTCACGCTGCCAACTCCGCTGGGCGACCTCAGCCTGCGCGGCGAGATCACCGAAGACGGTCTCGTGCCAACGCTCCTGGGCATTGGCAGCGAAATCGGCGACAATGACTCGCTGCTCGTGCCGGACAACGACGGCATGTTCGAGATCGTCGCCTCGATCGTGGGCACGGACGGCAGCACCGCGCGTCTGTTCGTCTTTGACAGCGAAGGTCAGACTGTGGTCTCGGGCCGAGTGATCCTCAACTGCGCCAGTGCCGATCCCTGCCTGGCCAGCGCCGTCTTCATCACTCCTGAAGACGCACCAGGACCTCCTGGAGTCTGGAGCGTCCTGCTCCGGCCTGAGGGCGCTGGTACCGGTATCACCGAGTGGCAGATCGAAGTCCATCTCTACGACGACGCGTCCGAGGAGATGGAGCAAGAGTCCGAAGACCAGTAAATCGACGACGCCGCAGCTCACGCAACACAGGCGCCGGGAGCAATCCCGGCGTTTGTCGTTTCGCCGCTCCGTCGAGACCTAGCGCCAACCTCCGTCATACCCGCGGCCCAGCTCCTGTCAAACCGGCGCTCAATGTCCCGTTATGCCCGCGCCCTATGTCCCGTCATACCCGCGCTCCGCCGCGGGTATCTCGCAGCAAACGGACATCAGCGCAGGGACACCTCGGGTGCCGGAGCACAGTGAGATCTTCGTGGACCCAGCGAGTGTGCTGCACGCGTCGAGATTCCCGCGTCGGGACGCGGGAATGACGGAACAACGGCGGGTAGACAGAGACCGTTAGCGGATCTCCGACTTCTGCGGTCTGGCCAGGACCATGTGCAGCCCGACACCGAGCATCCGCCGTACTCGCGTGCGCACCGGGATTGGTGGGTCGATGGTCAGCCGTGGCAGAGCGTTGTCCAGCCACTTCGGCATGTACCAGTTGGCGGGACCGGCGATCTGCATGAACGCCGGGACCAAGACGAGCCGGACGAGCGTCGCGTCAACAAAGATGGCGAAGGCCATACCGATGCCGAACTCTTTGACCGCCCGCTCGTCTCCGAAGATGGCGAAACTGCCGAACACAGCGATCAGGATGGCTGCTGCTGCGGTGATGACACGAGCCGAGGCTCCGATTCCGAACGCCACGGACTCGCCGGAGTCGCCTGTTTCCAGCCAGTGTTCGCGAATCCTCGACAGAAGGAACACCTCGTAGTCCATTGAGAGGCCGAAGAGGATGGCGAACATGATCATGGGAATGAACGACTCGATCGGACCGGTCCGATCAAGCCCCAGGAGCGAGAGTCCCCAGCCCCACTGGAAGATCACGACGAGGAAGCCGAGCGCTGCGCCGATCGCGAGCATGTTCAGCAGCGCCGCCTTGAGCGGCACCAGAATCGAGCGGAAGGCCATCATCAGCAGCAGGATCGATACGCCGATCACGAGCGCGAAGAAAAACGGGAGCCGTGAGATCATCTTGGCCGTGACATCTTCGTACGCGGCGGTGATTCCGGCGATGTAGATCGTCGTTTGAGGCACGATCTCGTCGAGCGCCGCCGGCACAGCTCCCTCTCGGAGTCGTCCGATCAGGTGCCGAGACTCTGATTCTTGTGGCGCCGTCGTCGGGATGATCGGCACCAGCGCTGTCTCGCCACTGGCGGAGATATCGGGTGGCAAGACTGCTGCGACGCCCTCGGTCGCGGACAGGGCGCGACTCACGACCTGCAGATCCGCAGGTGTGAGGCGCTCTCCAGATCTGTCGACGAGGGCGAACAGCGAGCCGTTGACCCCTGGGCCGAACGCATCCGAGATCAGGTCATAGGCTCGGCGCGATGTGTAGGACGTAGGCCGGTTGCCATCGTCGGAGACGCCCATCTCCATCATGAACGCCGGGATAGTCATCGTGATCAAGATGGCAGAAGCGATCACCAGGTAGATCCAGGCGTGCCGCTCAATGCGGCGCGAGAAGTGGTACCAGCGGCCGTGCTCGCCGCCGGCCGTATAGCGCAGACCGGGGATTGAGAACTTGTCGATCCGTCGTCCGATGAGGACCAGCATCGCCGGCAGCAGTGAGATCGCCACCATCATCTCAAGTAACACGACCATCGCTGCCGCGAGCCCCATATTGGCGATCAGCGGGATCCCGATCGCGAACAGACCGAGCAACGCGACGACAACGATCGATCCGGCAAAGGCGACTGCTCGGCCGGCCGTGGTCACGGCGGCTCGCGTCGCTTCGCCGGGATCGACGCCGGCGGCAAGTTGCTCGCGGAAGCGGGCGATCACGAAGAGGGCGTAGTCGATCCCGACGCCGATGCCCAGCATCGCGCCGAAGGTCGGTGCGACGGTTGAAATGTCGAGGAACGCCGCCGCGATAATGATGCCGATCGTGCCAACCGCGAGGCCAACCAACGCCGAGACGATCGGCATTCCTGCAGCGAAGATGGAGCCAAACCCGATAATCAGGATGATCAGCGCCGCCGCCAGGCCGACGAGCTCGGCGGTGCCCGGCGGCTCAGTCTCGTACTCGCGCACCGGCTCCCCGGCGAAGTCGATCTGCAGCGTGTCAGATCGCAGCGCCTCGCCATAGCCGATCACTTCGCCGATGTTCTCCGACGAGAGATGGTTGGCCAGCTTGTCAAACGCCACCCGCACAATGGCTGTTCGGCCGTCGGCCGAGAGGCTGCCTTGTCGTTGTTCAGGTGGGAAGACGACCGCGACTTCATCGACGTCGGCGACTTGTCGCGCAAACGTTTGTATGGCGGATTGGGCCTCATCACCCTGAATCGTCCCGTTGGGAGTGTGGAAGACGGCTGCGAGGTCGGAACCGGAGCGAGCCGGATACCGCTCTTCCAGCAAATCAACTGCGGACTGGGTTTCGGTGCCAGGAACGACGAAGGAGTCAGTTAGCGTGCCGCCGAAGCTGCGCACCGCGACAACGGCGACCACCACCAGGAGAATCCACATCGCCACGACGCGCCACGGATGTTCCGAGACGAAAACGGACCATCGTTCCATGCCCCGGGAACCCTTGCGCTTGTCGTGGTCGCGTCGGACGCAGGCAAGCGTATCCCTGAAACGAGCTAAGCGCTGGCTTGGTGTCTACGAAAGCAAGGAATCGATCGACGCCGGTCCCGCGCCCATCAGGATCAGCGCAATGCAGGCGAATACCAGGAGCACATCCAGCTCATAGCCCTGCTTGTCGGACGATCCCTGGAACGGCAGATCCTCTTTGAACTTGTTCACGTATGTCGCCACCATCATGTTGATGGCGAGCGGGATCGCAACCCATGGCACCAGCAGACCGGCCAGCAGCAGAATCCCGCCGCCGAGCTCAATGGACGCCACGCCCGGCCCGGCCAGTTTGGGGAAGGGAACGCCCAGCGATTCCAGCCAGCCAGAGAATCCGCTGATGCCTCGGCGGAACTTGCCCAGACCGGCATCAATGAAGATGATGCCCAGCACGATTCGCAGCGGAATCGGCGCCCACTCGATCACCTCTGTGCCAAACGGAGCGGCCAGCCAGTCGCCCACATCCATGTGTTCCCCGCTCCTGTTGCTCAGGCCGCTCAAGTCGATTGTTCCGAGGCCTGAATTAAGCTGGATTCTAGTTGAGTTGACATCCATGCTGAGCAGGCAGTTTGGGCAGAGTGAGGAGCGAAGCTATGGGCAAGTTTGCAGACGCGATTCGCGACCGGCGCAAGAGCCGACAGCGACGATTGGGATTTGGAGCGGCGGCCGAGGAACGCCGGCCATCGATGTTGGTTGGCACGGTCGGCGTCGTCGACGGAGCGGACTTCTGTCTCGCGTTCAGCGAGTCGGACGAAGCGGATATGCAGTCGGCCGGAGTCGAGTTGTGGGGAGCGCGTCTGGAAGAACTGACGACTGAGAATGTCGCAGGAGCCAAGGAGCGCGGGGCCGCGTTCGTGTCGTTCGTGATCGAGGGTGCACGGGCAGATGCGATGCTCGACGAGGACGTCGATTATGTCGTGCGTCTGGCGGGGCCGAGAATCGACGAAGCGGACGCGCGCGCGCTGGGCAGCATGCGACCGGCTGAGATTGCCGTGCCGCTCCAGTTTCCACTCAGTCTTCAGTCGGTACTGGACGTCCGCAGGCTGGCGCTGTTTGCCTCGGTTCCGATGGGCACCGTCTGTCCCACCGACATCTCTGCTGGCGACATCGAGGCGTTGAGAGATTCTGGGTTTGCGCTGCTGGCGCTGGCGCCGGGCGCGTCGGCTGAGGATGTCGCGGCAGTCAAGCAGCGCATCCTCGATCTGCCAGAGCGCAAGTCAAAGCGCGACGAAGACGCGCAGCCGCTGATTCCAACGGTGCGTGCCGGGAGTGAGGACGGAGCCGGCGAGGAGTAGACCGTACTCGCGTGTGCCGATCACTCACGCAAGGCGCGTCCGACTCCGGGGCACTGCCTTGGGCGGTTGACTGCGCCGACAGGCGTTACAGTCGTTAATCCCGGAAGACGCTGCGGTTGGTTGGTTCGAGCGAACTGCGCGAGTTACCGGTCGCCATGCGCAGGAAGTAGAGCAGCGCACCAGCGACAGCGGTTCCCAGCAGGATGACGATCGTCCAGAGCACCAGCGCCTGACTGGACTTCGCTGTGGCCGGCGCTTCAATTTGATCGCCCTCAATCGGACCCAGCGAGTGATCAACGGTGAAGTCGTATGAGGAGTGGACTTGCAGGTGTTCGCCGTCGCCGATCAGCAGGACGCTGTACTCGACGTTGAGCGAGCCATCGCCCTCGGCGTGGATTGGCACCACGAGCGTGCGCTGGCTGTAGGTGGAGATTGACGGGTGGCCCTCGTCGACGCGGTGGCCTTCGCTATCGGTGACCTCGACATGATGCGCGCCTTTGATTTGCGCGAGCGAGTGGTCAAAGGTGAGCAGCAACTGATGCGGCGCTTCCGCCACAGTTGATCCTCGCTCCGGCTCCTCCTGGATCAGATACTCGCTAGCCCCGGTCGGGCTGAGCAATGCCAGGGCGGATAGGGCGACGATGGTGCCAACAAGGGCAGTCAACGCGCCGACAAAGCGATTACGGATGGTCATGGGCATATCTCCGCCCTTGATCCTACGAACGGATCGGCCTGCCGACAAGTTGCTAGCGCTCGGAGTCGGCTGGATCGACGACCACGCGAGGGACTCGAGCGCCGATGCTGGTGAAGATCTCGTAGGGAATCGTGTCAAGCTGCCGCGCCAGATCCCAGGCAGATATCACTTCTGAGCCGTCGCGACCGATGATCGTCACGGTATCTCCCACAACGGCCTCGGCGATTTCGGTCAGATCGATCATGGTGCTGTCCATGCAGATTGCTCCCCGAATCGGCGCACGTCGTCCTCGCACCAGCACGACGCCGTTCTCGCCGAGCGCGCGGCGTAACCCATCCGCGTACCCGGCGCCGATCACCCCGATCCGTGAGTCTCGGTCAGCAGTCCAGAGTCCTCCGTATGAGACTGACTCGCCTTGTCGAACCTCGCGGACGGCCAGCAGCGATGCTCGCCAGGACATCACCGGGCGCAGTGCTTGGGCCGCAGACAGCCCAAGTTCGGGTGCAGGATCGATGCCGTACAGGGCGATGCCAGCTCGGACGAAGTCGAGCGACGATTGGGGCAGACTAAACGTCGCCGCCGAGGCCGCCGCATGACGCATCGGTGCACCGATCTGGTCGGCGGTCTGCTGGAAGTGTCGAAGGGCGTCATGTGTTCCCGAGCGGTCGGTGTTGGTAGCGTCGGGAAAGTGAGTGAAGACGGCTTCAAGGTCAAGCGACGGCATGGCTCGGACCTGTTTGGCGAGCGCGGTCGCCCGGTCGCGGGCCAGGCCGTAGCGCTGCATCCCGCTGTCGATATTGATGTGCACCCGGACTCGGACGCCCGCCTCAAGCGCTGCGGAGGCGAGCTTGATTGCTGTTTCCTCTGAGTCAATGACAGCGGCGATGTCGTGTTCGGCAATCTGCCGGAAGTCGCTATTGAGGACGGGTCCGAGACACAGGGTCGGAGCGGCAATTCCAGCTTCACGCAGCTCGACGGCCTCCCGAACCGTGAACACGCAGAGTCGCTCTGCTCCGGCTTCCAGCGCCACCTGTGCAATCGCCACTGCGCCGTGACCGTAGGCGTCAGCCTTGACCACGGCAGCGACACCGGCCGGATCCGCCTGGTGTCGCAACGCTTCGACATTCGTTCGCAGCGCCGACAGGTCGATTTCGGCCCAGCAGGTCGCAGAAATCGCGCGTTGTGGTTTGTCCGCAACTTGAATCATGGGGCTAGAGTGACTGTAGGCGTCGGCGGGGCAGATCCCGGGGTCGTTTTGATGTTACCTGTAGCGGCTGACGCTGCCCGTTTGTTTCGTTACCGGATGCTTGGTGTGATCGCCTTGGTCTGTTGGGCCGCGGCGCTGGCAGTGGCCTGCTCGGGCGACGAGGAACCAGTGCAGCAACCAGTGGCGGCGCCGAGCCCGCAGGCTGACACTCAACCAACCGTACCGCCTCAGCCAGCGCCACCCGAAGAGCAACAAGCCGCAGAGCCCGAGCCGACGACACGATCTCCCGGAGATCCGGCCTTGCTGCTGATCGCCGAATCGTCGGCGCTCGAGCACAACGGCTATTGGGAACAGGCGCTGAGCGTCCGCGAGTCTGCCATTGCAACGGGGGCATCGCTTGATGCCAACGCCCTGACGTCGCTCCAACTTGATCGCGTGCGGTTGCTGCTGAGACTCGAGCGACCGTCGGACGCGATGGTCGCCCTGGGCGAGATCGCCGGATTCCTCACCTCCGAGCACACCCGACGACATGCTCTGTTGAGTGCGCAATCGGCGCTCATGCTGTCTCAGGTCGATGTGGCGCTTGCAGCGATGAAGGAATATGTGAACTCCGACAGTCCCGCCTGGGCGATGATCGCGCTCGAGACGGCGCGGACGTTGCAGCGAGCCGGACGAGGCGCGGAAGCGATCCAGTGGGCCGAACGAGCACTCGGCGGCACGTTGTCGTTACAGGATCAATTGCGGGCCATCCACCTGGCGGCAACCGAACTGGATATCGCCGGCGAGGCCGATCGCGCACTAGAACGTTATGACGAATTGTTGGATCTCTCGCCCTGGCGGGATGACCATGCAGCCGCTTGGCTCCGGACCGGCGCTCTGAAGCGGGATCTCGGCGATATTGACGGGGCTCAAGAGGCGTGGAGGACACTGGTCGACGATTATCAGGACTTCAGCGAGAGCTCGGAAGCGTTGGCACTGCTGATTGATTCGGGCGCAGACGTCGATCAGCTCACGATCGGCAGGATCCGCTTTGGCGAGCAACTCTGGGTCGAGGCTCGCAGCGCGATGCTGAATGTGTTGGGCAGTTCTGGCGATGTCGCGGAACAGGTCGCCGGCGAGTATTACATTGCCGCCATTCACCAGGCCAACGATGACCGCCAGAGCGCCGCGCTTGGTTATGTCGCGGTGATCGGACGTGATGCTTCGCATCCGCTGGCGGCGGAGTCGGCGATGCGACTGGCGGAGTTTGCGCTTGCCGACGGCGATCAGAACTCTGCGGAGGCATACTGGCGGCAGGTGATGGAAGATCAGCCGCAGCACGATCGCGCGGTCGAGGCTGCGCGGCGGTGGGCGTCGATAGAGGTTGGTCGCGGGCAATGGTTATCGGCTGCTGAGCGATTCCGCGACGCTGCCAATATCGGCGCGGACTACTGGGGTGACGACGTACGGCAGGAGTTCCTCTACTGGTCGGCCCTGATGCATCGAGAAGCGGGCGACGCGGAGACAACCGCCGATCTCGCCTCCAAGGTGATCGATATCAATCCGGTTGGCTTCTACGGACTTCGCGCGGCTGTCCTGTTGGAGCTAGAGGCTCCGGCGGTGCTCGACATTTCCATCGACGAATGGCTGACGCGATTGACGGGGGAGACAGATGCTCCTGAGTCGGGTCTCACTGGAGCGCCAGCATGGCAGGCCGCGCGTGATCTGCGGCTGGGTGGGTTTGATGACGCTGCCGACCGGATGTTGCTGACCTGGATTTCCACGTTGGCACCCGATCCATGGGCGTTGGCCGAGGCGTCGCAAATGCTGGCAGACGAGCGGGAGTTCTCGGCCTCGGCACGGGCGGCGGCGCAACTGTTGAACGTCTTTGGGCTCGACTGGACTGACGCGCCGGCCGAACTCCTGCGTCTCGCCTATCCGCAACCCTGGCCGGATGTGATGGCGTTGCACTCGACAACAGAGGGAGTTGATCCGCTGCTGCTCTGGTCGTTAATCCGACGGGAGAGTTTCTACGACGCATCCGCGGAGGGATTGGCTGGGGAGGTCGGTCTGACCCAGGTGATTCCGCCGACGGGCTCGGACATCGCAGCCGGACTGGGGATCGAGTATCAGCACACCGACCTGGCGCGGCCCGAGCTGTCGATTCGTTTCGGCGCCTGGTACCTGGCGCGGCAACTGGAGGGCTTCTCGCACGAGCCGATCATGGCACTGGCCGCATACAACGCAGGTCCCGGCAATGCAGCGCGCTGGGAGGATGGTGCCGCGATCGCCGGGCCGGACGGATTCCTCGCGGCGCTCGACTTTGAATCAACAAGAATGTATGTTCGCTTTGTGATCGAGTCGCTCGCTGCCTATCAGGTGGTGGCGCAGAGCGGGTCGTGATCATGCACGAGTGAGACCATGAGTGAGACCATGACGATGGGAACGCTTGACAGGATTCATCTCGCCATTGGGAGCACCTGACGTTCCGAATCGCAGGCAACGCGAGGTTTGCTTGGCGCTGGCGTATACTGAGCGCTACTTGTCCTGCATTCTTCGTCCATCGGGCTTGTGTGTCCCGTGATGTGTTGAGGGATTTGATGCCGAAACGCACGTACCAACCGAAGCGAATACCGCGCAAGCGGGAGCATGGGTTCCTCAAGCGAATGTCCAGCCGCGGCGGGCGAGCGGTGCTGAAGCGCCGCCGTGCCCGGGGTCGGCGACGATTGACGGTCGTCTGAACGTCGGAAGTACCGTTTTGTCTTCCTGCTTGCCTGTACAGGCGTCGCGTGCCGTGAGGTATCGCGCCGGGTGTCTGGCAAGACGCACGACAACGCGCGAGACAAGACTTCAAGTAGGACGTGGCCGGCCAATGCCCACGATCCAGCGACACCGATTTCGCGATCAGCGATTGCGCCGCAAGGCCGACTTTGACGCCGTCTTCCGCAATGGGATTCGGGCGTCAGGCGGCGTATTGGCGCTGCGCGTCGTTGCTCGATCGGACAGCCCGGACGATGGTCCGTGCCGATTCGGATTCGCGATCAGTTCGCGTCTGGGCGGCGCAGTGGTGCGCAACAGGATTCGTCGCCGCTTGCGAGAGTCGGTCAGACGACTGAATCAGAATGCCGATTGCCAGGGGTTGGATGTGGTGGTGATCGCTCGCAACGGCGCGGCCGAGGCGGACTTTGCGGAGCTGGACTCAACGTTACGTCGACTTGTGGACCGATCGGTTCGGCAACTCCGGCAAGGCAGACGAAGCGTTCGATCGGCTCGATTGGCTGGTGGGTCGTGACTGCGTCGTTGGTGCGGAGGATCGGTCAGGTTGTGAATTCGCTCGTGGTGTTCGTCCTGGAGGGCTACCAGCAGCTTGTCTCCCCGTTCTTTGGAGCGATGGGATCGCAATGCCGGTTTGAGCCGTCGTGCTCGCAGTACATGATTGACGCAGTGCGGTCGCGTGGGGCGTTGGTGGGTGTGGGAATGGGAATCTGGCGGCTGGCGAGATGCAATCCGTTCAATCAGGGTGGGTATGACACCGCTCCGCCAAGTCAGGATGTTTCACGTGAAACAATCTGACCGGTCGATCAGCTGCTTCGCTGCTGTGGCAAGCGCCGCGCGACGGCTGACGGCGAAATTGTTTCACGTGAAACAATTTGGTTCCCCATTCAGGTCCGGTCTCGGAGCGCCCCGACCGGCAATCCTCGGCCTCTTGTTGATTCTCGCCGTGCCCCTGATCGTGGCCTGCGATGTCGCCGACCAGCCCGATGGCTGGGCCGCGCCGACTCCCGACCCGATTGAGCCGGAGACGCGGTTGATCGCCCCGACCGGCGATGACCAGGTTATTGCGTTGCAACTGCTGGACGGCAACCTGGGAACCGCCGTCTGGGAGTTTCCCGACGATGACGGCCGCTTCCCCGGCCTGGACTCAGAGATTGAGCCGGTCGCGTTCTATGCGGACCCGGTCTGGGTGGAATCGACCGATGAATGGCTGCTGGCTGGCTACTCCGACGGCATCCTGTATGCCGTTCGGCGCGATGGCGAGTCTGCGCGCGTCGTCTTCAATAGTGAATCACGACTCGTCGCCGACCTCGTGGTCGATGGCAGCATTGTGTATCTCGCCGACACGACCTATCACGTCCACGCGGTTGACGTTGAGCAGCCCGGCGAGGCGATTTGGACGTGGGACGGTAACTCCGAGCTACAAATCTGGGGCGGTCCGGCGTTGGTCGAGACCGAACGCGGGAAGCTGTTAATCGTCGCCGGCCTGGATGGTCGCGTGACTGCCATCAATGTTGAAGGCGAGCAGGTCGGCAGATCGGCGTGGCAGGTAGATATCGAGGGTGGCATCGCGGGATCGGTCACTGCTGCTGACGGGATCGTCTACGTGGGCAGTCTGGATCGCACGATTTACGGTCTGGACGCGGCGACTGGTGGGCAGGTCTGGGCGACACAGGCGTCGCACTGGTTGTGGGGAACGCCGCTGATCCACGACGGTGTGATGTATGCCACCGACTTGCGCGGCAATGTCTATGCGATTGACGCTCTGACGGGCGCAAAGCGTTGGCTGCAGCCGTTTGCAGCCGGAGATCGGATTCGCGCCAGGCCACTGTTCGTTGAGCAGGAATCAGAGACCGGCGATGGCGGCGGGATTCTGGTGATTGTGGCTCGCGGCGGCATGATTCATCAACTCAGCGCGTCCGACGGGGCTCCGCTTCGGCAGTTCCAACTCGATGGAGCCAAAGACCTGATGGCCAACGCCATCCTGCGCGAGGACCGGATTCTCGTCAGCGATGAGGATGGGGTGCTCTACGCCGTGCTGTTGGGCGCAAACCAGGCCGTCAGGCTGTATCCGCAGAATTAACGACGATGGACATAATCGACTTCATCTGGAACGACATCTTAATCGGCCCGATCATGAACGGGCTGATCGTGATCGCGCACTCCGTGAGCGACAACTACGGGGTTGCGATCATTCTCTTCACGCTGATCGTGCGGGTAGTGACCTATCCGCTGACGCTGCGCCAGCTCCGTGCAACCAAGGGCATGCAGGACATGCAGCCGCGGATGCAGGAGATCCAGAAGAAGTACAAGGATCCCAAGCGCCGCCAGGAAGAGTTGATGAAGGTCTACCGCGAGGCGGGCTTCAATCCGCTGGGTTGCCTCTGGCCGCTGCTGGTCCAGATGCCGATCTGGATCGCGCTCTACCAGGTATTGCGACGGACGCTGGGTGACACGCCCGAGCAGTTACTGCGACTGTCGTCTGACCTCTACGACTGGTCGTACATCACGTCGGCGATTCCGATCAATCGCGATTTCCTCTTTTGGGACCTGGGATCATCATCGATCGAGCAGTCATTGCCGCTGGCGATCATGGTTGGCGTGACGGCGTACATCCAGCAGAAGGTCTCGACGGCTCGAATGGGTCCGCGCGATGAGCGCTCGGAGTCGATGAACCGCACCATGCTCTGGATGATGCCGTTCATGTTCGGTTTCTTCACGTTGCAGGTGCCGGCCGGCCTCGGTCTGTACTGGCTGGTGACTTCAATCTTCACGATTCTCACGTCGTACTACTACTACTTCTACCGACAGGGACTGAAGTGGTCGTGGAAGTGGCTACTGTCGTCCGAACCGCTGCCGACACCAGCGGCAGCGGCTGCCGCTGGAGCCGGCGGCGGAACAGCGGTCGTCGCCGCGACAGCCGAAACGATTGAAGAAGGCGATGAGGAGTCGTCGGAGACGCCTGCGGAACGCCCACAGCGGCGGCAGACCAGCGCAGCGCGACGCCGACGGCAACGGAGGCGACGAGCTAATCGGTCGCGTTGACGCGAATCAGGAGTTCTATGGGCTCGGTGTCGACACAAACTTGATTGAGCATCGACGCCGCCCGACATGCGGTTTAGTTGGAGAAGTGGCTATGGCGAACAGAGATGCAATTGAGCAGTCGGGACGCACCGTCGATGACGCGGTGCAATCGGCGCTACGCCGACTCGGACTCTCTCGCGCTCAGGTAGAGGTCGAAGTGCTGGAGGAAGGCCGCACCGGCATTTTCGGAATCGGTCACGCGCAGTCGATGGTTCGTGTGACGCCCCACCCCGGAGTGCAAGGGGGGAATCGTGGATCAGATGCGCCGGCACTGCCGAGAATCGATGACTACTCCGATCTGACCGAGCTTGAACCTGGGCATCGGGGTGGACAGGGCGGAAGGGGCGGACAGGGTGGACGGGGTGGACGTTCTGGGTCGAGCCGCCGGCCTACCGGCCAGCGTGCGGTCGTGCAGCCATCGGAGCAGGAAAACGCCGCAGCCGATACGGGACAGCGCGAGGTCCAGCCGGATCATCGTTCGCGCTCTCGTTCTCGATCAGTGGCGCCCGCTTCCGGCGGTCGACGAGATCGCGGAGAACGTGGGGAGCGTGGAGACCGGGGCGATCGTGGACGCAGTCGCAGCGGCGGTCGTGGCCGAGGAAGAGAACGCGAGTCGTCGCGAGAGCGCCAGCCGGCTCGAGAACCGCTTGGGCCGTTCGAGCTGCTTGCCGATCCGGACTTCGAGCCAAACAGCGATCCGAAGCAATTCGCAGTCGAGGTCCTGACTGACATCGCGCACCAGCTCGGTTTCGACGTGGATGTGACCGCGCGCGAGCCGCAGACGCCAATGGACGGCCTCGGACATGCGGTATCTGTCCTCGACATCACGCCGGTTGGCGACGAGGACCTGGGGCTGCTGATCGGTCGCCACGGAGCGCACGTGGCGGCGTTGCAGTACGTGGTCAACGTGATCGTCAGTCGCGCGCTGGAGGGCAACAATCCGGTCACTGTCGATGTCGACGGCTACCGTCGTCGCCGAGAGACCGCACTCGAGGAGATGGCCCAGCGGGCGGCGTCGGAAGTGCGCGATCGCGGCGAACCGGTCACTCTGGGCGTGATGCCGGCAGCCGAACGGCGGATCATTCACCTGCAATTGCAGGACGACCCGGAACTCAAGACCGAGTCCTACGGCGAGGGCACATCGCGTCGCGTGCGAATTCTGTACCGTGACGGCTAGATCCGGACACCCGACGTAACGGGTTGACCATTATCCTCAGACTAGAGCGGCCGAACGGGCTGCAATTGCCGTTGGGGCCCGGAGTTGTCGGAGGCGCGCTGACGTGAGTGTGGTTGCGGTGGCGAATCAAAAGGGCGGCGTCGGCAAGACGACGACCACCGTGAATCTGGCTGCCGCAGCGGCGGCGCTGGGTCATCGCACGCTCGTGCTCGACGCGGACGCGCAGGCGAACGCCACATCGGCGCTGGGGGCCGCAACGAACGGCGCGTTTCTGTACGATTCGCTGCTGGGTCAGGTGGAGTTGAGCGACTGCATAGTGCCGACCGCGTGGCCGCGGCTTGAGGTCGCGCCGTCTTCGATGGACCTGGTCGGGGCCGAGCTGGAACTCGCAACTCGGCCCGAGCGTGAATACGTCCTTCGTGGCACGTTGTCCGGTATTGCAGAGTCGTATGACTTGATCCTGGTGGATTGCGGCCCGTCGCTGGGGTTGATGACGCTGAACGCGCTCGCCGCGTCGGACGGGGTGATAGCTCCGGTGCAGTGTGAGTATCTGGCGTTGGAAGGGTTGTCGGCACTGCTCGAAACGATTCGTCGCGTGCAGATGCATCTGAATCCGGGGTTACAACTCCTGGGTGTCGTAGCCACAATGTATGACGGTCGGACGCGGTTGTCGCAGGACGTTGCGGCGCAGTTGCAGTCGCATATCAGTTCTATGTTTGATACGATCATCCCACGTTCGGTCCGCCTCTCGGAGGCGCCGAGCCATCAGCGCCCGATTATCGACTACGCGCCGACATCCCGTGGGGCGGAGGCGTATCGGGAGCTGACGGAGGAGTTGTTGAGCCGCCTGTCAGCGCTTCCGCCGTCATCCCTGTATCGCGGCGGCACGCTGGATGGAGTATCGGCATGAGTGAAACCACGGCGCCTCGAGTGACCACGTTTGGCAGTCGGCCACTGTCTGGGTTGGAAGAAGACCGCAAACGGCGTTTGGGCAGAGGTCTCGATTCACTGATTCCGGCTGCGAAGAAGGATGAGACCGCCGAATCGCAGTTGCGAGCGCCGATCGGCGCGATTTCACCGAATCCGTCGCAGCCGCGCCAGGAGTTTGACTCCGAGTTGCTGGCAGAGTTGGCGACGAGCATTCGCGAACACGGCATTCTGCAGCCGCTGCTGGTGCAGCGGACCGAAGCGGGCCAGTACGAGTTGATCGCAGGAGAGCGGAGATGGCGTGCGGCGGGGTTGGCTGGTCTGGACACGGTGCCGATCGTCGTGCAAGAGGAGACGCCCGACGATGATCAAGAGCGCCTGACGCTGGCCCTGGTTGAGAACCTGCAGCGCGAGGATCTGAATCCGATTGAGATGGCGACAGCCTTTGAGCAGCTCTCGGACTCGGGCTGGACGCAAGAGAAGATCGCCACAGAGGTCGGCAAGAGTCGGGCCTCGGTGGCCAATGCGATCAGATTGCGCCGCTTGCCGAACGTTGTGCAGTCGATGATCGCTTCCGGTTCGCTTAGCGAGGGTCACGGGCGAGCGATCCTGGGCGCGCCGGAATCGGAGCAGGTTCCCCTGGCAGAACGCGCGCGTAAGTCGGGCTGGACCGTGAGGAAGCTTGAGGATGCCGTGCGAGTCCTGGGGGATCCATCTTCCGATGCGCCGAGCAACCCAGAGCCTTGGCCGACAGTGGTTCGCGCGGTGCAGAGGTTGGAGTCGGCATTGGGGACCAAGGTCGAAGTGCGCGTCGGAGCCAATGGACCGAGCGGCGGCGGACGAATCGTCGTGCATTGGTATGACGAGGAACAGCTCGGCGCGCTGGCGTCACAGATGAGCGGTGCGATGGTGGATGCGGACGAGGATGCTGATGAGTTTGGGATCTAGGACTATTCGCACAGATGCGCTTACGTGAGGGGGTGTCACAAGTTAGCACTCCCAGTCCCCGCTTCACGGAGGCCTTCGCGAAAATCGGTCGGTGCGCTATTGGTCAGGTTGTAGGGGCGACCCTTGTGGTCGCCCGCGTTGGCGATTGCATTACTGACTAGATAGGAGCGGCAGAGCGGGCGACCACAAGGGTCGCCCCTACAGGAGCTCAGAAGGATTGGGAACACGATTATGCAAAGGTCTCCTTCACGCGGGGACCTGGTCCTTCCCCGGTAAGTTGCCCACCACCAGATTGCCTGTACCGCCCGAGCGGGTCCCCGCGTGAAGCGGGGACTGAGATTCATCCAACGGGCTTGACTTGTGGGACACCCTCACGTGAGTAAGTGATATGGCGGTGGAGTTGCACTCTCGCCGAATGGCAGAAGGACCCCTTCGGCTTTCGGCTGCTCCCTCCTCGCCTTCGCGAGGACAGGCTCTGCAGGGGGGGAGCGGTGAGGGCTGACGCGCTAGTCTGCCGGGTCGTTGGGTTGGTCGGGTTGGTTGACTGGTTGACGTGAGCGCCGGCGTCGGCGTCGGGTTCTGCGACCCGTGCCCTCGGGCTGTTGCAACGGACCTGATGAATCCTGTGATTCGGCCGATGGATCGGACTGCTGCTGGTTGACGACCTGTTGCTTGCGTCGGCGGCGCCGGCGTGACGGACGCTTCTGTGTCGATTCTGACTGCTCCTCGGACTGGCTAGTGTCAGTGCCGTCCGGTTGGCGATCTGCGTCAGATGATTCCGGCTGTCGGTCCGATTGTGATTTACGGGATCGTCGTCGGCGACGACGCGCAGGCCGCTCGGCAGGCGGCGCAGATGCTTCATCGGGTGAGCTTGGCGCGGCGGCCTGACGCAGCGCAGCGGCTTGAGCGTCAGCTTCCTGTTGGTCTCGTTCGGCCTCGATCAACGCCTGGTTGGGCGCATCTTCGGTGCGGACGGCCATGCCGATTTCGGCGGCTGGCACATCGACACGCTGGGGATGATCGTCGAGCGAGATGGTCACCTTTTGCTGCAGCACATTGAGCTTGATCACCTTGCCCATGCCCGCCGGCGTGCTGACGCGCTTGCCCACTCGGGGCAGCGAACCGCGCATCTCGCGGTAGACTTCGTGCTCGAAGGTGAGACAGCAAAGCAGGCGTCCGCAGACGCCGGAAATGCTGTCTGGGTTGAGCGAGAGGTCCTGGTCTTTGGCGACGCGAATGCCAACGTGGGGGAAGTCGGTCATCCAGCTTGAGCAGCAGAGTCGCAGGCCGCAGATGTCATAACCATCGACCAGGCGAGCGCGCTCGCGCTGATTGGCCTGTTGCATGTTGAGGCGGACGTCGTGCTTGTCCTGGACTTCGTCGAGCAGGGGTCGGAAATCGACGTGATCGGGCGCCTGGAACCAGGCGGTGCCTTGATCGCCGTCGAGGTTCAGCTCGACAGCGACTGGATATAGGCCGATGTTCTGCTGCACGGCCGCCGTGCGCATGTCCTGGAGGATTTGATCGGCCCGCCGGGCCTGTTGTTCGGCGTGTTCGCGATCATCTGCGTCCGCGAGCCGGACGATGGGTCGCACATCCCGGGGAATTGGCTTGGCTGGGCCTTCTTCATCGGGCACAGTGACGACCCTCGCGAGCTGGTCGCCGCGGGAGCGGTCCACCACGACATAATCGCCGGCAAATACCTGGCCGCGCGGGGCGGCGAAATGGTAGATGCGAGCTGCCTCGCGGATGCGAATGCCGATCATCACCTGGTCATCAACGGATGAAGCTGAGGCTGGGGCTGGCTCGAGAGACGACTCCGGCGATGGCTCAAGGGCCGATTCAGCAGTTGATTGGGTTTCGTTCGTACAAGCGGGATCGTCTTGAGCTGCGTCGTCCGTGGCTTGCGATGTGGGACCGTCGTCACTTTGTTGGTTCATGTTGTCTTTCTGGGGACGGGAATGTTGAGGAGGAGCACGTCGAGCGCGAGTCGAGCATTGACGCCCGTCTGGATGAGTGCGCGAGTGCGTTGTATCTGCTCCAGAAACTGGCTGAGTTCCTGTTGATCGTACAGCGCCGCGATCTCGCCGACGCGGTCGCGCTGCGAGATGTGAATCAACGCCTCGGTCTGATTGGTCTGCGCTAGCCAGAGATCACGCCACCAATCGGTCCAGGCATCGAGGATCAGCTCGAGGTTGGCCACGGTCTGCGGCGAAGCTCCGCGACCGACGAGCTGCTCGGACCAGGCGAGCCGGTCGGCGCGACTGGCGTCGGCGATGCGTACAGCATCGTCGATTTGAGCGGCTCGCATGGTGACGGGATCGCCATCGCGCAGATTGGACTGCAGCCAGCCGGGGCGTCCACGGGCGAGGCGGGCCAGCTCTCCGCGCCGCTCGGCTTCGATCGGCAGCTCGACCCCTTCGTCATCGGCCCATTGTTCGAGCCAGTCGTCGAGTTGAGCCGCGGGTAGTGGCGACAGGGTGAGGGTGCGGCAGCGTGAGCGAATCGTCTCTGAGAGTTTCGCCTCCTGCGCCGTGAGGAGAACGAAGTGCACCCGGTCGGGCGGCTCTTCCAGCGTCTTGAGGAAGGCGTCGGCCGCGTCAGAGGTGAGCGCGTCTGCCGGATTGATGATGATGATTCGTCGGTCGGCCTCGAACGGTGCGAGGGTGGCGGCGTGCTCGATGCGTCTGATCACGCAGATGCCGATGGTCCGCGAGTTGCGATGATCGTGGTCGGATTCGCCGCAGAGTGCGCCGGGCGCGATGACCTCGACGTCTGAGTGCTGCGGTTCGAGCGTGGGTCGGGCGGGATCGTGGAGGCGTCGGCAGTTGCGGCAGTCTCGGCATGGACCCGCGCTCTGATTCGTGGCCGTTTCGCAGAGCAGTGCTTGCGCGACGCGAATGGCGAGGTCTCGTTTGCCGACGCCGACCGGACCAGCGATCAGCAAGGCATGGGGCAGCCGTTCGGCGTCGAGCATTGCGACCAGTGTGTGGCCGGCCAAGGATCGGGCGTGGGGACCCCAGCGTTCGGCGGACTCGTCGTAAGCGGACTGGGCAACAGACTCCGAAGGGGACTCTGAAGCGGACTCTAGGGAGGACATGGCGCGCTACTTCACAGCTCCAGGGCCAGCAGGTCGTCAAGCGTCTGACGACGCCGGACGAGTTGCGCCTCGCCGTCGTTGACCATCACGATGGCTGGACGCAGGGCGAGGTTGTAGTTGCTCTCCATGGCGATCTGGTAGGCGCCGCTGGCGGGAATCGCGATCAGCTCGCCGAGTTGTAGCGCAGGCAGGTTGGCATCACGGACCAGGACATCGCCTGACTCGCAGAACTTTCCGGCGACCGTCGCCACGAGGCTGGGTACGGTGTTCATCTGCTCGGCGGCGGCGGCTTCGTAGGTCGACTCGTACATGGCCGGACGAATGTTGTCGGCCATGCCGCCGTCGACAGTGACATAATCGCGTGTCTCGGGAATGTGCTTGCGGCTGACGACTGAGTACAGCGCGACACCGGCGCGTCCGACGACTGAGCGGCCTGGTTCGATATGAACGTCGGGCATCGCGAGACCGTGCGTGTCGCAGGCGGTGCGAATGGCATTGGCGATCTCGACGGCGTAGATGTCGGTCTCTGGTGCGACGCGGTCGGCGGTGTAGGTCAGGGCCATGCCGCCGCCAGGCGAGAATTCTCGCCATTCGTAGCCGTGTCGTTGCTTCATGTCAGCGGCGAACTGGCCGATGGTGGCGATCCCGTCGGCATATGGCTCGACGTTGAACAATGGTGAGCCGAGATGAATGTGGAGTCCGGTGAGGTCGAGGAAGGGCGCTTGCATCGCGCGCACGACGGCAGCCTCGGCCTGGCCTGAGGGCAATGGGAATCCAAACTTGCTGTCTCGCAGTCCTGTGGTGGTTTTGGCATGGGTCTGAGCGTCGACGCCGGGCGTGATGCGCAGCATGATGCGTTGCACTTGCGCGCGTTCTCTGGTCAGTTCGTCCAGGACGGCGAGTTCGTCGTCGTTGTCGACGATGATCCGTCCGACACCGGCGTCGAGCGCGTATTCCAGCTCGGCTCGGGTTTTGCCGTTGCCGTGGAAGCCGATCTGCTCGGGGTCCATGCCGCCGGCCAGCGCCACGTGAAATTCACCGGCGGAGACGACGTCGAGACCAAAGTCTTCCTCGACGAGGATGCGGGTCAGCGCGGGGTTGAGCCAGGCCTTGGAGGCGTAGTGGGCGCGAGCGCCGGGCAGTTGGGCCCGGTAGTCGCGCAGGTAGGCACGGCAGGTGTCGCGGATTGTGCGCTCGTCGTAGATGTAGAGCGGCGTGCCGAATTCCTGCGCCAGTTCGCGGACGTTACAACCGCCGATTTCGAGAACGCCGTCCTCGTCGGCCTGGGCAGTGAACGGTAAAACATCGGCGAGTGTTGCGATGGGTGTCCGGTTGGTCATGGATCATCCTGCGGGCTGAGTATGCTGCGAACAGTTGTTAGACAGTTGGCAGATTGCTGACTGATTGGAGAGCGCCATGAGTATGGAGCTACATGCGGAATCACGCCTATTGCGAGTGTATTCCCGCGTCGTGGTGATGCAGATGTCGTGGGGACCATTCGAGAACAACGCATTCGTGCTGGTTGACAAAGGCACGGGCGACGCGGCGATCATCGACGCGGTCGCCCAGCATGAGCTGGTGATGGCGGGTGTGGAGGACTCGGGAGCGACGCCGAAGATGGTGCTGTTTACGCATTCGCATCCCGACCACATCAAGTCGTACCACGAGCTGCGGGAGCGGTTAGGACCGAATGTGCCCTTCTACATGCACACATCGGACACCGTGGCCGACGAACAGCATCCGTGGCTGGAGACCGACCTCGACATCGATATCCATTTGCAGGGCGGCGAGACGATCCTGTTGGGCGGGACGGAGTTCGAGGTACTGCACACGCCGGGCCATACGACCGGGTCTGTGTCGTACTACAACGCTGATGACGTTGATCCCTATTGCGTCGTTGGTGACACGCTCTTCCCGGGTGGTCCGGGAAATACTCGGGGGATGCCACAGGTGACGCAGGAGGTGCGATCGATCGTGACCAAGCTGTATGGCCTGCCGGAGCAGACATTGACATTCAACGGGCATGGGGACGACACGACGATTGGCGCCTCGATTGATGAGTTCGTTCAGGGGGCGATGGCGCACAGCATTGTGCGCGATGACGCCTCGGGCGACACGACATGGGGCGTGGAGTAGTGGCGCCCCGGGCAGACGGCGCGCCAACAGTTTCTGTTCTGGACAACGGACTCCGAGTCATTTGCGCTCCGATGGCGTCGGCGCGCTCGGCGTCGGTGTCGGTCTATGTGGGCGCGGGATCGCAGTATGAGCGTGATGAGTTGGCCGGGGTTTCGCACCTGGTCGAGCACTGTGTGTTCAAGGGGTCGGAGTTGCATCCTTCGGCGGCCGATATCTCTACGGCGATTGAAGGGGTCGGCGGGTACATCAACGCAGGCACTGACCGCGAGCTGACGGTCTACTACGCCAAGGTGCCGGGTCCCGACTGGGAGACGGCGGTTGACGTGGTTGTTGACATGGTCTGCCGGCCGAAGTTTGATCGCGACGAGCTGGAGAAGGAACGATCGGTCATTCTGGAGGAGCTGGCCCAGGTTGAGGATTCTCCGTACCAACTGGTCGGCGAGCTGATGGCTGAAGTGATGTGGCGAGATACGCCGCTGGGCCGCGATATTGCCGGCACACCTGAGTCGGTGAATGGGATTCCCTATGAGGACACGGTCTCCTATTGGCGATCGCAATACTCGCCGGGCAACACGCTGGTCTCAGTTGCTGGGGAGATTGACCCGGACGCGGTGTTGGCTCGGGTCACGGCGTTGACTGAGCGGTGGGCGCCGGCGCAAGCGGACGACCGTCGCGCTGCACCGTTGTCGACAGCCGGCGACCGCGTGGCGGTGCGGATCAAGGAGACGGAACAGACGCAGATCTGCATCGGACTGCCGACGATGACGTCGAGACATCCCGATCGACACGCGCTGTCGCTGATGACGGCGATGCTGGGCGACGGGATGAGTTCGCGACTGTTCCTCAAGGTGCGTGAAGAGCTGGGACTGGTCTACGACATTCACTCTTCGCTGGCCCTGATGCGTGACTCGGGCGTGATGCAGTTGTCAATGGGCGTTGATCCGGAGAACGTGTCCAAGGCGCTAGAGGCGACGTTGGGAGAGCTGGCTCGGTTGCGGGACGGGGTGACGGAGGAGGAGCTGCAGCGCGCGAGACGGCTTGCGGCGGGTCGGATGCTAATGGGGATGGAAGACACGCGTGCAGTGTCGGCCTGGAACGGCGGCCAGATGCTGCTGTACGAAGAGTTGCGGTCGGTGGACGAGGTCAACGAGCAGTACCAAGCGGTCGAGGCGGACGATATCGCGCGGCTGGCGAATCAGTATCTGTGCGAGGACGAGTTGCGGTTGGCGCTGGTGGGTCCGTCAGGTGAGGCGGAGCAGCTTCAGGAACTGCTGCGGTTCTAGGCGGTGGAGTCGGGTGCGAAACGTGGGGCAACCCTCACTCGGGTGGGTGTTTCGGAACTCACCCTGGTTCGTTGAATCCCAGTCCCCGCTTTACGCGGGGACCCGCTGGGGCGGCACCGGCTAACTGGCGTTGAAGTCACATGCGGGGAAGGAGCAGGTCCCCGCGTAAAGGAGGCCTTCGCGAAAATCGGTCGGTGCGCTATTGGTCAGGTTGTAGGGGCGACCCTTGTGGTAGCCCGCTCTGCCGCTCCTATCTAGTCCGTAATGCAATCGCCAACGCGGGCGACCACAAGGGTCGCCCCTACAGGAGCTCAGAAGGATTGGGAACACGATTATGCAAAGGCCTCCGTAAAGCGGGGACTGGGAATCTGGACTTCGATGGCACTCGCTCGAGCCGAGGCAAGGCCTGGGCAGCACCCTAGTCGACCTGGTGGAGGAGGGCTCGGAGGTGGTTGATTTCTCCGGCGTGGTAGACGTCGTGGACGGCGATGGCGTCGAGGATTCGGCGGGTTTCCCAGGAGGCTCCCCAATAGGTTGGTCTAGGCACGGTGAGTTCGTGGTCGTCGTTGAGGTCTTGGACCGAGTCGATCACGACGTCGTGGGCTTCTTCGAGCCATTCGAGTAAGTCCTCGAATGATGCGTCGCTGACGGGGTCTTCACGGTCCCAGGTGGTCCAGAAAGTGTGCGTGGCGTCGCCGAAGGCGTGATTGGCGTGCATGAGTTTGACGGCAGCGCAATGGATGATCAGATCGCGCATGGTGCGACCTCCGCCAGGGACGACGGTGTCGAGGTCGTCGGTCGTGACCGAGGAGAGATTGGCGATCAGTGAATGTTCGGTCTTCTTGCGGAAGGATTGTTCGAGGCTCCAGATGAGATGTTCGAGGACGTCTCTTGACATGGCGGTGGCAGCCTCTTTCTCCTTGTGTTTCTTGCCCGAACGGCTGTTAGAGCACGCTGATCAGTTGTTCGTCGGTGGCGCGACGTTTGGCAATCAGGTCTCCGAGTTTGAGTTCGCACAGCTGGGCGGCGTGCTCCATGCCGCAGACGTTGCAGCCGTCGCGGCAGTCGGCCGTGGTCAGTTCTTTCCAGGTCCGCTGCCATTCCTTGCGCAGGAAAGCCTCTGAGACGCCGGAGGCGATGTGCATCCAGGGGAATCGTTCCCAGAGGTCGCGCTCGCGGTGGCAGTAGAAGGCGGGATCGAGTCCCTCGTTGGCCATCGCGTCCCACCAGATGTTCTCGCGCAGGTGTTCGCTCCAGGCATCGAAGCGTGCGCCGTTGCGCCAGGCGGTCTCGATGACCGGGGCGAGGCGACGGTCGCCGCGCGAGAGGACGCCCTCGAGGATTGATTCCTGCGGGTCGTTCCAGCTCAGGTCGAGGCGCGCGCGGCGGGTCATTTGCTTGAGCATCTGGTGTTTTGGATCGAGCTCGGCAGGAGTCTCCTGTCGAGCCCATTGGAATGGCGCGTGCGCCTTGGGCACGTGGTTTGAGGTGGAGACGCGGACGCGGGCGCGATTGCCGACGATTTGACGGCCGATCTGCTTGACCTGCGAGGCCCAGTCGACGATGCCTTCGACATCGGACATGGTTTCAGTCGGTAGGCCGACCATGAAGTAGAGCTTGATCGATGTCCAGCCTTGCTCGAAGGCGTTGCGGGCGGCGTCGAGCAGGTCCTGTTCGTCGACGACTTTGCTGACGGCGTTGCGCAGGCGCTGGGAGCCGGCCTCGGGGGCGAAGGTCATCGAATGCTTCTTGCGCGGCGAGCAGAGCAGGGCGACATCGACACTGAAGCTGTCTACGCGGGTGGAGGGCAGCGAGACGCCGATGTCGTCGCCGAACTCAGCGCGCAGGGCTCGGACGATGGCCTTGATCTGGGAGTGATCGGTGGAGGAGAGGGAGACGAGGGAGAGGTCGTCGAATCCTGTGTTGCGGAAGAGTTCTTTGGCTCCAGCGACCACTTCCTCTGGGGTGCGCTCGCGCAACGGTCGGTAGATCATGCCGGCCTGGCAGAATCGGCAGCCCTGGGTGCAGCCGCGCTGGATTTCGATGCCTCCGCGGTCGTGGACGGTCTGGAGATAGGGGACGATCGGTTTGGTCAGGATTGGCGGAAGTCCCTGGATGAAGCGCTTGACGACAGGGACTGAGGCGTCGTCGGTGGCGAAGACCTCGGCGGGTGTGCCGTCGGCCTCGTATCGCCACTCGTAGAAGCGAGGAACGTAGACGCCTGGCGTGCGTGCGAGGGCTCGCAGGAGGTCGAGTCGGGACGCTCCCTGCGACTTGGCCTCGTGCAGGAGTTGGTTGACCTCGAGGATGACGTCTTCCGCTTCGCCGAGGATGAAGGCGTCGATGAAGGGCGCGAGCGGCTCGGGGACGAGCGCGCCCGAGCCGCCGGCGAAGATGATCGGGTCGTCCTCGTTGCGATCGAGGCTGCGGATCGGAATCCCGGAGAGGTCGAGCATTTCGAGGATGTTGGTGTAGGTGAGTTCGTAGGAGAGGGAAAAGCCGAGTGCGTCGAAGTCGCGCAGACCGCGCCGATTTTCGAGTGAGAAGAGCGGCTGTCTGTGGGCGCGCAGACTGTCGGCCATGTCGGGCCAGGGCGTGTAGCAACGCTCGGCGAGGGTGTCGGAGGTGTGATTGAGGATGTCGTAGAGGATGGCGAGTCCGCCGTTGGACTGGCCGATGTCGTAGAGGTCGGGGTAGATCAGACCCCAACGGACGGCGCGTTCGTTCCAGTTGTGCTCGATGACGTTCCACTCGCCGCCGACGTATCGGGCGGGTTTGGAGACACCGCGTAGGAGTGGGTCGATGTTGACGGTGGGCATCGTGGGTCTCGCAGTTGCTCTTCGCAATCGGAGCGAACGGTGGTTTCACGCTACCAGAGAGTGAGGTGGAGTTGCGATGGTGTCCAAACCGGAGAGGGGAATGGGAGTAGGCAGCTGGGGTGTTGAGGGACGGCTGGTGGTTGAAGTTGGGTCTGGAGTGTTGTGGTTCGTGATTCCTGCCTGCGCAGGAATGACGGAGGGGAGCGGGGGGAGGGAGCGGGCTGCTGGGGTTGTGAGGGACGGCTGGTGGATGTTGTTGGGTCTGGAGTGTTGTGGTTCGTGATTCCTGCCTGCGCAGGAATGACGGCGGATGGCGTAGCGGAGTGGGGGTGGAATCCTGTATATTTGGATCTGCGCAGGGATGCGCCTGGATTTATTGGGCGGTTGACCGCTCTGGACTGATTGGCGGCCGCATGGCCGCCATTTTCCTTTTGTGGAGCCTGCCGTGATTAAGGCAGCGCGACGGCTGTGGGAGTGGACCCTTTCGCCGGTCTGGTGGATGCGGCGGGGGATCCTGCGCTCGATCTCGACGCTAGAGATTTTGCTGGGCGGGTTCGGTCTCGTGGCCGCACTGGTCACGGCGGCGCTGTTGTCTCCGGTGTTGGGGGCCTTGCCTGGCGCGGCGGGCGATTTTGCTCCGATTGGTGTGGCGATTTTGCTGTCTCCGATTGGAATTGGGGTGGCGCTGGGACGGCGGGTTGAAGTGGAGCGCTTTGTCAACACGGTGCGCGGGCGCGCGGATGAGGTGGCGGAATCGGTGGCGTTGATTCGGCCCTCGTCGCCGACCGAAGTGATTCTCGACACGTCGGCAATCATCGATGGCCGCATCGTGGAAGTGGCCGCGAGCGGCTTCCTGTTGGCCGACGTTGTTGTGCCACGGTTTGTCCTGGATGAACTGCGGCGGGTCGCGGACAGCTCGGACGCGCTGAAGCGGGGACGGGGACGGGCTGGCCTCGAGCTGCTGGCGCGATTGCAGGGTGAAGAGTCAGTCTCGACGGAGATTGTTGACGACGAGTCCACAGGAGCGGATGGCGATGTCGATGCCCGGTTGGTGCGGATGGCTGTGGAGCGAGGGTCGGCGCTGGCTCTGACCGATTCCAATCTGGCGCGGGTGGCGGAACTTGAAGGCGTGCGGGCGCTGAACCTGAATGTGCTGGCCAATGCGGTGAAGACGAACGTGTTGCCAGGCGAGGCTTTGACCGTGGAAGTGATTGAGCCAGGTCGCGGAGACCAGCAGGGCGTGGGCTATCTGGCAGATGGCACGATGGTGGTGGTTGAGGAGGGAGCATCGGTGATTGGTGAGGTACGCCATCTGGTGGTCAAGCGTGTGATTCAAACGCAGGCCGGTCGGATGGTGTTTGCGCAGCTTGTCGACAGTGAGGATGCGGCGTGAGACGCGACCGATGAGAGTGGGGGCGATCATCTTGGCGGCGGGGAGCAGCCGCCGGATGGGTGGCGGCGACAAGCTACTGGCTGAGCTGGCGGGTCGGCCGGTGCTGAGTTGGACGCTATCGGCCTTTGACGCGTGTGATGCGATCGATGATGTGATCGTCGTGACGTCGTTGGCGAATCGGTCAGCGGTGGCTGAACTGTGTCGTGAGAGGCAGAAGGTTCGAGCGCTGGTAACGGGTGGCAAGGAGCGGCAGGACTCGGTGTGGGCTGGATTGTCGGCGCTGCAGCAGATTGATGTCGTGGCAGTGCACGACGGTGCGAGGCCGTTGATAACAGCGAGTGGGATCGCCGGATGCATTACGGCTGCGGCTGGCGGGGTCGGGGTGATTGCGGGTGGGCCGTCGGTCGACACGATCAAGGTGGTGGATTCCGAGGAGACGATCGTGGCCACGCCGGAGCGGTCGACATTGCGGGCGGTTGCGACGCCTCAGGTGTTTCGCGCCGAAACGCTGCGGCAGGCGCATATTGCTGCTCGCGAGGCCGGAGTTGTGGCGACTGATGATGCAGCTCTGGTTGAGCGCATTGGGGAGCGGGTTGTCGTGCATGATGTTGGAGGTCCGAATCCGAAGATCACGTCTCCCGCGGATTTGATCGTGGCTGAGGCGTTGTTGGGCGCTGGCCATGAAGTTCGGACGGGGATTGGGATTGACTCTCACCGGTTCTCGGCGGAGCGAGCGTTGGTGCTGGGCGGGATTGAAATCGCTGGAGCGGATGGGCTGGCTGGGCACTCGGATGCAGATGTGCTGACGCATGCGATCATCGACGCGCTGCTGGGCGGCGCCGGTCTGGGTGATATCGGGGCGCACTTTGGCACTCGTGACCCAGCTTGGGCCGGAGCGAGTTCCGTGGCGATGCTGTCGGTGGTGCTGGATCGGTTGGCGGCGGTCGGAGCCTCGGTGCAGTCGGTTGATGCGACTGTGATAGCTGAACGGCCGCGGCTGCGGCCGCATATTGCCGCGATGCGAGCTCGACTGGCGAAAGCACTGGATGTAGATGTTGGTGCGGTGAATGTCGCGGCGACGACGGCTGAAGGGATGGGGGCGCTGGGCCGAGCAGAAGGCATGGCCGCTCATGCCGTGGCGACGCTACGGGTTCGCCGGTCGGCCATGTCGGGCCACGCAATGTCGGGCCAAATGGACGTATAGGCTGCGGACATGGGACTTCTGCGAGAGATTGAGGGTCGGTTTAACTCCTTTGTCGACGGGGTCTGGGCGGACATCCAGTTCACGATGGAACGTGATCCGGCGGCGACGTTCTGGCTGGAAGTGCTTGTTGCGTATCCGGGGATTCATGCGTTGATGTTGCACCGGATTTCCAGCTCGTTGTTGAGTCTGGGCGTTCCGGTGCTGCCTCGGTTTCTGTCTCATATGGGACGCCTGTTGACGGGGATCGAGATCCATCCCGGGGCGCAGATTGCGACTCCGTGTTTGATTGACCATGGCATGGGTGTGGTGATTGGCGAGACGGCACGACTGGGCAAGCGTTGTCACCTGCATCAGGGTGTGACGCTGGGTGGGACATCGACACTGCGCGAGCGACGGCATCCAACGTTTGGCGAGGAAGTGCTGGTCGGTGCGGGGGCGTCGATCATTGGCGCGGTGACGATAGGCAGCGGGGCGCGGATCGGAGCGGGGTCGGTGGTGGTGTCGAATGTGCCGCAGTATTCCACGGTGGTTGGTGTACCGGGTCACGTGGTGGCGTATTACGACCCCGGCGACGACACGATGCTGCGACTGCCGGACCCCGAGCACGATCGGATTGAGTCGCTTGAGATGGCGATGTCGGAGATGCGATTGGAGCTGCGTCGGTTACGGGATCAGGTGGAGGATGCGCAGGTGGGGCCTGGGGAGACAGCGGCGGGCTAAGTGGCGATGAGATGAGGGCGGCCCTCTCCGTCACTTCGTGACACCTCCTTTGAAGGGTGAAGTTTGTCAGGGGTTGATTAGGCTTTGATTGACGACTCGCAAGTGAATGGGGTTGGTTTGTGGAGCTGTACAACACGCTGACTCGCCGTAAGCAGGCGTTTTCGCCTCAGGATGATCCGATTTCGATGTATGTCTGCGGGATTACCCCGTATGACGATGCGCATCTGGGTCATGCGATGTCGATCATCATCTTCGACACGCTGCGTCGTTACCTGGAATGGAGTGGGCGTCGGGTGCGGTTGGTCTACAACTTCACCGACGTGGATGACAAGCTGATCGCTCGGGCGGCTCAGGAAGGGATATCTGTATCGGAGTTGGCCGAGCGGCAGATCTCGTCGTTTATGGGCGAGTGGCGCGAGCTGGGGATAGCTCCGGCGGATGTGCATCCTCGTGCGACCGAAGAGATTCCGCAGATGCTGGAGCTGATCGGCGGGCTGATCGAGAAGGGGATGGCGTATCCGGCCGGCGGGGACGTGTACTTCCGTGTCCGTGAGATGCCGGGCTATGGCAAGCTGTCGGGTCGGTCGCTGGACGACATGATTTCGGCGGAGCCGACGGACATCGGCGTGGCGAAGGAGCACGCGATGGACTTCACCCTGTGGAAGGGCGCCAAGCCGGACGAGCCGCAGTGGGAGAGTCCGTGGGGTCCGGGTCGGCCGGGCTGGCACATTGAGTGTTCGGCGATGTCGATTCGTTATCTGAGCGAGCAGATTGACCTGCATGGCGGCGGGATGGACCTGATCTTCCCGCACCATGAGAACGAGATCGCTCAGTCGGAGGGGTATTCCGGTCGGGATCCGTTTGTCCGTCACTGGATGCACAACGCGATGATGCAGGTGGGTGGCGAGAAGATGTCGAAGTCGACCGGCAAGATCGTGCGTTTGCGCGAGGGGCTGGATCGGTATGGCGCGGACGGATTGCGGATGTTCGTGCTGGGCGGGCACTATCGGTCGCCGTTGACGTACTCCGAGGCATCGTTGTCATCGGCGGCGCGTGGCGCGGAGCGATTGCGGACGGCGGCGACGTTGCCGTTGGTCGATGGCGACGGCGAGATTGATGGGACGGAGTCGCGAGAGACGTTTGTCGCGGCGCTTGAGGATGATCTGAATACACCCCAGGCGTTGGCGGTGTTGTTTGATCTGGCTCGGGAGATTAATCGGGCGCGCGCTGAAGGTCGTCCCGCTGGCACAGCTCGGGACACGTTGGTCGAGTTAGGCGGTGTGCTGGGTCTGGGCTTTGCTGGCGTGTCGATGTCGGGCGAGTCGGACGCGGGGCCGTTCATTGACCTGCTGGTCACGATGCGGCAGGAGTTGCGTGGGGCCAAACAGTATGAGTTGGCTGACTCGGTGCGTGATCGTTTGACGGAGTTGGGTGTGGCGCTCGAGGATACGCGCGAAGGAACACGCTGGCGCCGGGTCCAGCCAGAACCTGAGGCGGTCGAGGAGGAGCCCGGCGCGGATTCGTTGGTCGAGAGTGCTCTGAGGTTCTAAGGGTTTAGGCGTTGAGGTCTTCGCAGGGAAGTGGGGCTACAGCGCCGTACATCTGGTTGCTGAGGCTCTTGGCCCGCGCCCCGACCCTCACCCTCACCCTCTCCCAGAGGGAGAGGGGATAGGAGCCGAACGACAGCTTGCGCTGCAAGGAGTCCTTTGCAAGGAGTTGGAAACCGACGGTTGACCACTTACTCCCGGTTGCGGATGGTGATTCGGCGTCGTTGGGTGACGACGGTGACGGCGATTACGAGGATGGCGAAGGTTGCGATGGCTGACCAGAGGCCGGTTTGGTCGCTGGAATCGGCGAGTCCGCCGCTGCCCGCATTCACGAAGGGAGTGGGCTGTCCGCCATCGGACCCGTGGTCGGCCATTCCGCCTTCACCCATTGCGCCTTCACATGGAACGACTTCGACGCCGGCGGGCAATGCCGCGCCGAACTGTTCGAGCAAGCCGATCCCCTCGACTGCGGAGTAGGATTGGCCGAGCACGTCGATGCTGGTGACCTGGTTGTGGTCGCCCACGTGGATGGCGAGTTCGTAGGTCCGCCCGCCTGCGGTCGCTGATCTGTTGTGGCTGCCTGGTTCGAGGTTGACGCAGATCTCGGCTGCTGCTGATGCGGCCTCGTCGCCACTTGCTAGTTCGTCGCTGGCGCACTCGACGAAGGAGACGCCCTCGGGAAGCGGATAGGCGTCTTCGCCAGAGAAGATATCGAACATGGCGGCGGGCGGGATTGATTGTCCGCCTGGCTCGGTGAACCCGGTGACGACCCCACCCTCGCTGACGGTGACGGTGAACGAGACGTCGCCTTCGCGGTCCCGAGCGGGGGCCGTGAATGTGTGTTCTCCGGCTGGCAGCGAGAGGCAGACGGCAGGTCCGCCTGGCTGGGCGGAGACGGGTTGGAGCGCAGTGAGTCCGGCGGCGCCCACGACGAGCGCTGCCGCGACGGCAGCGATCAGAATGCGATTCACGAGGGTCCTTAGCTATGCGTTTACTGACTTGATTGGAATGATGATGAAACGCCAGTTGCAGGATAAAGAGATCATTGATTGCGTCAAATGCAAAATACTACCGATGGCCGCAATTCGGCTTGGGTCGGTTTAGGATCGGAACAGGCCCAGGTGGCGCAATTGGCAGCGCAGCCGATTTGTAATCGGCAGGTTGGGGGTTCGAATCCCCCCTTGGGCTCCACAATGTTGGACGCGGTTTGCGTGGTTGGACGTGGTTTGCGTGCTGGTGAACAGATCGTGAGTGGATGGGTTGGGTGGAGGCGGGCTGAAGCGGATGTGTGGACAGGATTGATGGGAGTAAGATGGAGGTTGTGTCGGGGTGGGTGAGTGGCTAATACCACCGGTCTGTAAAACCGGCGCCGAAAGGCTTCGCAGGTTCGAATCCTGCCCCCGGCACCAGCACCAAGGAACGAACATGGGCCGCCGCGGCACGACTGAGTGTTGCCGGCGGTTCTAGTGTTGGATCAGGCCGAACCAGTAAGGATGGTCTGGGCGGATCCTTGCCCGCATAGCTCAGTCGGTAGAGCGCGTTCTTGGTAAGAACGAGGTCTTCAGTTCAAATCTGAATGCGGGCTCCATCCACAGCATCAGCCGATTCAACGGAACACTCACAAAGCAGTCAGCGGAGGACCAGAAGATGGCGCGACAGGTGTACGAGCGGACGAAGCCCCACGTGAACGTGGGCACGATTGGTCACGTAGATCACGGCAAGACGACGTTGACGGCGGCGATCACGAAGACGCTGGCGCTGGCGGATGAGAACGTGTCGTTTTCGAGTTTCGACTCGATTGACAACGCGCCGGAGGAGCGAGCGCGGGGGATCACGATTGCGATTGCGCACGTGGAGTACGAGACGGAGGATCGGCACTACGCGCACATTGACGCGCCGGGACACGCGGACTACATCAAGAACATGATTACGGGCGCGGCGCAGATGGACGGCGCGATTTTGGTGGTGGCGGCGCCGGACGGACCGATGCCGCAGACGCGGGAGCATATTTTGCTGGCTCGCCAGGTGGGCGTGCCGCGGATGGTGGTGTATTTGAACAAGGTCGATCAGCTGGACGACGAGGAGCTCCTGGACCTGGTTGAGCTGGAGGTGCGGGAGTTGTTGTCGGATCAGGACTTTGACGGCGACGACTGTCCGGTGATTCGGGGCAGCGCGTTGGCGGCGTTGGAGTCGGAGTCGACGGACGCGAGTGCGCCGGAGTACGAGAGCATTCTGGAGTTGATGTCGGCGGTGGACGAGTACGTCCCGACGCCGGAGCGACCGCGGGACATGCCGTTCTTGATGCCGATTGAGGACGTGTTCGGGATCAAGGGACGTGGGACGGTGGCGACGGGTCGGATCGAGCGCGGGGTGGTGAACAGTGGGGAGGAGATTGAGATTGTCGGGATCAAGGACACGCGGACGACGGTGGTGACGGGCGTGGAGATGTTCAAGAAGACGCTACCGACGGGCGAGGCGGGGGACAACGTGGGCTGTCTGCTGCGTGGGATTGACCGTGAGGAGATCTCACGCGGGCAGGTGCTGGCGGCGCCGGGCTCGATTACACCGCACACGGCGTTTGAGGCGGAGGTCTACATCCTGGGCAAGGACGAGGGCGGACGGCACAGTCCGTTTTTCCCGGGCTACCGTCCGCAGTTTTACATTCGGACGACGGATGTGACGGGCGAGATTGGCTTGCCGGAGGGCATTGAGATGGCGATGCCGGGCGACAACGTGCAGATGAAGGTGCGGTTGATATCGCCGATTGCGCTGGAGGAAGGGCTGCGTTTCGCGATTCGCGAGGGCGGCCGGACGGTGGGCGCCGGCGCGGTCACCTCGATCATCGAGTAGTTACTCAATGAGAATTGAGTGACTCGGGAATAGCGCGGCAGCGCTGGATCGTGCGAAGATAGTTCTATTCGGCCGGCATGTCTGACATGGCTGGCGCTTGAGGAAGGGAACAGGCCATGGCGAAGGGTGATCGAGTGTTCATCACGCTGCGCTGTCGTGAGTGCCAGTCGCACACGTATCACACGACGAAGAATCGTCACAATGACGCGGATCGTCTGGAGCTGACGAAGTACTGCCCGAACTGTCGCACGCGTCGGGCGTACCGAGAGACGCGGTGATTCGTGGCCAGATCGCGAGATAGCCGAAGACGGAGGGGACGCCGCAGCGGACAGCCGCGGGCGTCGTCAACACCGCGACCGGCTCGTCCAACTCCGCAACCGGAAGCGGCGGCTGCGTCGGCGGACACAGGAGCGGGTCCGGCATCTGAAGCGGCGGCATTGCCGGCACGTCCTCGACGGGAGATCGGAGCGTCGCGACCGACCACGGCGGACACCCCGCGAGTGCGGAGCCTGTTTTACCGGCTGACCCATCCGCGCGGGATCATGTCGATCATCGACGAGCTGCGTAAAGTGGTCTGGCCGTCCCGCCAGGAGACGGCGAACCTGACGGTGGTGGTGTTGGTTGTAGCGATTGCGGTTGGGATTTTCCTGGGAGCGATCGACTTTGGTCTGAACCGAGTCGTTGAGGAAACGTTGTTGCCATAGTGACGACTTCACAAGACACACCTGAAGCTGAAGCGACCGATAGCGGATTTGGCCGTCGCGAAATCTCGGCAGCCGAACGAGAGCTGCAAGAGGTGCTGGCGGCTGCGCGTGCGCTGGGCCTGGAGGCCGAAGAGCAGTCGGCTGAGGCGGAGATCGACACGACGGCGGCGGAAGCGCTGGCGGCGCTGGAGTTGGATCGTCCGGTCGAACAGGAGGAGACGCCGATCGCGTCGTTCCTGCAGAGTGACGAGGCTGAAGTCGAGGAGGCGGAACCTGCGGTCTCGCTGGAGGGCATCCAGGAGGTTGATGCGGCGTGGTTTGCGATCAATACGTACACCGGGCATGAGAATCGGGTGCGCGACGCGTTGGACCTGCGAATCCGCAACATGGATGCGGAGGAGCACTTTGTCGAGCTGAGGCCAGAACAGGCCGGAGTGGCCAAGAAGGGTATGGCGGAGAAGCGCTTCGTCATGGTGCCGACGCAGCAAGAGGTGGAGATTCGAGGTGGCAAGCGCCGCGAAGTCGAGCGAAAGCTGCTACCGGGTTATGTGCTGTTGCAGATTCGTCTGGACAAGCAGACCGGCGAACTCTCGGACCAGTCGTGGCACGTGGTGAATGGGACTGACGGGGTGACGGGCTTTGTTGGCACACGGGAGGAACAGCGTGACCGAGCGCGCCCACTGCCGCCGATGCAGGTACACAAGATCATTGGTCAGACGCAGGTCGAGGAACCTCGAGTGCGTGTGGGATTCGCGGTCAACGATTCGGTGCGCCTGACGGATGGTCCGTTCCTGGACATGGTGGCCGAAGTGGAAGAAATCAACGTCGAAAAGGGCAAGGTCCGAGTCCGGATCTCGATGTTTGGTCGAGAGACGCCGCTTGAGCTTGACTTCGATCAAGTGGAGAAGCAATAGCAGGACATTGCCCAGGACATTGCCAAGGTCGTCGGCCTGTAGGCTGGTCACTTGTGCGTTCGCGCCGCCGGCGGTTGTTCGGGGGCGGATAGGGAGATAGCTGGATGGCGAAGCGTGTACGAGCAGTGTTGACACTGCAGTTGGAGGCGGGCAAGGCCAGTCCTGCGCCGCCGGTCGGACCTGCGCTGGGTCAGCACGGCGTGGGCATTATGGAGTTCGTCAAGAGCTACAACGAGCGCACCGCGTCGAACGCCGGGGAGTTGATCCCTGCGCAGATCACGGTCTATGAGGATCGTTCATTCACGTTCGATCTGAAGACGCCGCCAGCGTCGGATCTGATTCGCCGAGCGGCGGGTCTGGAGAAGGGCGCGTCGGAGCCTCGCCGTGAGGTGGCCGGATCGATCAGCTCGGACCAGGTGCGGGTGATCGCCGAACAGAAAATGCAAGACTTGAATGCGAACGACATTGAGGCCGCCATGAAGATGGTTGCCGGCACTGCGCGTTCGATGGGCGTAGAAGTTAAGGGCTAGTCATGCCGAAGCACGGCAAGCGCTATCGCGGCGCAGTGGACTCATACAACAAGGAATCGCATTATCCGCCGGACGAGGCGGTCGCGCTGGTCAAGCAGATGGCGACCGCGAAGTTCGATGAAACGATCGAGTTGCATATCCGAACCGGACTGGACACGCGACACGCCGATCAGCAGTTGCGTGGCACGGCGCGTCTGCCGCATGGGCTGGGCAAGGAAGTCCGGGTGGCGGTGTTCGCCGAGGGCGACGCCGCGACGGCCGCATCTGAGGCAGGGGCCGAGATTGTCGGCTCGGACGAGCTGATTCAGCAGGTCCAGGATGGATTTACCGACTTTGACGTGGCCGTTGCTCAGCGTGAGTTGATGGGCAAGGTTGGCCGCTTGGGTCGGGTATTGGGACCTCGCGGTCTGATGCCGAATCCTCGTGCCGGCACGGTTGTCGATCGGAACGACGTGGCCAAGGCCGTCGCTGAGGCGAAGGCGGGCCGAGTCGAGTTCCGTACCGACCGCGAAGCCTCGGTGCATGTGCCATTGGGCAAGGCGAGCTTTGCTGAAGACCAGTTGCTCGACAACCTGGTGACGATGGTGACGGAGATCGTTAAGGCGCGACCTTCGGGTTCGAAGGGGAGCTACATTCGGTCGCTGAACATCGCATCAACGATGGGTCCCGGCGTGAAGCTGGAGCAACAGTCGACGCTGGCGTTGCGGGTTGACTAAGCAAGTGTGCTGTTTGCTTCCTTCGTCTGTTGGCGAAGGCTCTAGGCTAGGAATCGACTAAGGAACGCATTTGCCGCCCGAGACCGCTGGCGGCTCTCCGGTTGGAGAGTCTGGAAACGTCCAGCGCAGGCAGCAGCCGATTTGACGCTCGCAGTTGATGCGAGTTGAGTTGTGGTTGCAAGTCTGTTGGTCGAGCGGGTTGGGGCGGCGGCAGAGACGGACTTGCGAGGGTTGTATGGCGACAGAACGTAAGCGGGAGCAGGTCGCGCTGCTGGCAGAGCGGTTGGTTCGTGCGTCGATCACGATTGGGATCGACTATCGCGGTCTGTCCGTGAAGGACATGCAGGAGATGCGACGCGGGATTCGGGCGGAAGCGCCGGAGACCGAACTGCGGGTGATCAAGAACACGCTGTGGCGACGAGCCGCGGATGGCGCCGGGCATGTTGCAGCGGCCGATCTGGCCGAAGAGTCGACGGCACTGCTGTTTGGCTTTGGCGATCTGACTGAAGCACCCAGGGCGCTGCAGAAGTACACGCGCGAGAATCGGCTGGATTTGCCGATTCGCGGCGTGTTCGTCGAAGGCGAACTGCAGGACGGATCACAGGTCGCAGCGTTGGCCGATGTACCCAGCCGACCGGAGCTGATGGCGAAGGTCGCGGGCGGTCTGAACAGTCCTGTCGCCGGATTGGCTGGCGTGCTGAGTGCGGTCTTCCGCGATGTTGCGGCGATCGTTGAGGCTCGAGCCGAGCAGTTAGCCGACCAGCCAGAAGCAGCGGAAGCGCCTGCCGAATAGCAAGTGACTTGCTCGGGCTGGAACCTGGGCGCAGAAACAGAGACAACTCGGTCTGAATGACCGGCATTGAGTGGAGACTGACATGTCGAAGGTTGACGAAGCGTTTGAACTGATCAGCGCGATGACGATTCTCGAAGCGCGTGACCTGGTCAAAAAGATCGAGGAAGAATTCGGTGTGACCGCGGCGGCTCCGGTCGCGGCAGTCGCAGTGGGTGGCAACGGCGCCGCGGCGACGGCCGAGGAGGTCGAAGAGCAGACCGAGTTCGATGTGGTCCTGCAGGAGTTCGGCGACAAGAAGATCAACGTGATCAAGGCCGTGCGCGCAGTGACCGAGCTGGGCCTGCGCGAGGCGAAGGAATTCGTCGAGTCGGCGCCGCAAACTGTCAAGGAAGGCCTGAGCAAGGAAGAGGCCGAGGCGATCAAGGTGTCGCTGGAAGAGGCTGGAGCGACGGTCGAACTGAAGTAGCGGCCGCGATTCAGAACGTCTGCGAGTGCCCGTTCTCGATATCAACTCGACTTCGATTGATGCAGAGACCGGGAACTCTGGCGCGGGTCAGTTGCGCTATCGTTAACCCTGCTTAACAGTTGCAGGCCAACAGATGCTGTTGGTGTGGTATCCGGGGACTGCGATGGCGGTTGACAACCCGGTCGTCAACTTCTCCACGAATGGCGTCATGCGCAATTCGCGGGTCTTTGAGTTGGGGATTGTCGTTGCACTGACCGTTGCGGTTGTTGTTGTTGCAGCATTGTGGGGCACTTCTTCGACATCGCCAGAGCTCGTGTCTGTGGCTGAAGTGGAATCGGCGGCTGAGACGCCGTCAGGTGTACCCCCGGTGGTTGGTTCCGATGTGGCGACTTCGGATTCTTCGGTCGGACTTGATAGCGCTACAGTCGCTGTGCAGGGTTCTGCGGAGGACCAGGCGAGTTCAGCTGTATCGGCTGTGATTGAAGGTCCAGCGGGAGGATCGGAGATTCCGGCTCAATCCGGGATTGTTCCGGGCCGTCCGGATCCGATCGGGCCAGACTTGCCGAGATCGTTTGAGCGATATCAGGTCCAGCGCGGGGAATCGCTGTTTGTGATTGCGGCAGCTAGAGGCGTGACGATGGCTGATCTGTTGCAGTGGAATTGGCATTTGCGGGAGGATTCGACCCTGATCCGCGGCGAGTGGATCTGGATTCCCCAGTGGGATGTTCAAGTGGTAACGGACGAGCCGCTGGCCGTGGATGACGGGAGCCGTGGTCGTGGCGGCGGATAGGTTTGAGCAACTGCGGGGAACACAGGCTCCAGACGATCAGCGAGCGCGGCGTGGGATTCTGCGATCAATGTTGATTTGGACTCCGGCGTTTGGTCTGTTGACGGTCGGCGCGGTCTACATGATGGTGGAGGCGTTAGGCGGCAACGGCGGATCGTGGTTTGGTTTCTCGCTGTTCGCGTTGATTGGGTTGTTGTCGGGATTTTCGGCGCTTTCGGCGTTCCGCGACTGGTTTTCCGCGCCGATCGAGACGACAGGTCAGGTGGCGCGGAAGTGGCGCAAGTTTGACCTGCTGATCTTCTTCCGGGCGCACTATGTGCTGGTTGCGCGGCGGGTGTATCGGGTGCCTCATTTGATGTTCGATGAGATGCCGGAGCCGGGCGGTTGGGTGTATCTGAATCACTATCCGCATACCAACGCGGTGGTGTCCTGGCGGCCACTGGACGAAGATGAGCGTCCGCGCACCGAGGAAGAAGAAGCAGAAGAGGAAGAGCAGGAGGCCAGGGAGCTGCGTCGGCAAGAGCGAGCGCGTGAACGAGAAGCGAGGCCGGTTCGAGAGCGGGTCGATCTGCCGACCTTCGGCGACAGTCGCGACGAGTGATCGAGTGCGCGATCCTCTAGCTGAATTGCAGGCGGCGTGGGCGGAAGAAGACGAGGAACGGTCTCGGCAGGCTGAAACAGCGGAGATCGACGATGCGGATTCGGCCAAACCCGCGGCTCAACGCATAAGGGATATGGATCCTGCGGACCGGCCGCGTGAGCGGTTGTTGCGCCTGGGCGCCGACGCGCTGTCGAACGCGGAACTGCTGGCGATCCTGCTGAGTTCAGGTCGACGGGGTGAGAACGTGCTGGAGATTTCTCGGCGGCTGCTGGCCGACCGGGGATTGGTCGGCCTGTTGCGGTCCGACATGAAAGAGTTGATGCGGGTCTCGGGGCTGAAGGAAGCCAAGGTGTCGCGGGTCAAGGCGGCGGTGGAGCTGGCGGCGCGAGGTCTGGCGGATGACGAATGGCCGGCTCGTGAGCCATTCCGGACTTCGCGGCAGGTGTTCGAGCGCTATCGCGGGTTGTTGGGCGATCTGGTGCATGAGGAAGTGTGGGTGTTGGTCATGGATCAGCAGCATTGCCTGATACGTGAGGAACGGCTGTACAAGGGCATGGTGCACGGAGCGTCGGTCCGCGTGGCGGAGTTGCTGCGCCCGGTGATTGTGCATCAGGGGCCGGCGATGATCGTGGTGCACAATCATCCTTCAGGGTCGCCGAAGCCGTCTGTGGCGGACGAAGATATGACGGCGGACTTGCGGTCGGCAGCCACCACGATGCAGATTGAGTTGCTGGATCATGTGATCGTGACACGGTCGGACTATGCGTCGATGGCCAAACTTGGCTTGCTCAACGGGAACACGCCACTGCCGGCTGCTGCCGACTCGGAAGTGTCGGAACCCATCAGCGAGGTCGGATATCGAGCTTGATAGTGAGGTCGGCAGACCTGTGTACAGTGATGATCGTGGACGAATCCGGGCTGATTCTGGGCTTGAGCTGGATTGATTTGGCCATCCTGTTGGTGGCCATCGGCATCGGCGTGTGGGGCTGGCGGTTGGGGATTCTGCGGGCCAGCGTGGCGTTGTTGGCGGTCGTGGTGGGTGTGCTGCTGGCGGGCGTGTACCACGAGCGCGTGTTTGTCGATCTGGCCATCTCGGACGCTCCGTCGGGGGTGATGCAGGCCGCGAGCTTTGCCGTGATCCTGGCGTTGGTGTCAGTTGGCGGCTATGTGGTGGGAACGTTCCTGCGCGGGTTGGCATCGTTGTTGCTGCTGGGCTGGGCCGACCGAGCGGCGGGCGGATTGTTTGGCGTCCTGTTTGGCCTGTTGCTCGCGCAGGCAGCGATCGCGATCGTGGTGTTTGCAGATCTGGATGACGCAGAGGGTGAGATCGGCGGGTCGGTTGTGGGTTGGGCGATGATGGACAATGCGCCTGTGGTTCGGGCGCTATTGCCGTCGGAGTTCGACCTGGCGATCCAGGAGTTTGTGTCCGAAGTGGATGAGTTGCGGTCCGGTGTCGACGGGGTCGGTGGCGCGCTGGGGGGCGGCTAAGCGTTTCAGCCTGGGTCGTGAGTGGTGGAACGCAGATGCACTCTGCCTCGTATGCCGGGGAACCCCCCACTGCCTACGGCATCTCCCCCGCAAAGGGGGGAGAAAGGGAGTGATTGATAGGTCTACGTGAGGAGCAAGATGAATGTTGAGGGGGTTTTCGGTTGGGACTGTGCGTTTGCTTGCGCCCTACGGAGGGTCTAACGAGACGCAAATGTCCGGTTTGCTTTGGCGGTGATACGATCACGTCGGTGCGATGACGGTTCTGAATAAGTCAGTGTTGGTGTTGAATCAGAACTATGAGCCGTTGCATGTCTGCAATGTGCGTCGAGCGGTGGTCCTGGTCGCCCGAGGCAAGGCCGAGGTGATTGATCGGTTGGACCGGGCGAAGGCGTTACTCCGATCATTTGGCGACGAGTTTGATGTGCCTTCGGTGATCCGGATGGTGTATTTCATCCGTCGACCGCGGCCGGTGATGCGGCTGTCGCGGCGCGAGGTGTTTGTTCGTGATCGGTTCCGCTGCCAGTATTGCGGGCGGCGCACGGCGCTCAAGGATTTGACGTTGGATCATGTGATGCCACGCTTCCGCGGCGGCAGCCACACGTGGGAGAATCTGGTCTCGGCGTGTCGGGGTTGCAACCACCGCAAGGCCGGGCGGACGCCGCGCGAGGCTCGCATGGTGTTGCGTTCGCAGCCGAAGCGTCCGACAGTGACTCCCGCGAACCTGTTCGGGCAGTACCTGGAGCATCAGCCGGGTTGGGCGCCGTTTATCCCGGGCGCGGAGCGGTTGATGTCGGGCGGCTAGGTCGGTTGGCAGGTTCGGCAGAAGGAGGTGACTCGTCGGTTTGGGGCGACCTCGGAGATGGGATTCTCGCAGGTTGGGCAGGGTTGGCCGCCTTTGCGGTGGACATTGAGGAAGTCTCTTGGTTTGCTGTCGATCTTCTGACCAATTTCGGATGCGGCGCTCTCGGCGGCCCAGGCGAGAGTGTCGCGGATCGATTGGTAGAGCCGGATGCGGCGGTGTTCGTCGAGGGTTGAGATCTTGGTAAAGGGGTGGATGCCGGCGTTGAAGAGGATTTCGTCGGAGTAGGCATTGCCGATGCCGGCGATGAATCTGGCGTTGACAATGGCATTCTTGACCTGGCCGCGATACCGCTTCAGGCGCTGCAGGAACGCTGCCTGATCGAATGCGGGATCGAGGGCGTCCGGGCCTTGTTCGTTGAGCACCGGAACGGTGTCGAGTTCGTCGGCGTCGACGAGGTAGGTTTTGCCCAGGTAGCGCTCGTCGATGTAGCGGATGCCCAGTTGGGCGTCATTGTCATCGTGGAACTTCAGGGTGAAGCAGGTTCGGGCATGCGCCTTTTTCTTGCCGTCGGGTTCGGATGTCCACTGAAAGCGTCCGTTGAGCATGGGATTGACGGCCAGGATGCTGTCGCGGTCGGTGTGGAAGAGGAGGAACTTGCCCGAGCGTTCGACAGAGCGGAAGGATGCGCCGAGGAGTCCGGCCTCGAAATCTTCGCGGGGCAGTCGGATCACGATTGGTTTCTGGATGTCGACATCTGTGATGGGGCGATTGGCGAGGCGGTTGGTGAGAACCTGGGCGATGTGCTGGAGCTCGGGTATCTCGGGCATGTTGGATCGGTTTCGACGAAGGAGTCAGGGTCTCGGCGCCTTTGGGTAACTGCCGATGATGCGTAGTCGATCGAGTTCGGGTTCGAGGCGTTCCAGGGCGTTGGCGAGCGCGGGATCGGAACGGTGTCCGTCGCAATCGATGAGGAACAGGTATGAACCGAGGCGCTCACGGGCGGGACGAGACTCAATTCTGGTGAGATTGATGTCGGCGTCGGCGAAGTGCTTCAGGACGTTGAGCAATGCGCCGGGACGATTGGCGGTGCTGAACAGCATCGTCGTTTTGTCATCGCCGGTTGGATCGTGGTCGTTGTGGGCGAGCACGACGAATCGGGTCGCATTGCGATGGTCGTCCTCGATGCCCATCTCGAGAATCTCAGCGCTGTGCAAGACGGCGGCGCGACGCGGCGCGATGGCGGCGACTCGATCACCGACCTCGATAGCGCGGGCGACTGCTTGCGATGTTGAGAGCGTGGCTTCGGTGCGGGCGTCGGGGAATCGTCGGGTGATGTAGCGCTGGCATTGACCCAGGGCCTGGGGGTGGGAGTAGATCACGCGGATCTCTGACGTATCTGCATCGGGCGCGGCGATCAAGCAGTGCTCAATGGGAATGACGAGTTCGTCGACGATGAAGAGATTGAGCTGATGGATGATCAAGTCATGCGTCTCGCCGACGGCCCCGGCGAGCGAGTTCTCGAAGGGCACGATTGCGACGTCTACCTCGTGTTGAGCCACAGCTTCGGCGGAGGCGGTGATGCTGGAATAGGGGACGAAGTCGGGATGTGCGTTGTCGCCTGCGAAGAGGACGGCCGCCTGTTCGGTGAAGGTCCCGGCGGGACCGAGGTAGGCGATCCTGAGGGGTCTGAGGCGATCGTACGTGGATTCAGTCATGAGGTCACGATTCTCCAGTCAGGACCATCCGTAGTTCTGCTTCGTGCTGTGGCTGTGTCACGGCGACAATCACGTCGGCTGCGTTGATGATGGTGTTCGGGCCTGGAACTTCGGACTGGTCGTCTTCGCGGATGACGAGGGCCAGCACCGTGTGCGGCGGCAGGCTGAGGTCGCGTACGGTGCACCCGACCGCCGGAGCGAGATGAGGAATGGCGAGTTCGGCGAGGATGAAGGCGGTCGAGCGAAGCTGAGTGAGACGAGTCAGGCCAGCGCTGACTTCTTGCTCAATGGCGCTCACGATTGCCGTGGTGGCGGAGATCGTGAAGGTAAATCCGAGGGCGCGAAAGATGCGTTCATTGCGGGGATCGTTGATCCGGGAAATGACTTTGCCCACATTGAACCGGGTCTGAGCAGTCTGACCGACCGCGAGGTTGGCTTGATCGCGGCCGGTGCAGGCGACGACGACGTCGGCTCGGTTCATGCCAGCGGCGCGCTGGACGTGAATCTCTGCGCCGTCGCCCAGTAGGGCGACTTCACCCAATTCGTTGTTGATCGACCATGCAGTGTTGGCGTCGCGCTCGACGACGCAGACTTCGTGCCCCATGTCGATCAGGTCGCGGGCTGCGCCGCGTCCGACCTTGCCGCCGCCGACGATGATGATGTACATGGGCTAGCGCGCAGTCCGTGAGGATGTGTCAACGTTGTTGTTCTGAGGCGCCGGGTCGTCGCCAAAGGCGGCTTCGCGGACCATCTGGTCGAGGATGGTGGTGGGGTTGACGACGTTGATGCCGAGTTGACGGTAGACGTCAGCGCGTTCGGGATCGTAGATGCGAGCGACGACTCGTGGGGCTTTGTGAATGTGTTTGGCGACCTGAACGGCCATCGCGTTGCGGTTGTCTCCGTTGGCGAGCGCGAGGAAGATGTCGGCGCGTTGGACACCGGCGGCTTGTTGGACTGCGATGTCTTCTCCCGCCCCAACGATGGTCGTCCCCCTGAAGTCGTCTTCGAGCCAGTTGAAGGCGGCGGCGTCGATGTCGATGACGGTGACGTGGTGGCCCTCAGAGTCGAGCTCTCTGGCCAGCGTGGAGCCAAGTCGTCCGCAGCCCATGATGACGACGTGCATTGGTGCCGGGCCTGTTTCTGTTGATCGCTATTGGCTGTGGAACGAGCCGTTGACAGCCGAAGCCGGGTTTACGGCTGGCTCTCGAACGACCACCACTTCGCATGGCGCATGGGAGAGGATGTAGTCAGCAGTGTGTCCGAGGTCGATGGCGGCGCTGGACCTGCGGGCGAGGGCAGTCTGTTCGCCGCCGCCGCCGTAGACAGTGTTGGCATGGGAAACGCCGAGTACCAACAAGTCAATCTGCTCCGTGGCGGCCACGTCGACGATCGCCGGCCCAGCGCTACGGGCTTGCAACAGGATCGCCTCACAGGACACGCGGGCCTGCTTGGCGGTTGCCTCGGCTTCGGCCAGGCAGGCTTCGCCCTGGGCGGATTGTTGCGGCAGATCTGAGTCGACGGGGAAGGCGCGATCAACCTCGACGACGTAGATCGGCAGGATGCGTGACTTGCGCCGGTCGACGCGCGCGAGATGCAAGGCGACATCAAGTCCACGTCTCGACTCGGGCGAGCGGTCGAACGGGATCAGGACCGAGATTCCAGCCATATGCGTAGCGTATTGGTTGTCGGGGTTGGCGTGGTTAACGGGGCGGTACGGAGGAGCTGCTCATATAGGGGGAGCCGTGGTGGAGTGACGGTGGGGATCGTCCAAAGGGCGCATTTGGTTGGTGAGAGCCCTCACCCTAACCCTCTCCCAGAGGGAGAGGGGATCAGAATAGAGAGGATCTCTCCCAGTGGGAGAGGGGATCAGAGAGAGAGAGGACCTCTCCCAGAGGGAGGGGGAATCAACGGGGTCGGCTCTCGCAGAAGGGAAGGGGGGGCTGTGAGTAGGTCTAGTAGACGTACTTGGGCTGTTCTCGGACGATGTGGGAGCCGTCTTCGTCGAGTTGCTCGAGCCAGGCGTGAAGACGACCGTCGTTGATTTCGATGAAGCCCAGTGTGCCCATGCGGGTGTCAAGGTTGCGGGGATACATGGGGCTACCGGGATTGATCAGGAGGACGCCGCGGATGGTTTCGATGGAGGCCACGTGGGTGTCGCCGTGAACGACCACGTGCTGAGGTGCGCCGAAGTAGTGGTCCATCATCGATTCGACGGTTCGGTAGGGCGGCCACTCGGGCAATGCCATGTCGTGGGTGAGGCCGAATTTGAAGCCCTCGAACTCGAGGTTCCAGGCTTCGCGGAGGCGAGGATCCTCGGGCTGGACAGGTCGTCCGCCGGAGCCATCGTCGCCGTTGCCGCGGGCGACATAAATCGGTGCGACCTGCTCGAGTTTGTCGATCAGCGAGATGTCGTGGATGTCGCCGCCGTGCAGCAGCACATCGGCTGTGGCGATTCGGTCCCAGAGTTGAGGCCAGAGTTTCGTGCCGGCTTCGGGCACGTGAGTGTCGGAGATGAGACCAATGCGCATAATTGGTAGCCTAACGTGACTCGCATTGCGGTACTCCAAGATGGTACGCGTGATCTCTGGCCGGACGGTGGAGGAGGGAGAGCAGGGGCGTGCTGGCGCGAAGGATTGAGCGACTCGCAAACGAAGGTTGGATTCGCTGGGCTGTGCTGGCGGGTCTCGTTGTGTTGGCGATGGTGGCGGCGTACGTGTGCCGCGTGGATCGGGAGGTGTCGCTGCAGGCTGGTACCGGAGTACTGCCGGCCACTGATATCCGCGTGGCCATGGTGACGCATGGCGGGATCGGCGATCCGTTCTGGGATGAGGTGGCGGCGGGCGCGTTTGCGGCGCAGCGAGAGTTTGGCATTGAGCTGTTGTACGACGGTGACGGCAACGTCAATGAGCAGGTGCGACTGGTCGATAACGCCGTGGCGTTGGGGTACGACGTGTTGATTGTGTCGTTGGCCGACCCCGACGCATTAGAGCAGTCGATTCGGTCCGCCGCCGAGGCTGGGCTTGTGGTGATGACGATTAACTCGGGGGAGGAGCGAGGGCGTGAGTTTGGCGCAGTGACTCACTTTGGCCAGCCGGACGGCGTCGCGGGGCTGGGAGCGGGCGAGCGGATGGTGTTTGCCGGGGTGCAGAAGTTGCTCTGCCTGATCCATGAGGCTGGCAATGTGGGACTAGAGGCGCGCTGTGCGAATGCTGGTCTGGCGATGGAGTTGTCCGGCGGATCGATGGAGCGGCTGTTTGTCACCGGGACGGGTGATCGGGTATCGACGACGGGCGAGATTGGCGCAGTACTTCAGGCGGATCCCTCAATCGACGGCATCCTGGCGTTGAATTCTGGGATTGCCGAGCTGGCGATGGCGGCGATTGACTCGGCAGGATCAGACGCGCAGCTGGCGACGTTTGATGTCTCGCCGACGATCCTGGAGGCGATCGAAGCTGGGGATGTGTTGTTTGCCGTTGACCAACAGGCGTATCTGCAAGGATTTTTGCCGATTGCGTTTGCGTACTTCGGTTCGCTGGAGGCCGGTTCGGCGACTCGCGGGATCCTGGCCGGGATGGAACGTTGGGCGGCGACGGGTCGATTGGTGACCGGGCCCGGATTTGTGGATCAATCGAATGCGCGGCGGTTCCCGCAGCTAGGTGATGACTAATGCTGAACCGAATACCAACCCGGGGCGGCATGTTGGTCTTGGCTGGTTTGGTACTGGTTGGACTGCTCGTCGCCGGTTGTGCGGAGGCGGCTCGCGAGCGTCTGGGATTGGGCTTGGCTCCACCGATGTCGGTGGCCATGATTGTTCATGGAGCTGAAGACGATCCCTTCTGGCACGACGTTCGGGCGGGCGCTGAAGATGCCGCCCGGGCGTTTGACGTCAACCTGTTCTGGCGGTCAACGCCGGACGCGACCGAGCGAGTGCGGCTGATTGACGAGGCCGTGCAACAGGGTTTTGAGGTGCTGGTCGTCACCTTGTCTGATCCCGAAGCGTTGTCTGAAGTCGTCCAGGATGCGGCGTTGATTGGCGTCACGGTCTATGTCATCAATGTCGGCGCAGACATCGGTGCGGCGCTCGGCGCTGACTCATACTTTGGGCAGGTAGAGACGGTGGCCGGACTGGCGGTGGGAGATCGGTTGGTTGAAGCCGGCGCGACGCATTTGCTCTGTGTGCAGCACGAGGCCCAGAACATCGCACTGGAGACTCGCTGCATTCGAGCTGGTTCGCGGCTGGAGCACCTGACCACGTTGTCAGTCGATCCGAACGGCGGCACGGTGGAGAAGCAGATAGAAGCGGCGCTCCTGGCGGACGAATCGATCGACGCGGTACTGACGATGAACACCCAGGTGATGAACCAGGCGGCGACAGCGATCGATGCGGCGCGCTCGTTGCCGTTGGAAGGTCGGACGGTGATCCACGCCGTGTTCGAGCTCAACGATGAGGTTCTTGACGCGATTGAGGACGGCCGGGTGCTGTTTGCGGTCGATCAGCAGCCGTATCTGCAGGGCTATCTTCCTGTCGCCTATTCACGGTTAGTGCAGTATTCGCAGCTGACCCAGGGCGATGAGTTGGCTGACGCGCTATTGCAATGGATTGCCGGTCGGGGTGTGTTGCTGGGTCCCGGCTTTGTCGACGCACATAACGTCCAGCGGGTGCGGGATGCGATGGAGAAGTCGCACTCCGCGTCGGACGCAGACGAACAGGCAACGGAGTAATCTGCCGTAGATCGGCGGAGGAGGGGGAACTCGGTGTCACTGTTGCAGTTGCCCGCGTTTGGCAAGGAACGGCCGTGGGTGCGGACGGCGGTGCTGCGGCCTGAGTTGGGTTCGCTGGTAGCGGCGGCGCTGTTGTTCATCTTCTTCAGCATCGCCAGTTCGGGCGCGATGTTGGATACGCCAACGATCGCGCGTGTGTTGGACACGGCCTGGCCCTACGGCATCATCGCCGTGGCGGTCGGCCTGTTGATGATCAGCGGTGAATTTGATCTGTCAGCGGGAGTCATGGTGGGGACAGCCGGAGCGCTGTTGGGCGTGATGGCGACCGAGTGGGGGATGAACCTGTGGCTGGCGTTGTTGTTGTCGCTGGGGGTTTGTCTGGCGTTAGGGCTGTGGAACGGTGTCCTGGTGGTCTGGACCGGGCTGCCTTCGTTTGTGATCACGCTGGGGACGTTCTTTGGACTGCGAGGCGCGAACGTGGCGCTGTCGAAGTACTTCACCGGCGACGCGCTGATTGAGAACATTGACGAAGCAGCGGGATATGACTCGTTGCATGCGATCGTGGCGACGGTGTTTGGCACCGCGCCATCCGATTTTCGGGTGTCGCTGTTGTGGTGGGGCGGATTCACGCTGATTGCCACCTGGATTCTGTGGCGAACGAAGATTGGCAACTGGATCTTTGCGACGGGTGACGATCGGGAAACGGCCCGCGCGGTTGGCGTGCCTGTCAATGGCACAAAGATTGGGCTGTTCATGCTGACCGCAGGCGCAGCCTGGTTCGTCGGCGTGAGCAATGCCGTTCGCTATACGTCGGTGCAGGCCGGACAGGGCGTGGGAGCGGAGTTTTTCTACATCATCGCTGCGGTGGTCGGCGGATGTCGGATGGCCGGCGGCTATGGATCGGCGGTTGGTCCTGCGATCGGTGCGCTGATCTGGGGAATCGCCTTTGTCGGCATTCCCCATGCCGGATGGAATTCAGACTGGCGCTGGGCCTTCCTGGGCGTGTTGTTGTTGTTGTCCACATTGATCAACCACATCGTCGGCGAACGTGTGCGCACGGCACGATCGGGCTGACCGAGCATTGGCGGCTGAGTTGGAGTCAGATATGGCGACCGAGCAAACGTTGGAGCCGGGGTCTGGATCATCGTCTGAGGCTGTACCGCCCAGCGATGTGCCGGTGTTGGAAGCGCGTGGGTTGGGGAAGCGGTTCGGATCGGTGGTGGCGTTGCAGGATGTGGACGTGTCGCTGCGGGCGGGCGAAGTGACCTGCGTGGTTGGAGACAACGGCGCGGGGAAGTCGGTGTTTATCAAGATGCTCTGCGGTTTGATTCGGCCCAGCGATGGCGAGCTGTTGCTGGACGGGACGCCGACGGAGTTTTCGTCGCCGCGTCAGGCGCGAGCGCTAGGGATTGTGGCCGTCTACCAGGACCTGGCGCTGGCGCCGACGATGTCGCTGTGGCGAAATTTCTTCATGGGCGCCGAGCCGGTCAAGGGCTGGGGCGTGTTTCAACGCTTCGATGTCGAGTACGCCAAACAAGCCATGCAGGCGGAGTTGGAGAAGCTGGGCGTGGAGCTGGGCGACCCGGATCGAGCGGCTCACACGCTGTCTGGTGGTGAGCGACAGGGGCTGGCGATTGCTCGTTCGTTGTATTACGGAGCCCGGGTGCTGATTCTGGACGAGCCGACATCGGCCCTGGGGGTACGTCAGTCGGGAGCAGTCTTGCGGCTGATCCGTCGAGCAGCTCAGCGCGGGACGGCAGTGGTCCTGGTGACTCCGAAGCCGCAGCACGCGTTCTGGATTGGAGATCGATTCCTGGTCTTCCAGCGCGGACGGCTGGTGGAGGATCGCCCAAGCGAAACGCTGACACTAGAGAGTCTCTCGTATCTGATGGCGGGCGGCGGCGAAGTGGACGAGCTCGAGTCTGCGATCGCGACTGCATAAGTGCGCTGACATGCGTGGCTACTGCTTGCGCATCGGACGATAGACTGATCCTGAGTAGATTGTGAGCGGTTTTCGAAAGGGGCTTAGATGGTCGTTGAGGCACCGACCTCAATGGTGCTCGCAGTGATGGATTACCGGGGCGGCGGTCGGGTATCTGAAACCGCGTCGGGCGTGGCGGAACTCACGCAGGGCATCGAGCTTGGGCGGTTGACGAAGCGGGGTTGGAGTGTGCAAACAGGTGTGCATACATGTGTGATGGCCACAGGAGAATGGAGTTAGTGACGGACTTGACTGCGCGAAGTGTTGGCTCAGTCGCTGTGGGAGGGTCGGCCCGATTCTGGGATGTTGCGGAACGCGTGTCGTCGCCGATTCGGGTCGGCGCACAGATACCTGGTGTTGGTGTGATGATTGAGGATGTGGTTGCCGAGACTGAAGGGCTTGGCTGATGGCCGATCCACTCAGTCAGACGCAATCCGCAACTGGTGATGATCTCGAGTTGTTGCTCTCGACGTTGCCGGCGGCGATACGGCATGCGATCGGCGATCTGGGTGACGAGACCAACCTGCTGGAGATCGTGCTGGATCTGGGTCGGCCGCCGTATGCGCGATACCTCGAAGGCGAGGTCGTGCTGCGTGCGACGGAAGTGACCAACGCTGAGCTGCAGTTGGTCGTCGCAGGACTGGGTGAGTTTGGCGCGGATAATCGAGCGGGGATTCCGCGGACGTTGCACCGGATCGCGTGTATTCGCAACCGGCAGCGCGGTGTGGTTGGGCTGACGATGCGCGTGGGACGCGCGGTGACAGGTTCGGTGGCGGTGATCGAGGACTTCGTCAAGGCGGGCGCCTCGATCCTGTTGCTGGGACGTCCGGGTGTGGGCAAGACGACGATCCTGCGTGAGGCGGCTCGTGTGTTGGCAGAGCAGGGCAAACGCGTGGTGATTGTCGACACATCGAATGAGATCGGTGGCGACGGTGACATTCCCCATGCTGGCATTGGGCGCGCGCGGCGGATGCAGGTGGAACGTCCGGAGTTACAACACTCGGTCATGGTTGAGGCAGTGGAGAACCACATGCCCGAGGTGATCGTGATCGATGAGATTGGTACTGAACTGGAAGCGCAGGCGGCACGGACGATCGCCGAACGTGGCGTGCAACTGGTAGCGACGGCGCATGGCAACACGCTGGCCAACCTGATGCTGAATCCGACGCTGGTCGATCTGATCGGCGGGATACAGACGGTCACGCTGTCGGACGAGGAAGCTCGGCGACGGGGGACGCGGAAGTCGGTGTTGGAGCGGAAAGCACCGCCGACGTTTGAGGCATTGGTCGAGATTCAGTCGTTTACTCGCGTTGCCGTGCATTCCGACCTGGACAACACTGTGGATGCGCTGCTGCGCGGCGAGTCGGTGGCAGCGGAGATTCGCGAAGTAGATGACGATGGCGACGTGCATACGTCGACGGACTCGGTGGAATCGGTGGTTTCGGACGGCCCGTTGGGTGGATTTGACATGTCGATCAACGACGTGCTTGAGCGGCGCTCGACCGCGGTGTCGAAGATGGGCAATGGCGCCAGCTTCGGCAACGGATCGTCGCATGAGGCGCCGTTGCGTCGTCGGACGGGGTCTCGGCCGCGCAACCAGTCGGCCGGTCCGCATCAGAAGGTGTATCCGCTGGGGGTGTCGCTGTCGCGCTTGCGGGAGGCGATTCGCGAAACCGGGGCGAACGTGTCGATTGCGGAACGGGTCGAGGAAGCGGATGTGCTGCTGACGCTGCGGGCGTCGTTCCGGCGTCGTCCGCCGGAGTTGCGACTGGCGGAGTCCCGTCGGTTGCCCGTGGTGGTCCTGAAACACAACACGGTGCTGCAGATGGAGAAGAGTCTGCGGGCGTTGTCGAAGGGTTCCTCGCCCAATGACACGGTGACGGCGGCGTTGTCGGAGGCGGAAGAAGCGATTTCGCAGATTCACTCGGGTCGACAGTCGGCGGTGGACCTGACACCGCAGAATCCGTATATCCGCAAGCTGCAGCATCAGTTGGCCAGCGATCAGGCGCTGGAGTCGGTGAGCAAGGGCCGAGAGCCGAACCGGCGAGTGCGGATCCATGCCGGCTGAACGGGTGTCGGAGCCGTCATCCTGGCGAGATCGAGGCGTGTTTATCACGGTCGAGGGTGGAGATGGCGCGGGCAAGACGACGCTGGCGCGGTCGCTGGCGGAGTGCCTGAGTCGGGTGGGCCGGCCAAGTCGGCCGGTCCGATTGACCTTTGAGCCGGGTGGGACGGAGTTGGGAGTGCGGTTGCGGTCGCTGGTATTGGACCCCGAGTTGGAGATGGGTGACTGGATGGAGACGTGGCTGTTTCTGGCCGCGCGGGCGTCTCATGTGCATGACGTGTTGATCCCAGCAATCGCGGGTGGTGAGCTGATCTTCAGTGATCGGTTCACCGACTCGACGCTGGCCTACCAGGGCTACGGCCGTGGTCTCGATCTGGATCGGCTGCGTCGCCTCAATTTCGAGGCGACAGACGGGTTGACTCCGGATTTGACGCTGTTGCTAGATGTGCCGGCTGAACTTGGTCTGGCTCGGACGCGGGCGCGCTCGTCTGTTGCAGACCGGATCGGCGATGCCGATCTGGCCTTTCACGAGCGCGTGAATGCGGGCTTTCGAGCGTTGGCGTCGGAGCACAACGAACGGATACGGTTGATTGACGCGTCTCGGGCGGAGTCGGAAGTGTTGATAGACGCGCTCTCGATTGTGAACGAGTGGTTGGAAGCAGGGGAACGGGACACATAGAATGTGGCGCGATGACTAGTGAGACGTGGCCGGAACATTCGCAGTCGATTGAGCCGCTCGGGCCGATCACGGTTCGGGTGCCTGCGACATCTGCGAATCTGGGGACGGGATTTGATGCGGCCGGAGTGGCACTGCAACGCTACGCGACAGTGACCGTTTCTGTTGCTTCGGGCGATGAGGGTGAACGCTCGCCGATGTCGCGGCACGTGCGCAAGGCGGTGCGTGAGGTGTATCGAGAGCTGGGTCTTGGACGTCCGGAGGCCGAAGAGCTTGATATCTCGGTGCAGGCCGAGTTTCCGCTGGGTCGCGGTCTGGGCGCGAGCGCGGCGTGTCGCGGGGCCGGTCTGGTGGCGGCGAATGCGCTGCTCGGTCAGCCGCTGTCGGAGCATCGGATCCTGGAGATCGGGTCGGACCTTGAGGGTCATGCGGACAACATGGCGCCGGCGCTATTTGGCGGCTGCCAGATTGTGGCGATGGACGGACCTCGGGTGACACGGGTGTCGTTGCCAGTCGCGGAAGGCGTGCGATTTGTGGGATTCACGCCCAGCTTCAATATGTCGACCAAGAAAGGTCGGGCGCTGCTCCCGAACAAGTTGTCGCGCGAGGATGCAGTGCACAACTCGTGCCGATCGGCCCTGTTGGTTGCCGCGTTGACGACCGGATCGTGGGACGCGATGAAGACGGCGGTCGATGACCGCCTGCACCAGCAGCCCCGTTCGAAGCTGTTTCCGACGATGTTTGAGCTGTTTGAGGCGGCAGAATCGGCCGGCGCGTATGCGGCGTATCTGTCGGGTGGAGGCTCGACATTGATGGCGCTGTCGAGCGAGGAACGGGCGGACACTGTGCGTGAGGCGTTTGTGTCGTCGGCTGCTGCGCAGGGGATTTCGGGACAGGGATTTGTGACTGAGATCGATAGCGGCGGGGCGCAGATTCTGTGACGGTCGTTCAAAAATACGGTGGGACGTCGGTCGGTTCAGTCGAGCGGCTGCGCAACGTTGCGCGCCGCGTAGCGGCTCGTGCGGATGGCGAGCAGTTGGCGGTGGTGGTATCGGCAATGGGTAAGTCGACCGATGATCTGTTGGCGCTGGCTCGCGAGGTCAACCCGCGGCCGCCGCGTCGGGAGACCGACCTGTTGATGGCGACCGGTGAGATGGTGTCGAGCGCATTGCTGACGATGGCGCTGATTGACATCGGCTGTCCGGCGGTCGCGCTGACCGGGGCCCAGGCTGGTGTGTTTACTGATGAGACGTTTGGCCGAGCGCGGATTCGCAGTATTGATACGTGGCGGATGCACGAGGAGTTCTCGGCAGGCAACGTGGTCGTGGTGGCCGGGTTCCAGGGTCAGAGTCCGCAGGGTGACTATGCGACGCTGGGTCGCGGTGGATCAGACACATCAGCGGTTGCATTGGGAGCGGCGCTTGAGGCCGAACAGGTTGAGATCTATACGGATGTGCAGGGGATTTACACCACCGATCCACGAATTGAGCCGAAGGCGCGCTGTCTGAAGGACATTGCGTCGGAGGAGATGCTCGAGGCGGCTCAGCAGGGCGCTGGAGTGATGCATCCACGGGCCGTCGAGCTGGGATTGCTGTACGAGATACCGATTTTGGTCGCTTCGTCGCAGTCGGAGTTTGGCTCCGGCGGCGGCACGTTGATTCGCAAGGAAGTTCAAATGGAGCCTGAGAATCGAGTCCGAACGATCGCGCTGGACCGTGATGTGTCGTCAGTGACGCTGCGCCACGTGCCTGACCGGCCGGGGATCGCGTCGCAAGTCTTTGGTCCGCTGGCGGATGCCGGGATATCGGTGGACACGATTGTGCAGAACGCGTCGGAACTGCAACTGACGGACTTGACGTTTACGGTGACGGGCGACGACTGGGAACGTACCCAGGAGATCAGCCGTCCGCTGGCGGCCGAGCTTGGCGCGGCCGATGTGTTGTTCGCACATGACCTGGTCAAGGTGTCGTTGATCGGGACCGGGATGCAGTCGGGCCCCGGTTATGCGGCGACGATGTTCCGCTCACTGTCGGACGCGGGGATCAACATTGAGCTGATTACGACATCGGAGATTCGGATTACCTGCCTGGTCAGGGCGGAACGGGGCGAAGAAGCGGTGCGGGTGCTGCACGCGGCGTTTGCGTTGGACGAAGAGGTCTAGCAGCCGCGCTGGGACTCCCCTTCGGCCCCGGGTCGGGGCCGTGGCAGGCCTTCGGCAGGTTTCACCGCAAGGGGAGTTATAACCCCTCAACCGCCCCGCCTCCGAGCGGGGGGCTGCTCCTTCCCAGGTTTCCTACCGGCGGCCATGTTTGTCGCTGGTATCTGGTCAACCGGGACCTATCTGAGCAGCTTGGGCTATGCCAAAGCGGGTCCCCGCTCGGGGGCGGGGACGGGAAACTGTGCTCTATCACGGTTTTCCACTTCTAGCCCACAGTCTGCCAACCAGATACGGAACTGCTGTCAACGACCGTTCCAGATGGCGCTGGTACCTTCTTTTTCTGACCTGTCTGGGCTGCGATTCTTCGCCAAGTCGAACGTGTCATCATTTCGCTAGAACGGCCACCGGTGATGTTTGCGCATCTTCATACGCATACTGAGTATTCGGAGTTGGATGGGTTGTCGAAGGTTTCGGCGTTGGCGGCTCGGGCGAAGGGGCTGGGGCAGGAATCCCTCGCGATTACCGACCACGGGAACCTGTATGGGGCGATTGGGTTTTATCGGGCTTGCGAGTCCGAGGGGATTCGGCCGGTGTTGGGGATGGAGGCGTATGTCGCGCCGGGGGATCGGCGGGACAAGTCGGCGGGCCGTGAGGCGGCGTCAAACTCGTTTCATATGGTCCTGTTGGCACAGAATGAGCAGGGCTGGCGCAACCTGATCCAGCTCTCGACACGCGGCCACCTGGAGGGGTTCTATTACCGGCCGCGGATTGATCGGGAGTTGCTGGCCGAGTACTCGGAGGGATTGATCGTTCTTTCGGGTTGTCCGTCGTCGGAGTTGCAGCGGGCGCTGATCCGAGAGGATTTGGCTGAGGCTCGACGGGTGGTGGAGTGGTATCGCGAGGTGTTTGGCGATCGGTACTACTTCGAGATTCAACGTCACAAGGAGCTGCCGCAGTTTGAGCCGCCGTTAGAGCGCACGGTTGCTTTGGCGCGGGAGTTTGAGATTCCACTGGTCGCGACGCAGGATGCTCACTATTGCGAGCCTGGCGATCACGATGCGCATGATCTGTTGCTCTGCATTGGCACCAATGCTGTTCGGACGGATGAGAAGCGATTCCGCTTCGACGGCGAGGACTTTTACCTGACATCCGAGTCCTACATGGATGAGGTCTTTGCTGACATTCCGGAGGCGGTGACGAACACGCAACTGGTGGCCGAGCGCTGCGAGGTGAAGCTGGAGTTCGGCCGACTGCGTCTGCCGCAACCGGAGATTCCCGCAGGCAAGACGGCGTTGGAGCACCTGACAGACATCGGAATTTCGGGTCTGAGACAGCGCTACGGAGATCCGCCGCAGACTCACATTGATCGGTTGAAGTACGAGCTGCACGTGATCGAGGAGACCGGATTCGCCGAGTACTTCCTGATCGTGATGGACTTTGCTCACTTTGCGCGCGACCGCGGGATTGCGCGGGCGGTGCGAGGATCGGCGGCGGCGAGTCTGGTGCTGTACTGCCTCGAGATCACCGATATCGATCCGATGGAGTACTCGTTGGTCTTTGAGCGCTTCCTCAACCTTGAGCGCCGGGAGATGCCCGATATTGACATGGACTTCGCCGATAACCGCCGTGATGAGGTGATTCGCTATGTGGCGGAGAAGTATGGGCGTGATCGGGTGGCGCAGATCATCACGTTCGGCACGCTGGGGGCGAAGGCGGCGATTCGCGATTCAGGCCGAGCGCTGGGTGTGCCGCTGGGTGACACGGATCGCGTGGCGCGGATGGTGCCGAACCAACTGAATATCTCGGTGGCGGATGCGATTTCACAGTCACAGGAGATGCAGGCGGCGAAGCAAAGCGACTCGACCGTCGAAGAGTTGTTGTCGTATGCGCAGCGGTTGAATGGTGTCGTGCGCAACACGTCGACGCACGCGGCGGGTGTCGTGATTTCGCAGGAGCCGTTGGCGGAGAACGTGCCGCTGCGGCGTCCGGTGAATGAGTCCTCGGACGAGGGCTGGATCCCGATGACGCAGTGGGGGATGGATGAGGTAGCGTCGGTCGGCCTGTTGAAGATGGATTTCCTCGGGCTGACGAACCTGACGATCCTGGAGGAAGCGGTTGGGCTGTGTCTGGAGCATGAAGGGGTCGAGATTGACTATGTGAATCTGCCCGACGGCGATCAGAAGACGTTTGACCTGCTGGCCAGCGGCGACACGTTTGGCGTGTTTCAGCTGGAGTCGGGCGGGATGCGCCGGGTCGTGGCGGATCTGAAGCCGACCTCGATCCGGGACCTGGCGGCGCTGCTGGCGCTGTATCGGCCTGGGCCGATGGAGCACATTCCGCGCTTTATCGAGAGCAAGCATGGTCGCCAGGCGGTGTCGTATCCGCATGACGATCTGGGTGAGATTCTCGATGACACGTATGGCGTGATTGTGTACCAGGACCAGGTGTTGCACATCGCGCGGAAGTTTGCCGGCTACACGCTGGGTCAGGCCGACATCATGCGTAAGGCGATGGGTAAGAAGATCGCGGCGGTGATGGTCGGCGAGCGAGGGAATTTTCTCGAGGGTGCGCTGGGTAACGGCTACACCGAGCACGAAGCGCAGACGATCTTCGAGTTGATTGAGCCGTTTGCGGGCTATGCGTTCAATAAGGCGCACGCGGTGTCGTATGGGGCGATTGCGTATCAGACGGCGTGGTTTAAGGCGCACTATCCGGCGCCGTACATGGCGGCGGTGTTGCGCGCGGCGTCGGGAAACAGCGACCGGATTCGGGAGGCGGCGGCTGAGTGTGGTCGGCTGGACATTCCGTTGTTGTTGCCCGATGTGAATCGGTCGGAGGCGACGTTCACACTGGAGAAGATGGCCGACGGTCGCAGCGCGATCAGGTTTGGTCTGGGCACGATCAAGAATGTGGGACGAACGGCAGTCGAGCCGCTGATCGCCGAGCGAAAACAGAACGGTCTGATTCAGAATGCCAGTGACCTGGCAGAGCGGCTTGACTCGAAGACGATGAACCGGCGAGCGCTGGAGGCGCTGGCCAAGGCAGGTGCGTTTGATGAGATTGAGTCCCGAGGCGCGATGGTAGCGGCGGCGGAGGACATCATCAAGCGTGCTCGGCGCGCCCAGGAGCTGCGCGATAGCGGTCAGACATCGATGTTTGACCTGTTTGGCGCGGAAGTCGAGACGCCGACGCCCACGGTGACGCTTGAAGAAGATATCGACGCGACGCCGCACGAGCAGCTCAACTGGGAGCGGGAGTTGCTGGGCGCGTATGTGTCGGAGCATCCATTGCAGGCGGCGACGCTGGCGCTGCAGGGTCGGGTGGACGCACAGTTGTCGGAGCTGACGGAGGACATGTCCGGCAACACGCAGACGGTTGCGGGGTTGGTCAACGGCGTGCGTCAGTTGACAACGCGCAAGGGCGATCAGTTCGCGGCGGTGATGCTTGAGGACCTGTCGGGGACGGCCGAAGTGACGGTCTGGCCCGATCAGTGGGCGGTGACGAAGGATGTGTGGCAACCGAATCAGATCGTGATCACGACGGTGAACATCCGCACGCGGATGGATCGGTTGACGCTGGCGGTGGAGGATGTGACGGCTTGGAATGAGTCGATGGCGTCTGCGCCTGCGGCGGAGGTCCTGGGTGGATCAGGTGGCACGGTCACGGTTCCGCCGATCAAGCAGGTTGCGCCGCCTCCATGGATGTCGAAACCTCGACAACCGTTGCCGGGCCCCGAGCCGGTCGAAGTGATCGAGGTGGTCGAGGAAGTCGTCGACCCGGCTGTGGCTGTTCCGACGCCGATTCGGGTGGCTGAACCGGAACCTGAACTGGAACCGGGGCCGGTCGAGTTGGCGCTGTGGATCACCATTGAGGAGTCGGGCAACGAGCCCGCAGATGTCGAGTTGATGGAACAATTGGAGAACGGGCTCAAAGCGCTGAAGATGGTGCATCAGGGCAATGACTCGATTTACCTGCGCGTCCGGTCGGGCGAGCAGGTGGAGGTGCTGGTCTGCTCCGATGAATGGCGCCTGAAGGCGAATGAGCAGGTGGTCCAGATTGTCGCGGGGACGCTTGGCGAGCGCGGCAGCGTGCGGATGGCACCGCTGCCGCAGCAACCTGTTCGCGCCGGGGATAGCGCGGCTGGGTTGTAGATGGCGTACTCACGTTCTATTGTGAACACAGGTTCGTTTGTGTCCATATGTGTTGGGCGGTTTGCTGTGTATCGGTATGGTTGGTTGGAATGCGCCAAGGTTCGAGCGGAGCTATCTGATGAAGGTCGTGTTTTTCGAAGAGGTCGAGGGAACGGCGTTGGTCGGCGAGATCAAAGAGGTCAAGAACGGGTTCGCGCGCAACTATCTGTTGCCGCGCGGTCTGGCCGGCCCGACGACGCCAAACAATCTGACCCGAGCCGACCGACTGGCCCAGGCGGATGCGATCCGTCAGGAGAAGCTGGACGGCGATGCGAGCCCGATCGCGTTGGCGATCGCGGGCGCCGAGATGACGTTCGAGGCGCGCGTCGGCGAGCAAGGCCGACTGTTTGGTTCGATCACGGCTCGCGACATCGCCGAGCGTCTGACCGAGATCGCCTCGGAGCAGGTGCCGGACGCGGTGATCGAGCACCGTCAGGTGCTGCTGGCGCAGTCGCTGCGGACGCTGGGTGCGGAGGATGTTCGTGTTCGACTGACGCGCAACGTGTCGGCCGAAGTACGAGTGATTGTCGAGCCCGACGCGGACAGCGTCGACCTGAGTTTCGACGAAGTACTCGCGGATGTGGACGACGCCGAGGCTGTAGCGGACGAGGAAGTCGCCGGGGATGCGGCCGCGGAGGCGGAAGGGGCCGAAGCCGTCGAGGCGTAGGGCCGCACTTCAACTGCAGTGCTCTCCCAGTCTCCGTCGTTGTGCGGGGACCTGTTCCTTCCGTAGCCGGTACAGGGTCCGTTGGTAGAGTGCGCCTTCGGTGTTCCGCCTTGCGCCGTACGGTTTCGCGACGAGGGGTGAGTAAGCCCTTCGGATCAGCGGACTGTGCCCATGCAGTGCAGTGCTTGTCTGTGTGTCGGCGGCCGTCCCTCCCTCTGTCACTCCGAGACATCTGCCCCCGCAAGGGGGGGAGCGGAATTGCGATTCCAAGTCAAGCCTGGAATGAGGGCGGGGGTGGGTAATGGTCTCTTCTGATCCCACCTATGACGAACTGGCCGAGGAATACGGCGGCAATGGACGGGGCCAGCGGGGGCGGTCGGCGTCTCGTGGTGTTCCCCAGGATCAGGCGGCGGAGGAGTCGGTGTTGGGGGCGATCCTGGCGGAGCCGGGGGTGTATGAGCGTCTGGCGGGGATGCTCGAGCCCGATGATTTCATGGACCCTCGGCATCGGGCGATCTTTGCTGCGGTGCTGGCGGTGTTTGAGCGCTATGAGGCGATTGACCAGATCACGATTGCGGCCCAGTTGTCGACGGAAGGCCGGTTGCAGGAAGCGGGCGGACAGGCGTATCTGAATCAGTTGGTGTACGAGCTGCCGGCGACGGTCGGAGCTGAGCATTATGCGCGGTTGGTGCAGCGGGCGTCCACGTATCGCGACATGATCCGCGCGGCCGGCGAGATTGGGGAGCTGGCCTACCAGGCAGACCCGAACGTTGGCGAGTCGCTGACTCATGCAGTGGAGCTGTTGTACGGGATTCGCGGTGCTGATCGGCGTCAGGACTTTCGGCTGCTGCAGGACCTGTTGGCCGATGTGCTCAGAGACGGGAGCGAGGCGGACTCAGGCGTCCATGGACCGATCCGCACCGGGTTTATGGATCTGGACGCATTGCTGAACGACGGCATGCACGCTTCGGATCTGGTCGTTCTGGCGGCGCGGCCGTCAGTGGGAAAGTCGGCATTGGCGTTGAGCGTCGCCCGGGCGGCGGCGCTTGAGCAGGAACTGCCGGTGGCGATCTTCTCGTTGGAAATGTCGGCTGAGCAGATCGCCGGACGTTTGGTCTCGGCGGAATCGGGCGTCGAGCAAGCTCGCCTGCGCCAGGATCGACATTCGGAGGAGGAAGAAGGCAAGATTTCCCAGTCGATTGGCCTGCTGAGCCGCGCTGAGATTCACATCGACGACACCGCTGGACAAACGTTGGCCGAGATGCGAGCCAAATCGCGGAACTTGCACACGAGATTGCAGGAGCAGGCCCACCGCCGTGGGAACAGCAGCGGCGGGGGATTGGGTCTGATCATTGTCGATCACATTCAACTGGTGCATGGATTCTCGAGAGCGCAGTCGGACACAAACCGCGTGAGCGAGATCTCGTTGATTTCGCGGACGCTGAAGGAGATTGCACGGGAGCTACAGATTCCGATCCTGGCGCTGTCGCAGTTGTCGCGTGCGGTCGAACGTCGGCATCCGCCGGTGCCTCAGCTCTCTGACTTGCGCGAGAGCGGATCGATTGAGCAGGACGCGGATGTGGTGATCTTTATCTACCGTGAAGACATGTACGACCGAGACGAGTACCAGGACGATCTGGTGACTGATGCGTCGCATAGCGGTCAGCATGAGGTGGCGCAGCTATTGGTTGCCAAGCATCGGCATGGAGCGGTGGGGCGTGTTGATGTTCGGTTTGTGCCGACGGTGGCGAAGTTCGAAGACTTTTATGCCCAGGCCGAGCACGGAGTGGGTGAATTCTGATGGGCTTCGACGGGTTTACCTCGGGAGCGCCGGTGACGCCACTGCCGCAGGCGCTGTTGCGTGACCTGGTTCCGGCGATGTCGGATCCTGCGGAGTTGATTGTGACTTTGTATGCGATTGAGGCGATCGCCAGGCAACGCCGCTATCCGCGACGGGTGTCGTTGTCGGATCTGCGTGAGTCTCGGTCCTTGATCGAGGCGCTAGCGAGCTTCTGTCCTGACCGTGAGGTTGAGGATGCGTTTCGGCAGGGTCTCGACGCCGCTTCCAAACGTGGCTCATTGCTGATGGCGCGCTCCGTGCAGGATGGCGGTTGGGTCGAGTGGATTGCGCTGAATGACGCCGATGGCAAGCGTGCCATGGCGTCCGCGTCAATGCTTCTAGCGGCCCGCGGCGTGTATGGGCGTGAGGCCGTTCACAGCTCGGCCCCGGAGATCTGGCAGAGTGCATTTGGGACGGCGATGCCGCCGATCCTCTCGGAACAGGTCAAGGCGGCGGAGTCGCGCTACGGGTCGGATTGGATGCGCGACGCTTTCGCCGAGTCAGCAGCCAATGGCGTCCGCAGTTGGCGCTATGTGCAGGCAATTCTCGAACGCTGGGAGACGGAGGGACGCGATGGAGGAGATGCAACGGCTCGGACCGCTGCTGGCGGGCTGGAGTCATCGCGCTACCGGCACCTCTTCCGAGAGTGAGGCTGCCGAACCGCTGGTTCGTGACCAATCGCTGTGGACGCCGGATGGAACTCCGGGTTGCGAGATTTGCGGTGGCGCTGGGTATGTCCGAGTGGCGAGGCCAGTCGGTGATCCCAAGTTTGGGCGCGTGCAACCGTGTGAATGTCGGCGCGCGGAAGAGGATGCGCGAGCGGCTGAGCGACTGCAGCGGTTGAGCAACCTGGGCCCGCTATCGGATGCTCGGTTGGCGGACGATGAGACAGCGAACGGTCCAGGCAGGACGATCACCGAGTTTGCCGATGGGGAAGATGATGAGCCGGGCTGGCTGTTGATGACTGGGCCGGCGGGATCGGGACGGACACGATTGTCGGCGGAGATGGCGAACCGGCGGATTGCCGAGGGTCGTGCGGCGCTGTATTTCGTCGTCGCCGACTTGCTGGATCGGTTGCGTTCGGCGATGAATGCACCGAGCGGCGGCGATCTGTCGTATGCATTGCTGTTCGAGCATGTGCGCGATGCGCCGTTTCTGATTCTCGACGACCTGGACTGCATCTCTCCGACGGACTGGGCAAGAGAGAAGCTGTTCCAGTTGCTCAATCATCGGCGCAATAGCGGTCGGCGGACGGTGCTGGTCTCGGAGGCGGCGGATCTGTCGGCGATTGGCTTGCAGTCGTTTCTGACGCTGGATCTGGAGCGGCTGGAGTTGGGTGCGACGGTGTCGGGCGGGCGGTATCGGGAGTTTGGCGGGATGACGAAGTCGGTGTTGGACCAATACTCGATTGAGGGATTCCGCGAGGAAGGACTGGGTGGCCGAGGAGACGCTGAGAATCTGGCGACGGTGAAATTGACGGTTGAGGAGTGGGTGTCGCATCCGGCGGGTTGGCTGACGTTGTTCGGCGGTACGGGTGTAGGCAAGACTCATCTGGCGGCAGCAGCCGCCAACAACCGGTTGGCTGTTGGCGACAGCGTGTGTTTCGCCGTGGTGCCGGAGTTGTTGGATGCCTTGCGAGCGTCGTATCGGGATGAGGGGGAGGTGTCGTTTGAGGCGATCTTTGCCTCACTCAAGGAGGTCGACCTGCTGATTTTGGACGATCTCGGCGCGCACCAGTCGACGGAGTGGGCTAACGAGAAGTTGTATCAGCTCTGCGCGTCGAGATATCTGCGCAGCGCGCCGACGCTGATCACAATGAACGTGCTGCCAGATGACCTGGATCCTCGGTTGGCGTCACGCCTACTGGACAGTCAACGGGGGCTCGCGTTGCATGTGCGAGCAAAGGACTACCGGACTGACCAGGAGGCGCGGCAGATTACTCCGTCGCGGCGTCGACCTCAGCGGCGGGGGTGAGGGAGCCTTCGATCCACTCCTCGCCGTCGGTCCAGACTTCTTTCTTCCAGATGGGGACGATGGCCTTGAGCCGGTCGATGCCGTAGTGACAGGCGTCGATGCCATCGCCTCGATGGGCTGAGGCGACGGCCACGGCGACGGAGGCTTCGCCGATTTCGAGGCGTCCGATGCGGTGGTGCATGGCGATGTCGAGGACGTCCCAGCGGTCGCGGATTTCTGATTCGATCTGTCGCATGACGCGGATTGCCATGGCTGGGTAGGCGTCGTACTCGAGATAGTTGACGTCGCGACCGAGGTTGTTGTCACGGACGACGCCGACGAACAGGGAGACGGCGCCGGCTTGCGACGACAGGACCAGGTTGTGGAGCGCGGTCGGGTCGAGGATCTCGCTTGTGATCTTGAAGTACGGATCCTCAGCCGCCTCGCCGTTGTCCGAGCCGCCGTCGTCCGAGCCGCCGCTGACCGGTGGGATCAAGGCGACTTCGTCCGATGGCATGACCGGATGATCGGCGGTGACGTACTCGGCATTGACGGCGAACATAATCGAGTCTCGCATGGCGTCCATCTGGGGGAAGCGGGCGATGAACGCGTCCATGACCAGGGCGGCGGTTAAGGGTTGGGGCAGGTCACAGAGTTCGACCTGTCGCATGCCGCAGGTCTCGGCGAGATTGGCGAAGAGTTGTACGGTGAGCCGCATGGAATCAGTGTATCGGCCTGTTGCCTCGGCGCTGGCAGCCATTGAAGCAGTGATCGACGTCGCGCTGCCTCCGCATTGTGTGTCGTGCGGCACGGCTGGGGAGTTGATCTGCCGCACCTGTCGTGGGCTGATGCAACGGGCGGATGGGAAGCGCTGTCGTCACTGCTGGCTGGTCTCGGACGCGCCGGTGTGCCGCGACTGTGTCTCGCGCCCGCTGGCGGTTCGCGAGTTGCGGTCGGCGTTTGTCTACGACGGACCGGTCCGTGCAGCGGTCCTGGCGCTGAAGCATCGCGGCGTAACGGCATTGGCCCGAGAGTTGGTTGAGACGGCAGGCGAGATTCGCCCCGCGGCGGATACTGCCATCGTTGTGCCGATCCCGATTCCTCTGCTGCGCAAGCGTCGGCGGGGAGGCAACCAGGCCGAACATTTGGCGCAGGTGGTGGCAGAACGGACCGAGCTCATGCTCGTATCGTCAGCGCTTCAACGACGTGGATGGTGGGGTCCGCGACAGGCCCAGGCCCGGTCGAGGGCGGATCGTCGGCGGATAGTGACCGGGGCATTTGCGGCGGATGAAACGCTGGTCCGCGGGCGTGGCGTGTTGTTGGTTGATGATGTGTCGACATCGATGGCGACGTTGTCGGAGGCGGCGCGGACGTTGTTGGCTGCGGGAGCGACGGCGGTGGATGCCTGGACGGTTGCTCGGGCGGACTGAGATGCCGACGAAGCGCGAGTCCGAGTTTTGGCTGAGTTACAAGCCGCTGGGCGACGACGGTTTTCCCGTCGAGCTGGTAGATCGAATGCGTGCCGCGGTCATCGTAGACACCGCGGCGCGCGCTCGTGCTGCCGGGTTTGAGCGGGTGCGGGTGTTCTCGACAGAGCAGATCGAAGGCGTGGAGGTTGAGCGGACGCAGCCACACCAGTTGATCGGGAGCATCGTTTCGGCGGCGGCACGGGATGCTCACGGTCCAGTCTGTTACGCCGGATCGGGAATGCCCGCGATGACAACTGAAGACTGGTCGACGGTGTTGGAGATGACAGAAACGGGAGTCGCTACGGCGAACCGGATGTTCTCCTGCGACTGGATCGGCGTGCCGGATGGACGGATGCTCGGCAGCGTTGCTCGAGAGCGAGTGGACAACAGGTTTGCACAACTTGTCCGAGATCGAAGCGGGGTTTCAGTTCAGTCGTTCGCGCGTTCGGCGCGGTCGTTGATGGATGTTGACACGCCGGCGGACCTGGTCGTGCTGAAGACGGCTGAGCGCGTTGGTTCCATGGACCTGGGGTCGGCGATCCGGGCTGAGTTGGCCGGGCAACGGGAGCTGGATGAGCAGGTGCGGAACGCGGTACGGGTGTTTGAGACGATGACGCGTCACACGCAGGAGCTGATGGTCTGTGGTCGGGTGAGTGGGTCCGACTGGGCAGTGTTGGATCGCGATACGTCGTGCCGAGTGCGTGTGTTGTCGGAGGAGCGGGGTCTGCGGACACGCGGTGGGCGGGCACGGTCGTTGATCGGTGAACTGTTTGAGCGGACCGGGAGCGAGCCATTTGGCCTGCTGTTAGAGAGCATGGCCGACGCGGTGATCTGGGACACGCGGCCATTGTTCTCGCACCTGGGTTGGGATGTGTCTCTCTATGACCGGTTTGTGGCCGACCTGGGCAGATGGGAGCTGATCGAGCATGAGGAGCTGCGGAAATTGGTGTGTGCGTTGGTAGACAAGCGGGTGCTGATGGGTGGTCATTCGCTGGTCAGTGGCGGAATGCTGGCGGGGATTGATGCGGCGTGGACGCGGCGTGAGTTGTCTGGTTGACTTGCGGTTCTTGACCACGTGTAAGCTGAGATCGACTGTTGTTCGTGTGCTGTCGGGCGTCTGACCCGGCGGCGGCCCGATTCGGTCGGGTCTCCATGACGCGAATGGGTGAGATATGGCGTTGACGTTGGCTGGTGCCGCCCTGGATGCGGTGGACGCGGAGATCGCATCCGCGATCGAGTCGGAAGCGGGTCGGCAGCGAGACGGTCTCGAGCTGATTGCCTCAGAGAACTACCCGTCCGAGCCTGTGCTCGCGGCGATGGGGTCGGTGCTGACCAACAAGTACGCCGAGGGATACCCGGGCAAGCGCTACTACGGCGGCTGCGAGTTTGTCGATGTGGTGGAGGAGCTCGCGATTGAGCGGGCGAAGTCGCTGTTTGGCGCGGATCACGCGAATGTCCAGGCACACTCGGGTACGCAGGCAAACATCGCTGCATACTTTGCCTTGCTGTCGCCGGGCGACACGGCGATGGGACTGGAACTGAACCACGGCGGCCACCTGACGCACGGCCTGCCGGTCAACATCTCCGGTCGCTGGTTCGAGTTTGTTTCGTACGGCGTTGACCGGGAGACCGAGCAGATCGACTACGACGGCATGGCCGCGCTGGCGCGTGAGCATCGACCGAAAGTGATCGTGGTCGGTGCGACGGCCTATCCGCGGATCTACGATTTTGCCAGGGCGGCTGAGATTGCCGAGTCGGTGGATGCGGTCCTGATGGTGGATATGGCGCATGTGGCCGGATTGGTCGCAGGTGGCGTGCATCCCTCGCCGGTGCCCTATGCGCCTGTGGTGACGACGACGACGCACAAGACGCTGCGCGGGCCTCGGTCGGCGCTGATGCTGACGAATTCAGAGATGGCTCGCAAGATTGACCGGGCGATCTTCCCTGGCACATCAGGCGGGCCGCATATGCACACGATTGCCGCCAAGGCGGTTGCGTTGAAAGAAGCGGCGACACCTGAGTTCGCTGACTATGCGGCGCAAATCGTAGCGAATTGCCAGGCGTTGGCGGATGGGTTGCTCTCGGAGGGCTGGCGGTTGGTGTCGGGTGGGACCGACAACCATCTGTTGCTGCTCGACGTTGGAGTCAAAGGCTTGACCGGTAAAGCAGCGGAGTCGGCGCTTGATGCGGCGGGCATCACCGTGAACAAGAACACGATTCCGTACGACACGCAGCGTCCGACGGTGACGTCGGGCGTTCGGATTGGTACACCGGCATTGACGACTCGCGGGATGCGCGAGGGTGAGATGACTCGGGTTGCCGGGCTGATCAGCCGCGTGTTGGATCATATTGATGACGCTGACGAGCAGGCTCGTGTCCGCGCTGACGTGCGCGAGCTGGCGTCGAGTTTCCCGATTCCCGGGATCAACAACCATTAGGACGAAACGGCGAACTGAGCGTTCGCATAGAGGAGAGATACATGGCGCAGGCTGCGACCGAATACGAGATTATGGTGGTGCTCCACCCCGACATTGTCGGAGACCTGATCGAAGAGCGCATGGCGCATTTGCGCGGGACGCTGACTGACTACGGCAATGATGTGACAGAAGTGATTGACTGGGGCCGGCGCCGGTTGGCGTACCCGATCAAGCAGGCCTTTGAGGGGCACTACCTGATCGCTCACTACGAGGGCGGTTCGGAGTCGCGTCGGGACGAGCTGGAGCAGTCGTTGTTGATCGACGAGCAGGTGCTGCGTCATCTGATCGTGCGGCGCGACCACTAGCCTGCGGCTGAGTGATCGCAGGGAGAGACTCTGATGGCTGGACTGAACAAAGTAATGCTGATTGGCAATCTGGGGCGCGATCCCGAGATGCGCTACACGGCGAATGGCACGGCAGTCGCGAATTTCAGTATCGCGTGCAGTCGCACGTACACGGATCGCGAAGGACAGCGCCAGGAAGAGACCGAGTGGGTTCGGATCGTCTGTTTTGCCAGACAGGCCGAGGTCGCCGGTCAGTATCTTCAGCGAGGATCACCGATTTTCGTTGAGGGCAGGTTGCAGACACGATCATGGGAAGACCAGCAGGGTCAGACCAGGTACATGACTGAGGTTGTGGCCAACAGTTTCCAGTTCCTCGGCAGCCGTGGTGGTGGCGGCGGTGGAGACTTCGGCGGCGGCGGTGGTGGCGGCGGTGGTTGGCAGGACGAACCAGGCGATATCGGTGGTGGTCCGGATGCGGGCGACCTTCCGTTTGAGTAGACAGATTCCTGACGCCGTATCGGCGGCGTGGACTGAGCACAAGTTGGGGAGAATGATTGATGACGACTGAATCAGAACCAAACATTGAGGCGGCGCCTGTCGCCGCAGCAGTTCCGGCTCCGGCTCCCGAGCCGGTAGTGGAGCCAGCGCCGACGCCGCGGATTACGCCCGCGCCGGAGTCGGGCGATCGGCTGCCGCAGATGATCGAGCGGACGCGTCGTCGCGGACGGCGTCGTCGCGCGCCGGTGTTCACGCCGCAAGAGGTCAAGACGATTGACTACAAGGATGTTGATCGTCTGAAGAAGCTGATCTCGGATCGCGGCCGGATTGAGCCTCGGCGCAAGACCGGTCTGACGGCGAAGGACCAGCGCAAGATTGCCCGCGAAATCAAGCGAGCGCGGCAGGTGGCGTTGTTGCCGTACACCGCCGAGCACATGCGTCAGACATCTCGGTTCCGCATGGTGACTCGGATGGCGCAGCGAGCGATGCGGGCGGAGTTGGACGACGCGCCACCCTCGGAGCCGGCAGCAGGCGGCGCAGCAGCAGCGGAAGCGGTCAACGAAGCAGCCCCGGACAGCGCGTCGGTTTCTGCGAGCGCAGTGGACGCGCCTCAGGCCGCTACCGAGGCAGCGGCCGAGACTGCAGCAGCTGCAGCTCCTGAAACGGCAGCGCCTGAGGCCGCAGCGCCTGCGCCGTCAGGGGAAGCTCCCGTCACTGAGGAATCTGGCGCCTGATGGGTGAGTCGCTGGGGATTGGGTTGCTAGGTCTGGGCGTCGTCGGTCGCGGCGTCCTGGATGCCTTGCAGGGCAACGCCCTGGTGTATGAATCGCGCTGCGGCCAACGACTCGAGGTCAAGGCCGCCGCCGTTCGAGATGTGGCGGCACGGTCTGAACTCTCCGCGGCGGGACTCACCATTTCGGATGACCCGTTGGCGATATCGTCCCACGACGATGTGGAGCTGGTGGTGGAGTTGATGGGCGGCGAGTCGCCGGCGACTGAATGTATCGAGGCGGCGCTGTCGGCTGGGAAGTCGGTGGTGACCGCCAACAAAGAGGTGATGGCGAAGCGAGGACCGGCGCTGTTGGCCATGGCGGAGGCGCGTGGAGCGGAGCTGAGGTACGAGGCCAGCGTCGGCGGTGGGATTCCGATCATTGGAGCATTGCAGCGAGACTTGCAGGCCAATGATGTGTCGTCGGTGCGGGCGATCATCAACGGCACCACGAACTACATGATCACAGCGATGTCGCGCGATGGCATGAGCTATGACGCCGCGCTCGCAGAGGCGCAGCGTCTTGGATACGCCGAATCCGATCCGACGAACGACGTGGATGGCATCGACGCGGCGTACAAGTTGGCCATCCTGGCGTCGCTGGCGTTTCACTCGCAGGTCGGGCCAGACGACGTGCACTGCGAAGGCATTCGATCGCTTGAGGCGCGCGACTTTGTCCACGCGCGAGATCTTGGCTATGCGATTCGGATGTTGGCGACTGCGCGGCAGACTGCACTTGGGCTTGATCTGCGGGTGCATCCGACCCTGGTCCCGATGACGGATCCGATGGCGGGGGTCGACGGGGTGTTGAATGCGGTAGCTGTCTCGGGCGATCTGATTGGGTCGGTCGTGCTGGAAGGTCCTGGCGCTGGGGCTGGCGCGACATCAAGCGCGGTGGTGGCTGACATTCTCGAGGTGGCGGGCCGTCTTGCTTCGGGACAGGCGCCGCGGCGATTGCGTCCGATGGACGATTCGCCACAGGTCGCTCCGTTGAGTGACATCTGGGTACGCACGTATCTGCGGCTTGAAGTCCCCGATCGTGCCGGTGTGCTGGCGGAATTGGGGGCGGTGTTCGCAGCTGAAGGCGTGAGCATTGCGTCTGTGTTGCAAACGCCGCATCCGGAGCGGAGTCAGTCGGCGGATCTGATCGTCACGACCCATGGCTGCAGCGATGGCGCGCTGCAGCGGGTGCTCGATGGCCTACAGCGGTCAGACTCGATGATCGAACTGGGCGTGCGGCTGCGGATTGAGGATGGCTGTGACAACGACTGATCCGATTGACGGCGCCGACACTCGCTGGATGCGGCTCGAGGAGTCGATTACCGGGCTGCGCAATCGGGCGGCCGAGCTGGCGCAATCGCAAGTACGCGATGAGCGCGAGTTGAATTCTCTCGATCAGCGTATTCGCGATCTGGAGGGTACGGCGATATCACTGGCGGCGGAGATTGGCGCGGCGATGCGTCAGCTTGATGAGCTGCCGCCGTTGCGTGAGCGGATGAACCGCGCGAACAACGAACTGGACGAGTACAAGGAGCTGTCGGATGCGTCGATTCGTCAGCTGCGCCAGGAAGTCGACGGACAGCGGGAGGCGGGTAACGAAGCGAACCGCAGATTGCAGTCGAGCGAGAAAGCTCTGACTGGCTTACGAGAGCGCCTCGCAGTGTTTGACGAAGCGATTCGCCGCGTCAATAGCGAAGGCGGCGAGGTTGCGCACCGGATGTCGCAACTGGAGAACGGCCAGGTCGCTCTGGGCGCCCGAATATCGGCGAATGCGGATGGATTGCGCCGGGCGTCGAGCGAAGGCAATGCGTTGGAATCGCGAATTGAAGCGGTGGAGCGCCAGTTGTTCGGATTGACCGAGCGCCTCGACCTGTCGTATCAGGGACTGCGCCGAGTCCAGGAAACTGCCGAGCAATGGGATGACCTGCGTAACAGCGTTGAGGCGATGCGCGGTCGAGTCGAGGAGGCACTGCAAACGCTCGACACGTCGAAGACGCTGGTTGCGTCCGTGCAACGCGGATTTGAGGCGTTGGAGGAGCGGATCGGTGCGGTCGAGCGAATCGGCGAACAATTGAGAGCGCGGGATGCGCGTCGAGAGCGAGCCGTCGCGTCGTTGGGTGACAAGATCGAGAGCGTGTCTTCGTTGTCGGCGGAGGAGCAGGATCGATTCGTGGCGATGCAGGAGCAGATTCGGCGTCGCCAGATTGAGGAGCTGGAGCAGGAGATCCGCGAGCTGAAGTCCTACCTGCGAGTGCGCGGCGATGGCTAGTCCCGTAGCACGTCAGAGCTCATGGGTCGGCGGCGGAGTGCTTGAGCGTTACGGGTCCTGGTTGCCGGTCACGGAGTCGACGCCCTGTGTCACTCTCGGTGAGGGCAGTACGCCGCTGGTCAGAGCTGAGAGCCTGGAACGTGCGACGGGGGCAGACGAAGTCTGGCTGAAGCTGGAGCTGTGCAATCCGACCGGGTCGTTCAAGGATCGCGGGATGGTGGTGGCAGTGGCGAAGGCTGTTGAGCAGGGTGCGACTGCCGTGCTGTGTGCATCGACCGGCAACACGAGCGCGTCGGCGGCAGCGTATGCCTCTCGATGTGGATTGCGGTCGTTCGTGCTGGTGCCGGAAGGTCGGATTGCGCAGGGGAAACTGGCCCAGGCGGCAGCGCATGGAGCCCGAGTGCTGGCGGTCGACGGCAATTTCGACGATGCATTGAGATTGGCCCAGGAGCTGACGGATCGATTGCCGGTTGCGCTGGTGAACTCGGTCAATCCCTACCGGATCGAAGGTCAGAAGACAGCGGCGATGGAGATCGTCGATGCGCTGGGCGACGCGCCCGATCTGCACTGCATTCCGGTCGGCAACGCGGGTAACATCACCGCGTACTGGCGTGGCTACTGCGAGTACTTCCAGGCAGAATTGGCGAGCCGGCGTCCCAGCATGCTGGGTGTGCAGGCAGCGGGAGCTGCTCCTCTGGTCCACGGTCATGCGATTGAGCAGCCTGAGACGATTGCCACGGCGATTCGGATCGGCGATCCGGCGTCGTGGGATGGCGCCGTGGCGGCGCGGGACGAATCGGGTGGCAAGATTGTCGCCACGACGGATGAACAGATTCTCGATGCGTACCGCATGTTGGCCGATACTGAGGGCATATTTTGCGAGCCGGCATCGGCAGCGTCGGTGGCGGGTCTGCTGGAGCGGCATGGCGATGGCTCGCTACGAGGTCGGCGGGTGGTATGCACGTTGACTGGACACGGACTGAAGGATCCTGAACGAGCTGTGGCGTCGATTGATGCGGATGTGGTAGAAATTGGCGCGGGATACGACCAGGCGGCAGCGGCGATCACGGAGGGATTGGAATGAGCGAGCTCGTTGACCGCGACCGCGCGGAAGCAGCGGTGCGGGAGTTGTTGTTGGCGCTGGGCGAGGATCCCGACCGGGAAGGTCTGCGCGAGACGCCTCGGCGAGTCGCGGCAGCGTTCGAGGAGACGTTCGGCGGCCGCGACGTGAATTTGCCGAAGTTGCTCGCCGTGGGATTCGAAGAAGGCCATGACGAGATGGTGATTCTCCGAGATATTCCGTTTTTTTCGACCTGTGAGCATCACTTGATGCCGTTCCACGGGATTGCGCACGTGGGCTATGTCCCGAACGGCCGAGTCGTAGGATTGTCGAAACTAGCTCGGCTGGTGGATGCGGTGGCTCGGCGGCCCCAGTTGCAGGAGCGATTGACCGCGCAGATTGCTGACATTATTCAGTCCTCGCTGCAGACGCATGGCGTCGGCGTGGCGGTCGAAGCGGAGCATCTTTGCATGCAGATGCGTGGGATCAAGAAACCGGGGTCGCGGATGTTGACTTCGGCGATGCGGGGCAGTTTCAGGGATCAGGTAGAGACGCGGGCGGAGTTCCTCTCGCTGGTGGGGACGCAGCGGCTGTGAGTCTCAACGTTGTCCAGGGTGGATTCGCCGAATTGGGTGAGCGCTGGAGCGCATTGTGCCGCTCGGCGGATGCGATGCCGTTTTCGACACCGGAGTTTGGCCAGGCCTGGTGGTCGGTGTTTGGGGAAGCAGGTGAGGCGGAGTTGGAGTTGCTCGGGCTTGAGAACGGGACCGGCGAGCTGGTCGCACTTGCGCCGCTCAAGCGCCGCGGAACTCACTGGACGTTCGCCGGCGATCACGAGGTGTCGGACTATCTCGGTCCTGTTAGCAGGAATGGTCATGAGTCAACGCTGATATCAGCGGTGCTGGATCGGCTGGAGGCATCGGGCGCGAGATCGGCGGAGTTTCGAGGCATCGAGCCGGGATCGAGCTGGGTTCAGGCCTTCCAGGCGGCAAGCGCTCGGGGTTGGAACCTCGAAATCGCCGATGAGGCGGTCTGTCCGACGATTGCGCTCGAGGGAGATTGGGACGACTATCTCACGGCCTTGCGATCGCGCGATCGCCGTGAAGTTCGGCGCAAGCTGCGGCCACTGCGGCAGCTTCGTGGGGCGGTGGAGTTCGAGGCGGTGGAGTCGCCTGAGGCGGTTGAGGCGCGGATGCCCGAGTTCATGGCGATGATGGCCGAGTCGCGCGGTGACAAGGCGGTCTTCCTGACCGATGAGATGCGGGTGTTTTTCGAGCGCTTGAGTGAGTCCCTGTCGAAAGCGGGGGTGCTGCGACTCTATGTGATGACAGTCTCGGGAGAGGCGGCGGCGATGGTGTTGTGCTTCGTCGCGCGCAATCAGTTGCTGCTGTACAACAGTGGCTATGCTCCCAAGTTCCGAGATCTGTCGGCGGGATTGGCGTCGAAAGTGCTGTGCATTCGCGACGCGGTTGAGCGAGGGATGTCGAGCGTGAACTTCCTGCGCGGTGACGAGCCATACAAATACGACCTGGGCGGTCAGGACGCGGTCGTGCGTCTGCTGAGATTGACGCGGGAGGGTGGGGAATCATGAGGCAGAGCCTGCACTCCAACTTCGGTCGTCGACGGCGTCTTGCGGTGATGTCGACGCACACGTCGCCACTTGCCCGAGCCGGCACGACCAAGGCCGGCGGGATGAACGTCTACGTGGCTGATCTCTCGCGTCACCTGGCGGAGTTGGGCTGGGACGTTGACGTGTTCACACGCCGTGACCGGATCGACGCGCCCGACGTGGAGGAGTTGGTGCCCGGCGCGCGCCTGTTCCATGTCGATGCCGGACCTCCCGTCAGCTTGCCACCGATCGAGATTGGCGCACACGTCTCGGAGTTCACCAACGGAGTTGAACGAATCGTTGACGGTCTTGAGCCGTACGACCTTGTGCATTCACATTATTGGGTGGCCGGCTTGAGCGGGATTGAGCTGGCTCGTCGCTGGCAGTGTCCTCACGCGGTGATGTTCCACACGCTGGGGGCGGTCAAAGAAGTGTTTCAGCAGCCCGAGCCGCCCTTCCGGATCGAGGGCGAGCGACGAGTGATTGCCTGCTCCGACGCGATCATTGGCGCCACTTCGCATGAGCGGGCATTTCTGATTGGTCAGTACGGGGCCGAGGCCTCGCAGGTACGGGTGGTGCCCTGTGGGCTCGACCTTGAAGCGTTCCATCCGGCAGGGATCCAGGAATCGCGCTGCCGACTTGCGCAGGCGCTGCCCGAGCTGGGTGTTGAGGACGGTCCGGGCATCCTCTTCGTCGGACGATTGGAACAGGCCAAGGGCGCGGACTTGCTGGTGCGTTCGCTTCCGCTGATCAAGAGCCGGTCGGATGCGAACCTGTGGATCGTTGGAGGCGACGAGCGCGACGAAGAGGAACGCAGCCGCTTGCGACAGTTGGCGGCGGCATCGGGCGTGGAAGACCGCGTCCGATTCGCGAGCGCCGTCGACCGCCAGAGTTTGCCAGATCTGTACCGCGCGGCGGCGGTCTGCGCCGTTCCTTCGGCCTACGAATCGTTTGGACTTGTGGCGGTCGAGGCCATGGCTTCGGGTACGCCGGCGGTGGCGACGCGAGTCGGTGGATTGGCCAGCACGATTGCGCACGGCCGAACCGGACTCTTGGTCGGCGACCGTCGACCGGAGGGATTCGCTGCAGCGCTTGACCGGCTGCTGGGCGACGATGGACCACGGGAGCGCATGGGCGCAGCGGCAGCGGCGGAGATGTCGGTCTACTCCTGGCGCAGCGTGGCGCGCAGTATTCTCGATGTGTACGAGGACCTGCTGAGTGTGCAGGCAGACGCCGGTTCATCGCGCGAAGCCTGTTGTCCTGACTCAGTGGAGTCGCTGTTGGTGGCGGCGAGCTAGCCGGCAAGCGGAACAAGCAAGCAGAACGAGGGCCGAGATGGCAGACGCTGAGGCTCCGAACGCTGCCGAAGAGGCCCGTCGGGCGCTGGTGGTGATGGCTCACCCGGACGACATCGAGTTCACCTGCGGTGGCACGGTCGCGCAACTGTCGGACGATGGTTGGGACGTCTCATTCTGCCTGGTGACGAGCGGCGACAAGGGAACGAAAGATCCGATGCTGGGCCCGGCTGATCTGGGCGCGCTACGTGAGGCGGAGCAGGAGGCGGCCGCATCTGAGTTAGGCATCAAGCGCTGCATCTTCTTGCGCGTGCCGGACGGGCATGTCGAGGACGGTTCGGAGTTTCGCGGCCAGATGGTTCGTGTCCTGCGCGAGGTGCGGCCGAAGTTGATGATCACCTGGGACGGCTATCGCGGCTTCAACCATCGAGACCATCGCACGGTCGGCATCGCGGCGTTGGATGCAGCGTTTCCGCTGTCGAGGAATGCGAATTCATATGCCGAGCAGGTAGCGACTGGCGTCGAGCCGGTGCGCGTCAACACGATCCTGCTGGCCGGAAGCAATGAGCCGAACTACTTCGTTGACGTGTCGGATCAACTTGAGCGGCGAATTGATGCCCTCTTGCGTCATGCCTCTCAAGTGCAGGCGGCGAATCGTGAAGAGATGGTGAAGCGGATGCGGAATCGGTCGGAACAGGCGACGCGCGCTGGTCGCGTGCCGTGGGCCGAGGGCTTTCGACGTCTGACATTCGGCGGGGCGAGCCCGCCTCGACGTCGGGACGCGCTGAAGGCTGAGCGCCAGGCCAAGGAGCAAGCGGCCAAAGCGGCAAAGGCCGAGGCAGAGGCGGCTGAGGCGTCCGATGGCTGATGGCGCACTGTTCCTGCTCTGGGCGAGTTTTGTCGCCGCTGGTTGCGCTGCGATCTTCTCGGTCGTGTATGCACTGCAACCTCGGCTACGACTGGCCTGGGCGCCGCGACGGGTGGCGGCGACCGAGCCATCGATTCCCGCTCCTGACCCAGGACCGGTTCGGTCTCCCGCGCTGGGTGGGATCGCGACGCTGAGTGTCTGGACGGCGGCGACACTGGGGATTGTCGGGCTGGTGATGCGTTCGATTGCGCTGAATCACGCGCCTTACAGCAATCTGTTTGAGTTCTCGATGTCGTTTGGGATCGCGATCGTGCTGCTCTACGGCATCTTCGAGCTGCGCTCTGGGACACGGCTGGCCGGATCGTTCGTGCTGCCGGTGGCCTGTGGGTTGTACGGATCGGCGCTGGCCTTCCCCAGTGACGGGCAGGAAATCCTGGTGCCGGCGCTGCAGAGTCCGACATTGCTGACGATTCACGTCGCGCTGATGATCCTTTCGTACGCTGTGTTGGCCGTGGCGTTCGGGCAGGCGGCGATGCATCTGGCGCAGGGCTTTCCCTCGAACGTGGCGGATCTGGGCGGACGCTTTGAGTGGCTGCCTTCGGCCGAACGCTGCGATGAATTGACCTATCGGACAGTGCTGATTGGATTCCCGTTGCTGGCAGCGGGGATCGCGCTCGGGGCGTTCTGGGCGAATGACGCCTGGGGTCGTTACTGGGGCTGGGACCCGAAGGAGACTGCCGCGTTGGTGACCTGGCTGATCTTTGCGGTGTACATCCATGGCCGAGGGCTGCGTCAGCTTCGGGGCGCTCGCAAGGCCTGGATCGTGGTGCTGGGGTTCTTCGCGGTGATGTTCACGTATCTGGGCGTCAACCTGTGGATCTCCGGTCTGCATTCGTACGCTGGCGTTTGAGCACAGACCACGTGGTCTAACGGGTGGTCTGACAGGTGAGCAACACAGGTTGTTCACGTCCTGTCACAGGAAGTCGGCCGGTCTCCTTGCAGGGTTGGCGTGATTTGGGATATCGTTGACTTTCACGTGCCGGACGCCGATGAGCATTGGCGCGTGCAAGGGTCGAGGCCGACCTGAGGTTGAAGACCATCGGCGTAGAGCCGGTTCGTTCAACCAGCGCCTTGACCCTATATTCGTGCCGACACGCCTTAGCTGGCATCGGTTCGGGACACGCCAAGCGCCGAGAGCCGCTGGAAGGCGAGCCACAGTGCCGACGATCAATCAGCTCGCCCGCAAAGGGCGCAAGAAAACCCGCAAGAAGGCGAAAGCGCCTGCGCTGCGGTTTCGCTATAACGCGCTGACCAGCCGAACCACCCAGGACACGGGCTCACCCCAGAAGCGCGGTGTCTGCACGGCGGTTCGAACGGTGACTCCAAAGAAGCCAAACTCTGCATTGCGCAAGGTCTGTCGTGTCCGTCTGACGAACGGGATTGAGGTCACGGCCTACATTCCCGGCGAAGGCCACACGCTGCAGGAGCACTCGATCGTGCTTGTGCGCGGTGGACGGGTGCGGGACTTGCCCGGCGTCCGCTATCAGGTCGTACGTGGGGCGCTCGATGCGCTGGGCGTCGCTGATCGGAAGCGCGGTCGTTCCAAGTACGGCACTCGCAAGACAGCAGGACTGGCAACAGCGACCACCCACTAACGGGTGGTCGTTTTAGTGTTGCGGGCCGCCTCGGCCATGGTCGAGGAGTGCTCGCGTTAGAGATGGATAACAACCGTGCCGCGTCGACGACGGCCCGACAGACATGAAATCAGGCCTGATGCGGTCTACGGATCGCAGCGGGTGCAAATGGTGATCAATCGCCTGATGCAAAGCGGGAAAAAGGGCACGGCTGAGAAGATCGTGTACCGCGCGCTGGACATCCTGGAAGAGCGAGTTCGTCAGGACCCGCTTGAGGTGTTTGATCAGGCGCTGAACAACATTACCCCGGAGATGGAAGTTCGCCCTCGCCGAGTCGGTGGCGCGACGTACCAAGTGCCGGTCGAGATCCGGCATGACCGGCGCACGTCTCTGGGGATTCGCTGGTTGGTGACGGCCTCGCAGTCCCGCAAGGGACGCCCGGCGCATCTGTCGCTGGCGGACGAATTGCTTGACGCATACAGCAACTCCGGAGCCGCAGTGCGGCGCCGGGAAGAGACGCACCGCATGGCCGAAGCGAACCGGGCGTTCGCGCACTACCGCTGGTAGGGCGACGCACCAAGACCGATTGCCGAGCAGCCACGCAAGCGACGAATCAGTTCAAGGTGGATGCGCCGAATAGTTGCGCGATCCATTCCACACAGAGACCGACCAGAGAGCAGACCAGAGGACACCCCCGAATATGCCCGCTGACCCGCCCATCTCGTCGCTCCGCAACATCGGCGTCATTGCTCATATCGACGCCGGCAAGACGACCGTGACCGAACGCATCCTGTATTTCACCGGGATGACATACAAGATCGGCGAAGTCCACGATGGCACCGCCGTGATGGACTTTATGGATCAGGAACGCGAACGCGGCATCACGATCATGGCCGCGGCGACGTCCTGCGAATGGAACGACCACCGGATTAACATCATCGACACGCCGGGCCACGTCGACTTCACGGTGGAAGTGGAGCGTTCATTGCGCGTGCTCGATGGCGGCGTGGTGGTCTTCGACGCGGTGGCCGGAGTCGAGCCGCAGTCAGAGACCGTCTGGCGTCAGGCCGACAAGTATGAAGTGCCGCGAGTCTGTTTCGTCAACAAGATGGACCGGATCGGTGCCGACTACTGGCGGACGATGGAGATGATCCGCGAGCGGCTGGGCATGATCCCGGTCCCGGTGCAGATTCCGATTGGTTCCGAGGACAACTTCCAGGGCGTGATTGACCTGATTCGCCAGCGTGCCTGGTTCTTTAGCTCCGATCGCGACGCGGCGCCGGTCGAAGGTGACATCCCTGAGGACTACGTCGCTGACGCCGGCCGCTGGCGCGAGACAATGATTGAGCGGATTGCCGACTTCGACGAACAGGTGATGATTTCCTACATCGAGGGCCATGAGCTGTCGGTCGACGAGCTCGTCAAGGCGGTTCGTCGGGGCACGATTGGCAACTCGTTCACGCCGGTCCTGTGTGGGTCGGCGCTGAAGAATGTGGGCGTCCAGCGACTCCTGGACGCGATTGTGGATTATTTGCCGGCGCCGGACGAGGTTCCGCCGGTAGAAGGCATCACACACGACGGACCGGAGAGTCGGCGAGCCGACCCCTCGGAGCCGCTGACGGCACTGGCGTTCAAGATCGTGACCGACCCGTACGTGGGTCGGATCGCCTATGTGCGGATCTACGCCGGGACGCTGAAGGCAGGAGCGACCGTGTACAACTCGTCTCGTGACGAGACTGAGCGCGTCGGACGGTTGCTGCGTGTACATGCTGACGACCGCGAGGACATTGACCACGTGACCGCGGGCGACATTGCCGCCTTCGTTGGTCCCAAACAAACATTCACCGGTGACACGCTTTGTGCTCGCGAAGCGCCGCTGTTGCTGGACCAGATTTCGTTCCCCGAGCCGGTGGTCTCGATTGCGATCGAGGCGAAGAGCGCCGACGACCAGGATCGCCTGGGCGCGTCGCTGCGCAAGCTGGCCGAAGAGGATCCCACCTTCAAGGTTGAATACAACGACGAGACCGCGCAGACCGTGATTTCGGGGATGGGCGAACTGCACCTTGAGGTGATTGCCGACCGACTCCGTCGCGAATTCAAGGTGATGTGCAACGTGGGCCGGCCACAGGTGTCGTACCGCGAAACGATTCGACGTGCGTCGGAAGCTGAGGGGCGCTTTGTCCGACAGACCGGCGGCCGTGGACAGTTCGGTCACGTGATCTTGCGCGTCGAGCCGAACGTGCCCGGTGAAGGGTTCGTGTTCAACGATGAAACCGTCGGTGGCGTGATTCCTCAGCAGTACATCAGCTCGGTGCGCAAGGGCGTCGAAGACGCAATGCGCTCCGGCGTGGTCGGCGGTTTCCCCGTCGTCGACGTGAAGGTGGCGCTGACGGATGGTTCATACCACCAGGTCGACTCGAGTGAGATGGCGTTCCACACTGCGGCGTCGATTGGATTCCGCGAGGCGCTGCGCAAGGCGTCGCCGGTCCAGCTCGAGCCGATGATGAAAGTCGAAATCGCCACGCCTCGCGACTACTTCGGCGAGGTTGCAGGAGATCTGTCGAGTCGTCGCGGCGCGGTGCTCGGCACCGAGGAGCGCGGCGCGGCGCAGATCATTCAGGCACAGATGCCCTTGGCCAATCTCTTTGGCTACACGACAGCGCTGCGATCGATGACCCAGGGCCGAGCGACGGCCAGCATCGAGTTCGACCACTACGAGGAAGTCCCGCAGAGCGTGCTGGCGGAGGCGCGCTAGACACGTTCCGAGCGCCTGTGGGCGCTCGGGCCATAAATCAGACCACTACCCAGAACCGCAGAAGCGACCGAGCTACAGGCAGGAGACACGAAGATGGCGCGACAGGTATACGAGCGGACGAAGCCACACGTGAACGTGGGCACGATTGGCCACGTAGATCACGGTAAGACGACGTTGACGGCGGCGATCACGAAGACGCTGGCGCTGGCGGACGAGAACGTGTCGTTTTCGAGTTTCGACTCGATTGACAACGCGCCGGAGGAGCGAGCGCGGGGGATCACGATTGCGATTGCGCACGTGGAGTACGAGACGGAGTCGCGGCATTACGCGCACATCGACGCGCCGGGACACGCGGACTACATCAAGAACATGATTACGGGCGCGGCGCAGATGGACGGCGCGATTTTGGTGGTGGCGGCGCCGGACGGTCCGATGCCGCAGACGCGGGAGCACATTTTGCTGGCCCGCCAGGTGGGCGTGCCGCGCATGGTGGTGTATCTGAACAAGGTGGATCAGCTGGACGACGAGGAGCTCCTGGACCTGGTCGAGCTGGAGGTGCGGGAGTTGTTGTCGGATCAGGACTTTGACGGGGACGACTGTCCGGTGATTCGGGGCAGCGCGTTGGCGGCGTTGGAGTCGGAGTCGACAGACGCGAGTGCGCCGGAGTACGAGAGCATTCTGGAGTTGATGTCGGCGGTGGACGAGTACGTGCCGACGCCGGAGCGACCGCGGGACATGCCGTTCTTGATGCCGATTGAGGACGTGTTCGGGATTAAGGGGCGGGGAACGGTGGCGACGGGTCGGATCGAGCGCGGGGTGGTGAACAGTGGGGAGGAGATTGAGATTGTGGGGATCAAGGACACGCGGACGACGGTGGTGACGGGGGTGGAGATGTTCAAGAAGACGCTGCCGACGGGCGAGGCGGGGGACAACGTGGGTTGTCTGTTGCGTGGGATTGACCGTGAGGAGATCTCACGCGGGCAGGTGCTGGCGGCGCCGGGCTCGATTACACCGCACACGGCGTTTGAGGCGGAGGTCTACATCCTGGGCAAGGACGAGGGCGGACGGCACAGTCCGTTTTTCCCGGGCTACCGTCCGCAGTTTTACATTCGGACGACGGATGTGACGGGCGAGATTGGCTTGCCGGAGGGCATTGAGATGGCGATGCCGGGCGACAACGTGCAGATGAAGGTGCGGTTGATATCGCCGATTGCGCTGGAGGAAGGGCTGCGTTTCGCGATTCGCGAAGGCGGCCGGACGGTGGGCGCCGGCGCGGTCACCTCGATCATCGAGTAGTCAACAAGCAACGCCGAAGCACGCAGTTCGCACGGCAGAAAGACGGCAATATGGCTCGGCAGAAGATTCGCATCCGGCTCAAGGCGTACGACCATCGAGTGCTCGATGAGTCGGCCGCGCAGATTCTCGATACCGCCGAGAAGACCGGCGCGGGTGTGGCCGGGCCGATTCCGTTGCCGACCGAAATCCGCAAGTACACGGTGATTCGCTCGCCGTTTGTCCACAAGGACGGCCGCGAGCAGTTCGAGATTCGCACACACAAGCGGATCATCGACATCATTGAACCCACCGGACGAACCGTCGATTCCCTGATGCGGCTGCAGCTGTCATCGGGTGTTGACGTCGAGATCAAGCTGTAATCATGGCGATACCCGGACTCATCGGTAAGAAGTTGGGCATGGTCCAGGTCATTGGCGAGGACGGTGCGGTCGTAGGCTGCACCGTGCTTGAAGTTGGACCTTGCCCGGTGACGCAGATCATGACGGAATCGCGCGACGGTTATTCCGGCGTGCAGCTGGGCTACGGCGAGCGGCCGGCCTGGCGAATCAACAAAGCTGAACTCGGCCACACCGGCGCGAATGGACCGCTGAAGCACCTTTCGGTGTTCCGCGCCGAGTCGGACGAGCTTTCCGACATCGAGGTCGGCACTGTTGTCAATGCGACAGAGGTGTTCACGGCCGGCGACCGAGTCGACATTCAGGGCCTCTCCAAGGGCAAGGGCTTTGCCGGCGTCGTCAAGCGACACGGATTCCGAGGCGGCCCTCGGACGCACGGTCAGAGCGACCGGCACCGAGCGCCAGGCTCCGTAGGCGCTGGTACCACGCCGGGTCGCGTGCTCAAGGGCACGCGGATGGCGGGACGGATGGGCGGCAAGGCAACAACGTCGATGAACCTGCAAGTGGTGGATATCAACGCGGATCGGCATCTGGTCTACGTCAAGGGATCGGTGCCGGGCGCGACGAACGGTCTGGTTCGGATACGACAGACCAAGCGGCGAGGCGGCAAGCGATGAAACTTCCGCTGATTGACGGACAGGGCAACGCCACCGGCGAGATCGATGCGGACGACTCGGTCTTCGGCATTGAGCCGAACCTGGCGGTCGTGCATCAGGCAGTGACGGCTCAGCGCGCCAACGCACGACAGGGCACACACTCCACGCTCGACCGATCGGACGTGCGCCAGGCAGCGAAGAAGACGGGTCGCCAGAAGGGCGGCGGTCGTGCTCGATTGGGTACGCCGTCTTCGCCCACGCGGATTGGTGGCGCGGTCGCGCACGGCCCGCATCCTCGCTCATATCGCAAGCGTCTGCCGAAGCGAATGCGCCGGCTGGCGATTCGTTCGTTGCTGTCGCAACGCGCGGCCGAAGGTGGCGTCCTGGTAGCAGGGCCAGACGTGGAGTTCAACGCGAAGACATCGGCCATGTCGAGCCTCTGCCAGGCACTCGGCATCGAGCGCAGCGCGCTGTTGGTCTCTGATGGTGTCGACGATGACCTGGTCCGAGGTACGAAGAATCTGCCCAACGTGCAGGCGATGCCGGCGCAGACGCTGAGCAGCTACCTGATCCTGACGCACGACCAATTGATCATGACCGAGGCCGCTGTTCGGCGTTGTGAAGCGCTGTGGGCGGTCGATGGCGGCGAAGACAGTGTTCAGACTGATCAGGAGGACGGCGATGCCTAAAGACATTCACCCATTCGCCGTTCTGCGCCAGCCGATTATCACCGAGAAGTCGACCGAACTGGCCGAGCAAGGCAAGTACGTGTTCGAAGTTGACCCGCGAGCCAACAAACTGCAGATCCGCGAGGCGATTGAGATTGCGTTCTCGGTGCAGGTGCGCAAGGTCAATGTGATCAATGTGCGCGGTGCGACTCGGCGGATTGGGCGCGGGCGGCCGGGTCGCGAACGCGACTGGAAGAAGGCGATTATCACGTTGGCCGAGGGCTACGAGATTCGCCTGTTCGAGGGGGTCTGACGTGGCAATCAAGAACTTCAAGCCAACCTCTCCCGGACGCCGTAACTCTTCGGGTCACTCGTTTGAGGAGATCACAAAGAAGAAGCCGGAGAAGAGCCTGCTGGCTCCGCTGAAGAAGAAGTCGGGGCGCAACAACAAGGGTCGCGTGACGGTGCGACACCGAGGCGGCGGGCACAAGCGCCGCTACCGGATGATCGATTGGAAGCGTCGCGACCGGATCGGCATCGAAGGCCGCGTGGCGGCGATCGAGTACGACCCCAACCGCACGGCGCGAATCGCGTTGATCTTCTACACCGACGGCGTCAAGCGCTACATCGTGGCGCCGAACGGCCTGAAGGTGGACGACATGGTGATGTCGGGACCTGAGGCGCCGATTCGCGTCGGCAATGCGCTGCCGATGGCCGCGATTCCCAACGGTACCCAGGTACACAATGTCGAGTTGACCGAGGGTCGTGGGGCGCAGATGGTGCGCTCGGCCGGGGCGTCGGCGCAGATCATGGCCAAAGAGGGTGACTACGCGTTGCTGCGTTTGCCTTCGGGCGAGATGCGGCGCGTGCGATCGGTCTGTTACGCGACGATCGGGCAGGTCGGTAACGTCGAGCATTCCAACATCAAGCTGGGCAAGGCAGGTCGCAACCGCCATCGTGGCAAGCGACCGACCGTGCGTGGCTCGGTGATGAACCCCGTTGACCACCCGCACGGCGGCGGCGAAGGTAAGGCCCCCATCGGTCTGCCCGGTCCGAAGTCGCCCTGGGGTTGGTACACGCTTGGCCGCCGCACGCGGGGTAAGAAACAATCCGACAAGTACATCGTCCGCCGTCGCGGCCGACGGCGCTAAGGCATAGATCAGAGGACTTGCGCGATGTCACGATCGACGAAAAAGGGTCCCTACGTGGACCACAAGCTGATGCAGAAAGTGCAGCGTGTGCGCGCTTCGGGCGCTCGCACGGTGATCCAGACCTGGGCGCGTCCCTCGACGATCGTGCCGGACATGGTCGGGCTGACGATCGCGGTTCACGACGGTCGCCGGCATGTGCCGGTCTTCGTGACCGAGAACATGGTCGGACACAAGCTTGGCGAGTTTGCGCCGACACGCACCTTCCGCGGTCACATCGGTCGTTCAGATCGTGGAACGCGGGTGATGTAATGCAAGTCCAGGCCAGCGCCAAGTTCGTTCGCACCTCGCCGCGCAAAGTCCGTCTGGTCATGCAGGGACTTCGCGGGATGCCGGTTGAGGATGCGCGTCTGCAACTGCGATTCACTCCGAAGCCGATCGCGCGCGATGTGGCCAAGGTGCTCGATTCAGCTGTCGCAAACGCTGAGAACAACTATGGTCTCGATGCTCGAGACCTCAAGATCCAGTCGATCCATGCCGGCGACGGTCGCACGTTGCGCCGGTTCCGCGCCAAGGCGCGTGGTCGGGTGGGTCGGATTCTGAAGCGCACCGCGCACATCACCGTCGTCGTGTCCGACGGCAATGACCAATAGGGACGCAGAGGACGGATAACGCTATGGGTCAGAAAGTTCACCCGACGAGTTTCCGCATTGGCACCATCTACGAATGGCGCTCGCAGTGGTACTCGGACAAACAGTACGCCGAGTTGCTGGCCGAGGACCGGCGGATTCGCGATTTCATCAACGGCCACCTGAGTGAGGCGATGATTTCGAGAATCGACATCGAGCGCAACGCGAACCAGCTCGGCGTCAAGCTGCACACGGCGAAGCCGGGCATCGTGATTGGCCGTGGCGGACAGAATGTGGAAGAGCTGCGTCGAGACCTGGAGACACTGATCTCACGACCGATCCGCTTGCGCGTGGATGTGTCGGAGATTCGCGTGCCAGAGCTCGACGCTCAACTCGTGGCGCGCAATGTGGCCGAACAGATGGAGCGCCGGATCGCGTTCCGTCGTGCGATCAAGCAGGCGGTCCAACGGACGATGCAGCGAGGCGCCGAAGGCGCGAAGATCATCATCTCGGGTCGCCTGGGCGGCGCGGAGATGTCGCGCAAGGCGCAGGAGATGTCGGGTCGGGTGCCGCTGCACACGCTGCGCGCGGACATTGACTACGGCTTCGCCGAGGCGAAGACGGTGTTTGGGCGAATTGGCGTGAAGGTGTGGATTTACAAGGGCGAAATTCTGCCCTTTGAAGCGGAGACTGAGACATCCGGCGGTCCGGCTCAGGCGATTGAGCCCGTGGCGGCCGGCAGGCGGGGAGGCCGCTGATGCTGCAGCCGAGAAGAGTCAAGTGGCGAAAGCATCACCGAGGCCGACGACGCGGGATGGCCCAGTCGGGCAGTTCCGTCGCATTCGGTGAGATTGGGTTGCAGTCGCTGGACGCGGCCTGGATCGACGGCCGTCAGATTGAGGCCGCACGTCGCGCGATTACTCACTACGTGAAGCGTGGCGGCAAGGTCTGGATTCGTGTCTTCCCCGACAAGTCGGTCACGCAGAAGCCGGCCGAGACGCGCATGGGTAAAGGCAAGGGTGCTCCCGAGAAGTGGGTCGCCGTGGTCAAGCCCGGTCGTGTGATTTTCGAACTGGCCGGCGTGCCGGAAGCGGATGCTCGCGAGGCGTTGCGTCGTGCGAGTCACAAACTGCCGGTGCGGACGCGGGTGGTCGTGCGAGAGGCCGAGGTGGTGTAGTTATGGCCAACGCATTGGCCGAAGAGGCCCGCACGATGACGGACGCCCAGTTGGGTGAAGCGATCAACGAGGCGTACCGCGAGGTGTTCAACCTGCAGTTCCAGATTGGAACGCGGCAATTGCAGAACCCGATGGCGATGCGCGACGCGCGGCGCCAGGTGGCGCGTTTGCGCACGATTCTGCGAGAGCGCCAGTTGGCTGCAGCGGCTGGCACGCCGCTCGAGCCGATTGCCCGGGTTGCTGATGCCGAAGAGGTCGAAGACGTTGAAGACGAACAGAACACTGCAGAGTCGGCCGGCGAGACCGCTGACGACTCGGCGAGCGAGGAAGAGTAGCTCATGGCCCGCAAACGACGTGTGGGATTCGCCGTCGCGGATGCGCGCCACAAGACTGTGGCGGTACGCGTCGAGCGCACGGTGCGACACCCGCTCTACAAGAAAATCATGCGACGCCGCAAGCGCTACCTGGTGCACGACGAACTGAACGATTGCAAGAACGGCGACCGCGTCGTGATTGAGGAATGCCGGCCGCTGTCCAAGCGCAAGTCGTGGCGCGTGATTGAGATTCTTGAACGCCGCGAGGTTGCCGAGATTCAGCCGCAGGAAATTGGCGCTCCCTCGTTGGAGGAAGCAGCCAGCACCAGCAACGCGGGCACAGATGCTGATAGCGGTGCAGGCGTCGCTGCTGGAAACGAGGATGCGGCGTGATTCAGCAGGAATCTTCGCTTCGCGTCGCCGACAACTCCGGCGCCCGGGTGATCAAGTGCATTCGTGTGCTGGGTGGGACGAAGCGACGCTACGCCTCGGTGGGCGACACGATTGTGGCGACGGTGAAGCAAGCCGACCCGAATCGGGAAGTCCGCGCCGGGGAGGTTGTACGCGCCGTGATTGTGCGTGTGGCCAAGCAGTACCGTCGCGTCGACGGTTCGTACATCCGCTTCGACGACAACGCGGCGGTGATTCTGGCTGCTGACGGGCAGAATCCGACCGGCACCCGGATCCTGGGTCCGGTCGCACGCGAGCTGCGCGAGCGCGATTTCATGCGCATCGTGTCGCTGGCTCCGGAGGTGGTCTAGATGCGTCGAGTGCAACGAGACGACCTGGTCGAGATCCGCAGCGGCAAAGACCGCGGTCGACGCGGCCAGGTGCGACAGGTGTTTCCCAGAAAAGATCGCGTGATCGTGACCGGCGTGAACATGATCAAGCGACACATGCGACCGACTCAGATGGGCGCGCCGGCCGGCATCATCGAGCGCGAGGCCGCGCTGCATGAGTCGAACGTCAGCGTGGTCTGCCCGAGTTGTGATCGTCCAGCGCGGATTGGATTCCGCGAGCGTGCAGATGGCGCCAAGACGCGAGTATGCCGCCGCTGCGATGGGGATATCGACTAATGACTACGAATGGCGCCACAGCCTCGATTCCGCGACTCAAGCAGCGCTTCCTGGACGAGATTTCTCCGCGTCTGTTTGAGGAATTCAACTACCACAACGTGATGCAGGTGCCGCGAGTCGTCAAGGTCGTGGTCAACTCTGGTGTCGGCGAGGCGCTGGGTCCTGGAGGCGCGGCGATCCTTGAGAACTGCGTGACCGACATGACCACGATCTGTGGCCAGAAGCCGGTCGTGAACAAGGCGACCAAGTCGATCGCAAACTTCAAGCTGCGCGAGGGCAACAATGTGGGCGTGTCCTGCACGTTGCGCGGCGCGCGGATGTGGGAGTTCCTCGACCGCACGATCAACGCGGCGCTGCCTCGTATCCGCGATTTCCAGGGAGTATCGCGCACGGCCTTTGATGGCCGCGGCAACTACTCGTTGGGGATTCGCGAACAGATCGTGTATCCCGAGATTGACTACGGCAACGTAGACAAGGTTCGCGGGCTTCAGGTGAACATCATCACCACTGCTCGCACCGATGCGGAGGGTCGGCGGCTGCTCGAGCTGCTGGGCTTCCCGTTCGAGCGCAATCAGTAAACGAAACCAGTGAACCTAACCGTGAGAACGAACAACGAACAGCCAGGAACGGTGCTAGCAGGCAGGATTCGCAATGCCAGTGACTGATCCCGTCGCCGACATGCTGACGCGCATTCGCAACGCCATCCATGCGGGACATCCGCGGGTGGAGATTCCCGCGTCAAACGTGAAGATCTCGATCGCCAACGTGTTGGCGGAAGAGGGCTTTATCCGCTCATATCAGGTACGTGACCGTAGCGGTCGCGCCGGCCGCGACCTTGATGTCGAACTGCTCTATGACGAGGAGGGCACGTCGGTCGTGACCGGGCTCAAGCGCGTGTCTCGTCCGGGACTGCGCGTCTATGTGCAGAAGCGCGAGATTCCCAGACCGTACGGCGGACTGGGTGTGGCGATCATGACGACGCCGCGTGGTGTGATGACCGGCGCACAGGCGCGACGCGAAAACGTGGGCGGAGAAGTGCTGTGCTTCGTCTGGTAGTGATACAGCCACAGACCAAGGCAGCCACGATGGGAGGGGCGCGATGAGTCGAGTAGGCCGTCTGCCCGTGCCGGTTCCGGCCGGGGTACACGTCGAGATTGAGCCTGGACAAGTGTCCGTCAAGGGCCCCCAGGGCGAATTGAACCAGCACATTCACAAAGACCTGCATATCGCGGTCGACGATGGGCATGTGGTCGTGACGCGGCCCAGCGACCGCCGCGAACATCGAGCCCAACACGGACTGGCGCGCGCGCTGATCCAGAACATGGTCACGGGCGTCTCAGAGGGCTGGTCGAAAACACTGGAAATCCAGGGAACCGGGTACCGAGCGGAAATGGACGGCAACACGCTCGTCCTGCGCGTTGGCTTCTCTCACCTGGTGCGTAAGGACCCGCCTGAGGGGATTACGTTTGAGGTCAATGGTCAGCTCGTCACCGTTCGCGGTGTGAACAAGCAAGTTGTCGGCCAGCAGGCCGCTGAGATTCGTGCGGTCCGACCGCCTGAGCCGTACAAGGGCAAGGGCATTCGATACCAGGATGAGTGGGTCCGACGCAAGCAGGGCAAGAGCGCCATCGGCTAGACCCTGCGTGAGCAGGTCGGCCGTTATCAGCGCGTGTTGATGTGGAGAAGATGAGATGACGAATCGCCGCAAGCGGCGCACGACCAGAGCCGCACGACAGCGTCGGCACGCCCGCGTGCGCAAGCACGTGCGGGGCACCGCGCAACGCCCGCGTCTCTGTGTGTTCCGCTCCGCAAAGCACATCTACGGTCAGATCATCGACGACGACGCAGGCGTCACCCTCGCCAGCGCCTCCGATCTGGGCGAAGGCTCGGCCGCCCCGACCGAGGACGATGGTCCGGGCAAGCGCGCCAACGCTCGCGCGGTGGGTCGTCAACTGGCGCAGGTGGCGCAGGAAGCTGGCGTGTCGACCGTCGTGTTTGACCGAGCCGGCTATCAATATCACGGACGCGTTCGCGCATTGGCGGAAGCCGCGCGCGAGGCGGGACTGGTCTTCTAAGGCCTCGGCCAGCGTTGGACGGGGAGCAGGAGCAGCATATGGTTCAGCAACGAGACGGCGGACGTGGACGCGGACGGCGTCGTGACCGCGACGAACCGCAAGACGACATCATTGAGAAGGTCGTGTCGGTGTCACGCGTGGCCAAGGTGGTCAAGGGCGGGCGACGCTTCTCCTTCACCTCGGTGGTGGTGGTCGGCGACGGCAACGGACGAGTCGGTATCGGAATCGGTCGCGCCAATGAGGTGCCTGACGCGATTCGCAAGGGCTCGACGATCGCACGCCGCGACATGGTGACCGTGCCGATTCGCAATGGCACGATTCCACATCCAATCACGGCGCGTTTCTGCGCCTCGCAGGTGCTGCTCAAGCCAGCCGCGCCCGGGACCGGCGTGATCGCTGGTGGTGGTGTGCGCGCAGTGCTCGAAGCAGTCGGGTTGCGCAATGTGCTGACCAAGTCGCTGGGCTCGAACAACGTGGTCAACGTGGTTCAGGCGACGAAGCGCGCGCTGATCCAACTGCGCGATCCAGTCCAGGTCCGCCGTGAGCGGTTGCGCCTGGCTGGTCGGCTGCCCGAGGAGCCCGAGGCTGCGACGGTTCAGGAAGAGCCAGTGGCGGAACTCGCTGCGGCCGGAACTGGTGAGTAGCTGATATGGCGTTGAAGATCACATACACCAAATCGTCCATCGGATATCGATCCGATCAGGGCCACACGATCCGTTCGCTCGGTCTGCGTAAGCTGGGCCAGAGCACGGTCAAAGACGACACTCCCGACGTGCGTGGGATGCTGCATAAGGTCTCCCATCTCGTCACCGTGACGGAAATCGAGGACGCGTAATGGTCCTGCGTTTGAATGATCTGAGTCCCGCGCCCGGTTCGCGCCGCAAGCGTAAGCGCGTTGGCCGAGGCAATGCGTCGGGCAAGGGCACATACTCGGGCCGTGGACTCAAGGGCCAACGCTCGCGAGCCGGACGAGACTACAACTCCGTGTTCGAGGGCGGTGCGATGTCGATGATGCGCACGCTGCCTCGGCGCAAGGGGTTCAAGGCGCCCTTCCGCGTGGAAGCGCACCCGATCAATGTCGTCGAACTTGGCCGCCGTTTCTCGGACGGTGATACGGTCGATGCAGATGCGCTCGTGGTTGCAGGCTTGCTGCGTCGCGCGAGCCAGCGATTCAAGGTGCTGGCCGGCGGCGAGATCGCCGTGGCCCTGCATCTGAGCGTGGAACGAATCTCTCCCTCCGCACAAGCGAAAATCGTTGCCGCGGGCGGCAGCGTTGAGGTTATCAATGCAGAGAACGCAGACAGCAGCGGGGCCGACGAGGCCTAAGCTGCTGCAGGCGTTGGTTGACGCCTGGCGACAGCCGGACGTCCGCCAAAAGATCGCCTTCACGCTGGCCATGCTGGTCGTGTTCCGGCTGGTCGCGCACGTTCCCATTCCCGACATCAATAAGACCCAGCTCGAGAACGCGCTGGACAACAACCCCGTTCTCGGCTTCCTCAACCTGTTCTCGGGCGGTGGACTGGACAATCTGTCGATCGTCGCGCTGGGCGTCTACCCGTACATCACGGCGTCGATCGTGATGAACCTGATGCAGCCGATGATCCCGAGACTGCAAGCCCTGGCCCAGGAGGGCGAGTCGGGCCGCAACAGGATTCAGCTCTATACGTACTGGCTGGCCGTGCCGATGTCGGTGGTGCAAGGCTACGGGCAGTTGCTTCTGCTTGAGAATGCACGCGCGATCACTGGCATCGGATTCGGCGCTGAAGAATGGTTGCCGACGCTGTCGGCACTGATCACGATGACCGCCGGCACGATGTTCCTGATCTGGCTGGGCGAGCTGATCACGGAGAAGGGTGTTGGCAACGGCATCTCGCTGATCATCTTCGCGGGGATCGTGGCTAGCTTCCCGACGCTGTTCAACTCGGTCGGACAGTCGGACATCGGTTGGTCGGGAATCGCCGTAGTCATCGCGATTGCGATTGTGCTGGTCGCGCTGATCGTCTTCTTCCAGGAGGCGCAGCGGAGGATTCCCGTCCAATATGCGCGCTCGGTGTTTAGAGGCGGGAGGATGTACCGCCAAAGCGGTCAGTCGTACGTGCCGCTGCGTGTCAATTCCGCGGGGATGATCCCGCTGATCTTTGCCTTTTCGATCATTATTTTCCCGTCGGTCCTGGCCGGCTGGGTGACGGGCGCTGCGGGCGAGGAATCGCAGACGCAGGTCGCCGTCGAGTTGCCGTTCACTCGCGATGACACGGAAGAGTCGTTGGCGACGCTGTTGCCCGACCTCAGTGAGTCTGGCGAGTTCGTGGTCAATGAGGGTGTCATCGAGTGGAGCAAGGAAGAGGACACCTTCCAGGATGTCCTGGATCGGATCAACTCCAACTCAGACTCGAACGTCCTGACCCAGGTGGAGACAACGAGTGATCCACTTGGCGGCGAGACGATCTATGCCTGGCGGATTGACGCAAATGAGATTTCCGAGGAACCGATCCGTCTTTCCGACCGCGAGGGCAACTTCATTGCGGTCTCGGAGATCAAGACTCACGAAGATCCGGTTGACAATCCGTTGACGCCGGACATCGCCGAGGGTCAGACGCTGGGTGAACGGCCGGGATGGATCATCCGCGCGGCCGATTGGGTGCAACTCAATCTCTCGCCAGGACGACCGGCGTATTGGGGACTGTCGTTTGTGCTGGTCGTCGGGTTCACGTTCTTCTACACGTTTGTGACCTTCCAGCAACAGAATCTGGCTGAGAATCTGCAGAAGCAGGGCGGATTTATTCCCGGGATCAGACCTGGCCGGCCGACGCAGGACTACATCAATCGGGTGCTGGCTCGGATCACCTGGGCGGGAGCGTTGTTCCTCGGCTTTGTCGCGGTGGTTCCGTTCCTGGCGACGGAATTTATTCCAGACTCCACAGCGCTGACGATTTCATCGACGGGTCTGTTGATCGTCGTCGGTGTCGCGCTGGACACGATGCGACAGATCGAGGCGCAACTGCTGATGCGCAACTACGAAGGGTTTATTCGCTAGCCATGACCGACCAGACCATGTACGTCATCCTGCTCGGACCGCCAGGAGCCGGCAAAGGCACGCAAGCGGTGCAAACCGCCGAGCGCACCGGGCTGCTGCACCTCTCGACCGGCGACATGTTCCGCGAGAACCTTCGCAACGGCACCGAGCTGGGCAACCTCGCCAAGACGTACATGGACAAGGGCGAACTGGTTCCCGACGATGTCACGATTCGCATGTTGCTCGAACGCATCGGTCGCGGCGACGCGAAGGCGGGCTGCCTGTTCGATGGATTCCCGCGCACGGTCGAGCAGGCCAAGGCGTTGGACGTTGCCTTGAATGAGCAGGGCGACGAGATTGCCGTGACAGTGTTGATTGACGTCTCGAACGAGGAGATCACGCGTCGGCTCGGTGGTCGGGTGAGCTGCGCTTCGTGCGGCAGCGTCTTCCACGAAGTCTTCAACCCGCCGAATGCGGACAGTCCCTGCTGCGACAGCGTCAACATGATTCAGCGTGAGGACGACAAGCCAGAGGCGATTGCCAACCGCTTGCAGGTGTACGCAGACCAGACTGAGCCGTTGGTCGCCTACTACACGGCTGCGGGCAAGCTGTCCTCCGTCAACGGTGAGCAGTCGCCGGATGCGGTCGGCGTCGATTTGCTCGCAGCTCTGCAAGCAGTGAGCAGCTAGAGTCGGAACGGTTGATGTCCACTTCACAACGCCCCCGCCAGGTCATCTTGAAGACTGACGACGAGATCGAGCAGATGCGTCCTGCCGGTCAGATGGTTGGTGAAACGCTGGACGAGCTGACGGAAATGGTGAAGCCGGGCCGCAAGTTGTCGGAGCTTGACCAATACGTGATTGACAAATTCAAGCGGCTGGACGTGATTCCGACGTTCCTCGGCTACCAGGGGTTTCCACACACCATCTGCGCCTCGATCAATGATCAGATCGTGCATGGCTTTGCGACTGAGCGTGAGTTGGTGGAGGGTGACATCCTCTCAATCGACCTTGGCGCCACAATAGACGGCTGGGTCGGCGATTCGGCGAGGACGATGGGTGTGGGGTCGATTTCGTCGGAGGCGCAACGCTTGCTGGATGTGACAGCGGAGTCGCTTCAGGCTGGAATTGCGACGGCGCAGATCGGCGTGCGTAAAGGCGATATCGCAGCAGCCATACAGGAAGTGATAGAATCAGCGGGTTACGGAGTCGTCCGTGGCTATGTGGGGCATGGCGTAGGTCGTGACATGCACGAACCGCCGTCGATGCCCAACTACGGTCGCCGAGGCTCCGGGATGGTGATGCGTCGCGGGATGGTTGTCGCTCTCGAACCGATGGCGACGATTGGCGATCCAACGACTGCAGTGCTAGACGACGGCTGGACCGTCGTCACGGCCGACGGCAGCCTGTCGGCGCACTTTGAACATACTGTCGCGCTCCGTGACAACGAGCCGGCGGACATTTTGACTCAGGCCTGAGTACGCAAGCAACGGGGGCTTGGTGGCGAGAAATCGGAACACAGGTGGAGGACGACGACAGCGGCGCACACCGGCGCCGTCGCCGCCGCCGAAGCAGGACAAGATCGAAGTCGAAGGCGTCGTCAAGGAGCTACTGCCCAACGCGACCTTCCGGGTAGAACTGCCCAACGGCCACGAGGTCCTGGCCCACCTGGCTGGCAAGATGAGACAACACCACATTCGAGTGCTGCGCGGTGACCGCGTGCTCGTCGAGCTTTCCGAATACGACCTGACCCGAGGTCGGGTCGTCTACCGGTTTAAGAGCTAGGCGAGGTCAAGCAATCCAGCACCTCCCGGCAGGATTGCGACCGGGGGCGAGAGGAACCAGGGCATGGCAAGAATCTCGGGCGTTGACGTTCCCGACAACAAGAAGACGCCGTACGCGTTGCGTTACATCTACGGCATTGGCGCGACGCGAGCCAAAGAGATCGTGGACAAGGCCAACATCGACCCCGAACAGCGGATTCGCGAGCTGTCCGACGGCGAACTGGCGCGGATTCGCGAAATCGTTGATCGCGACTACCTGGTCGAGGGTGACCTACGACGAGTGGTGCGAGGCAACATCCAGCGCCTGATCGATATCAACTGCTATCGCGGCCAACGGCATCGGCGCAATCTTCCGATGCATGGTCAGCGAACGCGCACCAATGCGCGCACCCGACGCGGCTCGAAGAAGACAGTCGCCGGTCGGCGTCGCGCTGTGAAGCGCTAACAATCAGCTGTGAAGCGCTAAATCACGGACGAGGGGAACGGGATGACCACTCAACGACGAGAACGCGGCCGACGCCGACGCGAACGCAAGAATGTGCCGCACGGTCGCGCCTACATCCAATCGACGTACAACAACACGATCATCACGATGACAGACTTGGCCGGCAACACGGTTGCCTGGGCCTCGGCTGGCAGCACGGCAGCGACGCGTGGCTCGCGCAAAGGTACGCCGTTCGCGGCGCAACTGGCTGCGGAAGAAGCTGCACAGAAGGCGATGGGCCACGGGATGCGGCAGTGCGATGTCTACGTCAAGGGACCAGGTCAGGGCCGTGAATCGGCCGTCCGCGCCCTACAGGCACAGGGGCTGACCTTGCTCTCAATTCGCGACGTGACGCCCATACCCCACAACGGCTGCCGGCCGCGCAAGCGCCGCCGCGTCTAGCCGTCCGAACGCTGCAACAACGACACGAGACAGTTTCCCTACCACCGAAACCGACAGAGAGACCCGCCAATGGCTCGATACACCGGACCCGTCTGCCGCATCTGCCGTCGCGCTGGCGAGAAGCTCATGCTGAAGGGCGAACGCTGCGTTGGCCCGAAGTGCGCTATCGACCGTCGCAATCAGCCTCCTGGCCAGCGCTCACCGCGCCGCCGGAAGGTGTCCGACTACGGCGAGCAGGTCAAAGAGAAGCAGAAGGTCCGCAAGACCTACGGCGTGCTCGAGCGACAGTTCCGGCGCATGTTTGCCGAGGCGAACCGCCGACCTGGCGCGACGGGTGAGAACCTCCTGCAGATGCTTGAGTTGCGGTTCGACAATGTCGTCTACCGGTTGGGCATCGCCGAGTCTCGAGCCCAGGCGCGCCAGCTTGTGCGCCATGGACACATCACGCTGAACGGCAAGAAGGCCGACATTCCGTCGATCGAAATGCGCATTGGCGACACGATTGGCTGGACTGATCGAGGTCGCAAGAGCAAGTTCCACGAAATGGCGCGCACCTGGCAGGGTTCTCGCGAGGTGCCCGGCTGGCTGCGGATCGACCCGATCCAGCTAGAAGGCGAACTGACCGCTGCTCCTGCACGAGATGACATTGATATGCGAGTCGACGAGAACGCCATCGTCGAGTACTACTCGCGCTAAATCCCGGCGAACTGCCAACCCCCAGTCCCAGGGAGGGACACAGCAACGTGATCCTGGCTACCGAAACTCCCAAACTTTCGATCGAGGAAGAGCGCGACGACTACGTGCGCATCGCGGTCGAGCCGCTGTCACGTGGGTACGCCCACACCGAAGGCAATGCGCTGCGGCGCGTGCTGCTCAGCGGAATCCGCGGCGCGGCGATCACGTCGGTGCGGATCGACCAGGTCCAGCACGAGTTCTCCACGATTCCCCAGATGAAGGAAGATACGACCGAGTTCTTGTTGAACCTGCGTGAAATTCGCATTCACGCGATCGCCGACCGTCCGGCGGAGATGCATCTCAACATCAACGGTGCCTCGCGGATCACCGCGGGCGACATCCAGGTGCCGGGTGACTACAAAATCGTCAATCCCGAGCTCTACCTGGCGACAATCGACGGCTCCGAAGGTCGGCTCGATGTGGTGATGGATGTGGAAACCGGCTTCGGGTTCCAGCCATCGGAGCGGAACAAGAACGGCGAGCAACTGCTCGGCGTGATTCCGCTGGACGCAGTCTTTACGCCGGTTCGCAAGGTCTCGTATGAGGTCCTCCCGGCATCGGGCGGACGCGGCAGCGAGTATGAGCAGTTGCTGATTGAGGTCTGGACCGACGGCACGATCACCGGCGTGGAGGCCGTGCAGGCCGCCGCACGATCATTGCGCGCCGAGCTTGAGCTGTTCGAGACCATGGGCCAGCCGATCGCCGCTCGCCAATTGCCGGCGCACGCCAAGGTTGGCCTGACCGCCGAGCAATACGACATGCCGATCGAAGAGTTGGCGCTCTCGGTGCGCGCTCACAATTGCCTCAAGCGCAGTGGATTGATGCTTGTCGGACAGATTCTTGAGAAGAGCGACGACGAGCTGCTGACGCTGCGAAACTTCGGCGAGAAGTCGTACATCGAGCTGATTGACAAGCTGCTGGAGCTCAATCTGATCGACGACGACGACCCGCGGGTGCGTCGAGCACGCGATGGTGTGTTTGCTCCCACCAGCGAAGAAGTACTGACCACCTTGCCGCCGTCTCCCGAGGAGTCGGCGCCGATTCCGTCGTTGAGCGGCGCGCCAGCTCCGGAAGCTGAAGCTGCTGTCGGCGGCGATGAGGATCCGGAAATCACCGGTTCGCTGGGGGCCGCCTTGCTCGAGGCGTTGCGTGAGGCCGGCAGCGGCGTTGAAGAATAACGAAACCGACGAACAGCGTGCGTACTGGCGTTATCGGAGGAGTGGACGATGAGACATCGCAAGAGCGGGCGTGGGCTGAGTCGTAGCCGATCTCATCGCTCCGCGCTGGTGCGTAATCAGGTCACGGATCTGCTGCGTCACGAAGCGATCGTGACCACCGAGGCGAAGGCGAAGACGATTCGTCCGGTGGCTGAGCGGATGATCACACTGGGTAAGCGGGGCGATTTGCACGCACGGCGACAGGCCGGCGCTGTGCTGACCGACCGCAAGGTGCTGCGCACGTTGTTTGACGACATCGCGCCACGCTTTTCCGAACGCAATGGCGGGTACACGCGAATCATCAAGTTGGGACCGCGCCGAGGCGACGGTGCCCAGATGGCGCATATCGAACTCGTTGAGCGGGCAGCTCAGGTTGTCGAGAGCGAGACCGATGAAGAAGCGACCGACGAATAGCGTGAGCACAGGCCAGTGAGCCAGCGTTGGGCGCTGTTGCTGCAATACGACGGTACGGAGTTCGCAGGGTCACAATGGCAGCCAAATCGTCCAACGGTGCAAGGTGCGCTGCAAACAGCGCTCCAGGAGTTGACTGGCGCTCAATCGGCGGTCTCTCTGGCTGGTCGCACCGACGCCGGCGTCCACGCCACGGGACAGGTCGCATCGTTCGTCACGGACAAGTCGATCGAGTCAATGTCCGGGCCTCGTTGGGTGCGCGGCCTGAATCACTTTCTGCCTACGACTGTCGCCGTCCAGGCGGCAACAGCGGTCACGATGGAATTCGATCCGCGACGCGACGCGGTTTCGCGCTCGTATCAGTACGAGGTGTTCGTGGCCAATCAGCGGCAACCGCTGCGGGAGCGTCGAGCCTGGATTGTGCCGCCACCATTCGACCACGACCAAACGCAAGCCGCGCTGTCAGCCTTGCTGGGCCGGCACGATTTCGCAGCGTACACGCCACCGACCGAAGAACGCTCCACGCTCCGCTCGATGTGCGAGGCGTCGGTCGGATCGAGTGGCCCCGAGATCCGATTTCAGTTTCGGGCCGACGCGTTTCTGCAGCACCAGGTGAGGCGGATGGTCGGCGCCGCGGTCGACGTGGCTCGCGGCCGACAGACGCTCACAGAATTTCGCGCGGCATTCGCAAAGGCGAAGCCGGGATCCATGGGTCCAACGGCTCCGGCTTGCGGGCTCACGCTGGTCGAAGTTGCGTACCCACAACCACTGTTCAACTACCGGCCACTCAGCGGGCCGCCCTGCCACAGGGATCGTGAGGGAGATTGAAGGATGTCGACTACCGTTCTCGGATCGCATCAAGTTGCCCGCAACTGGCACGTGATCGATGCCGCCGACCGACCGCTGGGTCGAGTGGCGACGCAGATTGCGACCCTACTGCGGGGCAAGCACAAGCCGGCCTTTCACCCGTCGCAGGACATTGGTGACTACGTGGTCGTGGTCAACGCGGGCAAAGTTGCAGTGACCGGTCGCAAGCTCGAACAAAAGATGTACTACCGGCACTCGGGACACCTTGGCGGCCTGAAGGAAACATCGCTCAAGGAGATGCTTGAGAAGCGCCCCGAGCGCGTGATCGAGCATGCGGTTCGTGGCATGTTGCCGAAGAACCGACTGGGCCGGACACAGTATCGACATTTGCGGGTCTATGCTGGCGCGGACCATCCGCATGCTGGTCAGATCGCCGAATCTCTCAACGGCAGTGAAGCGGAGTAATCGATGACCACCAGCGCAGGACACTACTACTACGGGCTGGGCCGCCGCAAGACTGCCATCGCGCGGGTTCGTCTCTACCCCGGCAATGGCCAGATCACGGTCAACGGCAAAGATGCCGGCGACCTCTTCCGGCGACCGGAACAGCGCCGTTTGATTGAGGAACCGCTGCGTCACACGGGGATGCAGAACAGCTTCTCGGCGGTCGTCCGCTGCACAGGCGGTGGCGTCAACGGTTGGGCCGGCGCGATCCGACTGGGTATTGCGCGAGCCCTGCTGGCCAGCGATGAGACACTTCGTCGGCCGCTGCGACAAGCCGGAATGCTGACCAGGGATCCACGAGCGAAGGAACGCAAGAAGCCGGGCCTCAAGCGGGCTCGCAAGGCGCCGCAGTACACAAAGCGCTAGGTCTCTGGACTGGCTCTGGTACTCGTTGGGTCCAGTCTCCGCGTAACGAAGGCCTGCGCGTGGATTGGTCGGTGCGCTATTGGTCAGGTTGTAGGGGCGACCCTTGTGGTCGCCCGCTCTGCCGCTCCTAGCTAGTCAGTAATTCCATCGCCAACGCGGGCGACCACAAGGGTCGCCCCTACGGGAGCTCAGAGGGATTGGGAACACGATTATGCAAAGGCCTCCGTAACGCGGGACTGGGTGTTTGGCATTTGAGACACACGCATTTGTGACACGCTGAGGTGTGAGAGCAAAGAAGGTGTCAGGTTCCTAAAGGATGAGTAGAAATCTGATCGTCCTCAATCGGGCAGGCCGGCGGCTTGGCGTAGCGCCTGACTGTGATGGCTTTGCTCCCAGGGCAGATCGAGATCGGTGCGGCCGAAGTGGCCATAGGCGGCGGTTGGCTCGTAAATGGGACGCTTGAGGTCGAGGTGGTGGATGATTGCGGCCGGCCGCAAGTCGAAGTGGGCTGTAACCAGATCGGTTAGTTCTTCATCTGGCATCTGTCCGGTACCGAACGTGTGCAGCGCGAGGCTGGTGGGCTCCGCCTTGCCGATCGCATAGCTGAGCTGTAGCTCGACGCGACCGGCGAGGCCCGCCGCGACGATGCTGCGCGCGACGTGCCGAGCCGCGTAGGCGGCGCTGCGGTCGACTTTTGACGGGTCCTTGCCCGAGAACGCGCCGCCGCCGTGTCGGGCCATGCCGCCGTAGGTGTCGACAATGATCTTGCGTCCGGTCAGGCCGGCGTCAGCCAGCGGGCCACCGGTGATGAACTGTCCGGACGGGTTGACATAGATGTGGGTCTGGTCGTCGATCAGGTTGGGTGAAATCACCGCATCGATCACGTGGTGGCGTATGCCGGCTGCAATGGTGTCCTGGTCGGCGGATTCGGCGTGTTGCGTGCTCACGACGATCGTGTCGATGCGGCTCGGTCGGCCATGCCGGTATTCAACCGTGACCTGCGACTTGCCATCGGGTCGCAGCCAATCGACAAGGCCATCGCGACGGACCTGACTGAGTTGGCGCGTCAGGTGATGCGCGAGCTCGATCGGCAGCGGCATGAGGCTGTCGGTCTCGTCGCAGGCGTAGCCGAACATCATGCCCTGGTCGCCCGCGCCATGGCGATCAAATGGATCGTCGCCGCCATGCGATGCCTCACCGGCGATGCCTCGTACGCCGGCGTCGATGTCGGGCGACTGCCGATTGATTGAGAGGATCACCTTGCAAGTGTCGGCGTCGATGCCCCAGGCGCGATCGGTGTAACCGATTCGGCGCAATGTGTTACGGACGATCTGCTCGATGTCGAGCGAGGTCGACGTGGTGATTTCGCCGAAGACCATGACGAGGTCCGAAGAGACAGCGGTCTCGCAGGCGACGTGGGATTCGGGATCGCCAGCCAGACATGCGTCGAGCACGGCGTCGGATATCTGATCGCAGACCTTGTCGGGATGACCTTCGGTGACGGACTCGGAGGTCCAGAGACCGGAGATTGATTCTCTATTGGCTTCAGGCAGTTCAGAGTGCGTCGGAGTGGTCATGTACCTGCGTCCCAGGAACTGAGGTAGCGTCGCTGCTCGTCGGTGAGTTGATCAAGCTCGACGCCCATGCTGGCCAGCTTGAGGCGAGCGACGCCCTGGTCGATATCGGTGGGGACATCGTGTACGCCGGGAGAGAGCGCGGGATCGGCCTTGAGCAGATGTTCGACGGCCAGGGCCTGATTGGCGAAGGACATGTCCATCACGCTGGCCGGATGTCCTTCGGCGGCGGAAAGGTTGACGAGTCGTCCATCGGCCAGGACGAGCAGTTCGCGCCCATCGGAGGTGGTGTGCGCCGTGACGTAAGGCTTGAGCTCACGTCGTTGCTCGGTGATGTCTTCCAGGGCATCGAGGTTGATTTCGTGATTGAAGTGACCGGCGTTCGCCATGATCGCACCCGAGCGCATCTGGCCGAAGTGTGGCTCGTCGATCACGTGGATATCGCCGGTCGTCGTGACGAAGATGTCGCCCTCGGCAGCGGCCTCGGACATCGGCATGACGCGGAAGCCGTCCATCACCGCTTCGAGTGCGCGCAGTGGATCGACCTCGGTGACGATGACGTGAGCTCCCATGCCGTCTGCGCGGGAGGCGACGCCACGTCCGCACCAACCGTAGCCGGCGACGACGAGCGTTTTGCCGGCGAGCAGGACGTTTGTGGCGCGGATGATTCCATCCAGCGCACTCTGTCCGGTGCCGTAGCGGTTGTCGAAGAAGTGCTTGGTCGCGGCGTCGTTGACGGCCATGATTGGGTAGGCGAGCGCGCCGTCGGCAGCCATCGCCCGTAGCCGAATCACGCCGGTCGTTGTCTCTTCACATCCGCCGAGCACGGCGTCGAGCGCCTCGCGGCGATCGCTGTGCAGGGTAGAGACGAGGTCGGCGCCGTCGTCGATGGTGATCTGGGGTCGAGCGTCGATCGCTCGATGAATGTGCTGGTAGTAGGTCTCGTTCGATTCGCCCTTGACCGCGAACACGCTGATGCCGGATCGGTCGACTAAGGCTGCGGCGACATCGTCCTGAGTCGATAGCGGATTGCTGGCGCAGAGCGTGACACTGGCTCCACCGGCCTGTAGGGCGAGTGCGAGGTTGGCCGTTTCGGAAGTGACATGGAGACAACCGGCGATGCGCAGGCCGTCGAATGGCCGCTCGGCAGCAAAGCGCTCGTGAATCTGTGCAGTGACGGGCATTTCCCTCGCTGCCCATGCGATGCGTTGCTCGCCATACTCGGCCAGGCGAGGATCGGCGATGTCGCTCTCAGGCTTGCTGACCTGTGTGCTCACGTGCTGACGACCTCCCGCTCTCCGTCCGGGCTGCGTCTTCGCGCGGCCCATCGACGCACAGCGGTGATCAGCGTACCGGTATGCCGCGCTGCGGAGGCCTCGATGATCTCTCCGACCTGCACATAGCCGAGATTGCGGTACGCCTTGATGGCGTGTTCGTTGTCCGGATGCACAGAGAGGACGACTTCATCCACCTGCTCGAGCAGCGCAGCGGTGACAGCGGAGGTGGCGGTCGTGGCGTGGCCACGACCTCGGAATCGCGGATGAGTGAAGACGTTGCCAAGGATTGCGATACTGTGCGTCCACCCGATCGCGTGGGTCCCAGCCACGGCTACCAGTCGCTCCTCATCGACGACGCCCCAGTAGCAACCGTCGGCGATGTGCTCGCGGCGGTAGTGAGTCGGGTCACCCTCCGCGTTGTAGAGACGGTTAAGCAGATCGACATGCGCGCCGAGCATCGGTTGGGCATCGCGGTTGCTTGGACGAAAGCTGTCGCGGTTGACGCGCATGCGCATCATGCGGCTGATGTGCCGGAAGGTGTAGACCGATTCAAGCGCTTCGCGGTGGTGCGGATCGGAGATAGCGAATGTGCTGGGAAAGCCAGGATGCAACTGCAGAATCGCCCTGACTCCGTCGGCCGGACCGGCGAGCGTCGTGGCGTAGCCCAGACCGCCGCGAGAGTGACACACAATGGCCTCGCCCTGGGGCGTGGCGCAGGTGTAAAACTCGGCATCGCCCCACGCGTCGTCATCGAGCTGGGCCAGTGCATACGCGGCGTTGTAGCGGTCGGCTTGCAATCGTGCTGCCAGGACGTCGCGGTCATACTCACGCACGATCTCTACGTTCGTTCGCGAGTCACCCAGCCTGATAGATAGGGCCATGGCGGAAACGTTAGCGGCTCGGTGGGATCAACGTCGATGAGGGCACGTCATTGACCGTGATCAGTGAAGTGCGTTCGGCGACAGCATCGCGGGTGGCCCGCAAGATCCCCTGGATGCCAAAGGCCTCGATTGCGAATGAAGCCGCAGCGCAGCCCCAGACGGCGGACTGAATCAGGTTGCAGCCGCGAGCCAGTGCGCTGAGCAAGGCGCTGATGAATGTGTCTCCGGCGCCTGTCGGATCAGTCGCCGCGACATTTGGGACAGCGCTAATCACTGTGCGGCGTTCGCGTTCGAATATCTCCACTCCCAGCGATGCCTTCTTCAGAATGAAGATCGTTGGTCCCAGAGCGCTGATTTCTTCCCAGGCCGCCCTCGGCAACGCTGGATCGCTTTCGTCGCCCTGCCATTGGATCAGATGCGCCGCTTCGAGCGTGTTGATCGAGACGAGATCGGCGTGATGCAGCTGCGCCCGAAACTCCTCTCGCCGCTCGGCGACTTCACGCTCGATCGTGTCGATCGCGACCAACTCGGGGTCGATCATCTGCTCCATGGCTCGATGGTTCTGGTCGGGATTGCCGGCAGTCAACAGGACGAATCGTGCTCGACGAATGGGGTCGGACACGCGAATGGGATGCGTGTCGTAGACGCCAGCCCTCGTGTACAGGGTCTCACGAACGTCGCCGTCGGCCGAGTATCGACAGCCCCAGCGGAAGTTGGGCCCCTCGGCCCGCTCGATGCCATCCAGTGTTACGCCCTGATCAGTCAAGGGACGAAGCAGCGCGGGATCGAAGTCGTTGCCGATCACGGAGATCGGAGCAACCTGTGCCAGGATCGACGCGGCCAGGCTGGCATAGACGGCTGAACCGCCGAGGAGCTGGTCAATGTCGCCCGCATGACTGTGGATCTCGTCCAACGCAACCGCCCCGACGACAGCGACATCAATGTCCGTATCCGTGGTCACGGCAGACGATCCTTGATGAGCAGCGAGTAACGTTCCAATGTCTCAGCCGGAATTCGTCGCGGATCGGTCATGATGGCGCCGAACAGCGCGCCGTCGGCTGTGGAGGTCCAATCGGACGGTAAGTGCTCGGCCAGGTCGGCGATGATCGCCTGTGCCGATTGGACGTTCTGGGCGACGATTTCGGCAACGGCTGCAGCGGTGACATCGGCCTCCGACTCATGCCAGACGTCGTAGTCGGTGGCTGTGGCGAGCATCGCGTAGGCGATCTCGGCTTCACGAGCCAGCTTGGCCTCGGGCACGGCGGTCATGCCGATGATGGCGGCGTCCCACGACCGGTACATATGGGATTCGGCTCGCGTGCTGAAGAGTGGACCTTCCATGGCGATGTAAGCGCCGCCGGCGTGAACCGTCTGGCCGATGCGACCGGCGCTCTCAATCAGGCGCGAGCTCAGGTCGGAGCAGAAGGGATCGGCAAATCCGACGTGGACGACGATCCCGTCGCCGAAGAAGGTCGTCGGACGGCCCGCCCTGGTGCGGTCGATGATCTGGTCCGGCACGACCATGTGTCCGGGCACGATGTCCTGACGCAGCGATCCAACGGCTGAGACGGCCAGGATGCCCTGGACGCCGAGGGCTTTGAGCGCCCAGATGTTGGCTTGGACGGGTATCTCGTGAGGCATCAGCCGATGTCCGACGCCATGTCGTGGCAGGAACGCGACTCGCTTGCCGTGCAGGCTGCCGATGACAATAGCGTCCGATGTGTCCCCGAACGGCGTCGTTGGCGACCAGGATTCGACATCGGTGAGGCCGGGCATCTTGTAGAACCCTGAGCCGCCGATGACGGCGAGTTGCGCGGTCGGTTGGTCCGTCATGCCTGAACCCTTCCCCGTCTCAGTAGATGAGCAACGACGTCGTCTCGTGAGGCCTCAGACGCTCGCGTCCATTGAACGCGGCCAATTCAATCAGAAACGTCACGGTCGAGATCTCTGCTCCGGATTGCAATACGAGCTGCACAGAGGCCTCGGCGGTGCCGCCGGTGGCGAGCAAGTCGTCAACCAGGGCAACACGCGCCCCTGTGTTCAAGGCATCGGCGTGCATCTCGATCGTGGCCGAGCCATACTCGAGGTCGTAGGAGCGGGAAATGGTGGCGGCAGGCAGCTTGCCTGCTTTGCGCACCGGTACGAAGGGCCGGTTGAGCCGCTGTGCGATCGGCGCTCCCAGGATGAAGCCCCGCGCTTCGATGCCAACGATCGCGTCAGACCCGTCGCATTGCTCGGTCAGCCAGTCCAACGCGTGAGCAAACGCTTCGGGTTCGGCGAGCAGCGGTGTGATGTCGCGAAAGAGGATGCCGGGCTCAGGGAAGTCCGGAATCGCGCGGATGTATTGCGCCACCAGGTCGCTGTGAGTTGGTGTGTCTGTCATTGCTCCAGCGTACTAGCGGGTTGTGTTGCGAGCCGCGAAGCGTTGCCGTTTCGCTGGTACGCTGGCTTCCAGCGGTGCAGTGGGTGAGCGGAGGCCGCGTTGGACGATCCTCTCAACTGGTCGGCGGATGATCAGGAGCGCGCGCTACGAGCGATTGCGCCCTGGTATGACCTCGATTTCGGTCCGCTGACCGACGACGTGGCCATGTTTGAGGAGTTGGCGTCGCCGGGACAACGCGTCCTCGAATTGGGCGCCGGCAGCGGCCGCATCGCGATGCCGTTGGCCGAGATCGGATGCCACGTGACGGCGGTCGATTCCTCTGAAGCGATGCTGGCCATCGGTGAGCAACAGATGCGCGAAACCGGGGTCGAGGTGGTGCGCGACGATATGCGCTGTCTGCAGCTTGGGGCAGAGTTTGACCTCGTCGTCTTTGGTCTGTCCACATTCCAGCATCTGCTGCGACGAGAAGAACAGCTTGGCTCGTTGCGTGCCGCCCGTCGACACTTGACCTCGGGAGGGCGTCTGATCATCGACTGGACCGCTCCGCGATCGGACGATGTCGACCCGTCGCCGCAGATCATTCACCTGGAGTGGGTGCGCCATGCGGAGTCAGGTGAGTTGGTGACCAAGAGTGCCGCTCAAGAGTTGGCGACCGAACGACGCTGTGGTCTGCCCGTCGATCGTGGTTCGCCAATTGCCTGGATTACCTATCAATACGACGCCATCAACGAGGGCGGCGAAATGCGTCGCTCGCTGGCGAGGTTCCCGCTGCGGGTCAATCTCAATGCCGGCGAAATGGCCGGCCTGCTCGCCGAGACGAATCTGAGACCCGTCGACTGGTTCGGATCGTGGGACTTCGAAGAGATTGGCGAAGGTGATCGACTCATCGTGGTTGCGGAGGCCGTGTCGTGATCCGCTGGAAGACAGCTATCGCGGCGGTGTCACTGGTGCTGCTGTCTGTGATCGTCGCTTGCGGGTCAAGTCCCAACGAGCATGTCCAGTCGAACGAGTTGTTCCGCCCCGCAGCCGCGAGTCAGCAACAGTCGGCTGCAGCCGGGGCCGACCAGGGTCAACAATCACAATCGGAAGCACGAACCCAGACCGAACAGACTGAACAGACTGAACAGAGTGGATCGGACCAGCAGCAGTCAAGCCAGGACGCGAGTCAGACAGCATCGACTGAGAATCAACAACAGTCTGCCGTCGATCAGTCTCAACCTGAGCGAGATGACAGTCGACAAACGCAAGCTGACGCCGCGCCGATCGAGACTTCCGACGACATCATCCGGCGGTACAGCAACCCGTCCTATGGATATTCGTTTGAACTAATCTGCTCGCCCTTTTGCGATGCCAACTCCAACGGCGTTGATCGGGTCTCGTTCCTGTCCGAAACCGGACGCGCACTGATTGGCGTCGACGTGCTGTTGGATGATGGGTCCGATATGGAAGCGCTGCTCAGGTCGACGTTGGGGCTGACGGAAACGGTCGAGTTCACGGCACGCGAAGAGACGACCACCGTCACCGGCGAGCCTGCGGAGCGTTTCGATTGGGACGAGGATCGGCGCGCGACGGGCGGCTTCCAAGTCCGCTGGCACGCGTTGCTCGTGCCGATTGAGGGTGTGGTCATCGTGTTCCGCGCAGGAGCGGTGATTGAAGACTACGAGGACGTGGCGCCAGCTCTCGAGCGCGCCTTGGGTTCGTTCATTCTTCCGTTGGAACTCACGGCCCGACCTGGTCGGTATGAGCGATTTGATTTCCTGATTGCCTATGACACCGAGGACGTTTCGCAGGAGTTTGGACAGCCCACCAACAATCCCCCGAGCGACGAGGCGGGCATCTTTGTCCTGCAATCGTCGACCGCGTTGAAGGCTGTGCTCACCTGGCAGGTCTTGGGCGAGGCGTTCTATGACGGAGACACGGCGATTCAGCAATCCTTGAGCGACTCGCTGGGGATAGAGAGCGTCACGGGATTGGCCGATTGGGGTGAAGTGGATGGACAAGCGGCGCGGACCGGGGAGACGGAGACTCAGTTCGGCGAGGGTGTGGTGAAGATCCGGTCGTTCGCCTGGTACTGCCGCGAAGGCGGTCGTGAGTTTGCCCTGCATGTCCTCGATCAGGATGACCCGGAGTCGGTTGCACTACCGTTGATCGAGAGCTTCCGCTGCGATGCCGATAGCGCAGAGTCAGCGGACGGAGACGAGTAGCGTCGACCGAGCAAGACCAAAGCGGAGTGGCGTTTGATGCAACGGGCTGCGCAGCGCGGAACTGGACACCGACCGATCACCGTTGCGCTTGATGCGATGGGCGGAGACAACGCGCCGGCCGCGATTGTGCGCGGCGCGTTGAGCGCCGTTCGCGAGCTCGATGTCGATGTCATCCTGGTGGGTCGAGGCCGAGAGATTCGCGGACTGCTGCCGGCGGCTCAGCGAAACTTGCGAATCCAGGAAGCATCCGAGGCCATCGCCATGGATGCGCCACCGACGGCCGTTCGTCGTATGCGCGATTCGTCGATCATGGTTGGGCTGGGACTGCTGGCGGACGGCGAGGCCGACGCGTTTCTCTCGTTCGGGAACACCGGCGCGGTGATGGCTGGGTCGCTGTTCAGTCTGGGCCGGATTCCCGGGGTTGCCCGACCCGCGCTTGGCGCGCTCTTCCGCAACGGACGCGGCACGACGTCACTGCTGCTGGATGTCGGCGCCAATGTTGAGGCCCGACCTCAGTACCTCTGCCAGTTTGCCACGATGGGTCGGGCCTACGTTGAGCGCGTGTTGCGGCATCGAAATCCCAGTGTCGGTCTGCTCAATGTTGGGGAAGAGGAGATCAAGGGCACCCCGTTGCACCAGGAGACATATCGTCTGCTGGAGCGCCAGGAGCCGAATTTCGTTGGCAACATCGAGGGCAACCAGATGATTGCCGGTGCGGCCGACGTGATTGTGGCGGATGGGTTTACCGGCAATGTCGCCGTCAAGCTGACGGAGGGCTTGGCGGAGCAATTGTTCGGGGAACTCAAACGCGGCATCCAGGCCAATATGCTGCACATGGCGGGCGCCTGGCTCATGCGCGGGTCTTTTCAGAGCATCCGCGCCCACTGGGACTATGCGAAAGTTGGGTCGGCGCCGCTGTTTGGCATCGATGGCGCCGTCCTGGTTGGACATGGGCGGGCCAATGCGGAAGCGGTGACGAGTGGCATTCGCTCGGCCAGGAGCGTGGTGGAGGCAGGGGTCGTGGATGCCATTCGCGACGCTGTCGCCGGAACTGCTCCGGTCGAAGACGACGACATGACTGATGCGCCTCAGAGCCCGCAACGCGATGGTCAGGTGAGCGACACTTGGCGCTATGAGCGCGGGTAGATCTTGACGATGATCGTCAATGATGCGATACATTTGAGCTGTTGGCGTCGAGAAATCTCGTAGACCGCTTGGAGGAATCAGATGGCAAAGCCGCAGGAAGTGACAGACGGAAGCTTTCAGGCAGACGTGAAAGACAACGAACTGCCGGTGCTCGTGGACTTCTGGGCGCCCTGGTGCGGACCGTGCCGCATGGTCGCTCCGATCGTCGACGAGCTCTCGGACGAGTACGATGGCCGCGTCGCGTTTTACAAGCTGAACACCGACGAAAACCCGGGCGTCGCCACTGAGTACGGGATTCGCAGCATCCCCACGCTGCTGGTCTTCAAAGGCGGCGAAGTCGCCGGTCAGATCGTGGGCTTCCGCCCCAAGAGCGATCTCGCCAAGCGACTCGACGAAGTCCTGACGTAGCCGCCCTCAGCACCAGTATCAACTCAGCCCGAACGGGGCCGACGGCGCAACGCGACGCTGTCGGCCCGTTTCGCGTATCCTGCGCCCATTACGCGCAACACAGCTCAACTTGACTCCATGAAATGAGGAAACTCGCATGAAGGTTGGCGTCCACTTTAACTTCCAGAACTACACCGATTGGGAGCGCTTCGAAGCGCAGGCCGTCTCTGAGGAGATGCCGATCAGCGACCAGCAGATCTACGAGGAAGATCTGCACCTGGGCGGACTCGTAGAGCCGCTGGGGTTCGACTCCTATTGGTGCATTGACCACCACTTCTCGCCTTACATCATGACTTCGGGCGCGTTGCAGAACTTGACCTACTTCGCCGGCAAGACGGAGCGGATCGACTTCGGTACGATGGTCGTCGTGCTGCCCTGGTACGACCCGGTGGCAATCACTGAGCAGATCACCGTGCTCGACAACATGCTCCAGGGTCGCAAACTGACGCTCGGCCTCGGACGTGGCGCGGCCAAGCGTGAATTTGAGGCCTTCCGTTCGCCGATGGGCGAGTCGAGAGACCGTTTCCTGGAGTCTCTCGAGGTCGTGCGCAAGGGTCTGACACAGGAGTACTTCTCGCACGAGGGTGACTTTTACACCATCCCGGAGACGACGATCCGGCCGCGTCCGCGCAATCCGCAACAGCTGCTGGATTCAATGCGCGTCGCCTGGATTTCTCCTGAGACCCTCGAGATTGCTGCTAACGCCGGTCTCGGCATGCTCTTCACCAACTCGAAGAAGTGGGAGGACTACCAGATCGACGTTCAGCGCTTCAACGAGATTCGCGTCGGACGCGGCTGGGAGCCGAAGCAGCCAACGGTCGTCGCCAATGTCGCCTGCTTCGACAGCGAAGAAGAAGCCTGGGACGTCATGGTGCAGCACACCGGCGAGTTCCAGGAGAGCGTCGAGCGCCACTACAACTTCTCCGACTCGGCCCGCTTCGCAGCGACCAAGGGATACAAGTACTACGCCGAGTTCGGCAAGACCAACGAAAAGACCTCGCCCGAGCAGCGCGCTCGCTTCGCGGCAACGCCGCAGGCTTGGGGTACGCCCGACCAGGTGATCGAGAAGCTCAAGCACATCCAGCAGATGACCGCTGCAGAAGAGATGATCATGAACTTCAGGATTTCAGGTGGCATGCCGGCCGACACGGCCGAGCGCAGCATGCGCCTGTTTGCCTCGGAGGTGTTGCCGGCGATCCACGAGCTTGAAGGCACGATGCGAGAAGACCTCTCTGGCCGCGCGACCGCCGAGCCGGTCTCGGCCGACTAGTCGGATGTCTGCAATCGAGTTACAGGGCGAGTGCGATCCGCGCTTCGGCGCGGTTCGCGACGCATTTCTCGCAAACTGGACCGATCATGATGAGGTTGGCGCGTCCCTCTGCGTGATCGTCGGTGGTGAGACCCTCGTCGATCTGTGGGGTGGACACGTTGACGGCGAACGCTCGCGCGCCTGGGAGAGCGACACGATCGCCAACGTGTACTCCTCGACCAAGGGCATCGCCGCGGCTGCTGCAGCGATGCTGGTTGATCGTGGAGAGCTCGACGTTGAGCGACCAGTTGTCGACTACTGGCCGGAGTTTGGTCAGTCTGGCAAGTCGGAGATTACGGTCCGGGACCTGTTGACGCACGAGGCCGGATTGGCCGGCGTTGACGAGGAACTGCCGGACGGCGCCGTGTTGGACTGGGATCACATGGTCGGCGCGCTGGAACGTCAGACGCCCATGTGGACACCTGGCGAGCACATGGGTTATCACGCAATCACATACGGCTGGCTGGTCGGCGAAGTGATTCGCCGGATCGACGGCCGGACCTGCGGCGAGTTCGTCCGTGACGAGATTGCCGCACCGTTGGGTGTCGATTTCTACATCGGCTTGCCTGAGTCGGAAGACTCGCGAACCGCAGACTTGTTGCCTGCGCCGGGAGCCGGTCCGATTGGCGTCAGCACGCAGGACAGCATCGCAGCCCGGGCACTGGGTCTGGCAGCGCCGCGACTGGCCGGCACTGTCAACTCTCGCGAATGGCGGGCAGCGGAGTTGCCTGCGGCGAACGGTCACGGCAACGGACGATCGATGGCGACGATTTACTCGGTGCTATCTCAAGCTGGCGGAAATCTGCTCTCGAAGGAGGCGATTGAGGCCTGTGGCCCGACGGAACACGCAGCCCGAGAAGACATGGTGTTGGGCTTCCTGGTCCGGCGTTCGCTGGGCTTCATCCTGAGCACAGCCGGCGGTCGTTATGAGTGGGGACCAAATCCACGGACATTCGGACACTCAGGCGCGGGCGGTTCGCTCGGATTCGCTGACCCCGACGCCGAGATCGGTTTCGGCTATGTGATGAATCAGATGTCCGCCGGCCTGGGCGCGGATCCTCGTTGGAAGCCTATGATCGACGCGGTGTACGCGAGCGTGTAGTTCCGCGGCTCTCAGCTCTCAAGCGGCGAGTTGACGCTGACCCGCGTTGAGATGGGCCCGAAGCTCGGCTTTGACGAGTGCTCGACGCTGTTCGGTCCAACCAAGATCTTTGGCGATGGCAAGCGCCGGCTGCCTGGTTCCCGAGGCGAAGGGCCCCGTTGCTTCATGGAACGTGCCGATGTGCACGCGCGAAGCTCCAGTCTCGATGATGCGACGAGCGAATGAGCTTGCGCTCTCGATCGGTAGAAGCGGGGCGACGTTCACTCGGGTCATGAACCCTGCTTCCGATAGCTGACTGATCGCCTCGAATCGACGATCAATGCTGGCGCACTGTGGCTCGAACCGTTTGCGGACGTCGTCCGAGTCGGTCGTGATGCTGAGCGTGATGTTGATGTGATCGAACTCCTCAAACAGGTCGATGTCGCGGGTGACGAGCGGACTTCGCGACAGCACCGCCAGACGGGCGCCTCGCTGGGAGAGGATTGGCAGCAGCGACCGTGTGAGTTCCAACGTTGCTTCGATCGGCTGATACGGGTCGGTAGCGCTGCTCATCAGGACGGTCTTGCCTCGCAGGTCCTGACGGGAGTTGCGCAACTTGGCGATCGCGTTCGTCTTCACACGAACCCACTGTCCCCAGCGCTCCCGCTGTTCCTCCTCAGCAACGAAGAATGCGGCGTAGCAGTAGGTGCAGGCGAACGTGCATCCCTGGTAGGGGTTGATGACGAAGTCGAGATCGGCGAGTCGACCGGTAGGTCGGGCGAGGATGGCCGTGGCATCGGAGTAGATGACGTCGGCGGAGCCCTGTCGTTCGGGTCGTGAGGTGGACGGATTGGGATCGAGGAGTGACATCTGCATGCCGAGATAGTAATACAGACGTTCTAAGTAGGCAAGTCTGCTTTCAAGGCGAGCCCTTCGAAGGCGTCGGCAACTTTGCTGGCGAGTTGGTCGTAGGTGCAGGGCTCGGCGAGTTCTGACAAAGGATTGAGGCTGATCGTTTTCCGGCCTTCGATAAACCTGTCAGCAGGAACGACGTAGAACTGCCATTGGTCTGGGAGTCGATGGTCGGCGATGTCGGGATTTGCTTTGTTGTGCAAAGCCATGATGTAGACGTCTGCATGCCTCATGAGTCCGGTTTCGACCCAACCTGCGCCACCGTCCTTGTAGTACCCAGTGCGAGGGGAGATCGTGAAGCTAGGTGGGGTGCTGCCTGGCGTCTTCGCAGTCCAAGTCTGAAGCTTAGCCGACTGCTTCACTTCTATCCTTGCCCTCGTTTCGCGCTGCTCGAGGTCCCAGCCTGCCCAGGTATCCGTCAGTGTCCAAGGTGGTCGGATCTCGCTGAGCGCGAGTTCGATCATGCACTCGACGTACTGACCGCGCTCGACGTTGCCGATCAGCGGCTGGTTGTAGACCCGTTCAACCAGTCGCTGCGAGACGAGCTGGTGGACGAGTCGTCGGGTGACGATGCGCTCGATTGGCGAGGTCGACATTGGTCGGTGCCCCTCACCCTCACCCCAAAGGGGAGAGGGGATTGGAACGAGCGATTCCCGTGCAGGGCGCGGGAATGATACAGCCGGAACCCTAGCGAGCGCCGCGGATGAGTTGGCCGGGTCGGGCTCCGGTTTCTTCGCCGTTTCGGCTGATGACTTCACCGTTGACGATCGTAGCGACGTAGCCGCGCGACTTCTGAATCAGTCGCATGGCATCGGTGGGCAGATCGTGAACGGCTTGCGGAGGCTCAAGCTGGAGGGCTTCGTAGTCGATGACGTTGACGTCGCCCTTCTTGCCGACTTCGAGCGTCCCTCGGTCGCCGAGGCCATACAGCTCAGCGGTGTCGCTCGTCATGCGCTTGACGGTCCACTCAAGCGGCAGCGTCTCACCCCGACTGCGGTCGCGCGTCCAGTGGGTGAGCATGAAGGTCGGCATTGATGCGTCGCAGATCACGCCGCAGTGCGCTCCGCCATCGGAGAGCCCCATCGCCACGCGGGGATGCATCATCATCTCGCGTGTCGCGTCGAGGTTGCCGTTGGCGTAGTTGAAAAGCGGCGCGAAGAGGACGTTCTGACCGTCCCCCTGGCTGAGGAAGTCGTAGGCGAACTCGAGCGCCGTCTGGCTGGCGGCTTCCGACAGCGCGGCGACCGACTGGTCCGCTGTCGGCTCGTAGTTGGGCGGATCGGTCATCGGATACAGCTTGTCCCACATGATGAAACCGAGCGCTGCGTCAGGGGCCTCGACCTCGCTGAGGATCTTTTCACGGCGCTGAGGGTCGCGCATGGCCTCGGATCGCTGCTCCCAATCGAGGTCGTCCAACTCGCGATAGCTGGCAGCGTGGATGAACGGGTGACGTCCGCGCAGCGTCAGCAAGATTGAGATACCGCGCGCGGCGACCTGTGGGTAGAGCTCTGCGCCGTCTTCCAGCGCCTCAAGCGAGCGGTCCAGTGCGTCTCGCCAGGCGTCCGGCTCATTGTCGAACTGGACCATGGCGAAGCTGACGGGCCGCTCGATTTCGGCCGAGAGCTTGCGCATCCAGGCGATTTCGAGCTCGGGCGCATTGGCGTCGTCGCCAGTGACGCCAGCAGGGGCGACCTCGTAGATGCCGGTGCCGAGTTCCTTGAGCGCCTGACCGATGCCAAACAGTTCGTCCTCGGCGGCGAAGGTTCCCGGGACGGGCTCGCCATCGATCGCGCGGTGAGCCAGCGTGCGAGACGTGGAGAATCCCAGCGCTCCCGCTTCGAGGCCTTCCTTGACGATCGCCGACATCTCTTGGATGTCCTCGGGGTTGGCGTCCTCGTTGCGTGCGCCTCGGTCGCCCATCACGTAAGCGCGGACCGCGCCGTGCGGGACCTGCGTGCCGATATCGATCGCCTTGGGCAGCTTGTCAAGGAAATCGAGGTATTCGGGGAACGATTCCCAGCCCCACTCCATGCCCTCGGCGAGAGCGGAACCGGGGATGTCCTCGACGCCTTCCATCAGACCGATCAGCCAGTCGCGGCGATTGGGCGCGGCGGGCGCGAAGCCGACACCGCAGTTGCCCATCACCACAGTCGTGACGCCATGCCAGAAGGACGGCGTGAGCAGCGGGTCCCAGGTGATCTGGCCGTCGAAGTGAGTGTGGATGTCGACAAAGCCCGGCGTGACGAGCAAGCCGTCGGCGTCGATTTCTTCGCGGCCGAGGTCGTTGACTTCGCCGATGGCGGCGACGACGCCGTCGTCAATGGCGACATCGGCCTGACGGGCGGGCGCGCCGGTGCCGTCGACGACCAGTCCGTTGCGGATGACGAGATCGTGCATGTTCTGTTCTTCGTGTCAGTCTTCGCGCATTTGCGCATGGCGTGTCTCGACACGCTCACCGAGTGTGTCGCAATACGCACAGTATGCCAGATTCGGACGTGACGAGTCGGTCGCTAACGCTGATGGATCAGAGGTTCGCCGGGGATGGGTGATTTCGCGTGGACGACGTAGTCGCTGCGAATTGAACCGATGTAGACATCGGACATGTCGTCTCCTCCCCAGCTCACGTTGGTCGGGGCTTGCATGATGTCGCCTTCGAGGTCTTCGATCATGGTGACGACCTCGAACTGTGGTGTGATTGCGACGACCTTGTTCGACATTGGCAGCGTGACCCAGAGGTTGCCTTCCTGGTCGAAGCCGCAGCCGTCGGTGAGGCCGAGCTCGCCTCGTTGCTCGGCGTTGAGCGGGCGCATGGCGGCCAGGTCTTGGACGGTCTTGCCGAGTTGCGGACCATAGACTTCCGGATCGCCGAGTGAGCCGTCGTCGTTGATTGGATATCGCAACACGTGGCAGCCGGTGGTTGAACAGACGTAGGCGGTCTCTTCGCGGGGATCGAGAGTGATGCCGTTGGCGAACTCGATCTCGGTGGCGAGCATTGTGAGTGAGCCATCGGTTTCGATGCGGAAGAGGAAGCCGTCCGGATCGCCGGAGAAGGCGTCGCCGCCCGAGCGCGAGGTTGAATGGGTGACCCAGATGCGACCCTGCGAGTCGATGTGGGGATAGTTCGAGGCAACCAACGGAATGCCGTCGATCTGGTCCGCGAGGACTTCGATTTCGCCGGTGTCGACGTCCAGCCGCTGGACGGGACCCGAGCCGCCATCGCCTTCAAGACCGCCCACGTTGGCGATGATGATCCGGCCTTCGGCGTCCATGTTGTTGCCGTTGGGCTATCCGCCGGCGTTGCCGACACGGTTGAGTGTGCCATCAGGCAGCGCTTCGGCCGCCGCCGAGGCTTGGTCGGACATCCAGACGCGGCCCTCTCGAGAGACGACGACGTCCTCGGGTCGCTGCACGCCGATGCCGACTTTGCTGAGCTGGTCTTTGCGGATGGGAGTGAGGGGCATGGGTTGGTCCTTTGGTAGGTGGGTTCGTTGGATAGGGTAGGCGGGTCTGGGAGCCCCCCTCTGCCTTCGGCATCTCCCCCCGCGGAGCGGGGGGAGAAAGAGGAAGCAGGGCGGCATCTTCCCTCTGCGGAACCGAGGGAGAAGAGAGAAAATGGGGCGACATTTTCCCCCTGTGGCGTTGGGGAGTAGGCCCGCGTATGGAGACCTTTGAGTAACTCAGTTTCCCGTCCCCGCCTCCGAGCGGGGACCCGCTTCGGCAAAGCCCAGGCTGCTCGGATAGGACCCGGTTGACCGGATACCGGCGACGAATGTGGCCGCAGGTAAGAAGCCTGGGAAGGAGCAGGCCCCCGCTCGGAGGCGGGGGCGGTTGAGGGGTCTTGCAAAGGTCTCCGTATGCGGAGACTGGGAGCAGCAGCTAGGCAATCACCTCGTCCCAGACGCCGATTTCCTGACCTCTCCAGTCGTGTTCGACCCGGATGTCTGTTCCAAGGACCATGATTGGCTTGGCCAGCGTGTCCCAGACGGGCGCTTCGGCTGCGTCGCTGTTGGGATTTCCGGTGCGGGCGAACGCCAGCCAGGTGTCCATGGTGGCTTCGGCGAAGGCGTCGGCCTCCGGGCCGGAACCGGCGAACTCCGGTGCGACCGCGTGCGTGCCGAAGACGAAGGGCAGCTCGAGCGCGTGGCAGGAGCCAAGTGCACCGTTCATGCCCGGCGACTTCCAGTCGAATAGATAGGCGTAGGTAGGCGCGCGCAGAGTTTGGGCGTCAGCCAGTCGCAGTCCGGGAACCCGCAGCATCACATCCCCGATGACGGCGACGAAGATCTCGTCGGGTGAGTCATCCTCGCCGCGCTCGCGCCGCGCCGCACGGTACGTGGCAAATGCGCTGGCGCCGTCGGGATGCATCATGCCCAGCACAGCGGTGACTGCCTCTTCGGTCATCGGTTGGCCTGGTCCGGCGGCGGCCAACAGTTTCATCTCTTCATCGAGCGAGCCAACCAGCGTTGCGATCCCGTCGGCGGAGCCGTTGCGGATGTGATCGATTGGGAGTTGGGACAGGAACGTACCATCAATCACCGGCTGGAATGGCATCTGCGGCGTGGCTGATGCACCGACATCAGCCATCTCCTCCGCCGACTCGGCGTTGGCGATTGGATCGACGGCGACAGAGGCGGTGAGGATGGCGGCCGGATCGGCGGCCATCAGCGCGTCGACATCGTTGGGGTCGACTCCGAGCGCCTCGCAGAACTTGTCGGCGGTGGCGTTGGTTTCCTCGACCGTGAGGGCGTTGTGTCCGGCGCCGCTCTGTGGGATGGCTTTCTGGAAGAGGCCTGCAGCTTCGGGCGAGGCCATCAGCGAGGCGACGCTCATGCCGCCGGCAGACTCGCCGAAGATGGTCACATTGTCGGGGTCGCCGCCGAAGGTAGCGATGTTGGCCTGGACCCACTTGAGAGCTGCGACCTGGTCTCGCATGCCGAAGTTGGTCTCTCCGAGGGCTGGCAGGTTGAGGAAGCCGAGCGCGCCGAGTCGGTAGTTGATGGTGACGATGACGACATCGCCCCGCGTTGCGAGATTTGCCCCGTTGTAGTAGTCCTCGCTGCCGGAGCCGATGGTGAACGCGCCGCCGTGAATCCAGACCATGACGGGGCGGGCGACATCGTCCAAGCCGGGTGTCCAGACGTTGAGGTAGAGGCAGTCCTCGCTCTGCGGTTGCGGTGTCTCGGGCGGCGGCAACAAACCTTCCAACATTTCATTGGGCGCCTGCAGCGAGATTGGGCCGAAGGCTGTGGCCTCTTGGATACCTTCCCAGGGTTCGACAGGCTGTGGCGCCTTGAAGCGGAGGCCGCCGATCGGCGGTGCGGCGAAGGGGATGCCTCGAAAGACGCAGAGTTCGTTTTCTTCAGTTCCTTCAATCTTGCCGGCGGTTGTGTTTGCGATGGTGCTCATGATTTGTTCTCCTTCGTCGGGGTTCGGACGGGGACGAGGCTACATCTTCCAATGGAGTCTTACCTCCCTGCTGTGAGGTGAGCAGCCCAGTATCCGCTGTACGGAGACCTGCGAGTAAATCGGTCGGAGCGCTATTGGTCAGGTTGTAGGGGCGACCCTTGTGGTCGCCCGCTCTGCCGTTCCTATCTAGTCAGTAATGCAATCGCCAACGCGGGCGACCACAAGGGTCGCCCCTACAGGAGCTCAGAGGGATTGGAACACGATTATGCAAAGGCCTCCTGTACGCGGGGACTTGAGATTAGGTGTAGATGAAATCGTCGGCGCCGGGGCAACGATCGAGAAGGACGCACTCGCTGCATTTGGGCCGTTGCTTCTGGCAGACTCGGCGACCGTGGCGGATGAGGGTGACGTGGAAGTCGTAGTACTTGTCGGGCGGGAGTTGGGCTTCGAGCATGTCGTGTGCCGGGAGGGCGGCGACCTTGGGGCCGATGAGTCCGAGTCGAATGGCGACTCTGTGGACGTGGGTGTCGACGGGCAATGCGGGTCGGCCAAGGGAGAAGAGCAGAACGCAGGCGGCGGTCTTGGGCCCGACGCCGGGCAGCTCGGTCAGCCATTGCTTGGCCTCGTCGATCGGCATGTCTTCGAGTCGGGAGGCGTCCCAGTCGGGGCCGAGGCGATCTCGGAGTTGGGAGAGCAGGGCTTGCATTCGCGGGGCTTTGGTCCTGGCCAGGCCTCCGGGGCGGATGGTGTCTTCCAACTCCTCGACCGGTGCTTCGAGGACGGCGTCCCAGTCGAGGTAGCGCTTGAGCAACGCCTGAAACGCGCGGCCAGAGTTTGTGTCGGAGGTGTTCTGCGAGAGGAGAGTGAGGACGAGTTCGGTGACGGGATCGTTGGTCGCGCGCCAGGGCGTGAGCGGGGCCTCGCGGATCAGACGGTTGATGATCGCGGTTGGCCGGAGCGGTTTAGGTGTTTGTCGTCGTCGTGGCATGGTCGAGTATGAGACTAGCCGTGACTACGTCCACCATGTGCAAGTGTCCGCTGTGGTCGGTATCGCTCGGAGTCGGACGTTCCGGAGGTACTGATACTGTCATCAGCCTGGAGAATCTCGTTCTTGCAGGCGGCGCAGTTCAGCCTCCAACTCGCGGACTCGGGATTCGGAGGCGAGTCGTGATTCGCGTTCAGACAAACGCGCCTCTCGCTCGGCGGCGAGTTGAGCCTGGGTGCTGTCGAAATTTTCGATGTGCTTGCCAGTGGCTGGGTCATACCAACCGAGTTGGCGGACGCCCTGTTCCCATCTCAACCAGAGGCCCAAGGCCTGGCTTTCACCCTGCAAGACTCCGGGCTCGATTTCGACGATTTCGATCGGTTCATAGTGATCGCCGACGAGTCGATCACCAACCAAGCCGACACCGTAGAACTCTGCCGTGTGGTCGTAGCGCCAATACTCCGGGATACCTAGGGCGGCATAGTCTTCACGCTTGGGTCCGAGATCAACTTGTGCGGTGCTCTTGGAGGCAACTTCGAGCACGAAGTCGGGTGGTTTGCCCTGATCCGAGATCACATACCCGTTTTGTTCCCAATAGAGTTCCGGATCGACGTCGAAGGCGATCAGAAAATCGGGCCGGCGCAATGGTCGATAGCCCGGGTAGGCGCTCACATACTCCTCGGCTGCGATCAGGGTGGTATCGGAGTTGCCGAAGTGTCGCAGGAGGAAGTGCGGATTGCCCGAGTTGTGGACATGTCGGTAGGAGGTCACTTCGTCGAACTCACGCTCCGGCGGGTCCGGCAGGCGGTAGCGGACCAGGGTTGGGGCGGCGGAGCTGGCATCGGTGTTGGACATGTCTCTCCGATTGGCCCCTTCAGTTTAGGGCTTCCTCATGTCGACGGATTCGATGAAGCGAGGGCGTGTTGGGCCAGACTCCCACCCGGTAACCGCGACAGCTCGTGGGCGTATGTGCTGTCGCCGCGCATCACTCGGAAGAAGGCACCCCAGAGGTAGTTGATGTGCTTTGATGTCTTCAGGGCGAGCCAGGGCCAGGTGGTGACGCACCAGTAGTAGAGGCGGGAGATGGTTCGCGCGGCGTTGAGCTCGGGTTGTATCTCTCGGTTGATCGATCTGGTGTACACAGCGGTGGGATCGTCTGATTCGAGCACTGCCTCTGCGGCGAGGTTGGCTGAGTGGACGGCGTAGGCGATGCCTTCGGCGGTGAACTCGTCGGCGAGGCCGGCGGCGTCGCCAAGGAGCAGAGCGCGATCTCTAGCGACCGGCTCGATTGTTGAGCGTCGGTAGCGGATTGGGTGTCCCTGGACGTTGATCACCTCTGCATCCGCAAGGCCGAGCCGGGCCAGGTAGCGGTCGGTCTGGTCGCGTATCGCACGCCCATGTTTTGGTGCATTGACCACTCCGACCGAGAGCTTGCCGTCCTTGGGAAAGACCCAACCGTAGCCCCAGGGCCGATAACCGACATCGACATTGGCAGCCTGATGCCAGCGGTCTAGTGCCTGAAGTGGCGCCGCGACTTCCACTTCGTAGGCGGCGCTGCGGGTCGGAGCTGAGGACATGTTCAGCCACCGAGCCGTTGGACCGGTTGCTCCATCGGCCGCAAGGATGTGACGAGTTCGGACTGATCCCGTCGGAGTTTCAAGCTCGTAGCAATCGTCCAATGCGGAGATCGATTGCACGGGAGCAGCGTCGCATACGTCCGCGCCAGCTCGGACAGCAAGTTCGGTCAGGAATTGGTCGAACCGATCACGCATGACCATCCAGGCCAACGGTCGCTTTGAGGACTTGCGGAACTGGTGGCGTCCGAATCGGGAGATGTCAATACTGTCGACGAACCCCTCGCTGACGGAGGAAATGTCGAGGTCGTCAAGCAACTGAATGGTCCTGGCTGGGACGCCGCCGCCGCAGACCTTGTATCGGGGCAGCGGCTGCTTTTCCAACAGCAACACGGACGCGCCCGAGGTGCTCAGTCGTCGTGCGGCGGTGGCTCCGGCGGGACCGGCGCCGATCACAACGGCGTCCCATGTGAGTTGACCAGAACTGGGCATGATGGATCAGCGTATCGGCCGCGCGTTGGTTATACTTTTTGCGCCTGCGATTTGGGTCGTGGGCTGGTGCGCAGAAGCCTGAGGAGCAGAGCATGGACTATCAATTCACCGCATCCGACGAAGCCTTCCGCGGCGAGGTTGTCAATTTCATCGACGACAACTGGATTCCGCCTTCGGGACCGGAAGTTGAGGGCGACGATTCCCACTTCGAGGCCGAGCGCGCGTTTGAGAAGCGCGCCGCGTCCAAGGGCTGGCTGACGATGGCCTGGCCGGAGGAGTACGGCGGACGTGGCGCGAGCCACATTCAGCAGATGATTTACCGCGAGGAAGCGGCCTACCGCGGAGCGCCGGGCTCCGGTGGTCAGGGCATCTCGATGGTCGGTCCCTGTCTGATGCTGCATGGCACCGAGGAGCAGCGCCAAGAACACCTGCCGCGCATCGCCAATGCTGAGTCTTACTGGGCCCAGGGCTTCTCCGAGCCGGGCAACGGCTCCGACCTGGCCGGTCTGCAGACGCGCGCCGTCCGCGACGGCGACGACTTCGTCATTAACGGACAGAAGATCTGGACATCGGGCGCGCACTACGCCGACTGGATTCACGTTCTGACACGAACCGATCCTGAAGCACCGAAGCATCGCGGCATCTCGTACTTTTTGCTCGACATGAACACGCCGGGCATTGAGGTGCGACCGCTGATCAACATGCTCGGCGAGCATGGCTTCAACGAGGTCTACTTCACCGATGTGCGCGTACCCGCCGCGAACATGATGGGCGAGTACAACCGTGGCTGGTACGTCGCTGCGACGCTGCTCGACTTCGAGCGCTCCGGCGTGGCATGGTCGGCGACATCGCGCAAGAGCGTCGAGCTGATGTCCGAATACGCGGCCGAGCGGCCCGGACGTCGCGGCGGGGCGAAGTTGATCGACGACCCCGGTGTCCGCAACGGGCTGGCCAACCTGATGATTGAGTCGGAGATCGCCAAGCTGATCTCTTACCGCGTCGTCTGGATGCAGTCGCAGGAGCTGGTGCCCAACCACGAGGCGTCGATGTCGAAGATGTTCGGCTCGGAGCTAGGTCAGCGCGTGTCGCGCTTCGGCGTCAACATGATGGGCCTGCACAGTCAACGAATTGACCCCGACGACCCGGACGCGCCGCTCGCGGCGAGGATCGGTCGGGCCTACATGTCGACGGTGCCAAGCACAATCGCAGCGGGCACGTCGGAGATTCAGCGCAACATCATCGCAACCCGAGGTCTGCAGCTGCCACGCCAGTAGCGAGACCTCCACGACCAACGGCACAAGAAGCGGCCTCCAAGAGGCCGCTTCTTGTGCCGCAGCGTGGCAAACAACGCGGTTGGGGTGTCACGGCGAGATTCCCGCGGCAAGCGCGGGAATGACGGTCTGAGGCTGTGTCTTGAGTCACGGTCGTTGGAATGAGCCCAGACCGAGCTTAGCCGTCTCTTGCGCCCTTGAGTAGGTCGTCGACGTGTTCTCGGACGTGGCCGACGGCGACTCCTTCGAGCACGTCGAGGAGAGTTCCCTCGACTCCTCCGGCTGACCTGGTTGGTTGTTTGAGCAGTTCTTCGTCGGCGGCTCGAATGGCGTCGATGGTTTCGGCTCGGTTGCGGCGGAACTCGGTCAGGAGCTGCTCGACTGGTTGATCATCGCGGCGAGCGACCTGCTTGGTGTTGTAGGCGTCCATGTCGAAGCCGGCGCCTCCGCCCTGGGGAACGTCGCTGCCCGCGGCTCGTTGCTCGGCTCGCTCGATGAGACGAGAGTAGGTCCACTCGATGGCGGCGATGTGCGCGAGCAGTTGGCGGGCGTTCCAACCCTGTTCGTAGACGCCCCGCTCGAAGGCCTCCTCTGGCAGTTGGGCGACAGCTTCCTGGAACTCCTCGCTGTCTTGCTCAAGCTCGGCGATCAGTTCTTCGCGGCTTGAGATGGTCATGAGGTTGGCCACTCCGCTCCGGTGATCTCGTTGGTGAGCTCCCAGAGGCGTTCAGCGGCTTGCGGGTCACTGGCCTGCGGTTGCGGCTGAGTGCGAGTGTGCCGATCGAAGTAGGCGCCGGCATCGGCGCGCCGGGCCGGGTCAGTGGCCAGTTCGACGATCGGCGCCGCGCCCTGCTCGGGGCTGCGCAGCAATGATCGCGCGACGCGGAGGGCCGCCCGCAAGGGAGTTGCGAAGTTCTTCTGGAAGCCGGATGCCACGATGCCAGGGTGTACGGAGAAGGTGGCCAACCCCGAGTCATGCGTGCGTCGATGCAGCTCATTAGTGAAGAGGATGTTGGCCAGCTTGGTTACGCAGTACGGCCAGATTCCACCCCAACGGTTCTCGAAGCTGAGGTCGTCCAGCGGCATTGCCTCGACGCGCTCGTAAACGCGTGAGCTGACGTTGACGACGCGGGCATCGTCCGATTCGAGCAGTTTCGGCAGCAGCAGCGATGTAAGGAGGACATGCGAGTAGTGATTCGTCTGCATCATCGTCTCGTGACCGTCATCGGTGAGCGTTCGATCATTGAGGGTGAGCCCCGCGTTGTTGATAAGGACGTCGAGCCGTTCGGTGCGTTCCAGCAGTTCGTCGGCGGCTCGACGAACGGAGGCGAATGAGGTGAGGTCGAGCTGCAGCAGTTCGACGGCAATTGAACCGCTGTCCTTTTGAATCTGGGAGACGGCGGCTTGGCCGCGTTCGGGCGAGCGGGCCGCGGCGTAGACATGCCAGCCCCGCTTCGCAAGTTCGGTCGCGGCAGCCAGGCCGATGCCGCTGTTGGCTCCAGTGATCAGGACGGTTTGAGGTTGTGTGTGTTCATTCATGCTGTAAGTGTACGAAACGCGTTGACCGCCTCGCCAACGGTGACGTCGAGGTTGGATTGCGGCAGATGTGATTCTTCGATTGCTCTTCGCAACGTCACGAACTGATGCCGGCGATGGTCACGCGCTGCGGTGCTCAGATCGTTTGCCAGGACGCGCCCGTGAGCTCGACGCTGCGCTCCCAGAGCCCTAACGCCGCTTCGGGATCTTGCCCATTCGGCGAAAGCTCTTGACGCTCATGTCGTTCGTAGAAGGCGCCCGCATCGGCTCGCTTGTTTGCGCCGGTCGCGAGCTCGACCAGCGGAGTCGCGCCCTTCTCAGGGGTCAGGAAGAACGGGCGGATGACGGCAAAGACCAATCGCATGATGCCTCGCGGGCCCTCTCCGAAGTTCGTCTTGACAGCGCCGGGACTGACTGAGAACGCGGACAAGCCCTGCGCTTCGTAGCGACGGTGCAGTTCGTTTGTGAACAGGACATTGGCCAGCTTGCTAATCACGTATGGCTGCATCCTGCCCCAATGCTGTTCGAGCTGCAGATCGTCGAGCGGCATCGGTATCGCCCGCCTGTAGCCGCCCGAGGACACGTTGATCACCCGAGCATCGTTCGATTCCAGCAAGCGCGGAAGCAGTAGCGATGTCAGGAGGAAGTGCGAGAAGTGATTCGTTTGCATGATCATCTCGAGGCCATCGTCAGTGATGTGCCGATCGTTGGTCACTGTCCCGGCGTTGTTGATTAGCACGTCCAGTCGAGGCGCCAGCTCAAGGGTCTGCTGCGCAGCCATGCGGACGCTCTCGAGTGAGGTCAGTTCCATCTGGACGACGTCAATCTGATCCGAGCCAGTCTGGCGACGAATCTCGTCGACCGCGGCTTGCGCTCGCTGCGGATTGCGAGCGCCCAGCAGCACCCTCCAGCCCGACCCAGCGAGAGCAGTCGCTGCCGCCTTTCCAATGCCGCTCGTGGCGCCGGTGATGAGGACGGTGTGGGCGTGGTTAGTAGTCATGCTTCGAGGCTATAGATGTCAGCGTGCCTGGTCGGGGAGAAACCAAGCGGCGGCGTCCTCAAACGCCTGCTCCAGCGGGGTCTGCGGTAACCCCAGCTCCCGAATCGCCTTACCAGGATCAAACCACTGCCGATGAGCGGCCAGCCGCACGCCGGCAATCGTCGCTCGCGGCGTCTGCCGACGCAGCTCTGATAGCAGATACTCGTCAATGACAGCCGCCAGATATGCCACACCGAGCGGCAGCGCCAGTTGGGGCGGATCGACACCACCGGCGGCAGCGGCGCGGGTGATGATCTCGCGCAGAGTCAGGTTGCCTTCCGCGTGGCCCAGCAAGAACCGTTCCCCGACGTGCCCCGGTTGAATCTGTTCAGCCGCAAGTAGGTGACCCGTTGCCACATCCGTGACGTGGACAACGTTCAGTCCTGCGGTGCGGATAAAGGCGGGCATCTGGCCAAGGGCGGCATCGCGGATCAGGCGGCCAGTGGGCGTGGGCTTCAGATCGAGTTGGCCGATCGGCGCAGTTGGCAGAACGCAAACAGCGGGCAGGGACTCAGTGCGCACGAGCTCATGGACCACGCGCTCGCTGATGATCTTGGTCTCTTCGTATGGACCAGGGGCTTGTTCAACGTCGGCCCACTGGGTTTCGTCGGCGGGCTGTGACGGATCGCGTGGTGGTCCAACGGCGGCGACGGAGGAAGCGTGGACCACCCGGTCGACTTGCGCCCGAAGCGCGGCATGCATCAGGTCTCGCGTGCCGTCGACATTCGCTCGATAGGCGTCGCTTCTGGCGCGGCGGCTCAGGTCGTATCGGGCGGCGACGTTGAACAACGTGTCAATGCCGTCGAGCGCGCTGACTAGCGATTGTGCATCAGTCAGGTCTCCATGCACAAGCTCGACTGGCAGACCGTCGAGGTTTCGCTGGTCGCTGTTAGGTCGGACGAAGGCGCGGACTTCGGCGCCGGCGTCGAGCGCGGCACGGACGACGTGAGCGCCGATGAAGCCGTTGGCTCCGGTGACGAGAGCTCGCTTCACAACGGTCCTGCGAGATGGGTTAGTCGTCTGAATCTGGTTGGTCGGGTGCGAGAGCAGGAATGATTAGCGTCATGGCGCGCTCGAGCTCTTGCATCGCCGACTGGCGTTGCAGACCGAGCGAGATCAGTTCCGGCAACAGCCTGGGTCGTCGGAATGCACCGACGGCGATGTCGAGCGCGGACGGCTTGCCTCGCCATTGGACAACCTCATTGGGGATGTCGTCATCGAGGGCGTCCATCACGACTCGCACGGAGACAAATGGAATGTCGGCCCTGGCGCATGCCTCAGCCCACTCGGCGTCCTCCATCTGCACGATTTCGGCGCCGCTGTCGGCCGCGGCCTTCTTCTCGGATCGGGTGAACAGGATGTCTGGTGTGGTAATGCTGGTCACCGACTGCCAGAAGATGTCGGCCTTGTTCAGTAGCCGAATTGCCTGTTTGCGGAGCTGATCGTCGGGCTGAAACGTTGCGCCGTCGGTCTGTCGAATGATGCTGGTCGGCAGGGTGATCGACGGTCGGCGCAACGTATTGGTTAGCCCGCCGGCGACGCCGATGCTGATCACGTGGCTGAGTTGGTGGCGTTCGATCGCCTCCTCGGCCGCATCTCGCGCCCGATCCGGCCCGACGCCCGTGGTCAGGATGCGGACCCGTCCCCGGCCAGCAATCGCCTGTCCAGCGCGGGCAGCCTGTGCTTCCCAGGGAAGTGCAGCGGTGATGGTGAGCATAAGAGCCAGTCTACGCCAGACTCAGGTTTGCGCTGCTCGATTATGCAAGAGGGGCGGCGCGTCGGCCGAGTGTTGTCAGAGGTATGCGGAGTGTTTGCTGTCCTGTCGACCTGCTGTCGGTGAGTAGACTAAGCAACGAGGTGAACTGAATTCATGAGGAAGATTGATGTACGAAACCCTGCTCTACGACATTGACGACGGCATCTGCACGATTACGTTGAATCGGCCGGAGTCGCTCAACGCATTGAACGGCACAATGTTGACCGAGCTGCCGCTGGCCTGCGAGCAGGCAGCGGCGGACAACGATGTGCGCGTCGTGATCCTGACCGGTTCGGGCCGGCTGTTCTGCGCTGGCGGCGACCTGAAGGACACCAGCCGGGGCGATATCCGCAACTTGGAGCAGAGCATCTACTCGCTGACCAACCAGGAACGTACGTCGATCCTGCTGCATCAGATGCCCAAGCCGACGATCGCGGCGATCAATGGCGGTGCAGCGGGCGCGGGCTGCTCGCTCACGCTGGCCTGCGACCTGCGCTACATGTCAACGACGGCGTATCTCTACACCGCCTTCCTGAAGGTCGGATTCTCAGGCGACTTCGGTGGTACCTGGACGCTGCCGCGTCTGGTCGGGATGGGCAAGGCTCGCGAGATGTACCTGTTGCCCGACCGGGTGCAGGCGGAGGAAGCGCTCTCGCTTGGCTTGGCCAACGGCGCGTTCGACCCCGAAGAGTTGATGCCGAACGTGCAGAAAGTCGCTGCGCAGTTACGAGACTCGCATCCCGGCGCGATCGCGCAGATCAAGAACAACCTCAACGACGCATTCACAATTCCGCTGTCGGAAGCCGTCAGGCGCGAGGCGGACCGGATGCGCCGCGTGGGTGAGAGCGAGGATTCGATCGAGGCACGACGGGCGTTCGTCGAAAAGCGGCGTCCGGTGTTCACGGGTCGCTAACAGTCAGGAGTCGGCCATGCTGAGGATGCGGCAAATCTGCCTCGTCGCGGAAGACCTTGATCACATCGAGGCGCACCTGCGTGGCGTCTTTGGGTTGGAAGTCTGTCATCGCGATCCGGGAGTTGGCAAGTTTGGGTTGCACAACTTCTTGATGCCGGTAGGCAATGCGTTTCTGGAGGTGGTCTCGCCGATGATGCCGGGCACAGCGGGCGGCCGCTTCCTGAGGCATCGCGGCGGTGATGGCGGGTACATGGTGATCATGCAATGCGACGACATGGCCGGTCGGCGTGGCCGGGTCGCTGAGCTTGGGATCCGTTTGATCACCGATGGAGGGAACGAGCAGACGGACGGGATCCAGCTACATCCGAAGGATCTCCCCGGTGCCATCGCCGAACTGCGCTGGAACACCGGAGACGACGAGCTCGACGGTCCCTGGAATCCAGCCGGCGATCACTGGCTGCCGGCCAAACGGGAGCACGTGATCACGAGAATGACCGCCGCCGAGTTGCAGAGCGACGACCCATCGGGCATGGCGGCTCGATGGTCGGAAGTTCTGGAGATTCCGAGCAGGTCAGACGACGACGGTCATCCGACCATCGCGCTGGACGATGCCACCTTGCGCTTCGTCGAGGCGATGGATGGACGTGGCGACGGCCTGGGCGGACTGGATGTCGCGGTGGTCGATCACGAGCACGTGGTCAGCACGGCACGACATCATGATCTTGAGGTGTCGGAGGACGAGTCGATGGTGACTTTGTGTGGAGTCAGGTTCCGGTTGGTGTAGCACTGTTTGCGGGAGGCACCTCAGGGACCGAATCGACGACTCAAACTTCGTCATCGCCGCGCCAGTCTCGACCTTTCTTCCGCACGCAACGAGATATCCGCGACAAGCGGAGACCTTTGCATAATCGTGTTCCCAATCCTTCTGAGCTCCTGTAGGGGCGACCCTTGTGGTCGCCCGCATTGGCGGTTGCATTACTGACTAGATAGGAGCGGCAGAGCGGGCGACCACAAGGGTCGCCCCTACAACCTGACCAATAGCGCACCGACCGATTTACGCGCAGGCCTCCGACGAGCGCGGGTATGACGAAGGTGAGCTAGTTGGTGAAGGTGCGCGGCGCCGCTAGCGGATTGCCCCGACAAAGCTGCGCAGGCCGGCCTTGAGGTTGGTCGTTGCGTCGATCACCGCTGAGGCCTCGTAGCCCGAGTGGACCATGCAGTCAACGCACTTTGGGTTGCCTGATGCGACGCCGTAGTTTTCCCATGCGGTCTCTTCGATCAGCTCGCTGAAGCTCTCGGCGTAGCCCTCGTCCATCAGGTAGCACGGCCTCTGCCAGCCGAAGACGGTGTAGGTCGGGTTGCCCCAGGGTGTGCAGTCGTACTCGATCTCGCCTTTGAGGAAGTCGAGGAAGAGTTCGGAATGATTGAACTTCCAGTGCTTGGGCGGATCCTCGAGAATGTCGCGGAAGAGTTCCTTGGTCTGGTTGCGAGCGAGGAAGTGTTCCTGGTCGGGCGCTTTCTCGTAGGGATAGCCCGGCGAGATCATCAGGCCGTCGACGCCGATCTCCATCAGCTTGTCGAACATCATCCGGATTCGATCCGGCTTCGCGCCGAGAAAGAACGTGCTGTTCGTGGTGACGCGGAAGCCGCGCTCCTTGGCCGCTTCGATTGCGCGAATGGCGACATCCCAGATGCCGTCGCGGCAGACAGAGTCGTCGTGATCCTGTTCGTATCCGTCGACGTGAACGGAGAACGTCAGATACGGGTTGGGCTCAAAGTCTTTGAGCTTGCGCTCGAGCAGGATGGCATTGGTGCAGAGGTAGACGAACTTCTTGCGCTCGGTGTAGCCGTTAGCAATCTCGACGATGTCGTTGTGAATCAGCGGCTCGCCGCCAGCAATGGCGACAACCGGCGCACCGCATTCCTCGACCGCGTCCCAGCATTGCTGGGGGGTCAGGCGTCGGCGCAGGATGTCGTTGGGGTGCTGAATCTTGCCACAACCGGCGCATTCGAGGTTGCATTGCAGCAGCGGTTCGAGCATGAGCACGAGCGGGTAGCGCTCGGTCCGACGCAGGCGTTGACCAACGACGTACTTGCCAACCTGGATTGTCTGTCTGAGAGGGGTGGCCATATGGTCCACTCTATTCGCTGGGTAGGCTGCGTTGCCCGGACTCCGAGGTTTCTCGCACCTTGTGCAGGTTACTGAATGCTAAGGCGCTGCGATAGGCATCGGGTGTGTTGAGGTTGAGTGTGACGATCGGGTCATCTAACTCCAAGAAGATAGTGCGCTCGGCATGGCGGCGTCGGATGGCTCGGAGTCCCTCTTGACGTTCAGTGACGGACTGCAACTCGGGCAGCAGTTCGGAGCGGAAGATTGGCGGATGACCGTTTGTTCCCTCATAGCGAGGGACGACAATCATCGCATCGGGTGCGCGTTCAATGACGCTGCAGAGTTCGCGGACGATGGCAGGACGAACCGGCTGATCCACAGAGGCAACCACAATGGCCTCATGCGCGGATGACACGGCGCGAGCCCCGGTCCGGATCGAAGAGGCACGACCCTCGCGCCAGTTGCGATTGGTCGTGATCTGGACATCGGCACGCGACGGGAGCAGCGGTCGCAGACGGTGTGCGTGTGCGCCCAACACCACCACGACCGGGCCGCAGCCGGCTTCGAGCAACGCTTCGATCTGGGCGACGATTAGCGGCTCGCCGTGCCAATCGAGCAACTGCTTCGGCTGGCCCATGCGCGAAGATTCACCGGCGGCGAGGAGGATGGCGGCGATCATTGGGTCGTGCTTCGTCAATTCGGTCGCGGAGTCGCCGGAATAGTCGTCGGACTGCGTCCTCAACGTGGTTCACCGCACCGGAGTCGGTGACCTCACCGACACCGTATGGCTGAGCTTCGGACCGAGCAGTCTGTGCAGCGAGGTCGATGATCCGATCATCGAGCGTCCGGCCGCGAACGACAGATTCAATCTGTCGTGCGCGGACGGGATAAGGCGCGATGCCAACCAGCATCACCGCAGCGTCGCCATTCATCGAGAGGCGAGCGGCCGCAGCGACGTCTGGGTTGCCTTTGGCAGCAGCCATGGCTGTCTGCGCTCCTCTAGGTAATCGTGGGATGCAGAGTTGCTCGGCAGCGACGGCCCCTTCACGACCGTCGATATCGACTCCTCCCTCGGCCAGCAGACGCTCATCGACGCGAGCGGTGTCGCCATCTGCAAGGTCCAGGTAGGCATCGAGCACGATCAGCGCTGCCACCAGGGCGTTGTGTCCGGGATCCTCGAGGCAGATGCGGATTGTCGAGACGGAGTCGCCGATGGCGAACCAGTCGTTCAGCGTGTGCTCGCCCTTGGTCTGCAGATCGAGGACGGTCTGTTGCAGCGGGAGACGGCGTACTGTCTGTGCTGTCCGTGCTGTCACGCCGACGAGCCACTCGTCTGGCCCGCCCCCGCGCGATCCGCATAGTTCTCGAGCGCACGTTTGAGTGCCGCTGCCGCCAGCACCGAGCAGTGAATCTTGGCCTTCGGTAATCCGCCGACTGCGTCGACGAAGTCCTGGCGCTTGAGCTGCGCCGCATCATCGGTGGTCATGTCAGTCAGGACGACGGTTGACATGCTGCTCGTCGCGATGGCGGCCGGACATCCACGGGTCTGAAAGGTTGCCTGGACGATCGTGTTGTCTTCAATGCGCAACATCAGCTTCATGTGGTCGCCGCAGACTGGATTGCGGTCTTCGCCGACGGCATTCGCGTTCTCCAGGACTCCCGCGTTGCGCGGGTGCTGAAAGTGGTCAATGACGATGTCGCTGTAGGCGCGTAGGTCTTCCGTGGGCATGGAACCAGTTTAGTCACGCGGCGCGAACACTACGATGACCCCGTCAGGTCGAGCAGTATTCGAGTGATCACCCGAAGTGCACGGCTACGGTCAGTGGGATCGAACCACTCGCGGATGCTGTGCTGGTTGTCGGAGCGGCCACCCCAGCTCATCGCGACGGCGGGCACTCCTGCAGCGATGGCTGCGTTCGCGTCCGTGGATGCGGCGATCAGGCGAGGCTGCAGCGCTTCGGCCTCCAGCGATCGCTGCGCGGCCTGGACGAGCTCACTCTTGACCGGTGTGAGGCCAGCCGGGCGGTCGCCGATTTTGGTCACGTTCGGATCCAGCGCGCCGTTGCCTCGGCGTCGCTGCTCCCGCTGATGGCCGTAGCGAATGATCTCCTGTACGTCTTGGTCGAGTTGTTCAAGTTGACTCGGAGACTCGCTGCGTAGGTCGATGTCCATCTGCGCGACCTCAGGGATGGCGTTGACAGTTTCACCTCCCTGCACGACGCCGACGTTGTAGGTCGTGCGCGGGTTGCGGGGCAGCCGAAGATCGGCCAGACGATCGGCCGCAGCCGCGAGTGCGAAGGCCGGGTTGTATCGACCGAAGTGGGCCCAGCTATGTCCGCCGCTGCTGCGGTACTGCACGTTGTAGCGCCGAGACCCGATGCCGCCATTGACGATGGCGGCTGGATCGGAATGATCAATCGTGATGAATGCGCGGGCCGAGCGTCCCTGGGGAGACTCGAAGAAGTGACGCGCGCCGCGCAGATCGCCACGCCCCTCTTCGCCGACTGTCGCCACGTACGACACATGGTCGGCTGCTGAAGTCGCACGCAGCGCTCGGGCGATCGTGAGCATCGCGACCAGTCCGGCCGCCGCGTCGGAGATGCCCGGCGCATGGAACTCCTGCGCAGGAACGATCTCTGAATCGCGATAGGGATTTCGCTGGCCTGGCCGCGCCACGACGACCGATTGCTCCGAGCCGAACACGGTATCGAGGTGTGCGCTCAGGACGATTGGATTGGCCGATGAGTCTGGATGTTGAGCAATGACGTTGCCGACTTCGTCGGTGCGTACCCGCAAACCGATGGCTGCGAGTTCTCGCTGGATGTAGCGCGCTCGGTCCTGCTCTTCCCCGGTCGGCGCGGGAATCTCGCAGATCGCGATCTGTTCTTCCAGAATCTCGTCAGCTATCGCCTCGAAGGCGTCGAGCAGCGCAGACATCAGATGTCCAGCCCCAGGGCCTCGAAGACCTGTTGGTAGTGGTCCAGGTTGTTCGGTTGGTAGAACGGGATCGCGAGCGCAATCGTCCCGTTGGGATTGGCGACGAATGCGGCGCGCTGGGCGCGTTTGGTCGCCATATCGGCGACGCCGAACGCGCTGGCCGCGTCAAGGTCGGGATCAGACAGCAGCAGGAAGGGGAAGTAGTGCTCGGCGCTGAATTGCTGATGGTCGTCGCTGGAGTCGCTGGAGATCGCGACGGCATCCGCCTTGAGCTCCCTGATCATCTCGTAGTCATCGCGGAAGGCGCAGAGCTGTTGCGTGCATAAGGGCGTGTTGGCTTCGATATAGAACAGGATCAGCAAGGGACCATCGCTGAGATAGCGTCGCAGGTTGAGGTTGGTGTCGGGGAGTTGATCTCCGATATCGATCATTGGGTAGTCCAGCCAGGCAATGGGCCGGTCGGCCCACGAGTGAAGCCCATCACGGCGATCCGACCCAGGCCAGCCGGATCGGTCAGCGTTTCAGCGGCCCGGCGCGCCGCCAGATAGGCAGTGGTGTCGGTATCGGCATCGGCGACGGCCGGCAGCACTGCTGCGCCGAGGTTGTGCAGCCATTCGGCCTGGCTGATTGCCGGTAACGGCGTCAACCCGGCATCAATCGCCGACTGCGTGACCTGATCGATATCGATGTGGGCCGTGATGTCCTGCTCTCCAGGGTGAGCGTACGGGTTATCGCCGGGTACGTGGTTTCGGAAGGTCATCAGCGTGCCGTCGCGTCGCCACGATGCGTAGAGGCGTTTTCGGGCGTAGCCGTAGTCGAATAGCAGCAACAACCCGCCCTCGGCGACCGCGCCGGCCAGGACTGAAACCGTGTCTGCTCGGCCCGGCCCGATCTCCACAATCTGTTCGTCGGAGGGCGCCAACTGGCTCAACGGCGCAAGCAGTTCCCCATTGGATACGTCACATAACGCATCATGGAAGCCGGCAGCAGCGCTGAAATCGACCCGCAGCTCCCGCCAGCGGTCGTCGATGAACTGCAGACGGTGGACTGGCAATGCATCAAGCAGTTCATTAGCGAGGATCAGTTGCTGTTTCCCCATCAGCTTGTTGACGCTGTGGATGCCATGGAAGGATCTGAGCCGCTCCAGTTGCTGGCTCCCTGTCTGCTGATCCTTCTCCACCAGGGTGTAGCGCATCGATTTGGCGAGCTCGGTTGAAGTCGTATGGATCTGTCGTAGGAAGGACTCGGCGAGTGCGCCGGTGCCCGGTCCGATCTCCGCGACGTGAAACGGGCCGTCATCGCTGTGACGGGACAACTCCAGTGCCAGGTGCGCAATGGCTGCTCCGAAGAGGGGATGGATTTCCGGACTGGTGAGGAAATCCCCATCTCGTCCGATGGTTGTTCGACCACTGAGGTAGTAGCCGTGCTGAGGGTGATAGAGACACTGCTCCATCCAATCGGCGAAGGTCATCGGGCCTTCGCGCTGGATGCGATCAGCAAGAATCCGGGACAGCGGAGTATCGAGTGATTGTTGGGCGACGGCCAACGGATTGAAGCTGGTTGCGCCGCGTTCGGTCATGGAATGAGTATACGAACGACCGCCTCGGCAAGCGCCGAGGCGGTCGTTGGTTGGAACCTTGATCCGAACTAGATCGGACCTTGCAGTGAAGCCCGACTTACTCGCCGGTGACTCCCAGCACAGTCACACTGACGCGGCGGTCGCGCGATTCGTCGAGTTCGACCAGGAAGATCGATTGATACTCACCGATGTGCAAGTCACCGCTGAGCACGGGAATGGTCTCCGACGTGCCCAGCATCATGTGTTGGACGTGAGAGTGACCATTCTCAGGCTCGTTCTCGTGCATGTTGACCGTGCGGATGTCGAAGTCGTTGTGCCGGTAGTAGATCTCGGGTGGCGCCCACGTGATCAGTCGATCACGTAGGTCGTCCAGGAGCAGTGGTTCGTGCTCCTGCAGAATGATGGCAGCGGTCGTGTGTTGCGAAAAGACGGATACCTGGCCAAATCCAACACCGGATTGGTGAACGATCGCGCGCACCTCTTCGGTGATGTCACGGAACGAAGGGCCCTCCTCTGTTCGGTAGGCGAGCTCGTCGTGAACGTGGCGGAAGGCGTTGGCAGGCACTGCGCCATTCACAGCGGACATGTTGACCGTGCGCAAGGCAGTTGCGTTGGCCATTCCCTTTGTTTTCTCAGGCTGCAAGATGATGGGATGTAAAGAATGAGAACCGCGCCGGAGGTTGCAGCATTCCCAACGGACGCTTGAAATGAATATAGCGGAAACCCATCAGGTGTTGCCGCGTGGTAACCGGTCAACCTGACTGCGAACGTGGCTTCACCCGCTGCCTTGGGCGATACGGGTGCGCACTCGCTCGATGAAGTCGGCGACCCGGTCCTGGTCCGGAGCGTCTGTGGCGTGCTCCTGGTACTGCTGAAGATCGTCAAGCGCTTCGATGAACTGCCCGGTCTGGTAACAGAGCATGCCCCGATCTCGGCGCTCCTCCAGGGACCAGGGCGAGAGCGCTAGGAGGAAATCTGTGGCGGCAATGGCTGCGTCGTAATCGCGTTTGCGCACGCTGGCACCCTTGAGGTTAGTCAGAATGCGCTGCAGGATTTGGCGCTTGGTGACGGATGCCAAGAACGACTCCGGGTTCGGTCCGACGCCGCGATTCGTGGCGCGTAACCGGTCGGTCAGCGCTTCACGGTCGATCTCGCGGCCCGCGTGGAATGGGTCCAGAAAGCGCTCCGCTCGAGCGTCGTGATCGTCGTACTTGACGAGAAAGTGAAACGGTGCGCCAACGCCGTGCAGCTCAAGTCCGACACGTCGTGCGACCTCGATCATCAGAACGGCGAGCGTGATCGGCATGCCGTGACCGGTTTCGAGCGCCGAGTGCAGGCAGCAATTGGCGGGATCGTAGTAGGTGTCGGTGTCGCCGCGAAAGTGATGCTCCTGAAACAGCACCTGGCACAAGCGCTCAACCTGTTCCGGTTCAGGAGTTGATGGAGGCAGACGCATCTCGTCGGCGAGTGCGTCGAGTCGAGTCAGCGCAGCCAATTGATTGAAGTTCGGCTCAACGATCCTTCCGATCAGGAAGCAACACAGATCGAGGCGAACGGCGTGTTCATGACCTCTGGCAAGGGTGCCGAACTGTCTGGCCAGATTCAGATTGTCAGGTTTTACGAAACGTTGCGTTACATCCTCGGTCATGATTCGAGGCTATCAGGCAGAGCGGGGGTCGACGGACGTATGCTGAATGCAAGTCGCACGGTTCGGAGCGAGAGGCGTGTTGGCTGAAATGCCAGACGAGAATTCAGATTCGACACAGGATTCAGGGGCCAGCACTCCCCGTCGCAAGTCGGGAAGTGCGAATGGCCGCATCGGTGGACGGGCGAAGTCGCCCTCGCCAAAGAAGCAACAACTGACCCGCGCCGGACAACCGATTGATCGCCGGCAGCGCCTGCGCATTCCTCCTCATCACGTCACCAAGCAGACGCCGCATGACCGCGTACACAACTGGGAAGAGGTGTACTACGGCTACACCGCCGGTCCCGCCATGTTCGAGGCCCAGCGCTGCATTCAGTGTCCGGCAGCGCCTTGCACCGTGGCCTGCCCGGTTGAAAACGACATCCCCGGCGCGCTCGCCTTTCTCGAGATTGGCAAGCTCGCCGATGCCGCCGCCGTCTTCCGTCAGACCTCAGAAATGCCCGAACTCTGTGGCCGTCTCTGCCCGCAGGAAGCGCTCTGTGAGGGCTCATGCGTGATCGGGAAGAACGCCAAACCCGTCGCGATCGGCAAGCTGGAGGCGTTCCTCGGCGATTGGGATCGCGAGCAGCGAGGTGGATTCCCCGTTCCGACTCCGGAAACAGAGACCGGGCAGCGTGTCGCCGTCGTTGGCTCGGGACCTGCTGGGCTGGCCGCCGCTGAGCAAATGCGAGCAGCCGGACACGCGGTCACAGTGTTTGAGGCCTGGCCCTCTGCCGGCGGAGTGCTGCGATATGGGATTCCCAACTTCAAGACGGCCAAAGACATCGTCGACGAGAAGGTTGAAGCGCTGCAATCTGCTGGCGTGGAGTTCCGATTCGATACCCGGGTCGGCCGCGACATCAGTTGGGACGAGCTGTCCTACTGGGACGCGGTCTTCCTGGGCCACGGCGCGAGCATGGGTAAGCGACTTGGCCTTGATGGCGAGCGACTCGCTCGTGTCTACAGCGCGACAGAGTTCCTGGTACGCGCAAATCTCGGCGACGACCAGCTACCAGCAGCGCTTTGGACCGCGCCCGATGTCGGACGCAAGGTCGTAGTTGTCGGGGGCGGCGACACGTCGATGGACTGTGTCCGCTCCGCGGTGCGCCTCGGCGCAGAGCAGGTGACACTGCTGTACCGGCGCACTGAGAACGAGATGATGGGCCGCGAAGAAGAACGCCGCCACGCCCGTGAAGAGGGTGTGATCTTCGAGTACCTGACCACGCCGGTCGGACTGATCAAGAAAGACGGCGCCGTCTTAGGTGTTGAATGTGTGCGGATGAGCCTGGGCGAGCCGGATGAGAGTGGCCGGCGTCGCCCGCAACCTATGCCCGGTTCAGAATTTGTTGTCGACTGCGACGCGTTCGTCGTGGCAGTGGGATATGACGTTGGACGAGATGTTTACGGAGACTCCGGTATCGATGTCAACGACTGGGGCGAAGTCCTGGTTGACGAGCAGGGACGCACGTCGAAGCCAGGCGTGTTCGCCGGTGGCGACAACGTGATTGGGGCTGACCTGGTCGTCACCGCATTGCGCGGCGCACACGCCGCAATCCCGGCGATGCTGACATTCCTCGAAGAACAGCAGGTGGAGCGCGCGCTGGCCATGGCGGCCGGCTAGCTCTCCCCATTGGGCCTACTCGGCTGGCGAGCAGCCGGCTATTCGGCTGGCGAGCAGCCGGGCGCTCCGGGAATATCCACCTCGGCCACGATTTCTTCCGCCGCATTGCGGCAGAGCACGACTTCAGCGTCGCGGTCGTCGCGGGGGTTGCTGATCTGGTGGATCGACCGCGGCGGCACGTACAGGAAGTCGCCGGTCTCAACCTCGTGTACGTGTTCCAGCTTCTCGCCGTAAGCCATCACGATTGGTCCCTGGAGGATGTACATCGCCGTTTCGCAGTTGACGTGCCAGTGCGGCGTTGAGTACATCCCGGGGGGAATCTTCTGGCGAGTCATGAAGACTTCTTCTGAGCCGGACAGGTCACCAGAGACGCCAAACTGAATGGCCATACCGGAGCGGTGGCTTGACCACTCCGCCTGTTGGCCGGCGGTCATCACGATGACGCCGTCGAGCGGGCCATCGGCTTCGGGTGTTTGTTCCGTCATGCAGCACTCCCAACCTCATCGATTCGAGCCTTGACGATCGAGAACGACGATATCAGCAGGTCGCGAACAGTCTCCATTCCCTGCTCTCGCGCAAGGAAGGTCTGCGCTGTCTCAGGGAGTGGCGAAGAACCAAGCGAGATTCCTGCAATGAAGCGCGGGAATCTCGGAGTTGGATTGGTGACTGTTCCTGCTCTTGCGAATCAGCTTGGTGGGCCGATGCTGTGGGCCCAGTCGTCGACCAGCCAACGACCTCCGAGCTGGATCAGCTCGAAGCGCATCCAGTCGCTCTCGGAGAACTGGAAGTACACCCGACCGCGTGACGAGTTGAGCACGTCACCAAACGAGACCGACTGCAAGATCTCGCCACCCAGATCGATGGATTGGATCTTTTGAATGTCTCGTCCGACATCGCCGGCATCGTCCCAGCCCCAGATCGTGAGCGCCTCGGGTCCTGCCAGCGCGAGAATCGTGGCCGAGTCTCCATCGCGCAATGCCTGGAGGAAGGTGAGTGCTGAGCCGGCCAAGTCTGACGCAACCGCTTCGTTGACTGCGCTGGTCGGCAAACCCTCTTCGACCGTGACCCGATATGCGCCAATCAGTTGGCGCTGACCCACTTTGTTGGATGCAGGCCATACCTCGACGCGCCAGAGACCGGCGGTTTCGGCGGTGAAGTACATCTCTGCGTCGAGTCCGTGTCCACCGTCGTCATCGATCTGCAGGAGGTTGCCGTCGGGCTGGAAGATTTGCGCGAAGACGTCAACCCCGGTGTCGCCATCGACCAGCACGAAGATCTGTTGATCCGCCTGCGCCTGGAACTCGAACACATCTACGTCGTCGGGTGAATTGAGACGTCCATTGGCGTTTGAGCCGACTGAGATGATGGCATTGTCATCGTCAACGCCGATCGTCAGGGTCTGGACTTCGATGATGAATTCGCCGATGCCATTGGAATCAAACGGTTGTACCCGGATGAACTGCAGCCCCTCGGTGGGAATCTGGGCGATAATCAGCGAGTCGCGGTTGGTGGTTGAGAGGTCGTCGTTGATCGCGATCTCCGTGCCGTCGGGCTGGAGCAGCGTGGCGATCGGATCCATACCGCCCTTGCCATCGACGAAGATGCGCAGCCAGGCGCCGGTTGCTGCCTGGAAGCGGAATTGACGCTCAGTCTCACCTGGGTCGATCGACGAGGCGAAGCGCTCGCCTTCGACCAGGATCTCGCGGTCCGGGTCGTTGACTGCGGCCTGAGAATCGTCGGACTCCTGCGCAGTCTCTTGTTCAGTTTCCGCTGGTTCAGGTTGGGAGGCTTGCGCTTGCCCTTGCGCTTGCTGGGGTTCGGCTTCCGCTTCCTGCTCCGCTGTCTGCGGCTCGGCTTCCTGTTGCTGCGCGGCGTCAATGGGCTGCGCCTGTGCATCCTCGGCCTGGGCGGCCGATTGTTGCGCTTGTTGTTCCTCGCTGGCTTCCGGCGAATCGTCGCTGCAGGCAACGACAGTGGTGGCCAAGAGAATAGCGGCGGTGACGATCCCAATCGCGGCGCGTGGAACGCGCTGACTCATTTGTAACATCGGAGTTCCTAATCCCTACCGCCTGATTTCCACTATACGAGCAACGAGCGTCAGTCGGCGTCGGGTGGTTATCTTGATTGAATCGCATCAGCAGGCACAGATATACTGCTAGGAGCGCTTCGGAGGAACGCAGAGGAGTTGGCCGTGGCCTACGACATTGTTGAGACGTGTATCGGCTGTACCGCCTGCACGAATCGTTGCCCCACGAATGCCATCTGGGGCGAGCGCAACACGATTCACTACATCGACCCGGCGCTTTGCATCGACTGCGGCGCCTGTGGCGCGGTTTGCCCGGTCGAGTGCATCCTCGATGACGACGGCGATATCTGCCGCAAGTTTGCCAAGAAGGAATGGCCCAAGGCTGAGGTCGATCCCGACAAGTGCATCGGCTCGGGCTGCGAAATCTGCATCAACGTCTGCCCGTTCGACGCGTTGGAACTGAACTTCACCGACGAAGCATCCGACTTCTTCGGCCAGGCGGTCGTGATCGAGAAGAACTGCACGGGTTGCCGCCTCTGTGAACAGTCCTGTGGCTGGGACGCCGTCCACATCTTCCCGCGCCGCGACGAGCTGAAGAAGCTCCACTACCCGGGCGATAAGCCAACGCCGGGCCAGGAGAAATTCCTGCGCAGCAAGGCCTAACGGCTGACGCTCAGCTAAGCACCCAGAAGGGCGACCCTCGGGGTCGCCCTTCTTGTTCTTCGTATCGCAAACTGCACAAACCGCTCCGTCATACCCGCGCTTGTCGCGGAGCCTGCCCCCGGCTTGAACGGGGGTACATCGCTGCTTCGAGCACAGACGTCTGTGCTGCATGCAGCGAGATTGCCGCGACGGAGCGCGGCAATGACGGAGGGGCGAGGAGCTAGGAATCAGTAAACGTCCTAGGCGCTGTCGCTTAGCGGTGGACCTCTTCGAGGGTTGCTCGGTGCAGCGCCGCCTCGAGATCGACATCGTTGTCGAGCGCGCCGTATTCCAGTAAGACATCGGTGAGCGCGCGGAACTGCTGCTGCGTGAACCAGCCGACTCCGTTGGCCCGGGTCAGATCGTTCTGGGCGTTGCCGAGTTCCGTGTCGAGGATGAACTGCTCGTGGACCAGATCTGGAGCCGGATCCTCGGGCAGGAACTTGGCAGTGGATTCGATCGCAGCTTCCGGATCGTCGTTGGCGAATTCGAATGCTCGCACCGTGGCCCGCAGGAATCGCTCCAGTTTCTCGATGTTGTTGTCGTCCTCGAGGAACTCCTCGCTGACCACGTACACCACGCCGAGCGTCGGCACGCCGTCGTCAGCAGCCTCGAAGACCGTGATGTCCTGCCCCATGCTGCGCGACAGGGTGTCGGGCTCGTTCGAGAGGAAGACGGGGTAGACCTCGACCTGCTGCTCGACCAGTACGACCGGGTTGAAGCCAACATCGATCATGTTCATGTCTTCGGTGGTCAAGCCATGTGCCGCGAGCATGGCGTGGAACTCAGACTGGACGATCCCTTTGAAGCCGACATCGCGGCCGGCGAAGTCGGCGGGCGACTCGATGCCGGACGATTTGAGTACGGCGTAACCGAAGTCGCCCCGCTGTCCGAAGAGCATGACCGCGACGTAAGGCGCGCCGGTGTTGGCGCGAATCTGCAACATCTCGGATGCGGGCAATGTGGTGATGTCAACTTCGCCGGTCAGGACGAGGTTCTTGTGTGCGCCGCTGAAGTTGGCGTGCTGGATGTCGACCTTGAGATTCTCATCGGCGAAGTACCCCTGGTCCTCGGCGACGTAGACGGCGACGAATGGGAGATTGGCCTGGGCCTTGAATCCGGCCATATAAGACATGGTCAAAACGTCGTCTGAGTCATCTCCGGAACAGGCGATCGTGAGCGAAGCCGCCACTGCGGCGACAAACGCAAGCACAATCAATAGACGATTGCGAACGGAAACGGACATCTGGAACATGGGCGCTGGGCTCCTTGGGCTGTTCGGACGCCGGGCGCTTCTTCTTGCCGGGCCGGCTAGCCGGAGCCGCTTCCGTGGGGTTGCCACGGCGATAGCGACCGCTACCAGCGTATGAACGACATTCGTATCGGGCAAGCGGTGTGCGGTGGAACGCCTAAGCGTCGCGTTGCAGCGGTTTCGGATCTCGCAAGACGGAGGACTTGAACCACCAGCCATCAACGGCGTCACGGCGAAACTCGGCGATCAGACGGTGTTCTCGACGCACCTTCAGGTCAGTGCCGAGGTCGACATCGTCGCCTTCCAACTCCAGCACCAATCCGTCGTTGGAGAACTTGATCACCACGGCATCTGCTTGCCGCGGGGCCTGGCGCTGAGGCAAGCGGTAATCGGTGCGTTCACTTTCACCATCGGATGGTTCGGCAGGGGTAGTCATAGTTGCTCCATCGATTGAGCTTATGAGGCAGCGACGGGCTGGTCGAGACGCCAGGAGAACAGCCGCTCGGCCAACACCACAGCCGTCGAGAGCGTCACACCAATCATGGTTAGCATCAACACCGCAGCGAAGACGCGGTCAAGCCTCAGGTTGTTCTGTTCGAACCAGATCAGTGCGCCGAGTCCGCCCTGGCCGGCCGCGAAAAACTCGGCGACGACCGCGCCAATCAACGACAGCGTGACCGAAATCTTCAGGGAGGCGAACAGATAGGGCACCGCAGCCGGCAGCCGCAGGTGGCGGAACACCTCCCAGGTCGAGGCGTCAACTGAGCGGAAAAAGTCGTGCATGCGCGGATCGACATCGCGGAAGCCGGCGATGGCATTGATCAGCACCGGGAAATAAGTGATCAACGCCGCGATGGCGACCTTCGGCTCCCATCCGTAACCCAGCCAAATGATGAACAGCGGGATGAAGGCGACGACAGGCGTCACTTTGACCATGATCGCGATCGGCAGGACGGCCCGCTCGAGGATTTGCGAGTGTGCGACCCCAGCCGCCAAGATGGTGGCGGCTGCGCTCCCCAGGGCCAGGCCTCCAAGTGAGATCGCCATGGTCTGCATGCCTTCGCGGAAGTAGACGCCGAAGTCCGAAACGAAGTTTTCAATCACTGAAGTCGGCCGCGGCATGATCCAGATCGAGACCTCGCCGATCCGGACCCAGAGTTCGACGGCGACGGCAAACAGCAACAGCGCGATGAGCGGAGGCAGAATCCAGGCCAGCGCCGGCCGCAGGTCGGGCAGCGCCATGGGCATCCGGCTCCCGGTTGTTGCGGGGCGTTGTTCCAGCTCACTGATCGGTTCTGAGATCATGGGGGAATTCAGGCAGCGTCCAGTGGGATGGCGTTGGTCGTTGGCGAACGCAGCGCGGCGCGAACGATGGCGGTGTCGTTGATGAAGCGGTCGGCGTGTTCGTGTTCGGGTCGTCGTGGTCGAGGCGCGGTGATCGGAATGTCGGCGATGATCCGGCCCGGACGCGGCGACATGACCAGGACACGGTCGGCGATGGCGACCGCTTCGGCGACCGAGTGCGTGACGAAGACAGCGGAACGCGGAGGATCGGTGGGATCGTGAGAGATGCTCCATAGGCGCTGCAGCTCGTAGCGCATTTGCTCGCGCGTGATCTCGTCGAGTGCAGCAAAGGGTTCGTCCAGGAGCAGTAAGGGCGGATCGATCGCGAGCGCACGCGCCAGCGCGGCTCGCTGTTGCATTCCACCCGACAGTTCTGCCGGCCGGTAGCGTTCGAATCCACGCAGGCCGACAAGTTCGATCAGTTCATTGACATCAGTCGATGAATGCGTCTCACGTGGATTGAGCTGTAGTCCGAGACGGACATTGTCCTCCACGGATCGCCAGGCCAGGAGCGCCGGTTCCTGAAACACGAGCCCCAGGCGCTTGTAGCGTTGGGCGTCCTTGGGGGTCTGGCCGAAGATTTCCACCTCACCATCTGAGGGAGGGGTCAGTCCGGCAATGATCCTCAGCAGCGACGTCTTTCCGCAACCGGAAGGTCCCACCAACGCGGTGAATTCTCCGGCGCGGATTGTCAGGTTGGTCGGATCCACAGCCTGGAGCAACGCGCCTTCCTTCGTCTCATAGGTCAGGCGGACGTCGCGAAGCCGCACCGCCGGATCGGCATCCGGCTCGATCGGATGCTTGATCACGAGTGGCGTGTTCTTCCTTGCGCTGGATGTCGTAGTCGTCACGGTGCTGACAGCGTTAGCAAGATGTGGCGTTAGCCTAGTTGTCGTGCGTTCGTCGAGAACGCCTTTCAGTTTAGGCGTAGATCGGGAGTGGGCATGGCGACCATTGGCTTTATCGGCGGGACGGGACCCGAAGGACTGGGACTGGCGATGAGGCTCGCGATGGCGGGCGAACGAGTGTTGATTGGTTCACGCAGGATTGAACGGGCCGAAGATGCAGCCCAGACCGTCCGCGACGCTGTCTCGGAAGCGGGCGGAACGCCAGATGCCGGCGGCGGAGTCAATCGAGACGTGGTTGAACAGTCCGATGTCGTGATCATCGTGGTGCCGTTCGACGGCCACGAGGCCACGCTCAACGATCTGCGCGACGCGATTGGCAACAAGCTCGTCATTGACGCCGCCGTGCCGCTGACGATGGAGAACCGCGTGCCAGGCATCTCGGATGTCGAGCAGGGATCTGCGACTGAACAGGCGCAGGCACTGCTGCCAGACGCCAGAGTGGCGGGCGCGTTCCACAACCTGAGCGCCCGGAAGCTGCAGAAACTCACCGATCCAATGGAAGGCGACGTGCTAATCACGGCGGACGACGCCGACGCGAAGCAGGCCGTCGTAGAGCTCATCGGCAAGATGCCCGAGCTGCGCCCGATCGATGCTGGTCCGCTGTCGATGTCGAAGTTCGTTGAAGACCTGACCGCGCTGATCATCGGTATGAACATGCGCTACAAGACACAGGCCGCTGTGCGGATGGTGGGGATCGACTGATGGCGGCTCCATCCGAGTACCGAGTCTTCGCGGTCGGAGGGATTCCGGAGATCGTTGACGGCGATGATCTCGGAGAGATCATCGACACCGCGCTCATAGCGCAGGAGACGCCGCTCGAATCGGGCGACGTCCTGGTCGTTACACAGAAAATCGTGTCCAAAGCTGAAGGTCGAGTGATCCGGCTCGACGACGTTTCGGCCGGCGAATTCGCCGAAGACTGGGCCCAGGACTGGGAAAAAGACGCGCGCGCCGTCGAGTTGGTGCTACGCGAGTCGAAGCGAATCGTTCGGATGACCAGGGGACTGATTGTCTCGGAGACACGCCACGGCTGGGTCTGCGCGAACGCGGGTGTCGATCAGTCCAACGTTGGCGGCGGTGAAGCGGTGGCCCTGTTGCCGATTGATTCGTCCGCCTCCGCGCTGGCGATTCGGCAGGGTCTGGTGTCTCGTGGACAGGTTGATGTGCCGGTGATCGTGACTGACACCTTCGGTCGGCCGTGGCGCAACGGTCTGATGAATGTCGCGATCGGCGTCAGCGGGATGAATCCGATCCGCTCCTACATCGGAGAAGTTGACGCCGAAGGCTACGACTTGCGCGTCACCGAGATGGCGATCGTGGACGAGTTGGCTTCGGCAGCAGAGCCGGTGATGAACAAGCTCGACAAAGTGCCGGTCGCCGTCGTACGTGGACTCGATGTGCCAGTTGAGGAATACGACCATTCCGCCCTGGTGCGACCGGCAGAGATGGATCTGTTCCGATAGGAGAGGTCTATGTCTGCAACATTCAGCATCGAGGCGGACTTTGAATGCTCGCTGGAGAATCTGTGGTCATTCATCTCCCACGTACCTAACCAGGATCATTGGGTCTTCGGCATGTCCGATTCCGAGGTGGTCGGTGGTGGTGAGGTCGGTGTTGGCTCCGAGATCGTCGGTACGTCGACGGAACGTGGCGAGTCGTTGCGGGTGACGATGGTGGTCAAGGAATTCGATGCGCCTAGGAGAGTGTCCTGGGAAAACACTGATGGACACACGCCATTCGTCACCGTCATCACGTGTTCAGGCAACGACACAAGCTCGAGGATGAAGTACGAAGTCACGTTGTTTCCCACGGCGATGTTGATGAAAGTCATGATGGGTCCGCTGCGTCCGCTGGGCAGCATCGTCGCCAACAAGATGCTGAGGGACGAGATTGCGCACCTACGCGAGGCCATGGGCCTGAGTGTCTGATGGTCAGTATCTCGACCAGCGGGTCGGTCACGATCGCTCGAGACACTGCGGCTGTTTGGGCCTACGTCTCGGATGTCACCAACCAGGATCGCTGGGTCGACGGCATGTCGGACTCCGAAATCGTCGGTGATGGGCCGATTGGTCGTGGCACGCAGATTCGAGGGACGTACACATACGGAGGCGGATCGGCCCCTGTGCTGATGACTGTTACAGAGTTCCGTGAGGGCAGGCGGCTCGCGATCGACGCGTCCGAGGGTCCATTCCCATTCAGTGGACTGTTATCACTCGAGCGGGCAGGCCGCGAAACCGTGGTCACCAACTCGATGACGGCGGGCAGCGATCACATCATGACATCAATCATGTTCACACTGTTGCGGCCACTGATGAAGAGGATGATGGGCCGGCAACTGCGCAAAGAGCTGCAACAACTGAAGGACATCCTCGAGTCGGGTGCCGTCGAGTAGGGCGCCGAAACGCCGTGCATGAGCAGGATCGAGGGGTTGTCTCTGGACGTCTTGCGAGATCCAGTCCTACGGATTTTGCTCGTCGGTAAAGGCGATCTCGAAGTCGTCAAACAGCACAGCGGCTTCTGAGGATGCTGCCACGGTTCGCTCGTGGGCGGATAGGAAGGCATCATGCTCGTTGTCCTGGAGTGCATCGAACTGAGCGTTGTAGCCGCTGTGTAGCTGGGCGATACCGGTCAGATATCGATTGTGCCAGTCCAGGGCATGTTCAGGTGGTTCGAGATCAAACAACGCGTCCCTGAAGCGTTCAATCGTGGGCAGTCCGCGACGCAGATTCTCGCGGTGCACTCGACAATCCACGTTGTCCTCGACGCAACTCGCAGCAACTTCAGGATCGACGATCGTTTGAATCTCAACCGTCGCGCGAGCGACGAGGTTGCAGAGTTGATCAAAGTAGCTACCGGGCGGATAGTCGCAGGCGGCATTGACGGATGGTCCAACGGGTGCGGGATCGCCCTCGAAAATGTCGAGTTCACGCAGCAGGAACAATGCGGCAATGAAGCCGATGATGGCGCCGACAATCGGGATCAACAGCGACGGCGCCTGGCGGCGGCGTCCTGAACCCGATGACGGTCGATTAGAGGACATCGTTGAGGAAATCGCGGACGGCCTCGACAAATGCTTCCGGTTGGTCGCCAGCGACCGAATGACCCGCTTCAGGGATCGTCACCAGCTTGACCACAGGCACCTTCTCGGCGAACTCTTCGGCCTGTTCGCGCTTGAGGACGGGGCTGTTCTCTCCATGCAGCAATAGCGTCGGTACGGTCAGCGCCATCGCGGTCTCCCAGATGCCGCTGCGCGCATCGGCGACGCCGCGGAAGTCTGCTTCGCGAAAACGTTCATCGAACATCTTGGCCATCTTGCCGTCAGGTGTTTCACGCAGGGAGACTTCGAGTCGCTTACGAATGCCCTCCTTCGAGCGGAATGGGTAGTACTGATGGGTCATGTCGACCCAGGCGTCGAGCGAGTCCAGCTCGTACGGTCCGGCCACGAACTGGCGGACCTGACTGACGCCGTCAACACTCACGCCCGGGCCGACATCGATCAGGATCAACGCTCGCAGTTGATCCGGGTGCTCTGCGGCAAAGGTCATCGCGTTCATGCCGCCCATCGAGTGTCCGATCACGACCGGACGGTCCAGATTCTGACCTTCGATGAAGCCGCGAATGTCGTCGGCCATGTGATCGCGTGAGTAATCACTCAACTCCGCAGCACGATCAGAGTGACCGTGTCCGCGCTGATCGAGTGCGTACCAATGAAGCTGGTCGGAGAGCGCAGGCCCGACCTCGTCGAACGAATGACAATTCAGTGCGAATCCGTGCAGAGCGACGGCACTGACCGCGGCGTCGCCACCGTGGTCGATGTAGTGAAGTCGGAGTTCATTGACGTTGGCGCTGAGACCGGTGACCATAGCAAGCCTTCAGTTCATGTACTCACGCATTGCCCTCGCTTATAGACTACGTGCGCCATGCGAGAGCGAGAAACGGCCCTGCGCTACGCCGTCGATGAGCGGCCGCCTCTGATCATTGGGGCTGGGCTGGGGCTGCAGAACGCGCTGTTCGTGATCTCCGGCGCGATCTTCCTACCGATTCTGATGCGCTCGCTGGATATCGTGACCACCGAGCAAGCGGCCTTCCTGGTCTCGGCGACGTTGCTCACGGCCGGTCTATCAACGGCGGTCCAGGCTATTCGACTCGGACGGGTGGGCTCCGGCTACATGCTGTTCATGGGCACGTCGGGCGCGTTCTTCGCGGCGACAATGGACGCGATTGAGCTCGCTGGTATCGGCTTTGTTGCTGCGCTCGCTCTGATCGCCGCGCCGACCGAGTGGCTGATCGCCCACTTCTTCCGTGTCCTGCGCAGCATCTTCACGCCAACGGTGGGTGGCGTGGTAGTCATGTCGGTGGCGGTATTGGTGGTCCCGATCTCCCTCGATCAATGGCAGGGATCGTTTGTGGAGGGCAAGGAAGGCTCGACAGAGTTCCTGTTAATCGGTGCAGTGGCAGCGGCCGTGATGGTCTCGATGATCATCTGGGCGCCTCCGCGTTTTCGGTTGTGGTCGCCGATCCTGGGGCTGGCGGCTGGTTCGTTGACCGCCCTGGCAACCGGCGACTGGCACTTCACACAGACGAGCGAAGCGGCGATCGTGGGCTTCCCGATCGGTGAGTGGGAAACGCCCACCTTCCCGCTCACCGGTGAAGCCTTCGCCGTGCTCGGTGCGTTCATCATCGCGACGCTGGCTGGCACGTTCGAGACAGTGGGCGACGCGATTGCTGTGCAGCGGGTGTCACAGCGGAACTTCCGCCGGATCGACTACGAATCCGTCCGTGGATCGCTGAACGCTGACGCGGTCGGCAACGCCTTGGCGGGAATCATGTGTACGACACCGAACACGACATATTCGTCGCCGACCGGAATGATTCCGGTCATCGGTGTGGCCTCTCGCTGGGTCGCGCTGTACGGCGGGGCGCTGATGGTCGTGATGGCCTTTTTCCCCGTCTTGACCGGGTTTGTGTTGGACTTGCCTCTAGCCGCGATCGGATCGGTGACGTTCATCACGATGCTGCTGCTGTTCGTGATGGGGCTGCAGCTTGCTGTGTCGGGTGGCATCAACGGTCGGACGACGTTGATCATCGGCGTCGCGTTCTGGGGCGGCTTTGCGGCGCAGAACGGGTTGTTCTTTGCGGACAAGATCCCTGAGGCGCTGGAGCCGATCGCCGGCAACTCAATCTCTGCGACGTCGGTATTGGCAGTGGCGCTCACGGCGCTGTTCCGGCTCGCGCCACGCAAGCGACTGCGTTGGCGCGGACGCGCAGACGCTGAGGATCTCCCCGGCCTGTTGGAGTTCGCCCAGCAGTCGGCGGAGTCGATGCGTCTCCCGGCACGAGCCGCGAACCAGCTAGAGCTGTGTCTCGAGGAGGTCTTCACGTATCTCTCGGAGCAGGGGGAGGTGGACCGGGTCCTGAGGATCGAGCTCTCCCCGGACGACAGCGTGGTCGAAGTGATGGTCACCGATCGCTCGGAGGTCCGTGACATCGAGATGCCTAACGTGCCACCCGACCTGGTGGAAGCAGAGAGCGACGAACTGCGCGATCTGGGACTTGTGCTGTTGAACGAGATGGCGTCGCATGTCAACCACACCACGATTTCGGACTGGCAATACATCAGCTTCGAGATTTCCAAGTCGTCCGAGCTGGCGCCGCCACCCGCGACTGTCGACATCTGATGGGACATCCGTGAACTGGCTGGAACTCTCGGACGAGACGCTGATGGCGCAGTGCCGATTCGAGCGATTTCGAGTGTCGGGTCCCGGCGGTCAGCATCGCAACAAGACCGACTCGGCGGTTCGGCTGACCCACGAGCCAAGCGGGGTCGTCGGATTCGCTTCCGAGCGACGGTCTCAGCATCAAAACCGGTTGGTGGCACTCAAGCGGGTGCGCCGAAACATCGCGATCGAGGTGCGATCAGATGTTGACCTCGAGATGTATCACCCTCCGCGAACGCTGCAGCGGATCCTGCCTCGCTTCGTTCAGACAGACATACCAGGCAAGGATCGCGTAGGGCCCAGGCATCGCGAATTTTGGACCGGCGCTGGACCACTCCTGGATCTGTTCAGTGCCGTGCATGGCTCAACGAGCGACTGTGCATCGCAGGTCGGTTGCTCCTCGAATCAGTTGACGAAGCTGTTCGCCTCCGAGCCGCATCTCTGGGCCGCCGCCAACGCGATTCGAGAACAGCACGGACTCAGTCTGCTGCGTCGATGACGGCGTCGGCTTCGATCTCGATGATCATGTCGGGATGGATCAACGCGCTGACTTCAACCATCGTCGCGGCCGGGCGAACGTCGGCAAAGGCCGCGTGATGCGCCTCGCCCACAGCCGGGTACTGAGTAATGTCAGTGATGAAGATGCGTGTGCGGACAACATCGCCGAGTGAGCTACCCAGCTCAGCCAGGGCAGACGCGATGATAGCCAGACAACGTTCCGTCTGAGGTCCGGCGCCACCTGGTGTGACCGAACCGTCCGGTTCAATTGCTGCGGTTCCACTGACGTGAATCAGATTGCCGACTCGGACGGCGCGGGCGTAGCCGAATTGCGTTTCGAAGGGACTGGCTGATTGGCTGCTTCGGCGTGTAGTCACGGTCGCTGATCCAGTTCTTTCAGGATGACCTGCGCGGCGGCGCGTCCGCTGCGGACAGCAGACTCCATCGTCGCCGGCCAGCCTGTGGCCGTCCACGCTCCGGCGAGGGCCAGGTTGCGAATCGATGTCCGCGGCTTGACTCGGTGCGCGTTCATGCCCGGCTTTGGCCGGAACGTCGCTTCCGCTTCCTTGACCACACGGGTCGCCTGCAATTTCGCGCCACTGGTCCGCCGCAACGCTCGCCGTACAGCGCGCTCGACTCGTTCGATGATCTCAGATTGGGGCAGATTTACGATGTCGTGCGCTCCACTGAGCGAGACCGAAACCCAGAATGGCGGAGTCTGCCAGCCATGAATCTGGGAGCGGTTGAAGATGAACTGCGCGTCTGAGTCGAGCGAGGCGACGAAATCTCGTCTCATCACCGCCTGGTCCCATTGCATGTGGACATTGACGATGGGGCTTACTTCATGCTGGTTCATTCGCCAGAATGGTTCGCGTCGGCGCCAGATAGCGGGGATCAGGTTGAACGCTGCGTGTGGCGGCAATGCGACGGTCACTCCGGCCACATCCAGTTGCTCGTCACGTCGATATTGAATCGCCGACACATCCGATCCGGTCGTCAACAACTTAGCGACGCTGGCGTTAAGTTCGATACGGGCACCTCGTTGTCGCAGATACTCAAGCGCCGATTCGGCAACCTCACCCAGACCGCGAGTGAACACACCGATATCCGCAGCCCGTGGATCGCGGCTGAACCCGTCCTGAAAGACTTGGATCGCCTGGGTGGCCGACACGTCGGCGCAGCGGTCGTTGCAGGTGGGCAAAATGATCAGATCCCAGAATCGCTCGATCACTCGCTGTGTCTGGTGGTGGTCTAGCAGCCAGTCGCCGAATGACTGTCGGTCGAGGGCCAGGCGCTCGAAGTCGCTCATCCGACGGATTGGCTCAAAGGCGAGAGCGAGGCGTGCCTTCTCGGCGACGCTGAGGTGCTCGTATGTGATCAACGACGGAGCCATGTGCAGCGGAGCGGGTAACAGTCGCAGACCAAGTCGGGTCAGGGCTCGCGGCTGCTCGGCGGAGATCACGCTGACGTGATGCCCACCGGAATCAGGATCGATCACCGCGACCTCCAGGTGATCCTGGTAACGAACGATGTCCGGACAACCAATGCGCTCCAGCAATGACTGAAACTCAGTGCAACAGCGCATCGTGATGTGCTGCCCGTTGTCGAGGGTGACATCGTGTTTGGGATCATCGAATGAGTACGCCTTGCCGCCCACGTACGGGCGGCGCTCAAACAGGGCAACACTCTGTCCGGCGTCGATGAGCTCGATTGCTGCGCTGAGACCGGCGAGTCCGCCTCCAATGACGGCGATCGGTGGATTCCCAAACTGGACCACGATTGCGTTAGCCGATGCGAGCAACGTTGGGCAGCGCGCCCATCAGCCACAGCTCAAGCAGCCGAACAACCCGCCCTGCCCTCGAGGGCGAGACACGCTGGGTGAAGACGTCGTATTCGCGCGCCACAATGGCGTCGAGGATCATGCGGTAGACACCCTGCAACCCGTTGCAGCAGGCCCGGCTGCGAGGTCCGTTCAGGAGTGGGATGAGCTGATCACCTTCGTGATAGAAACCGTAGGCGCGCTGAGCGTAGTCGGCCATCAGGTTGCGAAACGGTTCGTTGTAGACGCCGCCGAGTATGTCGGTTTCCGAGACTCCATGTCGGTCGAGATCCTCGAGCGCGATGTAGATGCGTCCTCGCTCCGCGTCTTCTTTCACATCTCGCATAATGTTGGTGAGTTGCAGCGCTTTACCCATCGCAACCGCAGAGTTGATCGCTCGCTGTGTCTGGGAGCGGTCATAGCCGAAGATGCAGATGCAGATCAGTCCAATCACCGACGCCGCGCGGTAGCAGTATTGCTCCAGCTCGCCATAGGTCTCATAGCGGGTGAATGTGAGGTCCTGCTCCATCCCGGCGACCAATTCCTCGAAGTGCTCTCGAGGAATGTCAAAACGCTCAATCGCATCTGCCAGTCCATGGGCCAACCAGGCTGGGTCTGCATCGCCGCCGTGATATGCGGCGTGAAGCAATCCGTGAGCTTGATGTAGGGCCTGCGCCCGTTCCTCCTGCGATCCAGCGTCGTCAACCGCGTCATCAACCGTGCCGGCGTAGGCGTAGGCGGCATAGATCGCGAGGCGTTTGTGTTGCGGCAAGGCGGAGAAGGCAATGTAGAAGTTCGTCGCCCTCTTGCGGGTGAAGGCCTGACATTCGCGATAGGCGTCGGCGACAAGTGGATCGAGGCGTCGTTGCATGGTGGCGTCAGGTTAGTTTGAGTTTGAGCCCGGCGCGCAACGCGAGCCAGGCGCGGGTCGACTTGCTGACTCTGGGCCGCCGGCTGAGTGTGTCGTAGTTCTGACGCTCGATGGCCTTGAGCACAGCACGCCCGCCATCGGTGAACAGTTGCAGGTCGATAGCCAGTTCGGGCGGAACTTCATCGATCAGTCGTTCACCCTTGCGGAACCAGGCCTCGGCCCGATCAACCTGGAATCGCATCATCGTGCGAAACCCCTGCGGACACTGCTGACGGCGAATCCCCTGGGCGATGTCGTCCTCGGTCAGGTCGAAGGCGTGCAAGTCTTCCCGAGGCAGATAGATTCTGCCGGCGTCGAGGAAGTCGCGGCGCACATCCTGCCAATGATTGGCAATCTGCAGTGCAGTACACGTGGCGTCGGAGAGATCGCGGCGATAGCGGCCTTCCTCGGTTTCCGTGTCGATGTCCCACAGTGCGAGCACCATCTCGCCGACGGGATTCGCCGAGAGGTCGCAGTAGGACAGGACATCCTGGAACGTGTCGTAGCGTGACTTCTGCTGGTCGAGCCGATTCGCTTCGATCAGGCGGCGGAACGGATCGGCCTTGAGCGGCTTGGTCTCGGCGACACGTTGCAGTGCGATGCTGATTGGGTGCTGCGGTCGATCGCCGGCGAATCCCCGCTCAAGGTCTTCCTGCCAGAGATTGAGACGTGCGACGCGATCTTCCGGCGAGCCTTCGGTTTCATCGCCGATGTTGTCGGTGTAGCGACAGAACGCGTACACCGCGAACATCGGCGATCGTAACTCGCGAGGGAGGAACCAACTGACAACGGTGAAGTTCTCACCGTGTCGACGTGTATAACGCTGGCACCAACGGAGCGCGTCGGCGGCATCGCCGGCGAACTCCGTCGGAATGTGCGTCGTGGTCATCGGCGCGTGATGCCTACAATCTGCCTAATCGTCGTTCAGGTCGCTGGGGTCCAGTACACGGAAGCCGACGCCCACCTTGACCTGGAACCAGCCAATTTCACCATCGTTCATGGCGCCGCGGATTTCGCGGACCTCAAACCAATCCAGGTTCTTGAGTGTTTCTCCAGCGCGTTCGACTGCGTTGCGAATGGCCTGATCGACGCCCTCCGATGAGGATCCGACCAGCTCGACGATCTTGTACGTGTGGTCGCGATGCTCTGCCATACCGTCCTCCAGTTCCTGCTGACCAGTCGTGGTCCAGGTACCAGTACTCCGCGTAGAACTACCCAGCGCCCAGTTCGTGGTCGCGTATTTCGTAGCACGCCCAACAGAGTTGCTTGCCCTGCATCGGGATGAGCGTCAGCACCGGCTGTCCGCATTCTTCGCAAACCAGCCGTTGGTTGGTATCGAAGCGCATCACGACGAGGTCGTGCAACTCACCATCGGACGAGGCGACGTGCCTGGTCAGCACCGCGTCCTCGACGAACCCGAGGCGTTCGAAAATCATCCTCGCGCCAACCTGGTCGGGTGTCATCTGAGCGATGATCTTGGCCACGTCGTCGGAGAGCGCGCTCTCAAACGCCAGTCCCAGCAGTACGTGTCCCAGACCCAGGCGGCGGGCCGACACGTCGACCATGACTCGAATTTCAGCCACGTGACGGGTCCAGCGCAGGCGGCCGCGTTCGATCGTCGTATAACCGATGATGTCGCCGTTCTCTTCGGCCACGACCGAGCGGACTCGTCCGGCTTCCGTTTCGTGAATCCAGTCGCCGATGTCGGCGACGTTGGTGATGTCGCGCTCCTGGAACAACAGATCTTCGTTGGGCTGCCGCCGTCCAAAGTCCAGCAGCGCATTGCCGTCGTTGGCAGCGAGGTGACGCAGATGAATCGTGCGATCTCCGCGGCGCAGGTCGCGAGGCAACTGATGCATCTCAATATCTGGAGTCGTGGTCATGCTGCCCCCTCCCGCTGCTGGTCACACCTGTTCAGTGAACTGTCATGTTAGCCGTTCCATTGAGCGACCAAGGAAGCAGGCTCACGTTCTGTCACGACCTGTGTCGGAAGGTCGCTGCTTTGAGAGATCAGCGTGGAGCGATCGCGCGGTCGTAGCGCCCGAGTGCCATCAGCGGGAAGTAGTGACGGTACAGGTGGTAGTTGATCATGAAATCGCTGGGGAAACCGGTGCCTGTGAACTCCGGCTCGTCCCAGGTGCCGTCCTCGCGCTGACGCTCGATCAGGTACCGAATTCCCTTCGCGACCGATTCATGCTCCGCCTCGCCGGCGGCGATCAATGCCATTAGCGCCCAGGCGGTTTGCGAAGGTGTCGAAGGACCCAAACCGCGCAGGGATGGATCGGCATAGGTGTCGCAGGACTCGCCCCAGCCACCGTCGGAGAGTTGGTGACGGAAGAGCCACTCGACCGCATTGCGAACCGGCGGCGCGGACATCGGCTCGCCCAACGCTTGCAGCGCAGGCAGCGACGCTCCCAGCCCGTAGATGTAGTTGACGCCCCAGCGACCCCACCACGATCCGTCTGGTTCCTGTAACTCGTAGAGAAACCGAAGCCCGCGACTGGCTGGCGGATACTGTCCGCTGTAGCCCAACTGTCCGATGTACTCGAGCGCGTGCGCGGTGACGTCGGCCGTGGGCGGATCGAGCAGCTCGCCGAAGTCGGCGAAGGGAATTTCGGCGAGGAAGGATTTCTCGTTGTCGACATCGAACGCACCCCAGCCGCCGTTCGACGATTGCATCGAGAGCATCCAGTGCAGTCCACGGTCGAGCGCGAGCTGACGCTCAGACTCGAGACCGGGCATCGGGATACGTTCCAGCGCCATCATGACCACGGCGGCGTCGTCGACATCGGGGTAGACATCGTTGTCGAACTCGAACGCCCAGCCGCCGGGTGGGGTGTCGGGGTTCTTCACCTGCCAGTCGCCGCCAGTGAGCACCTGCTCGCGCAGCATCCAACGGGCGGCGTTCTGCAGCACAGGATGTTCAGGGTCCAGTCCGGCGTCGAGTAACCCGACGGCGGCCAGGCAAGTGTCCCATACCGGTGACTGGCAGCTCTCCGTCCAGATATGCGTTCCGTCGTTGTTGTCCTGCTTCCATGTGAAGCGCTCGAAACCGGCCAGCGCCCGACGGATGACGGGATGATCGAGCGAGTAGCCCATCGCCCGCAGCGCCAGGATGGCGTAGACCCAGGGCGGCTGAATCCCGCCCCAGCATCCGTCCGCCTCCTGACGGTCGAGCAGCCAGCGTTCTGAAAATGCAAGCGCGCGATGTTCGAAGGGACGGATGTTGTTGCGGTCGAGGAATCTAAGCAATGCGTCAAGGGCGAAGAACGCGCCCTTGGCCGAGAAGAGTTTCTTGGGCAGCGGCACGGCAAACTTGTGTCGGTCGGATGGCCTGACCCAGAGTTCGGGAACGCCCGCACCGGCCGGTAGCGTGGCCGTGGGCCGCAAGGTCATGATCACGGTGATGCCGACGATGGTCGCGCGAGCCCAGCTCGCGAACTCGTAGAGGTTGACCGGCAGCCAGGAGGGCAGCAGGTTGATCCAGGGCGGCATCGCGGGCAGACGGTCCCAATCGAACTCGCCGAACATCGCCAGCCAGATCTTCGTGAAGACCCTCACCTTGACGATGCCGCCCTGTGCAAGAATCCACTCGCGGGCTCTGGTCATGTGTGGCGAGTCGGGGTCGTCGCCGACGAGTTTGAGTGCGAAGTATGCCTCGACCGAGGTGGAGATGTCGCCGGGACCGTCGAGATATTGGGCCCAGAACCCTTGCGGTCGCTGTTGCGCCCTCAGATAGCGAGCGATGCCATCCCATTGCTCACGGTCACCGATGCCGAGGTGATGCGTTAGCAGCAGATACTCGGCAGTAATCGACGGATTTGATTCAAGTTCGCCCCACCAGAAGCCGGAAGGATCCTGCTGGTCGATCAACCAGCTGGTCGCACGCTCAATCGTGCGTGAGAGCGCACCGTCGGTAACCGCGTTTCGTGCGGTAGTGGTCATGCCCGTACGCTACCGATCCCGCTCCAGAGTGAAGCGCGCCAACTCCTCGAGATCGGCGACTGCCGCTGCGCGAGGATCGCCACTGGACAGCTCCTCCAGGAACGCCTCGTACTCTTCGCGTGCCGCACGATCGGTCGCCTCATCGGCGCCGATTTCGCCCAGCATGTTGTGAACCCACTCAACCTGTTCGTCGTGCAAGTCCGCGCCATCATCAGCAAGATCGGCGGCGTAGAGCTCGACCATTGCGCGTCTGGCTTCGGTCGGTGCGTGACTCAGGGTGTAGAGAATCGGGAATGACTTCTTGCGACGCCGGATGTCGGCGTCGGTCGGTTTGCCCAGCGCGTCGGGATCGGCCCAAATGCCGAGCCAGTCGTCGCGCATCTGGAAGCAGCGTCCCAGGCGCTTGCCGGCTCGATCCAGCGCGTCGGCCTGTTCGGATGTTGCGCCCGCGAGTGTCGCACCGATTGAAAGCGAGACACCCATCATTGCCCCGGTTTTGCGCTCGACCATGGCCAGATATTCCTCAACCTGGACGTCCATGCGTTGTTCAAATGTCAAGTCGAGGTACTGGCCCTCGATCATTAGCATCGTCGCCTGGTTCAGACGACGGATCGCTTCGAGCACGGCCTCAGGGGAGGCCCCATGCAACAGGGCGCGTCGCATTGCTGTGTCGGCGAGTTCGCGCATCAGATCGCCGGTGTTGATCGCCTGCGCCACCCCCCAAATGCGCCAGACGGTTGGTCGGCCGCGACGCTCAATGTCGCCGTCCTGCACGTCGTCGTGGACGAGGGAGAAGTTATGCACGATTTCGACGGCAGCGGCGCCAGCGGTGGCTCGCTGCAGGGCTGCCGGATCGTCGGTGATCGCCTCCGCTCCGAGCATGGTCAGCGCTGCACGCGCACCCTTACCCGATGCGCTGGCTGGGTTTCCTTGTTCATCCATCCAGCCGAGCGCATAACGGCCCATGTCGTAGATCGGTAGATCGACCTCGGGAAATGCCGCCCGCATCTCGGCCTGCACTACTTCGTGGTACCTGCTCAGGGCGTCTGGAGTGGTGGTCATGATGTCCTCAGCGGAGACACACAGGTGCGACGGTAACCGCTCACAGCCCAGTGATCGCAACCCTGATGAACGCTAGAAGCAACAAGTACAACAGGTACAGCAGGAACGGGAGACGCAGGGTCGCAGAACTGCGATGGCAGGCGTGCAGCCTTAAGTGTCATGACTGAACTCAAGATGAATCTGTTGGCAGATTGAGCGGGAAAAATGAGATGCTGCCAGCGGAGACGCGCCGCGGCGGGGCGGATCCGTCGGTCGGGACGACGTAACAGCCGTTTTGCGGTCCAAACCCGCGACGGCCGGAACCGCCGTTGCCCAGTGCCAGGCCGGCGAACGTGATCCACTGTCCGCATGGGCTGACGATCTGGTGCGAATGGGCGAACTGGTCGTGGAAGTTGAGCATGGTCGCGAACTCCGCCGATGGTTGGAACCGCGCCAGTCGCATGCTGCCCACATACTCGCCGCTGTGGTCGAGGTCGTAGCGGGTCAGGGCAATCATTGTGCTCGACGGCTGCGGTTCAAATGCGAAGACGGCGCTGCCGTCGGGCGCCCAGAATACGCCGTTGATAGAGCGATCGATGATTGGTCGTTGCTCGCCGGTTGCCGGATCGAGGATGGTCAGGGAGCGGCCTTCGGCATCGCTGGGGGCGAGAGTGAGCACGGCCAGGCGGTCGTCGCTGCGAGAGGCGACGAACGACGCGGGACCTGTGAGTTCCATCAGTTCCTCGTGTGCTGCTCCGCTGCCGATCTCACTTCGCTGTGCGCGTACTACGATGGCGCCGCCACCGGGTCGCGGCTTGGCGAAGTAGATGGCCGATCCGTCTGAGGACCAGGCGGGCGAGCGGAAACTGGGGCGAACTCGTTGAATCTGGTTCGGACCCTCTGAGCCGGCGGTCAGATCGAAGAGCACGAGTTGCGCAGCTCGGTGGACCAGGATGGCCCGGCCATCGGGCGCCCAGGCGAAGTAGAGCGGCGCACCGTCGACGAGGCGTCGCGGTCGGCTCTGCCCACTGGCAGCCACCAGGTTGACGGCCAGACCGCTGCCGACATTGCCGACAACCGCCAGCGCTCGGCCGGATGGGGCCCAGTTGACGTAATGTGCCAGACCTGCGGCAATGACTTGCAGGCCATCGCGCGGGTTCTGGAAGACGGTCTCGGCTGGACCTTCATTGAGTGGTGTTCGCCATAACTCCAGCTTCGGTTCTTCGCGTCGCTGCGACGAGGCAGAGACCGTAATCTGTTCGCCGTCGGGCGACCAGGATGGCCACATGAACACCATCTGTTCGCTGCGCATATCGAGACGCGTCTCGACGTTGGCCTGCCAATCGCCGCCTTCGCCGGAGATCTGGGCGATCAGTAAGGAGGCGTCGTCGGAGATCAGCGCGAGTGGTGTCGGCGTCATATCACTCACTACTGCGCCGCATCCGCCGCGTTGTCGGCTCGGGAACGAATCGCATCGACGCCAGCCTGTTGCTCTTCATATCGAGCCAGGTCGAAGAGCACGGAGGAGGCCCGATTGAGGTATCGGATCGTATCGTCGTTGACCGGGTGGCCATGACCACGCAGGCGTACGGTTTCGCGTTCGGCGCGGCGAATCGTCGTGCGCGCCAGATCAAGCGCAGCCGACCCGGGGGAGCCGCCGGGCAAGACGAATTCGTTTGGCGGCGGGGCGAGCCGTTCCAGCTCGGCAGCCCATGACTCCAACTGGTCGACATCATCACGGCCTGTGGTGAAGTCTTCAGGAATCGGCTTACCCGGAGCCACGGCGAGTTCCGCCATGATCAGATAAAGGCGGCGTTGGATGTCAATGGCAATCTCTCGGGTGCGAGGATCCGTTGACAACGCCCGACCGAGGCCGAGCGCGGACGACGCCTCGTCTATAGCGCCGTAGGCCTCGGGCTGAGGATGGTCCTTGGGGATCCGTCCTCCGCCCCAGAGCGTGGTGGAACCATCGTCACCCGAGCGCGTGTAGTGCGGCATGGAGTGAGTGTATCTGGCGATCTGCCGCCGACGTGCCAGGTTTGTGCAACTAGTCGAGCGTGGCAGGTTGTAGTTCGGTCCAGGCGCCGAGCAACTCAGGTGTGGTGCTGATCCCGAGAATGATCTTGCCCTTCTTGCGCGGGCGGCGGTCATCGACATAACCAAGGAACTGGAATAGCGCGTCACCGTTTGCATCGACGAGCCGCCAGGTTCGGTCGGGAGCATCGGGGTCGAGCTGTGGAGCACCTGAGTCTTCGGGCCAGGCGATCACACGGCCCTGGTCGACGCCGCAGCCGGCCGGAGCGAACCCTGTCCACTCGGCCTCGCTCAGACCCGTTACCGGGGTCCATTCGTCTGAGCCCACAGTGAGTTGTACCTCGAGACTGCAAGTGTCGATTTGGCGGGCCATGTTGAGCTCCTGCTTGTTCGATGGCTGGTAGCTACTTAGGGGACTCGGGGGCCGATAGGACGGATTGCGCCACCCGCTCGAAGGCTTCGAACGCCCTCTGGTCGAAGAGTACGAAGCGTACGGTGCGTAGGCTGCGGTTGCCTCCGGAATGCGAGCGGCAAACCTCGAGCATGATCTCAGCCGCGTGCTCGTAGTCGAATCCGCCCACGCCCGTGCCCAGCGCTGGGAAGGCAATCGATGCCACGCCAAGCTCTTCCGCCCGTTTGAGCGCGTTGTCGGTCGACGCGCGAATCTTTTCGGCCGAGGTGTGTAGGTCCTGGCCCATTGCCGCGGCATGAATCACATGCTTGCAAGCAAGATTGCCCGGACCGGTGACGACCGCTTCGCCGACTACAATCGGGCCTTGGCGGATCGCTTCGTCCTCGATTTCGCGGCCTCCGGCGCGAACAATCGCCCCTGCCGTTCCAGCACCCATCCAGAGATGGTTGTTGGCGGCGTTGACGATCGCGTCAACCTCCTGTTGAGTGATGTCGCCCTGAATGATCTCGATATTGGTGTCGGTCATGACCGGCGGCTCCAGACGTCCCGTGGACTGTTGCCGTGAATCTGCTGCTCGTCTGCTAGCAATCTACTAGCCGACGGTCTGGCCGACTACTTGATGGCCAACCCATTCGGTGGACTACCGGTTCCGCCCTGTACATTGAGCGGCGCGGCGGCAAAGAATGACTCGTACACGCCGTCCTCGGCGCAATCGTCGGCCAGGTCGTCGAGCGTGAACATCTCACCAATCGCCATGCCGAACCGACCGATGATCCAGTGATGCAGGAAGCCATCGGGATCGGCGAAATTCGGCGGCGGCCACGCCTCGAGTGCAGGATTGTCGGAACAGACCGCTGATGGATGATGGTCGAACAGGTAGGCGGCCATTTCCTCCGAGCAACCGAGTCCGGGGAAGGCCAGATTCGGCATCTGGGATAGCGCCTGGCGCGTGCCCATGTCGGTCTGCTCGTACCAACCGATCCAGCCGATCCGAATCAGCAGCACGTCGCCGGTCTGCAGTTCGACACCCTGCGCAGCACGGCAGGCTTCGAGTTCATCTGGTGTGATTGGCCGGTATTCGTCCATCGGCAGCGGCTGACCCTGCGACTCGAACCAACGACCAACGTCGAGCAGCACCGCGCGTCCGGCGATGCCTCGCTTGGCCCAGTGCTCAATGCCGAGTTTGGGTGCGTCGCGGTTCTCGAGCAGCCACTCGTTGGTGACGCCGCCCCAGAACCCATGCTCAAAGTCGCCGACGTGCGTCAGCGCGTCCCACTGCGACGACTGCTGTGTGTAGAAGTTGTCGAGCACGTCGTCGCCGTGGTGTCCGAAGCCGGCTCGTCGCATCACCGTGTGTCGGACCGCGCCACGGTTGTATAGCGGCGGGCTGGGTTGGGACTGATCCCAGTTCATTGGGAACATCGAGCCCTTGCGAATCAGCGAGGCCGCCTGCGTGATCCGTTCCGGCGTCTGCAGGTTGAACATGCCCACCTGGTCGTCGTCGCCGAACAGCCCCCAGGCCGTCTTGGCTGGATTCCCCGGCTTGTAGGGGAGCTGGTCGTAGGTGGGCAGGGAGTCAGGAATCTGGGTCACGGGATGGGCCTTCTCGTCGGGACGTCATCGATGTTGGCGCAGTCTAGCCCGTCTGAACATCCAGCTTGCGCCAGGACAGACGGGTTGTTCGAGGACGAGACATCGTATCCAGTATCCAACGTGAGCGTTACGGCAGGGCGTCCTCCGCAGCTTGCAGCGCCGCCTTGGCAGCCTGCAATGCTTTGGCAGCGGCCTCCTGCTCGGCAAGCGTGGCCTTCATCTTGTCGAGCGCACGGTCAGCCTTCACCTTCGCCTCGTCTCGCGCGGCCGTGGCTGCTTGCAGCCCGGCTTCGCGCTTGGTCAGACGATCAAACCGCTTATCGGCGACGGTGCCGGCTGCGTCGGCGCGGGCCTGCGCTTTCGCACCCTTCCCGACCGCGGCGTCGACCAAACGATTCGCCTTCGCGACTGCTTCCTGGTGATCGATGGCGGCCTGGTTTCGGTTCACGAGGGTTTGATCGTATTGGCGCTCAGCCTTGTTGTAGCGCTCCGACAGGTTGGTTGCTCGTGTCTCCTGCTTCTCGAGCTTGGCGGTCACCTCGTCGTGATGCTTTGTGGCCTGAGCAACTTCCTCACGAGCGGCAGTGACCGCTGCTCTGAGTTCTTGGAGCTCCTCCTCGGTTGGCATCGGTGCGGTGATGTCGAAGGTGTCGCTCATCGTGTGCAGAGCCAGCGGACTGCGAACCTGATTTTGTCCGTCCACGATCGCGTGACCGTTGACGGAACCCCAGCCCAGTTCGATCCTTCCTGCAGACCTGCTACCCCATGGCAGTTTCAGACAGTAGCTCGCTGCAGGTGTCGTCGCAGCTTTGATCTGACCATTCTGCATCGTGCCGAACCTGATCGGACTGTTGGAGAGCAGGACTCCCCTGCCTCCGCTCGCCGAGGGTCGGACACGTCGGATTGTCCAGGCGACGCTGACGTCATGCAGTTCCTCACCAGCGTGGCTGACAAGCGTCAGATTCAGATCGACCTGATCGGTTGCCCCGGCTAACGCACTCTCACACTGCGATGTCACCGGGACCTCTGTTGCGGTCGCAACGACGAAGGCGGTTCCGATGTTCGTCTTTTGAGGAGTGCCGATGTAGAACGAGCCGCTGATCGGAAATGCATAGTTTCCATTGTGGATGAACTCGAATCGAGCGTCCGGGAATGCCCAGAGCGCCTGATTGCCAGCCCCGGTCGGCGTGCTGAGCTGAATCCTCCCCGCATTCGACGCGATCTTTTGCGTGAAGTCCGACCAATTGAGATCAAGGGTGACGTTGTGTGCGGCGCCAGTCGACATGCCGAGCGCTGCCCCTAACAGGTCGGCGGGTCCGTTGGGGTAGAACGTGGTGCGCGTGATATCCACCCCAGAGAATCCGCTGGCGACGAGGCTCAGCTTGATCTCTGATCCCGGGCTGAATGGATTCGCCTTCGAACCATCTTGGCTCGAGTCCTCTGGGTTGTACCAGCTCGGGACGACGGTGATTGGGCTGCCTTTGAAGTCAAAGGTGAAGGCCGTCGACACCTGCGTGTCGGCACTGGCAGAGCCAGGGAGCGCCCAGACTCCACCGAGCAGGATCAATGTCAGGGCCGCGAGCAGCGGCAGCCTGATGCGTAATGTCGTCATTCTCAAGGGCTCCGAATCTCTCATCTCGATCATGCTGCGAGCGAAACTACGCTAACAGTCCCGGGTACAGGATCTGCTTGATCTGGCCGCGGAAGTTAAACGTCCCCGAGGGCATGAACTGGGTCAGGAAGATGACGATCATGTCTTCGACCGGGTCGATCCAAAAGATCGTGCTGGCCGCGCCTCCCCAGTAGTACTCGCCAAGTGAGCCGACGTTTTGGGTTCGGGGGATGTCGACGATCATGGCGAAGCCGAGGCCGAAGCCGACGCCGTCGTTGGCAGTCTCGGAGAACGTGCCTAGCGCGCGTTCCGACAAGTCCTGACCGTCGGGCAGGTGATTCATCGTCATCAGCTCGATCGTCTTGGGACCGAGCAATCGTGCGCCATCAAGTTCGCCGCCATTGAGCAGCATTTGGCAGAAGCGGTGATAGTCATGTGCTGTCGAGACCAGGCCGCCGCCACCGGAGAAGAACGTCTGCGGTTTGGCGTAGTTGCTGATGGCCGGATCGTCGAGCAGGCGCAACTGACGATCGGGGCCGCGCTCATAGTTGGCGGCGAAACGGTCGATCTTCTCCGCCGGGACATCGAAGCCGGTGTCCTCCATGCCGAGGGGATCGAAGATGTACTCCTGCAGATACTCGTCGAACCGCTGACCCGAGATCGTCTCCACCAGGTAGCCGCAGACGTCGGTGGAGACGCCGTAGTTCCAGTTGTCGCCTGGCGAGAACTTGAGCGGCATCTCCGCCAGTCGGTCGATCATCGACTGCAGGTCGCGGCCTTCCATCGTTCCGGCCTGGTAGACATCGGCCTTGTTGTAGGCGCGCTCCAGTTGACCCTCCATGAAGCCATACGTCAGCCCACTCTGGTGCGAGAGTACGTCGCGCATCGACATCGGACGATCGGCCGGTCGGGTCTCAAAGTTGGGCCAATCGCCGCCCGTCATCACTTGCAGGTCGCGCCACTGTGGGACGAAGCGGCTTACTGGATCGGTGAGCTGGAACATGCCTTGCTCGTGCAGTTGCATCAACGCGACCGAGGTGATCGGCTTCGTCATCGAGTAGAAGCGGAAGATGGTGTCAGTCGCCATCGGCTTGTTACGCTCGCGGTCCATGCTGCCCATGGCCGAGAGGTGGGCGGTCTCTCCATGCCGCGAGATCAGGGTCAGGCAACCCGCGATCTTCTCCGGCTGTATGTAGCGGCTGAGCAGGTGTTGGTCGAGACGGGCCAGCGCGTCGATCGAGATTCCGGTGTTGCCGGCTGTAGCTGTCATGGTTTGAGTCACTTTCGTCGGTTGCCGAGCTGACCTCGGCATGAGTGGATGCTGGACTCAGTTGATGAGTCCCGGATAGAGGACCTGCTTGATCTGATCGCGGAAGGGATACGCGTCTGATGGCATGAACTGGGTCATGAAGATCACCACGATGTCCTCGACCGGATCGATCCAGAAGATCGTACTGGCAGAGCCCTCCCACCAATACTCGCCAACGGATCCAAGGTTCTGCATACGCGGCAAATCCAGCGCCACGGCGAAGCCAAGTCCGAAGCCGATGCCATCGTTTGCGGGCTCAGCCCACGTCCCAAGTGCGCAGGAGGAGAGTTCACCGTTGTCGGGCAGATGATTCATCGTCATCAACTCGACGGTCTTCGGTCCAAGGATTCGCGCCCCGTCGAGCACTCCGCCGTTGAGCATCATCTGGCAGAAGCGCCAGTAATCCTGTGTAGTCGAGACCAGACCTCCCCCGCCGGAGAGGAATGTCGAAGGTTCGAGAACCTCGCCAGCGCCGAATTGATCGGTCTGCTGCAATTCGTCATTCGGACCAAGCTCGTAGTTTGCTGACAGGCGATGATGTTTCTCGACAGGGACATGAAAGCCGCTGTCGACCATCTCCAATGGTTCGAAGATGTGCTTCTCGAGATACTCATCGAATCGCTGACCGCTGATTTCTTGCACGAGGAAGCCGCAGACATCGGTCGAGAGGCCGTAGTTCCAGTGGTCACCGGGTGAGAACTTGAGCGGCAGATCGGCGAGCCGATCGATCATCGATTGCAGGTCGCGTCCCCGCATCGTTCCGGCCCGGTAGACCTGCCGCTCGAAATAGCCGGTCTCAACCGGCCCGCCCATGAAGCCGTATGTCAGACCCGACTGATGCGAGAGCAGATCGCGCATCGTCATTGGACGCTCGGGTGGTCTGGTCACGTAATCGGGATAATCGCCGCCGCCGAGCACTTGTAAGTCGCGCCACTGCGGGATGAAGCGGCTAACCGGATCGCTGAGCTGGAACAGGCCGCGCTCATGCAACTGCATCATCGCCACCGACGTGATCGGCTTCGACATCGAGTAAATCCGGAAGATCGCGTCGACTGCCATCGGCTTGCCGAGTTCGCGGTCCATCATGCCCAGAGCCGAACAGTGGACAATCTCTCCGCGCCGCGCGACCAGTGTCACACATCCGGCGATCCGTCCCGCCTCGATGTATCCCGAGAGAAGCATTTGGTCGAGCCGGGCCAACGCCGCGCCGTCAATGCCAGAGTTGTCTGCCAGAGACACGTTCGCTCGTTCCATGTAGCCCGCTCGAACTGAGGCTAGTCGACAGCCCAACTCAACTTTCTTCCGGTCCCCTCTCCCCCTGGGAGAGGGCTAGGGTGAGGGTCCCGGAGCCCAGCCCAACCACATCGAACCTATGAGAAGCCATCGTGGGGAAGTCCCTACATTGGGCGAGAGGTTCGCACCATGACAACAATGACAACGATCATCGACACCACGCTGGGACGCATCCAGGGTTCGTCGGAGGACGGACTGCACGTGTTTCGTGGAATCCCGTACGCTGCTCCGCCCGTCGGCGAACTCCGTTTTCGTGTGCCTCAGCCACATCCAGGTTGGGACGGCGTGCGCGACGCTACCGAGTTCGGAGCGATCCCACTGCAGGAGGGCATGGACGCGCTCGACGCCATCCTGCCCTCCGTGCCGCAACCGCAGAGCGAGGACTGCCTCTTCGTAAACGTCTGGACTCCGGGGATCGATCAAGCTACGCGTCCCGTGATGGTCTGGATTTACGGTGGCGCATTCACGCTCGGATCGGGCAGCGAGCCCATGTATTCAGGGGCCAACCTGTCCCGGCGAGGCGATGTCGTCGTGGTTACGATGAACTACCGACTCGGCGTCATGGGATTCCTGCATGAGCAGGCGCTAGGGGAGACCAACTTCGGCATGCGCGACATGGTCGCAGCCCTGCGCTGGGTACGCGACAACATCGCCGCCTTCGGCGGCGACCCGAACAACGTGACAATCTTCGGCGAGTCTGCGGGCGGAGCAGCCGTCGCCTGCCTGCTCGTCTCGCCCGAGGCCCGCGGTCTGGTGCACAGGGCAATCGGGATGAGCACCGCCGGAGACCACGGGATTCTGTTCGAAGGCACCGTTCCAACTACCGAGCAACTCTATGCACAGCTTGGCATCGACCAGGCCGATCCCGATCTGCTGCGTAGTCTGCCGGCGGCAGACCTGCTCACCGCTCAGGCTGCTGTCGAGGCTGCGGCGTTCGGAGACCTGAGTGAGATGTGGTCGGTGCGACTTCCCTTTGGCCCAGCGATCGATGGCACGTTTCTGACGCAGCCGCCGCTGGCGAGCGCTGCCAGTGCGAGCGCTGCCAGTGGCATCCCGCTACTGTCGGGCAACCCAGACGAAGAGATGAAGCTGATCCGAGCCATGATGCCGCCAGAGACGCTGAGCGAGGCGGACGTGATGGCGCGGCTGGAACAGATCCCCGGCGGCGCCGCGCGAGTTTACGAGTCGTACCGTTCGGCCCGAGCGGATCGCGACGAATCCAGCACCCCCGACGAGATCCTCGACGCCATCGCCAGCGACTACCTCGAGATCATGCCATCGCTACGATTCGCCGATGCCTGGTCGCGCGGCGGCGCGCCGACGTACGGTTACACGCTCGACTGGAAGTCGCCGATGAATGACGGCGTGCTTGGTTCGTGCCATGGGCTCGATGTCCCCTTCGCCTTTGGCAACCATGGGGTCGCTCCGGATTTCGCCGGGAGTGGTCCCGAGGCGGACGAGTTGGCCAACACCATGATGGATGTCTGGGCCAGGTTTGCCCGAACGGGAACCCCGTCGATCGACGGGCTGGAGTGGCAGCCGTACGAGCCCGAGGCGCGGGCGCAAATGATGCTCGGACCACATCCGAGGATTGAGACTGAGTGGCGTGCGACTGAACGCGCCGTCTGGGACGGCGTGTTTTAGACCTAGGCCGGTTGGCGCAGCCGGACGTTGGTAACAACGCAAGATCGTTCCAATATGTACGCCGCACTCGGAAGGAAGACGCGATGAGACACCTCAAGCGACTGCTGAACTGGCTCTGGACCACGAGGAACGGGCGGATCATGATGCTCGGCATGGTGGCCGCCGCGATCCCACTGCTCTTACTGGCCGGATGGCTGATCCGGCCGCTCTTCGTTGACACCGTCGTTGATGAGGCCTTCCCGCTCGGCGCCGACGCCACCATTCCCGAAGAACTCAGCGAAGATCAGGCCCGGGTCATGATGTCGGCCGCTTCGAAGCTTGAGATCGAGGTCGATGAATCGATGACCCAGTCGATGAATGTCGCGACGCAGCTCAAGAGCGGCTCATTCGTAGACGGTGACGCCTTCCACCAGGGCGAAGGCACAGCCACGATCTTCCAGCTTGAAGACGGTTCCCACGTTCTGCGCTTCGAGGACTTCCGCGTGACCAATGGCCCTGCCCTGTTCGTCCTCGTCAGTTCGCATCCCAATCCCGGCGGTCGAGGCGATATCTCCGACGCCGGTTATACCGAACTTGCCCGGCTCAAGGGCAACGTCGGCAATCAGAACTACGTGCTGCCCAACGACCTCTCGCCCGACGACGTGAACTCGGTGATTATCTACTGCAAGCCGTTCCGGGTGGTGTTTAGCGTGGCAGCACTCAATGCCAACTGATACGAATCCGTCATATTCGCGCTTTTCGCGGCAAACGCGGCAATGACGGACTCCTGAGTCTGCAAATGGCCACAGTCAGCAGGCTTTAGTCTGGACACCGAACAGGTGAGTGTCCGGATTGGAGCCTTGATATGGCCGCGATTGTTCAAACTGAAGCGGGACGAGTCCACGGATCATCCGAGAACGGTTTGAGCGTGTACCGCGGCATCCCCTACGCGGCTCCACCAGTCGGCGATTTGCGCTTCCGAGTCGCGCGGCCGCACCCGGGTTGGGATGATGTGCTCGACTGCGAGGCATTTCGCCCGATCGCGCCGCAGGTTCCCAATGAAGCGCTCGATTCGATGCTGGGCCAGGCTGCGCAGGAGCAGTCCGAGGATTGCCTTTTCCTCAATGTCTGGACGCCCGCCACCGACGATGCCGCGCGGCCGGTGATGGTCTGGATCCACGGTGGTGCCTTCACCATTGGGTCTGGCAGCGATGTGCTCTACGACGGCGCCACGTTGGCGTCGCGCGGCGATGTCGTCGTGGTGACGATCAACTATCGGCTCGGAGCGCTGGGATTTCTGCACCTGCCGGCGCTGGAAGAGTCGAACTTTGGCATGCGTGACCAGGTCGCCGCGCTGCGCTGGGTGCGTGACAACATCGCCAGCTTCGGCGGCGACCCTGGCAACGTCACCATCTTCGGCGAGTCGGCGGGTGGGATGTCCGTTTCTTCGCTGATGGGGTCGCCCGAGGCGACGGGGCTGTTCCACAAGGCGATCCCACAGTCAGGCGCGGGTCATCACGGCATTGAAGATGCCCAGGCAGTCGATCATGGACAACAGTTCTGCGAGCTGCTGGGCATCGAGCCCGGTGACGCCGACGCGCTGCAATCCGCCTCCGTCGCCGACATCCTCGCTGCACAGGCGAAGCTCGAAGAGCAGATGTTGTACGTCGCAATGGAAGCCGGCAAGCAGCCCGAGATGCCGTTCCGCCCGATCGTCGACGGTGAATTCTTGACTGAAATGCCGATCGACGCGGTGCGCGCGGGCCAGGCGGCAGGCGTCTCCGCGCTGATCGGTTGCCTGGACGAAGAGAGCAAGCTCTTCGCCGCTATGGTCCCAACCGAGCCGCCAAACGAAGAAGACGCCATCGCTGTGATGGACGGTCTGCACGGCGACGGTCGTCGCCTGTACGACATCTACCGCGCCGCCCGCGAAGCGCGCGGAGAGCTCGCCACCCCGTACGAGATCCAGACGGCCGCCTCGGGCGACGAACTGTTCCGCGTCCCCGCCATGCGTCTGCTCGATGCTCAGTCACAGCACAACGATCAGACCTGGTGCTACCTGTTCGACTGGAAGTCGCCGATGCTCGACGGGGCGCTCGGGTCCTGCCATGCACTCGATATTCCGTTCGTCTTCGGCACTCACCAGGTCGCGGCCGCATTCGCCGGCGAGGGAGTCGCGGCAAATGGACTGGCCGAGTTGACGATGGACACCTGGCTCGCGTTTGCTCGCACCGGAAACCCATCCACGAGCAACCTCCCCTGGCCAGCCTGGGATTCGGAGACTCGGCAGACGGTCGTCCTCGGCGAGTCAGCGAGGGTCGAGGATGACTTCCGGGCTGAGGAAATCGCCGCCTGGGATGGCGTGCTCTAGCCAATCAAGCGCTCCCCCTCTGAGGGAGCTGTTGGCGGAGCGGCTGAGGGGGTTGTTGGCGGACGTGTGAGGGTGAACCCTGGCCCCCTCCGCCCCTGCGGGGCACCTCCCCCGAGTGGGGAGGTCTTGTTCGGGGACCGCTAGGCAATGATGCCGCGTGTGCGCAGGTCTTCAAGCTCGTCGGCGCTGTAGCCTGCACTGGCGACGATGTCGTCCGTGTCTCGGCCGAGGGGTGGCGATGAACCCTGGGCGGCTGTTGGCGTGGCGCTCATCTTGAGCAATGGACCGACCTGGCGCTGAGGGCCGGACAGGTCGTGGTTGAGATCGACGACCATGTCGTTAGCTTCGATCTGTGGATCGTTGGCCAGTTCTTCGGGGAACTGGATCGGTCCGCTGGGTACTCCGTGAGCTTCAAAGCGTTCCAACCAGTAGTCGGTGGTATGAGATCGGACGTGCGCCTCGACCTCGCGCACGCTCGCTGCCGCCCGTGCGAGTTGCTCAGCGTCGGTCGTGTCGAGATTGGGGTCGGCGAATCCGAGGAATTCGGTCTCCAGCGCGTCGCGGACCTTGGCCCAGAGTGAGGCCGACAGCGCGCCGATTGCGACGGCGCCGTCGCGCGTTTCGTAGCAGCGGTAGTAGATGTTCAGCGCGCCCTGCGCGCCACGATCCTTGTAGACATCCTGCAACTCTGCGTAGGGCGCGCCTTCGGCACGCAGCTCGTTGATGCGGGCCATCTTGGCCGCTGGCAACTCGTCGGCGAGCGGAAGCTGCATCACGCTGCTGCCCTGCATCGCCAGGGCTGTATTGAGCAAGGTGGTTTCGACCATTTGGCCTTCACCCGTTTGTTGACGATTAAACAACGCTGCGCACACGCCCAGTGCGATCACAATGCCGGTGCCGTAGTCGGCCACCGGCGAAGAGACAGGCGACGGCGCCGTGCCGTTATCGTCCAGCTTGCCATCCAGCGCCATCAGTCCGGTCACCGCCTGCGCGACGATGTCGTAGCCAGGTCGCTGCGCCCATGGCCCCTGACGTCCAAATGCGGTGTTGTCGACGTAGATCAGATCCGGACGGATGGCGCGCAGCGTGTCGTAGTCGAGACCGAGCCGGGCGGCGACGTCGGGTCGGTAGTTGATCACGACGACATCGATGTCAGGCACGAGCCTGTGCACGATGGCTTGCGCCTCTGGGTCGCGCATGGCCAGGACGAGTGACCGTTTGCCGCGGTTGAGTGATTGAAACCACTTCGATTCGCCCGGCATGAACTGCGAGAACTGACGCCAGGCTTCGCCCTCGGGCGGCTCAACCTTAATCACTTCGGCGCCCATATCGGCAAGGTTCTGGCAGCCGAACGGTCCGGCGATGATCTGTGAGAATTCGAGCACACGGATGCCGCTGAGCGGTCCGCTGTGGGGTGCGCCGTCGTGCGTGGTGGTCATGGTCGTTACCCTTTCGCTCTAGCCTCTAATCCTCAGACAAGTTGAGCGGCGCCCTCCGACTCGGGTTGGACGCCGCCAATGAAGCGAGTTGATGCAGTGCACGCAGTATCTGACATACCGATGTTACGGGTGACTGGCCTACTCGTTGCGGCGTTGCTGATGGCGGCGCTGGCAGTTTCATGCCGGGACACAATCCCGGAGCGCTCAGATGTGCCGGTGACGACCGAGACGCCTGCGGAGACGCTGTTTCGTGACGCGACAGCATCGTCGGGGCTGATGTATGTCCAGCATGTGGCCCGGGAACCGGGCAACTGCCTGTTTGACAACGTGTCGAGAGAGACCGAGGCAGAGCAACAAGGCACGCTGTGTGACGCCGAACGGATGACGGGCGGCGCGGCCGCAGGTGACTTCGACGGTGACGGGGCCATTGACCTCATTGTGACGCGGCTCGATGGACATGACCTGCTCTATCGAAATCGTGGCGACGGCCAGTTTGAGGAGGTCTCGGCAGAAGTGGGGCTTGGCGACTGGGACCTCGCCTCGAACGGCGCGTTGTGGGGCGACATCGATAACGACGGCGATCTCGACCTGTTCATCACAACGGTTGGCGACACGCGTCACTACCTGTTCATCAATCAAGGCGGTGAGTTCTCGGAAGAGGCGATCGAACGGGGGACCGCGATCGAGACGGGCGATCGGCGGATCGGATTTTCGGCCTCGTTCGGCGATTACGATCGCGACGGATTCCTCGATCTACATGTGACCGAGTGGCGGCCCTCGCAACTGGTCGGTGAGGCGACCGCAGGTGTGCGCTTGCTGCGCAATCGGGGCACGGAAGCGCCGGGGTTCTTTGAGGATGTGACCGAGGCGGCGGGTGTCGCGATGGACCAGGTGGTCTCGCAGACGCAACAGGACCTGACTGAGGGAACGTTTGCGTTTGGCTCGACGTTTGTCGATCTCGACGGCGACGGCTGGCCGGAGCTGGCAGTGGCTTCGGACTTTGGCACCAGCCGACTGTTCTGGAACAACGGTGACGGCACGTTCTCGGACGGCACGCTGGATGCGCGTGTGGGCACTGCTCAGAATGCGATGGGCACCACGTTTGGCGATTATGACGCCGACGGCGACCTGGACTGGTTCGTGACGTCCGTGTTCTCTTTCCGCAGCGGCAGTCCCGGTTCGGGTGAGCAGGGGTTGCGCAATGGGAATCGGTTGTATCGCAATGATGGTGATCGTCGGTTTACCGATGCGACAGATCGCGCTGGCGTCCGCAACGGATCCTGGGGCTGGGGCGCGGCGTTCTTTGACGCCGACAACGATGGCGACCTCGATTTGACCATGACCAACGGCATGGAAATGATGCCCGGCTTCGACGCCGACGCCATGCGCTTCTGGGAGAACGACGGGTCGGGTCGATTCCGGGGCCGAAGCACTGATGTCGGACTGGATGACATCGCCGATGGCAAAGGGCTGTTGGTCTTTGACGCCGATAGCGATGGCGACCTGGACGTGTTTGTGGTCACCAACGCGTCAGTACCCATCTTCTACAAGAATCAGTCGCGAGGCGCGGGAAGTTGGCTGCGGATATCGCTTGAGGGGACGACGAGCAATCGACAGGGGTATGGCGCAGAGGTCGCGGTCAATGCTTCAGGTTTGCCGGAGCAGATCCGGCAGATGGGCGTCTCAAGCCACTTCCTGGGGCAGAGTGAAGATGCACTTCACTTCGGCCTCGCCGATGCGGAAACAGCCGATGTGATTATTCGCTGGCCGGCCAGCGGACTGGTTACCACACTGAACGGCGTAGCAGCCAACAGCTGGATTCACGTGACCGAGGGCGAGCCGGGCTACGAAGAGGTCATGCCTCGGCGTTGAGCTGATTGACGATGCCCATGAACCGCTCGAGGTTCTCGATGCGCTCGTGCACGCTGTCGCCGGCGATGCCAGCGCGAATCGTATTGACCCCGGCGTCGCGGTAGACGCGAAGCCGGTCCAGGATTTCAACGTCGTTGCCAAGCAGATTGACTTTGTGAGCGAGCTCAACCGGGACACGCTCGCGCGCGAGCTCGCGGTCGCCCTCGATCCAGAGTCGTTGCACTTCTTTGGCGGCGTCGGCCCAGCCCTGTCGACAGAATGCGTCGTTGTAGAAGTTGGTCGTGGCGGATCCCATCGCGCCGAGCGTGAAGGCGATGCCGCGTGCGTGTCGAGCGGCAGCGGCTTCGACATCGTCGGTGAACTCGACGCCGGCTGCGGCTTCCAGGTCGATCTCGTCAAAGTTGCGTCCGACAGACTCAGCGCCGGCGCGAATGTCGTCGAAGAAGACGTCGGCGGTTTCGGGAATGAAGGAGGTGCCGAGCCAACCATCGGCGACGGCGCCGCAGATTCGCAGGCTGTTCGGTCCCAACGAGGCGAAGTAGACCGGAGGCGGCGCAACCGGGGGTGACCCAGAGCGGAGCGCTTTGCCCTGTCCGCCGGGCAGGGGCAGCGTGTAGTGCTGTCCCTCGTAAACGACGCGCTCGCCATTGCAGATCATGCGGACGATCTCGGTCGTTTCGCGCATCCGGCTGACGGCGCCGGCGAAGGGGACGCCGTGCCAACCCTCGACGACCTGCGGTCCCGAGGTACCGAGCCCCAGCATGAACCGTCCGCCCGTCATCGATTGCAGGCTCATCGCGGTCATGCCGACGAGTGCCGGGGTGCGCGTCCCGCCCTGGATGATGCCGGTGCCCAGCTTGATCGTCTCGGTCTTGCCTGCGAGATAGGCGAGCGGCGTGATGCCGTCGTGGCCCCACGCTTCAGCCGACCAGATCGAGTCGACACCGAGCCGCTCAGCCGCTTGGGCGAACCGGACCGCCGAATCCCAATCGTTGACACCGTCGCGGTGGAAACCAATCGCGACTTTGAGAGGAGCGCGGGTCATGCCGGATATCCCTCGGTCTGCTTGATGGCGTTGATCTGACCGACGTGGTCGAGGTCGTGGACGCGCTGGAAGAGGTACCACGCGCGACCGTGCAGATCGCCGAAGAACGGATGCGCCGAGGTCGGTTCGAACTGCGGCGGCTCGGGAAGCCCTTCGATCACGTTGGCGAAGGCGCGAGCGTTCTCGTGAAGCTCAAGGACGAGCTCAGAGAAGGGCAGATCGGCCGCCCGTTGGGCCGGATCGATCGCGCCGATGCCCTGCGGCTCGGCTTCGGGATCGCGTCCGTTCGAGAGCGCAGTCACCAACGTGGCGCAGTTGCGTGTCCCATCAAGGACGTGCTGTGCGACTTCCTCGATGCTCCAGTCCTCGGGCGCTGGCTTCCAGGCGGCCTGCTCGGCGCTGACCCCGCGAAAGGTGTCGAGCAACTCAACCCGAGCCGTCACAACCCGCGGCCACAGCTCGACCCAGCGGTACTTCTGCCCCTGTCCGTTGAGGTAGCTCGAGACCCGGCTCAGTTCATCCTGGGAAATCGTTCGTTGTGGCATGGCTAGCGCCCTTGGAAGTTCGGGTCACGCTTCTCCATAAAGGAGCGAACGCCTTCCTTGAAGTCGTCCGACTGGAAGAGTGGTAGCAACTGGAGGTAGATGTGGTCCACGGCGGCCTCGAAGGGTTCGTCCATACCGAGGCGCATCATCCGCTTGGTCGCCTGGACCGAGAGCGGCGCGTTGGCGGCGATCTCCTCGGCGAGTTCCATCGTTCGGTCCATCAACTCGTCGTGATCGACCACCTCGTTGACCAGACCCACATCGAGCGATTCCTGGGCGTCGAGCACGCGGCCGCGGAAGGCGACCTCGGCGGCTCGTGCCCAGCCGAGCAGTCGCGGCAAAATCCAGGTGCCGCCAGACTCGGGCAGGACGCCTCGACGGGCGAAGACGGCGCCCATCTTGGCGCGGTCGGAGGCGATGCGGATGTCGGCGAGCAGCGCCATGTCCATGCCGTAGCCGGCTGCCGCGCCGTTGAGCGCGCAGATCACCGGCTTGTCCATCTTCTGCAGCACGACCGGTGGGGCGTCGCGCAGGTCGAAGAGCGAGTAGCCGGGCGCGCCAATGTTGGTGGCGCCGTCACCCTGGAGGCGCTGCTGCTGGTCGACGAGGTCGAGACCTGAGCAGAAGCCACGGCCGGAACCGGTCAGGACGATGACGCGAATGTCCGGCTCGCGCTGGCAGGCGATGAGCTGAGCGGAGAGAGCCTCAAGCATCTCGCCGGTGATCGCATTGAGTCGTTCCGGTCGGTTGAGCGTGATGATCGCGACGTGTCCGCGCTCTTCATAGAGCAGCGTTTCGGTCGCAGGAGCAGTCAAGGTGGTCATTGGGCCTCCTGTTGGTTGATGTCGTTCTGAGTGTATATGTGCTGCCCCACGAGAATGCCCTTGTTGCATTCGCCCGACGATGTCGGCTGGTGAGGCCGGACCCGCGTGAAGGAGACCCTTGCATAATCCCTTTCCTCCCCCTGCAGGGGGAGGTGCCGAAGGCGGAGGGGGTCCTGCTCCACCAAGTTCCATCTGGTACCCGCGCCGGCAGGACCCCCTCAGTCGCTCCGCGACAGCTCCCCCTGCGAGGGGGAGCAAATTAATCAAAGGCCTCCGTCAAGCGGGGACGGAGCGTGCAGTTCAGGCTCAGGTAACAGCAGCGAGTTCTGCTGTCTTGGCCTCGAACGTGTAGTCGTCCTGGGTGTGGTCGACGACGATGGTTGCCCCTTCTGGGAACTCGCCGGCGATCAGGAGTTTGCTGAGCGGGTTTTCGATTCGTCTCTGGAAGACTCGGCGCAGCGGTCTCGCTCCGAACGCCGGGTCGTAGCCGTCTTTCGCGAGTTGTCGGCGTGCTGATGCTGTGAGTTCGATGTTTCGGCCGCCATCGGCGAGTCGGCTTCGTTCCTCGTTGGCGATCAAGTCAACGATTTCGAGCAGTTCCTCCTCGCTGAGCGGGTCGAAGACGACGATCTCGTCGACGCGGTTGAGAAACTCGGGGCGGAAGAAGTCCCGCAGGGCGCGCTCGGAGTCTCGGGCGCGCTCGTCGTGCGAGCCGGCGAAGCCGAGATTGTTGATGGGCCGCGCGCTGGTGCCGAGGTTGCTGGTCATGATCACGACCGTATTACGGAAGTCGACAGTGCGTCCCTGGCCGTCGGTGATTCGGCCGTCATCGAGTACCTGGAGAAGCAGATTGAAGACATCAGGATGAGCCTTCTCGATCTCGTCCAGCAGTACGACGCGGAACGGTCTCCGTCGGATGAGTTCAGTCAGTCCGCCGCCGTCGTCGTAGCCGACATAGCCGGGAGGTGCGCCAACGATGCGGCTGATGGTGTGACGCTCCTGGTACTCGGACATGTCGAGCCGGACGAGGGCGTCTTCTGAGTCGAAGAGGTACTCGGCCAGAGCCTTGGCCAGTTCAGTCTTGCCGACTCCGGTGGGTCCGACGAAGATGAACGAGCCGATCGGCCGGGTGGGATCCTTGAGTCCAGCTCGGGCTCGTCGGATGGCGTCGGAGACGACGGTGACAGCGTCGGACTGGCCGATCACACGGTCGTGCAGTTCTTCTTCGATTCTGAGCAGCCGCGCTTCGTCGTCGTCGAGCATGCGACTGACGGGAATGCCGGTCATGTCGCCGACGAGTTCGGCGATGTCGCGTTCGTAAACGGTGTCTTGCTCGGCATGTTCCGCGTTCCAGGTGTCGCGGCTGGCCTGGACCTCGTTCTGGATGGCGATCAGCTCCTGTTTGATCCGGGCGGCGGTCTCGTAATCCTCGCGTTGGGCGGCGGCCTCCTGCTCCTGCTTGAGCTCGTTGACCCGGCGGCGCAACTCGACCACACGCGCCGGCGGCGACTGGTTGTCGATCACGAGTCGTGAGGCGGCTTCGTCGATCAGGTCGATCGCTTTGTCGGGCAGGTGGCGCTCGGTCAGGTAGCGCTGGGAGAGTCGCACGGCGGCTTCGATCGCGTCCTCGCTGATTGTGACTCCATGGTGCGACTCATAGCGCGGCTTGAGCGTGGACAGGATGGCGATTGCATCCTCGGTTGACGGTTCCTCGAGGTAGACGGGCGCGAAGCGTCGTTCGAGCGCGGCGTCTTTCTCGATGTGGCGACGGTACTCGTCGAGGGTGGTCGCTCCAACGACGTGTAGCTCGCCTCGGGCCAGGGGTGGTTTGAGCATGTTGGCGGCGTCGATTGCGCCTTCCGCTGCCCCGGCGCCGACGACCGTGTGCAGCTCGTCGATGAAGAGGATGACTTCGCCTTCGGAGCCGCGGACTTCATCGATCACGGACTTGAGGCGTTCCTCGAATTCTCCGCGGAATTTGGCTCCCGCGAGCAGGACGCCCATGTCGAGGGACATCAGTCGCTTGCCGCTCAGATTCTCTGGCACGTCGTCGGCGGACATTCGCTGGGCGAGGGCCTCGGCGATGGCGGTCTTGCCGACGCCGGCCTCGCCGATGATGACCGGGTTGTTCTTGGTCCGTCGGTTGAGGATTTGCAGGACGCGGCGGATTTCGATGTCGCGTCCGATCACAGGATCGAGTTTTCCCTCGGCAGCGAGCCGAGTGACATCGGTTGCGTAGCGGTTGAGAGCGTCGTAATGGGACTCGGCGTCGGGCTGATCAACTCGGCGAGAGCCGCGGATCTGCTGGAGGGCCTTGTAGAGGCGCTCTGCGGTGATGCCGTGGGAGCGGATGATCTGCGTGGCGGGCCCGCCCGAGTCACCGGTCAATGCGATCAGGATGTGTTCCACACCCACGTATTCGTCGTTGAGTCGCTCGGCTTCGACGTTGGCTCGCTCGAGTAGCTGAACGACGCGCGGCGTGACGGTGAGCTGGACCACGTCGTAACTGAGTCTCGGCGCGGCGTCGATCACGGTGTCGGCGTCGGCGCGGAGTCGGGCGCGGTCAACATTGAGCGCGTTGAGCAGGTCGTTGGCGAGTCCGTCCTCGACGCGGGCGGTGCTGGCGAGCAGGTGCTCAACGTCCCATTGGGCGTGACGCTTTTCGCGCACGAGGTTCTGTGAGGCTTCGAGCAGTTGCTGGGCCTGGTTGGTGAATCGGTCTCTGCGCATCATCGTCGTCGCTCCGTTCCCTGATGTCGCTCGCGTTCGAAGGGCACAGCCGGGAGGTGCTGGTCGCGGTAACGCTGGATCTCCCGCTTGAGTTGTCGGTTTTCTGTCTGCAGTTCGTCGATTTGCTGCCGCAGTCGCAGGATGATGTCGGCGCCAGCGAGGTTGACGCCGAGTTCGTCGATCAACCGGCGAATCATCAGCAGTCGCTCGATGTCGGCCTGGCTGTAGAGACGTTGCCGGCCCGACGTGCGGGCAGGAATGAGTAGACCTTCACGTTCGTAGGTACGCAGCGTTTGCTGGTGCACACCGACCAATTGGGCGGCGATGCGAATCGTGTAAACGGGTCGGTCGGTCACGAGGCTTCGCCTTCCTCGTTGGGCTCGACGTGGTCATCAAGGTCATCGAGGTCGCGGAGTTGTCTGAAGAGGTCGATCTGTTCGGGAGTGAGTTGCTCTGGCAGTTGCAGCGAGACTTCAGCGAGGATGTCGCCGCGACCGTCACGCTTGAAGCGCGGCATGCCCTGTCCACCGAGCCGGAAGACGCGGCCGTTCTGTGTCCCTGGTGGAATTCTCAGCGCCAGTCCGCCGCTACCGCTGAGCGAGCGGACCACAGCTTCGCCGCCCAGCGCGGCAGTCGTGACCGGTACGTCGACGAAGACGTGGACGTCGTCGCCTCGGCGTTCGAAGACCGGGTCGTCGTCGACGTTGATCGCGAGATAGAGGTCGCCGGACTGACCCTGCGGACCGTAGGCAGAGTCTTCGCCTTTGCCGGAAATCTTGATCCGCGAGCCGGAGTCGACGCCCGGAGGGATGGTGACTTCAATCCGCGAGCCGCCGCCGCCGCGCTGCACGGTTCTCGTGGTGCCTCGGAAGGCTTCGCGCAGGGAGACGGTGAGGTTGTGCTCAATGTCTCGACCTCGGGCAGGCGTCTGCGGGGTTCTCGCGCCAGCCTGGCCGCCGCCGAACAGGTTGCCGAAGAGATCGCCAAGGTCGCCGGCATCACCGAACTGGTCGCCAAAGTCGAATTGGATGTTGCCTCGTTGGCCGCCCCCACGTTGGCCGCCACCGCGTTGGCTGCCGAAGGGCTGGCCGCCGCCGAATCCGCCAAAGCCGCCGAACCCACCTGGTCCGCCGCGCTGCCGCTGCATTGCTTCGAGCTGCTCCGCGTGCTCCCACTGATCGCCCCACTTGTTGTAGGCGTCGCGTTTCTTCGCGTCGGAGAGGACGTCGTGCGCGGCGTTGACTTCTTTGAACCGTGCCTCGGCGTCGCGGTCACCAGCGTTGACGTCGGGGTGGTACTGGCGGGCGAGTTTCCGATAAGCGGAAGTAATGTCGCGTTCGGAGGCATCGCGAGACACGCCGAGGATCTGGTAGAAATCACCGGGCATCGCTTATTCCTTTCTTGATAGCCAGACTATCAGAGATTGTGTCAGGATTTGAGATATGTTTCCCAAAACACAATTCAATCATTTGAAAAGCTGAGTGGATATATATAAGGTTTCATCAGTGGGTCGGATCAAGAGCGACTTGATCCGGCATGAGCAGCTCAGAAAGGGACGAATGATGAGCAAGATTCTGATTCGCGATCCATTTGCCGAGTTCGACAGTCTGTTCTCGGGCCAGTTCCCCCGCGGGTTCGGCCGTCGCACTGGGCCGGTCTCGGCGCCGGCGCCGACCTCGAAGTGGACGCTGCCCGTGAATGTCTATGAGACCGACGAGGGCATCGGTATCGAGGCCTGGGTGCCGGGCTTCAAGGATGACGAGGTCTCCGTGACCGTCGATGACAGTCAACTGCGCATTCACGCCGAGCGATCATCCGACGAGGAGTCGGAGAAGGGGACAGGCGAGGACCGCAAGTACCGTCGGCGCGAGGTCACGCGCACCGTGCTCTCGCGCAGTTTCCGCATGGACCCGTCGTACGACGCTTCGAAGATTGCCGCCCACCTGGCCAACGGCGTGCTGGAGTTGTCGTTGCCGAAGTCGGAGGAAGCAGAGCCGCAGCGCATCGCGATCAACACCGGTGCCGTCAGTGAGGCAGTCGCCGAGGTTGTCGAGGATGGGGGCTAGCCTCTGACGCGGCATTTGTCATTGGCAATGGTCATCGGCCACAGATGGCTCCTCCGTCGAGATGGCGGAGGAGCCATTGTGGTTTAAGCTGAATTCATGGTTCAGCGGATGTTGGCTCTCGTGCCCGACGAGCAGGCTCGTGCCCAGATTGACCTGGTTCGGGCCCTGTATGACCGTGAGCAGGTTGATGCCACGCCGCCGCATATTCCTGTGACGGACGAGTTCGACGATCACTACGGACTGGAAGACCTGCAGCAGATGCTGGAGATCATCCTCGGTCTGTTTCATCCGTTCATGCTGGAGCTAGGCGCCCCGCAGTCGTGGTACGACGATGGCGAGCATTTGCTGCAAATGGTCGCCGAGCAGGGCGCTGATGAGGCGCAGAGAATCTCGTCGATTGTGTATCGCGATCTGTATCCCGAGCAGACGCCGAACGCGTTGATTCGCTCGCGCTCGCCGCTGGAGCGCACTGCGCTCACAGTGGGTCGGTTCCGCCGCGAAGCCGAGGCGATCTCGGCGGCGGATGCACTGTCGGCTCAGCGGTATTTCCTGGTAGTCACCCACGTGGGCGTGTTTGACGCCGTCGAGCAGTCGGAAGGTCCAATGGGCTGGTCGCTCAGACGGTCTCTGCCATTGGGATCAATGATGGCGGACTTTTAGTCGTTCAGGCGTCGGTTGCGGTTCGGTTGGGGTACTCTGAGCGCACAATCGAGGCAGCTCGGGAGGTGTCCCATGCCGGTCGTGACTGTTTCCAGCCAATACGGCGCAGGAGCGCGTGATGTTTCGCGGCGTTTGAGTCGCGATCTGGGGCTTGAGTACATCGATCAAACCGTGCTGGTGGACGCATCCCGCCAACTGGGGCGGACCGTCTCGGAGGTTGCCGAGAAGGATGAGCGCACCGACTCGTTGCGCGCCCGGTTGGGCCATTTCCTGCAGCGCGCGTTGGAACGGTCGGCCGCCGGCGGCGCGATCGATCCGATGCTCGGCTCCGGCAACCTGGAGCTGATGCTCTCGCAGAGCTACCAGGAGCTGACCGACAGCGGATCAGGTGTCGTCGATGACCGCGCCATCCTGACGACGACATCGCAAATCATCGAGTCGATCGCGCAGCGTGGGAATGTCGTGATCATCGGGCGAGGCAGCCAGATGATCCTGCGCAGCCTGCCCGATTCCACTCATGTGCAGCTTGTCGCCGAGCCGGAGGTCGCGCTTGCTCGCGTGCAGGAGTGGGAAGGTATCGACGAGATCGCTGCATCCCGCCGGATCGAAGAGTTCAACAAGGGCCGCGCCGAGTTCCACCGCAAGTTCTGGCAGGTCGATGTCTGGTCGCCGCTGCACTACGACATGGTGATCAACACCACGCATCTGAGCTACGTGCAGGCGGCGCAGTTGATCGCGTCGGTGGTTGAGAAGAAGGCAGCGGCTGCTGTCTGAGCGGCTCGAAGCACCGGGTTGAGTGACGCCGGGCTTAGCTGACGAGTGAGCGCAGCACGTCTTCAGCGGCGATCAACCGTGGCGCCATGCCGAAGGGTCCGTGGATCTGCAGACCCTCGGCGTCGAGCGATTCTCGCGGGCCAATGGCCTCGCGGTAGTTGGCCATGACCGGATGATCTTCGCCGACGGCGTCGGACAGCAGTTCCTCGGTGGAATCGCGCCAGCGCATGAAGTCTTCGGTGGTCGGACCGATGGCGCGGATGTAGCGGGAGCGCTCGAGCAGCTGGTCAATTTGTTCGTTCAGGTTCATGCCGCAAAGTGTATCGCAGGGTGACTCGTTGCCAGTCAGGACCATCGTTCCTGGGCAGCGCCTCCTCGGTCGTTCCATCGAAGTTCGATTGGTTGGGGCTGTTTGAGGCCCGCGTGGTCGCTTGCGCCAGGGTGTGAGTCGGAGGGCGTCTCGATACTCATCAGGATACCGTCCTCTTTCGGCTTGACATAGAGATTGCGGCGCACGGCTTCTTCCTGGAATCCTCGAGAGCGGTACAGGGTTCGAGCGGCGACATTGGACTCCCGAACCTCAAGCTGAATCACCTCGCATTCCAGTCGCTGCGCCAGTCGGAAGACGCAACTGAGCAGGAGCGCGCCGAGTCCCCGGCCGTGGCGTCCGGGATCGACGGCGAAGGTGCAGAGCTGCAGTTGATCGACGATGTGCCAGGTACCGAAGTAGCCCAGCAAGGCCGCATTGGACGCCTCATTCGACGCCGCATTGGACTGGGCGGAATCCGTCAGGACATAGAAGATGCTGATCGGCGAGTCACTGATTTCACCAACGAAGTGTCGTCGGCTCCAGGCGGATTCACCGAAGGCGCGCTGATCCAGGGCAGCTACTGCATCGACATCGTTGAGCGTCATTGGGCGTAGCAGGAGCATGTCGAGCACGTGTCGGAGGAGGTATCGCGCAGAGAGATTGGCCCGGATGGCGAGCATGGGAAATGCGTCAGAGTTAACCGGCAAGGTGTCGCCGGCTATCCCAGAACCAGAGCGCCACTATACTGCTGGTGACGTATGACTCAGTTTCAACGGCGCGCCGACGCCAGGGCGATGACAGCAGACCGCCCGGTCGGGAGCCGAAGTTGACCGCCTTGACAGCAGATGTCCAACCCGGCCGCAAGTGGCGGCTGCCGATCTCGATTCTGATTATCGGGCGCGTGATGCGCTTTGCCCTGCCGTATTGGAAGGGCCTGACGATTACCGCCATCGCCATCCTGGCGACCGCCGCGTTCGCGATCGCGACACCGTGGCTGTTGCAGTTCGCCGTTGACACGGCGATTTCGACTGAGATCGTCGACGGACAGACTCAGGTGGCGATCACCGGCTGGTTGGTTGCGGTCGCAGGCGTCGCGCTCGTCGGCGCGGCCTTGCTGCGCGGCACGACCATGTTTGTCCAGCGATACCTGGCCGAATGGGTTGGCCAGACAGTCGCCTATGACCTGCGCAACGCCATCTACCAGCGTCTGCAGACGCTGTCGTTCCGCTTCCACGACGGCGCAGAGACGGGCCAGATCATGGTCCGTGCGACGCAGGACGTGGAAGTCGTGCGGATGTTCATCAACTTCGGCGGCGTGCAGCTGACTTTCACCGTGGTGTTGGGTGTCGCAACCCTGATCATCATGTTGTCGATCAACTGGCCGCTGGCGCTCATGGTATGGGCGATCATGATTATCATCTCCATCCGCTCGGCAGTGATCGCCCGACGCCTGCGTCCGATCTGGAATGACGTGCAGGAATCGCAGGCGCAGCTCGGCACCGTGTTGCAGGAAGCGCTCTCCGGCATCCGCGTGGTCAAGGCGTTTGGACGCTCGGAGTTTGAGGGACAAAAGTTCGGCCGCTCGGCTGGATGGCTACAACAACGCTCGTACGACGCGTCGATGGTGCAAGCGGTCAACATGCCGCTGATGACGGCGCTGGGCGCGGTCACGATCGTGCTCACGATCTGGTACGGCGGCCGCGAGGTCGTGGCCGGCAACTTCACCGTTGGCGAACTGACGATGTTCCTGATGTTCCTGACCATCCTGCAGATGCCGATTCGCGGCCTCGGTTGGATGGTGATGATGGTCCCGCGCGCGGCGACGGCCGGCATGCGCATCTTCGAGATCCTGGACCAGGAATCAGAAGTGAAAGACAACCCGGATGCAGTGGCTCCGGCCCAGCCGCAGGGACACGTCAAGTTTGATCAGGTGAGTTTCGCCTATGACCCGCGTTCGCCCGTGCTGGGCGGGATCGACTTCGAAGCCAAGCCGGGCGAGCTGATCGCGTTGCTTGGACTGACCGGCAGTGGCAAATCGACGGTGGTCAACCTGATTCCTCGGTTCTACGACGTGAGCGCCGGGCAGGTCACGTTTGATGGACAGGATGTCCGCGATTGGCCGCTGGAAGCGCTGCGCCGTCAGGTCGCGATTGTGCAGCAGGAAGTGTTCCTCTTCGCCGCCACGCTGAAGGAGAACATCGCTTACGGTCGGCCCGACGCCACCGATGAAGAGATCGAAGCCGCAGCCAAGCTGGCCCGGATCCATCACTTCATCAATCGACTGCCGGAGAAATACGACACCTGGGTCGGTGAGCGTGGGGCAAACTTCTCGGGCGGCCAGAAGCAGCGGATTGCGATTGCTCGCGCGTTGTTGATGGACCCCCGGGTGTTGATTTTCGACGACTCGACCTCGTCGGTGGATGCTGCGACCGAGTTTGAAATCCAACAGGCCATGGCCGCGCTGATGCGCGGACGAACGACGTTCGTAATCGCTCACCGGTTGCGCTCGCTTCGCGAAGCTGATCAGATTCTTGTCCTGGACAAGGGCCAGATTGTTCAGCAGGGCAAGCATGACGAATTGCTCGCAACGGGCGGTCTGTACCGCGAAATCTATGAGCTGGAGCTGCGCGACCAAGAGTCGTCAACGTCATCGCCAGTAGAAGCTGCGGCAGCAGCGGGTGGGAGCGGCTGAGATGGGCATGATGGGCGGCGGCATGGCGGGCGGTTGGACGTCCAACCTTGGAGGCGGCGGGCACGGTCCGCGCAGCGCCTGGGCTTCGTCGGCATCGATGGCTGACGGTTGGGACAAGGAATACGGTTCGCTCTACAACCCGAGACTGGTGCGCCGCTTTGGCCGCTATATCGGCCCGCACAAGAAGCGCCTGGCGGCGGCAATTTTCGCCAACATCATTTTCGCGATGGCGCTCAACATCCAGGTGTTCGTCGTCTACCAGGCGATGCAGGGCGCACTGGACAACGGCGTGGAATCGGAGCTGGACACAATCGGAATTGCCTTCGGCGTGATTGTCCTGGTGTCCTGGGCCAGCGAGTTTGTGCGCCAATGGTTGATGGCCAATATCGGGCATCCCATCTTGCGCCAGATGCGGCAGGATGTCTTTGATCACCTGATGCGCCTCGAGCACCGGTTCTACGACCGTGGCGAGGTCGGCGCGATCATGTCGCGGGTCACCTCGGATGTGCAGGTGCTGCAGGAAATGCTGACGTCAGGCGTGCTGACGGTGATCGGCGACATCTTCGGGCTCGTGATCATCATGGCGGTGTTCCTCTTCATCGACTGGCAGCTCGCGCTTGGCGCGTTTGCGGTGTTGCCGATCCTGGTGGTGGCGATGGCGCTGTGGAGCAAGCGGGCTCGCAAGGCCTTCCTTGAGACGCGCGTCGCGATTGCGGCCGTGAACTCGACGCTGAACGAAGACCTGAACGGCGTTCGCGTGGTTCAGAGCCTGAACCGCGAGTCGGAAAACGCTCGCCGTTTCGACCGGATCAACAACTGGAATCTGCGCGCCACCCGCCGCGCCGGGCTGCTCTCGGCAGCGATCATGCCCTTGGTCGAGATCCTGATTGCCGTGGCAACGGCGATCATCATCGCGATTGCTGTGGCTCGACTGAGCAACGGCACGTTGACGGAGGCGGCCGGGATTGCCAGTATCGTCGCCTTTGCGATTGGGATTCAGCGATTCTTCGACCCGGTCCGCGACCTGGTGCTGCAGTACACGATGTTCCAGCGCGCAATGGCTGGCGCCGAGCGCGTGTTTGAAGTGCTGGACACCGAGCCGGAGATTGAGGACTCCTCAGAAGCGAGAGACCTGTCTGATGTCGCCGGTCACGTGCACTTCGACAACGTCTCCCTGGAATACGTCGATGGAGTTCGAGTCCTGTTCGACCTTGACCTGGAAGTGCAGCCAGGTGAAACAGTGGCGCTGGTCGGCGAGACCGGCGCAGGCAAGACGTCGATCACCTCGTTAATCACTCGTAACTACGAAGTGACTGAAGGCGCAGTCCGAATCGACGGGCACGACGTGCGTGAGGTCACTCGAGCGTCGTTGGTACCGCGGGTGGGCGTGGTCTTGCAGGACCCGTTCCTGTTCTCAGGCACAGTGCTCGACAACATCATGTACGGCAATCTCGAGGCAACTCGCGAACAGGCGATCGCTGCGGCGAAGGTGGTCGGCGCGGACCAGTGGATCGAGCGTCTGTCCCAGAGCTACGACACGCCGCTGGCGGAGCGCGCGCAGAACCTGTCGATTGGACAGCGCCAGCTTGTAGCGTTTGCTCGCGCGATTTTGAGCGACCCGCGCATCCTGATACTTGACGAAGCCACAGCGAATGTCGATTCACAGACCGAGGCGCTGATCCAGGAAGCGATCGCTCGTGTCATGCGAGGACGTACAGCGTTTGTGATCGCGCACCGGCTCTCGACGATCCGCGCCGTGGACCGGATCATTGTGCTGGAGTACGGACGGATTCTCGAACAGGGTTCGCACGATGAGCTGCTGGAGCTGGACGGCCATTACGCCAAGCTCTACCGAATGATGTATGCAGCGCAGGAGTCGGTCGATTTCGACGAGGACGCAGCGCTGGCGGTGTTGGATCGAATGCGCGAGCGCACCAGTGCGAATGGGCGCAACGGGACGAACGGCACCGGGGCGTCGGCTGAAGAGAACGAGCCTGCGCTGGCGCTTGACTGAGTGTTCCCTATTGTCGGCATTCTGTGACTGCCGTTCTTGGTGCGCGTTCGGGAGATTGATCAATCGCTCAGTGTTCTGTCCCCGTCCCCGAACGGGGCGCCGCTCTAGCTAGGCCTAGGCAGTACCGACTTGTCTCTGTCGAATAGCTAGAGGCAGGAAACATGGCCGGCGCACAGGAGACCAGGGACGGAGCAGGCCCCGGCCCGGAGTCGGGGGCGGTTGAGTGGTGGTGCAACAGTCTCTAAGAGGGAGTGCAAACGGTGTTCGGCTGTGGCTTGGCGATTTGACGCCGAGACCATGTAGAGGAGTTTCGGGTGGGGTTAGCCAGAGCCAGCTTCGAAGAGTGTTCCCTGATCTGGCGAGGATTCCTGCGGGGTCAGCCCAAGGTGACTCCACGCCGCGGGCATCGCGACTCGGCCTCTGGGTGTTCGGGCGAGGAATCCGAGCTGGATCAGGTATGGCTCGTAGACGTCCATCACGGTGTCGGCGTCCTCCGCTACAGCAGCGGCCAGCGTGTCCAAACCGACCGGACCTCCGTTGAAGCCTTCGATCAACGCTCGAAGCAGGCCTCGGTCGTGCTCGTCAAGGCCGAGTTCGTCAACTCGGAGCCCACGCAATGCCTCGTCGGCCACGGCTGAAGTGATTACGCCATCGGCGCGGACCTCTGCGAAATCGCGAACGCGTCGCAACAGACGATTCGCGATCCGGGGCGTGCCGCGGGCACGTTCTGCGAGCGTCAACGCGCCAGCCGGCTCGAGCTGGACGTCCATCGCCTCGGCCGACCGCACGAGCACGCGCTCCAGTTCGGCGGTGCTGTAGAAGTCGAGCCGCTGCACCATCCCAAACCGATCGCGCATCGGCGGCGAGATCATCGCATAACGGGTTGTCGCACCGATCAACGTAAACGGCTTAACCGAGAGCTGCACGCTGCGCGCTGCAGGTCCGCTGCCGATCATCATGAAGAGCTGGAAGTCTTCCATGGCCGAATACAGGACTTCCTCGGCTGACCGCGGCACGCGGTGAATCTCGTCGATGAACAGGACGTCGTGCGTCTGCATGGTGGTGAGGATTGCGGCGATGTCACCGGCACGCTGAATCGCGGGCCCGCTGGTCGGTCGCAGGTTGACTCCCAGTTCCCTGGCCACAATCCGGGCCAGCGTGGTCTTGCCCAGGCCTGGCGGTCCGTAGAGGAGGAGATGGTCGAGTGCTTCGTCACGGCCTTTCGCTGCATCGACGGCGATCCTGATGGCCTCGTGCACAGTCGATTGGCCGACGAATTCGTCCAGCCTCGTCGGCCGCAGCGCACGGTCCTGGGTATCGACTTCAGTCGCGTCGGCGTCGATCACGCGGCCGACGGCGGCGCCGTCCTCGTGTTGGTCGTCGTGGGTGTCCTGCGTGTCTTGCGTGGTCATTGGGAGCGTCGCAGGAACGCGTTGCGGCTGGCGACGGCGAGCGGGTGCAGCGGTTGTCCGCTGTTCAGTTGACTGGTTAGTCGACGCTCAAGGAACATCGCCGCTGCCGCGTACAGGTCGGTCTCGGCCGCCGCAGCGACCGCGGCCAGACCCGGATCGCGCCGGACTTTACGAGGATCAATCTTATCGGCCAGAAACATCGCAATCGACTCAAGTGAGTAGTCCGGATGTGCGGTGGTGTGAAAGGCGATCGCGTCGAGAATCTCGTCGTGCTGAACTTCGATGACATCGCGGGCGTATGCAGCGGCCAAGGGTCCGTGAAGAATGATCGGCGCCGCCTCTTCGTGTTCAGTGATGGGCACGCGGTAGTGGCGAGCCAGGGCGATGAGCTCGGCATCACTGCAGTGCCGAAACAGGTCGTGGCCCGCAGCGGAGGCCGAGCAGATGTCGCGGTCCAGCTCATGCACTGCGGCGAGACGCAACGCGCCTTTGACCACCCGACGCGTGTGCCGCTGAAGCTTCTCCGGCCGGTCGAGCATCGCCTGCTCGAAGCGTTCTCGGATCTCGACGGGGTCGGTCAGGCGTCCGGCGGTAGTCATCGACGGCCTCGTCGGCCTCGACCACCTCGACCTGGCCGATCGTCGGGCGCACGCTCAAGCTGGACACCGACAAAGTCAGAGACGGCCACCCCGACATCGAGCGCTTCCTGTTCGGTCGGGAACCTGCCGATGCGCATCAGCTTGCCATCGGCGAATGCGATGTTTGCGGTGTGTGTGCCGCTGAACTGGAGCAGAATCGGCCTGGAACGCTGATGAGTCAGCGTGATCGTTTCGATGTCGTAGAGCTCGAAGTTCCAGTTGCGATTGACCATCCAGAGAATCGACTGGTGGACCTTGCCAATGTCCTCGGAGAGATCAAAGTCGACCTCGAGGACGTCACCGCCGACGACGCCGAGGATCGCCCAGAGGATCCCGCCTCCGAAGTAACCGGCGGCGGCCCCGATGATCGCTGCGCCCAGGGGATCGGACTGTCCAAAGCTGAACACGGCGATCAATGCGACAATGCCAGCCGGAATCGCGCCGTAGGCCCAGTTGGGCAGCGGCGACCAGAAAGTGCGGAGGCGCATCGTATCCTGATTGGGGAACGAAAGCCGCACGATCGAGGAGCGTGTCCTGGGAGCCGCGGGTTCGGACATCTCAGCAGGGCGTCGGCGTCGTCTACGGGCCATGATTAGAGGCTATCCGATGAGACGGTCGGTGGGATTGCTGGCGGCGACGGCGGTCTGGGCCCTGTGTATGTCGCCGGCGCTGGCCGAGGAAGTCGTCATGACGGGCAGCCGCTACACCGCGCCGCTGTGGACGTGGATCGCAGCGATCGTGGTTACGGTAGGGCTCAGCATCGTTGGCCTGGCGATTGGGTGGTGGTTCCTGCGCAAGCGGTCGCGGCTGGAGTCGTCGGAGTAGGACGGCTCTACAGATCGAGTTCCGTCGCACGGTCAACTGGGACCCTCGGGGTCATTCAGCCGACACAGAGGATTAGTGAGAAAGCTCCGATGCCCCGTGCTTGACACGGGGCCCAGACCTCACAGGTCGTGCGGGCGTTTCACGACATGCTCACCGCAGCGGTAGCGCGGACCGTTCCGCGCTCAGCGATTGTGCTGATAGAACGGTCATCTCACGGGCAATCTGGGGTGCTCTGGGCCCCGTGTCAAGCACGGGGCGACGGAGACAGATGATGATCTGAACATGGCTCGAAGGGACTTGCACCCATTCAGGGAGATGTAACGGAGACGCAAAAGAGGCCGCCCAAAGGCGGCCTCTTCAGTCTTGGCGGGACACCTCCCGAGGGAGGAGCGCCTAAATCTCGAGTAGTTCGGCGACCTTCTCGCGGTGATGGTCGGCGTCGCCCCACATCAGCTCGGCCATCTTCTGGCGGCGGAAGTAGAGCTGGATGATGTACTCCTTGGTGAAGCCGATGCCGCCATGGATCTGCTGACCGTGGGCAACGACGCGGCGGGTGGCGTCGGAGCACCAGGCCTTGGCCATGGCGACCTGCAGGTCGGCGTCGTCTTCGCCCTCGGTGACGGCCCAGGCGGCGCGGTACATGATGAAGCGCGATCCATCGACGTCCGTGATCATGTCGGCGGCCTTGTGCTGGATCGCCTGGAACGAGCCGATCGGCCGACCGAACTGGATGCGCTCCTTGGCGTAGTCGACCGAAATCTCGAAGTCGCGCTGGGCCAGACCGACGAGGTAGGCGCAGTAGGCGACGGTGAAGTAGCGCTTGGCGATATCAACCATGGCCCAGGCGTTGCCGGCCTCGCCGAGCAGGGCGTCGGCGCCGACGCGCACGCCCTCGAGCTTGACTTCGCACTGCTTGTCAGCGGCGATGGTCTGCAGGACGGTCGTCGACAGGCCCTCGGCGTTACCCGGAACGAGGAAGAGCGAGACGCCCTCGTCGCCCTCTGAGCCCGGCGTACGCGCGACGACCAGGATGGTGTCGGCGTTGTGGGCGTCGGGGATGAAGAGCTTGGTGCCGTTGAGCACATAGCCGTCACCGTCGGCCGTGGCGGTGGTCTCGATGCCGGAGCTGTCGAAGCGAGCCGAGGGCTCGGTCAGCGCGAAGGTCATTACGTGCTGACCCGAGGCGACGGCCGAGCAGTACTGCTGCTTCTGGGCGTCGCTGCCGATGGCCTCGACAAAGCCGGCGGTGAGGACGGTGTTGATGAATGGCCCGGGAACCAGCGCGCGACCGAACTCTTCCAGCAGCACGCAAAGGTCGAGGAAGTTGAGGCCCGCGCCACCAAGCTCCTCAGAGGTAATCAGACCCATCCAACCCTGGTTGGCCATGCCGTTCCAGAGTTCGTCGGTGTATCCGCGCTCGTCCTCTTCCATGTCACGAACGAGCTTTTCGGTGCACTCGTTGGTGAGGAAGTCGCGGGCGAAATTCTTCAGCAGTTCCTGCTCTTCGGTCAGTCCGAGGTCCATGTCATCCTCCGTCGCGGCCCATCGTCCGTTGACAGGTCCGCAGATTGGCGTCTGGAACGGGCACGTCGAGCGTGCACAACGATTGTGAGGCTATCGGAAACCCGCCTATTGCGCCAGATTTCACGATCAATGCCGCTCCAGTGCATCACGCCTGCCGCCAATGGGGTACAGATACCCCGCGGCGACGAGCACGCGCATGAATGTGAGACTGTCTCACTTGACGGCTGTGGCGGTGATGATCGCCCTGGTCGGGGCGATGTTCGTCGCCCTCGCTCCAGCAATGGCACACGATCTAGGGGAGTGTGATAACCCCGAGTATCTCAATGCGGCGACGTGCCGCGAAAACGTCAAGGGTGACTACGACGACAACGCTGAAACAGCGGACACGGCGTTTGATCCGAACGCTCACCAGACCGCAGACGATCCGTGGACTTCGTTGCCGCACAACGCAGAGAATCACTCGCCGTCGATTTCGATCGCCTTCGGCGACTCTGACGGCGTCGTTGCTGCAGACTCCACGCTTCGTGTCACTGTCACAACGTCCGGCATCTTGGCGACCACCGTCACACCGGCCGGCTTGTCAATCGCAGCAGGCGCTATCGAGCTTCAGTACGTCCGTGTCTCTGGAGAACTCGACCACCCTGAACAAAGTGATAGCACCGCCGATGGGGCAGGCACACTTGGCGACCTTCGCCTAGCTCCCACACCTAGTGGAACTGATGACATGTCAGCTTCCGCTGCAATCTTCGATGTGGTGATCCCCGATGGTACGACGCCAGGCGAGTACACAGTGTCGACTCGCATCTCCGGAATTGATTACGACGGCGAGGCTGTAACCAATCGGTCTGCGTCGAAGAGCTTCAGGGTGGCAGATCCTGGCACAGGGTTGGCGACTGCAGTGCTGTCGCTTGGCAACCGCGTGAGCGACAACAAGGGTACGGTCGCCGACGAAAGCCGACCCGAATCTGGTTCAGACGTCGCGGATGGTACGTTCAACGAACAAAACCCCAAGGGCATTAACTTGGTCGTTACCGCAATGAACTCAATGGGGGAAGCGTCGAACGACAGAGACGTCAACCAAATCACAGTGATCGCGCCGGGAGGTGACATCACCATCCACCCGCCTGCTGGCGTGACGTTGGGTGACAACCCGAGTGCAGCTGAACAAGCGCAGTACGACGCATACACCGACACTGATACTGACAGTGCGTCAATCAGTGAGTACGTGGCAGAGACTTCCGACACAGGCGCAGACGAGGTGCGACAGACAATCCACTTCACGGTGTCGAAGGACAACAAGAAGCCTGGCAGCGTTGACGTGTATGTCATTCTCACAGGCAGCGGCGCAGCCGTCAGCGAGACAGTCACGCTGAACTTCACTGGCGACGCATCGGCGGTAGCCATTGGCGAAGCCTCTGGCTCGCTCCACAACCAGTTCACCGATGATCCGGTAGGTGGAACCGACAACCGCGACAAGATCACATTCGCCGTAAGCGCAAACGACGCTGGCGGCAACAATGCCGGAGTCGCCAAAGGTACAGTCAGAGTGTTCGATCCCAAGGGTGTCCGTGTTGGCACCGACGTTATCAAGACCACACAGGGTCCCGATGCTGCTGGGGCACCAAACAGCCTTATCACCCTGGAGACGCTGAAGAAGGCACCTGGCTCGATTCCAGCAGGAGAGTACACGGTCAAGCTTACTGCAGCAGGCAACTCCGCAGAGCAGACTTTCAACGTCACTGGTACGGCTGACGCCATCACCCTGAACACTGAGTCGAGTACTGACGAAATCGCTCTGGGTAGCGTGATTACTGTCACAGCGGAAGTGACTAGCGGCGGCATCGCCGTTGCCGAGAAGACCCTCGTCACCTTCACGCCTGCTGGCGCGCTGAAGCTTGCCTACGTCGGTGTGGGGGACAAGGCTCAGGCAAACACGAAGGCTGGAACGGCTTCCGTACAGTTTGTGGTCAGCGAAGGGTCAGGCCTGGCCTCGATCATTGTGACGGCTGGCAATGCAAGTGCGACAACTTCGGTTAGCACCGAGGCTGCAGACGCGATGCCTGAGGAGGAGGCCTCGGTCTCTTGTCTCTCCGAGCTGTCTGGCTTTGCCACTTGGAGCTGTGGCGTTGAAGCTGACGCGTCTGAGATCTTTGACATGGTCTCAGGTCGTGGCGTGACCGCTCTCCATCTGTGGAACGGTTCCACGTGGGTTCGCTACTCGGTCGTCGATGGCGCGATGGTGCCTGGCTCGAGTGACTTCATGGTCACTGAGAACGACATCCTCTACATCAGCAACTGACTCCGCACACCGAGTGGGGGCCCAAGCGGGTCCCCGCTCGGAGGCGGGGACGGAAGCCTTAAGAAAGGAATGCTGAGATGAAACAGCACAGACTGATGTCGAGGGTTGGAGCGTTGGTGTTGGGACTCGCTGTTGCTATTGCAACGTTGAGTCTTGCCAGTGCACAGCAAGAACCACCTCACCGCTTCTACGGCACGGGCGCGACCGCTGGCGACATGATCGGTGTGGTCGACGACATGGGCAATGATCTCGGCTCGACAGAAGTCGCCGAGGACGGCTCCTGGTACATCGATGTTGACCGCGACGATGCCGATAACGTGAGCTTCACGCTCAACGGCAAGTCCGCCGACGCTGAGGTCACCTCCGCCGGCTCCGGCCAGTCCGCAGTCGCCGTCACCGCCATGGAAGAACCAGCCATGGAAGACGGCGAAGAGGGCGACGAACTCACCGACGGCGATGGCGACCTCGTCGACCTTGACGGCGACGAGCCAGCTATGGAAGACGGCGACGGGCAAATGGGTGACACCGAGTACCCGGGCACGGGTAGCGGTGGACTCGCTGACGGCAGCGGTGTCTCAGCCGGCCTGATCGGCCTGCTGATCGCGCTGAGCGTCGCAGCAGTCGCCGGTCTCGGCCTCCGCCGAGTCCGCAACCGGGCGTAGTCTTCGCGCAACCTGACAATCCTGTCCAAATCAGAGGGGGCGGGGCCGAAAAGCCCCGCCCCTTCTCGTTTTCCGACTTTTGAGACAGTCTCAACGGGTAGCTACTTGTTTATCAGAACATATATGCGCTATCGTACTGAGGTCGGTCAAGTAGGCCACGCCGAAAGATGATTGCGATGTCGGACGACGTGCAACTCGATCATCAACGGATTGTTCCTGGTCTGACCTATGCCGACGCTCCCGCGGCCATCGAGTGGTTGTGCCGCGTCTTTGGGTTCGAAGAAGTTCGGCGGATGGAAGTCGGAGACGGCCGGATTGGCAACGCCGCGCTGAGCTTCAACGGCGAACAAATCATGCTGGCGTCAGCATTCGAGGAAGCGGGCTCGTTGTCTCCACAGGATTTGCCTGGTCTCCATCAGCAGATCACCGTCTACGTTGACGACGTTGATGCGCATTTCACTCGCACTCAGGCCGAGGGCGCTGAGATCCTGGCCGAGCCTACCGACCAGTTCTGGGGCGCCCGAAACTACTGGGTTCAAGACCTGGAGGGACACCGCTGGACGTTCCAGCAGCAGATCAGGCACGTCCCGCTGGAGGAGGAGGTCGCCGAGATGAAGAAGATCGCGAGCTACGAGGCCGCCGCCGCAGTCGACCATCCCACCAGGAACACACGACCAACTCAGATTGAGTCAGATTAAGGAGACGACGTCATGGTTCAGAATCCACCCGAGGGCACTCAACGGATTTTGCCGTACCTCAACTACGCCGATCCGAAGCCGGTGATTGAGTTCCTAATCAACGCCTTCGGGTTCGAGCAGGGACTGCTCCTCGATATGCCCGACGGCTCAGTCGGCCACTGCGAGCTGCGGATGAACGGCGAAACCCTGATGCTGTCAAGCGAGTTTCCAGAAGGCGGCCTAAGCAGTCCCAAGTCTCTAGGTGGAGTTCACGCCACGGTGCTGGTTTACGTCGACGACGTTGATGCGCACTTCGAACATGCCAGGGCGGCCGGGGCGCAGATCGTTGAGGAACCCACCGACCAGTTCTACGGCGATCGCACGTACCGCGCACTTGACCCCGAAGGGGTCGGTTGGGAATTCCACCAACACATCCGCGATGTGACGCCAGAAGAAATGGCCGCAGCGCTGACCAGTATGGACGAATGAGGCTGATCCAATGACCGACTCACCAGCACCAATTGAGCAACGAATCGTTCCGGCGTTGTCATACGACGACGCGCCAGCAGCGATCGAGTTTCTCTGTCGAGCGTTCGGGTTCGAGGAGAGATTCCGATTAGATATGCCCGATGGCAGTGTCGGCCATGCGTCGCTGACCATCGACGGGGCCGAGATCACGTTGGCGTCGGCCTATCCAGAGGGCGGTCTCGGGGGACCGGCGACCTTGCCCCATCTGCACGCGAGCATGATGGTCTACGTCGACGATGTTGACGCCCACTTCGCTCACGCCCAGTCGGAAGGCGCCACGATCCTTCAGGAGCCTGAGGATCAGTTCTACGGCGACCGCACCTACCGCGCCACCGATCCTGAGGGCGGTCACTGGTGGTTCCACCAACCAACGACTGAAGTGTCAGCCGAGGACATGCAAGCCTCGATTGACTCGCAGGGATGATTAACCAATAGTCGCCGTGTGATTCGGGTCGTTGGCTGTCCCGGGCTACTCGCCGTAATTCACTCGGTGCATCGTATTGACGCGAACAACAACGCCTGCTGAGAGGTCGTTGCCGTCGTTTCGTTCATCCGGATACTTGTCAAGCTTCCAGTAGAGCGGCGTGAGTTCGTCGAGCATCTGGTGACCGTTGACCGGAGTCAGTGATGCGGTTCCTCGCAGCTCGGTGTATCGGTATGGATTTGACACATCGTGAATGCTGACGGAGATCGCGGGATTGCGACGCAGATGAAGCACTTTGAGGGTTGTTGGAACGGTCCAGAATTCAATGTCGTTCTCGCCGCCCGCTACGCGTCGGTGCCAGACGACCGATGAACGGGGCTGTCCGGATGAACTAACCGTGGCGATGTGTGCGAAGTGTGGCGGATTCAGGAGATCCGTCCCAGGAGCTGGTGGGTCGAGCACGTCCTCGGGCTTGAAGTCCAGCGTGACGACGCGCTCAATGTTGACCGTGACGCCCCAACCGTCAGCGTTGGAGTTGTCCTTCCCCGGATAGTCGGTGCCGATGTAACTGCGCGAAATCTCGTCTACATCGTCCCAATCCGAGCGAGCCGAGAGTGATGCGGTTCCCACGATTTCCAATGTCCGATACGGATTGGCCTCATCGTGGACCGAGATGGCCACACGCGGCTCGCGCTGGATGTTGAGAGACTTGCGAAAGCCCTTGCCGGTGCTGAAGTAAACGGACTCGACCGAGCCGTCGGGATTCACGGTCTCGGGACGGAACCATACAGGGGACGATTGCGGCGAGCCGTCGCGATTGACTGTCACGACGTGAGCAAAGTGAGGCGCGCCACAGAGATCGGCGAAATCTGCTGGAACGGAAGCCATGATGCGCTCCTGGCGGCAAGAGGTTGCGTTGAACGGCGGTCAGCCTACGCGGTGGGTTGTCTCAACCCGGATCGCGACGTTACCGGTCGAGCCGACATCCATGGGGAACGCGTCGAGTTTCCAGTAGAGACGGGTCAGCTCGTCGGCCATCCGACGCCCATCAACCTCGGCAATGCTCGCCCGCCCTCGGAGTTCCGTGTAACGGTACGGGTCCACCTCGTCGTGGATGCTGACGGCAACAGCGGGATTGTTGCGCAGGTGCCTGGTCTTCAGCGTCTGAGCGCTGGTCCAGAACTCGATGTCATTCTCGCCGCCGCCTTCAGGACGCCGGTGCCAGACGACCGACGATCGCGGCTGACCGGTCGAACTGACTGTGGCCACATGCGCAAAGTGAGGTGGGCTGAGCAAGTCGGAACCAGCCGCAGGAGAGTCCACGGACGGCGGCTGCTCGCCGTCGTTGGGCAGGGTCACTCGTTCAATCTCGACGCTGACCAGCCAGCCGGCTGGGTCATCGCCCTTGTAGGGGTAGTCCGTGCCGAGGTATTGGTTGGAAATGGCGTCGAGCTCGTCCCATGAGGTGCGCGGCGCAAGCGACGCCGTGCCCACGATTTCGAGCATCCGGTAGGGCTGATCGGCGCCATGGATCGAGAGCGCAACGCGCGGCTCTCGTTGCATGTTGAGGGTCTTGCGATAGCGCAGACCGGTGACGAAGAAGATCGACTCCACATCCCCGTTGGCGTTGACTCGTTCGGGGCGAATCCAGATCGGTGAGGACTGAGGCGAACCGTCGCGGTTGACGGTGACCAGGTGCGCAAAATGCGGCGCGCCGACGAGGTCGGCATGCTCGGCCGGGACGGATGCCATGGGAGTTTCCTTTGCAAATCACAGAGGCGGGGGTCCAACCCCGCCTCTGTGCGTAGTTCCGAGCGGATGCGCTGCCGGCCTAACGGCTGAGCGTTGCCGAGTAGCCACCGAAGCGGGCCTGACCCGGCATCGCGTGCTGCTCGACCTCGACATTGACGACGGCCGGGAGTCCGGATTCCATCGCCCGCTCGATCGCGGGTCCGATTTCCTCTGGCTCGGTCACGTGTTCACCGTGTCCGCCGAGGGCGATCGCAATGTCCTCGTAACGCTGGCCGTACCCGAGGGTGCGGCCTGGTGTGTCGTTGGTGCCAGCGGTCCAGCCGGCGTTGTTTGAGATCACAATCGTGGCGGGCAGATTGTGCCGCACCATCGTGTCAATCTCCTGGACGTTCATCAGGAACGATCCGTCGCCGACGAAGCCAATCACCTGTCGCTCGGGCGCGGCGGCCTTGGCTCCCAGTACGAACGGCAAGCCAACGCCCATGCAGCCGTTAGGACCAGGGTTGAGCCGGCCGCCCTCGGCAAACGACGGGATGTACTGCCGGGCAAAGGCTAGGGTCGCATTGCCGTCGACGCAGACCACCGCGTCGCGGTCCATGCGCTGCACGACCTCATCGGCCAGGCGCAGCGGGTGAATCGGCACCGTCGATGACTGGGCCTGCTCAAGCGATTGCTGGCGGCGGTTGTCGTCCGATTCGCGCAGTTCGGCGATCCAGTCGGTCGGCGGCGCGAGGTTGGCTTCCTTTGCGGCGGCGGTCAGTGCCACCAGCGCGCGCTTGGCGTCGGCGACCATACCCACGGTCGCTTCCTTGTTGTGGCCAATTTCGGTCGGGTCGGTGTCGACATGGATCACCTTGAGGTCGGGCGACCAGCGCGGCGGCAGGCCGGAACCAATCACGAAATTGAGACGCGTGCCGACGACCAGCGTCACATCAGCCTCGCGGAAGGCCTTTGACCGAGCCGCGATGAAGCAGAGGTCGTGGTCCTCGGGGACTACACCACGGCCTTGGGGCGTCGTGTAGAAGGGAATCTGTGCGGTTTCGACGAACTCACGAAGTTCTGCCGACGCGTCCGACCAGAAGATGCCGGTGCCGGTCAAAACGATCGGTCGCTCCGCGTTGGCCAGCAGCTCGATTGCTTCTTTGACCTGGTCAGGGTCGGCGCCAGGGCGTGAACGCGCTGCGCCGGCGTCAGGGAACCAGACGGTTTCGTCGTCGGACTGCTGGTAAAGCGTGTCGCCGGGCAGGTCGAGGTAGGTTGGCCCAGGCTTGGGTCCTTGGGACTCGCGGTAGGCGAGATTGAAGAACTCGGGCATCCGCGCCGAGTGTGTGACACGGCTGGCCCAGCGGGTGACTGGAACCGCCATCGCGAGCTGGTCGTACTCCTGAAAGTCGTCTCGCTCAAACGACGAGAAGGCGGCGGCCCCACCGAGGGCAACCATCGGTACGCCGTCGAGATACGCATTGGCAACGCCGGTCAACAAGTTAGTCGTCGCCGGGCCGGAGGCGGCCATGCAGACACCGGGCAGACGCTTGACGCGCGCGTAGCCATGAGCAGCCATGGCGGCACCCTGTTCGTGTCGACAGTCGATCGTACGGATGCCGTGCTCCGCGGCAAATCCGGCGGCTTCGATGATCGGTCCGCCCATGATGTAAAAGAGATCTTCGACCCCCTCGTTTACCATCTGTCGGGCGAGCAGCTCAGAACCCATCTGGTCTGGCATGATGTTGTCCTCTTCACGGATTCCTGCTCCCCCTTTCCAGGGGAGAGCGAATGTTTAGTTAGTCCTCGACCTCGTAGCGGTGCAGGACGGGGCGGCCGGTCGTGAATTCGCGGATGCCGGCCATGCCTGCCATTGCTTCGGAGGTGCCGTGCGCCTCGAGATCTTCCTGGGTGGCCCAGTTCTCGAAGAGCAGGTAGCGCGTGTCATCCTCGACCGAGCGGAAGAGGTCGTAGTTGTTGCAGCCCGCGTCCTCCGCCTTGACCTTGGCAGTCGCGGTCGCCATGAACGCCTCAAACGCTTCGTTCTGACCCTCGCCAATGTTGAATTCCACCGTCAGTCCCTTGGCCATCTCAAACTCCATTCAGTTTCGCGTGAGACACGGCGCACGCCGCGTCCTGTGTGGACGTGTTTGCGCCAAATGATAGCGCTCGCCTCGGCTGGAGCTTGTCTGGAGCTTGACGGGACACGCCGTAGACTGCCGTCATGCTTGAATCGCTGCGTATGGATGGTCGGCGAGTGATTGTGACCGGAGCCGGCCGAGGGCTGGGCCGGCAGATGGCACTGCATCTCGCCGATGCCGGCGCCGACATCGTCTGTGCCGCGCGGACAGAATCTCAGATCGCCGCGGTGGCAGAGGAAATCGAGGCCAAGGGTCGCCGTGCGCTGGTGATTCCGACTGACGTGGCAGACTCCTCGCAAGTCGACGCGCTGGCTGAGCGGACGATTGCCGAGTGGGGCGGATTCGAAGTGATGCTCGCCAACGCCGGAGCAAGCGGCCCGGCTTCGATGAAACATGTCACCGAGATCACCGACGAGGATTGGCGGGAGACGGTCGACATCAACTTTTCCAGCGTCTTCTACAGCGCTCGCGCGGCGGCCCGGCACTTCCTCGCCGAAGCCAAGCCAGGCAACATCATCACCGTGTCATCGGGTACTTCCCTGCGTGGTAGCGGCCCCATCTACTTTGTTGATGGGGCAGCCAAGGCCGGTGTAATCAATATGACGCAGTCGCTCGCCATACAACTGGCGAACGACCAGATCCGCGCGAACTGCATTGTGCCGGGTTTCATTGCCCAGAAGACGCTTGAGGATGCAGACGACATCGAGGTCGCGCGCAACCGTGGTTCAAGGATTCCGGTCGGTCGCGTCGGCGAGGCTTGGGAGCTGGGACCGCTCGCGGTATATCTCGCTTCCGACGCATCGGCTTACATGACCGGCGAGGCGTTCATCATCGACGGCGGCGGACTCGCAGGCGGCCTCGCGCCGACCGACTGGGACGTGCAGTCTGGCATCGGCGGCGTGCCGACATGAGCCAACAGAATCCCCAGCAGCCGTCGCTGCTAAACCCGTTGTCGGCGCCCGACGTGGGCGAGGGCAAACTCCAGGGCTTCGACCTCAGCGATCGACGTGTGATCGTCTACGGCGCAGAGAAGCCGGTGGCGAGTGCGATCGTTGGAGCACTGCGTGAAGCTGGCGCCTCAGTCGGTGTGACCAGCGCAAACACCGACGGCACATCGCTGTTCCGGCTGAAGAAGGCTGGCGGCAATAGTCCGACCGAGGCCGTGGATCTGTCCAACGGGACCAATGTGCAGGTCGCGACGCGGAAGATCAGCAAGGGGCTCGGAGGCGTCGACGCAGCGATTGTGGTGCCGAACCTCTATCACGCTGCGCCAATTCGCAAGACGCTCGACGCCGACATCCAGCGGGTGCTGATGGGCAATCTGGGCGGAACGTACGCGGCATTCCGCAGCGCGACGCGAGAGTTTCGCGGCCGACCAGGTCGGTTAATCGCCGTGCTCGATGCATCGGCCGTGCGCGGTCTGACCAATCTCAGCATCTATAGCGCTGCACAGTCGGGCGTGATTGGATTGGTACGCGCGCTGAGCCAGGAGTTGGGGCCGACAGGCACAACGGTCAATGCGATCGTGGTCGGCTGGACGGATTCGACGCCCGGTCGCGGCTCGTCAACGGTGGATGAGAACCTGCTGCTCCGCTATATCCCCATGCGCCGATTCGGCGAGGCGCCAGACGCGGCGCCACTGGCGGTCTACCTCGCCTCAGAGGCCAGCGGCTACATCACAGGCCAGACCATCCAAGTCGACGGCGGAGTGCTGAAGCACCTCTAGCTCGCCACATCCTTGTACCTTGTACCGGCATGATGTCAACACAAAGGATAGGCACTATCCTTTGTGTTCAACAGTGTTCGTTGAGCGATCTGTGAAGGAGTCCGCCACCGGATACTGATAGCCTCTTCCTTCCAAAGCAAAGGATATGCGTTATCCTTTGCTTCCAATAAGGAAGGGGCCAAGGATCCATGGGCGGGCAGTTGATCAATCAAGTCTGGCAACCGCGGTCCGATTCGCTCGCGCCCAGGCGGTTCCGCGGGAGTGCGGGTACGACGCCTTCGTCCCTGATCGGGTCGTCGGCGCGCAATTCGACCTACCAATCGATGTCGCGGCTCTATCTCTCTGAGGGAGAGGCGGCGATCCAGCGGCTGCAGGAGCGCAACGACCAACTGCTCGTTCGCTGGCTCACTTACTCATGCGCAGTGAGTCGATCGCATCTTCGAGAATTGAAGGCCTGCAGATCGACGCCCGAGGACTTGCCCGAGCCGAGGCACGGCAGCGTTCAGGGCGACGAGTCGGCGCGCGAGCTCGAGAAGTGATGGACAACGTCGAAGCTATGCAACATGCCATCAGTTGAAAGAGTGGCGAGGGTTGAGACAGCTCAGTGGTCGACGATCTGTCTGGGACATCCATGACGTGCTGACGCGGCGAGCGCCGATAGGAGTCTCGGCCGGTCAGACTTCGCTCGTCGCAGAACTGGATCGGCGGGAACAACCACAATCCCATGTGGGGCCGACTTCGTGCCGCCGCTCCGCCTGAGTTCGTCGACAAATTGATGGAAGAATCTTTGCGACTTCTGTGAGTCAGAAGAAGTACCTTCCGCACCGTTGGTACAAGCGGCCGTGGCGCATGCGCAGTTTGAGACGATCCACCCATTCGATCGACGGCAACGGACGCACGGGTCGCGCATTGATTCAGATGGTGCTCCGCAGAAGCCAACTAGCTGGCACCTCGTACCTCCGATCAGCGTTGTCTTCTCGCAAAGAAGAGAGGCATACATCGACGGCTTGATTGCGTTCCGCAATGGACGGATCAATCAGTGGATCTCTGACTTTGCAGTCGCGACAGCCCAAGCCGTCCAGCTTGCATTCAGATATCAGGAAGAGATCCAAGACCTGCAGGAGTTCTGGCGCTCACCGTTTGCGAGCGTCAGAAAATCCAAGAGCAGATTCCGTGACGTGGGAGATAATCGATGCCCTACCGGTGCTGCAAGGCGTTAGTGTTCCCGACTAATTTCCGTGACACAGAAAAGCCAGCCGGCAGTGAATCAAGGTGTTGCGTCTTTGGAGCGAGCAGGTGTCCTTAAGCGGGTTGGAACGTCGAAACGCTACCGGGTCTGGGAGCCAGAAGGATTGCTGGACTTGGTTGTCGATCTCGAATCAGGCGCGATCTAACAGAACAGCCAGAAGTGAAAGTCGCAGCCTCGTCTAGACTGGCCCTGCCGACGATTACCTTCCAGGAGCACCTCCATGACCGACTACGAAAACATCCTCTACCGCGTCGAGGACCGCAAGGCCTATGTGACGCTGAACCGACCCGAGAAGCTGAATGCGCTCTCGATTGCGCTGCAGGACGAGCTGTCCCAAGCGATGTGGGAAGCCGACAACGATACAGCCGTCCACTGCGTGATCCTCAGTGGCGCGGGTCGCGCCTTCTCGGCCGGATACGACCTGACCGGCTCGACTCGCGACTCGCAGGAGACCTACGACAAGGTCTACCGCGGTCGGGTCACCTTTGACGACGACACCTGGGGCATGGAGAAGGCCCAGCGCGCGCGGATGGCGATCTTCGACATGCACAAGCCGGTGATCGGCAAGGTGCATGGCTACTGTCTGGCCGGCGGAACCGACCTGGTGTTGCTCTCGGACATCATCATCGCCGCCGAGGACGCCGTAATCGGCTTCCCGCCGGTCCGTGCGATGGGTGCGCCGCCAGCGCACATGTGGCTCTATCACGGAGGGCCCCAGTTCGCCAAGCGCATGCTGCTGACCGGTGACAGCATCTCGGGGACCGAAGCGGCCAAGCGCGGACTCGTCTACGACGCCGTGCCAGCCGACCGGCTGGACGAAGAGGTCGAAGATTTGGCCAACAAGATGGCAATGATCGACCACGAGTTGCTTTCCGCCAACAAGCGGATCGTCAACCTGGGCCTTGAAATCATGGGTGCTCGCACGTTGCAGCGGCTGGCCTCCGAGAATGATGCTCGCGCCCACCTGGCTCCCGCAGTGATGGAGTTCGGCAAGATGTCGCGCGAGAAAGGTCTCAAGGCCGCCCTCGAGTGGCGAGACAACCGATTCGGAGACGGTCGCGGCTCGTCTGCTGCCCAGCAGCGCAAGGCCTCGGCGACCTAATCAATATGGCTACTCCAGACCGATTTCGGCTAGACGGGCAGGTCGTTCTGCTCACCGGAGCGGGACGCGGCCTGGGTCGTGCGATGGCCATGTCCTTCGCCGGCGCAGGCGCAAAGGTCTCCGGCGCTTCGCGCACCATGTCGCAGCTCGAGGAGACGGCTGAGTTGGTCGCTGAACGCGGCGGCGAGGCGATTTCAATCTCGACCGATGTCACCAATGGCACCGCGGTCGAGGCGATGGTCCAGCAGACGATCGACCACTTTGGGCGCGTAGATGTGCTCATCAACAACGCCGGGGGCGGCGCCGAGGGTGATGGTTCGCCACTCACAGATCTGACCGATGAACAGTGGAGCTGGGGCATCGACATGAACCTCACGTCGCAGATGCTCTGTGCGCGCGCGGTCTTGCCGCACATGACCGAGCGTGGCTCGGGCGTGATCATCAACGTCGCCAGCGGCTTCGGCTTGCGCGGCGGCCGCGACAATTGGATGTATGTCTCGGCCAAGGCCGGCGTGATCAATCTCACCCGTTCACTCAGCGTGACCTACGGCCCTGCCGGCGTGCGCACCAACTGCATCGCGCCCGGCATCTTCCCCCACACCCCGCAAGCGCTCGAGCGCTGGCGAGGCGGGCGTTACATCCCCGTCGGACGGGCGGGACTCGCCTGGGAGATGGGACCGCTGGCTGTGTTCCTGTCCTCCGATGCTGCGGCCGGGATCAACGGCGAGACGGTCGCCCAGGATGGCGGCGGACTGGCGGCGATCGGACCGACCGGCTGGGCTCCCAACGTTCCGCTGTCCGAACCATCCTGAGGGAGCGTGCCATGGCCGACTTCATCCCGACTCCCAATCCCGAGCAACCTGACAATCCGTTCCTACTCAAAGGACGTGTCGCCCTCGTCTTGGGCGCTGGCGACCCGCTCGGCCGAGCGGCAGCCGTGGCCCTTGCTGAGGCTGGCGCGGATGTCGCCGTGGCGTCTCTGCGCGGCGGACCGCAGGAAGTGGTCCGCGTCAACTCCGTCGCCAACGAAATCTGGTCGCTCGGTCGGAACAATCTGGCGCTCGACCTGAACGCCACCGTCCCTAGCCAGATCGATGATGCGATCAACCGCGTCGTGCAAGAACTCGGACGGCTTGACATCCTGGTCAACGCCGCAGACCTGGTTGCAGCGGCGCCGGTTGAGGAGTGGTCACTGGCCGATTGGCACAACATTGTCGTAGCCAATCTCGTTGCGCCGAGTCTGGTCTGTCGAGCCGCCGCTCAACCGATGAAGGCCCAGAGCTACGGTCGAGTGATCAACATCGTCTCCATCCTCTCGGAGCGCGGCGTCGCCAACACAGCGGCATACGCTGCCGGACATGCGGGCTTGGCCGCGGTCACGCGCGCCCTGTCGCAGGAGTGGGCTCGGTCCGGGATCACCGTGAACGCGTTGCAGGTCGGCTTCTACGAGGGTCAGCACGGTCTCGGCGACGATCCGCAAGCGACCCAACAGCTCGCGCGGATGCTTCCCGCCAAAGAGCTCGTCAAGCCGGCAGACGTCGGGACCGCAGTCGTCGCGCTCGCCGCCGATTCAGGCTTCATCACCGGAGAGACGATCGCCGTCGACGGAGCGGCGACCGCGCGCGTTTGAGCCCCGATTCGCTACGCTCAACTGCCTGGGATTGGGATGAGCACGGGCGAGACTCCCTCACAAGCGACGACTTTGTATCTGTCGCGAATCTGACTTCGCATTGTTCCGAGAGATCCAACCACAACGAAGAATGTATGAGCGTTCCGCCCGAAGACCATCCCTGAGACTGTCTCAAAAGTCGGATACTGAGAAGGGGCGGGGCCATTTGGCCCCGCCCCCTCTGATTTGGACAGGCTTGTCAGCTAGCGAGAGCTACGCGCGGTCGCGCACTCGGCGCAGGCCAAGACCGGCAACTGCGGCGACGCTCAGCGCGATCAGCAGGCCGATCAGGCCAGCCGAGACACCGCTGCCGTCAGCGAGACCACCGCTACCCGTACCCGGGTACTCGGTGTCGCCCATACTCGTGTCGCCATCTTCCATGTGGCCCTCTTCGCCATCGAGGTCTGCGAGGTCGCCATCGCCGTCTTCAAGCTCGCCCTCTTCCATGGCTGGCTCTTCCATAGCCATGGCCGTGACGGCAACGGCGGACTGGCCAGAGCCAGCGGAGGTGACTTCGGCGTCGGCGGACTTGCCGTTAAGCGTGAAGCTCACGTCCACGGCGTCGTCGCGGTCGACATCGATGTACCAGCTACCGTCCTCGGCGACTTCGGTCGAGCCGAGGTCATTGCCCATGTCGTCGACTACGCCGATCATGTCGCCGGCCGTCGCGCCGGTGCCGTAGAAGCGGTGGGGAGGTTCTTGCTGCGCGCTGGCAAGACTCAAAGTCGCCACTGCAACAGCCAAGCCCAGCGCCAGTCCAACCACCCTCGACATCAGTCTGTGCTGTTTCATCTCAGCATCCTTTCGTTCCCAGTCCCCGACTTACTCGGGGACCTGCTTGGGGTCGCCGCCCCCCTCACTGGTCGAGGGGAGCGGACGCTAGTCCCTAGTTGCTGATGTAGAGGATGTCGCTCTTGGTGACCATGAAGTCACTCGAACCCGGCACCATCGCGCCGTCAACCACTGAGTAGCGAACCCACATGCGGTTGCTGTTCAGGTGCAGAGCAGTCGCGCCGCGGGAGCTGATCCAGTCGAAGATCTCGGAGGCCGAGGCTTCAACATCGCAGGTCCAGGTCGAGAACCCACTGAGGCTGCTCAGGCAACTCAGGCTGGCCTCTTCCTCTGGCATTGCTTCCTCGGCCTCAGCGTTCGGATCCGTCACGTCAATGCGGACCGCTGCTGCGCCGGTTCCGGAGGTGACGAGAACACGAGACGTACCATCACCAATGACGAAGAATCGTTGTGAAACTGTTCCGTCGTCACCGGTCTCGGCCTTGCCATCGCCCACTGCCTCAAGGACCAGCTTGTTGCCACTGGCATTGAAGGTCACCATGGTTCCCTTCGATACCGCGTGACCATCCTTGTCGGTCACAGTAGCCGTGACCGAAACCAAGTCGTCATCAACAGTGACTGCGTCATTGTCGACTTCAAGCGAGATGGTGGCGGCTCCGCCTGCGACAACGAACTCAGCAGTATCTTCGAGCGATCCACTCTTGACCTTGACCGTGTAGGTTCCAGCGGCAAGCGGGCTTTCGGGTGTGCCGTGCCCAGTGATGGTGACAAAGTGCTTGCCACCACTACTCATGATTGCCGGCTCCCTGCTCGGCGAAATCCGACCACGATCGACGCGATCTCCGTCTGGGTCGGTGATCGTCACTGATACACCGGACGCAGGTGGGGTCGTGGCGATGCCAGAGGGATCGGAAGTCGTCACATACAGACGGACAGTGTCGGCGTCCGCGTCTGTTGGATTCGCACTCAACAGCGACTCAGTGGCGTCGGCAACTTCCAATGACTCGGTGCCACCAGAGAATGACAGCACAAGATCTTCAGTACGAGCAGCACCACCAGGTCCAATGACCAATGCGTAGACGGTCACCATGCCAGGCTTGTCGTTGGCCTTGCTCACGTAGACCTTGGTACTTTGACCAACATCGCCGCCGTTGTCACCCTCGGACAAGGAAACGCTATTGTCGCTCATGGCCACCAGGGCCTGATCTGCAGTAGCGGCTGGGTTGGTGTGTGTCGTCCTGATGTGTCCGTTAGGCGCGATGATTGTGATCTGATCGATCGCTACACTGTTGGCTTTCCCACCGTTGGAGTCGAACACCGCGACGATGAGCTCAATTTCGCCTTCGCGGCCTTCAGTTGCGGCACCCGCAGTGCCAGTCTCCGGTTCGGTCTCGTCGTCAGCCGTGTATGGCAGATCGTCCATCTTGTTGCCTAGGGACAACGTCGCGCTCGCCAGGCCAGTGCCTGGATCACCAATTCTGATGGTCAACGGCTCCGAATCCTGCTTTGTCGCTTCGCTGGAACCATCCTTAGTGTCAAACATGCGGTCGTTGTCTGCGACAAAGGTGAGGGTGTACTCACCTGCAGGAGCACCGGCGGTGTTCACCATGAACTCCACTTCCTCTGTTCCTGGGCCGGTAACGTTCTTCGTCTGGGACTGGGTGGTACCCGTGGCTACCGAGCCAGTGCCATTCCCTTGGATAGAGAGACCCGTAGTAGGGACTGTCAACTGAACAGCGGCGCTGTTGCTACCTGCAGACCGCACCGTCGCGACTACAGTGATCTGCGGCCCGGCACTGACCACGTTGTCGTTATCCCCCTTGATCGCAACCTTGGATATTCCAAAGCCGGCGACACGCACGTCGAATGTTGTTACTTCACCGTCAGCATTATCGTCGTCGCCTCCGATTTCGCTGTCGTCGCCGAGGTCACCGATTGCCACGGTGGCAATGCCAACGCCTACCGCTGTAATCCTGAACGTGTCCGGTATCGCAGTGTTGTTGTCATCGGTGGCACCTGTGACCGTGGCGACATCGTCATCAGACGAATCAGAAGCAGCCGCGTCCTCGATCTTGACGTCGCAGTCTTCACCGATTCCAAGGGTGATGTCTGGGTTCGCTGAACAAGCAACAGCCGCACTCACCGACCCCAACGAAGTGAACATCGCCCCGACCAGGGCGACCATCACCGCCAGCGCGGTCAAGTGAGACAGTCTCACAATCGTGGGCCGAGTCTCGTGCGTGTTTTTCCAGCGAGCTCACTTCGTGCGCTATTGGATGCTCGACGCTGGTGTTGGGAGTGGCGCACTTGCAACCACGGAAGAGGGTGTCGATGTGAAGGATGCGATCCGCGCCGCAGTTGTTATCGACCGACTGTGATCAGATCCGCAACTGCAGACTCGATTCGGTCGTGTTGCGGAATGCACGCCAGCCAGCGTTCAGGAATCGCCGACCCTCCGTAGCGCGCACCGAGGACGGCCCCGGCGACCGCGGCGTTCGTGTCGGTGTCTCCGCCGGCGCCAACGATCCTGATTAGCGCCTCTTCCAGATTCTCTGGCGTGTCCAGACACCAGAGAGCGGCTTGCATGCAGAGGTAGGTGTGACCACTGACCCGCTCCTCTGCGATGCGCTGGTCGATGGCCTTGGGTATGGCTAGCGCCCAGGCGATCAGTTCCGCAGGCGCGCCATCCTGGCTGGCCGCAAGGATCAAGTCTTCACGACTCGGACTCTGCCCGCGCACCAACATGGCGATAGCCGCGTTGACCACGATGCATGACCATTGGGCGCCTGGCGCGAAGTGAGTCACCGCGCAACTCGCGGAAGTCTCGGCAATCAGCCGCTCCGGTTCGTAGGCAAACTTGAGCGCGACTGGTGCGCAACGCATCAGCGCTCCGTTGGGCTGGGTTTCGGGACTGCCACGCTCCTGCCAGAATGCTCTCGCCGCGCCGGGAACGCCAAGTCCGACTTCGAGATAGTCAATGACCGTTGATGTCATGATTCCGATACCGCGACCATTCTCACTGCGCCAGCGGACCAACCGGTCGGCGAGGCCGGCTATCGGGTCTGCATCGTGAGCGAGCGCTTCGGCGAGGTCGACGGCCTGGGCGAGATCATCGTCAATTGGGCGATCGCGTTCACGAGGATCTATCTCAGTAACACCGTCAGGGAAGGCATAACGAACTGACTCCTGGCTCGCGCCTTCGATGGGCAGTCCCAGCAGATTGCCGACCGCCAGCCCGAGCAATACACCGCAGGCTCTGTCCGCGTCCAACGGCAGCGCCTGTGCTGAACCGATCAACGCTGCGAGGTGCGGCGCCTGACGGATGATGCCGGGGTCGTCGATCGTTGACATCGCCGCGAAGCCTATCGACTTGGAGCACTGACCGTGCAAGATCGTGAGTGATCGCGCTCTCTGTCCAGCTACGCTTAGCCTTGGATCGGCAAGCTGAGGAGCTACAGATGACCCTGCCCAATGATGCATGGGGACTGCCCCTGACGACTTCCGATGAAGCGGCTGACGCGTATCGCGATGGTGTCGACCGGATGTTGTCGTATTCGCTGGGCGTCGATGCGGCACTGGAGCGCGCGATTGAACTCGATCCGGAGTTTGCGCTGGCCCATTCGCAGTTGGGACTCTTCCACCTGTTTCGCGGGAATGGCAAACGGGCGGCGGAACTGGCCAATCGGGCGGCAGAGCTGGCAGAGCGAACCACTGCTCGCGAACAGCGGCATGCGGCCATCCTCGGCGCGGCCGCGCGAGGCAAGGCCTCCGAAGCGCCGGCCCTGATCGCCGAACACCTTGACGACACCCCCCGCGACGCTCCGATCGTCCTCCAGTGGCTTGGAGGCAACTTCTACGGCGGTGGGGTCGAGAAGCGCGAGCGCATGCTGCAGCAGTTCGACAGCCTGGCGCCGTCCTACGGCGAGGACTGGTGGTTCCTGAGCTGGCACGCCTTTGCCAACCACGAAATGGACCAACTGGAAACCGCCCGACGCCTGGTCGAGCGTTCGCTCGAATTGCGAACAGCGAACGGACAGGCAGCGCACGCGATGTCGCACGTGTTCTTCGAGGAACACGATCTCAGGGGCGGCTCAGACTTCCTGGGCGGATGGCTGACCGACAATCCCGATCGAGCTGGGTTCTTCCGCCATCTGACCTGGCATCAGGCGTTGTTCCTGCTCGCGAACGGTCGCCGGTCCGACGCGCTCGCCCTGCACGAAGAGACCATCCGTCCCGGCGCCGATGAGCATGGCGATGCACTGGGCGAAGTCGCCGATGGCGCCTCCCTCTTGTGGCGCTGCCGGTTACACGACAGCGTCGCCGGTGGTGCATCGGAATCCGCCGACTGGCGAGCGATCGCGGACGTGGCCGACAACGCCTTTCCGCGCGCGGGTACCGCCTGGGTCGACGTACACCGAGCCATGGCCCTGGCCGCACTCGGCGACGAGGTTGGGCTGGGCAAGTTGCTCGACGGCTTGCGTGAGGCAGAAGAGCGCGGCCATCCGACGGCAGGCACGGTGGTCGCGCCGGTGGTCGAAGCGCTCTCCGCATTCGGACAGGGCGACTTCGAGTCAGCCGCAAATGGACTCGCCGAGGTTCGCGAGATGTTGGTCACGCTGGGTGGATCGAACGCCCAGCGCGACGTGTTTGAAGAGACGCTGGTCGAGGCGCGCCTGCGAGCCGGTCAGACCGAGCGGGCGCTGGAACTGCTGCGGGAACGTCTCGATCGAGGCGCGACCGCACGGGACCTGTTCCGCTGGGGTCGCGCCCAATCGGCGCTTGGAGAAATGACCGAGGCCAAAGCGTCGTTCCGTCGCGCTGCCAAGCTGTGGTCCGAAGCCGACCCCGACGCACCCGAACTGCAGGCATTGCGTGAGGCCGCCGCATGACTTCCCAGCCGTCCCTACCGCGACCGGATGTCATCGTCGAGGACGACATCGACGCCGAACGCGGTAGCGAGCTGGAGAAGCGATTCCACCTCTTTCTGCACGACTCCGATGATCACACCTATGAGTACGTGATCGAGATGCTTGGGGCGGTGTTCGGCTATTCGAAGGAGAAGGCATTCGCCATCGCCTCAATGATCGACGGTCACGGTCGAGGCATCGTCGAGACAGCGGACTACGAGACGGTCAGGAAGCATCAGGATCAGATCCACGGCTGGGGTCCCGATCCACGCATCCCACACTGTTCCGGATCGCTCTCGGCAACCATCGAGGAAGCACCCTGACGATCGATCCTCTTCCGTTGTATCCGCGCTTGCCGCCGAGCCTGCCGCCGGCTTGAACGGAGGTATCTCGCCGCCTCGAGTACTGACGTTGGCACCGAGCTCCGCGAGATTGCCTCTAGCATCAGATCTAGTGGAGGTTCACAATGGTTCGTCTTGATGATCTGCACCCCGAAGAAGCGCATCACATGCGCAACATGGGCAAGCGGTTTGACCAGATGCCGCTCGACTCCACGCCGTTTGTGACGCCGCCGCCCCTGGCAGAGTCCACGATTGCTCTGATCACGTCGGCTGGGCTGCATCGTCGCGACGACCGGCCATTTCGCTTCGCCGATCAGGGCTATCGCGTCATCCCCAGCGACATCGATCCCGCCGACCTCGTCCAAACCCAGGTCAGCGTCAACTTCGATCGCACTCACTACCAGCGCGACGTCAACGTGGTGCTGCCGATTGATCGGCTTCGGGAACTGGCCGACGCGGGAGAAATCGGGGCAGTGTCCGAGTATCACTACTCGGTTCTGGGCTCGAACCCCAATCCGGCATTGATGAAGGACGCGGCCGCCGATCTGGCGCAACGTCTCCATGACTCCGGTGTGCATTGCGCCATGCTGACACCCGTTTGACCAGCCTGCACGGGTACCGTCGGTACCCTCGCGCACTTCCTCGAAGAGGACGGCATCGCCACCACCGGGATCAGTCTGATCCGCGAGCACACTGAAGTCGTTAATCCACCGCGAGCCCTCTGGGTGCCGTTCCCGCTCGGACGACCTCTGGGCATTGCCGACGACCCTGAGTTCCAGACCGATGTCCTGCGCAGCGCTCTGCGACTGCTTGAGACAGCCACGGAACCAACCATCGAGGACTACCCGCACGAAGCGCCCGACGGCAACGGAGCCGGAGTCTGGGCCTGCTCCATCGCCTTGCCCGAACCAGACGTCAGCGACCTCGAAGCCGGCCTGCGTCGCGAGGTAGATCTCCTCACGCCCTGGTATGAGGAGGCTCGCCGCCAAAGAGGCAGAACCACCGTCGGCATGAGTGGAGCCACTCCAGATCAGATCGATAATCTGGTCTCCTTCGTCGTCGCCTGTGCCGAAGGCGCGGGGTTCGCCGAGGTTCCTGAGGCTGCCTCAGGTCCAACCTGGCGACACGCCATGCCCATGCTGCTGCGATTCGTGGTCGAGGACCTGCGCGCCTTCTATCAGGAGGCCGTCACGTCGAGGCCCGGCACCTGGGCGCCGTCGCAACACGACATGCACACCTGGATTTTCGAACAGACCGCCTTTGGACGCGCCCTGCTCCAGATCGGTCATCAAATCGCAGCCGTCGGTGATCCGCCACTGTTGATGATGCGTGGCTTCATGATCCCCGAAGGCTTCTGGGTCGAAGGTCCAACCTGGGGTCAACCGACCACCAACGTCGGCGGCCCGGAGTGGATTTGCCAGGCACAGGAGTACCTGACCGGTGAGCCAACCGAGACTCGCTGATTGTTGCCACCGCCATAAGGCTCCCGAAACAACTCAACGCGTCGGACGAGGTGAGGGGCGGCCGTGACTGAGCCAGATCGTCTGCTCGGCGCGCTCAAGGAGCACTACGGGTACGAGTCGTTTCGTCCGCAGCAGCGCGAGACGATTGAGCATGTGCTCGCGGGAGGTGATGCCCTCGTCCTGATGCCGACCGGCGGCGGCAAGTCGCTCTGTTATCAGCTCCCGGCAATCCTCTCCGACGGACTGACCGTCGTGGTGTCGCCGCTGATCGCCCTGATGCACGATCAGGTCCAGGCGCTACAGCGTGTTGGCGCGAAGGCGCAGTACCTGAACAGCACGATGTCGCCGACGGAAAGCTCGCAAGTCGAGCGGATGGTGGCTGATGGTTCTGTCCAGTTGCTCTACGTCGCGCCGGAACGCGTCAACACCGACCGCTTCCGAAACCTCCTGGAGCGACGTAATCCCAGCCTGATCGCGATCGATGAAGCGCACTGCATTTCGGAATGGGGTCACGAGTTCCGTCCCGACTATCGCGTTCTGCGCCTGTTGACCGAGCGATTCGTCGACGTGCCGACGGTCGCCTGCACCGCGACCGCCACACCGCAGGTGCAACGAGACATCGTCGATCAACTCGATCGTCCGCGCATGGAGACGTTCATCACCGGGTTCATGCGAGAGAATCTGACCTTGCGGGTTGTGAAGAAGCGCAAAGCGCTGGATCGACTGGTCGCGCGCCTGCAGCAGACGCCGGGCGAGGCGGCGATCGTCTACAGCCAGTCGCGCAACAGCACCGAAGAGAACGCCGCCCAGTTTCGTCGCTACGGCATCAACGCCGAGCACTACCACGGTGCGATGACCGGCGACGCCCGCCACGCCGTGCAGGATCGATTCCTGAGCGGCGAGACGCCCGTGATCTGCGCCACGATCGCCTTCGGTATGGGCATCGACAAGCCCGACATCCGCCTGGTCGCGCATATGGATATGCCCTCGTCGATTGAGTCCTACTACCAGGAGACCGGCCGCGCCGGGCGCGACGGCGAACCGGCCGAGTGTCTGATGTTCTACACCAAGGGTGTCTGGCATCAACAGATGTTCTTCATCAACCAACTCACCGACGAGGCAGAACAGCAGCAGCGCATCAAGCGGCTGCGGACGATGATGAGCTTTAGCGAGCAATCGCAGTGCCGCTGGTCGAGAATCCTGCAGTACTTCGGAGAACAGCCCGCATCGGCACAGTGCGGGCACTGTGACAACTGCCTGGGTGAAACGGCCGACGACGAAGTTGCAGAGACTCCGCGAACGGTCGACTCCGACGATCCGCCACCTCCGCCTGGACGCAACGATCCGCCGCCTGCGCCAGAATCCAACGAGCCGCGACCGTTGAGCGAATCCGAGGAGGAACTGTACGAAGCGCTCAGGCAGACTCGGGCGCGTCTGGCCAGGGACGAGGGCCTGTCGGCCTATGTGGTCGCTGGCAACAAAGACCTCGCCGCCCTGGCAAGAGCGCGCCCGCACAACCTGCGCGAACTCACACAGGTCAAAGGGTTCGGCTCGAAAAGAGCCGCAAAGTACGGCGAAGATCTCCTGGAAGTGATTGCGACATTCATGGATGAACGAGTTCACGACGGAGCCAATGACACACTGTCGCCGCAAATGCAGATGCCAGCCGGCGACGGGTCTAGCAGAGATGAAGGGCCGCCGGAACAGTGGCAGCAACGATTCAATGCGCTAGCCGCGTGGCGCACACTGACCAGCAGCAACGAAGAGTGCGATCCGTCCAGTCTGCTGACCTTTCCGGCCATGCGACAGATCGCAGAGACGACACCCAGCTCGATTGAAGAGCTGGCCGGAGTCGAGGGCGTTGGGTCACTCGCCATCGAGCGTTTCGCAGATGAACTTTCAGCCATCCTGGGCATCGGGCAGGCTGAGCCGGCGCCACCCGTGGCCGAGCCTGTTACGCAGTCGGCAGCCGGCCAGAGTTGGCTGATCACTCTTGAGTTGTACGAGTCGGGTCACACCGTGCTTGCGATTGCCGAACGTCGGATGCTGTCACCCGGTACCGTCGCGTCGCATCTGACGACAGCCATGAGACATGGGCACAGCGTCGATTTGCATCCGGCATTACCGGCAGTTGAACAGGTGCAGGAAGTGCGCCGACAATTGGCGAGTGATCCCGATGCCAGCACGGCAATCATCCATGATCGAATCGAGCATCGGCTCTCGCGGGCGGAGCTGCAACTGGTCATCGCCCATCTCCGGCCGCCGCAGGCCTTCTCGGACTAACGACAGGCAGCCGGGAGTTGTCAGACAACAGGGCTATTCCATTGAGGGCACGTCTCGACTGTTCCCGTGCGCTAATCCGCCGCGGCGGCCGCGGCTGGCTCTGACGGGAGCGGCACGCCGTCGACCAGGGTGAGCTTCGCTCCCAGTCTTGAGGGGACCTTCTGACCCGGGAGCAGGATGCCGACCAGGTTGCATGGGTCACTGGCCGCGATGGTGACATGCTCTTCTGTCGTGGCGGCTCGGCGGACTGCTCGCAACTGGTCGAGCGCTGAGGGCAATGCGAACTGCTCTCCGAGTAACCCCTGGATGAAGCGGCCGCCGCGGATCTCGCCTCGCGCCTCGAGACGTCGCAGCGCTCGCAGCACGTCGCGCCACTGGATCGTGAGGCTCTCTCGGGTCGCCAACTCTCTTGAGACCACGCCGTATCGCTGTAGCAGGATGCGAGCGACTCGCTCGGCCAGTTCATCGGCTTCCTCGGGATCGGAGGGCGCTGCGATGCTGGGCGGCAGTGCGGCCCAGCGACCAGCCGGCCCTTCGCCGATAAACACACCGCCTCCGCCGTATCGGGGTCGGCGCGACTTCCGATTTGGACGTAACAGTTGTCGCAAGCCCTGGAAGCCGTCGGCGTGCGCGAGACCTGATGCGACCAACTCTCTCAGTCCACTTTCGACATCGGTCGCGATCCGCCGCGTCCCATCGACGAGTTCATCGAAAAACAGCGCGCCTCGCTCCTCCAACAGCCGCAGAATCTGGCTGGCCGCGCCGCCATCGGCGTGGAGCTGTTCGGCGACATCGGGCTGCGGCTCGGGAATTGAACGTCCACGAGCGGCCGGCGTCGGCGCCGGCTTGCGCACTGCCGCCAGGAGCGAGCGGAAATCGCGCCGCAAGGCGAGCGTGATCGGCGTCGATTTCGTCGGAGCACGTCGAGCCGAGCGGGGTGTCAGACGCGCCCAGGCGATATCGCCGGCGAGACAGAGTTCGTCCAGCCACGCTTCTCGATAGTCGGACACCCGAGGCGCGAGCAGGTCGCGCTCCCAGGCGGCCGCCGGAGCCTCGAATCCCTGCAGTTGCTCGATGACCGCCCGCACGCCAGCCTTGCCAGACAGTCGCGTGTCGGGCGTCAAGTGCTGCCAGCGGAGCAGGAAGCGCAGGTAATGCTGCACCGTGACCGCTTCGATTTCGGCTCGCAGCCGAGCGATGGTGTAGCGATGAATTCTGGCCAACAGGCGGCGGTCGCAGTACTCCTCGACATCGTCGGGTTGCAAGGTCGGCGTGAAGTGACCGCGCATGACCTCGCCGTACGCCTCAAGCTGTGTCAGGCCGTAGCCGCAATCCTTCGGAGAGAGCCCACAGCGTCTCGCGAGCTGGTCGGGAGTGACCGGTCCGGAGATTTCCAGATGCCCGCGCACCAGTCGCAGTCGCGCATCTTCGCGGTCGGTCGGCAAGATCAATGCCGACTCCGGCACCGAGAACGAGGGATCAACCGCGTGATCGGGGAAGAGCTGGCGGATTGATTCAAGATGTTCGGCGGCGAACCAGATTGCTCCGTCGGGTCCCTCCGCCCTGGCCGCTCGGCCATCTGAGCGCAGGGACTCCAGCATCGACGGGAGATCAAACTCACCGAGTGCCGCGGACAGGCTCGCTACCGCGCCCTCTCGTAGCGCCAGGACCGAGATCAGCAGCTCATGCAGCTCGTCGTGATCGCGGATCGGTGGGAATGCTTCTTCCTGGACCCGCTCGATGGCGTCGATGTCGAGCTTGCCTAAGTCGCGTTGTTCGTTGGGCAGCGTCCGGCGGGTCATGACCGCTCGAGCGCGACGCTCCTCCAGCGGTGCGTCGTCGAGGAACCCGAACGGGTTGATGTTGATAATGCTCTGAGCCATCCCCGACGGCGTCACGGTGTCGCGAGCGTGCAGACGGATTTCGCCGCGTTCGATTCGCTCCAGCACGCCGATCAGCGCGTCGGTATCGACGGCCTCGTGCAGGCAGTCGTCCATCGTCTGTTCGATCAGCGGGTGGTCGGGCACCTCGAGCGGGCCGGCGAGATTCTCCTGACAGCCAACCTGCGCCGGGAACACGGCGGCCAGCAGGTCATCGGCGATCATGCGCTGCAGATAGGGCGGCACTTCCTTCGCGCCGCGACGTCGAGGCACGGCCAACGCGCGAGTTGCGGCCCAGCGCCAGCGCGTGTTCCAGAACGGCGCGTAGAGGACGGCCTGGCGTAGCGACTGTTCGGCGTTGTCGGCCTTGAGGTACTCGAACGCCTCCTCGAGCGGGAACGACTGCGTCGGACCGAGCGAGAGCAGGATGCCCTCCTCGTTGGCGGCAGCCTGCAGCTCGAAGTCGAAACGTACGCAGAATCGCTTACGCAGCGCGAGTCCCCAGGCGCGATTGACCCCCGAGCCGAACGGCGCATGGACGATCAGTTGTTGTCCGCCCGCCTCATCGAAAAAACGCTCAAACACCACGTCCGTGTCGGACGGCATTACTTGCAATGAGTCCTGTGTTTCGCCGAGATATTCCACCATCTGCTCGGCGGCAATCGTTTGCATGTGGCACTCGCGCTGGAGGCGTCGGACTGCCGACTCGACGTCGCTCGCCATCTCGCCGATATCGCGACGCAGCTCACCGACAGCCGCCGAGAGCTCCATGCTGCGACCGGGCGCTTCGCCCAGCCAGAAGGGGATCGTTGGCGGTGCGCCGTGCGCGTCCTCGACGCGGACGATGCCTTTGTTCTCGACTCGGCGAATTCGCCACGATGTGCTCCCCAGCAGGAAGATGTCGCCGGCGGCGGTCTCGATCGCGAAGTCCTCGTTGACCGTGCCGATGAACGCGCCCTCCGGCTCCTTGATCACGCGATAGTCGCCCGTCTCGGGAATCGTGCCGCCATTGAGGATCGCCGTCATCCGAGCCGCGCGCTTCGGCTTGACCACACCGTTGATCCGGTCGCGATGTACCAGCGGATTCGAGCGACCGCCGCCCTCGCCGACGCCGGTGGCCAGCATCTCGACGGTCTCGTCGAAGGCCTCGCGCTGCAGCTCGCCGTACGGCGCGGCGCGACGCATCAGTTTGAACAGGTCGTCTTCTCTCCACTCTTCTTCGGACGCGGTCTCGGCCACGATCTGTTGGGCCAGGATTTCAATCGGCGCGCTGGGCTGGCGAATTCGGTCGAGGTCGCCGCGCTCGACGGCGCGGACCATCGCCGCACACTCAATCAGCTCGTCCAACGATGTAGGGAACAGCGCCCCGTGCGGCACCAGGCCGAGCGCGTGCCCGGAGCGGCCTACGCGCTGGAGGAAGGTCGCAATTCGGCGCGGCGAGCCGATCTGACAGACGAGATCGACAGAACCAATATCGATGCCCAGCTCGAGCGACGCTGTCGCAACGACCGCTTTGAGGTCGCCGTTCTTGAGTCGCTGCTCCATCACATGGCGGCGCTCCTTGGAGAGCGAGCCGTGGTGTCCGGAGACGTGCTCCTTGCCGACGCGGATGCCCAGCTCATGCGCGACTCGTTCAGCTAGCGAGCGACGGTTGACGAAGATCAGCGTCGTTCGGTGCTGGAGGATCAACTCCGCCAGCCGGTCGTAGACCGCGCCCCAATGCTCGTGTGTCGCGAGCGCTTGCAGCGGCGCGTCGGTCGTCTCGATCCACAGTTTGAGCTCGCGTCGGTGTCCGAGGTCCAGGATCCGGCAAGGCAACGCCCGCCCCGACGCATCCAGTCCGGTCAGAAAGGACGCGATCTCGGTCATCGGTTTCTGCGTGGCCGAGAGGCCGATTCGCGTCGGCCGCTGCTCGGCGACGTGGTCCAGCCGCGCCAGCGTGAGCGCCAGGTGCGATCCACGCTTGTCGCGCACGACGGCGTGGATTTCGTCGACGATCACCGTCCGCACCGTGCGCAGGATCTCGCGCGACTGCTTCGCCGTGAGCATCAGGTAGAGCGACTCGGGCGTGGTGATCAGAATCTGCGGCGGCCGCTTGACGATCGCCCGCCGTTCGGATTGCGAGGTGTCCCCGGTGCGCAACCCCATGCGAATACGCGGCAGTTCGACGCCGCGCTCGTCGGCGAGCTGTCGAATCTCGGTCAACGGTTCCTCAAGGTTGCGTCGGATGTCGTTGGACAGCGCCTTGAGCGGTGAAATGTAGAGGATCCGCACCTCATCCGGCAGCACGCCGTCGTTCAGTTCGCCCTCGCGGATCAAGTCGTCAATCCCAGCCAGAAACGCCGTCAGCGTCTTGCCCGACCCCGTCGGAGCGGCAATCAGGCAGTCCTCGCCCGTGTGAATCGCCGGCCAGCCATCCACCTGCGCATAAGTCGGCTCACCAAAGCGCCCCGAAAACCAATCCCGAACCATCGGGTGAAAGTCGTCCAGGACAGAAGGCACAGTCGGTGTCTGGCTCATATGTTCCGTATCCTAGCGGAACCGCGGTTGTGAGACTGTCTCACTTGGCCGCCGTGGCAACGCTCGTCGCCCTCCTCGGCGCGATGTTCGTGTCAGTGGGGTCGGTGAGGGCCGCAGGAGAAGTGGTTGGCCAGGTTAGTTCCCTCACCGCAGTCTGCATTGTGGGCGACCATGACGGCGATGGTGGGACGACTCCTGCGACTGCCTATCTGGCTCATGGGACAGGCTCTCCACAACCGGCACTTCAGGTTGTGGAGTCTGTAGCTAACGAAACCGCCAGTTGGAAGGCTGTCACCTCTCCAAGCTGTGCCATGGATCTTGATACGGATCCTGATACCACAGGTAACGAGACCTCGAAGAACCTGAACCGGATCTTCAAGGTCACGCCGAATGGGACAGACAACCCCATCGTGGAGCTGCAGTCACCTTCAGCCAGCATTCGAATCTCGAATGACAGCGACGGAACCGTTGCGGACGGCGTGAACGTCGATTTCGCTGTTTCGTTCTCCAACTTTGATGGCTACGGCGGCAACACCAGCGCGACTGCCACCAACGCCACCGGATCGACCATCACCATTACTGACGTGCTTGTCAGTGGCGAGCTGGATGATCCTGATTCAACCACAGCCACTGACGCTGACGATGATCCGGCGACGCCTGACACGATCCCGTACACCGCGGGCGTTGAGGGCAAGAGTGGGTCAGGTGGACTCATGTTCACGGTGAAGAACCCTAAGGGAACAACTGCCGGCAAGTACACAGTGACCGTGAAGTACAGCTACACCGGACCAGATGCTGACGGCAAGGCTGAGAAAGACGAAAACGGTGACGACGACGTTGGGACTGAACTCAACGATACGATCAACACATCAACGAGCTTCGAATTCTATGTCGGCGATGCGGGCACGAACACCTCTGCGGCCGTGTTGACGCTCGGCAACAAGACTGACGCTGATGCCATGAAGGGCACAGCAGCAGTTCCAGAGACGGGCAGCGCGCATGTCACAGAGTCAATCTGGCTGCGTCTGACTGCTCAGAACTCACTCGATGCCCTTTCCAACAAGTCTGGTCTGACTGGGCTGACCGTGCTTGGAGTTGGCGCCGACATTGAGCTGTACCCCGCTACGCCTGATGGCAGCAAGGCAGATCAGGATGCTGGATACGGTGGAGACGGAGCCGGCCCGAACAGCGCAAGCGTTTCGTCCCTTTCGCATGCAGTGACCTACATCAAGGTCTCAAGGTCAGGTGCTCCGGCAAAGCCAGGCAGCGTTGAACTTTGGGCCCAGCTGATCGGCAAGGATGGGGCGGCGCGTTCTGAAACCATCACGGTGAGTTTCACTGGAAGTGCGCAGTCACTGGTTCTCGGCACCGCTCCGGCGATCGGTCAGGGTGAAAAGAACGAGTTCACCATCGACGCTGAAGACGCTGGTGGTAGTGCTGCTGATGTCGGTACGCTGTCGCAGTTCACGGTCACTGGTCCCGATGGAAAGCGCAAGGGAAGCAGTGTCATCAGTGTCACTCGCAGCACCCAAGGCCTCTTCGACGGCGACGACAATGATGCCGAGAAGCTGAACAACGACCCGAATCAGGTCACCGGTCAGGTGGCAGTGGGTGCCAAGACTCCGCCAGGAGAGTACACCGTTAGTGTTGGCCTGCACGCTGTCAAGGACTCTGCTGCAACTACCGTTGTGACTGTTACTGGTCCAGCAGCCAACGTCGACCTCAACATCGACGAGACCGCGCCAGACATGGTCGGTCAGAGCATCGAGTTCACTGCGACGGTCACCGACGAAAGTGGCAGCCTTGTTGCCGACGGCATAGACGTTGTCGTCACAGCTTCTGACGTTAGAGGCGATGGCGACTCCGTGTTGGTACTGGTGCTCAAGGGAGCCGAAAACAACTCTGGCACCGGCAAAACCGAGGACGGCGTGGTAACTGGTCGACTGGTCGTTGTTGGAGACGGCACTGCAGTCGTTACCGCCACGAGCGGCTCAGGATTCGACCATAAGGTCGTCACCAGCACTGCCGGTGTGGTTGAGCCGGAAGCGATGCCCGAGGAGGAAGTTTCGGTCTCTTGCTTGGGCAACCCGGCCGGCTTCTCGAGCTGGACCTGCGACGTCGAGACCACCGCTTCGGAGATCTTCGGCCTCATCAGTGGCCGCGGCGCGACCGCCCTCCACCTGTGGAGCACGATCACCAGTTCGTGGGTCCGCTACTCGGTCGTTGACGGCACGATGGTGCCGGGTTCGAGCGACTTCATGGTCACCAAGAGCGACATCCTCTACATCAGCAACTAGGGACTAGCATCCGCTCCCCTCGACCAGTGAGGGGAGCGGCGACCCCAAGCAGGTCCCCGAGCAAGTCGGGGACTGGGAACGAAAGGATGCTGAGATGAAACAGCACAGACTGATGTCGAGGGTGGTTGGACTGGCGCTGGGCTTGGCTATCGCAGTGGCGACCTTGAGCCTCGCCTCGGCGCAGCAAGAGCCGCCCCACCGCTTCTACGGCACCGGCGCGACCGCCGGCGACATGATCGGTGTGGTCGACGACATGGGCAATGAGCTCGGCTCCACAGAAGTCGCTGAAGACGGTACCTGGTACGTCGATGTCGACCGCGACGATGCCGACAACGTGAGCTTCACGCTCAACGGCAAGTCGGCCGACGCTGATGTTACCCCGGCCGGCTCCGGCCAGTCCGCAGTTGCCGTCACCGCCATGGTCATGGAAGAACCAGCCATGGAAGAAGGCGACGAACTCGCTGGTGATGAAGACGGCGAGATGGCCGACCTCGATGGCGAAGAGACCCACATGGAAGACGGCGACACGAGTATGGGAGACACCGAGTACCCCGGTACGGGTAGCGGTGGTCTCGCTGACGGCAGCGGTGTCTCGGCTGGCCTGATCGGCCTGCTGATCGCCCTGAGCATCGCCGCCGCAGCCGGTCTCGGCCTCCGCCGAGTCCGCAACCGCGCGTAGTTCTCTCTAGCGGACAAATCCTGTCCAAATCAGAGGGGGCGGGGCCGTTTGGCCCCGCCCCCTCTCGTTATCCGACTTTTGAGACAGTCTCAACAGGATCGACTTTTGAGACAGTCTCATGGCGTCGGATGGTTGAGAGTTAACCTGAGCTGAGACGACGCCAAGGCGCGACAGGAGCTCTTGAATGGCAGCGACCGAAACCATCAACTGGCAAGCGACGTTTGACGAGGCGCTCGATTTCTTTGTCAAGTACCTGCAGATTGACACCTCGAATCCTCCCGGCAATGAGAAGCCCGCCGCTCGGTGGTTGGGCGGGATTTTGTCTGAGGCCGGGATGGAGGTTGAGTATGTGGAGATTCAGCCAAACCGCGAGGCGGTCTTTGCCTGGCTGCGTGGCGACGGCTCGAAGCGGCCGATGATGCTCTGCAACCACACCGATGTCGTGCCAGTCGAGGAGGAGTACTGGACCAAGCCGGCGTTTGAGGGCTACATCGAGGAGGGCAAGGTCTATGGACGCGGTGCAGTCGACATGAAGGGCTGCGGGATCATGCATCTGATGACGATGCTGCTGCTCAAGCGCCACAATGTGCCGCTGACCCGCGACCTCGTCTTCTGCGGCGTGCCCGACGAAGAGGCGGGCTCGGTCTGGGGCATGGACTGGCTCTGCAAGAATCGCCCCGACCTGATCGACGTCGAGTTCGAGCTATCAGAGGGCGGTTCAGGTTCGACCCAGCTCATGGGCGAGGAAGCGAACATCTTCTCGGTCGCAACGAACGAGAAGGACATCTGCTGGCTCAAGCTGACCTCAATCGGCACGCCGGGACACGGATCGCGGCCGCACTACGACAACTCGGCTGTCCACCTGGTCAACGCGCTCTCGAAGCTGGCCGCCTGGGAACGTCCTGTGACAATCACGCCCTCGACCCAGGTCTGGCTAGACCGACTGATCGAGGAAGGTCACATCCCGCCAGTCAAGGACGCCGAAGAACTGACCGCGCACGTGATTGATCACCCGGGCACGCACGCGATGTTCATCAACACGTTGAACGTGACGATGGTCAACAGCGGGATCAAAGCAAACGTGATCCCGGCCAAGTCAGAGGCGACCATCGACTGTCGCCTCCTGCCCGGTCAGGACCGAGAGGACTGGCGACAGCAGGTGATGGCCGTGATCGACGATGACCGGATCGAGGTCGAGTTCTCGGGATGGGATCAGGAGCAGCCGGTCGAGGTCGATTGGGACACCGAGCTCTACCGGACGATCGAAACGGTGGTAAACGACGCCGTCGAAGACGCAACCGTCGTCCCCTCAACCTGCGTCGGAGGCACCGACAATCGCTTCCTTCGACAGCAGGGAATTCCCGCCTACGGCTTCATCCCTGTACTGCTCAGTCCCGAAGAAGCCGCCGGATTCCACGGAAACGACGAGCACATGACTATCGAGAATCTAAACATGGGTGTCGAGCTGACGTACGAAATCGTGCGTCGGATGGTGACCTAATCGGTCGTCGCAAGCCGAGACATCGCGATACCGTTGACCTGTCGCACACACCAAAGGGAGCAGGAGGGAGTACCGATGGGCGCGATTTTGGCGAATGTCGTGATTAGCAATCCATCAGTCCGCGATCGAAGGTGGGAAGGCGAGTTCCTGATCGACAGCGGCGCCATCGACACGGTCGTGCCGCAGTCTCGCCTCCGCGAAATCGGGATTCAGGCCGAGGAGACACGTCGGTACGTCATGGCCGATGGGCACGTCAATGAGATGGACGTCGGTGGCGCCCGAGTTGAGCTTTTGGGCGGCAAAGCGTGGGTGACGGTCGTCTTCGCCGACGACAGCGTCCGGCCACTCCTCGGCGCAACAGCGATGGAGTCGCTCGGCATCGAGATCGACATGCGCACCGAAGAACTGCGCCGCCTACCCGCCGTCCAACTCTGACTGCGCAGGTCGCAAGGTGCTCAGCGCTTGGGAGCGCTAGCAGACGCGCTACTGCAGCTTCGAGTACGGCAGCGGATTGAGGAAGTAGATTTCCTCCTCCGGCGCGTGCTCTCGCAGCGGGCCGATGATGTCCTTGAGCGGATCGCCCGCTCGGTACTCCATCATGCCCTGAGCGCCGCCAGGCATGATCCACAGATCGGTCAACTCGCCCGTCCGACCGATACGTGACGCATACGCAGTCACCAATTGCAGCGCGCCGGCGCTATCCATCGTGTCGACAAGGCCGCCGATCCCGTCAATCGCTGGCAGCAAGCCGCCGCCCGCGGTTTGCAGGACGGCGAGCATGTACTGACGCGGCTGATCGGGATTGGCGTCGAGCGCTGCCTGCAGCCGTTCTTCGGTGCCGTAGGAGACGCGATTGGCGAACTTGGTGACCTCTTCGATCTCGATTTCGCCCCGCAACTTCTCGACCGTCGACCAGAGTGTTTTGTCTTGACCCAGCGACGCGAGACATTCCTCGGCGTGGGCCATGCTCTCGTAGCGATGGATCGATAGATCCCAACCCATCTCGCCGCCGGTCATTTTCCAGGCGCCGATCAGGTCAATCCCGTGACGCTCCATGGCGGGGACGACGGTGTCGGCGTAGAAGTCGACGAACAGGTCGAACGCAGTGTTGGTGATCGGCTTGATCCGGTGTCGAACCTCGAGAAACACGGCCATGAAGCACTCCGATTCACTAGGCGGTAGCTGAACGTTCTTTGCGGCAGGCTAGAGGGTTGGCGCGAGCGCTGCGATGAACTCGCGTGTCCGTTGCCGCTCCTCCGCGTTGGCACCCTCAAATGCGGCATAGAAGTCCGTCACCCCGATGTCACGCCAACGAAACAGTGCCTGCTCGATCTCTTCTTCGCTCCCCACGATCGCAACTCCAGCGGGATCGTCAGCGCCCGACCCCTGGATCACACGCTGATACGACGGCAGCGTGTTGTACATCGCATACGCGCGCGAGATGCGCTCGCGAGTACCGTCAGGATCAGCAGTCACCGCGATCGGGACGCCCGCGATCACTCGTGGATCGGGTTTGCCAGCATCACGAGCGGCACCTCCCAGTTCAGGGATGACGACGTCTTCGATCCATTGTGGTCCAGCCAGCCAGAGCGCGGTGCCGTCGGCGTATCGTCCCGTCACCCGAAGCATCTGTGGCCCCAACGCCGCAACCACGACCGGTGGCGGATCGCCATCGGCCAGCTCGACCTGTGAGTGCACCTGGAACATCTCGCCCTCGTAGTGGACGACCTCGCCTCGCATGAGGGGGACCAAAATCTCGAGATACTCCCGCATGTGCCGCACGACGCGCGTAAAGTCCAACCCCCACGAGTCGCGAATTACGACCTCGTGTGACAACCCCAAGCCCAGCGTGAACCGACCACCCGCAGCCGCATTGACGGCCAACGCCTGCTGAGCCATCGCGACGGGATGTCGCGTGTACGTCGGGGTGACAAACGTACCGAGCTCAATGTCGGACGTCTCGCCAGCGGCGAGCGCCAATACGGTCATCGCGTCGTGAGACATCGACGCCATGAAGGCGCCCGCAAAGCCATCAGACTCAAGCTGTTTCACGGCCTCAACTTTGCCGGCGAGCGTCGCGGCGTTCGGTGGAGCCAAAATGCGCATCGATATTCCTCCGAGAGCAGTCGATCGGGTGAGCAACTGTCTGCAGTATGCCGCAACCGAGTCGTTAGCCTGCGCAGCACAAGATGCGAGCGACCTGCACCAAGAAGGAACAACCACGATGGCATCAGCAGAACTGCAGAAAGTCCTCGGCCTGATGGCTGAGCGTCCACTTGGCGAAGGAAACCCCACTCTCGAGGAAATGCGGGCAGGAATGGAAGCTTCATCATTCCCGGCCACTGACGCCGCAACGGTCGTCCCGGTCGTTGCCAACGGCGTTCCCGGCGAGTGGGTCACCGTGGCTGAGTCCGATCCCAATCGCCGGCTGCTCTATGTCCACGGCGGTGGCTACGTTATCGGTTCCGCTCTCACGCATCGACGTCTCTGCGAGGACATCGCGCGCGCTGGCGGATGCTCTGTGCTGAACCTCGACTACCGGCTCGCGCCCGAGCATCCGTTCCCAGCCGCGGTCGAAGACGCAATCGAAGGGCTCAAGTTCCTCCAGGCCAACGGACCGAACGGTGCAGGCGCTGCGGAGTCGACATTCGTTGCGGGTGACTCGGCAGGCGGTGGACTGACGTTGGCGACGCTGCTCGCAGCGCGAGATCAGGGCGTCGATCAGCCGAACGCCGCGATCGGCATCTCCGCCTGGACCGACCTCGCGATTACTGGAGAGACGATTCAGACCCGCGCCGAAGCAGATCCGCTGATTACCGATTCCGCCATGGTCAGCGGCATGGCTGCGCAGTATCTCGGTGACGCGGCCGCCGCCGACCCGCTTGCATCGCCGTTGTACGCCGACTACGCCGGACTGCCGCCGCTGTTGCTCCAGGTCGGCGACGCCGAGATCCTGCTCTCAGACACGACCCGTGTCGCGGAGAAGGCGCGAGCCGCAGGCGTCGACGTGGTCGAGGAAGTCTGGGACGAGATGTTCCACGTCTGGCACGCCTTCGCGCCGATGCTGCCCGAAGGCCAGGCAGCCGTCGAGCGGATCGGCGAGTTCATCAATCAACACGCGTAGGCCCACTGCCGCAAGTCGAATCGGAGCAGACCATGCCGTCCAAGGAATACAGCGAAGTTGTGCAGGCAATGCAGGCGCAGGCTGCCAGCATGATCGGAGCTGAACTGTCCGTCGAGCAGCAACGCGAAGCGATGGAGGCAGGATTCGCCTTTCCCTTACAGGACGATGTCACGCTGACGGCAGTTGATGTCAACGGCGTCCCCGGCGAGTGGACGGTATTGGCCGACTCCGATCCGAGTCGCCGGCTGTTGTACGTCCACGGTGGCGGATATGTCCTGGGATCGATCAATACACATCGTCGGCTCGTGGCCGATATCTGCCGCGCAGCCGGATGTGTGGCGCTGAGCCTTGACTACCGGTTGGCGCCGGAGCATCCCTATCCCGCAGCAGTTGACGATGCGATCATCGGCCTGGAGTACATCTGGGCCAACGGACCGGATGGTCCGAGCGATGCCGTTTCAGTCTTCGTCGGGGGCGACTCAGCCGGCGGCGGGCTGATGCTGGCCACCCTCTTGGCTGCTCGTGAGCGCGGCGTGCGCATGCCCACCGGCGGAATCGGGCTCTCCGCCTGGACCGATCTCGCTGCAAGCCCAGAGGAGTTGTCGGCATTCGGACTGGATGACCCAACGATCCCCGCCAACACAGACGCAATCACCGCCTCACAGGAGTGGGCGGCGATGTACGCCGTCGAGGCGGACCGCAAGGACCCGCTGCTGTCACCCTTGTTCGGCGATTACGAGGGCATTTGTCCGTTGCTCTTGCAAGCTGGCAGCGTCGAGATGATCTGTCGAGACACGGAGCGGGTCGCAGCCCGTGCCCGGGACGCCGGAGTCGAGGTCGTCGAGGAAATCTGGGACGACATGTTCCACGTCTGGCAAGGCTTCGCGCCAATGCTCCCCGAGGGTCAGGAGGCCATCAATCACATCGGCGAGTGGATACGCGAGCACGCCTAGAGGTGGACGATCTCGACATCGACCCAATGCCGCTGGAGATACTCGGCAGCGAGGCGTCGGTGACAGCGTTCTGGAGATGCTTCGCTGCATAGCAGCACTGCTTCATTGAAGAGGTCTCTGTCGAGCAGCGCTTCTACCTGTTGCTCCACTAAGCCGTTGACGTACTGCTCGCTGTAGGAACCCCAGTCGCAACGCTTGTCGCGATACGCCTTCAGTAGTTCCGCTTTTGGCGCAAGCTCCGGTAGGTGTTGGTATTCCGCCTGGCAGAGTTCGCGCAGGAAGAAGCCAAGATCGCCACCGCCTCCGTCCTTTGATGCTTTGGCGAACGCCGCGAGCTGAGACGTGTTGTTTCGCCGCACGTCAAGTAGGCGCCGCACCCGGTGATCACGAATCAGCGAAAAGAAGTCCATGGCGGACTTCTTCGTAAAACCGATCGTGTAGATCCGCATCAGTGGGCCACCAGTTGCTGCTCCGAACCGGCTGATTCGGGAAGTCGGTAAGCAATCATGGCCTCACGTTGATTCCAAGCCTGTTCAACACGCTCCGCTCTACTCAGAAAGAGGTTTGGTTGGTCCTGTTTTGTCTGAGTCAGCAACCGCCGCTCTAACTCCTCCTGCGAACTGGTTGTGCCGTCGTTCAGAATGTGTTCGACCCCGCAACCTCGCGAGGCCAAGGCGCGAGCAATAAGCACGCTGCGATGACAGTCCAGTGGGTCCTGCTCAGCGCACATGAGCGTGATCCGAAGCTGTGAAGCATTCCGAAGCACTTGCGCTATCGCGTCACGAAACTCTTCGGACGCTTCGATGCGGTCGTACACGACCTGTCCGTCTTGGTAGTGTTCTGGATTCGCGGATCGAGCGCCCAGCTGTTTTCCCATAAACGCGTAACGGATTCCAGCCGATCGCAACGTGTTGCGCAGCGATTCCCGATTGAACTGCGTCGCCCAACTCGACGCCGGTGTCGAACGTACATCCACCAGGGCGTCGATCTGATGGGCTTGCAGCCGTCCGACAAAGTCAACCGCTTCCATATTGGAATGACCGATGGTACAGATCGTGGTCACTGCTGATAACGCTTCCGCTCAATGATGCCAGCAATCAACTTGTAGCAGAATCCAGCAAACGGCTCGCCCAAGCTGATGGTCAACAGGCACTCACCAAGCTCGTATTGCCCTTCAGGTCTATTGTAGTACTCACGTTCATAGACAGGATCGGTGACGCTCAATCGAAATCGCTTGCCCAAAAACTCGAACGTGCCGTCCACCCGATCATGATTGGCGTGCACGACCTCGATTTGCAGATCGCTGACACGAATGAGCCGAAGTGATGAGGTCAACGTTCTCGCTACCGAGAGCCGGACCCGATTGTTGAGCCCGAAGCCGCTGTTGCCAGCTTGCTCGTCCGACCAAAGGGGCACATCCGACATTGGGAGCGTGCAGAGCTGGTCCCATGTCAACTTGTCATCCTTTCTCCAACGACAAGACGTGTCGAGCCACCAATTTTCGCGCTGATGGTCCTTGCGTTGCTCCGGGCCCTTTAGGGACAAGGTCAGCACATCGCCCACGACAGGCTCGCTGCCGTCCTCATACTGCCCGAAGTAGTTGGCAACAGTGCCGCCAGCGCCGTCTATCGGCCGAATCCAGTCCTGCGCACGGCGATTCCGAATCTCCATGCCGGCAACGCATCTGGCGCCTCCCTTACGGGAGTTGGCAAGAATCACCAGGCGTCGATGTTTGGTCGCCACTGGTGTGCTGCTTTCCTACGGATAGAACAGCTTCTGAGCCGCCTTGCGCAGTTCTCCGCGGAATTCGGGGTGGGCGACGGCGATGAGTTCCTCTGCTCTGGCTCGGACTGTCTTGCCCAGCAACCTCGCGATCCCATACTCAGTCACGACCGTATCCGCGATGTCCCTCGGCACCGTCACGATCTGACCTGGATCGAACTGTGCCATGATCGTTGAGATGGTTCCTGATCGGTTGGTCGACGGCAACACCGTCACCGAGCGGCCCCTCGGCGCAAGGTATGCGCCCATCGCGAAGGCCAGGTGACCGCCGACTCCGGCGTAGACTCGCGGTCCGATGGTGTGGACTCCGAGCTGGCCGGTCAGGTCGGCCGTGAGCGCTCCGTTGATTGCGACGATGTTCTCGTTTCGCGCGATCTGCCGTGGGTCGAGCAGGTACTCAATGCTGTACGTCTCGAAGGCGGGATTGCGGTGCACGGTCGCAATCTCGTCCGGCGTGTTGCCGATGACTGTGGCGACGAACTTATCGGGATGCGTCTGCGAGTACTTGCCGGTGATGATCCCTCGCTCGACCAGTGGGACCAGTCCTTCGGTGGTGAGTTCGGCGAAATAGGCGAGGTTCTCTCGCTCGTCGAATGCGCCCAACCGAGCCAGTGCGCCTGAGTGTGAGCCGACGCCGACCTGGATCGTGTCGCCGTCCTGGACGAGTTCTCCCACGTAGTGAGCCAGGCCCAGGTCGACTTGATTTGGTTCCGGGTGTTCGAGATTCACCATCACCGGCGACTCGCCGGGCACGAAACAGTCGATCTCGGACACGTGCAGCCAGGAATCGCCGAACGTTTCTACCACGTGTTCGTTGACCTCGGCGATCACCCTCCTGGCTCGCTTGGCCGAGGTCACGCCGTCCCAGACCGAGCTACCAAGCGAAACGAACCCCGCCTCGTTCGGCGGCGTGGTGCGAATCTGCAGGACGTCAATCGGCCAGGCTTCGTCCTCACGCCCTGCGTCCCAGGCCTTGTGAATGCCGACCAGCCAATACGGGTGATAGTCGGCGATCCCGGCATTGACCGCGTCGCGGTCGAACAGCGTCCCGAACTGCGGCGCGACGTGGAACGCCGACATCATCTCTTCGGTGAACCAGCCCGCATCGGGCACGACGATGCCGCGCACCTCGACGCCCTCGAGTTCGTCGCTGCGCGCGACCAGCGCTTCCAGAATCGGCAGCGATGCGTGTCCAGGCGGAATCCAGAGATGGTCGCCCGACTTGAACATCGCAGCGGCCATCTCCGGCGTGGCCAGTCGCTCGGCGTAGGTGTCACGCCAGTTGATCGTCGGGTCGAAGCGCGTGGTGCGCCGCTGCATATACATGGAGTTAGTCATCGCAATACCCCTTCCTTCAGCCTGTCGCCGGTCTGCTGCGTTCGCAGGGTGGGTACACTCGTACGCAAGGTAACGCCGACTGACCAATATCGGCCCACACGCACAGGAATCGAATGGGGGAAGACATGGCGAGCGACGGACGAATGGACTTCGGTATTTTCATGGCGCCGTTCCACCGGGTCGGTGAGAACCCTTCGCTGGCCATCCACCGCGACCTTGAGCTGGTCGAGTGGCTCGATCATCTCGGTTACGACGAGGCCTGGATCGGCGAGCATCACTCGGCCGGCTGGGAACTGATCGCGTCACCTGAGGTATTCATCGCTGCCGCAGCCGAGCGGACCAACAACATCCGCTTGGGCACCGGCGTCGTTTCGCTGCCGTACCACCACCCGCTAATGGTGGTCGACCGCATGATCCAGCTCGATCACATGACCCGAGGGCGCGTGATGATGGGCGTCGGGCCAGGAGCGCTCTCGTCCGACGCGCGAATGATGGGCATCGATCCGCTCTACCAGCGACAACGCATGGACGAGTCGCTGCAGGCGATCATGGCGCTGCTCAAGCAGGACGGGCCGGTCAACATGAAGACCGACTGGTTCGAGCTCAACGACGCTCGACTCCAGCTATCGCCGTACACCAAGCCCCACTTCGAGATGGCCGTCGCGTCGACCGTCAGCCCCGCTGGCCGAGTCACCGCGGGCAAGTACGGGATGGGGATGCTCAGTATCGGCGTCTACCTGCCCGGCGGACGTTCGAACCTCGAGGGTCAGTGGAATGAAGTAGAAGAGATCGCCGAGCGAGAGGGCACCGTCGTCGACCGCAACAAGTGGCGCCTCGTGATTCCGATGTACATTGCCGAGACTCGCGAGCAGGCCTTCGACGAGGCTCGCGAAGGTTGGCGAGCCTGGCAGCTTGACTACTTCCGCGACACGCTGCAAGCAGTCCTACCTGGCACCTCCGAGACACCGGAAGGCGCTGTCGAGACCGGCGGCGCGATCATCGGTACGCCAGACGACGCGATTAAGGCAATCGAGATTTTGCAAGAAAACTCGGGCGGATTCGGCGGCCTGATGATGCTCGCGCACGAGTGGGCGAATCGCGAAGGCATTCGCAATTCCTACGAGCTGTTCGCCCGCTACGTGGCGCCGAAGTTCCAGGGTCAGCTTGCGTCGGTCGAGGGGACGCAGCAGTGGGTCGCTTCAGGCGGAGGCGCAGTATCGTTCAGCCGCGTCGACGTCCTGGCCAAAGCCTTCCGCGACGCCGGCCAGGAAGTTCCAGACTTCCTGCAAGAGCCCGCAGAGGCAGCCTCGGACTAGGGTCGGTTTGCCCTCAACGCAGAAATGATTCCGACCTTGCCGCGCTCGGTCGCGGCAATCTCGCCGGGTTCCTGTGTTCGTGCCATTCGCTACCAGGTGAGGCCGTCTGCCGCATCTTTCAGCGCCTGACGCCGATCTCGATAGTCGGGCATGATCGACTCGACGAGTTGCCAGTAAGCCCGGCTGTGATTCGGCTGGATGAAGTGGCACAGTTCATGGACTACGACGTAATCGAGGATGTCAGGATCGGCGAAGATCAGTCGCCAGTTGAAGCTCAACGTGCCGTTTGAGGAGGCGCTGCCCCAGCGGGTCTTCTGATTGCGTATCTGCATTCGAGCCGGCTGTGCGCCAACAATCGGCGACCAGTGCTCCACTCTGGCTGCGAAGTGGCCCCGGGCATATTCGCGCAGCCATCCCTCTGCGAACGCTGCTCGATCCGGTCGCCTGACATTCACCTGAAATCGTTTACCGTCGAAATGGAACGGCACATGACTGGCCACTACGGGGTAGCGATCGCCAAGCAGAGGCAGAGAACCTCCTTCGCGGAGTTCGGCTTGCAGCCCTGCTGGATGTTCCGCGGCCAGTCGTTTAGTGATCCAGTCGGCGCGCTGTTGAATGAACTCATCGATCAGTCGTTGAGAAGCCCGCACCGGGGACAAGACCCGCAGCAGCTCGCCCTCCACAGATAGCGTGACGTTCTTGCGACGCCGGGGGCTGCGATGCAGCTCGTATGTGATCCGGAGACCATCTATGGTCGCCACCCGTTTTGACGGCCGACCACAGGGCACGGTTTCGCGTCGCTAGCTACCGTTGGCGGCTCGGTTGAAGGCTCTACCGAGTCGGTCAGCCGCCTCTTCGAGCTTCTGCGCCGGCGGCCAGGAATACGCGAGCCGGACCGATTCACCATCATCGCCGGCGTCGTTGCCGGGATAGAAGCGATTGCCCGAGGGGAAGCTGAGGCCGTCCTCGGCGGCAAAGTCGCGGACGGCGTCACCGGTCAGTCCCTCTCGTAGTTTCAGCCAGAGGAAGAATCCACCGGAGGGTTCAATCACGTCGAAGTAGGGCTCGCCGTACGGCTCGAGCGCGGATGCCAGCGTCTTGGCTTTGAGACCATAGAGTTTGCGCATTGCTTCCACGTGCTCGCGGAAGTTGCCGCGCACCATGAACTCGTGCAGCATCCGATGCAGCAGCGGACTGTTGCCCATATCGAATCGCGCCGGAACCATCGCCTGGATCCAGTCGGGTCGCGCCTGCACCCAACCGACGCGCAGGCCGGTGGCGATCACCTTCGAGAACGTCCCAACGGTCAGCACGCCCCAACCGTCGGTCAGTTCGGACAGGGTCGGCGGCGGCGGGCCGTCGAAGTACAGCTCCGAGTAGGCATGGTCTTCCATCAACAGGATTTTGCGCCGCGCGGCCAGCTCGATCAGTCCGAGTCGGCGCTCTAGCGTCATCGTCAGACCGGTCGGGTTGTGGAACGTCGGCTGGGTGTAGATCAGCTTGATCGTTCGGCCCTCAGCTTCGAGACGGTTAATCGTCGCCTCGAGATCTTCGAGGTTGATTCCCTCATCATCCATCCCCACGCCGATCACCGAGGCTTGCTTGCCGCGCATCGTGCGCAGTGAACCGGCGAACGTCGGAATCTCGGTAATGACCACGTCACCCGGATCGAGGAAGGATGCGCAGATCGACTCAATCGCCCCTGCGGCGCCGTTCGTCAGCAGATACCAGTCGGCGGTTGGTTGCGACGGATGGTTGCGGGCAAAGTAACTGGCGATCTCGTCGCGCAGCGGCCTATAGCCCTGTGCGCCGCCGTAGACGAGCGGCGCGTCTCCAGGTGCTTCCAGCACTCGACCCATCGCCGCGAGCAATTCCGCGCGTGGCTGGGTCTCAGCGTCCGGGATGCCTCCGCCGAGGGAAATCGGCGGCAGTTGGCTTTTCGGCGCGGCGCCCGAGAGTCCCCACTCGGTCATGTTTCCGACGGTCATCCCCTTGGTCGCGGTGTTCGCGTTGTAGAGCGCGGGGAAGTTGTCCCACGCCTCACGCGCCGCATCGGCCGCGCGACTGCTGATCGGCGCAAGCGACTGATTCGGGGCGTCGGAACGAGTGGTCATGGAAGTCTCCAGCAGTGTTCGGAGGGCGTCGCGAGGACGCTGGGGCACGTGGATCTGCATACTCAGCTTACGCGAGCGTTCAGGGTCGGTTGTAGGCTGACGGCATGGTGCAAGACATTACGCTCGGCGTGCTCGATCAGATTCCGATTCGAGACGGCGGCACAGCGGCGACAGCCATCTCTGAAACCTTCCAACTTGCGCAGGCCTGTGATCGGCTCGGTTATTCGCGTTATTGGTTGGCTGAACATCACAATGCCGGCTCGCTTGCCTGCGCTTCGCCGGAGGTACTGATTCCCCAGGTCGCCGCGCAAACGTCCCGCATCCGTGTCGGGTCAGGCGGCATCATGCTGCCCCATTACAGCTCGCTCAAGGTGGCCGAGAACTTCCGCACGATCACCACGCAGTTCCCAGACCGGATTGACCTCGGAGTCGGCCGAGCGCCAGGCTCGGATGGTCGCACCGCGCGTGCCCTGGTTCATGGTCCAGGCGCCCTGGGCATCGACCACTTCCCTGAGCAGCTGCTCGACCTCTACGGCTGGCTGGCCGACGACCTGCCGCCCGATCATCAGTACCGGGAAGTCCAGGCGGCGCCGCCAGGCGCACCAATGCCCGAACTGTGGCTGCTCGGTTCGTCGCACTACGGCGGACATGTCGCAGCCGAGTTGGGTTGGTCGCACTGCTTCGCTCACTTCATCTCGCCCGAGGGCGGTGAGCAGGTCGTGCGCAAGTATCGCGAGCGGTTCCAGCCATCGCCAGTGAGTGCTGAACCTCGGGCATCGCTGGGCGTCTCCGTCACTGTGGCTGAAACGTCTGAGGAAGCCGAGCGCCTCTGCTGGAGTCGTTGGTGCTGGCGGATCAAGGGAAATCGCGGCATGCGCGGTGGGATTCCGTCGGTTGAGGAAGCATTGAACTTCCCCTACTCGCAACCAGAGTTGGACTATCTCGCCTACATGCAGAATCGCAGCATCCACGGCTCGCCCGAGCAGGTGCGCGACAAGCTGGAGCAGCTAGCCCAGGCCTACGAGGTCGACGAGTTCATCGCCCTCACGATCACACACGATTTCGCCGCCCGAGTACGTTCCTACGAACTGCTGGCGGACGTCTTTGACATGCCGTCCGCCGAACTCAATCAAGGCGAACTCAGTCAAGCGGTGGCTGACTGAGTAACGGCGCAGGATCGAGCCCCTGTTCAGCCAGGATGTCCGCGCTAATCCGCCGCACTGCTTCATAGCCTGCATCTGTCCGAGCTTCTGCAACGATCGTCAGATTTGGCGTCGTGTTAGACGCGCGAATGATGCACCAACCGCCGGCAGCAACAGATGAGAGATCAATTCGGGCCCCGTCAATCTCGTTCACCGGCCAGCGCCTCCGTGCGTGCTGAGTGATCGCTGTTGAGACCGCGTGTTTGCGATCATCAGGACATGAAATCTTCACTTCCGGCGAAATGCGATACCGAGGAACGGCATCAAGCAACGGTTCAATCGGCGTCCGCGACGCAAGTTCGGCAATGCGACAAGCCGTGCGCACGGCGTCGTCGGTGATGTGGGGCGGATCATCGATTCGGTAGTAGTAGTGTGTCGACGCTTCGCCGCCAACATCGATCCCGCTGTCGCGCATCGCGTACTTGCCCAGCGAGTGTCCAACTGGTCCGAACACGGGATTGCCGCCGAGGGCAGCGATGTGATCGATCGCGGCCTGCGACGTTTTGACGTCGATCTGAACCGCGGCCCCTGGATGTGCCGATATCCAGTCCTGTGCTAATAGGGCCAGCACCTGATCGGGAGTGGCGCGACGCCCGCGTCCGTCGACGAGTCCCAGCCGATCGCCATCGCCGTCAAAGGCGAAGCCCAGGTCGGCGCCTGACTCGCGAACGAACTCGGCAAGCTCCCCGACGTTTTGCGCATGTTGTGGGTCGGCGATGTGTGGCGGGTGAGGCTCTTCTGGGTCGTCGTTGATCGCGACCACTTCGCACCCGATTGCCTGCAACGCGGTTCGCGCCGTCACGGTGGCGACACCATTGCCGGGATCGATCGCGACCTGCAGTGGCCGTTGTACTCGAAACGATTCAGCCAGGCTGCGAACGTAGGCAGGTCTTGGGCTCCACAGGCTGCGGTCGCCCTGTCGATCGCCAGTAGAAACACCTGACGCCACACGGTCGGCGACCGCCTGGATCTGTTCCGGCAAGAGCGGCATCGCGTCCGTGTGCAGCAACTTGATCCCGTTGTCCTCAGGTTGATTGTGAGAAGCGGTGACGACCAATCCGGCGGTGGGACGCTCCTGTGTGAGCAGGGCAGTAGCCCAATAGACCAGTGGCGACGGCGCTCGACCAATGTCGACGACGTCCAGGCCGGCATCCAGCAACCCCGCAATCGCGGCCTGTTGCAATGCTGGCGTGGTCGTTCGCTGATCGCCGCCGACCACGACCTGCGCGGCGGATTCAACCAGCCCGGCATAGGCCAGTGCGATTCGCATCGCCAGGTCCGGTGTGAGCAACGCATCAGCGCCGAGCGCGAGACCGCGGATGTCGTAGGCACGGAAGATCTCTCGTGGTACGAACGCGGGTTGGCGGCTCATCGATCAGTACCCTACCGCCATGCCGCTTGAACTGACCGACATCGACCTGCAGAGAACCTTGTTCCGATTTCTGACGAAGTCCGCTCGCAAGGGTGTGCTCGCAGATCCAGAGGCCGCACAACTACGATTTTCAGTGGAGATTGGCGCAGTCGATCTCGCCGTAGTGGCCGATGGCATGCAAGCCACGATTGGGGAGATGTACCCGGAGGCTCCGGATCTACAGAGCTTGCTCGGTGGGGCCTCAGATGCGGATCTGGCCGCGATGCAACGCTTTGATTGGGTCACTGTTGGAATCTACGCCTTCGGATTGCCACCGACCAAGACACGTTCGGGCACGCAGGAGAGTTCGGCGCATCGCGCGCTCAAGGAATGGGCCGCGGCCAACGGACCGATCCTCGGAGCTCCTTCCGATGCGGTTGGCGCCACTGAGCGCTGGTTCCCTTCCGGCGACGAGTCCGACGCGGCGTTCGTCGGCGAATCTGATGCGCTAATTGTCGAGGTCCGCCCGCAGGAAGCCGAGTCGCACGAGTTACAGCTTGCGCTGTTCACGCTGGTCAAGATGCGTGCCGTGATGCAAGCGGAAGACCGTCTCAATGGCCGGGTTGGGACGGTACGAGTGATGCTGGTGACCGAGGTTAAACCAGAAGTGTCGATTCGTGAACTGGCCGACGAGCTCGAAGTTGAACTGTTCGTGAGATAGCTAAGTCAGCGATTGCGGTCCGACGGTCGGAGCGTCATTGAGCTGCTCAATGCCCGCAACGGATCGATGTGATTTGAGGGCGGCCTGTAACTGCTCAGCGACTCGGCGATACGCCGCTTCGTCGCGGGCCTCGAAGCGCAGGCTCAGGGCTGGCGCAGTGTTTGAGGCTCGCGCGTGGAGCCAGGCGTCGCCCAGGGAGACCCGAGCGCCGTCGCTGCGGTCGATCTGCGCTTGCGGATACCGCGCGACGAACCACCCACCGAGCGCCTCAGCGACATCGGCCTTCAGCTCATCAGGACAGTCCAGACGCAGTTCCGGCGAGATTGGCCGAGGCTCGATCTCGGCCATTGCTTCGGCCAGCGTTCGTCCGCTTGCCGACAGGTAAGCGAGCAACGCACAGGCCGCATAGACGCCGTCGTCGATCCACGGCGCGTGCTCGTTTGGTCGATAGCCGGGACCAAACATGATGTGTCCGCTGGTCTCACCGCCGAATGCAATCTCCCGATCTCGCATCAGCCTTCGGAAGAACGAGTACCCGGTCTTGGCCGAGACCGGTCGGCCGCCGTAACGTTCAACACTCTCGATCACGCTGGTGCTGGTCTTGAGGTCAAGCAGCACCTCGGCCCCAGTGACGCGGTGCAGTAGTGGACGAGCAAGTAGTGCCACCAACCAGTCGGCTTCATAGCGGCGTCCCAGATGGTCGAGCACACCGATCCGGTCGCCGTCGCCATCCCAGCCGATTCCCAGTTCCGCTCCGACGCTGCGAGTCGTGCGCGCCAACGCTCGCATCGTGCCCGGATTCTGCGGATCAGCGGCGATGTCAGACGTTGGCCGAGCTGTGGAACGGATGGAGTGAACACGCGCATCGGCATCGATCATCGCTCGGGCAGCGGTCAACGATGTCGTGCCATTGCCGGGATCGATGGCGACTGCGATGTCTGTGGAGTTGGCGAATCGACTGCGAATCATCTCAAGGTACGGTTCGATCACATCGAACTCGGTACGCCTTCCGGCTAACGGCGCAGCTCTCGGCTCTGTCGCGGCCACATCCGCGATGTCATCAGGCATCAGTGGACGCGCTGCATCTGCGAGCAGTTTGAACCCGTTGTACTCGGGTGGATTGTGGCTCGCAGTCACGATCAGCCCGCCGCCCAGACCTTGCTGATCGACCGTCCAGCCGATAACCGGCGTCGGCGACAATCCGGCTGCATGGACGTTGACGCCCGCGCTCAATAGGCCATCGATTGCGGATTCATACAGCTCCGGCGAACTCTGACGGGCGTCCCGGCCCACGGCGGCACTTTCGCCCCCATTGTGCAGCAACCACTGACCGAAGGCGTTGCCGATCCTCCAGGCGACGGACTCGTCGATCTGGTCAGGTGTCGTGCCACGAATGTCGTAAGCACGGACGATCGAGGCTGGCAACGGCTTCGCAGGCATGGCAATCACTTTAGGCTGACTCCAGGTCTGGGTTTGTTGATTGCGCTGGGACGTAGATGGCCACGCTGTTCGACCTGGACGACTGGCGTTCGGCCCTGACACGCTGGCGCGAAGCTGACCTGATCGACGAAGAGACGGAGTCGGCAGTTCTCCAGTGGGAGGCGGAGCGCTCCGCAGCGCCGCCAGATGCGGCGGGTCGCAGAATCTCGCAGGGTCAAGTCGCCGATGTCGCGGCCTACCTGGGCGCGTCGATTGTCGTCATTGCCTGGCTGCTATTGACGGTGTCGCTGTTCGACGATGGTCTGGGTTCGTTCGCCTTCTCCTTCGCTGGCGGCATCATCGGTGTCGCTATGGCCTGGCTGGCCGAACGCAAACGGTCGCCGGCGTTGTCCGACGCCTGCTCTGGGGTCGCGGTGCTGCTGGTGGCTATCGCAATGGGATGGCTGTTGGACGAGATCGGCGACGATGATCAACTCTGGCTCGGCTGGTTCTTGATCACCCTGGTCGTCGTGAGCATGGGCATATTGATGCTCCGGCTGACGCGGTCGGCCTTGGCTACCTTCGCCGCTAGCGCTGCCTTGGCGCAATCACCAGCGGCGTTGGTAATCGGAGCGGGTGCCCTGGACCATGGGGTGTTCGGCTCCCGATCGCTCGACGGTTGGCAGCTATGGCTGACCTTCGTCCTGGTCCTGCTGATCTCAGGCGCCGTGCTCGTCGGCGTCGGTCGGGCCAGGCGTTGGTGGAATCCTGAACTGGCAGCATGGAGTCGGTTGGGCGCGTCGCTGGGCGCTGGATTCGCCATTCTGGGACTGGCCGCAGCCTCGACAGAGCCAATCATCGACTGGGGGACTCTCCTGGTCGGCTGGATCGTTACGGCCTGGGCGCTAAGAGACGGACGCCCCGAGTTGCTGCCGGCGTCTGGCGTGCTGCTGGTCGGCGCGCTCGCCGGCGGTATCTCCGACGTTGACAACGGTGCGCGTCTGGGACTCACCGTGATCGTACTGCTGACCGGCATCGAGGCGACAGCGTTGGGAATGGTGGGACCTCGGCTGTTGCGACGGCTGTCGGAGCACTGGTTGACGCCGCTCTGGCAGTCGGCGCTATTGGCTGCCGGGATCGTCGCAGCCGCGGCGTTGGCGGTTCAAAGTCCAGAGCTCGCCGCCATCGGGATCGTCTGGGCGCTGTTTGTGCTCGCCGCGGGCGTGGTCTATCAGCATCGGATCGGATTTGCGATGGGGGTGATCGGAAGCTACGCGACCTTGCTGACGCTGATCATTGCTCAGTTTGACTCGAGTGTCGCTGGAGCACTGGGAACTCTGGCCTTTGGACTGCTGATCGTGGCGGCGGGAATCATCTGGCGACGGCGCTTCGCGGGTTTGACACTGGGCAATGTGCACTCATAGCCTTGCATCGTGTCCGCGCGTCTCCAAGAGCGCGTTTCGCGCCGTGCGGTCGTGATTGTGCATGTGTTCGCCTGGAGGTGCCTGGATGGAAGACAAGACGATCTCGTTGGTCAACGGCCGTTTCAACGTGGGTTACATGGAGGCAGGCTCGGGACCCGATCTGCTCTTCATCCACGGTGCCGGCGGCCTGATGTGGGACCCATTCCTCGAGCAACTCTCGCAGCACCATCGCGTGCTCGCGCCAAAGCTACCGGGGACGGCCAACTCGACCGGCGTTGAGTGGTTGATGGACCACCACGATGTCTTCTACTTCTACTGGGATTTCCTCGATGCGATGGGCGTCGACGACGTGATCGTGGTCGGTCACTCGATGGGCGGCTGGTTCGCCGCCGAGGTCGCCGCGATGCAGCCCAGCCGCGTTTCCAAGCTGGTGCTGATCGCACCGGTCGGCCTCTGGAATGACGACTACCCCGTTGCCGACTTCTTCGCCATGATGCCCAACGAGCTCGTGCCGGCGCTGTTCCACGACCAGGAGCACCCGGGCGCGAAGATGATGACCGCGCCGCCGCCGGAGGATCCGGACGAGCTGCAGGTGGCCACCGTCGAGCGAGCCAAGATGCTACAGACCGCAGCCCGCTTCCTGTGGCCGATTCCCGACAAGCGTCTGGCCGAGCGGATTCACCGAGTGACCTCTCCTACGCTGATCTGCTGGGGTGCGTCGGATGGTCTCGTGCCGCCGCAGTACGCCGAGGACTTCAATCGCAGCATCGCAAATTCGGAAGTGGCGATGTTCTCCGCCTCCGGGCACATGCCGCAAGTCGAAGAGCCCGAGGCGCTGTTGGGCAAGATCGGTGAGTTCCTGAGCGCCTAGCGCTCGGCTGCTCTCAGGGCAATCCATGCCTCCGCGAAACGGTCTCGATGCGCCCAACGTGGTGCATTATCGCGACGTCTTCCATCGCTTCGCCAGAGTCGAAGCCCCCGACCTCGCCTCGCCGATGTACGCCGAACTCGCGTACGGCGTGTCGCTCGACCGTGATTTGCTTGAGCTCGCGGCGCAGAAACGTCGCCGCCAGCCGGCTCCCAACATGCTCTTCGCGGCTGTGCAATACCTGCTGCTCAGCGGTGGGGCGTACGCAGCACATCCGCTGTCGGCGCACTATCCGATCATCTCAGGGGCGGATCGGCCGATGGAACCGGCGTTTCCTGCGTTTCGCGAGTTCTGCCTCGATCATCGCTCCGAGATTCTGGAACTGATTCAGCATCGGCGCACCCAGACCAACGTGGTTCGTCGCTGCACATGCCTGTTACCGGCATTTTCGATCGTGCAGGCTGAATCCGAGCGCCCGCTGGCACTGATCGATATCGGAGCCAGTGCCGGACTCAATCTGAATGTGGATCGCTACCACTATCGATACACCCGTGGAGGCCTCCAAGAGGCGTCGTGGGGCAGCGAGCAGGCTCGAGTCTCGCTGGAAGCCGAGCTGCGGGGCAGCGGATCCCTGCCTCCGCTCGCTGATGATTTAGCGATCCAGTTTCGCGGTGGTATCGACCTCAATCCCATTGACCTGACCGACGAATCGGAGTTGCGCTGGCTCCAGGCATTGATCTGGCCGGAGCACGTCGAGCGTCACCAGCGACTGCTCGACGGAGCGGCTGAGTTGGGGAATTCACCGATCGACCTGCGCTCGGGAGATGCCGCCGAGTTGCTGCCACAGATGATCGCCGATGCTCCCGAAGATGCGGCCCTGACCGCGTACTCGACGGTCGCCATATATCAAATCCCGGCAGCCGGACGGCAACGGATCTTCGAAACGCTGGCGGAAACGAGCCGTGATCGCCCAGTATGGCTGGTCACACTGGAGCACTTGCTCGACGACATCGACGACGTGCAATTCCCCTCGCTCGCCATCACCCGCTTTCGCGATGGAGCAGGCAACCGGCAGCTATTGGCCCGCTCATCACCACACGGCTGGTGGATCGAGTGGGCTGCTTAGTCCCTCACCTTGATCGCGGAAGTTTCGGCGCCTTTAGGCACTCAGAAGATTCGCCTGCCGTGGCTGTCCCCAGTCCCGGCCCTTGCGCCGGGACCTGCTCCTTCCCCGCGCGGATCATCAACACCAGATAGCCCATACCGCCCAAGCGGATCCCCGCGTAAAGGAGGCCTTTGCGAAAATCGGTCGGTGCGCTATTGGTCAGGTTGTAGGGGCGACCCTTGTGGTCGCCCGCTCTGCCGCTCCTATCTGGTCAGTAATGCAATCGCCAATGCGGGCGACCACAAGGGTCGCCCCTACAGGAGCTCAGAAGGATTGGGAACACGACTATGCAAAGGTCTCCGTAAAGCGGGGACTAGGTAACTCAGCGTCCTAGACACCTTTCGGGGTCTGGGACCAGAGCGATAACTTCGATCTAGCCCATGAGCGCGTCGAGGATGCTGGCGAACTCGTTTGGGTCCTGCTCAAGCACGTTGACGTTGTGTAGCAGTGCGCCGGCAGCGGCTTCTTGCTCCAGACGCTCGACGCACTCTTCGGTTGTGCCGACGAATCCGAACTGATCCAGCATCTCCTCGGGCAGGGACTGCGCGGCTGCTCCGCCGCCGCCATCTTTCCAGGCGACGCGAGCGGCGTTGGCCTCGTCCTCGTAGCCCATGCGCGACAACTGGCGGTAGTAGAACTCGCCCATCCGCGCACAGTAGAAGGCCAGCGTCCCGGCTTGGCCAGCGCGAGCGCGGGCCTTCGCTTCGGGCGAGTTGGCTACGGTGACGCCACCCGGTGCTCGGACGGTGAAGTCGGCCGGATCCTTGCCCGCCTCGCGGACCCAATCGTTGACCAGGTCGATCTCTTCCTTGAGCCGATCCATGGGAATCATGATCGGCAACCAACCGTCGGAGATTTCGGCTGTCATCTTCACCGATTTGGGGTTCAGCGTGGCCAGGTAGATCGGCATTTCCTTGCGATACGTGTCGAATCGAAGTGTGAAGCCGCGCTGGAGCTTGAAAAGGTCGCCGTCATAGTTGAGGCGCTCACCGGAGAAGAGAATCTTCATGATCTCGACGGTCTCTCGCATGCGCTTGAAGGCCGGTTGGAAGGGGACGCCGTGGAAGTGCTCGATCACCTGCGGGCCGGAGTTGCCCAGGCCCACGATCACGCGCCCTTCCGACAATTCGTCGATGGTGGCGAAGTGCTGGGCAAGCGCCGCAGGCGTGCGCGAGTAGATGTTGACGATGCCGGTCGCGACCTGCACGTTGCTGGTTCGCTCAGCAAGCTGTACCAACGTCGTAAAGGCGTCCTGACCCCAGGCCTCGGCAACCCAGAGTGAATCGATCCCGACCTCATCAGCGATTTGAGCGCGCTTCAGCGCCGTCTCGCGGTCCATCGATCCCTGCCAGTCGAATCCCATCCCAATGCGTCGGCTCATGATCGGCTCCTCGATACTTCGGTATTGCACAGCAAGCCCTTCAAGCGTAGCGGTGGACTTCACAATGAACGCTGCTGCCCAGCGGGAGATCCTGTGAGCTTGGGATAGTCTGCTGCGAGTACCGTCAGCCGGCTTTCAAACGGGAGCATCCGATGTCAGAAGCGATCACAGAGGTGAAGCGCCTCGGGGTGTTGGGCGGCGGAACGATGGGATCTGGAATCGCGCAGACCGCATTGTTGGCAGGCGCAGAGGTCTCATTGATCGACGTTGATTCCGGCCAATTGGAACGCGGCCGTGGCGTGATCGAGAACGGCGTCAGCCGGCTGGTGTCTCGCGAACGAATCTCCGAGGCACAGGGTCAGTCCGCGCTTGCCGCTCTGACCACCACCACGACAGATATGGAAGCGCTCGTATCCGCGCAAGGTGTGATCGAGGCAGTGTCCGAGAACGTCACCCTGAAGCAGGGCATCTTCGAACGGCTCGAGGATCTGTGCGCAGACGCGGCGTTCCTCGCTTCCAACACATCCTCGCTGTCGATTCAGGAGATCGCCCAGCGCATGTCCGACCCCTCGCGGGTTGTGGGATTGCACTACTTCAATCCGGCGCAGGTCCTGCCCCTGGTTGAGGTTGTGGTCCCGCTCACGGCCTCCGAAGAGGCGGTGCAAGCGGCCTGGGCTTTTGTCGAATCGACAGGCAAAACGCCGGTGCGGGTCAAGGACACGCCGGCGTTCATCGTCAATCGATTGCTGGTCCCCTTCTGCCTGTCTGCGCTCAGACTCTGGGAGTCAGGCGTTGCCACGGCTGAGGACATCGACCAGGCCTGCCAGCTTGGTCTGGGACATGCCATGGGTCCACTCGCGACAGCCGACCTGGTTGGTCTGGATGTGTTGCTGGACGTGGCTGAAAGTATGCAACGAGAGATCGGTGACCCGACTCTGGCGCCGCCGACGATCTTGCGGCGTCTGGTCTCGGCAGGCCGCTTGGGTCGTAAGACTGGACGCGGCATCTATGAACACGGTGATTAACGGAGGTTGAACATGGCTGTCACGTATGAAGTGTCGGATCGCATCGCGACGATCGTGTTGGATCGTCCAAAGGCGCTGAATGCCTTCGATCGAGTGCAGTACGCGGCGTTCTCTGAGGCCTGCGCACAGTTCAGGGACGATGACGACGCCTGGATTGCGATCATCACCGGCGCAGGAGATCGCGCGTTTTCCGCCGGCGCAGACTTGCGCGACATGATTCCGGCGATGATGGATGAGCCGTCAAAGGAGCGCTTCGAACTGGCTCCGACGATCATGCGTGGGATGTACATCGCGAAGCCGTTGATCGCAGCAATCAATGGCTTCGCATTTGGCGGTGGACTCGAAGTCGCACTGGCCTGCGACCTGCGCATCGCCTCGACCAATGCCCAGATGGGCCAGCCGGAAGTCGGTCTGGGACTGCTGCCCGGTTGGGGCGGTACGCAGCGTCTGCCGCGATTGCTGGGCGAGAGCCGGGCCATGGAAATCATGCTGACCGGCGACCCCCTGTCGGCGGAGCGGGCCCTTGAGATTGGCCTGGTTCACAAGGTCGTCGAAGCAGATGAACTGATGGACGCTGCACGGGCGATGGCTGAGCGCATCTGCCGCAACGGACCGCTGGCGGTTCGTGCGTGCAAGTCGGCGGCCGTTCGCGGTATGCAAACGTCACTGGACGAAGGGCTACGGATCGAGCAGCTCTACTTCGAGCGCCTCGCCTACACCGACGACATGAAGGAGGGCGTCGCCGCCTTCAACGAACGCCGCACCGCCGAGTTCCACGGCAGTTAGGCGCCGATCAACTCGATCGGTTCAGATTCAGTTTGGTTGCCGCTTCCGACATACCCGCGCTTGCTGGAGGCCTGCGCGTAAATCGGTCGGTGCGCTATTGGTCAGGTTGTAGGGGCGACCCTTGTGGTCGCCCGCTCTGCTGCTCCTATCTAGTCAGTAATGCAATCGCCAATGCGGGCGACCACAAGGGTCGCCCCTACAGGAGCTCAGAAGGATTGGGAACACGATTATGCAAAGGTCTCCGCTTGCTGCGGGTATGTCGGAATTCGTGCTGCTGTTTGTCCCTCACGTCGAATTGGCTCAAACCTGCCTACCTGCGGTCGGACTGATGATTAGCCTCTTCCTCACCGACCTCCGGGTGGGCGCTCCAGGTGTTGAAGTCCTCCTCGGTAGCAGGCAGGATGATGTCTTTGCTCTCACCGGGCTCAAGATCGGAGGGCGTGGTTGGTCCAAGTTCTGTGCCGTTTGAGAGATGCACCTCGACTCGTACTCGGGTGAGGATGCCATCGGTCGTGTTCTCGACCGTGCCAACGAACTCATTCGCTCCGCTGTTGTAGGTCAGGGTTAACCGCGCACCATTGCGGGTGTAGTCGTAGGTGTCTGACTTGCTGAACTGGACTGCGGATTGCTCCTGGCCCGGTTGCTGTCCTTGTTCTTCACCGTGCCCTCGCTGTTGACTCTGTCGATCTCCGTGTTCTCCCGATCCCTCCTGTGAGTTGTCGCGGGAACAGGCAACAGCGAACAACATTGTTGCGATTAGCGCAACTAGAGTGATGGAACGCTTCATCTCACGACCTTTGCTTTGCAACTGCGTCGGCAACCATAGTCGCCTCGCGATGTACACATGCGGTTTGAGATGTGTTCGCAGGCGGTTAGAAGCGCCAGCGAGTTGCGTTGCTTGGATAGTCGGACTCTGTCCAGGCAAGCGCTTTTTTCAGCTCAAGCGTGAAGACCGGGATTGTCTCATCCGCGCCCCAGGGCATGTCGTACTTGGTGTTGAAAGCCTGTTGGATGCTCTCGGTAGATTCATGCAAGGTGAACTGACCTTCGAGGATCACAACATCGTCGCCCGATTCAAGGGTCACAACCGATTCGGGATTTCGTTTGAGATTCTTGGCCGTGACGCCCAGGGGATCGGTGGCGAAGTGGAACGCATCATTCGTCCACACACCCCAGACCGGCACCGAGTGCGGCCGGCCCGACGGTCGAGTCGTCGCGATCCAGTAGTTGCGCGAGGCCTCGAGCTGCGACGTCACCCAGTCCCACGACATCGGTGTGAAGGGGTACTCCTCCAGGGCGAAGCCGAAGCTGTCGGGAGCATCCAGTCGTTCAGGTTCGGGAAGATTCACGAATGGTCCTCTGAGAGCGGATCGTAGGTGCCCAGGTGCCAGTGATTGCCTTCGTAATCGGCGACCGTGAAGGCGTGGGAGCCGTACTCGGTGTCAGTCAGCGGCTGGATCACGGTCGCGCCGGCGGCGACTGCGCGAGCGAAGGTCTCGTCGACCTGCTCGGCGGACTCGGCGGTCATGCTGACTGAGCCGTGACGGTGCGGCAGGCTATGCACATTGTCAGTGGCGTCGCCCAACATCACGATGGAGCCGCGCCAGGCGAGTTGGGCATGTTCGACCCTGCCTGCCTCGTTGCGGACGACGAAGTGCTCGGTCAGTCCGAATGCCTCACCGAGCCATTGGATGGCTTGGTTGGCGTCGTCATAGCGCAGCGTGGGAACCACAGTTTGGTGCGTCATCGGAGGCCTCTCAAAGTGTTCCACGTGAAACATCTGTACGGTGTTCGATAGGCTATTCGATGGGCAGTGGGTCCCGCAAGATCTGCGACAACTCTCCCGATGAGTGGACGGGCGCTGAACAGGCGAATTGTTGACAGACATAGGCCGTAGGCGATCCCTGCTGGAGGGTCTTGTCGACCAACTGCGGAACGATTGTCGCCTCGGAGGTGCGCTGCATCAGCACCATCGGTCGAGGAGGCCCCGACCAGAGGTCGCGACGCATGGCTGCGATCTCCGGGGCATCGCGCGGTCCAACGAGCGCGACCGATCGATGATCGGTCAGCCAGTCCTCAACCGAAACGAACAGCCCCAGCATCGTCGGGGCTTTGCTCAGGAAGGCAGAGAATGTCGAGCGCATCGCTTCAATCAGGTCGGCGTAGCGGCCGTCGGACGTGAGTGCATACATCCGAGCTAGCGCTCGAGCGGCCAGCGAGTTGCCGCTTGGCGTTGCGCCGTCCTGGACCGGTTTTCGCTGCGCAATGAGCTCCTCACCGCCACGTCCGACGGTGAAGAATCCGCCGCCGTCATGGTCCCAGAAGCGGTCGATCATCGCATCGATCATCGCTCGCGCTTCCGAATACCAGGATTCGTCGCCGGTCGCCTCATAGAGTGAGATCATGCCGTCGGCCACCGCGGCGTAGTCCTCAACAAACGCTTCAATTGAGGCGCGCCCGGCCGAGTGGATACGCAGCAGCCCGCCGTCATCGGAGCGCATGTTGTCGAGGATGAATCGAGCCGCTCGGTCCGCAGCCTCAATGAATCGCGGTTCTTCGAGCACGGCGCCAGCCTTGGCCAGTGCGTCGATTGCCATGCCGTTCCAGGCGGCGATGATCTTCGTGTCCGTCGCCGGCGGAATTCGCGTCGCCCGATGTTCCAGCAGCGTGCGCCGGCTGCGCTCCAACGAGTCCTGCACGTCGGTCAGCGGCAGATCGAGCCAGCGCGCGACATCCTCAGGCGACTGCGCGGCCAGCAGGATCGAGTTGCCCTCCCAGTTGCCGCCGACATCGACTCCCCAACGACGACAGGCAATTTCCGCGTCACCATCGCCAAGCAGTTCGTGCAGTTCGTCTCGTGTCCAGACAAAGTACTTGCCCTCAACGCCTTCCGAGTCGGCGTCGGTTGAAGCGAAGAACGCGCCGTCCGGAGTCTGGAGGTCGTTGAGCAAGTAATCAGCAGACTCGCGGGCGATTCGTGCGAAGAGCGGATCCGCTTCCGACGCATCCTGTAAGCGATGTGCGTCCAGATAGAGAGGAATCAATAACGCGTTGTCATAGAGCATCTTCTCAAAGTGCGGGACCAGCCAGATCTGGTCGACCGCATATCGGTGGAATCCGCCGGCGAGTTGGTCATAGATGCCGCCTTCGGCCATCTTGCGCAACGAATCGGCGAGATGCCTGCGAGCGTCGTTGCGGTTGCTGGCTGTGTCGTCGAGCGCCTGCTGTATGAGTAGTTGGAGATAGAAGGGCTGCGGAAACTTCGGCGCGGCGCCGTATCCGCCGTGCGTGCGATCAGCAGATTCCAGGAGCGCCGTGGCAGCGCGAGAACGGACCTGCGCGGCTGACTCGGTCAGCTCCTCGCCAGCCAACTCGACACGAAGATTGAGATGTTGCGTGAGCTGCGTGGCCTGTTGTTCGACCTGGTCACGTTGCTCGCGGAACGCTCGTGTGACACCTTCCAGGACATCAGTCCATCCTGGCATCCCGGTCCGCCGCTGCGGCGGGAAGTAGGTGCCACCGAAGAACGGGCGACCGTCGGGAGTACAGAAGACGTTGAGCGGCCAGCCGCCGTGGCCGTGGATCATTTGTTGGGCATCCATGTAGATCTCGTCGACATCGGGTCGTTCCTCGCGGTCGACCTTGATGCTGACGACCAGCTCGTTCTGCAGCGCGGCGATCTGATCGTTCTCGAAGGATTCACGCTCCATCACGTGACACCAGTGGCAGGCGGCGTAGCCCACGCTGACCAGTACCGGTTTGTCTTCCGCCCGAGCGCGAGCCCAGGCTTCATCGCCCCATGGATACCAATCCACGGGGTTGTTGGCGTGTTGCAAGAGGTAGGGAGAAGTCTCCCGTGCAAGTCGATTTGGCATAGACCAACCCTAATGGCCCAACCTTAACGGCCCAACCTTAACGGGGCGCACACTCCGACCAATGCAGCCGCTGTTAGCGTTTCGGTCGAGTTGTTCTGGTCGACTCAGGAGGAGACTGCGATGAGTCCAATTGAACAAGTCCTGGCGCCGGGACGGCGGCTGCTCAATCCCCTGATTGACGCATTCAGGCTCGACCAGGCCAGCGTCAGCGGCAATGCACGTCAGTTGATGGCGGAAGTCCTGGGGACGTTCGGGCTCGTCTTTTTCTGTGCGGGCTCGGCACACGTCGACTGGTGGTCGGGTGGACAGCTTGGAGCATTGGGCGTCGGGCTGGTCAATGGATTCGGCGTCGCGGTGATGATCTTCGCCTTCTGGGCGATCTCGGGCGCGCACCTGAATCCTGCGGTGTCGCTCGGGCTATGGCTGAGCGGGAAATTGCCTGGTCGCAAACTGGTTCCCTACATCGCCGCGCAACTGGTCGGCGCACTGATCGCCTCGTCGGTGATGCACGGACTGTTTCGCAATCACACGGGCGAAGGCGAATCCTGGCTCGGAGCGAACTTCAGCGATGGGCCGCTAATCCAGGCATTCGGCACCGAGATCGTGATCACATTCTTCCTCGTGTATGCGATTCTCCTGATGGCCGAACGTGGACGTAGTGCGACGGTGTTCGCGATTGCAGTTGGTCTCTATGTGGCGGCCGCTGTCACGATGGCCGGCAGCGTCTCAGGGGCGTCGATGAATCCGGCGAGAGCCTTTGGTCCTGCGGCGATTGCCTGGTTCTGGACAGATCACTGGATCTACTGGGTGGCGCCAGCACTGGGAGCGCTGTTCGCGTCGGTGTTCTATGCGTTGTTGCGCGACCGGAGTCTGTCAGAATCTGGATAAGATTGGGTTGGAGGATTGGCGATGGTCACGCAAGAGGAACTCAGCCAGGAACAGCTCATGGACATGACATACCGGCAGCGGCAGTCCTGGTTCAGGGAGAAGCACATCGCGCAGGGCATCGCCTGGGGAATGTCCGACACGCTGGAATGGGTCAAGGCTGAAGAAGCAGAGGTAGAGGACTCGCCGGAAGAGATTGCCGACGACATTCGAGTCGCTAAAGAACGGAGAGGAACTGAAATCCCTGGCGACTGGCTCTCAGAGATCGACCAGCAGTTTCCAGAAGACATCGCCTTCTTCGATCGTTTGAATGAGCGGTTTCCGGATGGGTATCGGTGGGTGCGCCTCCTGGATCCGGAATCGGAGGGTGGGCGCCGCTTCTTTGCTCAGTTGAAACGTGACTTTCCTCAGGCATGGGACTTTTTTCTGGCTGATGTGGAGTGACGACACCGTTCAGCCTGCGATGGAACGTCATCAAGAGTGCAGAGGCCGAGCTGGAGTACAGCTCGCTGCCTCCTGCTCGACGCCAAAAGATCAAGGAGGCGTTGGAATCCCTCGAAGCTGGACCCTGGGTCGAGAATTCCAAACTTCTTGATCAATACGAGACGCTATGGAGTCTACAGGTTGATCGCTGGAGGATCGTGTTTGACGCGTATCACGATCGCCGGCAGATCGTCGTCAGGCGCATCCGACAACGGAAGACGGCGTATGAAGACTTGCGTCCGCGATTGCAGCCGGAGCCTTAGTCCGGATCAATCCCGGCTGCCCTGAGCGCGAATCTGAGTGCCTTGTAGTTGTTTCGGGTGAAGTGGTAGCCGCCCATACCGATTGCCTGGGCGCCCAAGACGTTCTCTTCCAGATCGTCGATGAAGAAGCAATCCTTGGGAGCAACGCCGATTTCCTCGGCGGCATGTTCGAAGATCCGAGGGTCGGGTTTTCGCATGCCGATTTCTCCCGACACTACGATCGCGTCCCAGTTGACTTCGACCGGCAGGTCGCTGAGGAATCGGTCGCGTAGATCGTCGGGGGCGTTGGAGAGGACGCCGATCTTGTGTCCGGCCGCCTGGAGATCGTGGGCGAGCTCGAAGTTGGGATGGTGATACTGCCAGGGCTGGGCGTACCAGGCATCGAGCAGGCTCTGGACCTCCTCGGCCACGTCGCCCTGCAAGTAGGGCTTGAGGCTCTGCTCCACGCCGCGCTGCCAGGTGTCCCAGTTGCCGCGACCGGTCTCAATCGCGTGCCACTCCGGAGTTCGGTAGAAGGCATCGACCAGCGTGCCCGCCGGCAGATTCCAGCGCTTGCCAAACTCGTCGTATCCGTCCCAGTCCATTCGAATCAGAACACCACCAAAGTCGAACAGAACGGCGCGCTGCGTCATGGCTCGGTCTCCTCAAGGTCCAATAGTGATTCGCCCATGGCGAGTCTACGTGCGATCCTGACAATCCGTTCCCCTGCGACTGAGAATGGGCGTTCGCGACCCCAGCGCGCCGCCGCTTCGCGATGTCGGGATATCTCACGAGTTTCACTGGCATGCAACGCCCTCCTGATCGCGGACGCAAATGCTCGCGAGGTTGGTTCGGCGATCCAGCCGTGTCGTTCGTCAACCGTGGCTCTGGCGCCTGCGTGCGGCGCAGCGATCACCGGGACGCCGCTGGCGAGTGCTTGCGCGATGGTCAGGCCGTATGCCTCGTAGTAGCTGGGAGAGCAGAACGTATCGGCGGCCGCGAAGAGTCGCCACTTCTGATCGCCGCTGACATAGCCGGGGAAATGGACTTCAGCATGTTCCAGCGTCGCGGCAGCACTTCGTAGCTTGCGATCGTATGACTCACCACCCATGTAGGCCGGCGCGCCAGCGACGATCAGTTGGATTCTCTCGGCTGTGGATGGTGACTGTTGCTCGATCAGCTTCAGAGCATCGATCGCGAGTTCAATGCGCTTTTCCGGTGAGATGCGGCTGAGTGTGAGCAACGTGAAACGGTTCGGATCGGCCTGAATGACTCGTAGTGTTGCCGTTCGATGTGTTTGTACGTCGGGATTCGCGTCGCCGATCACACCCCAGGGGACAATCTGCGTGCGCTTGGCGACACCGCTACCTGGATAACAATCGGCCAACGACCGCGCGATCGCTGCGGACGGTGCAATCGGCACATCGACATATCTGGCAAGATTGCGTTCCTTGGGCCAGACCAGTCGGGCAATGTCGGGCGCGTGTTTGGTCAGGCCTCGATCTTCGACAAGTCTCCACAGGGCCGCGAGATGATGTCCACGAACAGGGATGCCGGTGGGCTGCGAGATGTAACGACGACTGAAGAACTCGCTGACGATCACATGCAACAGAGCCATCTGTCGGAACCCGTTGTTGTGCAGATCGGCAAACGGCGGCCCTTCCGACGTGTCGTTGGCCAAGACGACTGTGTCTGTAGGGTCGATGTCCGAGAAGTATCTCCGTAGTGCGGATTCCCACTCCAACGCAAATCGGGCATAGTGTCGGGCGTTGAGCTTGAGGATCTGGTCCGGTTTGGCGCGGGCTAGCGTTGGTACAGGCAGCGATTGGCGCAGTCCGTCGAACGATTCGTCTCGACCGGGAGTCAGCAGCGTGACCTCAAAATCGGACTGGAGGAGCTGGGGAATCAGCGCTTCCAGTACGGCAACACCACCGCCGACGGGTGCCGCCTCGGACGTGAGTGCGCCGGTCGCGCTGCAGAGGAATATGCGTGGCATGTCAATGAGGCTATTCGGTCGTTGCTTGCAGGCTCAGAGGTACGCTGCGTGCACGGAGACGAGTGGAGGCACGGACTCATGGGGCTGAAGTATGAACGCCTGGATGGACTCATGGCCGCACAGGTGACGCCATTTACGGCAGGTGGCGCAGAGGTCGATGTGGACTGGATTGGTCCGCATATCGACTGGATGCGAACAATGGGTATCACTGGGATCCTGACGCTCGGCACGAACGGTGAGGGTCCATCCGTCGGGCTCGAAGAGCGGAAACGTCTTGTTGAAGCAGTGAAGCAAGCGTCTCGCGGGATTGGTGGCGGATTGGTTGTGGTTGCCGGCGCCACGTCGCCGTCGTTGCCCGACACGATTCGAGCGGCCAATGATGCGCTCGACGCAGGAGCCGACGCCGTGGCGTTGTTGCCGCCGTTCTTCTTCAAGAATGTCGATTCCTGGGGGATGATCAAATGGTTCTCTGCCGTGATCGAATCACTGCCCTCGGAAGGCCGGGCACTGCTTTACAACATGCCGGCGCAGGCTGGAATCGACATTCCCGACGATGTCCTGGCTGGCGTGCTGCAACGGCATCCCGATCAGTTGATGGGAATCAAGGACTCTGGCGGCGACGCCGAACGAACGCAGCGATACATGGCGCAGGTTCCGTCAGAGGGCCCGGGTTCGGAGTTTCGTGTGATGGCTGGATCAGATGCTGCCCACGCAGCGCTGTACGGTGTCGGATGCGTCGGCGGTGTATCGGGCATGGCCAATGCGGTGCCGGCGCTGGTCAACACCATTCAGTTCGCTCATCGTGAAGGCGGAGAGCCGCATCGGCCGCAAGATCAACTCAACGAGCTGCATTCGATTCTGAATCTGTTTCCCCGGGTGGGAGCGTTGAAACAACTCATCTCGATCACCAGCGGTCTGCCACTCACACACACCAGGCCTCCGTACCGCGATCTGGATCAGCGTGAGGTGTCGGCGTTGGAGGAGGCGGTCGGACGCTACCTGCTCGGCGAGGCGGTATGAGCCGTTAGAAGTGGTTCATGCAGTGCATGGCGTACTCGGTCGCGAAGAGGTGATCGGCGCGGATGAGTGCCGCAGCGTCGCTCGCTTCGATCCGACCCAGCCGATGCGCATAAGTCGCGCTCAGCGCGCCGGTGGCGAGATGTGCCAGGGTGAACGCATCCATGGTCAGTTGTGGCGCGGCGTCTACCTGGCGGATGTCCGTGCCTTCAGGACCGGTCGATAGCTTCCAGGTGCCCTGGTTCCAGTCGCAGAGATCGTCGATGACGCGGAATGTTAGCTCGGATTCCGCTCGGTACTTGCGTGTCATCAATGCACGCGGCAGATCGACGATACGGACCAGAATGCCATCGGCGACATCGACGCGCAGCGTCCGTGGGTCGCGGGCGAAGTGCTGGATCGGATCGTCGGACGGCGCGTCGTTCACGTGAATCCGGTAGACGAGGTCCTGTCCTGCGGCAAACTGCCACATGGCGACGTACGCCGCGGGAGTGAGCCAACCGTATTCGCGGATCGTCATGCGTTGGTCGCGCTGACCGGCGCTGAACGCGTTCAGTGATCGGTCCTCACGGCTCGTGTAGACCATGTAGCCCTGCGTCTCGCCGTCCTCCTCGTACAGCAACACACGGACGGGACCCTCGGTGATGTCTTCTGGCTCGGACAGCACCTCGGCGCTCCATAGATTGAGGCCACGATGTAACAGACCGTTTCGGGGCTGCATGTACTGGCGGTAGAGGTCGCGGATCACCTGTGCGTCGTCAGGTAGGTCCTTGGCGTTCGTGACGCTCAGTTGTCCGGTCGGCGTCGGCGCCTGGACGAAGTTCAGATCGAGCGGGTCAATTTCATACTTGTGGCGTCTAGAGCAGATCGCGTAGCCGAACCGCTGGTAGATACCGGCCTGCGAGGCATACAGCGCTGCCAGCGACTGTCCGCGCTCGTACTGCTCATCCAACGAGTGTTCCATGGCGAAGCGCAGGTAGCCGCGCCTGCGCTTGGTCGGGTCGGTGCCGACGGCAGTGACGCCGGCAACGTGCGCTCGTTCGCCATTGAAGCGCATTGAGAATGGCCAGGCGCCGAAGGTCGTGGCGAGCGAGCCGTGTTCGAACACGCAGGTCGACCATTCGGGCTGAAGGAAGGTGACCGGATCGCGCATTGGGTTGCCGTGTTCCTGCAGCGCCAGGTTGGCGATGAAGCGGAAATCTTCCATCTCTTCGGCGTTGGCGGCTCGAACTTCGACTCCGGCAGGTATCTCGCGACGCGTCATGTGTGCTCCTTGGCAGTGTGGACATCCTGAGGCTATCAACGACACGGGTTTTGGAGCATTGACCGGATGCTGCACATGAAACCCGTCAACCAACGATTGAGGTTCTATAGTGAATTTTGGTTGGCTGGCAGGCTGAACGTCATGAAAATACTCATCGCTGATGACGAGCCCCACATCCGTGAGTTAGTCCGGCTGTACCTCTCGCGAGAGGGATACGAGCTGGAGTTCGCTTCCGACGGTCAGGAGGCCCTCGAGAAAGCGGTCATGCTGCAACCTGACCTGGTTGTGCTTGACCTGATGATGCCCAAACTGGACGGCTTTGAGGTGACGAAGGGGATCCGGCAGGATTCCGATGTCCCCATCCTGATGCTCACGGTGCGACGTGAAGACGCCGTCAAGGTCGCCGGCTTCGAGCTCGGCGCGGACGACTACCTGACCAAACCGTTCAACCCAAAGGAACTGGTCGCGAGGGTGAAGGCGATCTTGCGCCGCGCCGACGGGATCTCTCGCTCGGGCGTCGAGGTTGCGGTCGGCAGTCTGACATTGAATCGGCAGACGCGCGAGGCTGATCTTGGTGGGACCTCGCTGAAGCTGCGGACGAAAGAGTTCGACCTGCTATTCGCGTTAGCGCAGAATTTGCAGACGGTGATGTCTCGTGAGCAACTGCTGTCGTTGGTGTGGGGCTACACCTTCAGCGGTGAAACGCGCACTGTTGACGTGCATATCAATCATCTCCGTCAGCACCTGCGCGACAGTGACCTGCAAATCGAAACGCTGCGCGGAGTTGGTTACAAGATGACCATGCGACACAATCCGACTGGTCTCTCCCTGTCATCCAATGGCGACGCCGACGCCCTGTCGCTCAACGGTGACAGCAACTAGTCGGCAGCGGCAACCGTTGCCAACAGGGCGAATCCAATGATCCCCGGCATGCAGCGACGGCTACCTGCTCCGGGCTGGCCGGGCTTGCAGTTCAGCACGATTCGTTCGCGCATATATGTGACCCTGGTCGCGATCGTTCTGCTGACCCTCGTCGTTGTTGGCCTGATCAGCTTCCTGTTGCTGGGCGGGTACCAGGACCGTGTCGAGCAATCCCGACTACGGGAGCTGGCGACCGCCTGGGGTCCTGAGCTGTTCACGGAGGAGTGGGAGGGTCGCGAGCCGGACAACCTGCTGCGTCCCGAGAATTTACTGCGCAGCTTCCAGACCGAACGACGTCTCTCGGGTTCGATCGTGAGTGAGCTGGACGTTCCGGTGCTGGGCGTCACATCGTCGGGCGAGGTCGTGCGGGTACTTGAGTCCGGCGATCGATTCCTCGGTGAACAGCTTGAGTTCGATTTCGGCGCATTGGATACGAACCAGGTGGTAGAAGGACAGATCACCACGGAGGACGGCGAACGACTGGCTTACGTCCTGACCAGCCTGCCCAAGGAGGAAGAGGAACGACAGGGTTACTGCTGTGTCGTCGTGGCCCTGGTCGGCGAGTCCAGAGGCGCGCTGTTGGCGGATCTGGCGCCGAACCTGCTCAGTGCGGGCGCCATTGCACTGGTGGTCGCCTCGCTTGTGGGCTTCCTCGTATCTCGATCGATCTATCGGCCGATCCAGCGAGTGGCGGCTGCATCGCGCAGCGTGGCGCGCGGACAGTTACAGCAACGCGTCGATGTCGGCGGCTCGCAGGAAGCGCAGGAACTGGCCCGTTCGTTCAATCAGATGACTGAAGAGGTTGAACGTCAACAGACCGCGCTGAGGGACTTCCTGGCCAATGTTTCGCACGATCTGCAGACTCCGCTGACGTCGATCAACGGCTTCTCTCAGGCGCTGATGGACGATGTGGTCAAGGGAGACGAGAAGCGGAACGCCTACCGAATCATCGAGGACGAGTCGCGCAGGCTGCTGCGACTGGTGGAAGGACTGCTGGATCTGTCGCGGATCGAGGCCGGCCAGGTCCAGGTCGAATCGAATCCTGTGGATGTTGCTTCCCTGCTCGATCACGTCGGTGATCTGTTCGCGCTGAGGGCGCAGGAGCTTGATGTCAGTCTGTCGGTGGTTCCATCGGATGTGGGCGACGTGCTCGGGGATTGGGATCGTCTGGACCAGGTGCTGGGCAACCTGCTCGACAACGCGTTACGCCACACACCGCCGGGCGGCAACGTACAGTTGAGCGCACAGAGCGAGAGTCGAACCAGCGTGTCGATCGCGGTCGCCGACACGGGCGTCGGCATTCCCGAGGAAGCAATCCCCAACCTGTTCGACCGCTATTACAAGTCGGACCGGCCCGGTGCGCAAGGCGGCACCGGCCTTGGTCTGGCGATTGCGCGCGAGCTCGTGCGAGCGCAAGGAGGCGAGATTCGGGTGTCGAGTGCGCAGGGGGTCGGCACAACCTTCCACATCGTGCTGCTCGCGCCTCGCGAGGACGAGTTCGGCGACGATCTGGCCAAGGCGAGCGCGGATGCGAGAGACGGTTCCAACCAGGAGAACGAGTAACGTGCCTCGCTGGTTGGTCCTGGTGGGACTGATCGCGGTCGCCGCCTGGGCAGCGGCGACCGCTGCTGCGTGCAATGGAGACGCTCAACCTCCTGAGCCGGATCCGGTTGACCAAGCCCAGACCGAGCAGCCGCCTCCGGATCAATCGACCCTGCCCACATTGCAACCCAGCGACGGATTCACGCTGGAAGTGCCCGACGAGGTGGTCGGAGAGCACCTGGAAGCCACTGGGATCTCGGTGCCGTTGGATCTGTTGCTGCAGGAATCAGACGATGCAGAGGTCGGCGCGTTGCCTCAGCGGGCGAAGGCCTCGGTGGGCCTGCTGTATCAACCCACGCTGGACAGCCAGACGCAGGAGACGTTCTGGTTTCACGTGATTACCGACCAATCTGAGCAGGCAGCAGTCGACTGGGTCAAGTACCTGGCGTCGCAACCGCCGTCGCTGATGCGTTTCATCGCGCCTCATCCCGATCTGGTGTCTGCGGAGTTTCGGCCGACACCCGTTGTCGGAGACGCCGCAGTGTCAATCCAATTGATTTCCGGTCATAGTGGCGGGTGTTGGTTGTCCGAGCTGCTCGTCTTTGCCCAGAGGAACGCGCTCGTCTTCCTCAAGAATGCCATCGAAATCACCGCTCAGGATGGCAATGTCGAGGGGTCAGCGTTGTGCGACGAGACCAGAGCGCAGTTTCAGTTAACAGATATCGATGCAATCGCGCGTTTGATCTCCGAACGGTTGTCAACAGCCCCATAAGAATCGGATAAGACATCGCGTGCTCAGTTCGATATTCTGTATCGCGAGAGTCGGTACGATTGATCGCACCACCACGGGCGATCATGTGGGCAGTCTGATCGGGCAGAGCGGGAGGGCAACGGGGGCCGTGCGTCGGGTGCAAAGCATCAGCCGTCGAGAAGCGATAGGCGCCGTGAGCTGGGCCGCGTTGGCGGTCGGCATCGTTGCCGTGCTCCTACGCCAGACCGTCTCTCTCGAACCCGTCGTCTTTGCTCCAATCAGCGGGATCGCCGTCGTGGCTGTGTTCGTCCTGGCACGCCGATGGCCCGACTGGGGCATCCTGGTCGCCTATCTCGTCGCGATGGCGTTCTTCATTCAGCTCCGCGACGCCGCCGATGAAACCGGATTGCGCACCCTGACCGGCTACGTGCTGGATTGGGAGCTCTGGATGTTCGCCGGCGTGACGCCGTCTGCCTGGTTGCAGGCGCGGATCGGTGGAGCAGGCTCGGATCCCGGACTGCCTGCGTACTTCTCAGCGTTCATTCACTGGACCTGGTTTGTATTCCCTCACGCAGCCGTGCTTGGCGCGTGGCTGTTTGTTCGCAAGATGGCATGGCGCGTGACGCTTATTGTCGCGCTGACCTTCTACCTCGGCGTGTTGCTCTACTTCACGGTTCCAACGGCGCCACCCTGGATGGCTTCGGATCAGGGCCTCGTTGATGGAATCGCACGCGGCATGAACGCCGTCGGTCCCGCTATCCTCGGCGCCGATCTGTACAACTGGGCCTTCGCCACCATGGCGGAACCGAATCCCATTGCTGCGATGCCATCGCTCCACTTCGCCGCGTCATTTGTGGTGGTCGGCGTCGGTATTGTCCTGCGCTCGCGCTGGGTGGTGGCGGTGGCGCTGCTCTACTCGGCAGCGTTGACCTTCTCCCTGGTCTACCTGGGCGAGCACTACATCGCCGACATCCTGGCCGGCGGCGTGGTGGCCTTCATCGCGTTCTCGACGGTCGAGGGCGGTCGATACGTGCGAGCACAGCTCATGCTGCGCCGCGCCCAGCTCAGCGCCAGCGGCCAACGCATGGCCCAATGGTTGCGAGAAGCCCTGCGCTTACCACCGTCTCGAATCGAGGCAGGCTAGCCTCCGCTTGAATACCGGCGGAGTGTTCGATGACGGTACGGATTCCAGGTTGGGCGACAGGTCGCGTCGCGCGTCTGGCGTTGGGAATGGGCGGCAGCAGCGCCTTCCTGGTGTTGTTCCTCCGCAATGCAGATTTTCATCAAGTTGGCCAGGCGTTCACCGAGGTTTCCGCCTGGTGGATCGGTCCGGCGCTCGTTGTCTACTTCGCTGGCATCGCCGCGCGGGCATGGCGCTGGCACTGGTTGCTGCTACACATCAAGTACGTCTCCTGGTGGCGCCTGTTTCCGATCGTCGCGATTGGATTTGGCGTCAACAATGTCCTGCCGCTTCGGGCGGGAGAGTTTGTCCGAGCGCACGTCCTCTATCAACGCCACGACATCTCCCGGCTGACCGGGCTATCCAGCATCTTCATGACGCGGGTCTACGACGGGCTGATGCTGACGTTCTTCCTCGTGATCGGTGTGATTGCCAGCTTGGTCGGGCTCTGGGGCATGACCGACGCCGGCGACGAGTTGACCGGGGCAATGTCGTTCCTGGTCTTTGGTATCACGGGCGCCTTTCTCGTCTTTGGGGCGATTGCGCGTCGTCCTGATGATGCCGAGCGGATCTTTGGCCGACTGTTGGGTCGGCTGCCGGGACAGTCCGAGCGCGAATGGACCTGGTTGCGCCCGCTGATCACTGGGATGTCGGCGCAGGCCAACCGCAAGCAAGTGACCGGCGCACTGGTTGCCAGCCTGATCGCGTGGGCGCTCGAGGCATTGATGTACTGGATGGTCGGGCAGGCCTTCAACCTGGGGTTGCCATTTCCTGTGTATCTGCTGGTCGCGGCGGCTGCGAACCTGTTGATTACCGCGCCGTCAACGGCCGGCGGTGTGGGTCCCTTTGAGTGGGCCGTAAAGGCGACCCTGCTGATCTGGCTGCCAACCCTCGGGACGCTGGGCATGCAGGACGCCGAGTCGACGGCGGTGGCCTTTGCCGCCATTCTCCATGCGCTGGTGCTCATTCCTGTATCTCTGACCGGCCTGATCTTCCTTTGGCTGTTTCAGGTCGCGCCGCAACGTCGGATGTTGCAGCCCGAGTCGTAATCTGGGCGGAGTATGCGTTGGTTGGAGGAGGGCTGGATCTGATGACAACCCTGGATGGACCATTGGACGGCATTCGCGTCGTCGACCTGTCGGCGTTGGCGCCGGGACCGTACTGCTCGATGTTGCTGGCCGATATGGGTGCGGAAGTGATTCTGATCGAGCAGGCCGGACGACCGCGCGGTCGCCGAGACATCGCGGGCAAGGACCCCAACGAAGAGCGACGACGCTACTCCTCCTATGCGCTCGGACGTGGCAAGCGATCGATTGGGCTCAATCTGAAGTCTGACGAGGCGCGCGAGATCTTCTACCAGCTCTCCGACAGCGCCGATGTGGTGCTCGAGGGATTCCGTCCCGGTGTGGTCAAGCGCCTCGGCGTCGACTGGGACACGCTCTCGGCTAGGAATCCAAATCTGGTGTATTGCTCGCTGTCGGGGTTCGGGCAGACGGGTCCGTATGCCTCGCACGTGGGACACGACATCAACTACATCGCCACTGCTGGCGCATTGGGCATGATCGGCGATTACGCCACTGGCGGTCGCCCGGCGATTCCCGTCAACATCATCGCCGACTTCGCCGGCGGCGGACTGATGGCGGCGTTTGCCATCGTCTGCGCCATCCAGGCGCGGGAACGCACCGGCGAGGGGCAGTACATCGACCTCGGGATGTCGGATGGAGCGATGTCGCTGATCACATCGGCGATGGCCGGCTACGAGGGTGCCGGGGCCGACATGCGACCCGCGCAGCACGTGCTCAATGGCGGCGAGCCACATTACCAGGTCTACGAGACGGCCGACGGGCGTTGGTTCTCGGTGGGTTCGATGGAGCCGTACTTCTACGCCAACCTCTGCCGAGCGCTGGAGCTCGAACAATTCATCGATGAACAGGGCACGTCGGACGTTGAGCGGCGCGAGGAAATGCGTGCGGCGTTTGCCTCGGCATTCAAGACTCGCACCGCCGATGAATGGCACGAGCTACTGAACGATGTCGATGTCTGCGCCAAGCCGGTGCTCAGCCTCGAGGAAGCGATGCACGACGAGCACAACATTGCCCGCGAGATGGTGGTCGAAGTGCCGACGCCGGACGGCGGCGTGATGCGGCAGGCGGGAGTTGCTCCAAAACTGTCTGCGACACCAGGTCGGGTTCGTGGAGGCGCCCCGAGTCGGGGGCAGGACACGGAAGCATTGTTGTCGTCGCTGGGCTACGACGCTGACGTGGTGGCTTCGTTACGAAAGCGCGAAATCATCGCTTGAGTTCGTGCGCAGTTACGGGTCCACGAGGTCGTGATGGGCTCGACGCCATCCGGCCCAGAAGACGATTCCGCCGAACAACAACAGTGCGAAGGCCAGAGTGAATCCGGCCTGGAAATCAAGGGCGTCGACGAGGACGGAGGCTGAACCGATTACGATCGTGATCATCACGGCCGTGAGCAGTGAGAAGATTGAGAGCACGGTCGCCCGCTGGTCGGAGGGGATGCGTCGGTTGATGTAGCCACCGGCGAGCGGTTGCACGGCCGCTGTGCAGGCGGCCAAGAGGGCGAATGAGGCGACGATGGCAAGATGGTCAACGACGAGCAAGGGTAAGAAGACCAAGACGCCGCCGACTAACAACGTCGGCAACGCCCGGCGTTCCCCGAGCCGCGCGGCCATCGGAGCGGCAACGATGGCCCCAAGCATCAAGCCGACGAACGACGGCAGCATGAACGCGGAGTAGGTCAGCCCCTCGATCACCGTGATGGCCGGATCCACGCCGTGCGAACGGACAAAGGGTTGGATGAAGAACTCGGGGAGATCGAGCGTAGCGAGCAGGACGCCAGCGAAGAGGATCGCCCAGAGTACGGGGCGAGTTCGCAGGGCGATCCTCAGTCCAGTGCGGATCTCGCTGAGGACTGCGGTGCCGGAGACGTGCGATGCCGATTGTTCACTCGTGTCGCTGGTCGTGTCGCTGAAGTCCGATTCGCGTCGCGGCGGCTCACGCAGGGCTAAGGCGAGCAGGCCGGCCAGTCCCATGCCCGCTGCGCTGATGATGATCACGGTTCGAAAGTCGAGCACCGATACCAGGGGGCCAGCAAGGATCGTGGCGGCCAGCAAGGAAGCGGTCGCCACCGCGCTGGCGCGACCGGCGTGGCGCTCGTACTCGTCAGTGCGCTGGAGTTGTCTGAGGCTGTCGTAGAGCAGCGCATCGTCGGAGCCGGACATGAGGGTTCGGGTGATCGACATGAACAGGTGGCCGAGGATCAGGCTGGGGAAGTTGAGCGTGGCAAAGAGCACTGTAGCTCCGGCGAAACCCAGCGCTCCGACACCCAGGGCCACCCGGCGACCAAAGCGATCGGCGATCGCGCCGGTCGGAACCTCCGCCATGATGGTCGCGATCCCAAAGAGGACTTCCATGAACCCGATCTGGACATAAGACAATCCGTGCTGGGATTGCAGGAAGAGGAACCAGACTGGCAGCCAGAAATGGAATCCACGAACGAACTGAAAGCTGTAGTAGATCGGAATGTTGCGCGCGAAGGGACTGCGAGCCGACACGCCGTCCGTCGGCGAGCTAGTCATACCCGATCGTTAGGTTCCGACACAGGAGCGGCCAGCATTGATTCTGTAGAGACACCGTTGGTGTGAGCCACCCGGCGGTTTGTTCCGTTTCCGTTCGCCCCGTTCGCCCCGTTCGAGCCATTGACCGCGAGGCCGGCGGGAACCTCTCGGCCGACATCGGCCTGGGGTGCTGGACGGATGCTGATTCGACGCAACGTGTCTGCCTGATCACGGCGATGAGAACGCCGCCAGGCAATCCAGAATCCAATGCCAACGGTGAGTACAACACCGACCGAGAGTCCGTAGGCGAAGCGGAAGTCGATGCTGTCGGCAGACGCCGAGATCGCCGGCACGATCAGTGCCATTTGAGCGGCCATGATCAACTCAAAGATCGACAGCACGGTGGCTCGCTGGTCGGATCGGATGCGCCGGTTGATGTAGCCAGTGGCGATGGGTCGGATCGCAGCATGAATGCCACCCAGAATCGCGATCGGCGCAATGATGCTGAGGTGGTCGAAGAGCAGCAATGGAATGAAGAGGAAGGCCCCTCCGATCATCAGAATGGGGATCGCACGTCGTTCACCGACTCGGGCAACGAACGGAGCAGCCAGCAAGGAGCCGGCCGACATCGCTGCGAAGCCTGGGATGATCAACCCGCTCCAGACTGCGCCATCGAACAGTCCGCCCGAAGGGCTGAGACCATGATGCCGGAGGAACGGTTGCACGAAGAAGTTCGGCATCTCGTATGCCACCGTGACCACCCCGGCCAGCAGGATGATCCACAGCACCGGCTTTTGACGTATGACGATGCGGAAGCCATCGAGGATGTAGCTGACAATGCCTTGCGGCGAACGGTCGTCGGCGGATGCATCGACCGCTGACACTGGAGCGGCGTGTAGTCCGTCGTCGCCGAATTCTGCCTCGGTCCGCGGCGGCTCGCGTAGCAGGAGCGCGACGAATCCGGCCACGGCCATCGTTCCGGCCCCGATCAGGAAGACGGCTTCCAGGCCCCAGAGGCCGGCCATCGGACCGCCAAACAGCGCCGCGCCGAGCAGTGCGCCGGTCATCATCGCTTCCGAGCGGCCCATGTGCTTCTCGTACTCGCGACTGCGGCCCAGCGTGCGCAGGGTGTCGAACAGTAACGCGTGTCCCGAGCCGGAATAGAGGGTCATCGATACGGCCATGACCACGTAGCTCAGCGCGAGTCCAACGAACCCATCGGCCATGACGAACAGGAACGTTCCGCACGTAAACATGAAACCGCCCAGCGCCAGGGAGGTGCGGCGTCCCCAGCGGTCGGCGACCGCGCCGGTCGGAACTTCGGCGATGAACATAGAGACCCAGAAGACGCCTTCCATCAATCCGACCTGGGTCAGTGAGAGACCGCGTTCGTCCTGCAGGAAAATGATCCAGACGGGCACCCAGATCAAGAATCCAGTGGCGAACTGGAACAGGTAGTAGATCGGAATGTTTCGCGCGAAGCGGTCAGTCTGTGTCATCGGCGGGCGCGTGCAGAGTGCGGGTCATCGTTGGCAATGCAGTAGAGCGTAGGGAGTTGAGATGGGGTGAGAGCGGCCGCTCAGTCCGTGTTCTGCACATTTGGGTACAGAGTCGGAGCATCGCCGCCGTGTCCATTCTGATGCAACGGCGATTGTTGTCGAAGCGCCTGGGGTTTGGGGACAGTCATCGACCACTCGCGAATGCGTTCTGACTGGTCGCGCCGATGTGCAAACCGCCAGAGCAGCCACAGCGCCGTGCCGATCGTGATCACAACCAGCAATGCCAGTCCGAATGCGGCCGGAAACGAAACGAGGTCCGCGACCGGCAGGAGTGCGACCACCACGATGCTCATGACACCGCCGTGTACCAGTGAGAAGATCGACAACACCGTTGCACGCTGATTGGATGTGATTCGTCGGTTGATATAGCCGGTAGCGATCGGCCGGATCGCCGCCTGAGCAATGCTGACCATGAAGATGGCGCCCAGCAGACCGAGATGGTTCCAGATCGCGAGCGGGACCAGGAAGAGTGCTCCAAACGCGAGGATCGCGGGGAACGAGCGCCGCGCCCCCAACCTGCCGATCAGTCTCGCAGCTGCCATCATGCCCAACATGGTTCCCAGGTAGCCAGGGATCAGCAACGCCGACCAGATGAACCCGTCAGTCACGCCGGCCAGTGGGTCGAGGCCATGCTGCGCCACGTACGGCTGAGCCACGAACCGTGGTAGGTCGAACAGCGCGATTAAGATTGCCGCGAACGGCACCAGGTAGCGAATCGGTCGATTGCGCCAGACGATGCGGAATCCTTCGAGCATCTCGTGCATGATCGGCACCCCGCTATCTGCGAGGGGAGCCTGATCCGGGTGGTCGGCAGCGGTGTGTCGGACGTCTGAAGGGGGCGCATGGAGTGGATCCGGAGCAAAATCAGACTCTCGGCGCGGTGGCTCACGTAGCAACATTGCTGCGAATGCTGAGACAACGAAGAATCCTGAGGAAACGAGGATGGTCGCGGAATAGCCGAGGAAGTACGCAACCGGTCCACCGATCGCCGTCGCGAGCACCATCATGCCCCAGAACAGCCCATGAGAACGCCCGGCATGGCGTTCATATTCGCCGGTTCGGCCCAGTACTCGCAGCGTGTCGTAGAGCAAGGCGTCGCCAGCGCCGGAGTAGAGGGTCATGCCCACACCCATCACGAGGTACGAGCCCAACAGGAGCGAGAAGGAGTCTGCCATCGCGAAGATCACTGTGGAGATCGCAAAGAGCATCGCGCCGAGCGCCAGCGAAACGCGCCGACCAAATCGGTCTGCGATCGCACCAGTCGGGACTTCGCCGATGATGATCGTGAGCCAGAAGAACGATTCGATAATGCCGACTTCTGTGAGAGACAGCCCGCGTCCATCCATCAGATAGATGATCCAGACAGGCAGAAAGATCATGAACCCGGTCGAGGCCATGAACAGGTAGTACACGCGGATGTTGCGTTGGAAGCGACGCGGTTCGTACTTCGGTGAGGCTGGAGCGAGTGCGGACATGCTCGCTCAGGGTACGGCTAACGCCTCAGGGCATGGCTAACGCCTCAGGGCATGGCTAACGCCTCAGGGCATGGCTAACGCCAGGGACAAGTCAGTCAGATGAGCGGCTCGGAGATAGCGGTCGCCGCCGCATCTGGTTCCAGGAACGCGGATACCGCGCGTTTGTGTGGCGTGTCTTGGTTGCGACCAGGATGTCTTGCGGTGGATCGATTGGCGTGATCTCTGCGCCCAACTCATGTGCTGTTTGCTCAGCCAGACGCATCTCTGCAAGCGGGAGTTCGCCGGTCCAAGCCGCGGCGATGCCGCCCACCTGCAGGAAGGGAACCATGAGCTCGAGCGCTGTTGCCGGTGGAGCGACTGCCCGACTGATCGCCAAGGAGAACCCTTCGCGCATTTCAGTGTGTGCGGCAAACTCGGCGCGTTCCCGCAGGACTCCGATGTGAGGCGCGTCAAGCAAGGCAACGACCTCAGACAGGAAGTCCACTGCGCCAGTGCGCGAGTCCAGCAATATTGACGCTCGTTCTGGTTCGCAGAGCGCGTACGGCAAGCCCGGAGCGCCATTGCCGCTGCCGATGTCGATCATGGGTCCATGCGGCATCGGCAAGTCGGCGCCAATCAGGCGATGTCGCCCTACCAATGGCTCAATGACGTGCTTGTGAATCGCGGCGTCGGGCTCTCGAATTGCTGTGAGATTGCGTGGCGCATTGAGCATGCCGCTCAGCCAGATGCCTAGTTGCGCGGCCAGATTTGGATTCAGGTCCTCCACATAACTCAGGCCTGCCAGGCTGAGCGCCGTTCGGATCTGCTGCTGGGCTATCAGGTACGCCATCGGCAAGGGAGTAGGATAGGGGTGTCGGGGCCTGGTGGTGCTCTGTTTGCGTCGCGTGTCACGCGGGAGGGCCACCAGACCACTCGAACACTGCTCGATAGTTGGAGACGACTAATGGCACTCTTTGACGACGAACAGACAACCGACGCGGTGGAGGAGTCCGTGGACGACGTGGTTGAGGGCGACGCCGAGATCTTCGAAGAGCCGGTCGCCGCAGAAGCGGAAAACGGGACCGTGGCTCCGTCCAAGCCGATCACGCTGGACATCGCGGTGATGGAGTACTTCAAGTGGGAAGAAGAGCGAGAGGCGAAGCGCTCGCGACGCAAGACGACGACGGCTACGCAGCCTCGTCGAGGCGCATTCGTTCTTGACGAGCCGGCGCGCGAAGCGGTCACGAGATTTCTCTGGCACTTCGGTCCCAGTACCCCGATCTCGGAACTCTCGCCCAAGACGATGGAGGGCTTCCAGGAGACCATCGGCGCCAACGCCATGGATCTCACCTCTCGCTTGCAGCCGGTGAAGGAGTTCCTGCGCTACTGCTGGAAGCAGCAATACACGGTCACCGTCGACGCCGAGGGTGAGGCCAGCGCGCAGAACCTGGGCAACTACCTTCGAATTAAACGGGCCACCAGTGTGGGGCGCGACGCGTCGCGCTTCCAGCATGAACAGGCCCAGACCTTTGAGATGACCGCTGCTGGTCTCCAGTCGTTGCATGAGGAACTGGGACAGCTCAACGCAGAGATGCCCGAAGCCGTGCAGGCGGTAGCGGCCGCGCGCGAGGACAAGGACATCCGTGAGAACGCTCCGCTCGAAGCAGCACGTGAGCATCAGGAGCGCCTCAAGTCGAGGATCGATGAACTCGAGTACCAGATTGCGCACGCCGTGGTTCGCGATGAACGAGCAACAGGACGGGCCAAGCTGGGCAGCCGCGTGTCGGTCGTCGAAGTAGACGATAACGGCGGCTTGCTAGGAGAGGCCAGAGAGTACACTCTCGTTGGAACCACCGAAGCGAATGCCGCGGCACGGCGGATCTCGGTCGAGAGCCCGCTCGGTCGTGGACTGCTTGATCAACCTGCCGAGCGGCAGATCGAAATCCAGGCCCCCAGCGGTCGCAAACGGTTCCGCCTCCTCGCGGTCACGGGCTGACCGGCCAGATTCGGTCGGCCGTCCAAGCGAGACGCAACACGAGCGAGATGTGCCGCCTCCCATGCGCACGGGGGCGCGGTGTCCATCCACCAACTGAGCGTGCGCGCGGGGAAAGTGGCGCCGATGTCCGACATTCCGACCATTGAGTTCACGATCACCAACGACAACCTCGACACCGGACTGCGCGGCTATCCGGTTGGTACCTGCGAAACCAGCTACGTCGACCCGCAGGAAGGCGTCTCCTACGTCGGCTATCCGATCGCCGATCTGGCCTTCCTGCCGGCCGAGGACATCATCCACCTGCTGTTCAACAAGTCTCTGCCAACCGATGCCGAGCGTCAGGCAGTTGCTGATGACATCGCGGCACGCTCCGAGGTCTCGGAGGACGCGGTGGCCTCGATCTCGGCACTGCCGGTGGCCGGACATCCGATGGACCAGTTCTGCGCCGCAATCCAGATCCTGGGTATGACTGGCAAGACCGACGACTATTACGAAGACTCGCTCAACCTCGTCGCCCGGATTCCGACTGCGCTCGCAGCGATCTTCCGCAAGCGTGAAGGCTGGGGCCCGCCAATCCCCTCAGAGCCCTCACGCGGCTACGTGAACAACTTTGTCCACATGCTGGGCATGCCCGGCGGCGATGAAGAAGCGTTGACGCGCCTGCTGTCGGTCTACTACAACCTGCATGCCGACCACGGCGGCGGCAACCTCTCGACGTTCACCGGGCGCGCGGTCGCTTCGGGTCTGGCCGACATGTATCGCTCGATGGCTTCCGGGATGAACGCACTGGCCGGACCTCGGCACGGTATGGCCAACCAGGACGCCTTCAAGATGGTCCAGGAAGTCGACACCGAGGATCCGGAAGCGGCCTACGAGGCGCTCAAGGAACGACTCGCCAGCGGCGGCCTGATCTTCGGGTTCGGTCACGCAGTCCTGCGTCAGGAAGACCCCAGGGCCAAGGTGCAGTTGGGTATCGGCGAGGAACTCTGCCCCGACGACCACTGGTTCAAGGTGGTCAAGGCGGTCCGCGCGGGCGGTATCCGTGCCCTGAGCGAGAACCCCAAGGTCTCTAATCCGTACCCCAACGTTGACCTGATCTCCGGCAGTCTGGTGAATGCGCTGGGCTTCACCGACCCCGACTATTACACCACCCTGTTCGGTTGGTCGCGCATCGCCGGTATCGGCGCGCAGATCGTGGACGAGCGAACGCGCGCGCGGAATGGTCGAGGCGTGGCGATCTATCGACCCCGCTACATACCCATCAACCAGCCAGCCCGCTCACTCTCCAGCTAATGCTCGAGAAGCGAGATCTGTGGACTCACGACGCCCAACTCGTCTTTGGGGGATAGCCACTGTCGCAGGGCTGGGTTAGGATCGGAGATCGACCGCGCCCCTACTTGGAGCGCGGCTGAGCGAGAGGCGAACAGACGGTAATGCCCACGCTGGAATCGGCGAGGCAGAAGCGCGGGAGCGTCCTTCAGCAAATCGCTGAGGCGTCTTACGGCTATCCCAACGACGAGTTCCCCGATCGCGAAGTCACGACCAATTTCCCCCAGGAACAGATGGGCGTCCGCGTCAGATCGGGCGGCTGGCTGTATCCGGACATCGTCGTGACCGACGAGCCCGGCCACTTTGTTGCCCTCTCCGGCGATCTGGCACTGGCCCACGAAGTCACCAATGAAACCGCTGTTGAGCGCTGGAAGCCACTGGCTCAGGCGTCGCCGCTCGTCCTCTATGTCCCCATGGGACACAGTGGCCGCGCGATTCGCCTCTGCCGCATGAACGGGATCAAGCTGCACAAGCTGATCGCATACCGACAGCGACCGGGCGGATTCGGCATCGATCTGCAAGAGGCCTACAGCGGTCCCGACCTGTTCAAGCCGATCGCCGGACTGCTGCCGCCGGCCCTCCGACCGATGGCGTACCGCACGGAGCGCAAAGTCGTCGCAGATTCGTACTTGCAGCCGTTCCCAGCTTCACGCAGCGGCGACGTGCCCGCTATCGCAGGTCCCGCCGAGCAGCCGCCGGCGACACTCGCGCTGGCATCAGGCATGGAAGACGAACACGGCCATGGCAACCATGACTCTCCCGAGTCCCACCTGCCACCACCCAGTCTCGCTCCGGTCCTGTTTGCATTCGGGCTGATTATGACCGCTGCCGGAGCGGTGTTCGTTGGTGAGTTGCTCGGTGTGGGGATCACATTGATCATCATCTCGGCCGTGCGTTGGTTGCTTGAAGACATGGGCTACTTCGAAGCGGGCGGTCCGGCAGAGTTTCGTCAGAATCCCTTGCAGGTCATGCCCGAGGTGTCTCCACCGCCGGGTGTGCACATGCCGCCGCCCAGCATTTCTCCAATCATGTTCGCCATCGGCCTGATGATGACCGCCGCGGGCGCAGTCTTTACCGAGCACCTGCTGGGCGCCGGCATCACCCTGATCGTGTTTGGTGGCGTCGGATGGTTCCTGGAAGACATCAAATACTTCGAAGAGCCTGCGCACGATGACCACCACGACGACCACGAATCGGACGCACCGCTGATGTCCGGTGCGGACGGCGCAGAACAGCGCGCCGGATAGCGACAACGAACAGTGTTGAACACAGAGCTGCAACAGGGAGAGAAGGGAGCGGGCGCGTGACGGCATTTCAACGGTTGTGGCGAACGCGATTCGGTCGGCTAACGCTGGTCATGGGCGCTGCCGCCCTGGCTCTGCTCGCGCTCACCGGTTTGGCCAGCGCACAGGTCGCACTACCCGAAGCGGTCTCCGAGCAAGGCGATTCCATCCGCACGCTCTACTTCATCGTCTTCGCCATTGGCGTCATCGTCTTCATCATCGTCGAGGCGATGATCCTCTGGGTCGTGTTCCGCTACAAGCGCAAGTCCGACGACGAGCTGCCCACACAGATTGGCCATAACACCACTGCTGAAGTCCTCTGGACCGGTATTCCTACCGTCATCGTCATCATCCTCTTCTTCGTTTCGTTCTTCGTGTTGCAGGATATTCAGGCCGCAGCCGATCCCGACGAGGAAGTCACTGTTGTCGACGTACAGGGTCGTCAGTGGGCCTGGGCATTCAACTACGCTGTGCCGCTCGGCACTGAGTTGGCCGAGAGCATGTCCGCGGACTTGGCCGAGACAGAGGTCCATCTCGAGGATCCGTCCCTCGTTGTCCCCTTCATGACACTCAAGATGGGCGTCGAGCACATGCGCGTCGTAGCCCGGACCGGTGATGTCGTCACGGTTGAGCGAGCCGTCAACGGCACGGTCGCGATCCGGCATAGCGCAGGTGCTGAAATCATGCGTGTCTTCAATGGCACCGACACGGTCGCCGAGGGTCGTCTGCAAGCCGCCGACAACACACCCATTGTGACCGTCCCGGTTGGCCAGATGATTCGCTTCAATATCGCGTCCGCTGACGTGCTGCACGCCTTCTACACTCCACAGTTCCTGACCAAACTTGACGCGGTCCCCGGCCGTGTACAGACCCTCTGGGTCCGGATTACCGACACCGGTGACTTCCAGAGCCAATGCGCAGAGTTCTGCGGACGCGACCACGCGCGGATGATCTACACGGTCAGGGCGTTGTCGATGTCCGATTACAACGCCTGGTTCGAGGACAAAGCAGGCGACGCACCCGAGCCGGTCGAAGGCGACTTCGGTGGCGAAGAAGAGGTCGAGATGGAAGAAGGCGCCGTCGGCAACCCGGCCAACGGCCAGAACCTGTTCTTCTCACTGGGCTGCAATGTCTGTCACGGCGACAGCGGCGAAGGCCTCGTGGGCCCGACCATCGCCATGACCGTCGTGCCGCTCGACCGCGTGATTCTGCAGTACCGCGAGCCGCTCGAGGCAATGACCGAGTTCACACCCGATCAGGTGTCGGATGAAGAAATCGCCGACATCTACGCTTGGCTGCAGTCGGTTGAACGACCACCCGCAGCAGACGAAATCCCCAGCAAACTGGCTGAACTGATCGAGGCCGGCGGCTAGCCCCGCCACCGCGCACGAGAAGACGCAGAGGGAGGCATCACGATGGCGACACTGGCGGGGGCTCAGGAAGCACCATATGCAGGCGCAACTGCCTGGCGCACGGTCCTTGAATGGTTGACGACGGTCGACCACAAGAAGATCGGCATCATGTACCTCTGGACGGCCGGCGCGTTCGGACTGGTCGGCATGGCGTTCTCCCTGGTTATGCGCACCGAGCTGGCGCAGACCGGCACCATCATCTCAGCCGAGACCTACAACTCGATCTTCACGATGCACGGCAGCGTGATGATCTTCCTCTTCTTGCTACCGGTCGGCGCGGCGTTCATGAACTACTCGATGCCGCTGCAAATCGGCGCGCTCGACATGGCGTTCCCCCGGATCAACGCGCTGTCGTTCTGGATTTTCCTCTTCGCTGGAGTGCTGCTGACCCTCAGCTTCGCTGTTGAGGGTGGAACCGCCTCCGCCGGCTGGACCGCCTACGCGCCTATCACGCTCGACACGGGAAACAATGCCGAGCCGCCCGGCGTCGGGATGGACATGTGGTTAGTCGGTGTCATCCTGTTGGGTCAGGCGTCCATCTTTGGTTCTGTGAACTTCTTAGTCACGATCTTCAAAATGCGCGCGCCAGGCATGACCATGTGGCGCCTGCCGCTGTTCACTTGGACTACGCTCGTCACCGGACTGCTGATTCTGCTCTCGACTCCGGTCTTGGCCGCCGCACTCGTGCTCGGCTTCATCGACCGCAACGGCGCAGGCGGAGCCTTCTTTGACCCGGCCGCCGGCGGACAGCCGCTGCTCTGGCAGAACCTGTTCTGGTTCTATTCGCATCCAGCCGTCTACATCATGATCTTGCCCGCGATGGGGATCGTCTCCGACGTGTTCGGCGTCTTCACTCGACGCCCCGTCTTCGGCTATCGCTCGATGGTCCTGGCGCTCGTCGGCATCGGGTTGCTTGGATTCATCGTCTGGGCGCACCACATGTTCACTACCGGCGGAGTCTTCCTGCCCTTCTTCATGGGTGCGACGTTCCTGATCGCGGTGCCAACCGGCGTCAAGATGTTCAACTGGATCGCCACCATGTGGCGCGGATCAAACATCTTCCCGACGGCGATGCTGTTTAGCGTCGGATTCCTCATGCTCTTCCTGATCGGTGGCATCACCGGCGTCTTCCACGCGGCCGTACCCGTCGACTTCGCCTTGCACGACACCTACTTCGTGGTTGGCCACTTCCACTACACGATGTCGATTGCGGCAACCTTCGGTTTCCTCGCCGGTTGCTACTACTGGTTCCCCAAGATGTTCGGCAAGTTCATGAACGAGGGCCTGGGCAAGCTACATTTCTGGCTGTTGTTCATTGGTGTCAACCTGGTCTTCTTCACCCAGCTCCTGCTCGGTCTTGACGGCATGCCCCGCCGGATCAACGACTACGTCGACAACCCCGGCTGGGAGCTGATGAACATGCTGATTACGATCGGCGCGTTCGTCTCGGCCGCTGGCATGATGGTCTTCCTCTGGAACGTGTTCTACTCGCTCAAGTGGGGCGAGCGCGCAGGTTCCGACCCATGGGAAGGCACCACGCTTGAGTGGGCGACGACATCGCCGCCGCCGCCGCACAACTTCGACTCGCTGCCCGAGATTCGCTCTGAGCGACCGCTGTTCGACCTCCGCTTCGGCGAGAAGCTGCAGGACGACCCGCACTACCACGTCAACAACGGCCACAACGGTGGGGGCGGCGCCAAAACGCCCTCCGCGTCCGCGCGGGAGGAGGGCTAGTCATGGCAGCAGGAGCCATCACCCACAAGCGGGTTCACCCAGTCCGTAGCTTCCTCGTCGGCGACGAGCCGATGACGACCGGGCTGTGGGGCATCATCTTCTTCATCTTCTCCGAGGTCATGTTCTTCGCGGGACTGATCGCAGCGATGCTCGCCCTGCACAGCGACACCCTCTTCTGGGAGCCGACAAACGGCGGCCATCGGCTTGAGGGCGCCGAACTGCGGCCGATTCTGTTCACTGTTCTACTGGTCAGCACGTCGATCCCGATGCAGATTGCGGCGTTCGCAATTCGCAAGGGCAACCGTAAGGCGATGTTGATCAACATGGGCATCGTGCTGGTGGTCGGTGTTGCCTTCATGATCAACCAGTACTTCGAGTGGCAGCATGCCGATTTCGGCATCTCCGATGGTCCGTACGCCGCCACGTTCTACACGCTCACGGGATTCCACGGCGCTCACGTGATTGGCGGGCTGGTCTTCATCTTCGCGCAGTGGTTGCGCGGTCTGTTGGGGCACTTCGATGCCAAACGCAACACGGCGATTGAGGCAGCGACGCTCTACTGGCACTTCGTGGGCTTCGTATGGTTGCTTGTGATCTTCCCGCTCGTCTTCTTCCTCAGCTGACTCGGACAGTCAGGTGAGAAGCAGGCCGCGAGCGCTGTTCGCGGTCGCCTGCGGACTCGCGGCCGTCATCGTGCCATCGGCAGCGATGGCCCATGACGGTCGCTATGCCGAGTCGGGCGACTTTCTGCATGCCCTCGCAGTCTGGAGCGTTGACGCTCCCGGTCTGGCGCTAGTGCTGATCGTCGGTGGACTTTACGCCTGGGGCTACTACCGTCTGCGGCGCGACTCACCGAACTTTCATTTTCCCCGTTGGCACGGCTGGTGTTTCTTCGCCGGTTGGATGTTCATGTTGTTGGGGCTGATGTCCCCGATTGACACCTACTCGGACGACCTGTTCTGGGTACACATGGTCCAGCATGTGTTCATCACCATGCTGGTGGCGCCGCTGATGCTGCTGGGCGCACCGGCGACGCTGGCGCTGCGGTCCGCCTCGCCGCGGATCCGAGCCTCGTATCTGGTGCCCTTCCTCAACTCCCGGCTGGTCCAATTCCTGACCTGGCCGCCGGCTGCGATCATCATCTACATCGCCAGCGTGTGGAGCTGGCACTGGCCCGACGCGTACGACGCGGCCATCGCGTCGGAGTTGGTGCACTTCGTCGAACACGGTGTGTTTCTCTTTGGCGCTGTCCTGCTCTGGTGGATGGTGATCGGCGTCGACGCGACCCGTCTGCGACCGCACCACGTCTGGCGCTGCGCCTTGCTGGTCGTCGCGATCATGCAGAACATCGGTCTGGGTGTCATCCTGATCAACGTCGGAGACGCGATCTACGACACCTACGCGACCGCTGCCGCAGTTCGCGAGTGGGGACCGACCGCGCTGATTGATCAACGGATCGGCGCCGGCATCATGTGGGTGCCGGGCTCCATGATGTTCGCACTTGCCGTCATCATGACGGTCTACTTCTGGGCCGAGCGAGAGGGGTTCAAGGATCGCCGCAACGACGCGGTGCGCGATATGCAGATTCGTGTCCACGGTGAGATCCCGACTCTCGGTCCCCGGCCTGGAGAACAGTGAACCACCGTGAAGCTGAGTGAGACAGTGTGCCCTGTGCATTTCGCCGATGCGCTGAAGAGTGCGACACTTAACCAGATAGGGTCCTCACAGGCCGGTTGATAGACGGATCTGCGTTCGATGGCATCGATGACCAGGTTTCAACGAGTCGGTCTGGGACTGGTCATCGGCCTGTTGGCGTTGACCGCTCTGGGCGGCATCGTTCGGGTCACGGGGTCTGGCCTCGCTTGTCCCGACTGGCCCGCTTGTTACGGAGGACTGATTCCCACCGGCGACTTCGGTCAGTTTGCCGCGCACCAGGTCTGGCTCGAGTGGACCCACCGCCTGGTCGCAGCGATCATGGGCTTCATCATCCTCGGCTACGCCATCGTCGCCTGGCGTCGACATCGAGATCAGGTTCGCGTCTGGCTGCCCGCTGTGCTCGCGATCCCGTTGTTGGCGCTTCAGGTGGTGTTGGGCGGCCTGACCGTGACCGAACGACTCGAAGCGCTGATCGTCACCTCACACCTGGCCACCGCCATGCTGATTATCGCGACCGTCGCGATCTCCTGGTTGAGTACGTTCACCTGGCACACCGTGACGACCGACGACGATGCGCCGCTCGGAACCGATGCTCCGTCGCAGGCGCGCAATTTCGCTCACATGGTCCTGATCATGACGATCCTTGTCTATGCCGTCGTCGTGGTCGGCTCCTATGTGACGCATGTCGGCGCAGGCCCCGACTCGGGAGCCCACGTAGGCCCAGGTGGCGCAGCCTGCGGAAATCAGTGGCCGTTCTGTTACGGAGGCCTGTTCCCCGAAGGCGAGTACGCTCAATGGAACATGGGTCACCGATTCTTGGTCCTGTTTGGCGGGCTCGCCCTGTTCGGCGCATCAATGGGCGTCGTGATGCTGCGGCCTCGCTCGCGGTCACTGACATTCCTGATTCACGGAGCGACGACGCTCTTTGTCGCTCAGATATTCATCGGCGCCGCGATGATCTGGATCAACTTCGACGCCTGGGCACGTGCACTGCACCTGTCGATGGGGTCAATCGTCTGGCTATTGGTCACTTCATCTGCACTGGTCGCGGTCTACCGAGCAGGCTGGCTGCGATCAGGTCCATGGCTGGTCCGACAACCACTGCCGGCAACGGCCGATGCCGACGCGGTCCCGTCCGAAGGTGAGGCCAACGGATGACCGATCGTCCTCTCACATTGCAACGACCCGCGTCGCTCTCAGTTCCACGTCGGACACTTGATCTGGCCAGGGGATTCTGGGATCTGACCAAGCCAGGCATTATCGGCCTGTTGCTGGTCACGACCGTGCCCACGATGATCGTTGCGGCCGACGGCTGGCCGCGCGACAGCTTCATCGATGGCCTCGCATTGATCGTGCTCACGCTGCTCGGCGGCGTGCTGACCGCAGGCGGCGCAAACACATTCAATCAGTGGTTCGACCGCGATATCGACGCCATCATGGACCGCACCGCCGACCGACCCTTGCCGTCGGGTGTGATTCAACCGTGGCTGGCGTTGGCCTGGGGCGTATTCCTGGCGACCGTCGGCGGCATACAGCTCGCGTTGACCGTCAATCTGCTCGCCGCGCTGTTGGCCGAGGCGGCTGTCCTGTTTTACGTCTTCATCTACACGATCTGGCTCAAGCGCACGACGACCCAGAACATTGTCATCGGTGGCGCGGCCGGATCAATTCCGCCGCTCGTTGGCTGGGCTGCCGTCACTGGCGAGGTGACATGGACGCCCTTCATCCTCTTTCTGGTCATCTTCATGTGGACGCCGCCGCATTTCTGGGCGCTGGCGCTGAAATATCGCGACGACTACGCCAAGGCCGATGTCCCGATGCTGCCCGTCGTCGCCGGCGAACGTGAGACACGCAAGCAGTTGTTGATCTACGCGATCGGTCTGGTCGCCGTCAGTCTGCTCGGACCGCTGGGTGGACATCTGAGTTGGTGTTACGAGACGACCTGTGTGATTGCCGGCGCCATCTTCATCTACATCGCCTGGCAGGTGTGGAAAGAGCAGGCGCCGCCGATGCGCCTCTTCTTCGCCTCAATCGCCTACCTGTTCATCGTCTTCGCGGCAGTCGGGCTGGATGTGCTCGTCTAGCGCAGCGCCTCTTCGATCGCTGCCGCCAAATCAGACATCTCGACCACGATCTCGAAGCGAGCTGCAATGCCGCCCGCTTCGTCGATCACGAAGAACTGCGGCTCGGCTTCGATCCCCCAGGCTTCATTGGCTGCGTCAATCAGTGCTTGTAGCGCTGCAGGTCGGGGACGTCCGAACGGTTCAACATGCAGAACGGCGATCATGTCTTGATCGGAGATCGTGCGCGCCTGGTCAACCGCCCGAGCACAAGCCAGTCTGCCAGCACAACGATCTGCGGATGCCCAGACAATCAGGAAGGGCTCGCCCGAACGAACCGATTGCGTCGCAGATTGCTCATACATGCCGTGGTACAAGTCAGGCGTATCTGACATACGCTCAAGCACACCATCGGCGATCGTCGGCGTGGGAACATCGGGCACGGTTGCACCAGCAGACAGTCCGCGCGGAGAGTTGTTCACAACAAACGACAGTCGAGGCGAACTCTCAGCATTGCCGTCGCCCAATTCCACTGTGACGGCGATCGCCCAATTGCCAGCGACTTGAAACGGTGGCTCGGTTGCCACGAGGTATCGCAACCCTTCCACAAAGATCGTGCTCAGTTCCGCTTCCGAATGGAACTTGATCCCGCCCTCAGTTGGATCGAAGTATCGAATGCGGAACGTCGCGTCTTCGCCAAACTCAGGCTGCCGATCACGCTCCAACAGTGTCAACACCAGCCTGGGAACGCCGACGAACACGTCGGATGACTCGATCACGGGCACGAACGCCGCCTCTGCAGGCGTAATGACCATGCGGTTGTCAGATTCTTGGCAAGCGGCGAACGTGACTGCGCCGGCGATCAGTCCGACCAGTCCGACGAGTATCAGAATTGCTCGCAGTCGATCGATCATGTAGCTACACCGCTCTGGGCGCCCGTCGCAGCCCAACCACGAACAATGCGACCGCCAGACCGCCCAGCACCAGACCATCGATCAACGGTCCGATCAGCCCCTCGGGCGAGTCCGCGTATGACGCGTAGTGCAAGAGGTCGACGGCGTACGTCAGGGGATTCGCATAGCCGATCACTTCCAGCCACGTAGGCACTTGATCCAACGGGAAGAACGCCCCGGAAAGAAAGAACAGCGGGAACAGGACGAGGTTCATGATCAGATGAAAGCCCTGCATGGTTTTGATTCTGATCGCCAACAGCAGTGACAGGCCCGAGAGCATGAAGTTCAGTGCCAGAATCGTGACAACCACCGTCGCGACGCCGCCAAGCCAACCGAACTGCCAGGCAAGATCGATACCCGGGATCACGACGGCCAGCACAAGCACCGTCAAGGCCTGTAGCGATCCGATCAGGATTGACCCCAGCGCCTTGCCGAACAGGATCGTTTGAGCGCTGTGCGGCGAGGCCAGCATGGCCCGCAACAATCCACTCTCGCGGTCGCGGTAGAAGCCAGCGCTGGAGAAGGTAGATGAAAACAGAGCAGTCATTGCGATCATCCCCGGAGCGAGGAACGATGTGTAGTCACCATCCAGGATCCGCTCGGAAGTCGGAGACAATCCGCTGGACACGCCGGTGCCTAGGAGTGCGAGCAACATCAGGGGAAACAGGATCGACGAGTACAACTGCGATCGCGATCGCGCGACCGCCTTCAGGTCACGGGCCAACAGTGCCCAGGATGCAGTCGCGGCGGCGATCATTGCCTCTTCTCCGCATGCTCCGCGTCGTCCGATAACGGTCGCCCCACAATCTGGAACCAGGCGTCGCGCAGGCTGGACTCGTGAATCCTCAGGCCAATGATCCGGGCGCCGAATGACTCGAACAGCTGCGGCACGACTTCAGCCGAACTGTCCACGGTCAGGTGCAGCCCACCTTCGGAGCGCAACACCGCACCGACACCCGGCCAGCGGGCCAGCTCAGCCACGTCGTCATCATCCGCATCGGGCCAGTTGAGCTCAAGCGCGTCGGCCCGCAACTCGGAGGTCAGATTTCTGGGGGTGTCTTCCGCAACGATGCGACCTTCACTGACCATCACCACGCGGTTGGCATGCGCCTCTGCTTCTACCGTGTCATTCGAGCAGACCACGACGGCGATGCCCTCCGTCACCCGTTGGCGCAGCGTCTCCCAGATGGCGTCGCTTGAGTCGGGATCAAGCGCCAGAGTCGGCTCATCGAGCAGCAACAGGTCAGGATGATGCAACAGCGCTCTGGCGATATCGAGGCGTCGGCGCAGACCGCCGGACAACGCCTCACATCGGTCATGCGCACGGTCGGAGATGCCCAGCGAGTCCAGCAGCTCGGTGCTGCGCCGATTCAGTTCAGCTCGGCGCAGACCGAATAGCCGGCCGTGAAGCTGCAACGTTTCCTGCACCGTCATGAGATCGTCGGTACTCGCCTCCTGCAGGACCAGTCCGATGCGCCGTCGGGCATCTGGACCGTGTGGCGCGCCGAAGATCGAAACCTCGCCATCCTGAGGCGCGATCTCGCCGCTCAGCACTTTCAGGATGGTGGACTTACCGGCTCCGTTCGGACCAAGCAGCGTGACCACCTCGCCGTGACGAACGGTGAGGTCGATGTCGGACACGCCGCGCCCGCCAGGCCAGGCGAAGGCCGCGCCGCTCAGGTTTGCGGGCAGAACAGAATCGAGGCTGTCAGTCGGGGTATTCGACACAGCTCAGAGTGTATCTGTGGTGCGATACTCTGCGATCCGTCAGCCGAATTGCGGCGATGGGACAGCTCAGGAGGCTCCGTGCGACGCTTGCGTGTGTCGTTGGCGCAGATTAACTCGACGGTTGGAGATCTCGAAGGCAACGCCGCCAAGATCATCGACCAGATCCGCGAGGCGGAGTCCGTAGGTGCGGATCTCGTCGCCTTCCCCGAGCTGGCGCTGACGGGCTATCCACCTGAAGACCTCGTGCTCAGGCGCGGGTTCGTCGAGGACAACCTGGCGACCCTCGACCGAGTCCGAGAAGCCACGATCGGCCTGCATGTCGCGGCGATTGTTGGCTTCGTCGACTATGCGCACGACATCTTCAATGCCGCCGGAGTCCTGCACGACGGGGAACTCGCGGGTGCATATCACAAGCAATACCTGCCCAACTATGGAGTCTTTGACGAGGCTCGCTACTTCAGGCCAGGACAGGGCGTGCAGCTCTTTGGCATCGCCGGCGCCCGCGTGGGTGTCACGATCTGCGAGGACATCTGGTACTCCTCGGGACCGATGCAGGATCAGTGTCTGGCGGGTGCTGAGGTCGTGGTCAATATCAACGGCTCACCATTCCACGCCGGCAAGTCGCACCAGCGCGAGCAGATGCTCGCCACCCGCGCCGCCGACAATGCCGTGCTTACGCTCTACTGCAACCTCGTGGGCGGACAGGACCATCTGATTTTCGACGGCGGCTCAACCATCTACGGTCCCGGCGGCGACCTGATTGCCAGGGCCGACCTGTTCACGGAGCAATTGCTCACCGTTGACCTGGATGTGGAAGAGGTGCGCCAGACTCGACTCCACGATCCGCGTCTGAGGCGATTGCCGCAGACTCAGGCAGAGCACGCGGCAGTTTCGCGCGAACTCGACATTGACAGAGGGCCGATCCTCGAACCGAGCATTGCCGAGACCTTGTCCAGCGACGTACAGGTCTACGAAGCCCTGGTGCTGGGTACCCGCGATTACGTCCACAAGACGGGATTCAGCGACGTCGTGATCGCGCTATCTGGAGGGATCGACTCGACGATCACTGCGGTAATTGCCGTTGATGCACTTGGCGCCGACCATGTGCGCGGCGTGTCCATGCCTTCTCGCTATTCCTCCGAGGGCAGCGTCGCCGACGCGCGCGCGCTGGCCGACAACCTCGGCATCCAGATGGATGTGCTGCCGATCGAGGGCCCGTACCAGTCCTACCTGGACACGCTGGCGCCGCTGTTTGAAGGTCTGCCTCAAGATGTCACGGAAGAAAACCTGCAAGCGCGTATTCGTGGCGTGCTGATGATGGCGATCTCAAACAAGACTGGCGCGTTGGTGCTGACCACATCCAACAAGAGTGAATCTGCGACCGGTTACACAACGCTCTACGGAGATATGACCGGTGGTCTCGCGGTCATTCAGGACGTGCCCAAGCTGCTGGTCTATCGCATCTCTGAACTCGTCAATGAACGCGCTGGCCGTGAGGTCATCCCCGTTTCCGTGTTGACCAAACCGCCCAGCGCCGAGCTGCGCCCCGACCAGTTCGACGAGCAGTCATTGATGCCTTACGAGCGCCTCGATCCCATCCTCCAGTCCTTCGTGGAAGAAGATCGCTCACTTGACGAAATCGTTGCCGCAGGCTTCGATGAGACTGACGTCAAGCGTGTGATGTCCCTGGTCACCGGCGCGGAGTACAAGCGCCGGCAGGCCGCTCCCGGACTCAAAATCACACCTCGCGCCTTCGGACGAGACCGGCGTTTCCCCATTGCCAATCGCTATCGGGGCTTCTGAGGCTCCTATGGCCGACTCCGCCTTCGCAGAGTGGCAAGCGCTCGCCGAACGCATCAGTGCGCGTCATCGAGGCCGTGACTCGCTGATTCGCGGCGTCGGTGTGATCGGCGACTACGCCAGGAGCCAGGTCTGGGATGCATCGTTGCTGCAGATCCTCCTGCTTCGCCACCGAGACGAAGCGCTGATTGACGAAGGCGGAGTCACAACTGAGAACGGCGTCTCTGTCACGATCGATTCGATCACATCTGGATCATTGGTCGAACTGGAAGAGCTCCTCCATCTGGAGCCGCTGGCCGGACATCTCGCCGATATGCACACGTTGCGGATGGCCGACCCAACCTTGAGGGACATCTTGGCCACGTTCCGTGACCGCTACTACTCGGCCGAGGGACGTCAGTTGCGAGCTGCTCGGGCCCTGCAGCGAGCCCGAGTCTCGCTGGACGACAGCGAGGCGACAGGGCGCCCAATCGATGCCCTGGAAGCAGTGCGCAGTGGCATCTTCCCCGCTGTGAGCGCCATCGTCAGTGAGCCGGTCGATGTCCTGCGCATGCCAAGACGTATGCGAGCCGCCGGACGACTGCTTAAGCTCACCGAACTCTGGTCGCGGGTTCAGGACGCGCTCCAGCTCGACGAAGTTGGCGTAGAACAGCGATGGGCCGCGGTCGACTCATTGCATTCGCTCGCCAAGTCTCACCTGGATGCGAGGATGCCTGAAGTTGGAGCTGCGCTACTGCCGCGACTCGATCGAGCACTCGATCCGGCCCGTCAGGGCAGTGAGGCGCTGCTGGAGGTCGGTGACGTGAGCGGAGCGACCTGGACCGCGATCAGCGCAGCCGCTGAGCTGGATGCCATCATCGAAGCGGCATCACCGGGATGGCGTGAGCGAAACGACTACCAGCAACGAGCAGTGGATGTCTATGGCAGTCCATCAATCACGGAGTTGCGTCGGGTCTGTGTCGAGGTGCAGTCAAGGGTCAACTGAGACGCTCGCAGCGTTCAGTATCAGGGCAGTACCACCAGCGGGTCGATGTACCAGTCGTTGTGGTGCACCTCGAAGTGCAGGTGCGGCCCGGTGCTGTAACCGGTGTTGCCGTTATAGCCAATGATGTCGCCTTTGGTGACGTATTGACCCTGCTGCACATTGAATTCGACAAGGTGAGCGTAGATCGTACTCCAGCCGCCGTCGTGATCGATCTCGACATACCAGCCCAGTCCCAGCGCAGAGTCACCACCGACGAATGTCACCAAGCCGTCAGCCGCTGCCACAATCGGTACGTAGAGATCGAGCGCCATGTCCAGTCCATTGTGTCGATAGGAGCAGTCCCAGCTTCGACACAACCCGAAGAAGTCAGTCAGTTCTCCCTGGGCCGGCCAGGCAAAGTTGGGGACGCTCAACGGCAGGATGATCTCCTGGCCGATCACGATCGCGTTTGGATCGTCAACGCCGTTCGCGGGGTCGGCGAGGATGAGCGACATATCGATTCCATGCGCATCAGCAATCCCCTGGAGCGTGTCACCGGCTTGAACCGTGACCAGCACCCCCTCGCGCAGTGGCAAACGCCATGTGGTGCCGGCGTCCAGCCATTGTCCCGGTTCAAGCCAGGCGTGATTGGCCAACAAGGTATGAGGCGTGACTCCGAGAATCGCCGCCGCGTACTGAACCAGGTCCGCCTCCCATAGCGTCTCTTCCTTCGACACGACCGGCGGATCAATCGTGCCGCGCAGGTACAGCAACTGGCCAATCACAACGAGGTCGTTGGGACGGTGCGGGTTGAGTGAACGCAGTTCGTCCATCGTCAGGTCGTGCTTGATGGCGATGTTCTGGAATGTGTCGTTCGGCTGGACACGGTAGCTCCGACGCCGCTGTTCGACGGCCGGGACGGTGCCGGGTGTGGCGTCGGACGATGGGCCGGCCCAGGGGACGTTGAGTGCCTGGCCAACGAAGATGCGGTTCAGGTCGCCGCCACCGTTCAGTCGACGAAGATCGGCCAGACTGATGCCGTAGCGTTCGGCGATCCTGGATGCGAAGTCGTTAGGGCGCACGATGTATGTCGTGGTCAGGACGCCCAACGCCTCGGACGGTTCCAGTGCGGGTGCCAGATAGTCAGGAACCGGGATGAGGAGGACATCGCCAGGATGGATCAGGTTCAGGTCGGTTCCCTGATTGTAATTCTGCAGCATTTCCAGCGATATCCCGAACCGATCGGCGATCACTGTTGCCCACTCGTTTTCCTTGACGGTGTACTCCGACACGCGAGTGAGGCTCGGGCTTGAGTTGCTGCTGAGAGCTCCTGCCGTCAAGGCTCGCGCTGCCTCCGGTTCTGATTGCGGACTCTCTGTGGAAGGACCGCAGGGAACTATCAGAGTCAAGCCCAACTGAAGGATGTCGGGATTGACATGCGGGTTGAGCCTGGTCATCGTCTGCGTGTCGGTGCCGTAGTCAAGGGCGATGCTGCCGAGCATGTCGCCTGACTGAACCAGATGTGTACACGAGCCGCCACTGTTCGCAAGTGAGTTGCTCGATCCTGCAGTCGACGGCGTGGCGCGAATTACGGTTATGCTCGGTTCCGCGCAGCCGTGATCGAGGTTCACCGCGTTGTCTGGCACTTGGATGCGCTGGCCGACGAATATTTCGTCGGCAGAGGAGATCTCGCTGTTGAGCGCCTGCAGAACCGAGGTGCTCACATTCAGACAACTGGCGATGGCCGACAAGGTATCTCCGGGTCGGACCTCATACGTGTCAGCGGCAGCGCGATCAGTTCCAACTGTGGCTGACCATACGGCGATGATCAGCAGCATCACTGCACAGGCGGCCCATCTGGGCCCGATAGTGGATTGAGGCATGCGACCACTTTATGCACGAAGTGGTCGATCACGGCGAGGCTGAGTGTCATGCCAGTGATAACTTCTACGACGTGACGTAATCCAGCAACGGGACGTGCAAGGCCTTCCCGGAAACGCCCGGAAACGGAGTGTTCAATGAGCTACGAACTGATTGAAGTCGAACAGCGCGGAGCGGTGGGCATCATCCGCAAGAATCGACCAGAGAAGCTGAACGCCTGGAGCCGCGCCATGGCGGCTGAAGAGAAAGATGCCGTCACCAACTTCAACAACAACCCGGAGGTCGCGGCGATCGTCTTTGCAGGCAACGGTCGCTGCTATTGCGCAGGTCTGGACTTGCAACAGCAGCAAGCCGAGGTGAACACTGGAGAAGCCTCGCGCCGAGCCGGCGAAGCAGACGAGCACGACGAGACTTGGGTCGACTTCTGCAACGCCAGTAAGCCGATCATCGTCGCCGTGCACGGCTACGCCGTCGGCGTCGGTGTGACGACGGTGCTGCCATTCGATTTCCGCATTGCCGGCGAGAGCGCTCAGTTCGGATTCCGCTTCGTCAAGATGGGCTTGCTGCCCGAGGCGGCTTCCACCACATTGCTACCGCGACTCGTCGGAGTCGGCCGCGCGCTCGATTGGTGCCTCACCGGACGATTCGTCGGCGCGCAGGAAGCGTTGGAAGCGGGGTTGGTCCGTGACGTGGCGCCAGACGATGAGTTGCTGGACCGCGCTGTGGCACTCGGTGAAGAACTGGCTGAAAATCCCGATTCGATTATGCGTCGCGTGAAATCGCTATTTTCGCAAAATCAGCTGGAAACCAATATTGGGCTGGTCCAACAGCGCGAAGGAGAAGCGCTAGAGTGGGCGATGCAGACACCGGAGCATGCGGAAGCTATCTCGGCGTTTCTTGAGAAGCGTCCAGCGAAATTCCGCTAAGCGACACGCCTTCGGGCACATAAGGCGGCGGGGTGACTCGGTTGGGAGACCGGGATGTCCCTGCAAGAAGCAGCCTCGTCGGGTTCATTCAAGCCCCGCGCGGCACAGCCATCTGGCGCAGAGCGAGCTGATACGCCGTTCAGTCAATCAACGGTTGAACACGTCCTAGACCAAGCGGCGGCCGAGTCGGCTGCGCCGTTTGGTGAACCGTACGGGTTCGCGCCAGGCGCGAACGACGACATGGTCGAGAGCGGCGAGCCGGACATGCGCGCGACGCGTCGCCGTGCCTGGACCATCGTCGGGTTGGCAATCGTTGTTCCTGCGGCTATTGCTGCCGTGATCGCCTGGCAGCTCTTTGGGACCGATTCAGAGCCTGCCCCGACCGTCACCAGGGTCACCACGACTCCGGCGACGGCGGCGGTAGAGGAGACCACGGTCGCTACCGTTGCGCCGGTAGAGACGACCGTCGCCGCAACGACCGAGGTTCAGACGACTGCGTCAACGACCACTGCGTCGACGACGGTGGCGACATCGGCTGAGACCACAAGTGCCGCGAGCGCCGAAGCACAGACCGCCGCGACCGTTGTTGCAGAAGTCGACCTGGCGTCGCTCGACCCGGCCGCACGTCTCGCCGCCTGGAGTGAGATCGAAACGATCGAAGTGCTGCCTGGCGAAACGCTCTGGCTGATTGCCCAGAACTACAGCACCACGGTTTCAGCGATCGCGACGCTCAACGGCATCACTGATCCGTCGACTCTTAGCATCGGGCAGCAGCTGATGATTCCGATTGGCTTTGCCGAAGAAATCGCTACGGTGGCTCCCGCCGAAGCAACGGAGAGCGCGACGGCTGCCGAGAACGACGGTTCCGCGGTAGTCGCCGCAGTGGCAACCGAAGCCCCGGCGTTGACCGATGACCTGGCCAACTGGCACACCATCGGCGTCGTGGAAATCGTGGACGGCGACAGCCTGGCCGCCATCGCCGCCGCCAACAACACGACGATGGACGCGATCATGGCGCTCAATAGCCTCACTGATCCGAACCTGATCCTGATCGGCGATGTGTTGCTGGTGCCGGTTGGCTACCAGGGAGACGCATCACTGGTACAGACCACCACGCAGTCGCAGGTCCAGGTCGATTCGGGCACGTCCACGAGCGGTTCCACTAACGACGAGCTGGAAGACACGACCGCGGCTACCACTAGTCAGAGCAACGACCAAGACTCGTTGTCGGAATAGCGCAAGAAGCGAACATCGTCTGGCACAACAAACGCGCCCTCGCTGCCGCAGTGTTGCGATTCAGCGATGGGTGCGTTCGCGTGTCTGCCCGACGGGCAGGAAGTCCGGAGACTAGTCCTTCGGATCCGGCGTCACCTGGCGATTCGTGAACCGCCACTGACCGTCGATCTTCTTCAGCGTGTCGTCGTAGCGACCGGTCACGATGCTGGAACCACCGTCCTTGGTTTGGACGAGGTTCAGGTAGCAGGAGTGCGTCGCCTCGTCGCCGTCAACGTCGACGACATGGTTGTTCGTCCAGTGCCGTGCTCCGGCCATGTTGGTGCCGAAGCCAGCCGCGAACTGCGCCAGGCTCTTATGACCGGTGACCGGCTGCGGTCCGCCATTGAAGACGCCGTCCTCTGCGAACGTGCCGGCCCAGGCCTCGGGATCGCCGTAGTCGATCGCGTGGTTGTAGCGCGCCGCCAACTGCAGAATCTCCAGGGTGTCCGCTGCGTCGATTGCCATTTCGGTTCCTTCCGTTCAATCATGTTGTTGGAATCAAGGGTCCTTGCGCAGGATAGCGAGGTCCCGGGCGACTTGATCCACCGAGCGATGAACGCCGTACTCGAACAACAGCAGGGTGATGAGATTCAGGCTGAGCGGATCATCGTTGGAGTATTGCTCCTGAATCCAGGAGAGTTGAACTGACACTTCTGCCTGTGTGGGAAAGGCGTCGAGGGACGCCTCCACGCGCGCTAACAGCGTGGGCAGGCGTGCGGATTCAGCTGAGGTCAATCGAACACGTGGCGGCATGGAGCAAAGGTATCCTGCCGTCGAAGCACGTTCCCGATGCAGCGAGGAAGCACCATGCAGGGACCTCTGGACGGCTATCGAATTCTCGATTTCACCCGCTATCAACAGGGGCCCTATGCAACCGTGATGTTGTCCGACATGGGAGCCGAGATCTGGAAGATAGAGCCGCCCGGCGGCGACCCGGGTCGCGGCTCCGACCTGTCGGACGACGGATTCTCTCGCTACTTCGAAGCGCATGACCGAGGCAAACGCTCGATCGTCCTGAACCTGAGAGACCCTTCGGCGGTCAATGCGGCTCTTCGAATGGCCGAGCAGTGTGACGCCCTGATCGAGAACTATCGTCCCGGTGTCATGGACCGCCTCGGCCTGAGCTACGAGGCCCTGAGTGCTCGAAATCCGCGGATTGTCATGGTCTCTGCTTCCGCGTTTGGTGCGACAGGTCCACAGGCCGACGAGCCCGGCTACGACGTCATCGGCCAGGCCACCGGAGGCGTCATGACCCTGCAAGCGCTCGGAGAAGAGGCCGAGCCTCGCACCTTGCCAGGCGGCTTCGCCGACCAGGTCGGGGCGATGCAAGCCTGCATCGGCCTGCTGGCGGCCTTGATCGCCGCCAAGGACTCCGGACAGGGACAGCACGTCGATGTCTCCTTGCTCGGCTCTCAGCTTGCGCTGCAGTCCGTCTATCTGACCGGCTTTCTCAAGACCGGTGTCCAGCCCCATATGACCCGACGGCGGATGCCGACGTTTACGTTCTATCAGGCCGCCGACGGACACTGGCTCGTGATTGGCGTCGTCGATCCCCGGAACTGGCAAGCGCTCTGCGAGTTGATGGGACATCCCGAATGGGAATCCGACGAGCGATTCGCCACAGCGCCGGCCAGGCAGAAGCACACGCACGATCTCGAGGCGCTGCTCGAGGACTGTTTCATCACGGCCGATCGCGACGAGTGGCTGCGGCGCTTGCGCGAAGCCGATATTCCCGCTGCTCCTGTCAACAGTTACGGCGACGTGGAAGCCTCCGAGCAGGTCTGGGCCAACGGCTATCTGACCGAGATTCCCGATCCGCGCTTTGGAACTCGACGCGTTACCGGTTTGCCCTGGAACTTCTCCGCCACTCCCGGAGCGGTCCAGGGTCGCGCACCGGAACTCAACGCCGATGCCAACTCGATTCTGGCTGAGTGCGGCTATAGCGTTGAGGACATCGACACACTCCGCGCCAGCGGCGCGCTACCCGCATAGCATCCGCATGATGACCGCCTGAACTAGCAAAGAGGCACTCCCATGAGCGATACGCCTGCCGATGTGATCAGCTTCTACGCCAACCAGCTCGGCGTTGACGAGGCTGCGGCTGAATCGGTGCTCGATTCGGCCTTGGGACGAGGAGGTTCGTTCGCCGAGTTGTACTTCGAGCACAAGCGCTCGGGCTCGCTCAGCTTCGAAGACCAACAAGTTAAATCAACGCAGGCGTCGCTCTCCCAGGGCGTCGGCATCCGCGTGGTCGAGGGCGACGCGATCGGCTACGCCTATACCGAAGATCTGTCGCTCGACGCGATGCGACGAGCCGCAGCGACTGCCGCGCAGATCGCGCATGGCACCTCCGACGCCGATCCCGTTGACGTGACGGCCGAGTCGTATCCCGCCGATCGCTATGCCATTGCCTCACCCAGCACCTCAACGCCGCTCGCGGACAAGGTTGAGCTACTGAGACGCGCGGACGATGCAGCCCGAGCCTGGAACTCCAGCATTACCCGCGTGGACGCTTCGATGGTTGATGAAGAGAAGCGAGTCCTGATTGTCCGCAGCGACGGACGTCTGGTTGCCGACTATCAGCCTCTGCTTCGATTCAACGTCTCCTGCCTCTCCGAGTTGGACGGCGAACGCCGCAATGCCCGATGGGGCGGAGGCGGTCGCATGGGTATGGCCTACTTCGACGAACACTCGCCCGAATCGCTGGCGGAAGAAGCCGCTCGACAGGCTGTACTCCAGCAGGAGGCGCGTGAGGCGCCGGCAGGAACCTTCCCCGTCGTGCTGGCTGAGGGAGACTCCGGAATTCTTTTGCATGAGGCTGTTGGACACGGACTCGAGGCCGATTTCAATCGCAAAGAGACATCGAACTATTCGAACCGAATCGGACAACCTGTCGCCTCGGACCTCGTGACCGTGATTGACGACGCGACGCTGAATCTGTCGAGAGGCTCCGTCAATATCGATGACGAGGGCGAGGTCGCCGGACACAACCTGCTCATCGAGAACGGACAGCTCGCGGGCTACATGCAGGACCGCATCTCTTCCGACCACTTCGGCGTCGCGCCGTCCGGCAATGGACGCCGCCAGTCCTTCCGTCATGCGCCCATGCCGCGGATGACGAACACCTATATGACCGCAGGCGAGGATGAACCCGAGGATCTGATCCGGCGAGTGGATTTTGGCATCTATTGCAAAGCCTTTAGCGGCGGACAGGTCAACATCACCAACGGCGACTTCGTCTTCTCGGTGACCGAGGGTTATCTGATCGAGAACGGCCAGGTCACCGCGCCAATTCGCGATGTCAACCTGATCGGCAACGGTCCCGATGTCCTGTCAAAGGTCACGGGCGTCGGACACGACCTGGAGATGTCCGACGGTCGTTGGACCTGCGGCAAGTCGGGCCAGTCGGTACCAGTCGGCGTCGGAATTCCGACGGTACTGGTCTCTGGCATCACGGTTGGCGGCACGCAGATGCAGCCCGGCGCTGGGATGTCGGCATAATGGCGAACCAGACACTCTCCACCGAACCGCTCGAAATCGCGGCGCGACTGCTCGAGATGGCCGAGGCCGCCGGCGCCGACCAAGCCGATGCCGTCGCTGCCAGCTCGACCAACGCGTCGACCACCGTGCGCAAGCAACAGATCGAAAAGGTCTCCGAGTCAACGTCCCGCTCTGTCGGATTGCGTGTCATCCTCGACGGACGACAAGCGACTGTCTCGACCAGTGACATCAGCGACACCGCGCTCGCAGAGACCGTGCAGACCGCGCTCGAACTGGCTAGAGTGTCAGAGCCCGACCCATTCGCCGGGCTCGCCGATCCGAAGGAACAAGCGCGCAACGTGCCGCAGTTGGGCCTGTTCGACGAGCAGATTCCCGAGGTCGACGGCGACCATCGGCTCGCGCAGGCCATGTCCTGCGAACTGTCTGCGCTGGACGCCGATGAGCGAATTGTGAACAGCGGCGGAGCGACCTTCAGCACGAACGTCAGCAACTTCGCACTGGTCGACACCAACGGGTTCGCCGGCGCATACGCCGATACCGGTGCGTCGATGTGGGTCGAGGTGATGGCTCAGGAGGAGGACGGACAACTACGCAATGCTGGTTGGTCAACGTCAGAACGCAGCCTGCACCGGCTAGACAGTCCTGAGGATGTTGGCCGAGAGGCAGCCGCGCGCACGCTGCGTCAACTCGGAGCGACCAAGGCGTCGACCTGCGAGGTGCCCGTCGTCTGGGAGCCGAGAATGGCCTCCGGTCTCGCCGGGATTGTCGCCGGTGCCGCCAACGGGGATGCACTCTATCGACGCGCCACATTCCTTGCGAATCGAGAGCTGACGGAAATTGCGTCGCCGCTGCTCACCATCGTCGACGACTCCACCATGAGTAATCGCCTCGGATCACGCCCGTTTGATGGCGAAGGCGTCGTCACGCGACGCAACGCCCTGATCCAACAAGGCGTCTTCCAGGGCTTCCTGTTCGACTCGTACAACGCACGCCGGCTCGATGCCTCCAGCACCGGCTCTGCCTGGCGCAGCGTCGGTGGATTGCCACAAATCGGTAGTGGCAATCTCGCCATTGAACCTGGTGATACTCCGCCGGAGCAGATCATCGCCGAAGTCGAAGACGGTCTCTACCTGACAACGCTGATGGGATTCGGGATCAACTACACGACCGGAGATTTTTCCCGAGGCGCAGCCGGCATCTGGATTCGTAACGGCGAACTCGCCGAGCCGGTCCAGGAAATCAACGTGTCGGGCAATCTGCTCGAGATGTTCCAGAGAGTCGACGCCGTAGGCAGTGACGCCCAATGGTTCGGAGCCAGCTCGGCGCCAACAGTGAGAATGTCAAGAATGACCGTCAGCGGCGTCTGAGGACGTATCCGTTCTCAGTTCCTTGGCACAACGTTCTCCGTCACTCACGCGCTCGTCGCGCGTATGACGAAGGACTTGCTGCGGACATTGACTGAATGACCAGGTCTTAGCTGGGAAGCAACACCACGGCCGACGATCGCACGCTGCGGTCTCCGGACGCCTGCTCGATCCAGAGTTCCAGATGTATCTCGCGACCACCCTCGGTGGCTTCGACGCGTGTCACTTGGCCGCCGATCGTGAAGCGGTTGCCGTGATAGTCGGGACGCCGGAATCCCGACTGCAATCGGACGATGCGTCCGTGCGGCTTGGCCAGGTGTCGCAGGTAGCCCAGCAGAAACGCCGATTTGTACTCGGCCGGAATCAGTGGACCCTCGAGACCCGTCTGACGGGCGGCGACGGGGTCGAGGAAGATGGGAATTGCGAAGCCGGCCGCACCGATAAATTTGGCGACATCCATGATGTCGGGAGCCAGCGAGCGTTCTGGCAACGCCGTGCCCTCGGTCAGTTCCCCAAGATCGAGCAGATTCGGCAATGGCACGGAGCTCACTCCGGCTTAGTCAAATGCGATCGTCGCTGCGCCCCGCACCGAGCGGTCACCCTGTGGATTGTCGATGTGGATTTCCAGATCGGCCATCCGACGTCCGTCCGCCTCGTAGGTGCGCGTAATTTCGCCGCCAAGCGTCATTTCGGCGTTGTGTACGTCGGGACGGCGGTGGTTGAGCTGCAGGCGAGTGATCTGATTGCGGCCAAAGTGGCGGCGCAGGTATTGATCGAGGAAGCCCTGCTTCATGTTGCCTGGAATGATCGGTCCGGGCAGGCCCATCTTTTCTTTTGCGAACTCGGGATCAAGGAACTGAGGTCCGGCGTTGCCGGTCGCATTGCAGAACGCCACGACCTGATCGGTCGTGGGTGTGCGTTGCTCTGACGGCAACTCGGTGCCCTCGCTGAGGGCGTCGTATTCCAATGTCATTGTGCTCTTACTCCCCTGTGTGACGCGCCTGGAAGTGCGTCACGGTCCTGCGAACACGAGCCACTTCGATATCGTCCTGATTGGTGTAGACCCACTCGTGATGAATGAACAACGAGTGGCCAACCCGGCCGCCGATCCGCTCCTGGATTTCGGCCAGCCGTGGCACGATGGTCATCTTGTCGCCGAGATGGATGTCGGCTTTGACCTCCCAGGCGTCAGCCGCCATCAGCGCGCGCTCGGGCGCGTCGGGCACATTCAACTGCCGCTGTGATGTGCTGGTGGTGAGCAGTGCGTACGTCGGAATCGGATACGACGTGTCGCCCGACTCGACCGCGGCCATCAGCTCTTCATCATCCTCGTCCAGCGCGTGCATCAGGCGCAGGATCAGCTCTTTGTCAATGGTCACTTCCCGCGGCTCGCCTTCGGTACCGATGGCGGCCTCCATCGCGGGCGTGATCAGACTCTCGTCATCGCTCATTGTGGACTCTCTTCTAGGGCCAAGCCGTTGGCGCGAACAGACTCAAACCGATTCGCTCAAGTATCGCCCGCCAGCCACTCACGCGCTATCGGAGATTACTGGTTGGCCGGTTCAAAGAACCGATCGATGTCCTCGGCATGCTCGGGATAGTGTTCCAACACGACGCCGTCAACCATCCGATTGATCGTCTTGCCCTCGCCGAACCGAGCAGCGTCGACCTCGCCAACCGCTGCTGCGAACTCCTCATGCGCGCTGTCAAAGGCAGCCCGTGCTTCCTCGTAGCTTTGATCGCCACGCTCGGCGACGAATCCCGGATTCCAGTCGTCAGGATCGGAGTAGTCCACGCCTTCGGGCGTCGGCCGCTGACCGTCGTTCATTCGTTCCACTCCTGCGGTCATCTCGGTCAACCAGCCATGCAGGTGTTGCAGCAACTGCGCCACCGACCAATCGCCGATCGCGCCTTCCCACGAACCATGTGCCTCGTCGATGCGGCTCAATCGCTCATCCAAGGTTGCCTTCGCCTCATCCATCGCGGCCAACGTTGTGTCTCGGTCCGTCATGCCGACCCTCCAGTGATTGAGATCCGTGAAGTCAGTTGGGAAGAATCAGTCCACCGGGCGTGCGACGTTCACCCGGCTGCACGCCGCGTTGCTCCAGCGTCTGCAGGATGAAGGGATTCTGAGCTCGCTCTGCGGCCAGCGTGGTCTGATCCATGTGGCCAGGCAGCACAATCGTCTCGTCGGGCAGCATCAGTAGCTTGTCGACAATGGACGACATCTCCTGGTTGTAGTCGCCGCCGGGCAAATCGGTGCGTCCAATGCTCTGCTTGAACAGGGTGTCGCCCGAGAACAGCACGCCATGTCCGTAGAAGCAGACTGATCCACGTGTATGTCCCGGCGTGTGGATCACGTGGAGCTCAACGCCGTCAACTTCGACTTTCTGCTCATCGTCGATGTAGTGATCGGGATCAGGCGGCTGCTCAACTTGCATCCCGCCTGTCAGCCCGAGCCGCGCCGCCGACTCCGCCGTGCCCCGGAGAATGTCCAGATCAGCCTCATGCAGCAGAAACTGAGCATTGCTGTCCGACTGCACGCCTCGCACACCCAGCACGTGGTCAAGATGAGCGTGGGAGTTGGCGATCAGTTTGATCGTGACGCCCATCTCCGAGGCCATGTGCAGAATGTCATCGGCCTGTTCGCCCGGGTCGATGCAGATCGCCTCGCCAGTTCGTCGGTTGCCGATGACCCAGCAGTTCTCCTGGAACGCGCCCACGATCAGGCCACGGACTTCAATCTCGTTGACAAACGGTTCTTCGCTAGTTTCTGGCTCGCGTTCACTCATGTCAGTTCGATTCGTCCCCCCGCAGGAGCCGATTCACCGCCTCCATGATGTCGTCGCTGTCCAGTGGTTCCGCTTCCATCTCGTCCGCAGGCGACTCCTCATCATTCTGAGCTTCCAGGTTGCGGACATAGTCGCGAATGTCGGGTTTGTCTTCGAGGGCAGAGTCGATCTGCGCTCGATAGCGCTCCTGCGCCCCATCGAGGTGATGCAGGTCGAGTCCGAGTGCAAACACTCGATCGAGCTCAGTCAACAGCGCCTTCGTCGCGCCGGGATTGTGTCTCGAGGTCACATAATGGGGCACCGACGCCCAGAATCCCATGTGCGGAATCTGAGCGATCCGGCAAGCGTCGCCGACTGACCCGACGATTCCCGTGGGACCCTCATACTTCGACGCCTGGAAACCGAACTGCTTCTGCCGCTTCGGATTCGAGGATCCACCGGACACCCTGGTCGGTCGCGTGTGCGCGACATCGGCCAGCAGCGCACCGATCGTGATCACTTCTTCCACTCCGGCCATCTCCGCAACCTGTAGGACGGCCCTGCAGTATCGGCGCCAGCGTAGGTCGGGCTCAGTGCCGAGGCCGACTATCAGGTCATGCTCTGCCTGCGGACGGCGCAGCACCGTAAAGTCGGTCACCGGCCAGACGACTTCGCGGCGCGCATTGTCGCCATCGACCCACTTCACAGTCGGCCGATGTTCGCTAAAGACAAAGAAATCGTCCGGATCCAACGTGGCAACCGCCGCCGTTTGGTCGAGATTGCGAAGAAACCGCACTGCGTCCGTGGCTGCTTCCGCCGCATCGTTCCAACCAAAGAACGCCAGCACGAGGATGGGCCGACGTAAGTCGTCGGGTATCCCGTCGATCGTCAGCGCCTCATCGATGCGGTCGATACTCATGTACTGAGGGTAGCCGTTGCCGACCGCGCTGGGCAGTCAACTACAGTTCCACCGCGCCGTACTTCTCACGCAGCGCCGGTACGACCTCCTTGACGTAGACCGACAACGCCTCGTCACTCCAGGGAGCACGCAAGGCAACATTGACACCCGCTGCACCGGCGTCGCAGTACATCGAGACTCGGTCAAATGCATCCTCCGGCGTGCCCTGCAGCGCACCCTCCGAGACTCGGTCGGCCTGATCGCCCCATTGCTCTTCCAGCTTCTGCCGCGCAATCTCGGCTTCAGCCTGCGTCGGGCTCAAGTTGAACTGCAGGTTGACCGTGCGGTCGATGGTGGCAGGATCGCGTCCCTGCTCACCACACCGGACATCGAGCACACCGGACAATCGGGCAAACTCCTCCGGGCCGATGTAGGGCACGTTCCAGCCGTCGCAATACTGCGCCGCCATGCGCAGTGTCTTGCGCTCGCCGCGTCCGCCGATCCAGAGCGGCACATGCTCCTGTACCGGACCAGGCTCATTGGTGGCGTCGAGCGCGTTGTAGTGAACGCCTTCAAACGTCGTTCGCTCCTGCGAGAGCATGCCTTTGATGATCTGCGTGCCTTCTTCAAGCATCTCGAAGCGGGTCTTGAGGCTGGGCCAGCCGTAGCCGAAGCCCTCAAACTCCATCTGATGCCAGCCGGCTCCGAGGCCGGGTTCGATCCGGCCGTTGGAGATGTGATCGAGCGTCATCAGCGACTTGGCCAGGTAGGCCGGATTTCGGTACGGGACACAGAAGACCAGGCAACCAATCCGCACCCGCTCGGTCTCGGCCGCGATGGTTGCCATGCAGGTCAACGACTCAAAGTGGGGCGACATCCCGTCGACCGGCGGCGCCTCATAGAAGTGATCCCAGACCGAAATCCAGTCCATTCCCTCGTCGTCGATCCAGCGCCACAGTTGGCGCAGGTCGCCCATCGTCACATTCTGTTGTCCAGTGTGAACACCAAATGAAACGGCCATCAGAATCCACTCCCATCAACGCCGACCACAGCCGACGCACACGCGGTCAGTGGAGGATAACGCTCACGTTCCGCCCACATCTCGCCGAGTCGCCGCAATAGACTGAGCACATGACGACGCAGACGGAGAGTCAGGCGAAGCTGAAGCTGATTGTCGATCGAATCGTCGAGGGATTCGATCCACACAGCGTGTGGCTGGTCGGCTATCGCGGCTACAGCCAACCCGACGACTTCTACCACGTAGATCTATTGGTCGTACTGGATGAACAATGCGCTGGTCAGTACGAGCGCCCGAGCATTGCTGTGCGCGGCTGCTTGCACGGCGTTGGGATGAGCAACGACATTTTTGTCTCGACGCCGCAACAGTTCGCGAAGCGGAAGCATCGAATCAACACGATGGAAGAGCAGGCACACTCGCTGGGTAAGGCGCTCTATGAACGGGGACGCTGACGCCGAATCCCCGCCTGAGACCTGGCTGCGATATGCCGACACCGATCTTGCATTGATGCGGTCCGTGCTGAATGCCGGCGGTCCTGCGGGAGAAGTCTGCTTTCACGCACAACAAGCCACAGAGAAAGCGCTCAAAGGGCTATTGGCGTCGCAGCAAATCAAAGTTCCCTACACACACCACCTCGTCGCTCTCTACGAAATGGCGCCAGCCATGCTTCGTCCTGGCGTAAACCTGGAGCGCCTGGACCGTTTGACTGAGCTAGAAGCGCAGTCCCGCTATCCAGGTGATTGGCTGGAACCGACCGCCGAGGAGGCTCAGTGGTCTTCAGAAGTGGCCGCTTCTGTGGTGCAGGCCGTCAAGGAGGCGTTCGGGGAGTCGGGGGAGTTGTTGGGCTAGTCAGGCAGCTCGACCGGAATCACATCGCGCCATCCGGGGATGTCCATGCCGTAGTAGCGCGCCAGCAAGAGGATGGCGATTTTCTGCTTCGCCGGGCCGACTCCGGGCACCCCACCAAGTCGCTTCATGATCGTTTTCGCGTCGGGTTGGTTGTCCCAGATGTTCTCGGCGTTGTTGTCGAACTCGTCCCGCAGCATCGCACAGGCGGCCTGCACGCGCTTGCCCATTGAGGCCGGGAAGCGATGGATGGCCGGCTTCTCTCGGAAGATTGTCAGGAACTCATCCTCGTCCATCTCGGCAATCTGCGCCGGGTCGAGGTGGCCCAACCGTTGCTTGAGGTCGCGTGGGCCCGAAAACGCTTTGGTCGAAGAAATCTGCTGGTCTAGCACGATCGCAATCAGCAGCGCATTCGGATCATTGGCCAGCAGCGAGTTCGCGTCGTCGTCGTTGGTGAACTTGATCACCGGCGTCCCCGAGTCAGTGAACTCGGGTGCGAGATCGATGTACATCTCCGGGTTGCCCATGACGATTCTCCTTCAGTTGGGTTACCTGAACTACGGGAAGAGCCCGAGCTCCAGATAGCTTTGCGCGACCAGTTCCAACGAGTACAGATACGAAGCGCAGCGTAGATCGGGAAGGTCCCGCTGGCGGCGTAGTGTCGAAATCCGGTCATACGATTCGGCCATTGTCTGTGCCAGAGCGTCGTAGACGATATCTCGCTCGGAGGGCCCACGCTCCAACTCCCACCGCTTGACATCATCGATCAGTGCGCCGGTGTGCTGCTCGATCGTGTCGAGCAGTCGTCGATTGTGCATTTCGGCGTTGCGAGTCAGCATCCGATCGAACGAGACATGCGAGAGATTCTTGATCCACTCGAAGTACGACACCGCGACGCCGCCCGCGTTCAGATACAAATCGGGAATGACGATGATGCCGCGCTTGCGTAGCATCCGATCAGCGGCAGGCGTGGTCGGTCCGTTTGCCGCTTCGGCGACGATCGATGCCTGAATCCGTTCGGCGTTAGCTGTGGTGATCTGATGTTCGAGCGCAGCCGGGACCAGGATGTCACAGGGCTGCTCGATCGTCTCCAGGGAATCGGCAAACACCTGCCCGGCTGGATAGCCAGCGATGCCGCCATGTTCCCATCGATGGGCCGCGACTGCTTCCAGGTCGAGGCCATTTGGGTCGTAGACGCCGGCGTCGATTTCTGCGATCCCAACGATCCGGGCGCCATGCTCCGAGAGCTCGCGCGCGACGTGATAGCCGACATTGCCAAGCCCCTGCACGATCACACGTTTGCCATCAAGCCCTGGTGAAAGTCCGTGGGTCTGATGTGGATCGCCCAGACACTGCATGATTCCATGAAACACGCCGAGTCCTGTGGCCTCGCGGCGTCCCGGGATTCCGTGCAAGGACAGTGGCTTGCCCGTGACGCAACTCCAGTAGTTGATGTCGTGTGGATTGAGCGTGCGATAGGTATCGGCAATCCAGGCCATCTCACGCTCACTGGTGCCGTAGTCGGGCGCCGGGACGTCAACCGCCGGGCCGATGAAGTTGTGCGAGTTCAGTTCGATCACCAGCCGTCGTGTGACGCGTTCGACGAACTCCGGCGAAGACTTGAACGGATCGATACAGACGCCACCCTTGGCGCCGCCAAACGGGACATCAACGATGGCGCACTTGAACGTCATCAGGGCTGCGAGACCCTTGACTTCTTCCGCGTCGACCATCGTCGAGTAGCGAATCCCACCCTTGGTCGGCAGTCGATGATGACTGTGCTGGGCGCGGTACGCTTCGATGACTTCGATCTCCCCATCGTCGTTCTCGACCGGGAAGGTCATCTGATAGACGTTGTTGCAGCTCTTGACCTGCGCCAGCAGGCGCGGATCCTGGCTCGAATACTGAGCAGCCTGCTCGAAGTACTCGGTAAAGTCGTCGTAGAGCGAGGCCATCCGACGACTCCAGCCTGCGGCTCAGAGCTTCATTGGATTACTAAGCCCGAGGCAAGCCCAGGCCTCGGGTGGCGATGATGCCGCGCTGAATCTCGGACGATCCGCCCGCAATCGTGGCCGGCACCGACGACATGTACTGCTCGGTGAACCAGCCTTGCATCTGCGCGTATGGGTCGCCCTTTCGGACCTGGCCGTAGCTGCCCATCGTGTTGACCCCGAAGCGAGCGAAACGCTGCGATAGCTCCGACGAGAACATCTTCGCAACCGACGCCTCATGGTTCGGGGCCAGTCCGCCCTGCTGCATCGAGAGGACGCGCAAGGACAGCATTCGTGATACCTCGATGCTGATCGCCGTATCGGCGACACCGAGTTTGGCCTCGCGACCCGTCGCAGGATTGTCGCCCAGGTAATCGATGAAGTCCTCGAAGTTGCGACGCAACGCGGCGCTGCCCGAAAGCGCGCTGCGTTCGAAGTCCATCGTCGCCATGCCGACGTACCAACCGCGGTTCTCTTCGCCGACGCGGTTCTCCACCGGCACGCGAACGTCCTCAAAGAACACTTCGTTGAACCCGTGTCCACCGAGCATGTTGATCAACGGACGCACCGTAATGCCAGGCGTCTTCATGTCGACCAACAGATATGTGATGCCGCGATGCTTGGGCGCATCGGGATCGGTGCGGACCAGGGCAAACATCCAGTCCGCTCGGTGAGCGTTGGAGGTCCAAATCTTCTGCCCGTTAATCACGTAGTCGTCGCCGTCTTTGACGGCACGTGTCTGCAGTGACGCCAGATCCGAACCTGAACCCGGCTCGGAGTATCCCTGACACCAGGAAGCGCGAGAGTTAACGATGTCGTCCAGGAACTGACTCTTCTGATCGTCGGTGCCGTAGACCAGCAGGGTCGGGCCGACATAACCAACCGAGATCAGATCCGGACCGGGGACGCGATTGTAGGCGAGCTCCTCGTTGAAGATCGCCTGCTCGGCGAAGGACAGACCCATCCCGCCGTGCTCGGTCGGCCAGGCCGGCGCCGTCCAACCCTTTTCCGCCAGCTTGGCCCGGATGCCCTTGGAGAACGCCCAGGCTTCGTCTGAGCCCTCTTCGTCGTTGGAGACGTCGAGTCCGTTCCAGTCCTCACCGAACTCTTCGCGGATCCATCCGCGAATCTCGTTCCGCCACGATTCCTGATCGGCGCTGAATTCAAAGTCCATCGTGCGTCCTCGCTGTTACTTGGGCTAGCGATCCCAGTCTACCTGCGACCTTCAGAATCTCACGCTACTGCCTCTCGAACTGATACAAAATGTCGTCTGAGGACGGTGTCCCGTCGAGTCTCCGCGACGGTACGTCTCGCGAGACAACGAAGCCGATCAGTTCGTCTGCCGACTCCAGCACATGAGGATTGATCGACACGGCCGCCCGACCCTCCTCATCTCGCTCAAAGGTTGGGCCAGGCTCGACGGATCCCGACGCTCTGACCAGCCAGATCTGCCAGGTTTCATCATCACTCAGCGCTGGCAATCCCCAGAAGATCAGGGCAAACAACTGGTCTTCGTACCTGGGCATTAACACTCCGGTCGCGCCATCGTCCGTCAATGCAATCGCCCGACCTGAAATCGGTTCTTCGGCGCGAAACGCCAGGTAGCCAAACAGAGCAGCAATCGCGACCAACGACACCAACAGCATTCGCACCACGTTGCGCCGCACGACACGCAATGCGTAGTGAGAGCGAACCGCAGGCGGACGGGCAATTCGAGCTCGCTGTATGAGTCGCTGCTCAAGCCGAGCTTCTGCGGGAACGGGCGCGACCACCAGCGTCGCGCCGGTGATTGCAGCAGCAGCGGTGGGCCACGCGCTGCAACGGCGACGAATTGCAGGATCAGAACGGACAATCCGCTCGACTTCGTCATGTTCCTCTGGAGGAAGCAGTCCCAGAAAGAACGCGGCCAGACGTTGCTTTGGTTCGCTGGATCTGGAGGTCACAACAGGTCCAACAATTCCACACTCATCGGTCGGAGCGAACGATGCGACCGCTCAAGATTTGCTCGACCAGCGCATCCATCGCCTGGTTCATGGACTCGTCGTCATGGCGGATCGCGTCAAACCAGGCGTCCTCCAGGTGCCGACCCTGATCAAGCGGCAGCCGGATCACGGCTCGTTGCAACTCCTCGTGATCCAAACCCTCAACAACGTCCGGGAGACCCGTGGCCGGACCGATCGGGAACGGCTGAACTTCGTCGGCGGCCAACGCAGCGGTGATCCCGCGTCGACGAACTGCCAGGGCGATATCGCGAACCAACCGCAGGATGTGAACATCGAGCGCAACCGAGGCCCAGTGTTCGGGCTCCGTCCAGATCAGCAGAAACGCCTCTTCGACGATTTCGTCCGCCTGGTCGGGACCGACGATGCGCCGCGCCAGTGCTCGCGCCGTCGATCCATAGGCGCGGAACGCGTCACGCAGGGCGATCTCGTCACCCTCAACGATTCGCTGGTACAGGTCAGGCGCGGCCACGAGTATCGCAATCAGTCTTTGTCAGTCACTGTCAGTCTTGAGTAAGGCATTCCACACGGCCGTAGTCATCGGCCAGTCGCACGATGTCGTCCCCATCTTCTTCTTCTGGTCGGGATGCGACCTCGAGAATGTCGGCGCCGTCGCCAGCGGCGCTGACTCGATGCACGACACCGGCTGCAATGTCCTCACGCACGCCGGTCAGCATCGACACGTGGCGCAAGCATTCCGCGCTGGGACCAACAGTCAACGTCGCACTGCCGCTGAGCAGCATGAGGGTCTCCTGTTTGCGCCGGTGGTACTGCAGTGACAACCGTCGGTGTGGAGCAATTCGCAGCATTTTCACAACCGACGTGCCGGTTCGGCTGAGGATCAGCTCCTCACCCCATGGTTTGTCGATACGTTCCAGAATCGGCCCGGCGACAGATGTCGAAGTCGCTGAATCCAGTACCACTTCGCCTCCTCAATCCGCTCATGGTTCGCAAGGCCCGATTACTTACTAGAGTGAGAGTACGAGCGTGAGCGGGGTTATCCAACTGTCGCGCCAACAAGTTTCTATATTCGCGAGCAATGGGGGTTCGGCTTGAGCGGACGGTGGTGGGCGCTGGTTGTGAGTCTGGCCGTTGTGTCCGCCGCCGTTGGGGCAGGCGCAGCGCTACTGATCCAGCACAATGACGACGCACCGGCCACCGCAGCGCAAATGGCCGTCGTCGCCAATGTGACGGAACTCGCACAGGACGAGCAATCGACAGAGTTTGGCGAGTCTCTACAGTCCACATCAGAGGAAACCGATTCGATCGGTCAGGTAGCGCCGCCGGCAGAACCGTCGCAGGAGTCATCAGCACCTGAGATTGCTACCGATCCACCTGGCGATTCACCATCGAGTGCATCTGACGATCCACTGCCGGATCAGTCTGGTCAGTCTGACGACCAACAGGTCGAAGCTCAGCAGGTCCAAACGCAGCAGGCTGTCCAGGCGGCGCAGGCTCGGCCTGACGAGTCGCCGGATTCCAGCGCCGCCATGCCGAGCGCCGCTTCGGCCAGCATCAGTCCCGGCACCATCGCCCAGGGAGAGTCATTTGCCGTCACCGTAGAGGCTGAGGACGCTACCGCAGTCGCGGCGACGCTCTTGCGACGGAGCTGGAGCTTGAGCGAGGTCGCGCCTGGCGTCTGGTGGGTCATCGTGCCCGTGCCTCGAGACAGCGCAACCGGAGCAACGGATGTAGTCATGGATCTGTACGGAGAAGGCGGCGTCTGGTTGGATGCCATCACCTCTCAGCTCATTGTCCTTGCGAATGCGGCGCCGTTTGAGGAGATCACGCTGGGCGGTACAGGGCCGTCGCCCGATCCTGCCGAGGTAGCGAGGGACATCGCCGTGCGCTTCGAGCAGCACACAGCGGTTACCGGACCGCCACGCTGGAGCGGACCCTGGATCCTGCCCGTTGAGGGCGAAGTCTCGGGAGTGTTCGGTGCACAGCGCTCATATGACGGCGTGCCCTCCGACCAGTGGCATCACGGCCACGACATCGCCGCGCAACACGGAGATCCCATACTCGCTCCAGCTCCAGGAACCGTGGTCTGGACCGGCGACCTCGTGCTTCACGGCATGGGAGTCATCATCGATCACGGAGCCGGCGTCTATAGCGGTTACTGGCACATGTCCCTGATCGCCGTGCGCGAAGGCGTCGAAGTCGAGCCCGGAGATTACCTCGGCAACATCGGCACGACCGGTCTCTCGACCGGACCGCATCTGCACTGGGAGGTCATCATTCAAGGCATCGACGTGGACCCGGTGCAGTGGACCACCGATGACCAGCCGCCGCTGCCGCCGGTGCTGGAAGCAGCGGCGGATACACTTGAATAATGCCCGACGCGCCCGTAATGGCAGACCGGAAGTCAGAGTACGCATTCGCACTTGGTGCGACGTTTCCCGATCTCAAGGCTGAAGATATAGAGATCATCCCGGAACCAGATGCAGAGCTGGTTCGCGCTGATTGGCCTGGGTGGACCGCCCTGTTCCCGCAGTCGGAGGCAGCCGCGGTCCAACTCTCCAATATGACTTCTGTCATGCCGCACCTGCGAGGGTTCCTCAGTCCGGCCGTGCCGGTCTGGGAGTATGGCAGCGGCTCCGACAACTGGACACGCCAGTGGCGCGGCGCAGAGCGACCCGAGGGCCGACCCCTGGTTCCCGAGCTGATCGTCGACCAGAATCGAGAACGCATCGTCCGCGACCTGGCGACCTTCTGCCATGAGCTGCACGAGTTCTCTGTCGAGCGTGCACGATCATTGGGTGCGACGTCGTTCCGCGAATGGCGAGATGAGCATGAAGCGCTGGCCAGACGGTCCTTGCGCATCCTGAGACCAATGGTGGCCTGGTCCGAGATCACCTGGGCCAGACGTTGGTGGTCGAGGTTCCTCGAAGACGACAGCATCTGGAAGATTCAGCCGGCGCTCGTGCACGGCGGCATTTCGACTGAGCGGCTGCTGGTCGACCCGCTCGTGCAACAACTGGTCGGGGTGACCGGTTGGCACGGGTTCCGAGTCGCCGATCCAGCCATCGATTTTGCCCATCTCGTCGATTGCTACGGCACCGAGCTCGGCTGGCGCATCGTCGAACACTACGGCGAGCTTGGATCAACTGCCGACGCATCGCTCTTCCGTCGGGTGCGGCTGTTGCTCACGGTCAGGCGGTTCCGGGAAGTCGTCGCGATTGCTGACGGGGAGGGTGTCGACAGTGAAGCGATGCCCGCAGCGATCAAGGCGCTGCGCTAGTCCCGCGCCAACGCGGCCACGGTTTTGATACCTTTGACGGCACATGGATGACGGCACTTGCACATCGTTAGCGAACAATCGGAAAGATGACCAATCATGAGTGATGCACCCGCACGCGCGATGACTCCTGTCGGCGTCAACCATCTGGTCTTGAATGTCCGTGACCTCGATGTCGCGCACGAGTTCTGGACCGAAGTGATGGGGTTCCGACACATCGGATCGCTCAAACCGCGCTCCGAGCGCTCGATGAACATGCGCTTCTATAACGGCCTCTCCGAGAGCCACCACGACCTCGCCCTGGCTGAAATCATGGGCGACTCCGAGGACTCCGGCGACTGGTCGATGGCGCCCAAACGACCCGGACTCAACCATCTTGCCGTTCACTACCCCGACCGCGACTCCTGGCTCAAACAGATCGCCTTCCTGCAGGCCAAGGGCGTCAAGTTCAATCTGCGCATCAACCATGGGATGACGCACTCCGTCTACATCAACGATCCCGACGGTCACGGCATCGAGGTGCTCTACGAGTTGCCGCGCGAGGACTGGGAAGCTGACATCGACGGTGCGTTGAACTACGCAGACATGCTGCCAACCGAAGGAGCTGAAGCGTTGGTCGACGAACCCACGCCCGTCTTTGCCGCGCCCGGCGTCGGCGACTAGCGCGGCGCTCGGCAACTGCAATGGCTATGCGAGACGGCGCGGCCTACCTGGCCGGCCTGCGCGATGGACGTCGTATCTGGCACAACGGCGCGTTAGTTGAGGACGTCACCACCGCGCCCGGCTTCGCCGGAGCAGCGCGCACTATCGCGGCCTACTACGACTTCCAGTGCGAGCCTGCCAACCGCGATGTCATCAGCTATGAGGACGAGGACGGCGAGCGCTCACACCTCTCGTTCAAGATTCCCCGCTCGAAAGAAGACTTGCGCAATCGCTCGGCCGCTTACGCAGCCTGGGCAGAACACACCGGTGGACAGCTTGGCCGAGCGCCCGACTACATGAACGCGGCCATCGCCGGGGTTGCGGCGGCCAGACATCATTGGGGTCAGGACGATCCCGCCCTGGGCGAACACGCTGCGCAGATCCACGATCATTGTCGCCGCAACGATGTCTGTCTGACCCATACCTTCATCACGCCGCAGATCGACCGCAAGACGCCGCTGGGCGAACAGGAGCCGTTCCTCAATGCCGGCGTCGTCAAGCGAACTTCGGACAGCATTATCGTGCGCGGCGCGCGCGTGTTGGGCACGCTTGCGCCGTTCTCGGACGAGAACCTGTCGATGGTGCTACCGATCGTGAGCGGCGAGAACGAACGCAAGTATGCGCTGGGCTTCACCATCCCCGTCGACGCTCCCGGCCTGCATTGGGTCTGCCGCGACTCGTTCGATCCCGACCGCTCAACCCGCGATTATCCAATCTCCAGCCGTTTCGAAGAGATCGACACGGTCGCGGTTTTCGACGATGTCGAAGTGCCCTGGGAAAACGTCTTCGACTACCAGGACGGCAAGATTCACAACATGGCGCTGATGGTGATGCGATTCCATGAATCGTTGGGTCACCACGTGATCGTCAAGAACGTGGCCAAGACGCGCTTCCTGCTCGGTCTCGCTCACCTGATCGCCGAGAACGCACAGACCAACTCATTCATCAACGTGCAGATCCGGCTCGGCGAAATCGTCACCATGCTGCAGACGCTCGAGTCAATCGCGATCGCGGCAGTCGAGGGCGGTGTCGAGAATCCCGATAACGGCGTCTGGTACTGCAACGCCAACGCGATCACGGCGGGGCTCAGGCTCTTCCCTGAGTACTATGTCCAAATCGTCGACCACATCAAGCAGATCGGCGGCAGCAACTTCATGTCAGCGCCGTCCGAGGCGAATATGGAGGCGATCACCGAAGCCCTCGGTCCATCAGTCGAGCGTTACTTCAAGGGTGCCGCGGACATGACCGAAGAGGGCATTGAGAAGGTGCCGCTGTTCCGTCTCGCCTGGGACGTGGTGGGAACCTCACTCGCTGGTCGGCAAGAGCTATACGAGCGCTTCTTCTTCGGCGACCAGCAGGTCTCAAAATCACAATCGTACCTGCGCTACGACAAGTCAGAGGCGATCGACGTGGTGCGTCGGCTGCTGGATCCAGAGTGGCTGAGTTGAGGGAGGAGTCGGTCCGTCCGGAGATTGGATAAGCTAGACGTCTGAGAGGGCTGATGATGCCTGAGCAAAGCCAAGCGGCCGAGAACTGGATCCAACCGGTGGGCGCTGAACCCATCGGGGAAGAGCCAGCGCGTCCTCCACTCGATTGGGTTGGGGCGACGAGGATCCGGATTTGGTGTGGGAGAGGCTCTATCACCGCGGTCTCGTTGACCCACCCTACCGTTCCGTTGAGGACAGAGTGCAGGTGCTGAGGGACCATCCCCCGCTGGACTTTAGCTGGCCGACTGATCAGATGCTGCGAGATTTGGGTCGATTGCCGTGCGCAGTGGAGTAATCTGGGCCCCATCAGAGGCAGTGCCATGACGACGCATCGGTCCGAAACACAGCGAGTCCTGTCGGCGGAAACCATCGACGAGATCACGCGGCTTTCCGGCGGTGTGCGACCGAGCTCGAACTGGCTACGTCTGTACTGCGACGGTTTGGTCCACCCTCCCTACAAGGGCAAGGCAAACCGGAAGCGGTTTGCAGAACTAGCTCCTCCAATCGACGTCTCGTGGTCAAATGACGACTTGTTGCAAGCGCTCGACCGCTTGGCTTCGATGTCCAACCGCCACGGAATTGAGCGTTTGACCCTGCGCGCTGAACGCGCCTAGCCTCTGCTCGTATTGCACACTTGAAACTGATCAGAGGCTAGGAGCGCACATGGGACACCTCGATGGCAAGGTGGCGTTGGTTACGGGTGGGGCCGGGGGCATGGGATCGCATATCTGCCGAGTGTTTGCCGAGGAGGGTGCGTCGGTCGTCGCCTGTGACACCGGCTTCGACGTCGAAGGTCGTGCGGGGATGGACCCCTCAAAGATCCAGGCCGTGGTCGATCAGATCATCGCCAACGGTGGTCAGGCGACGGCGGTCGCAGGCGACATCGCCGACATGGACACGGCAGAGCGTGCGGTCCAAACGGCAATCGAGACCTACGGCGACCTCGACATCCTCGTCTGTGCGCACGGCATCCTGCGTGAGCGCATGGTCTTCAACATGACCGAGGAAGAGTGGGACGAGCTGGTCCGCATCCACCTCAAAGGTTGCTTCGCGCCGACCAAGTTCGCCGCCATCCACTGGCGAGCAAACCGCGACAAGGGCAACCGGCGGATCATCTACTTCACCTCGTCTGCCGGCGTTCGAGGTGAAGCTGGACAACCCAACTATTCGGCAGCTCACGCGGGCAAGATCGGGTTGTCGCTGTCCAACGCCGAGGCGCTAGGTCGCTACGGCGCGACCTCGAACTGCATCTCGCCCGGCGCATCGACCCGCATGACCGATCGCGGACGGGGCGTGGACCAATCGGCGGAAGCTCCGAGCGCCTCGGCTACAGGCACCGCCATGGATCCGAACAACGTCACGCCGGCCGTGACATTTCTGGCCTCGGACGTAAGCGCCGAGATCAGCGGTCGTGTGGTGGGCACGACGGGCAACAAGATCACCATTTGGAAAGAGCCCGAGTGGGAGCAGACGATCTGGAACGTCGAACCGTACTGGGACATCGACACCTTGTTTGAGCTCATGCCACAGACGCTTGAGTTGCAAGGAGTCGGCCCGCCGCCTCGTCAGTTCCCATAGCACCCAACTCCGAGACCACCGACAGTCTCTGTGAGACGTTTTCGAACGAGGAAGTGGGAATCATGACCAAGCATCTGGAAGGCCGGATCTGCATCATCACCGGCGGAGCCGGCGGTATCGGTTCGAATCTCTGCCGCGTCTTCGGCGAGCAGGGGGCGAAAGTCGTCGTCGCCGATACCGGCTTCGACGTCGAGGGTCGATTCGGCATGGACGCGTCCAAAGTTGACGCAATCGTGGCCGAAATCCGAGACGCCGGAGGCGAAGCCGTCCCCTTTGTTGGCGACGTCGCCGACATGGACACCGCCGAGCGGATGATCCAGACCGCGTTGGACGAATTCGGCGGGCTCGACGTGCTGGTTTGCGCTCACGGCATCCTGCGCGAGCGAATGATCTTCAACATGCTCGAAGAAGAATGGGACGGCCTGGTTCGCGCACACCTCAAGGGCTGTTTCGCGCCAACCAAATTTGCTTCGATCTACTGGCGTGCCAACCGTGAAGGTCAGAATCGACGGATCATCTACTTCACGTCAGACGCCGGAATCCGTGGCTCGGCAGGCCAGCCCAACTACTCGGCGGCCCACGCAGCCAAGCTCGGGCTGATGCGATCCAACGTAGGCGCGCTCTCGCGCTACGGCGTCACGACCAACTGCATTGCCCCCGGCGCGTCTACGCGAATGACAGACCGCGGCCGCGGCGTGGAAGCGTCCGGACCTGCTCCGTCAGAATCGGCGGCAGGAACTGCACGCGACCCCAAGAACGTCGCGCCGATCGTGGCCTGGCTGGCTTCGGATCAATCCGATGCCGCCAATGGACGCGTGTTTGGTGCGAGCGGACACCGCATCTCGCTGTTCTCCGAACCAGTCCTTGAGCGCTACCTGCACTTCGATGACAACCGCATCGAGATCGACACACTGTTCGATGTCTGGCCGCACACGCTTGGCGCGGGAGGATTCCCCCGCAACAGCATCCGGCCGGGACTGGTCTAGGTTCCCGCAACGTTCCTTGACAGTTGCGGCAGCAGAGGCGCGATCATAGGCTAGCTCCGCATCTGGAGAAGAGACGCCGCGATGGTGCGGTCTGCTACTTGCGTGTTCCTGGGATTAGTCGCCTTGGTCGCGATGACCGTGTTTGCCTGTGGAAACGACGGCCGCGAGAGCGACACCCTGCTTGTGGTGACAACGGTCGCGCCGCTGCGCAACATCGTCGAAGAGGTAGGCGGAGATCGGATCGAAGTCGTCGGACTCGTTCCTGAGGGTGTCAACAGTCACACATACGATCCTCCTCCATCTGCCGTCGGCGAAATCGAGAACGCAGACCTGATCGTCATCAATGGCCTCAACCTTGAGTTACCAACGCTCGAACTGGCTGAAGCGAATCGCACCGGCGACACGCCAATCCTGCAACTCGGGAACGAGGCGGTCTCCCCCGAGGACTACATCTACGACTTCTCATTCCCCAGAGCAGGCGGTAACCCCAATCCTCACCTCTGGACGGCGCCTCATCTCGCGGTGCGCTATGCGGAGATTGTCCGCGACGCCTTGATCGATCTCGACCCGGAGGGTCGCGCCTACTACGAGACCAACTCCGAGCGACTGAGCGATCGCCTCTGGGAGCTGGATGAAGCGATCGCCGAAGCAACCATGACCATTCCTGAAGCCCACCGCAGGTTGATCACGTATCACGACTCGTTCCCCTACTTCGCGCCTCGATATGGACTGGAAGTCATCGGCGCTATCCAACCTTCCGACTTTTCGCAGCCGTCGCCTCGAGAAGTGGCGGAGCTGATCGAACAGGTCAAAGGCGCAGGCGTGCCAGCCATCTTTGGTTCAGAGGTGTTCCCGTCTGAAGTGCTACAGACAATAGCCAATGAAGCCGGTGCCATTCAAGTCTCTACGCTGTCCGACGACGATCTGCCCGGCGAGCCAGGGGACGCAGGCAATACCTTGGTGGGGATGATGGTCGAGAACGTCCGCACCATGGTCACCGCGCTTGGCGGAGACGCCTCGGCGCTTGACGGATTTGATACAGGCAGCACATGGCAAGCGTCCCAATAGGGGAACTGGTCCGACTCGACCGCGTCGCCCTGGGTTACGACGGTGAAGTGGCGCTGCGCGATGTCAATGTGCGGATTGCGCCCGGAGAACTGATCGGAATCGTTGGTCCCAGCGGCTGCGGTAAGACGACGCTGTTGCGGTCGCTCTTGGGTGAAACCGAGGTCTACGCCGGCGATGCATCGGTGGCCGACAACACCAGGGTTGGTTACGTCCCCCAGGTGGAAACGGTCGACTGGAATTTCCCAATCACCGTCGAGCAGGTCGCGATGCTCGGCAGTTGGCGAACGAGGCGATGGCTGCCCTGGACAAGCCGCGACGAACGCAGCCGCGCACGTGTGGTGCTCTCGCAGCTCGGCATCGCTGATCTTGCCGACCGACCGATTCGCGCCCTCTCCGGCGGACAACAGCAACGCACATTCCTCGCACGAGCGTTGATCCGTTCACCAGACCTGCTGCTACTCGACGAACCGACTTCCGGTGTCGATATCAAAACCCGGCACGAAATCCTGCATCAGCTAGCGGGCCTCAATCACGCTGGCGTCACCGTCGTCCTGACGACACATGACCTCAACGGAGTCGCTTCACACTTGCCCCGCCTGATCGCCCTGGGCGAACAGACAGTGCTGGCCGACGGGCCGCCGGAGGAAGTGTTGCAACCGCCCATTCTCGAGCGGGCCTACGGTCAGCCAATGCTGGTTGTGCAAAGCGGAAATGAGACCTACGTCTTGCCGGTGCCGGAAGAAGCGCCCGGAGCGCACGAGGAACCTCTGGTGCCGCCCCACGTCGTCAATGTCATCGGACGGCCGGACGCCGACGATGCTTGAGCCGTTCGAGTTCGGCTTCATGCAACGGGCGATGATCGCCGCCACACTGGTCGGCGGCGTCACGGCGGCAGTCGGCGTGTTTGTCATCCTCAGGCGATTGGCCTACATCGGCCACGGTCTGGCGCATAGCATCTTCGGTGGCGCGGTGGTTTCCTTCACCATTGGATTCAATTTTTTTCTCGGCGCCAGCCTCTGGGGCGCATTCTCCGTCTTTCTCATCAACCAGGCCGCACGACGACGGCAGATCGGTGGCGACGCCGCCATCGGCATCATCACCACCGCGGCCTTCGCCATTGGCATCGCCGTAATCTCCCGAGCTCGCAGTTTCAGCCGCGACTTCGAGGCTGCCCTGTTCGGCGAGATTCTCGGCATCACCAACCAGGACCTGTACGTCACGACTGGCATGATCGTGCTGATCGCACTGGTGCTCTTCCTGCTCTGGAAGCCGCTGGTCTTTATCACCTTCGATCACGATGTGGCCACGTCCTACGGGATTCCCGTGCGCTGGGTCGAGGCGGTGTTTTCGCTCGCCCTGGCAGCCACGGTCGTCGCCGCGCTTCAGGTGTTGGGTGTCACCCTGATTGCCGCCGCCCTCGTCATTCCGCCCGTCGTCGCGAGGATGATGACCGATTCGTTCCCGCGACTGTTTCTGATCGCAGTCGTGCTTGGCGCGCTGACAGGATTCCTCGGCGTGTACATCTCCTGGTTTGTCGATGTGTCCTCAGGAGCGACCGTCGTGCTGGTCCAGGCGGCCGTGTTTGTGCTGACGCTCGGCTGGGGTGTCCTCGAGTCGCGACGAGGGCTGAGCGCCGCTCGGCGCGCGGAGCGGCTCGCCGGTCTGGAACGTTCGCTCAATGACTGAACGAATGGCTAGAGTCAACACAGATTGATCTCTCCGTTCGCTCCAGAGATTTGACACATGCCCAGCCAATCCGGTTCATCACCTGCGGATCTGTTCGACGAAGCTCCGCCGCTGTTTGACCTGGCTGCACTGGAAGAGGGCCAACCTCCGCTCGACCAGCCCACGCTCGAGCGAGTCACCCAGGCGTTGGCTGAGATCGAGGGGCGAGTCGATGGCGGCTGGTTGACCGATTGGCCGTCGCCCGTCGCTCAAGAGACGCCTCCACCGCTTGTCCTTGAGTCCGCTCCGACAGCGCTGCTCATAGACATCGAGAGGCGCCCGCCATCGACGACTCCTGGAGCCGAATCAGCCGAACCCCCCGAGCTGGTGGGACTGTCCGAGGCCGAGGTCGCACAACGTGTCGCCAACGGGCGAGTGAATCAGGATTCATCCAAACAGCGCTCCGACATCGATGTCATCGTTTCCAACGTCTTCACCTATTTCAACCTGATCCTCTTCGGACTGATCGGGATCTTGCTCGTCCTGGCAGTGACGGAACAACAGACCGATCACCTGCAAGACGCTGCATTCGTCGGCATGGTGGTGCTGGCCAATGTGCTGATTGGCACATTCCAGGAGCTGCGCGCGACCCGTAAGTTGCGGCAGCTCGTGGCGCTGACCGCGCCCAAGGCGACCGTCGTACGGGAAGGATTTGAGCGCGAGGTCTACGCCATCGACGTCGTCGAAGATGACCTGCTCGTCTTGCGCAGCGGCGATCAAGTCGTTGCCGATGGACCCGTCGTCTGGGACCAGGCAGAGATGGATGAGTCGATTCTCACGGGCGAGACGAGCTCCGTGCGGCGTGGCCGCGGTGACGAACTCGAATCTGGCGCATTCTGCGTTGGCGGGTCTTGCTACTACCGCGCTGCGCGAGTCGGCGACCAGTCCCGAGCGATCCGCGAGGCCCGCGACGCTCGAGAGCTCAAGCGCACCGAAACACCGCTACAACTCCGCTTCAAACGAATCCTCGACGGACTGATCGTCGGAACGGCGATCCTCGCGCTGCTGATCCTGATCTCGTTTCTGATCACCGGACGGGAGTTTGATGAAGCGGTCAGGGCGACGATCGCGACCACCACATCCGTCGTGCCCGAGGGCCTCATGCTCGGATTCACGGTCGCATTCGCCGTCGGCGCGCTGCGTGTGTCGCGCATGGGCGCCATCGTCCAGGACAACACCGCCGTCGAAGCGCTGAACTATCTCGACACCATCTGTCTCGACAAGACCGGCACCATCACTGCAAATCGGCTGCAAGTCGACGATGTGCGCTGGGCGCCTGGCGGCCGCGCCCTCGCCGGCTGGCTGGGAGCGTTCGCCGTGTCGACATCGGCGAACAACAAAACAGCCGAAGCGCTCTCCTCGGCATTCAACGCGCAATCGAACGGAGCGCAACTCGTCGACAACGAACCATTCAACTCCGAACGGCGGTGGAGCGCAGCTCGCCTGCGCCTTGCAGACGAGGAGCGAGTGTTCGTGCTGGGCGCGCCGGAACGACTGCTCCGTACGACTTCGCCCTCCGATGGCAACGGCCACGCCGAGTTGCTCTCCGAGTATGAGATTGCTGCCGAGCGCGGTTTGCGCGGAGTCGTCTTTGCCGAGGCGGCAGCGATGCCGGACGCAGAGACCGATTCGCTGCCCTCCTTGCGGATTGTCGCGTTGATCACTGTCGCCGACGAGCTGCGCGCGGAGATCGCCGACGCATTCCGCATGATGGCTGATCTGGGCATCGAGCCCAAGATCATCAGCGGAGACAATCCAGCCACGGTCGCTGCGCTTGTCCAGCAGTTGGGAATTCAACTCCCGGGTGGGCTGATCACCGGAACAGCTCTGGAACGGCTCAGCGAAGACGAGTTCGCCGATGCAGTTGAAGAAAACTCCGTGTTCGGCCGGATCGCGCCGCAACAGAAAGAGGAGATTGTCTCCGCCCTACAGGACAACGGTCACTACGTGGCGATGGTCGGAGACGGCGCGAACGATGTCCGGGCCTTACGCAAGGCGGACGTTGGTGTCGCGATGGAGTCGGGTGCCAACACTGCCAAGGGCGTGGCATCGATCATCTTGCGCAACGACTCATTCGAAGCGCTGGTGCGCGGCTCGAGCATCGCACAGAGCGTGCTCGGCAATGCGTCGCAACTCTCAAAGCTGTTCGTCACCAAGAGCTTCTACGCCTTCCTGATCATCTTCATCTCCAACATGATGGGCCTCGAGTTCCCATTCCTGCCTCGCCACGGCTCGCTGACCGCGCTGTTCACGTTGGGCGTGCCCGCCGTATTCATCACGCTCACCCGACCTCCCAGGTCGGCCGGTCGCAACTTCCTCTCATCAACGATGCGGTTTGCCATTCCTGCCTCGCTGGCATTGGCGGTCGCTGCGGTCTCCGTCCATCTGCTCACCGAAGGCATTCTCGGTCGACCTGTTGAAGACGCGCGCACCTTGGTCTCGGCCACGATTGGGATTGTTGGACTTGCCTACATGGTTGAAGTGATCGGCTTCGAAGGCGCGACACGAGACAACCTCATGCGTCCGGTGTTGGTGACTTTCTTCGGTGTGGCGTTGTTGGGCGTGTTCATCCTGACCCTCTACACACCGCCGCTGAGAGACTTCTTCGACTTCTCACCGCTCTCGGCGGCCGAGTGGGCAATCGTGATCACCGCAGTCACCGCCGCCGTCGCAGGCAAGTGGGTACTCTCGACTTACGCAGCGCAGATCATGAGACGCCTCACCGGTCAGGCCTACGAAGAACTCGCCTCCCGTGGCCGAGCGCAATAGGCAAGCCTCCGCCAAACCGGCGATCCCACGCAGGAATCAGCCAAGTCGAACAGTAAGAACCTGACCTAAACGCCGTACAACTCCGCCAGCTCGGGATCCTTCTCGGCCAGCATGTCGGCCAGATCGAGCAACACCTGGCACTGTTTGTACGTCGCGTCGTCCTGCATCTTGCCATCGACGACCGCCACGCCGCCCGACCCTCCGGCCTCCTGCATCGCAGCCACAACGCGGCGCGCAAACGACACCTCATCGGGGTTCGGTCTGAACACGGACTTGGCAATTGGAATCTGGTTGGGATGCAGCGTCCAGGCCCCCACGCAACCAAGGATGAACGACGCGCGGAACTGATCCTCGCAGCCAACCGGGTCGGAGAAGTCGCCGAAGGGTCCGTAGAACGGATAGATCTCGTTCGCCGCGCAAGCGTCAATCATCCTCGCCAGCGTGTAATGCCACGGATCCTGGATATAGGAAGTCCGCGCTGCCGACTCATCCTCAGGATCAGCATCGGTGCGCACGACGTATCCGGGATGCGGACCGCCAACGCGCGTCGTCTTCATCCGCCGCGACGCCGCCAGGTCCGACGGACCCAGGCTCATCCCCTGCAATCGCGGACTTGACTGAGCGATCGCCTCAACGTTCGACACGCCCTGCGCCGTCTCAAGGATGGCGTGAATCAGGATCGGTCGCGTCAGTCCGTTGCGCGCTTCAAGTTGAGCCAACAACAGATCGAGGAATCGGATCTCCTCCGGCCCATTCACCTTGGGCAGCATGACGGTGTCGAGCACATCGCCGATCTCTGCCGTCAGCTCCAACATGTCGTCGAGGAACCAGGGACTGTCAACCGCATTGACCCGGGTCCACAGCTTCGTCGCGCCCAGGTCAAGCGTCTGACCAACCCTGATCAGCCCGGCCCTCGCTGCTTCTTTAGCGGTCGGTGGAATCGCATCCTCAAGGTTGCCCAGCAGAATGTCGACGGTCGGCGCAAGTTGCGGCAAGCGGTTGAGAATCCGCTCGTTGGACGGATCGAAGAAGTGGATCATCCGCGACGGATACGTGGGAATGTCAGTCGGAGGATTCGGCGCGCCAAGCACGAGCGGCCGGAAAAATTGGCGAGGCGTAGGCATGAGCAGGTCTCCTCTGCGATGCGTAGAGCCTATGGCCGCCCATCACTATGTGCAGGTACGCGCAGGCACACGCAGGTAAGCGCCGGTCACGCCGGTCATGTCGAGGTTATGATCGCGTAGGCCGTTCTCAACAGGACTGCCATTCACGAAGGAGAACACCATGGCAATCGATCTCACCATGGGCGCCGTGCTGCCGACCAATGAAATCGGCGCCGACCCATCAGCAATCCGCGATTTCGCGCAAGCAGTCGAGAGCATGGGCTTCGACCATCTGTTGATCTACGACCATGTGCTCGGCGCCGATCCGTCGGTGCATCGCTTGACCGGCCCGTACACCGACCAGGACCAATTCCACGAGGTCTTCGTCACGCTTGGCTACATCGCCGCCTGCACGACCAACCTGGGTCTCGCGACGGCTGTACTGGTCTTGCCTCAGCGTCAGACCGCGTTGGTTGCCAAGCAGGCCGCTCAGTTGGCTGTCCTCTCCGGCAACCGATTCCGCCTCGGCGTCGGGAGTGGCTGGAATCACGTCGAGTACGAAGTGCTGGGCGAGAACTTCCGCAATCGCGGCCGGCGACAGGAAGAGCAGATCGCTCTGATGCGCGAGCTCTGGTCAAACCACCTGGTCGATTTCGACGGCGAGTTCCATCAGGTCAAGTCCACAGGCATCGAACCGCGCCCGACTGAGCCGATCGAAGTTTGGTTCGGAGGAGCGCACGATCTGCAACTTCGCCGTACGGCCAAGATCGGCGACGGTTGGTTCCCAATCGGCTCTCCCAACGCCGACTCTGCGGCCATGGTCGACACGCTGCGCGGCTACCTGAGCGACAACGGCCGCGACGCCGACAGTTTCCCCATCGAACCGCAAGCACAGTTCCGCGGAGGCAATCCCGAGCTGTGGAACAGCCACGCCGAGCGCTGGATCCATCTGGGAGCCACCGCGATCTCAATCGCCACCATGAACGCCGGCCTGCCAGACGTCGACGCGCACATCGACGCCATCCGTCAATACCGTGAAGCGGTGACAGCCTAAGCCGTTCGAGGGCAGAAAACAGGCCCTGCGACAAGCGCAGGTGTGACGGAGAGTTATCGGGTGGCCTGCCCCTGTGCCGCGACCGCAGCCGCCGCCTCGGCCGCTGCTTCCTCACCCGCCAGATAGTGACGCTCGACGACCTTGAGCTCGCTGTCGAGCGTGTAGGCGAGCGGCATGCCTGTGGGAATATTCAATCCTGTGATCTCTTCGTCAGAGATCGATTCGAGGTGTTTCACAATCGCACGAATACTGTTGCCGTGCGCAGCCAACAGGAGACGCTGACCACCTTGTAGTGCCGGTGCGATTTCGTACTCCCAACAGGGGAGCACGCGCTCCAGGGTGAGTTTGAGCGACTCTGCGGCCGGCAACGCCCCGGTCGGTATGCCCTCGTATCTGCGATCGAATCTTGGATGATCGGGATGATCTTCGCCCAGTGTCGGCGGCGGGATGTCGTACGACCGACGCCAGACGTGGACCTGATCATCACCATGCTTCGCCGCAGTCTCGGCCTTGTTCAATCCCTGCAGACCGCCGTAGTGGCGCTCGTTCAGCCGCCAGTCCCGATAGACCGGCAGCCACGGCGCATCAATCTCATCCAGAATGATCCAGAGCGTATGAATCGCACGCTGTAACACCGAGGTCCAGGCGGCGTCGAACACGATGCCGGCGTCGCGGATCTGTTGGCCGGCGCTGTGTGCTTCCGCGATCCCCTGGTCGGTCAGATCAACATCGATCCAACCGGTAAATCGGTTCTCGCGGTTCCAGACGCTTTGCCCGTGACGCACAAGCACCAGGTTGGGAACAGAACTGCCGTCTGACATGTCCATGTCCACAGGCTACCCTGCGTTTGCTGTAACGAACCCTGGGAGGAAGCCGAGTGAGTGACGCTGAGCGTTCGTCGGACACCGTGTTTGGTGCGATCGTGCGAGGTGAAATCCCCGCCGACATCGTCTACGAAGACGATCAGTGCCTTGCCTTTCGCGACCTCAACCCGCAAGCACCGACTCATGTGCTGGTGATTCCTCGCGTCGCCATCTCGGGTCTGCAAGAAGCCGATCAAGCCGACCCCGCCCTGCTCGGCCACTTGATGCAGGCTGCGCAGACGGTCGCTCAGCAGGAGGGCCTGGAAGCGAAGGGGTGGAGAGTCGTCGTCAACGTCGGCGAGAACGCCGGTCAGACCGTTGCCCATCTGCATTTGCACGTGTTGGGAGGACGCAAACTGTCCTGGCCGCCGGGCTGAGGCGCAAGGCTCCCACATGGATGCCCATATGGATGCATTGTTAGACGTTCGCGAGTTGGATAAACACTTCGGCGGGCTGCGCGCCTGCGATCAGGCGACATTCCAGGTTGAACAAGGCAAGATCGCCGGAATGATTGGTCCCAACGGCGCAGGTAAAACCACGGCGTTCAACTGCGTGGCCGGTTTCCTCAAGCCCGATGGCGGTCAGGTCCATTTCGGCGGCGAAGACGTCACTGGTCTTCCAGCACACCGAGTGTTCGACAAGGGCCTTGTGCGAACATTCCAGATCCCCCAAGAGCTGGACACGATGACCGTCCTCGAAAACCTCATGCTGGCCGGTGAACATCAGTCGGGCGAGGCGGCTTGGCGCAACTGGCTCTTGCCTGGCAAGGTGCGTCTCGAGGAGCAACAACTCGAAGCTCGAGCGCACGAGGTGCTGGAGCAGACCCAACTCGGCCATCAGGCCTACATTCGCGCCGGCGCACTCTCCGGTGGACAACGAAAGCTCCTCGAACTCGCACGCGCGCTGATGGCCGAGCCACGCATGATCCTGCTCGACGAGCCTGGCGCCGGAGTCAATCCCGCCCTGGTGCGGCGTCTGGCGGATCACATCCGAGAGCTGCGCGAGCGGCTGGGCCTCACGTTCCTGATCATCGAGCACAATCTCGACTTTGTCCGCCAGCTCTGCGATCCGGTCATCGTCATGGCCCAGGGCCAGGTCCTCGATGTGGGAACGCCCGATGACGTCCTTTCCAACCCCGAGGTGCAAGCCGCATACCTGAGCGGACAGCGCCCATGACCGAGCGCCAGCCGTTGCTCCAGGTCGAAGCGTTCTTCGGCGGCTACGTCGATGGCATCGACATCATTCACGATGTCGCGCTCGATCTCTACCGCGATGAAATCCTGACCATCATCGGGCCGAATGGAGCAGGCAAGTCGACGCTGCTCAAAGCCATCGTCGGCGCCCTGCCGTACGAACGAGGAACTCGCTCGTTCCAGGGCGAAGACGTGAGCGGATGGTCGACGCCCAGGATGATCGCTGCCGGCGTCGGCTACGTGCCCCAGGTCGACAACATCTTCACCTCGATGTCGATCACAGAAAATCTGGAAATGGGCGGCTACATGCGCAAGGAGGGCCTGCGCGATCGGATCGCCGAGGTCCTGGCCATGTTTCCCGACCTCGAGGGCCGCCCCCGGGAGCGGGCCAGCCGCTTATCCGGAGGCCAACGACAGATGCTGGCCATGGCCCGAGCACTGATGCTCGACCCGATCATGCTCTGCCTCGACGAGCCGACCGCGGCGCTGTCGCCAGCGGCACGAGGAGAGCTGCTCAGCCGTATCTACCGCATCCACATGTCTGGCGTCGGCATCCTGATGGTCGAGCAGAACGCGACTGAGGCATTGGTCTGGTCTGATCGCGGGGTGGTCATGGTCGATGGCGAAAAGGCGTTGGAAGGCACTGGCACCGACATGCTGACCAGCCCGGAAGTTGGTCGGGCATTCCTTGGACAAGCGGAGGGAGAGGGCGAGGGATTCACGATCGAGGAGGGGAGCCACTCATAGAGATCGCGCAGCTCATCACGATCGGGATCATCGTCGGCTCGATCATCGCGCTGGGCGCGATGGGTCTGACGCTGGTCTTTGGCGTGCTCGGCATCGCCGACTTCGCACACGGCGACAAGATGGGTTGGGGCATGTTCCTGGCCTTCTTCATCGTCTCGTCGGAGGGAGCCAACCTGGGCTTCGTTGGTGGACGTTTCGGTTCGCTGTCGTTCGGTTGGGGGCTGATCGTCGGGCTGTTGGTGGCGATGATTGGTGTCGCATTGATCTCGGTCGTGCTGGAGCGGCTGGTCTTCCGCCGGCTCCGAGTGTCAGGAGGTACCTTCTTTGTCTTCGCGATCGCCTCGCTAGGCATGTCGATCATGCTGCGCGCCGTGATCCAACTGATCTGGGGACCCTCCAACTTCCGTTTCACGCCGGGCATCCACCCGGCCATCGAAATCCTCGGCGGGATCAAGGTCAAGCCTGACCAGTTTTTCATCGTCGGGATCACGATGCTGGCCGCGGTGCTGCTCTATTGGCTGCTGTACCGGACCCGTTTCGGCAAGGCCATGCGAGCCACGTCCGATAATCCCGGGCTGGCCGAAGCATCGGGTATCGACACCGACCGCATCCGCACCGGTACCTGGATCGTCGCCGGCATCCTCGGCGCGCTGGCCGGAGTCATGCTCGGACTGCAGGCCGAAGTCCGGTTCGACGCCGGGTTCCGCCTGCTGTTACCGCTGTTCGCCGCCGTCATCCTCGGTGGCATCGGCAATCCATGGGGAGCACTGATCGGCGGCCTCACAGTTGGCATCGCTCAGGAGCTCTCGACACAGTGGATCAACACCGGCCTCAAACCCGGCGTTCCCTTCGTGATCGTGATTGTCGTATTGCTGTTGCGACCTCGCGGCCTCTTCGGACAAGTGTGGTAGAGGCGGTCCGAGATGGAACAGCTCTTCGTCACGCTGGTCACCTTCGACGGGGCAGTCAACTGGACGGTCGGTTTCCTTACGACGGTCGCGATCTTTGCCATCCTGGCCCTAGCGCTGAATATCCAGTGGAGTGTGGGCATCCTCAACTTCGGCGTCGCCGCTTTCTTCATGGTCGGCGCATATGTCTCTGCGGTGCTGACCTTGCCCGCGCCGGAAGGCCTGGAAGCGTACGTCGCCGGCTGGGGCATTCCCATCCCGATCGGCTGGATATTCGCTGCCATCGCTGGAGGCGTCCTGGCGATCCTGCTTGGCATTCCTACGCTTCGTCTGCGAGACGACTTCCTCGCCATTGCCACCATCGGGGTTGCAGCGATCCTACGCAGCGTCGCCAACTCGGTCGAAGGACTGGTCAATCGCAGCCGCGGACTCAATGGCATTGATGGATTCCTGCAAAACGAAGTCCAGGGACCTGACTATCGGTGGGTCGAACTTGCCACTGCGCTGATCGTCCTGATTGCCGTCTACTGGCTCGTCACCCGCGCGACTGCGTCACCCTGGGGTAGAGCGCTCCGTGCGATCCGCGATAACGAGGACACGGCCAAGGCATCGGGCAAGAACACGGTCCGCTTCCGCATGGGCGCATTCATCCTCGGAGCCATGCTTATGGGTCTGGCCGGGGCCATCTATGCCCACCGCAGCGGAACGATATCGCCGCTGACCTTCTCTGACTTGCTGGGCACCTTCTTCGTCTGGACCATGCTGATCGTCGGCGGTAGCGGCAATCACCGTGGCGCCGTGCTCGGAGCGGTCGTCGTCGGCTTCTTCTGGTTTGGCACGCCGCTGATCCAGGAGAGTCTGCCCGACTGGTTAGGCAGCCGCGTCTTCCAGGTGAGACAACTGCTCATTGGACTACTGATCGTCGTGTTCCTGCTCTGGAGGCCACAGGGACTCCTGGCCGAACAGGATCGAGTCAGCCGATTCGTCTCCCGAGGCCCCGAAGATGATCCTGGCGACAACGACAGTTCCGTCTGGCAACGGCTCAGAAGCACCGTCGCCCGCTAGGACCACCCTGCCCAGTGACAGACAATAGGCACGAGAACGACCGCTGTAGAGTCCGATGCCCCGTGCTTGACACGGGGCCCAGACCTTGTAGGTCGAGCGTAGTAAGACCGTCTACTCACCTCTCTCGACGTGCGGAGGGTTCCGCATCTCCAATTCACGAATGGCCCAGCCGTTGTCTCACTACTTCACTCGAACGCGCATTGGTTTGACCATCTGCACCCACAACCTGCCAGATAGCGCAAACTGCCGACACCAACACCATCAGGCCCTCCATCGCCACGTTGTCGTATCTGACCTGCGATGACAAGTGCGGCTACGGCGCTTCGTAGGCGACGATCTCAACTTCCTCGATGTCGCCATCTTCGGTGTAGCGCCAAATGCTACTGAACCCGGACGACAAGTCGCCGTGTTCATCCCACTCCATAGCCGTGGCTGCACCGACGTAGTCCACGTCGCCACCGACGGAGAGCGTCTTCAGACCATCCGCTACCGAATCGGGACTCGCGATCACCTCATCGCCCGGTGCGGAGGCAATGGTTCGGAGCTGATCACGGATTGCCTCCCCGGCAGCCGATCCAGCGGCTTGGGCAGCCAACGCCAGCGCGATGGTGGCGTCATAGGTCTCCTTGACGTAAGGAATGGCTGGCGGCACGCCGTACTCATCAATGAATGCAGCAAGCCAGGCTTCGGCCGACTCGCTGTCGGTCGCTGACGCAGGCCCTGCGCCGTACATGCCAGCGAGGTGCTCGGCGCCGATCGTTTCGACGAGTTGCAGACTCTGCGCGCCATTGCTGAACACGAACTGGGCATAGAGACCCTGTTCGATTGCTTCACGAATCATGACCTCGGCCTCGGGAACGAAGGTCACCACCATCAAGGCTTGCGCTCCTTCGGCAACTGACTGCTGCAGCTCGGCGATGTAACTCGTCTGAGTCGGATCGATGGCAATGCTGACAATCTCACCCTCCCAGGCTTCCTCGAACGCAGTTGCATATCCCTGCCCCCAGGCGTCGTTGCGGTAGATCAGGCCAACGTTGTCGAATCCACGTTCGGCGGCGACCTGGGCCATGATCGGTCCTTGCGCGGCATCGGACAAGGTCGAGCGGAAGAGGAAGTCGTCGTCCTCAGCCAATGTCAGCTGCGGCGACGTGGCCGATGGACTGACCATCGGAATCCCCGCGGGCGCGGCAATGTCGGTCACGGCCAGGGTGATGCTGCTTGCCGTGCAGCAGACGAATGCGTGAATCCTCTCGACCTCAACCAGACGGCGGGCCTCTTCAGTCGCAATGGTTGGATCCAACGTCGAGTCAGCGACGAGCGGTTCAACTGGTTGTCCCCAGACACCGCCGCCGGCGTTGATGTGTTTGATCGCCAGATCGAAGCCCTTACGCATCTCATGGCCGTACTCGGCCAGGCCGCCGGTGAAGTCAAGCATCAAGCCAATCTTGAACGGTTCAGATGGGTCGTCAGCCTCTGCAGCCGACTCGGTTTGATCGGCCTGTTCGCTTCGTGCTTGGGCGGTGCTTGATTGATCCTGTTGTTGCGCGTCATCGTCGGAGCACGCGACAGCAATAACCGTGACCAGCAGAGCGGCAACCAACAGCAGAACGGACTTGAAGCGTGTCATTGGAGCCGCACCCTTTCCCAGGCTGGTGTTTGGTTGGGAAATCTAGCAGTTTGCTATCGGCATGATGTATCCGCTGGTAGCGCAGGATTCAATAGCAGTTGGTACTGGACAACTCATGGGACGGGCGTACAACGGAGTGATCACTCCCCATAGGGAATCACACCGGTGTCCTCGATGGTCCCGTCAGATGTGAACTTCCAGATACCGACGTATCCCCTGGCGAGATCCCCGTGCTCATCCCATTCAAGCGACTGCGCCGCGCCCTCGTAGTCCAGATCTTCGCCTTGTCTTGCTGCCTCAAGACCAAGCCTGATGCTTCCCACTTCGGCAAGCACGACCTGGCCTGGAGCAGCCCCAATTCTACGTAGCTGGCCACGGATCGCGGCGCCATCGGTCGACTGCGCTGCCTGTGCGGCCAGGGCGAATGCGATCGTCGCGTCGTACGCCTGCTTGGTATACGGGAAACCGTACGGTCGCTCGTACTCGTCAATGAATGCCGCCTCCCAGAGCAGCGCTGATTCGGTGCCTGGCGCCGTGCCTGGCGCGGTGCCCTGCATGTCGCCCAGGTATTCGGCGCCAATCGCCTCCAGTAGTTGAGGATTTCGGCTGGTCGGTCCAAAGACGAATCGGTCGTAGAGCCCGTTCTCAAGCGACTCACGCAGGATGATCGTGCCCTCGGGCACGTAGGCCAGCATCACCAATGCTTCAGGATCGTTGCGTCGCGATTGCTGAATCTCGGAGAGGTACGAGGGCTGTTGCGGAGCGACGGGAATCAAGACCACCTGGCCGCTCCAGCGCTCGGTGAACGCCTGCTCAAACGCCTCGGCGATCCCCTGCCCCCATGCGTCATCGCGATAGACCACTCCGACATTGGTGTAGCCCTGCTCGTTGACGAGCTGAGCCAGCGCCGGCCCCTGGACCTTGTCGTTCAGCGTGGCGCGGAAGAGGAAGTCGTTGTCTTCCGCAACAGCGAGCTGTGGCGACGAGGATGCCGGGGAAATCTGGGGGATCCCGGCCGGGCCGGTGATGCTCTCAGCGATGGCAATCGAGTTGGTGCTCGAGTGTGCACCCACAATTGCATGGACGCCTTCGATCTCAATCACACGGCGCGCTTCTTCAATCGCAATCGTCGGATCGGTGTTGGTGTCGCCAAGCACAAACTCGACGGGCTGGCCGAACACGCCGCCGGCCTCATTGATGTGCTTGATCGCCAGCAGGAATCCGTCCCGCATCTCAACACCGATCTCCGCGAGACCACCGGTGAGATCGCCAATGAATGCAATCTTCAGTGGCTCCGGCTGGCTCTCAGTCGGCTGGGCCGACTCTGTCTGCGACTGTTGCGTCGAGGGGGCAGCGGTTTGCGGTTGCGAATTCTCACTACCGCTGCAAGCTGCAAATGTGAGAGCGATGCTGATTGCGGAGAGCAGAATGAGTCGGCGCACGTGGACGTTCCCATTGGTTGAATCCATTGGCTGTGAGAGAGCTTATCCAACACGCCACTCGTCAACGAACTCGAACAATTCCAGATCTAACATCGAACCGTCATCGGCAAACTCCCAGGCGCCGATGTCTTCAATCTTGAACAACTGCGGGCAGCGCATGTGACGCTGCCCGCAAGTCGTCGAGTCCGTGTTCACGCCGTGTTCACGCCGGGTGCGCGTTTCAGGTAGGGATCAATTGGCAAGGTCAAATGCGGTCACGCTGATCTCGACAATCTCACCGCCCTGGTACGCCCAGACGCCGATGTAGCCAGACGTAATGTCGCCATCTTCGTCCCAGTCGAGCGAGGTAGCGGCGCCTTGCATGTTGATGCTCTCGCCATTGGCAAGCGCTGCGAGCGCACTAGCGATGCCATCCGGGCCAGCCGAATAGTTGGCGCCTGGAGGGGCGGCGATCTCTCGGAGCCCATCTCTGATCGCGGCAGGATCGACCGAGCCGGCTGCCTGGGCGGCGAGCCCAATCGCCATGGTTGCGTCATACGCCTCGGGAATGAATGGCAGCGGGCTCAGCTCGCCGTACTCGGCAATGTAAGAACTGTTGAATCCGGCCAATGCTTCCGACTCCGGTCCTGGCGCCGGCGCGGTGCCCCTCATCCCTTCGAGGTACTCGCCACCGATGGCGTCGACCAGCTCCTGGCTCTTGCTGCCGTCCACAAAGAGGAACTTGTCGAACAGGCCTTGTTCGAGCGCCTCGCGGATGAAGATCTCGGCTTCCTGGGGGAAGGCGATCACAATCAACACTTCAGCGTCGTTGTCGGCTGCCTGTTGCAGTTCGGCCAGGTACGTGGCCTGTCGTGGCTCGATCGAGACGATGTTGGCTTCACCGTCCCAGGAGCCAGCGAATGCCTCGGCCAGACCCTGTCCGTACGGGTCGTTGAGGAAGATCACGCCAACGTTGGCATAGCCTTCGTCCGCCGCAAGCTGCGCGAGCACGGGACCCTGCGCGGCATCAGAGACGGTGCTGCGGAAAAGGAAGTCGTTGTCCCTCGCAATCGTCAACTGTGGCGACGTGGCCGACGGTGAGATCACCGGGATGCCCGCGTCCGCCGCTACCGATTCAACGATGGCCAGCGTGATCGAGGAAGCGAGCGGCCCCACGATCGCGTGGACACCCTCAACTTCGATCAGCCGACGAGCTTCTTCAGTGGCCTGCGTCGGGTCGAGCGCCGTATCGCCAACGACAACTTCGACCGGGTGTCCAAGCACGCCGCCTGCGTCGTTGAAGTGCTTGATGGCCAGTTCAACTGCGGTCTGAATACTCGGACCGAACTCAGCCAGGGGCCCTGAGAAGTCGGCCAGGAAGCCGATCTTGAGTGGCTCATCCGACATCACCATCTCGGCCTGCTGGTCGTCACCCGAGGCACTTGGCGTGGCGACGATCGGGCCGCCGCTGAGGTCGAACGCTGTGAGGCTGACCTCTTCAATCGCGCCATCCGAGTATTGCCAGACACCGATGTAGCCGGAGGTGACGTCACCGTTGTCGTCCCAGTCGAGCGACGTCGCCGCGCCGGCGTAGTTGATCTGGTTGCCGCTGCGGATGGCGTCGAGCGCCTCTGCGATCCCATCCGCGCCTGCGGCGTAGGTGTCGCCCGGAGGCGCGGCCGCCGCGCGAAGTTGCCCGCGAACGGCCTCGGAGTCGACCGAGCCCGCAAGCTCGGCAGCAAGTCCAATGGCAATCGCGGCGTCATAGGCCTCGCGGATGAACGGCAGCGGTGAGAGTTCGCCGTACTCAGCCTCGTAGGCGGCATTGAATGCCCGCAGCGAATCGGACTCCGGTCCCGCAGCCGGGGCAGTGCCCTGCATGCCGTTGAGGTAGTCCGCGCCGATCGAGTCGATCAGGTCCTGGCTCTTCGTCCCGTCGACGAACAGGAAGTGATCGAACAGCCCCTGTTCGAGCGCCTCGCGCAAGAACACTTCAGCTTGCTGAGGAAACGCGATCGCGATGAGCGCCTGCGCCCCGTTGGATGCGGCCAGTTGCAGCTCCGACAGGTACGACGCCTGCCCGTCCTCAATCGAGACCAGGTTGACATCGCCACCCCAGGCCTGCGCAAAGGCATCGGCGAGCCCCTGCCCATACGGGTCGTTGAGGTAGATCACGCCGACGTTGTTCAAACCCTGATCGGCGGCGAGCTGCGCCAGCACCGGACCCTGCGCGGCGTCCGAAGTGGTACTGCGGAAGAGGTAGTCGTTGTCTTCGGCGATCGTGAGCTGTGGCGAAGTGGCTGAGGGAGAAATCACGGGAACGCCAGCCGGACTGGCCACGGATTCGGCAACGGCAAGCGTGATTGACGAGGCGAGTGGTCCAACAATGGCGTGGACGCCTTCAACCTCGATCAGTCGGCGCGCTTCTTCTGTCGCCTGCGTCGGGTCGAGACCGGTATCGCCAATGACCAGAACGACGTCATGTCCTAACACGCCACCCGCATCGTTCAGGTGTTTGATGGCCAGCTCAACGCCCGTCTGAATCGCTGGGCCAAACTCGGCCAGCGGGCCGGAGAAGTCGGCCAGGAAGCCAATCTTCAGCGGCTGATCCGATACGGCCGGAGCCGACGGTTGCTCTTGCTGTTGCTGTGCTTGACCCCCAGCAGCAGCGGTGCTCTGAGCTTGCTGTTGGTCCTGCTGCTGCGCATCGCCCTCCTGCTCTTGCTGCTGCGACTCGTCGTCGCTGCAGGCGGAGAACAAGCCCAATGCAATCGTGGCAAGTAACGCGATGGCAAAAGTTCGTAACAGGTTCGCAGTCATGGCTGACCAACTTTCCGTTCGCTGTTTCCCACAGGGCTACGTGTAATCGGCAGTTTATCGAATTCGACGATAGGTACGTCCGTCCCCGAACAAGAACCTGAGCAGAATCGAGAACGTAGTGCAGGGAACGACCTGAGCGGACGCCCTATTCGTCGAAGGCGCTGAGCACCTCTGCGTCGAACTGCTCGTAAAGCCGCGGGTTGTTCGGAATCGACTCAAACACAAACCCAGTGATCCCGATCGCCTCGTACTCCTCGAACACTCCGATGACGTGATCGGCTGGTCCAATTGGGAGGCGGGACTTCTGATCGTCCGACAAGCCTTCGCCGTGAATGTCTCGCAGGCGGCGAATCTTGTGATCCTCAACCACGAGCGCCGGCCGCATCACCGTCGTCAGTTCAATCTCAGCAGGATCGCGCCCCGCTTCTTCACAGTGGCGGTGGATGATGCCGATCAACCGCTCGATCTCTTCAGGAGTCCCACGGATGTTGCTGATATCCCCGTAGCGTGCCAGCGTACGAAGCGTGCGCCGCTCACCATTGCCGCCGATCATGATGCGGATCGCCCCGCCAGGATGGTCCGCGTGTGCGCGAGGTGCGAACGGTGCGTCCTTGAGCTGGTAGTACTGACCGCTATAGTCGACGCGGCCATCGGAGCGGAACAACGCCCGAATCAGCTCTGCGGCCTCCTCCAGTCGGTCAGAACGTTCTTTGATGCCGGGAAAGTCCCAACCATAGAAGCCGTGCTCTCGCTCGTGTCCAGCCGCGCCCAGGCCGAGAATGGCCCGGCCGCCCGTATTGTGATCCAGTGTCGCGGTCATCTTGGCGACCAGGCTCGGGTTGCGATAGGTCACAGCCGAAACCAGCGTCCCCAGCATCAGTGTCGAAGTGGCCTCGCCAATGGCCGCCAGGGACATCCATCCCTCGAGCGAATCACCCGTTTCGTCCATGAACCCCAGCGGCGGGACGAAATGGTCGTACGTCCAGGCCGAGTGCCAGCGTGTGGCATCCATCGTCTGCGCGACATCGCGCATCAGAGAAAAGTCAGTCTGGTTACCGGGAATTTGCGAGCCGAAGGTGAGTCGCATCGTCATGGTCGTGGGATGTTTCTGTGGTTAGTCGTCAAACGCGCTGAGTACTAGCTCGTCGAATTGCTCGTAGAGTCGCGGGTTGTTCGGGATTGACTCGAACACGAACCCGGTGATCCCGATCGCCTCATACTCCTGGAACAGGCTGACCAGGTGCTCTGCCGGTCCAATGGGGAGACGGGTCTTCTGCTCCTCCGACATGCCTTCACCGTGAATGTCGCGTAGTCGGCTGATCTTGTGATCCTCAACCACGAGGGCCGGTCGCATCACTGTGGTCAGCACGATCTCTGACGGATCGCGACCAGCGTCCTCGCAGTGCTTGTGGATCACGCTGATCTTGTGCGCCACCTCTTCCGGCGTTCCGCGCACATTGCAGATGTCGCCATAGCGAGCCAGCGTACGCAGCGTGCGACGCTCACCATTGCCACCGATCATGATCTGGATGAAACCGCCCGGATGATCGGGGTGGACTCGCGGCGAGAATGGCGCATGGTCAAGCGAGTAGTACTGTCCCTCGTGCTGGACCGGATTGTTGGCGTGGAACAAGGCGCGGATCAATGCCGTTGCCTCTTCCAGCCGGTCGGAGCGTTCCCGCAGCGCCGGGAAGTCCCAGCCGTAAGCTGCGTGCTCCCGCTCATGCCAGGCCGCGCCCAAGCCGAGGATCGCCCGTCCGCCAGTGTTGTGATCCAACGTCGCCGTCATCTTGGCCAGCAGCCCGGGATTTCGGTAGGTGACACCGCTGACTAGCGTGCCCAGCATCAATGTTGATGTTGCTTCACCGAGTGCAGCCAGGGTCATCCAGCCCTCAAGCGAGTCCTGGGTCTCGTCCATGAATACCAGCGGCGGGACAAAATGGTCGTAGGTCCAGGCCGATGACCACCGCGTCGCATCCATCGTTTGCGCGACATCGCGCATCAGCGAGAAATCAGTAGAGTTGCCTGGAATCTGCGCGCCAAAGTTCATTCGCATCGTCATCTGAATCTCCTGTTGCAGTTTCAAGAGAGGGCGACCACAAGAGCCGCCCCTGCAGTGTCCCGTAGGGGCAGGCCTTGTGCCTGCCCGCCGGCTTCCGGCCGTATGTGTAGCCGTACGTGTCTCAGCTTAGTTGCCCTTGCCTAGTTGCCCGTATAGGTCGGAGGCCGTTTCTCCGCGAACGCCCTCGGACCTTCCTTGAAGTCCTCCGTCTTGCGAATGTGCGCCGAGAGCAGTTCTTCCATGCGGATGCCTTCATCAATCGGCAACGACAGCCCACGCACAGCCGCCTCCTTGATCGCTCGCTGAGTCAATGGCGCACCGGCCGTCAGCTTCTCGGCCCAGGCTCGCGCAGTCGGCATCACATCTTCCGCCGCAACGACACGGTTGACCAACCCGACCGTTTGCGCACGCTGTGCGTCGATGTGCTCCCCCATCAGCAGCAGTTCCATCGCCACCGTCCAGGGCAGTTGACGGGTCAATCGCTGGGTCGCACCGAGCGTCGGGACGATGCCGCGAATCACTTCCGGCAAGCCAAACTGCGCGTGCTCGGCGGCGATGCGCAGATCGCAAGCCGAGAGCAGCGTCAACCCAGCCGCCAGACAGTATCCATTGACGGCGGCAATCATCGGCTTCCAGATTTCCATCCCGCCATCGATTGTTTGCTTCAGCGAAGGCTGGAAGACCGGCCAGTTGACGTTCTCGGCGCCCGGCCGCGTGGGAATCGTCTTCTTCAGGTCGGCACCCGCGCAAAAGGCGCGATCGCCGGCGCCGGTGACGATGCCAACCCAGATGTCGGGATTGTCACGAATCTCAATCCAGATGTCGGCCAGCGACGAGATCAGGTCCGGGTCCAGGGCATTCATCGCTTCAGGACGGTTGAGCGTCACCGTCGCAATGTGGTCCGACAGTTCAAAGATGGCAGTATCAGTGGTGAGGTCAGTCATAATGCGCGCAGGCTATCCGACGACTCGTGATCTCGGCCGCGCTCGTATACTCGATTGCGATTCACTTTCTTCACCTACGGAGTTCCCGATGTCCTACGACAACATCCTCTACGAGACCAACGACCGTGTTGCCACGGTGACGCTGAACCGGCCTGAGAAGCTGAATGCGCTCTCCAACGAGTTGCGCGGCGAGATGTTCCATGCGCTCAAGGCTGCGGAGGCCGATGCCGGCATTGGCGTGATCATCATCAAGGGTGCGGGTCGCGCCTTTTCGGCTGGCTACGACCTCCAGCCGTCTCCCGACCTGTCCAATCCGCACACCAACGAGTGGACCGGGCTGCCCGACACCGGTACGACCCATCCGCAGCACTACGACTGGTCCCGTCACGCCGTGATGGGCAACTTCATCATCTGGGAGCTGGCCAAGCCGGTGATCGGTCAGATCCACGGCTACTGCCTCGCCGGAGCGACGGAGTTGGCCTCGGCCTGTGACCTACGAATTGTCGCCGAGGATTGCCAGGTCGGCTATCCGCCCGTGCGCGCGATGGGCACCATGGACGCGATGTGGGCGCCGTGGCATTTGCCTCAGGCCAAGGCTCGCGAGTTCGCCTATCTCGGCGACCCGCACTCGGGCGCCGACATGTATCGCTGGGGTTGGGCCAACTACGCGCTCAAGAGCGAAGACCTGGACGAATTCACGATGGAATTCGCGCAGCGCATGGGTCACATCGACAACCATCTGTTGATGTACTCGAAGCGCTCGGTCAACCGCGCCTACGAGATCCAGGGCTACAAGACCGCGATGATGTCCGGCACCGATGTCGAGGCGATGTCGAAGCACCGCCCCGAGGCCGGCGAGTGGGGCGAGCGAGTCCGCCGCGACGGCCTCAAGTCCGCCCTGGAGTGGCGCGACGGTCCGTTCCGCGATTTCCGTGGCGCAAGAACCAATGCACCCCACGATCGCGAACTCATGCGCGGCGCCGGAGCTCCGTCCAAGCCAAGCTGGGACTGAGCGAAACCGCTGCCAATCATGGGGGAGACTGCGGTGTGTCCGCAGGACTAGCCGACTTCGGCTGGCTTGCACGCGTTCGCGTGCGCACGGCGTAGCGTCCCGACTTCGTATAGAAATCTAGAAGCGACATGGCGATCGCGGTCAGCGGAACCGCGACGAACGCGCCCAGGATGCCCCAAAGCGCGCCGCCCGTGGCGACGGCGAGGATCACCATCAGCGGGTGAATCTTGATCGAGTGGCCGAGGATAAACGGGGCCATTACGTTGCCCTCGATCTGTTGAACGGCCAGGACGAGACCGCCGACGATCAACGCTGCCGTGACGCCCTCAGTGGCGAGCGCGATAAAGAACGCCGCGAGTCCGGCCAGGACCGCGCCAATCACTGGGATGAACGCGCCAAAGAATGTCAGCACTGCTAAAGGCAGGGCGAATGGGACGCCGATGATCACCAGTCCGATGCCAATCAGGAACGCATCCATGAAGGCGACGATCGTGACGCCGCGGAAGTAGTGACCGAGCGTCTCGAAGAGTCCTGTCGTGAGCACCAGGAAGTCGCGGCGGTGACGCTCGCGCAATCGTTGCGCGATTGCGCGCTGCATCGATTCGGCGTCCTTGACCAGCAAGAACACCAGGACCGCGAGCAGGATCACCCCGGCCAACATCTCGGCCGCCAGCCGTACGCCGGAGAAGATGCCTCCGGCGATCGTGTCAGCATTGCCGCGCACGCTCGTCAGCACATCGTCGATCGCATCGTCGACCTGTTCTTCCGACATACCGGCCCAGTCACCGACTGACTGCACGACCTCCGTGAACCCAAGCTCGATATCGACTTCCAGCTCGGCAAACTCAGATGTCAGCGTCGTGACGGTGAAGTACCCAAGCACTCCCAACGCCGCCAGGCCCAAGATCACGACTGCAACGGTCGACAGGAGACTGTTGAATCCCCGTCGAATCAGGAAGTGTTTCGCCGGTAGCAGCGCCGAAGAGAGAATCAACGCCGCCAGCAACGGCAGAAAAATCAGGCGTAAGCGGTCGATCGCCAGACCGAGCAGAATCAGAAATGCCGCGACGACGATCACCCGCAGGGCGACTTCTGAGATCGTTTGCAGCCAGCGCGGAGCGTACGAGGTCATGGCCAACACAGGAGACGATGCGAGAGGCGTTGGCTCATCATAGGGTCGCCTCATCGCCGTCTTGATTCGCGTTCGGAGCGTAGCCATCGCAACGGCGCACCGGCAACCCTGGGTACTTGGGAAAGCGTGAGTCCTGGTCTGATCGCGCACAGCGCAGAAAAGTGGAGCCGCGCTTCGATTGCACAAGCCGCGCCCACTGACAGTCTGCGCACAGGCCCTGTTGCTGGCTTGAGATTGTCATAGGCAGCGCGATCTGACACGGAGGTTGTTGAAGCTCCGCGAGCGGCGCGCATACGATTGATCCAACGTTCGGATTGCGCGTAGACCGGTTTCGGTGCGCGTGCACAGGGAATTCGAGTCGGCATGCGGCTGACAGTGCTCGGATCCGGAGCGGCTTGCGCGGCTCCGGGCGACAACAGTTCCGGCTATCTGATCGAAGATGGCGATGCTCGCATCCTGCTCGACTGTGGTCACGGCGTCGCCAGCTCCCTGATTGGCTTGATGCCCGCCCAGGACATCGATCATGTGTTTATCTCGCACATGCACGCCGATCACTTTATCGATCTACTGCCGCTGCGCTTCGCTGTCACCAAGAACATGGACGGTCTCAGCGAACGCCGCACCATGGTGCACCTGCCACCCGGCGGCAAGGCGAACCTGACCAGGCTGCTCGAGCTCGTCTGCTTCCCAAACAACTTCTTCGACAGTGTCTGGCATGTCTGCGAATACGAGCCTGGGCAGACATCACAGCTCAGCAACGGTCTCAGAGCCAGCTTCGCCGGCGGCGTCCACTACATCCCCGGCTGGGCGATTCGGGTCGACGGATCGGCCAGCATCACCTACACGGGAGACACCGCTCCATCGACAGCGGTTTGCGATCTGGCGTCGGGAAGCGACCTCGTGTTGGCCGAAGCAACGCTCGATGAAGCGGAAGATGGCCCGCTACGCGGCCATCTCACCGCTCAGCAAGCTGCTGAGCTGGCATCGGCTGCGCGCGCCCGCCTGTTGATGTTGACTCATTTCTGGTACGACGCCGACCGCGAGGCGATGGCCGAGCAGGCCCGACGCTGCTTCCCCGGCCGCGTTCTGGTCGCCACAGACGGCAAAGTCGTGGAGCTCTAAGCGGGATGCGCATCGTGCTCATCAGCCTGATGATCGCGGTGGCGGTCGCGCTGATCGGGTGCAGCTCCGATTCCGGAGAGCCAACCTCTCAGACAACTCAAGACCAGGTTGAACAAGATCTGGCTGAACAGCAATCTCGTCCCGCGCCGTCCGAGTCCGAGCCTCAATCGCAGGACCAGTCCGAGGCGGCATCTGAGCCAACTGCAATAACCTCGGCTGACCCGGAGTCGGGCGCTGCGGAGCCAGAGCAGTCTGCGGATGATGAACCAGCTCCCGCGCAGCAACGCGATCAAGCCGCCACCCAAACCGAACAACAGGCCCAGCAAGCCCAGCAGGCGCAACCATCGCAACAGCCCCAACAGAATCAACAGGAACAAGTCCCAGCGGGGACGCGAATCGTCAGTTTGTTTGGCGATATCACCGAAATCCTGTACGCCCTGGGCGTGGAAGATTTCATCGTTGGCGTTGATGTCTCGTCCGTTTATCCCGAAGCCGCACAGGACTTGCCCGATGTCGGATTCGCCGGCGCGCTGAATGCCGAAGGCATCCTGGCGCTCTCTCCGACGATCGTCATTGGTGGCGGAATCGTTGCGCCGGGCCCAGTCGGCGTGCTGGAGCAACTCGAGCAGGCAGGCGTCGAGGTGCTCGTGCTGCCCGAGTTAGTCGGCCTGGATTCGCCAGCCATCAAGATCAGGACGATCGGCGCTGCTATTGGCATTCCGCAACGCGCAAAAGCGCTGGCTCTCGAGGTTGAGCAGGCTATCGAACTGGCCAAACCGAAACCCGATCCCGACAGCGAGGTGATTGAACTGAAGGTTCTGTTCGTCTACCTGCGCCGTGGAGGCATTCAGTTGGTTTCCGGAGCGGGGCGCGAAGCGGAGACGATCATCACCGCATCAGGAGGCGTGGACGCCGGAGCGGCGATCGGCATCGAGGGCTGGCAACCGCTGAGCCCGGAAGCCTTGCTGGCCATCAACCCTGATGTCTACCTCGTGATGCAGCTCGGCTATGACGCCGTCGGCGGCATCGAAGGCATGCTGGCGATCCCCGGCATGGCTGAAACCGAGGCCGGCAAGCACCGCCGCGTCATCGTGATGGAAGACATCCTGCTGCTCGGATTCGGACCGCGCATGGCGGAGACTATCGTGCAGTTACGTGACTATCTCGATGAAGTGCGGGCGTCGCTGACGGATTCATCCGGCGCCAACGAGTAACGCCATGACGACCGGACCGCTGGCGCAACTCCGTGAACGCCGTCCCAGCGCGCCAACGACTGTGACGGCGTTGCCGCGCTGGCGCATGCCATTTTCCTGGACAGTCCTGACCGCTCTGTTCCTCGCGCTGGTGTTGGCCAATCTTGGTTTCGGTGCGTTCGACGTTGGCGTCGAGCGGATCATCGCGATTTTGTTGGGCAAGCTCGGCATCGACATCGGCGTGCAGTACACGTCAGCCGAAGAAGCGGTCGTCTGGGTCATCCGAGTACCACGCATGATCCTCGCGGCGCTGGTTGGCGCAGGGCTGGGAGTCTCGGGGGCTGCCCTGCAAGGGTTGTTCCGCAATCCGCTGGCAGACCCGAGCTTGATTGGCGTCTCAAGCGGAGCAGCCTTTGCCGTCGCGCTGTCGGTGTTGCTGGGCCTCACATCGGGGGCCGTGTTCATCCAACCGCTCGTGGCATTCGTCGGCGGACTCGTGCTGACCCTTGGCATCTATGCCTTCTCGCGCTCCGCCGGACGCGTACAGATGGCGACCATGCTGCTGGTCGGGATCGCCGTCAATGCGCTGCTTGCCTCGGCGATCTCGTTCATCCTGTCGCTGTCCGACGACGGCGCACTGCGGGACATCGTCTACTGGATTCTTGGTTCGCTTGGAGGATCCGTCTGGGACTACGCCGTCACCGCAGGTCCACTGATTCTGATCGCAATCTTCGTCCTCGTTCGTCAGGCAGGCGCACTCAACTTGCTCACACTGGGCGATGCTGAAGCGCGTCATCTCGGCGTGCGCGTCGAGCGCTCACAGTTCATCATCGTCACGGCCGCAGCCCTGGCCACGGGGGCCGGGGTTGCCGTGGCAGGTGTCGTGGGATTCGTCGGACTGGTGGCTCCGCATCTGGTCCGACTCGTGGTTGGTCCGGATCACCGCAGCCTGATTCCTGCCAGCGCAGTATCAGGCGCGATCCTTGTCCTCGGCGCGGATCTGGGCGCTCGGACGATCTTCGCTCCGGCCGAGCTCCCGCTCGGGGTTGTCACTGCGGTGATCGGGACGCCGGTGTTCCTGTATCTCATTCATCGCGCCCGCCGCAGTCTGGCGATGGGCGGTTGGTAGCAACGACGAGTAAGCTGAGTTTGTGACCACCAACGAGCCCGTCTTGCGAGGCGAAGGCCTCACTGTGCGCGTCGATGACAAGGCACTGCTCGACCGCGCCAGCCTGAGTGTGCGGGGCGGCGAATTGCTCGGCGTGGTCGGCCCAAACGGCGCGGGCAAAACCACACTGCTCAAGGCGTTGTCCGGCGACGCAGAACTGGCTGAGGGCACGGTCTACATCGATGATCGTCCGCTCCGCGACTTCGATGCGCGCGAACTGGCCCGCCGTCGAGCAGTGATGCCGCAGAGCTCATATCTGCCCTTCCTCTTCACCGCCCGCGACGTCGTGCGCATGGGTCGTGCCCCGTGGGAGGGCGAACGCGGCGAAAGCGAGCACGGCGCGAAACTGACCGATTACGCCATGAGCCTGACCGATACCCGCGACTACGCCGTCCGCGCCTACCCGACGCTCTCTGGCGGAGAACAGTCGAGGGTCACTCTGGCCCGCGTCCTGGCTCAGGAAACGCCAATCCTGCTGATCGACGAGCCGACGGCGCACCTTGATCTCCGACATCAACATCTGGTCCTGCAGCTCGCCCGGGAGTTGGCGTCCGAAGGCGCGGCCGTGGTCGCCGTGCTGCACGACCTCAATCTGGCCGCGATGTACACGGATTCGGCGGTCGTCTTGCATCGCGGTGCCGTCGTCGCCAGCGGCGACTCCCGGGAGGCGCTGCATCCCGACGTGTTATCACCGGTGTTCGGCATCGAGTTCGTGCTGCAGTCACATCCAAAACTCGAACGACCCATGTTGGTCCCGCTGCCGGCGTCCGTTTCGCATGATCGCGGCTGAATCCATCGCAGCTGAATGCTGCTGCCTCGAGAGGCCGATCGCCGCAAAAGGACAGCCAGTTGACTCTGCGACGCGGGAGTATTGATCTTTTCCTGCGAATTGTGCATATTTCCGCTGCGATAGGGATAAACTCACAGTTACCACTCACCAGACGGCCCACCATGGCAATCGAGGCTGGATGGAGATGTGGAGACGGGAGGCTCACATGCGGCCACGAGAGACTCGCACGACTCTGCTTGAGCGTGTCGTAGAGCTCGGCGGCGCGACCGTCGCTCAATTGTCCGAGGAGCTTGACATCTCCGACGCCACAGTGCGGCGACATCTCGACCGCCTTGAGGCTGAGGGATTGCTCCAGGTCGAGGCGCTGCGGCGCGGGCCGGGCCGACCCTCCTATCTCTACCGGGCCACCGACAGCGGAGTCAGAACCGTGCGTGACCACACGCCTGAGCTGGCCGAGCGCCTGTTGTCCGAGATGTCCAGGCTGCAAGTCGAGAAGTCCGCGCTCTCCGAAGCGCTCTCTGATCAGGTCGCCGACGCGCATCGAGCCGAAGTGCCTGCCGGATCGCTCGAGCAGCGCGTCAACGCGGTCGTTGACGCCCTGCGACCAGAAGGCATTCTGGACCACTGGCAGCGCACCGATCAGGAACTCAAGTTGGTCAACAACGCCTGTCCCTACCTGGGTGCAGCGACGACGAATTCCTGCGTCTGCGACGCCGACCGCATGGTGATCGAAAAGCTGCTCGGCGTCGAAGTCGAGCAAACCCTCCGCTTGGCCGAGGGCGACGATGGTTGCGTATACGTCATCCCGTTGCAGCCCATCTCGCTGGACGCCGAGTTCAAGCAAGCCGTTTAGGCAGGACACCCATCCCGATATGCGCCGCACCGAGCGCGACATACCCACAGACGAACAACAGAAGGAAGCCGGTGAATGACACCGACCCCGCCACTCTTTGAGATCGACGCGCTGAAAGTCGCCGTCGAAGACAAGCAGATTGTCAATGAACTCTCATTGACCCTGCGTCCCGGCGAAGTGCACGCGATCATGGGACCGAATGGGTCCGGCAAGAGCACGCTGGCCAACTCGTTGATGGGACATCCGCGCTACACCATCAACGGCGGCGACATCCGCCTGAACGGCGAGAGCATCATCGAAATGCCGCCGGACGAGCGCGCGCGAGCCGGTTTGTTCCTCGCCTTTCAATATCCAACCGATATCCCGGGGGTCTCGATGGTCAACTTCCTGCGCCGCGCGATGACCGCCAGGCGCGGGGAAGAGATTCCCATTCGAGAATTCCGCCAGGTCCTCAACGACGTGCTCGGCAAGCTGCAGATGGACGAGCAATTCGTTCGCCGCTACGTCAACGACGGCTTCTCCGGCGGCGAGAAGAAGCGCGCCGAGATCCTGCAACTCGGACTACTGCAACCGCTCGTTGCGGTAATGGACGAGACCGACTCCGGCCTCGACATTGACGCACTACGCATCGTCAGTGAAGGAATCAATACCTTCCACACCGATGAAAATGCAATCCTGCTGATCACCCACTACCAGCGAATCCTGCGCTACGTGCAACCCGATCATGTGCACGTCTTGATTGACGGACGCATCGTTGAGTCAGGCGACGCCAGCCTGGCCGAAGTGCTCGAACGGGACGGCTACGAACCGTTCATGGAACGAACCAAAGAAAGGGTGTTGAGCTCATGACCACACCTGCCACGACCACACCAGTCTCTCCAGACAGCGATTACGAGTTCGGCTTCCACGACGACGTCGAGGCGATGGTCAAGCTGCCCAAGGGCTTGTCGCACGAAGTCGTCAACACCATCTCGGACATCAAGAACGAGCCCGAGTGGATGCGCAAGCTGCGGCTGAAGGCGCTGAACCACTTCAACTCTCGTCCCATGCCCGAGTGGGGCGGCGACTTGCGCGAGATCGACTTCAGCGACATCCACTACTACGTCAGCGCGACCGACCGCGACGAATCGTCTTGGGAAGACGTCCCCGACTACATCAGGGACACCTACGACAAACTGGGCATTCCCGAGGCCGAGAAGCAGGGTCTGCTCGCCGGTGTCGGCGCGCAATACGACTCCGAGGTCGTTTATCACCACATCCGCGAGGACCTCGAAGAGAAGGGCGTGCTCTTCCTCGGCACCGACCAGGCCCTAGAGGAGTACCCCGACCTCGTCCGTGAGTACTTCAGCACGGTGATTCCGGCCAACGACAACAAGTTCGCGGCGCTGAACACCGCGGTCTGGTCTGGCGGCTCGTTCATCTATGTGCCGCCGGGCGTGACCGTCGACATTCCGCTCCAGGCCTACTTTCGGATCAACTCCGAAAACATGGGTCAATTTGAGCGCACACTGATCATCGCCGACGAAGGCTCTCAGGTGCACTACGTCGAGGGTTGTACCGCCCCGATTTACTCGTCCGACTCGCTGCACTCCGCAGTCGTCGAGATCGTCTGCAAGGCCGGCTCGAACGTCCGCTACACGACGATTCAGAACTGGTCGAATAACGTCTACAACCTCGTCACCAAGCGAGCGATGGCCTATCAGGACGCCGTCATGACCTGGGTCGACGGCAACCTCGGCTCCAAGCTCACGATGAAGTACCCGGCCGTCTACCTGATGGAGCCGGGCGCGCATGGCGAGGTCCTCTCGATCGCGTCGGCCGGAAAGGGCCAGCAGCTCGACGCTGGCGCCAAGATCGTTCACGCGGCGCCCAACACCACCTCGGTGATTACGTCGAAATCGCTTTCCATGGACGGCGGTCGCTCGACCTATCGCGGACTGCTCAAGGTCTACGAGGGCGCTGAGAACTGCCGCTCGAACGTTCGCTGCGACGCCTTGATGCTCGATGAGCATTCGCGCTCCGATACCTACCCGGTCATGGAGATCGATGAACGGCGAGTCGACATCGGCCACGAGGCGACCGTCTCCAAGGTTGGCGACGAGCAGCTCTTCTACCTGATGGCGCGCGGCCTCTCCGAGGGCGAAGCGACCAAGATGATTGTCAACGGCTTTGTCGAACCGATCATCAAGTCGCTGCCGCTGGAGTACGCGGTCGAGATGAACCGACTAATCGAATTGCAGATGGACGGCGCGATTGGCTAGCCGGTGGCTACCCGCACAATCTGTGCCCATCCACAAGTGAGGGGCGGTCGATGACGCAGGCAACGTTGGCAGCGCCAACGGACACGGAAACGAAGCCCGACGACCTGAGAGCGCAGGTATCAGCGCTCAGTCGGTCGCTCGACGAACCCGACTGGCTCCTGGCGTTCCGCCTGGCGAGTCTGGAACAGGCGCTGGCGCTGGAGTGGTGGACCGGTCAGGAAGAGTCCTGGCGTCGGACGCCGCGCGAGCGTCTCCCGCGGCGTGCCACGGTTGGTTCGCTGGGCCAGGCCACAAACGGCGCCGCCGTCAACGTGCCGTCTCACGTCTTTGCGCCGCGCGAGCACTCGGGCATGGTGCATCAGATCGGTGGCCGCGTCGCCGCGTCCAATCTCACCGATCAAGCCGCAGCCGACGGTGTCATCATCATGCCCCTCTCAGCCGCAGCTCAGGAACATTCAGACCTGGTCCAACAGTGGCTGGGAGCGGTCGGACAACCGCAGGATCGCTACGAGGCATTCGGTCGAGCGCTGTGGACACAGGGCGTGTTTGTCTACGCACCGCGCGGCGCCGCCGTCTCGGAGTCGCTGTTCTATCTCATCACACAGGACGTCGCCGAGGGTGACCACTGGCACTACACCTTGGTCGTCGCCGAGCGCGAAGCGGAGCTCTCCCTGATCGAGGCCGGCGACGCCGACAATCGTCGCGCCGAACTCTCCGAAACTCCGCTGATCCATGCATCGGTCGAACTGATCGCCGAGGACGGCGCCCACCTCAGGTTCGCCTCGGTCCAGCGCTGGCACCGCCAGACAGCCGCCATCTCGACCACCCGAGGCCGAGTCGGACGTGACGCATCAATCCGCGTCACCACCGCGGCCTTTGGCGCAGACCTCGACAAGCAGCGCATCGACATGGACCTGTCGCAGAGCGGCGGCTACGCCGATATTCGCGGCCTGTTCGTCGGCGACGGGAAACAGCACATTGAGCACGTCACGCGCCAGTATCACAACGGAGTCGGCGCGGAGAGCGATCTGCTGATTCGCGGCGTGCTAACCGACCAGTCACAAGCCGTGCAATTCGGGCTGATCCAGATCACACCTGAGGGTCAGAAGACCAACGCCCATCAGACCATGCGCAACCTGCTGCTCGACGACGGCGCCGGAGCGGACCCGATTCCGATGCTGGAAATCGAAGCAGACGACGTCAAGTGTTCGCACGCGGCGGCGGTCGGCCCCGTCGATCCCGACCAACTCTTCTACCTGCAGGCCCGAGGCATCCCGCCCAAGGTCGCCGAGCGCCTCGTCGTGCGAGGCTTCCTCTCCGAGATCGCCGATGGGGTGCCCGACGAGCACATGCGTGAAGTGATCGACGAATTGGTCGAAATCCAACTAGAACCTGCGAAGGCTTCAGTATGAGCTTCGAGCGAGTCGCCAGCCTCGACGAGATCGAGCCGGGTACCGCGCGAGTGGTGGAAGTCGGCGGCGAGAGCATCGCCCTCTGCCGGGTCGCAGATGGCGATCTGTACGCCATCGAGAATCGCTGCACCCACGACGACGGTCCACTGGGCGAAGGCGAACTCGACGGGGACCGGATCGAGTGTCCCCGGCATGGCGCGCTCTTCGATGTGACGACCGGCCGAGCCGTCACACTTCCCGCGATCGGCAAGGTGCGCTGTTACGCCGTTCAAGTCGCCGATGGCAACGTCCAAATCGAAGTTGACTGACATGACCACCGCGACTCCACTGGACACAGCGGCGATCCGGGAAGCGTTCCCGATCCTGTCGCGCGAGGTCCACGGACATCCGCTGGTCTACCTCGACAACGCCGCCACAACGCAGAAGCCGAAGTCGGTCATTGACGCGTTGTCGAATTACTACTCGACGATGAATGCCAACATCCATCGAGGCCTCCACACCCTGGCCGAAGAGGCAACCGTCGCGTACGAAGACGTGCGTAAGCAGGTCGCAACGTTTATCAATGCCGGAAGCCACCGCGAAGTCGTCTTCACCCGAAACACGACCGAGTCTCTCAATCTCCTCGCGTACACCTTGGGAGCGCGGCTGAAGCCTGGCGACGAGATCGTCCTGACCGCTGCCGAGCACCATTCCAACCTCGTCCCGTGGCAGTTGGTCAGCCAACGCTCGGGCGCCAAACTGCGATTCATCGAACTCAACGACGATCAGCAGATCGATGTCGATACTGCGCGTGCCGCGATCAACGCCAACACGCGCATCGTCTCCATCGTGCACATGTCCAACGTGCTCGGCAGTATTGCGCCGGTGGCGGAAATCTCTGAAATGGCGCGCGCCGTCGGCGCGACCATGATCGTCGACGCCGCACAGAGCGCTCCCCACATTCCCGTGGATGTCGCCGACCTCGGCGTCGACTACATGGCCTTCTCAGCGCACAAGATGTTGGGACCAACCGGCGTCGGCGTGCTCTGGGGTCGTCAAGAGCTGCTCGCCGACCTCGACCCGTTCCTTGGTGGTGGTGAGATGATCAGCGTCGTGACCCGCGAGGAATCCTCATGGGCCGCGCTGCCGCACAAGTTTGAAGCCGGCACGCCAAACATCGCCGACGTGATCGCCTTCGGCGCAGCGCTCGATTTTCTCAACGATGTTGGCATGGACGCCATCGCCGCCCACGACGCCGAACTGACTCACTACGCCGTCGACCGGCTCTCGCACCTCGAGGGTCTCGACATCTACGGTCCCTCCGACCCCTCCGATCGCGCAGCGGTGATCGCCTTCAACTACCGTGACATCCATTCGCACGACGTGGCCACCATTCTCGACCGCGGAGGCATCGCCGTCCGGGCCGGGCATCACTGCGCCCAGCCATTGATGCGGACGCTCGGCGTACCGGCGACGGCGCGCGCTTCGTTCTACCTCTACAACGAACGCTCGGAAGTGGACGCGCTGGTCGATGGCTTACTCGAAGCCGGCGAGCGATTTGGATTTGAACGATAGATTTGACAGGGGAGTCTGAGCAATGGCGAGTAATCGAGAGTCACAGAATCCGGTCGATCTTGACGATCTCTACCGCGATGTGATCCTTGACCACTACCGGCGACCCAGGAACCGAGGAGCGCGAGACGACGCGACCGTGTCGGCGGAAGGTTTCAATCCATCCTGCGGCGACGAGATTCAGCTCTCGGTCGCAATCCTCGACGGTGCCGTCAATGGTGTGGGATTCGGCGGCAGCGGCTGCTCGATCTCACAGAGTTCAGCCTCGATGATGACCGAGGCGATGTCGGGTCGCTCAATCGACTCAGCCCGTGTGATGTCAAAGCACGTACAGCACATGCTGACCGACGACAGCTTCGACCTCGATGCTGTCGATCTCGGCGACCTTGAGGCGCTCTCCGGCGTGGCCAAGTTCCCCGTCCGGATCAAGTGCGGACTGCTGGCCTGGAAGGTCCTCGATCAGGTCCTGGCCAACGCCACCGGCGAATCCATATCGGACGACAGCGACATTCCCACCCGCCTGACCAGCGGGTAGCGATCATCAGAACGATTGACAGGAGCCCCAGATGGCCAGCGAACAACAAGTCCTCGAAGCGCTCAAGACGGTCTTTGACCCCGAGATCGGCATCAACATCGTCGATCTCGGCCTCGTGTATGGAGTCGAGACGCCGGACGAGGAGAGCGTCAAGATCATGTTCACCCTGACCTCGCCCGCCTGCCCCGTCGGCCCGATGATCAAGGCGCAGATCGAGCAGGCCGCCTCCACCGTCGAGGGCGTCGACAACGTCGAATCGGAAATCGTCTTCTCCCCACCCTGGGACCCGCGAGAAATGTGCTCCGACGAAGCCAAGTTCGAACTCGGCATCTTCTAACGTTTCTCTACGATTCCCGCTAGCGCCCGTCGCAGGGGTGGGCGGAGCAGGAGATGCCGATCTGTTCTCCTATCTCCTCTCGCAAGGGTGAGCTGCCGATCTCTTCTCTTTGCTCCCCCTGCAAGGGGGAGCTGCCGCAGGCTGAGGGGGTCCCTCCCCGCCTCCATCGCCCCACCGATGACGACCTCTAGCCGCGAGCCCGCTCACCCGACTCCGCCATGCCGCCCGGCGCCGTCCGCCCGCTGCCATTCGCCCGAACCCCATTCGACGCCTGATGCTGGGGCTCCAGCCGAGCCACCAAATTCGCCACCAGCGGCCGAATCACGCGCAACGACGGACTGGGAATCCGAGGATTCGGGATGTAGTGCGCCAGTGTGAAGAACACCATCGAGAGTCCCAGGCATCCCATATTGACCACGAGTAACAGGTCATATTCGCCGGTGAGCTCGAAGATCGCGCCGCCCACAGTGGGCACCAGGAATTGCCCAATCGTCTCGATCATGAACAGTGTTCCCATGATCGCGCCAAAGTGGGCCAGCCCAAACGTCTTGGGCAGAATCAGCGGCTCCAGCACCGGTCCTCCCGCTGATCCAATCATCCAGCAGCAGAGGAACAGGGTGACGGCGAGCATGAGATGTGAATCGTGGAGGATCAGTAACAGGAACATGCCCACAGACATGATCGCCGCAAGCCCAACCGACGCCAGTTCAATGGATGGAATTCGCTCGGCCAACAATCCGAATGTCGGCCTCGATATCAGTCCGCCCAAGGCCTGCAGCACCAAGATCACAGAGATGGTTTCCCGGCTGATACCCATCGATTCATAGACAGGCGTCCCGTTGAACATCCAGCCGAACATCGCGAAGAAGAACGTCGCGAAGGCCAGGGCAATCACCCAGAAGTTCCAGGTGCGCATCGCCTGCCGGACAGTCAAGCCGCTGAACACGCTTGGGCGACGCGCATCCGACCCAGCCGACACTGGCTCGCCATCGATCTGCAGGCCCTTCTCGTGCGGATGATCGCGAACCATGAACAGACCCAGTGGGAGGAACACCACCGCCAGGAGGGCAGCCGCGAAGAGGAATGAGACATCCCAACCCACATCATCGATAATCCGCTGCATCGCGGGCATGAGAAAGCCGCCCAGCGAGAATCCCATCGCCATGATCCCCACGGCGCGGCCGCGCTTGCGGTCGAACCAACGCGAGATCAGCACCTGGAACGGGATATAGAACATGAAGCCGCGGAAGAAGGAGTTGATCGAGAAGTAGAGGTACCACTCGACGAGTGACGAGGTGGTCGACAGCAGGACATACGTCGCGCAGGTAAAGACCGTGCCCCAGATGATCGAGCGCCGAGGGCCGTACTTGTCCACCACCTTGCCGGCAAGCGGCGAGGCAATCCCGCTGATCAGGAGCGAAACCGATATCCCGGTCTGCAGTAGCGTCCGCGACCAGCCAAACTCTTCCTCAAGTGGCGTGACGTAGTAACCGAGGACCCAGAAGGAAACGCCCGACGCGATCGCCATACCGATCACTGCGGCGATCAGCAGGTACCAGCCGTAATAGGCGTTGCGAAGTTTCGTGATCACAGGGGACTCAGCCGCGGCCCGTTGGAGCGCAAATGACGCCCGCGGGATGGGCGAACAGCCTCATGCTATCGCCCAACCGCAGCCAACCCTGTGTCTCGCGCTGCGCTGCGCGAGTCGTACCACGTGTTGCAGCACGATCAGCCGCCCGCTCTGTCACCCCTCTCCGGTCGACAGGTGACGCCCGGAAAGGGGTGCTAGTCAACGAACCGCACCCTGCCGAAGTAGTCGCGTTCCGCGAGATGCCTTATCAGAGTTGGCCCTACTACATCCCACCTCTCGACCAAACCTGTCACCGACTGCTGTGACAATCCCTAGACTGCCGCCACGAGACGGCTATCTGGCCGTAAGTTTCCACACGCAAGGAGCGAGCCATGGAACGCCGAAACTATTGGCAGCGAATGCGCCGATCGAAGATGAGTCGGCGTGCGCTCCTGCGAGCGTCGGGTCGGGCAGGTGTGGGGGCCGCTGGACTCGCCCTCGTCGGTTGCGGCGGCGATGACGATGATGGGCAGCAGGCTGTCAGCCAGGCGCAACAGCAACAGGATCAAGATCAGCCGCAAGCGCAGCGGGCGCAACAGCAGCAGGGCCAACAGCAGGTCATGCAGCAACAGCAAGCCGACCAGCAAGCCCAGCAGCAAGTCCAGCAAGAGGCAGACGACCAGGATCAGGCTGCACAGCAACAGCAGGTCCAGGCAGTCGGCAACCGTCAATACGGTGGCAACTACACCCTCAATATCGTGCCCAACTGGGACGGATTCGATCCTCACCGCGCCAACCTGGCAACGCCATTCCAAGTCTTCAATGACACGATGATGAGGCTCAACCAGATTTACGACAACCAGGGACCGATCTACACCGCTTCGATCGCCTCGTTGCCAGAAGTCCCCGACGATGAGACCTATATCTTCCGCTTCGATCAGGGCGCTCGCTTCTGGGATCGGTACCCGACCGAGGGTGGCCGAATGTTCACTTCGGAGGATGCCGCTGCCAACATTCAACGGCAGATCGATTCGGTTGACGCCTCAGGCGCGCCCGACGCCCGGTTCTGGCGCGCCGCGCTGTATCAGGACACCGCGTCAATGGACATACCCGATGAGTCGACCCTGATCTGCAAGACCAACGGCCCCAACGCGACCTATCTTGAAACCACCCATATGGGTTACTCCTTCATGACCTCGATCGAGGCAATGGAACTGTGGGATCAACAGTGGATTGACGAGCAGACCAACGTCGAGTTGTCGTCCGGGGTCGGTCCGTTCATTCCCACAGAGTTCGAGCCGGAAAGTCACGTGCACATGGTGCGCAACCTCGACTTCTGGCAGACGCTGGACGGCCAGCAGTTGCCATTCCTCGACAGCCTCACCTGGAGATTCCTCGGAGACCCGACTGCCCAGGAGACTGCCTATCGCACAGGCGCTCTTGACGACTTCTCGGGCAACGCCGTCGCGATTGAGGGGGTGGAGGCAGACTTCCCCGACCACATCCGCTATGACCGCGGCGTGGTCTTGCCGCTGGCGATGCGTTTCAACTACAACCAGGAATGGGATGAAAATCCTTGGCTCGACCGTCGCGTTCCCTACGCGTTCCATCTCGTCATGGACCGTGACACCATCATCGACGCCGTCTACCTGGGCAAGGGTAAGCCGTCGACCCAGCAGCACATCAACTGGTATCACGGCTGGTCCATCCCGCAGGAGGAGATGCGCACCTTGCCCGGCTATCGGCCGACTAAGGATGAAGATATCGCCGAAGCTCGCAAGTTGATGGATGCAGCCGGAGTCGAGCCGGGCACCAACTACCCGATGATCGTCGCTGACATCTTCGAAGGGCTCTATCCCGGTTCCTCCGAGCTCTACAAGAACATGTACGAGAACGCCCTCGATATCACCACCGACATCGAGCTGGTGCCCTATGACGGCATCACTCAGCGACTGGTCGAAGGCAAGTACCCGGGACAGTTCCCGATCTGGGTCGGGGCAGGCACGGGCGACCCGACGGGTGAGTGGAATTCTCGTCTCGTCTTTGGCGCCTCGGGCAACCTGACTCACTACAACTTCCAGCCCGTCGAAGACCTTGTCAAGACAATGAAAGTGACTCTCGACGCTGAGGCTCGCCGCGAGATGGCGTTAGAGGTGACCCATATCCTGCTCGGCAACGACGAGCGCTATGGGATTGAGGGCTTCGGTGATTTCTCGATCATGGGCAATGGCATCGACACCGGCATCTACTGGCCCTACGTCAATGTCCCCGAACGCAGCCTCCTCGTCTGGGAGCGCGAGGGATGGCACTGGCGCAAAGAGGTCTGGATGGACACCGGTCACCCCGATTTCCCCAGCAATCGCGCCTAACTGAGAGACTCTCAGGTCAATCGCGCAGTTTGAACGTAAACTGCGCGATTGAGCGCCTGTCAGAAACTGAGTTTCCGAGGCTCGCTCTAGCCTCCGGCGTTTATATTCTGTTGCAATCACGTTCCCAGCGTTCGTGCAGAATTTCACAACATGTTGAGAGGCTCGCCAATATGGCTGACCCAGCGTCCGACGCCCACCAGCAAATCGCCGTCCGCTACCCACGTACCGCCTCCTTGCGGGACGGACATCGCATCACCCTGCGATTGATGGCGCCAGGCGACGAAGATCAAATCCTCGCCTTCGCGCGATCGCTGCCGGCCGACGACCTACTCTTCCTGCGCCGCGACATCACCCAGCCGGCCGCGGTTACCCGCTGGATGCAGGAAGTCGAAGAGCAGCAGACCTTCACCGTGCTCGGCTTCGATGGTGATGAGCTGCTCGGCGAGGGTGACCTCAACTACTCATCCGCCGACTGGACCCGCCATCTCGGCGAGATTCGCCTGCTGCTCTCCCCAGCCGCTCGCGGACGGGGCCTCGGTCGTGTCCTGGCGGAAGAGATCTACGCCATCGCCCAACTGCTCGAGCTGCAACTGCTTACCGCGCGCATGGTCCTCGACCAGGCCGCCGCGCAGTCCGTCTTCCGGCGACTCGGCTTCCAGCGCGAGGCCGTCCTCTGGGACTACGTCATCGACGCCGACGGCAAGACCCACGACCTGCTCATTGCCACCCGCCGAATGAAGTCCCCACGCTCCGGCTCATAGCTCGGCGCCGTACTCGACCGCTCCCTCTTCCCAGCTCCCCCTTGCAGAGACCGATGCATAACCCCTCAACCGCCCCCGCCTCCGAGCGGGGGCCTGCTCCTTCCCTGGCTTCTTACCGGCGGCCATGTTTATCGCTGGTATCTGGTCAACCGGGACCTGTTTGAGCAGCCTGGGCTAGCCGAAGCGGGTCCCCGCTCGGGGGCGGGGACGGGAAACTAAGTTATTCAAGGGTCTCTTGCAGGGGGAGCTGCCGAATTTCCCGATCACTTTCTCCCCCCGCCCGGCGGGGGGAGATGCCGAAGGCAGAGGGGGGCTCCCACGGTCGCCCCTACGTCATCAGCCCATGCAGACGGTTGAAGTCGATGTGCCGCTCCGGGCTCAGCTCCCGACCCGCCAGCCCTGAGTAGTCGCCCTCATAACGCCAGGCCCGGAACACCCAGTTGCACAGGTCGCCACGCTGCGTGGTCAAGAACGGCGAGATCCACTCCCAGACCACGCTGCCGCTGGTATCGACCTCAAACAGCCGCCCCGCCGCACCCTCGGTGATCAAGCAATTGCCATTGCCAAGCTTGGCTGCACCGGATATGTGGGCCGAGAAGAACTGCTCGCGTGGCTTGCCCTGGAAGACCACGTCAAACTCGTTGGTCTCCGGATCAATCGACAACACGCGCGAGTAAGCCAGGTCCTGCAATCGGTGCATACCGTTGTCGAAGACCAGCACTCGGCCGTCCGACTGCCATGTCGCATGGTGTTGATGCGAAATCTCCGGCTGACCGAAACGCCAGCGCAACGTCCCCGGACCGTCGCCATCGGGCGGATCGACAATCCCGATCGTGCTCGTGTTGCGCGCTGAGAAGAGCAGCCCGCCATCGGGGGTTTGCTCGATGCTGTTGACGTGCGTCCATTCCCAGGTGTTCTCCAATGGACAGATCGGTGCGTCCTCAGGCGACAGCACGCGCCACAATTCGATTCGGCTGACTTCATTGCCCTCGGCGTCGATTTCGATGATGTCGTCGCCCATCATGTTGGGCGGCATCGGCTGATCGGGCTGACGTCCCCCGCCGAGCACCGTGCGCTCCACGTCCTTGGTCATCGGCACCCACTCCAGCGAGACCGTGTGACCGTTCTCCAGTCGATGAAAGTCGTGGTGGATGCCGGGGTTGTCGTATTCCCAGACCACATGGCCGTCCCAATCGAGCTCCCGGAGGCCATTGCCGCGACCGCCGAGCATGTCGAAGATTTCCGGCGGTCCACCGGGATCGATCGAGAAGCGCGACTCGTTCTCGCTGGTACGCGGCGGCGGAGGATGGTCCGGCGCCACCATCGCCAGGAGGTTGCCATTGGGCAGCAACTCCACGTTGAACAGTCGTCGATCGTCGATATGCCAGCGATGCACGACGCGGCCCTGCATGTCGAGCAGCACCGCGTCCTCTGAGTTGGTCCCGCACATCAACGTGTAGCCCTTGGACGAACGCGCGGGGTTGTGATGCGTCAATCCCGTCGGACGATGGATTGGCCAGCCCATGATCAGACCTCCTCTGGCTGCAGTGCACCGGCGCTGACCAGCGGAAGCACATCATGCGCAATCCGCTCAGCCTCTTCCAGATGCGGATATGCCGAGAGGATGAACTCGTCGAATCCCATCCGCCAATAGGCGCTCAGCTCATCGGCAGCCTGCTCAGGTGTGCCAACGATTGCCGTGCCCAGATTGACCCGCACTCGCGAGATGCCGTTCCACAATCGCTCGCCGAGACGGTCGTCTTCCACCCGTCGCGCCTGAGCAGCCGCACCGACCATCGCGGTCGATTTCACCGCAGCGGATCGTTGCGCCAGCACCTCCGGATGCGCTTCCGATAGCAGCTCCGCCGCCGCATCCCATGCTTCCTGCTCGGTATCACGGACCACCAGGTGCGTGCGCAGACCCAGGGCAGGAGTGCGTCCAACGCTGGCGTAGGCATCTCGCGCCCGACCAATCAGTTCCTGCATCGCATCGGGAGGCTGAATCCAACACAGCAGGACATCCGCTCGATCAGCGGCCAACTGCAGCGCGGCGTCCGATGCGCCGCCCAGGTACCACGAGGGAGCAGGCCGCTCAGGCGTGGGCGAGACGATTGCTCCGCTCAGGCGCATGGAGCTGCCCTCATAGTCCAGCGGACCGCCCGAGTCCCAGAGCTGTGCACACGCGTCGATGAACTCGCTGGCCTGGGCATAGCGGTCGGCGTGCGATCCACCGATTCCGAGGCGCTCGTTGTCGCCCTGGATCCCTCCCGGCACGATGTTGATATCGATCCGGCCGCCGGAAATCTGATGCAGCGTCGCCGCCTGCTGCGCAAACAGGCCAACCGGCGTGATTCCCGGTCGAACGGCAATCAGCAGACGAATCCGCGATGACACAGCGCAGAGCGCCGTCGCTGTCGTCCATGTCTCGGCCAGCGGCGCCGAGTGTTCGAACGAGCCGTTGGCAAACCGTGTCGGAATCAGCAGCGAGTGAAAGCCAAGCCGCTCGGCGTTGAGGACCACATCGCGCAGATACTCAAACGTCGGCGCACGCTGAGCCCGAAGCGATCCGATCCGGTCGCCGTCGCCATCGATTGGGACGAACCAACTGAACTTCGGCGTTGGATGGGCAGCGGTGATGTCGCTCATGCGCGAAGTCTACGCGCCGCGGTCGGTTACTCGTCGAGGAACTCGGTCACTTCGCGCAGGAACACCTCAAGCTGGTCGTGGTGGACCCAATGTCCGGCATCGGCAACGCCGACTCGCTTGGCTTGCGGGAACGAGTCAGTGCGCCCGTCTTTGTTGGGATCTCCCTGAGACTCAAGACCAGCGAGCAGTAGCGTCGGCATTTGCACGCGTGCCCAGATCTCCTCGGCATCATTCTCATTGAACGGATACGGCGACGACGAGCGTGCGTAGTTGTCAAACTTCCAGACAAACGTGCCGTCCTCGTTCTGGTGCACTGCGTGCGTGGTCAAATGCAGCGCCTGCTCCCCCGATAGCCTGGGATTCGCTTCACGCATCCGCTCGACTGCGTCTTCCAGGGTCGGGTAACGATGCGGCAGTCTGCCAGCGAATCGGTGAGTGTCGGAGATCCATTCAGACATCCGTTGATGAGCAGGCACAGCGGAATGAGATTCCGTGATGCTCCGCGAAGGCCCCAGTCCCTCAATCGCAATCAGCCTACCGACGCGTTCGGGGTAGATCCCGGCATACTCCAGACAGATGCGTCCACCCAGAGAGTGCCCCAGTAACGTCACCGGTGCCAGATGTTTCTGGCGAACGAGCTGGGCCAGGTCATAGACATAGTCAATCATCGAGTAGCCGGAGCCGTTGACCCACTCGGAGTCGCCATGACCGCGCAGGTCGGGAGCGATTACGTGGTAACGATCCTTCAGGGCCAGCGCGACCCAATCCCAGGATCGGCAGTGGTCGCGACCACCATGAACCAGGACCAACGGCGGCGCCGTCGGATTGCCCCAATCGACATAGTGCAGACGCAATCGCTGAGAGAAGTAGATCTGGGAAGCTGGGTAGTCAGTAAGTTGGGTCATGCCTGGATCGTACTTGGCGATCTAGCGTCAAACGAGACGCTCAGGGGCACCAAGAGTCTCCCTGGCGAGAATGATGCATACCTTAGTTTCCCGTCCCCGCCCCGAGCGGGGACCCGCTTTGGCCGGGCCCGTGCAACACGGTTAGTTCCCGATCGACCAGACAAAAGCAAAAAGTAAGGCCGCAGTGCAAGAGCCAGGGAAGGAGCAGGCACCCGCTCGGAGGCGTGGGCGGTTGAGAGGTTAGGCATCGGTCTGGGGCAACAACGCCAGGTTGTTGCGGTGAACCACCGACGATCCGTAGTTGTAGCCCAACGCCTCGATGATCTCCGACGATTTCTTGCCCTGGATGCGGACCGTCTCTGCCGATGAATAGTTGCTGATCCCCACCGCGATGGGTACCTGCTCGGGGCCATAGAGCTGGATCACGTCGCCACGCTCAAACTGGCCTCGGACGTTGGTCACCCCGGCGGGCAGCAGACTGCGTCCATGCCTGGTCAGTGCTTCGACTGCGCCTGGATCAAGGTCGAGACCTTCGCCGTTGTGCAGACCGGCTAACAGCCAGCGCTCGCGGCTGTCGCGAACTGTCGTGTCGGCGGGCACCAGTGTGCCCAGGCGCTCGCCACCGGCGATCCTGCTGATCGCGTTCGGCTCGTGACCCGATGCAATGACCACGTCGGTGCCGCCCGCCGACGCTCGGCGCGCGGCCTCAAGCTTGGCTCGCATGCCGCCGCGGCTGCGTTCGTCTACTTCGCCCGCGGCCTCCATCATCGAGACCGGGTTGCGTAGCACTGGAATCAGCTGTGCTTGCTCGTCGCTGCGTGGGTCCCTGTCATAGACGCCGTCAACGTCGCTCAGCAGGATGAGCAAGTCAGCGTCAATCAGATTCGCGATCAGCGCGGAAAGTGCGTCGTTCTCACCGAAGGCTCCGCCACGCAGTTCGTCATCGGCAACGACGTCGTTCTCGTTGATGATCGGCACGACTCCGTACTGGAGTAAGCGCAACAACGTGTTGCGAACGTTCAAATAACCGCGCCGTTCGGTCACATCGCCGCGCGTTATCAGCGCCTGCGCCGCGGTCAGTCCATAGCGCTGCAAGAGGGAGTCATAGCGCTGGACCAGTTGCGCCTGACCGATCGCGGCCAGCGCCTGTCGAGCGCCAACAGACGAGCGTGTCCTGGTCACGCCAACTCGAGCTCGACCGGCGGTGACGGCGCCGGATGTGACAACTGCGACCTGTACTCCGGCATTGCGAAGTTCCGCCACCTGACGAACCACGGCCTCCAGCACACCAGGATCCAGTCGATCGGTACCCGAGGTGAGCAGGTTGGTGCCCAACTTGCAAATGATCCGGCGCGGTTGCTGGTCGCTCATCGGATTACCGCCGAATATTCCCGCTGGCGTCGTCGTCGGCCGATAATGGCGTCATGCGACGAACCATGCCGACTGCGTTGGACCGCCAAGCGCTGCGAGAACGCAGCTCGCGCTGGCGTCGCTGGCTGGTGCTGCACCTGCGCTGGTGGCGCACCGACCTGCGACTGCTGGCCAAACGATCGGTCTCGGAGTTTCTCGACGACCACTGCGCCCAACTCGCCGCGTCGATGTCCTACTACGTCTTCTTCTCGCTCTTTCCGCTGGCCATCCTCGTCGTCTCGATCGCCGGCGTGTTGCTGACCGACGACAGCCTGCGCGAACAGGTCGTCAATGGACTCTTCGATCTGCTGCCCTTGCAGTCGGGCGCGGGTAAGGAGGATCTCGAGGACCTGATTGAGCCGATCGCGAGTGGGCGGTCGGCCATTGGTGTCGTTTCGGTGTTGGGATTGATTTGGGCGGCGACCGGCATGATGTCGGCGCTGCGGTTCAGCCTCGACTCGGCCTGGGATCTGGAGTTCCGGCGACCGTTCGTGCGCGGCAAGCTGGTCGATCTCGGTCTCGTGCTGGGCGTAGGCGCACTGTTGACGATCTCGATCGGCGCGACCGCAGTGCTGCGGGTCGGCAATGAGGTGTCCGAGTCGGTGGCCGACTCGCTTGGGCCGTTCGGAGCCGAAGCGACGGGGTTCTTTCGTATTGTCTCGATCCTCTTGCCGTTCCTGCTGACCTGGACGACGTTCACGATCATCTACAAGGTCGTGCCCAGCGTGACCACGCGTATCCGCGATGTGGTGGCCGGAGCGCTGGTCGGTGCGCTGCTGTTCGAAGCCCTCAAGCACGGATTCGCCTTCTACCTGAGTAACTTCACCAACTATGACGCGATCTACGGATCGCTGGGCGCGGCGATTGCGTTGCTCTTCTTCGTCTACCTGGCAGCCTGCGTCCTGCTGTTCGGTGCGGAAATTGCTGCGGAATGGCCGCGCGTGATGTATGGCCACTACGACGAGGAAGAAGACGAGGAAGCGGAAGCCGCGACGTTGCGCGAGCGCGTGCTCAACGTGGCGGCTCGGCAACTGATTCACGATCAACCTGTCCCCACCAACTTGCCTGACGAAGAAGCTCGCGCGGCGCGTCTCGAACGCCGGGCCGCTGAGCGCAGCAGGCGGCTTGGCGGCGAGTGACGCCGTCAACCGGCCTCTGTCCTGGCCATCTCGCTCGAGCAGGAGGAGCAAACGATCTGAGCAACTAGGCGCGCTCGAGCGCCAGCACGAGCGATGCGCCATCGATGTCCGCTTCAGTTCTGTGCCTCGCCAATCCCTGATCCGCGCCATCAATCGAGATGGATGTCGCCAACGTCTCTGCCGCGATCATCGATTCAAACTCTGACAAATCGCCCAGGAGCTCGCCATGCGCAGAACTCAGTTGCAACGAGATTCGATCATCAGGATCGAGGCCGGAGTCGCGACGCAACCCTTGCACCCGATTAATCACCTCGCGGGCCTTGCCCTCGGCAATGAGCTCGGCGGTCAGTTCCGTCGCAAGTTGGACGGCGCAGCGCTCGTCCTCGGCCGATGCCGCGTGGGCAGCGGCGTCCGTGTCGACCTCAATCAACAGATCGCTCGGCAGCAGGCTGACGCCTTCGATCTCGATTGACTGGCCCGACTCCGCTACCTGAGCAATGTGCGAGGCGAGTTCTGGCGACAGATTGCTCAGTGCAGAGCGGAGCGCGGGAAGCTTCGGTCCGAGGCGAGGTCCAAGGACACGCAAGTTCGGCTTGATCGTGTAGCGTCGCGTGTCGCTTTCCGCGTCGGCCAGATCGACCGACTTGACGTTCAGCTCCTCTGCGATGGTGGAGCGGTGCCGTTCGACCGCGGCAGCATCTTCCGGCGTCCGCACGGCGACGCTGACCGCGGCCAGTGGTTGTCGAACTCTGATGCTTGCCGCGCTGCGAGCAGAGCGTCCCAGCGACGCGACACGCTGGACTAGCTCCATGTCACGATTCAGTGCCTCATCGATTAGTGAAGCGTTGGCAACTGGCCAGTCGGCCAGATGCACCGACTCCGCGGCCTCAGCATCGATCTCGGCGGCCAGGTTGCGCCAGATGTCTTCGGCCAGGTAGGGCGTCATCGGGGCCAGGAGCCGTGCCAGGGTCGTCAGCACCTCGTGCAATGTCTGATAGGCGCTCTGCTTGGCCTCCAGGTCCGCCCCCGCGCCGCCACGGGCTGACGACCAGAATCGACGCCGGCTGCGCCGGACGTACCAGTTGGACAGGGAATCGACAAAGCCGTCAATCTCCCGCGCGGCTGTGGTCGGGTCGTAGTCGTCCAGGGATTCGGTCACGCGACCTATTAGTGCGTGCAGCTCGCTCAGAATCCAGCGGTCCAGCTCGACCGTTGGCGGCGACGCGTTGGCTACCGGCGTCCAGCCGTCGATGTTGGCGTATGTGACGAAGAATGAGTACGTGTTCCACAGCGTGTGCAGGAATCGCCGCTGCGCCTCGCTGACCAGCCGTTCCGAGAATCGGCGTGGGTTGCCAGCCGGCGAGGCAACATAGCAGTACCAGCGCAGCGCGTCGGCTCCGCTCTGATCGAGCACCGTCCAGGGATCAACGACGTTGCCCTTCGACTTCGACATCTTCTCGCCGCCCTCGTCGAGGATGTGTCCTAACGAGATCACGTGCTTGAAGGAGATTGGTTCGGGCACCGCTTCGGCGCGATGCAGCATTGCGGCCTCGGCGTGCAGCGAGTAGAACCAGCCGCGGGTCTGGTCGACGGCTTCACAGATGAAGTCGGCCGGGAATCGTTCGTCGAAGCGGTCCTGGTTCTCGAATGGGTAGTGCCACTGCGCATACGGCATCGCGCCCGAGTCAAACCACGCGTCAGCGACTTCGGGACAGCGCCGCGCAGCCGAGCCGCATTTCTCGCAGCCGATCTCGATCTCGTCAACGTACGGTCGGTGAGGGTCGGACAGGTCAGGCTCAACGCCGCTGAATGCTGTGGCGCGCTCGCGTAGCTCGTCAAACGAGCCAACGCAGGAGACATCGCCGCACTCGGTGCAGCGCCAGAATGGCAGCGGCGTGCCCCAGTAGCGTTCGCGGCTCACGGCCCAGTCGACATTGTTCGCCAACCAGTCGCCATAGCGGCCGCTGCCGGTGTGCTCGGGATGCCAATGAATCTGTTCAGCGTTGGAACTCGTCAACAGGTCCTTCGCCTGCGAGGTCGCGATGTACCAACTCGGCTTGGCGTAGTAGAGCAGCGGTGTGTCGCAGCGCCAGCAGTAGGGGTATGTGTGTTCGTAGATGTCCTTGCGCAGCAAGAGGCCGCGCGATTCGAGGTCGTCCATGATCATTGGGTCGGCATCTTTGACCCACTCGCCGACGAACGATGGCGCGCCCGGCGCCTGTGCATCTCCGATGATCCGTCCACCCAGGTCGACCGGCTGTCTGAACAGCAGCCCCACGTCGCGGCCGAGCAGGTAGTCATCCTCACCGAACGCCGGCGCGATGTGCACAATGCCGGTACCGCTCTCCATCTCTACGAAGCCGGCGGCGCTCACCTTGCGGGCCGGGAGCACACCGTCGTCATCCTGCCATTCAACTAGCCGGGCCCCATCGAAGCGGTACGTCGCGACGCCCCACTGTTCAGGGTTGTACAGACCGTCGTAGGTCACGCCGACCAGCTCAGATCCCGGTACCAGTGCGACGACGGTCGAATCCTCGACAACGCCGTCCAGCGACGCATCCAACAGTGCTCGAGCGAGAATGACGCGCTCTCCCTGCGCAACTTCTACGACGGCATACGTCTCGTCTCCGGCAAGCGCCAGACCCGAGTTGGCAGGCAGAGTCCAGGGAGTCGTCGTCCAGGCTAGGAAGTCGGTCGTCCCTTCCCAGCGCAGTCGCTGGGGCAGCGATTCGTTGTGTGCTCGGAATCGCACCGTGACCGCCTGATCGCGGACGCCATCCTGCATCCCCTGCGACAATTCATGGCTCGACAGCGATGTCTCGCAGCGCGGACAGTGCGGCGTCGTGCGCCTGGCTTCGTAGATCAGGTCGGCGTCCCAGAGCGTCTTGAAGATCCACCAGCACGACTCGACGTATTCGGGCGTGTAGGTACGGTAGGCGTCAGACATGTCGATCCAGAATGCCACCCGTTCGGTCATGTCCTCCCATTGCTGGACGTACTGCATGACCGACTCGCGGCACTGCCGATTGAACTCGGCGATGCCGAATTCCTCGATCGCCGGTTTGCTGTCCAGGCCGAGCGTCTTTTCGACTTCAATCTCAACCGGCAGCCCATGCGTGTCCCAGCCGCCTTTACGAGGCACGCGCTTGCCGCGCATCGTCTGGTAGCGAGGAAACAGGTCCTTGAACACTCGCGAGAGCACGTGATGCACGCCCGGCGTGCCATTGGCTGTCGGCGGACCCTCATAGAACGAGAACACGTCATCAGCCGGGCGCTCTTCGACCGAGCGGCGGAAGATATCCCGCTCACGCCAGAAGTCGCGGATTCGCGATTCCAGCTCAAGGTGCGGCATCAGGGAGCCAACCGGTCGGAACGGTTGGTCGCTAGCTGTAGGGTCGGTTGAATCAGGTTCGGTGAGTGCAGCGGAGGCTGCTGACTGATTAGCTGTTTCGGCCATCGTCGGGGGAATCCTTGGGGAATCGTCTCGCGATCAGCACATCGGTCAGGTCGGTGATGCGGTCGCGGGTCTGTTTGTCGAGCAAGGTGGCAGCTTCATCGAGCTGCTCGCTAATCCAGCCGCGCGCCTCTCGCGCCGAAGCCGCCTGTCCACGACGACGGGACTGGTCTACCAGCGCCTGCGCGGCGCGCTCGGGATATCGGGAAACGGTGTCGGCGACATCGGCGTCGCTCGGAGGCCGGGCCGTGGGTCGGCCCTGACCGCCCATCAGGCGCATCCAGCGTTGCGCCAGCGAGTCTGCCATGTCGTCCTTCTGAACGTGTGAGTGCGGAACGTCAACTTTATGAGCGGCTGCGTTCGAAGTCAGGAATCTCGACACCCGGCTTCGGAGCGATCACTCCGCGGCGCAAGTCCTGGTTGATGCCTTCGACCTGACACGGGTGGACACCCCAGCGCTGCTGGATCTCATCCATCTGATAGCCAAGGGTCATGATTCGCTTGACCGTCGTGCAGAACACCGGGCGATCGCCACGCGGCAGGAACGGGACTTCGATCATGTCGCTGCACATCGCACAGGCTGCCGGGTGCATCTGACGCGGAGTGCGACCGCCGAATGACGCCGCGCCGCCATAGCGGACGTAGCCGGCCTCAGCCTCAGGCGAAGTGCGGATCGACTTGCGCACCGAGCGGCACTCCGGGCAGCGCACCGGATCGTTCTGTAGCCCCTTGGACTGGTAGAACTCCTGCTCACCCGAAGTGAAAACGAAGTCGCGTCCGCAATCGCGGCAAACGATCGAACGATCCTGCAAGGCCATGGTTACTCGCTAGTTGTGCTGCTGGCTGTTTGTGCTTCTGGAGGGTCGCTACCTGGACGTCAAAGCGCCATTCAGCGCTGGAACATGGTCAACTCTATCAGAGGCCCCAATCCGCCCGTTGAGACATCCGGCGAGCATCAGTGTCGAAGTGCTCGCGAGATGACAGTTTCCGCGCGCTGGAACAGCGCCTCCGCCTCGCCCTGCTTCACGATCAGGCTCAACGCCAGATAGACGACACCGCCGCCACTCACGCCGAGCACGAGGACGATCCAGGAATCTCGAGCAACGTCGAGCCCGACCAGAACCTCGATCAATAGCCAGACCAGCTGACCCATGATCACGGTCGCCACGACTGTCTTGATCGTCGACCACCAGACCGTCCGCGACAGCAACTGACGGTTCAGGCGTCCGTTGAGTAGCAGCGTCAGTAGCACGAACTCGGCGATCGCCGAGATCGACAGCGCCAGCGCCAACCCCTTGAGCTCCATCGATCCCACCAGGACCGCCGATAGGATGACGTTGAGCAGCATCGACGAAATCGCCAGGGCGACCGGCGTCCGCGTGTCACCGAGCACATAGAACCCGCGTGAGACGATCTCAATCGCCGCATGAGCAAACACGCCGATCGAATAGAACAGCAGCGCATCGCTGACCAACTGGGTCGCCGTCGCGTCGAACGCGCCGTGCTCGAGCAGCGTGGCCACGATCGAGTCTCGCAACAGCAGCATCCCGACCGACGCGGGAATGGCCAGGAACAACGTGAATCGGAGCGTCTGCGACACCAGCGCATTGACCGCGCTCGGTCCGCCAGTGGCCGCGCGTTCAGCCAAACTGGGGAAGACGGCGGTCGCGAACGACATCCCAAACAAGCCGACCGGGAACATCAACAGTAACCAGGCGAAGTTGAGCGCCGAGATCGAAGAGTCACCGACCAACGAGCCGAAGAAGGTCAGCACGATCAGATTGATCTGGGCAGCAGCCAGGCCAAGCATGCGCGGCGCCATCAGCCGCAACACCTCCCTCGCCTCGACGTCGCCCAGATCGAAATGCAACCCGAGCCCGCCGCCTGAGCGAGCCAACGCCGTCGACAACGCTGGCAACTGGATCATCAGGTGCAGCCCCGATCCCGCCACGACGCCGATTACCAGCGCCTCGACGCCCAACTCGCCCGGCAGCAGCAACGCGCCCAGGATGATCGCCAGGTTGTAGAGCATCGGCGAGATCGCGGGCAGCAGGAAGTGCCGACGGGCGTGCAGGATCCCCGTCAGCATCCCACTCACGGCAAACAGGATCGGCGAGAGCAACAGCACCCGCGTCAGGAATACCGCGTCATCAATGATCGCGTCCTGGATCCCGGAGTCCTCGCCCAGGCCAGGCGCGAGCGCCGGCACGATCCATTCAGCCGCGAAGAACACTGCGACCGACAGCGCGATCGTGCCAATCAGTACCCAATTGAGCACGATGCTGGCGAGTCGCCAGGCCGACTGCTCACCTCGGTTCTGCAGCGCCCGCGCGTAGACCGGGATGAACGCAGAGGCCAGCGTCGCTCCGGCCAGCAACTGGAAGACCAGGTCGGGCAGCCGCATCGCCACCCAAAACGCATCCAGTTCGACCGACGTGCCGTACTGGTCGGCGATCACCGCCGTCCGAGCCACCCCGAGCAACCGAGAGCCCAGAAACGACAGCCCAATCAGCAACACAGCGCCAATCACGCCACTGCGACTCGCCAGCAGTCGTCGACCCAATGAAGAGGGAGCATGCATGCGCATACCCGCACTGTCGCAAACTGAAACCAAAGGCGCATCGCACCCATGAAATGTTGTGAGACTGTCTCACTTGCCGGCACTGGCAGTGCTCGCCGCGCTGGCGGTCGCCTTGTTCGTCGCGTTTGGACCCGCGAATGCAGACGGACACACGGTCTCGGTGACATTTGACGATTCGGACGCTGTTGTCGATGATGGCGCCGATCTTGGCGTAATCGTCAAGGCTCACATCACAACCGCAGCTGATGTAGCCGCTTGTCCCAGTGGTACTGCGACACTGAACTGGATTCGCATCCCTGGTGACTTGTCCGGCCTCGAAGACTTCACCGAGAACAACACTGCATCGTTCGTGGCGAACCCTGGCGAAGACACTGATGCTGGGCCAACTGCCTGTACGGCGTCATTTGACGCTGACAGCGGCGCGGAAGGCACTCAGGGATTCGAGATCATCAACCCCAAGGGCGCAGCTGAAGGCGTATACGTCGTTTCGGCTCAAGTCTCTTTCAGCACTGCGGATGACACTGTAGTCGGTTCAGCTGAGTTGAGAATTGGTGATGCTGGTACCGCGCTAGCATCTGCGGAAATCGCCTTTGGTAAGTACACCGCGCCAACTGACGGCGAGGACGAAATTCCAAACAATGCTGATGACGTGATTGAGGGCTGCGCCAAGCCTGGTGCTACCGAATCAGCTGATGACGCGATGGCCACTCACAACGGTAAGATTTGCCTCTTCGTGTCCGCGAGCAACTCGCTTGGCAACGCAGCGAACCCTGGCGATGTTGACGAGATCATTATCTCCGGTCCGACTGGCTCCATTCAGGGGTACACAGACGGAGTTGCCGATGAAACTGACCCTGTGGGTCCGAGCGAAAACTCGCTCTCGATAGACGCAGCAGTTAACACGAAGTACTTCACTGTTCAGCGCACCGGCGCTGGCACAGTGACTGTTTCTGCGATCGTGATCGGAAGTGGCTCAGCCGGCTTCGCATCGGCAACTCCGGTTGAGTTGGCCTTCGCTGGCCCGGCCGAGACGTTCGAGGTTGACGACGCGACGCAGACGCTCCACTTCTCGACCATTGCTGACGCTGTTGCAGATGACGACGGCGACGGTGTGGATACGAATGCTGATCCTGTGCAAACTGCTGCAGATGACGACGGCGATGCAGATGATGAAACCGATCCTCCGACCGTCAAGTTGAGCTTCACGGCATTCGACAAGGCGGGAACTCCCACAGCTCCGGCTGCTGGCCCGTACACGATCACCATCAAGGACGCAGACGGTAAAGCTGTTGCAAGTGACAAGATCAGCGCTGGTCAGCCCGCCACGGACGCAAAGAACGTGACGACCATCACTGTTACTGGTCACGGAACTGAAACCGCCAAGCTTGACCCAGGTGAGTACACCATAGAAGTCAAGCGCGGCACAAAGAGCGACGACGCCGTGTTCTCAGTCTCCGCTGGTCCTGGAGCCATATCGCTTGATCTCGGCTCCGAGACAGTTGCGATTGGCGATGTGGTAACGGTCACAGCGACCGTCACTGATGAGAGTGGCAATGCAGTCATCGATGGCACTGAAGTGACCTTCGAGGTCGCAGGAGCGCTTAAGCTCAGAATCTTGGGCGGCGGCGCCGACAACATGGTGACAGGCGAGACCGAAGCTGGCACAACGAGCGCACGTGCACTCGTCAGCAGTGGCACTGGTTCGGCGGCCTTCGTCGTGAGCGCAGGCACCGTCTACGAGACAATGTCAGTCTCCACCGAGGCCGAAGCAATGGCCGATGAAGAGGCCAGTGTGGGCTGCCTGAGCAACCTGGCCGGCTTTGCGACTTGGGCTTGTGGCGTTGAGAGCTCTGCATCGGAGATCTTTGGCCTCGTGAGTGGCCGCGGTGCAACCGCCCTGCACCTGTGGAACGGTTCCGCGTGGGTCCGTTACTCAGTGGTCGACGGCACGATGGTGCCGGGTTCGAGCGACTTCATGGTTGCCGAGAACGACATCCTCTACATCAGCAACTAGGGGACCCTCACCCTAACCCTCTCCCAGAGGGAGAGGGGATCAGATCCCTCACCCCTCGGCAAGCGAGGGGTGAGGGAGGACTCCTAAGGAAGGAATGCTGAGATGAAACAGCACAGACTGATGTCGAGGGTGGTTGGACTGGCGCTGGGCTTGGCTGTCGCAGTGGCGACGTTGAGCCTTGCCTCGGCGCAGCAAGAGCCGCCCCATCGCTTCTACGGCACGGGCGCGACCGCCGGTGACATGATCGGCGTAGTCGATGACATGGGCAACGAGCTCGGATCGACGGAAGTCGCAGAAGACGGCTCCTGGTACATCGATGTCGACCGCGACGACGCCGATAACGTGAGCTTCACGCTTAACGGCAAGTCGGCTGACGCCGAAGTCACCTCCGCTGGCTCCGGCCAGTCCGCAGTCTCCGTGACGGCCATGGCTATGGAAGAACCAGCCATGGAAGACGGCGAAGAGGGCGACGAACTCACCGACGGTGATGGCGACCTCGTCGACCTCGACGGCGATGAGCCAGCCATGGAAGACGGAGACGGGCACATGGGCGACACCGAGTACCCAGGCACGGGTAGCGGTGGTCTCGCCGACGGCAGCGGTATCTCAGCCGGCCTGATCGGCCTGCTGATCGCGCTGAGCGTCGCCGCAGTCGCAGGTCTCGGCCTGCGCCGAGTCCGCAACCGCGCCTAGTCCTCGCTACCAGACAATCCTGTCCAAATCAGAAGGGGCGGGGCCATTTGGCCCCGCCCCTTCTCGTTTTCCGACTCTTGAGACAGTCTCATGACGCGGTGCAACCAGACTGCTCGGCGAAATCTGCCAGAGTGGCTATTGGCCGACCGAGCAGAGGAGTACAGAAGTGTCCTAGACACTCACAGATCCGCTGATACGATGAAATGGATTGTGAAAGAGGGGTTGTCGTGGCCAACAAGGCTGCTGCCATCAAACACCTGCGCCAGAGCCAGAAGCGGCGAATGCGCAACAAGCCTGTCCGAACCTTCGCTCGCGGCTCCGTTCGCGCGGCGCTTGATGCGATCGACGACGCCATCGACACGCAGGAATGGTCAAATGCCGACACCGCCATTCAAGACGCGGTGAAGGCGCTCGACCGTGCGGCCCAGCGAGGCGTCATCCACGCCAACACGGCCGCCCGGCGTAAGTCGCGACTGCTGCGGCAATACCATACGTCGAGAAACCCCGACGTTGCGCAGCGACCACGCACGCGACCGCCCGAGCCTGCGCGCACGCCCTAGCCTGCGCGCATGTCGCGATAGGCGTTGCCATGCGAGCTCTTGTGTTTGATCAGCCTGGAGTTATCCGGGTTGACGATGTCGCGTCTCCCCAACCCGGGCCGGGCGAAGTCGTGATCGAAGTCGGAGCAGCCAGCGTCTGCGCCTCCGACCTGCGCGTCTATCGCGGCGAGAAATACGCCAAACCAGGAGTCATCCCCGGCCACGAGTTCGCCGGACATGTCATTGCGCTGGGCGAGGGTGTCGCAGACCTCGATCTCGGCGATGGCGTCGCCGTCTACCCGATCATCGCCTGCGGCGGATGCGAGTTCTGCCGTCGAGGCCTCCGCAATCGCTGCACCTCCCGCCAGACGCTCGGCTACGACGCCAACGGCGGACTGGCCGAGCAGGTCCTGCTGCCAGCGTCGCTGGTCGCACAGGGACACGCCGTCAAGCTCCCCTACGGCGCAGACTGGGGACGCGCCGCGCTGACCGAGCCCACGGCCTGTGTGCTCAACTCTCTCGAATCCTGCCGCTTTCGGGCCGGCGCCAGTGTCGCCGTGCTCGGCGCCGGACCAATGGGACTGCTGCACATACTGCTCGCCAGAGCCCTGGGCGCCGGCGAAATCATCGTCTCTGAGCCGGTCGACGTACGCCGAGAAGCCGCAGTCGACATTGGCGCGAGCCGAGTCTGCGGCGGCGATCCGGACGAACTTCAGGCCATCGTCGACGAGGCGACCGCTGGCAACGGATGCGACATCGTGATCGTCTCCGTCGGGCTCAACGGCTTGACCGAGGCCGCGCTCGACGTCGCCGGCCGGCAGAGCAGCGTCAATCTCTTCGCAGGATTCCCACCGGAGTCTTCAGCGATCGTTGATGTCAACGACCTCCACTACCGCGAGGTCTCGCTGACCGGGACACAGAACGCCACCCCCGACCAGTTTCGGCGTACCGCGGCTCTGTTGCCGTCACTAGAGGCTGTCGACCGCATCGTCTCGCATCGCTTTGCGCTGTCGGACGCCGAACAGTCCTACACCGCGCGAGAAGATCCGGCGGTGCTCAAGACCGCCGTGATGCCGGACGCCTGATCATGATGGGCTCCGACTCCGACTACACCGGCATCGGTGAAGAACTGCGCCAGGCCCGAATCCGTCGCGGCCGCTCCATCGCCCAGGCCCATCAGGCCACGCGCATCGCCCGGCACTACCTGGAAGCGCTCGAGGACGAAGACTGGCGACGCATGCCGGCCGCCCCCTTTGCTCGCGGTTTCCTCAGCTCATACGCGCAGTACCTCGGGCTTGACGCGGGGCCGCTGCTCGCGCGATTCCCCTTCGAGCCCAGCGCACCCGGAGAGGGTCTGCAACTCTCGGACGAAACGGTCGAATCCTATCAGGCCGCCGAGCGCAGCGCCGGACCCAGGGAAGACATCCGACCCTCGCGAGTCCACCTCGGTCCCTGGCTCGCCGCCGCCGTCGTGGTGTTGGTCATCATCGGCGCGGTCGTGGCAGTCGTCAGCCTGCGCGATGAAGTCGAGCCCGTCGAGCCGGAAGAGTCAGTGCCTGGCATTCGACAATTGCCCGATGCCGTGCAGGAAGCCAGCAGCGGAACGCCGGTCGACGCCGACTTTGAACCACTGCCAGATCTGCGCGAGTTCAGCTCCCGCGAGGCAATCAACTTCATCAAGTTGCTCAATGCGCCGTATGTGATTGTTTCGATCTACGACGACTCGCCGCTCGGCACCGTGTTGGAACAATCGCCCGGACCTGGAGCGCAGCCCCCTGAGGACGCCGTGGTGACGCTCGTCGTCAGTCGCGGCCCGCGACCGGGGACCTCGATTGAACCGGCGGCCGATACGCCACCTGTCCCAGGCACCGACACGGGCACCGACTCATCAACGAGCACCACCGAATCTGAGAGCGAAGGCGGCTGATGCGCTACCAGATCGTCACTCTTGGTTGCCCGAAGAACACCACGGACTCCGACCGAATCGCACGCACGCTCGAACAGCAGGGACATCGTGCAGTCCAGCAACGAGCTGACGCCGATCTGGTCATTCTTAACACCTGTGGATTCATCGACGACGCGCGCGAAGAGTCCCGCCAGGCCGCAGAGATCCTCGGCGCTGAGCGCTCCGCAAATCAGCAAGTGATCGTCACCGGCTGCTGGTCGCAGATTGAGCACGAGCAGGTCATCGAGATCGATGGCATTGATGCCACCTTCGGCATCGAAGCGTGGAGCCAAATCGCCAACCACGTCGGAGTGGTCGAGGCCGAGCACGATATCCCCGAGACCTCTCTGAGCGTCGGTCCATCGGCCTATCTGAAGATCTCCGACGGCTGCGCGAGGCCATGCACGTTCTGCAATATCCCCGGCATCAAAGGAAGGCAGTTCCGCAGCGTCGAGCCGGATGCGCTGGTGCAAGAAGCCCGCAATCTCGTGGCCCGCGGCGCACGAGAAGTCGTCCTGGTCGCGCAAGACAGCACGGCCTACGGCGCCGAGTGGGGCGACGCCAACGGTCTGGCCCGGCTGATCGAGCGCCTCGCTGCCGAATCCGGTGCCGAGTGGTTGCGTCTGATGTACGCGTATCCGGGATTCGTCACGCCCAGCCTGGTCGAGGTGATGTCGCAGACGCCGCAGGTCTGCAACTACCTCGACATTCCCCTGCAACACGGTTCGACATCGGTCCTGCGACGGATGAAGCGCCCCCACAATATGGGTATGGTCCGCGGCACGCTCGAGCGGCTGCGAACAGCGATGCCCGACATCGCCATCCGTACCACGTTCATCGTTGGCTTCCCCGGAGAAACGGATGACGAGTTCGCCGAGCTGCTGGACTTTGCCGCGGAGGCCGAGTTCGACCGCGCCGGCGCATTCATGTACTCGCCGCAGGAGGGAACGCCGGCAGCCCACATGTCGGAACAAATTCCGGAAGACGTCAAGCAGTCACGGCACGAAGAACTAATGCTGCTGCTCGCCGATATCTCGGCCAGCAAGAATGAGCGTCAGATCGGTCGGCAGCTCCAACTCCTGGTCGAGTCCGAACCCGGCCAGACCACCGAGGACGGCGATCCCGTCATCGCCGGACGCACCTACCGAGAGGCAGCCGAAGTCGACGGTCTGGTCTTCGCGCTCGGAGAAGCAAATCCCGGCGAGATCCTCAACATAGAAATCGCCGATTCGCTAGGACACGATCTCTGGGCAGAAGTGCTGGAGTAAATCCCACCCCGCCCCAGAGCGTTCCGGTAATCCATCTTCGTCATACCCGCCCTAGCCGCGACCAAGTGCGGCAATGAGGAAGCGACGACAGTCGGACATCCTCGGGACAGCCAGAGAACACACTCCCAGTCCCCGCGTCACGGAGACATTTGCATTAATCGTGTTCCCAATCCTTCTGAGCTCCTGTAGGGGCGACCCTTGTGGTCGCCCGCGTTGGCGATTGCATTACTGACTAGATAGGAGCGGCAGAGCGGGCGACCACTAGGTTCGCCCCTACAACCTGACAAACAGCGCACCGACCGAATTACGCGCAGGCCTCCGTCACGCGGGGACCCGCTCCCGGTCTGTGACAAGCGCCGATCAGAGCAATTTCACAGCGAAATCGTCTCCGTCGATACCTCACCGACCTGACAGTCGATCCGCAAATCCTCGATGAACGCCAGTACCTTCTGCGCCGTCGCGTGTGAGATCTGCGAGTCCGATGAAATCGCCGCAAACGCCAGCGTCGCCGTCGATGGATCGTTCTGCGTATCAACCTCCGACGCCGCGACGGGGAACTTGTTTCGCGTGCGCTGAGTCACCTGGCGCACCACCGCGCGCTTGTCCTTGAGCGACGCAGAGTCGAAGATCACAAACTCAACGGTCAGCACAGTGATGAAGGTCATACGTCCTCGTTCGCCTCGAGCGGCAACACCGCCTGTTGCGCCGGCGGTTCCAGGTCCTCCAACGGAGGCAACTGGTCGAGCGCCGACAGTCCAAAGTGGTCCAGGAATCTCGGAGTCACACTCCAGAGCAAGGGTTGGCCGACTGTATCGAGACGGCCGCTGGGCGCAATCAGGTCTCGCGCCCGCAACGAACGAATCACACCGGAAGCGCCGACGCCCCGCACGCGTTCGATCTGGTCACGAGTGACCGGCTGGTGATAGGCAATCACGGCCAGCGTTTCCAGCGCCGCTTTCGACAGGCGCGGCGGCGTGTCCAGTCCCAGCAGCCGTTCGACATAAGGTCCAGCCTCGGGAGCCGAGACCAGCGCGACCGTCTCGTTGTGGCGACGAAGTCGAATCCCCCGAGAGACGTCCGTCTCCAGCTCTTGCAGAACCGATTCAACCGCGTCCATGGACACGCCAGTCACCCGCGCAAGCGTGCGCACCGTCGGAGGCGACTCGGCAACCAGCAATAGCGCTTCGACCGTCAAACGCAGATTCTCCGGCGGACGCAAGGAGTCAGTCTGTTCGGTCGTCATCCCACCAGCTCGCCCGACAGCACGCCTGCATCAACCGACACAATCCGCACGCTGCGCAACTGATTCGTGAGATCCGCATTCGTTTCAACACGAACCGGCAGATAGGTGTCACTCAGACCGGAGTCGGAATTCTCGAAGAGGACCGTCTCCAGGGCGCCAACGCGAGCATTGAGCGCATCCTGACGCTGGCGAGCTCCCAGGTCGCGCAACGCTCGTGCGCGTTCGCGCTTCAGCTCAGGAGAAACATCATCTTCTAACAGCGAGGCCGATGTGTTGGGACGCTGCGAGTAGGGAAACACATGTACGTCGGTGAACTGCACGTCTTCCATCATCTGTACGGAATCGTGGTGGTCGGCGTCGCGTTCTCCGGGAAATCCGGCGATGATGTCGGTCGTGATCGAGGCGCCCGGTACGGCAACGCGAATCGAGTCGACAGCCTCGCGGAATTCCGAGGCGGAATAGCGACGTCGCATCCGTGACAACACCTGATCCGACCCACTCTGCAAGGCCACGTGGAAGTGTCGACACATCCGCGCGTCGTCCCAACAGGCCAGCAGTTGTGGTGTGATGTCCTGCGGTTGAATCGACGAGTAGTGAATCCGCGCGGCATCCGTCTCTGCAAGCAGCGCCTCGATCAGCGTCGCCGCTGACGCGCCATCCGACCGGTCACGACCGTAAGCGCCTGGTTGAGTGCCGGTCAGCACGATCTCCTGCACGCCTTCTTTCACCCGCTCTTGCGCCGTGGCAACAATCTCGTCGATCGGGTTCGCCCGTTCCCGGCCGCGTACATAGGGCACGATGCAAAAGGCGCAGACATCGTCGCAGCCTTCCTGGATCTTGATGAACGCCCGTGTCCGGTTGCTCGATGCCAGCGTCTCGTTCGAAATCGGTTTCAGGCCGTCAATCGCCGACAACACAGCCGCGGCCGCGTCCTGCTTGCGACCGTTCGGCACCACTGCTACGCGCGCCAGCGACGCAATCTCGGCTGCATCGCGCTCTGCGTAGCAACCGGTGACGACGACCGGAGCGTCAGGCGATAGCCGCTGAGCGAGCCGAATCAGCCGTCTCGCCTTGCGATCGGCAACGTGCGTGATGGTGCAGGTGTTGATCAGGTACGCATCTGCGCGGGTCGGTCGGTCGACTGTGACGCAGCCATGTTGTTGAAGTTCTCTCGCCGCTTGCTGCGTTTCAGCCTGGTTCAGCTTGCAGCCCAGCGTCAGCGTCGCCACCGCCGGGGCGCGGATTGAACTCTGTGGGGATGCGCGGCCGTTCATGCCCGTCTACGATACTGATAGAAAGCGACGACGGAGGTACATGATGGTTGAGATCGGCCTGGCAATCCTATTCGTCAGCATCCTCGTCGCTGCCGACCGAGGGCGCTACGACACGCTCAACGAAAAGATGAAGGACTTCGTCGACTGGCTCGACCGCCCCGAAGATCAGCAATAGACCCATCGTCCCAGTTCCCAGCGACGTTCCCAGCGACAACTCCACTTTCGTCACCGTGGTGCCTCGTCGCCCCATCTCTGTCGTGCTCTGTAGCGCTCTGTCGTGTTGCCCACTTGGCGGACCCATTTGACAACCACGCACGCCCGTACTAGGTTGTACATAACAGAACAGACGTGCAGGGAACGACGATGTCCAGCCGCGCTCGACCTCCTGTCATCGGACCAATGGCCCGAGCCGCACAATTGCCGTTGATGCTTGAGCCAATTGCGACTCCGCGCGCTTCCTCGCCCAGGCCCCGCCGAGGTAGCTCGGTCTGTCCACGCTGTGCCGGACCCACCGCCAGCCACGGACGGCGCACGGTCTGCGTCATCTGCGGATTCGGCGCACGGCCGCGGGATGCTCGGAGGCGGATACGATAAGGCGGTGAGCCTTCTCATCGCTGTCCTGGTCCTGGCCGTGGTGGTCACCCTGATGTACATGCGGGGGCTGTTAACCTTCGGCAATCTGCTGTCTGTCTACCGGCGCATACGACTCGCGCTGCTGCTGGCGGTCGTGGCCATTCTGATCATCGGCTTCCTACGCATCCTGGGCATCGGCGATGGCTTCTGAACCGATGCGAGTGGTCGTCGCGCCGCAGGAATTCAAGGGCAGCCTGACCGCTGTGGAAGCAGCGATCGCCATCGAGACCGGAATCCGGGCGGTCTGGCCAGACGCGAAGGTCGACAGCGCCCCCGTCGCCGACGGAGGCCCGGGCACCGTCGAAGCCATCGTCCACGCCGCCAACGGACGCACGTCGATTGCCCGCGTGGACGGACCGCTGGGAGCGCCGGTCGACGCCAGGTGGGGACGAATCGACGCCGGCCGCTGCGCCGTCATCGAGATGGCCGCTGCCTCGGGTCTGACCCTGCTCCGTCCCGACCAACTGGATCCGCGCCGCGCCTCAACTCACGGCACCGGCCAACTGATCACGCACGCCCTCGACGCCAACGTCGAGCGCATCCTGCTTGGAGTCGGCGGCAGCGCCACCAACGACGGAGGCGCAGGCATGGCAGAAGCGCTCGGTGCAGTCTTCCTGGACGATGACGGCCACCGCCTATCTCCGGGAGGCGCTGCGCTGCGCAACCTCGCGAGCATCGAGATCGACAGGCTCGATCCGCGATTGGCGGAAGTCGAAATCCACGTCCTCTGCGATGTGCAAAATCCACTGCTCGGACCTGAAGGGGCAAGCGCGGTCTATGGACCGCAAAAGGGCGCTGACCCAGCCTGCGTCGCCCAACTCGATCGAGCCTTGGCCAACTTCGCCGCGATTCTGGAACGCGACCTGAATGGGAGCGTCGCAGACATTCCCGGGGCAGGAGCAGCCGGTGGGCTCGCTGCCGGAGTAATGGCCTTCTGTGGCGCAACGCTGCAATCGGGTTTTGCCGCGGTCTCCGAGGCCGTCAGATTACCTGAACGAATCGCACAGGCCGACCTCGTGCTCACCGGCGAGGGCCGTCTCGACACGCAATCCGCCTACGGCAAGACGGTCGCCGGGGTCGCCCAACTGGCCCAGGCCGGCAATGTGCCATGTCTCGCCGTTGCCGGACTGATCGACGGTCGGGCTGAGCTACCCGGACTGACGGATCATGAAGCCTCTACACCGATCGGCATGTCGATCGAAGAGGCCATGTCGCGAACCAGCGAACTCGTCCCGGCTGCAGTCGAGCGATTGCTGCAGCGCTACTCGGCGTAGGGTGTTCGTCGATCGGTCAGGTTGATTGCTGCCCGATGAGCGTGCCTCGGCGCTGGCGCGATTCCGATTTCGTCCAGCCGGTCGTCGTCGATGCCAAAGTGATGCGCGACTTCATGGAGCACCGTCTCGCGGACCTGTGCGACGACTTCATCCTCGCTCCGACAGATGCTCTCGATTGGCTGCTGGTAGATCATGATCCGGTCTGGCAGCGTCTCGCCGTACCAGCCGCGATTCGTCAGCGGCTGCCCGATGTACAGGCCAAGCAAGGTGTGTCGCCCGCTGAGTCCGACCGAATCAAGTTCCTCGGTCGTGGGCTGATTGCGTAGCAGGATGACCACATTGTCCATCCGCGCCGCGAGCTGTTCAGGAATCTCGTCCAGCGCGCGCTCAACCAGTCGGCGGAATCTCGATCGTCGCATCTGACTACGGTACCCAGTTGTTGAGTATGGCGCCTTCGAGAAATCGCTTCACGATCGAGTCCTCATCGGTACGTCTCGAGTTGCCACCACGCGCTCAGGAGCGGAAAGGTCTGGTCTACTCACTGCCAAGACCCCCTCTAACAGTTGCTCGTCTCGCCCGTGTGTCTGACCCTGCTCGTCAAAGGAGGATCGCTGGAGATGGCATTGTGTTTGCGGGCCATTTCGGCCAGGAGCACTCTCCGAATCCAGTTGCTCCGGGACCGCCCTTCTGCTGCCGCAAGTCGGGCAACGGCCTCTCGTTCCGCGTCGCTTAGCCGCACATGGACGCTCTCTGTCAGCATTTTATACCCTTTCTGCTTGCGCATAATGTGATCGTTCCGCACCTGTCAGGACAGATTGTGTGCAATCTTAGACCTTGTGTCAACTCCTCTCTTGTTCAACATTTCTTCGATTTGCATCCCAGTGGCTAATGTTAGTCGATGTTGTGGCTGCACTGGTGCACTTGTCTCCGCATTGTAAGGCCGACAACCTCCATGCTTTACAAGGGAGCTGAGGACGCGCCCATCTTGAAAGAACGGAGTATGGACATGGTAGGACGGGCAATCAAGGACAAGACGGCACTCCTACTGCTTGGAGTGGTGTTGGGACTTGGCACATTGGTAGCTTTGGAGTCCCTTCACATCTCAAGTGCGTCGGCGGCGCAATCAGATGAATCAACACTCGCCGAAGAAGCAGTTCATTCTGACTCGCTAACAGAGGCGTCGGAACAGGGGCTCGCCACACCGGACAACCCACGTCATCCGATCTCCAGAAGTCGAATTGAGTGTGGTTGGACGTGGCGGACTACCACCTCGACCGTCATAGGTAGCGATGGGCAACCTTATACCATCACCGTCACACATCAAGTCTGGACGTGCACACGTGTGTGGTATCTCGTCGATCATACGCACAACCATGACGTTGATTCTGACTAGACGTCGCGAGGCGGCTAGTATTGTATCGCTCGGAGCCTGGGCTGCGACGATGAGTGGGCGCGCACCTGTTGCGCGCCCGCTCGGCGGTATGTAGTCAACGAGTAAGTTCCGTTGAAATTTGCCACCTGTTAGTGAGGCAGACGTCTATTGTTTTCCGGAGTAAATCTCGAGAACGTCTATTCACTTGATCTGTCAGCTGCAAACGTTACAGATTGTCTCAGGGATGGGCGGAGATTATCATGAATGGCTGTGAGGATGTGGCTATTGGTGAGCCAGTCCTTGAGGGGAAATCGACCTCATGTATGTAACGGTGGGGCAATGCTGTCAGTGGGTTGCTTGCGCCTAAGGCGCCCAGCCATTTTGGATCGTGCCTTCCAGAATGCGCCGTACTAATGGACCGGCATCAACTGACCCAGATTTGCCGTCGTCCAATACCACCGTGACCACTACTCTGGGATGTCCGAAGTTTGCCCAAGCCGAGAACCAAGCATGCGTTGAGTGGCGCGCTGTTGCTTCGGATTCGGCGTCTGTAGGTGCCGCTTGGGAGGACTCGCCTTCCTGTTGTTCCGAGTTAAGCTCTACTTGTATCGCGCTGTCTTCCCGCTCTGCTTCTTTCAAGGACGCCAAGAGCTCGGGATCTACGACCTGGTCTTCGGCAGTCCCTGACTTCCCTGCGATTTGCAGGGCACTGCCGCTAAAGACCCCATACGCCGTTCCGTAGACTTGCGACACTGTCGTTCGCAGCGCGGCCTGTAGCTGCTCAAGCGTGTCAGCCGAAACTGGGAGCACGCTCAGCGAGCGGCGCTCGATTACTGTCGGCGGTCTGCCTTTGGGTTCGACCGAATGGACGAGGATTGGCGTGCTCACCACGCCATTGGTCGCAAGTGCCGCGTAGGTGTTGGCCATCTGTAGCACGGTCACAGCGACGAATCCCTGGCCGATGCTCATATTGATTGTGTCCCCTGTGAACCAGGCCTCGTTAAATTCGGCGACCTTCCACTCCGGTCCCGGAATGACGCCGCCTTCTTCGTTGAGTCCGACGATCCCCGTCGGTTGACCAAATCCGAATCCGGATGCGACCGACGGCAAGATGTTCTCGTCGATTCGATCGAGGTGCAGGCCCAGCTCGTAAAACACGGTGTTACATGACTCGGCCAGCGCCTGCGAGAGCGTGATCCGCCCCTGATCGGTTTCCTTCCAGTTGCGCAACGGTTGGTCGCCCACTTCCATCCACAACGCTGGACAGGAAACCCGATCGGTGATCTCGTATCCGCCGCCTTCGAGCGCCGCCGCCAGGGTGACCACCTTGAACGTCGATCCTGGCGCATACAGCTGTTCAACCGCGCGATTGATGAACGGCTGTCGTTCGTCGAAGAAGTACGTGTCGTACTCCTCCTGTGTGACGCCATCGACGATCGTGTTCGGATCGATCCGCGGATAGGACGCCATCGCGAGCACGTGCCCGCTACGAGGATCGATCGCGACCACCGCGCCAGGCTGTTCACCCAGCGCCGTCTCAGCCAGTTGTTGCACACGCACATCCAACGTCAAGCGGATGTTGGCGCCGGCGATCGCCGGACGATTGACAATCTCGCGAACCGGGCGACCAATCGGGTCGACAATTGACAGGCTGCCGCCACGTCGGCCGGCCAGGATCCGTTCTAATGACTGCTCAATCCCATCGCGACCGACCATGTCGCCGGCGCGATAACCCTCGACGAACAGCTCAGCCAGCTCGGTCGGATTGATTTCCTGCAGATATCCGACGACATGAGCCGCGACGTCGCCGAATGGGTAGTATCGGCGCGTCTGACGCGTCACCAGGATGCCTTGAGACGCAAGTTGCTCAAACTCCCGAATCACATCCGGCGACGTATCAAGCGCCAGCACCGCGACAGGAATGTACTGATACGAGGGGACATCCTGATAGATGATCGCGCGGACGGCCTCCTCCTCTACTCCCACTCGCTCAGCAAAGAAGTTCAGTACGAATTCCTCATCCGAAATCGAATCCCAATGCACGCCGACAATGACCACTTCGGTCTCGCCAGCCAGTACCACGCCGTTACGGTCGAGAATCTCACCGCGTGGCGGCGTTTCAATCAGCGTCCTAATCAGATATCCGGGAGAACCCAGGCCACTGAACATCAGGTCCGGCGTCCAGTTGACCACCCAGTGAGGCTGTCGCAACGTGCGTGCCTGGACGAGTTCTGTGATCTCGCCAAAGAACGTCGTCTGATAGCTGATCACCACCTCGTGAGATGATGCGTTCGAGTCATCCTGCGGTTGCACCTCCCAGGTGAATCCGCCAATCGTCGCCTCGGCCCAGACGTCCCGATAGCGCTGCTCGAACGCATCGGCAGTGATCCGCTCCTTGGTCTCCGTCGAGGTCCGTTCGTATGCGCCCCGAAGGTCTCCGGTCGCGATCAGATGGAAGAAGCTCTGCACCGCAAACAGCGCAGTCGGCGGGGCGACTTCCAGGTCTTCCAGATCCTCAGCCGGAGGCCGATAGGCAGTCGTTCCGTCGCCCGGCGAGCCGCCGGTTACCTCAGCTTCGCTCGCCTCGACCTCAGCCGTTGGCTGCTCTTCTTCGGGTGGAGGAGGGAAGTGCCTGGACAGATCGCGCTCGGACTCACCACCGAATACACAACCACTCAGCAGCCCACTGCATAGCAGAGTGGCGGCGATCAACAACCCCGGCAAAACCTGACCGAGCGATGCAAATCGCTCGCTAAATCGCTGACGTGATCGCAAACGTTGCGCTTCGCGCATGCCCGAGTTACCCGCTCACCCCGCTCTTCGTCACCTTACCAGCCAATCGAGCCACCGGAACGCCGGAACTCTCGACGACAGGCGTTAGACTTGGATCGTTCCGGCAGTGAACATGTGCCGCAGAGGGGATTCAGCAGATGGACTATCGCGAGGATCAAACAATCGTCGACTTCCGCAACGAAGTGCAGACGTTCATTGGCGACAACTTGCCCGACGACTGGGGCTCCGGCTCGGGCGGCGAAGGCTATGAGAAGGAAGCGATGGACCTGACCCGTAGCTTCCAGACTGAAATGGCCAAGCGCCGCTGGCTGACCATGGCCTGGCCCAAGGAGCATGGCGGGCTCGAAGCGCCCCACTCCCAGCAGATGATCATGGCCGAGGAAATGGCCTACCACCGCGCACCCGGCGGCGGTAGCAACATGGGCGTCCAGTGGGTCGGCCCGTCGCTGATGCTCTACGGCACCGACGACCAGAAGGAAGAGCACCTGTCCGGCATCGCCGACGCCGAGACCTGGTGGTGCACGCTCTACTCCGAGCCCGGCTCCGGCTCCGACCTCGCCTCGCTCCAGACTCGCGCCGTCAAAGACGGCGACGACTACGTGATCAACGGCCAGAAGATCTGGACCTCCGGTGCCCACGTCTCCGACTGGGGCTGGCTCGCCGCACGCACCGACCCTGACGCGCCCAAACACAAGGGCATCACGATGTTCATGATGCGCATGGACACCCCGGGCATCACCGTGCGACCGCTCATCAACATGGCCGACGGCCACGGTTTCAACGAGGTCTTCTTCGAGGATGTCCGCATCCCGCAGACCAACGTCGTCGGTGAAGTCAATCGCGGCTGGTACCACCTGGCCGTCGCGCTGGACTTCGAGCGCAGCGGCATCGGCGCATTTGCCGGCGGCCGTCGCACGGTCGAGGAGATCACCGGGTTCGCGCAGGAGAACACTCACCTGGTCGACGAACGACCGAATGCTCGTTACGAACTCGCAGAACGGCACATCGAAGTCGAAATCGGCACGATGATGGCCTACCGCATCGCCTACATGCAGGAGCATGGCGTGGTCGCCAACCACGAGGCGTCGATGTCCAAGCTCTTCGGCTCCGAGCTCGGCCAGCGGATTGCCAAGACCGGCATGGACCTGCTCGGTCTGCGCGGCAACGTCTGGTCCGACGGCCCCTACGCCGCGCTCCAGGGCCGGCTCAGCCGTAGCTACGTCAGCGCCGTCAGCGGCACCATCGCCGCCGGCACTAGCGAGATCCAGCGAAACATCATCGCAACTCGCGGACTGGGCCTGCCTCGCGGCTAGCCGACGCAGTCCAACAGTGAAGTCCAGTCAGGGCGGCCGTTTGGCCGCCCTGATTTGTTCTCGTTGGGAACCCATCCGACCGCTCCGTCGTCTGACAATCAGAAGCGCTAGATTGTCGCCACGAACCAACTGGAGCACTGTATGTCCCGTTCACGACTTTGGCTCTTTGTACTCGCGCCCATTCTTGCCGTGAGCGTGCTCGCCACGCAGCACTTTGGCTCCGCCCATTCGCTGCCGACGCCCGAGTTACGCAGCTTCGACTCATGCGACGATCTCCACGAGCACTACCTCAAGCTGACGAAGGATGCCTGGAGCGAGGAAGATCGCTATTACGAAGATGTTGAAGAACAAGCAGTGGCAGAAGAGGCTGAACAGGCGGCGGAGTGGGACGAGTCCGCCGACTCATCCGAGGCTGACTCGCCAACGGCGCAGACCGAAGCCGCCGAGGCCGTCGAGTCTGAAGCCGCCGCCGATCAGGGCGAAGTCTCCGAGACCGGCACCAACATCCAGGAGCGCGGCGTCGACGAGTCGGACATCATCAAGACCGACGGTACCCACTTCTACGTCCTCCGACCGCAATCGCTCCTGATCGCAGAAATCTCCGCCGACGGCCCGCTCGTCGAAGTTGGGCGTATCCACTTCGAGCACTTCTCGAACCGACAGGAACTGCTCATCGGCTCCGGCAAAGTCGTCGTTGCGCGGCGACTCAACCCGTCGGAAGCCGTTCTCAAGTTCCGCCCTGAAGACGACCCCATGCCGTTGACGCCGTTTACATACTTCCGCGAACAGACTGAACTGCTCGAGATCGACGTCAGCCAGCCAGACGATCCGACGATGCTCCGAGAGCTCACCATGGACGGTCGCTTCATCAGCGCACGCATGGTCGGCGACGACGTGCGCGTGGCCATGCAGCACGGATCGCCCGTGCCCTGGACTCCCTACTGGGGCGGAAACAACTTCTACGAGTGGTCAGACGGCGGTTATCGATCACACGAAGCCTATTTCGAAGAAGTCCAGAACGCGTTCAATCTGAGCACCTGGTTCCCGCTCTTCGGTCTGGACGACCACGATCGCGGCACGTTCGATCACGGATATGTCGTCGATTGCGGCAAGCTCTTCGCGCCGACCGATCACCTGCCGATCGGCTGGGGGACGCCGCCGACCACCGCGTTCCTGCTCTCGTTCGACCTGACCGCCGGGATCCACGAGTGGGGCAGCGTCGGCCTGCTCGGCACCTCCGCCGATCCGACGGTCTATGCCTCGACCGACTCGCTCTATCTCGCCGTTCCCACCAACCGATGGTGGCAAGACACAGCGATTCACCGCTTCGACGTCACCGACACGCTCGATCCCACCTATTTTGGTGGAGCCGTCATCGAGGGTCGAACCCTGTCGCAGTGGTCACTTTCCGAGCACGACGGCTACCTCCGCATCGCCACGACCAACCACGAACGGTGGCCCACCGTGAGCAGCGTCACCGTGCTTGAGGCCGTCACCGATGATGTCAACGCCGATGCGCCCGCCAACGCGCCGACCGGCTCGTTCGAGCAGGTTGGACAGGTCACCGACCTCGGCCGCACCGAGACGATCTTCGCGGTCCGCTTTGCTGGCGATGTCGGCTACGTCGTCACCTTCCGCCAGACCGACCCGCTCTACGTGCTCGACCTCTCCGATCCGACCGACCCGCGCGAGGTCGGCGAGCTCAAGATTCCTGGGTTCTCCCGCTACCTGCATCCGCTCAGCGGCGGACTCTTGCTCGGCATCGGTCGCGACGCCGACCCGCGAACCGGCTGGGAGCGCGGACTGCAGGCATCGCTCTTCGACGTCTCCGACCCAGCAAACCCGACCCAGATCACCGTGCTTCCGCTCGGCGATGACGCCTTCAGTCCAGTCGAGACCAATCACCGCGCGTTTCGATACCAGAACGGCGTCGCCTGGGTCCCCGTGGGTCCGAACGACTGGTCACTGCGAGAAACCCACGACGGAGCATTCCTCGGCGTCCGCGTGACTGCCGAGGGTCTATCCCACGAGTCAACGCTCCGAGTCCAGGGAGCCGCCCTGCGAGCAATGCCAATCGGCGAGCGCATCCACCTCCTCAGCGGCGAGGAGATCCGCACCTACGACCTCGAGACCTACGCCGACCTCGGAACCCTAAGCTTCGCCCACGAATGGGACAACCGCTGGCTGCCAATCCAGCCTGAGAAGTAACCATGCATGCTGCTCCACCTGCTGTTCCAATAGCGCATCGCAAGGAGTTCAACATGCAATGGTGCTTCCGAATCGTCACATCCGTACTACTGTTCGTGCTCATCGGCGCGATCGCAAATGCCTGCAGCGACGAGATCGCACAGGTTGCCCAAGAGTCAACCGATCAGGCCGAGACTCCGGCGAGCCGCACGAGCGAGCCCGCAGAGCAGCAGAGGTCGGCGCCAGTATCGACAGATGCTCAGGCTGACGAAGAACAGGAGGAAGTAGAAGAGAGTTACGAGGCAGAAGCCGATGAAGTAATGCAAGAAGAAGAGGCGGAGGAAGCGGCAGAAGAAGAAGAAGCAGCAGAAGAAGGGGGCGAACGTTCCGATACCGGCACCAACATCCAAGTCAGCGGCGTCGATGAACCAGACGTGATCAAGACGGACGGTCAACACTTCTACGTGCTCGACTCAGAACGACTATCAGTCATCGCAATCACGGAATCCGGGCTTGCGTTACGAAGCACTGTTGAGTTCCACACTCCAGGGTTAATGCACGTGCTCGGAGAGCAACAGCTATTGCTCGCTGGAGATACCGTACTTGCCTTGCGGACGATCGGAATCAACGACAATGAACCGTTCCGCAGGTGGAGCGCCTTCCCAGGTTACGTGTTCGTCCAATGGTGGTACAACATATACGGGTCCGACGAATATCAGCGAGGATTCATCCAGCATACAGTGACTCAGTTGCTTGAGATCGACATCAGCGATCCAGCGCAGCCTTGGGTCCGCAGGAGCATAGAAGTCGAGGGTGATCTTCTTGGCGCTCGTCTGGTTGACAGCAGCGCCAGAGTGCTCCTGCGATCGACCCCGGAGCTCCTTGATGCTGAATCCTTGTCCCCTAACTATCAGCTTCGAGAGTACGAGTCCGCTGCGGCATACGCCACCGGTGATGGGATTGACCGCACCGATGCGCCGCTGACCGACATCAACGACACCTTCACATCTGGTCGGGCCGTGTTGTTTGCTGACGCGCTGGTGTCGCTGCTCACCTTTGACCTCAGCGATGAAGGAGCCGGGTTGGGTCAATGGGGATCCCTGAGCGCAGCGACCACAGGCACAGAGACGACTGTGTACTCATCTGTCAACTCGCTCTACGTCGCGCAACGCGAGTCATACGTCGGTCCTACTGAGATCCATCGTTTCGACCTCAGCAATCCCATGGAGCCGTCCTACGCCGGAAGCAACGAAGCTCCTGGTCGCCTAATCAATCAGTTTGCCCTCAGTGAGTTCCGAGGCCACCTGAGAGTGGCAACGACGCTTGAAGATGTCTCGCCAACTCGAAGCGAGATATGGATCTTCGAAGTCTTGGACGATGGATTAGAGCACGTCAGCACGTTGACCAACTTGGGCATCACTGAGCTGATCTATGCCGTGCGGTTCATGGGTGAACGAGCCTTTGTGGTCACGTTCCGTCAGATCGATCCGTTATACATCGCCGATCTCTCTGATCCACGAGAGCCATTTGTCGCTGGGGAACTGAAGCTGCCTGGCTTCTCTCGTTACATGCACCCACTGGGAAGTGGGCGACTACTCGGTGTTGGTCAAGATGCAGACCCATCGACCGGCCAGCCAACGGGGTTGCAACTCTCACTGTTTGACGTCTCAGACTCCTACAATCCACGCTTGCTCGATCAGCTCAAGCCGGACCCGACGTCCAGTTGGGAATTGATCGGATGGCCGGAGATCGACCACCGCGCCTTCACTTACCACGAAGGTGTGGCATACATTCCCTCGCTGGACGTCAACGGCGGGCAGAATGAGGGACGGGTGTTTGGTGTCGCTGTGGGATGTAACGAATTGTCCTTGCTCGGAGCGTTCGGCGGCGAACTGGAGACCTTTCCCGTGAGGGTCATCCCGATTAACGATCTGCTCTACGTCCTGTCTTGGGGACGGGAAGGCTTCCTGCTCCAGCGATACTCACCATTGGTGCCCGTTGAAGTTCAGGACGAGTATCGCGAACATGATCGACTTCAAGTGATGGGCAACTCTGCTGAGTATGAGCGGGTCAGCGATTGCGACTGATAGAGACCAGTGACAGCGGCTGCTCGGTCCGGCGTCGTCAGGGAATGTCAAGGTTGCGTCATATACTCCATCTGTTGCCCATTGCTGCTTGGAGCTGACCATGCCACCACCACTGACCGACACTCGCGTCCTCGATCTTTCCACCGGCTCCGTCGGCGGGATTGCCACGATGGTCCTGGCCGATTTTGGTGCTGAGGTCGTGAAAGTCGAGCCGGTTGGCGGCGATCCCTGGCGCTCGCTGGCGGCGGCTCCGATGTGGCTGCGCGGGAAGCGGTCGGTGGAATTGGATGTGCTGGCGGACCGTGGGCGGCTGGAGGATTTGATCCGCGAGGCGGATGTGGTCGTCTCGACCGATTCTCCGGCGCAGGCCGAGGCTCGGAAGCTGGAGTACTCGGACATCCGCGCGCTGAACGAGTCCGCGGTGTTCTGCTCGATTACCGGCTTCGGTCCGACCGGACCATACGCCGAGTATCCCGCCTACGAAGGTGTCGTCTCGGCCAAGTCGGGACGAATGATGTCGTTCGCCGGACAACGCTTGCGCGAGGGTCCGGGGTTTGCAGCGGTGCCGGTCGGATCGCATGGGGCATCACAAGGCGCGGTACAAGGGATCTTGGCAGCGCTGATCGAACGGCAGCGTTGCGGTCGCGGACAGATCGTCGAGACATCCCTGCTCCAGGGCCTGATGCCGTTCGACTTGCTCCTCCTGCTCCTGACTCAGCTTTCCGAGCGCGAGCCGGAGGTCTATCCGCAGCTGTTCAACATCGGCGGTGGCATGCCGACGCTCAACTATCACCCGGTGATGACACGAGATGGCGGCTGGATTCAGCTCGGCAACCTGCTCGAGCACCTCTTCTACGCCTTCATGGACGCGGCTGACCTGACCTTGCTGTTCGCCGAAGAGCAATGGCAGGGCGGACAGGCCGAGTGGACGCCTGAGGCGACGGAGGAAATGCGCGACCGCATCCTCGAACGAATGCAAGAGAAGACCACCGACGAGTGGATGGAGATCTTCCGCGCGCAGGGCAACGTCGCCGCCGAGCCATTCACACCGACCCACGACGCGGTCGAAAACCTCGACATGGCGGCCAACGGCGACACCGTCACCATTGACGATCCGCAGTTGGGTCCGATCCAGCAGCTCGGTCCCATCGCCCATCTACGCGAGACGCCGGCAGACGTCTCACGACCTGCGCCGGCAGTCGGCGAAGCCAACGGCTTCTCCTGGACGTCCCGCAATGGCGATGTGCCGATGCGCACGACTCCGAACGGCGCTTCACCCTCGGGCAAGCCGTTGGACGGATTCACCGTGCTGGAGTTTGCCACGATCATCGCCACGCCCATCGGCGTCTCGATGCTGGCCGACCTCGGCGCACGGGTGATCAAAGTAGAGCCCATCGGCGGCGATCCATTCCGAGGCATGGGCGCCGGTCCGCTGCGAGGCTTGCTCGCATCGAAGACAAACGCGGCCAAGGAATCAATCTGTATCGACCTCAAGTCCGCCGAAGGACAGGCGATCGTCGCCGAGCTGATCGTCAACGCCGACGCCATCGTGCACAACTACCGGCCCGGCGTCCCTGACCGCCTGGCAATCGGCTATGAGACGGCCAAGGCAATCAAGCCCGACATCGTCTGGGTCTCGGCCAATGGCTATGGTCCCGACTCGCCAGGCGCGCGCCGACCCTCAGCGCACCCGATTCCCGGCGCAGTCATCGGTGGAGCGCTGTTCCAGGCCGGATCAGCGATGCCGCCGCAGGGTTGCGAGACGATTGAAGAAATCCGCGAGGCGTCACGTCAGTTGATGCGCGCCAATGAAGCGAATCCCGACCCCAACACCGGGGTGCTCGTCGCCTCGGCCACGCTGCTCGGTCTATACGCGCAGAGGCGCTACGGAATCGGGCAGGAAATCTATGTCAACATGCTGACGGCCAACGCCTACGCCAACAGCGAAGACTTCCTCCAGTACGAGGGCAAGCCGCCGCGCCGTCAGGTCGACGGCGAGTTGTACGGAACGGCGCCCTGGTACCGTCTGTACGAGGCCTCGCAGGGCTGGGTCTTCTTCGCAGCGCTGACCGACGACGAGTGGTCGGCATTCTGTCGAGAAGCCGCTCCGCAACTCGCTGAAGCTCGAGGACAGGACGAAGGCGCGCTCGCTTCTGCGCTCGGAGAAGTGTTCGCGCAGGCTCCGGCCGAAGAATGGGAACGAAGGCTCACGGCTGTCGGTGTCGGCTGCGTGCAAGCCGACGCAGGCAACTGCGGCGAGTTCTTCTCCAAAGACGAGCACGTGCTCGCCAACGACTTCAGTCCAGTCGCAAATCACCGAAGAATGGGCGACATACGACGTTGGGGTCCGCTGACCAAGATGGCCGGCGGTCGCGACGACTACGGTCCGGGAGTGCTGGCCGGTCAGGAAACGGACGAAATCCTGGCAGAGTTCGGTCGGTCGGTTCGCGAGATTGAGCGTCTGCGCTCGGAAGGCGTGGTCTGGTCGGAGCCAGTTCAACTGGCGTGAGCTGGCCGCGTTGCAGCCTCAGAGGTAGTAGAGGATTGTCGATGGCTCGACCGTTGACGGTGTCCCCGCTGGCCGATTGAGTGAGCAGTTGATCCACTCGTAGGCCCCGCCTGATCCCTTACCTCGCTCAGAGTACGCCGTGTCGATGTGAACGTGGAGCCAACCGTCCTTGGAAGCGCACTTGCTTGTTCCATGCCACAGACTACCAAGCAGGAGTTGACGTGAGCCATACGCAGGTAGGCTGCCGAGCAATACCCAGTTCCCGTTACCGGCCGCAATCTGGGTGGATGCTTCGACGTGATAACATCTCAATCGTCGAGTACCTTGCGCGTTGGCGATGCTAACGTCGATCCCGCACCAACCGCCATCGTCGTCGTTTGGCCCGGTACTGTACCACCTGTTGCGGGCGTGCACACTCGCAAGCATCCCCGATCCATTCTCCAATCTTGCGTACACTGGGCCCAAGCCGCCTCCTGACAACGTGGCGATGTCGAATGCGCGAGCTTGATAGAAATCACTCATGTGCCAATACTTGTCCGAGTTGGCTTGGCAGAGATTGTTGGCACCGTAGCCATCGGGATCACCTAACCATCCGGTCGTAGCGATAGGGCTGCGTACGTAGAACAGTGCCATCTGAGTCCTCATTCCATTACTGTTAGAATGCCAAGGGATTGGACTTCACGCATTGTTTCAATACCTCTCACTGGTTGCGTGGATTACAGTGGTCACACTCCTGATGAGTGTGGCAGGACCAGTTGCTGACCAAACACAGCTGCAAGGAAGTATTGGTACACTGGTTCTGAAACACGGTTCGGGCGAGGGAGTATCCGTATACTTCAACCCAGACGCCGGTGAAGGCAGTGCCCGAGAGTTGTTGGCGCCCGGTACTCGCGTCCATGTGGTTGGCAAGTGGACCAGCGAAGATGAGCCTTGGCTACTCGCGTCGCGAGAGGATGAGGAAGTGCCGCTGGTTCTGCCGCGATACTTTTGGGTTCCCGAAGATACAGTTCGTCTGCCGGCAGACGTTCTGGAGACACTTCCCTTCGTGCTGGATTGGGGCCTATGGTTGGTGGATGTCTCTTCCACGAGTGAACCGGCGCAACTTACTAGGAGGGCAAGGTGGAACTCCTGGCAATGGGATCACAAAGTCGCGAACTTGTGGTATGCAGATGATCAAACATCGACCGGAGTTCGTGACTATGGGCGGTTGACCCAGTTGCGGTTGAGCAATGGTGAGGTTCGTACCCGTCAGGGCCCTGTATCTGGCGATGTTCTCGCCGCTCCAAGCGGCGGTGCAGTTCTGGTTCGCCAACGAGATTGGGACACATGGCCCTTGGGGAAAGTGTTCATCTTGGATGAAGATGGGGACTTGCATCAGATTGGTACACAGTGTTGGGTGACATTCTCTGATGCTTACCATTCCTTCGGAGAAAAGGCTGCATGGTCCCCCGATGGGAGATATGTGGTGTTACGTGAATCGCCAAGCGTCGTCAATGGCGCGCAGTGTTGGACTGGGCAGATCGGCATCTATAGCAGGAGCGGTCGTGTCGAGCGTGACCAGGGAAACCCGAACAGTCCATATCGCCAGGGGTGGTTTGTTGAGCCGCACTTTGCAGATCAGGTCGGCATGGACGAGGTCTGTGAGGATCGACCGCCAGGCGTAGCCAAGAGCAATGGACGTAATCGATGTCAATGGTCGCCCGATCGCCAGTGGTTCGCCACGATGCCTGGCGCTGCCGACAATCCCCACCTTGGAGAGTTGCTGATCTACGCCGCCGATGGACAGCTAGTGCGTCGGTTCCTCGTGCCCGGTTGGCCCTGCAACATGTTCCAATGGTCGCCCGACAGCCAATGGCTCGCCTACGGCGGACCCTCGGGCTGCGCCTAAACTGACTCTGTAGCGAACAGGAGTCAGCATGGGACTACGTGGCGAAGCGGCCATTGTCGGGATTGCAGAGTGGAAGCCGGAGCGGCGGCCGACGGCTCCGCCGATGTTCACCCTCGAGCAGTGGGCCGAGCTGGCCCGCGAGGCCCTGGACGACGCTGGGATTGACCCCTCAGAGGTCGACGGCATCTGTTGTACCAACATCCGCGAGTCGGACTCGTTCGTGCCGTCGACGATCACCGAGTATCTCGGCCTGCAGGTCAACTTCGCCGAGGTCGTTGACCTGGGTGGCGCATCCTGTGCGGCGATGGTCTGGCGAGCGGCCGCGGCGATTGAGCTTGGCCTATGCGATGTGGTGGTGATCGCCGCGCCGTCGTGGCCCTCACCCAGACCGCCAGATCCTCCCAGCGGACCGAGCAGCTGGCGCTACGGCGCGTCCTCGGCCAACTACGGGTCGCCGCAGGCCGAATTCGACATTCCCTACGGCAACGTCGCCCAGAACTGTGGCTACGCGCAGATCGCGATGAAGTACGGCGCTGAGTACGGTTACGACCCTGAGGCATTGGCCAAGATTGCGGTTGACCAGCGGGTATCGGCCAATCACAATCCAGCCGCCGTGTTCCACAATGTGCCAATCACGGTCGAGGACGTGCTCAACTCGCCTGTGATTTCCGATCCGATCCACATGCTGGAGATTGTCATGCCCTGTGTCGGAGGCGCAGCCATTGTCGTGGCCGGCAAGGATGTGGCACGGCGCTCAACGCATCGACCGGCGTGGATTTCCGGCTTCGGCGAACGGGTTCTGCACAAGACGCCTACCTACGCCGAGGATCTGCTCTCGACGGCATTGATTCCCGCTGCCGACCAGGCGTTTGCCATGGCCGGCCGCAGTCGTGAGGAAGTGGACCTGATCTCCGTCTACGACTGTTACACGATCACCGTGCTGATGACGATTGAGGACGCTGGATTCTGTCCACGCGGCGACGGTCAACCGTTCGTGCGCGAGCATGACCTGTCGTTCAAGGGCGACTTCCCCTGCAACACGCACGGCGGACAGCTCGGCTTCGGTCAGGCCGGACTCGCCGGTGGGATGTCGCACATCACCGAGGGCGCGCGGCAGGTGATGCGTCGCGGCGAAGACCACCAGGTGCCAGACGCTGACGTCGCATTCATCACCGGCAACGGCGGACTGATGTCCGAGCAGGTCGCGTTGATCCTGGAGGGCGACTAGTGGCAACCGACGAGCTCCGCCCCCCATTGCCAACACCGATTGACCGGACGCAGCCATTTTGGGATGCGCTGCGGGAGCACAGGGTCAAGATCCAGTACTCGCCGTCAAGCGACCAGTGGGTGTTCTACCCGAGATCACACGCACCGTTGACGCTGCAGACCGATCTCGAATGGCGTGAGATACCGGGAGAGGGCACGCTCTACACCTACACCATCGCCCGCCGACCAACCGCGCCCGACTTTGCTGGCGAGGAGCCGCAGATCATCGCCGTGGTCGAGTTGGACGAAGGCCCGCGGCTGACATCGACGTTGGTCAATGTGGCCGAAGATCAGATCAGCATCGGTATGCGGGTCCGACCCTCGTTCGAGGATGTCCCCGGCACGGAGACGACCTTGCTTCGATATGAACCAGCTACATAGGTTCGTAGTACTCGTTGGTTGTGTAACAATCCTCGCCGCAGGATTGCTGGCAGCGTCATGCGGTGGCGAAGAGCAGGCGAGTCCCCGTTCATCCGCCGCCGAACAGTCGCAGGACTCTTCGTCCCCACCGCAAACCTCGCAGGTACAGCAATCAAGGCTGCAGGAGCAGAGCCGGGGCGAGCAACAAGTACAACAAACGGTCCAGTCAGCTCAAGCGCAAGCCCAGCGGCAGCAACAGGAAGGCAGCGCCGAGGGCCGGTCCGATTCCTCCGACGATGATCAGGAGCCAGAACAACAAGGAACTGATGCACACGCCCAGGAAGTCAATCTGACCACTGTCCCGATCCTGAATGGCTATCAGTTCAGCCAGCCGATTGAGATGCTACCCCTGCCGGATGGTTCGCTACTGGTCGCCGAGCAGCGCGGATACATCACACGATTCGTCGAGGAAGACGGAGAGATCGAACAATCCGGAATCCTCGACCTGACCGAATCGATCCGCTACGGCGGCGAAGAGGGTCTGCTCAGTATGGCGCTGCATCCAGATCTGGAGAACGAGCCATATCTGTACGTCTACTACTCACCCGCCGATGCCCGTGTCACGCGACTGTCACGCTTCCGCCTCGTGCTAGGTTCGGCGTTGATGGCCTCGGAGTTGGTGATCATCGATGTGCCGCAACCCTATTCCAACCACAACGGGGGTGCAGTCCGGTTTGGGCCGGACGGCATGCTCTACCTCGGCTACGGCGACGGCGGCGCCGCGAACGATCCGCAAGGCCACGGTCAGAATCGAGAGACGCTGCTGGGCACCATCATCCGCATCGATGTCAACAACATCGACACAACCACGTCCTATCGAATCCCGCCCGACAACCCATTCCTGGGTGTCGCAGGCGTGCGCCCCGAGATCTGGGCGTACGGACTACGCAACCCATGGCGGATGGCCTTCGACAGCGAGACCGGCGATCTCTGGGTCGGCGACGTCGGACAGAATCGAATCGAAGAAGTTGCCATCGTCGCCGCTGGCGAGAATCACGGTTGGAACGTGTTCGAGGGCGACGAGTGTTTCCGCTCGGAAGAAGCGTGCGAGGCGCTGACCAATGCAGTCGCGCCGGTGGCAACCTACACGCACGACGACGGCTGTTCCGTGACCGGCGGCGAAGTGTATCGCGGTAGCGCGATTCCAGGAATGTCCGGGCACTACGTCTTCGGGGACTACTGCTCCGGCAAGATTTGGACGATTGCTCCCGACGGGGCAATGGAAGAACGGCTGGAGCTGGATGATTCGATTGCGTCGTTCGCCGTCGACAGTGACGGCGAGATCTACGTGCTGGTCTTCAATGGTCCGATTCTGAAACTGGTCGCGGTGGATCAGTAGCAATCCTCAATCCGACCAAGCCGTGAACTGCCAAGGCGGTGGATGGTTCAGGTGACACTGGCGAGTGAAGCAGGCCCTACTCTGAGACGACAGGAAACGAGTTCCTCAGATGACTACTTCACGAGCTTTCGGCAAGACTCCTGCCCCGGATGTTCCCGGCGGGATGACCTGGCTCAACACCGGGCGCGAGATGTCGATGACCGACTTTCGCGGCCGTCTCTTGATCCTGCACTTCTGGACCTACGCTTGAATCAACTGTCTGCATGTACTTCCGCAGTTGCGGAAGCTCGAACGACGCTACAGCGACACCCTGCAGATTGTCTCGGTGCACTCGCCCAAGTTCCCGACCGAGCGTGAGACTGAGAACCTGCGTCAGGCGATCCTGCGGTTGCGAATTGAACATCCTGTCCTCAACGACGCCGACTTCAAGTACTGGCAGAGCTTCGGCGCGCGCGCCTGGCCCACACTGTTCTTCATCGATCCCAACGGCAACGTGATCGGTCTGCACGAGGGAGAGCTGACCGAGGACATGGCCGTGCCGCTGATCGACGGCTGGTTGGCCGAGTACGAGGCGGAACAGATCCTGTCGCGTCAGCATCTGGGCCTGGAGCGTGAGACCGGTCGTGACAGCGCGCTCTCGTTCCCGGGCAAGGTCGCCTGGGACGACGATGCGGGGCGGCTTGTCATCTCTGATAGCAACAACGACCGGATCATCATCGCCGACATCGACGGCCACGTGTCGCAGGTAGTAGGCGGTTCGCAAGCCGGCTTTACTGATGGCTCAGCAGCAGCGGCAACCTTCAATCAGCCGCAGGGCGTCGAGAGCTACGGCGATTACGTGTTCGTCGCCGACAACGAGAATCATGCGATTCGCCGCATCGACGTGCGCGATGGCAGTGTGGTCACGATTGCCGGCACCGGTGAACAGGCGCGGATGCTGCCCTCGGGCGAACCGGCGCGTCGGACGGCGTTGAGTTCACCCTGGGATGTCGCCGTCTACGACGGCGATCTTTACGTCGCCATGGCCGGTGTCCACCAGATTTGGCGCATGCCGCTCGGTGACGACGCCGGCGACGACTCGTACATCGGCCCCTGGGGCGGTTCGGGCCGTGAGGGCATCGTCGATGGTCCGCGTATGCAATCCGAGCTGGCCCAGGTCTCTGGTCTGGCGCCGGGTCCCAGCGGCGTCGCGTTCGCGGACTCCGAATCGAGCGGTGTTCGAGAGATCAGTTGGGACCCCGACGGCAGCACGACGACATTCATCGGCAAGACCGGCGAGGGCGGACTGTTCCACTTCGGCGACGCCGATGGTGGTCGCTCGGTCGCCCGGCTGCAACATCCGCTGGACGTGGCCAGGGTCGGTGACGAGCTATACGTCGCCGACACCTTCAACCACAAGATTAAGCAGGTCTTCGCGCTCACCGAAAACGTCAACACGCTGCTCGGCGCTCACGGTGACGCGCTGGGCAGCTTCAGCGAGCTGCAGCTAGATGAACCCGGCGGACTGACCAACGGTCCCGGACGCTCACTGTTGGTGGCCGACACCAACAACCACCGAATCGTGCATCTGGATCTGGAATCGCGTCAGGGTCGGGAGATCGTGCTGAAGCTGCCCTGATACACCGCTCCAATCCCCGCATGACGGAGACCTTTGCATAATCCCTTTCCTCCCCCTGCAGGGGGAGGTGCCGAAGGCGGAGGGGGTCCTGCTCCACCAAGTTCCATCTGGTACCCGCGCCGGCAGGACCCCCTTGTATCTTCGCTGTCGCCCCGGGAACAAGTGTTTCCCGGGGCGAAGCGTGGTGCGGTAGACCGATTCCCCCTGGGCCTGTGAGGCCGTGACTGAGCTTGGGTCGCCGCACCACTACAGCGAAAGAGCCCGAACAGTTGCCCGGGCCCTGGAGCCCGCATCTTGCAAGGACGGGCCTACGCAGGATAGGAGTGGGAGATGACAGAGAGGAGTCGCTACGTCGGCATTGACGTATCACAACAGTGGTTGGATCTCGCCATCCGGCCGGCTGACGGACCCGCCCAGCGGGTGGACAACGACACGGCCGGGATCGACGCCCTGGTCAGTCAGTTGGAGGCGCTGGCACCGACACGAATCGTGCTGGAGGCGACCGGCGGTCTGGAGCGGCCGCTGGTCGCGGAGCTGGCCGCGGCGGGGTTGCCGATGGTGGTGGTCAACCCGCGCCAGGTGCGCGACTTCGCCCGCGCCACCGGCCGGCTGGCCAAGACCGACGCCCTCGATGCCGCCGTCCTGGCCCACTTCGCTGAGGCCGTCCCGCTGCAGCTGCGCCCGCTGCCCGATGCCGAGACCCAGCATCTGCGTGAGCTGCTCGCCCGACGTCGACAACTGGTCGCGATGCTGGTCGCCGAGGGCCAACGCTGCCGCGCCACCACCCCCACCCTGCGAGCCGGGATCGAGGCGCACATCGCCTGGCTCACGCAGGAACGCGAGCGAATCGAGGACGAGCTCCAGGCCAGCATCCAGGACAGTCCCCACTTGCGGGCACAGGACCAGCTCTTGCAGAGCGTGCCCGGCGTCGGACCGCAGATCTCGCGCATCCTGCTCGCCCAACTGCCCGAACTGGGCCACATCGACCGGCGCCAGGTCGCGTCCCTGGTCGGCGTCGCCCCCTTCAACCGCGACAGTGGCCAATGGCGTGGCCGGCGCAGCATCTGGGGCGGTCGCGCCACGGTCCGTGCGGCGCTCTACATGGGCACCCTCGTCGCCACCCGCCACAACCCCGTGATCAGCGATTACTACCAGCGCCTGCTCGACCGGGGCAAACCCAAGAAGGTCGCGCTCACCGCCTGTATGCGCAAACTACTGGTCATCCTCAACGCCATCCTCAAGAGCAACACCCCCTGGCAAGCAGCTCAACACGCTTGACTTCCAAGACAGTTGCTCAGTCGCTCCGCGACAGCTCCCCCTGCGAGGGGGAGCAAATTAATCAAAGGCCTCCATGACGCGGGGATCCGCTCGACGGGGCGCAGGCGGTGATGTGGGGGCGACCGTTGTCGTCGCCCGTCGCTGGTGCGATGCAGGCAACGCCAGGGCAGCCACTGGGGCTGCCCCGATATGCGATCAGACGATCATCTCGCCCTGTTTCATCACGAACACAGGTTGGTCAAGGTCGCGGATGTTGGTGGCTGGATCGCCGGCGAATGCAGCAAGATCAGCATCGAAACCTGACTGGATTCTGCCGACCTGATCACCCACACCGATCGCGTCGGCGGTGTCGCAGGTCATGATTCTGAGCGCCTGCCAGGGAGTCATGCCGATGTCCTCGACGAAGGCCCAGGCCTCGGCGGGAGCTCGATTGAAGTCGGCGTAGGCCATGCCCATGTCGAGTCCAGAGGTGAATCGCACGCCTCGCTCTCGCATATCTCGCACGATCTCCAGTCCCTGTTCACGTGGAGACGGACCCTGCAGGTTTGGATTGCGCCGAGGCGCCGCGTCACCGCGCTGGCGCGCTTCACTGGCGAGGAGTCCTAACCCGATCGTCGGATTAACCCAGATCCCCTCATCGGCGATGCGCTGGGCCAGGTCCGGCTCGTACTTGAATCCCTCTTCCGGATTTGCGGATAACCAGCGGCAGTGGATCAGGTGCCGGACACCGCCTTCGACCGCGGCTCTGATGCCCTCGGCTGCGTGCGTGTGAGCAGCCACTTCGACTCCGCCCAACTTGCCCGTTTCGACGATCTCGCGAATGGTCTCAGGCGGATATTGGCGGTCGCGGGGATTGGAAGTCGGCGTGAAGTTACCGCCCGAGGCCATCACCTTGAGCACATCCGCTCCGTGATCGACATGTGCTTGCGCCATCGCCCGGACGGATTCCGGGCTATCCGCCTCACCTCCCCAGAACCAGCAATGATCCATCGTCCGCGTGATCGGCGCGCCTGAGGCGAGCAGTCGTGGTCCGGGGATGACGCCGGAGGCAATGGCATCGCGAACGGCGAAGACCACTTCATTCTTGGAACCGAGGTCGCGCATCGTCGTGATCCCGCTGCGCAGCGCGAGCCCAACAGCATGTGCGGCTCGCATCAGCGCCGGCTCGTTGGGCTCCTGCGAGATGATGTCAAAAGCATCGACTCGTGGCGGACAAGGGATATGCGTATGCCCCTCGACCAGTCCAGGCAAGAGCGAGACATCGCCAAGGTCAACGACCTCATGGTCCGCTGCGTCAGAGGCCGGAATCACGTCGATGATGTTGCCGTTGGCGACAGCTACCGCGTGGTCGGGAAGCCAGGCGTCTGCCGTCGCGTTGGCGACGCGGGCAGCGCGATAGAAGCGACGCTCGGATTCCGCCATCTGCGTGTGCCTCTCGCTACTGGGCCGCTATTGGGCTTGCCAGCTTGGTGAACGCTTCTCGCGAAATGCCTGTGGACCTTCTTTCGCATCGTCGGTGACACGGGCGACGCGGCGCATCGTCTCACCAAATCGGATCGCCTGCACGAAGGGCAACTCCTGACCTCGATGCGCGACTTCCTTTGTCGCCCGCACGGCGAGCGGTGCACCCTTGCACAAACGCTGAGCCAGATTGTTGGCAGCCTGCATCAGGTCGTCGTGGGGCACGATTTCCCAGACCAGACCCATCTCCTTGGCCCGCCAGGCATCTACCCGGTCGCCGATCAGCAGCAACTCCATCGCGTAGTGCCAGGCAACGCGCTTGGGCATCCGAATCGAGCCCTGAATCGTCGGTACGCCGATCTGCACTTCGGGGAAACCAAACTGTGCGCGGTCTGAGGCGATGACGAAGTCGCAGGCGGCAACGAGCGTCAGGCCGAAACCAAGCGCGAAGCCATTGACGGCTGCGATGGTCGGCTTCCAAATTTCCATGCCCGACTCCAGAGAGGTCAGCGAGGGCACCTCCCAGAATGTGTGTTCCTCGGGCGGCGCCGGCGAACGCAGGTCGGCACCAGCCGAGAACGCGCGTCCGCTGCCGGTGACGATGCCGACCCAGGCGTCGTCGTCATTGCGGAACTCTTCCCAAGCGGCGTTGAGGTCGGAGCGCAACTCGTGGTTGATCGCGTTCAGCGCTTCCGGTCGGTTGTAGGTGATCGTCGCGATCCTGCCGCTGCGTTCATAGGTAACGGTGTCGCCCATTGAGCATCTCCTCGTGTGTGTGCTGTGACTCAGCTTACTCGCGCCCTAGAGCGGCTCAGCGCCCTCGCTGAGGATGTCGATGTAGGCACCGTACGCGAACAACCGCCCGTACCTTCGCCCCGTAATCTCCTTGGCCACCCTCAGGTCCACTAGCAACTCTATGCACGAGGAGACGGTGGGCCAGGACAGGCTGGTTTGCTCCCGCAGGTACTGGATCGATACCACAGGTCGCCTCATCAGAACCTCGTGGACACGCAATGCCGAGTTGGCTCTCCTGCCCTGATGCGCGATCGACTCTCGATCCTCAGAAAACAGCTGCGATAGCTTCCGAGCTGTCTCAACGCCGTCTTCGGCCGTCTCACAAACCCCGGTTAGGAAGAACTGTAGCCAAGCTTCCCAATCACCATCGTCGCGCAACTGCGACAGCAGGTCGTAGTATCGCGAGCGATGTCGTTTGAGATACAGGCTCAGATAGAGCAGTGGCTCTCGCAATACTTCCTCTTGGTGCAGGATGAACGCGATCAAGAGCCGCCCGATTCGACCATTGCCATCGAGGAACGGATGGATCGTCTCGAATTGCGCGTGTGCGAGCCCGGCGCGAATCAGAGCGGGCAGCCCATCGTTAGACTCATGAATGAACCCTTCTAGGTCACCCATGCACTGTTCAACTTCTGTGTGCGGAGGCGGCACATAGACGGCATTGCCTGGCCGCAAGCCACCAAGCCAATTTTGCGAACGACGAAACTCACCAGGCATCTTCTGGCTGCCGCGACCGCTTCTGAGCAGGAGTTCGTGCATCTCGCGCAGCAGCCTGTTGCTCAGTGGAAAGCCACGCTTCATGCGCCGCATCCCGTGGTCAAGCGCTGCCACATAGTTGGACACTTCAGCCGCGTCATCATCCATCAGTCCAATGCCGTCCAGCTCTAGTTCGAATAGATCAGACAATGACGACTGCGTACCTTCAATCTGCGAGGACAGCTGCGCTTCCCGTCGCACATAGGCGTAGACGAACAAGTCGGGATCCGGCAGGAGCCGAGATTCTGAGTCCAAGCGTCCGAGCGCTATGCCAGCGCGTTCGATGTCTCTCTGCATGGTCGAGAGATCGAGTGGAGGCGCAGGCGGCAACGGCCTAGGAACGAACGCGTTGACCTGCTCCGTTCCAACCACTGTGATGGAGTAGTTGCCATTGTCCCCACGCTTCACGGCTGCCTCGGCAATTCAAGATTAGCCCCAGATCATTGAATTACGGTATCAGCAATCAAAACCTAGCGCCGTAACTCTTCATTCTGTCCAGCCCCATCAAAGCGAAATGCGCGAACGTTGAAAAGCTACCCGCTTTGCAGATCTGCCAGATGCTGCTCGGCAAACTTCGTCAGGACCGCTTCGGCGTCGGCGGCGGGATGCAGGTTGACGATCGCGAAGTCGAGGCCTCGCGATTTCATCGCCCCGAGCGCCTGCGCTGCTTCGTCGATCGTGTCCTCGCTCAGCACCGTGATCCGATTGATGCCGAGGGTGAGCTGCGATGGGTCCCGACCGTTCGCCTCAGCCTCGGCTTTGACGGCGGCCCAATCTTCATTGAGCGTGTCAAGCATCGCGGGATTGGCGAGGTAGCCATCGGCGAAGCGTCCAGCCCGACGCAGCCCGCGCTTGTTGTTGCCGCCCATCAGGATCGGCACGCGGCGCGGCGGTTGCGGCCGACAGTACCATCCCGCGGTGTTGTAGAACTCACCCTCGAACGAGCCGATCTCGTTCTCCCACAGATCGCGTAGCACCTGGAGGTACTCGTCCATACGCGCGCCTCGACGGTCGAACGGCATCGAGAGCGCCTCAAACTCCTCTTTCCACCAACCGACGCCCGCTCCGAGCACGAGCCGGCCGCCGGCCAGGTGGTCGAGCGTGGCCATGATCTTGGCGTGCAAAACGGGCGCGCGCATCGGCGCGACCAGTACCGCGGTGCCCAGCTCGACCCGCTCCGTCACCGCTGCGGCATAGGTCAACAGCGTCAGCGGCTCCAGGAACGCGACGTCCGAGGGGATCAGGAAGCGACCGTCCTCGGTGTAGGGGTAGTCCGAGCCTTGGTCGGGTCGGAGGACGACGTGGTCGTAGACCCACAAGGAGTCGTAACCGTTGCCTTCCACGCTTTGGGCGACTCGGGCGATCTGTTCGGCGGTTGCTCCCGGTCCTGCTTGTGGCAGATAGATCCCGACCTTCATGGCTCACTCCCTCTCGGTCTGCGATGGGCGGTACCCTCCGCAGATATGCCGCTTCTGACCGAACGTTCGCTAAACAGTATGACTGACCCGACGCCGACGCGGCAGTTGGCCTCGTGAGCCAGCGTCCTGCCTTCGATCGGCCGCCACTGCGGCGGTTGTTCGGCATCCGCGATTACCGCATTCTCTGGTCGGCCGCGCTATGCATGATCATCGCGCAGCAGATTCGATTCATCGCGATTCCACAGTGGTTTCTCGACCAGACCGGAGCAGATTCCTTCACCGAAGTTGCCATCATCGGCGCGGTGCAGTTGCCGATTCAGGCATTCGCCGTCCTCTATGGTGGCGCGCTAGCCGACCGCTTCGACCGGCGCTGGCTGATGGCGGGCGCGAACATCGCGGTGTTAGTCATTCTGATCGTCGTGGCCGCAGCCGCCAGCGCAGATCTGCTCGAGTTTTGGATGGCCTGGGTCGCGCTGGGCGCGTTGGGCGGACTGGCCACTTTCGTTGCGCCGGCCCGCGCGACGATCACTCCACGCGTCGTGCCGCCGCGATATCTCAGCGCAGCGGTCACCCTGGATACCAGCACGCAGATGAGCGGCTGGATCCTGGGCGGCCTGATCGTCACGGCATTGGCCGTCGGACTCAACGCAATCGGGATGCTCTGGGTTGCTGCCGGATTCGCAGCAATCTCGGCCGTGATGCCATTGCTGATTCGCACGTCGGCACGGGCCGTGTCCGAGCGTCAGTCGACGGTGCGCATGGTGATCGATGGCGCCAAGTACGTCTCGCGCCATCCGATCCTGCCGGGTCTGTTCATTCTCGACTGGGGCATCACGGTCATCTCCTACTACCGCGAGATCCTGCCCCTGCTAGCGACCGGCCTGTTCATGGCCGGCGTCGGCGCCGCGGGAGCACTGGGCACGGTCAACGCGGTTGGTTCAGCCTGCGGCATGTTGCTCGCTCTGTTCCTGGTCAACTACCGAGCTAAGGGGATCATGGTGCTGGCCGCCTCGGCGGTCTATGCGGCGCTATTGTTTGCACTCGGCGCTGCGCCATTTCTCTGGGTTGGGATGATCGTGATTGCGATGCTCGGCGCCGCTGATGCCGTCACGGTCGCGGTGAGGCAGGTTACCGTTCACCTGACCACGCCCGACGAGATGCGCGGCCGTGCGTTTTCCGTCATGGTGTTGATGGCGCAGACCGCGAACAACCTGGGCATTATCTGGGTGGGATTCTGGGGCGATGAAGTCGGCGTCGACAACACGTACTTCATGGGCGGAGCGATCGGTCTTGGAGCAACGTTCCTGATCGGCGTACTCTGGCGTTCGATTAGCCGCTATCGGGCGCCGGCGCATGCTCCAGATGCCCCGTTCGAGTAAGTCAGTGGAGTGAATTGAGTCGGCGCAGGTCGGTGTGGAGGAAATCATGGTCTTCAACGAGCAACTGATCGACTTCCTGGTCGAGTTGTCCAGCCACAACGATCGTGAGTGGTTCAATGCCCACAAGGACGATTACGAGAACATCTTGCGAGAACCAGCGCTGGAGTACATCCGCGAGGTGTCTGGTCCGTTGGCCGACATCTCACCGCACATGAGAGCCTCGGACCGCAAGCAGGGCGGATCGCTGATGCGCATCTACCGCGATGTGCGGTTCTCGCGTGATAAGTCGCCGTACAAGACCAACGTCGGCATCCAATTCCGGCACGAGTCGGGCAAGGACGTACACGCGCCGGGTTACTACGTCCACATCGCTGTCGACGACTGCTTCATCGGCGTGGGTAGCTACATGCCCGACCGCGACGCACTGCTCGCCTACCGCCGAGCAATCGATGAGCATCCGCGCGATTGGCTCGAGATCAAGAAGCTGACCGAGTCCGACGACTGGATGCTGGGAGGTCACGGCGACAGCCTCAAGCGCCCGCCGCGCGGCTACACCGCCGACCATCCACTCATCGAGGACATCAAGCGCAAGCACTTCATCATCACGCACTACGTCGACATCGAAGATGTGACCTCGCCAGACTTCGTCGAATACTCAATCGAGCGGTTCAAAGAAACGAAGGAGTGGATGGCCTTCCTGACCAAGGCAGTCGGCTTGCCGTTTTAGGACAGTCAGGCGGTCAGTTCTATGGGTCGGCGTCCCTGTCGAACTCTTCGCGATCCCTGGCCTTCTCTTTCCTCCCCCTTGCGGGGACCTTTGAATAACTCAGTTTCCCGTCCCCGCCCCCGAGCGGGGACCCGCTTTGGCAAAGCCCAGGGTGCTCAGATAGGTCTCGGTTGACCAGATACCGGCGACAAACATTGCCGCCAGTAAGAAGCCAGGGAAGGAGCAGGCCCCCGCTCGGAGGCGGGGGCGGTTGAGGGGTTATGCAAAGGTCTCCCGCGAGGGGGAGCAAAGCACCTCTTGGCACAACCTCTTCTGCAAGAGGGATCTTTAGGAACCCTGTCTATCCTGCCATGAACTTGAATGCATGATTCAACCAACGAGGAGGACGCGATGACCCAGCAGACGCCCGAACGGAATATGCCCCCGGTGGCTCCGGATCTTGAGGGGGACCCGGTGGCTCCTCCCGAGGACTCACGCTTTGTGATCAAGCCGATGAGTGAAACGCCGGTCAGTGTTGGCCGCAACATCCACTCTCGGCGCATGTTCACGACGGCTGAAGGTCGGTTCGAGAGCTCGTTTCAGTTTGTGCTACATAACGTTTTGCCCGTCGGCGAGACCAATGTGCGCCACATCCACGAGGACATCGAGAAGGTTTACTACTTCCTCAAGGGTAACGCCGAGATCGATTGCGGCCCCTGGCGCACGACGGCGACGGCTGGAGACTTCCTCTTCTTCCCCGCAGATATCGCCCACCAGATATATAGCCAGGGCCCTGACGACCTGGAGTTCATTGTCTGCGCCGCTCAAACGTCGAGCGAGGCACGCGGGATGTCCGATGGCGGCTTGCTCGACGCCAGCGAGGAGTGACGACTGATGGCCGACCAGGATGCGACCGAGATTGTCCCGCTTGAGCCGCTCAGAGTCTTTGGCAAGGCGGTCTACGAGGCCTGCGGCGTTCCCTCGGAAGACGCGGCATTCACCGTTGAGATCCAGCTCACCGCTGACCTGCGCGGCGTCGATACGCATGGGTTCCAGCGACTCGGGTGGTACGCAGGACACTTGCAGGCAGGTCGCTATAACCCAACACCGAGCCTTGCAGTGCTCAAGGAAACGCCGGTCTCGCACGTGATCGACGGCGACGGTGGGATTGGTCAGTTGGTCGTCGCGCGGACGATGCAGCGCACGATTGCCAAGGCGAAGGACACGGGACTGGCGCTGGGCACATTGCGCAATAGCAATGACTGGGGCATGGGCGCGTTCTATCCAATGATGGCCGCCGCCGAGGGGTTCGTCTCCTTTTGCACGACAACGAGCGTCCCGACGATCGCCCCGTTCGGATCACGAACGCGGATGACCGGCAACAACCCGATGGCCTTCGCGGCGCCTCGAGCCTCCGGACCGCCGGTGGTGCTCGACATGGCGCTGACGCCGGTTGCATTGGGCAAAGTGATGAGGGCGCGCGCCGAGGGTCGCGAGATCCCCGAGGAATGGGGTTTCCAGGACCTCGAAGGTCAGCCGACCACCGATCCCGAAACGGCCATGGGTGGAGTGATCCCGGCCCTGGGCGCTGTCGCGGCATACAAGGGCACGGGACTGAGCATGTTCATGAACCTGCTCGCCGGAGCGTTGCCGGGTGGCTTCCACAGCAATCAGGTCAACATCGGCAAACGCGGACAATTCTTGTTGGTGATCGATCCTGAGATCTTCGGCGAAGCCGACACTTTCGCGGCCGCGGTCGATGAGATGGTCGAGCAGGTCAAATCGGCTGATCCGTTGCCGGATGTCGGGGAAGTCTTTGCGCCCGGCGAAATCGAGCAACGTGCCTATGAAGAGCGGATCGCGGCGGGTCACGCCGTCTATCCGTCATCAACGCTGCAGGACTTGCGCGACTTGTCGTCGGAGATGGGGACTCCACTGGAGGTCTAGGCAACGCTCGCCTGACCGATTTGACCGACAGGGATAGCCGAGCGCCTCACTCAACCTGTTGCAGCATCCTTGGAGCAGAGTCAGATTCCCGTCACCGCCTCCGAGGAGACCTTTGAAAAATCCCTTTCCTCCCCCTTGCAGGGGGAGGTGCCGAAGGCGGAGGGGGTCCTGCTCCACCAAGTCCTATCTGGTACCCGCGCCGGCAGGACCCCCTCAGTCGCTCCGCGACAGCTCCCCCTGCGAGGGGGAGCAAATTAATCAAAGGTCTCCCTCCGAGCGGGGATCCGCTTCGGTCGGTCCGCCGCACCGACTGTCTCCAGGTGTCTGTCAACAGCTGCCAGAATGGCCGCCCAGAATGGCTGCCATGCGCGAACCGGGGCAGGAGCAGGCCCCCGCTCGGAGGCGGTTGAGATGTTGTACATCGGTCTCGGAGTAGAGAGAGCAACAGTCGACGTCGGTTGGATTCACCGCTCGCAGACCACGCCGTCACCGTCGCCATCCCTGGCCGACGGCACAGCATCGGCAGGAAATCCTCGCCCCCGGCCCTTGCTGCCGGTTTCTCGTTCCAGACCCGCGGCTTGCGCATCGTCGCAGCTCGCGTAGGTTGCGCCATCGGTTGTCGGAGATGTTGGTGCGTCATCATTTGTGTCTGGTTGCGTGTCAACTTCTTGCGTGTCGACTTCCACGATCGTCGGCTGTCGCTCCGGGTACTCGGCCCGACGTTGATAGTTGGCCTGGCAGGTGTCGAGCATCAGGCGCAGACCGTCGATCTCATCCTCATCGGCAGTCAGCGACCACTTGACCTTCACCGCAATCCAGTCGTGGGCGTACTGACACCAGGCGCTACGCAGCGGAGGCCTCCACTCCGCCGGATCGTCGGCGCTCTTGGTCCGGTTGCTCGAGGCGGAGACAGCGGTCAGCGCAGCCGGCAACTCAAGATCGTTGGCGAAGTCCGACTTTCGCTCCGACGGCCACGCCGCCGCTCCGGAGTCGTGCGCTTCAGCCAGAGGCACCATGTGGTCGATGTCCAGTCGAGACGGATTGTTGGACGGTTCGTCGTCGTACCAGGAGTGCCAGATGCCATCCAGGGGTCGACAGTCCCGGTTGACTTCCGAGATCGACACGGCCTCAGCGATCAGGACGAGTTCACGCACACTGCATCTGGGACGATCCGTACCCAGCCAGCCGTCAGGCATGTACAGCTCGCGGTCGTAGTCGATGCCACCGTCGGACTCGGGAGCCACGGTCAATTGGGCCAGCAAGGCCTCGAACGGGTCCGCAGCCTCAGGTCGCTCGACCGGCTCGATGTCTTCGTCAGACTCGGAGTCGGTCTGCGGAGACGCTGACTGCGGCTCCACCTGCTGGGGCTGTGAATCATCTTCAGTTTCGACCGCGCAGCCTGCGGCAATGAACATGGCCAAGAGCAGCGCAGCGAGCAATCGCGCAATGCCAATTTTCATACCGTGCTCCCCTGGTGTCGTCTGTGTTCTGGATACGGAACGGTATCAGGGCAGTGGTCCAACCTCTTGGCTTGACGGAGCCCACTATCCTGAGGCGGAAGCCGAGAGGACGCTTGTCATGGTCAGCCCGATTGTTTATTCCTGTGATTCCCATGTGGTCGAAGGACCTGAGGTCTTTGACGGACTCGTGGAAAAGTACGGAGACCGCGCCCCGCGCGTGGTCGATGGCTGGAAGGGCCGCGAAGGCGTCTACCTGGCCTGGCCGCAGATCGACTTCGCCATGCTCGTTGGCCGACTTGGCATCGCCGGCGCCAACCTCAATCTTCCCGAGACCAAGGAGAAGATGCAGCGTGGCTGGGATCTGATCAATCCTGGCGTCAAGGACCCCGTGGCGCGGTTGACCGAGCAGGATACCGACGGCGTCGTCGGCGAGGTGATGTACCCCTCGATCAACATGCTGACCTACATGGTCGATGACGTTGAAGTCGTCAACGCTGTGTTCCAGCGTCACAACGACTGGATCCGCGACTACTGCTCGCACAACCCCGACCGCCTGATTGGCATCGGTTGCCTGACCCTGCGCGACGTCGACGCCGGCATCGCCGAGCTCGAGCGCTGCGCCAAGATGGGCATCAAAGGCGTCGCCATTCCCTGCACCGCGCCCAAGGATCTGCCCTACTCCGACCCGTACTACGAGCCCTTCTGGACGGCGGCTGAAGAAGTCGGGATGCCGCTGACGATGCACATTTTCTGCGGCTCCGAGCCGGGCATGGGTCTGCCCAAGGAGTGGGACGAAGTCGTCAGCTACACGCTGGCGCACGGCGCCGCCTGGAACACGATCTCCAACCTGGTCACCTCGGGCGTCTGCGAGCGTCACCCCAACCTGCGCTTCGTCATGGCCGAGTGGGAGACCGGCTGGATTGCTCACGTGCTGCAGCGCTGGGACCACGCCTACTATCGCGCCCGAGCCGTTGACCGTACGCCAGAGCTGCCCATGCTGCCGACCGAGTACTTCAAGCGCAACTTCAACGTGACCTTCGAGGATGACGAGATCGGCGTGCAGACGAGGCACGGCATCGGCGTCGACAACCTGCTCTGGGGCAACGATTACCCCCACCACGACGCCATCTGGCCAAACTCACGCCGAATCCTCGACGAGATCATGGAAGACGTCCCACAGGAAGACGTCGACAAGATGGTCTGGGAGAACGTGCAAAAGCTCTACAACATCGACCAGTCAGCACTTCCTGTGTAGGTGTCAAAGTCAACGAAATTGACTTCAAACTGACACTTCGGCACAGATCGGAGAGACGTAGCCCCGCAAATCCTCGCAAGCGCTGTTAGTGTCAAAGTCAACGAAATTGACTTCAAACTGACACCTCGCGAGGAGTCGAGCGGAATGCGACTACCTGAGCAATCCCCCACTGTGCAATCGTTGATGTCCGAGTTTGATGCGCTTGATCCTGCTCAGCGGGTGCGACTTCTCGACGACTCCGACGTGCTTGACTCCAAGCAACGCTATCTGCACTGGGACCAAGTCCGCCGCCGCCCACCTCCCAACGGGCTCACACACAGAACGTGGTGGCTAGGGTTCGTTCTGGCTCGACGGGCTGGCCGGCAGCGGCTGCCCCTGCTCGGTAAGGGCGGCGTCCCATTTTGGTATTGCAATGCTCCGCCAGTTATGGAAGGCCTGCAGCGCGTAGACCGTGAAATGTCTGGTCACATTCTGCTCGATCAGGATGTCGTCAGCAGCGTTGACAAGGATCGCTATCTCGTCAGTTCATTGATGGAAGAAGCAATTCGCTCTAGCCAATTCGAGGGTGCCAACACCACTCGGCTCGTTGCGCAAGAAATGTTGCGCACGGGCCGACAGCCTCTCAACAAGAGCGAGCGCATGATCTTCAACAACTTCGCTGCCATGCAGGCTGTTGAGCGATGGGCCAGAGAAGATCTCGATGTGAATGAAGATCGATTGCTGCTCCTTCACGAGATTGTCACGGACGGCACTCTTGGCGATGCGGAGGACTCAGGTCGGCTACAGGTTCCTGGTGAAGCGAGGGTCGCCGTCGTCTCTGGCGACGGCTCCGTCGTGCACCACCCTCCGCCGGCTGCAGAATTGCCCGAGCGGATTGCGCGCCTCTGCAGCTTTGCCAATGGCGAGGCCGATCATGGATTCCTACATCCAGTTGTCCGTGCGATCATGTGCCATTTCATGATCGGCTACGACCATCCATTCGTGGATGGCAACGGACGCACCGCACGAGCGCTTTTCTATTGGACGATGTTGCGCAGCGGCTATTGGCTCGCCGCTTATCTGTCGATTTCGAACCTGCTGCACGATGCGCCGAGCCGCTATTCCCGTGCCTATGAGTACGTCCACGCCGACGCCAACGACGCCACGTACTTCCTCATCCACCAACTGACGATCTTGCAGCGTGCGCTTGACCAACTGAGTTCCTACCTTGAACGGCAGATGCAGCGCTCGGTGTCTGCGGCCTCTTTGCTGCAGCAGAGACGAGACCTCAACCATCGCCAAGAAGTGATTCTGGAGCGTGCACTCCGAGGGTCGCAAACTGAATTCACGGTGTTGGGACACAAGACGGAGTTTCGTGTCGCCAATGCGACCGCCCGCAGCGACCTCATGGGCCTGGTCAGCAACGGCCTGTTCATCCGCGTGGGCAACCACCGCAAGTACTTCTTCCGCCCCGCTCCCGACCTCCAGGAACGGCTCGGCCAAGCGCCCCGCTAACCTGTCTCCGAGGGGGATCGCTGTGGCTACACTTCGCGAGCAGGCCGGTTTGCCTCCGGAGAGGGAACTGCGCAGAGTCACGCTGCAGGCGATGCGAAGTGTTTCGTTGCCTGCCTCCAACGACGAAATCAACTCCGCCGTCGCTGAACTGCTCGAGCTAACCCCAGAACAGCGCTCGGTCATGCACTCAAATGGTACTCAATCGAAGCTCGCTTATGAGACGGCTTGGGCCCGTACTGCGCTGAAGACGGCAGGCGCAGCTGAAAATGTCGGTCGCGCCCTGTGGGCGTTGACTGAGGAGGGACGCACAATCGCCCCTGACGTGGTCGATCAACGCTACGAAAGCTATCTGGCCAAACTCAAGACCAAGCGACCTGGTCAACAAGGCACAACGCCGGAATCTCCTCCAAGAACACCAGGCGATGCCAAGGGTCTTGAAGGCGAGCTTGACTGGTCTGTCGTGCTTATAGACCGTTTGATGCAGATGTCGCCTACGGGTTTTGAGCACCTGTCCGGTGCACTGCTTCAAGCCGCTGGATTTCACGATGTCACCGTTACACGTCAGACCGCTGATGGCGGCATCGACGCGGTTGCTGTGTACCGACCGCAAGGGTTGATCTCCTTTCGAACCACCGTGCAGTGCAAGCGATGGTCTGGCAGTGTTGGATCTGACCGAGTTCAGGCGTTCCAAGGCGCCAGCATGGGCAAAGCGGATCGCGGAATCTTGATCACCACCGGCCACTTCACGCCAGCCGCTCAGTCACAGGCTCAGGCGCCTGGGGCATTCCCCATCGACCTCATCGATGGCAACGACCTTTGTGAACTGCTTCGGGAACATTCACTCGGCGTGCGCACGACCACACGAACGGTTGAAGACATCATGATCGACGACACTTACTTCAACCAGTTCGAGGATCCATCATGAACCAGATGCGTGGCGTTCTTCTTGATGTCCTTGTTGCCTTGATCATTTTGATGGCTGGTGGGGCGATCTTTGCTCGCATTGCTGGCGTCGAGGAAGGTGAGTCGGCGCCGGCCTGGGTTCAGTTTGCTCCTCTCGTGCTGGCGATGCTCTTTCTTGGTTGGCGGACGGTCCGCCGCAACCGGCAGCGACGTGAGGCAGAGGCGCAAGCCGAGGAGGATCCGCTCACAGACCGCCGCGAACTCGAACGCGTCGAAGACCTGCCCATGGACGACTACCAATGGCGCTCGCGGCTGGAGTCTTCGATCCGCAACCTGGGTCGCGACCCCTTTGAACAGTTCTCCAGGCGCATACTGCACGCGATGGAAATCGTCGATCTCGAGGTGGTTCGAGTCGCGTTTGATGGGGCCATCGAGTGCGTGGGCGTCCAGGACGACGAGGAGCGAGCCAGCGTCTATGTGATCTGCCGCCGCTCGTTCGGCGCACTCGGCGCCAACCAGGTACGCGAGCTGAAGACCCTGATGGCTGACAACGCCACAGAAGGATTGTTCATCACCAATGGCGAGTTCTCGTCCTCGGCGATCGACGAAGCCGACGAGGGCGATGAACCAATCGAACTGGTCGATGGCGATGACTTGCTCGATCTGATGCATACGCACCGGCTCGGCTTGATCTTTGACGATGTTGGCCGGGTCACTGCGATTGACGAAGAATGGTTCCAGGACCTGGAACGCAACCACCGATTTGCAGATGGAGACTGAACATGGAGACTAGGCATGGCCGCTGAAGCAACGAGTGAGGCGACCGTTGGAGTCCTGCCTGGCGATGATGCAGCGCCGGAGGCAGTCCACGCCTCGATGGCGGTGCTGCAGGCGATGGAACTGCCGATCGCTTTTGAGGTATTGCCCGACGGCGTAGACCTGACCCGCGAGATGTCTCGCGAAGAGGGCGAGAAGCTGGTCATCGACACAGCCGAGCGATGCGACACCGTGCTCTTCGGATCGACCAGCGGACAGACGCCGGGTGTCGGTTACTTCCGCTGGGGCAAGCAGACTTTTGCCAACGTCCGGCCGATCAAATGGCGTCCGGGATTTCGCTCGCCGATGGCACAGCCTGAAGGCATCGACTACATCATCGTCCGTGAGAATCTTGAAGACCTCTACGCAGGCATCGAAGGTGATCTGTCAGAGGTCGCAGCCTCGGGCCTGGCTGACCGGCCTCGATTCGGCGGCGTATCGCGGACTCAGGTGCCCGGCGGGTTTGGACACTTCGCCGAGGCTGAAGGCCGCTATGCGATCAAGTACTTCACGCGCGCCAACGTCGAGCGGGTGGCGCATTTCGCCTGCCGCCTGACCCAACAGCGCAAGGCCGAGGGTTACCCAGGCAAACTGACCTGCTCAGCCAAGACCAACGTGCTGGCCAAGACGGACGGTTGGTTCGTCGAGATTGCGGCCGAGGTCGCCTCGGGCTATCCCGACATCACGTTTGAGTCATTCATCGCCGACGACTTCGCCCGGCGAATCGTGGCCTCGCCGCACGACCTCGACGTGGTGCTGCTGCCCAACCTGTACGGCGACATTTTCTCGGACGAAGGGGCCGGCACCATCGGCGGCTTGGGCCTGGCGCCGTCCGGCTGTTTCGGTGAGGATTGGGCCTACTTCGAGTCCGTCCACGGCACCGCCCCCGACATCGCCGGGATGCACCGGATCAATCCAACCGCAACGATGCTCTCAGCGGTGATGATGCTGCACCATCTCGGCCAACACCAGCAAGCGAACAGTCTCGAGCGAGCCGTGGACGAGGTCTACCAGGCGGGAGAGCGTCTGACGCCGGATCAAGGCGGATCGGCGAGCACCGAGGACTTTGCTCAGGCGGTCATCGACGCGCTCTGAGCGAGTTGGGGGAACCTGTCCAAGCTGCGTCGCATCGGCGCCAGTCGTTTGCGATCCTGGTTCGGAATGTGTACATTCGAGGCGTACCCAAAGCAGGCTCCTGGCCATGGGGTGGGAGCCGTCAAACATCTCGGCGTAGGCCGGACCGATTGGAAAGGCGGTAACGGCAGGCTGAGGACTGAGGAGAGATAACAGTCGTTTTGTCTCCGAAGTCTGGGCTCGCTATTGGGCTGGGATGACCGTGGATGCGACACATTTGTTCGCGCGCGATGCTCTGAGGGACGTTTTAGACATGTCTACCCTCAGAAAGAGCCCCCGCAGACGTGCGGGGGCTATTATTTTTCCGCGAATCTTGATCTTGATCGGTCCGATGGGCTGTTGTCACCAGCCAAGTTCCGGGATGGCGGGAGCGCATGGGAGTCGAACCCACCCGAGACGGTGCGGACCGCCCCGCATCAGTGTTGAAGACTGTGGAGGACACCGGTCCCCTTCCGCTCCCAACCTGCTCTTAGGCTAGCGCTAGCTCCTCTGCACGAGGTCCAATCCCCGTCGAAACTCTGAAGTCCGCCGCGCTACATCCAATCCCCCCTGCTTACCCAGTCTCAATTCCCCCGCGCATGCGGGGGTCAGCTCGACGACTCAGCAGCCCAGTTTCACCGCGCACAGGAGGGCAGCATGCGGAACGACGGCGGATTTTACGTGTACATCCTCGCGGGCAATCAACCGGAGAACGGGAAGATCACCCTTTACGTTGGTGCAACGTCCGATCTGATCCGTCGAGTCTGGGAGCACCGACAGGGAATTGGCAGTCGGTTCACCGCTCGATATCGAGTGAGGCGATTGATGTGGTATGAGGAGCATGCTTCGTCAGAGGAAGCGGCCGTTCGAGAGTTTCGGATCAAGAAATGGCGTCGTTCGGACAAGGAGAAGCTGATTACTGATATGAATCCAGAATGGCGTGACCTCTATCCCAGCCTGCTTTGACGCGAGGCACGAAGTGGGGTGCCAGATCTCGTCACTCGGCGGGACGCAGAGGGAGCAGACCCCCGCATTCGCGGGGGAATTGGAGAAGAGTCGCGCGGGGGAGTTGAGGTTAGCGCGAGGGAATTGGAGGGCCGAGCGGGGGAATTGAGGGTAGCGCGGTAGTACTGAGTGTGGTGCGCGGGAACCGAAGGGTAGCGCGAGGGAGCAGACCCCCGCATACGCGGGGGAATAGGGGGTAGTGCGAGTCAGTTCGTTTCTTACCCTACGTACAGATCCACCGATGCAGGTTCGACCTTGGCTTCGAGTTCCTGCCTGAACTCTCCCCACCGATCTTCGTAGTTTGAACGGCGGAAGGTGGCGTGGAGACTGGCGGTCTCGGCGCTTTGTGTCATCGACGCTGTCTTGAATCCCTTGAGATTCGCGTTCAGGAACTGTAAGAGCGCTACCTCGTGCTCGGCGTAATCGGTGGCTGACATGGTGATGATCAGGTCGCGACTGCCGGCTCCTAACCCTCCCAGTCCGGTGCCCGAGAAGATTCGCTGCCCGACGAGCACCAACGCGACCGCAGCGAAGAGGATGCCGATCAGTTCGTAATTGTAGGTCGCCGCGCCGATCGATGATGCGATCACGACGAGCAGGTAGCCAATCTCGGCTGGATCTTTGATCGGTGTGCGAAATCGGACGAATGACAGCGCGCCCAACAGACCAAGCGACAGCGGCAGCGACCATTGAATGGCGATGAAGAGCAGTGTGATCGCCGGTCCGGCGAGCAGGAAGACGCGATGAATACCTGCTCCGCGTTGCCAGTCGCGGTAGAAAATCAGATACAGCGCGTATGTGGCGATCGACGCCGCCAGGGACACGATCATGGCGAGGAGATACTCCTCGAGCGCGATCTCCGAGGTTGGGCCGAGAATCTCGGGCCACTCGATCAGGACGAAGGGCATGGGCAGCTCCTGAGGTGGGGGTTCTGACTATCTGACAACGGTGCGATCGCGGCCGTACAGCAGCTCGATGGCGAGCGCGTACTTGGAGTGAGCTGACCGGTGCAGGCCGAGCTTACCCAGATGAGCGACGTGCAAGGGAAGCTCGCCGCTTGTCTTGAGCTCCAGCACGGCGCCGTCGGGGACCGGCAGCCAGACCGGTGCGCCTCGGGTACTCGCCGCTCGAACCTGCGTATCCAACGAAGCTCGCAGCAGACCGTCGGGCGATTGCCAGCGAATCCGTTGGTATCGAACGAATGCGACCGGCTCGACGGTCGGGTCGATGGACGATGCCGCTGCTTCGCTCATGTTGCGCAGCCAGCGAGCGAGCTCAGGCCGGTCGGGCAGTACCAGTCCGAGTTGATTGGCGATGCCTGAGATTGGATAGCGGGCACGCAACTTCTGAGTTCGCATGCCGGCGCGGGACTTGAGCTCGATCCAGACGCCGGCGTACGGGTCGACCGGGTCGCCGTACCAGCGCAACCGGAGCTTCTGCTTGCCAAACTCGCCGTCCACCGACTCCTGGTAGGAGTCGAGCTGCGCCGTGTCGTAGTAGCAGCTCGTAATCACACCCTGGGGATGTTGCGGGTCGCGCGGCAGCCGAGCATCGAGCCAGGCGGTCAGCAGCGCCGCACGGGCGTCCGGCAGCGGGTACTTTCGCTCTTCCCGCGATCCGTCCGAACCGGAGGGTGGAGAACTCATCCGTCTGGTCGGTCTGGGCAGCGTCACACTCATGCAGGTAGGCTAACTCCTTGTTGACGCTACACACGGGGATCGAGCATCTGGATGAATCGCCGCACGGCAATGTCACTGGCGGTGGCAGTCGCTGTGATTGTCGGCGCGGCGGCGTTTGCGTTCATTGGCGAAGCACAACCGGCGAGAGTGCCGTCGAATGCGGCCGAGTCGACGATCGGCGTCGATCAACAGCGCAGCGATCCGTTCGACACCGTCTTCGACATTGACACGGTGCGGACCTACAACATCGTCATATCGGAAGCCTCGCTGGCCCGGTTGAATGCCAATCCGACAGCCGAACAGTATGTTGAGGCGGCCGTCGAAATCGATGGCCAACGTTACGAGCCGGTCGGCATTCGCTACAAAGGATTCTTCGGCGTCTTGCGATTCTGTTTCCAGAATGGCCGCCAGGTCTGTCCCAAGTTGTCGTGGAAGCTGAAGATGAATCACTACGAACCGAGTCTCCGCTATCACGGCTTGAAGCGTCTGAACTTTCACGCGATGAACGGCGACGAGTCGCAGATGCGCGAGATCCTCAGCTACCAGGTCTTCCGCGATTCGGGCACAGCGGCTCCGCGTTCGGTCTATGCCGAGTTGCAACTGAATGGCGAGCCGTTAGGTCTGTTCACTTTGACCGAGGACATCGACGACCGGTTCATCGCCGATCGCTTCCGTGATCGCGGTCGCGGGGTGCTGTTCAAGGAGATCTGGCCGGGCAATATCGACAACCTGTGGGCCTTCCAGGAGACGCTGTCGGACGCAGTAGCGCGCGGCGCGCGCGACACGTCGCAGCTTGAGGCGTTTGCTGAAGCGCTGGAGACGGCGGAGTCGGAAGAGGCACTCTATGAAACGCTTCTGGATCACCTGCATGACGACCAGGACATCTTCAACTACCTCGCGGCTGACCGATTGACCGACAACTGGGACGGCATCGTGGCCTGGTATTGCGTGCCGGTCTGCGGGAATCACAACTACTTCTGGTACCAGGACGCGTTATCTGGCGGATTCACGTTGATTCCCTGGGATGTCGAGCACACCTGGCGATCGCCCAGCCCGATTCGCACGGCGTACCAGATGCCGGATTGGGATGAGCTGGATCGGACCTGTCGAATTCGCAAAGTCTTCTTCGACATCGACGCTCGTGCTCCGCATTGTGATCCAACCATGTACGCCCTCGTCACGATGGGTTGGGAACGCTATATCGAAGCTTCCCGTGAACTGTTGCGCGAGACGATCTCGGTGGAGCTCATGCATGAACGGGTGGATTCGTTGGCGGAAGTGATCGACCAGCACATTCAGGCCGACAGCAAGGGTCCGGGTTACACCACATGGCGACAGGCTGTGGACCGATTGCACGACGAGATCGACGATCGCTGGCAGTACATTGAGGCGAAAATCGACGCGTGGGACGCGAACGCGGAAACGAGCCGGAGGGAGCCATCCGATGGTTGACCTGATTCTCCGTGGCGGCACAGTGGTCGATGGTACGGACGGGGATTCCTTCCCTGCTGATGTGGCGGTCGAGGCCGACCGGATTTCAGCGATCGGGGATCTTTCAGGATTGACAGCAGCTCGTGAGATCGATGCGACCGGTCTGGTCGTGTCGCCCGGTTTCGTCGACACGCATGCGCACTCGGACGGGGTCCTGCTGCGCGACGCAGTCCATGCGCACGGTCTGGTTCAGGGGGTGACGACTGAGTTCATCACGCAGGACGGCCTGTCCTATGCCATGTTGTCGGGTGACAATCTGCAGTTCTACGGACGCTACATTGCCGGCCTCTACGGTCCGCCTCCGACCGACGTTGACATGTCCACGATGGCTGCGTTTCGCTCGCACTACGACGGCAAGGGGTGCAACGTCGCCGTTCAGGTGCCGCATGGACCTGTCCGACTGGAAAGCGTCGGCTTCGAGGACGTCCCGCTACAGGGCGCCGGACTGTCGAATGCTGAGCGAATGGTCGCTGAAGGGATGGAACAGGGTGCGACCGGCTTTTCGACGGGCCTGTCGTACTACCCGAACTCATACTCGGACACCGATGAGTTGGTAGCGCTGAATCGTGTCGTCGCGTCACACGACGGCGTCTACGTGACGCATATCCGCAATCACAACGACGACCGAGCGCCCGACGGTTCTGGCATCGTCGAAGCGATGAATATTGGTCGTCGTAGCGGTGTCAAGGTCCATATCTCGCATTACCGCACCTTCCCGACCAACGCCGGACAGATCGACCTGATCATGTCCGAAGTCGACAAGGCCAAGGCGGAAGGTATCGACGTCACGCTCGAGTGCTACCCCTACGCTGCCGCGGCGACCGTCCCGGGATACTTCCTCCGCGGCGAGTGTCATGTCGGCGGCGTCGACCGACTGCTGGAACGCCTCGGCGACCCAGCCTGGCGCGATCGGTTGGTCGATTCGCTGGAGAACCTGTTCCCCGGACGCAGCGACAGCGCCACCTGGACCTGGATCGGCGCCGAACATCTCAAGCACCTCGAGGGCCTGTCCTTCGCCGACGCCGCAACCACCATGGGCGTATCGGTCTCCGAGATGACGTTGACCGTGATGCGAGAGTCCGGATTGCAGTGTGGATTCCGCGACGGCATGCCGGCCAGCGCATCGTTGGTGCGCCAGGTCGAGGCGGACGTGATCGCGCTGCTCTCGCGCGATGACTACATGGTCGGCTCGGACGGCATTCCCTTCGACGAGGGCATCCCACATCCGCGCGCCTACGGGACGTTCCCGCGAATTCTGGGTCGCCTCCGCCGACGCCTGGGCGTCTCGCTCGAACATCTGGTGCGAGGAATGACGTCGCTGCCTTGCGAGCGGTTTGGTCTGACCGATCGAGGCGTGGTCGCCGAGGGCAAGTTTGCCGACCTCGTTGTGTTCGATCCGGAGACGATCATCGACACGGCCGACTTCAACGACCCTCGAACGTCGCCGGCAGGCATTCCCTACGTGGTGGTGAACGGTCAGGTCGCCGTGGACGGTGGCCGTCCAACTGGAGCACTGGCCGGTCGGTCGATTCCCTGAGCGTCCGAAGACCTCCCGCGCTGAGGGAGAGCTGAGGATTACTATTCGACTACCCCGTCGACCATCAATTGATGAAACTCTGCCTCGCTATAGCCGCACAGTTCCCGGTAGACGTATTCGGAATCTTCACCCAACAGGGGTGAGCGACGAGGCATCGGCGGCGGCGTCTCGCTCAGTCGCCAGGGTGGGCTCTCGTAGGACATCTCGCCGATCACCGGGTGTTCGCTCGGCCACCAGTGGTTGCGATGGGCCAGCTGTGGATCCTCGTGGGCGTCACGCACAGTGGATGCTCGATGGGTTGGGACTCCGACAGCCTGGAGTTCTTGCTCGACTTCGTCAACGGTTCTCTGAGATGTCCAGCGAGTGATGCCATCGTCGAGTGCGCCCTGCGCGGCCAGGCGTCCAGTGGCATGACAGAGTTCGTCGGACTCAAGCCAATCTTGTCGATCCATGATCAGCGCCAGGCGTCGCCATTGGTCGTCCGATGTTACGGCGATCGCGACCCAGCGGTCGCTACCGGTGTGGTCGTCGGCGCAGGGATACACACCGTGCGGAGCAAAGCGCAGGTCTCGGTTGCCGAGCGGCCTCGCGACTCGCCCCGTGTTTGCCGCGTCTATCACTCCGGCGTCCAGAACCAGGGTCGAGGCTTCGAACTGCGACAGGTCGATGTATTGGCCCTCGCCCGTGCGGCGGCGATGGTCGAGCGCGGCCAGGATGCCGATAATCGCGACGTGGGTCGCGACCCAGTCGGTGTAGGCGACGCCCGTACCGACCGGCGGCAAGTCGGGCCATCCCGTGACCCCAGTCACGCCAGCGGTCGCTTGCAAAGTGAGACCGAAGCCTCGGAACCGCGCGTGCGGTCCGGTCTGGCCTTCCATCGACATCGAGCACATGATCACGTCGGGCTTGATCTCGCGGACTTCCTCGTAGTTGAGGCCGAGTCGGTCCATGAATCCCGGCGCAAACGATTCAGTCACGATGTCGGCGCTGGCGATCAGGCGCCCTGCAACTTCTGCGCCACGTTCATGGGCAAGATTGATCGCCACCGACCGCTTTCCGCGATTGAACTCGGCGAAGTACGACGAGGCGTCAAGCGAGTGATCGCCAGAGGGACGGGGCCCGCCGGATCGGAACGTATCGGGACGGCGGGTTGACTCCACCCGGATGACTTCAGCGCCGTGAAACGCCATCTGCATGGTCGCGTTGGGTCCAACGCCGACCCAGGCGAAATCGGCGATGCGAACGCCATCGAACAGGTGCGCGCCGGGAACATCGTTGCTGTTCATTGGTGGCGAAGCCCTAACGTCGTTGGAAGCTTGGGTCGCGGCGCTCCTTGAACGAGCGCGCGCCCTCACCGGCGTCGAGCGAGTTTCGCAGCCATGCCTGGTTCAGCTCCTCCAACTGCGCTTGCTGGGTGGCGTCGTTGTTCAGGGCGGCGTAGATCGCGCGTTTGGTCAGACCCATCGCCCAGGGCGCGCCCTGCGCCAGCCGATCGGCCAACGCCAGGGTTTCGCCCATCAGGTCGTCGTGGGCGACAACGCGGTTGGTGATTCCCAACTCCAGAGCGCGGTTAGCGTCGATTGGATCCGACGTCCAGAACGCCTCCAGGGCTCGCGAGTGGCCGACCAGACGCGTCAACGTCCATGAGGCTGCCCAATCCGGCCCCAATCCAATCTTGAGGAACCCGGGATGGAAGCGGGCATTCTCCGACATGATGCGTATGTCAGCAGACAGCGCAATCGCGAATCCAGCGCCAGCGGCTGCGCCGTTGACGGCCGCGATGACCGGGATCTCCAACTGCTGGAGTTCTGCAGTGAATCCGTAGCGCAGTTCGGTCGAGCCGAGTCCAGGCTGCGATTCGGCGGCGACACGTTCCTCGCGATTGGAGAGGTCGGCACCTGAACAGAATCCGCGTCCGGCGCCGGTGATCACGAGCACACGCGCGTCTGGATCGGCCTTGAGATCGACGACCATCTCACGCAGCCCGGTGCGGATGCGGCCTGAGAGTGCGTTGAGCACTTCAGGTCGGTTGAGCGTCGCGACGACGACGCCGTTGGATCGTTTCTCGATCAGTAGGTGGTCCTCGGACATGGTCAGACTCTTTCAGTTTGCGATTGGGTCGTTGCCGGAAGGATCTCGTCGTTGTGTTGTCCAAGCGTCGGCGCCGGACGTGATTGCCAGGGTGTCGCCGACATCTTCAGAGGCGCGCCCGGAACCTTGAGCTGTCCCAACGCGGGATCGTCGACCTCGGTGAAGAAGGCGCGGGCGGCGAGCTGTGGACTGTCGACAATGTCCTGCATCGTATTGACGGGACAGATCATGACGTTGAATTGCTGTCCCGATTCATACAATGCCTGCGCGCCACGGGTTGCGAAGAAGGCTTCGATTTCTGCTTCGAGTTCGGCGACTTCTTCGCTGCTCGGGGTGCGGTCGCCGGCGATGGGGATGTTGGCCCAGTATTCAGCGTCGAACTGGGGATCGCCATGCTCGGCGGTCATCCAACGGTGGAGCGAATGAATCGAAGCTGGCACGCGGACGAAGGCGACGTATCCGTCGGCGCAGGGATAGATGATTCGCGTCGCCCGATCAGCGAAGGCGCGAGCGCCGCCGGCGCGTTGCGTGACGATCCCATCCATCTCCCAGTACAGACGCGCGTTGCCCAGGGTGTTGGCCATGGCGGCTTGCATGGAGACGTCGACATGTTGTCCTCGACCGGTCAGATTGCGGGCGTGGAGCGCGATCATCGCACCCGATCCGGCATTGAGAGCGGTGATGTTGTAGGCCTGCTCAACCGATGGTCGCAGCGGCGCACGCTCCGGATCGCCGACAAGGGAACTGAGGCCCCCGGAAACATGCCCGATTAAGTCGGACGCTGCCCACAACGACTTGGGTCCATCCTGACCGAACGGGGTGATTGAGACGTAGATCAGTTGCGGGGCTCGTTCGCGAATGTCGGCGTAGCCGAGTCCCCGCGAGGGCATAGCACCTGGCGCGTCCGATTCAAACAGGAAGTCGGCGCTCTCGCATAGCGTTCGCAGTCGTTCGCGGTCGGCATCGTCGTCGAGATCGAGTGTGACCGAGCGCTTGCCCGCGTTCATCTGGGCCCAGTAGAGCGAGGAGTCTTGATCGTCGCGCAGCATCGGACCGCGCCGGCGTGAGGGATGTCCGCCGGGCGGCTCGACGCGGATCACGTCAACGCCCAGCCCACCCAGCACCATCGTCGAGAGTCCGCCGATTTCAGCGGTCAGATCGATGGCGGAGTAGGGGCTTAACGCTCCGTCAGTTGTCTGGGACATACGCAGTACGGTACGACACGTGGTGTTGATGCGCGTCGGTGTATCTTCATTCTCTCTGAATAGAACGGAAATTGTCGTGAGCACCTCGGACTCCGGATCGCTAATCCGGGCAGCGATCATCAATGTGACGGGCTATGTCGGAGCGGAGCTGGCACGTCTGCTCGCGCAGCATCCGGCGGTCGAGATTGTCTGTGTGACCGGGCGGTCCGAGGTGGGCAAGCGGCTGCCTGAGGTGTTTCCGCACCTGTGGTCCCTCGACCTGCCGATCGTGGCTGAGGTCGAGGACGATGTCGACGTGATCTTCTCCGGGCTGCCGCACGCGGCCGCAGCCGAGCGCCTGACGCCGTTCATTGAACGTGACACGCCCGTGATCGATGCGTCGGCGGACTTTCGCCTCTACGACGAAGAGACGTACGAGCAGTGGTACGGCGAGCATCCGTCGCCGCAACTGCTGGAGCAATCGGTGTACGGGCTGCCGGAGCTGCACCGCGAGGCGATCGTTGAATCGCGACTGGTCGGCGTACCTGGCTGCTACCCAACATCGGCGATTCTCGCCCTGGCGCCGCTGGCCGCGCAGGGCTGGCTCGACGGTCGAACCGTCGTAGATGCGAAGTCGGGAGTCTCGGGAGCGGGGCGCGGGCTGAAGATCACGTCTCACTTCTCCGAGGTCGATTCCAACTTCTCCGCCTACGGACTCTCGGGACACCGGCATCAGCCGGAGATGGTCCAGGAGCTCTCGACGCTGCAACATGCCACCGAGAGTGAGGCTGAGTTGAGCGTCACGTTTGTTCCGCATCTTGTGCCGATGACGCGCGGCATCCTGGCGACTTGCTACCCATCGATCCAGGACGGCGCACTACCGGAGAACTTGCAGGAGCGCACCGAGGCGTTACGCGATGTGTACGAGTCCTACTACGCCGAGGAACCGTTTGTTCATGTCGCACCGAATGCGCCGTCGACCAAGCAGACGCTCGGCTCGAACGCCTGCATCGTCTATCCGATGGTCGATCCGATGACCGGCGAGGTGATGGTGATCAGCGCGATCGACAACCTGGTCAAAGGCACAGCGGGCGCTGCAGTGCAGTGCTTCAATCTGATGTTCGGTATCCCAGAGGAAGTTGGACTGAGCAAGATTGGCGTATACCCATGAGCGCGTCACATGACTCATTGGGAGCCAACCCAGCCGCCGAAGGGGCTGTGACCCGAGCACAGGGGTTTTCGGCTTGCGGGTTTACGGCAGGCATCAAGGAGTCCGGGCTACCCGATCTGGCCATGCTGGTCTCGGACCGACCTGCAACGACTGCCGCCGTCTACACACAGAACCAGAGCACGGCTGCTCCGGTTCACATCAGCAAACTGCATACGAAGAACGGCACGCTGCGGGCGGCCATCGTCAACTCCGGCAATGCCAACTGTGCGACCGGAGCGCAAGGACTGGCCGACGCTCGCGAGATGACTCGACTGGCAGCCGAACGCGTCGGCTGCACTGCCGAGGATGTCTTCGTTAACTCGACCGGCATCATCGGTCATTACTTGCCCATGGACCTCTTACGCCGCGGCATCCCGCAACTTGAGCCCCGGGCAGACGGCGGAGCCGAGTTCGCCCACGCAATTATGACGACCGACACGTTTGCCAAAGAAGCGGTATCCACGTTTCAGGCGGGCGGCGTCACCTATACGGTCGGCGGTTGCGCCAAGGGCGCGGGGATGATTCATCCCGATATGGCGACGATGCTGGCGTTTTTCACGACCGATGCGCCGGTCGCGGTGGATGACCTCGATGCCGCATTTCGATTCGCCATGGATCGCTCGTTCAACATGGTCACGGTCGATGGCGATACGTCGACAAACGACTCCTCGGTCATCCTGGCGAACGGCGCTGCCGGCGGTCCGGCGCTTTCAGGTTCAGGCTTGGACGCGTTCGCTGAGGCGCTTCTGGATGTCTCGACTCGAGTGGCCAAGATGATGGCGCGCGACGGCGAGGGCGCGACGAAGCGGATTTCGATGACCGTGTCCGGTGCGAAGTCGTGGAGCGACGCTCGAGATGTGGCTCGGACCATCGTTGTCTCGCCGCTGCTCAAGGCCGCGCTGAGCAAGTACGACCCCAATTGGGGCCGGATCCTGATGGCGGCCGGTCGTGCAGGAGTGCCCTACGACCTCGATCGCGTGCGTATCTGGATTTCAGACCTGTGCGTATTCGACGGAACAGCCACTGGCGTCCCGGAGGAAGAAGCGTCGGCCAAGACTCAGGGCGAGGAAGTGTTCCTGCGCATGGACCTCGGTCAAGGAGACGCTGAGGCGACCGCCTGGGGTTGCGATCTGACTGAGGAGTACGTCCGCTTCAACGCGGATTACGTGACGTAGCCGTCTGTCGGGAGACTTGGATACACTGCGGAGGATCTAAATCGACCGGAGGCTCTCGATGGTTTGGAAGATTCCAGGCGTGCCCGAGTCGTCACGGCCGCCTGTCATGGTGGGTGAGAATCAGTGGGATGCCAACTCTCACGACGAGTATGAGCGAAGAATTGCTCTTGTGTCGGATGAGGACGGAAGCGTCAGTGACCGAGAGTTCATGCTCGCGCTGGGATTGACAGCTGAGTTCCTGCTCGACGAGACGGGCCTGAGCGACGCTGAGATTATGGAGCAGTTCGGCATGTCACGGGAGGAGTTCTCAGACTCTCTCGGCTTGCCAACTGCTGAGGAGATAATCGAATTCGGCGAACGCTGCGCGGCGCAGTATGCCGTTCAAGGTTGACTACAGCGCAGAGACGAAAGCAACGTTCCGTGAATTGAAGCCCATGGAAATGATGGCGGCTCGCAAACTGATCGGCAGTTTCCGGCATGATCGCTGGCTGGATGGGCGGCCACTTCCTGCTCCCGCCTCTCCAGGCACTGAGCTGAAGGAACTCAAGAACGGACCGATCCGAATGGTTTACGAGCTCAATCGCGCCGAGGAATCTGTGTTCATCCGCACGATTGTTCACGAGTGATCCATTTGGAAGGCGCTATTGCAACGGCAACGGCCATTTGCCACCCAGACCGCTCGATGGGGATCTGGTTCTGGCGAAGGGATCGGGTTGCGATCTGACCGAGAAGTACGTCCGCTTCAACGCGGATTACGTGATGTGGCGGCTGCCAATCTCTGTAGACTGAACAGGCGAACTGGGCGGAGTGGAGCACATCATAGCGAAGACGTTGGTCACTGATCCTGCGCCCGACGAGTCGGGGCAGGTGGTGAGTTCGAACCCGAGACCTGGGACGAAATCATCAGGCGGATGAAGCGAATCCGCAGCGGCGAGACCGTCTTGATACCCAATGACGAGGTTCTTGAGGAACTTCGTCGCGATTACCCGCAATTGCTGGAGCTCGTTGAGGCGATTGACCAGTGCCGTTCCGCATAAGTTGGGATGAGGACGCACGCCAGCAGTTTCACGCCATCGTTTCGGGTCCGCATATTGAGGCGCTGCCGCTGATCGCTGCAATCGCCAGTCGCCAGTCGCCAGTCGCCACCATGATGTATAGCTAACAGGCGTGCCAGTTAGTGACCCTGAGATTCTGGACGGTGATTGGCGGCTGTTGCAGTTGGGCAGGTATCAGGTCTACTACGAGTTGCGCGAAGATGAACACTCCGTGCAGATTGTTGCCATCGTGTCGTAGTCGTCATGTGGGGATTGAAGCACTGAAGTGCCCTATCGCAGCGGCAACGGCGATTGCCACCATGACGGCTTGCTGCTGACTTCGATCCTGTTGACCCACTTGACCCAGTGGTAACCCCGATGACCCGGTGCGACGAGACGCATGGGGAATCCGTGGCCCCGTGAGAGGGGCTCGCCCGAGATGTGGGTGGCGAGCAACAACTGGTTGGCGTCGGTCATCGGAAACCGTCGATTGAAGCCGGTTACCGACTCGATCACGATGCTCTCCGCGTGTTCGTTGGGAGCGGTGACTGCAATCACATCAGACATGCGTACTCCGCTCCATTCCTGGACCGTGTACCAACCCCCGGTGCAGTCGAGGGTGGCGGTGGTTCGGTGGTTGGCGATGTCCAGGATGGTCTGGTAGCTCAGCCGGGCTGGTGTGCCGACCTCTCCCTGGACACTGAGCCGCCAGTCGTTGGCGTCGATTCGCTGTCGGCTGTCGAACAGCCATTGTGTCACCGGATGCGCGTTGCCCTGTCCGCTGGCTTCTTCCCGAGACCCAGTGAATCTTGGCCGTTTGCCAGCGACCGGAGCTGCTGCCGAGGCTCCCTGCCAGAGCAACAGCCCGCCCAGTCCAACGCCAAGCAGTCGCAGAGCAGTTCGGCGGTCGGTGAAGTCTGTGGTCTTGATCCGTCGCGGCCAACGCATGGCCGCGTGTGCAATCAGCGGGATTGTGAGTGCGAGGCCGAGGGTTGTGTGGATGACGAGCAGGCGCATACTCCCGTAGAAGGGGATGTCGATTCCGCCCCGACCGATGATTGCCCAGAGCGTTCCGCTGGTCAGCACGCCGACGAACAACAAGACCAGAACGACAGAGCCGATCGTTTCCGACACGACGCCTCGCCGACGGAATGAGCGCAGAACAATGCGGTACTTCCAGATGACCAGTCCAACCAAGGAGAATCCAGCGATCCCGTGCAACCAGAAGATCCATTCACCGCTCGGACGTCCAATCGTGAACGAGATCAGTCCGGAGAGCAGCTCGATGCTGAGCAGGAAGAGGATCGCATGATTGGTCGCGCGGGCGCTCATAGGGCGACGGTATCGGGTTCGAAATGCAGTCCGACTGCAATCAGTGGGCTAGGCTTGCATCCATGACTTCCCCTACCCAGAAGCTCGGCCCCGTCGTGATCAAGATCGGCGGCTCGACACTTGGTGAACATGACACCTCGCTGTCGGACTGCGTCGCTCTACATCGCGAGGGTCGGCCGGTGGTCGTTGTCCACGGTGGCGGCGCGGCCGTGACCGACTGGCAGCGTCGACTCGGCGCTGAGGCGGCGTGGGTCGATGGGCTGCGCGCGACGACGCCAGAGTCGTTGGAAGTGGTGGTCGCGGTGCTGGCTGGACTGATCAACAAAGAACTGACGCGGCGGTTACAGGAGTTGGGCGCCCCGGCGGTTGGCCTGAGCGGTGTCGACGGCGGCACGCTGCATTCGCCAATCTCGACCAGAATCGGGCTGGTGGGCGAAACGCCGTGCTGCAACCCCGACACACTGCGACGAATCCTCGACGCCGGCTTGCTGCCTGTGCTCGCACCGGTCGGGTTGGCGGACGATCTGTCCACGACCCTGAACATAAACGCCGACGCTGCGGCCGGTGCGGTGGCGAGTGCGCTTGGAGCTTCTGCTCTGATCTTCCTAACCGACGTTCCGCAGGTGCTGGACGGTGACGGGGCGGGAATCGCATGCCTGAATGACGCACGGCAACGGGAGTTGACCGAGTGCGGAGTGATCGCCGGCGGAATGTTGCCCAAGTTGCGCGCCGGGCGTGAGACGGTTGGCTTGGGCGCTGAGGTCCGTATCGTTGACGGTAGACAACCGCAAATCGTCCGCGCAGCCGTTGATGGCGCGGCCGTGGGAACGGCCCTCGTATGAAGTGGTCCCCGTGGATTCATCGCAGCCAGGGTGGCTGGCGCAACGGCAGCGACGGCCCTCGCGACGTGCCGCCGTCGGATGAAGGTCGCTCCGGCGAACTTGGACCGCCGCCGCCAGTCTTCCGCGAGGGACTCGGTGGAGGCGGTGGTGCTGGCGCCGACGAGCCGCCTCCATACACCGCTGCCGAGGGCCAGCCACCTGAAGGCAACCGCACCTGGCCACGTGTCGTCGTCGCCGGCGTCGGCCTGCTGGTGTTGCTGATCCTGCTCAATATCGGCATCGATATCTACGTCGATCGACTCTGGTTCGACAACGTCGGTTACCGCGGTGTGTTCGACCTCCGAATCGTGACGCAGGTCTGGCTATTCGCTGCCGGCGCAGGCATATCGTTGCTGGTCTTGGGCCTGTCCTATGCCGTCGCCTGGCGTATGCCGGTCGAGGCGATGGCGCCGGTGGTCGACGATCCTCGACTGACACGCGTGATTCACATGATCGCCGCCGTGGCGATGATTCTCCTGGCGATCATCTTCGGTTCGGTGGCCGCAGGGCAATGGGAGCTCATCCTCCAGTATCTGAACGCCAAGCCGTTTGGATCGACCGACCCGCAGTTTGGCCAAGACCTCGGCTTCTACATCTTCGAGCTCGAAGCGCTTCAGTTCATGAAGGGCTGGGCGACCGGCCTGGCGATCATGACGATGCTCGCTACGGCTGCGACCTACGGTGTGCGGCTGATGTTGCATCACGGCAACGCCCAGTCAACCCTCGGGGTGCGCATCCACCTGGCACTCACCATCGCGGCGGTGATGGCGCTGTTCGTCTGGAGCTACTGGCTGGCTCGCTTCGAATTGGCACTGAGTCCGAGCGGATTCGTCTACGGTGCGACGTTTACCGACGACAACATCCGATCGCCAGTCCAAATCGTCAAGATGGTCGCGGCAATCATCGTCATCCTCGGCGTGCTGTCGTGGCCGTTCCACGAGCGGCTGCGATTTGCGATCAGTCCGATCGCGCTGCTGATTCTGGTCTCGATCGTCGGTGGTGCGATCCTGCCGGCGGCAGTTCAGCGATTCACAGTCGAGCCAAACGAGCTCGAGCGCGAGACGCCGTACATCGAACGCAACATCGCCGCGACGCGGGACGCATTTGCGCTGGACGAGATCGAGGAGCGTGAATTCAACGCCGATGATGCTGTTGATGAAGGTGATCTACAACTCAATCCGGAGGCGTTGCTCAACGTCCGCCTATGGGACCACCGTCCGCTGAACGACACGCTGAACACCATCCAGACGATTCGACCGCTGTACGTGTATCCGGATGTCGATGTGGACCGCTACATGGTGGGCGGCGAGGAGCATCAGGTCTTCCTGGCTGCGCGTGAGCTTTCCCAGGCGAATTTGCAATCGACGCAGCAGGGATGGGTCAACCGGAGGCTGCAGTTCACGCACGGATTCGGTGTGGTGATGACACCAGTCGATGAGGTGTCGCCGTCAGGCGAGCCGATCTTCTGGGTCTCGAATATTCCCCCGGAAGTGATCGAGGAGACGTCGTCGGGGCCGATCGACCTGGAGATCGTGGAGCCGAGGATTTACTACGGCGAAGTCACCGACTCCTACATCATCGCCAACAGCCGAACTGAAGAGTTTGACTATCCGCTCAGCGGTGATGAATCGACTGGTGAACTGGATCAGGCGACGACACGGTACTCAGGTCTCGGTGGGATCGAGCTGGGCGGGCTCTTCCGTCGTCTGGCGTTCGCCTGGTCGTTTGGCGACGCCAACATCCTGATTTCTGGTTCCGTCGATGGCGATAGCCGGATCCTCTTCCGTCGACTGATCCAGGAGCGGGTAAATGAACTTGCTCCATTCCTACAGCTTGACGCCGACCCGTACATTGTCGTCGGGGAAGACGGCCACCTGTATTGGATCCAGGACGCCTACACGGTCACCGATCGATACCCCTACTCGCAACCGCATGCCTGGGGCTACAACTACGTGCGCAACTCGGTCAAAGCGGTGATCGACGCCTACAACGGCTCGGTTGACCTCTATATCGTCGACGACAGCGATCCGATCATCCAGGTCTGGCAGGACATCTTCCCCGAGCTGTTCAAGCCGGCCGACGAGTTCCCGCTCGACCTCCAGCAGCACTGGCGTTACCCGCAGGACTACTTCCAGATCCAGGCGGACCAGTACCTCACCTATCACATCGAGTCGGCGCGTGGCCTGTTCAACCGCGAAGATCTCTGGGCAATCCCACAAGAGTTGCTGCGCCAGCAGGAGATCGCGGTCGAGCCCTACTACGTGACGCTGCGTCTCCCCGACCAGCCGGAGCCCGAATTCCTGCTGATCCTGCCATTCACGCCTCGCAACCGACTGAATTCGATCGCGTGGATGGCGGGTCGCTCCGACGGAGAGAACTACGGCAAGCTATTCGCGTTCCGCTTCCCGTCGAACAAGAACGTCGATGGTCCGAAACAGATTGAGAACCGAATCGACCAGGACGTTGCTGTATCCCGACAATTCACGCTCCTGGGCCAACAGGGCTCGGAGGTGATCAGAGGCAACCTCCTGTTCATCCCGGTCGGCGATTCGTACGTGTACGTCGAACCGATCTATCTACAAGCCGAAACCGGACGCTACCCGCAGCTCAAGGGGGTGATCGTCGTCAACGGCGACCGCATTGCCTTCGAGGACACGTTCGTCAACGCGGTGCAGGTTGCGTTGGGCAACCGTGCGGCCCAGGGTCTGTCCTTCCTCGGCGACGCGCCAGGGCAGCCCATCACGGATGAAGCCGATGAGCCGGACGTCGAAGCGCAGCAAGCTCAGCAGGATCGACAGCCGATCACACTGTCCGATGACGCGGCAGAACTCACAGCACAAGCCCAAGAGGCCTTCGAGGAAGCGCTGGAGAAGCAGCGCGAAGGAGACTGGGCCGGCTACGGCGAAGCGCTTGATCGGCTGGGCCTGATCCTCGAGCGCTTAGCGGAGTCGTCGGAGTAGGCAGCAGAGGAAGCGGCCGAAGATGCAATGGGTCTGAGCTGCTTGAGCACATTCAACGCATTCTCGACCCCAACTGAAATCAGGACAGCTCGGCTTCCGAGCTCTTCGCCCTGGTTTCGGGTCTCGATGCGACCGCCATCTACCTGTGGAAAGGCACCGCGTGCGGGGTCAACCCAGTTGGATGAATCTCAGTCCCCGCTTCACGCGGGGACCTGCTCCTTCCCCGGTAAGTTACCCACCACCAGTTAGCCCGTACCGCCCGAGCGGGTCCCCGCGTGAAGGAGACCTTTGCATAATCGTGTTCCCAATCCTTCTGAGCTCCTGTAGGGGCGACCCTTGTGGTCGCCCGCATTGGCGATTGCATTACTGACTAGATAGGAGCGGCAGAGCGGGCGACCACAAGGGTCGCCCCTACAACTTGACCAATAGCGCACCGACCGATTTTCGCGAAGGCCTCCGTGAAGCGGGGACTGGGAATGCTGACTTGTGAGACACCCTCGCGTGGGTCAGTTACTCAGACGCTTATGGTGGGAGGTTCCTGGTTTTACCGACTTCCCCGTCAGCGCGAACGAGACCCTCTGCATCAGGTAGTAGTATTCGCTAGCACGGTTCGCTGGGCGGCTCGTCCGCTCGGCGAACCACTGCGGATGTAACGCCCTCGATCGATTCGAGGGCAGGCCCCCGGTCAAGGCCGGGGACAGGCGACCTACTGAAAGGACGCAGAGATGCAACGATTTGGAATGATGTCGCGAATCGGGGCAGTAGCCCTGGGCCTGGTGATTGCCGCTGCCACGCTGGTATCGGTTTCGGCTCAGGACCCGCCTCCGCACCACTTCTATGGCACGGATGGCACGGCTGGCGACACGATCGGCCTGGTTGACGCCATGGGTAACGACCTCGGTTCGGCCACGGTCGACGAGAGCGGCGAGTGGAGCATCAGCGCCTCAGTCGACCCGGAGACGGTCAGCTACACGCTGAACGGCAAGTCCGCCAACGCCGACACGACCTCGAGGGGCGAAAGCCAGACCCAGGTCTCCGTCACGGCCATGGCCATGGAAGAACCAGCCGTGGAAGACGGCGACGAACTCGCTGGTGACGATGAGGGCATGGAAGACGGCGACGAACTCGCTGGAGACGACGAGGGCATGGAAGACCACGAAGGCGAAGAGACCGACATGGATGACGGCGACACAAGTATGGGAGATGCCGATTACCCGGGCGCGGGCAGCGGTGGTCTCGCTGACGGCAGCGGTGTCTCGGCCGGCCTGATCGGCCTGCTGGTCGCACTGAGCATCGCCGTAGTCGCAGGTCTCGGCCTGCGCCGGGTCCGCAACCGCGCGTAGTCTTCGCGTAAGCAGACAACCCTGTCCAAATCAGAGGGGCGGGGCCAAACGGCCCCGTCCCTTCTCGTTTTCCGACTGTTGAGACAGTCTCATGACAGTCCTACTCGCGGGAACTTGGCTCTCTGGCAAATGTCTCACTGCGAGCGCTATCGGTTTCATAGACGCCTGCCAGTCGCTCGCGTAGTCTGAATCGGATTGAGTCTCCCTGTCGGGGTAGCCGGAGTGACGAACATGCCCACCACTGCTGAGCGCGAGTCTGCTGTCTTCATGATGTCGGCGGGCCGTTTACCCGTCACACTGGTGCGTGGTGAGGGCACGAAGGTGTGGGACGACGAGGGCAACGAGTATCTCGACTTCGTCGCTGGCATCGCCTCGGACAATCTCGGGCATTGCCACCCGCGTGTGGTGGAGGCGCTCAAGCAGCAGGCCGAGACGCTTCTGCACGTATCCAACTACTTCTACACGATTCCCCAGCTTGACCTGGCCGACGTGTTGCTCGAACAGTCGGGCATGACCCGGATCTTCTTCTGTAACAGTGGGGCCGAGGCGACCGAGGGCGCGATCAAAATCGGCCGCAAGTGGGGCCAGACGCGGCGCGACGGTGCCTCCGAAATCATCGTCATGGACGAGGCGTTCCACGGCCGGACGCTGGCCTCGGTCAATGCGTCGGGCAATCCTCGCTACCGAGAGCCGTTTGGCCCGCTCGACGGATTCCGCCACGTTCCCTTCAACGACGTCGGCGCGGTGCGCGATGCCGTTGGTCCCGAGACGGCCGCAATCCTCGTCGAGCCGCTGCAGGGCGAGGGCGGAGTCAATGTCGCCGACGACGGCTATCTGACCGCGCTGCGGGCCATTTGCGACGAACATAACCTGCTGCTGATGCTGGACGAGGTCCAGACCGGAATCGGCCGAACAGGCAAGCTGTTTGCCTGGCAGCACGAGGGTGTACAGCCCGACGTGATGGCCCTGGCCAAAGGTCTGGGCAGCGGCGTGCCGATTGGCGCGATCGTTGCCAACGAGCGTGGCGACATTCTCGAGCCTGGCGACCACGGCACGACGTTTGGCGGTCAGCCGTTCACCACGGCGGTCGCCTTGGAGACGCTGCGGGTCATCGTCGACGAGGATATTCCCGCGCAGGCTGAGGCGCGTGGTGAGCAGTTGAGGTCGGGCATTCGCGCGCTGGAGGATCGGCATCCGTTGATCGACCACGTGCGCGGCAAGGGCCTGTTGATCGCGGTGCAACTGAGCGCCGACGTTGGTCCGGCGCTGGTGACGGCGATCCGCGACCGTGGTCTGCTTTGCAACGTGGTCAAGCCGAATGTGCTGCGACTCGTGCCGCCGCTGACGATCTCGGAAGACGAGATCGACCAGGCGATCGGCATCATTGATGACGCACTGGCGTCGATCTCGGAGTAAACCGCAACAACGCGAACAGGAACCGGACAGGAGACCCGGGTGGCGAAACGAACAGATGAGAAGCGGGTGGTGCTGGCCTACTCGGGTGGGCTGGATACCTCGGTGGTGACGCGTTGGCTGACCGAGCGCGGCTGGGAAGTCGTCTGCATGACAGCCGACATGGGCTATCTCGAGGCCGACGAAGAGTTGGAATCGCGTGCCTATGCCGCTGGTGCGGTCGGCTTCGAAATGCTCGATCTGCGCGAGGACTTTGCCCAGGCATTCTGCTTCCCGGCGCTGATGGCCGGCGCATTGTACGAAGGTCGCTACCCGCTCGCCACGGCGCTGGCGCGTCCCTTGATTGCCAAGGCGCTCGTTGACGTCGCACGCCAGCACAACGCGACGGCGGTGGCGCACGGTTGCACGGGCAAGGGCAACGACCAGGTCCGATTCGATGTGTCGGTGCAGGCGCTGGCGCCGGACTTGCGCATTCTCGCTCCTGTCCGCGAATGGGAACTGACGACGCGCGAGTCTGAGATCGTCTACGCCCAGGCGCACAGCATTCCGATCACGGTGAGCGTTGAGAAGCAGTACTCAACCGACGAGAACCTCTGGGGTCGGTCGATCGAGGCCGGCCCGTTGGAGGATCCGTGGACCGAACCGCCCGACAATGTTTGGGAATGGACGGTCAATCCGGAAGATGCTCCGGACGAACCGACGTATCTCGAGATTGGCTTCGAACATGGCCGACCAGTCTCCCTGGACGGCGAGAGACTCGATGCTGTCACATTGATCAGCCGCATTCACGATGTGGCTGGGGGTAACGGCGTCGGACGGATCGACATGGTGGAAGACCGACTCGTCGGCATCAAGTCGCGTGAGGTCTATGAAGCGCCAGCGGCGACGACGCTGCGCATCGCGCACCAGGCGCTGGAGACGCTGACGCTCTCCAAGAGCCAGATCCGACTCAAGCATCGACTAATGCAGGACTATGCCGATCTGATTTACGACGGCCTCTGGTTCACGGGCACGCACCAGGACCTGGCCGCGTTTACCGCCTCGATGCAGCGTCATGTGACCGGCACGTCGCGGGTCAAGCTGTACAAGGGCCAGGCCGTCGTCGTTGGTGTCGAGAGTCCGAACAGCCTCTACCAGTACTCGCTGGCGACCTACGACGAGGGCGACGTATTCGACCAGACATCGGCGGTTGGATTCATCGACATCTTCGGACTGCCGGTGCGTGTGCAGGCAGAGAAGCAGTTGCTCCGACAACCGGGCGGCGTCCTGGACGTATCATCGGGACACACGTCGTAACCAATCGACCGATAGCCACCTCGGTGCGCACGCGAGTCGGTAGGAGACATGTTGACCAGATTGGATATGGGCGATGACGACCAACGCCTCTGACGCTGAGATCTCAATCGAATACGAAGCGGCTGTACCCACGGCTGGCGGTCCCGACGCTGCAGACTTCCAGATCCGTCGGCCCGGGCACGCAACGCTGGAGTGCGCCCTATATCTCGCGCTGGATGCCAAGCAGGCGTTTGAATCGCTCTGCGGCCCACTCTCGGAGGACCAGATACAGCTCGTGATTCGCGCGCTGGCCAACGCCATCTACCCTGCGCAGATTGCCGAGCTCGGTGAGCCGGCGGCGATCTGGACGATTCGCGCTCGTGAGCTGTCGGCAGAACAACTCGACGCAGCGATCAGCTCCGCGGGTCTGACGAAGCTGCCGACGGACGAGTAGGGCTGTAGCTCTCCCGACGGAAGTGGCGACAACGATGCATCACCCGATCCCCTGCAAGGGGGAGGGGAAGAATTGGAATACGGGCCGCGCATGAGTGACGGCAACGAAACTGAGTCGCAGCGGCTTTGGGGTGGACGCTTCGAGGAAGCGCCCGACGCACTGGTCCAGGCCTATTCCTCGTCGATTCAAACCGACCTCCTGCTGTTCCGGCACGACATCGCCGGATCGCGCGCGCACGCGCGGATGCTGGCGTCTCAGCGAATCATTGCCGCCGCGGATGCCGCGAGGATCATTGAAGGGCTCGACCAGGTCGAGTCTGAGATCGAGTCGGGCGGCTTCGAGATCAATCACGAACTTGAAGACATTCACACACACGTCGAGGCCCGCCTGAGCCAGATCATCGGCGCCGACACAGCCGGCCGGCTGCACACGGCGCGATCGCGCAACGACCAGGTGGCGCTGGACACGAGGATGTTTGTCCGCGACGCGATCGTGCAGGCAGTCGGCGCGGTGCGGGGACTGCAGGCATCTCTGATCGAGTTGGCCGAGCAGTCGTTGGACGTCTACCTGCCCGGCTACACGCACCTGCAACGAGCTCAGCCGGTGCTGCTGGCGCATCACTTGCTGGCCTATCTGGAAATGCTCGATCGCGACGCCGAGCGTCTGGTCGACTCGTTCGCGCGCGCCGACATCATGCCGCTCGGCAGCGCAGCGCTCGCCGGCGCGGCGTATCCGCTCGACCGACAGGCCGTTGCCGATGAGCTCGGGTTTGAATCAATTTCGCGCAACAGCATGGATGCCGTGTCATCGCGCGACTACATCGTGGAGTTCCTGTCCAATGCCGCGATCTGCATGGTCAATATCTCGCGCCTATGCGAGGACGTGATCCTGTGGAGCTCGGCCGAGTTCGGTGTCCTGCAGTTCGGCGATGCCTTCACGACCGGCTCGTCGATCATGCCGCAGAAGCGCAACCCCGACGTCGCCGAGCTGGCACGCGGTCGCAGTGGCAAGGCTGTGGGTCACCTGACCGCCATCTTGACGACGCTCAAGGGGCTGCCGTTGGCGTACAACCGCGACCTGCAAGAGGACAAGTCCGGCTTGTTCGATACCGCTGAGAATCTGATTGGTACATTGCACGTCCTCGCGCGGGCGCTGCTGACGGCGCAAGTCGATGGCGATCGTGCGCGAGCAATGGTTGACGACGATCCGTTCATTCTTGCTACGGACTACGCCGACTACATCACACGCAAAGGTGTCCCGTTCCGCGAGGCGCATGGTGTGGTCGGACGCCTTGTCCGCACTTGCGAACAGCGCGGCTGCAAGTTGTCGGAGTTGACGCTGGAAGACTTGCAAGCCGAGCATGCTGCGTTCGAGTCCGACGCGGTCGGCATGACCGCGCAGTTTGCGCTGGAATCGCGCAACGTCCCGGGTGGTACCGCGCCGCAGCAGGTGCTGATGGCGCTCGATGAGGCGAAAGTACGCCTGCAACTCAAGCCGGCCAACAAGCCGGCCAGTCAGCCTCAGACAGCGGCTCAGGAGCCCACATTGGAAACGGGACTCAATCGCGCCCAGCGGCGAGCCGCCGAGCGCGCCGCGGCGAAACAACAGGGCCGACGATGACTGACATGACTGCCAGGACTGGCAATTCGAGTCGGTCGGTTGCGATTGCACCTTCCATCTTGAACGCCGACTGGACGCGCCTGGCGGAGCAGATCGCCGACGCAGAAGCGGCGGGTGTCGATTGGATTTCGCTCGACGTGATGGACGGCAACTTCGTGCCTCCCATCACCTTCGGCGCGCAAATGGCTGCTGCGGTGCGCTCGTTGACGTCCTTGCCGATCGAGGCGCATCTGATGGTCGAGCATCCCGAGGATCACATCGGCGACTTCATCGCCGCCGGCGTCAACTGCGTGACCATCCACGTCGAGTCGACGCGACATCCTCACCGGTTGCTGCAGCAGATTGCCGACGGTGGCGTCGAGGCGGGCGTGACGCTCAATCCCGGCACGCCGCTGAGCGAGCTCGAGGCCGTCGTGCCGATCTGCGACCGGATCCAGATCATGAGCGTCAACCCCGGTTGGGGCGGTCAGAAGTTCATCCCGGAATCGCTGGATCGAATCCGGCAGGCTCGAGAGATGCTCGATGCCTGCGGCCGTGAGTCGTCGCCGGTCGCCGTCGACGGAGGAGTGAACGAGTCGACAATCGCCGCCATCGTGAACGCGGGGGCGACGTGGCTAGTAGCCGGCTCGGCCGTCTACAACGACCGAGAGTCGGTCGCGGACGCTGTGGCCCGCCTGCGTCGCGCGCTGTCTGCCTAACCCACCATTCCGTCGTTCCCGCGCTTGACGCGGGGAATCTCGCAGCACTCGGCGCCATTGCACAGAACTGACGTGACAGCGCTCACCAGCGGCACGGTTGGCCAGCGCGTTGCGTTGTTGCACATCGCAGCGAGATACCCGCGTCAAGCGCGGGTATGACGAAGAAACTGTTGTATCTGTCTCCCGGAAACTTGAGCGCTACAACGGCTTCTCGTAGACGCGGTAGACCTTGTAGACCTCGGCGTCGGTTCGTTTGAGGGCGTGGTTGAGTAGGTTGTTGTCCTCGAGCACCCAGCCGAGTTCGGCCCATTGATAGCCTCGCTCTGCGCCTCGCACGTGGACCTCGGCGGTCAACATTTGTCCGAGTTGAGCGAACTCTCGGATCCGCCACTTCTGGCGGACTCCGAGCAGCATCACGCGGCCGCTTTCTGGCTTGCGCTTGAGCCGCCAGAGCAGCTTGGCCCAGCCGAACGGGAAGAGCCGACCATCGATGTCTCGGGCGCACTCGTTGAGGTTGGGAATCGAGATGACCATGGCTGCCGGATCGCCGTCGATCTCGACGATGGCAGTGAGATCGGGATCGGAGAATTGGACCAGGTCGGCCGCGAGCCGGTCGGCCTCTTCGGTCGTGATCGGGACGGAGCCCCAGTTGTCGACCCAGGCTTCGTTGAAGATGTCGGCAGCAATTCTGACATCACGGCGAAGCTGCTTCTTGTCGAACGGTCTCACGGTGACGCGGGGATGGTCGTGGATGCGCTGCCAGGCACGTTGGCGACGGTCGCCGAGCGGGGCGGCGACCGGATAGTGGTACGCCCACAGATCCTTGACCTTGGTGTAGCCGTTGGCCTCGATCAGATCGGGAAACCATCGGCGTCCGTGAGGCATCGCGATCATCGGCGGCAGATCGAAGCCTTCGACCAGGCAGCCCGATTCATCGTTGATCGTGAAGTTGAATGGCCCGCGAGAGTAGACGGCGCCGCGCTGGCGCAGCCACGACTCGGCCGCGTCAAACAACGCGGCGGCCGCCTCAGGGTCGTTTGCGCAGTCAAAATGACCAAAGAAGCCGGCGGCTTCCTGCCACTTTTCGTCATGCAGCGGGTTGAGCTGGGCCGAAATCCGGCCTACATCTTTGCCGTCGCGCTCGGCGACGAACAACTGCGCCTGCCCGTAGCGTAGGAAGGGCGTCTTGCTCGGATCGAGACGCTCCATCTGGACGCGACGCAGGGTCGGGATCCAGGTAGGGTCTCCCTCGTAGACGTTCCAGAGAACGTCTACGAAGGGCAACGCCTGACGCCCGAACCCGATTTCTCGGATTCGGACGCCGGGGTTCATGTCGCTATTGGGACGTGGTGTGCGCCGAACGAGCGCTACCAGCGACGCCCACGGTCGGAGTAGCTCTCGCGGGAGCCACGGTCGTCGTAGCGCGGCTCGCGGTATCCACCGCCGCCGCCACCACCACCGCCACGGCTCTCACGGTAGCCGCCGCCATCGCGGTAGCCGCCGCCTCCGCCGCCACCGCCACGGTCGTCACGGTAGCCGCCGCCACCGCCGCCACCGCCGCGGTAACCGCCACCACCGCCGCCGCCCCCACGCGGTCGCGCTTCGTTGACGCGCAGCTGGCGTCCGTCCATGTCATAGCCGTCGAGCGCGGTGATCGCGTTGCGCGCTTCCTCGTCGTCCATGTCGACGAAGCCGAAGCCGCGTGATCGGCCGCTGTCGCGGTCGACGGGGATCACGCAGTCCTGGACTTCGCCGTGCTCGGCGAAGATTTCGCGCAGTTCCTCAGAGTTTGTACGGAAGGGCAGGTTTCCAACGTAGATTCGCATATTCCTCGGTCTCGGTGTGTCTGCACTGTCTCAGTCGTTCAGAGACAGGCTTCGCGGGTCATCAAGGGCGGACGCTTCATCCGCTGATCTGGCTTGTGGGCGGTTCGTTGTTCCGATCGGGGTCTAGCTCACGCTCGACAGCTCTGTGCCTGGGGTCAGGCGGCGAGCCGCTTCATCATCGTTCGCAGGCATGCGGTGCATACGTTAAGCCGTTGGGTTTTACCGTCAACGGTTACTTTGTGTCGGTGAACATTTGGCTTGAAGGTGCGCGATGTTCGAGGCGCCTTGCGCTTCCATCGACCCGAGTGCTTGTGCCGGATGTTGCGGCCGAACGTGGTCCGCTTGTCACAGAGGTCACATTTGCCGGCCATCGTTCCGTCCTCAATCCGTCTTTCACGCACGCGGCAGTGTCGGCTGTCGCCGGTGCGTGGCAGGTATCATACCAGCACCCTAGCGGGGTTCCGAGCATGCGACTGCGGCGATGTCGGCACTCTATACGGGAGGCTACAGATGGGCGAACTGGATCTGAACGAGGCCAACCCGCAGGGCCTGAGCGGCGAGGACGTCAAGCGGATGATCCAGGGCGCGGCCGGCTGGGTCGCGCTACATCGCGAGGCGTTGAATCTGATCAATGTCTATCCCGTCCCCGACGGCGATACCGGAGCCAATCTGGGTCGCACGCTCGCGGCCGCCAGCGAAGCGCTTGAGGCGACCGACCACGAAACTCCGGCGCACGAGATGGCCACCGTAGCCGCCTCAGCGGCATTGCTGGGCGGACGTGGCAGCTCGGGTGTGATCGGCGCGCAGTGGTTGCGTGGGTTTGCGGACGGACTCTGGCGTGATTCAGATGATTCATTGGTAATCGCGTTCAACAATGCCGCCGAGGCGGCTCGCAATGCAGTGTCGGAGCCTCGCGAAGGCACAATGATCTCCGTGGCCGCCGACACTGCTGTCGTAGTTGCGTCGGTGATGGGTGGTCCAATGGCTCAGCTGCAGGCGGCGGTCGCTGCTGCGTACCAGTCAGTTGAGTACACGCCGGAGCAGAATCCGGTGTTGAAGGATGCGGGCGTCGTCGACGCGGGAGCGCGCGGTCTCGAGTTCATGCTGCGCGGTATGGCCGGCGCACTGGCTGGCGAACCGATTCCTGAGGTCCCGGCAGAACTGGGCGCCATCGATCCCGGCTGGCTCGCGCGACGGCTGGACTCCGGCAGCGACTTCGATGGCTTCTGCACGGAATTGGTCGTGGCCAATGTCGCTGACATCGAGGGGTTGCGCGAGGTGCTGGCCGGCGACGATGAAACTGTCATGCTCGCGCCGGACGGCAAGGACCTGCGCATTCACCTGCACACCGATGAGCCCGCAGACGCCTACGCTGCTGCCGATCGCGCCGGACAGATTCGCATCTTCCGCGCGGTCGACATGCGTGCCCAGGCCGCGCGAACGCACGAATCGCAATCGGATGCCGCTGTTGTCGCGGTCGCCCAGGGAAGCGGATTCGTTCGGGTCTTTAGCGAGCTCGGCGCGGCGGCGATTGTCTCCGGCGGCGCAGCCGACAATCCATCGGTCGAGATGCTGTTCTCGGCGGCTGAGTCGGTGAAGGGTGAGGATGTCATTATCCTGCCCAACAATCACAACGTCACCCCAGCAGCGGAACGTGCCGGGGAACTTGCAGCCGAGGCCGATGAGCCGCAGCGGATCCATGTCATCCACAACGACAGTCAGGCTGAGGGCGTGGCCGCGCTGGCAGCAGTGATCGGCGGCGTTCCAACCGAGGACGTCGTGGCGGAAATGGAAGAGGCGCTCGAAGCCGTTCGCATCGGTCGCGTGACGCACGCAGCGCGAACGGTGCAAGGCGATGTTCCGATCGCCGAAGGTCAGCCATTCGCGATGCTCGATGGTGAGATCGTCGGCGCAGGCGAGACAATTGACGAGGTCGCCCTGGCGCTGGCGACACAGATGGCCGAGTCGCTATCCGGCGCTTCGCTATTCACCCTCTACGTCGGGGAAGATGTGTCGGAAGCACAGGCGGATGCGCTGGCAGAGGCGATTGAAGAGTCAACCGACCTCGAAGTCGACCTGATCGAAGGCGGTCAGCCCCACTATCCGTGGCTCATGGCGCTTGAGTAGCGCCAAGGTCTCGGCACTGGAAGGGTCGCGTGAGTTCACGTAGGGTAGAACAAATGTCCATCGCTGTAGTCACTGATTCAGCCTCCGACCTTGAGCAGGGCCAGATTGCGGGGATTTCGGTCGTTCCGTTGCACTTGCACTTTGGCGACGAGCAGTTCAATGACGGCGTCACGCTGACCAAGCCTGAGTTCTGGCAGCGACTGGATCGGACCGTCGCAGAGGGCGGCGCCTTGCCCACAACGTCCCAGCCCGCGCCCGGTGTGTTTCGCGACGTCTACCAGGGGCTGATCGACGATGGCGCGGACGGGATCGTCTCGGTCCACCTGAGCAGCAAACTGTCGGGCACACTGAACTCGGCGAGACAGGGCGCCTCCTTGTTGGAGCATGGGCCGCCGATTGAGTTCGTCGATTCGGCTTCGGCCTCGTTGGCCGTCGGCTGGGCGTCGGAGGCGGCGCTCGCCGCCGTCAACGACGGAGCCAGCGTGTCGGAGGCGGCAGCAGCGGCTCAAGAACTCGCCGGCAGAACACGGACGTTGCTGTTTGTTGAGACGCTTGACTATCTGCTGCGCGGCGGCCGAATTGGCCGGGCTCGACAGCTCGCCGGAAAGTTGCTGCGCATGCGGCCGTTGTTGGAGTTGGCTGAAGGAGAAGTCGCCGACGTGGAACGGCCACGCACACGCAAGAAGGCGCTCGACCGGTTGTACGCGCAGATCATGTCGAACGGCGAGCCAGAGCGCGTCGCGATTCTTCACGGTCAGGCCAATGCGGACGCGAGTGCGCTGGCCAAGCGGGTCTCGGACGCCTGTGGTGGGATGGATGTCCCGATCGTGTTGAGTAGCCCGGTCCTGGGCGCGCACATCGGGCCGGGCTCGGTCGGCACAACGGTGCTGCGCAAGAACTAATGACCACCCAGCGCCGACCGACGCAGACGCTTCAGTCCATGCTGGCGCTGGAGGAAAAGCTGGGCTACCTCGATCGGGCGGTGTCGGGCGGCCTCGACACGTATCTGCGCAACGTGCTCAAGGAGGGCGATCAGCGTCAGTTCTTCACACGGATCGTGGCAGCGCTGCCGAGGGAGGGTTACGCGTCGCTCTCACCAGATCAGCGACGCAGTTGGGCTGCCGATGTCGTTTCGGCGCTCAAGCCTGGAGCGCCGGCAAAGGGCGCCATGTCCCGTCCGGCAAAGCGGGATCCTCAGACCACGCAGGAGCCCGTCGAACCTCGCCGACACGCCACACGTTCCAAATCGGCTCGTCGTAGGCCGACTGCGACGTTTGAAGACGACGACCCGCTCGCCCGCGACGTATCGGTGTTGGGACGCATCCCCTCGCAATCGCGCAAGGCGATGACGACGCTGGGGATCAACACGGTCTACGACCTGCTCTGGCATCTGCCGCGTCGCTACGAGGACTGGCGCAATGTCCGCTCGATCTCCGACGCATTGGAAGGCATCGAGCTGACCATCGTCGGTGAAATCGCCAGCATTGGCGTGAAGTACCTGCGCAAGGGACGGCAGGCGACTGAGGCGGTCGTGCGCGACGGCTCTGGCAGTCTGCGCGTCTGGTGGTGGTCGCAGCCCTACCTGGCGCGCACGTTGCGTCCAGGCATGCGAGTCGGCCTCTCAGGCAGGATCGATGTGCGCGGACGCCAGCTGCAGATGGTTTCGCCCGAGTGGGAGCGGCTCGACGATCCGGACGACGATACGGTGCATGTTGGTCGTCTCTCGCCGGTGTATCCGCGCTCGAAGGGTCTGCCCAACCGAACGATCCGAAGGCTGGCGCACGTGGCGGTGCGCGATTATCTGCCGCTGCTGGCAGAGTCGCTGCCGCCGCACATTGTGCTCGACTACCAATTCCCCTCCGAGGCCGACGCGCTGCGGATGATCCACTTCCCCGAGGAAATGACGGATCTCGATGTTGCCAGGCAGCGGATCGCATTTCAGGAACTGCTCTCGATTCAGCTTGCGGTCCTGTCGCGAAAGCGCGAGGCGCGCCGCCGTTCGGACGCGCCGCCGATTGCCATGCCAGGCGAATTTCTCGATACGTTTCTTGGAGCGCTGCCATTCGAATTGACTGTCGCCCAGCAGCGTGTCTTGACCGAGATCCGCAACGACATGTTCCGTCGAGAGCCGATGGCGCGGTTGTTGCAGGGTGATGTTGGGTCCGGCAAGACCGTGGTCGCCGCTGCAGCCATGTTGGCCTCGGTGCGGGCCGGGCATCAGACCGTGCTGATGGCGCCGACCGAAGTGCTGGCCTCTCAGCACTTCGAGACCTTCCAACGGCTCTTCGCCGGCAAGGACCACGCCGACGGTGACCAGCTCTGGCACAACTACAGCCTGTCTCCGGCGCTGGGGCGTCCGGTGCGGATGGCGCTGTTGACCGGCAGTGTGCGGGCCGCGCGCAAGCGACAGATTCACCAGGAGATGGAGAGCGGCATGCTCGACCTGGTGGTCGGCACGCACGCGCTGATCCAGGAGAGCGCCAACTTCAAAGACCTTGGCCTCGCCGTCGTTGATGAACAGCACCGATTCGGCGTCATGCAACGCGACGCGCTGCGCAGCAAGGGTCGCAGTCCGCATCTGTTGGTGATGACAGCCACCCCGATTCCACGAACGTTGGCCCTGACGGTCTATGGCGAGTTGGACTCATCGGTGATCGACGAGCTGCCGCCCGGTCGGCTACGTGTGCAAACGCAGATCGTGGCGCCAGCAAACCGAGAGGAGATCGTTTACCGGCGCATCCGCGAAGAAGCGAAGTTGGGTCGGCAGTCGTTCGTCATCTGCCCATTGGTCGAAGAGTCGGACAAGCTCGAAGCCGAAGCCGCGACGGAGCAGTTCGAAACTCTGCGCACCGGCCCCTTGCGTGAACTGGCGCCTCGAATCCGGCTGTTGCATGGGCGGATGTCGTCGGAGGAGAAGCAGTCGGTCATGGCCGACCTGGCCAACGGCGATGCCGACGTGCTGGTCTCGACGATCGTGGTCGAGGTTGGCGTCGACTTGCCCAGGGCGACCGTGATGGCGATCGAGGGCGCGGATCGATTCGGCCTGGCGCAGTTGCACCAGTTACGCGGACGCGTAGGTCGCAGCGACATGGAGTCGGTCTGTTACCTGATCTCGGAAACTGAACTGGACCAGAGCCGACAGCGGTTGGAACTGATGGTGCAGACCTCGAACGGATTCGAGCTAGCCGAGGCCGACCTCGAAATGCGAGGTCCGGGCGAGTACTTCGGAACGCGCCAGTCAGGCTTGCCCGAGTTGCGCGTCGCCAAGCTCACCGATCACGAGACGTTGAATCGTGCCAGGAACTGGGCCAACCGGATCCTGGATGAAGATCCATACCTGCGCGCCCCCGAGCATCGGCTGCTCAGAGATCGGGCCAAGGGCTTCGATGTCTCAGGCGCGACGGCGGTGCATTAGAACAACCCCGTCACTGCCGCGCTCCCCCGCGGCAATCTCGCGGCGACCGGAAGACACGGAAGACACGATCGTGCTCGACTCAGCGAGATTCCCGCGACAAGCGCGGGAATGACGAACGTGAACTGATTCGAAGGTCTGACACGAGAGCGCAAGAGCATGTGCGTTACAGACCGATCGCGATATTCTGATTCTTTGGACACCCGGCCACTACAGTGTGAGTCTGACGAGCGGAAATGTGACTTCGACATGGCGCGAGCGACGCGAGATCTTGTCGGTGATCTGGTCCGGAATGGCCTTGAGCTGGCGCAGGCCGACAAGGCGCTGCCGCCTATTCCGCCAATGGAGCTACGCATCGAGCGACCCAAAGAACGCGAGCACGGCGACTATTCCTGCAACGTCGCGCTCAGGCTCGCCAGCGCGGTGCGGATGCCGCCGATGGAGGTTGCTACGGCAATCTCGCAGCGCATCATGCGCGCTGAGCCCATTGCCGAAGTCGATGTGGCGAGGCCGGGGTTTATCAACATCAAGCTGGACGAGAACTGGCAGCAATCGCAACTGTTGTCGGTGATTGAAGCCGGCGATCAGTGGGGCCGGATCGACTTGGGAGCCGGACATCGCGTGCAAGTCGAGTTTGTTTCGGCCAATCCGACTGGTCCGTTGCAGGTGGGCAACGGTCGCGGAGCGGTGCTTGGTGACGCACTGGCCTCAGTCCTCGACGCGGCCGGCTTCGATGTCGAGCGCGAGTACTACGTCAACGACGCAGGCGCGCAGATTCGGCTGTTCGGACGCACGCTGTATGCGCGATACCTGCAGCAGTTCGGCCGTGAGGCGGCCTTGCCCGACGGCGGCTATCAGGGCGCATACATGATCGATGTCGCCGCGAAGGTGAAAGAGGAGTCGGGCGAGCGCTGGCTCGAGAGCGACGAAGATCCGCCGCAGGAGCTCTCGGAGCGAGGATTGCAGTTGATGGTGGAGCAGATTCGCGCAGATCTGGCCCTGCTGCGTGTCGAGTTCAATCACTGGCAGCGTGAATCGGCGCTGTACAACGGCGATGACGGCGCATCGACGTACGACGTGGCGATGGACCGCTTGCGTGACGGCTCATTTGTGATTGAGAAAGAAGGGGCGGTCTGGTTCCGCTCGGAGGACTTGGGCGAGGACATGGACAACGTCCTGATCCGCTCCTCGGGCGAGCCGACGTACTTTGCCTCCGACGTGGCGTATCACTACGACAAGTTCCTGACTCGTGAATTCGACACCGTGATTGATGTCTGGGGCGCCGACCATCAGGGTCACGTGGCGAGAACGAAGGCGGCAGTCTCGGCCGTCGGCGGCGACGGTGACGCGCTGGAGGTGTTGCTGTACCAGTTGGTGCACCTGCGCCGAGGCGAAGAGCGTGTGAGGATGTCGAAGCGAACCGGCGAGATTGTGACGTTGCGCGAGTTGATCGAGGAAGTCGGCGCGGATGCCGCGCGATTTTTCATGCTGCAACGCTCCGCTGATGCGCAGATGGATTTCGATCTTGAGGCGGCCGCGTCTGCCGACCCTCGCCAGAATCCAGTCTCCTACGTCAAATATGCGCACGCGCGTTGTGCCAGTGTGCTGAGAACTGCCGCCGAAGCGGGGATGGCTCCATCTGCCGAGCACCTCGAGTTGCTGGCCAGCGAGCAGGAAACGGCGCTGATCGGTGAGATTCTGCGACTACCGGAACTGGTCGCCGACATGGCGATTCGCCGCGAGCCGCACCACCTGACGTACTTCGCCCAAAGCCTGGCACAGGCGTTTACGTACTTCTACGACAACTGCCGGATTGTGGTCGCCGATGAACCGGAGCAGTCCGCAGCGAGACTCACCCTGACGCAGGCGTCGCAAGCTGCGTTGGCGGCTACGTTGCGAATGATCGGCGTTGACGCGCCTGACGAAATGTAAGACTTCGGAGGAATCACCATGCAGGATCGCGTGTTCGCAGGCATCCGCGCGACCGGTCGGCAGCACATCGGCAACTACCTCGGCGCGATCCAGAACTTTGTCGCGCTGCAGGAGAAGTACGAGTGCATCTACTCGATCGTCGACCTGCACTCGCTGACCACGCTGACCGACACGGACCAACTTCGCGACAACGTGCGTGAGACCGCGTTGGACCTGCTTGCTTCGGGCATCAGGCCGGAAGAGACAATCCTCTATGCGCAGTCACACGTGCCAGAGATCTCCGAGTTGCATCTGTTGCTCTCGATGGTCACGCCGATCGGCCGGCTGATGAACGTGCCGACGTTCAAGGAGAAAGCCAAATCACAGCCCGATAACGTCAACTACGGACTCGTCGGCTATCCCGTCCTGCAAACGGCTGACATCGTCCTCTACCGGGCGAACAAGGTGCCGGTCGGCGAGGACCAATTGCCTCACCTCGAACTCGCTCGCGAGATCGTCCGGCGGTTCAACAACATCTTCGGCGACACCTTCCCCGAGCCTGAGGCAGAGCTGACCAGCGCACCGATGGTGCTGGGTTTCGACAATCGCAAGATGTCCAAGTCGTACGGCAATGCCGTCGACGTCGCCGCGACGCCGGAGGAGACGTTCCAGGCGATTCGCACTGCTATCACCGATCCACAACGAGTCCGCCGCTCGGATCCAGGTGATCCCGATGTCTGCAACGTCTACGCATTGCATGGATTCTTTGGACCGGACAAGCAGCCGGAGATCGCGTCGGCCTGCCGCAGCGCCGAGATTGGCTGCGTCGACTGCAAGAAGCAGCTCTCCGACTCCGTCAACGACTACTTCGCACCAATCAGGGCGCGTCGGGAAGAGTTAGCTGCCGATCCAGACGCGGTCGACGAGATTCTCCTGGACGGCGCGCGACGCGCACGCGTGATCGCTGCCGAGGTCCTGGCTGAGGTCAAAGATGCGATGGGTCTGCCAGCGTCGTTGCCAGAGGTGGCCAACGCCAGGTAGCGAGGTTCGTCTTTGCCGCGCTTGTCTCGGCAATCTCGATGAGTGGGGTGCACACGCCGGTGCATGCAAGAGCGTCATACCCGCGGCAAGCGCGGGTATGACGGCGTGAAGGCGACTACTTCCGCTCGATCACCACGATTGGAATCTGCCGGCCGGCGCCGCCGGCTCGGATGGCGTAGTCGAGATACGGGGCGAAGTCCTTCGCCATCAGGGCGAACAGCTTGTCTCGTTCCGCGCCTTCCGCGGTTCGTGCGGTGGCATCGAACTGCTCGGTGCCGACCATCAACTGGACTTCCGGGTTGGCGTCGATGTTGAGGTACCAGGCAGGGTGACTTCTGGAGCCGCCCTTGCTGGCGACGATTACGTAGGCGTCATCGGACTCGCCGTAGATCAACGGCAGCGTCCGCCACTCGCCCGACTTCCGGCCCTTGGCCGCCAACAGCAGGCAAGGAATCGGACCGGAGCCGTCAGGGCGGTCCCACATGTGGCCTTCTTCACCACCGGAGTTGAGGTACTGCTCGGTGTGGGTGCGGATCCAGTCGGGGAGGTTCGGGTCGACGGTGAAGATGTCGGACATGCTGGTTCTCTCCAAAACTTGCGAACGTGTTGCCGCAAAGTCTAAGGCCGGACGCCGGCCTTGCCCTTGACGCCGAGGTCTGCCGAGATGGTTTCGTAGGCGTGCTCAAGGAATCGATAGATGTACGAACGGGTCTGTCGGGGATCGATGATGTCCTCGATGCCGAACGCCTCGGCCGTGCGGAACGGGTTGCGGAACTGGAGCAGATGCTCTTCGAGCTCCCGCCGACGCTGGTCGGGATCGGGCGCGCTCTCAATCTCACGTCGGTAGGCGGCTGCCACACCACCTTCAATCGGGATAGACCCCCAGTCGCCCGAGGGCCAGCCAACCCGGTAGTTGATCGAGCCGACATTGGCCGTGGCCTGGCCAGCCATGCCGTAGTTCTTTCGCGTGATCACGGTAAAGACCGGCACGGTGGCCAGATAGGTCGCCCAATAGGCGCGCATGCCATGGCGCAGCGTGCCCGTCGCCTCAGCTTGCGGGCCGAGCATGAATCCGGGCACGTCGGCGATGAAGACGATCGGGATGTGGAAGTGGTCGCACAGCTCGACGAAGTGTCCCTGCTTGTCGGCCGAGTCCGCGGTCATCGCACCGGCCAGCATGCTGGGGTTGTTGGCCACAATGCCGACGACATAACCGCCGACGCGAGCAAAGAGCGTGTGCACGGTCGTGCCGAATTCAGGCTTGACCTCGAAGAACTCGCCATCGTCGACGATCAGCTCCACGACCCTCAGCATGTTGTAAGGCCTCGTCCGCTTGCGCGGGACGATACTCAGTAGCTCTGCTTCCTCGCGGTCGGGCGGATCGTCCGTGGACTTGAAGGGTGGCAGTTGGTAGACATTCTGCGGCATGTAACTGAGGAATGCCTGCATCTGCCGGATGGCGTCGATCTCGTCTGTGGCGCGGTTGTCGATGGCGCCGGACTGCGCCACATGAATGTCGGGCCCGCCGAGTTGGTCTTTGGTCACTTCCTGGCCCAGGGCGCGTTTGACCAGCGGCGGACCGCCGGCGAAGAGCGCTCCCTGGGGCGTCATCACCGTGAAGTGGCCGAGCATGGCTCGCGCGGCGACACCGCCGGCCGTAGCGCCGGCGACACCGAAGATGAGCGGCACTTCCTGGCCGGCTCGAATGTCCGGGCCGAACACATCGAAGCTGCTCGGTAGATGACCGTGGCCGTCACCTTCGGCAGCGACGTTTGCACCCGCGCCCTCGTGAAAGACGAATAGTGGGACGCGGTACTCGCGGGCCATGTCGGCGAGGAACAGGCTCTTGAATCGTTCCTGGGTGCTGATATCCGCCGCGCCACCGCCGACCGTGAAGTCTTCGCCGCCAACCACAACCGACCGGCCATCGATCTTGGCCAGTCCGCCGATGTAGGGCAACGGTGTGAAGTCCTTGAATTGCCGATCTTCGTACGCGCCATAACCGGCGAGGCCTCCGATTTCGTGGAAGCTGCCGGGATCAACCAGCGCGTCGATCCGGTCGCGGATGGTGAGCTTGCCCAGCTCTCGCTGGCGGTTGACGCGTTCCTCGCCACCCATGTTGAGCGCCAGCTTGCGGCGCAGGTTCAGTTCATCAACTTCAGGTTGCCAGTCGGTCGGTTCGGACATCGCGCGCTCCAGGATGCTGCGCGATCAACCTAGCGGATCGGATGACACGGCTCGCCAGCGCGTAAATCAGCCCGCGAATCAGGCCGAGGCCGCCGCGCCGAGCCAACCGATGAGCAGGAGCGGCAACATTGGCACGATTAGCCATCGCTGCAGTCGCAGCCGCACCTCGGTGATGCGGCGCATGAGCATCCAGATGCAGAACAGTCCGACGATGACGAAGTAGAGCAAGGGCGCGAGCATCCAGGCGAGACTGCCACCGGACAGGTTGATTGAGGCAGCCGCGAGCGCCAGTGCGGCGGCGAGTATGGCCCAGGACATGGAGATCGCCGTGTCGATGCCCAGCCAGTGCAGCACCGAGCGGGAGCCGTCGACATCGTCGATTTCGAAGTCCGGCAGCTTGTAGATCATGAACGTGGCCGTACCGGTCAGCGCGCCGACCGGGATGACCCAGAGCAGATGCGCACTGGTAAAGCTCGCATCTGCCGTCTGGATGGCGCCGACCGGCAAGAGCACGCCAATCAAGCCAAATGCGGCGAACCCGAGCAGCGATCCGCGCCAGGCGTAGCTGTACAGGGCGGTTGCGGCGAGCATCGCCAGGCCGATCACACCTACGCGCCAATCGGTCGCGAATCCAATCGCGCAGCCCAGCGCTGTGGGGAACAGAGCCGCGAGCAGTGCGGATTTCGGTGTCATCTTCGATGCCGGGATCGGGCGCATCAGCCTGCTCGTGGCGTCGATCTTGGCGTCGAGGGCGTTGTTGATCAGTCCGGCGGCGTAGGAGAACGCCACGATCGTGCCGCCATATTGGAACGGAAGTCCCCAGTAGAGCGAGCCCTCGGCTGCGGTCAGCACCATCAATGCCGAGGCGACCAGCATCCAAGTGGCGGTGGTCGGACGGCAAAGTTCCATCCAGGCATACGTGCGGCTTCGCAACAGCCTGATTCGCCAGTCGACTTGCGGGTCGGGGTTGGGCTCTGTCACTGAGTCAGCTTATTCGCCAACTCGTTGATCTCCAGCAATGTACATTCACAATCAGGTCGTCTACATATACTCGCAACCAATATCGAGCATCGGACGACCACAATTGACAGGAGTTCCCAATGGTGATCTTGAACATGGTCCGCGACTACGAACGAGTTGCGAAGTTTCAGCTTGGACGGTACGTCGGGATGAAGGGGCCAGGATTGGTCTGGATCATTCCGATTATCCAGGCGGGGGTCAAGGTCGATACCCGTGAGCAGTACTTCGATGTGCCGCCACAGCGCAACATCACGCGAGACAACGCCGGAGTCGATGTGGACTTCGTCGTGTACCTGCGCGTCATGGACCCGGAGCGCACGGTGCTCGAGGTCCGCGACTATCTCGGCGCCGCGCGGCAACTGGCGACGACCACGCTGCGCGCTGTGGTCGGTGAGATGGCATTGGACGAGGTCCTGTCCCGTCGCGACGACATCAACGACATGATGCGAATCAAGCTCGATGATGTGACCAATCGTTGGGGCGTGAAGGTGACTGCGGTGGAAATCCGCGAGATCGAGCCGCCGCCCGCCATCGCCGAGGCGATGACGCGTCAGATGTCGGCAGAGCGAACCCGACGCGCGCAGATCACCGAGTCAGAAGGTTCGCGTGACGCGCAGATCAACGTCGCCGAGGGTGAGCGGCAGGCAGCCATTCTCGAGGCGGAAGGTCAGCGGCAATCGCAGATTCTGCGTGCGTCAGGTCACAAGGAAGCACAGTTGTTGGAGGCGGAGGGTTACGCCAGCGCGCTTTCGGCGATCAACGAAGTCGCCGCAGATGCACATGGGAACACGATGGGTCTGCAATACCTCGACGCCATCCGCACGCTGGCGACCAGCGAGAGCACCAAGTGGATCGTGCCGATGGAGCTCACCAACGCGGCTCGGGCAATCGTCGAGCGTCTGGGAGTCGGCTCGAACAACGCAGGCGCCAACGGCGGCGGCGGGTAGTCGGCCGCAGGCATCATCCCAGTCCCCGCTTCACGCGGGGACCCGCTCCCGATCGGTGTGAGCAGCTCTGCCGATGACTGTGCCTAGGGGGATTCCCACCCTCAGCCCACAGCAGCTCCCTCGCGAGGAGAGTGTTGCATCGCTCAGTTTCCCGTCCCCGCCCCCGAGCGGGGACCCGACTTGGCATAGCCCAGGCTGCTCGGATAGGTTCCGGTTCACCAGATTCCAGAGACAAACACGGGCGCCGGTAAGAGGCCAGGCAAGGAACAGGCCCCCGCTCGGAGGCGGGGGCGGTTGAGGGGTGATGCATCGGTCTCCGCGAGAGGGGAGAAGGGGAGTGTGGCAGAGATCTGACGACCTACTGAGGCTGTGGGCCCGCATATTTGTGCACGAACTGGTGCATCTCCGACATCACGGTCTCCGGATCCTCAGCCAGACCGTGGCCGCCGTTCTCAATCAGGACCAGCTTCTTCGGCTCGGCGGCACGCTCGTAGATGTCCTCCGAGGCCATGTGATGCAGGATCGCGTCGGCCGTGCCGTGGATCAGCAGTAGCGGCTTTGCCATTTCATCCACCTGGCGAGTGCCGAAGAGCTGCGGCGAGAGTGAGATCACGCCTCTGACCTGGGGCATGATCTGCGCCGTCTTGATCACCACTGCGCCGCCGAATGAATGTCCGGCGAGGACGATCCGCTCCGCTCCGACGCCGGACAGAAACGAGCATGCTCCGAGCAGATCGAGCACGCACTCCTCAAACTCGCCAGCGATCCGGTAGTGAATGCGTAGCGTCGAAATGCCTTCACCGGGCAATTGCTCGGCCAACCGCCGATAGACGCTGTCGGCCGGACCCCGCGTTTCGTGCTCCCCGCCCATGGCGCCGGAACAGGTGATCAACGCTCCAGTCTGACCCTCACAGACATCAAGCATGGCCTTGATCTCTCCGCGAGTCGTGCCCAGCCGCAACTCGAGGCGTGACGGATCTGGCTCGCCGACTTCTACTTCCCTCGGTCGCGCCTGTACGCCGGTAATGCTGAGCGTGAGATCTTCCGGATCGGGTTCGTCGGGCAAGGGATTGAGCTTGAAGGTCATGCGGCCAGACTAGCGCCTGCGAGACCGATTTCGGACGTTCCGTCTACTTGGCCATTGGCGATTGATGGAGGAATCGCTGAATGCGACGGAGCGCTTCTTCGATGTCGTCGTAACTGGTCGCGTAACAGGCGCGCACGTGTCCAGCGCCGGCGGCGCCGAAGGCTGACCCGGGCACAACGGCGACCTGCTCTTGCAGGAGCAGTTGCTCGGCAAAGGTCTCGTCGTCGTAGCCGGTCTGGGCGACAGAGGGGAACGCGTAGAACGCGCCGCGCGGCTCGGCGCAGGCGAGTCCGAGCTCGTTGAAGCCTCGCCACATCAGTTGACGCCGACGATCGTATTCCTCACGCATCGAGATCACATATTCCTCGCCGGCGCGGACGGCTTCGAGGGCTGCGTATTGCGCCACCGTCGGCGCGGACATCATGGCGTACTGGTGGATCTTCAACATCCCGCCGAACAGGTCCGAGGGCGCAGCCGCCCAGGCGACCCGCCAGCCGGTCATCGCGTGCGACTTGGAGAAGCCACCCAGCGTGATCGTGCGCTCCTGCATGCCCGGAAGCGCGGCGATCGGCGTGTGGGACGCGCCGCCATAGACCAGCCGGTCGTAGATTTCGTCCGAGATGACCAGCAGGTCATGTCGCTTCACAACCTCGGCCAGCGCCTCGAGAGTTCGACGATCGAGCACTGCGCCGGTTGGGTTGGAGGGATACGCGATCAGCAGCGCCTTGGTCTTGGGGGTAATAGCCGCCTCGACCGCGCTTGGGTCAAGTTCGAAGTTCTGCGCCGCGTTGGTGGTGACGGGGACGGGCGTGCCTCCGGCGAGCACCACCGCCGGCGCGTGAGCCGCGTAAGACGGGTCAGCCACGATCACTTCGTCGCCCGGATTGATGATGGCGCGCGCCGCCAGGTCAAGGCCTTCGGAGACGCCGGTCGTAATCAGCAGCTCTTCGCGCGGATCCCACTCAATCCCGTAGCGACGTTCCAGGTCGGCGGCGATCGCTTCTCGCAACTCCAGCAGCCCCAGGTTGGATGTGTAGTGCGTGTGACCCTGCTCGATCGCGCGAATGCCGGCTTCGGAGATGGGCCAGGGTGTAACGAAGTCAGGTTCGCCGACGCCCAGCGATATCACCTGGTCCATCGAGGCGATGATGTCGAAGAAGCGCCGGATGCCTGAACCGGGCACCGCCTGCACTCGCTCGGCGACTCTGCTCGCACCGTCAGACGCGTTCGTTCCCACTCCAGCCGCCGCGGACGCCGATCCAGCACCCGCGGCGCCGATACGCCTGGGTTCGTCGTCGCTGGCAAATGGGCGGTCGTTGGACGCGATGGGCATGGAACTCTCGCTCTGTACTCCTGTGTACGGGTTAGAAGACGACCTTCTGGCGGTCGTTCTGCAGATCGATCTCCAGGAAGACGCCGTCTTCCTTGTAGCGGCGCATCAGTACGCGGGTCGTGGTGCCCTTGACGCCCGACATCGTGGCCAGGCGATCGCCGACGAAGTCGGAAATGCCGCGCATGTTGTCGGCCTCGACCATCACGAGGAGGTCGTACGCGCCCGAAACGAAGTAGACGGTCCGCACTTCATCAAAGCGCGCGATCCGGCGGGCGACGGCGTTATAGCCGACATTCTCCTGCGGCTCGACCGTCACTTCAACGACGGCGTACACGGTCGAGAGCCCCAGAGTCTCCCAATTGATCTTCGCGCCGTGCGCCAGGATGATGCCGCGTTCCTGCGCTTCTTCGATCGCGTCAACCACCGCCGATTCTTCAACGCCCACGGTCGCGGCGATCTGGGCCGGAGACAGGCGGGCATCACGTTCGAGTTCGCGCAGAACGGGTTCCAGGATTGAGTCCATCAAGATCGCACTTTACGTGAACTATTGGGTCATGTCAGTGGTGGTGGGCAGACCGGATCTACTCGTTACGTTGAGCCAACATTCGAGCTCGGAATCGTGGGCCATCGCGCGATTTGCTCGTATGCGTTGGCGACGCCGAGCAGGGTGGTCTCGTCCAGACGTTGTCCGACGAACTGCAGACCAACCGGCATCCCGTCGGCGCCGAAACCGCCGGGAATCGAGACCGCCGGCAGACCGGCGATATTGGCCGGAATCGTGTAGATGTCATTGAGGTACATCTGATACGGGTCGGTGATCTCGCCCTGCTTGAAGGCGACCGTCGGCGCTGTCGGTGCGACGATCACATCGTGTTCGGCGAAGACGCGGTCGAACTCCCGACGAATCAACGTGCGGACTTTCTGCGCCTGCAGGTAGTAGGCGTCGTAGTAGCCGGCCGAAAGCGCATATGCACCAAGCAGGATGCGGCGCTTGACCTCACGGCCGAATCCGTGCTGCCGGGTCGCTTCCATGTCCGACCACATCGACTCGCCGCCTCGAGCGCCGTAGCCGTACTTGACGCCGTCGAATCGAGCCAGATTGGCCGAGCATTCTGACGGAGCCAGGATGTAGTAGACCGGCAGCGCCATCGGGACCGAGGGCATGGAGGGGCTGCGGTCGATCACTGCGCCGTTGGCCGCCAAGAGGTCGAGTGAGGCTTCAACCGTCGCTGCGACATCGTCGTCCATGCCGTCGCCGAAGAACTCTTGCGGTGCGGCGACTTTGAGCCCGTCGAGACCCCGGTCGAGATGAGCAGAGAAGTCGGGCAGCGGCTCGTCGTAGCATGTGGAGTCGAGCGGATCGGGTCCGGCGATGGCCTGCAACAGCAGCGCGGCATCTTCGACCGTTCGCGTGAACGGGCCGATCTGGTCAAGAGAACTGGCGAACGCAATCAACCCATAGCGCGAAACTCGGCCATACGTTGGTTTCAGGCCGACCACGCCGCAGAACGACGCGGGCTGTCTGATCGATCCGCCGGTGTCCGAGCCGAGCGACGCGATGCACTGTTGCGCCGCGACGGCGGCGGCAGATCCACCAGATGAACCGCCCGGCACGCGCTCGAGGTCCCAAGGATTCGCTGTCGGGAACCAGGCGGAGTGTTCGGTGGAGGAACCCATCGCGAACTCGTCCATGTTCGTCTTGCCCACGGAGACAGCGCCGGCCTCGCGCAAGAGCGAGACGACCGTTGCGTCATAAGGCGGGACGAGATTGTCAAGCATCCGCGAACCGGCAGTGGTGCGCACGCCCTTGGTCATCAAGACGTCCTTGAGCGCAATCGGCAAGCCGGTCAGCGGCGCAGTCGCATCACCACTGGCGAGCAGATTGTCAGCGGCGGCAGCCTCAGCCAACGCCGACTCGTCTGTCACCGTGACGAATGCGTGCACGTCCTCATCGGTGGCGCTGATCCGGTCCAGAAAGGCCTCAGTGAGTTGTTTCGACGTGACGGTTCCGTCCCGAAGCCGGCGTGCGCCGTCTGCCAATGTGATCGTCAGCAGGTCCTGGTTGCCTGTGGTGTCAAGGGATGTGCTCATGATTGATCAAGCACCGCATGCACGCGGAAGTAGTCGTCCTCCCGCTGAGGCGCATTCGCCATGATCTGCTCGCGAGGCAACGATGGCCGCGAGGTGTCCTCGTCTTTGACGTTGAGTAAATCTGCGCCGTTGTTGGTCGGTGGGACGTCTGTGGTGTCGATTTCAGCCAACGCGTCGATGTGCGAGAGGATGCTCGCGAGTTCGCTGCGGAACTCTTCGACTTCGGAATCCGTCAATTCAATACGCACCAAAGATGCGAGATGACGGACCTGTTCGCTCGTGAACTGTGTGTCGTCTGATAAGGGCATATTGGGAGGATCGCGCGAGCGCCTTCGTTATCGGTGAGTGAAATGCAGCGTATCGCTCGATCACCTACTGGTCAGGTTGAAGGTCACACGACGTAATGTGGAGACTAAGCGGGAGTGTGGGCAGGAGTATGGGCATTGCCCTCTGAACGACACCGGGAGCCCGGACGACGCCTGAGCCTGGCCACGCGCCTGGCGATTCGTTCGCGTCGTCGAACGCGGGGCGAGCGTGTCGAGCCGGCGCGCATGCGCGGCTGGATGGTTGCGCTGGTCATCCTGCTCGGTGTGCCGATGGTCATGCTGGGCGCAGCGGCCGGGGCCGCGTACCTGATTTACTCCGATTTCGCCGATGACCTCGCCGCCCCCGATGAGATCGAAGAGACCCAACTGCTGCTCGGCAGTACCAGGGTCTTCGACCGCAACGGCGAGGACGGCGTCCTGCTGTTCGAGTACGCGCGCGCGTCCGACGGATTGCGCGCTCCGGTGCGATTGCATCGAGTGTCGCAATTCATCGTCGATGCGACCGTTGCGACCGAAGACTCCTCGTTCTGGACAAACCAGGGCATCAACCTGCGCGGACTGATGCGCGCCGCCTGGGAGAACTTTGGCGTGGGCAGTTCCAACTTCCTTGGTGGTTCAGGCGGCTCGTCGATTACACAGCAACTCGTCAAGAATGTCTTGATTCCGCCCGAGGAACGCAGCGGTCGCACGTGGAACCGGGTTCGAGGCAAGCTCAAGGAGACGATTCTTGCGATTGAGTTGACCGGTGAATACAGCAAGAAACAAATCCTCGAGTGGTATCTCAACTCGATCTACTACGGGAACTTCTCCTATGGGATTGGCGCAGCGAGCCATCGCTACTTCGGCAAAGCGCCGTCGCAACTGACGCTGGCCGAATCTGCGCTGTTGGCCGGATTGCCGCAGGCGCCGTCGCTCTACAACCCGTTGGTCAATCCAGAGGGCGCGAAGCAGCGACAACGACAAGTACTCGATCTGATGGTTCGGCACGGTTTTATCAGTGGTGCGGAGGCTGAGCTGGCCTGGCAGGAACCGCTTGACTTCGAGACAGAAAAGTTCGACATTTTCGCGCCGCACTATGTCATCTATGTGCGTGAGCAGGTTGAGAAGCTCTGCCTGCTCGATCGCTTCGTCCCGCCGGCAGGCGCAGGGGGCTGCGACAACTTGATGGACAACGGCGGACTGAGAATCCGTACGTCGCTTGATTTCGCCCTACAAGAGCGGGCCGAAGTTGAATTGCGCTCCGCCATCAACGGATTCGAAGCAGCTACAGGAGCACATAACGGGGCGCTGGTCGCCATCGATCCATCGACTGGCCAGATCCTCGCGATGGTTGGCAGTCGCGACTTCTTCGACGAAGCGATCGACGGACAGGTCAACCTGGCCACAGCGACGCATTCACCCGGCTCGGCACTCAAGCCGCTGACCTATCTCGCCGCATTCCAGATCGATCCGCGCATGTGGCATCCCGCGACCGTCCTCTGGGACGTGCCGACGACCTATCTCGAAGCGGATGGAACCGAGTTCCGCCCCGTCAACTTCGACGGCATCTTCCGCGGACCGGTCACGATTCGCAGCGCATTGGCCAACTCGATGAACGTGCCGGCGTTCATCGTCGCCGACCGGCTGGGCAGCGGCGCCCTACTCGACACGATGCACCAACTCGGTATCACAACGATGCACGATCCGAGAGCGTACGGACCATCGATCACGCTGGGCGGTGGCGAGGTGTCGCTGCTGGACATGACCTACGCCTACGCGACGCTGGCCAACCAGGGAGAAATGAAAGGACATCCGACCGTCCTGGCGCTGCCTGACGGGTTCCGAGACCTGGATCCGGTCGCCATTCTCGAAATCCGCGATGCGGAGGACCGCCTGCTCTACGAATGGTCGCCGACGGGCGAACCGGAAGTCCGGGCCGCTGCTCGACCGGCGCAGGTCTACCAAATCACCGACATCCTTTCGGACAACAGCGCCCGATCACTCCTCTATGGAACCGCCAGTCCACTGCTGCTTGATCGACCAGCGGCGGCGAAGACTGGTACGGCTGGTGATCCGGGTATGGATGACATCCGCCGCGACTATTGGACGATGGGCTACACCCCCCAACTTGCCGTCGGTGTCTGGGTCGGCAACGCGGATGAATCGCCAATGACGGGCGGATCGTCAGTGCAGACGGCCGGGCAGATCTGGAATCGATTCATGCTCGCCGCTCACGAAGGTCTCGAAGCAGCATCGTTCGCTCAGCCCGCAGGCATTCACCGAGCGGAGGTTTACGCACCAGAGGTCCCGCCGCTCTGGGCTATCTCCGACTCGGATGCCGATCTACGCAATCCCTGCGCCGCGACGACGCAAGAGCTGTTCGTTTCGATTCGCGTCGTGCCCCCGGTTGACAACTACATCTGCTTCGAAGTTGATGTGGATGCTCGCACGTTGCAGCGAGCGACGGTTGAAACACCCGAGGAGTTCCTGCAAGCCGGCGTATGGCTGGAGCCGCCAACCGTCGCCAGAGGAGGAGCAACCGCGCACGACCCGGTGATCGTCGACTGGTTGCGTCGCAATCGCGTTGCCTACCTGCAACCCGGCACGGTCGACGAGAGTCATGCGCCAGTTCGGATCGACTCCCCAGAGGAGGGCGCGCTGATCGAACGCGGCGGTCTGCTCGTGACCGGTCGCGCCCAGAGTCGGGATCTGGAAAGTTGGTCCTTGACCATGCGCCGGTTCGGCGATGAGCAAGCCCTCACGATCGCGGAAGGAAGTGAAGGCGTCGATGGCGGTGTGCTCGCAAGGTGGGACAGCAGCGAGGCCGCCGAGGGCCTCTATCGACTGTCACTGGAAGTGGTTGACGGTTACCTCGGGGCAATCTCACACGAGGTCGTCGTGATACTGCCGGGCGGCGCCTCAGTCGCCGAGACTGAGACTGAAGCAGACGTCGAAGAGACAGAGTGACTTCGCCAGACTTCCCACTACGTTTGCGTCACCCGGTCTGCGTCACCCGTGGGTGCTCCTCGACGATGTCAAGGCAACAGGGTATTCGCCTCCTCAGCCGACCCGATCCATCTGACCACATCGAGAAACTCAGCCAGAGAGTTGGTCGATTCCCGCAACTCCAATAGCCGATCACCCCACTGGCTCGCCGACGAAGGCCGCGCTCCGTATCCACCTCGGAATGCGAGAAACGCCTGGTTGATCCGGCGGTAGGGCCTGCCCAGTTCGATGAGCTCCAGGCGCACAGCCTCCATCTCACGTTCTGCGTCCTCAATCTTGCCATCCTCGAGCAGCGCGTCGACATCGAGGCGAAGCTGCCTCAGGATCGGATCGGTCCTGGCCCGAATCGCTTGCCATTCACTGTCAAGCTCCGGCTGCAAATCTCCCTCGTAGCCGGGCAGTGCGGCGGCAAACGCTCCGAGCTGGTCGCCGACGATGTCGGCCACGGTCTCGTTGATCGTGCGCATGTCCGATCCGCGGCCGTAGGCCAGCCCCAGCGGATAGAACCCCAGATGGTGATGCGTCCACTCATGCGCCATGATTTGCAGCGTGCTGAGATAGTCGCGCGACGAAACGACCGCTGCCGGATAGAGCGCGACCCCTCCGACACCTCCGACCCAGGCCGACCAGCGTGGATCCGCTTCGACCATCGATTCGATTCGTTCATAATCGTCCCGTTGCACCTCGGAAGTCAGCAGCACCGAGCGGACCATGCGCACTTCATCACGAGCCGAGACTGCGAGGACATGTAGCCGGTCGCTGAGATCGACATCGATTGGCGGCCAAATAATGCGCACTCGGCCAAAGAGCGGCAGCGGAGAGTCCAGATCCAGTTCGGAGACGGCCCGACTCAGTCGCCGCTCGAGCAGCAGTTCGGCCGCATTGCGGTCACTCTTGCGGTCATGCTCGTCGCTCCGTTCGAACCATCTCTGCAGGACCGCCGCTTCATCCAAGTTCGGGTCATCAACCCAACCAGCGACATTGGTCAGCCATCGGTTCGGCAGATGAGTCAGCTCGTACTTGATGAAGGAGAAGCGATGTGTCTCGGTAGCGTCTTCCAACAAGTCTTCCAGTCCTGGAGTCGATTGCGCCTTCAGCGTCGAAGCGGCAAAGAACGCGATCACCAACGTCATGGAGATTGAAAACGCTGCCAGCGCAGCTGCCAACAGCACGCGACGGTGGTTCATGGATTCGATGCTACGCTCAACCGCGTCGATGGACCGTCCAGCAACCGAACCACTGCGAATTCCAATCGTCCGCCGAGAAGTGCGCGCGGTGGCCGCCGCGATCGACCTCGTGGTCATCGGCCTGTTCAGCCTGCTCTGTGCAGCATTTGCCACGCTCGCCATGTTGCTCATGGTCGACCCGCTCGAACGCGATCCCACAGCCGGTGAATGGGGTGTGGGCTACGCCATCGCCCTGCTCTGGTTTCTGTTCTCGTCGCTCTACGCCGGTCTGGGTGCGCGCACCATCGGTGCTCGTGCGCTCGGACTCCGGGAACTGCGAGGAGGCACGCGCACGTTCATCGTCCGAGGACTGATCTGGTGGCCGTCAGTCCTGCTGCTGGGCGTTGGCATGTGGTGGCCCTGGATTGACCGCCGAGGACGCAGCCTGCCCGACATGCTCTCGGGCTCGCTGTTGATCGAGTCGTCAGTCAGGTGAGCAATCCTGGTGCGCTGTATCGACCGCAGGTGGCGACAGACTCCGGCTGGCGACGTTCTGCACTGACGATTACGGTCTTGCTGACCTCGATGACGACAGCGAGCGCCCTGTTGTTTGTCTCGGCGACTCAACTCACAGAGCGTTCGATGGCCCAACACTATCTCGGACGGGCAGTGAGTTCGCTGCTCGAAATCGATCAGTTCGTCGTCAATGCGTGGCCCGAGTTAGAAGCCGCGTCAGTCGAGGGTGATCCGATTCCGCTAACCGACTTTCCGATCTCGTTGCAGCTCGACCCGGCCGGTCTCGAGGATGGCCCGCAGGCGGTTGCTGAGGACATCTCGGCTGCGACGGCTTCGCTGGTCTATGACGAGGGGTTCGCGGTGTTCGCCGATTCACCGCAGGCGTTCCGGCTGGTCTCTCGCGGGGCGGCATTCGACGGGACCGTGGGCCGACTAACTGGCGGTGGACATGCCGTGGCCACGGTTGCGCTGATTGTGAGTGGATCGTTCGCGCTTCTGCTGGCGATGGCGACGGCCGCACAGGCACGAGGACTGTCGCGGATTGGCGCGCCAGCGCTAGCCATCGGTATCGGAGCGGCCGTCGTCTGGCTGGCAGCCATACTGGCCCAATCGGCGTTCGATGGGCGAGCGCTGTCCCAAGCCGATCCGTTCGAAGCCGACCTCTGGTTGATGGCGGCAGACGCCATATCGTTGTTGGTTCGCAACGCAGCCATTGCGGCGCTGGCCGGCGGGATTGTCGTTGCCACGGCCCTCGCGGGAGGCGGAGTGCTCCGAGTCCTCGATCAACGCCGAACCGCCGGCACGTACCGAAGTCTCTGAGGTAGTCTTCGCCATTCCACTGCAACCGCAACCACGTGTACGATGCAAAGGACTGTTTCGTACCACCGCTTGCGCACGGCTATCGGCGCAACGGGAGCGCTTGCGGGAGTAGCTCAGTGGTAGAGCATCTGCTTCCCAAGCAGAGGGTCGCGGGTTCGAATCCCGTCTCCCGCTCCAGAGCGCTCCAATCGTCCCCCAGCACCTAGTAGCAAGGTTGATCTGATGGAACTCCGATTCTCTGAAGCTGAAGAAACCCTGCGCGGCGATGTCCGCCAGTTCCTGCTGGACAACATTCCCGAGCCAGCATCGAGCGAAGGTCCAGGCGGCGCGCGCGAAAACGACGAGGACTTCGACAACGCCCTCGACTTCAACCGCAAGCTCGCTGACCGTGGCTGGATCGCTCCGGCCTGGCCGAAGGAATACGGCGGTCTGGGCGCTTCGATCTACGAGCAGATCGTGTTCAACGAAGAGTTCGGCTACCACGGCGCACCCGACACCGGGACGCGTGGCTTTGGCGTTGGCATGATTGGTCCGACCATGATTATTCATGGTTCCGACGAGCAGAAGGCCGAGTACCTGCCCAAGATCACTTCGGGCGAGCACATCTGGTGTCAGGGCTACTCCGAGCCGGGCTCCGGCTCCGACCTCGCCTCGCTGCAGACCCGCGCCGTCCGCGACGGTGACGACTACATCATCAACGGCCAGAAGATCTGGACCTCGGGCGGTCACCGTGCCAACCAGATGTTCTGCCTCGTGCGCACCGATCCCGATGCGCCCAAGCACCGCGGCATCTCCTTCCTGTTGATCGACGACATCAAGAACACGCCGGGCCTCTCGGTCCGACCGCTGATCAACATGGCCGGCCGTCATCACTTCAATGAGGTCTTCTTTGAGGACGTCCGCGTCCCGGCCAAGAACCGCATCGGCGAAGAGAATCGCGGCTGGTACGTCGGCATGACGCTTCTCGACTTCGAGCGCTCCGGAATCGGCACCACGGCCGGTCAGCGGCGCACGCTCGAAGGCATGACCGAAGAGCTGCAGAACGGCTCAGCCGAGGATCGCGATCGCTACCGACTCGGTCTCGCCGACCTGGTCGTCGCCAACAACGTGGCCAAGTACCTCGGCTATCGGATCGGTCACATCCAGGCGACCGGCAACGTGCCCAACTACGAGGCCTCAGTGGTCAAGATCTTCCAGTCCGAGTTGGGCCAGAAGATCTACAACTACGGGATCAAGATGTTCGGGCTCGGCGGCCAGCTGATCCCCGAGGAGCCGACCGCGCCATGGCAGGGCGACATGCCCGAGCAGTACCTGCTCTCCGTGCCCAGCACGATCTACTCCGGCACCAACGAGATCCAGCGAAACATCATCGCCACCCGTGGCCTCGGCCTGCCCCGCTCCTAGCGGGCAGGCCCCCTCGGGGTAGGGCGTGAGGAGCAGCAAAGATGGAGGTCACTCTCGCTTTGCTCTGCGACGCCGCGAACACCACTGCTGAGGGCAAGCTCAACATTCTGGGAACCTTCGATCACATCTCCGCCAGTGAGTTTCCAGCGGTTCATCCTGCGATGGCCCTGGTGCTTCGTTTATCTGCCAGCCCTGCTGAAGTCGGTAACAGCCGTGAGCTATCGATTCGGGTACTGGACGCTGATGGTGGTCAGCTGGGTGAGATTACCGGCCAGGTCAATATCGGTGAATCGCTCACACCGGGTGCTGGTTCCCAATGCCAGCTGATCTTCAATCTGCCGAACACAAGCTTTCCGTTACCGGGCCGATACGCTTTTCATGTTCTAGTAAGTGGAGACGATAAGGCTCAGGTACCCTTGGAAGTAGTGCAAATGCCACTTGGGGAGGACGAGACTAATGACCACTGATATTCGGGGGCGTCGGCAGACAGGGCGGGCATTCCGCGAGCTTGGGCCAGAGCTTGTACGCGCCAGCACCAATTTCCACATCACTAAGGTTGACGGTGTCTTCGCCTCTGAGTCTGATCAGTCCTATTTCTGGACCGAGGAATGGCAAAAGGGTGAGCGTGAAGCCGACGAAGACATTCGCGCAGACCGAGTTACCGCCTTCGACAATGTGGAAGACGCGCTCAAGCACCTCCGAGATCTGTGAGGTTGGGGGGTGGAAGCGAGATTCACCGCGAAATTTGACCGTGCCTTGAAGCAGAAGAAGCGTCGGCAACAGAAGCTGGCCATTGCCGTCTACGAGACGGTGGACCGGTTGTTGCGAGAACCGGACAGTCTTGGGTTGAATGCTCACCTTGTCGATCGCGAGAAGCGCATCTGGGAGGCTTACGTTAACAAGGCAACTCGAATCACATACCAACGCGAAGGCGACACCATCATCTTCCGCAACAACTGTCGACACGACATCATTGACCGTCGGCAATGGTAACTCAGTCGCGTCAAGCCCGCTATGCGCCCCGCAACCGATAGCGACATGACAACCGTTACCCTCTCATCCGAACGACTTGGCCGTGGGACTTGGTTCCTATTGGTGATCGTCCATGCTGTCTTGCTGATTGGTTGCACGCACATTTCCATACCTGAACCGGAAGCTGACTCAACATCAGGTGGATCAGATGAAGCGCAAGCCTTAGAAGAACCCAACGCCAAGCAACAGACACCGCCGCGTCACGACGCACAAGAAGGTACGGTCACTCCACCCCAGCAAACCGCACCAAACTTACAGACGTTGGAACAGCCTTCGAGTCAACAATCCGAACTTCAGCCAAGTGATTATTCAAGACGTTGGTGGGACTCCGAAGTCTTGATTCTCGTCTCGCATCTCATCACGCTGGAAGCCGAAGTTGAGACCATATTCAATCTCATTGACGCGAACGAAGATGGTCGGCCTGTGATCTGGCCGCTGCATTCCGATACCGCGGAGCTTCTTGTCCTTGCGAGGCAACGACTCAACTATGCTCGGCGCGCTTGGTCCGATTCGCAATTTCACGAACGCGTCGGCGGTCCGAATGGAAACCCTGAAGTCCATGCATTGACTCGTTCGGTTGACCAGGCCGTGCGAGACTTGGAGCAGTACATCAGGCGCTTAGACGAGGCACATCAGCGCGGTGAGAGGCGACCGGAGCCACCGATCCCTCCCGGGCCCTTACGTGAATTGATATCTCATGCACACGACATGTTGGCCGAACACCACTGGTTCGCTGATCAGCCTTCGAATAAAGTGATCACCAGCGAGACCGACTGGAGTAAGCTACTCAATCTCGGACTACACGTCCAGCTGCTCGATGAAACCTGCCACATACTGTCCTGTGCCGGAGTCCTCACCTACGTCATTGGGGGAGATGATACCATCGATTCGCGGCGGCGATATGCGGAATTCCGCGGTCACGGGATTATCGGGAGCTTATATCGGTTAGCGGAGCAGACTGGCGAGTCCACACCTCAAACAACGTTGTGCCGTGTCGCCGAATCGCTGAGCCTCAGTCAGTTATTGCTTTCATCCCGGAACATTCATACTGACCTCGCGTTCAATCCGGATGGAGGTTCAAATGGTTACCTTCTCCATGACGCTTACTTCGAGACTTCTCGAACACAGGAACTCTACGGAGTAATCGTTGCGGAGTGCATGGTCCGAGGCGATAACGCCTAGTGTGAGCGAGCCATAGTGCTTACGGATCGCGCACTCGTAACTGGCGGTTGTTTGTCTTGTCACAGTTCGCAAATTGGGCGAGGTAGGGCGTGTCATCCTTGGTCAGGCGGTCGTTGCGGAGTTGCCACCGCAAGTCCGCAACGACGACTCAGGCCTCGATGGCGGTTGCCGGGGATGCTGATACGGCCAGCAGGCCCTCACCCTTCCCACAGGCGACCGTTGGCGGTTTGATTGGTGATGGCGAACCAGTAGGCGTTGTGCCCGCCCACTCGCGACAGCACTTCTCCTTCTGGGCCGAGCAGACTGTCTTCGCGAATCGTCCAGACCCCGCCGTCGGAGTCGGTCAGCAGTCCAGCCGCAGGATCGGCCGACGTAAACTGCACTCCGCCCGACTCGTAGGCACGGCCTCCATCGCCGTCGGCGGTGGCAATGACCACGATCGAAAGACCACCGACTACGTCCACGGCGAACATGCGCTCGGTGAGCAGTTGGATTGGATATGCGGTCAGAGCGTCGCCGATTCGCACCGCATAGACATTGTCCTTCTGCGCCAGCCGATCATCCTCGACCGGAACATTGAACCAGGTGAGCGGGCTGTTGAAGTACTCGTTGTAGGCGACACCGGCTCCGTAATCTCGTGCGAAGCCGGTCTCGATGCTTAGTACGGTCGTGTCGGGATGCAGTGCGAACCACTCGCTCCATGTCGTGACCACTACCGGCAGCACCTTGAGCCGAATGTCCTCGCCGACCAACGGTCCCCAGGCCGGTTTGCCGCTGAACTGATTCCAGAGCGTGCGCGTGTTGCGGTCGTACATCAGCTTGTTCGAGCGGTAGAGCAGGCCGCTGGTGCCGAAGCGATAGACCTCAGGTCCCACGCGTCCGTCGAACAGAATCGGCGATCCACATAGCGTGCAGTAGGCCAGCGACACCGGCACGCCGCCAATCGTGTCATTGACCATCTCGTGCCAGGCGATGATCCGAATCGGATAGGCGCGAGCGTCGCCGTCAATCTCCACACCGACGACGACATCACTGTCGTTGATCCATTCAGCCGCTTCCTCCGGGAAGATCTGCGTCGGGAATTCAAGCGGCGGGATGCCGTCGACGCGCACGCCGCCCCACATAATCTCCCTGGCGTCGATGGTGATGCCCTCGTCGGGATTCATCATCTCCGCCATGTCTTCGAACTGACTGCCGAAGAGCGCCTGCTTGAAGCGGAGGTATGAGGCTGTCGCCGCATCCTCGGGATCAAACTCGAAGATCAGCGGGTACTCGTACACCGTCCGATGTTCCTCGCCGTAGCGACGGTTCAGATAATCCAGGACCTGTCCCCAATAGGGATTGGGAAAGGCGGCCAGATCGATCACGTACTTGTCGATTGCCGGAGAGTCAGAGGCGAGCATGCGGTCGAGCAACTCCTGTCCAGCGGACGGGATCGGCAGGTACCGACCAAAGAAGCCGTCCAGTGGGCCCCAGAAGATCAGCTGAGTGAGGTCGACCGCCTCGGGATCGAACGGGCCGTCCTTTAGATCAATCGACTGTTGTTCGGCGGTTTCAGGTTCTTCATGATCACTTGAAACCTGCTCTTGCTGTTCGACTGTTTGCTCAACCGGTGCCTCCGACTCTTCCGATGCCTGCTCCTGTGACTGAGCAGGCTGCTCCGATTGATCCTGCTTCGAGATTTCCGAGACCGTTTCCTGTTCCTGTTGCTCCGCTTGCTCGTCAGGGTTGGCCTGCGTGTCATCACCGGAACCGCTGCATGCGCTGGCCAACAACGCGAACGCCAGAACCGAGACTGCCAACCGCTTGGAGAGGCCCATCGCATCCGCCCTTCTCAGCGTGGACGCTGAGCTGGCTTGGCCACTCAAGCCTGGCTCCGCGCACAACGCCAATGCCCGTATCTTCTCACTAGACCCTGACCCGCCGCTGTTTGGAGCCAAGCCATGTCTGAACCTCCGCTTCTGTTCGAACCTGATCACTCCAATCGACGCGCGCTCATGACCTTCAACCGTCCAGAGCGCATGAACGCGATGAGCCCAGATCTCCAGGTGCTGATGCGCGAGGCGATTGCGGAATTCAATCGTGATCCCGACCTGTGGGTGCTCATCGTCACCGGCGCTGGAGATCGAGCCTTCTGCGCCGGTGCAGACCTGTCCAGCACGATCCCGAACGCAACCCGGGCAACTCGCGATGAGCCGCTCAAGGTCAATGAGACCCGCAATCTGCATGAGGTACACAAGCCGGTGCTTGCCGCAGTGAATGGCTACTGCATCGCCGGCGGACTTGAGTTCATGCTCGGTACCGACATCCGAGTCGCCGCCGAGCACGCCGAGTTCGGACTTCAGGAAGTGCGCTGGGGCATCGTGCCAGTTGGCGGATCGCACATTCGGTTGCCGAGACAGATTCCCTGGGCCTGGGCGATGGAAATCCTGCTCACCGGTCGCAGATTGTCGGCCCAGGAAGCATGGCAATGCGGTCTGGTCAACCGCGTGGTGCCGGCTGATCAACTGATGGAGACGACCAACGAGATCGCCGACCGCATCTGCCGCAATGGACCACTCGCCGTACGCACCGCCAAGGAGATCGCCGTCCGCGGCGCGATGGGTATGTCCTGGGAACAGGCCTGGAGCCTGGAATCGGTGCTCGGTACCCGAGCCTTCGGCAGCGAAGACGCGATCGAGGGCCCCAGAGCATTCATGGAGAAGCGCGACCCGGTGTTCAAGGGTCGCTAACCCGATACGCTCCGATTGCATTCAAGGAGACTGCACATGTCCGACCAGTCCGACCTGCCCCTGATCTACGAAAAAGACCCTGCGAACAAGCGATGCGTGATCACGTTCAATCGCCCGGAGCGTATGAATGCGATGTCGCTCGAACTGCTCTCGCTACTGAATGACGCGACCCAGGACTTCAACAACGACCCCGACATGTGGGTCGCGATCATCACCGGCGCGGGCGAGCGCGCGTTCTGCGCCGGAGCAGACCTGGCCAGCACCATTCCGGCCAAGGCCGGCGGCGCTCGCAATGATCCACTCAAGGTCAACGAGACTCGCAACCTGCACCGCGTGTTCAAGCCGGTGCTCTCGGCGGTCAACGGCTACTGCATCGCCGGCGGACTCGAGTACATGCTCGGCACCGATATCCGTGTCGCCGCCGATCACGCCGAGTTCGGCCTGCAGGAGGTCCGTTGGGGCATTGTTCCCGATGCGGGCGCGCACATCCGCCTGCCGCGACAGATTCCATGGGCCTGGGCGATGGAAATCCTGCTCACCGGTCGTCGGCTCAGCGCGCAAGAGGCTCTGCATTGTGGCCTGATCAATCGCGTCGTGCCGCTCGAGGACCTCATGTCCACGACTCACGCGATCGCCGACCTGATCTGCGCCAACGGCCCCCTCGCCGTGCGGACGGCGAAAGAGATCGTCGTTCGAGGCTCGATGGGCATGTCCTGGGAACAGGCCTGGAGCCTGGAATCGGTGCTGGGAACGAGAGCATTCGGCAGCGAGGACGCAATCGAAGGTCCAAAGGCCTTCATGGAGAAGCGAACGCCGCAGTTCAAGGGTCGATGAGGGAGCGAACCAAACGCCAACTCATCGAGGGAGATTGATATGGCCCTCAACGCGGATTTTGCGAAGCGCTTCGTCAGACGCGACGAAGTCGCCGCAAGGGACGCCCAGCACAGCGAGTGCGTTCCCATGGCAACACACGATGCCATCGACCATTTCAAGGATTGGTTTCGTGCCGAGGTGAACGCCGCGCTGATCAAGATGTGGGTCGGCGTTGGCGCCATGGGTGCCATTGCATTAGCGATCGCCAAGTTGACCTGAACGGTTTGAGCCCTTCTACCTACTGAGGGAACCATGACTGATCACATTGGCTACGGCACCGACACGCTCAACAGCGGCATCCGATCTCGTCAGGTCGACGGGGTGAATGGCCTCAACGTCCACGTCCTTGAAGCCGGATGGGACACGGGTGGGCCTCGCCTGTTGCTGCTGCATGGCTTTCCCGAGATCGCCTATAGCTGGCGCAAGGTGATGCCGCTGCTCGCCGAAGCTGGCTTCCACGTCGTCGCCCCCGATCAGCGCGGCTACGGTCGGACCACGGGCTGGACCGCCGACTACGACAACTCCCTCTTGCCGTTTGGCATGTTCAACCTCACTCGCGACGCTGTCGGGCTGGTCAATGCGCTCGGCTGGGACCATGTCGACGGCGTGGTCGGGCACGACTTCGGGTCACCAGTCGCGGCCTACTGCGCACTCATTCGTCCCGACATCTTCCGCTCGGTGGTGACCATGAGTGGGCCGTGGCAAGGGCCGCCTGGTTTGAGGTCTGGCGAGGCTCGCGGCTCAGGGGCTGCGGGTTCTGCGAGCATCTCCGAGACTCTGGCTCAGCTCCAGCGACCGCGCAAGCACTATCAGCTCTACTACTGCACCAGGCCGGCCAACGACGACATGACCAACGCACCGCAGGGAGTCCACGACTTCCTCCGCGCCTACTACCACCACAAGAGCGCCGACTGGAAGCAGAACCGTCCGCATCGGCTCGACGCGTGGTCGGCGACCGAGCTCGCCAAGCTGCCGACGTACTACGTGATGGACCTCGCCGAGGACATGCCTACGACGGTCGCCCACCAGATGCCCTCTGCCGACGAGGTCGCTCGTTGCGCGTGGCTGTCGGAGTCAGAGTTGGCCGTCTACGCCGGTGAGTATGAACGCAACGGATTCCAGGGCGGTCTGAACTGGTATCGGGCGACTCGCGATCCCGAGTGCCTGGCCCAACTCCAGATCTTCCACGGTAGGACGATCGATGTGCCAGCAGCCTTCATCGGCGGAGCGTCGGACTGGGGCGTGTATCAGTCGCCAGGTGCGTTGGATCGGATGCCAGCCGCTTGTACGAAGCTGCAGGGACGACACCTTGTCGATGGCTCCGGCCACTGGGTCCAGCAGGAGCAACCCGAGGAGACGGTAAACCTGCTGCTCCGTTTCCTCGATGACGCAGCAGCGATGTGAGACAAGGATGAAGGCCGTCGTCTACGACCGCTACGGGTCGGCGGATGAGCTGAGAGTCGAGGACATTGAGCGGCCAACGCCAGGACCCGGAGAACTACTCGTCAGAGTGGCCGCGAGTTCGGTCAACTCGTGGGACTGGCACCTGCTGACTGGTACGGTTTCCACGCGTTTGTTCCAGGGCATGACCCGACCGCGCTATCGGGTCTTGGGCTCCGATGTTGTGGGCGTCGTGGAGGAAGTTGGCGCGGGGGTGTCCGAGTTCGCTCCAGGCGACGAAGTCTACGGCGATCTGTCCACCTGTCGCTGGGGCGGTTTCGCCGAGTACGCGGTCGGTCGCGCGGATTCCATGGCACTTAAGCCAACTGACATCAGCATCGAGCACGCCGCGACCTTGCCGCAGACCGGTCTGCTGGCGTTACAGGGTCTGCGCAAACGATGGCCGATCAAACCGGAGCGGCGAATCCTCCTCAACGGCGCAGGTGGCGCTTCCGGGACGATGGCGCTACAGATCGCCAAGCTGTTCGGTGCGCACGTGACCTGTGTCGATCGCGGAAGCAAACTGGAAATGCTCAGCCATTTGGGAGCGGATGAGGTCATCGACTACCAGCAGGTCGAGTACACCCGCCGCGACGAACAGTATGACCTGATCTTCGATGTCGCCGGGCACCATGGGCTCCGCTCCGTGCGTCGCGCTCTGGCGCCAGGAGGGATCTACGTGATGACAGGCGGACCGCTCTTCTATATCGCCCAGATTGCGCTGCTCGGATCAATGCGACGCAGCAGCGACCGCGAATACGTCGTTCACTCGCACAAGCCGAACCGCGACGATCTCGCCTGGCTTGCGGAGCACATCGCCAACGGTGACATCAGCCCTGCAATCGATCGCACCTACACGCTCGACGAAGTGCCCGAGGCGCTGCGTTACTTCGACTCAGGCGAGGTCAAGGGCAAGCTGGTCATTCTGCACTAGAGCGTGTTCACATGGGGCCATTCAGTTCAGGAGTTCCGGTCCTACCCACTGAGATATCCGTCTTACCTACTCAGAGCTTCGTCATACCCGCGCTCCGCCGCGGGTATCTCGCTGCATTCAGCACCACTGTCTGTACACAACACGGCGAGAATGCCGCGACAAGCGCGGCATTGACGGAATTCTGACGGAGCAGTTGGCTGATGTGAACACGCCCTAGCGTCGCAGCTGCGGGGCAACCTCGTTGACGAAGCGTTCGCTGCAGTCTGAGTGGGGATGACTTGGGTCCAGAGTGGTTCCGGTGATGAAGAAGCGGCTGACTCCCAGTTCGATCAGCTCTCCCAGGCGCTGGACGCAGTAGTCGGGTGGGCCGAAGACGCCGAAGCTGCCGGCGAACTCCTGCGTGACCTGGGCCGACTGGGCGCTGCCTTCCCGGGCGTGACCGTGCATGTCGTAGCTGTCGTGGATCTTGGTCAGGACATCGCGTTGGGTGTCCGTGACCGGTCCCACGATGTCGCCGTACATGTTGGAGAACCGGGCAAACAGGGAGAGTCCCGGGGAGCCAATGCCCAGGGCGACCTCAGGATCGTCGTGGACGACCGTGGGGAGATAAGCGCCGAAGGCGATCTCAGGGTCAAGACCTGCCTGTTCACGTGCCTGGCGTGCGACATCCATGCCCCATTTGATCCGCTCCGGATCGCCGCCGACTGCGAGGCTTACTTGATCGGCATGACGCGCGGCCGCGGCGATCACGCGCGGTCCGGTGGCGGCGACATCGACCGGCACTTTGGCATACGTCGAGTCGAGCCATTCGATGCGGCTGGCGTCGGGGGTATCGGCCAGACCGAGGACATGGACATCGGTCTCGCCGAACGGCACGTCTTCGCCGCGCAGGTAGCCCTGTAGCTGGTCGAGGTAGTGCTCGAAGGCTGGCACCGCGTGCGGCGCCAGTCCGAGGTGCGCCAGGGCGGAGTCGCCGCGTCCTATCCCCAGATACGCGCGACCGCCGCTCTCGGCCTGGATCGCCGCGATCGCCGAGGCGGTGACGGCAGGATGGCGGGTGTAGGAATTGGTCACTCCAGTGCCCAGCTTGAGCCTCGTCGTTGAATGAGCAGCGACGGTCAACGCGACGTAGCAGTCGCTCGCCCGATTCTGGCTGTCGACGAAGGTGATCCCGTCGTAACCCAGCTCCTCAGCGCGTTGTGCTTGTCGTGCCGAGGTGAATACGGAGGGATCTCCACTCGATGCGCGCCCTCGGCCTGATGTCCAGAATTCCACTGCCATGACTACTAGCCCTTCAACTGCGGGATCACGTCCTGCGTAAAGCGGACGCTGGATTCCGTGTCGGGATCGTTCGGATCGAGCGGGGAGCCGCGGAAGATGAAGCGATCGATTCCGATATCAATCAACTCACCCAGACGCTGGACGCAATAGTCGGGCGAGCCGAAGACGCCAAAGGAGCGCTCGAACTCGGTCGGGATCACTTCAGCTTGCGCGCTCCCGGGACGGCCGTGTCCGTGCATGTCGTAGGCGTCGTGGATGTCGGTCAGGACCCTGGTCTGCTGTTCAGTCGCTGGGCCAACGACTTCGCCGTACATATTGGAGAACCGAGCAAACAGCGACACCTGACCAGCGCCAATTCGCATCGCCTGCTCAGGATCGTCGTGAACGGCCAGCGGGATATATGCAGCGAAGGGAATCTCCGGCTCGAGTCCTGCTGCGTCTCGGGCGGTACGCGCCACATTCATGCCCCAGCGGGTGCGCTCCACGTCGGCGCCGACGTTGAAGCTGACCCGATCGGCGTGACGAGCAGCGGCCTGGATGACCCGCGGTCCCGTCGCCGCGACGTCAACTGGCACTTTGGGACCCATGCGATTCATGTAGCGGATGTTGCTCGCCTGCGGCGTGTCGGCCAGGCCAAGCGCGTCGACATCGCTCTCGTCGAAGCCGACGCTTTCGCCGCGCAGGTAAGCCTGCAGTTCCTCCAGGTAGCGCTCGAACGGGCCGACGCCATGGGGCGCCAGTCCGAGGTGTGCCAGCGCCGAGTCCCCGCGACCAATACCCATGTGCGCCCGACCGCGACTCTCGGCCTGCACCGTGGCGATGCACGACGCCGTGATCGCAGCGTGCCGAGTGAAGGAATTTGTCACGCCGGTGCCCAATTGGATGCGTGATGTGGCGTGGGCGGCCAGGGCCATCGAAATGTAACAATCGGGAGCGAGGTTCTGGCTGTCGACCCAGACGATGCCGTCGTAGCCCATCTGCTCGGCCTGCACGGCCATCTGCACGCCATCAAACACGGCCGGGTCGTCATTAGTCGGGACGCCGGCGCCCATGGTCCAGAATTCCACTGGCATCTGAGATCTCCTCAACTTGACTGCTGTTGGTGATTGGCTGGAGGGTAGCTCCTCTCCATTGCAGGACATTGCAGGACGACTCATCTACGGCCGAGTGGATGGGGCCGGCCCAATGAAGCCGCCCGCCGCCCATCAGTTCGTTTCGCTCCATGAGCATTTCAAATTCCCTATATTTCGCGAATGCGGAATGTACCGCGAAGCGAAGAGAGAGATTGATGACACGACACTGGACACAACTACGCCGCTCACGATTGAGCCGACGATCATTGCTGAGAGCGTCGGCCCGTGCCGGCGTTGGCGGGGCCGGACTGGCGCTGGTCGGATGTGGCGGCGATGACGATGACGACCAGCAACAGGCGGTTGACAGGGGTCAGCCAGAGCAGGACCAGCCACAGCAACAGGCAATGCAGCAGCAGGAAGCCATGCAGCAACAGCAGCAGGCGATGCAGCAGCAAGAGCAACAGGCCGAGCAGCAGGTTCAGCAGGTCGAGCAACAGGAACAACAGCAGCAAGATGAGCTGGACCGCGCCACGGCGCAGGAGGAAGCCGAAGTCAGCGAAGTTGACCTCGATGCGGAGATCATCGTCGGATACGGCTCGTTCCCGCCAACGCTCGACATCACCACCGCCGGAGGCGGAGGCGGTCAGGGCGCGAGCAACAACCTGCACTTTGCCGCGCTGGCGGCCTACAACTCGGGTCGCGTGATCCAGCCGACCGGTGGCTTCGGCGACTGGGAGTTCGCAGAAGACCTGACGAGCTTCCGTTGGAAGATCAAGGAAGGTGTCACCTTCCATAACGGAGAGCCACTCAATGCTGAGGCCGTGCAGTTCTACTTTGAGCGGATCCTGGGCCGGGCCGAGTACAACCCCGACTTCGAGTCGCAGCTACGCGCCCGCGCCGCCTGGATGGGCGATATCACGGTCGTCGACGAATACACGCTTGATATCTCCATGGACACCCCATTCGTTGACGCGCCCGAACAGTCGGGCGGGATCAATTTCGGCCTGCTGCCCAAGCAGTACATCATCGACAACGGCGACGACCATTTCGCCAACAACCCGGTCGGGCTGGGTGCGTATAAGTTCATGTCGTGGGTGCCCGACCAGGAGATTCGCAGCGAGCGGTTCGAGGAATTTGCCTTCGATCACGACGCACCCTTCCAATCGAAGCGTGGATGGGCCAAGTACATCACCGGTCGGTACTTCCCCGAGGAGCAGGCACGAGCGGCGGCGCTCGAGGCCGGCGAGGTTGATATCGCCTATCGGATCAGCCCCGACGTGGCAGCCCAGTTCGAGGATCGCGACGACTTCAAGGTGATCGCGCTGCCCGATGTCCGCGTCATGGCGCTTGAGTTACCGGTCAACCAGTCGCTCGACCCAATCACGGGCGAAGAGAACCCGTGGCGAGATCTGCGCGTGCGCCAGGCGGCCAACTACGCGATCGATGCCGACGCAATCATCGACAACCTGCTGACCGGCACCGAAGAGCGCGCCTACTCGCCCTTCCCGGCCGGTTACGACCCGCCGATTGGCAATCTGCCCGGCCAGTACAACTATGATCCGGACAAGGCGCGAGCGTTGCTCGAAGAGGCCGGTCAGATTGGCTTTGCCTTCACGATCACGCTGCCGACCGGCCTCTGGACCGCAGACCGGATCTGGATGCCGGCGGTGCAGCAGATGCTGAACGATGTCGGCTTCCAGGTCGAGATCGACTACGCCGATTTCGGCAACGCATTGGCGCTGATTCGCAACAACGAGCTGCCGCATCCGTTCGTATTCAACCAGGCTGGCGTCAGCAGTGGCGCGCCGCTCGGTTCGGCCTTCGCCTACCGTCTGGTCACGACGATCGGCGCGCCGTACTCGCACGCGCAGGAGACGGACGACTTCCTGCCGGAGTTCCAGGCGTTCCAGGCATTGATCGACGATGCCAATGCGGAGTTCGATCAGCAGCGCGCAAACGACCTCTTCTACGAGGCCTCGGTGATCTCGTACGAGAACGCGTTCCAGGTACCGCTGTTCGGTCTGCCGCACCTGTACGCGGTTCGACCGGAGATTCTCTACAACGAGTTCTACGGGACGTCGACTGGTCTCAACGCGATCTACGCGCAGAAGCTGAAGACGTAGGTCTGCCAGCACTCCTCCATTGGGGGATGTGTCCCGCAGGGACTGGAGGGGCTTCCGCCGGGCAACTCTGTCCGTTGTCCGCGTGGCCCCCTCTGCCTTCGGCATCTCCCCCCCGAACCGGGGGAGAAATGGAACAGCGGACCAGAGGCGACTAGAGGAACTGCGGAGAGCGATCGACGATGCGCGGCGAACTCGGAGCGACCGCTGTTGGACGGCTTCTGCGCTCGATCGCAGTCGTTTTTGGCGTGGTCTCGATTGTCTTCTTCCTCAGCCGCGGCGCGGGCGACCCGGTGTCGCGGCTTGCTCCGATTGACGCCACGCAACAGGAGATTGAGGAAGCGAAAGAGCGCTACGGACTCAACGATCCGCTCATCGAGCAATACGGCCGATTCCTCTGGGACATTGTCCGGCTGGACTTTGGTCAGTCCTTCCGCGCGACGCGGCCAGCTACGGATGTGGTCGGAGAACGGCTGGTGGCGACGATCCAGCTCGGCGCGGCGGGACTATTCGTCGCGTTCGCGATTGGTATTCCGCTGGGGATCGTGGCGGCAGTGCGTCGAGGAGGTGTGACTGACATTCTGAGCAGGCTTGGCGCCCTGTTCGGTCAGGCGGTGCCCAACTTCTGGTTGGGTCTGATGTTGATCCTGTTCATTGCGTTGTACATCGACTGGATACCGACGGGCGGTCGCACAACTCCCCAGAGCATTATCCTGCCGGCGATCACACTGGGGTCGTTCCCAGCAGCGGCGGTGATGCGCTTTACACGCTCGGCGATGCTGGACACGCTGCAACAGGACTACATCCGCACAGCCCGAGCCAAGGGTCTGACCGAGCGCGCCGTGCTGTTCAAGCACGCGCTGCGCAATTCGATGCTCGCCGTGATCACCTTGCTCGGGCTGCAGGTCGGCAACATCCTGTCCGGCGCGATCATCGTCGAGACCGTCTTCGCCTGGCCCGGTCTTGGACAATTGATTATTCAGTCAATCGTCGCGACCGACTATCCGGTCGTGCAGGCGTCGGTGTTGCTGACGTCGGTCTGGATCGTGTTCATCAACCTCGTGGTGGATGTGTCCTACACGTTTATCGATCCGCGTATTCGGACTGGAGCGATCTGAGCCGTGGCCGCATCTCAGGCTCCTGGGCAATCAGTTGAGGATCCCTTCGCGGGGCGGAGACGCAATTGGCGGATTCGATCACCGAAGACGCTGGCGGTCACGCTGACCATCCTGTTGATCTTCATCATCGTTGGCGTCTTCGGATCGCAGATTGCACCGGAGGATCCGTTCAAGCTGGACCTGGTCGGGCGCTTGCAGCCTCCATTCTTTGACGGGGGCAGCCTCGATCATCCGCTGGGCACAGACGATCTCGGCCGCGACACGCTGAGTCGGCTGATTCACGGCGCACAGATTTCGCTGCTGGCGATACTCATGGTCATTCCCCTGGCTACGGTGATCGGTTCGATGCTGGGTCTCCTGGCTGGCTGGTTCGGAGGCTGGACCAGCCGAGTAATCATGGCGCTGGTCGACCTGCAGTTGGCGATGCCGGCAATCCTGATCGCGGTGTTCCTGCGCGCGATCTGGGAACCGAGTTTGACCAATGTGGTGATCGTTCTGGTGTTCGCGCTGTGGGCGACGTTCGCTCGACTGGTTCGGGGCGAAACGCTGGGACTGAAGGAGCGCGAGTTCGTGCTCGCAGCCCGAACGATCGGCGCCGGTGACTTGCGGATCATGACTCGGCACGTACTGCCCAGCTTGGTCAACTCGATCGTGATTCTGGCCACGCTCAATGTCGCCACCGTGGTCATTGCCGAGGCAGGACTCAGCTTCCTCGGAGTCGGTATTGCCCAGGACTCGATCTCCTGGGGCATCATGATTTCGCAAGGCCGCGGCGTGATCGCGACTGCCTGGTGGCTGGTCACGGTGCCTGGCATCGCGATTATTGTGGTGTCGCTGGTCGTCAACGTGTTCGGCGACTGGCTGAGGGATTTCCTCGACCCGCAACTGCGTAATGTCCAGGGATAGGCGCGCGTCACTACGAGGGAGCAGCCAATGAGCTGGCAGCCTGAGTTGGATGAGATGGAACGGCGGGCTGCCCTTGCTCGGCAGATGGGCGGGGAGGACAGCGTCGCCTTCCACCACGGACGAGGCAAACTCACAGTCCGCGAGCGGATCGAGCTGCTGATCGATCCTGGCGAGTTCCATGAGACCGGCGCGCTGGCCGGCAATCCGCAATGGGACGGCAACGAACTGACCGGCCTGACGCCCGCCAATGCCGTGGTGGGCGTGGCCAAGATCAATGGACGCAAAGTCGCAGTCCAGGGCGACGACTTCACCATTCGCGGCGGTTCGGCCGACGGCATGATTGGGACCAAGAACGGTTGGGCGATGCGACACGCCTACATGAACCGGATCCCTTATGTGCGTCTGCTCGACGCCACCGGTGGCAGCGTCAAGCACTTCGAGCAGCTCGGCCGCACGTACGTCGTCGGACCGGAGGTCGGCGGCGGTACCGGAGTCGACGACTTCCTCTGGTACATGCCGCTCGTCAATGTCGTGCTCGGTTCAGTCGCCGGCGCGCCGGCGGTGATCGCCTGCGACGGGCATTTCAACGTGATGGTCAAAGGGACGAGCCAGCTATTCGTCGGTGGACCGCCGGTGGTCAAGGCGAGCCGCGGCCTGGATATTTCCAAGGAAGAGCTGGGTGGTGAGGATGTCCATGTCTACGGCAACGGAGTCGTGCAGAACCTCGCCGAGACCGAGGAAGATGCGATGCAACAGGCGCGCCGTTTCCTCAGCTACCTGCCGCAAAACGTCTGGGAGATGCCGCCACGGCTGGAACCGACCGACGACCCCGAGCGTCGCGAAGAGCGACTGCTCTCAGTCATACCTCGCAACATGCGCAGGATCTACAACGCTCGCAAGATCCTGGATTGGGTGCTCGACAAAGATTCCTTCTTCGAGATCCAACCACATTGGGGCAAGTCGAGGATCACGGGACTCGCACGCGTTGACGGATACCCGGTTGGAGTGATGATCAACAACCCGCGCGAGAATGGCGGCTCGCCGAACAAGGACACGTCCGAGAAGATCATGCGCATGATCTCGCTCTGCGACACCTTCCACCTGCCGTTGGTTTATTTCTGTGACGAGCCGGGATTCTCGGTCGGTCCGGCCGATGAACAATCCGGTCTCGTACGCACAGGCGCGCGACTGATGCTGACCAGCCGGCTCTCGCAGATGCCCTATCTCGTCTTCATTACGCGCCAGGCCTACGGCGTCGCCGGAGGACTGCAGCACCGGCGCGGCAACGCACTTTACCGTCGCTACGCCTGGCCGTCGGCGCACTGGGGATCGATGCATATCGAGGGCGGCGTCACTGCCGCCTACCGTCGTGAGATCCGCGAGTCGGACGATCCGGAGGCGAAGCGCCTGGAGATCGAGGGGAAGCTCAACGAGATCCGCTCACCCATGAGAACCGCGCACGCCTTTGGCATCGAGGATATGATCGATCCCAGAGAAACACGCCCGCTGCTAGTCGATTTCGTCAGAGACGCACAGTCCTACATCGCGCAGAACCTCGGTCCCACGACTCGTATTCCTTACATGCCGTAGCTCACTAAAGAGAGTTCGTGTTGCGTATGTAGGGGCGCCCCTTGTGGGCGCCCGCCTGCTAACCATCGAGATTGCACGATTCAAGCAGGGCACCCACAAGGGGCGCCCCTACAGCACAACGCGATGCTGACTATCCACTAGAACGGTGGAGCCTTGTGCAACTCAACCTCCCCGATTGCGACGTGGTCGTAGCCCAGTTCCTTCATCACCTCTGACGTGTGTTGGCCCAGGTCGGAGAACGAGTTCTTTGGCTCTCCCGGAGTACGGCTCATCCGGATCGGGATGCCGGCGACTCGACGTTGACCGAGGTGGGGGATGTCCTTCTCCACGATGTAGCCGTTGACCAACGCTTGCTCGTCGTTGAGCACCTCTTCGTAGTTCTGCACTCGCTGGGCGGTGATGCCGTCGGGGTGAATCTCAAAGAACGCTTGCCATGCTTCGCTGGTTCGGCTTTTGATCATTTCGGCGACCAATGGACGTACGTCTTTGGCGGAGTCCATTGCCTGCTGTTCACGGTAGGGATCACGCCCCTCGCGATTGTTCCATCGCGGATCGTCGGCGAGTTGAGCATTGCCTCCAAACTCGCAGAACTCGCGCCAGGTATCGTCGTCACGGATGCCCAGGCAGAATGCGACGCCGTCGGAGGCTTCGTAGATTCCGGTCATCGCCGAGACCACGGGATGAAAGCCGCCGTCCCTGGTCGGCATGTGCCCGGTCGCCGAGGTGTGGTTGATCTCCCACTGCTGCATCCAGATCATCGCTCCGTATGACGAGGTCTGCACTTTCTGGCCGAGCCCATCGCGTTGACGCGCGACCAGCGCCGTCAGCACACCCATGGCGAGCGCCATCGCGCCGCCGGTGTCGGCGATGATCGTGCCCGGAATGAGCTGCGGATCATTGGGCGTGCCCGTGACGCCGGATATGCCGCTGCGCGCCTGGGCGAACTGGTCACTCATTCGGTTCTCACGCGCCGGTCCGTCGGGACCGAAGCCGTTGGCGACGGCGTACACCAGTCCGGGATTGCGCGCCGACAGTCGCTCGTAGCCCATCCCAATCCGCTCCAGCGCCGGCTCCCGAAAGTTGCTCAGAAACACGTCGGCCGTGTCGACCAGCTTGTCGACCAACTCCAGCCCGATTTCAGTGTGGATGTCGACGCAGACTGATCGCTTGCCGTGCGATGCGCCGATGAACTGCGTGCCCACCGACTCATACGGCAGGTCGTTGTTTGCGCCGCGATACCAACGATTCGCGTCGCCCATGGGGGGTTCAACTTTGATCACATCGGCGCCCATGTCGGACAGGAATCCGCCTGCAGCCGGACCCTGAACGGCAATCGTCAGCTCCACAACCCGAATGCCCTCAAGCGCTTCCATCCTGCTCCTCCTTCAAAGCTGGCTGCCGGTCATCCTGCGGCCAATCGCTAGTATGGCGGAGGCCGCAGCCTCTTGCTCTGGATGGCACGCGGCGGACAAGTCAGGGACAGTGTGTTGGGAGTCGGAATCCATCCATGACGCTTCCGCTACATGATGTCCGGGTCTTGGATCTCTCCGACCATCGAGCGGCGCTAGGCTCGCGAATGCTGGCCGACCTCGGCGCCGAGGTCACGATGGTCGAGCCGCCGGGCGGAAACTCCATCCGCCATCAGGCGCCGTTTGTCAACGACCAAGCCTCGCCCGAACGCAGCTACCAACATCTCTATTTCAACGTCAACAAGCGGTCGCTGGTGCTCGACTGGCGAAGCGCCGAGGGACTTGATCGGCTGCTCGAACTGGCAACGTCGGCCGACATCTTGATCGAGTCGAACCAGCCCGGAGACTTCCCGGTTGACAGTGTTCGCGAAGCAAATCCGCACCTGATCGTAGTCTCGGCGACGCCGTACGGACAGCAAGGTGCGAAGTCGGGCTGGCGAGCCACAGATCTGACGACCACTGCAGCGGGCGGACTCCTACAAGTCAGTGGTGAGCGTTCTGATCCGCCCGTGCATGGCGCGGCATTTCCGGGACACACTATGACCGGGCTGACCATCGCCTCGTCGGCGATGACCGCGCTGCATGGTCGCGATCGCACGCCGGGCCGACCGGGTTGCCAGATCGATATCTCGATGCAAGAAGCGACTTCATTCCAGGTCGTCCAGACCTCGAATCCAAACACCTGGCGCTGGCGAGAAGAAGCGCCCTACCGGCCGGCGCTCTCACAGGTGATCCGCTGCGCCGATGATCGCTGGATGGGCTGCAACATATCGCCGAACAAGCTGCCCGAGTTCATCGCAATGCTGGACGAGGCAGGCGTCGAACACCATCTCGACCCGGACAACTGGGAAGTCATCCATCGCGGTGACCGAGCCGCCTGGCAATACCTCGAGAATCCGCTCCAGGATCTGGCCAGGGATTTGGCCGCCGTCTGGCCTCGGCAGAAACTGCTCGAGCGCCTCTGGACCGCTGGTATGCCAGCCATGCCGACCTTGCGCTTTAGCGAGTTTGCGGAGACCGATCACTATCCAAGTTCCGGACAGTTCATCGCGGTCGAGACGCCAGCGGTCGGCAAGGCCTTGAGCTATTCGCGCAGCCCGCTCGATCCCGTGCAATCGCCGTTGCCGATGCAGCCTGCGCCAAGCTTGGGCGAGCACACAGACTCCTCACTCGCACCGACTGATGCGGGAGATATCGAAGGCCTGGGAGAGTCCGCTCCATTCCTGGACATGCCCCTCTCGGGAGTCCGTGTGCTTGACCTGACCTGGGTGGCCGCGGGTCCGCTGACGACGCGTTTGATGGCCAACTTCGGCGCTGAAGTGATCAAGGTCGAGTCCAGCGGCGAGCGGATGGATCCCGTGCGGGTGCAACCGGTTAAGGGCGAGTTTGAGTTCGATCTCGCCGACTTGTTCAACGAGGTCAACACCGGCAAGCAATCGCTCACTATCAATCTCGCCGATGAACAGGGCAAGGAACTGCTTCGCGAGCTGATTGGCCATTGCGATGTGATGGTCAACAACTATTCGGCCGGCTCACTGACTCGGATGGGTTTCCCCTGGGAAGACCTGCGCAAGATCAATCCGCGATTGATCAGCGTCCACTTGCCCGGCGTCGGCGGAGATAGCCCTTGGCGACCGCTACGCACGCTCGGCAATCTACTCAAGGCGGCAGCCGGCATGAATTTCCAGATGGGATACCCGCATCAGCCGCCGCGAGGCATGGGCGTCGCCTATCCCGATTTCACCTCACCGCATGTCGGCGTCACAGCGATCCTCGCGGCCCTGCGCGCACGCGAGGAGACAGGCGAGGGACGCGAGATCGAACTGAGCCAGCTCAGCGCGACGGTGGCGCTGCTTGGTGCGCAGTGGATGCAGTTCGACCAGCTCGGCGAAGACCTGCCGCGTCTCGGCAACTCCGATCCCAACATGTGTCCGCACGGGGTGTTTCCATCGGCGGGCGACGATCAGTGGGTCGCCATCGCCCTAGAGTCAGACGATCAGTGGCCGGCGTTTGCAGAGACCATCGGGCGACCGGATTGGATCCGAGAGGCATCGCTGCTGTCGGTGGCAGGTCGTAGAGCGCGTAACGACGAAGTTGAGGCGGCAATCGGCGAGTGGACATCGCGGCTCACGAAGTGGGAAGCGGCCGAAGCATTGCAGACAGCCGGGATCGCGGCCAACGCCGTCGAGGATCTACGAGACATGATGGACATCGACGAGCACTTCCGCGATCACTACCAGCGCGTCGAGCAGCCCTCGCATCCAGGATTTGGCATCTGGATAGACGGCGCGCCGTGGGAGTTTGCGCACCTGGAGAAACGAATCCTCGAACGAGCGCCAATGCTCGGCGAGCACAACGAGGCAATCCTCAGCGGACTGCTGGGCAAGAGCGAAGCTGCAATCGCCGAGTTGATCGCCGCCGGCGTCGTAGGCTGAGCCGTCAAGCTGAGCGGGAACTGGTCTGATCCTGAGGAGGAACCATGCCCAAGTATGTGATGCTGCCGCCCATCGACGATGACATGCGCGCCTGGGCGCAGCAGATGCGTGATGAGATTCCGGGGCTCGATGTCGTGGTGGTTGAGGACGAAACAGATGGTCCGCAAGAACTGGCCGATGCCGACGCCGCATACGGCTGGGTCGCTCCCGATGTCCTGCCCAACACCGAGCGCCTGCGCTTGCTGCAAAACCCGTTCGCGGGGCCGCCGGTCGGTTGGTATTACCCCGAGTTGGCTGAGCATTCGGTCACGGTCAGCAATCCGCGAGGCATCTACTCCGATCACATCGCGCATCACATCATGATGTACATGCTGGCGCTCTCACGAGGGCTGCCGTACTACAGCGCGGCACAGGCAGAGGGTCGCTGGAATACCCGTGCACGCAAACGCGGCTACGTCGATCTCACCACATCGACCGTGCTGATCAACGGGGTCGGTGGCATTGGAGCCGAGGCGGCTCGGTTGTGCGTCGCGTTCGGATCTCGCGTGATTGGCGTCGATCCTCGTCCGGCATACGAGATCGATGGGGAGATCATCGCACCATCCGAGCTCGACGACCGCCTGCCAGAAGCGGATTTCGTCGTAACGACGGTGCCTCACACCCCCGAGACCGAGTTCATGTGGAACGCTGATCGCTTCAAGGCGATGAAAGACTCCGCCTACTTCATCAATATCGGCCGCGGGATGACGTGCAAGCTTGACGACCTGGTCGCAGCGCTCGACAACGGCGAGATTGCCGGAGCCGGTCTCGATGTGTTTGAGATCGAGCCGCTGCCGGAAGGGCATCCGCTCTGGCAGATCGAGAACGTGATCATCACGCCGCACATCGCCGTCGCAGATGCGGAGAACATCCCCGAACGACGCTTCGAGTTGATCCTGGAGAACGCCAGACGCCTCGTTGAGGGTGGCGATTTCGTTAACGTCGTCGACAAGGAGAAGTGGTACTAACGCTTCTCGCGGGTTAGTCATCGACTGAAGGTCGATTCCGAAGCAGCTCAACACCAACCTCGTCATATCTGCGCTAGCGAATCACTTCCGAGATCATCAACTCCGTCATCTCGTCTTCGCTCAGCCCCAGCACGTGTCGGTAGATCTCTTCGTTGTGCTCTCCGAAGAATGGCGCGCGACGGATCGGCAGACGCTCGCCATTCCAGAGGAAGGGCTGATTCTGAGCCATGAACTTCATCCCGATCGGATGATCGAACTCGTAGAAGAACCCCTCTAGCGACGGATCTGATTCGACCAAGTCCTGGATGTCCTCATTTGGACCAGCCGGGATGCCCGCCGCCACCAATAACTCCGTCGCTTCCCAAAGATCCTGACGGGAGGTCCAGGCTGTGACGGCCGACTCGATCTCCTCTTCGGCAGCTTGGCGGCCGCTCAGCGTTCGTAGATCATCTCGAGCCGCAAGGTCATCTCGTCCAATGACGCGGCACAACTCCAGCCAATCGACCGTGTTGCGCACATCGAGCGCCAGCCACTTGTCGTCGCCCGCGCACTGGAAATTGCCGTGGGGCGACGACTCGGGTGATCGATTGCCACGACGTGGCGGCGTCTCGCCGTTGGCCAGTTGCTCGATCAGTTCGGTGTCAAGCAGGTGGATGCCTGCCTCATACTGGGGAATCTCGACTTCCTGGCCGACGCCGGTGCGCTCGCGCTGGATCAGCGCCGAGACGATGGCTGTCACCGCTAGTGGCGCAAGTGTGAAGTCGGTGTGCAGCAACACGCCGGTTGGTTTCCGATCTGCCGGGCCGGTGTGCGCGGCTAGTCCACAGAGCGCGACGACGCTATTGCCGATGCCCTTCCACGACGCTTTCGGACCCCAGGTGCCCATCACCGGGAAGCTGGCGCACACAATGCGTGGGTTGATCTGCTTCAGATCGTCATAACCCAGGCCGAGGCGCTTTATTGCGCCGCCGGTGAAGTTGTCGGTGACCACATCCGCATCGCGGATCAGGTCATAGGCGATGCGCAGGCCGTCAGGAGCACTGAGATTGACATTGACGCTGCGCTTATCGGTGTTGCAGTCCTGAAAGAACGCCCCGGTCTCAATCGAGGGTGGATCGTGGGCATTGAGCGCGACGCGCAGCGTGTCAATCCGAGCGTCCGACTCGATCTTGATGACATCCGCGCCCAGATTCGCCATCAGCTCCGTGGTCAACGGACCCGCCGCCTGCCAGCAGAAATCAATCACACGAATGCCCTTGAGCGGTAAGTTGGCCCGATCTGGACTGGTACCGTTCCCCGATCCCAATGCTCCCCCTTCCAGGGGGAGCTGTCGCGAAGCGACTGAGGGGGCTCCGACCCCAGAGGTGTCAGATCGTCCATTGGGCCCCGCCGCCAACCCGCTTTCAACCATCCGCTCATACTCAACAGAGTCCACACCAAGCAGCTCCGCCAGCACATCAGCCGAGTCCGCCCCCAGCGTCGGCGCCGGACGCCCGACCGGCTCGTATCCGGTTGAATGGACTGGCAATCGCGGCAGATCGATTGTCCGATCAAACTGCGGATGTTCGACCGGCAAGAATGCGCCACGTTCGTGGAGATGTGGATCCTCGACGATGTCCTTGACCGAATTCACCGGCACCACGAGGAAGCCGCGTGACTGTCCCTCGAAACACAGCTCGTCGCGTGGCAACGTGGCGCAGGCTCGCTGGAACGCCTGGTGCGTTTCAGTGCCCCAGTCAGGCATCCAGATGTCGCCCGGACGCTCAGTCCCAATCAGCCCGTCGTAGCCGACCCGTTCGTTCAACCACTCGGCGAACGCGGCGTAGCGCTGATCGGTGGTCGGCACGAGCCCGAACGTCACCCAGTCGCCGTCTTTTGCCTGCACGAGGAAGGAAATGTGACCGCCCGGCCGGTACGCCTTCTCGCCCATATGAACCCACATGTTCTCGTTGGCGAAGTGGATCGTGGTCGAGAGCATCGCCTCCTGCAGCGAGATGTACGCGTGGTTGGCTTGGTCGCCGTTGCGACGGTCGTAGAGCATTGCCGTCGCCGTCGCCGCGGCGACCTGACTGGCCTGCTTGTAGGCCAGTCGGCCCGCCGGATAGTCGGGCGCAACTTCAGGGAAGCCCAGACCCAGCATCAGTCCGCCGCTGGCGACACCGACAATGTCGGAGGCTGGCAGCTCTTCGCCACCGCGCCGCATGACGGCGTCAATCACGCCCAGGTGGGGATGCAATCGCTGCAACCGTTCACGATCAAAGAAGCGGCGAGCAGATGCGGACTTGTCCAGCGGGGCCAGCACGACGTCGGCAGCAGCCAACAGCCGATCAATCAGATCCCAAGCGCCCGGCGCATCGAAGTTCAACGCCAGGCTGCGCTTGCCCGCGTTGTACAAGAGGTGGCGCAGTCCGCTCTCAGGGTCGTTGCGACCCTCAAGATGCGGACCAGCAATGCGCAGAGCGTCTCCCGCTGCCGACTCGACGCGTATCACGTCGGCGCCAAAGTCGGACAGCCAGCGAGCGCCGAGCGTGAGGCACTCGTCGCTCAGGTCAATGACAACCGAGCCGGCTAACGGGAGGTCGGATCTCTGCATCAATCCAGACTAGATTCGTACGAATGTAGCCGATAGGTGTGCCTCCAATGCCGAAAAATCCCAGTCCGCGCCCTTTTGCGATGACTCGTTCGCGTGGCACGGGCTATCTAGCGGCTGCGGGGGCTTGGAGGGCGTGCGGACGGGGCCGACTTCGGACTCAACCTCGGGCTTCGGCACCATGGGCGTCACCAGGCGCAGGCTGCCGACCGCCTAAGATGTCTCCATGACGACACCGCACACCCAGCCCGAGATCGAGGAGCGCCAGCAACTGACGTTAGAGGCGATTGGCAACCTGGCAGAGCAAATGATGATCCGGTTCGATGCGCTTGAGCAGAACATCGAAACACTGAGCGACGGTCAGCAGCGTCTCGAGAGCCGTGTTGAGGACATCGCCCGGCATCTCGGTGTGCCGCCGCGCAACGGAACGGCCTGAGTACCATCCAGGATGGCAACTGCTGCGGAACGACTCACGATCTAAAGGTAACCACGCTGCGTGGTGCTGAGTATTGAGGGCTTTGACACGGATGTAGCCGGGATTGTGTTGGGCGGAGCGTTGCCAGAGTCGGTCGATGATGGTTCGGAGGTGGAAGCGGTTGGCCATGGCCGGCCCCTTTGGGCTTAGGAAGTATGTACGTTCTTAACACATCGGAGTCGGGTCCGACCAGGTTGTCTGAGGGGAGATCGCGTGGCGTCGGCTGAGGGACGGCTGGCGAGTGTCGCCGTTGATGGGCTTCGATGGTTCGTGATTCCTGCATACGCAGGAATGACGGAGGGAGGGCAGGAATGACGGAGGGAGGCAGGGAGCGGCAGTGGCGGAGCGGGAGGACTGACCTCTCTGCTGCTTACTCAGGTGCGGTGCGCGTCACCCGGACGGAGAGCGCGTACGGCGCCGGATCCAGCGAGAGCGCTGCATCAAACACCGTCCCAATCATCCAACCGACCGCGGCGGTCGACCACTCCGGCAATGACACCGCAATGCCCACTTCGCCGCGGCTCAACTGGAGTGGTTTCCAGTCGAGGCCAGCGGCGACTTCAGCCGGCGCATCGACCAGCGGGCCGATGGTGAAGAAGACATGGCCGGTCCCCCGGATGAGATCGAGGACATCCGAGACCAGGTGATCTCCTCCCTGCGAGGACGCCATAGTGACGATGGCGGAAGTGGCGTTGGCTTCATCCGGGGTGTGGAACCAACCGAGCACAGAGCCGCGCCTGCGCTTTTCCTCCTCTAGCGGCAGGTCGTATCCGGTCACCTGGTACGACCACACCTCAGCCTCTCCGAACCAACGGATTGCATCGTCCAAGCACTGAATCAACGGCGGGACCGCCACCGCTGGGTCCGTCGGCGGGCCTCCGTCATCAAGCGTGGGTACAGCCGCCCAATGCCCCTGAGATAGGTCAGTGCCTGGTGGCGGAGGGTTGTTGGGAACGTCCACATGCGTAGGAGGATTAACACCGAGCCCGACCTGGGCAAAGCCGAGTCGCTGTGGTTCTTGATGGTAAGTCAGTTCCGCCTCTTCCACATTCCATAGGCGAGAAGGTTCCGTCCCTTCCCTGGCGGACCATCCCATTTGCTCCGATCGATTGCGAAAGGCGCCCCATAGGTATCCTTCCAAGTCGTTCTCAGATGGCCGGTCGGGGTCTGGAGCCACACGATCTGGGATCGGGAAGAGGCGCCCGAATGCGTCAACGAACAGAGTTGGATGCATGTCGGTCGATTCTCCCTTAGTCGAGCGACTTGACTTCCAGCACCAGGAGCCAAACACACGCGATTCCCACGGCGATCGTCGCACCCGCAGCGACCTGCCGGACCAGACCAGGTGGCAAATCTGGCCAGACAGCGCGGCCATATGGTGTACCGAGAGTTCGGCGCCAGACAGCAGCAGCGGTCGCGAGCGTGGCATAAAGGGCCAGCGAGATTGCAACGAACATCATTCCGATCGAGCTCATCGCCATCGGAGATGCAATCGCTACAACTATCGGACGATTACAAGGACGTGCGATGATGGCGGAAACCGTCACCAGGCAGAGCAGGAACGGTCCGTAGCGCAGTGGTCCTTCGAGTGAGAAGGCCATCAGGAAGCCCATGACGACCACGGGTATGGCAAGGGCGATGGAGAGTGCGGTGCGGGCACGTGGGAATCCATCCCATTGATAGATCTCGATGGCCTTGTCTCTCACGACCATCTCACGTCTCGTGCCCGCAATCGCTTCATTGTCGTCAGGCTAGCGAACGCCGCACTTCTTCTTGTGATAGTGGAAGTGGTTCAGGAGGTTAGCCCCGCGGAAGCCGATCGTTGCAAACTGGCAACTCACATACCCTCGACCGGTCACATTGACGAACGTGTCGTTAGTGCTGTAGGCGCCCGCCGGTGAGACAAATTTCGCCCACTGCTTCGAGCTGTAGAAGGATGTGCCAGAGTCGCCCGGGTAGCGACGTTGATCCCAGATGAATTAGGTGCTGAAGGGGCCGCGTTCTGCTCTCCAAGTCGTGTAAGCCCCCACGGTGCCGGTATTGCCGGCAACGACGTAATGGACGTAGACACCGTTGGTGAACAGCAAGAGACCGACTTGCTCGTATCCACTGATCTCGCCATAGGCGGTCCTGGCAGATTGTCCAGAGACACCATCGCTCGGCGGACCCGCGCCCATCGATTCCGGCAATGAGACGTTGATCTCGGATTCAACGGTCGCGCACTCTCCGACCATGCCTTCTGTGACATCGATCGAAGAGCCATTCACGGTCGGCGTCGCCGCCACTGTGCAGCTTTTGGTCTTGTCAGCCGGGTTGTGCTCGCTGGAAACATCTCGCAGAGTCAGCGACATCTCGCACTCTCGATCCGAGGAGTACGAGTACTTGGTCAGCTCGCCTTGTTTCTTCAGCGTCATGGTGTTGACGGCCATCGTCAGTGCGTAGAGGCCGTCGCAGACGACCGGCGCTGGCTCTTCCGTTCCCGCCTCCGGCTCCGACTCAGCCCGAACCTGACCGGGGGTGAGCGCCATGAGCGCCACGATCGCAAGAACGACCGCGGGAACGAGCACTCCAAGGATCCCCAACCCAGCTTTGAACCGACCGCGATGAATCTGCAACACAGCATCCTTTCACTGCCCGGCGAGACCTCTCGTCGGGCGGTGCATAGAGTCACAGATTTGCTTTCAGGTCACGCTCCGTCCTGCGGCACTGCCGACCGTTGGGCAATCGCCTGGACAATGGCTGCCACCGCGGATCGGGAGTGGCGACTGAGGTTAGGTGGGACGGCTGTTGGGTGTCGCCGTTGGTAGGTTCGGGTGGTTCGTGATTCCTGCCTGCGCAGGAATGACGGAGGGAGGGCAGGAATGACGGAGGGTGGCAGGGAGCGGCGGTGGCGCGGCGGGAGGACTGACCTCTCTGCTGCTTATTCAGGTGCGGTGCGCGTCACACGGACTGAGAGCGCTTGGGGTGCCGGATCGAGAGATAGCGCAGCCTCGAATAATCGGGCCACCACCCACCCAAGGGTGCTTGGGGACCAATCTGGCATCGACACATTCAGACCCATGTTCGTGCGAACCATTTGAGGCCAGGGCCAATCGGTGTCGGCTGCATACTCTGCCGGAGCTTTGATTCGCGAACCGATCTCGAATGATCCGGTGTTCGTTTCTTGGATGGCATCAACAACATCCGCTTCCTTGCTCTCATCCCATTGATCGGCCGCCACGGTCACTAATGCGCGTGGGCGCTCTATCGCAGTTCCGATGTTGAACCAGTTGTGTACTGACACCAACTGGTCCAAGTAGGACCGCTGCCTGCGCTCGGTGTCAATCGCCGTCACCTGGGCCGCTGCGACCTCAGCCTCTCCGAACCATCGGAGTGAGTCATCCAGGCACTGAATCAGTGGCGGGATTGCCAACACCGGGTCAGTGGGCGGGGTGGTTGGGCGGGTCGGGAATGGTGCGGGCTTCCCGCCCCGCCGGTTACTCAAACGGGGGGGCTCCAGTTCGCTCCAGTCAACGATGTCAGTATTCCAACCAACGTCGAGTCCTACCTGAGCGAACCCGATGCGGGGTCCGTCGTCCTCGTTGGTCAACTCAGCTTCGTTCATGCCCCAGAGCAATGAACTCTTGCCAGGGGAATTGATCGTGGACCATGCCATCAGTTCCGATCGCGCCCGGAAGATGCTATACAAATCCTCGTCGAGGACATTAGCTGCTCTGTCCTTGTGAATGGACAGGCGACCAAACGCCTCAACGAGGATTGTGGTCATGGCGTCTTACTCACCAGTCGTATCGACGACAATAGAGTTCATTCTGCATGATCTGTACGTCAGACGGATCTCTCTGTCCGACCAGATCCACTTCGATGATGCTCCTGTAGGCGATCTTAGAGTCCCATGACTGACAGGACGCCCTGGCAGTCGCCCGCCTGCTCGATCCCCCACCCGGGTACACCCTCTTCTTGCCTTTGCCGATGGTCGAAAACCAGCAGTCATTACTAAACCGCTCGCACACGCGTATTTGAAGTGTGACAGTGACATCGGCTTTGGAGGGGCAGTTCGACTTCGGGCGTAGAGCAATCCACCATCCATGTGCGGACACTGCCTGAGGCCTACTGGATGAGATATGCGGTTGGTCTCCTTCTGTGCGGTAGTTGCAACTGGTTTGCCCAAGAACTCCACCTTGGCCAGGTCCGACAGCCGTGGTGTCCGTAGACGGATCATTTTCCGACTCTGGGAGCTGCGCCAGTGTGACACCGGCCGGATGGCTGCCGCCGTAATCGACGATGATGTTGATGGCAACAGTGCCGCAGGCACCCAGCTCGGTCAGGGACACGTCCAATGCGTAACCGTTCCGGACGGGCGTTGCGGTCACCGAACAAGTCTTGGTGATGTCGGCCGGATTGTCCTCGCTGGACACATCGATGAGTGTCATCGACATCTCGCACTCGCGATCTGAGGAGTACGAGTACTTGGTCAACTCGCCCACTCTCTACAGCGTCATGGTGTTGACGGACATCGTCAATCAGTAGAGGCCGTCGCAGACGATCTGCGCTGGCTGTTCCGTTTCCGCCTCCGGCTCCGACTCCGCCCGAACCTGACCAGGGGTGAACGCCAAGAACGCGACGATCGCCAGGACGACCGCTCCCAGAATTCCCAACCCAACTTTGAACAGACCGCGATGAGTCTGAAACACAGCACCCTTTCACTGCCCGGCGAGACCTCTCGTCGGGCAGTGCGTAGAGTCACAGATTTGCTTTCAGGTCACGCTCCGTCCTGCGGCACTGCCGACTGTTGGGCAATCGCCTGGGCAATGGCTGCCACCGCGGATCGGGAGTGGCGACTGAGGTTAGGTGGGACGGCTGTTGGGTGTCGCCGTTGGTAGGTTTGGGTGGTTCGTGATTCCTGCCTGCGCAGGAATGACGGAGGGAGGTTAGGACTGACGGAGGATGGTCAGGAATGACGGACTATTGGGTCGGGTGATGACGGTGTGGGGGCTATGCGACCACTTGGCGAATTGTGTAGCTTGTGATACGCAGCGCCGTACGTCGAGTATGGCTTCGTTTTGGTAGGGAATCAGAGGAACGACATGTCGGCCATTCAGTCGGAGAAGCAAGAGATCGCCCAGATGGCGCACCTGATGCGTCGGGCCGGGTTTGGCGCATCGCGCGAAGAACTGGAACGGCTCGTGGATCAGGGCTACGAGGAGACCGTTGAGCTGTTGGTCGACCCGCCTGCTCATATTCCCCGAGCTGACCTGCACCAGCTATTCCGCTACATGCCATCGCTCGAGACCGGCGGCCCTGTGACCCTGCCTGGGGCAGCCAACTGGCTCTACCACCTGATCAACACGCAGCGGCCATTGGAAGAGAAGATGGCGCTCTTCTGGCACGGTGTCTTTGCGGTCGGCAACTCCAAGGTCGACAACGACAATCACCTGATCGCACAGATCGACATGTTCCGCGACCACGGAACGGGTAACTACCGCGACTTGCTGATCATGCTGGCCCAGAACCCGGCCATGATTTACTGGCTCGACAACCACGAGAACCACAAGCGCTCGCCCAACGAGAACTGGGGCCGCGAGCTGCTGGAGCTGTTCTCGATGGGCGTCGGCAACTATACCGAGAAGGACGTCTTCGAGTGCGCCCGCGCCTTCACCGGCTGGACGCTGGGCCCGAAGATCCCGCGCGTGCCCAACCACCGCTTCTTCTTCCAGTTCGAGTTCCGGCCCGAGGAGCACGACTACGGCGAGAAGGAGTTCCTCGGCCGCAAGGGCAACTTCGACGGCCTCGACATCATCGACATCATCCTCGAGGAAGAGGCCTGTCCGCGATTCATCGCCCGACATCTGTACAACTTCTTCGTCGCCGACGAGGCCCAGGTTCCGGCCTGGAACATCGAGCCGCCGAAGGATCCGGAGGCGATCGATTATCTCGCCGGCGTATTCAAGGACTCCAACTTCGAGATCAAGCCCGTTCTACGGGCGCTGTTCAACTCCGACTTCTTCAAGGAAGCGACCTTCCAGAAGGTCAAGAGTCCGGTCGAGACCGTCGTCGGCACGCTACGCCTGACCGAGCACATGTTCGGCCCACAGCTCGATCTGATCAGCCTCGGCCAGGAGTCGGCCCACATGGGCCAGAGTCTGCACAACCCTCCTTCGGTCGAGGGCTGGCAGACCGGTCGCGACTGGATCAACTCCGGTGCTGTGGTCGGGCGAATCAACTTCGTCGCCGACCGCTTCAGTAACACCGAGATGCCAGGCGTACAGAAGATCGTCCAACGCGTCGCTGCGGCCAATGGCACGCAGATGAGCCCGGACGAGATGGTCGACCATTGCCTCGACCTGATCGGCCCGCTCAATGTGGCGGATGTCACCAGGCTCGAGTTGATCGAGCACGCCTCGGAGCAGGGCGACCTCTCCTGGAGCGACGACTACGACGGTTCCTCGGAGCGCGTCGGCGAGATGCTCGCGCTGATCGCCGCAACGACGGAGTACCAATTCGGATGATCCACCCTGCCCCCTCAAGCAACAGGATCTCCCTTCCCACGCTCCCCCTTGCAGGGGGAGCTGCCGAAGGCTGAGGGGGTCCCTCCGGCAAGGCCCAATTCGAAAGGAAGGCGCAAATGTCGACCGCGACCAGAAGCAAGGATCCGGTTGTCGTCATCATTCAGTTGACCGGCGGCAACGACTACATGAACAGCGTGGTGCCTTATGCAGACGGGCACTACAACGACGCACGTAACGGCGAACTCTGCATCGGCGAGGACGAGGTCCTCAAGATCGACGACCACTTCGGCCTGCACCCGACGATGGCGCCGCTCAAAGAGATCTACGACCAGGGCGAGATGGCGCTGATCCACGGCGTCGGTTACCCCAATTCGCCCCGCTCCCACTTCCGCTCGATGGACATCTGGCACACCTGTGAGCCCAACAAGGTCGGTACCGAGGGTTGGGTTGGCCGCGCCATCCGCGACCTCGACCCGACCGGCGAAAACCCTGTCACCGGTGTCCACATCGGACAAGGGCTGCCACGAGCACTCGTCGTGCCCGGCGTGACTGTTGCCTCCGTCGCCGACCTCTCGACCTACGGTCTGCTGACCGGTATTGAAGAGCAACGGCAGCGTGAGAAGATGCTCGAGCGCTTCGTCAACATGTACGGCCGCGCGATCGGCACCGGCAACGTTAAGGAATACCTCGGCCGCACCGGACTCGACGCACTCAAGGGCGCCGACATCCTCAAAGAGGGTCTCGGTCGCTACGAGACCTCTGTTGAGTGGGGCACCGAGCAGATCTCGCGCAGCCTCAAGGACATCGCCACGATCCACTGCGCCGACCTCGGCACGCGCGTCTTCTACACGCAGCTGATCGGCTTCGACACGCACGCCAACCAGAAACCGGTCTTCGAGAAGCTCTGGACTGACCTCTCGCGAGCCATCTCAGACTTCTGGGACGACGTCAAGGCGCACGACCGCGATGACAACGTGATCATGATGCTGTTCACCGAGTTCGGCCGCCGCGTACGAGACAACGGCTCCGGCTCCGACCACGGCGCCGGCGGCGGAGTCTTCGTGCTCGGGCCGCAGGTCAAGGGCGGTATGCACGGCGAGTTCCCGAGCATCAATCCCAAACACCTCGAACAGGGCGACCTCGTCCCCAACCACGACTTCCGCGGTGTCTACTCAACACTGCTGGAGGACTGGATGCAACTGGACGCCAAGCCAATCGTCGACGGTGAGTTCGAGAAGCTCAGCTTCATCGAGCCGCTGATGGCAACCGCATGAGAAGACAAGCGAGCTCCCCCTCAGGGGGAGCTCGAGAGGAGCTCCAGCCATGCTGACCTATTCAGTCGCCGGACGAACCTGGCACTTCAGCCACTCGATTGGCTACTTTGTCGGACCCCAAGGATTCACCTATCCGACGCCGATCGCGACCACTGCCAGCGGCACGATGTACATCGCAAATGTCGGCCTGGCGGAGTACTCAGGTGCGGGCAACCTGGGCTCGAAGATCTACAAGTATCGCATCGAGGATGAGTTCCTCGGTGAGATGGGAGGAGGCGATTTCCTCTGGCCCGAGGGCATTGCGCTCGCTCGCGACGGCACGGTCTGGTGTGCCGACGCCTACCATCACCGCATCTTCGGCTACGACCCAGAAGGATCGCCGGTCGGTGACTGGGGAGAGTTCGGCGACGGAAACGGCCAGTTCAACCGACCCTCCGGGATCGCCTTCGATGCGGACGACAACCTCCATGTCGTTGACAGCCATAATCACCGGGTACAGAAGTTCACCAAGGACGGTGAGTTCCTTGGCGCCTGGGGCTCAGAGGGCTGTGAAGATGGACAGTTCAATCAACCCTGGGGCATGACCATCGACAACGAGGGCGCACTCTTTATCGCCGACTGGGGCAACGACCGCGTGCAGAAATTCACGCCCGAGGGGGAGTTCCTGGGCAACTTCGGCTCCCGTTACGAGGACATCGGCATCGACGACGGCGGCAGTCTCAAGCGTCCCGCCGATGTCGCCGTCGATAGCGACGGCGACGTCTACGTCTGCGACTGGGGCAACCGGCGAGTCCAGATCTACTACCCCGACGGCGACATCATCTGCAGTCTGCAGGGTGACGCGCACGAGTTCTCCAAGGCGGCGGCCAGCGTCATGGAGGTCAACCCCGAGTACGCGCAGGCCTTCAGGAGGGTCACGCCGGTCGAACTCATCAAATTCGGCATCTTCGATCGTCCCCGAGGCATCGCAATCGACAGCGAGGACCGGATCGCAATCAGCGACGGCGGCCGAGGCCGGATTCAGGTCTACCACAAGGATCACAACTACCTGCTGCCGCAGTTCAACGCGTAAGCGACGCGCCCTCCGCCGAATCGACTCCTCGCTCCCCGGTGCGGGAGGAGTTGCCTAATGCTGAGGTTGGACGAACGCAGCCGACGAGGACTCCAGATGACTCTCCGCTTCGGCATCCTCGGAGCTGCTGCGATCACCCCCCGCGCGCTGCTCAAACCTGTCGCTGAGTTCCTGATGTCGAAATCGTCAGCATGGCCGCACGTGACCGCGACCGCGCCGAGACCTTCACCGCCAGAGCCGGAATTCCTACGGTCTACGACACCTACGACGAAGTTGTCACCGACCCCGCCGTGGACGCGATCTACAATCCGCTGCCGATCAGCGGACACAAGGAATGGACGATTAAGGCGCTCAACGCAGGCAAACATGTGCTCTGCGAGAAGCCGTTCGCCATGAACGAGGCCGAAGCGCGAGAGATGGCAGACTGCGCTCGCGAGACCGGGCTCATCTGCGCCGAGGCGTTTCACTACTACTACCACCCGCTCTCAATGCGGATGCGCGAGATCGTCCAGAGCGGCATCCTCGGCACGATCCGCTACGCCGACGCTCACTTCCAGAACACGGTCGCCGACGAGCCCAGCCAGATTCGTTATCGAATCGAACTCGGCGGCGGGGCGACGATGGACCTCGGTTGCTACCCTCTGCACTTTCTCCGCCACGTGTTTGATTCAGAGCCGGAGGTCGTCTCCGCGAAGGCGGCAACAGTCCATGAACACATCGACCTCGAACTCAAGGCCGAGCTGCTCTTCCCCGGCAACATCCCGGCCACGGCCTGGTCGCGGATGAACGCAGCCGGCGGCTTTTCTGCCGAAGTCAACGTCTACGGCGATCGGGGCAGGCTCAAAGTCGTGAATCCACTGGTGCCGCATCGCGAGGTGCACCGAATTGAACTCGTGACGTCGTGGGGCACGCGACGGGAAACGCTGACCAGGACACCGACGTTCAACTACCAACTGCGTGCCTTCATGGAGGCAATCGCCGCTGTTCGCCCAATGCCGACCGACGCTGAAGACGGCGTGATCAGTATGCGCGTAATCGATAACGTCTACCGAGCCGCGGGAATGACACCGCGTGGAGAGATTTAGACTTCGGACGCAATGACCGACCGCATTCGCGCCATCGATTCACTGATCAATTCGTCGTTCCTCGATTCCTCGGGCGACACGGCGTTGAGTTATCTGTTCAGGGACATCGAAGGCCGCGGGGTGTTCGAGACTCCCGAACAACTTCTTGAAGTGCTTGACCATTCCGATATCGGGGCCGGTGTCGTTTCGATCATGCAACCCGAGCACGCCGAATGGGTCGGCGATGCGCACAAGCAGTTTCCCGACAAGATCCTGCCCGCGATGATCGTCAATCCGCTCAACGGGTACGACGAAATCCGCAAGGTCGTCGATTACTACGAACGCTACGGAGTCCGCTGTCTGCGCATCCCGCCGTTCCGCTACGAATTGCCGCCAACCGACCGCGTCTACTGGCCCTTCTACGTCAAGGCAATGGAGCTTGACATCGCGGTCTCGATGAACGCCGGTATGCCCGGCCCGCGTCGACCGGGATGGGTCCAGAATCCGATGCACTACGACGAGGTCGCCTATCACTTCCCTGAGCTTCGCCTGATCATGACGCACTGCGGCCAACCATGGATTGAAGAGATCATCTCAACGATTGCCCATTGGGATCACGTCTACATGTCATGCACATCGGTGGCACCGAAGTACTGGCCGCTCAACTTCGTCCAGTTCATCAACACCCGAGGACGTCAGAAGATGATGTTCGGCACGGAGTACCCAACCATCCCCTGGCCCAGGGCAAGAGACGAGATCCAGGCACTCCAGCTACGTGAAACAGTCGTAGAAGACTTCTACGTCGAAAACGCCCGCCGAGCCTATCGCTGGAACGCCGACCCAACATAGTCGACCACCAACCGTTTCATCCGTCATACCCGCGCTCCGACGCGGGTATCTCGCAGCAAACAGCACCAACGCCGATTCGGCCTGAAGCGAGATTGCCGCGACGGAGCGCGACAATTACGCATTTGTTGGCTTCTGGTGTCGGAATGCGCTCAGTCGGGCCAATGCGCGTTCATCAACTGCACCCATGTGTGTCGAGTCAGCGAGTGCCGCTCACGCACGCTCTCCTGGAACAGCTTCAGTAACTCTTCGGACACTCCGGAGCCGGGGTCCTGCGGCGTTCGTGTCGCGTGCCAGTTGCCGACGCTGTGATAGCCGGCCAGGTTGGTCACTTCCATGTCGTCGCTCAATACGGCGTCATGGAAGTTGCCCAGCACCCGATGTCCCATCGCATCCATCGCCGGCCAGACGCCGAACTCGGTCAGGTAGGAGAACCGCTCCCACGTGGCCGGATCGATGGTCCAGCGACGCAGGCCATAGACGGCGCGACGGTCGGAGTCGGGAGTCTCCGCCAGTGGGCGACCTCCGTAGGGAATCTTCGGTCGGGCCGTCTCATTCACAATCAACGCTCGACGAGTGTTGCGATAGGGGTCATCGCCTTGCCCGACACCCAGCCCGACCAGGATCTCCTGCCCACGTCGCCACTCGTCCCATGACGGCACGCCGATAAACGTATGGACCTCCTCAGGCGTGCCGCCAATCAGCGCATTGAGCAGACACAGAGGCCGGAATCCGCCTTCCACCAGACGAGGCCAGGTCTCCTCAAGGAACAGTGAGCGGTACTCGGGAAACCGCTTCGGCTCAATCATCGTGACGCGGTGCTCATAGAGTTCCATGGTTCGACCTTGACAATCTGTGGCATCTGTTGGCCCGCAGACTAACTGTGTCTCAAGCGAACTCTTCAGGAAGGGTAATTCGGTTAGTATGGGCTAACTACCTGAGTGCGAGACGGGGCATGGTCGTGCGCCCGGTCGCAGCAATTGAACGCAGAGAGAGCGAGACAGAACAGCATGGCAAGAGACTATTGGTCACGGATGAAGCGAGAACGGCTGAGTCGAAGATCGCTGTTGCGGGCAAGCGCCCGAGCAGGTGTCGGCGCGGCCGGACTGGCATTGGTCGGTTGTGGTGGCGACGATGACGAAGACGATGGTCAGCAGGCCATGCAGCAGCAGGCGATGCAAGATCAGCAACAACAGCAAGCTGATCAGCAGGCCATGCAGCAGCAACAGCAGGATCAGACGTCGGCTGACACTCAGGCAGAGCAGCAGGATCAGCAGCAGGCCGCCGCACAGCGGCAGGCGCAACAGCAGGACCAGCAGCAGATGGTCTCCGCGTCTGGTGGCGTCTGGAAGCGCGGCAACACGTCAACACCGAACTTCATTCGCATCCCGCTCAACACCGCCGGCAACAACACCGCGATCAACCAGAATGGTGGACTGTTCAACCGACTCACCCGCTGGAGCGGTCCCGTCGGCCTGCAGGATGACATCGGCAACATGCAGCGCATGGTCGATCCCGACTTCTCACCTTCACCTGACTTGGCCACGTCGTGGGAGCAGCCCGACAACGTCACCTACATCTTCAACATCCGCGAAGGGGTGACCTACCACAGCGGCCGCGCCTTCTCGGCCGAGGACATCGCGTTCACCTACGAAGAGCTGAAAAATCCTGAGGTCGGTGGCGGAGGCTCACCGCTGCACCTCATGTCGGCCAATCTGGAGTCTGCGACGGCGCCCGACGCCACGACCGCAACGCTCAAATTCACCCAACCCACTGGCTACGTTTACACCCTCACCTCGTCGACCAACATCGCTGACCGCGAGACACTCGACCAGGTGACCGACGGTGTCCTGGTCGGCACCGGCGCGTACTCCTTCGAGAACTACGACCCCAACCGTGGCTACGACCTGGTTGCGTTCGAGGACCATTGGAATGGCCGACCAATCATCGACAAGATCGAATTCTCAATCTTCGCCGACAACCTGGCCATGGCTGCGGCGCTCGAAACCGGCGACATCCACTCTCACTACGGCGTCCCGATCGGGAACCCCGAGGCTGAGGCTCGCCTGATCGAGAGCTCCGACCACTACGGTCGCATTCACATCGGTGCCGGTGGCCGAGTCCTGAGATTCCGCGCCGATTCACCGCCATTCCACGACAAGCGTGCCCGCCAAGGTGTCTTCCTGCTGGTCGACGGCGAGCGGATCACAGAAGAGTTCGCTGGGACGTTCGACGTCGCCGGTCGCCTGCCCTGGCAGCCCGGATCGCCAGCTTTCGACGCCGAGTTGGACAAGCCGATCTACGATCCGGCCACCGCTCGACAACTGCTTGACGCGGCCGGTCTGGTCGACTCCGATCAGACCTTGCGCGCCGATGTCCTCCCCGAGCGCGTTGATGCACCGGCCGTGGCCCAGCTGCTTCAGCAGGAGCTGCTCCAGCTTGGCATCAACATGGAAGTGACCAACCGTGAGTACACGGAGATGATCACGCTCCAGACCACGGGCACCTTCGACCACATGATCATCGGGTTCGGCAACTGGGTGAAGCCCGGCGACCCCTCGGTCACGGTCCTCTTCGCTGACGCTTACGACGGCCGCATGAACGCCCCTGTTGGCGACGGCGAGACACCGCTGCGCGATCGCGAAGGTCTGCGTGAAGAGCTTGAGTGGCTCGACATGATCGAAGCCGCCAAGAACGGAACGTTCATCGAGGAGTACGGCGACTGGCGCGTCTTCAACGAGAAGTACCTCGATGTCGCCTGGTCCAACGTCCTCTTCCGTCAGTACGCCGGAAGTTGGAACACCAACAACGTCGAAGTCGACTTCGACAGCGAAGGTTGGGTCTACGTCGAGTCGGCGCGCGTCTAGACGCTCGCCGCCCCGCCACACCTTGCGCTTCCCGCAGCGCCCCGCTCGATCGAAGTCGGGCGGGGCGTTGACGCAGAACAATTGACGCCCGTCGATGCAGTACGTCTTCACACGCCTGCTCACGCAGCTCATCCCGACGCTCCTCGTCGCTTCGTTGCTGATCTTCGGCGCAGTGCGGTTGATCCCCGGCGATCCCGCCGTCGCCGCCTGTGGCGAGAACTCCGTTGGCACCAAGTGCCAGGACGACCTCCGCGCCCTGTGGGGACTCGACCAACCATTCTTCGATCAGTACGTCTCCTGGGTCGGCGGCATTTTCCAGGGCGACTTCGGAATCTCCAATAAGGGAATCGAAGTCTGGGAAGTCGTCGCAACGGCGTTTCCCGCGTCGATGGAACTGACGATTTTCGCAACGCTGATCGGCTTTGGACTCGGTCTGCTGCTGGGCATTCTCGCCGCGGTCAATCGCGGCGGATTCTGGGATTATTTCGGTTCCGTGTGGGCCGGTTGGAACATCGGTGTGCCCTCGTTCATCGCCGGATTTTTCTACCTGATCATTTTCGCGGTTGCGCTCAATTGGTTGCCCTCGTTTGGCCGAGTCCCAATCACAGAGGATTTCGGCCAAGCGCTCCTCCACTTGATCATGCCCGGCCTCGCGCTTGGCGGTATCGTCGCTGCCCAGATTCTTCGCTTCACGCGCCAATCAATGCTTGACACAATGACCGAGGACTACATCCGCACCGCCCGCGCCAAGGGTCTGCGACACTCCATTGTCATCCTGCGCCACGCGCTCAAGCCGTCGCTGATTCCCGTCGTCACGATTATGGCCTTCAATTTCGCCGAAATTCTCGGCGGGACGCTGATTATCGAGTCGGTGTTCACATGGCCAGGTATGGGTCGCGCGTTAGCGACCGCCGTCCGCGACCGTGACTACGCCATCATTCAGATCATCACCATGTTGATCGTCGGGATCTTCATGCTCGTCTATCTGCTCATCGATGTCGCGTATGTCTCGCTCGATCCCCGCATTCGCATCGGTGGACGAACGGAAGGGTAACCATGACTGCCCAAGCGTCTCCGGTGACTTTCCGTGAAGAGCGGGCTGCGGTGCGGCTGCTTGCGAACGTCGGGAGCGAGCTGAAGGGCATCGCGTCTGAGCCTCGCGGCGCTATCGCGCTGCTGTTGCTTGGTGCCATCTTCTTCTTCGCCTTCATATTCCCTCTGATCGATCCAACCGATCCCAATTGGTCGGAACGCGGCGAGAAGCTGCTCGGGCCGTCTTGGGGGCATCCCTTCGGCACCGACCAACTCTCACGAGACCTGCTCGCCCGTGTGTCGGTGTCCGCGAGGCGTACCATCCTGACCGGTTTTAGTGCGGTCATTGTCGGCATGTCGATCGGCATAACCATTGGTTTCGTCGCTGCCTGGATCGGTCAGGCGGTCGACACGCTCGTGATGCGCGCTCTGGACGTACTGATGTCCTTCCCTGGCCTTGTCCTCGCGATTGTCGTCTCGACCATCCTCGGCACCGGGCTGTTCTCACTCGCGGTCGCGATTACTGTCTTCAACATCCCCGTCACCGCCCGACTCGCACGCGCCGGTGTGCTGCGAGAACGCGAACGCGACTACGCGATGGCCGCGCGAACGCTCGGAGCCTCGGGCCGACGCGTCCTCTTCCGCCATGTCGCGGTGAACACGTTCGGCGCGTTCGCAGTCCAACTCCCGATCGCATTTGTCGCATCGGTGCTCGCGATGGCAGCACTGAACTTCCTTGGAGTCGGGATTCAACTACCCAATGCCACGCTCGGGACGATGCTCCGCGAAGCGCAACAGTACATGCAGCCTGCTCCGCACTTCGTGATCTTCACTGCGCTCGTCTTGGCCGTGCTGATGATTGGTTTGAACTTCCTCTCCGATGTGCTGTCGGAGCGGTTGGACCCAGTCCGACGACGTCGCGTCTAATCGGCGCTCTACCCTGTCCGCAGCCCACTACGAAGACTCAATCTAGGAGACCTGACGATGGCCGTGCTTGCCAATACGTTTCGCGAGAAGCTCGACGCCTGTGAACCGACGATCGGCACCCATTTCCTCTTCAACGACCCCGACATCGCCGAGCTGATCGGCGACACCGGGCAATTCGACTACGGCGAGTATGTGGCCGAGTACTCGACCTTCGACATGAAAACGCTCTACCACCTGGCGCGCGCGGCTCAGTGCGGCAATCTGCCGCTGATGATCAAGCTCGACCAGGCCAACCAGACCTTCTGGGCGCAGGCCGCGCTTGGAGCGGGCTTCAAGTCGGTGCTCTACACCGACATCCGCACGCCCGACGATGTCGACGCAGCGCTCCAGTCCATCCGCCCCGATAAGCCGGGCACGCTGGGCAACATGGGCGGACACATGGGCGTCAAAACGCGACGACCAGCGCTCGCCGGCTACGCCGCCGGCAACTATGGCGCAGACCTCGACGGAATCGTCTCTGTGATCATGATCGAGAAGCGCGTCGCTCTGGACGACATTGACGCCATCCTCGAGCGCGCCGCCGAGCTCGGTGTCGATATGACCCAGTGGGGTCCGAGCGACTACGGCTTCTCCTTCGATGAGCGACCGAGTCCCGACGAGATTCGTGCCGCCGAAGAGAAGACGATCGCCAAGTCGATCGAGTACGGCGTCGCCCCACGTATCGAGATCGGCGCGGTTGAGCAAGCCCAGCGTTACCTCGACCTCGGCGTCAAGCACTTCTGCATCGGCTGGGACCGCTTCCTGCTCAACCAGGGCTACACCGAGCTGGGCAAAGGCCTCCGAGCCCTGATCGACGACGCATAGGAGTTCACGATGGTCACCAACAACTTCGACTGGCTCGCGACCAACCAGGAGCCTGCGTTCGACCCCGACCAGAAAATCATCGACCCGCATCATCACCTCTGGGACGGTCGCGAGGACGGCCGCCTGCTGCGCTACTTCCTCGACCAACTGCTCGAGGACACGGCCGACCTCAACGTCCGCCAGACCGTCTTCATCGAGTGTGGAGCGATGTACAACGCGGACGCGTCGAAGCGGATGGCGCCTGTCGGCGAGACCGAGTACGTGGCTGGCGTATCGGCTCAGAGCGCGAGCGGCATCTATGGCGAGATGCGAGCCTGCACCGGCATCGTTTCGCATGCGGACTTGTTGCTCGGCGCGGCCGTCGGTGAGGTACTCGACGCGCACATGGAGATGAGTTCCCGCTTCCGAGGCATCCGCCATCACGCAAGCTGGGATCCGTCGCCCGACGTGCCCAACTCGAGGATTGTCGATCAACCGCACATCTATCTGAACGAGGCCTACCGCGAAGGCTTCGCCGAGCTGGGCAAGCGCAACCTCAGCTTCGAGGGCTGGCTCTACCATCCGCAAATCCCTGAACTGACCGACCTCGCCCGCACCTTCCCCGACACCACGATCATCTGGGCGGACCACTTGGCATCGGTCCGTATGCGGGCCGCCACGACGAAGTCTTCGCCGAATGGCGAGAGACCATCACCGAACTCGCCACCTGCGAGAATGTCGTCGCCAAGGTCGGTGGCATCCAGATGGTGATCAACGGCTTCGGCTGGCACGAGCAAGAGCGCGCGCCATCCTCCGACGAGCTGCTGCAAGCCAACCGCCGCTGGTACGAGCACACCATCGAGGTCTTCGGACCGGATCGCTGCATGTTCGAGAGCAACTTCCCCGTCGACAAGGCCTCATGCAGCTACACGAACATGTACAACCAGTTCTTCAAGCTGGTCGCCGACTATCCCCAGGACGAAAAGGATCAAATGTTCCACGACACCGCACAGCGGGTGTATCGGCTCGATTCCGTTTGACGAAGCAGAGTGTGAGAATGCTCTCAAAGGGGAATCGCTGACTTTGCTCCCCCTCGCAGGGGGAGCTCCCGCGAAGCGGGTGAGGGGGTCCCGCCGACGCGGGTACCAGATAAGACTTGGTGGAGCAGGACCCCCTCCGCCTTTGGCACCTCCCTCCCCGCCTTCGCGGGGACAGGCTCTGCAGGGGGAGGAAAGGAATTTTGCAAGGTCTCCTCGCAAGGGGAGCAAATCATAGAAGGCACTCGGCCCGCCCATCCGCGCCTGTCCTACCATTCACCCAGCCACTCCAAGCAACGAAAGACCCAACCATGCCGACTATCGTCCAGGCCGTAGCGATTGAAGACGAACTCCACGACATGCTCGCCGCCGCCGGCGATGTCCGTGTTGTCGACGGACGTGACCGCGGCGCGTTCATCGAAGCCGTCAAGGATGCTGATGGCGTGCTGCTCAATCCGCTCGTCAAGATCGATCAGCAGGTCGTGGACCTGGCGCCCAATCTCAAGGTTGTCGCAACCACTTCGGTCGGCTTCGACGCCTTCGACGTGCCCTTCCTGACCGGCAACGGCATCGCCCTCTGCAACACGCCAGGCGTGCTCAGCGCTGCCGTCGCCGACTTGACCATGGCATTCTTGCTCATGCTCTCGCGACACCTGATGGAGTTCGAGGCCTACAACCGCTCCGGCGGTTGGGGACGGCGCGAGCCTTATCCCGTGCTGGCCAACGATCCGTTCGGCAAGACGATCGGGATCGTCGGCTTCGGACGCATCGGCCAGGAGGTCGCCCGACGCGCAAACTTCGCCGGGATGAAGGTGATCTGGTACGACATCTACGACAACCCGCCTGCCGACGCGCCACCGGCCGAGAAACGCACGCTGGACGAGCTGCTGGCCGAGTCTGACTTCGTCAGCGTCCACACCGACCTCAACCAGTCCTCACGACACATGATCGGCGCGCGTGAGATCGCGCTGATGAAGCCAACCGCTTACCTGATCAACACATCACGAGGCCCGGCCGTTGACCAGAAGGCGCTGCATGACGCCCTCGTGGCCAATCAGATCGCCGGCGCCGGTCTCGACGTGCTCGAAGACGAGCCGCCCGACCCAGATGAGCCCATCGTCAAGCTGCCCAACGTGATCAGCTTCCCTCACATCGGCACCGCTACCGAAGAAACCCGCTACGCCATGAGAGCCCTGGCGACCAGGAACGTGGTCAACGTGCTCAGCGGCAATCAGCCTGAGGCGATCGTGAATCCCGAGGTGCTGGGCTGATTGGTACACTCGATCGTCAAGCAAGGGGGACGCTGTGATCACCAAGGATCCTGTCACTGACCAACTTGGAACTGACCTGGAAGCCGACCTAGTGGACGCTGGGTTGGAACAGCCTCAGGCGCGCGCTCTCCGCAGGGCAGTAGAGCGCGCAGTTGATCGAATGGTCGGCAATTTCGCCACGCGCGCCGAACTGTATGACGTCCGCGACGAATTGCGTGCAGAAATCCGTAATGCATTTTCCGATAGCGAACGCAAGATCAGCTTCCAATTGCGCATCATGTGGGGCGTGCTCGCACTGGTCGGCGCTGGACTCTTTGCGTTGATGGCCGCAATTCTTGCCAGGCTGTAGCACTACTCGAGCCGGCTTGAGTCAGTACCGCACCGCTATCCTCAATCCCGTACGACCCCACACCCGATAGATCGGACTGCACCATGTCCTGGCGACCCAAGCGCATGAAGTTTGGACTCTTCCTCGCCCCATTCCACAGCGTCGGCGAGCATCCCACGCTCGCGCTCCAGCGCGACGTTGAACTGATCGAGCACCTCGACGACCTCGGCTACGACGAAGCCTGGATTGGCGAGCACCACTCGTTTGCCCGCGAGATCATCTCCAACCCGATGATCTTCATCGCCGCGCTGGCCGAGCGGACCAAGCACATCAAGCTGGGCACCGGCGTCGTCTCGTTGCCTTACCACAACCCCTTGATGATCGCAGACGACCTGCTCCAGCTCGACCACATGACGCGCGGTCGCGTGATGCTCGGCGTTGGTCCCGGGGCACTCACCTCAGACGCGGTGCAGATGGGCATCGAGCCGACCACCCAGCGCAAGCGTATGGCCGAGGCCTTCGATGCCGTCGTCCAGCTCGCCCGCGACGAAGAGCCGGTTTCGATGGAGACTGACTGGTTCTCGCTGACGGAGGCCCGCCTTCAGATGGCCTGGTACTCCGACCCGCATCCCGAGCTGGCCGTCGCGGTGATCCTCACGCCGTCCGGACCACAGCTCGCCGGCAAGCACGGTGCGAGCCTGCTCTCCGTTGCCGGCGCCGACTCCGAAGGCATGAAGCAAGTCTGGGACTGGTACGAAGAGGCCGCGACCGAAAACGGCCACGAAGTCTCGCGTAAGAACTGGCGCGTCGTGACGGCGATCCACATCGCGGAATCCCGAGCTCAGGCAATCGAAGACGTGCGCGCCGGATTTCTCAAGCGTGCTTACGTCGGCGATGTCCGTGATCCTGGACGCCGAGGCGGCATCGCACTGCAAATGGCCGACACCATTGAAGAAGCGATCGACAAGAACATGGTCATCGTCGGTTCCCCCGAGGACGCCGTCGACCAAATCGAGGCCATGCACGACCGCTCCGGTGGCATCGGCGGGCTGCTGGGCATGCATCACGAGTGGGCTTCGACCGACGCCACCAAGCGCAGCTTCGAGCTGCTGATGCGCTACGTCGCGCCGAAGTACCAGGGTCAGCTCGACCGCCTCGTCGCCTCGCGCGACTTCGTCGAAGACCGTCAGCTCGACATTTTCGGCGCAGGACAGAAGGCCATGGCCAAGGCCTTCTCCGACGCCGGCAAGGAACTGCCCGAGGCCTTCAAGCAAGCCGCAGCCGACCGAGCCGCCCTCTCCAGCAACGGCGCACAAGCCCCCGCCGAAGCCGAGGCAGAGCCAGTCGCCGACTAAGCGCTCGATTGGGCGCTCCCCTGCTCTCTAAACCTCCCCCTCCGGTCCCCTCTCCCTCTGGGAGAGGGTTAGGGTGAGGGCCGTAGGGTGAGGGTTCTGGACCAACCATGCAAGCCGTCGTCGCGCTCGCGGGCGAAATCCACGATTCCCCCCTCGTCCGCAGCGCCCTGAACGGCGCAGGACTGGTAGTCGCCGCCGATAGCGGGGCGCAACGGCTGGGACAGCTGGGCGTGTTGCCGCATGTGGTGATCGGCGACTTGGACTCGTTGCCGGGCGACGAACTCTTCCGGCTGAAGTCCGTGGGCGTTGAGTTTGAGCCGCATCCGCAGCCGGAGCAACGCACCGACGGCGATGTCGCCATCGAGTACGCGCTCAAGCGAGGCGCCACCAGCATCATCATCGTCGGCCTGTTCGGAGGCCCACGCTACGACCACGCCGTCGCCAACCTCTACCTGCTCACGCACCCAAGTCTCAAGCAAACTCCCACCTGGACCGTCGACGGCTGGACCGCCCTGACCGTCCTCAACGGAGACGGCATATCGCAGGCCCAGTTCCAAGGCAGCATCGGCGACTACATCACCATCACAGCCGTCAGCGAAACGGTCGAGGGCATCACCACCGTCGGCCTCAAATGGCCGCTCTCAAACGCAACCTTCAAGCGTGGGCTGAACGAAGGAACCTCAAACGAGCTGATCAACAATCAAGCCATGATCCAGATCACCGGAGGCACGGCTTTCGCCTCACACCACTTCCGATCTGAACACCTGCCGTAAGAGTTGAAATGACTCGACGAGCAACCGCCATAATGCTTGCAACCGTGCTGGCAGCGTTCGCAATCGCTCTCACTCTCCCGACCAGCGATTCGAGGGGTACCATGACCACTCGCTCGGCGCCAGACGATTTAACCGTTGCAACTGACCGTTCCAATGCCGCCTGGTACCGGATCGCTGCTCTCACCGTCCAAATCGACGCAGCTCTGGAAGCGCTTCTGTTTGAACACCGTTGCCGACCCTATGGCTCAAGCCCATCGACAGATGAGCAAACACTATTCGGCAAAGTTGCGATCCATGAAGCACTGAGCGCGGCTCGTCTGATGTGGCCCCATGTGTACACACTTTCGCCAGTGCTGTCGAAGTACTATTGGCCGCTGCGATTCCGTTTGGGACAGATTGCGCAAGCCCAAGGCGAAGAAAAAAACGAGTTGGTTTGCCGACCTGACTTCTTCCAAATCCGAAGTCGATGGAATCTGGCTCTTTCGGGTTCAATGCCCGGCGTCAATCCTCCGTTTGAGTGGAAAACGTTACAACGCCTTGGAGCATTGCGGCGGATAGGCGACATGTTCGATCGTGCTGTGGAGACAACCTGCCATAGCCTCGACGCAACTGACGTTGGCGTGACTTCGAATCCCGTGCAAGTTAGCGTGTTGCAGCTTTCGCTAGCCAACGCAAGGGCCACACTTCGAAGCGCTCCGACGCCCAGTTCCCGACGTTCAGGCGAGGCCTTCCTCTGGCAGGGAACCCAGCGTGGCTTGCGGGAATGGAGTTCTGATCTGGAACGATCATTGGAAGATGGAGTGCGTCGCCACGTCTGCGGCCACCTGCTCTACCAAGTCCTCTGGGGCGCATACCACACGTGGCTGAGCCAAGACTACGATGACGACGAGGCAATGAAACTGGATCAATTGCTGCGATGGACTGAACTTGAGGTCCGTCTACGGCAAATCTGCGACTTCCCGAAGAGTGACGCGTCACCACTGATTCTCTTTAGCATCGACAGGTTTGTGTCACCAGTGCGTACCGTAGTTCCATTGCCGATCGAATTCCGCCCGCTGCGGGACGATGTCGTAGTAGCGGTGCAGGATTGGCTGCCATCACCCGAGCGTGTGCGATTGTTGCAGTTCGAGAGCGTCGTTTGTCCGTACCCGGACTTGCACGCACTGTCGACGTTCTTGACAGACCTTGCCGTGCTGCAGGCAGTTACGGATTGAAGTAATCACGCCGTCCGTGCCGACTGCTGGACGCCGCGAACGCGAAGATACCCCGCGCCATTGATGAATCCTGTTCCGCCGCCCTTGCGTCGTAGATCTCCGACCGTAGCTCGTGCACATCGGGACTGTTTGGCGCGGCGAGGGCGGCGCCCTCGATCAGGTGACAGGCCATCTGCAGATTGCCGTTTTGCATGTGCGCCCGTGCCCGCTCCATCACTGGCTCAAGGCCTCCCGCCAAGGTGACCCACTCAGCCGCCTCGGCCGACCTCGGCGCGGGCAGCAGACGGTCAGGCTCACCCTCGTACCAACCGGCGAAGAATCGCCAGACGCTATGCACGATGAATTCCGGGTGGTCATAGGCCGAGCTCAAGTACGGTTTCTCGAGCAAATCCTCGGGATACTCGATCTCGTGCAGGATGCGGTCGAGCGTGTAGCCCAGATTCATCATCGCGAGCGTCTGATTCTCGATCGATTCGAGCAAGTCAGCAGTGTCGTTGAGCGCTTGCGCGATACGCTCAGCGCCGAAAATCGGGAATCCGTGGCCAGGACTCATCACCTCGGCGCCCTTGCCCGCCATCTGACGCAGGCCAGTCGCCCACTCGCCGACCCAGCGTTGCACCTTCTGCGGATTGCCTGCGTTCGGCACCGCCCAAATGAAGAGGTCGCCGGGAAACAGCCACTTGCGCTCTGGAACGTACGTCCAGGCGGCATCCTCCGTCTCGCCCCGAGTGTGTGTCACCTCGAAGGTCAGATCACCGACTGAGAACTGCACTCTGTCGTCGAAGGTCACATCGGGATAGCGGAATGCGGACGGCCAGGGCAGGCGCACCGTCGACGCGTCCATCCCCGGTCGGATGAACTGCCGAGAGTTGATCGCCGTGTTGTAGCCAACGGTCCTGGTGTAGCGGTCGAAATGAGCCGGAATGTGCCGCTGTCCGTAGACGATCGGTCGGGAACGACCCTGCGACTCCGCCTCCTCGTCGAACTTGCCGACGCCGAAGATGTGATCGACGTGATGATGCGAGAACACCGCTGCGCGCAGCGGATCATCGGGACGCCAATCGCGCACCGCCGAGAACAGCCCCTCTGCGTCTCGGGCCGTCCCCGTATCCAGCATCACCAGACCGTCGCCGGTGTCTATCGTGTTCATCGACGCTGCGGACTTGATGTAGAGGAAGTCGTCGCTAATCTCCTCCGGCTCACGGTTGTTCCACGGCGAAGTCACCGGGTGCGCCTCGGTGATCGTGTCAATCTCGCCGCGCCATAGTCGATCGCAATAGTCACGGATGTCAGGCATTTGGCTGCTCCCTGTTCACTACACCGCGTCGGTGGCGCGGGTCACGGTCGTAAGATATGCGCCTGAGTGTGGTCTGAGTTGAGAATCTCCGACAAGCGCGCGATTTCCATGCGTCGGACCTCACAGCTTGCCTAAGGATTGAACAGGTCCCGCTGACCGCCACGGCTCGACATCGCTGCGAATGAGAAGATGCCTCGCGCCATCGAGGAATCCTGCGCCGCGGCGCGGGCGTCGTAGACCTGCGCACGCAACGCGTGAACATCCGGGCTACTCGGGGCGACCAGCGCCGCGCCTTCGACCAGGTGACAGGCCAACTCCAAGTTGTCGTTTTGTAGATGAGTCCTCGCCCGCTCGAGTACCGGCCCGAGCCCACCCGCGAGCGTCACCCATTCAGCCGCTTCCGCCGCACGCGGTGCAGGCAACAACCGATCCGGCTCGCCCTGATACCAGCCTCCGTAGAGTCGCCAGACGTTATTGATGATGAACTCAGGACGGTCAAAGGCCGACTTCAGCCACGGCTTATCGGTCAAGCGCTTCGGAATCTCGACGGTCTGCAATACCCGATCCAGGGTGTAGCCCTCATTCATCAGCGCCAACGTGTGACTCTCGATGTGTTCCAGGAGGTCGGCCGTGTCGGTTAGTGCCTCGGCGATCCGGTCAGCTCCGAAGATCGGAAGTCCATGGCCGGGAACCATCAGCTCCGCGCCCTTGCCTGCCATCTGTCGCAGACCAGCTGCCCATTCGCCCGGCCAGCGCTGCACCTTTTGTGGATTGCCTGCGTTGGGAACCGCCCAGATAAACAGATCACCCGGGAACAACCACTGGCGCTCGGGAATCCATGCCCAGAGTGCGTCCTCCGTCTCGCCGCGAGTGTTGGTCAGTTCTAGCGTCAGATCACCTACTGAGACGTGTATCGACCGATCAAAGGTCACGTCGGGATAGCGAAACTCATTCGGCCAGAAGACTTGGCCCGATTCAGCGCTCATTCCCGGCCTGGCGCGCTGACGTGAATTGATCGCCCGGTTGTAACCCCACGTGCGTTGATAGCGATCAAAGTGAGCCGGCATGGAGCGATGTCCATACACCGTTGGCAGAGGGCGTGCCTTCGCGGCCGCCTCCTGCTCGAATGGCGCCATGCCAAAGATGTGATCCGTGTGATGATGCGAGAACACAGCCGCTCGCAGCTCCGCCGATGGCCGCCAGTCCCTCACTCCTTCGTAGATCCGCTCGGTGTCATATTCCGTACCGGTGTCCAGCATGACCAGTCCGTTGCCCGTGTCGATCGTGCTCACCGATGCCACGGTTTTGTAGTACAGCAGTCCCTCTTCGATCTCCTCAGCCTCGCCGTCGTTCCAGAATCCAATGATCGGATGCAGTTCACGGACGGTGTCGATCTCGCCACGCCACATCCGATCACAGAAATCCCTGAGCTCCGGCATCGGCATCCCCCTCCGCGAGCTACGGGATTTCGGCTTCCCGTGTCGCCGTCGTAAGATTAGTCCGACACCACTCAAACCACTCAACATCCTTCGGAGAGAAGTCAACTATGCCGTTGTACGAGTACAAGTGCCCCGCCTGCACCAACGTCTTTGATGTCCTGGCCAAGATGGGACAGGCCCCAGAGTCACCCGACTGCCCAGCCTGCGACGACGGAGTCGGCGACCGCGTCTTCGGCGCTGGCGTTGCGATCCACACCGGCTCGGGCGGATCCTCGTTCGACGACTTCGACATGGGAGCGATGGGGGGCATGGGCATGCCCGACATGGGCGGCATGGGCATGGGAGGCCACGGTCACGACCATGGCCACAGCCACGACGACTTCGGCATGGGCGATTTCGGCATGGACGACTTCTAGCCGAAGAGCAACAGCGCTTCTACCGCTGGGGAAATGCCGCCCATTTCCCTTTTCTCCCTCCTCAGGGCGGATATGCCACCCTTCTCCCCTTGCTCCCTCCTCCAGACGGAGATGCCGCCCTCTTTCCTTTTCTCCCCCCACTGGGGGGAGATGCCGAAGGCAGAGGGGGGGCTCCCCACAGCAAGGCCTCGCCAGACTCCTCCGAACAGCCACTCAATGCTCTACTTCCTCCGAGTCCAGGGCGACTCCATGTCTCCCACCCTGCGGGACGGTGATCGCCTCCTCGCACTCTCGACCAACATGCTCGCCGTTGCACCCGGCCGCATTGTCGCTTTCCGCCGCAAGACCGACCTCTTCATCAAGCGCGCCCTCAGCCGCGAAGCAGACGGTTGGTACGTCGTCGGCGACAACCCCAGCCGCAGCACCGACAGTCGACGCTTCGGTGTGGTGCCCGACAGCCAACTGCGAACGGTCGCGCTGCTCAGGCTCCTGCCCACGCCCCGACTGCTCCTCTGAGCGCCTCTCTGGGCGCCTCCGCAATCGCGTCGCTGTAGCCGATTTAACAGCGCCAATGCACAGCCGACAGAGCTGGAAACGATAACGGCCGCGCCACTTGCACTGGCGCAACAAATTCGACACAATACACGCGTTGGCACTCTCGCTATGCGAGTGCTAGGAATACAAACTCCAGCCGCAAGACTCCACGAAGAAGGAGACCACCACATATGGCCAAGGCACTGCTGTTCGACGAGGACGCTCGTCAGGCGCTGCGCGACGGCATTGACGCCCTCGCTGACGCCGTCAAAATCACCCTCGGTCCCAAGGGCCGAAACGTCGTCCTCGCCAAGACCTTCGGCGCGCCGACGATCACCAACGACGGTGTGACCATCGCGCGCGACATCGACCTCGAAGACCCCTTCCACAACATTGGCGCTCAGCTCGCCAAGGAAGTCGCCTCCAAGACCAACGACATCGCTGGTGACGGCACCACCACCGCCACCGTCCTCGCCCAGGCCATCGTCAACGAGGGCATGCGCAACGTCGCCGCCGGCGCCAACCCGATGGCCCTCAAGCGCGGCCTCGAGCAGGGTGTTGAGGTCCTTTCTGACGCCATCCGCGAGAAGGCCGTCCGCGTGACCACTCGCGAGCAGATGTCGCAGATCGCCGGTATCTCCGCCGCCGACCCCGCCATTGGCGAGCTCATCGGTGAGGTCATGGAGAAGGTCGGCAAAGACGGCGTGATCACCGTCGAAGAGGGCAAGGGCATTCGCTCTGAGGTCGAGTACGTCGACGGTATGCAGTTCGACCGCGGCTACATCTCCCCCTACTTCGTCACCAACGCCGACCGCATGGAAGCCGAAATCGAGGACCCGTACATCCTCGTCACCGACAAGAAGATCTCGGCCGTGCAGGACATCCTGCCCCTGCTCGAGAAAATCCTGAAGGTCACCAAGAACCTCGTCATCATCGCCTCCGACGTCGACGGCGAAGCGCTGGCCACCCTCGCGGTGAACAAGCTGCGCGGCACAATCAACGTCATCGGCGTCAAGGCGCCGGGCTTCGGCGACCGCCAGAAGGACAACCTCGGCGACATCGCCACCCTGACCGGCGGTGAAGTCATCTCCGAGCAGCTCGGTGGACAGCTCGACCAGGCTGAAATCTCTCAGCTCGGGCGCGCCCGCCGCTTCATCGCTTCCAAGGAAACCTCGACCATCATCGAGGGCAACGGCGAGGCCGCGGCCATCGACGAGCGCGTCAACCAGATCCGCCACGTCTACGAGGCCGCCAAGAGCGACTGGGACCGCGAGAAGGCCCAGGAGCGACTCGGCAAGCTCTCCAACTCCGTCGCCGTGATCAAGGTCGGCGCCGCGACAGAGGTTGAGCTCAAGGAGCGCAAGCACCGCGTCGAGGACGCCCTGTCCGCGACCCGTGCCGCCGTCGAAGAGGGCATGGTCCCCGGTGGTGGTGTCGCACTGATCAACGTCATTCCCTCGCTGGGCGGCGTTGACCTTGAGGGTGACGAAGCCACTGGCGTTGGCATCCTCAACCGTGCGCTGGAAGAGCCGATGCGCCGCATCGCGATCAACGCCGGCCAGGATGGCTCCGTCATCGTCCAGTCCGTCAAGGACGCCGAGACCAACAACTTCGGCTACAACGCCGCGAGTGACGAGTACGGCGACATGATCGACATGGGCATCGCCGACCCGGCCATGGTCACCCGCGCCGCGCTCGAAAACGCCGTCTCGATCGCCGGCATGGTCCTCACGACCAACTGCCTGGTCACCGAGAAGCCGGACGAGAACGCCGTGGCGGCTCCGCCCGCGCCGGCCTACTAGGTCCAAACCAACGGCAACCAACAAACGGGCCGCTCCCCAGGGAGCGGCCCGTTTTGTGTGCCCTGAGCCTCTCCCCCGTTGCGGCGAGATTGCCCCGCATCAAGTGCGGGGCAGGCTGCGTCGGGGCGCGGCAATGACGGAGTTAACCATTCCACTATCGGCATAAGCTGAACAGAAGCCAAACTGATCGATGTGCAGATGACTTCCAATCGCCGAGCCAAAATTGTCGCCACCCTTGGACCGGCCTCCAGCGATCCTGCGACAGTCCTTGAACTGGTCAACGCCGGCCTCGATGTCGCCAGGATCAACTTCTCCCACGGTGATGAATCCTCCTGGACCCGCGCTGTCCAGACCGTCCGCCGCGCCCAGGCCGAAACGGGCAAGCCGGTGGCCATTCTTGGCGATCTGCAGGGACCGAAGATTCGAATCGGCTCGGTGCCCGACGGCACCGAGATCGCGCGTGGAGAGCGCGTCGACATTCTCGTTGGCAGCGACGCTGAAGCCGAGTACGACGGCGACTGCCTGGTCCTCAGTTGCAACTATGCGGCCCTCGTCGATGAGGTCGAGACCGGCGGGCGCGTGTACCTGCGCGACGGCGAACTCGATCTACTGATCGAGGAGATCGTCGGCAGTCGGATCCGCACCACAGTCCGCGGCGGCGGCCTGCTGACCGCTCGGGCCGGACTACACGCGCCCGGTGCCGGCAAGCAGTTGCCCGCGGTGACGGCACGCGATCGCGAGCACATCGGCTTCGCCGTCCGTCACGGCTTCGACTTCCTCGCGCTCTCATTCGTGCGTAGCGGCCTCGATCTGGCTGAGGCCAGCGCTGCAGTCCACGAAGCAGGCGGTGAACTCCCCTTGATCGCCAAAATCGAAACCCTCTCCGCCATTCAGGACCTGCAGCAAATCATCGCCGTCTCCGACGGCGTCATGGTCGCGCGCGGCGACCTCGGAGTCGAAGTCGGTCCGGCCGAAGTGCCGGTCCTGCAGAGACAGATCATCGAAGCCGCCGGACGCGCCTTGTTGCCGGTCATCATCGCTACCCAGATGCTTGAATCGATGGTCCAGCGCCAGCGACCAACACGCGCCGAAGCCTCCGATGTCGCCAACGCTGTCTGGGACGGCGCCGACGCCCTCATGCTCTCCGCCGAGACCGCTGTCGGCCGCCACCCGGTCGAGGTCGTCGACATGATGGACGACATCATCCGCCGCGCGGAGTCCAGCGACGCTGGACGGACCGCTGTCGCTCGGCCGATCGAGCTCAAAGCCGACACCGCTCGCACCGTTGCTGTCGCCGTTGCCGCTGCCGTCGAGCAGCACCCGCAGGTCCGTGCCGTGATCGTCTTCACCATCAGCGGACGCTCAGGACGCCTGATCTCCCACGTTCGTCTGCCTGTGCCGGTGCTCGTGCTCGCGCCCGGAGACTCCACCCTCCAGCGGCTCGCGCTCATGTGGGGCGTCGAACCGCGCCATTGCCAGCCGCCCGACGATATCGAGGGGATGCTGACAGAAGTCGAACGTGCCTCAGTCGAGGCGCTTGACCTCAAGCCCGGCGATCAGATCGTCCTCACCGGAGGATTTCCCCTCGGCCAGGGCGAACCAACCAACTTCCTCAAACTCCACCAGATCCCTTCAATCCCTATCAACTCTGGGGAAAGCAACCCGCTAGTCGCCTCTCCCTCTGGGGAAGGGAACCCTCCAATCCCCTCTCCCTCTGGGAGAGGGTTAGGGTGAGGGTCCAGGCACACAAAGGAGCATGACATGACAGACAATGCACCAGAGCTCAACGTTGAAATAGGCGAGGCATGCGAGATCGACCCCGCCGCAGGACCCATCGAGTCCCGCGAGGCCGATCCCAACGCCGATCGCGACGTCCTCCTCTACATCACGGTCTGGTGTGGCGACTGTCGACGGGCGGTGAACTTTCTTGACGAATTCGAAATCCCATACCGAACCATCGACATCGAAGAAGACACAGCAGCCGCTCGAGCGGTCGAGATGCACAATGGCGGCAGCCGCTCCGTGCCCACCATCCTGATCGACGGAGAGCACGTCGCTACCGAGCCCAGCCGAGCAGAACTCGTCAACATATTCGGCGTCGTTGAGGATGAAGCCGCCCGCGGCAGCCGGTCTCCGCTCAGTCTGCTCCGTCGTCGCTGATCACGTGCACGTCCCCAGGCGCAAACCTGGCGACGGCCGCGTCTCCCACCGACAGCCGCAGTTCATCCCACAACGTCACCGGAGTATCAACGGTCAGGTGTAGCCGGCCGCTCGTCAGGTTGGCCCGCACCACCGGCCCTCGAGGCCTGACCGTTTGCACAATCGCCCGAAGCTGATTCTCTGTCCCCGCCCCGGAAGAGGGAACGGATCCTACCCCGTCCTGTGTCAGCACAATCCGCTCCGGCCGAACACAAAGCAGCGCCGGAGAGCCAGGAGCAATCGTCTTCGCCGTCGACGCCAGACGAATGCCTCCCGCCTCGTAGACGCCCGACTCCGAGCGTCGCCCATGCCACAAGTTTTCCATTCCCACAAACTCAGCGACAGCACGGTCGGCGGGCCGTTCGAAGACCTCCGAGGGAGGTCCAGTCTGCCGAAGTCGTCCGTCAATCAGCAGTGCCGCCTCGTCTCCAAGACGCAATGCCTCATCGCGGTCGTGTGTGACCAGCACCGTGGTCGGGCGTGTCTCGGAGAGATTCTCGGCAAAGTCCTCAATCAAGCCCTCACGAGTCGGCGCGTCGACTCCCGCAAATGGCTCGTCCAGCAACATCACCTCCGGCTGCGAGGCAAAGGCACGCGCCAGACTGACCCTCTGAGCTTCTCCGCCCGACAATCGTCGCGCATGGCGTCGGGCCAGCGAGGCAATCCCAAATCGCTCCAGCCAATGCTCCGCCAACTCGCGCCGTCTTCGTTTGTCGACACCGCGCAGCCTGAGCGGTAGTTCAACATTCGCCTGAACCGACATGCTCAGCAACAGGGGTTCCTGGAACGCCGCCGACATCCGCCGCCGCGTCGCGACCGGATCGGCATTCATCGGTTCGCCATCAAGCATCAGTGTCCCCTGAGATGGATGAAGCACCAGTTGCAGCGCGCCCAGGAGCGTCGACTTACCCGATCCATTAGGACCAAGTACTACGGTCACCAATCCGCGAGGGATGTCCAGCTTGTCGATTTCCAGCACCGTCACGCGGCCGCGCTGTACGGCAAGGTCGCGGATCTGCAGATGAGCGTCAGGGCGCGTGGTCATGTGACCGGCCGACGCTGCTGCACGGTCGTCAGCACGAGATTGACGAGGAACGCCAGCAGGACCAACACCAGTGACAGCGCAATCGCGACCTCAAAGTTGCCACGACCCGTCTCCAGCACCGTCGCGGTCGTCAGCACGCGAGTCTCGCCGGCGAGATTGCCGCCAACCTGCATCGATGCGCCGACCTCGGAAATCGCCGCCCCGAACCCGGCCATGACCGCCGCCAGCAGCCCCAGCCGCGTCTCCCGGACGAGCAGCCACAGCACCTGCAACCGGTTCGCGCCCATCGCCCACATCTGGCCAATCAACCGAGGATTCACCGACTGAATCGAAGCAAGCGAGAAGCCCACAACCATCGGCAGACTCAGCAACAACTGAGCAACCACCATCGCCGTCGGCGTATAAATCAGGTTCAAGTCACCCAAGGGCCCCGTTCGCCAGAGGATCAGAGCGACCAACAAGCCGATCGCCACCGGAGGCATGCCCATACCCGTGTTGACTCCCGCGACGATCAATCCCCGACCCCAGAAGCGCCGCAGCGCCAACACCGCGCCGAGTGGAATCCCAACGATCAGCGCCAACGCCGTCGCCGAGGCGGAAATCGCCAGAGTCCGCAACGTGATCTCAATGATCTCCCCATCGCCCGACCACCACAGCCGAGCCGCCTCACGAATCCCATCCCAGATCAACTCCATGTCGCGATCCTACTTGCGGGTCCGTGCCCACGCGTGCCAACGAAATTCACATCGTTCCGAGTTCCTGTAGGGGCGACCCTTGTGGTCGCCCGCATTGAAAGGCCCTATCTGGTTGGTGTTGCCTTCGCCAACACGGGCGACCACAAGGGTCGCCCCTACAGGGTGGGTGAGACCGCGACGTCAGGCGCCAGCCCTCAGTCCGACGCCCCACTTCGAGCCGCAATCGACGCCTCAGTCTCGCCCGCAGCCGGGATGAACAACGGCCGACCGTACTCCTCGCGCAGATACTCACCGATCATCGCCTGGATGTCCTCGCGCAGCAGAAACTCCTTGAACGCCTCCGACCCGACGGTGTTAATCCGCCCCTTCGCCCCATCGACCTCCATCACGCTGTAGAAGTTCAGCAACAACGGATCACCCTCGACCAGCGGAGTCAGGCCACCGACATCTTCGGACAGCGACAGGTACGTCCCACGGTCAGTCAAGGTGTACGCGCCTCGTTGATTGGCGACGGTCAGCGTCGCAGACATGCCCTGTCCCACTTCCAGGTACCACTCGTCGTCAGCCACCGACGGCGACAGTCCCGCCTCGTTCCACAGCGACCGCTCCTTCTTGTGAGTGCCGCTGTCATCTCCGCGCGAAGCGAAGACTGCTTCCGCTCTCGCAATCTGGATCAGCGCCTCTGAAACATCGTCCATCCCGGCGACACCCGCCGGATCACCCAGCGGCCCGACAATCACAAAGTCGTTGTACGCCACCAGGACCCGACTCGTCACATCGCCCGCGTCGACCAGCCTCTGCTCTGAGGCGGGTGCGTGCGTCAATAGCACATCCGCATTGCCTTCGGCCCCCATCCGCAGCGCTGCGCCGGTGCCGACCGAGATGATTTTGACCCTGATCCCTGCTTCGTCTTCGAAGACGGGCACCAGCTCGTCTAGCAGTCCCGAGTCATTCAGCGACGTCGTCGTGGCGAGGATCAACTCGTCCTCGTTGTAACCAGGGTCACTGCCGCAGGCGGACGTCAGACCGATCGCCAGTCCCATCACCAGGCCGGCGAACAGCAACAACACGCCCAGTCCGCGTACTCGGCTCATTCCAACGCCCCCGATGGACTAGTCCCCGGAGGTGATCATCCCTGCGCCGACGGTGGCTGATGTTGCTTCATCGATCAGGATGAACGCCCCTGTCTCACGCGACTCAGCGTATGGGTCGACAGACAATGGAGCCATGAGCCGGAGCCGGACCCGACCGATCTCATTCAACGACAGTTGAGATGCCGTGAGGTCGTACTCGAGCGTGTTGACGTCCAGGCGAGCGCCCACCTCTTCCACCATCGCCCGAGTCGTCTGCGTCGTCTGCTTGACCACCAGCCGATCTCGCGTGCGCAGAGGCACTCGATCACTCATCCAGCAAATGTGAGCGTCAATCGAGGAAGCGGCGACCGGCGGATGCTCGGCCGACACGATCATCGACCCGCGCCGCACATCCAACTGATCGGCCAGTTGAACCGTGATCGCCATCGGAGGCGTGGCCTCCGCCAACTGTTGGTCGAACGCGTCAATCCCGGCGACCGTCGTCTCTGCGCCCGAAGGCATCACCTTCACGCGGTCTCCAACTCTGAGCACGCCCGAAGCCATCGTCCCCGCATATCCGCGATAGTCGTGAAACTCGTCGCGCAACGGACGAATCACATACTGCACCGGAAATCGCGAAGCATGATGTTGTGGCGGCTCCGACGCCTCCAGCGTCTCCAGCAGTTCCAACAGCGGCGGACCGTCGTACCAGGGCATTCGCGCTGACGGCTCCACGACCCAGTCGCCAAACTTCGCCGAGATCGGGATGGCACGCACGTCAGTCACGCCCATCCGCGAGGCAAACCGAGTCAACTCCTCCGTGATCTCTTCAAACACCGCCTGTTCCCAGCCGACCAGGTCCATCTTGTTCACGCAGAGCACGAAATGCCTGATGCCCAGCAGATTCGAAAGATATGCATGGCGCCGAGTCTGTTCCAGCACCCCACGCCGCGCATCCACCAACAACAGCGCGGCATCGGCCGTCGATGCGCCGGTGACCATGTTGCGCGTGTACTGCACGTGACCCGGCGTGTCGGCCAGGATGAATTTGCGACGGGGCGTGGAAAAGTATCGATACGCCACGTCGATCGTGATGCCCTGTTCGCGCTCCGAGCGCAGTCCATCGGTCAGATAGGCCAGGTTGACATCTTCCTCACCGCGAGTCCGCGATGTCCGCTCAATCGCCTCCATCTGGTCAATGAACGTCTGCTTGGAATCAAACAGCAGGCGACCAATCAGCGTCGACTTGCCGTCGTCCACCGATCCTGCCGTGGCCAGGCGTAGCAGCGTTCGCTGATCCGGTCCCAGCGGATCGGCAAGCGTGCCATTCAAGCCTGAGTGCTCAGTCGTCATTAGAAATACCCCTCGCGCTTGCGATCTTCCATCGCCGCCTCCGAGAATCGGTCATCGGCCCGCGTCTCGCCGCGCTCGGTGATTCGCGTCGCCGCAATCTCTGCCACCACCGCGTCCAGTGTTTCGGCCTGCGACCGCACTCCGGCTGTACACGTCATGTCGCCGACCGTGCGAAACCGCACGCGCGCATCAAACGGATCTTCGTTGGGCAAGCGTGGCACAAAGTCGGAGACGGGAAAGATCATCCCGTCGCGTTCAAACATGGAACGGTTGTGCGCGTAGTAGATCGAAGGAATCTCCAGTTCTTCGCGTTTGATGTACTGCCAGACATCGAGTTCGGTCCAGTTGGACAGGGGAAACGCTCGGATGTGCTCGCCGCGAGTCAGGCGGCCGTTGTACAGATTCCAGAGCTCCGGTCGCTGATTAGACGGGTCCCACTGCCCAAACGCATCGCGGAACGAAAAAATCCGCTCCTTCGCCCGCGCCTTCTCCTCATCGCGACGAGCGCCGCCAAAGAGCGCGTCAAACTTGTGCTCCAGCACAGCGTCCAGCAGTGTGACGGTTTGCAAGCGGTTACGAGAAGCTCGCGGTCCAACCTCTTCAACCACCCGGCCCTGGTCAATCGACTCCTGCACCGAGGCGACAATCAGTTCCAGGTCCAGCTCCGCCGCCCGCCGATCGCGAAACTCAATCGCTTCGGGGAAGTTGTGCCCGGTGTCGACGTGCATCACGGGAAACGGAATCCTCGCCGGCCAGAACGCCTTCTCGGCCAGTCGCAGCATGACGATCGAGTCCTTGCCGCCCGAGAACAGCAGACACGGTCGCTCCAGTTCCGCCGCGACCTCGCGGATGATGTGGATTCCTTCGGCCTCCAGCCAGGACAACGTGTCCAGAGAGGCAGGTCGGCTCGCAGTCGTGGTCATCTCGTCCTCACCGCATTCCCCGGTTCTCACCGCATTGCCAGGTCAATCTTGACAAACATTACTAGATCACTCATATATGAATCCACCGACTACCCTGCTTGCCAGTGCAGCGAATTACAGATCGGCAACGAATCGACGCCGATCGCCACAAGACTCGACAAGAGGTGGGCAATGTCCGTAGGAACCGTGAGTCAGCTTTGGCGCTACCCGGTCAAGTCAATGGGCGGCGAACTGATTGAATCAGCTCTGGTCGACGGGAACGGCCTCGCCGGCGACCGCGGCTGGGCCATCCGCGAATCCGGAGAGACCCGGACTGCGCGCCAGATTCCGCAACTGCTGCAGTGCGCCGCGAGCTACGACGAAGCGCCGACAGGCGACCGACGCTCCCCGCGAATCGCATTCACGCTGCCCAACAACGAGTCGCTGCTCAGTGACGCCGCCGATATCGACCAGCGCCTCTCGGATGCGCTGGGCAAAGAGGTGGTGCTTACGGCGCTGCGCCCCGCTGAGGAGCTTGAACACTACCGACGTCCGCCCGCAGACCCCAACGCCGATCAGGTCGCGAACATCCGCGAAGTCTTTGGACTCGAACCCGACGACCCGTTCCCCGACTTCGGCGACCTGCCCCTGGATGTCCTCGCACAGTTCTCCACTCCGCCCGGCACCTACTTCGACGCCTACCCCATCCACATCATGACCACCTCATCACTCAACACCGTGGCCGATGCCGGCGGAGGCGATGAGGTCGACGTCCGCCGATTCCGGCCCAACATCCTGATCGACACCGGCAACGCCGAGGGCCTGCTCGAAGTCGACTGGACCGGCAAGAAACTGCGCCTGGGCGAAGTCGTGATCGAAATGCGGACCACCACCGTCCGCTGCTCCATCCCCGCCCACGCCCAAAGAGACTTCGGCTCAAGCCGAGCCGTCGGCCGAGCCCTCATCGAGAAGACCAAGCAGCATCTGGGCAGCTACTGCAACGTCGTCGAGGGCGGCCAAATCAACGTCGGCGACGAAGTCGAACTACTCGACTAGTTCCAGTTCTTGTTCGCTCGCATCAGCGTCTCCCGACGCCCCGTGCTTGACACGGGGCCCAGACCTCGCTGGATGAGCGTTGATGAAACGTCACCATCAGCTCACCTGTCGCGCGGAGTGAGTCCGGCTCAACAGTCCTGCTGAGTGAGACTGCCAAGCGTGGGTAAAGTTGGGTGCTCTGGGCCCCGCGTCAAGAGCGGGGCGTCGAGCATGAATCGACTGCGAACTGTTCTCAACTGTCCTCAGCGTCCCCTGCAACTTCTCGGTCAGCTCCATCAAGGTTTCTCGACTCCCCGTGCTTGACACGGGGCCCAGACCTCGTTGGATGAGCGTTGATGAAACGTCACCCTTACCTCACCTGCAGCGCGGGGCCTCGAGCATGAGTCGACTGCGTACTGTTCTCAGCTGTCTTCAGCGTCGCCTTCAAGAGACGCTAACGACACCACCTCGGTGTCAGGGTGGAACGCTTGCCAGGCGAACCAGAAATGGTCCGAGTGAATCACCCGAGTGAGCTGCGAACCCTCGAACTCACCCCGAATCCCACGTCCAAAGATGTCCCAGATCGTGCCGGTCTCGGCATCGACAAACGTCTGACCTTCCTCATCATCGGGATTTGGCGCAAAGGTCAACGACCGACCAGCCAGCGACGATTCAAACACCGCAGTCGTCCCAACCTCGCGCCCATCGCGCAAGATCCCCGAATCGAGAATCGAGGTCGCGCCCGGCGTCCAGAAGACGACCAGGTCGATGCCGTCAAACGAATCGTGAAGCACGCCCTGCGCCGACAACGCCGACCACGCATATGCGATCGCCGCGCCCGACGGTCCTTCGATGCTCACAACACGTTCCGCCGGAGGCAGCCGTTCATCAACGCTGTCGCGGTCGAAGAAGAATGTGTAGGGACCACCGTTCTCGGGATTGTCATAGCCGCGGTACGGATTCTGACCGTAAGAGCGTGCCCATCCGGTATCGCGAGACATCACCAGCGCGTCGGGATAGGCGAATCGCAACTGACCCAGGGTGACCACCGTCGCCGGCACATACGTGAGCCGCGCTCCAACCATCCGGCCGACGATCGCCCGACCCGATGACTGTTGCCATAGGGACTCGGTATTGCGGTCGTACATAATCAGGTCGGAATTGCGCAGCAACCCCGAGACGCCAAACTTGTAGACCTCTTCGCCAATCTGCGACTCAAACGCAATCGCCGTATTGCACAGCGGACAGAACGTCACCGTCACAGGCATGCCGCCGATGACATCGTTGACGATCTCGTGCCAGGTCAGGATCTCCAGCGGGAACGCGCGCACATCGCCGTTGACGTCCACCTGCACCATCGGCACGTTGTCGGTGTAGTAGTCCGACGCCTCCAGGATCGACACATACAGCGGGCCGGAGATCGCTGGGATCGCGTCGCGACCAGCGCCCTGCGAGATCTCGGCGAAATCAACAATCCTGATCCCCCACGCGGTTCCCCAGTCCAGACCAAAGTACTGCGGCCGCTCGGAGTCGCGAACGATCGGGATGCCATCTGGCGTCTCTGTCGCGTCCAGCGGCAAGTAAGTGTCTGCCACCATCGCCTGATCAGCCGTCTGCTGCTGAGCGTCCTGTTGCTGGGCCTGACTCTGCTGGGCATGCTGGCTCTGCTGATCTTGTGCGGACTGCTGTTGTGTGAGCTGCGAGCCGTCTTGCTCGGGTTCATCTACCGACTGCGCAGCGGACTCTTGACGGCTCTGCTCGCCCTGCTCGACATCTTGTGAGACCTGGCCCTGTTGCAGTTCGGAGTCGGCCACGGACTGTTGCTGCGCCGCCTCCTCGATTTCGTCGCTGCAGCCGACCAGCATGAGTCCGACGACCGCGATGGCTATCCCCGCTGTACCGACCGTTCGCGCAAAGTTTCGTATGATTTCCATAGCCCTGAGCATACGCGCCGACCTATGATCAGCGTCTCGCACGGGGTTGGTGTTGCAAGTTCACATCTCGCTCGAACCCGGAGCGCGCCTATGTCCGCCGACGAATCGAGTCATGACTCCTCTAATGATCGCGGCGCCGTGCTCGAGGCCAATCGAGCGTTCTATGAGGCATTCAATGCTCGTGACATCGAAGCCATGGCCGACCTCTGGCAACGCGGCGACGACGTGACCTGCATCCATCCGCACCGCAACGTGACCACGGGATACGCCGACATCCAACGCACCTGGCGCGCCATCCTGACGAATCCGGACCAGCCCAAGATCGTCTTCGCCGCTGAGGAAGCGCGAATCGTCGGCGATATTGGCATCGTTGCCGGACGCGAGGTCGTTGCCGGCGTGCCAATCGTCGCCACGAACATCTACCAGCGTTCGCAGAGCGCCGACCTGACCGACAATGCTGACACACCGGACCACACGTGGCTCCTAATCCATCATCACGGCAGCCCGGTCCTGCATACCGACTAACCCCACCACCCATCACGAAAGAGCACGCCATGCCCGTCACCCTCGCCAAAGGCGATCAGGCGCCAGATTTCGAGCTTGCCGACCAGGACGGCAACGTCCACAAGCTGGCCAACTACGCCGGACAAACCGTCGTGCTGTACTTCTACCCGCGCGACGACACGCCGGGATGCACGAAACAGGCTTGCTCGTTGCGCGACGACATGTCCGACATCCAGGCCGAGAGCGCGGTCGTACTCGGCGTCTCAACCGACGACGCTGCGTCGCACCAACAGTTCCGCGAGAAGTACGAGCTCAACTTTCCACTGCTCGTCGATGTCGAGGCGGAAGTCGCCACGCGCTACGGCGCCTGGGGCGAGAAAGTGCTGTACGGACGCAAGTCCATTGGCATGACTCGTGCTACATTCGTCATCGGACCCGACGGGGCGCTGACCAAGGTCTGGAAGCGCGCCAAGGCCGCCGATCATGGCCAGGCGGTCCTCAAGGCCTTGCGGACGGGCCGCTAACAGCACTCATCGTCCGCCTAGATCGTTTCTTCCATGTCCCGGTTCTTCAGTTGGGCGTTCGTCGCCCTCATCACGCTGTCCGTCTCGGCAGCGCTCGCCATTGGTTGTTCCGACGACGAACAGGAGCAACAACAAGCGGCCCAGCAACAGCAGAGTGAGTCTGCCGCAGAGTCTCGAACCAGCGCGGCGCAAGACCAACAACAGGATCCGCCGCCGGCGGACGACGGCGAGCCGCTCAGTATCGTGGTTTCCACGCAAGTCATCGCCGACTGGGTCCGCCAGATTGGTGGAGATCGTGTCAGCGTGCGCGCGCTGGTTCCCGCTGGCGCCGATGCTCACACGATCGAGCTGAGCGTCACTGACATCCGAGCCGTCGCAGACGCCGATCTCGTGATCATCAACGGAGCCGGCCTCGAGGCCTCCTATCAGGATGCCATCCTCGAAAATGCCGATCACGTTCTCGACCTCGCCGAAGCGATCGAAGAGGCCGGCTTCGAGCTGGCGCCATTCGGCGCGATGGCGGCTGAGCATGGTCACGACGACGATCATGAAAACGAACAGGCCCACGAAGACGAAGATGACCACGCACACGACGAGGATGAAGGTCACGACGACGAGGAAATGCATGACGACGATCACGGTTCGGCCGAAGCCATCGGCAGACTGTTGATCGCCGACGCGATTGAGGCGCACCTCTCTGTCGTCGACCTCTCGACCGAGGAAGTCAACAGCGGACTGTTCTCGATTGCCGCGCCGGGCGCCCGGGTCTTGCCGAGTCCGACCCACCGATACGGCTTCGTCCTCGCGCGTGGAGCCGAAGAGAACGACGACCGCGTCCACATCTTCGACGGCGGCGTGTTCCTCGTTGAGCACGGCGACCACTTCGACCTGGTCAAGGAGCCGGTCAGCCGCCATTCGCTCGAGATCGTCGAAGAGAACCCGATTCACTACGTCAACAGCCACGGCTGGACGGCGATTTTCGCCGACACGAGCGGTCACGTGATCCTGATCAACGAAGCCGATCTGACCAGTGCAACCGGCGACTACGAGCCGATCGTGCTCGAGGCGGGACCGCAACACGGCGCGGCGCTGGTCATGAACGACGAACACGTCGTGGTCACGTCCAAGAACACCGACGATCTGGAAGACACCCTGCCGTTCGGCGTAGAGGTTCGCACCTTCGACGACGAGGTCGTCTACGACGCCAGCAACCGCTCCTGCCCAGGCATGCACGGCGAGTCGCACAACGAGCACGGCGCCGCCTTCGGCTGCATCGGCGGCGTGCTCTTCCTGCACGCTCACGATGGTCAGTACGAGCACGAGTTCATCGCCAATCCGGTCGAGATGCGCGAAGACTCCCGGATCGGTTCGGTCTACGGACACCACCACGTCGAGCACTTCTTCGGCAAGGCGTCCTACTTCGACGGTCAAGGCTTCGCCGATGACGGGATCTGGCTGATCGATGTCGCTCACAGCGAAATGCGCCAGGTGTTCAGCGAGCCGAGCGTCTCGGCAACGTTCTCCAGCGATGGCGAAGTCCTGTACGTGCTCGGCAACGATGGCATCCTCCATGCACTCGACGCCCATGACGGCGACCTGATCGACACGATGGAGCTGGTCGCGCCGGGCGAAGCCGGAAATCCCGCCATGATCGTCGTCGGCGAAATGATGTACGTCGCCGACCCGAACAGCGGTCACGTGCTAGCCGTACACCTCGACGACATGGAGATCGAAGAGGAATGGGAAGTCGGCGGCGCACCGTCGAGCCTGGCCTTCGTTGGCGTGGTTGATTCGCACGACTCTTCCGACGCCGGCCATGACGACCACGACGACCACGACGAAGACGAGCACGAACACGAAGAGGGCGAGGAACACGAAGAGGAAGAGCACGAAGAGGACGATCACGGGCACGATGATGAGGAAGAACACGAGCAGGATGATCACGGGCACGCGCACGACCACGGCGATGAGGATCCACACTTCTGGTTCGACGCCGAACTGGCCTCCGCCGCCATTGAGGCAATCGCAGAGGAGCTCAGCCACCTGAGCCCAGGTGCCGCTGACACGTTCAGCGACCGCCTCGACCTCTACCTGGCCCAGATCGAGGAAGCCGACGCCGAAGCGCGTGCGCTGCTCGAAGGTGTGACCGACAGCCAGCGTCTGCTGGTCACCTTCCACGACGCTTTCGGCTACTTCGCCCGCAGCTATGGGTTGGAGATCGCCGGGTTCGTCGTCGAAGGTCCGGAACAGGGGATCAGCGCTGGATCTCTGACCGAGCTGATCGAACTCATCGAACACGAAGGCGTGCAAACGGTCTTCCACGAGCCGCAGTTCGACTCAGCAATCCTCGACACCGTCTCTGCGGAGACCGGCGCCGGCCGAGGCATTATCTGGTCGCAGCCGACCGATGACAATCCAACTTACATCGGCATCCTCGTCGGCAATGCGAAGGCCATCGCGGAACAATAGCTGACTCGAGAGGCCGTTAGGCTGAGACGCGATGTCAGATCGCCTCGCAACACCTCAGCCGAAGCAGTCCAAGCACAACATGGTCTGGATCGACCTCGAAATGACGGGGCTCGATCCAGGCCGTGACGTGATCATCGAAGCCGCCGTGCTGATCACCGATCCTGAACTCAACATCATCGCTGACGGCCCAGACTTCGCCATTCAACGCAGCAACGAAGAACTCAGCGTGATGAACGCCTGGAATCGGCGCACACATCACGGCTCCGGCCTGATCAAGCGAGTCAGGGCGTCCGATGTGACGATCGAACAGGCCGAAGAGGACATCCTGGAATTCGTCAGGCAATGGACCACCGAGGGCGACGCGCCCCTTTGCGGCAACTCCGTCCATCAAGACAAGCGGTTCCTCTATCTGGAGATGCCGCGGCTGGTTGAGTGGCTCAACTACCGAATCGTCGATGTCTCGACCGTCAAAGAACTGGTCAAGCGCTGGTATCCGGATCTGGAAAGATTCGTCAAGCAAGAACAACACCGAGCCATGGATGATATCCGCGAGTCCATCGACGAACTCCGCTGGTATCGGGAGAAGATCTTTAAGAACGCTGATCAGTGAGCGCCAACGGAGGCCGCCTACTGTCGCCAGGGTGCCAATCGGGAGCCGACACGGCAACACGCACCCCAGCACACTCCCCCGAGTAGGCAGCAGAGTCCCCAACACACGCGAGGAGTGCGTTGCCATCCCGGAATGTCTTCTCCCTGGTCAACAGCCGCACTGAGGCCCAAGTCGGGCAGCGCCTCGCGTAAGCCTCGTGGGCTGAGCACGAAGATGAACCCCAGCAGCAAGACCGCAGTGAGCACGATCGAAGGTCCGGCCGCAAAGTCGAGGTGGAACGACGCATACAGGCCAAGAACCGTCGAAACGATGCCGATCAATGCTGCAAACAGCATCATCGTGGTCAACTGGCGTGAGATCAGCACCGACGCTGCAGCTGGAGTCACGAGCATCGCCACAGCCAGAATCACGCCGACGAGCCGGAACGCCACCACCGTCGCCAGTGCGATCAGGACCAGTAGTCCGATCTGCATCAGTGTCACCGGCACGCCCGAGACCTCGGCCACCTCTGGGTCATAGGCGGTAAACCGCAGCTCCGGCAGGAACGCCAACACCGCGATCAGGACCACGCCGGTCAGGATCGCCATCACGAGCAGATCGGTCCACGACGCGCCCAGGATGTGACCAACCAGCAACGAACCCAGGTCAACGGCAAACGTCCGCTGACGAGAGATCAACAACACACCCAGGGCAAAGAACCCGGCGAACATGATCCCGATCGCGGTGTCTTCTCGCAGCCGCCCGCGAATCGTCAGGAGCGCGACGCCCAGCGCCGTCAACACTGCCGCAATGCCCGCGCCGAGGGTAATCAGGACTGCGCCACCGCCCAGCACCAACGCCACCGCCGCACCGGCGAGCTGCGTGTGAGCCACCGCGTCGCCCAGGAATGCCAGGCCGCGCAGGACGACAAACACACCAACCATGCCAGCCGCCACCGACACCACGACGCCCGCCAGCAGGGCGCGCTGCATGAACTCGAACGACCATGGGTCAGTCAGCCAGTCCACGCCAGCTCTTGCTAGGCCCCGATCTGCATCTCGCCACTACCATCAGCGAAGGCAGGCAACATCTACGGCGGAGGCCCCTACATGGTACTTGAACAACAGGTCACACTGATCACCGGCGCATCCCGCGGCTTCGGCCTCGCCGCGGCGGAGGAACTGATCGATCGCGGTCACCTGGTGATCGCCACCATGCGCAATCCCGCTCGTGATCGCAGCAACCTCTCCAACCTTGATCCAGCGGCCTACGAGATCGCCCAATGCGATGTCACCGACCCTGCCTCCATCGAAGCCGCCGTCAGCGCAGGACTCGAACGCTTCGGCCGCGTCGACGCGCTCTTCAACAACGCCGGCTACGGACTCTACGGCCCGGTCGAGGACATGTCCGATGACGAAGTCATGCGCCAGATGGACACCAACTTCATCGGCCAGATCCGCATGGCTCGCGCCGTCTTGCCCGCGATGCGAGACCAACATCACGGCAAGATCATCAACGTCTCATCACTCGCCGGACGCATCGTCGCGCCGATGATGGGCCTTTACGCCGCCTCAAAGTGGGCGGTTGAAGCCATGTCCGAAGCGCTGCGCTACGAAGTCTCGCGCTGGAACGTCGATGTCACCATCCTCGAACCCGGCATGTACGCCTCCGACTGGCAAACCACCAACCTCGACGTCGCCGCCGCGGTCCGCGAAGGCCGCTCGCCGTACCAGGAATCCGCCGAACACGCGCTCAACACCTTCCGCACCAGAGCGGCAACCCGCCCCGGCTCCCGCTCCGTCGCCACCGCCGTCGCCGACATCGTCGAACTCGAACAGCAACTCCCCATGCGCTGGCCCGTCGGAGAAGACACTATCCAAACCATCCGCCTCCGAGAAGCCATGACCGACCAGGAATGGGAAGCCCGAGTCCGAGGAGACACCAAGATCTACCGAGGAGCCTTCTTCCACGGAGTCGAGAATCCCATGGAAGACAAACCTCGCTAGGTCATGGTGGACCACTTGGAACCGTCTTAGGGCCGCCCCCTGTGAGTGTCTTTCCCATACTTCCGGTCCCCTCTCCCTGAGGGAGAGGGTCAGGGTGAGGGCCAGCCCAGGCCAAAGTGTGAACCCCACCTGACAGACAGAACGGGGAACCCTCACCCCAGCCCTCTCCCAGAGGGAGAGGGGGTTGATCCTAGGTCGCCCCGTCGCCCTCCGAACCTACCCGTGCTTACCGACCGTCCAGCCCGCCTGCGCCAGGTGCGCATCCGAGAACTCCACCGCGTCCGGCTCGAGCTCGTTGGCCAACGTGTCGTTGAACCGATTGAGGAATCCGAACATCGAGACCACGCTGACGATCTCAACGATCTCCGACTCGCTCCAGTGCTTGGCCAACTCCTCGAACTGCTCATCGGTCGCCGCATTCGGCACGACACCGGAGTCACGCGCCACTCGCAGGGCCGCGCGTTCGGCGTCGCTGAATAGCTCTGACGTCTCAAACGACCAGACCGCTTCGACGCGGTCGTAGGTCTCGCCAGCCAGGGTGTGCGCGAAATGCCCGGTGTGTGCCTGGCAATACAGACATCCCGCCGATCGCGAGACCACATGCGCAATGAGCTGTTTCAGTCCCGCTGGCACGTCGCCTTCACGCATGATCGAGCCGAAGAACGGCTGAAACGCCTCAAGGATCTTCGGGCGTCGGCCGAGGACATGGAACGAAGTCGGGATCGTGATCCCGGCCTCCTGCATCGGCGCCAGAAACGGCGCTGCTTCCATGAGTTCGTCACTAGTGAGTGGGGTCACGCGGTTCATCGGGTCCTCCAGCGAATCAGTTGCTGTGTCGGTCGTTCGGGAAGTGTCCAGCGACCGTCTTCTTCGACCAGTATGGCGTGTATCGCCTCGCGCAGACGAGGCAGCTTGGCTGAGTCCTCAGCCAACCACAACCGCCGACGCGCCCACTGCAGCGCCTCATCGAACGAGTCGAACGACCAACGAACGCGTGCCGATCCAGCGATCGGCGATACATCGACCTTCGCACCGCGTGCATGCAACAGCGCCACGAGATCCTCACCGCCCGGCAGTTGGACATGTTCCTCGGCGTGCACCATCGGCCACGCCTGCCAAAACAACGACCCCGGCGCACGGTCAAACGTCAATGCGACACACTCACGCCGCGCCGACCGATCCAGCGTGTCCAGAAACTCAGCGATCGGCTCGATGTCGTAACCGACATGCGAAATCAGGGCCACATCGGCAATGTCGTCCAATGCAGGATCGTCAGTCGGCCAACGCTCGTCCCGGATATCGACATTGAAGATGCCGTGTTCAGTCTGGAGCTGCGCAAGCTCGGCCCGCATTGCTGGCGATGGCTCGACCGCGATCACGCGCGCGACATGCAGTGCCAACGGCAGCGCGAACCGTCCTGCGCCAGCGCCGACGTCGAGCCAGTCATCCGTTGGCTCAGACAGCGCGCGGAGCGCGTCGAGGGCAGGGTCATCGCTGCGACGCGGGTCAGCTCGAAACGCGCTCGCCAGCGGACGGTAGTGATCGCCACCGTCCGACTCTTCCCGCAGCCGCTCTGCCTGCTCCCGATTCCCCACGACACGCTCAGCCCACGCTTGCGTCAAGCGTTGCGCCGATTGACCGTTGGCGCTGGAGTAAACTTGGCTCATGACCACATCACCTGACCTCAATATCGAGGAACTGCCCAATCTCACCGACCCAGTCCTGATTCTGGCCTGGGAAGGCTGGAACGATGCCGGCGAGTCGGCCTCGACCGCCGCCCAGTATCTGATTCAACAACTGGGTGCGAAGCCGTTTGCCACCATCGACCCAGAAGAATTCTACGACTTCACCGACGCTCGCCCCATGGCTCGTTACCAAAACGGTGAGCGCTACATCGAATGGCCCGACACGCAGTTTGTCCACTTGCGCCCCTCTTCGAGTGGACGCGACATCGTCGTCGGCATTGGCATCGAGCCGCAGTATCGCTGGAAGCGTTACATGTCGGCGATGTCCGAACTCGTCGACGAGATCGGCGCCAAGCTGATTCTTTCGCTCGGCTCAGTCGCCGCCGGCACGGCGCACACACAACCGGTGCATGTGCGAGGGTCGGCCAACAACTCCGAGCTCGCCCAGCGCTACAACATGCATCCATCGCGCTTTGAGGGACCCTCCGGCATGGTCGGCGTCTTCCACGACCACTGCCGACGCCGAGGCATCGCCGGGGTGTCGCTCTGGGCTTCGGTGCCGCACTACCTGCCGGGCATCACCAATCCCGTTGGCGCGCAGGCCTTGCTGCGGGTCGTCAGTGACATGACCGGGCTGTCCTTCGACCTCGATCCGCTCGAGCGTGGCATTCAACAGTTCCATTCACAACTGGAAGAAGCGCTGCGTGACAACAACGATCTGCGCGACTACGTCGCCCGACTCGAGGCCGCCAACCCGGCGCCCCAGCAGCAGCAACAACCGGAGGGCGAGCTACCCAGCGCCGACGCTCTGATCGCCGACCTCGAAGACTTCTTCCGACAAGGCGGCGACAGCGACAACAGCTAGCTGCCAACGTGTCGCAGAGCCAAGTCGTAGAGTGAGAGTGCCGACCCAGCAGAAGTTCGGTTAGACGGGTGGAGCGCGATGACAGATGTTGAACGAGTCAGTGACGACGATCTGCAACAGGCGTCCGAGAAGAATCTCAACAAGATGCGCAAGTTCGCGACCAACTTCGCGAACAAGAGCGGCTCCTACCTGCATCCGCAGGAAGACATCACCGAGTTCCTGGTCATCGGACTGGCCAAGCACATCGACGACTACGGCCGTCCGCTCTGCCCCTGCAACTTCTACGAGGACAAGGCCGAAGAGGTCAAGGAATCCACCTGGATCTGTCCCTGCGAGGAAATGCAGCGCTGGAAATACTGCCATTGACTGCTCTTCTGCGATGAGGAAGGTCTTCCCATCACCGAGCACCTGCCCAAAGATCACGAAGGCGTCCAGATCTACGGAATCCGCCCCGACCCACACCCCGACAAGGGCCGAGCCCTCGGCCGCCTGGAAGAACAAAGCGGTCGCAAGATCGATAAACGCAAGCGCCGCGACTAGCCCTACGCTCCGTCATTGCCGCGCTCCGACGCGGCAATCTCGCCGGAATCAGTGCTAACGTTTGCGGCTATGTGAGCTCTGGCTTCGGCGAGATACCCTCGGCAAGCGCAGGTGTGACGTTGTCCTGGCGCTGCTTCGTCTCTAAAGTGTGTGAAATCATGGACTAGCCCGACCACTCCGATTGCCACTACGCTCAGAAGAGCAATTCAAACACCCAACCACTGGACGACGCATGGCCCGAACTTCGAACATCCACCGCGACCTCAAGCGCCGCGAGATGCACGCCAAATACAAGAGCCGTCGCGAGGCGCTCAAACAGCAACTCAAAGAATCAAACAATCCGCGCGAAAAACAGAGCATTCAGTTCCAGCTCCAGGCATTGCCGCGCAATAGCTCGCCCACGCGGATCAAGAATCGCTGCGCCGTCACCGGTCGCCCACGCGCCTACATGCGCAAGTTCGGCCTCAGCCGCATCACCTTCCGCGAGATGGCCTCGCTCGGACTCCTGCCCGGCGTTCGCAAGAGTTCCTGGTAGGTTCCCGGCGAGACGTTGAGCCTCTTTCCTCTAAAACTTGCAAGAAATGCAACATTAATAAATAATCTGCCTGGCAGCGGAACGAGGCGTAGGCCATCTGCGCTCGCTGGCCAGAAAGTCTCACACCAATGTCTGGCCCCTTCCTCTCCCTGATTCGCTCGCAAGTCTTGCGAATCCTTGCTATTCCACTAGCGCTCGTCCTTGCCGCTGCGATCGCGCTGAGCGCCTGCACCACCGACGACACCGAAACCAACGAAGCCACGGACCAAGATGCTCAGGCCGCGCAGTCCGCATCGCCGGCTGCGAGCAGCGCCGCTCAGAACGAACAGATGGAGGTTGAAGATCCCGGCGATCTGACCATCTACTCAGGACGCGGCGAATCACTGGTCGGTCCCATCATTGAGCGCTTTGAGGAACTCACCGGCATCGATGTCCGCGTTCGCTACGCTGGCACCGCAGAACTGGCTGTGGCCATTCTCGAAGAGGGTGACAGGTCCCCAGCCGATGTCTACTACGCACAGGACGCCGGCGCACTCGCCGCGCTCGCCGAGAATGGCGTACTGACCCAGCTCCCCGACGACATCACCAGCAGCGTGCCAGCCGAGTTGGCCGACGCCTCAGGTCGCTGGGTCGCGGCCTCCGGCCGCGCGCGAGTCCTGGTCATCTCCCCCGACCGCGTACCGAACCCGCCAACCTCCGTCTTCGATCTTGTCAACCCTGAATGGCGTGGACGAGTCGGTTGGGCGCCGACCAATGGCAGCTTCCAGGCGTTCGTCACCGCCATGCGTCAGATTCATGGCGAAGAAGCGACCGCGGAGTGGCTGCGCGGCATGATCGCCAACGATGTCAGGGTCTACCCCAAGAACTCGCCCCAGGTCCAGGCGGTTCACGATGGCGAACTCGACATCGGACTGGTCAACCACTACTACCTGATTCGCCAGACGTCCGTCGAGTCCGACTGGCACGGCGTCAACCACTTCACCGATCCGGGCGAGGCGGGCGCGCTGATCAACATCGCCGGGGTCGCATTGCTCAACGCCTCCGACAACGACAACAATGCGCTGCGCTTCATTCGCTTCCTGCTCAGCGAGGAAGCCCAGACCTACTTCCGCGAGCAGACATTCGAGTACCCAGTCGCGGCTGGAGTCGCGGCCTGGCCAACCCTGGTTCCGCTGGATGAACTCAACCCGCCGTCGCTGGCATTGACATCGCTCGCCGACCTCGAGGGCACGATCGCGCTGTTGGAAGCAGTAGGCGCCCTCCCCTAAGGCGTGTTCACATGGGGCCGCTCAGCCCAGGAGGTCCCGTCATACCCACTGAGATATCCGTCATTCCCACCAAAACATCCGTCATACCCGCGCCAACAAGAGATCGTCATACCCGCGCTTGCCGCGGGTATCTCGCTGCATTCAGCACCACTGTCTGTGCACAACTCGGCAATGACGGAGTTCTGACTAAGCAGGTGACTAACCAGTTAGCGGAATGAACACGCCCTGGCCGGCTGCCGAGAGCTAGCCCCCACCCCACCCATCCAGAGCATGAAGGGACAGCACTCTTTCCCAGTGAAACACTCCGATAACCTCGCTCCATGACCATCTTTGGCGGCGCCGCCGACCTGCCTGCTCGACTCCGCGTCAACGTCCCCATCATTTGGATGCTCGCCTTGGCCGCCGCCGGAGCCGCGTGTGTTCCGTTGGTCTACCTCGTCATCCGCGCCGCCGAAGCAGACGCTGACGCCTGGTCCAAGATTGTTGCCGATAGCACCCTGCGCCTGCTGCTCAACACCGCCGGATTGGCCGCCGCCGTCACTGCCGCCTCAGCCGCATTGGCGCTGCCAATGGCCTACCTCACCGAGCGCACCGACCTCCCCTTCGCCCGCGTCTGGCGAACCATCACCATTATGCCCCTGGCCATCCCCTCGTATGTGGGAGCATTTGCATTCATCATTGCGCTGGGTCCGTACGGCTCGTTGCAGGACCTGCTCGCACCGCTGGGCGTCGAGAACATTCCCAGCATCTACGGATTCGTCGGCGCCTGGCTGACCCTGACCCTGTTCACCTTCCCCTACCTGTTGCTGGTCGTCCGGGCCGGACTCCGCGACCTCGACCCAGCCATCGAGGAAGCGGCTCGCTCCCTCGGACAATCAGCCTGGGGCACATTCTGGCGCGTGACCGTGCCGCAGCTCAGAGTACCCATCGCTGGCGGATCTCTACTTGTCGCGCTCTACGTCATATCCGACTTCGGCGCGGTCTCGATGATGCAGTTCGACACGTTCACCAGGGCAATCTATGTCCGCTTCGGTTCGTCGTTCGACCGTTCCAGCGTGGCTGTACTATCCCTCGTCCTGGTCGCGTTGGTCGCCCTGGTCCTGGCCATCGACTGGTCCCAACGACGGAGCGCCAAATATCATCGATTGGGCACTGGCGCGGCGAGAACGCCAAGACTGGTCTCGTTGAGACGCTTCCGTTGGCCGGCGTTGCTCGGGCTATTCGTCGTCTCAGCCGTCGCGCTGCTTGTCCCAATCGGCGTACTGTTTCACTGGCTCTCAGTGGGCCTGCAAAACGGAGAGACATTCCCCGGTGTCTGGAGCGCAGCGCTTAACTCTGTCTACGCATCAGGACTGGCCGGCGCCGTGACGGTAGCGGTCTCGATTCCGATTGCCCTGGTCGTTGTCCGTCGACCTGGATTCCTCTCTCGAATCGTCGATCGAGCCGCGTACGTCGGTTACGCGCTGCCCGGTGTGATCGTCGCATTCGCATTGATCTTCTTCACCCTGCGGGTCACACCGGGCCTCTACCAGACCATCGCCACGCTCGTCTTCGCCTATGCAGTGCTCTTTCTGCCACAGGCGATCTCCGGTGTGCGCGCCTCAATGGTCCGTGTGCAGCCAGGACTCGAGGAAGCGGCTCGTTCACTCAATCGCACTCCCTGGCAAACCTTCTACAGCATCACCTTGCCGCTCATCGCACCAGGAGTGCTGGCGGCATTCGCCCTCGTCTTCCTCACGACCATGAAAGAACTGCCTGCGACCCTGCTGCTCGCGCCGATCGAATTCGACACCTTGGCGACTACCCTTTGGGGACACCAGGAAGACGTGTTCTTCGCCCGCGCCTCAGCCGCAGCATTGCTCCTGCTCGCCTGCGCCGCACTGCCAATGATGATCCTGTTCGGACGCGACCGTGATCTCCGAGCCTAGCCAACCAGACACCACTCCCGCGCTGGTCGTGAGCGAGATCTCCAAGTCGTTCGACGGGACCGACGCCGTGAACGACGTCTCATTCCAGGTCGAACAGGGAGAGATTCTCGCCTTGCTCGGACCCAGCGGCTGCGGCAAATCAACCACCCTGCGCGTCTTGGCCGGCTTCGAGCGTCCCAATCAGGGATTGGTCCAGATCAACGGCGAGACCGCAGTCGGGCCCGCGCTGTGGCGCTCACCCGAGCAGCGCCGGATCGGCATGGTCGCACAGGACTTCGCCCTGTTCCCTCACCTCAGCGTCGGCGAGAACATCGCCTTCGGCCTGCCCGATGGCCATCACGCCTGGTGGACAAGGCAGCTACGTCGACTCACGCGGGCCGAAACGCCGTCTCGCGTCCGCCACATGCTTGAGCTGGTCGGACTCGACGGCTTCGCCGATCGCTATCCACACGAACTCTCCGGCGGCGAGGCGCAGCGGGTCGCGCTCGCCCGAGCGCTCGCCCCGCAACCGGCCGCCGTCCTGCTCGACGAACCCTTCAGCAACCTCGACCAAAATCTCCGCGCCAGCCTCCGCCTCGCAATGCGCAACATCCTCAAGCACGCCAACACCGCCGCAGTATTCGTCACCCACGACCGCGAGGAAGCCCTGTCCCTCGCCGACCGCGTCGCTGTCATGCGCAACGGCCGGATCGAGCAGATTGGCGCGCCCGATGACATCTACTATCGACCCGAAACCCGGTTCATCGGCACATTCGTCGGCGACGCCAACATCCTGCCCGGAGAACGCGTCCGCGGAGGCGCCGAGACTGAACTAGGATTCGTCGTCGTCGTGGACTCGGCGGAGGAGACGACGGGCCAGGCAATCGATGTGCTGCTGCGTCCAGAGCAAATCGCCCTGAGGCCATGCCGCGACCCCGGCTCCGATTGCGCCAACGTCATCAGCAGCGAATACTACGGCCACGATCAAGTCGTTCGAGTGAAACTGCAGTCAGGCCAGGAAGTCGAAGCCAGACTCAGAACCGAAGTGGTCTGGTATCCCAACGATCCAGTCGACGTCATCGTCCTCGACGACGCCATCGCCTTCCCTCGCTAGCGCCTTCCCTCGCTAGCGCCTGCTCCCTCCCCACCTCCCCCTTGCCAGGCGAGTTGTTCATGGTTCCCGTCCCCGCCCCCGAGCGGGGACCCGCTCCGAGGCTGGGGCGGTGGTGAGGTGACGCCTCAGTCCTCTACACAAGGCAACATCACAGGCGAGTCCCCTGAAGTGCGTTGCCTCAACCACTCCACTCGACGCCCCCTTTACCATGCCAACACCGGCGCATCGCCGATGCGAGTGGCAGGAGTAGCACCAATGCGCGTCGCCCTGATGGTCGAAGGACAGAACAATCTCACCTGGGAGCGCTGGCGACACATTCTGCAACTCGCCGACCGGCTCAACTTCCCGTCCCTCTTCCGCAGCGACCACTACTTCACCGGACCGATCGAGACGAGCCAGCAGGACAGCCTCGAGTGCTTTCTCAGCTTCGTCATGGCCGCCGAAGAAACCTCCAACCTGCGCTTTGGACCAATGGTCACACCGGTCACCTTTCGCCGCCCGGTCGACGTTGGGCGGATGGCAGCCCAGATTGACCAGCTCTCCGGCGGACGCTTTGTGATGGGTCTCGGAGCCGGCTGGAACCAGCCCGAACACGATGCCTATGGTCTCGATTTCCCCTCAACCCGCGAACGCTTCGACCGCCTCGAAGATGCAATCCTGATGATGCAAGCCCTCTGGACCCCTGGACAGTTCAGCTACTACGGCGAGTACTACCATCTCAATAGTGTCGACTGCTTGCCCAATCCCGACGCAGGCCGCCCGCCAATCCTGATCGGCGGAGGCGGCGAGAAGCGCACGATTCCAATGGCCGCCAAGTACGCCAGTGAGTGGAATTGCGTCTCGCTCACCCCCGACGCCTACGCGCACAAGCGTGACGTCATGGCTCGCTCCTGCGACGCCATAGGTCGCAATCCCGACGAGATTGAACACTCAATGATGATGTTCCACGCGGTCGGCCCACCCGAGCTGGTCGAGGCCGGCGGCAAGTTCGCCCAGGGCATGTTCGGCCGACCCGGACAGCCGTTGGACGAATTCCTGACCGAGTTCAATGCAATGGGCAGACTCGTCGGCGGAGCTGATCAGGTCGTCGACGCCCTCGGCAAACTGGCCGAAGCCGGTATCGCCGAAGTCCAGTTCCAGCACTTCATGTTCGATCGCGACGACGTGCCCGAGTTCCTCGCCCGAGACGTCGCACCGCAGGTCGCCGGCCTAGCCATCGGCAGCCACACGTAAGACTTAAGGAGCCACGTGATGAAGATCAGTGACAACGTTCGCATGGTCCCAGTCCCCGAGGACCAGCCGATGCGCCCGACCTCGACCAACATCTACATCATCGGCCAACGCGGCGGCCAGACGTTGACGATCGACTCCGGCGAGGCGATCGACAAGTTCCGCTGGATGCTGCGTGGATACCTCGCCGCCATCGACCACTCCGAAATCGGCGTCGCGGCAATCACGCACCACCACTTCGACCACTCGGGCAACCTCAAGCACGTGCGTGAGCACCTCAAGGCCGAAATCGCCGTGCCCGAGAACGGCGTCAAACTGCTCAAGAAGCAACTCCCCAAGAACAACGAGGGCGTCAGAACATACACCGACGGCGACGAAATCAACCTCGACAACGGACTCCGCGTGCAGGTGATCGGTAGTCCCGGTCACTCAATCGATTCACTCTGCTACTACATCGAAGAAGAAGGGATCCTGTTCACGGGAGACACCATCCTCGGCAACACCACCACAGTCGTGGGAGACGTCAACTCGTACATGGCCTCGTTGAGAAATCTGTTGGAGTTGCCGAACATTCGCATCCTCCTACCCGGACACGGTCCGCAGATCCGCGACACCGACGAAGCGAAGGCGCGCGACCGGCTCGAGATGTACGTCAATCATCGCCAGATGCGCGAAGACCAAATCCTCGAGCAACTCCAGGACGGCGAACCCAAGACCTCGTGGCAGATCATGGAGACCATCTACGGAGACAGCATCGACAAGCGCCTCCGCCGAGCCGCAGACGGCAATGTCCAGGCCCACCTCAAGAGCTTGCAGAAGTCGGGAATTGTCAAGGCGTCGCGAGGAGCCAAGAAACGACCGAACCCTGCCACCGTCGCCAAGAACAAGGCCAAAGAACGGGCTGATCGCAAAGTCATCCAACAGGGCAAGAAGCTCGACAAAGCACTGCGCAACAAACTCCTCGCCCAACAAGAAAACCCACCCACCGACGTCTGGAAGAAACCTCCGACCTACCAGTTGAGGTAAATGCTCCCCTGCTGGGGCAGCCTCAGCACACATCAACCCGCCTGCACCGACCAAGGAGACGACCATGCACTACGGAATCGGCATCCCCAGCTGGATCAACGCATACGAAGAGGTCCAACGAGCCGAGGCAGCAGGCTTCACCCACGCCTGGTTTTACGACTCCCAGCTGATCTATTCCGATGTCTACGCCGCCATGGCGCTGGCGGCGCACCACACATCGACGATCAAGTTGGGCACCCTCGTCGCCATTCCCTCGAATCGGATTGCACCCGTCACCGCATCCGCCGTCGCTTCCCTGAACAAACTTGCCCCGGGACGCATCATTCTTGGCATCGGCACCGGGTACACCGGACGCAACACGATGGGCCTGCCCGCTTATCCGATTCGTCGCTACCGAGAGTACGCCCAGCAGGTCCGAGGACTGCTCAACGGCGAAGACGTGCTCTACACCGACGACGTCACCGGCCAGGAGCGCTGGATCCGCCTGATCCACGGCCAGCACTCCGAGTTTCTCAACCTCGACGACTTCATCCCGATCTACGTCGCCGCCAACGGTCCCCGCGCCCTCGAGGTCGTCGGACAGGCCGGCGACGGTTGGGTCACGACCGGGATGGGACTCAACGCCCAGCAGTCCTTCCCGGCCATCGCCGCCGCGGCTGAAGCCGCAGGACGCTCGACCGAGAAGCCCTACACGGTGGGGCTCACATCAGGTCTCGTCTTGCAGGATGGCGAGACATTCGAGTCCGAGCGGGTCACCAAGATTCTCGGCCCCGGCATGGTGCCAGGTGTTCATGCGATGTGGGAAGCCGCCTACGGACCCGGCGCCAACCTCGGCATGGACAACCCAGACCTCGCCGGCGAGTACCACAACTACATCAAGGAATACTCCGCCGCCAAAGGCACGCCCGACGACCGCCTCTACCTCGATGTGCATGAGGGCCACATGGTCTACCTCAAGCCGGGCGAGGAGCGCTTCGTGATGCCACAGGTGCTAGAGCGCAGTCTGGTCGGCACGGGACCCCAGATCATCGAGAAACTGGAGCACCTCGAATCAATCGGAGTCGACAACATCGCCCTCACCGCCAACGATCCCGCCGGAGCAAGAGAAATCATCGACGACTTCGCCCGCGAAGTAATCCAAAAGCGCAGCTAACGGCAGATTGGAGTTCACCTATGGAATATGGACTGCTTGTACCCACCTACATCGACATGTGGAAGGAAGTCGTCCGCGCCGAGGAGGCGGGCTTCACCCACGCCTGGTTCCCCGACTCTCAGCTGATCTGGTCCGACTGCTACGCCGCCATGGCGTTGGCCGCTGAGCGCACCTCAACGATCAAACTCGGCACGCTGGTCTCGATTCCATCAAATCGAATCGCGCCGGTCACGGCCTCAGCGATCGCCACGATCAACAAGCTCGCGCCCGGCCGCACGATCCTCGCGCTGGGCACGGGCTACACCGGACGCAACACAATGGGTCTGCCCTCGTACCCGGTCAAGAAGTTTCGCGAGTACGCCCAGCAAGTCCGAGACCTGCTAGACGGCAAGGACATCTTGCACACCGACGATGTCACCGGTCGCGAGACCTGGATTCGCCTGATTCACCCCGACCATCCCGACTTCTACAACATCAAGGACCACATCCCGGTCTACATCGCCGCCAATGGACCCCGAGCAACCGCGGTCGTCGGCGAGGTTGGCGACGGCTTCGTCACCTCAGGTACCGGGCCATGGTTGGACTCAGCATTCCCAATCATCGAGGATGCCGCCAGCTCTGCCGGACGCTCAACCGAAAAGCCATACACCGTCGGACTGACCGGCGCCTGCGTCATGCAGGAGGGCGAGGACATCATGTCCGAGCGTGTCATCCACCGCACCGGCGCGGTCGCCGCCGTCTACAACCACACGCTCTGGGAGTCCGAGTACGGTGGCTGGGGAGGCAACCTCAAGGGCGTCAACCCCGACGCCGCAGCCGAGTACAACCAGTACATCACCAAGTACGCCGAAGAGCGGGGGCGACCGCTCGACCGTCTCTACCTCGATGTCCACGAAGGCCACTACAGCTACCTCAAAGAGGGCGAGGATCGCTTCATCACCCAGGACCGTCTCGACGACATGATCATCGGCACACCCAATCAGATCATCGAAAAGTCCGAGATGGCTCAGGCACACGGAGTTGACCACCTGGCGCTGACCGCCCTGGATCCCGCCGCCGCCAACGATCTCGTCGACGAAATGGCCCCAATCATCGCGCGCACCGCTGGCTAGGTACTGTGCGCAGTGATGCATCGAATCCAGGCCAGACGCTTCGCTACCCCACGCTCCCCCTGCAAGGGAAGCTGCCGTCCCTTTCTCTTTGCTCCCCCTTGCAGGGGAGCTGCCGCAGGCTGAGGGGGTCCCGCTCCCCGTTGCAAACTCCTCGATGAGTCCACCTGTCGTCTCTCCCCCTTGTGACTTAGCCATAAGGCAAGCGAAACTGACCCCATGGAAACGCCGCTGACCTGGAATCTACCCAAGTCGCCGCCAGCCCCGACCCTGGCGCTGACCCACGGTGCCGGCGCATCGACGAGCCATCCCAACACTGCCGCACTGGCGAAGCTGATCGCCGAGCAAGGCGTCCGCGTCGCCCGCTTCGACTTCCCCTACATGCGACGCGCGATGGCGGAAGGTCGGCGTCCCTGGCCGCCCGACGCCGAAGATGTGCTCGCCGGGACCTGGATCCAGGTCATGCAACAGCTCGCAGAGCAGGGAGTGCCGACCTCAAAACTGTTCATCGGAGGACGCAGCATGGGCGGCCGCATCGCCAGCTACATCGCCGATGCCGCCGAACCCGCTGGCATGGTCTGCATCAGCTATCCCTTCCACGCTCCCAACGATCCCGCACGAGCAACCACGTTCCACCTCGAACAACTGGCCACGCCCACACTCATCGTCCAGGGAGAACGAGACGAATACGGAACCCGAGAAGAAGTCGAAGCCTACGATCTCTCACCAAACATCCAGCTCTGCTGGATCCCCGACGGAAACCACGGCCTCATCCCCCGAAAACGCTCTGGCCACACCGAGGAAAGCAATCGCGAGCTGGCTGCCACCGCCATCGCAGATTTCATCAAGAGATTGAGCTAGGGCGTGTTCACATGGGTCGGTTCAGTCCAGGAGTTTCCGTCATACCCGCGCTCCGCCGCGGGTATCTCGCTGTATTCAGCGCAACTGTCTGTGCAAAACTCGACGAGATTGCCCCCAACATCAAGTGCGTGGCAGGCTGCGACAAGCGCGGCAATGACGGAATTCTGTCTAAGCAGATGGCTAATGTGAACACGCCCTAGCCGCCGCCGCACATTTGCTCCCCCTCGCAGGGGGAGCTGTCGCGAAGCGACTGAGGGGGTCCCTCCGTGCCTGCACGCGCGAAGCAGGGACTGGAAACCGGGCTAGGCATCGGAATCTACAGGGGGAGAACCGAGCCGTAATCGCAGGTGTGATGTCGTGCCGCGATGGAGACTCACCCCCGCCAAACGACCTCAGCCGGACGACGAGCCGCTGGCATCTCGCGCATGTCCTCCGCTGGGTAGCCCAGATACAGATACGCGACAATCCGGTCGTCCTCGCCGATCCCCAACCAACGCTTCGCCGCGACATTCTCGGCCAGAGCCCCGGTGCTCCACTTCGTCGCCAGCCCCCTTGACGTCGCTGCCAGCATCATGTTCTGCACTGCACAGCAGACCGCCGCGTAATCCTCCCGATCGCGCACCGGATCATCCAGCACAGCCTGTTGCGTCACCGCGACGAACAGCGGCGACCGCATCAGCTTGCCTCGAGGATCCTTGGCAAACTCGCCTCCGCTATCGAGAATCGCGTCGCACATCTCCGCTCGCGCCCCACCCGAGACCACGTGAAACCGCCACGGTTCCGTGTGCTTGTGATTCGGAGCCCAGCGCGCCGCTTCAATCAGATCCTCGATCACGTCTTGCGCCACGAGGCGATCGGAGAACACACCGATCGTCCGCCGTTCGCGGATCGCGCGGTCAACATCCATCTGTCTGTCTCCAACTCCCTCTCCCTCTGGGAGAGGGTTGGGGTAAGGGCTCACGCGACTCAGTCTGCCGCACAGCATACGATCACGGGACATGATTCGCGCTGGCATTGGACAAACATTCGAGGCCTTCGGCGTCGGTACCTTCCGGCTCCATTGGCTGCTCACCGTGATGGCCTTCATGGCCTTCTCGATGAACTTCACCGTCCTGCCGATCGTTGCCTTCGACCTCGGAGGCAACAACTCGTCGGTCGCCATCGCCATGGCCGGCAACGGCCTCGCCTGGTTCTTTATCGGACCGTTCGCCGGCGCACTCACCGATCGCCTCTCCAAGCGACGCCTGATCGCTCTCGCCCAGACGGCAATCGCGATCAACTACGCGCTGATCGGGTTTCTCATCCTGATCGGCCGCATCGAGGTGATCTGGCTAACCGTCAGCACCCTCTTCCTCGGCGCATGCTTCGCCTTCACCGGGCCGTCCCGCCGAGCTTACGTCGCCGACATCGTCCCGCCCCGACTCGTCGGTAATGGAGTCGCGCTGCTGCAGACCGGACTCACATTCCCCCAGTCGGTCGGTCCCGTGATCGGTTCGCTCCTGCTCTTCGCGCCCTTCATCGGCGCCGATGGTGCATATTTCATCATGTCCGGCATCCTTGTTGTCACGATCTTCTCCCTCTTCCTGATGCCGCCGGGCAGCCCGCGCAACGTGCCGCGCGGTTCCGTCACCCGTGAACTGCTGCTCGGACTCCGCTACGCCTGGCGACAACCCAGACTCCGAGTCCTGCTGGCGACCCTGCTGCTCGTCTCAGCCACCGCCGGTCCCTACCAGAACGTCCTGCCCGGACTGCTCGAAAACGCATTCGGAATCGAGTCGCGCAACCTCGGACTCGTCTCCTGGCCCATGGGAGTCGGCTCATTCATCGTCGGACTCTCAGTCGCCGGCGTCGTCGGTACGCGCTGGTCAGGAGGCGTCCTGCTCGTCATGAGCTGCGCCTTCGGCCTCGGCGTCGCCTTGCTCGGTGTGACCCCCAACGCGCTCGTCATGCTGCCCGTGATCTTCCTCGTCGGTTCCGGCTTCTCAGCCTTCCAGACACTCAACACCGCCGAGGTCATCCGCCAGTCCGAGCCCGAGTTCCACGGACGTGTCACCGCACTCACATTCCTCCCCTTCGGAGTCCAATCCTTCACCGGACTCGGCTTCGGAGCAGTCGCCGACATCATCGGCGAGCAGGACGTCCTGGTCATCATGGGCCTGTCGTCCATCGTCATCAGCCTCATCCTCGGCACGATCTACCTGAGAATGAAGCCGCCCTCAATCCTGGTCCAGGCCACCGCACAGCGAGTCATCAGACGAACCCTCCGACCGATCGCCGCAATCACTCGCCCTCAGAAGTAGAAGCCGCAACCCGGAGCGAGCTCCAGTCCCCGCTTCACGCGGGGACCTGCCCCTTCCCGCACTGAGCTTTACCGACGATGTGCCGTGCCGCGCGACCGGGTCCCCGCGTGGAGGAGACCTTTGCATAATCGTGTTCCCAATCCTTCTGAGCTCCTGTAGGGGCGACCCTTGTGGTCGCCCGCGTTGGCGATTGCATTACTGACAAAATAGGAGCGGCAGAGCGGGCGACCACAAGGGTCGCCCCTACGACCTGACCAATAGCGCACCGACCGATTTACGCGAATGCCTCCGTGAAGCAGGGACTGGGAATCACCAGGACTGAGGCACCTCTCCCCAACGACTCACTTCACATAGCGATCAAACCAGGCGATCATCCGCTCGTAGTACTCCTTGACCATCGCCGGATCGCCGACACGGAACATCGAGTGCGAGCAACCAGGGAAGCGCACCATCTCCGCCGGCTTCCCCCGATACCGCAGACCAGCGAAGTACTCTTCGCCCTGCGAAATCGGCACACGCCAGTCCGACTCACCATGCAGGATCAGCACCGGACAGCGCACGTTGTTGACGTATGTGATCGGTGAACGCTCCCGATACCAGTCGAAGTTGTCGTCTGGCACATCGCCCCACTGATACGAACCCCACGACGGCCCGATATCCGACACACCCCACATGGACCACAGATTCACCACCGGCGCACCGGCGATTGCCGCCTTGAATCGATTCACGTGTCCGATCAACCAGGTCGTCATGTATCCGCCATACGAATAGCCATGTACGCCAAGCCGATTGGCATCCACGTACGGACGCTCACAGACCGCATCAAGCGCTGCAAGCAAATCGAGCGAGTCCTCGCCGCCCCAATCGACGGTCACCGCATCGGTGAAGTCGGCCCCATACGTCGACGACCCACGAGGATTGACAAACAACACGAGGTATCCCGCGCCCGCGATCACCTGGTGCAAAGCATTGAATCCCTCGCCAAAGAACCCATTCGGCCCGCCATGAATCTCCATCACCAGCGGATAAGACTGTTCCGGATCGAATCCCGGCGGATACATCAACCCACAGGGAATCTCCCACCCATCCCGCTCAACAGTGAAGAACTCAACCTCTCCAATCTCATGAGATTCAACGAAATCGGCGGCCGCATTGGTCAGCAGACTCCCTTTTCTCCCCCCTCTGGGGGGAGATGCCGAAGGCAGAGGGGGGCTCCCTGTTCGCAGAGAGACGATTTCACCTGGCGCATCCGGATTCGTCGAAACCACCGCCATCGATCCTCCATCCGCCGACACGTCAAACCCATTGATCAACTCAGCTTCAGCCCGAAGCGGCGCTGCCTCCCCTAACCCCTCGGCCGACACGCGGTACACGCCCGACCGACCTCGAACATCCGCCGCAAACGTGATCCCGTCTTCCGTCCAGACCATCTTCGGCGGGCCAGAGATCGGAAAGAATCCGGACTGCGGATTGACGGAGTCGTCCGTCAGCCGGGTCCGCTCGCCGCTATAGCGCTCAACCCGCTCGAGATACGCCTGGTGGCGTTGCGACATGTCAGTCACCGATACCGCCAACGACAACCCATCCGGCGACCAACACGCCCGCCCAGCCGACATCACGCCCGGCGTCAGACGCTCAACATGCCCACCTCCAGCCACGCCCTGAGTCGACATCACGCACAGCTCGGATCCAAACGGACGCCGCCGCTCACGATCCACATTGCGGTCGGCCGTGAACGCCACCCAGCGACCATCCGGCGAGACCACCGGATGCGCATGGTTGTACGCCCCGGTCGTCAACTGAAGCGCGCAACCGATGGAGGCGTCAATCCGAAACAGTTGGTGCCACGCATCCTCGCGATAACCCAACACATCGCCCCGATAGTACGTGTCACGCACAACGGTCGTCCTTGAGCCGTCGCGCTGGCCGCGATGAGGGTCGATATCCACGACCGCAATCATTCCCGAGCCGTCCGGCAGCCAGTCAAAACCGGCTACGGAGTGCGCCAGGTTCGTCAGTCGTCGAGCCTCGCCGCCATCAGTCGGAAGCAACCAGATCTGCCGAGGCGCTCCAGCCTCAGCCGACGACGGCCGCAGAAACGCCAACACCGATCCGTCCGGAGCCCAAACCGGACCGGAGTCCGAGTCACCAGAAGTCAGTCGCCTCGATTCGCCACCCTCGAACGGAGCGCACTCGATCCAGGAAACCCGTTTGCCTTCCTGAACCTGGCCGCGAACATAAGCAACCACCGACCCGTCCGGCGAAATCGCCGGAGCCCCAACACCACCCAACTCAAACGCAATCTCCGGTCCAATCGGAGTTTTCATCGCCTGACCTTCCTTTGCTCCCCCTGCAGGGGGAGCTGCCGCAGAGCCTGCCCCCGGCTTGAACGGGGGCTGAGGGGGTCCCTCCGCCCGACAGTGCCAACTCGACCCCTATCCTAGCCAGCGACAACACCAGGATCTCTACGTCTACGGAGCCGCGAAATGCCCAACATCGATCGAGACGGCGTCAGCATCCACTACGAGGCGCACGGCGACGGCCCGGCCATCATCCTCTCGCACGGCTACGGCGCGACGTCGCAGATGTGGGCTGGGCAGATCGATGTTCTGTCCGCCGATCACCGTCTCATCGTCTGGGACATGCGTGGACACGGACTCACCGACTCACCCGACGACCCCACCTGCTACACCGAAGCGGAGACCGTCGCCGATATCGCCGCCATCCTCGATGCCGAGGGAGTCGATAGCGCCGTGATCGGCGGCCTGTCACTCGGCGGTTACATGTCGCTCGCCTTCCAGGTCGCCCATCCTGACCGCACCCGAGCCCTGATGCTCTTCGACACCGGTCCCGGCTACAACAATCCGAAGGCTCGCGAGGGCTGGAATACGGGAATGGCGATCCCCCGAGCCGAAGCGCTCGAGCGCGATGGCCTCGCTGCGCTGGGCGGCTCCGAGGAAGTCCGAGTCTCAACGCACCGCTCCGCTGAGGGCCTGGCCAAAGCCGCCCGAGGCATGCTCGCACAGTTCGACAACCGCATCATCCAGTCACTTGCGACCATCCCCCAGCCAACGCTCGTCCTCGTCGGAGAGAACGACAAACCATTCCTCGCCGGCACCGACTACATGGCCAACAAAATCCCCAACAACACCCACGTCGTCATCCCCAACGCCGGACACGCCGCCAACATCGACAACCCAGCCGATTTCAACGACGCTGTGTCCTTGTTCCTTTCCACTCTCTGAGCCCCTCTCCCAGAGGGAGAGTGCTATCCGATCTCTGATCCCCTCTCCCCCGTGAGATGGGCATCCGCTCTTCGATCCCCTCTCCCTCTGGGAGAGGGTTAGGGTGAGGGCAACACCACCAGGAGCTATCATGCAGGTCAGTCTCTTCTTCCTCCCATCAGTCGGCACGCGCGAGGACATCGAAGCCGGCATGGCCGGCAATCGTCCCGAGCTCTACCAGGACATGCTCGCTGACCTCACAGCATTCGCCAAGGCCGGCGACGCGCTCGGCTACGACTCAATCGGCTTCACCGAGCACCATTTCCACATCGAGGGTTTCGAGGTCTCGCCCAACCCGATCATGCTCGACCTCTACCTCGCCATGCAGACCGAGCGCATCCGCGTCGGACAGCTCGGTCTCGTCCTGCCGGCGCAGAATCCGATTCGCGTCGCCGAAGACATCGCCATGCTCGACCATATGTCGGGCGGTCGTGCGCTGGCCGGCTTCGCTCGCGGCTACCAGCGACGCTGGGTCGACACGCTCGCCCAGCAGATCCACGGCGTCCACGCTGCTCGCCCCGGCGACCATGACGCCATCGACGCCGCCAACCGAGCAGCCTTCGAGGAACACTTCAACATCATCCGCAAGTGCTGGACCGAAGAGATGATCTCCTATCAGGGCGACGCCTGGCAGATCCCACCCGACGGCACGCCCTGGGATATCGAAGCGACCCGCCTGTACGGCAAGGGCATCGACGAGAACAACATCGTGCGTGAGGTGGGCGTCGTGCCCAAGCCGCTGCAGAAGCCGCACCCGCCGCTCTTCCAACCCTTCGCCTCGTCCGAGCGCACCATCCGCTGGTGCGCCCGAGAAGGCATTACCGCCATCCTCCCGCCGATGTACCCCGAGCTGCAAAACCGCCTCTACGAGGTCTACCAGGAGGAAGCCGCCTCAGTCGGACGAGACCTCAAGCCGGGAGAAGGTCTCGGAGTCCTTAGGGACGTGATCATCACCGACACCGACGAAGAGGCCCTCGAACTCTGGCGCCATTCCGCCGCCTTCGCCGGAGGAGCCTGGTTCGCCCCCTTCGGCTTCGCCGAAGCCCTCCGACCACCCGGAGGAGAAATCATGACGCCTCAGGAGCAGTTAGACAACGGTCTCCTCTTCGCCGGAACCCTCGACAGCGTCAAAAGACAAGTCCAGGCCATGATGGACGTCACGCCCGTGTCCTGGATCTTCATGTGGCAATACAACGGCCTCCTCAGTAGAGGTCAAATTCTCAGGTCAATGGAAGACTTCTCGGAGAAAGTCCTCCCGGAGTTCGGTGGCTAGACCATGGAGAACGTGGACACAGTGGCGGCTCGATCGCTCACGGAATGCTCGGGCGTGAGCCGAGCGCTCCTGCTTGTATTCGTGCTGTTGGGCGTCGCTGTGGGCCTCTTAGCCTCTGCGGCGGCCACGCTCGGGGCGGACGCAGACACCGAGGTCCTCGAGCTCCAACCAGGCGACAACTTCATCGGTTGGGTGGCGGAACCGATCGCAACTGAGGACATCTTCAAAGACATTCCCGCGGCGAGCCTGATCTACACCTGGATCGCCGACTCACGCACCTACCAGTACGCCATCCGCGATGTGGGCGGCACGCTGGAAGTGCTTCAGCCCGGCATGGCCGCGAAGATTCGCATCGAGGGCCGGAAATCGGTCAAGTGGGAGCGACCGCTCACCCCTGCCAAAGGAATGGTGACGCTGTACTCGGGGGAGAACTGGGTCGCCTGGAATGGTCGCGACGAATGGCCGCTCGACCAGGTCGCGCGCGGGATCGGGTCGTCACTGGTCAGCATCGAGGTACGCGGGATCGCCTATCAGCCGGACAGCGACGTCTCAGAAACGATCGGGCCACTCGACGGCGATACCGCAATCCGTCGAGGCGACGCGTTGCGGGTCACGGTCAATCGGGACCTGCGTTGGCTGCAGCCGACTGGCATGATGCCGAACGTTGTTATGGTTGGAGAGATTTCGAGATCGCTCAAGGACAAGATTGGCGCTGACATTCTCCGCGTCGTTAACCTTTTCGCCGACGAATTTGCGATAGAGACGGATTTCTCAGACACGACCATCCTCGTTTACAACAGCGTTGATGCCGCTGTCGCACATGCAGAATCTGGGGCAACACCTCGCTTCAATAGTCCGCCCGAGCAGCTTCGCGTCTCCTTAACCAATCACCACCTGGCCGCGGCTACGCCTTGGGGCTTCTATATGCACGCCTGCGGATGGCGAACACGATGCCCGTCACACGGTCGCCAAGGTGGAGGCATTCAGACACTCGTGCATGAATGGTTCCACCACGTACAGCGCCAGCTACCAACTGACGGAGGTTTGAGTGCTTTACCGTCTTGGATGATCGAGGGGGTTGCAGTGTGGTCAGAGTGGCAATTGCCCAATGGCTTGCGGACTAACACTTGGGAAGGCGAGCGCAAGTGGAGGCTCGATTACGTAGCTCGCACGTCCGTGACACTTGAGAGTGCTGAAGAGCTCAATACTCCGTGGGAGTATATGCTGGGGGCACTTGCAGCCGAGCAATTGGCTGAGCGCAGCGGTCCCGATGCACATATCGAGCACCTTCGGCTTCTTCATCCTCAGATCACAGGCGCGGAGCGACGTTGGGTCCAGGAGCCTACTTGGCCAGAAGCATTTCAGACCGCCTTCGGAATCGAGACCGCCGACTTCTATCAAGAGTTCGCCGATTGGCGGGAATCGCTGCCAAAACCAGCTCGTCGGTATGACTTTGAACCAAACGATGTGCAGTTGTCCGGAAAAGTCCAGCACAGCGACGGTTCCCCGGCTTCCGGCTTCCGGCTTCCGTCTGAACACTGCGGCATATCAAGGCGAGCATAAGGCCGGCTCCACCAGGGCCACGATTGTTGACAGCGATGGAAAGTTCACGATCGACGTCACACCGGCGACGATGCAGCGGATCTGGCTCACACGTGACGGCTGCACACTGTGGCACGCCGCCACCGGGCTGACAACGACGAGGCCGCAGCCAGGTCAGTACCGTGATCTCGACACCCGTAACCTGCCTAGTCTGAAACTGACGTTGCCAGAAAGCGCATGCGAGAATCAATTGCGAGCCAGCATCAGCAGGTTACGTGATGATCCACGTTATCTCGATGTACTACTCATCGACAACGAGACAAACAAGTGGACGCAGGTGCCGCGCCAGCTCTCCGGCGTGCATGTTGGCTATGCGCCGAAACCAGGGAAGTACCTGTTGCGTGTCAGGATCGATGAATGCGGTGTGTATTACACCAAAGATGGTATAGTCGCGTCGAGACAAGATGCTGATGTCCTTGAGTTAGGCGAAGAGCCCGTCTCGGTCGAGTTTCGCATATCGGATACACTATGCGCACAACAGCTCCACGGACGGGTCTTCGATGAAGAAGGTATTGGGCATAGTGGCGTTTGGGTGAACGCTTCGCGTGGAAACGCTGAAAGCGCCGAACAAGCCGCTTCAGCTGGCGAGTTTAGTATCACCGTCCCGGACTCAGGTGAGTACGTGCTTCAGGTCTGGACAGGCGCTGCGGGTTGCTGGATTCGCTACAGCGAGTCAGGTGCAACCACAGACTGGAACCGAGCCACTAGGATTACCGTCGCCGACGAGGACGTGACCGGCATTGAATTCATCGTCCCTGCCGACCCGTCGAGCCTGTGCCGTTGATCAGCTACGACCGATTCCCTCGACTGGGTGGCTCGTCACTGGACCTTCGGCAGAAGTCCTAAAGCTGCGTCAACAACGCCACCGCGCCTATGATGACCGCCGCGATCGCGATCATCGCGATTAAGAGGCGATTGACAATTCGTTGCTCCATTGCCTGGAGTTCCAGACGGAGATCGCCCTTAGTCACCAAGTCCCCAAACCCCTCTGATACCGCCTCAGTGAACTCGTCAGCTTGAGCGTCGTTCGCACCGATATCCACGATGCTGCGACGAATCCGAATTGGGTTCAAAGCCATGTCCACGACCTCCTGAATCCAGTCTAGCCAAGGCGAGCCAGGATCAACCCCAGATTCGACGGGTCCGACCGCAGCTCACCGACTGGGAAGCTCCTCACGACCTCAGCCACCGCAGCGTTTGCCGGCGTTGCGACTTCCACAGCCTTGCCCTGTTCCACGACCCACCCGTTTAGCGCGTCAATCTCCACCCTGCGCTGACGGATGACGTCTTGCAGGAAGCTGGGCCGACCGGCTCCCAGCGCTTGCGCGCCGGCGATCAACTCGGCATCAAGCTCCGACGAATCGCCTCCGTTGGCGACATCGACGAACTTCTGTGCGTCGATGCCCCAGACGCCGTCGATGTTGTGACCGTGTGCCCTGCCGACCTCGATCACTTCAGCCGCGATCCGGATGCACAGCCAGCGAGTATCGTCTCGGGCGCGCACCTCTCCCGATCCATAGCCCGACAGCCCGGCAATCGGATTCGCCATGCAGTTCACCGCGAGCTTGCCCCAGCGCTCTCCCCACAGATTGGTGGTCGATTCCGATCCGGCCACGTGATTCATCATCGCCGCGATGTCACGCGACCGATCCGAATCCGAGCCATCCAATTCGCCAACTTTGAAGCCCAGCGTGCGCGTGTCGGTGCGCATGCAATGGCCCGGCTCGTACATGCCCGCGCCGATCGTGATCACGCAGCCCAGCGTCCGCTCGCGACCAGCGATCGCTGCCACTCGCTCGTCATTGATTCCGTTCTGGAAATCAACGACGACCCCTTCATCGCTCACCAGCGGCGAGATGAACGACGTCGCCCACTCAGTGTCATAACTCTTGACCGCGACGATGCCGATATCGAACGGCTCCGATATCGCCTGGGCCTCATACAGATGCCGCGCATCGACGGGCACACGGATGTCGCCAATCAGCGGACCGCTGAGCCGCAGTCCGTTCTGCTTCATCTCGTTGATGTGCTCAACCCAGTGGTCGAACAGTGTCACCTGGTAGCCGGCGCGACTGAGCATCCCACCGACGACACCGCCAATGGCGCCGGCTCCAATGATGCCGATGGTCGTCATCGTTACGAACCCCTTGGTCTAGTGATGGAGCGGTAGCCGCACAGTCGCCCAGCCTGGCGTCGTTACGCCGAGTCGGTCATTTTCCAACCAGACCTCAAGCTCCACGACGCCATGGTCATCGTCGAGTTCAGACTTGCCGGTGACCTTGCCGCGAGCGTGTACCTGGTCCTCGGGAATGTTCATTCGCCGCATCTCAAAGCGGAACTTGCTCATCCAGCCCGCCGGACCGGCCCAGTCGGTCACCACGCGGCAGAGCGCCGCCTGAGTCCAACCGGTGTTGTAGAAGATCGCCGGATGCCCGGCCTCGGCCGCAAACTCAGGGTCGTGGTGGACCGGATAGAAGTCCTGTGACCCCGAGACTTGCTCAACCATCTTGGTCCAGTCCAGGGTCAAATCGTAGCCGTCAATCAGGTCGCCGACACGAACGTCGTCCCAATGGGTCTGTTCAGTCGCCGTACTGTTGGGGCTGTTCGGTGCGCTGTTCGTCGTCATAGCGGTCGCTCGCCTTCTTCCGATTCGACTTGTTCCGGAGTCCGATGCGTACATAACGTGTTAGTGCCAACAGCGACCAACTCGCCGTCCTGATTAGTGATGCGCATCTCCGTCTTGATCCAGACTGAGCGTGGATCGAGCTTGATTGACTTCTCGTAGATGTCAATCACCTCTGTCTGAGAGGACAGGTGATCACCAACCTTCGCCGGCCGGATGTACTCCCACTCAGTGTTGAGATTGATGTTTCGCTCTCCCCGAGTCGGCACCTGCAGAAGCAGGCTGACGCCCTCGTCCGAGGACGGTGGCCACACACCGGACCCGGCAAAGTAGCGGGTCATCACCGGTGGGGCGATCACCGATCCCCACTCAGACTCCTTGCCGTACTGAGGGTCGAGGAACAGCGGATTTGTGTCCTCAACCATGTGGCAGTGGCGTCGGATGCTGTCATATTCAACCGGATACCGACCGGGAACAACCGCTGTTTTCTGCCCCAACCACTCGCGACGAACCGCCTCAATATCGTAGCGTCCTGTTACGCGAACCATCGTCGTCTCCAGTGACAGCGCGCCAACGTCTGGCTAGGCTGAGGCTACCAGACTGTCAGGCGTTGTCCGTTTCGAGGAGTGAAGCGATGTCGGTGATGAGCCCTATTCTTCGGATTCGGAAGGTGATTCGGTCAATCGGAGCCAACGACGACCAGGCCGACGAATTCGCAGACGCCATGAATGCCTATCCAACCAAGGACGAATTCCAGCAACGGTTGGATGCGATGTTCGCTCAACAGTTCAACCGAATCATGTTCGGCATCATCGTCGTCGTTGGCCTGGCGGTTGCTCTAATCGTTGCCCTGAATTGAGGATCGCCACTTATCCCTCACTCCGAGGACCAAACGGCTCTGGACGGAATGGCTCATCTCGAGCTCGCAGGAAGGCCCCGAATCCACCTGTTTCCTTTGCCGCGTCGAGATGCGCGACCTCCGGTCCATCGGCCGACGCTTCGACCATCGTCGACAGCATCGATCCCACATTGAGCGCATTGCGCAAGCCCATCGCCTCAAGGCCACGAGCCGTAATCAGCTTGTTGTAGCGAACCGAGTGCGACGGCACGAGCGCCAGCCGCCGCGCCAGCGCATCTGCCTTCTCCATCAGATCCTCGACTGGGACAATTTCATTGATCACGCCGATTCGCAGCGCTTCCTGAGCGTCGAAGTGGTCGCCGGTCAGCGCGTATCGATGCGCAGTCTTCCAGCCCGCCAGCGCCGCAAACAGCACCGAGCTGTTCGAGATCATCCGCACCTCAGGCTGCGCGAAGACAGCACGGTCGGTCGCGATCGTGATGTCGGCTGCCAGCGAGTACCAGAATCCGCCGCCGATGCACCAGCCGTTGACCGCCGCAATGATCGGCGTCTCCAACGTCATCAGATGCATCATCATGTCGGGGTTCTTCGATGAGAAGCGGAACCAGCGCTCCAGGTGCTCGGAGACCGGCTGCGTCGACCCGCCAACCTCACTATCAATCCCACCGGCGATGTTGTAGCCCGAGGAAAACGCGCGCCCCGCGCCGGTGAAGATGATCGCCCGCGCCGTCGGATCGGCATTGGCCACATCCAGCGCGTGATGGAACTCCTGCTCCAATGCAGGCGTGATCGCGTTCAGGGTCTCTGGGTTGTTCCAGGTAATCGTGACAACCGGACCGTCTTGTTCATACAGAATGTTCTCGTAATCGGGCATCGTGACGCTCATTTCCTGCGCTCTTGAGGTTCAATCAGAGTCTACGCGCCACTCTCCCGTAACCTGAGCCCTTGAGGAGGCCCATATGCCCGGACCGCTCGATGGCATCAAGGTTCTCGAACTGACCCAGATCATCGCCGGTCCATACTGTGGTGTCGCGCTCGCCGACCTCGGTGCAGAAGTTGTCAAGCTCGAGTCGCCCGTCGGCGACGCCTCGCGCAGGATTGCACAATTCGCGCCCGGCGAAAGCAAGGCCTTCCATGCACTCAATCGCGGCAAACGAGGACTGGTCATCAACCTGGCAACGACTGAAGGACAGGCGGTGGCGCACCAGCTCATCCCCCACTTCGATGTGTTTGTCACCAACGTGCGGCCCGGTGTCGCGGAGCGAATCGGGATGGACTACGACACGCTGCGCCAGTTTCGCTCCGACCTGATCTACTTCGATGTGACCGGCTACGGAGATCGGGGACCCAGTGCCCAGCGTGCCGGCTCCGACGTGGTCGTGCAGGCTTACTCAGGTCTGTTGGCCGGAGATCTGAAGGTCGGACCGGATGGAGCGCCTGAGCAGATCACGGCCTCCGCGCCGTCCGACTACGTCGCCGCCCTGGGCGGCGCGATGGGAGTCTGCGCCGCCCTCTTTCACCGAGAGCGAACCGGCGAAGGCCAGCGCATCTCGGGAACACTGCTCGGAGCCGGCCTCGCGCTGCAAGCGCCTTGGGCCGCCGACGTGCCCGTCTCAGACTCAATCTTGCTCGAACCACTGCGCCGGATGATGTCGGAAATGCGGGCAGCAGGAGCCTCCTACGCAGAAATGATTGACGCGAGGCGCAGCCGTCCCAACCAGGGCAAGGCCTTCCGCATCTACTACTCCGGCTATCCGGTCAAGGACGGCGCAATTATCCTCGGCGCCCTGACCCCTCAAAACCGCGACCAGATCCGCGCCGCCCTCGAAATCTCTGACGACCCCACGGACAACGACGACTTCAACGCAATCGGCCCCCACGCTGACGCCATCGTCGCTCGCGTCGAAGAGCAGATCAAAGCAAGGCTCGCGAGCGGCACCATGGCTGAATGGATCAGCAAGCTCGATGAGGCCGGTGCGCCGGCCTCACCCGTCAACTGGCTGGAAGACATGCCTGACGACCCCCAAGTCGCCGCGATGAACCTGATGAGACCAGTCGAACACCCACTGACCGGCCGCGAGCGGCACGTCGGGCCCCTGGTCAACATGTCAAAGACAGAGACCGGAACCAATCGCGCCGCGCCACCCCTCGATGCCGACACAGACGACATCCTCCGCGAACACGGCTTCAGCAAGGATCAGATAGCCGCACTCCGAACCACCGGCGCCATCGGCACAAGTGCTTGATCACCCAGCCGGCCAACCGCCGTGATACCCCCGCTTGCCGCAGAGCCTGGCCTGGCTTGAACGGATACTTCGTGGGTATCGACCTACGATCCGAGTTATCGCAGAGAACAGGCGATTGTTGCCTATCCTCTCTGCAACCCGAACTGAGAAGTGGAGTCCACTATGCCCGGTGCGCTTGATGGAATAAAAGTCCTCGAAGTCACACAGATCATCGCCGGACCGATGTGCGGTGTCATGCTCTCCGACATGGGCGCCGACGTGATCAAGATCGAATCCGCCGCCGGCGACGGCATGCGCCTGCTCGGACAATTCGCACCTGGTGAGAGCAAGGGCTTCCACGTCTTCAATCGCGGCAAGCGCGGCATGGTCCTCAACCTGCAGGATCCCGATGGACAAGCCGTGGTCCAGAAGTTGATCTCGGAGATGGATGTCTTCCTGATCAATGCCCGGCCGGGAGTACCGGAACGTCTCAGCATCGACTACGAGAGTCTCCGTGCATTCAAGCCCGACCTGATCTACCTCGAGAACACCGCCTACGGCCCGACCGGACCCTCGGCCCACCGCGCCGGCGCCGACATCATCGCCCAGGCGTACTCTGGCCTGATGGCCGGCGACGAAAAGGTCGATGAGCACGGCGGACCGGACCTCATCACTGCCACGACTCCTGCCGACTTCGTTGCGGCGTTTACCAGCACGATCGCGATCTGCGCCGCACTCTTCCACCGCGAGCGCACCGGTGAAGGCCAGAAGATCGATACCTCGCTGCTGGCCGGGGCACTGGTGTTGCAGAACGCCTTCACCTCACGCTTGCCGGTCTCCGATGCGATCATGCTCGATCCCATCCTCGACGGCCTAGCCGCAGTCCGTGAGCGTGGCGGCAACTACCGCGAATTGCTCGGAGCGCGAGGTGGCCTGCGCGCCCTGGTTGGTGGCGCATTCTTCCTCTACTACGGCGGCTACCAGACGTCAGACGGCGCAATCATGCTCGGATGCGTCACGCCGCCCAATCGACAACAGGTGCGGGAGGCGCTCGGACTGCAGCCCGGGGACGATCCGACAGACGACGGCGATTTCAACGCACTCGCTGATGGTTCGGAAGAGATTGTCGCTCGCGTCCGCGCGCAGATCTCTGAACGATTTGCGTCCGACACCACCGAGAACTGGGTCGCCAAACTCGACGCCGTCGGCGCGCCGGCTTCGCAGGTCAATATTCCCGAGGAAATGATCGACGACCCGCAGGTCCAGGCGCTGGGCATCATGGTCGACCTCGAACATTCGCTCACCGGACCCGAGCAGATGGTTGGTCCCCCGTTCAACATGTCGGCGACGCCGCCTCAGGCCAAAGGGGCAGCACCTCCGCTCGACGGCGACACGAACGAGGTGCTGATCGAGTACGGCTACAGTGCCGAAGAAGTCGCTGCCCTGCGCTCATCCGGCGCTGTAGGTCTGCCTTCCGACAGCTAGGAGCCCCGCATGCCCGGTCCGCTCGAAGGCATCAACGTCCTGGAACTCACCCAGATCATCGCCGGACCGATGTGCGGCGTCATGCTCTCCGACCTCGGTGCAAACGTGGTCAAGATCGAATCGCCGGCGGGCGACGGTACTCGCGTCATCGGTCAGTTCATGCCTTACGAATCCAAGGCGTTCCACGTCTTCAATCGCGGCAAGCGAGGTATGGTCCTCAACCTGCAGACGGACGACGGGCGAGAGGTGCTGTATCGCCTGATTCGGCAGTTCGATGTCTTCCTGATCAACGCTCGACCGGGCGTACCGCAGCGGCTGGGCGTCGATTATGAGTCATTGCGCTCGTTCAATGACAGGCTGATCTACCTGTCAAACACGGCATTCGGCCCGGAAGGACCGTCGGCCGGACGCGCGGGCGCCGACATCATCGCTCAGGCCTACTCGGGATTGATGGTTGGCGACGAAAAAGTTGACGAGCAAGGCAATCCAACCCCGATCACGGCAACGACGCCGGCAGATATCGGCGCCTCCTGGACCAGTGCGGTCGCAGTCTGCGCTGCGTTGTTTCATCGCGAACGGACCGGACGCGGACAGCTCATCGAAACGTCGCTGCTCGGCGCAGCGCTCACGCTGCAGAACTTCGCGTCGGCGAGGCTGCCGGTCAGCGACGCCACCTTTCTCCAGCCGTCGCTCGATGCCGTACAACAGGTTCGTGAGCAGGGCAGGTCTTACCGAGAACTGCTCGAAGCGCGCACCGGCACGCGATCCACGATTGGCGCGGCATATCTGCTCTACTACGGCGGCTATCAAACATCCGACGGCGCAATCATGCTCGGCTGTCTGACAACGCTAAATCGTCAGCAGGTCAGGAATGCGCTCGGACTGACCGAGAGCGAAGATCCAACCGATACCGAGCAGTTCAATCCACTCGAAGATGGCTCTACGGCCGTCGTCGATGAGGTTCGCGAGAGAATCTCGCTTCGCTTTCGCAGCGACACCACAGCCAACTGGGTCGCCAAGCTCGATGCCGCAGGCGCTCCCGCCTCGCAAGTCAACATCCCCGAGGACATGGTCGACGATCCACAGGTCCAGGCAATCGGCGCCATCGCCGAGATTGACCATCCACTCACGGGTCCAGAACGGATGGTCGGACCGGTCTACCGAATGTCCGACTCCCCACCCAAGGCCACCGGACCATCCCCACTCTTCGACGGAGACACCGACGACATCCTCAAAGAACACGGCTACACCGACTCCGACATCGCGCAACTCAGAGCTTCCGGTGCCATCGGGGTATGACAGAGCCGCTCGTAAGGGGAGACCGGCGCGCAAGCATGGTTCACATCTCCTGTAGGGGCGACCCTTGTGGTCGCCCGCGTTTGCTACAACCTGTCCAACATCGCGTCACACTCGATACAGGGAGTACAGGTGGGCGGTTCCACCAAACAATCCATTCAAATCAATCCGCCGACAATCCCTCCAACTCCCCACTTGGATAAGGATCCTCCACACTCAACTCCCGCTGAGAGTCCAAAATCAGGAACCCGTCAATCTCCTTCCCCTCCCACAACGTCTTCACAAACTCAATCACGGCGACAATCTCCACGCGAGACAGATCATCCTTAAACGACGGCATATTGCTGCCAAAGCCAAGCCCCAATCCGCCCTCACTCACGATCCTGTAGAGCACTCCGTCCGAGTGATGCCAGGTATGCCCATCTCCGTTCAACGGCGGCGGAGGCAGGCGGCCGTCTTCATCCCGCACTCTCCAATCTTCGACACCCTCGCCCTCCGAGCCATGACACACCGCGCAGGTCGACGCGAAGACCTCCTGGCCGGTGCGATTCCCGGCGTCCGACGCCACACTCGGCGCTTCTTGACTCTGCGCTACTTGTTGCGATTCCGGCGCGCTTGCGGAACAAGCCATCGCCAATCCGCCGGCGACGCACAAGCCCAGAACGACCACGATTCGCAACGTTGAATGCATCTGTTCCGTTCCTCCCGCTGAGCCGACGGCCAACCGCTACCGCCGCAGCGGTTGCATTCGACGGTACGTCAAGACGCGCCACGCCCACTCGAAGGGGCCATAGCGGAAGCGGGCGAGCCACCACGGGGACCAGGCTAGCTGGAGAATCCAGACGGCGACTCCGCGCAGAGCGTCCAGGTTCGTGATCCGCCCGGCTTCCTCGATCGGCCCAGCGCTCGTTGGTTCTGTTATTGATTCTGCAACTGCTGGGTCCCTGCGTATGATGCAGGGGACGGTTGAACGGCAGGTTAGACCCTCTCGGAGGTTGTTCATGGTGCTTCCAACCAGCGCAGCGCAAAATCTCGGCACCGAGACTGCGTTCGAAGTCCTCGCCAAGGCCAATCGGCTCGCCGCCGAAGGACGTTCGATCATCAACCTCGGCATCGGACAGCCCGACTTCGCCACGCCCGACAACATCGTCAAGGCCGGCGAACGCGCGCTCGCCGAAGGCAAGCACGGCTACACACCCGGCGCAGGCATCCCCGAACTCCGCGACGCCGTCGCCCGCGACCTCAAGCGACGCCATGACGCCGATGTCGACCCTGAGGCCGTGCTGATCACGCCCGGCGCAAAGCCCGTCATGTTCTTCGCCGCGCTGCTCATGGGCGAGCCCGGCGCCGAAATCCTCTACCCCAACCCCGGATTCCCCATTTACGAATCGGTCATCCGCTTCTCTGGCGCGACGCCCGTGCCGATCGAGCTGCACGAGTCCGACGGCTTCACCTTCGATCCCGACCAGGTGCTCAGCCAGGTCAACGAGAACACGCGCCTGATCATCCTCAACAGCCCCGCCAACCCGACCGGTGGCGTCTACACCCGAGATCAGATCGAGCGAATCGTCGAGGGTCTTGAGCAATGGCCCAACGTCGTCATACTCAGCGACGAAATCTACTCACGCATCCTTTACGAAGGACGCCAGCACGTCTCGCTGCTCGACTACCCGCAACTCCGCGACCGATTGATCGTGCTCGACGGCTGGAGCAAGACCTACGCCATGACCGGATGGCGGCTCGGCTACGGCGTCTTCCCACCCGACCTCTTCCCTTTTGCCGAGCGGCTCGCGATCAACAGCTATAGCTGCCCAAACGCCGCGACCCAGTACGCCGCAGTCGAGGCCCTCGACGGACCGCAGGAAGCCGTCGACATCATGACCACCGCCTTCGACGAGCGGCGCCAGGTCATCGTCAAGGAACTCAACGACGTCCCCGGCGTGAGTTGCGTTGACCCGGGCGGAGCTTTCTACGCATTCCCCAACATCTCCGAGACCGGCATCAACGCCCGAACCCTGCAAGAGCGCCTGCTCGATGAAGCAGGGCTCGCCGTGATCGCCGGTACCAGCTTCGGACACCTCGGAGAGGGATACCTGCGATTCAGCTACGCCGCCTCCCTCGAAGAAATCGTCGAAGGCGTCGACAGAATGCGTACCCTGTTGGCCAACAGCTGATTCTGCAAGGAGTGTGACATGCCCCACTTCGAATACATCTCACGCAACAAGCTCGAGCTCAAGGACGGATTCCGACACGCCACACTCGGTGACGTGCCCGATCAGGTCGTCTACGGAGTGCAGGGCAAGCTCAAGGAGCATTACGGCGTGCCCGAGGATGCGCCGCCCATGACTGCCACGCTTGACCACATCGTCGCCGCGGTCGGCGGTTGAATGTACGGCACGCTCGCGCGGGCGATGTCCGTGCGCAAGGTCGAGTTCGACCCCAACACCTACCAAGCCGACGTCCTGGGCACCATCGAAGGCGATGACAACCAGACCATCCGGATCACCAAGATCCACGTCATCTTCCACATCCCCGGAATCGTCGAGGATCAACGAGCCGCAGCCGAACGAGCGGTCAAGTTCCACGCCCCCGGCTGTCCCGCCCACGAAAGCGTCAAAGACGCCATCGACATCACCTGGGAAGCCAACTACGACGACAACTAGCGGGCTAATCGTCCACCGGCCGCCGAGCATTCCAGACCACCTGCTTTGGCATCGGGGCCGGCTGCGGCTGAGGCTCGACCACCGGACGATTCGCCACATCGCCCGTCGTGATGTCGATAAAGTCGTCAAGCACGACCGGCTTTCCGCCGATCGTAAATCGCGCGTTGGACGAGATCGGAAAATCGCGGTTGGGCTCTTCCGACGCCTCATCACCCTCAGGATCTTCGTGCTCATGCTCAGACATGCCCGCAACCTAGCATGAGCCCATGCACCAGAGCGAGATTGACTACACCCAGCTCAGCTTCCCCGATCCGCCGCAGGACCGACCCTTCGTCGCCATCAACATGGTCATGTCCGCCGACGGACGCACCGTCGTCGACGGTACCGAGCGAGGCCTTGGTTCAACGCTCGACCAACGCCTCATGCGAGAGCTCCGAGTCCACTTCGACGTCGTCCTCAACGGAGCAGCCACCTTCCGAGCCTCCGGAACCTCAGCCCGCCTCAACAATCCCAGGCTTGAGCAATGGCGAACCGATCGAGGTATGTCTCCGTCGCCCATCGCTGCTGTTCTGACGAAGAGCGGCGAGCTCCCACCCGAGCGTCGCTTCTTCACCGACCACACCTTTCAAGCCATCATCTACCTCTCCAGCGCCGCCCCAGAATCGGTCCGCCAGGAACTCGAAACAAGAGGCCGTCCCGTCGTGGTTGTCGCCGAGGGCGACGAAGCATCCACGGCGCTCAATCACATGAAGTCGGAACTGGGAGTATCCCGAGTCCTCGTCGAAGGAGGAGCCAAGCTCAACGGGGACCTCATCCGCCACGACTGCGTCGACGAGTACTTCCTCACCCTCGCCCCAAAAGTCACCGGAGGCCAATCCGGCCACCCAGCCATCCAATGGCCCGGCGATCCCACGGCCTCAGAAATCAGGCAACTGGAGCTGCTCCACGCGGTGACTGCCGCGACTGGGGAGGTCTACTTGCGCTATCGGATGCAATGACTTGTCTCGTGGCACCGATTCAATCCAGTTGTTCAACTGCAAGGTCTCAATAGCGATGCGAATGTGCCGTTCGGAGAATTTACGTTTGTGTGCCCCCCATGCATAAACACCTTCAATTGCTTGCCGAACTGATTTGCATTGCGGTTCCTTCGCAACCCAGTGAACCGTCGACAGCAATTCGAGACCAAAAGGAGTCTCGAATCCATCTACTAGAGCAGAAACGCGCTCGAAGCGGGCTCGTGTTGTTGCTTCTGCATCGATGAACGCTTTGGCGTCGCGACTCGCTCCAGGGATGAGGCTGATTGCCTTTTGGGGGGAATCGCCGCCATCTTCATATCCTGCAAGGAAGTGCCCCTCCAACCTCTGCATCACGTGACGAAGATTCGACGCGTAAGGCCCGTGTGCTGCTTTGGCATATTTGAGGCGCAGAGGCTGTCCTGCTTCTTGCATGAAGTACATCAGCTTGTGGATTTCGAGGAGTGTGATGGTTGGTTCAAGCAAACCGTTCAGATAGCGATGGATCAACTCGATCAACACTGCATTCCCAGACGACATTCTTGGCGCTTCTTGCGAGCGATTCGGTCGCCCATCGGTAGTGCTGCTGGTCGGCTCAAACACGATAACGTCTACGTTCGCCAAACTACCCAGAGCTGTTTCGATCCGTGGGCGAATTTCTGCCCAGTCAAGACCTCCCAAACCGCTTGCCAACGGTGGTAGCGCGATTGAGCGAATCTCATGCTCCTCAATCTCTTTGGCAAGAGCGGTAAGCCCTCTCTCAACATCTCCAATTCGACTCTTGCTGCGCCAATGGCGCTTCGTGGGGAAGTTGATGATGAACCGTGGGCCGTCGATTGATGGATTCTCAAACACGAACATCGTTCCTGGCTGAACCTCGCCTCGATCGCAAGCAGCCCGGTAGGCGCGAAAGTTGGCCGGGAACGCGTTCTTGAACTGCAGCGCAACGCCTCGACCCATGACCCCCACACAGTTCACGGTGTTGACTAGGGCCTCAACATCTTCGTCGAACAGATTGCCAGTTTTAAAAGAGACCATTAGTTCTGCCGTTGCCCTAAGTGTAGTACCAGGATCGGATGATCTCAACGGACGGTCTTGGCCCGTCAACCACGTTGGCCACTCGATCAAACGTGGAAGTTGAGCGACAGCCGATCCTCTCGATCAGTTTCCAATCCAGTCTGCTCTCCACAAGCAACTCTGCTTGCTTCGCATCTGCTCTCCCTTGCCACCACGTGGCTCTCACCGCCTCCCAGTCAATCTGTGAGAGCTTGGACAAGTCAGCGAAATCCTTGAAGTAGCTCGTGGCAGCACTGACGTCAGTGAAGACCCACCGTAGACCCATCGATTCGGCCCAGTCCACCACCCGGTGAAGGTCAGTCTCCAAGTGGACGATGGGTTCGTCGCCTCCTCGGTACGAGAAGTCTAATGACCTCTGTGTGATCTTGTAGAGCATTGGGCTCCTTGGGCAGAAGTAGAAGGGCACACAATCGCCAACATGCAAGCCGGGTCGCGAGTGGAGCTTTCCCCGAAGTCTGCGCTCCTTGATGTGGTCATAGCCGATATTGGTCCCCACGGGCCTCCGACCACGCATTGTGGCGTCGCTGAACAGTGCTCCGTCAGCAACGATGGAGGCAAGCCTGTCCACATGCACGATGTGGTAGATTTTCGGCCTTGCAGGCGCAAGGGCACTCATCTGTAGCTCTGCCCTTAACCTTCCCGCACCAGCTTGCTTAGCGAGTGCAACTCGACACCTAGTGCCTTCCCACGAATCGTGTTGCACACCTCACCGACGTACACGTCGCCCTTTGAGTCCACGGCGATTCCGTGCGGGGCGATGAATTTGCCCGCCTCGTCTCCCTCTTCAGGATGACCTAGCAGCGCCAGCCGATTTCCTGAGCGGTCGTAGATACTCACCCGATGACCCAGACCTGGCGCGTCCTGCATCCCGCCCATCTCGTTCAGCTCACCGATGTAGATGTTGCCGTCCGGAGCCAGCGTCAGACCGTCGGGTCGGTGGATGTTGTTCCACATCGTCACAAACTGGCCCGACTCCGAGAAAATCTGCACCCGGTGACACTCACGGTCGGCGATGTACAGCAGACCGTCCTCATCGATCGCGATGTTGTGCGGCCGGATGAACTGGCCGGCATCGATCCCCGGTGTGCCCCAGGTCTGCTTGTGATTACCGTCCGCGTCAAAGCGATGCACACAGCTATTGCCATAGCCGTCGGTGACGAAGATGTCGCCCGTCTTCGGACTCACGGCCGCATGCGTCGGACGGTTGAACGGCTTCCCGGCCCAGGCCGGCGCCGGGTTGTAGGGGTCGCCCAGCGTCTGCAGCAACTCACCATCCGGCGACCAACGCGTGATCGTGTGCGTCCCGTCGTCCGCGCCCCAGACATCACCCTCTGGTCCGATCCAGATGCCGTGCGAGCGGTCCGTGAAATTTCCCTGACCCCAGCTCTCACGCCACGATCCGTCCGAATTGAAGACCATAACGGGATGCTCGACGTTACGCGTCAACACATAGACGGTGTCATTGGCGTCAACGGCCACTCCAGGACACTCAACCAACGTCACGCCGTCCGGTAGCTGCTCCCAGATATCGAGCGCCGCATACGTGAATTGGCCGTCAGAAAGCTGTGCTGTCATCGTTATGCTCCACAGTCTTTTGGTCGTTTACCAGTCTGGTTATCTCAAGACCTGCGAGTGAGTCTAACCGCGCAATACCCTGTCGACATGCTGCGTACCAGATGTGACGCTGGGAGCCCTCGATGACGAGCAACGGCGTTTCAACCGATCTGTCGCAGCGCCTGGAGGCGGCGACCCCGATCCAATCGGTCATCGACACCAACTCACCCGAGTTTCACGAAAACGCCGCCTGGATGCGCGGCCTGGTCGAAGAACTTCGGGAGCACGAGGCGGTTGTCCGCGCCGGTGGCGGACCGCGCAGCGTCGACCGACACCACGCTCGAGGCAAACTCCTCGCCCGCGAGCGAATCGAGCGCCTGCTCGACCCCGACTCACCCTTCCTCGAGCTCTCGCCGCTCGCCGCCGACGGCATGTACGGCGACGAAGCGCCCGGCGCAGGCATCGTCACCGGTATCGGACGCGCCGCCGGCCGCGAGATCATGATTGTCGCCAACGACGCCACCGTGAAGGGCGGCAGCTACTACCCCGTCACGGTCAAGAAACACCTCCGAGCGCAGGAAATCGCCGCTCAGAATCGACTGCCCTGCGTCTACCTCGTCGACTCCGGCGGAGCCTTTCTGCCTATGCAGGCAGATGTGTTTCCCGACCGCGATCACTTCGGCCGCATCTTCTACAACCAGGCGACGATGTCGGCCCAGGGCATCCCCCAGATCGCCGCTGTGATGGGCTCCTGCACTGCCGGCGGCGCGTACGTCCCCGCCATGTCCGACGAAGCGATCATCGTCGACGGCGTCGGCACGATCTTCCTTGGCGGACCACCGCTCGTCCGCGCTGCGACCGGTGAGGAAATCTCCGCCGAAGAACTCGGCGGCGGACTGGTCCACACACAGATCTCAGGCGTCGCCGACCACCTCGCCGAGGACGACGAACACGCGCTAGAACTGGTCAGAGCCGCCGTCGCCAATCTCGGCAGCGAGACCCGCGCCGATTGGCCCGTCTCGCCACCCGACCAGATTGAAGAGCCGCTCTACGACCCCAGCGAGATCTACGGCATCGTGCCGCAGTCGACGCGCAAGTCCTACGACATCCGCGAACTGATCGCCCGAATTGTGGATGGATCGAGATTCCACGAATTCAAGCCGTCCTACGGGAGTACCCTCGTCTGCGGGTTCGCGAGAGTCATGGGACACCCGGTCGGCATCGTGGCCAACAACGGCATTTTGTTCTCCGAATCCGCGCTCAAGGGAGCCCATTTCATCCAGCTCTGCGCCAAGCGCGGCACGCCGCTGCTCTTCCTACAGAACATCACCGGATTCATGGTCGGTCGCCGATACGAGCACGAAGGCATCGCCAAGCATGGCGCAAAGATGGTCACCGCCGTCGCCTGCGCCGAGGTGCCCAAGTTCTCCATCGTGCTCGGTGGCTCATTCGGCGCCGGAAACTACGCCATGTGCGGACGCGCCTACTCGCCCCGCCTGCTCTGGACCTGGCCCAACGCCCGCGTCTCGGTCATGGGCGGCGAGCAGGCCGCAAACGTCCTCCTGACCATCCGACAGGATGCCCTCGCCAGACAGGGCGAAGAGATGACCCCCGAACAACAACGCGAGTTCATGGCGCCGACCTTGGAAAAGTACGAGGAAGAGGGAGCCGCCTACTACGGTTCAGCCCGCATCTGGGACGACGGCATCCTCGATCCGATCGATACACGTCAAGCGCTCGGAGTCGGACTCGCCGCAGCTCGCAACGCGCCGATCCCAGAGTCAAACTTCGGCGTCTTCCGGATGTAGCCTCCGATGGCACAGGCAGACCAAGTCTCCGCTGCAGAATCCACCGCCGGACAACCCGGCGAACGAGGTCTGCCACATCTCGCCGGCCTCGACGGCATTCGCGGGCTCGCCGCGTTGGCTGTGGTCCTCTTCCACGCCGGAGTCTCCTGGTTGCCCGCCGGATTCCTCGGCGTTGATGTCTTCTTCGTCGTCTCCGGTTTCCTGATTACGGCGCTGCTCGTCTCCGAGCGTGAGCGCAGCGACCAGACCAACCTCGGCCAGTTTTGGCTGCGCCGCGCCCGGCGCTTGCTGCCCGTGCTGGTGCTGGTGCTCATCGTGACCACGGTCTATGCCGCGCTGGTCCTTCAGGACACCCTCGGCCAGCATCTCCACGACTTGCTCATGGCCGCGATCTATGCGACCAACTGGGACCTCATCGTGCGCGGCGTCTCCTACTTCGAGATGTTCGAACGCCCTTCTCAGCTCCGGCACCTCTGGTCGCTCGCCGTCGAGGAGCAGTTCTACATCGTCTGGCCGATCCTCTTCACCCTGGTCCTCCGATTCCTCAACCTGCGTTGGCTCTGGTGCATCGTCGCGGCCCTGGCTGTGCTGTCCGTGATCTGGATGATCATGCTCTTCACGCCGGGCACCGATCCCTCCCGCGTCTACTTCGGCAGCGATCCCCGCGCCTTCACCATCCTCATCGGCGTCGCCGTCGGACTGCTCTGGAAGCCCTGGCAATACACCTGGAGCAGGCACGTCGGCGTCGTGATGGATCTGCTCGCGCTGCTCGGACTAGTCACTGTTCTCGGAATCATGATCATCGGTCGCCACTGGAGCGACTGGATGTACCCCTGGGGCCTGCTGCTCACATCGCTCTCCACGATCGTCCTCGTCGCCTTCATCATTCGCCCTGGCTCCCTGATCGGCAGAGCGCTTGATCTGGCCCCGCTGAAATGGATGGGCGAGCGCAGCTACAGCATCTACCTCTGGCACTGGCCCGTCATGCTGGCGCTGCAATGGGAATTCAACTTCGTCCCCAATACCGTCGCCATGGTCCTCACCGGCCTGATCGCGACGTTCCTCCTGTCCGAGATCAGCTATCGGCTCGTCGAAACCCCCATGCGGCGACCACACTTCTGGAATCCCAGTCGATACCGAGGAGCCTTCGCAAACCCGCGAGGCCTCGCCACGGTCACGGCTGCGATCTCATTCGCCGTCCTGCTCGCGCTCCTGGTTGGATTCACCGTTCTGCCCGGGCGTTCCCCCTCCGACCTCCTCTTCTCAGCATCAGCCGAACAATCGGGACAACACCAAGAATCGATATCCGGAACCGTTTCGCCGAGGGCAGAGCGCTTGCCGCCGACAACCACGACGGTGACCACCACTCCGAGAACATCAACAGACACCCGATCCGTCGCAACAGCGTCCGAAAAGACAACTCATGTGGCCGAAGACAACGCCAAACAGCCGACGCAGGAGGTGGACTCGAACGCCACTGCAAACACAACAGTCGAAGGCGCCGAAGATCAGCCCGCCGATCCAGCCAGTCGCCTCGACCGCGCTGAACTGTTAGTCGAATATCCACAGGGCGAATACTTTGCCACCTACACCGTTCGAAGTGGCGATTCACCCAACCGGATCATGAGTCGGTTCGAGATCACGCGCAGCCAGATGATTGATCTCAACGGGGAAGAGGTGCTGCAAATCATCCACCCCGGCGACGAGCTCAAGGTGACGTGCCCTGGCACTGCCCCATGCGCCTTCGTGAACATCCAGCAATTCGGCAACGGCTGCGTCACCTGGCAGGCCGACGCTGAGATCAATCGGTTGTGCCAGTCCTCGATCGTGCTGGTCGACTTCCCCATCCGTTTCACTGCCGAACCCCGCGGCCCACTCGACGCTTCGCCCGAGTGGTACTGGGATGGCGCCACGACCGAAGGGATGAACCTCACGATCGCGCCCAGCCTGTCCGATCTGGCGCATACCGCCGCCTCGACCCTGGAACTCCGCTTCGGTTTACCGCCCCTGGCCATCGGCGATTCCGTCATGGTCGGGGCGCGCGCCCGACTCCAGGATGTCGGGATCGAAGTCGACGCTGAAGTTGGCCGCCTCGCCCATCAGTCGATCGCCATTTTGGTCAAACAAACCAAGCGTTACGGAGCGCGCGACACCGTCATCTTCCACGGTGTCGGTACAGGATTCATCGATACCAGGGGCTTCCAACAGCTCATCGATGCGGCCGAGGGTGTGCGCCATCTCATCGTCCTCACCCGCCAGTTCCCACCTCGCGAGCCCCTTCTCAGTTACGAGCGAGACACCAACAAGATGCTTCGCGAAGAAGCAGCCAGGTACGACTGGGTCACGCTGGTCGACTGGAACGAAATCACCGACGGGCGCGAAGACGAAGTCACATGGGACGGAACTCACCTCAACGCGCTCGGTCGTCAGCTTTACGCCGACCACATTCTCGCCGCCATCCTCAGCCGCCCACCATCCCAATTCGGAGAATTGGGCGGCGGCTAACGCCAGCAGCTAGCCCGGCATCTAGTCCGGCAGCGATGCCTCATACCCAGTCACCGAAACGACATCACGACGCTGAAACAGCCACTCACCATCGACCTTGACCACGATGTCCTCATAGCCAAGCAGCACAGACGTCACAGACCCATCCGGCGAAGGAATTTTGAAGTCCAGGAAGCACTTGTGCTCGCAGGTGTCGCCATCGACCTCAAACAGGTGATTGTCGGTGAAGTGCATCCCACCCGGGAATGATGCGCCCAGCTCGCCACAGAACGCGACCAGAGCCTCACGACCCTCAGCATGCCCTGCCGGTCCATGAAAGATGCCATCAGCCGTAAACGTGTCGGCCCAGCCCACACCGTCGACCTGGTCAACCGTGTAGTTGTACCGAGAACAGAGATCAATGATCTCAAACCGATCCTCAAGAGAAATCTTGCCCATCGCTATCTTCCTTTCGGGCATTTGCTCCCCCTGCAAGGGGGAGCTGCCGAAGGCTGAGGGGGTCCCGCTCCCCATCGGCTGACGTGTGTTGCGTTCGGCCGCCATTCAATACCCTATGTGACCAACACCTAGTCCAGCACCACGATCGCCTCGACCTCGATCATGAACTCCGGAGCTGCCAGCGCCTGCACGCCTATCAGCGTGCTCGCCGGAGCCGTCGATCCCTCAAAGACCGCCTTTCGAGCGTCATTCAACGCGCGGCCCATCTCAGGGTCATAGTTCACGATGTATACGTTGGTCTTCGCCACATCGGCGGGCGTCGCGCCGGCTGCGGCTATCGCGATCGCCAGGTTCTCGTACGCCTTCTTCGCCTGGGCCGCGAAATCGCCAACGCCAACAATCCCGCCATCGACATCCCAGGCCACCTGACCCGAGATATAGATCGTCTTGCTCCCGCTCGCGGCCACAACCTGCGTAAACGATCGCAAGTTGACCAGCCCATCAGGATGAATGTGCTCCAGTGCCATCTATCGCTCCTAACCCGGTGTCTCAGTGAGAAAGTCCCGTCGGACGCTTACGATAGCGTCGAAAGCTGCAACTCGCCCATCCGATATGAGAGGAACCTGCCATGCCACGCTACGGACGACTCGGTCTCCCGCTCTACGAAGCCATGTACTCCATGCGAGCCATCCGCCGCATGCGCCCTGACCCGATCTCCGACGAGGACCTGGAAATCATCCTCGACGCCGCCCGTCAGGCGCCCAACGGCGGCAACGCCCAACCCTGGCACTTCCTGGTCGTCCGTGGTGAGCAAGAGAAGGCAACTCTCGCCGAGCTGTATCACGAAGCCTGGTGGGCCAAGCGCGCCGACCAGGGTATGGAGGGCCGCGACCATCCAGGCCTGCAGAACCCAGTCAGCCAGTCCGCCATGAGACTCGCCGACGAAATCGGCGGCGCCCCCGTCATGATCCTCCTCTGCGCCACCGGACCAGGAGCGGGCAACGCCCAATCCGTCATCCCCTCCGTCCAAAACCTTCTACTAGCCGCCCGAGGCCTTGGGATCGGAGGCACCATCACCACCCTCCACCCCGTCGTCGATGAACGAGTGAAGACCCTCTTCGACATCCCCGAAGAAGCCCAGGTCGTCTACTGCATCCCGCTCGGCTACCCCAGAGGCCGCTTCGGCCCCCTCAACCGAAAACCCCTCAAAGCAATCGTCTCCGAAGACAAATGGGGCGCCACGCCAGATTGGGTCAGCTAAGACGAAGTCCGCCAACTTCGTCATGCCCACTCCGCCGAACCGTCCGACCCGCGCTCCCCCCTAACCGTCATTCCCGCGCTCCGTCGGGGGAATCTCGATCCGCTTGGCCCGGACGATTCGCTGCAGAAAACGGGTCAACCGCGTTTCCGCCTGTTCAGGACTCGGCGCCTTACGCCCCACGCAGTCGCGGATCAAACGCATCCCGCAGAGCATCTCCGATGATGTTGAACGAGAACACCGTCAGGAAAATCGCCAGACCCGGCCAGACTGACAGCCAGGGCTGCTCGATCATGTGGATCCGCGCCTCCGCACCCAGCATGAATCCCCACGAAGCCGAAGGTGGCTGAATTCCATAACCCAGGAACGATACGGACGCCTCAATCAGGATCGCGATGCCCAACTGTGCCGTCGCAATCACGAGGATCGGCGGTAACGCGTTCGGCAAAATGTGGCGCCCAATGATGCGCCACTGTCCCGCACCGAGCGTCCGCGCTGCCTCGATGTAGGGCTGCGACGACACCTGGATCGATGCTGCTCGAGCGACGCGAATCCCTGCGCCGAGCAGCGCAATCGCAATCACGACGATCAATAGACCGATGCTGTTGCCCAGGAATGCGGTCAGCGAGATCACGATGATCAGGCCCGGGAACGCCATCAGGACGTCCACGATTCGCTGCACGATCGCATCAAACCATCCGCCTACCGATCCGCTGACGAGACCGACGAACGTCGATATCACAATCGCAATACCGACCGATGCGATGCTGATTCCGAGCGAAGCTCGACCGCCGTAGAGCACTCGGGTGAACACATCGCGACCCAGCGCGTCGGTGCCCATGATGTAGGTCGTCGTGGGACCATACAGCCGCTCGCGAGGATTAATCGCCAACGGATCTGCCGGCGCGACCAGATCGGCCAATCCGGATCCGAATCCGATCAACAGCAGCACGATCGCCATGAGGCAAGGGAACGGATATCGTCGTGCGACTCGCGCGACGCGCAGCGCGACACCGCTCGTTCCTGCGAGCAGTGCCGCCACCCCATCTCGGGGACGATCAGGCGCCGACGCGGATGCGGGGGTCGAGGAAGCCATACGACACGTCCACTAAGAGATTGGTGATGATCACCGCGCCGGCGATCCAAACGTTCACCGCCTGCACGACCACATAGTCACGATTCGCGATCCCGTCGAGCAGATACGCCCCCAGTCCTGGCAACGCAAAGATCAGCTCGAACACGACCGCTCCACCGATCACCACCGGGAACTGCACGCCGATCACCGTGACGAACGGAATCAGCGAGTTCCGCAGCGCGTGCCGACGAAGCAGCAAGAATCGCGAGAGACCCTTCGCCCGTGCTGTCAGCATGTAGTCCTGTCTCAGGACATCGAGCAGCGCTGTCCGCAGAATGCGCGTTTGTACGCCTGCGAGGATGAGTCCAAAGAGCAGCGCAGGGAGCCACATCTGCTGCAGATTGGTCAGCGGCGCCTCCCAGATCGGCTGGTACCCCAAGGGTGGCGACCAGCTAAACCACTTCGCGCCAAACACAACCGCCAACGTTGCGAGCCAGAATCCGGGAATTGCCAGCGCGAACACTGCGATACTGCGGGCGACATAATCCGGCCATTGACTGCGCCGAATCGCCGCCACGATGCCCAACGGGACCGAAATCAACGTCGCAATGATCAGCCCCAGGATCGCGAGCTCCATGGTCACATCAAGCCGATGCCCCAGGTCGTTGCCGACGCTGCGCTTCGTCCGCAGAGACTCGCCGAAATCGCCCTGTAGCGCATCCCCCAGCCACTTGCCGAAATAGACGAAGAACGGGTCCTCCAGCCCCAATTCTTCGCGCAGGCGATCCTTTTCACGATCGTCGTAGAAGGCCTCCGCCGCCAGGACATCGACGACATCGCCGGGCAGCGTGCGCATCATTCCCGCGACCAACATGCTGATCCCCAGCAGCGTCAGGGCTGCCAGTAACAGTCGTCGCACCAGATATCCGCGCACGCGCTCCGCCGATCAAGAGTCAGTTCGCGCAAGAGGCCTCAACTACCTCGCCTGAGAGGCGGCTACAAGTTGTTGAACCACATGTCCTCCAACGACGGCGACGGTGCAAATGTCTGGATGAACTGCGCGCCCGACAACTCAGGACGAGCAATCTGCGACACCGGCGCGTTCACCCACGGCACCGAGTACATCTGCTCGGCGATGTGCAACTGCAAGTCGTAGATCTGCTTCTTCCGAGCTTCAACGTCGCTCTCAGTGCGCTGCGAGTTGAGCAGCTCAGACATTCGAGCGTCGTTCGCCATCAACTCGCCATTGGGAATCGGCGAGCGCGGGCTGTCAGGGATGAAGACGTTACGCAGCGCCTCGTCCGGTTCAATCGACGCCACAGACAGTGTGTGACCGATTACGCCGGTCGTACTGCCGTTGAAAATCGTCGAGTAATGCACCGTCGGCTCGTTGACGACAAGCTCAACTTCAATGCCGACTTGCAGCAGATTCGCCTGCACGACCTGGGACTGCTCGGCAAAGATCGGTCCATAGGCCGTCGTTGTGTGCAAAGGCACCGCATCAATGCCATCGATGCCGGCCGCATCGAGCAGTTGCATCGCGCGCTCGGGGTTGTAGTTGTAGTACTCGCCCAGTGCGGCGTCCTCCTTCGGATCCACCCACCAGCCCGGCATCGGCGGCAGCGCCGTTGACCACTTGCCAGTCTCCAGAGCCCCGCCGACTGCCAGGATCGAGTCGCGGTCAATCGCCGACGACATCGCCTGCCGTACACGAGGATCAGTAAACGGCTCCATCCCAATGTCGGGGAACACACCGCCGATTACGAGGCTTGGCTCGAACTCCCAGGTCGCGCCGGGAATCCCGTTCTCCAGCTCCTCCACGATCGGGGGAGCAACACCGAACCAGCTCGTGTTCAGCTCGCCACTCAGATAGGCAGCCGCAATCGCCGAGTTGTCACCAATGAAGTTGATCACCAGCGAGTCGGCATACGGCTTGGGCGCGTCGAAGTAGTTCGGGTTGCGCTTGTACACAACGCGTGACCCCGGCTCATACTCGTCCAGCAAGAACGGCCCGGCGCTGATCATCGTCTGCCGGGACATCTCGTCCTCAAGCAGCTCCGGCGGCATCACATACGGCCCGGCATGGTGCCCCAGGTAGAGCAGGAACGGAGCCAGCGGCGCCGTCAGGTCAAACCGGACCGTGCGATCGTCTGTCGCTTCAGCCCCGCCCAGACTAGGCAGAATCGCGCCGCGGTTGGGATATCCCGCGTAGCGGTCGCCTGCGAATGAGAAGGCCACATCCTCGGCCGTCACGTTGCGTCCGTCAACCGGCGAACGGTCCTCCCAGACCGCGTTGTCCTTGATCACGAACAGATATGTCGCGCCGTCAGGCTGTTCAACCGAGTCGGCCAGCCAGAGCTCGGGCTGGAAATCGATCGACGATTGTCCCGACTCGTTCGCGAACTGCGTCAGCATCGGGTAGCAGTTGTGACCGTGCAGGAACGCCTTGTAGCCGAAGGTCAGGAATCCGTCGAACGAGGCCAGGTCGGACGTGTCCGAGATCCGCAGCTCGCCGCCCATCGCCGGGCCGGTCTCCTGCTGCTGGGCTTGTGTAACCGCTACCTGATCCTGCTGCTGGTCTTGCTGTTGCGCCGCTGGCTGATCCTGCTGCTCGGCCTGATCCGCCGCTTGTGCCGCCGCCTGATCCTGCTGGTCAGCCTGCTGCATCTGTTGTTGCTGCTGGTCCTGTTGAGCCGCCTGCTGAGCGGTCGCCGGCTGCGAATCGTCGTCATCATCGCCACAGCCAACCAGGGCAAGACCAGCAGCCCCCACGCCAGCCGTCGCCGCAGATCGCAACACCGCCCTCCGAGAAAGCCGCCGAGTCCGCATCCGCGTCCAATAGTTCGAGCTCGTCATGAGAGTCCTCCCGCTTCATTTCGGTGAGGCTAACCAAATCCGATCGTCTTTGTGCGCGTTCAATTCTTGGACCAAGAGACGCAGATCGGGACGCGTCCTTCGGGGACGAGTTCAGGTATCGTTTCTATGAGAAGGGGGCTGGCGAAATGGATGCCTATCAGCGCCACGATGCGGCGCTAGTTGACGCAGCGTTGTTGCTCACGCTTTGGAAACGCTGCGCAATTGATGTCGTGACCCTCGGGAGCCGAACCCGGCTGATGAAGCTCGCATTCCTCGCCGCTGCACGGTGTGCGGAACAGGGCGACTTCTACTTCAACCTCCAGTTTCACCAATGGAGGCACGGGCCGAGCTCAAACGAAGTCCTTGACGTCTGGCCACGGTTACAACGGGCTGGCCTCATTGAAGAGGAAGAAGTCTGGGAGCTAACCGACCGCGGAGCCGAACTGGCAGAAGACCTATACCGCGACCTGATCTGCAAGGAACCTTACTTGGTGTTGAGAGGGGTGATTGACGAACTGAGCAGTCGATGGAAGGCAGTCTCAGATGATCGTGTGCTCTGCGAACACGTGAATGGTCGGCAAGCTGGGCAGAACGGCACCAGTGGCTCCATTGGCGAGGCGAATCTCCACTCAACTCTAGTGTCGCCGCCGAGTGATGGTCTGCCACTGATCAATCTGGACAGCGAAACTGCATGGGTCGAGACGCTGGCACTGAGCTTTAGCCCGCACGATCTCGCCCTCCTCCAACGCGCCGTCGAGGACTTCCGTGCCGGACGATTTCACGTGGCCTAGCTCACCAGGCTGGGAGACTCGCTATTCCCGAGAATTCCTCACTCAAATGCAACGTGCGGACTGGCGAACCAGTCGCTCGGAGATCGTCAGCCACTTACAAGTGCTCTTGAGTGATCCAGAGCAGGCGCTACAGTCGGAGCGTTTGCTGCGCGAGCATCGGGGCCTACGCAGCGCGCGGTTTGGTTGGCGTTATCGATGCTTGTACAAGCTCTGTCGTGAGTGCAGGTTGCACGGTGATCAGATGCGATACCCACTCTCCTGCTGCCTTGACGGAAGCCACATGAGCACGCCAGACAACACCATCAACATCCTGTACTTGTCCGACCACTATGGCGATGCTCCTGACGGCTTCGAACTCGCCGACGAGCCGGACGGCGACTAGGTTTTAGCCGCCATTCCGATCTTCATACGTCTCGAAGAACCGCGTCTTGACGGTCTTCTGGTTCTCGTAAATCGACCCCTGCTTCGGCGAGATTGGCAGTGGCAGATACGCAGGAACCTCCGTCTGACGCGGCTGCTCGACGTGGTCGCCCGCGCACATGAAGCCCTGGTAGTCCTCTAGACTCAACTTCCCCAATCCCATGATCGGCCAGGCGTCTGCAGCCGCGTAGCCGAACAGCAGCAACCGACGCGGGTTCTCTGACCGATTCAGCGCTGACCCGTGCATTGTCCGCACGTGGTGGAACGAGACCGTGCCCGCCGGACCCTCCAGCGAGACCAAGTCCTTGTCCATGTCCCAGTCAAACTCCTCGGGCTCGACTGCGCCCGTGAAGTAGCGACCCTCCGGGTGGTGATGGTCGTAGATGTCGCGCTTGTGCGTTCCCGGCACGACCAGCAGCGGACCATTGATCGCATAGCAGTCGTCCAGCAGGACACCTGCCGCGACGAGGTCGTCGTTCGTGTGCGGATAGAACGGCCAGTCCTGGTGCCACTCGACCGGCGCGCCATACTCGGCTGCCTTCATGTTCAGCTTGTCGTTCTGCAACCGGACGTTTGGACCGATCAGCGCCGTCACGACCTCCATCAGCACCGGATGTTGTGCCAGCTCGCGAAAAAACGGCCAGTGCGTCGACGGCGACTTGAGCCGCCGCACCCGAGGCTCCTCCGCAGTATGCGAGTCCTCGAGGTCGTACATCGCATTGTGATCGGTCAGGCCGGCCGCCTCAGCAACGATTCGGTCGGTCTCGTCGCGCAGCGCTTGCAGCACGTCGTCGGGCAACAGCTTCGGCATCACCAGGAAGCCGTTCTCGTTGTAGAAGTCGACGTGTTCCTGGGTCACGGTCGGTAGGGCGGCGGTGGTCATGGCAACTCTCCCTGCAGCAGCGGGCCTGTCAATCAGAATCTCCGGGCCATTCTAAGCGATGTCCCACCGTCCTAGACTGTGCCCATGCCTGACCTACCTGACCACCCGTTCCTGTTCGAATCCCGACGCTCGCCCGTACTCTCGCGCCGAGGCATCGTCGCGACCAGTCAGCCGCTCGCCTCATTGGCTGGCCTGACCATCCTCCGCGAGGGCGGCAACGCTGCCGACGCCGCTGTCGCAGCGGCCGCCACACTAGCTGTCACCGAGCCGACTTCCACCGGTATCGGCGGCGACTGCTTCTGCCTGTTCTACAACGCGTCCGACCAGTCCGTCCGCGCCGTCAACGGCAGCGGACGAGCGCCTGCTGCGCTCAATCTCGACGTCGTCGAACGAGCCGGGGCATGGGACCGCCAGGGCGCGCACGCCGTCACGGTCCCCGGATCGGCGATGGGCTGGCACGACACCGTAGAGCAGTTCGGTCGCATGACCCTCGCCGACGTGCTGCAGCCCGCCATTGAGGTCGCCGAGCAAGGCTTCGTCATGACTCCGGCCATCGGCCGAGGCTGGGCCTTCCAGGCCGATCTGCTCGCTGCTCAGGGTCCCGCCGGACAGGACATGCTGCTCAATGGCAAGGCTCCACGGGCCGGCGAAGTCTGGACCAATCCGCTGCTCGGTCGCGTGCTGCGGGAAGTCGCCGAGGGCGGTCCCGATGCCTTCTATCGGGGACGACCCGCCGAGCACATCGTCGAAGCCCTGTCCGAGCACGGCGGTGTCATGTCGCTCGACGACCTCGACAACCACTGCTCCACGCTCGATGAACCCATCTCCATCACCTACCGACGCCACCGAGTCTGGGAATGCCCGCCCAACGGACAGGGCATCACGACCCTGATGGCGCTCAACATCCTCGAGGGCTTCGAGATCGGCGAGTACCAAGCGCGCTCGCCCGAGGTCTTGCACATCATCATCGAATCGCTGCGCCTCGCCTTCGCCGACGCCCGTGCGCTCGTCGCCGACCCAGCCAAGGTCGATGTGCCGATCGAGGCGATGTTGAGCAAGGCCTACGCCGCCAAGCGCCGTCAGTTGATCTGTGAAGACCAGGCCATTGAACTCGCCTCCTCAGGCTTCCTGCCCGGCCAGTCCGACACTGTCTATCTCTCCGCCGCCGACGGCGACGGAAACGCCTGCTCCTTCATCAACTCCAACTACGAAGGCTTCGGCAGTTGCATCGTCCCGCGAGAGTCCGGATTCAGCCTGCAAAACCGCGGCGCTGGATTCGTCGTTGATGACCCTGATCACCCCAACGCGCTCGCCGGCGGCAAGCGGCCGTACCACACGATCATGCCCTCAATGATCACTCGCCCCGACGGCAACCTCTTCGCCAGCTACGGCGTCATGGGCGGCTGGAACCAACCCCAGGGACAGACCCAGGTCGCGATCAACCTGATCGACCGCGGTATGGACGCCCAAACCGCCATCGACGCCCCACGCGTCTCGATGTACGAAGAACCGCCCAACGGACGTATCTACGTCGAGGATACATTCGGCATCGAGGTCCTCTCCCAGCTCGCCCTGCTCGGCCATCCGGTCATGCCCGCCACAGGAGCCATGAGAACCGGAGTTGTCGGCAAAGGCCAGGTCATCGTCCGAGATCCCGAAAGCGGAGTCCTTTGGGGAGGCAGCGACCCAAGGTCCGACGGCTGCGCCGTCCCCCTCTGACCAGAAGAGTCAGTAACCACTCCACCGCCCCCGCCCCCGAGCGGGGCGTCAAAGTCCGAGAGTCGAGATGGTTCGGCTGGAAGCCAGTCCGCGAACCACTCGACGGCATCGAATCGGACTCAACCAGCCAAGCCATGATGCATCACTGATGCCGACAGCGTCCCCGTCGCGATCTGCAATACTGAGCGGACGAACGCAGATCTGCCGACCGGCGACCAGGGCAATGAGCAAGCATCACAGCGACCGCAGCGTACTGAGCCGCATCAGCGTGCGCGTGCCTGCCCTCCCCCCCCCCCCCCCCCCCGACACACGGGGCTCGCTGTGACCCCGAAGCGACTAAGATCGACTCGGCCCTGGCTCTCCGCCACCCGACCTGAGCCTGCTTCCGCCAGCGGGCGATCCGATGCTGTCGCCCGCAACATTCGCCGCGACTTCCTGTTGGTGTTGCTCTGCCTGACACTGTTCCTGGGTGTCGCGGCCTTGCTGTCGCCCGCTGGCGCCGGAGCGCAGACGCCAGGGCCGTGCGATTCGGGCTGGGTAGCGCCGACGCCGACGGTGATAGCGGTTACGTCGGTGCCGATCACGGTGTCTTCGACAGAAGACGATTACTTCGTGTTGTATGTGAAGCACGACCGAGGATCGGGAACCGTAGTGAACGTCCCGGTCTCAGTCACGCGGGGCGAGTCGGGGACCACCACGCTGTCGGACAGTCTGGCTCCACTTGCCGCGGACAAGTACCGAGTGGAGAAGTACCTCGTCGCAAACCCGGCCGATGTGGACGGCGACTGTGTCGATGACATCACCGAACTCGACGACTTCGGTTACCGTAACCCGACAAACCCAGCCATGCCGGTCGCCGCTGAAAACGGGTCTGTTGCGCTTGAAGACCACGCGGCGTTCGAACGGCTGTCGTTCAGAGGTGAACTGGTTGGCGATAGTTGGCTCGAAGACGTGGAGTTCGTCAAATTCAATATAGTCAGCATCCAATCCGAAAGTCCTAAGCTATGGTTCCAGAACACTGTCCTCCATCGAGCTCATGTGAGCTTTATGAATGCAGCGCTCCGAGACAACGAACTCATCGACCTCGGTTCGAATAACGTGACGAAGGGTGTCCTCATTTACTATCCAAATGTTGTTGCGCCAGACGGTTCTTTGGGGTTTTATCGCTGGGAATTGCAGGCTACGGATACCTTCGCGTTTCGTGAGGTTGCAATTCTGAATGAAACGTTGGCTGCTGCGATGCCATTTCTTAAAGACAATCTGGCCTACTACCCCTTCGTCGGCGCACAAGGTAGGCTCAGATACCACCAGCAAGAGCCGCTCTATGACGCTTCGAGGGTGAAGATTCTTAGGGACAGTGACATTCGTCCGGATGTTGAGTATGTGGCGTACAACATGGCTGAGGGTTACGGGTTGTTGGACGTGTTCGAGCCGGGTGAGTCGCCGGGTCCTCGTGATGTCGCCATATTGAGTGTGTTGCCGAATGACTTGCCGCGAGCAGCGGGTGTGATCACAACAGTCCCGCAGACGCCGTTGTCGCATGTGAATTTACGGGCGATCCAGAACGGGACGCCGAATGCGTTCATCCGGGACGCACTCACCGACGAGGCGGTGACTGAACTGGTGGGCAGTTACGTGTATTACCGCGCGACCGCGGACGGGTTCACGTTGCGGGCCGCGACGAAGGAGGAAGTAGATAATCACCATGCTGCGTCGCGTCCGAAGCAGACACAGACTCTGCAGCGCGACTTGACGAAGACATCCATCACCTCGCTCTCCAATGTGAGCTTCGCCGACTGGACCGCGTTCGGCGTCAAGGCGGCCAACGTTGCCGAGTTGACGAAGGTGTCATTACCCACCGCTACGACACCGGTGGGCTACGCCGTCCCGTTCTACTTCTACGACGAGTTCATGAAGCAGGCAGTGGTGAGCAAAGAGACGATCCTGGGCAAGAAGAAGGCTCCGGCCGACGAGAAGATCACGCTGCCGATCGGAACGACATTGGCTTCAGCCGTCACTCAGATGCTGGCACACTCGAAGTTCCAGACCGACGATGACATCCAGGAAGAGATGCTGGACGACTTGCGCAAGGCGATCAAGAATGCCACCTCCCCGCCTTGGATCATTACCGCGCTAACAACGATGCACGGTAACTATCCCGATGGGCAATCGCTGCGTTATCGGTCCAGCACGAACAACGAGGACCTACCCAACTTCAACGGCGCGGGCTTGTACGACTCCAAGACGCAAGATCCCGACGAAACCGTCGATGATGGCATTGACAAATCGATCAAAGCGGTCTGGGCAAGCTTATGGAATCAGCGCGCCTTCCTGGAGCGGGACTTCCATAGGGTTGACCACACTACCGTGGCGATGGGTGTGCTGGTTCATCCGAATTACTCAGATGAAAAGGTCAACGGTGTCGCGGTCAGCTTCGACCCCGTCACTGATCGCGATGGCTACTACTACGTGAACGCCCAACTGGGCGAGGACCTGGTGACCAATCCTGAGGCACTCTCGCTGCCCGAAGAGCTGTTGTTGGACCCGGCAGGGGCGCCCTTCGTGTTGGCACGGTCGAGTCTCGCCCCCGCGAACCAGCTGCTTATGACCAAGGCTCAGATGATTTATCTTCGCGCCAGCCTCAAAGCAATCCATGATCACTTCGAAACGCTGTATAGTCCCGCTGAGGGTGAGGACTTTGCCGTAGAGATCGAGTTCAAGATCACCGCGCAGAACAAGCTCGCCATCAAACAGGCCCGCCCCTGGGTGTTTAGCCAGCCACTGTCAGCATGCGTGCCCCAGCTGCCTACCGATGCTGTCACCGTAGGCGAGGTCCAAGGCTGGCGCGACGCCAACAACAACCCAGACCATGTGCGGCGTTGGAACCGCGTGCTCGCTGCCTTCGGCGTCGATACCGGCGAGACCGATATGACCGTAGCGGAATCGAAAGCGCTTGAGACTGTTTACCTCAACAGCCGCTAGGAGCGCACCACCCGCACCCTTGCTGCAATCGACATCTGCCGCCCCAGCACAGCAAGAAAACCCACCGTGATCAGCATCGTCGCAGGCAGCAATGCTGTGACCGAGGGCGACGACGCTGAGTTCACGCTCACTGCTAGCCCTGTACGTGCGAGCAGTTTGGATGTGATGGTGGAGGTCACCCAGAGCGGTGACTTCGTAACGACCGGATCACAAACGGTGACGATTCCGCCGTCGGGCAGTTTCACGCTGTCAGTTGCCACCAGCGGCGACAGCGTCAAAGAAGCCGACGGCTCGGTTACCGTTACGGTGAACCGCGGTGCCGGCTACACCGTATCGGCCGCGGCGGGTTCGGCGACGGTGGATGTGTCTGATGATGACCTGGCGCCGGTGGAGATGTGTGTGACGACGCTGACCGGCGACGGGAGCGTCACGGGAGAATGGACGGGCGAGTGCGATTCGGTGGGTCGCTCTGGGCGCTATGCCCGATTCTTCACTTTCTCTTTGGACAACCAGGCAGTGGTCAGGATCGATCTGGAGTCGTCGTGGGACACGTATATGTTCTTGCGTAGCGGATTGGGCCGCGACGGCCAGGAGCTGCATCAGGATGATGAAAGTGGCGATGGGTTTAACTCGCGGATCTCGGAGACGTTGCCTCCGGGCGATTACACGATTGAGGCGACGACGTATGGGCGTGAGAAGACGGGTGCGTTCACGCTGAGCGTTGTCGGCCTGCCAGCGCAGACATTGGTGCCGGAGATCAGCATCACCGCCGGCGCCGATATCACCGAGGGCGGCGATGCCACGTTCACTGTCACTGCAACACAAACGCCTTCGGCGGACCTTGATGTCACGGTAGCAGTGTCGCAAAGCGGCGATTTCGTCACTACGGGCTCGCGGACGGTCACGATTACTACTTCTGGTACAGCTACCCTTGCGGTGCCAACGAACAACGATAGCATTCAGGAGCCAGACGGTTCCGTCACTGCGACGATTAGTACCGGCACGGGCTACACCGTCTCGTCATCGGCCAGCTCGGCAACTATCGCCGTCTCCGACGACGACGCGCCGAGCCTGCCCGAGATCAGCATCGCCGAGGACGGCGACGTGACCGAGGGCACGGCTGCTATCTACACGCTGACAGCGACACCCGCGCCTGCAGCCGACCTCGATGTCACGGTCGAAGTCACACAAAACGGAGACTTCGTCACGCCCGGCTCGCAAACGATCACAATGACTACATCTGGCACGGCCACGTTCACAGTGCCCACAACCGACGACAGCACAAGCGAGGCAGACGGTTCTGTCACGGCGACGATTAGTGCCGGTACCGACTACACCGTGTCAACCAGTGCCGGCTCAGCAACGGTGGCGGTGTCGGATAACGACGATGCACAGCTTGCATCCCAGGCAACCATTGACTCATGTGTCGCGGACAGTCTGCTGACGACCGTGCGTCGGTACTACGATGCGAACAAAGACCGACCACCGAACTATGGCCGTAACTGGAAGCGTGTGCTGGTCACGTTCCGTGACGTCCAGGATTCCCAACTCACACCGTTTACCGCCGCCGAGGCACTCGCGGGTGAGCAGGTATGGAGCGGTTGGAGACCCATCCGGGAGGCGCTGGAGTGCATTGAAGCTGCAACAGGTCCACCGCCCCCGCCGCCACCGATTGATCCCGAGATCAGCATCGCGGCAGGTTCAAGCGTCACCGAAGGTACGGCCGCTTCGTTCACGTTGACCGCGTCTCCTGCGCCCGCGACAGACTTGGACATTACAATCACCGTGTCGCAGAGCGGCGATTACGTCCCAACTGGCACCCGTACCGTCACGGTCCCGTCTTCAGGCAGCAACACCTTTACCGTGGCAACCACGGACGACAGCGATGACGAGCCCGATGGTTCCGTCACCTCGACGATTAGTGCCGGAAGCGGCTACACAGTGTCAGCCAGTGCAGGCGCAGCGACGGTGGCGGTGTCGGATGACGACAGTGGACAGCTCCTGCCGCAGGCGATCATTGATTCATGTGTCTCGGAGAGTTTGCTAGCGACCGTGCGTCGGTACTACGATGCGAACAAAGACCGCGCACCGAGTTATGGCCGCAATTGGAAGCGTGTGCTGATCACGTTCCGCGAAGTCCAGGACTCGCAGTTGACCCCGTTCACGGCAGCAGAGGCGCTCGCGGGTGAGCAGGTGTGGTTCGGTTGGAAGCCGGTTCGGGAAGCGTTGGAGTGTATAGAAGCTGCAATAGCTCCACCTCCGCCACCGCCTCCGCCACCGTCCGATCCTGAGATCAGTATCACAGCGGGCACCGCTGTCACCGAGGGCGCCGACGCCACATTCACTGTCACGGCGACTCCTGCTCCTACCACGGCACTCACCGTCAATCTGTCCGTCACGCAGGGCGGCAGCTACGCAACGACCACCGGCACGGACACTGTGACGATTCCATCGTCAGGCAGTGCAACGTTTACAGTCAGCACGACCAACGACAGCACCGACGAACCCAACGGTACGGTCACGGCGACCTTGTCGACAGGTACGGGTTACACAGTATCTGGGACGAATAATGTGGCAACGCTGGCGGTGTCTGACGATGACGATCCGCCGGTGGTGACGCCGGTCATCAGCATTGCAGCGGGATCAAGTATCACCGAGGGCGCCAATGCCAGCTTCACCGTGACGGCGAGTCCCGCGCCGACAACGGCGCTCACTGTCAACGTGGCAATCTCGCAGAGTGGCAGCTTCGGTGCGACGACTGGCTCTCGGACGATTACCATTCCGTCTTCCGGCAACTTCTCCTTCACTGTGGGTACGACCAACGACAGTACTGACGAACCCGACGGCTCCGTTAGTGCGACTGTTTCGACAGGTACGGCCTATACCGTGTCGCAGTCGGCTGGCTCGGCGTCGGTCGCGGTCTCTGATAACGACGACCCGCCGCCTGTGAACCTTCCTACCGTGTCGATCTCTGATGCGCAGGATTACGAGGACTATCTGCTGATGGAGTTCTATCTTGAGCTCAGCCATGTGAGCAGTGTCCCGGTGACGGTGACTATTGAGATGGAAGAGGGAACAGCAACTTACGGGGGCGACTTCTTGGGTATTGACACCACCCACAGCATCGCGCCTGGTCAGACCCGTATCGTGCTGTATGTGCCGCTACGGACCGACGGGTGGCCAGAAGGCGATGAGACGTTCGCCATCAAGCTGACGTCGGCAACGAACGCCACCATCGCAGACGACACCGGCAACGGCATCATCATCAACGACGACTGATCGCTGGTATCAAGCCGACCCCGAAGTAGATTCAGGATCCAAGACCATTCATGCCACTGTAGCCGACGCAAACGGAGGGACTGCCGATGGCTCGCTCAGTATCTATGTGATTCGTCAACTCGGTGCGCTCTGGTGTTGCACTTCGGAGAGGCAAGATGCCTGGCCCGAGAGTGCCTATTGAAAGTGCAAGGCTAAGGACCACACCAAGGTGAACCGGCTTCATCCACTATGTCCAATCATTTGTTGAGGTTGGGGTATTGGTCCACCGAACGGGCGAATGCGTTGAGCGCAGCATGGATTACACTCGGCCTAAGAGGAGAGTCATCAGAGCCAAATACAGCATCGCTACGTTGTTCCGGAACATCCCATTCGACCGCGGTCCAGTCATCCATAGCGAACGTGATGGCGATTGCTGGCTTTGAGCCGGCGATCAAGAATCTTTGGTAGGAACCTTTGGATCCCGATTCACGAGCTCCGACTTGCATGTCAAGGTCGGGGGGAATCGTGAAGAGACGCCCAAAGATCCGGTAGGTTTCGCCCCGCTTTAGGATTGCCGGGTAGTAATCTGGGTCAACGCGAATCACATAGAAACGGGTTGTCACATCCACTGAGGCACCGTTTGCGTCTGTCACGGTCCCGCGAATAGTCTTCCGACCGGAGTCTGGTTGCGGGTCGACACGGTGGAACCGAAGCACCTCGTCGAACCCTTTGTCGTCTTCAAACGTTGTACCGCCAGAGGTATCACCGCAAGTCACCTTGGCTGTACCGGAAGGTCCAACATAGTCACCATCAATGTCGCGCGTTTCGTTGTCGATCACGATCGTGTATGGCGGAGTACCACCGCTGACCTGCCAATGGATCGGAACGTGCACCTCTGCACGGAAAAACCAGCCGAGGGTCACTGACTGCCGGACGAGCCTTCCGTTGTCGTCTGGCCGCTGTTGAGAGACGCCGAAACGCTGAGCACCCGGCGTTTCACAGATTTGTCGAGTCGCACTCAGGCTCAGAGTCAGCGCAGTTGTCTCTTCAGACTGCTGTTGGGGAAGTGGTGCGGAGTTGTCCGCTGGCGTTGAAGCGACGCTCGCGCCGGTCTCTTCCCCGATGCTGGCTTCGCGGCCAATCACAACCCCCAGGACTGCGACGATTGCAGTGACGGCTACGACGAGGGCGACATCTCGCAGTTTCCAGCGTCGCCAACGTGTTGGCATGCCGCGCTCCTCTTGGTGTGGTGTGAACGCTAGCCCATCGGCCAAGAGGCAGCGACGCAGTTCAGTCCACAAAGCCCGCGGCGATTCGACTGTGGCGCGGTGAGGCGGCCCTGTCGAACGGACCAGGATTCCCAGGCAGGAACACAAGCCGCATCGAGGTTAGGCTGCCCTTTCCTGTATGATTTGTGGCGTAGAGAGAGGCGAGAGAACACCGTGCCGAAGCAGCGTGGCAGCGTGGGCTGATTGTCCTCATTGCGGGGCTGCTTGCCAGTTTCGCTTTGCTCGCCGTACTTGCCTCCGACGTCCTCGCCGACGAGGGCGACGGCTTCGACGTCACTGAGGGACTCGCCGATCCCCTACTGCCCGGACAGGACGAGCTCACCTACCCCAACCTCGGCTCGGCGCTCAGCGGTGTTGCCGACGGTTCCTTCGGCTCACAATATGGTGCCGACTTCGCCTCCGGCGGCTCGGGCACCGACGCCCCGACCGACGGCGTGGCCGCATCGCCATTCGTTCCTGGCGACACCAGCAACCAGACCGCCACGATGGTCGCGCTGTCGATCATCGTCGACGGCAACGTCCAGCGTGTTGTCAATGTAATCAAGAGCAATGGCGGAGATGTCCGCAATGTGCGCGACAACTACATCGAGGCCTACGTTCCCACGACCGCGCTCGCCATCTTGGCGCGGACGCCAGGCGTGAGCTGGGCGCGAGAGCTCGAGCAGCCGATGCGGACCAAGGGCAGTGTCACCAGTGGTGGAGTCGCCCAGCACCTCGCCAACGTCTGGCACAACGCCGGGATCAAGGGGCAGGGCGTCAAAGTCGGCGTGATCGACATCACTTCGACGCGAACTTCCAGGGACGGCTTCACGGGGACACCAGCCCTGATGGGCACCGACCTGCCGAATACGATCACCGCCCGCTGCTACACAGATATCGGCACCTACACCTCCGATATCGCCGACTGTTCCAACTCAACCTACAGTTCTGGCTTCACAGGCGGATCGAGCAACGGTAGTACCCACGGCACGCGCGTCGCCGAAACTGTGATGGACATGGCACCAGAGGCCAGCCTCTATATTTCCAATGCCACGACAGGGGCCGACCTCCGCAGCGCGGTCGAGTGGATGCACGGAGAGGGCGTCAAGGTCATCGCCTACTCCATTAACTGGAGCTTCCACGGTCCCCCCGACGGCACCACCCCACACCAGTATGGCCCGCTCAACACGGTCAAGTGGGCGGCCGACAACGGCATCGTCTGGGTCAACTCCGCAGGAAACCAGCATTTTGACACTTGGTACGGTCCCTTCACTGACGCCGACAACGACAACATCCTCGAGTGGGAGGCAGGGAGGGAAGACAAGACGCTGTCAGTGTCGCCGGGGCGAACAGTTCGTGTGTTCATGCGCTGGGACGACAAGTGGGGCGGAGCCGACGACGACCTCGCGCTGATCGCCGTGAAGAATCCCGGACCCGGCGAGACAGTCTTGGGGACAGCCGACGACGCTCAGGCTGGGGGCGCGAATGACAATCCGTATGAGTCCATCAAGCTGACAAACCCTAGTTCGCAAACTGACACTGTCGCTCTGCGGATCAAATCAATGGATGGCTCCAAACCGAGCTGGATTCAGCTCGTCGTCTGGGGCGGCCGCGTCCTGAGTGGGGCAACCAATGGCTACAGTATCGGGTCGCCCGCCGACAGCCCGCATCCAGGTGTGCTCGCCGCCGGCGCCGGCAGTCCGACGGGACTCTACAACTACAGCAGCCGCGGACCAACCCCCGACGGTCGAATCAAGCCAGACATCATCGGCGCGGCCGGCCAAGCTACCGCGACAAGCTCCTCGTTCCACGGCACCAGCGCGGCCGCTCCGCACGTCGCCGGTCTCGCCGCGCTCGTCGCGCAGCAGAATCCAACCTTCACTCCGACCCAGGTCACGAGCTATCTCAAGACCCACGCTGCTCCAAATGGCAGCCCCGTGCCCAACAACGCCTGGGGACACGGCTTCGCACAACTGCCCTCGCTCAACTGCGTCGACGACCTCAACGGTTCCGGCACGACCTCAGGGAGCTGGTCCAGGAGCTGTCTTTCAGCGATCACGTGGCAGAAGAGCAGTCAATACTACACGTTCAGCCTCGCCCAGCAATCGACCGTGACTATCGACCTTTCCTCGAGCATCGATTCCTATCTCAACCTGCGCAGCGGCTACAACGCCCAGAAGGGCACCATCCTGCACTCGGATGACAACAGCGGAACTGGCAACAACGCGCGGATCAGCCAGTCGCTTGCGGCAGGTAGCTATACGATCGAGGCGACGACCGCCGCTAACAGTCGAACCGGCGCGTTCTCGCTCAGTGTGAGCGGCCTGACCGCGACGCCTATAGTCAGTCTTAGCGGCGGCTCCGATATCACCGAGGGATCCAGCGTCGCATTCACGCTGACCGCCACCCCGGCGCCGAGCTCACCGCTCTCCGTCAAAGTGCAAGTCTCGGCCACTGGCGACTTCGATGCGTCGCCAACCGGCGTCCAGACGGTCACCATCCCGACCACTGGTAGCACCACACTCACCGTGACTACCGTCGACGACAACCAAGCCGAGCCTGGCGGCGTCATCTCCGCACAGCTGGTCCCCGGTAGCGGCTACCGAATCTCAGCGAGCGCCTGGAAACGCGTAGTGGCGATCAAGGATGACGACAACCAAACCATCAGTATCACGGCCGACGGTGATATCAGCGAAGGTGGCGAGGCGATCTTCCGGCTGAAGACTAGCGGCACTGGCACGGTTAAGGACGTACGTGTTGGGGTCTCCTGGACCGGTGAAATCATGGTGGCAGCATGGACTATCGACCCAGTTATCACTACCGATCTTGATCCCAATGGCGAAATGGTCATCAAGTTCGATACCAGACGTGATCATGACAACGAGCCACACGGCCTGATCACACTCAGGCTGCAAAGCGGCGGACACTACAAAATCGACCAGAACGCAGCCTTCGCGAACGTGATCGTCTACGACGACGATGTCCAAGATTGTGTCGACCACATCCGCGCAGACAACCAGAAGTCTGTTTCCTTCTCTCAGCTCTGCCCGTCGCAAATCGTTAACGGCAAGTACTCAAGATACCGGACGTTCCATCTGAAACAGCAGCGCACGGTCACCATTGAGCTGTGGGGCCAGTTTGATGAGTACCTATACTCACGAACGGCAGCCATACGGTCACCATTCCGACCAACACTGGGCAAGCGGAGCTGCGGCTGGCAACGATCGACGACAACACGGTCGAAGACAATGGTGGTGTCACTGCGACAGTCACGGTTGGTACCGGCTATGACGTGTCGCCTACCATGCCCACGTCCCGCGTCGGTATCAACGATGTCGGCCTCGACCCTTGCCTCGACTCGTTGCCCGCCAATGGCAAAGCAACCGATACTTGGTCGTCAATCTGCGATTCCATCGACCGTGGTGGGAGATATGCACGCTTCTACACATTTGAGCTCAATGAAACGGCAGATGTGTCGATTGAATTGACCTCGCAAACTGTGGACACCTACTTGTACCTTCGCCAGGGTAAGAACACCAAATCCGGCGCGCCGATACACCAAAACGACGATATCGGAGGTGGGAATGCCAACTCTCGAATTTACGAGACACTGAACATCGGCTGGTACACCATCGAAGCAACGACCTTCAGTAGCTCTACGTCTGGTACGTTCCAACTGAACGTCAGCGGGCTACCGTCGCCATCGTCTGGTCCCGAAATCAGCATCGCCTCAGACGGCGACGTCACCGAGGGCGCCGACGCAACCTTCACGCTCATCGCGTCACCCAAGCCGACGGCCAACCTTGATGTGGCGGTCGAGGTGACGCAAAGTGGCGACTTCATCACGACCGGCTCGCAGACGGTCACCATCACCGCCTCCGGCACCGCCACTCTCACGGTGCCTACGACGAATGACAACATCGACGAAGTCGACGGCTCAGTCACCGCGACGATCAGCACTGGCACGGGCTATAGCGTCTCAACCACCGCGGGCGCAGCTACTGCGAATGTCGCAGATAACGATATCTCCGAGATCAGCATCACCGCCGACGGCGACATCACCGAGGACGAGCGGGCATACTTCCGGCTCAAAAGCAGCGCCGGTGTCCCGGTCAACGGGGTACGCGTGAATGTCTCCTGGGTCGGGGACATCGACGTGCTAGGGGGTGCTACCCAAGGAATCAACACAGTAAATCTGGACGACAACGGTGAAGCGGTCATCGAAGTCAGGACGCAGGGGGATATGGTCCAGGAACCGCACGGTCTGATCTCCGTGAGGCTCCAGAGCGCCAGCCATTACGACATCGATCAGGACGCAGCCGTTGCAAACGTCATCGTCTACGACAACGATGTCGAAGACTGCGTTGAGCACGTGCGCTCCGACATTCACACCGTGTACGGCTTCTATCCGGACACGTGCCCATCACCGAGAGACAGCAACAGGACATCATGGTATTACACATTCCAACTGCTAGAACAGCGCACAGTCACGATGAACGTATGGGGCTATGTCGGCGACAACTATCTCTATCTGCGCCAAGGCCGAATCAACAAGACTGGCCCAGCCTTACACGAGGACGCCCAAGGCGGCTCTGGTGGATTGCGACCAACAATCAGTCAGACGCTCAATCCCGGTTGGTACACAATCGAGGGGACCACGTTTGGGTCGATCACACCAGGTTACACCGAGTTCATAACCGACGGCCTGCCCCCGATGTCGGAGAAAGCCGTTGAGGTGAGCGTCAACGGAGGATCCAACGTCGATGAGGGTGGAGATGTCAAGTTCACCGTGGCCGCTCATCCGTTGCCATCAACGCCTATCACCGCCAACGTGGAGATCACGACCAATGGCGACTTCGGTGCTACAGCGGCGACGCACACGGTCACCATCCCAGCCGACACAGGCAAGGCCGAACTGGTCATTACCACGACCGACGATGCTATCCGCGAAGACTCTGGTTCCGTGGTTGCAACCGTCGCCGCCGGCACCGGCTACGATGTCTCCTACACACTCCCTGAGTCCAGCGTCAAAGTGTTCGACAATGACTTCGAGTGCACTGAGGCGTTGCCCGCCAATGGCAAAGTGAGTGACGAATGGACACCAAAATGTTCAGCCATTCATTACTCTTCACCCAATTACGGGCGCTTTTTCACGTTTGAGCTGAAGCAATCGGCAACAGTGACGATCGACTTGACTTCGAAAGAAGCTGATCCCCGCCTCTTCCTCTATAGCAGCAATAATGTCACTAGGCTCGCAGAGTTGTACGAAAACGACGACATCGACCTCGACGGCGGCAACTTCGACTCTCGCATCAAGGAGCTGCTGCCAGCAGGACAGTACACCATCGAAGCGGCGCCCCGTCGCGCCAACAAAACTGGCAGATTCCAACTGAGCGTGGCCGGTCTGCCGACATCGTCTAGCCCCGAAATCAGTATCGCCTCAGACGGCGACATCACCGAGGGTACCGACGCCACCTTCACCCTCACCGCGTCGCCCAAGCCCGTCGCCAACGTCGATGTTACGGTCGAGGTCACGCAAAGCGGCGACTACGTGACGACCGGCTCGCAGACTGTTACCATGACTTCCTTAGGAACCGCCACCTTAACGGTACCGACTACCAACGACAGTGTCGCCGAGGCTGACGGCTCCGTGACCGCGACCATCAGCACCGGTACGGGCTACAGCGTCTCGGCCAACAACGGCGCCGCCACAACAAACATCGCCGATAACGACGGTGCCTCACCTTGCGCGACGCAGCTGACCGTCAATGGTGCAACTCAAGGCAAGTGGATCAGTGGCTGCAAGTCAACCGCTCGTAGTGGTCGCAACGCTCACTTCTACACCTTCCAGCTCACACAGCAGAGCGAAGTCACAATCCACTTGACATCTCCTATCGATACCTACCTCTACCTGCGAGCAGGAAAAGACAATCGTACTAGTGGAGCCCACGCAGAGAACGACGATATCGGCGGCGGCAACTTGAACTCTCGCATCGTCAGGACGCTCAACGCAGGCTGGTACACAATCGAGGCGACGACGTACACCCGTGGACGTACGGGCGATTTCCAGTTGGAGATTAGCGGCTTGCCAGCCCAAGCATCGGTGCCCGAAATCAGCATCGCCGCCGGCGCAGACATCACCGAGGGCGGAGACGCCACGTTCACCGTCACGGCGACACCGACGCCGTCGACCGACCTGGATGTCACGGTTGAAGTGTCGCAAAGCGGCGACTACGCCTCAACTGGTTCACAGACGGTCACCATCCCAACCTCGGGAAGTCAGACGCTAACCGTTGCTACGACGGATGATTCAAACGACGAGGCCGACGGTTCTGTCACTGCAACGCTTAGTACCGGCACCGGCTACATGGTCTCGTTATCCGCCAGCGCCGCAACCGTCGCTGTCGCTGACAACGACGTGCCAGAGATCAGCATCGCCGCCGGCATAGCTATCACCGAGGGTGGCGACGCCACGTTCACTGTCACTGCAACGCCGAAACCGGCGCCTGACCTTGATGTGACCGTCGAAGTGTCGCAAAGCGGCGACTATGCTTCGACCGGGTCGCAGACGGTCACCATCCCAACCACGGGAAGCCAAACGCTGACCGTTACCACGACGAATGACTCAACCGACGAACCTGACGGCTCCGTTACTGCGACGATTAGCACCGGCACCGGCTACACGGTTTCGTCATCCGCCAGCGCCGCAACCGTCGCCGTCTCCGATGACGACGCACCAGCCCTGCCCGAGGTCAACATCGCCGCCGGTGCGGACATCACCGAGGGTGGCAGCGCCACCTTCGCCGTCACCGCGACTCCCGCGCCGAGCGCGCAGCTCACCGTCAACTACACGGTCAGCCAAAGCGGCGACTTCGGTGTCAGCGTCACCGCAGGTAGTGTGGACATTTACAGCAACGGGTCTAGTGCAATCATTATCACGACAGCTAGCGATGATACTAGCGAGCCCCACGGGTCGGTATCAGTGACCCTCAGCACCAGTCAGACTTACACGGTGTCAACCAGCGCCGGCTCAGCGACGGTGGCTGTGTCGGATGACGACGGGGTACAGCTCCCACCTCAGACGATCATCGATTCATGTGTCTCGGACAGTCTGCTAACGACCGTTCGTCGGTACTACGATGCGAACAAAGACCGAGCGCCGAGCTATGGCCGTAACTGGAAGCGTGTGCTGGTCACGTTCCGCGACGTCGAGGACTCAGGGCTTACACCATTCACCGCCGCCGAAGCGCTCGCGGGCGAGCAGGTGTGGACCGGCTGGAAGCCCATCCGCGAAGCCCTGGAGTGCATCGAGGCTGCGGTAGCTCCTCCGCCCCCCACCGAGCCTGAGATCAGCATCACTCCCGGCAGCGCTGTCATCGAAGGGTCCGATGCCACGTTCACAGTCACCGCAACGCCGGCACCGTCGGCTGATCTCGATGTCACGGTCGAAGTCACGCAAAGCGGAGACTACGTCACGACGGGATCTCGCACTGTTACCATCACAACCTCGGGCAGCGCCACGTTCACCGTCGCCACGACGAACGACACAACGGACGAAGCCGACGGCTCAGTTACAGCGACGATCAGTAGTGGTACGGCTTACACGGTGTCGAGCAGCGCAGGAGCCGCAACTGTCGCGGTATCAGACGACGACGTACCAGAGATCAGCATCGCCGCTGGCTCAGGTGTCACGGAAGGAACCGCTGCTTCGTTCACGTTGACCGCTTCACCGACGCCCGCTGCAGACCTGGATGTGACGGTGGCCGTGTCACAGAGCGGCGGCTACGTAACCACCGGATCGCGCACCGTCACAATCCCAAGCTCAGGTAGTAAGACGTTCACAGTACCGACCACGGACGACACGGACGACGAAGCCGATGGTTCGGTCACGGCGACGATTGGTAGTGGAACCGGCTACACGGTGTCGTCATCGTCAAGCGCAGCAACTGTCGCGATCGCGGACAACGATACTTGTACTCCAACGCTCCCGGCCGACGCTGTCACTGTCTCCGAGGTCACGGCCTGGCGGGACGCATTCCCCGACAACACCGCGCGGGTGCTGCGTTGGAACCGGGTACTAGCGGCGCTCGGTGTCGACACAGGCGAGACGGCGATGACTGTTGCCGAAGCGCAAGCGCGGGCCGATGCAGCAATCCTCAGCACGCGTTGGGACCGCGTAAAGCGAACAATACAATCGCTGACGCAGTGCGACACTCCACCGCCAGATGATCCGGTCATCACAATCACCGCGGGCAGCGACGTCACCGAAGGCAGCGATGCTACGTTCACTGTAACGGCGAGTCCTACTCCTGCCAGCGCGCTCACCGTCAACCTCACCGTCTCGCAGAGCGGCAGCTTCGGAGCGTCTACCGGCGCCGACACTGTGACGATCCCGACCACAGGCAGCGCGACTTACACGGTTAGCACCACTAACGACAGCACCGACGAACCCGACGGTTCCGTTACCGCAACCTTGTCCACGGGGACGGGTTATACCGTCTCTGGAACCAACAACGCTGCGACGGTCGCTGTCTCGGACGACGATGATCCGCCGCCAGCGACGCCGACCATTAGCATTGCCGCGGGCAGTGGAGTCACCGAAGGCAGCGATGCCACGTTCACCGTCACGGCGACTCCCGCTCCTACCACGTCGCTCACCGTCAATCTGACCATTTCGCAGAGCGGCAGCTTCGGAGCGACGACCGGCGCCGACACTGCGACGATCCCAACCACAGGCAGCGCGACTTACACGGTCAGTACCAACAACGACAGCACCGACGAACCCAACGGCTCCGTCACCGCAACCTTGTCCACGGGGGCGGGTTACACCGTGTCCGGGTCGAACAACGCTGCGACGGTTGCTGTGTCGGATGACGATGACCCGCTGCCTGCTACGCCTGTTATCAGTATTGCTGCGGGCAACGATGTTACCGAAGGTGCCGACGCCACATTCACTGTCACGGCGACTCCCGCTCCTACCACCGCGCTCACCGTCAATCTCTCCGTCTCTCAGAGCGGCAGCTTCGGGGCGACCATCGGCGCCGACACTGTGACGATCCCTACGACGGGTAGCGCGACATACACGGTCAATACGACCAACGACAGCGCCGACGAACCCAACGGCTCCGTCACCGCAACCTTGTCCACGGGGACGGGTTACACCGTGTCCGGGTCGAACAATGCTGCGACGGTGGCGGTGTTGGATGACGATGATCCTCCGGCAGTGACGCCGACCATCAGCATTGCCGCAGGTTCGAGTATCACCGAGGGCGCCGATGCCAGCTTCACGGTGACGGCGAGTCCCACGCCGTCCTCGGCGCTGACTGTCAACGTCACAATCTCGCAGAGTGGTAGTTTCGGTGCGACGACAGGTTCTCGGGCGATTACCATTCCAACGTCTGGCAGCCTCACGTTCACGGTGAGTACAACCAACGACAATACCGATGAACCCAACGGTTCGGTGTCCGCGACTTTGTCCTCGGGCACTGGTTACACTGTGTCCAGCAATAGCAGTAGTGCAACAGTTGCAGTATCGGACAACGATCCCAGCCCGGCAGGCCCGCCGACTGTGAGCGTGAGCGATGCCTCGGCCAACGAGGGGGATGGACACTTGAACTTTACCGTCACGCTGTCGCACGCGAACCCTGAGACGATCAAGTTCCGTTACGGCGCGTTTGGCAGGAGCGCGACAATGGGACAAGACTTCAACCATGAGTATAAGGAGTTCACGCTGAACGTTGGCGATACTACCCTGGATGTTGATGTTCCCGTCATCGACGACAGTGTGGATGAGAACGACGAGACGCTCACCATCTACGTGTACGCCACAAGCGGGATTACGATTCCCGGCTACTTCATCTACGCCGACGGTACAATCGTCGACGACGATTCTTAAGGTCTGTTGGCATCGGAACGTAGAACTGCAAGAGTGGGTGATAGTTCGACCCGGGTGATTGCACGACCCTGACCGACGCGCCGTACGAGCATTCACCTGCAGATGCACGGCACGGGCGCGCACCGGACTTAGCCCGCCTTGATCCAGTCGAGGGCGATGCAGGCTGGGTTCCGGCCGAGACATCGTGCCGTCCTCAATCGTGGCGGTCTGGCGTCGGTTGATCCGTTTCCGCCTGCGGCAAATGGCGCAACACTGGATACCTAGACAACAGCAGTTCGTGTGCTGGTGCGGAGCCGGTACAACGGTCGAGAGTTGGTGCCTGGCGGTGATTTGCTCAGCATTGCGCAGATTGCTCGGACGCCCGCCCGGTCGTTCCACCCGCTCAGGTCGCGGCCAACTTAAGTACACTTTTCACAATCCCCTTCGCTACATCGAAACATTCGAAGATTCGTATGGATTGCAGCGTCCTGCGATATCGCAAATGCATGATTCGTCTGCTAGTGTCCTTGCACACGATCGCCGACCCAGCCGGGGCCGTCGGTTCGGAGACACGGAGTTCGATGTAGCTGGAGGTTCACCATGGTCCGCGACGCTGCTCAGATCATCCTGCACCAACGGTTCGGAATCTGGCGTCTCCTGGCACTGGTTTCGCTCATGGGCGCGGCGCTGGTCGTCTCGACCGACGACTCAGGCGCGCAGACCTCGGTCACCGTCGTCAAAACGGACACGTCGATCACCCTGAGCTGGTCCGCCGAAGGGAAGTTGGCACTCTATTGGTGGCTGCCAGGCCCCAGAGAGCTAGAGAAGATTGAATTCAATGGCGAGAAGTCCTGGACGGCCACGGGATTACAGCCCGAGTCGGTGCACGAGTTCAGCTTCAATGGAGCGTTCTATGACTCGTTCACTGTTACGACCAACGCTGCCGGCAATCCACAGCCGACACCGGTGGTCAGCATCGCCGCCGGTGCGAACATCACGGAAGGCGGCGACGCGACATTCACTTTGACCGCCACTCCGAAGCCGACGCAGGCGATCGACGTGAAGGTCTCGCCGCTGCTCGCAGGCGACTATGGCATCCCGAATGCGCTCAAGACTGTCTCCATTCCGACCTCGGGAAGTGCAACGGTCACCTTTTCCACAACAGACGACAGTGTCGACGAGTCCGACGGCTCCGTCACCGCGTCGATCGTCAGTGGAACCGGCTACACCTCATCCACGACGAACGGTTCGGCGACCGTCGCGATCGCCGATAACGATGTCCCCGAACTGAGTATCGCCTCGGACGGCGATGTCACTGAGGGCACGGCCGCCAGTTTCACGATTACCGCTTCGCCGACACCTCACAAAGCGCTCAGTGTCGACGTCGGAGTCTCCGCCTCAGGTTCCTTCGGCGTCACGACCGGGACGCAGACCATTACTGTTCCCACGAGCGGGAGCAAGACGCTCACTGTCAGCACGTCCAACGACACAACTGACGAGCCGGATGGCTCCGTCACGGCGACGCTGAAAAGTGGCACCGGCTACACCGTGTCCTCGAGCACGGGCGCTGCGACCGCCGCCATTTCGGACGACGATGTTCCTCTGTCGCCCGATCCCGAGGTCAGTATCACTGCGGGATCGGCAATCACCGAGGGCAGCGATGCCACATTCACCATTAGCGTCACCCCGACGCAAAGCGCGACCCTGGACGTGAGCGTCACCATATCGCAGACAGGCACCTACGCTTCAACCGGCCAACAGACGGTGACGATTCCCACGTCAGGCAGCTACACGCTGACCGTCAGTACGACCAACGACTCCACCGACGAGCCAGACGGGACAGTCGTCGCCACGCTTGATAGCGGTACCGGTTACACCGTCTCGTCGAGTACCGGACACGCGACGGTGGCGGTGTCGGACGACGATGATCCGCCTCAGCCCGCACAAGCGCAGTCGGCGAAACAACAAATCTCGCACTGCCTGACCGGCAACATCCTCCAAACAGTGCAGGGCTACTACGAGTCAAACAAGAACAAGGCGCCAAGCTATGGCGAGAACTGGAAACGCGTCCTGATCACCTTCCGCGCTGTCCAAGATGAGAATCTGACACCATACACGGCAGCCGAAGCCCTGCAAAGCGAGAACATCTGGTTTGGCTGGAAGCCCGTGCGAGTGGCGATCCAATGCATCGAGATCATATCTCCAGCGCCGTCAGCCGACCCTGAGATCAGTATCGCCGGCAGTGCCGACGTAACCGAGGGCAGCAGCGTGAGCTTCACTGTCACCGCGACGCCTGCGCCGAGCGCCAACCTGGACGTGTCGGTGGCTGTGACGCAATCCGGCTCGTTCACGACGCAAACCGGTACAGAGACTGTGACCATCGGCGCGACGGGTTCAACCTCTTTCGCCATCTCGACCGACAACGACACCACCGACGAGCCAGACGGCTCCGTCACTGCGACCGTGGACTCAGGCACCGGCTACACGGTGTCAACGAGCGCTGGCGCAGCGACTGTCAACGTTGCCGACGATGATGACGCGCCGGACAAGCAGCAAAACGCAACCCCCACGATCACCATCGCCGATGCTTCTGAAGCGGAGGGTGATAGCCTCACCTTCACCGTCTCAGTCAGCCCGACGCACAGCTCGGCGATCACGCTGGCCTACGAAACGGTCGATGGCACCGCCATCTCCCACGCCGACGTTGATGATTACACCACCGCAAGTGGCACGGTAACGATCCCCGCGGGCGACAGCTCCGCCACGATTACGATTTCAACGACCGAGGACTCAGACATCGAGATCACCGACGAGTTCACCGTAGTGATATCCAATCCTCCGACTGGTGTCACTATCGACGACGATACCGCGACCGGCACCATTACCAACGATGACAGCGGCAGCGTGGGTGCGGGATACACAACGTATTCCCATAAACTCCTCCTCCTCATCGAGCCAAACGCATCAAATACCAGTGTCGGGCTGTTTGAGAACGGCAACGCACGCGGAGTGAAGTACCGATTGCGGAGGAAGCCCCCGCACGCCGTCACCTTCCGCCCAGTGGTGGCAGATGCTCGCGATGGACGATCCCTCAAGGTCACGCCCGAATACCTTGTGTTCACACCGAGCAATTGGAGCACGGAACAAACGTTGAGTGTCCAGCACATCGGAAACTGGGGCGTATATAACATCACAGCAATAGTTAAGTTTCACGTTGTCGAGTACCCAGGCAATACCGATAGCACCGGCCTGTTGGTGAGCATGTACGATGCCAGCCGGACAAATCCCGTTACTCAGAAGAAGCCGAACCCGAATGTGTTGACGGAGGGTGATGCCAGTTCCTCGCTCACATATCAGGTGAAGCTGGGCACGATTCCTCGCAACCCGATCACGGTGACGATCACCAACCCCGACCCGGGCGCGGTGGCCGTCTCACCGATGAGCTTCGTGTTCAACCATGAGAACTACGACGAGTTCCAGGACATCACGATCTCGCCCGTCGCTGACGGGGATAGTGACAATGAGAACGTGGAAATCACGGTTGCAATCCCGGTCCCGCATACGTCCAATCCTTCTAAGCTGACGAATACGTTCAACGTAGTCGTGGAAGAGCCACCTTCGCCAGGCGTGCGTGTCGACCCGCAGGCGCTCACTCTCGATGAGGGTGACAGCGGCCAGTATGACGTCTGGGCCCGCACTGATCCCGGCAATGGTAAGAGCGTGATCGTCACGCCGACCTTCACAGGCAGCGACATTACTGTCAGTCCCACGACACTGACATTTACCGGTGGATCAACCGGCAACTGGCAGACCAAGCAACGTGTCACCGTGACCTCGGTAAAGGACGCGGACGACGATAGCGAGAACATTGCAATCAGTCACGCCATCTCTGGTGACGGCAACGGCTACAGCGCGCAGTCACCGTCGCAATCGGTCGCTGTGAGCGTGCTGGACGACGGCGGCAAGGTCGAGATCGAGTTCGATCGCAACAACAACCTCGTCCTCGACGAAGGTAATGCAGCTGGCGTCGACATTCGAGTGCGGCTGTCCAACGATCCCGGGGCAGCTGGTGGCTCCAACAACCAAGTCGTCATGACCACGCATCCCACCGGGACATACTTGGTCGCCGATCCAACAACGCTCACGTTCACCACCGGTCCGACGGGCAACTGGAATGACTGGCAAACCCTGACAATCAAAGCTGCCAGTGGCAAGCTCGACGACGGTAACACCACGCATGATCGCCACTGGATCAAGGTGGCGCTGGGAATGTCGCCACATCAGTTGCAAAACCTGCCGGGCTATCCCGACACCGTCAACGACGTCGTCGCGCGGCCGATCGACATCTTCTACTTCGACGACGAGGTCACAAACGACCTCCACCTCGAACACACCGCCTTGACGCTCGTAGAGGGCGGCAGCGCCGTGAAGTACAAGCTCACCCTCGGCGGCGACCCAGGTGGCCCCGTAACGGTCACCATTACCAATCCCGATCCAACCAAGCTGACGGTGTCACCAACAACCGTTACGTTCCCCTACGGCGGACAGGGAGACTGGCACATCCAAGAGGTGACCCTCACTCCGCTGGACGATAGTGATCCGTGGGACCATGCGCTGCAAGTCGTCCACGACTACAACGGATACGCCAATGCGCAACAGACCCTCAACGTCACGATTGACGATGACGATCAGGGAATGGTGCTGACACTGTCGTCTTCCGCGGTGAAGATCGACGAATTGTCATCCGGATCGTACGACATCAACCTCGCCTCCGACCCCGGCGATGGTGTCAGCGTTGTGGTCACGCCGGTCTCGGGCGACACCACCCAACTCACGGTCAGTGGAGCGCTCACCTTCACGGGTGGAGCGAGTGGAGACTGGGCAGATCCTCAGACCGTCACACTGAACGCGCCGATCGACGACAACTACAGCAACAACAAGGTCACAGTCACGCACACCGTGAGCGGCTTAGGTGGCATGGTGTCCGCCCCAGACGTCACCGTAACCATCGTCGACGCGCCGCCAATCTACATGACCTGGACCGAGGATCCGACGGATACCATCGAACCTGGAGACTTGTTGCAACTCACGGAAGGCGTGCAAAGCGTCTTCTATGTCCAGTTCGACCCCGAGCGGCTGGCAGAGTCCACGTTTAGGACCGAATGGTTTGCTGCGATGAAGTACAGTCCAAATCGCAAATGGGTTGACGATGGACCCTATCCAAATTTCGCGATCGCGGTCTATTTTCCGACGGGAGCAGGGAACAGCCGGCAGTGGGCCTTCCTCTCGATCTGGGGCGGCGAGCCGTGCGACGGCGGCCAGCCGCTGAAGTCACCGAGTGGCAAGTACTGCCAGCGCATCCGAGTCACACCAAAGGTGGACAAAGATGCCAACGACATCACCGGAAACATCACGAGCCGGGTGACCGGGTTGCCGGGCTACAAGAACGGGATCTTCCCACGCCCGATTTACCCGACAAAGCTCAAGGTCCACGTCACCGACACCAACCAGCAGCTCGACGCGCAGGTCGGGCCGACTTCAGTGTTCCTGGTCGAGGACCTCGCCACCGCCGACGTCTGGGTCCGACTGAAGCGCAAGCCGGACACCGAGATCACGGTCAAGCCTGAAATCGCAGCCGCTAACGCAGGCGAGATCAACGTCGTACCGAGTTCGCTCAGCTTCGATGCAACCAACTGGAACGAGTTCCAGAAGTTCACTGTCTTCTCGCTCGACGACGCCGATACTGCGCACGAAAGCTTCAGCTTCAAGCTGACAGGCTCCGGCACGAGCTCGTCCAAGATCTACTTAGCAGACGTACCGATCGACGTCACCATCATCGACGACGATTAGGGCCTCTGCGCTCTAAGAGGGGCTTGCGTCGGTGTTGTTGGACGGTCTGGCGACCGTTCCAACGGGAATATGCGACTCACCGGTGCGCACAGGGCGCGGATCGCGCCTACGAGGGCGATGAGCTGCGCGCGTTGGCCGCCGAACTCGGCTGGGCGTTGGACACCTCGCCAAAGTCGAGTCGCCGCAAGCCGTGGTTGTTGTATCGCGTCGCCAGTCGCTGACACAAACTCGCTGTCATACAGTCGCCCACGCTTACTTCAACCAAGTCCTCGTTGCATGCATCCACTTCTTGACGAGACAGAGTGAACGGGCCCTAAATCAAGACTGCGCCGAAGTGCTCGGAGCCTTGCGTTCCTGGGTCGCCCGAATGGCGAGATTGTGACGCTGCGCAACTCTGTGCCTGGAGCGGCGGACCATGGTCCGGCCGAATCTGAGACCTGACGTCGCCAGCAAATCAACGTTCCAACGCGAAGCGGTTTTCGAAAGTTCTAGCATTTGGGAAGTTTGGTGGGCCCTCGGAGACCGTATTGCGAACTTTTTCTTGGGACGTGGCCCTATAGGTCGATCAGCGTATGTGGTTGATTCTATGAGCACGTTCTCTCTTGACCTGCGCCCGGGCTCCGGTGGCATTGAGCCGCCACTGGAGCATCTTTTCACTCACTCCGAGACACCGGCGAGCGTCGGACTCGCTGAACAGCCCTCGAGCGACCGCTAACGCCATCGCACGAGGTACGAGCAGTTCCCCACCAAGCCAGTCAGCCTCTGCTTCGTTGGCGTCATGCCAGTTTCTACAGCCTGTGAACCCGTCAAGAGCGGGAGCGGGATCGTGCAGCAGCAAGGCGTGAGCCAGTTCGTGGGCTAGGTCACTGTTCTGGCGAACCGGCGCGTGCGAATCGTTGTGGACGATCATCCGGCGATGCCGCCGGAAGACCGTGAGACCCGAAAAGGCGTCTTGCTCCTCAAACAAAAGGTGCCAAACTCCAGGATCGGACTCGTCCAGGTCACTTAAGTGAACGACGGAGATCTCTAGGTGATCTGCGAGCCTCCGAGGATCGAGTGCATCGAACTGGCCCAAGCCGAGTTCGACGCGGACTTCCCGACTAAGTTCTGCGGCTTCCGTCTTGAATCCTCTTCGCAAGCCCATGCTCTACTCCACGTTCTTTAGCCGCTCATAGGTCAGCTTCACGACTTCGTCTAGAGCGGCCGCCGCCTCCGGTGTGAGATTCTTGTCAGCTTTGAGGTATGTGGAGATCATTGCCAGCGGTTCTGGTTCGGTGGCTTTGCCCTCGGACCTTACATAGTCGTCAGCTCTGAGCCCGGACCATGTGGCGAGAGCAGCCAAACTGTCGACATCGGGACGCCTCCCTTGGGCCATTCGAGTGAGGGTGGAAGCGCTCACGCCCGCTTGGGCAGCGACCTGCTTCCAGTTCTGGCTTCGCGATTGCCGGGTCGAATCGAGCGCCTCGTAGAAGGCGTCGCTGTCGAACCTCCCGATTTTCTTGTCCACAATGGCTCCTTCCGCAGTTGCGATAGTCGTATTGACATGCTATCTTCAAATCACTCAACGGCAATCGGCCGTCGGACTCGCAACCGAAAGGATACGCGATGAATACCCCTACCGTCAGCAATCCGAACTCAGAGCACGAGGCGCAATTCTCTATCTCCGTGAACAAGAAGCCCGTAACCGTGGACGAGCCGCTGATCACAGGCATAGAGATAAAGGAGGCAGCAATCAAGCAAGATGTGCAGATTGAACTCGACTTCGTGCTGGCGGAAGTTGCACCTGACAACAAGGAGCCAATCGTCGGAGACGATGACAAAGTCGACGTGACCGAGTTCAAGACGTTCACCGCTACGGCACCTGACGACAACTCGTAGAGACGCGGGGTAGTGATGAAGTCAGCGGTCTTACAGGCAATCGAAGAACTGCGTTATCGCTTTCCCGAGTCAAAGGTGAGAGTTCGCGACACAGGCGACGGTGGCGCAATCGTGACCATCGATCGCGTTGACGTTGGCGACGGTTACGCCCCCAGGGAAACATGGTTCGGTTTCAGCATCAGCTACCAGTACCCACTGGCGGACATTTACCCGCTCTTCGTTTGTGCCAATCTGGCACGTGTCGACGGCAAGCCTCACGGCGAAGGCGTCACTCCGCAGACCTTTGAAGGCCAACCAGCCCTACAGCTGTCGCGACGGAGCAACCGTCTGAATCCCGAGAGGGACACTGCGGCCCTCAAAGTGACCAAGGTGATTGAATGGCTAAAGACGAAGTAGAGGGCACAGTTAGCCTCAGGCTGCCTCGAGAGCTCTCCTCTCGATTGCTCGCTCATCTCTTTAGAGGCGATGGCAGCGAGCGAGGAGCGGTGATAGGCGCCGCGACGGTCCATTCATCGCGAGGCTATCGACTCCTGGGGCGTCGACTGTTTCTCGCAGTCGATGGCGTCGATTACGTTCCGGGCCAACGTGGACACCGGATGCTGACCGCTGATTTCGTTCGTCGTTGCGCCCTTGCATGCGCTGAGGAAGGAATCGCCTACTTGGCGGTTCACAACCATCCTGGAGAAGATATGGTCGCCTTTTCCACTATCGACTTGGATTCCCACAAGCGGGGCTACCCGGCGCTCGTCGACATCCTTGACGGCCCGCCAGCAGGCGGGCTCGTGTTCGCTCGCCGCGCAGTGGCTGGCGACATCTGGTTGACCGCCGAAAACCAGGCACGCCTCGGCCGAACAATCGTCGTTGGCAGGGTGCAGGAATTGCTGACTCCAGATCCGTTGCGACCACGCCATGCCGAGCCTGGATATGACAGGCAGGTGCGTCTGTTCGGAGACAGAGGGCAAGCCATCCTAGCTGACCAGAAGGTTGGAATCCTAGGTGCTGGCGGGGCTGGCTCTCTAATCAATGAGTATCTCGCGCGCCTCGGCGTCGGCCACCTCGTTGTGGTTGACGAGGAGCGCATTGAACCAACGAACACTCCGCGGGTCGTGGGCTCACGGATGCGCGATCTCGGATCTCGCTCTAGCCTAATTTCACGTCTCTTGCGGCGACCGCCCTTGCCGAAGGTCAGAATTGCCGAGCGAGTCGCCCGGGAAGCTCAGCCAAGCATCCGATACGAGGCTATCTTCGGGAACGTCACGGAACCGACAGTTGCGGAACTACTCCTCGATTGCGACGCCATTTTCCTCGCTGCCGACAGCATGCAGGCGCGACTTGTTGCGAATGCCATTTGTCATCAGTTTCTGATTCCCACCTGGCAGGTCGGCGCGAAGGTCGTCAACGATGCGAATGGCAACATCCAGGATGTGTTCTCAGTTGTTCGCCAACTCGTCCCCGGAGAGTCTTGCCTCTGGTGCAACCAGCTCATTGTTCCGAGCAGGCTCGCCGAAGAGGCCCAGTCACCGGAGCAACGTGCGGCCCAGCGGTACGTTGACGAGATCCCTGCGCCAAGTGTAATCACGCTGAACGCCGTGGCATCGGCACACGCCGTCAACGATTACCTATTCTCAGTCCTAGGTGTGGTCGAGATGCACGAAGAAATTCACTGGTTGAAGTACCAACCGTACGAGCCGAAACCGGCTATCCAGTTGCCGCGTCGAGACTTGGACTGTTCGGAATGTCAGGATCGACTCGCCCAAGGATCCCTCGGCGATTTGCACCTTCGCGAAGTCTGAATGGGTCCCAAAGTCAGCGTTACGATATCTGCTCGCGGGCTCGATGTTCGCTGCGTTCGCCAATGCTCATTTCTCCTACCACGCAAGACAAAATCGAGAACTTTCGGCACTCGCTTCCCGCTGGAGCTGTAGCGCAGGTCACGCCAGCCACCCCTGCCCGCGACCAGGCGAAGGGTGATTCCCCTCAGGCGGTATCGCTCAACTGACTCGTCGCCATCGTTCGCTGGGTCGACTGCTTTTGACCAAGTGGTTACCCAGGCACCCTGCGGGAGATCAAGACTCGAGCAATCCCGAATTGTGATACGCAAGTGCGGGCTACTGCTCACCCACTTTGGTGAGCCAACTACGCGGCTCGCGCATGGTGATCATCAACCCCTGCCATAAGGCATCAAAACATGGTGGCTCTGCCGCAGAGCTCGACCGCATAGAGGTCGGATGCATCCGCATTTCATCGCAGTACTATGGGCAAAACAGAGCAAGCGCGGATCACGGAATGACTCTTCCTCTTGAGATCGTTGCAAGTGAGATAATCGCACTCGAAGGTACCCAGTTTCAGCGGCTGCTGAATCGTCTTTTGGAGATCGAGGTTTCTCAGGTCGGCTTGCCGGTCAATGCACTAGCAGCCTCGGACGAAGTCAATGTTCCCGACGGCGGCATTGACGCCCGAATCAGCGCTCCCGGCTTCTCCGGTAACGAGTTCCTGCCTACAGGTTCATCGATCTGGCAAGTCAAGGCGGGCAAGAGTGGTTTCCCCAACTACAAAGATGAGCTGAATAAGGAAGATGTGAAGAGAGCCATCCTAGAGGGCAGCACATATGTCATGGTGCTGGGTCGCGTGGTCAACTCTTCTCAACAAGACAGAGAGTGCGAAAGAGTCCGGGTCGCGATTAGCGCGATCAAGCCAGAAGCACCGTTCGAGCTTCGCTCTGCCAGCCAGATGGCCAGTTGGGTCACTCGCTATCCGGCACTCTGGCGCCACTTGGGCCGTTCAACCTTCGGACTCTGGAACGTCAAGGAGTTCCTCAACCAGCAACCTCAGCTTGTACTGGACTACGTCTGGTCATCGGAAACAGAGAGTCTTCGCGACGCTATTCTCGCACGGCTTACGGACCCTGGCTTCAAGACTCACCTCAGGGTTCATGGTCGAACTGGAGTTGGGAAAACTCGATTCGTGCTGGAGGCATTCGCCGGCAGCAATCATGTAGCTGTGCACGCTCCCAATGCGAGTGACGATGCCAGAGCGGCGCTAAAGTGGATGTGCCAACGACTAGATATGACTGCCACTCTGATCGTTGACGAATGCAACATCCCTGACGCACAACAACTGGCGATCAACGTGAATGGAGCGAGGGGGAAGATCAACCTCATCACAATCGGAGCCAATCGATTGCCAGAACCACAAGATCAGTTTGAAATCGACCCTATGTCCGATGTGGTTCTGCGAGCCGTTGTTCAAGAAACGTACCCACAACTCCAGATTGAACAGCTCTTGTGGATTGTCGAAAAGACCCGAGGTTTCGTCAAACTCGCCCGGCGACTTGCGGAGAAGGCGATGTACTCCCAGATAGATATGACTACGATAGGAGTCCCTGAACTGCTTGGAGAACTGTTCACCGAGGAAGAACAGGCTGCTCTCACGGTCGTAGCGCTCTGTACCTATGTCGGATGGAAAGGTGAACTGGAGAGGGAAGGCCGCGCGCTGAGCGATCACCTGGGTCTTGAGTGGCGGAAGTGCAAGTGGACTGTACGGCAGCTGGAGAAACGTGGCTACATAGGTCGCGCCGGTCGCTACCGATACGTCACGCCAGAGTTGCTGGCGATCTGGCTCGCAGCGGAAGAGTGGGCAACACATCGATCCCACTTGCGGGAGGTTCTGATTCGAACCACCCCAGACGTGGCGGAAAGGATGTCAAAGCGGCTTCGCACTATGCCCCCAATCGACGAGGTGGTCGAGTTGGCGACTGAAGTCCTGCGCCCTGACGGCCCCTTTCGAGACCTGGCAGCCTTAAACCAACCGCGCCTGGCCCGATTCTTCAGCGACTTCTCTGGCAGGCTGCTGAAAAAGGAGTGCGGGAGAATGGAGGTGGTACTGAGCCGATAGATGAGGGAGCTTGTTGATGCGTGGTGAGACTGAGCGACAGGCGACGATGATGTTGGGGGTGACGCCGGGGGGCTTCGTCCCGAAGGACCACCCGCTGCGCCGGATCAAGCCGTTGGCCGACTCGGCGTTGGGGCGCATGTCGCCCCTGTTCGACGAGCTCTACGCGGACAACGGACGACCCTCGATTCCGCCCGAGCACCTGCTCAAAGCGAGTCTGTTGATGGCGTTCTACACGATCCGCTCGGAGCGCCAGTTCTGCGAGCAACTGCGCTACAACCTGCTCTTCAAGTGGTTCCTGGACCTCAATAGCCTGCCCCGCACCTGATGCGGGATCGAGGACGAGCCATTCCACCCAACCACGTTCACGAAGAACCGCACACGGCTCATGGACGCGGATGCGGCACGAGTCTTGCTCAAGGAAGTGGTCAGGGAGGCGCGCCGGCGGCGCTTGCTCTCGGCCGATCACTTCACGGTGGACGGCACGCTGCTGGAGGCTTGGGCCTCGCACAAGAGTTACCGTCCGCGCGACGAGCCAGGGCCGCCCAAAGGCGGTGGGCGCAACCGCGATGCCGACTTCCAGGGCGAGCGCCGCAGTCACGAGACGCACGAGTCGACCACCGATCCCGAGGCGCGGCTCTACCGCAAAGGCAAACAGCAGGACGCGCAGCTCTGCTATCTCGGCCATGCGCTAACCGAGAATCGTCACGGCCTGGTGGTTGATGTCGAGTTGACCGAGGCCGATGGCTATGCCGAACGCGAGGCGGCGCTGGCGATGCTCGAACGCAGTAGCCTGCCCCGCACTTGATGCGGGGTCTGCGGACCGGCCACGCTGGGCACCGACCGCGGCTACGACACGCGCGATTTTGTCCGTTCGTTGCGGAACCTGGGCGTCACCACACATGTGGCCCAGAATGAGCGCGGACGGCGCAGCGCGATCGATGGCCGGACCACGCGGCATGAGGGCTACCGCCAGAGCCAGCGTCGGCGCAAACGAGTCGAAGAGGTGTTCGGCTGGATCAAGACGGTCGGCGCCGGCGGCAAGCTGCGCTACCTCGGCCGGGCCCGCAACAAGCTCTGGTTCGAACTGACTGCCGCCGCCTACAACCTCACCCGCCTGGTCATCCTCGAGGTGGCCACCGCAACGCCGAACGGCGCCGAAGCGGCTTCAGGCGTCGGAACTGCGGTCCGACCTCACAACTTCTGGGCTGCGGCGCCCCAACCGTTGTCCGCGATCAGCCACAGCACAGCCGTCAATCACATCACGCTCCGGTTGAGACCATCACTACTCCAGCAGCCTGCTAGGAATCGTCGTCTAAGATCGTACCGTCGGCGTAGATGAAGTAGCCAGGAATCGTAATCCCGCTTGTGGCGTACACGTAGATGGTGAGCGTCTCGTCGTTCTCATCCACACTGTCGTCGATGATGGGCACGTCGACATCGAGGGTAGTATCGCCAGCGTTCAGCGTGAACTCTTTGTACTCATGGTTGAAGTCTTGTCCCATTGAGGCGCTCCTGCCAAACGCGCCGTAACGGAACTTGATCGTCTCAGGGTTCGCGTGCGACAGCGTGACGGTAAAGTTCAGGTGTCCGTCCCCCTCGTTGGCCGAGGCATCGCTCACTGTCACAGTCGGCGGGCCTGCCGGGCTGGGATCGTTGTCCGTTACTGCAACTGTTGCAGTACTGCTATTGCTGGACACAGTGTAACCAGTGCCCGAGGACAACGTCGCGGTCAGCGAACCGTTGGGTTCATCGGTATTGTCGTTGGTTGTACTCACCGTGAAGGTGAAGCTGCCAGACGTTGGAATGGTCACGGTTCGAGAGCCGGTCGTCGCACCGAAGCTACCACTCTGTGAGATTGCGACGTTGACAGTCAGCGCCGAGGACGGCGTGGGACTCGCCGTCACCGTGAAGCTGGCATTGGCGCCCTCGGTGATGCTCGAACCAGCGGCAATGCTAATGGTCGGCGTCGCCGCCGGAGGATCATCGTCATCCGACACAGCAACCGTCGCAGCGTTGTTCGACCCGGACACGGTGTAACCCGTCCCCGTGGACAAGGTTGCGGTGACGGAGCCGTTGGGTTCGTCGGTGCTGTCGTTGTTGGTACTGACCGTGTAAGTCGCGCTGCCTGTGGTTGGGATCGTCACAGTGTCGGCGCCGATGGTCGCTCCGAAGCTGCCGCTCTGCGAAACGGTCAGATTGACAGTGAGCGCCGTCGTAGGAGTAGGAGTCGCCGTGACAGTGAATGTCGCGTCGCTGCCCTCGGTGATGCTCGAGCCAGCGGCAATGCTAATGGTCGGAGTCACCGCAGGCGGATCGTCGTCGTCCGACACAGCGACCGTTGCAGCGTTTCTCGTTGCCGAGACTGTGTAACCGGTACCGGTGGACAAGGTCGCCGTGACGGAACCGTCGGGTTCGTCGGCACTGTCGTTGGTGGTACTAACCGTGTGAGTCGCGCTGCCTGTAGTTGGGATCGTCAGAGTGTCAGCGCCGGTGGTCGCTCCGAAGCTGCCGCTCTGAGAGACCGTGAGGTTGACGGTGAGCGACGTGGTAGGAGCGGGAGTCGCCGTGACAGTGAACGTGGCATCGCTGCCTTCGGTGACTCCACTGCCCGCGGCAATGCTAATGGTCGGCGCCGCCGGCGGCGGATCATCGTCGTCCGACACAGCCACCGTTGCAGCGTTGCTCGTTGCCGACACCGTGTAGCCGGTGCCTGTTGACAGCGTCGCCGTGACTGAGCCGTCCGGCTCGTCGGTGCTGTCATTCGTCGTACTGACCGTGAACGTTGCGCTGCCTATGGTTGGGATGGTCACGGTGTCGGCGCCGGTCGACGCTCCGAAGCTGCCGCTCTGCGAGACAGTGAGGTTGACGGTGAGCGCGGTGGCAGGAGTAGGACTCGCCGTTACAGTGAACGTAGCATCACTGCCTTCGGTGACGTCGCTGCCCGCGGTGATTGTGATTGCCGGATTAGCTGGCGGCGGAGCGTCACACTGCGTCAGCGATTGTATTGTTCGCTTTACGCGGTCCCAACGCGTGCTGAGGATTGCTGCATCGGCCCGCGCTTGTGCTTCGGCCACGGTCATCGCCGTCTCGCCCGTGTCGACACCGAGCGCCGCTAGCACCCGATTCCAACGCAGCACCCGCGCCGTGTTGTCGGGGAAGGCGTCGCGCCAGGCCGTGACCTCGGACACAGTGACCGCGTCAGCGGGGAGCGTCGGAGTACAAGTATCATTGTCCACGATCGCGACAGTTGCTGCGCTTGACGATGACGACACCGTGTAGCCGGTTCCACTACCAATCGTCGCCGTGACCGAACCATCGGCTTCGTCATCGGTGTCGTCCGTGGTTGATACTGTGAACGTCTTGCTACCTGAGCTTGGGATTGTGACGGTGCGCGATCCGGCGGTGACATAGTCTCCGCTCTGTGACACGGCCACTGTGACATCCAGGTCTGCAGCGGGCGTCGGTGAAGTGGTCAACGTGAACAAAGCAGCGGTCCCTTCCGTTACACCTGAGCCAGCGGCGATGCTGATCTCTGGTACGTCGTCGTCTGATACCGCGACAGTTGCGGCTCCTGCGCTGCTCGACACCGTGTAACCCGTACCACTACCGACGGTTGCGGTCACTGAGCCGTCCGCTTCGTCCGTTGTATCGTTCGTCGTGGCGACAGTGAACGTGGCGCTGCCGGAGGTTGTGATGGTAACAGTGCGAGCTCCGGTCGCTACATAGTCGCCACTTTGCGAGACTTCGACTGTTACATCGAGATCAGCCGACGGTGCCGGCGTTGCGGTGATAGTGAACGTCGCATCGGTACCCTCGGTAACGGCGCTGCCGGCGGTGATGCTGATCTCAGGCTCGGTGGGTGGCGGAGGAGCTACTGCAGCCTCGATGCATTCCAGGGCTTCACGGATGGGCTTCCAACCGGTCCACACCTGCTCGCCCGCGAGCGCTTCGGCGGCGGTGAACGGTGTCAGCTGGGAGTCCTGGACGTCGCGGAACGTGACCAACACGCGCTTCCAGTTACGGCCAAAGCTCGGCGCGCGGTCTTTGTTGGCATCGTAGTACCGACGCACCGTCGTCAGCAAACTGTCGGAGACACATGAATCGATGATCGTCTGCGGTGGGAGCTGTACCCCGTCGTCATCCGACACAGCCACCGTCGCTGAGCCGGCGCTGGTTGACACCGTGTAAGTCTGACTGGTGCTGAGGGTCACTGATACCGACCCGTGGGGCTCGCTAGTATCATCGTTCGCTGTCGTGATAATGATTGCACTAGGGCCTGTTCACATTGAGTTGAGCATGTCATAGATCAGGACGAGGTGGATGGCGGTGAGGAAGATGATGTCGAGTTTGTCGCAGCGAGAGTCGATCCGGTGGAAGCGCTTGAGGCGGCAGAAGAAGCGTTCGACCTCGTTGCGACGGCGGTAGACCGCACGGTCGTAGTCGTGCGGTTCGCGGCGGTTGGAGCGGGGTGGGACGACTGGTTGGTAGCCGAGTTCGAGCGCGACGCGTCGAGTCGCGTCGTCCTCGTAGGCGCGGTCCATGACGAGATAGGGTTGATTGCTGGCCGGACCGAGACGGCGTAGCAGTTCGCGGCCACAGGGCGCGTCGTGGCGCTGACCAGGTGAGAGACCGATGATCAGCGGGATGCGGTCGTTGGCGACCAGCGCGTGCAGCTTCGTCGTCAGGCCGCCCCGAGAGCGGCCGATCGCCTGGCGCCCCCTTTTCGTCGCGCGCCGGTGCCATGCATGTGCAGGTGGATGATCGTACTGTCCAGCGACAGCGTGTCGGCGTCCGACTCAACCAGCAACTCCTGCTGCAACGCTTGCACCACACGCTCCAGTACACCGGCCTTCGCCCAGCGGTTGAGCCGCACATAGATGGTGTGCCAGTTGCCGAACTCGCGCGGCAGCCCGCGCCAGGTGCAGCCCTGATAGTAGACATACAGCCAGGCGTCGAGCACCTGGCGGTGGGGAATCTTGAGATGATTGCCCGGCGGAGGCAGCAACGGCTCCAGCCGCGCATACTGTGCATCGCTCAGTTTCGTCTGATACGTCATCTGGTCACCCGGGCCGCGCCGCCATCCATCCCCACTCTGACACATCTACGCGCCAATGTGAACAGGCCCTAGACCCGTTGCTGTAAATGTCCACACTACCCGCGGTCACGCTGACACCGAAGTCGCCGCTTTGGCTGACCGTGTAGTTGACGGTGAGCTGCGTGCTCGGCGGGGGAGTCGCGGTGACAGCGAAGCTGGCGCTGCCGCCTTCGGTGATATCCGCGCCGGCGGCGATGCTGACCTCGGGCAAGGTTGGCGCATCGTCGTCATCCGATACAGCGACGGTTGCGGCGCTGGCGGATGACGAAACCGTGTAGCCGGTGCCGGTGCTAATCGTCGCCGTGACGGACCCGTCTGCTTCGTCGTTTGAGTCATTCGTCGTGCTGACAGTCAGCGTTTGACTGCCCGTCGTTGGGATCGTCACTGTTTGTGAACCGATCGAGGCGTAGTCGCCGCTTTGTGACACTTCGACCGTTACATTGAGGTCCGCCGCAGGCTTTGGTGTTGCGGTGACAGTGAACGTCGCGTCGCTACCCTCGGTAATGTCCGTATCTGCGGCGATGCTGATCTCTGGCACGTCGTCATCCGAGACGGCGACGGTTGCGGCGCTTGCAGATGCTGAAACCGTGTAACCGGTGCCGGTACTAACTGTCGCCGTGACGGAACCGTCTGCTTCGTCGTTTGTGTCATTCGTCGTGGAGACAGTCAGCGTCTGGCTGCCGGAGGTTGAGATTGTGATCGTCTGTGAACCAGTTGAGGCGTAGTCGCCACTCTGCGACACTTCCACCGTGACCTCGAGGTCGGCCGCAGGCTTTGGTGTTGCGGTGACGGTGAATGTGGCGTCACCACCTTCGGTGATGTCAGCGCCGGCAGCAATACTAATTTCGGGCTCGGTGGGCGGCGGCGTGTCGCATTGGGATTGCTCCATGGCCGCAAGGGTGCGAGCAATGCGATCCCAACGCGTGTTACCGAGCCAATCTGCGACCTGTTGGGCTTGGTCTGCTGACATTGAGACTTCGCCGGTGTCGACGCCCAGCGCTGCCAGCACACCATTGAATCGTTTGATTCCAATAGCATCGCTGAGGGAGTCGCGCCAGCCGGTGACCTCTACGACGGAGACCGCGTCGGAGGGGAGGTTTGGCGTACAGGTATCGTCGTCTACCTCGTTGATCGTCACTTCTGTGGCGAAACTTGCGCCTAGTCCAACGCCGTCAGGCAGACCGTAATCGCTCAGCACAATTGCTAATTTCTCGGCGTCGTCGCTCTCGCTGTCCCTTATGGTCACGAGAGGGAACGTTGCGGTCGGATTGCTATCACCAGCTGTGAACGCGAGATCGAACGGCCCTGACACGTAGTCCACGCCCATGCCGTTCGCGTCGATTGCGATGTCCATCGCATAGACGGTGAAACCGCCTGATGGAATGGTCCCCGACACCTCGACCGTGACCGTGAGCGTGTCGCCCTCGTTCACCTCATAACTGGCTTCCTTGAATTGCACCGTGACTGTGGGCGTCTGCGCAGAGGCGTTCCCCACGAACCCCAACAAGGTCAGAGCGAGCACCAGCACGAGCAGTGCGAGTACGTGTCGGGACCGCGCCAGTGGCGGCCGGCGAAGAGGTTCATGGCGCGCACCTCTGTCGCGGGGACGGATGCTCATCGAACTCTCCAACACCCTTTCTGCGGGAAGTTGCTAGCCTGTACATGATAACCTCCCCCATCCAGTCTTTCGACACCTACATGCAGAAGGTTTGCGAAGACGTCAAGACATTTGGAATTCTCCTTTCCACTGGTGGTGGCCGCGTTCTGCTTAGAGAGCGGGTCTTGCGGTCAAGACCTGGGGTTGGCCTGTGGCCAAGGCCGGCAAGCCATAAGGAGCATGGTGAGTCGGTGGAGGACTCATCGCGAAAGGAACTATTCGAAGAGACATCGCTGGTTGGAGGGATCGCAGGTCTGTTCTCCGTCCACACTGGGGTGAACCATGTGGAAGTGACCTACGGCGGCTCTTTGAACGGAGAACCGTGACCGAGTTCTGAGATGAGCGAATTGCCGTGGAGCTAGATGCTCAACAGCCTGCCGCTCTCGGTACGCAAATTTGCGGACAGCAGGATCCTGTTCGGCTAGCCAAATCCGTGCCCCTACTCGTAACCGGCGAATCCTGGATCGCCAACCCGTCGAGGTCGCTGGCCCGTTGCACTGGCAACATCGCTGTCCTTTGACACCAATAGCACACGTCGTGCGCGTCTCCTGCTGGGGCTGGATAATCACGGATAGCGCCATCGACAGCCGGATTTCCCGCGCGTGCGTTTACGTTCGACAGCCGAATCAGTCGATTACTCTGCCTCCCGCGTGACGGGCTACTCGAATGTGATTGGCACTTCCCAGACCGGCCAGACACGGTTGCCTAGAGCTCCCTGTAGCGGTGGTTGTCCGTAGTAGAGCAGTTGGTAATGCCTCAGCATGAGTCCGTCGGACGCCGAGATAGTACTCTCCAACGAGAGCGTCACAACTTTGCCACTGATCGACACCGCCTTAACTCCGATTGGATCGTAGACGTCTTGACGAACTTCAGGAACGATCTTGTAGCCGAAGTCCTCCTTCACGGATTTCCAATTCGGCAGCGGCACCGACTGTTCGTCTAGGTCCTTATCGAACGTCAGTCGCACTTGGTTGCCGCCCTCAGTGGCAGTGATCGATACCAACGACGGCCGAACTGCATCAACCTTGTGATTCGGTTGATCGGCGAGAGTTATCTGTCCCAATGCGAGCGCATTATTTGCGATGAATCGAACCATACCAATGTCCATCAGGATCGGTGCGGCGGGCACACTAACGCCGTCGGCGTCGAGTTCGCCTTCTACCAACTGATATTGGAAGACCAGTGTGTCGGTTCCGGAGCCGCTGACGTAACGAGCCACGCGGTCCTCTACCCCGATCTTCAGGACAACTCCTGGTTTCCCAATCACCTTCACGGGCTCAGACAGCATCACTGTGACCTCGATCGTGTCCTGCCCTCCATATCCATTGCGGTAGACGTAGGTCTGATTCTCGCTCGGCGTAGATGTGATTGAGACTTGTGTCGTCACATTTTTGACCGTTTGCGATGAAAAGTTGTCAACGTCGTTCATCGAAGCATCACGAAGCGGCGTGGCGGAGGCGCCAGTCGGTTTGGAGTAACCGACCGTCACTGATTGGCCAGGGGTGACCGCCGACGCCAAGGTGAGCGCGAGTACCCGCCCCGATGCTGACACCTCGGTCGCTGACACGCTGGACACAGTGCGGGCGACACCATCGACTGAGACACTGAAGGCGGACGTCGGTGGCAGCGAAGCCGCATTCAGGTCTTCGCTCCATGTCAAGTGAAGCGATGTAGCTTCAACGTGTGCCGACAGCACCGTTGGCGCGGTCGTATCGTTCACTGTTGGCGTAGCGGTAATCTCGGTGGCAGCTCCGTCGCCATGTTGGTTGTATGCGAACACCCGAATCGTGTGCGCCTGGCCGTTCGTCAACCCGGAAATGAACTGAGTGACGGTAGAGGCCTGAGTGACATCGGCCTCTCGAGCCGTGTCATAGCTCTGGCTGCCGGACTTCCACTGCACCTTGTAGCCTGTAATCGGCGAGCCGCCGTCGTTGATGGGTGGTTCCCAGGAGAGTGTCAGTGATCCGTTTCCAGTTGCGGTCGCGCTGACGCTGGGTACCGCTTCAGGCGTGCAACCACCGGCCTGCCATGGGTTGCGCACGGTCCCGTCCGCAAACGCGCCGGCGCTTGTTGTCTGTTTGTCGCAATAGCCGCCGAAGGAATCACGCAACTGATAGATGATTCCTGTTCGGACAGCCAGGTCCGATATGTTCAAGATGTCGGCCCAGAGCAACTCCAGGTCTGGATCAGGAGCGCCGTAACGTGTGTTGAACCAGGCCGGGGTTTGGCCGGCGAGGGCGCTCTTAACTGCAGCGAGTGCGTTTTCGGTCCATGCATCGTCATTGTTGCACGTATGAAGGTAAGCTGAGTAGGGGAACCTCTTTGCGTTGTCTCCAAGCGTAGCGATTGTCCATATGTCGGCAAACAGTTCAACCGGATCACAGGAATCAACCCCGCCTTTCAGCGTGTTGATTTGGAAGTACATGTTGGCCATGCCAATCGGACCCGGTGTCGAGGACACGTCGTTCGCCAGTGTATAAACGTGGGCGAGCTCGTGGACGATCGTGCTGACTACCTTATCAACGTAGTAGCGATTTGCTCCCGGTTTGTGGGCTCCTCCACCGATCCAGATGGATTCGGTCCAACACTTGAGAAGCTCAGTTTGAGATGGGGAGTATGGGTCACAAAAGGTTGCGACCTGGCTGTTGTCGGCAATGGTCCAGTATTCAATGCCTGTGGGCCGGTCGAGAAGGTGTTGCCAAGCCTCACGTAGCCACGGGTAGTCGTCGCCATGGATGTCAAAGACTTCACGTTTGACAAATTCAGGGAGAATGCCTGAGTTTGTCAAGGCATCGGTGCGCTTGGGTGGTGTGAGCGTTGGCGTGGCGAAGGCCGTTTCTGATGGCGCTTCCTCCCCTGCGTCTGTGACTGCCGTAACACGGATGTCGTATTGTACGTCGGTCACCTGCAGTTCTGTGAGAACATACCGGTATCGCGCCGATGTTACCGACTTGGAAGAGCCAAATGGGAGCAAGGACTGTTCCGGAGGCAGAATCTTCGGAGTCTGAGTTGCGAAGTCCCTCGATCCGTACTTCCACTCCAGCTTGAAGGAAGAGATCGACGCGTGATCGAGCGACGTTGACCAACGCACTTCCAGCTCTGCCTCGAAGGGATCCGGGGCGCCGTTGATGATCGGATAGACGGCGACACCGAAGACACTACTTGGAGGTAGCTCCACGGTTACGGCGATGCGTGGCATCTCCATGGAAGACATTTGGTCGTCGCCGTACAGCACTCCAGTAATCGTCGTCGCGCCGACATCCAGCGCAGTGACAGTGAAGCTGGCGCTCGTCTGACCTGCAGGAAATTGCAGCTGCGTACCGTAGCTCATCGTAGTATAGGCGGAGTCGGGGCCTTGATTTGTCGACAGCTTGACCACGTCGTCATCGACGACGAACAGCGAAATCGCCACCGGTTTGGTCGAGGTTTTCGAGAGCGTGACGACGATTTCCGTCGTCTCGCCCGGTTCCAGCGCGATATCGGTGGAGGAGACGGTGAAGCCTGACTCTGCGCGAACCTCGTCAGTCGTGACGACCAGTCCGAGAGACAGCACAATGAGCAGGCTCAGGAGGCGCACTGCTCCCCCTCGCGACCAGAGATGCTGTTTCAATTGAGCCACCGGATGCTCGCCTCCAGCCGCGAGTTGTCTGCGATGATAACAGGACTGACAAGAGACCTACGAAATCCCGAAGGCGGGATGCAAGCTGTACAGGGAGGATGTACGCCGATGGTGCATGGATCGGAGGTGGTGGAACTGAGACTGGCCGATGCCACTCACCGCGGTGTCTGAGCTTGATGGCTTCACTCCTCCTTTCGGGCCGCAAGGGTGAGGATCGAGGACGCGGGCTCGCCCGTCCAGGTCGCGCCCGCCCCCACCGAGCCGGTGGCCAGCATGCAGGTGACTGCGGTCGACGACGCCGGCGTCTCGGTCACTTGGGACGCAGTGGAGCATGCCGCGTCCTACGAGGTGTCTTGGTCGACTGAGAGCAGCGACTCGCTGAACGCGAGCGCCGGCACCCTGCCCAACGTGTCGGACACAACCCGACGATCCAGCATGACGCATCGGTGCAGATGACGTTAACAGTCAAGGTGACGCCCAAGTACGTCGACATGAAAGGCGACACACAACAGTTAATCGATCTCGCCGGCAAGGCGACACTCGACTTCGGGCCAGTCGGACAGGATGCGCAGGCTGAGTCGGAGCCGGCAATCGCCACACTGCCGCCTGATTGCGTCTCGGACGCGCTGCTCAACAGGGTGCGCCACTACTACGACATCAACAAACACCGCGCCCCGGCCACGGCAAGAACTGGCGACGAGTCCTGGTCGCCTTCGGCGACCTGTCGGACACGAACCTGACCCCATTCACCGCCGCCGAGGCCAGAGTCCGAGAATCGAGATGGTTCGGCTGGAAACCAGTCCGCGTCGCACTCGAGTCCATCGAAGCTGGCTGAGTCTGGCGGGCACGAAATCAGACGGTCACATATGGACTTGGCGGAGGTCGCCGCAATCGCAACGTCCTCCCCCTTTCTGCTACCTGCCGGCGGCAACGAGGCACGCTTGGCGTTCACGTTCGAGCACCCTCAAGCGGAAGGCTGACCTTGCTTCCGAGAGCGGCGATTGGTCGGCGTCGGCTCGTTCGAGAGGAACTCGGGCCAGCTGAACAAGCCTTGCTGCTGCGGCACAGCCTAGGAGGAGGTCAAACGTGTGGTCTAACGGTCGTGATGAACCGCAGGCGCTAAACGGAGACATGACAAGTCTCCGTCGGCAACCTCTACATTGGATGCAATGTCAACTGGGAGGTGATCTCAACGGATCTCACCCGGTTTCGGACCAAGAGAGGAATCTCGCATGGGCAGCTACCCTCAACTATATCTTGACTCATTCGAGCTTGGCACGACCAAGACCTACATCGATCCCGATATCATGTGGTTGTTTAGGCACGCCGACAAACTGGTGCAACGTGCGGACCACACCAACCGGCAACGACTCTCTCGATACATCAGTCCTGAGTACATCGATGAGTACGACCCGTCACATCCGCTACCAATCGTTCAATACTCCTGCACAGCAGCAGCTGCAGCCGACCGGCTAGACCTACTTGGCTTCACCCTTGATGCAGCCGCAGTATCATTCCAGAATGGTTTGAAGGCTGAACTTGCGAGTATGGAACACTCATGCAGTAGTGGCGCTCCTGCATCACTTGTATCACACTACCGAGATGAACAGCAACTACTTCAGAATGTGGTATTCGACGATTGGATGGAGGCGCTTTCGCGCATCATCAAATGCCGCTTAGATCGCGAGGCAATTGATGAGTTACCACTTGAAGATCCACAGAAGTCCCTGTTGCAGCATATGGTGCGCGACTGGCGTGGGCAGTACGGCTTCCCGGCAGGCAATTGGCTGCTCTTCGTTCGAGCCGTGGTTGAGACAGCTTCGGAGCATGCAGAACTTGTATATGACCTTACAGATTTAGCTGGAGGAGGCTGGATTGAAGAGACTGAAGACTTGG
>OZ219806.1:0-2769 GCA_964291515.2 Dehalococcoidia bacterium
CGCGCCGGAATCACCCTGATCCAACTCTCGGAGATGTTCCCGGACGATGCTGCGGCGACTCAGTGGTTCGAGTCGCGCTTGTGGGCCGACGGACGCAAGTGCGGTCGTTGTGGCTCAGAGAAGACCGTCGAATCCAAGCACCCGAAGATGCCGTACTGGTGCTCCGAGGGCCGCCACTACTTCAGCGTTCGCACAGGAACAGTGCTTGAGCGCTCTAAGGTCAGCCTGCGCAAGTGGGTGTACGCGATCTACCTGCATCTCACGTCGCTCAAAGGCGTCTCGTCTCACAAGTTGGCCCGCGATATCGGTGTCACCCAGACGACCGCCTGGTTCATGTTGGGCCGGATTCGCAAGTCATTCGAGGAAGACGGTGGCGAGGCCTTTGGTGGTCCGGTAGAGATGGACGAGACGTACATCGGCGGCAAGGAACGCAACAAGCACGAGAGCAAGCGCCTACATCAAGGGTCCGGCACTGTCGGCAAGACGGCGGTTGTGGGAGCCAAAGACCGTGAGACCAAGCAGGTCAAAGCCAAAGTCGTGAACCGCGTCGATTCGGTCACGCTGCACGGCTTCATCCACGACACGACCGCTCCCGGCGCCCAGCTCTACACGGACGAGTTGGCGGCCTACAGGGGCATCAGGATGAACCACAAGGCGGTCAAGCACTCGGTTGGTGAGTACGTGGACGGCATGGCCCACACGAACGGGATCGAGTCGTTCTGGTCGATGCTCAAGCGCGGCTACATCGGCGTCTACCACCACATGTCGGCCAAACACTTGCATCGCTACGTTGCTGAATTCGCGGGCCGACACAACGTCCGGCCATTGGACACGCTGGAGCAGATGGGTACACTGGCAAGGGGGATGCGTGGCAAGCGGATTACCTACGCCGCGCTCACTGCGTGAGGGTGTAATTCTATGTGTTGTCAGGAGTTTCATGTTCGGATTCCGCTTGACGGCGCTGCTCTCTTCTTCGGGCCAGTTCGTTCCGAAGATCCGGAAGCCGAGAAATCAGTGAATCAAGATGCTCCAGTTGCAGATGAAGGACTAGCTCGTGATCGCCGGGAGTCTGGTGAGTGTATCGATCTTGAGCTATCACCGTTAACTTCAGGTCATCCTCTCCACGCTCAATCTTCAGATCTAAGTAGATCGCGTTGAAGTACTTGCCCTCGATGTTCGAGTTTTCCTTGGTCATCAGGTCCGTCTCTCTTTCTCTCACCGCGTGAGTTGCAGCTTGACTCGCAGGTACTCCATCCCGCGATCGCCCTTGATCCGGTTGCAGCTCCCGCAGAGCAATTGCAGATTGCCGATGTGATCCGTTCCCCCGCGAGCGCGGGCGATGATGTGATCGATCTCTAGGTTGCGCAGCTCGAAGTGCGTGCCGCAGCCCGCGCAATCGCCGGCCTGTTGGCCATAGAGCGTCTGTCGATTGGCAGTGGAGTTGTAGCGCGGGATGTCGCCGATGTCTGAACGCTGGGGGGTGTCCGTGCGATGCACGATGTTCCGCCACAGGCCCTGGTCGGCCTCGACGCGCTGCACGACCAACTCGGCCGCCTTCTCTGACAGGTCGATCCCGACCCACTGGCGATCCAGGCGATCGGCGGAAACCATCGTCGTGGCGCAACCGCAGAATGGGTCAAGCACCATGTCGCCGGGGCTCGACGATGCTTCAATTATCCGGTTGAGCAGCGCCAAAGGCTTCTGCGTCGGATAGCCCATGCGCTCCTTCGCTTGCGAATTGATGGGGGAAATGTCTTCCCACACAGACTGTGCCGGTCTGCCTTGCATCTCGTCGAGGTAGCGCTTCCGGCGGATGCCGCCCTTGCTCGTGAAGTGCAGGTAGCCGTTGGCGTCGAGCTCACGCATCGTCTCAATCGGGACGCGCCAGAGGGACCGACTTCCCTTGTACTCGTACTCGTAGCCACCACCGGAGAGTCCCTTGGCTGTCAGATCGTAATCCGACCACTTGCGGCCATCCGGATCTGTTCGACTGAATCGCGCGATGTAGCGTTCGTCGTATGGCTGGAAGGGCTGGTTCCACGTCCAGGTGTAGCCCATCGTGTAGAAGAGGATGTGATCTTCGACACGGCCGAAGCGTCGTGAGTCGTTGTGTGCGGTCGTTCGTTTCCACGTGATGTGGTTCTGAAACTGCACCCGCCCGAACACGGCGTCCATGAGCAACTTGAGATAATGGCTCATGGTCGGGTCGCAGTGCAGATAGATCGAGCCAGTTGGCTTGAGCAGGCGCGGCATCTCCAACAGCCGTGCCGCCATGTAGGACAGGTAGGACTTGTCCGAGTTGGTCATTGCCGCCAGCAGCACGCGATGCACGGCGGGGTGCCTGCGCTCGATCAGATTGATCCATTCCGCGTCAACGTCGGAGAGCGTCCACGTATCCTTGAACGCGGCGCCCGCGGCCTGCGACCCGACCGGTGCGGCATAGTTGGCGTTCGAGTTGAATGGCGGATCGAGGTAGATCAGGTCCACCGTCTCTGAATTCATGCCGCGCATGATGTCGAGACAGTCGCCCGTCCAGATCGTCCCTGAGGCGAAATTCCGTTTAGCCATGCCCGCTAAGCTAGGAGCAGGCAGTCAGGCTGTCAACCCAACTGGGTTATCCCCCTGGCGAAGGGGCTCGAAGCCCGAGGGTCTTCATCGCATCTACGGTGTCGGAATCTTGCATCAGTTGAGGATGCACGCTGGACTCGGGCGTACCAATGCCTTCAACGTGGAGGAACAAGCGGTCCCGGATTGGTCTGGCCCACTTCC
>OZ219807.1:0-6414 GCA_964291515.2 Dehalococcoidia bacterium
GTCGGCGACGTACCGCTTGATCTCGGTCGTCGAGGGGAGCTCGGCGCGGCGGTCCTCCAGTTGTCGGCGCGCATCCTCTTGAGCTGCGGCCAACTGATCTTCGCGCTGGCGCAGTGAGAGGATTCGTGGCGACAGCGCCTGGTAAGTGAGTTCGCTGTTCTCCAGAGCGTCATACAGCTTGGCCAGGCGACGACGCACATCGGCCAGTTCGGACTCAACCGACGAGAGCTGGGCTCCCAATTCCTCAGCCAGCGCGTCGACCTCTTCTGCCACAAGGAGAACCAACTCCGTGATGGTCTGCTCGTTGAGGATGCGCTGGAGCACATGGCCGACGACGAAGTCTTCGACCTTGGGCGCGTTGAAGTAGCGGCCGTCACAGGCCCCAGCCCCCTGGCGGTGCAGCGTGTTGCAGACGTAGTAGGCGAACTGTCCACTCTTCGCGCCGTGTCCGACGTATTGCTTGCCGCAGCGACCGCAGCGCAGCAGGCCGCTCAGAAGGAACTTGCTTCCCGCGCGACCGGGATGCTGGACCTTGGGCGCCCGGGCGCGCAGTCCCGCCTGCACCGCGTCGAACACCTCGCGCGAAACCAGCGCCTCCCAATTGCCTTCAACGCGAACCGGATCGGCGTTCTTCGATGTTCGGCCAAAGACGACCGTACCCGTATAGGCCTCATTGGTCAGCAAGTAGTGCAGCATGTTCTTCTGCCAACGCTTGCCGTTCTTAGTGATGCCGCGCGCGTTGAGGTCTTGGCAGATCTCCTTGAGGCCTTTGCCGCGCAGGGAACTTGAGAACATCTCTTTGACGATCGGCGCAGTCTCCGGGTCAATCTCCAGGGTCGGTCGCTCTTTGGCGCCGTCCTTCACCTTGATCCGCTTGTAGCCATATGGCGCGCGCGAGCCGAGGTAGAACCCCCGAGAGGCGGACTCGCGCATGCCCCGGGTCACTTCCTGGGCCAGGTTCTCGGAGTAGAACTCGTCGACGCTCTCGATGATCGCCTCCATCAGCTTGCCGGTCGGCGAGTCGTCGGCGTGCTCCGTGATCGAGGTCACGCGGATTCCGCGCCGGCGCAGCATTGACTTGAAGGCGACCGCATGCTCGCGCTTGCGGGTGAAGCGGGAGAACTTCCAGACCAAGATCTCCTGGAACGGGGCGTCGGCTTGGGCGGCTTCATCCAGCATCTTGCGGAACTGGGGCCGGTCGGCGACACGGCCACTCTCGGCCTCGTCGATGTACTCGCGGGCGACGACGTAGCCGTTACGGTCAGCGAAGTCGCGCAGGGCGCGCAACTGAGCCGAGACGGACAAGTCGACATCCTGGCGGTCACTGGAGACGCGGGCATAGAGGGCGGCCGGGGTTGGTTGTTTCTGCTCGTTCATCGGTGTTTCCTATTCGGTGCTCGCGGTGCGTCGACCTCGCACACGTCGAGAGACTGAGTGAAGCGAAGCCCGCAATCGCAGTCTAGATGTATGTTCGAAACATCGCAGTTGAAAGGGAGACAACCGCCTAGCCATCGCAAGACAGCCGCTAACGATCAACATATCTCTCCAGGACATTTGAGGCCGATCGTTAAGCACGCGCCTGATCTGCGATAGCGCGTGTCCAGGCTGCGGAACACACACGCCCTGTTCCGCGTAGGCGACAAACTCCGCTGGAAAAGCACCTCCAACCCTCGACCTGTGCTGGAGTCCCTGACGCTGCACCTCCATATCAAGGTGGCAGTGGACATCTCAAGCGTGAGCCGTTGAGACGATTTCGGGGTACCTTCGAACCAAGTCGGAACGAACTGACGAAATGGAGCGGATAGCAATGTGCAGCAAGAGCGACCGTGACAACCACGCCAATCAACTGAATCCGAACAACGACGCCTATTGGCAGTCACGCGGCGATGAGGAGCTTCCCCTGAATTGGGAGGACGAGCAAAGCGAGTCGCCGAAGCTTCGGGGTGGCGTGGAACGGCCCAAGCCGCGTCAATAGATCAGTCCCTATCTCCGTCGAGTCACACAGAACCCGGGAGCAGCCGCCTGTGGGAGGGCTGCGTGGTCATGCCATTGCTGTCGCATCGGGCACGCTGGGCTTTGATTGATCGCCAAAACAATGTTTTCGCCGGGTTGATGATTCCTGAATTCGACCCAGACGGGCAACTCCCGTCTGGAATTCACTGGGCCGATTGGGACGAGTTCGCAAAGCGATTCGGGCACAATCCCTGGAGGCGCGCTCTCATGGACGGTCTGAGGTCCGCGTTATAGAACCTTGAGGACGCGGGCTGCAGAACAGCATATGTTGACGGCAGCTTCGTTACCGCCAAGGAGCTTCCCAACGACTTTGACGCCTGCTGGGAGGAAAAAGGCGTGAACCCGGACCTGCTCGACCCGGTGCTGTTGATCTTCGATCCCGGCAGGGCGATGCAGAAGGCCAAGTTCTTTGGCAAGCTGTTCCCCGCGTCGTTCATCTCTGGATCGGAAGGACTCTCGTTTCTGGAGTTCTTTCAGACCGACAGAAGCACCGGAGAACGCAAGGGGATCGTCGCCATCGAATTGGGAGGACTCAGATGATCAAGAACGAGCGCCAGTACCGGATCACCAAGGCCCAGGCATCGGGCTTTCGGCAGACGCTTGAGGATCTCCGGCGCCGTACCGCTGACACGTCCGGCTTGAATCCACGTATCGCGGAGGCACAAGAAGATGCGGTCAGAAGTCAGTTGGCGGACCTAGAACAAGGGTTGCGGGAGTATGAGTCACTGAAGGCTGGCAGATTCCAGCTGGATGAACTGCAAGCGATTGGCGGAGTGGCGACAGCGCTGATCAAGGCGCGAATTGCCCTAGAACTGAGCCACAAGGAACTGGCGGAGCGTCTCGGACTGAAAGAGCAACAGATTCAGCGCTACGAGGCGACGGACTATGTCTCAGCCAGCCTTGGACGGATTCGGGAAGTGGCCAATGCCCTCTCCGCCCATCAAGGAGTTCAACGGCGTTAGTCAGCCTTAGTCTGCTCTTTTGTGACGGGAGGGGTCGGAACTCCGATGCCTTGCCGGCCGATGATGATGACATTTCCCTACTCGATCTTCGCCTCAGCGGCTTTCCGCAAGTCGCATCCACAAGTTCATGCTATTGGAAGGTCCAGCGGCCTCAAGAACGGGGTTTCCTCGATCGACGGGATCCAAAACCGCCTAAGCTTGGCGCCTTGAACCGGCAGCAGTTACGCAAACTAGCGGGATTAGGACATTATGCCCCCGCCATGCACGGACCGCTCACTCCCCCGGCACACAAGGAGAACACGAAACGCGCCGCGCCCAGCATTGACCCATCCCGGCTTAGCGCGCTGGAGCGTAGTGCCTGGATCGACGCGGCGGAGCCGTTCGTGCTGCTCAGCGACAATGGGACCGGCAAGTCGCGCCTGTTTATCGGACTCAGCGTCGCCGCATGTCGGCGCGGCCTGCGCGACCGCCACCGCCCTGGTCAACGAACTTGCCGAGGCCGGTTCGACCAAGTGCGGTATGAGTCCAAGGCGCGCCAGATCTTGGAAACCGCGGTCTGCGACACCCCATCTCGGCAGCAATCGAACAGGTCGACCATTGGGTTGCGTTGCGTGGCTGTACTCCCGGGGTCATGACAATCACCGCTTCCGCTTGCACGTTGCTGCTTGTGCGCGGTACGCCACGATGTGGCTCGTCCCTCAGTCCGTCCAGCCGCCGTTCGTCGAAACGTCGTCGCCACTTTCCTGGCATGACCGGATAGGAGCCCAAGTCCGCGCGGATCTGAACATTCGCCTGACCGGCTGACGCCGCCAACACGATTCGGCTGCGCATAGCCAGGGGCTGCGCCGGAGATGGTCGGCGCTCCAAGCGCTCCAGGGTCTCGCAATCCTCCCCAAACAGCACGATCGTCACGGTCGGACGACCCCGTTGGGTACGCATGGCACTCCACCAAGAGCGCCGGACAGCCAAACGAACAACACCAACGCCATACTCGTGTGTTGATCGCTTCAGTGACTCAGGACCATAGAATCTCTTTGCTATCGTCCTTCGACAGGAACTGAGCCGATTGCCCACATTGCAGAGCGGCGAGGAAGACCTCAGGGCGCACGATGATCGACGACTCTGAGCTGGCTGGCCGTGAGATCTACGCACACTCGGCGAATGAACTTGGTGAACGCCACCTACTAGTTAATCATCTGCGCAACGTGTCCATTCTGGCCCGTGAACGGGCAGAGATGTTTGGTGGCGGGGAGGTGGCGTTCCTAGCCGGATTGTGGCACGACGCGGGCAAAGCAGATCCTGCTTGGCAGCGGTATCTACTGGAGAGCGAATCGGGGACACGGGTGAGGGGTACCGGCCCCGATCACAAGGTCGCGGGAGCCTTGTTGGCAGAAGAATCCGATCAGCCGCACATCGGCCTGTTGATCAAAGCGCACCACGGTGGCCTCAACACACCTGCCGATCATCAGCAGTGGCTCGATGAGAGGCGCCAACTCCAAGGCCCGCAGTCTGCGTCGAGCGCCTTACGTCAGGTGATGCCCGACCTCGAAGGCAACAGGCAGGCGATGTTCCCAGCCCACATTCAGAGTGACGGCCTCGCGGCAGAGTTCTTCCTGCGCATGGTCTACTCAGCACTCGTTGACGCTGACAGTCTCGATACTGAGGCTCACTACCTTAGCGGTAACCCATCCAATCGCGGCAGTCCGGTCCCTCTCGCCGAGCTGTGGGAACGCTTCGAGGTGTTTCTGGCTAAGCAACCGCCAGTCTCGGACGGTCCAGTCAATCTGATTCGCGATGAGGTCTATCAAGCCTGCATCAAGTCGGCAGAAATGGATCGCGGATTTTTCCGGCTCACTGTTCCCACCGGGGGCGGCAAGACACGCTCGGCGATGGCCTTCGCGCTGCGCCACGGCATCAAGCACGGCCTGCGCCGCGTGATCATTGCTGTTCCCTTCCTCACGATCACGCAGCAAACGGCACAGGCCTATCGAGACATTTTCGGAGATGATCATGTCGTGCTTGAGCACCACTCGGGGAGCGCGGAGGCGAGCGACGATGACAGCTTTGCGCGGGATGCCGTCTGGCAACGGCTTGCGGCTGAGAACTGGGACGCGCCTGTAGTGGTCACGACCACGGTGCAGCTCTTCGAGAGCCTGTTCTCCAATCGGCGGAGTCGGACTCGCAAACTCCACAATCTCGCCCAGAGCGTGATCGTCCTTGACGAAGCACAGGCGCTGCCACCAAGCCTGCTCGCGCCGATCCTCGACGGGCTGCGCCAGCTGACTCAGCATTGCGGCGCGAGCGTCGTGGTTTCTACCGCCACTCAGCCGGCCTTCGAATCGATCAAAGAGTTCCGCGATGTCCAAGCCTTCGAGCTGGTTCCTCAACATCGGCGTCACTTCAAGGCGGTCCAGCGAGTGCGATACGAATGGCGCACCGAGCGGCCAAACCAGTGGTGTGATGTCGCTGGCTGGATGCGCGAGGAACGGAGTGTGCTCGCCATCGTGAATACGAAGAACCACGCCTTGGAGCTGTTGGACGAGCTGAACGATCCAGAAGCGCTGCACCTCTCGACTCTGCTCTGCGGCGCTCATCGAGCCGAAGTGCTTAACGAAATCAAGGAGCGGCTCGAGGCCGGGTCGCCGTGCCATGTGGTGAGTACGCAGGTGGTCGAGGCGGGCGTCGATCTTGACTTCCCAGCAGTGTTTCGAGCCGAAGCCCCGCTCGACGCGATCATCCAGGCGGCCGGGCGCTGCAACCGCGAAGGCACGCTGGGCGAACGCGGGGGCCGTGTCGTCGTCTTCAGAACGGTCGACGACAAGTCGCCGCCTGGCGTCTACAGGTCGGGCCGGGACCTGGCCCGTGTCGTGCGGGAACTTCCCGATTTCGACCTCAATGATCCGCAGACGGTTGGCCGCTACTTCGACCATCTCTTTGGGGTGGCGGTCGACTCGGACAAGGCGGGAATTCAGAGATATCGAAAACAGCTGAATTACCCCAAGGTGGCGGAGAAGTTCCGCATGATCGAAGATGATCGCTGTGATGTGATTGTGGATTACCCGGATCAGGACGCTGGCAAGATCGACGCCCTGGTCAAGCAGCTTCGCGCTCGCGAACGACCGCCCCGGGAAGTATTGCGGGAACTCCAGCCTCACATGGTCTCGCTCAACCGACGCGAGTACGAGACGCGTCGTAAGAGTCGATTCCTCGAAGAAGTTCTGCCTGGCGTCGGTCGTTGGCCTCAGGGCTACTACGACGAAGTGCGCGGCCTCACAGATACAGACCCTGCAATGGTCATCTGAGGTTCCCGACAGCGATCCTATCGGCAGTCGCACTCTTGTGCGACTGCCGATAGGATGCGCATGTGTGCATTGGAGCCACGACGCAAGTGTTTCAATCCTCACCCGCTGAGGGGTGTGTTTGACTGGCAGTCGGAACA
>OZ219808.1:0-13617 GCA_964291515.2 Dehalococcoidia bacterium
GGTGTTCACGGTGACGCTGACGCCGGTGTCGGGCCGGGACGTGAGCGTGGAGTGGACAACCGGGGACGACAGTTCGGAGGGCGCGAACCAGGCGACTGCGGACACCGATTATGCGGCGCAGACCACGGCGGCGTCTTTGACGATCGCAGCGGGTTCGGGGTCGGGGACGGTTGAGGTGCAGACGACTGAGGACAGCGTTGTTGAGGGTGATGAAACGTTTGTGGTCGCCCTGAGCGACCCGACCAACGCGACGTTGGGGACAGCATCGACGGCGACTGGGACGATCATCGACGACGATGAGCGTGGGGTGACGGTGACAACTTCGGCGGGGGTGGCGGTGCCTGCGGGTGGTTTGACCGTCCATGAGGTCGACAAGACGGAGACTCAGGATGTGGTTGAGAATGTGGTGTCTTATGAGGTGGCGTTGTCGTCGCAGCCGTCGGGGACGGTAACGATCTCGGTCACGAGTGGGGACACAACAACCGCGACTGTTAGCCCGCAGACGTTGACGTTCACACCGTCGGATTGGGACGCGGAGACGGTGACGGTAACTGCGGTGGACGACGATGTGGACAACACCGGCAATCGGCGCAAGACGACTATTACGCATGCGGTGACGTCGACGGGTAATGATTACGACGCCGAGACGGTCGGCAGTGTTGCGGTGACGGTGACCGATGATGAGGGGACACCGACCGCGACCCTGGTGCTGACACCGGCCACGATTTCCGAGAGCGGGAACGGTAACGCGTCCACGGTGACCGCAACGCTGTCAGGGAAATCAGACCGGGGGGTGACAGTAACGGTGTCAGTCCCAGCGCAGTCGCCGGTGACGTTGACTGCTAACAAGACCCTGTCGTTCGCGGCTGGAGCGACGGCCAGCACAGGCACGGTGACAGTGACGGCGGTGGATAACGACGTGGACGCCCCGAACAAGACGGTGGCGGTGTCTGGTGCGGCGTCCGGTGGCGGCGTTGGAGATCCGTCGCCTGCGACGTTGACGATCACCGACGACGAAGCGACACCGACCGCCAGTTTGGTGCTGACACCGTCAACGATTTCCGAGAGCGGCCAGACGAATTCGAGCACGGTGACGGCAACACTGTCAGGCAAATCGCATACGGCGGTGACAGTCGAGGTGTCAGTCCCAGCGCAGTCGCCGGTGACGTTGACTGCTAACAAGACCCTGACGTTCGCCGCTGGAGCGACGGCCAGCACAGGGACGGTGACAGTGACGGCGGTGGATAACGACGTGGATGCCCCGAATGTGTCGGTGGCCGTGTCGGGTGTGGCATCCGGTGGCGGGGTTGGGGATCCGTCTGATGTGACCCTGACGATCACCGACGACGAGGGTGCCCCAACCGTGACCCTGTCGCTCAGCCCCGCAACGATCAATGAGAGCGGGAACGGTAACGCGTCCACGGTGACCGCAAGGTTGTCGGGCAAGTCGAGTGAGCAGGTGACAGTCGAGGTGTCAGTCCCGGCGCAGTCGCCGGTGACGTTGACCACGAACAAGACCCTGACGTTCGCCGCTGGCGCGACGACTAGCACCGGGGTGGTGACGGTCACGGCGGTGGATAACACTGTGGACGCGGCGAATGTGGTGGTGGTGGTGTCGGGTGCGGCGTCGGGTGGCGGTGTTGGGGATCCGTCGGCGGTGTCGTTGACGATTTCGGATGATGACACGGCCCCAACCACAGCGGCCCTGTCGGTGAGCCCGACCAGTGTGGGTGAGGGGGACAGCGCGACGACGGTGACGGTGACGGCGACGCTTGCTGGTTCGGTGACCTTCGCTGAGGATACGACGGTGTTGGTGAAGGTCGGCAAACAGGGCGATTCTGCGGTGTCGGGCACGGATTACATCGGGGTGTCGGATGTGACTTTGACGATCACGGCGGGGCAGCTGTCGGGTTCTGAGACGTTCTCGTTGGCTCCGAGGCAGGACGCTTTGGATGAGGATGACGAGAAACTGTCGGTGCACGCCACCGCCACTGGCCTCACCATCTCTGACGCGGAGGTGGCGATCACCGACGACGACCCATTGCCGGAGGTCACCATCGCGGCCGCGTCGGTGGCGGAGGGCGGCAAGGCGGAGTTCACGGTCACGTTGGACGCGGTGTCAGGCCGCGACGTGACAGTGCAGTGGACGACCGGCGACGACGCCACGGAGGGCGCGAGCCGGGCGACCGCGGACACCGATTACACCGCGTTCACGACCGCGCAGACTTTGACGATCGCAGCGGGTTCGGCCACCGGCACGGTTGAGGTCCAGACCACAGAAGACAGCATCGCGGAGGACGACGAAACGTTTGTGGTCACCTTGAGCGACCCGACGAACGCGACGTTGGGGACAGCATCGACAGCGACGGGGACGATTTCGGATGATGATACGGCCCCAACAACAGCGGCATTGAGTGTGAGTCCGGTGTCGGTTGGTGAGGGGGCCAGCGCGACGACGGTGACGGTGACCGCGACGCTTGCTGGTTCGACGACGTTCCCAGCGGACAAGGCCGTGTTGGTGAAGGTCGGCAAGGACGGCGATTCTGCGGTGTCGGGGACGGATTACATCGGGGTGTCGGATGTGACGTTGACGATCACGGCGGGTGAGAGAAGTGGTGAGGGGACGTTCAGTCTGGCTCCGAGGCAGGATGCTCTGGACGAGGACGACGAGAAACTGACGGTTCACGCGACGGCGGCGGGTTTGACGGTCTCTGACGCTGAGGTGGCGATCACCGACGATGACGATCCGCCGGAGGTCACGGTCGGGGATGCGTCGGTGGCTGAGGGGGGTAAGGCGGTGTTCACGGTGACCCTTAGCGCGGTGTCGGGCCGGGACGTGACGGTTGGGTGGACGACGGGCGATGACGCCGCGGAGGGCGCGAGCCAGGCGACCGCGGACACGGATTATGCGGCGCAGACCACCGCGGCGTCTTTGACGATCGCAGCGGGTTCGGGGTCGGGGACGGTTGAGGTGCAGACGACTGAGGACAGTGTTGTCGAGGGGGACGAAACGTTTGTGGTCACCTTGAGCGACCCGACGAACGCGACGTTGGGGACAGCATCGACAGCGACGGGGACGATCACCGACGACGATGAGGCCCCAACGAAGGCGGCCTTGTCGGTTAGCCCGGTGTCGGTGGGTGAAGGGGCTAGCGCGACGACGGTGACGGTGACCGCAACGCTGGCGGGTTCGGTGACTTTCGCTGAGGACAAGGTGGTGTCGGTGAAGGTGGGCAAGGATGGTGACACCGCGGTTTCGGACACCGATTATGCGGGGGTTAGTGGTTTCAGTATCACGATCACGGCGGGGCAGCTGTCGGGTTCTGAGACGTTCTCGTTGGCTCCGAGGCAGGATGCTCTGGACGAGGACGACGAGAAGCTGTCGGTTCACGCCACGGCGGCGGGTTTGACGGTCTCTGACGCTGAGGTGGCGATCACCGACGACGACGATCTGCCGGAGGTCACCATCGCGGCCGCGTCGGTGACTGAGGGCGGCAAGGCGGAGTTCACGGTCACATTGGACGCGGTGTCGGGCCGCGACGTGAGCGTTGGGTGGACCACGGGCGACGACGGCGCTCAGGGTGCGAAGCAGGCGACCGCGGACACCGATTACACCGCGCAGACAACGGCGGCGACCGTCACGATCGCAGCGGGTTCGGGGTCGGGGACGGTCGAGGTGCAGACCACAGAAGACAGTGTTGCGGAGGGGGACGAAACGTTTGTGGTGACCTTGAGCGACCCGACCAACGCCACCCTCGGGTCGCCATCGTCGGCGACGGGGACGATCATCGACGACGATGAGGTTGGGGTGATGCTGTCGGACCCGGCGGGGGTGGCGGTGCCTGCTGGGGGTTTGACGGCGCATGAGGTCGACAAGTCGTCGACTGAGGACATGATGGAGAATGTGGTGTCTTATGAGGTGGCGTTGTCGTCGAAACCGTCGGGGACGGTAACGATCTCGGTGGCGAGTGGGGATGTGACGGTGGCGACGGTGTCGCCGAAGTTGTTGACGTTCACCCCGTCGGATTGGGACGCGGAGACGGTGACGGTAACGGCGGTAGACGACGATGTGGACAACACCGGCGATCAGCGCAAGACGACTATTACGCATGCGGTGACGTCGACGGGCAACGATTACGACGACGAAACGGTCGGCAGTGTTGCGGTCACGGTCACCGACGATGAGGCGACCCCGACCGCCAGTTTGGTGTTGACACCGGCCACGATTGCTGAAAGCGGCCAAACGAATTCGTCCACGGTGACCGCAGCGCTGTCAGGGAAATCAGACCGGGGGGTGACAGTAACGGTGTCAGTCCCGAACGGGTCGCCGGTGACGTTGACTGCTAACAAGACCCTGTCGTTCGCGGCTGGAGCGACGGCCAGCACGGGCACGGTGACAGTGACGGCGGTGGATAACGACGTGGACGCCCCGAACAAGACGGTGGCGGTGTCTGGTGCGGCGTCGGGTGGCGGCGTTGGGGATCCGTCGGATGTGACGTTGACGATTACGGATGATGAGGGCACCCCGACCGTGTCGCTGTCGCTGTCGCCGAGCACGATCTCTGAGAGTGGGAACGGTAACGCGTCCACGGTGACCGCAAGGTTGTCGGGCAAGTCAGACCGGGCCGTGACAGTCGAGGTGTCAGTCCCAGCGGACTCGCCGGTGACGTTGACTGCTAACAAGACGTTGACGATCGCGGCGGGTGCGACGACTAGTTCGGGGACGGTCAAGTTGACGGCGGCGGACAATGATGTTGACGCCCCGAACGTGACGGTGGCGGTGTCGGGTGCGGCGTCGGGTGGTGGGGTTGGGGATCCGTCGGATGTGACGTTGACGATTACGGATGATGAGGGCACGCCGACCGTGTCGCTGGTGCTGTCCCCGTCGTCGATTGCTGAGAGTGGGGCAACGAATTCGAGCACGGTGACGGCGATGTTGTCGGGCAAGTCGAGTGAGCAGGTGACGGTCGAGGTGTCGGTGCCGAACGGGTCGCCGGTGACGTTGACTGCTAATGCGACGTTGACGTTCGCGGCTGGTGCGACGGTCAGCACCGGGACGGTCACGGTCACCGCGGTGGACAATGATGTGGACGCCCCGAATGTGTCGGTGTTGGTGTCGGGTGCGGCGTCGGGTGGTGGTGTGTCGGATCCGCAGGCGGTGTCGTTGACTATCACCGACGACGATACGGCACCGGCGACAGCGTCGCTGAGTGTGAGTCCGGTGTCGGTGGGTGAGGAGGACAGCGCGACGACGGTCACGGTGACGGTGACTCTTGGTGGTTCGACGACGTTCGATGCTGACAAGACGGTGGCGGTGACGGTCGGAGAGGATGGTGATACCGCCGTTTCGGACACCGATTATGCGGGTGTTAGTGGTTTCAGTGTCACGATCACGGCCGGTGAGAGCAGCGGCAAGGGGACGTTTAGCCTGGCTCCGATCCAGGACACGTTGGACGAGGACGACGAGAAGCTGACGGTTCACGCGACGGCGGCGGGTCTCACGGTCTCCGACGCGGAGGTGACGATCACCGACGACGACGCGTTGCCGGAGCTCACGGTCGCGGATGCGTCGGTGGCGGAGGGGGGTAAGGCGGTGTTCACGGTGACGCTGACGCCGGTGTCGGGCCGGGACGTGAGCGTGGAGTGGACAACCGGGGACGACAGTTCGGAGGGCGCGAACCAGGCGACTGCGGACACCGATTATGCGGCGCAGACCACGGCGGCGTCTTTGACGATCGCAGCGGGTTCGGGGTCGGGGACGGTTGAGGTGCAGACGACTGAGGACAGCGTTGTTGAGGGTGATGAAACGTTTGTGGTCGCCCTGAGCGACCCGACCAACGCGACGTTGGGGACAGCATCGACGGCGACTGGGACGATCATCGACGACGATGAGCGTGGGGTGACGGTGACAACTTCGGCGGGGGTGGCTGTCCCGGAGGGTGGTTTGACCGTCCATGAGGTCGACAAGACGGAGACTCAGGATGTGGTTGAGAATGTGGTGTCTTATGAGGTGGCGTTGTCGTCGCAGCCGTCGGGGACGGTAACGATCTCGGTCACGAGTGGGGACACAACAACCGCGACTGTTAGCCCGCAGACGTTGACGTTCACACCGTCGGATTGGGACGCGGAGACGGTGACGGTAACTGCGGTGGACGACGATGTGGACAACACCGGCAATCGGCGCAAGACGACTATTACGCATGCGGTGACGTCGACGGGTAATGATTACGACGCCGAGACGGTCGGCAGTGTTGCGGTGACGGTGACCGATGATGAGGGGACACCGACCGCGACCCTGGTGCTGACACCGGCCACGATTTCCGAGAGCGGGAACGGTAACGCGTCCACGGTGACCGCAACGCTGTCAGGGAAATCAGACCGGGGGGTGACAGTAACGGTGTCAGTCCCAGCGCAGTCGCCGGTGACGTTGACTGCTAACAAGACCCTGTCGTTCGCGGCTGGAGCGACGGCCAGCACAGGCACGGTGACAGTGACGGCGGTGGATAACGACGTGGACGCCCCGAACAAGACGGTGGCGGTGTCTGGTGCGGCGTCCGGTGGCGGCGTTGGAGATCCGTCGCCTGCGACGTTGACGATCACCGACGACGAAGCGACACCCACCGCCAGTTTGGTGCTGACACCGTCAACGATTTCCGAGAGCGGCCAGACGAATTCGAGCACGGTGACGGCAACACTGTCAGGCAAATCGCATACGGCGGTGACAGTCGAGGTGTCAGTCCCAGCGCAGTCGCCGGTGACGTTGACTGCTAACAAGACCCTGACGTTCGCCGCTGGAGCGACGGCCAGCACAGGGACGGTGACAGTGACGGCGGTGGATAACGACGTGGATGCCCCGAATGTGTCGGTGGCCGTGTCGGGCGAAGCGTCGGGCGGTGGTGTGGCGGACCCGTCGCCTGCGACGTTGACGATCACCGATGATGATGACACGGCATCGACGACGGCGTCGTTGTCGGTAAGTCCGACCAGTGTGGGTGAGGCAGCTGGTGGGACGACGGTGACGGTGACGGCGACCCTTGCTGGCTCGGTCGCTCTCAATGCGGACAAGACGGTGAAGGTGAAGGTCGGCAAGGACGGTGACACCGCCGTCTCGGACACTGATTACACCGGTGTTAGCGACTTCGATATCACGATTACGGCGGGCCAACTAAGCGGGCAGGGCACCTTCACGCTCACGCCAACAAACGACACCCTCGACGAGGCGGACGAAAAGCTGACCGTCCATGCCACGGCGGCGGGACTCACGATCTCCGACGCTGAGGTCAGCATCACCGACGACGACCCATTGCCGGAGTTGACGGTCGCGGACGCGTCGGTGACGGAGGGCGGCAAGGCGCAGTTCACGGTGACGCTAACCCCGGTGTCGGGCCGCGACGTGAGCGTGGAGTGGACGACCGGAGACGACGGCGCGCAGGGGGCGAACCAGGCGACCGCAGGCACCGACTACACCGCACAGAGCAGCGCCACCACCCTGACGATCGCGGCCGGATCCGCCACCGGCACCATCGAGGTGCAGACGACGAAGGACACCATCGCCGAGGGCGAAGAGACCTTCGCTGTCACGCTTGCTTCACCCTCCCACGCCACGCTCGGCTCCTCGAAGACGGCGACGGGCACAATCACCGATGACGACACGGCACCGACTACCGCGTCGTTGTCGGTTAGCCCGACCAGTGTGGGTGAGGGGGCTGGTGGGACGACGGTGACGGTGACGGCGACCCTCGCTGGTTCGACAACGTTCTCCACGGACACGACGGTGACGGTGAAGGTAGGCAAGGCTGGCGATGTAGCCATCTCGGACACCGATTACACCGGTGTAAGCGACTTCGATATCACGATCACGGCGGGGCAATCGAGCGGCCAGCAGACGTTCACGCTCACGCCGACGCAGGACACCCTCGACGAGGACGACGAGTCTTTGACAGTTCACGCCACCGCCATGGGCCTGACGATTTCCGACGCCAGCGTGAGCATCGCCGACGATGACGCCCCACCGACGCTCTCCGTGGCCGATGCCGCGTCCGTGACGGAAGGGGACACAGCCCAAGACACCACCGACATGACCTTCGTGGTCAGCTTGAGCAGCGTGAGCGGGAAGGACGTCACTGTTTCCTACACTCTGGGTGGGACAGCAACGGTTGGCAGCGATTACACGGCTCCAGATCCGCTTTCTCTCACCATTCCCGCGGGAAGTCAACAAGCGAGCATCGTCATCCCAATCATCGGCGACACGCTCGTTGAAGGAGATGAAACCGTTACTGTGACGTTAAATCTTCCCTCGCCGCGGGTCAGGCGCCGGAGTGTTCCGCCCGGGCAGCAGGCATTCGGGACGATCCAGGACAACGACGCGCAGCAGGGCGTGCCGTCGTCATTGGTGCTGAGCCCCGCCATCATCTCCGAGGGTGGCGGAAACAAGGGCGCGAGCTACATCACTGCCCGACTGAGCGAGGTCGTGGACGACGACGTCATCTTCACCGTCGCTGCCGCTCCGTTGACCGACACAGCCGCGTCGGACTTCAGGGTCAGCACGACCCGGGTGTTGACCATCAAGGCGGGCGATCTCGAGAGCAAGGATCTTGTCACCATCGCAGCTGTTGATAATGATCAGGTTGGCCCGGACAAGACGGTGCGGGTTTCGGCGAGCGTGACGGGGACCGCACAGGTAGAGGCACCCGATCCTGAGAATCTGACCATCACCGACGACGACCTGACCGGAAGGCCGGACGCAACCGTCGCCTTCCAGCGCACGGCCTACAGCCTCAACGAGGACGGCAGACTGGACATCGCCGTAATCCTTGACACCGCCCTCACCACCACGACAGAGGTGCGGTACCTGCTGCATGCTCCCGACTCGGTGGTCGGCAGGGACGGCGACATCATTACCCGGTCGGACGGTCCGGACGGGTGGGTCAGCACGGGAGAACTGATCTTCGCGGCTGGCGATACCCGGAGACTGATCCGCCTCCTCCCCGTCGACAACAATATTGTGGAGCCGGACGAAGAGGTTGCCATTTCGCTCCTCGTGGTGAGCGGGCAGGTGCGGGCCGGATCTCCGACCACGGTGACCCTGACGGATGACGACCGTAGCGTCCTGTATCTGAGGCCCACGCACGCGGAAGTGAACGAAGGCGAGCAGAGCCAGTTCCGCGTACACATGCAGAAGTCCCATCAGGACGACGTGACCGTGGACCTCGGCGTGAGCGGAACGGCTCAAGCAGGCGAGGACTTCGCAGCCCTGCCCGCCACCCTCACCATCCCGGCAGGAGAAAGGACTGCCGATGTCGCGATCCCGACCATCGCTGACGGGACTACGGAAGGGCTCGAGACCCTCATCGTCAACCTGGCGAACGTCGTCGGGCAGCATGTCACCATCGACCAGTCCGCGAAGCAGTACACCCTCCTGATCAGCGACGCGGTCGAAGCCACCCCACCCACCGCCGTGACGCTGAGTGTTTCTCCGACGTGGGTGGCGGAAGACGCGGGTCCCACGACGCTCACTGTGACGGCGGCCTTCGTAGGTAGCGGAACCCTCACCGCGGACACGTCGGTGTCGGTCACCGTCGGCAAGTCGGCTGACACGGCGGTCGCAGGCACCGACTACACCGTTGCCGACACGGTCACCGTGTCCATCCCCGCCAGGCAGAGCAGCGGCGAGGCGACGTTCACGCTGACGCCGACGGGCGACGCGCTCAAGGAGGGGTCGGAGACGCTCACGCTGCACGGCACCGCAACCGGCCTAGTTGTCTCCGACACGACGGTGACGATCGCCGACGATGACTCGCTGCCCGAGTTGACGATTGCTGACGCGTCGGTGGTTGAGGGCGGCAAGGCGCGGTTCACGGTCACCCTAGGGGAGATGTCGGTCCGAGACGTGACTGTACAGTGGACGACCGGCGACGACGGCGCGCCGGGTGCAAACCAGGCAACCGCGGGCACGGATTACACGGCGCAGACAACGGCGCAGACATTGACCATCACGGCAGGCTCGACGACGGGCACGATCGAGGTACAGACGACCGAGGACAGCATCGCGGAGGACGCTGAGACCTTCACGGTGACGCTCGCCTCGCCGACCAACGCCACCCTCGGGTCGTCGATTGCGGCCAAGGGAACGATCACGGATGACGACACAGCGCTGGCGTTGGTGGCGCTTTCGGTCGGCCCGACATCCGTAGGCGAAGGTGCTGGTGCGACGATGGTGACAGTGACGGCGACCCTAGTTGGCTCGGCGACGTTCGATGTCGACCAGACAGTGACTGTGAAGGTCGGCAAGGCCGGCGACGTGGCCATCTCGGACACCGACTACACGGGCGTCAGCGATTTCGACATCACGATCACGGCGGGGGAGTGGAGCGGTGCGCGGACGTTCACGTTGACGCCCACGCAGGACACCCTCAACGAAGGGGACGAGTCGCTCACTGTGCACGGCATCGCGACCGGTCTGAACATCTTCGACGCGACGGTGACGATCACCGACGACGACAAACCGAAGGTGCGAATACGAAGCCTGGCAGTGGCACGCTTCGACAGTACCGCGTACACCCTGAATGAGGACGGCTCGCCGGTGGAGATGGCCGTGCTCTTGAGCAGCGCCCAGACCGATGAGGTGGAGCTCACGTTCACGATGACTTCGCCGACGGCACAGATCGGGCGAACCGGCGATGTGTGGGCGTTGTCGAATGGGCCCGATGACTGGCGATACGACCAGACACTGATCTTCGCGCCGGGCGAGACGCTGAAGACCGTCAGGTTCTTCCCGGTTGACGACAACCTGGTTGAGCCGGACGAGTTGGTGACGGTCTCGCTCAGCGTGGTCTCCGGGAACGTCACCGCGGGGCCATCCACAACCCTCAAGTTCACCGACGACGATGTGGCGACAGTCCTGCTACTCCCCACTCAGTCGCAGGCCAACGAGGGCGAGCGTGCGGTGATCCGGCTGAGACTCAACAAGCCCCACCAGCAGGAAATCACGATGAGCTGCTTCGTGCGTGGCACCGCAACCCCAGGTGTCGACTATGCCGCTCTCCCCCACAAGGTGGTAGTCCCGGCCGGAAGCCAGACAGTGACCATCCCCGTAGACGTCCTGAGGGACGAGATCGCGGAAGGGTCGGAGACCCTGGTCTTCGTAATCGCTCACCCGGTAGGGCGCGGGGTCGTCATCGCCCGGGAATACTCCGAGCACACGATCACCATCATGGATGTCACGACCCCGGACGGGCAGTAGCAGCATCGCCAGCCCCTCGCAGGTCCCATCGGACAGCAACGAACGAATTATGAGAGCGTGCGAACCCCCAGTTAGACAGATCGTTCAATGGGAATCATCCCACAGGATGGTCGGGGTCGCGAGCAGGGTGTACCTGTAGGCCGGTGCGTTTAACGCGCTCGCGTTGCGCCTGCGTGCAGTATGAGTCCAACCCAGGGTTGAGCGCTGGCCTAACCCTGGCTCGGATCGTGGGCGTGACTTGGCGGGTGTGTTGAGCGATGTCAGAGCGCCGGTGATGGCGATCACTGAAATTACTCACCCTGGGTGTGTTGGTGAGTCTAGTTCTGGGCTGCGTGAGGCGCGCCGCGCGCCGGCCTGGTCGGGCGAGATCCTGTTCGACGGTGTGTCTTCGACGGTGTGTCCATGCCGGAGGCGGACAATATTTCAGCGGCGGACAGCGCCAACGACTGGAAATCGCCCGGGCGCTCGTCTGTAATCCGAGCATCATCTGGCTCGACGCGACCCGCATCCGTGATCGTGCACCGTAGCTCGACGATCCGCACGCTGCCCGCATCTACGTAATGCAGCGGGGCCGTATCGTCCAGGTTGGAGACTTCGACGAGTTGTCGACTATCGATGGTCCCTTCCGCCGCTTAGTCGAGCGCCAACTCGCCTGAGTCCGGGGCGGGGTCAGGCGGCGCGGCGGCGGAGCGCGACGTAGGTCACCGTAGTGGAGGTGATCAGGCTGAGCAGGCCGCCGATCAGGATGTCGATGGGCACCAGCACGCCCGGCCACGTAGAGAGCATCACGTAGATCGGGACGATGTAGGTGGCGTAGGCGGCGCAGCCGAGGACGAAGCTGTTCTTCATCGCCCGGGGGAGGCTGTTGTGCCGCAACGCCGGCTCGATCGCCAGGTACCAGTTGCCGAGCGCGATTAGCCCGAAGAAGGCGACCAGCGCCAGCGCCTGCCCTCCACCCCACATGTCTATCTCCCGTCCGAACTGATCGAGCAGCCCGTCGTTCCCGCTCGCCTCGTACAGGCTCTCGTACATCCCAACGGCCATCGGAGAGACGTTCCACGCGACATCAATGACCGTGTACACGACGAATGCCGCTAGGTATCGGGCGTAATGCATATCTACCTCGGTGCTATGTAGTGAATCTCATGTCGGGGCGTTCCGCCTGTTGCCATGCTCTAGCCGCCGGCATCGCGCTTGCCACCCCTACTTTCCAATCGCATAGCCTACCTCAACGTTCCACATGAGCAACCTCGCACACCATCGCGCGGCTGTGGTGATCGGCTCCGAGCAGTACGGACTGAACCGTACCGGTTTCTCCGGAGACTCGATTTGTTGGGAGATTATGGAGTTATGGGGTAGACCGATCACATATTCGCCGGAGGTTCCGGTGGCGGGCTGTCCGGTTGGTGTCGGAGCATCGGGGGGAGCACCGTTGGGAGTGGGCGGCGATCTGTTCGATTGCGGAGCGGTTCGGCTGAGACGCTGCGGCTGTGGGTTCGCCGGGCTGAGCGGGATCAGGGCCTGCGGGCCGGGTTGACGTCCGATGAGCAGACTGAGTTGGCCGAGTTGCGGCGGGAGGTTCGTGAGTTGCGGAGGGCGAATGAGATCTTGCGGAAGGCTTCTGCGTATTTCGTGCGGGCGGAGCTCGACCGCGGAGGGCGCAGGTGACCGCGTTTGTGGATGAGAACCGTGATGAGTTCGGGGTCGAGCTGATCTGTGCTGAGTTGCCGTATTGCCCCGTCCACTTATTACGGGCACAAGCGGCGGGAGCGCGAACCGGAGCGTTGCTCGGCCCGGTCCCGGCGTGACGATGCGCTGAGGCCGCTGATCCGCCGGGTGTGGGAGTTGAACTTTGGGGTGTACGGCGCCCGCAAGGTTTGGCGTCAGTTGCAGCGTGAAGGGGTTGTGGTGGCCCGTTGCACGGTGGAGCGACTGATGCGCCTCGAAGGCATGGTGGGTGTGGTGAGGGGCGAGAAGAAGCGAACGACGATCCCGGATGAGGACGCCGCGAGACCGGCTGATCTGGTAGACCGCAGCTTCGTGGCCGACCGTCCGGACCGTCTGTGGTTGGCCGACCTGACCTATGTTCCGACCTGGTCGGGGTTCGTCTACGCGGCGTTCGTTGTCGACGCGTTCTCGCGGTTCGTCGTCGGCTGGCGAGTGTCGAGCAGTCTACGAACCGACCTCGCTCTCGACGCGCTCGAACAGGCCCTGTATGCCCGGCGACCAGACACCACAGACCCCGACCGCCGCCTCGTGCGTCACTCCGACGCCGGCAGCCAATACCTGTCCATCCGCTACACCAACCGGCTCACCGAAGCCGGTATCGAACCATCAGTCGGATCCGTGGGCGACTCGTACGATAACGCCCTCGC